>NZ_JBSXPH010000001.1:0-3446886 GCF_054073625.1 Naumannella huperziae | reverse complement strand
GTCCAGGGCCGCCTCGTCGACGGTCACGTCGAACTCGGTCTCGACCCAGGCGATGAGCTTGAGCAGGCCAAGGCTGTCGATGACTCCGTTGGTGAGCAGGTCGTAGTCGGAGGTGAGGTCGGTTGCCACGGCTCCGGGCAGGAACTCGGTGACGATGTAGTCCTTGATGGTGTCCTGAGTGGTCATGTCTTCCCGTTCTGTCGGTCGTGTTCAGGTGAGAGATACTCCGCCGTCAACGCTCAGCACCTGGCCGGTGATGTAGTCGTTGTCGAGGAATACCTTGATCGCCGGCGCGGCCTCGAGCGGTGTCGTGAGCCGTGGAATCGGCAGCTTGGCGGCGAGATCACGACGGAACTTCTCGGTCGCGTCCGCGGTCATTCGGGTCTCCATGAACCCGGGTGAGACGGCATTGACGGTGACGCCCCGCCGACCGCACTCGGTCGCCAGGGTGCGGGTGAGTGCGATCACGCCGGACTTGGAGGCGGCGTAGGCCGTCTGGCCCGCGGTCGCCACCAGGGCCGACGGGGAGACCACGTTGACGATCCGCCCCCAGCGGCGTCGAACCATCCCCGGCAGCACCGCGCGACTCATGTGGAAGGTCCCCAGGAGGTTGGTCTGGATGACGGTGCTCCACACGTCCGGCGCCTGATTCATCATCAGCGCGTCGCTGCGCATCGCTGCGTTGTTGATCAGGATGTCGACCCCACCCAGTTCGGCGGTGATCCGATCATGCAACCCCTGCACGGAATCCCAGTCGGTGATGTCGGCCTGAGCCACCAGCGAGTTGTTGGACAGACGCGAGCTCACCTGCCGGGCCTGTTCGGCCGATCGGTTGTAGTGCAGGACGATGCGGCATCCGGCACGGTCCAGGAACTCGGCAACCGCGGCGCCGAATCCGCCCGACGCCCCGGTGACCAGCGCGACCGGCGACTCGGGGCGCTCGCCGACGCCCCGCGGGGCGGGTGCCGTTGCGGCGGTCATGACTGCCACTCCATCGGCTCGCCCGCACCCCACTCGAGTAGGGCGGTGACCCACACCATGCCCGCGCCGAAGGCGGCGAGTAGCAGCTTGTCGCCGGGTTGGATGCGGCCGGCGGCCAACGCCTCGGACAGGGCGATCGGTATCGATGCGGCACCGGTATTGCCGTACCGCTCGATGTTGGTGATCAAACGGTCCTGCGGTACGCCCGCATGTTCCATGATCGACTCGATGATGCGGATGTTTGCCTGGTGGGGCAGGAGGTGGTCGATGCCATCGACGTCCAGGCCGGCCGAGTCGAGCGTACGCCGCACCGAACCCACGGTGAACCGGACCGCATTGAGGTAGATCTCGTTGCCCTTGATCTTGGCGAAGTGCAGATTGTCGCGAACGGTGTCCGTGCTGGTGGGCAGGCGGCTCCCGCCCGCCGTGATCTTCAGGCTCTCCACCTTCGAGCCGTCACATCCGGTGTCCCAGTGACGAAGCCAGCTTCGGCTCGAGGGCGTGAGCACAACCGCGCCTGCTCCATCGCCCATCAGGACACTCAGGTCCCGATCTTCCGGGTTCACACAACGCGAGCGAGTGTCGGCGCCGATCAGCAGGATCGGCCGGGGATCGATTGCCATCAGGCCGGCCGCGACGACCAGGCCATAGGCGAAGCTGGCGCACTCGGCACCTACGTCGTGGGCTCCGCCGGCGGTTCCCAGCTCTCGCTGAACGAATGCCGACGTCGCCGGCGAGGGCTGCTCCGGAGTGCCGGAGGCGACGATCAGATGGGAGATCTGGTCCGGGCCCAGACCGGCACTGGCCAGCGCGGCCCGCCCGGCCTCGGCCGCGAGGGAGGCCGTGGTCTCGCCGGCGCCCACTACCCGCCGTTCGCGAATGCCGGTTCGCTGGACGATCCAGTCGTCGTCGATTCCGAACCGATTGCTCAGCTCGGCGTTGACCAGCGTTCCCGCGGGCACGTGGTGGCCCCAACCGGCAATCCTGATCCCCGGGACGGTCGTTGCCTCAGCCATCGTTGGCAACCGCGCCGACCACACGGTCTTCCTGGATCTTCTTGTGCAGGTCCCGGAAGGTCATCGAGTCGTTGATCTCGCCGACGATGGACTCGTCCAGCGCGAGCTCGGGGTACTGCTCCTGCATGTGATAGACCCACTCGGTGAGATCGAGGGAGTCGACGGCCGACGAGGTCAGCGGCGTGTCCGGGTCAAATTCCTCGACCCCGCTGACCGCCATCAGACGGTTGACGGATTCTTCGAGACTGGGCATCTTCATGCTGAACTCCTTCTAGTGCTCCTGCGGATATCTTCGCCAGTCGGTCGGCAAGCCGCGGCGCTGCGCGATTGGCCACCATCTTGTTTGATCGTACTTACCGCGCTGCAAACGATCTGCAAAGTGGGTGGTGAGCCGTCGGTCGGCCGAGCCATCGCGCCGACGAGGGTCACGCAGTCAGCCCTGTTGCCAGCCCTTCCTGATTTGGCGGATCCGGGTTGTGCAAAATTCTCCGCGCTCATTCCTTGCTGCGGTGTCGACGTCCACCCCGACAAATCTGTCGTGCGCCGCGATGTCGTCGAACTCGCACCGGTTGTGTGCCGAGATCCCGCCGGCGAGAATGAATGGGATGTCGAAGGTTTCCGCCAGTTCCGCCACTACCCGCGACTCGATGGTGGTCCCGGTACTCCCCACCCGCCCGCGCGGGCCGGTCGCGTCGAGCAGGAAGATGTCGGTGCCGGCGCGTTGGTAGGAGTCGAGCAGGCCGCGCTCGACGCAGTCCGCTCCGGACACATGCAGCACCTTGACGACGACCAGGGTCGGAAGTTCGCGCTTCAGCACCCGGACCAGGCCCGGCGGCTGGTAGCCGTGCAACTGAACCAGGTTGATGCGGGCGGTGCTGGCCGCGGTGACGATCGTGCCCGGGTCGCGATGGAACGAGACCAGGACCGGCTCGACGAACCGCGTTCGTCCGGCGCGCGCGAGCGCGGCCAGCCTGGCGAGCTGCCCGAGGGACAGCTCGTGGGCGCCGCCGGAGACGCCGTGCCACAGCCCGACCAGGTCGGCGCCGCTGGCCGCCAGGATGTCGACATCTGCGTCCTGGGTGGCGCCGCAGACCTTCAGCATCACGCGGGATTGTTGTATTCGGTCGTGCTGCGTGGTCATCGCTACAGTCCCATGAGGGAGGAGATCCGGTTGTACTGGATCTCGGTCGTCCCGGAGTAGATGGTGCCGCCGACGGCATTCGCCAGCTCGCGGTCGAGACCGAATTCAGACATATAGCCGTTCCCGCCAAAGATCTGAATCGCCGACAGTGCGGATGCGACATTGGCCTCACTGGCCAGTAATTTGGAGATGGCGACATCTTCGGTGACGTCGTGACCGCTGGTCAGTCTTTCTGCCGTGTCGTACAGCCATCGTCGCGCGGTCTCCAGTCGTATGCGCATATCGACCAGCCGGTGCGCGATCGCCTGGTAGCTGCCGATATGGTGTCCGAATTGCCTTCGCTGTTTGGCGTACTCGACACATCTGTCGAGGCGATGCTGCATCTCGCCGATGTTGATGATGAACGAGCACAGCACCTCCCACTTCATGACATGGGCGAGCACCATGTATCCCCTGCCGAGGCCGCCGACAATCCGGGCACCGGGAATGCGGCAGTCATCGAAGAAGAGCTCCGCCATGGGCGAGGTCGAGAGCCCCATCTTCTGGACCGGCCGACCGGCGGTGAAGCCCGGGTCGTCGGCGTGGACCAGGAAAGCGGTGATACCGAGGGGACCGCCTTCGGGACGCGTCTTCGCGTAGACGACGACCACCTCGGCGATGGGCCCGTTGGTGACGAAGGCCTTGCTTCCGTTGAGGATGTAGTCCTGGCCGTCGGGGGTCGCGGTCGTCCGCATGTTGAGCGCATCGGAACCGGAGTCGGGTTCGCTGATCGCGTGCGCTCCAGCCATCGAACCGTCGACCACCGAAGGCAGGTAGCGCTGCCGCTGCTCCTCGGTTCCGAATGCCGCCAGCGCAACCCCGACGCTGCACATGGCGGTCGCCACCGAGAAGCTCAGTCCTCCATCCCGGCACGCTTCTCCGAGCGCCTCCAACACGTACATCGTCGTCAGCAGATCGGTGCCGGCGCCGCCATACTTCGACTCGAACGGCAGGCCGAGGACCCCGGTGGCTGTGATGAGTTGCCAGTCCTGCCAGGGGAAATCGGCGTGCCCACGGCCGTCGAGGGAGGCGGACGGGAGTTTGGCGCACCACCGCAACATGCCGTCCCGCAACGACTGCTGCTGGTCGTCCCACGCTCGCATGACCTAGTACGCGGACGCCGCGGCGCGGTCGAGGCTGTGTGCTTCGGTGCCCTTCAGGGCAGGAGAGAAGACGCAGACCAGCCGCAGGTCGGAGTCCGGATCAGCGACCAGGTAGTGCGCGTCGTGCTGGTCGAGGGCATACAACGTGCCCGGGGTGATGCGATGACTCGTCCCCTCGACGGTGATCACCTCACCGCTGCCCTCGATGCAGTAGCAGGCCTCCAGATGGTTGCGATACTCGAGCAGGGAGCGCGTTCCGGCGAGGACGATGGTATCGGTCACGGTGTATCCGAGCCCGTCGGAATCGAGCAGGAATCTCCGGCTGAGGCCGTTGCCCCAGGCGATGGTGGTGACGTCCTTCAGTTGGCGTACGATCATTTCTGGTCTCCTTCAATAGTTGCCGTGGCATGGTTGACGGGATCGGGTGTTGGAGTGGTCGTGGTGCAGGCGATGGTGTCCGCGGGACCGGCGCGCAGTGATGCATGGCCGATGTCGAGTTCGTCGACGAACGCGCCGATCTCGGTCGCGACATCGCGACCGGCCAGGTGGGCGGCCTCCGCGCGCCCGACCATCGCGCTGCCGATCACGGCAGCGTCTGCGCCGACCGCGGCCATGTTCGCCACGTCGGCACCG
The DNA here is from genome assembly GCF_054073625.1 of Naumannella huperziae. NCBI lineage: Bacteria > Bacillati > Actinomycetota > Actinomycetes > Propionibacteriales > Propionibacteriaceae > Naumannella > Naumannella huperziae. The sequence continues at coordinate 3,441,973 of NZ_JBSXPH010000001.1, read as the reverse complement.
GTCCGGATGCCGAAGCCGACGGCGATCGGTGCCTCGGTGTGCGCGCGCAGCGACGCAAGCTGGGGGCGGATCGCTTCGGGGTCGGGGCTGGGTCCCGACCCGCTGCGCCCGTAATGGGCGACCAGGTACACATAGGCCGATGCGTGGTCGGCTGCCTCGGCGACGACCGCCGGGGGCGACCCGGCATAACACGTGGTGACGATCGGCAGCCCGGCCGCGTGCGCGTGGTCGTAGAACTTCGGCCGGACCCGAGGCGGCGCACCGTGCAACAGGAATCCCGCCGCCCCGGACTCCGCCACCGCCCCGATCACCGAGGTCAACGATCGCGGCCTGACCGTATGGGCCCAGTCCGCCAGCAGAACGATCTTCAGATGACGGTGTCGATCGTGCGCCCCGGCGACGAATGCCAATGCCTGCGCCAGGTCCGTTCCGGCAGCCAGCGCCCGGTCCGCGGAGCGGCGGATCACCGGCCCGTCGCTGATCGAGTCCGGAAAGGGGACGCCCAGCTCCAGGACATCCACACCACGGTCGTCGAGCACGTCGGCCACGTCGTCGAGCACCTCGAAGGGCGGGTCGCCGGCGTTGAGGAAGACGGCCGTCCCCATCGGGCGAGTGAACATCTCGGTCATCAGATCCTCGCTTCGGAGAGTGCCGGGCTGCCGTCGCGACCGCTCTCCGCGGACGGCCGGACCGGCGTACCGGCCCGCATCGACTCCACCAGTTCCCGCACCACGCCTTCCTGAATGACGGCCCGTGCGGCATCGACCGCGGCCGGCCAATAGGTTTCGAGCCCACCGATGATCATCAGTGCGGCGGCGTTCAGGGAGACCGTGTGGGTCGCGTCCTCTCCACCGAGGCCGGACACCACCTCCAGGAAGTGGTCGACCAGTCGAGTCGGGTCGTCCACGGGAGCGAGGCCGGCGAACGAATCTCCGGATCCGGGCGTGGCCCGAGCGATCTTGATCGTTCGTCCACCGTGGTGATGCAGGGCATTGTCGGCGGTGCTGATCAGCTCGTCGGCGCCGACGGCGTTGGCCGAGAACCAGATGTCCTGATCGTCGATCGCCGCCGCGACGGCGGTGGCAACAGGCAATTGCGTCGGCGAGGCCAGGCCGGTGAGTTGGCTGGCCCCGCGCAGCCGCGGGAGGAACGGCCCGATGAAGTTGAGGATCCGGCCGTAGTTTCGTAGGGGCACCGGCATGATCCGGCGAGCGAGCACGGTCAGTTCCCGGGGATAGACGAACGGGCCCACGAAGGCGATGCCATGTCGTTCGACGGCCGCCGCGGTGTCCTGGTGGGACTTCGTCAATCGGATGCCGAGCCGGTCGAGCAGATCGATCGAACCGTACCGACTCGAGTACGCCCGGGAGCCGGTCTTGACCACCCGCACGTCGAGCGCTGCGGCCACGAACGCGGCGGCGGTGGAGATGTTGAAGGTCGACGGGCCGCCCCCGACCCCGACAACGTTCACCGTTCCCGCGTACGAGTGCGCCGGGACCGGGTTACGGGCGCGCAACGTCAGCGCGAGGTTGATCATGGTCTGCTGGTGACCTTGGTCGTCGCGATGGACGCCTGCTGTGTTGATCGCGTCCAGGACGCCGAGCAGGACGTCGGCGGCCAGGCGATCCGCAAGCAGATCGTCCCAGAACGACTGCCAGGTCGCCTCGTCGAGGGGACGGCCGGCGGCAAGGGTGGTGAGCGCGTCTGTCATGACTCAGTTGGTCCTGACGGGTGCCGGCCGGTTCACGAGGGCGTCGATGGCGTCGACGCTGCGGAAGTTGTCCGGGTCCAGGGCCGCCTCGTCGACGGTCACGTCGAACTCGGTCTCGACCCAGGCGATGAGCTTGAGCAGGCCAAGGCTGTCGATGACTCCGTTGGTGAGCAGGTCGTAGTCGGAGGTGAGGTCGGTTGCCGCGGCTCCGGGCAGGAACTCGGTGACGATGTAGTCCTTGATGGTGTCCTGAGTGCGCATCATGCTTCCTCTCCGATCAAGCCAGTTCCGGCCTGAGCGCGTTCGATGGTGTGGCGTAGGGATTCGCGATCGATCTTTCCGGTCGACGTCCTCGGTAGCGGGCCGTCGGTGACCTGCCAGCAAGCGGGGATCGCCGCCGTCGGCAGGGTTCCGGCGCAGTGTCGGCGGAGGTCGAGGGTGTTGATCGTGGCGTCCGGTCCTGGCCGGAGCACCGCGTTCAGCACGTGGCCCGCCACGGAGTCCGGAGTGGCCACCACCGCGACCTCGGCGACGTCGTCATGATCAAGCAGTGCGCGCTCGACCGCCGCCATGTTCACCCGCGTACCCCGGACCTTCACCTGCGCGTCATTGCGACCCTCGAGATGGAGCGCGCCGAGATGGTCGCGGCGCACGATGTCGCCGGTGCGGTAGAGCGGCCGGGTGCCGGCGGTCGGCCAGGAGGGATCAGCCTCGATGAACGGCCCGGCACCCGCCGTGGTCGAACCGAGGTAACCGGCCGTCTGGTAGGGCGTCGACACAACGAGCTCGCCACGGCCCTCGCCGGCGAGCACCTGGCCGGATTCGTCGACGATGATCGCATCGACATCGGGCAGGGGCTCTCCCAACGGAATCTGGGAGGGTGTGGCGCCCGCGGGTAGCTCGTGAATGAAGCTGTTGTTGGTCTCGGTACAGCCGTAGAGGTTGTAGCGGCGGCCGGCGGGAAACAGGGACTGCAGGTCCGGCAGGAGATGCGGGGGCAGATGATCACCGGTGAACATCACGTGTCGAACAGAGGGGATGCTTCGCCCGCTGCCCCGAGCTGCTCTGATCATGAGTTGATGGGCCATCGGGACCGCTTGCAGCACCGTCACCCCTTGGGTGTCGAGCAGGTCCAGCAGTCGATCACCGTGGGTTGCCGTGATGGTGTCGACCAGCACGACGGTGCCTCCGTGATGCAGTGTCGTCCAGACGTCCAGCAGACAGAGATCGAAGTTGAGGGGCGCGTAGTTCAACACGACTGCGCCCGAGGTGATGTCGAACCGAGCGGCCGCCCAGTCGGCGAACCGTTCGATGGCCCCGGTCGCGATCGGGACCAGCTTAGGGATCCCGGTCGACCCGGACGTGGTCAGGATGATCGCCGTGTCCAGGCGCCCGGGCGGGCGTGGTTGGGAGTGGCCGGCATCGAGCGGCGGAGGCGGATCGGCGGGAGCGGTGCCGGTCTCGCTCACCAGATGACGGGCGCCGGCCCGATCCAACAAGATCGTTCTGGTCGTCGGGGGCAGGGTCAACGACGGCAGCACCACAGGTGTTCGGCAGGCCATCCCGGCGAGGACGACAGCGATGGTTTCCGGTGTCTTCGCAGCCTCCACCGCAACCGGTTCACCCGGGAGAAGGTCAAGACTCCGCAATCGGGGAATGGCGCGCAGGGCCATGTCGGTCAACTCGCCATAGGAGACGAACCGATCGCCCGCGACGAGGGCAGTGACCTCGGGGTGGGCGTCGGCGCGCGCGGCGAACGATGTCCAGAGTTCGGTGGTAGTCATCGCCGTCAACACTGGGCCAATGCCTGCAAACGGTCCGCAACAAGATCAGTGACGGCCGGGCGCGCGACTCGACGCTGTTGCGCTCGGCTTGCACCCGGGGCCGTAGACAGACGCCATGACAAAGCTAGTTTCGCGCCGCGCAGTACTCTCGGGCCTTGCTGCCACTGCCGGCGCCGCCGTGATCGGCTGGAACACCGAGACGCGCGTGTGGGCCAGCGGGGGCGCTGGCGCAGATCTGATCAAGAAGATCCCGAACCTGGACGGGACGCTGACTCTTGCCACCGAGGGCTTCACCGAGGATTTCGGTCGAATCGTGCACCGGAAACCGCTGGCGGTGCTCAGGCCACGCTCGGTCACCGACGTGCAGAAGATCGTTCGCTACTGCGCTCGTTACCAGATCGCGGTGGCCGTGAACGGCCAGAGCGGCAGCGGTACCGAACGCGAGTCGCACTCCCACTACGGTCAGGCACTCGTCGATGGTGGTGTGGCCATCGACCTGACCACCCTGAGCGACATCAGACGCCTGGAGCGCGGGCGGGCCGACATCGGCGCCGGAGCGGTGTGGTCGACGCTCGCGCTGCGGGCGTTGGAGACGGGTCAGATGCCGCCCGTCTACAACGATTACGCGCACCTGTCGATCGGCGGCACGCTCAGCGTCGGCGGTCTCGGAGGAGCGAGCCAGCACTTCGGGGCCCAGGCAGACAACATCGATTGGCTCCAGGTGGTCACCGGAACAGGGGAGTTGATCACCTGCTCGCGGACGCGGCATCGCGAGCTGTTCGAGGCGGTTCTCGTTGGCGCGGGCCAGTTCGGCATCATCGTCCGGGTTGGTGCCCGGCTCGTCCCCGCCGCGCAATCGGTTCGGTCGTTCGAGTTCAGCTACACCGATCGTGAGGCGTTCCTGCGTGACTCGTTGGCGATCATGCGGTCGGGCGTCGTGAACGACCAGAACGGTTACGCGGTGCCGCAGCCGTCCGGCGACTGGGCGTACCGGCTCGCGGTAGGCGTGTTCTACACCGGGGCGGCGCAGCCGGATGTTGCCACCGTGCGGCAGGTCCTGTCGGCACAGGCGCGGCTCGAGTCGACGGCCGACCTGTCGATGCGGGAGTGGCTGCTGCGTTTCGAACCGAACTGGGCGGCCCTGAAGGAAGCCGGTTTCTGGACGACCAAGAAGCCCTGGCTGATGATGTTCGTCAGCACCGAGAACAGCCGGGCCTACCTCGACACCGTGCTCGGCGAGCTCACCGTGAACCAGATGGGGGCCGGGCAGGTTCGCATCTCGCCGATGACCTCGCGGACCCTGAGCACACCCAACCTGGTTCTGCCGGCCCGGCGCACCGACGAGTTCTTCGAGATCAGTCTGATCCGCGTGCCGGCGCCCGACTTCACAGACACCGAGAGTCTGTTGGAGCAGAATCGCAGGTTCTATGACCGGGCCGTCGGTCTGGGTGGGAAGCGGTACCTCGTCGGCGCCGTCCCGTCGACAACGCGGTCCGACTGGCGGGCCCATTTCGGCGATCGATGGCCCGACCTGACACGGATGAAGCGGCGCTATGACCCCGCCTCGATTCTGACCCCCGGCCAAAGAATCTTCCGCTGACCGGCATCGCGCCGGCCACGTCCCTTACGTCCCGCATGAGGAGAACCCAGACAATGCCAGCCAGTAGTCCCGAAGAAATTCCCGGCATGATCGCACAAGCATTCAATACCAATGATCCGCAGGCGATGCTGGATCTGTTCGAGCCGACGGGAGTGTTGATCACGCCTCCCTCCGGCAAGCCGGTGGCCGGCATCGCGGCGGTGACGAACGAGCTGATGGCGATGTTCCAGGTCATCCGTAGTGCCGACATCGAGATGACCAGCGCGGTCCGGTCCGGCGATCTGGCCATGACTCACGCAGACTGGAAACTGCAGGGTGTCGATGCCGACGGCACGCCGGTCGAGCTTGCCGGGCGCGGCACGGTGGTGTCGCGGTTGCAGCCCGATGCGACCTGGCGGATCGTCTTCGACGACCCGGTCGGCGTCTGAGGAGACCCGATGAGCGACTCATTCCAGATCCAGATCGAGGTCCGAGGCTACGAACTCGACGGGCAGGGACACCTCAATCAGTCCGTCTACCTGCAGTACGCCGAGCATGCGCGATGGAAGTACTTCCAGGCTGCCGGACTCACCCGCGACAAGCTCGGCGAAGCGGGAATCGGGCCGGTCGTCCTGCGGTCATCCGCACGTTTCCAACGCGAACTGCGCGTGGGCGACGAGGTGAACGTCTCCTGCGTCATCACCGGCGGGCGAGGCAGGTTCATCGAACTCACGCAGAACTTCCGGACGCCGGCCGGGGTGTCGGTTGCGCGGGTCGATGCCGTTGTCGGCGTCATCGACCTCACCACGCGCGCGCTGGTCAGCGATCCGCGTACCACCCTGCGCGAGCTGGCCAGCTCACCCGAGGTGCTCACCGGGAGCTGATCGTCTGCGGCCGGTCAACCTTGGGCCGGCCGCACCAGCTCGGCCGCGTCGGACTCGCGCAGAGCCAGTTTCCGGTGCTCGTTCGGGCGTATCCCGTAGACGCGCTTGAACGCCACGCTCAGGGCGAAGCCGCTGCCGTAGCCGACCAACCTGGCGACGGTGTTGAGCGTCGCATCCGATTGCCGGAGCAGGTCGGCCGCGAGCGCCAGGCGCCACTCGGTCAGGTAGGTCATCGGCGGAGTTCCCACATGTGCCCGGAAGGTCTGGGCCAGGGTCGCGGGGGAGACCTTCAGTTCGGCGGCGACCTTGGCCAGTGTCCACGGCTTGGCGGGCTCCTCGTGGAAGAGCCGGAGGGCCTCGCCGGCCACGGGGTGGGCGAAGGCCCGGTACCACGGCGGCGCGTCGGTCCCGGACCGGTCGAACCAGGCCCGGAGGATCGCGATCAGCATCAGGTCGAGCAGGCGGTCGAGGACCACGCCCTGGGCGGGGCCCTGGCGAGTGGCCTCGTGCGCCAGCACGGGGATCAGGCTCGAGTTCCAGGTGTGGCCGGCGATCGTGACGACCGGCGGGAGCACGTCGAGCAGCCGCTGGCCGACCGCCCCGACCTCCTCGTACACGCCCAGCAGTATCTGCATGGAACCGTCGGGGTTGCTTCCCCAGGTCCGGACACCCAGCGTCATCTGTTCGCGCAGGTCCACCCCGTCCGGTGTCTTGCACCGCTGCCCGGGATGGACGATCACCTGTGGAGGAATGGCCGGGTCGCTGCTCAGGTGATACGGCTCGGGCCCACGAACGATGGCGACATCCCCGGCCTGCAGCCATACCGGCTCATGGTCCGTTGCCTCGATGCAGGCGCGGCCCTGCAGCATCACGGCAACACACAGGGGCGCGCGGTCCTGAACCCGAATCGACCATGGCGGATCCAGCGCTATCCGCAACAAGAACGCGCCACTGGCGCGGGGCCCTTCGAGAAGAGCGGCCAATGCGTCCATGCGCATGAGCCTATCGTAAGATCAGACATGTAAATCGCGACATCGGCTATGGAACGGTTGGCCGATGTCGTCAAGGATCGAGTCATGAACACAGACAGCACTTCCTCGATCAATTCCTCCACCACCGACAACCCGCCCGCCGACAAGGGTCAGGCGACGTTGGTCCTGGGCGGCACCGGCCGGATCGGCCGCCGGGTCGCCGAGCGCCTGAAGGCACGCGACGTCAACGTCCGCATCGGCTCTCGCCACAACGACCCGCCGTTCGACTGGGAAGACTCCTCGACCTGGGCCGGTGCCTTCACCGGGGTCTCGGCCGCGTACCTCATGTACTACCCGGAGGTCGAGTGGCCGGGCGCGGCGAAGGCGATCGGCACCGTCGCCCAGCTCGCGGTCGACGCCGGGGTCCAGCGGCTCGTCCTGCTCTCGGCCCGCGGTCAGGACGAAGCCGTGCGCTGCGAGGAGGCCGTCACCAGGCTCCCGGTCGAATGGACCATCGTCGCCCCCTCCTCGTTCAACCAGAACTTCGACGAGGGTGTCTTCCTCGATCCGATCCGTGAGGGCGTCCTCGCGCTCCCGTTCGGTGACAACGCCGATCCCTTCATCGACGTCGAGGACATCGCCGACGTGGTCACGGCGGCGTTGACCGAGCCCGGCCACGTGGGTGAGCGCTACGAGCTCACCGGCCCGCGGCTGCTCACCTTCGCCGAGGCCGTTGCCGAGATCGGCAAGCAGAGCGGGCGCGAGCTCGAGTACCGCCCCATCACCACCCAGGAGTTCGCCGATGCGGTCGCCGCGGAGGGCGCACCACGCGAGTTCGCCGACACCCTCTCGCCGCTGCTGGCGGAGTTCTTCGACGGGCGCAACAGCTACCTGACTAACGATGTCGAGCGGGCGCTCGGCCGCAAGCCGCGCGATTTCGCCGACTGGGTCGAAGAGGTCGCCCGCACCGGCGTCTGGAACGCGAAGCCCGCCACCGTCTGATCCTTGCCCCGCACCCCGTCCCGGGCCGGTCAATGCCGACCGCCCGGGTGCGGGGACGGGCGAAGGCGGGCGTTGGCCGTAGGGTCAGTGCCATGTACGGATCCACGCGGCAGCGCCTCACCGACGAACTCGACCAGCTCCGCGGTGAGGGGCTCTACAAGTTCGAGGAGCCGCTGACCTCTCCGCAGGCCGGCGAGATCGAGGTCGCCGACGGGCGGCGGGTGATCAACCTGTGCGCCAACAACTACCTCGGCCTGGCCGATCATCCGAAGATGATCACCGCGGCCAAGGAGGGGCTTGATCGCTGGGGCTTCGGGATGGCGTCGGTGCGGTTCATCTGCGGCACCACGACGCTGCACACCGACCTGGAGGCCCGCCTCGCCGAGTTCCTCGGGCAGCAGGCGGCGATCCTCTACGGCTCGTGCTTCGACGCCAATGCCGGGCTCTTCGAGACGCTGCTCGGGCCCGAGGACGCGATCATCTCCGACGAGCTCAATCACGCATCGATCATCGACGGGGTACGCCTGTGCAAGGCGCGGCGATTCCGCTATCGCAACCGCGACATGGCCGACCTGGAGGCACAACTGATCGCCGCGAAGGATGCCCGCACGCGGATGATCGCGACCGACGGCGTGTTCTCGATGGACGGCTATGTCGCTCCGCTGGACGACATCTGTGATCTTGCCGAGGCTCACGACGCGCTGGTGATGGTCGATGACTCGCATGCGGTGGGTTTCGTCGGCGAGCACGGCGCCGGTACGCCGGAACTGTTCGGCGTTCAGGATCGGGTCGATGTGATCACCGGGACGCTGGGCAAGGCTCTCGGCGGGGCTTCGGGTGGCTACACCGCGGCGCGGTCCGAGATCGTGGAGCTCCTGCGGCAGCGCTCGCGCCCCTATCTGTTCTCCAATTCGGTCGCGCCGGCCATCGTCGCGGCTGCGCTCGCAACCCTCGACCTGCTGGCGGGTTCGGCGGAGCTGCTCGCTCGCCTGCGGGAGAACACGGCGTACTTCCGCGAGCAGATGGTCGCCCGCGGCTTCGAGATCCCCGAGTCCGATCATCCGATCGTGCCGGTGATGATCGGCGATGCGGCGCAGGCGGCCGCGATGGCCGACCGGCTGCTGGCCGACGGGATCTATGTGCGGGCTTTCTCCTACCCGGTGGTGCCGCGCGACAAGGCGCGGATCCGCACGCAGATGTCTGCCGCCCACAGCCGCGACGACCTCGACGCCGCCATCGCCGCCTTCGAACGCGCCCGCGGTTGAGCGTCAACCGAGCTGCGCGAGCAGCCGGTCGATGGCGGTGTTCAACTCCTGCGCGGAGCCGGCAAAGCACAGCCGGACGAAGCGATGCCCGTGCACGGGGTCGAAGTCGGCGCCCGGGGTCATCGCGACGCCCGTGGCCGCCAGCATCTCGGCGCACCAACGAGCGGAGTCGTCGGTCAGGTGGGAGACATCGCACCAGGCATAGAACGCGCCGTCCGGCGGGGCGTAGCTGGTGATCCCGAGCTCCGGCAGCCGGTTGATCAACAACTCGCGGTTCTCGGCGTACCGCTGGACATGCCCGGCCAGCTCCGGCGCCGCCGCCGACGACAGCGCACCGATCGCGGCGTACTGCGACGGCACCGGCGGACAGATCGACAGGTTGCCGCTGAGCACGTCCACCGGTCGCCGCAGCCACCGGGGCAGCAGCATCCAACCGAGCCGCCAGCCGGTCATCGAGAAGTACTTGCTGACCGAGCCGACCACCACCGCATCGCGGGTGAACCGCCACGCGCTCGCGGCCTCCCGGCCGAACGTGATGCCGTGATAGATCTCATCGCTGATCAACAAGCAGTCATGATCGACACACCACGCAGCGATCCGCTCCAGCTCGTCGGCGTCGATGATCGTTCCGGTCGGATTCGACGGCGAGGCGATGATCAGCCCGGCCGGCGGTACGGGCAGCGCGGTCAGCATCTCCAGCGTGGGTTGGAATCGCGTGTCGGGGCCGCACGGGAGGTCGAGCACCTCGCACCCCAGCGCGTGCAGCGTGTTCCGGTACGCCGGATAGCCCGGCCTGGCCATCGCGATCACGTCTCCGGGGTCGAATGCGGCGAGGAACAGCGCGTCGAAGCCGCCCGAGGACCCGGTCGTGATGACCACCTCATCGGCGTCCACCTCGGCGCCGATCCGGTCGCGGTGGTAGCTCGCGACGGCCTCCCGCAGCGCGAGGATGCCGGTCGCCTCGGTGTAGCCGAGCACGCCGCCGTCGATCGCCGCCACCGCGGCCTCGCGCGCCGCGAGCGGTGCCGGCGTCGAGGGTTGCCCGGCGCAGAGCATGATCGCGTCGCCGTGGGTACGCTGTCGCGCCGCCGCGGCCGCCAGCACCTCCATCACCCGGAACGGCGGCACGTCCGCCCGCTTCGCGACCCGTCTCATGCCTCGGTCCCGCCCGTACCGAGTTGCGCGGCGAAGGCGGCGTGGGCGTCGGGGGAGAACAGCACGAAGCGCACCTCGTCGATGCCGCCGGTGCGGCCGGCCGCGATCTCCTCGCGTACCGTCCCCACCGCGATCCGCGCCGCGTCATCCATCGGCCAGCCGTAGACGCCGGCCGAGATCGCGGGGAAGGCGATCGACCGCGCGCCCAGATCGCGGGCCACCTCGAGGCTGCGGCGATAACACGAGGCCAGCACCGCCGTGCGGTCGTGGGATTTCGCCCAGACCGGGCCGACCGTGTGGATCACCCAACGCGCCGGCAGGTCGCCGGCCGTGGTCGCGACGGCCTCCCCGGCCGGCAGGCCGTCCGGCAGGTGGGTGGCGCGAAGTTCCTTCGTGGCGGCCAGGATCGCGGGTCCGCCGCGGCGGTGGATCGCGCCGTCGACACCGCCTCCGCCGAGCAGCGAGGAGCTCGCGGCGTTCACCACCGCATCGGTCGTCTGTGCGGTGATGTCGCCCTCGATTGCCGTCACCTGCGTCATGTCGGCCATTGTCGCAGCGGGACCCGCGCTCGCGTAGCATCGGGCCGCGTGACCCAGCGCCCCGACGAGCCCGAGGACCCCGAACGCAGCGCGGCCGACGCCGCCGACGCGGCGGGGAGTGAGCCCGGCGAGGCGGCCGAGGCCGAGCTGGAGTGGTGGCAGTATCCGGGCCTGCCGTTCCGGTCCAAGCCCGGTCGGCTGGACTACATCTGCATGTTCGGCATCATCGCCGCGGGTGTGTACTCGCTGGCGCTGACCCCGTTCCGGGTCTGGCTGCTGACGAATGTGCCCTACGTGCTGGTCGCGCTGAGCGGTTCCGGCTCGGCCCTGGTGGGCATCGGTGCGGCGATCCACATCGGCGACACCTGGTGGCCGCTGGCGGCGATCATCGGCGCGCTGAGTGCGATCAAGTTCGACTGGCTGTTCTGGTTGGCCGGTCGACTGTGGGGCGAAGGCATGATCGACTGGCTGTTGGGCGGCGCAGCGAAGCAGAATGCGGGCTGGCTCAGCCGGACCCGGCGCAAGATCGCACTGTGGTCGCATCGGCTGGCGCAGCGTTGGGCGATCCCGATGATCTTGTTGACCTATGTTCCGGTGCTGCCGATCCCGTCGGCGATCGTCTTCGGTGCCCTCGGCATGGGCGGGATGCGGCTGCGTACCTTCCTGATCATCGACTTCCTCTGTTCGCTGGCCAACCGCGCGCTCTACCTGTATCTGGGCTACCGGATCGGACTGCCCGTGCTGGAGGTCCTGGAGGAGCTGAACAAGTGGTCGCTGTGGATCGGCCTGGGCCTTGTCGCGGTGATCGTCTTCTTCGCCTTCCGGAACGCCTCCAAGGCCGACGTGACGGTCAAATCCTCACCCAAGGAGTGATCAGCGCAGCGGCAGGACCGGCTCCGTCTCGGTCCGGGGGCCGCGGATCCGGCGCTCGGACTCGGTGATGGCGACATCGTTGATGCTCGCCTCGCGGCGCGACATCAGGCCATCGGCGTCGAACTCCCACAGCTCGTTGCCGTAGCTGCGCCACCATTGGCCGCCGATGTCGTGCCATTCGTACTGGAAGCGCACCGCGATCCGGTCGGGGCCGAAGGTCCACAGGCTCTTGCGCAGGACGTAGTCCAACTCCCGTTGCCACTTCGCGGTGAGGAAGTCGATGATCTCGGCGCGGCCCTGCAGGAACAGGTCGCGATTGCGCCACACCGAGTCCGGCGTGTACGCCAGCGCGACCCGCTCGGGATCGCGGGTGTTCCACGCGGCCTCGGCGGCGAGCACCTTGCGGGCGGCCGAATCGGCATCGAACGGGGGCAGTGGCGGGCGTTGGTCCGGCATCGGGTGTCCTGTCCGTGGAGAACGAGCGTTCTCCGGTAACCTAGAGAACGACCGTTCTCACGTCAAGGGGGTACGCCGTGACCGCAGATCCGCTGCTCGATGCCGTGGAGAAGTTGATCAACGCGCACGGCGTACAGGCGGTCGGCATGGACCGGGTACGCGCGGCGTCCGGATTGTCGCTGAAGCGGATCTACGGGCTCTATCCGAACAAGCAGCGCCTGGTCGCGGCCACGCTCGCGCGTCGCGACGAGCGGTGGCGGGAGGAGCTGGCGGGAGCGGTCGACGACGCACCGGACAAGGTGGAAGCGCTGTTCGGCTGGCTCGGCGCGTGGTTCGCCGAGCCAGACTTCCGCGGCTGTCTGTGGGTGAACGTGCACGGCGAGCTGGGCGGTGATCATCCGGAGGTGCTGGCGCAGGTGCGGGCACACAAGGTGGCCTTCCGCGACCAGGTGCTCGGTTGGTTCGCCGATGCGGGGCCCGAGATCGCCGAGGAGATCTGGCTGTTGGCTGAGGGCGCGATCGTGACCGCCGGGATCACCGGCGATGTCGGTGCCGCGTCCCGCGCGGGCCGTGCGGCCAGGCGACTGCTCGGCGGCGAAGCGGCTCCCCGGCGACCCCGCTCGCCCTAGGATCGGCCCATGACCACGAGCGGCGAGCCGATCCGGCGGCCGTCGTGGCTGCTGTCGGAGACGCGACGCTCGCTGGTCAGCACGGTCGCGGCGACGGTGTGCACCGCGATCATCACCACCGTGTGGATCTCGCTGGACCGGCGGGTCCTTCCCTATGCCGTCGGCATCGGCTGCGTCGTCGCCTGGACCTTCCTGGCTGCCATCAACGCGGCTCTGACCTGGCGGGCCCACGGTCGCCTCAGCGGCCCGGCGCTGGCCGAGGCGCTCGCCGCGGACCCGGCCACCGATCGACGAGGTGCCGGAACGGGTCGGCGGATGCCCTCGTGGTCGGTGGAGGCGTCGGTGCTCGCACTGGCCGTGGTGTGTCTGCTGCTGTTCCTGCCCGGGGCGCGATCGCTGCCCGCCCTGCTCGGCGCAGCGTTGGTGATGATTGCTGCGTCATGGGTGAATGTCGCGATGGCGTACGCCCTGCACTACGCGCGCGAGGACCGGCGCGAGCCGGGAATCTCCTTCCCGGGCACCGAGGAGCGCGGCTTCGACGACTATCTCTATCTGGCGATGGCGATCCAGACCACCTTCGGCACCACCGATGCCGAGATCCGCACTCGCCGGATGCGACGCGCCGCGATGACCCACGGCGTGCTCGCCTTCGCCTTCAACACCGTGATCGTGGCCATGATCATCTCGCTGCTGCTCGGTATCGCCTAGCCGGCACGGTAGTCCTTGATCACGGCGGCCAGCGTCGTGCGGGTGCGCTGCAGGCAGTCGATCCGATCGTCGATCCTGTCGAGTTCGGCGGCGAGGCGCTCGGCCAGCCAGGGGGTACGCGCGGCTGGATCGTGCACACAGGGCAGCACCTCGCGGATGGTCTCGGTGCCGAGGCCCGCGGCGAGCAACTGGCGGATCAGGCGTACCCGCTCGACCGTTGCGTCGTCGTAGTGGCGCTGGCCACCGAGGCTGCGCTCGCTGGTGATCAACTCCTGTTGCTCGTAATAGCGCAGCGACCGGGCGCTGGCGCCGGTCGCCGCCGCCAGATCGCCGATCCGCAGCCCGGATACCGAATTCGTCGTCGTCATCGCTTGCCCCTGACATTGATGTCAGGTTCTATCGTGCCAGCATGACGCTCACCGAACCAACCCCCACCCACGCCGACGCCGGTGTCGATGCCCTGTTCGCACCGACCGAGCTCGCCGGAATCGCGCTCGGCAACGCCTTCGCGATGGCGCCGATGACCCGCTTCCGCTCCCCGGGCGGAGTGCCCGGGCCGGACGTGGCGGCCTACTACCGGCGCCGCGCCGCAGGCGGCGTCGGCTTGATCATCACCGAGGGCATCCTGGTTGATCATCCGAGCGCGGGCGCCGAGGACGCGGCGCCGCGGTTGGAGCGCCCGGCCGCCGAGGCCGGCTGGCGGATTGTGGCCGACCAGGTGCATGCCGCCGGATCGAAGATCATCGCACAACTGTGGCACCAGGGCAGTGAGCGGGAGGGCTTCGACGGCGGTGTGGCCTGGACGCCCTCGGGCGTACGCGAGGACGGCTCGCCGGCCGGGCGGGCAGCGACGATCGCCGATCTTGACGAGTTGATCAGCCGGTACGCGGCGGCGGCCGGCGCGGCCCGGCGAGCCGGCTTCGATGGGGTCGAGGTACACGCCGCGCACGGCTATCTGCTGGACGAGTTCTTGTGGCGGGCCACCAACCGGCGTACCGATCGTTATGGGGGTACGCCGCGCAATCGCGCGCGGCTGGTCGCCGAGATCGTCGCCGCGATCCGGGCCGAGGTCGGCGCGGGATTCCCGGTCGGGCTGCGCTTCTCGCAGTTCAAGGAGCGTGACTTCGATGCGGTGATCGCCGACCATCCGGACGAACTGGCCGCGCTCCTGACGCCCGCGGTCGAGGCGGGAGTCACGCTGCTGCACGCCTCGGCGCGCCGATTCTGGCGACCGGCGTTCGACGGATCGCCCCGCACGCTGGCCGGCTGGGGCCGCGACCTGACGGGGCTGCCGGCGATCGCCGTCGGCTCGTTCGGGCTCAGCGCCGCCAGCCTCGCCGATCCGGAACGCTCGCTGACGGCGGTGGCGCGGCTGCGCGAGGCGGGCGAGTTCGACGCGCTCGCGCTGGGCCGGCCGCTGCTGGCGAATCCCTGCTGGGTCAACCATGTCCGCCGCGGCGAGTTGGGCGCGCTGATCGACTACAGCAAGGAACAGGAGGAGGTCTTCGCCTGAGGGGAGAGCGGGTCGACCGGGACGACGAGCCCCCAATCGGAGTCGAACCGATGACCTTCGCTTTACAAGAGCGCTGCTCTGGCCTCTGAGCTATGGGGGCAAAGGGCGCGGGCCAGTCTAGCCGGTGCGCTGCTCCCGGGGGACCACGGCGGACCCGCGCGTGGAGGACGGCTCAGCCGCCGGGCGCGGCCAGGTAGGCGGTCCCGGTCCCGGTCGCGGTGACCGCCTCGCCGGCGGGGAGGAAGGCCGCAGCGCCGGCGTCGATGATCAACTCCGATGCCCCGGTCAGGGTGAGCTCGCCGTCGGCGACCAGCACGATCCTGGCTGCGCCGGCCGCCGGAAGC
This sequence comes from Naumannella huperziae, assembly GCF_054073625.1. NCBI lineage: Bacteria > Bacillati > Actinomycetota > Actinomycetes > Propionibacteriales > Propionibacteriaceae > Naumannella > Naumannella huperziae. The sequence continues at coordinate 3,426,560 of NZ_JBSXPH010000001.1, read as the reverse complement.
TCCAGGCCGGCGGGCGAGGCCAGTCGCCAGATCGCGAACTCGGGCGCCGGGGTGGGGTAACGCAGCAGTCCCGGCGCCTCCTCCACGCCGGTGATGATCGTCGGCGCGCCCGGCGTGAAGTCGACGATCCTGCCCAGCTCGGCAGTGTCGATGTGCTTGCGGGTCAGCCCGCCGCGCAACACATTGTCCGAATTGGCCATGATCTCGATGCCGGTGCCGGACAGATAGGCGTGCAGATTTCCGGCGCCCAGGAAGATCGCCTGGTCGGGCTCGAGCTCGATCCGGTTCAGCAGCAGCGACGCCACGATCCCGGGGTCGAGGCCGAACGCGCGGTCGAGTTCGAGGACCGTACGCGCGAGCGCCCCCGGTCGGCCGCCCGCCTCGGCATAGGCCCAGGCCGTGTCGACCACCTTGCGTACCTGGAAATCGGCCACGCCGAGTGCGGCGAAGAACGCCGCGCGCAGCGGGTCCGGTCCGTCCAGCTCGGCGACCAGCGGGCGCGGGGCATTCAGCGTGTTCAGCGCGTCCCGGGCGTCATCGACGGTGCGGAAACCGCACAGCGCCGAGAACGGTGTCCGCGCGATCAGCGCCTCCGGCTTCGGCCAGTCGTCGGCGTAGTTGCGCGTCGGCGCGCCGGGATCGACGCCCGCCGCGCGCTCCGCGGCGTACCCCTGCTGTGCCTGTTCGCGCGTCGGGTGCGCCTGCAGGGACAGCGCCCGGTCGGCCGACAGCACCTTGAGCAGGTAGGGCAGCCGGTCGCCGAATGCCCGCCGGGAATCCTCGCCCAGCCAGTCCGGGTGCTCGGCGAGCGCGGCATCCAGGCCGGCGCCGCCGGGCAGCGTCGCGGGGGCCGAGGTGTGGGCGCCCAGCCAGTACTCGGCGTGCGGCTCGCCGGTGTCGGGTACGCCGAGCAGGCGCGGGATCGCATCGGTCGTGCCCCACGCGTAGTGCTGGATCCGGCCGGTCAGCAGATGCATGGCCGCAGTCAAACAGACGCCACGACACGCGAGTAATGACAGCGGTGTGATTTGCACCTAGCATTGCCGCATGGCCGACCCCGTCCAGCAGACCTCCCCCGTCGCGGCGCCGACGCTGTCCGAGCGCGATCGCGATCTCCTCGATTTCGAGCGCGAGTGGTGGAGCTTCGCGGGGTCGAAGGAAGAGGGCATCCGTGCCCGTTTCGGGTTGTCGACGACGCGCTACTACCAGGTGCTGAATGCCCTGATCGACAGCCCGGTGGCGCTGGCCTATGACCCGCTGCTGGTGAAGCGGCTGCGCCGGCTGCGTGAGTCCCGTCGCCGGGCGCGCTCGGCGCGCCAGCTCGGTTTCGATCCGCAGGACAGCTAGTCCCGGGTGCGGTAACCGCCGCGTTCCAGGCCCGCGAGCGTCTCGAACAGATTGGCGCTGGCCCGATCGCCGGTGCGCAGCATCGACCAGCCCATCGCCAGCAGGTACGCCGGGAGGAACGGCAGGCCGAGCAGCGCGAACCACTGCCACGCATGCGCCTCCTCGTGCGCCAGCATCTCGCGGTGCCGGCCGGTGAGGGTCGGGGCATCGGTGGGCGTGATCACGACATCGCCGACCGTGAACGCTCCCGCCAGCGGGAACGGCAGCCGGTAGCCCTCCGCCACGAACATGCCCCGGGGCCCACGTTTCATGTTCGCGCCGCCCAGCCGGGCGATCGCCAGCCCGAGCAGCGTGGAGCCGTTCAGCCGGTTGCCCAGCTCGCGGAGTTGCCACAGGTGCATGCCGGAAGTCTGGCAGGAGAGCCAGATGGGCAGGCCTGGGCGGGTCTGGCTCCCATCCGCGGGCTGAATCGGCAGGTGCGGGCTGAGTATCGCTCGCGGGTGCCGGTTGGGTTCGCGTTTGGGCGGGTCTGGCTCCCATCCGCGGGCTGAATCGGCAGGTGCGGGCTGAGTATCGCTCGCGGGTGCCGGTTGAGTTTGTGGGTGGCGGTTGGGTTCGCGGATCGGGAGTCGCGGGGGTGTGGCCGGGGTGGGACGGGGTGGGCGAGGCTGCCCCGAGGTCGTTTGCACTCTCGGGTGCCGAGTGCTAAACATGACATTGGCACTCCTCTACCGAGAGTGCCATCCGGCAAGCCGGTGAGGGAAGGCGTACGCCGACCCGTCCGTCGCGGGCACCAGCCTTGTCACAGTCAACCTGACACACCCATTCGTACGGCTTCGGCCGGGAGGAATCGGAAGACACATGGCAAAGCTCATTGAGTTCGACGCGGAGGCCCGCCGCGGCCTGGAGCGGGGCATGAATGTCCTCGCCGACGCGGTGAAGGTCACCCTCGGCCCGAAGGGCCGCAATGTCGTGCTGGAGAAGAAGTGGGGCGCCCCCACCATCACCAACGACGGCGTCTCGATCGCCAAGGAGATCGAGCTGGAGGACCCCTACGAGAAGATCGGCGCCGAGCTGGTCAAGGAAGTCGCCAAGAAGACCGACGATGTCGCGGGCGACGGCACCACCACCGCCACCGTGCTGGCCCAGGCCATGGTGCGCGAGGGCCTGCGCAACGTCACCGCGGGCGCCAACCCGATCGGCCTGAAGCGCGGCATCGACAAGGCCGTCGCCAAGATCGCCGACCAACTGGCCGACAATTCGATCGAGGTCGACTCCAAGGAACAGATCGCGGCCACCGCCTCGATCTCCGCGGGCGACCCGCACGTCGGCGAGGTGATCGCCGAGGCGATCGACAAGGTCGGCAAGGAGGGCGTGATCACGGTCGACGAGTCGAACACCTTCGGGCTCGAGCTCGAGTTCACCGAGGGCATGCGCTTCGACAAGGGCTACATCTCGCCCTACTTCGTCACCGACCCCGAGCGCATGGAGGCCGTCCTCGACGACCCCTACATCCTGATCGTCAACTCCAAGGTCAGCTCGCTGAAGGACCTGCTGCCGGTGCTCGAGGGCGTCATGCAGACCTCCAAGCCGCTGCTGGTGATCGCCGAGGACGTCGACGGTGAGGCCCTGGCCGGCCTGATCGTCAACAAGATCCGCGGCACCTTCAAGTCCGTCGCGGTCAAGGCCCCGGGCTTCGGCGACCGGCGCAAGGCCATGCTCGGCGACATCGCCATCCTGACCGGCGGCCAGGTGATCTCCGAGGAGGTCGGCCTCAAGCTGGACGGCGTGACCACCGAGATGCTCGGCCGCGCCCGCCAGGTCGTGGTGACCAAGGACGAGACCACCATCATCGACGGCGCCGGCGATGCCGAGCAGATCAAGGGCCGGGTCAACCAGATCCGCGCCGAGATCGAGAACAGCGACTCCGACTACGACCGCGAGAAGCTGCAGGAGCGGCTGGCCAAGCTGTCCGGTGGCGTCGCGGTGATCAAGGTCGGCGCGGCCACCGAGGTCGAGCTGAAGGAGCGCAAGCACCGCATCGAGGACGCCGTCCGGAACGCGAAGGCGGCCGTCGAGGAGGGCATCCTCCCCGGTGGCGGCGTCGCGCTGCTGCAGGCGGCCAAGACCGTCGACGTCGCCGACCTGACCGGCGACGAGGCGATCGGCGCGGCGATCGTGAAGAGCGCGGCATCCGCCCCGCTCAAGCAGATCGCGGCCAATGCCGGCCTCGAGGGCGGCGTGGTTGCCGACAAGGTCGCCAACCTGCCGGTCGGCGAGGGCCTGAACGCGGCCGACGACACCTATGTCGACATGGTCAAGGCCGGCATCATCGATCCGGCCAAGGTGACCCGCTCCGCGCTGCAGAACGCGGCGTCGATCGCCGGGCTGTTCCTGACCACCGAGGCCGTCATCGCCGACAAGCCGGAGAAGGCCCCCGCGGCCCCCGGCGGCGACGGCGGCATGGGTGGCATGGGCGGCATGGACTTCTGAGTCCCGTCTGCCGAACATCCCACCGAGGGCGGTCCCGACAGGGGCCGCCCTCGGGCGTTCTCGACCCCCGCCGGTGGGCCGTGCCGCCGTGCCGCCAGCCGGGCGGCACAATGAGCAGGTGAGCGATCCGACGTACCCGGTCATCGACGGCCACAACGATCTCCCGTGGCAATTGCGCGAGGTTTCCTACGATCTCGACAAGATCGACATCTCGCGGCCGCAACCGCACCTGCACACCGATCTCCCGCGCGCCCGGGCCGGCGGCCTGGCCGCACAGTTCTGGTCGGTCTTCGTGTCGGGCACGCTGCCCGAGCCCGAGGCGGTGGTCCAGACGCTGGAACAGATCGACGCGGTGTACGCCCTCGCAGCGCGCTATCCCGATGATCTTGTGCTGGTGCGTACCCCCGACGAGCTCGACGCCGCGATCGACGCTTGGCGCCCCGGCGGGGCGATCGCATCGCTGATGGGCGCGGAGGGCGGCCACAGCATCGCCAATTCGCTCGGCGTGCTGCGCGACCTGTTCCGGCTCGGTGTGCGCTACCTGACCCTCACCCACAACCAGAACACCGCCTGGGCGGATTCGGCCACGGACGAGCCCGCACACGGCGGACTGACCGACTTCGGCCGCGAGGTGGTCGCGGAGATGAATCGCCTCGGCATGTTGGTCGACCTCTCCCACGTCTCGCCCGACACCATGCGCGACGCCCTCGACGCCACGACCGCCCCGGTGATCTTCTCCCATTCCTCGGCCCGCGCGGTCTGTGATCATCCGCGCAATGTGCCCGACGAGATCCTCGCCCGGCTGCCGGACAACGGCGGCCTGTGCATGATCACTTTCGTGCCCTACTTCATCTCGCCGACGGTCCGTGCCTGGTCGCTGCGCTGCAACGAGGCCGCCCGCGCCGCCGGGGTCGACCCGCGGGACCTGTCGGCGCTGGATGCCTTCCGCGCGACCTGGACCGAGCCGCAGCCCGAGGCCGGGCTGGACGATGTGATCGCCCACCTGGAACACGCCCGCGAGGTGGCCGGGATCGACCACATCGGCCTGGGCGGCGACTACGACGGCGTGGACCGACTGCCGCGTGGGCTCGAGGACGTGTCCGGCTACCCGCGCCTGTTGTCCGCGCTCGCCGAGCGGGGTTGGTCCGCGGCCGACCTGAACAAGCTCGCCCACGGGAACCTGCGCCGGGTCTACCGCGCCGCCACCGAACTGGCCGGACGCTGATCCGATGTCTGGTGCGCTGCTCGAGGTGATCTGCCTGCACGCGGCCGACGCGCGGCGGGCAGAGGAGGGCGGCGCGGACCGGGTCGAGTTGCTCGGCAGCCTGGACGACGGCGGCATGTCGCCGGAGCCGTCGCTGGTCGAGGAGGTGCGCGACGCGGTCGGGGTGCAACTGCGGGTGATGTTGCGGCTGCGGCCGGGCTTCGGAACCGACGGCGCGGAGGCGGTACGCCTGCGCGGGCTCGCTGCCAGCTACGTGGACGCGGGCGCCGACGGGCTCGTGCTCGGCTTCCTGAACGGCCACAGCGAGGTCGATGCGTCGGTCGTCGAGGCCATCACCGCCGACAGTGACTGGCCGTGGACCTTCCACCGGGCGATCGACCAGGCCCTCGATCCGCGGCGTGCCTGGCGTACCCTGCTCGGCCTGCCGAACCTGGACCAGGTGCTGACCGCCGGGTCCTCGCGCGGCGTGGCGCACGGCTTGGACGAGTTGATCGCGCTCGCCGGATCGGACCCGCGGATCGCAAAGTTGATCATGGCCGGTGGCGGCCTGGCGCCGGAGCACGTGCCGTGGCTGGCTCGGGCCGGGGTGCAGGCGTTCCACATCGGCGCGCCGGCGCGGCCGGGCCGCAGCTACCGGGCCTATGTGGATGCCGATCTGGTGAGGACATGGAAAACCCTGGTCGACGACTCGGTTACCCGCGCCGCCGACCAGGGTCGGTCCGGTTGAGAACTGCTCAGAAGGCCTTGCCGGCCGCCTTCGCCTCGGCGGTCGCCTCGGCCCGGCGGTCCTTGGCCGACGACTTGGCCTCGGTCAACCGCTCGGTCTGCGCGGGCGCGGTCTGGGCCACGGAATCGCTGGTCTCCGAGCGAAGCATCCGCGACGTGCTCGGCGCGCGCGACGCATCGGGCGCCGCCAGGTCGACGAACTGACCCTCGACGCCGCCGCGGGCGCGGTTGCCCTCGCCGACCGGTGCCGGGTCGTTGCCGGTTCCGGACAGCTTGCCCGCGATGATGTTGTCGCTCACCACGGCCTGGCCGTCAGTATTGGACACGGTCAGGTTCTTGCCGAAGAAGTTGGCCCCGTCGCAGGTGGCGAGGTCGCCCGAGCCGCCGATCTGCAGGCCCTTGCCGTTGCCGTCGTAGCGGGCATCGCCGTAGACCTCCGAGGCGCAGACCACACCGCCGTCGGTGTTGCCGGTCACGGTCAGGTTCTTGTTCAGCACCGAGTTGTAGACATCGGTGTAGGCGCCGTCGCTGCTGGCGACGTTGCCGCCGACCGTGGAGTTCTCGATCAGGGTCTCGCCGGTCGACACGGTGACATTGCCCGACTGCTGTGAGCCCACCAGGAAGAAGAAGCCGGGGTCGGCCGCGCCGTCGACGGTCCGGCCGGTGTAGTTGCCGGCCACCTTGGTGCTGTCCAGGTAGACGCCGTAGCCGGCGGCCGAGACGACGTTCTCGCCCAGGCTGGCGCCGGTCAGATCGAGGTACCCGCTGGCCTGGACGGTGACGCGGCCGGTGAACTCGCCGCCCTGGGCGACGAGATTCGCGTCCTTCGCGACGCGCACCGTGCCCTTGACGTTGACATCGGTCAGGGTGCAGGACTGGCCGGAACGTACGACCAGATCGCCCGGAACGGTGACGTTCTCGGCCGTGCCGGAGCAGTAGGTGACGAGGGCGGCTTGGGCTGGGGGTGCCATCAGGAACGTCGCGGCGGCGGCGGCCAGTGCTGCCGATGCGCCTACCGCGCCGGTGATGTGTCGATTCCGCATGTGGGCCTCTCTTAGGGGGAGCCCGGGAGTCGAGTGGGGCCTGACACCCCGAGCATTGACTTGCTCCGGAGCCTAATGACGCCGATCGCGATGGGTCAATGGTCTGATGTCTATTGGTGCCAACGTGTGGTCGAGGGCCGTTCACCCGCGTTCACCGTCACTCCACCAACTGCTCGGGCAATGGCAACCTGTGCACGACGACCAGGGCGGACACGGCGCGGGTGAGGGTGACGTAGAGCCGGCGCAGGCCGGTCGGCCGGTCGGCCTCCCCGGCCACGATCGCGGCCGGTTCGATCACGATCACCTGGTCGAACTCGAGGCCCTTCGCCAGTCCCGCCGGCACCAGATCGACCCGGGATTCCCAGTCCCGCTCGTCCCCGACTCCGCGGTGGTCGATGCCGACCGCGGTCAGGGCGGCGCCGATCGCGTCGGCGTCGGCATCGGCGGCGATCACGCCGATCGTGCCGGGGAGTTCGGCCAGTTCCGCGACCAGCCCGCCCAGCCGGCCGGCCGGGTCGTCGGTCGGCTCGATCCGCAGCAGGCCACCGGACTGGCGTACCGCGTGCGGCGGTCGCAGCCCGGGAGCGATCGTCGGCAGCAGTCGTGCGGCGAAGTCGATCACCGCGGCCGGTACGCGAAAACCGGCGACCAGTTCGGTGACCGCCGCGGTGGGCTGACCGAGATGACCAAGGGCGCTCGCCCAGTCGCGGCTGGCCCATGGCGTGGTCGCCTGGGCAAGATCGCCGAGCACCGTGACCGACCCGGTGCTGGCCCGCCGGCCCACCGCGCGAAGCTGCATCGGCGACAGGTCCTGGGCCTCGTCGAGGATGAGATGGCCGAGGCTCGGCGTGCGGTGCAGCCGGTCGGCGGCCTCGTCGACCAGGGCCAGGTCGGCGGCGGTCCAGCGGGCCGAGCGCACGCTGCGGGGCGGGCGGGACCACAAGATCAGGCGCTGCTCCTCGGGGGTCAGGATCCCCTCGGCCGCAGCGGCCAATGCGGTCGGATCCGCCAGCAGGTCGAAGATCACCTGCCGGGCTTGCTGGGCCGGCCACAGGCGCTTGGCGTACTCCTTCACCGGGCGAGACCGGGCCACCGCGGCCTGCACCCGATCGTCGGGGGAATCGCCGCCGGCCTCCATCCGCAACAAAACCTGGTGGGCGAGGCGCTGCGGCAGCATCTCCCGCGCCGCCTCGTAGCGGGTACCGCGCCCGCGCAATTCGGCCACGGTCTCCGCGATCAGGTACGCCCCGACGCGGAACTGTCGCGATCCGCGTGGCACCACGAGCGGCTCGTCGGGCTCGCCGAGGCGCGACCAGATGGCGGTCTCGATCACCTCGGCCATCCGCGGGTCCGTCTTGATCATCGCCGCGGCCGGCTCGTCGACACCGGTGATCGCGATGTCGTGGGCCGAGGCGAGCAGCGAATCCACGGTCGCCTGGCCGGCGTCGATCTCACCCAGGGCGGGCAGCACATCGCCGATGTAGGACAAGAAGCTGTCGTTCGGGCCGACCACCAACACACCGGAGCGGGCGAGTTGCTCGCGGAAGGCGTACAGCAGGTACGCAGCGCGGTGCAGGCCGACGGCCGTCTTGCCGGTGCCGGGCGCGCCCTGGATGCACAGCGAGGCGGCGAGATCGGTGCGGACCAGGACGTCCTGCTCGGGCTGGATGGTGGCCACGATGTCGCGCATCGGGCCGGTTCGTGGCCGTTCGATCTCGGCCTCGAGAATCGCAGAATGATCATCGCCGGGCGTTCCGCCGAGCAGGTCCTCGTCCTCGAATGCGGTCAGGCTGCCGGCGGCGAAGCCGAAGCGGCGGCGTACCCGGACACCCATCGGCTCGCCCGGCCGGGCCCGGTAGAAGGGCAGCGACAGCGGGGCGCGCCAGTCGATCACCAGCGGCTCGCCGCCGGACTCGGCGGCGACGTGGCGGCGTCCGATGTACAACGACTCGTCGTGCTCGGCACCGGCGGTGGTCGCGCGGTCCAGGCGGCCGAAGAACAACGGGGTGTCCGGATCGGCCTCCAGTGATCGCATCCGCCGGTAGAGGCTCTGTTTCAGGTACTGCGTCGAGACGGCGTCGCCGCCGAGCACGGCCCCGGAGAACAGCGCATCCGCGCGCTCGCGCATCCGGGCCAGGGCGTCGCGCGACGCGGTCAGGTGCGCCCGCTCGGTGGCCAGGATGTGCGCGGCATCGCCGGGGCTGGCTGCGGGCATGACGAGACCTCCGGTGACCGGTGGGTGGATGGGCAGACGAGCGACGTTACCCGCACGCCCCGTCGCTCGTCCACCGCCGATCGCTACGCTGCGGGGAGTGAGCAGCACCGGCGTACCCGATCGGCCATGGAAGACCCGGACCGCGGTCCGGGTGATAGTCGTCACCGATGATGATCATGTGTTGTTGTTCGCCGATACCGACCCGGGTGTCCCGGGCGTGCATTGGTGGGTGACCCCGGGCGGGGGCGTCGATCCGGGGGAGACCGAACGGCAGACGGGGGTGCGGGAGCTGTTCGAGGAGACCGGCCTGCGGGTCGCCGAGGACGCCCTGGTCGGTCCGCTCGCGCGGCGTCGCGTCCAGCACGGCTACAGCGACCAGGTGCTCGACCAGACCGAGACGTTCTATCTGGTACGCACGCCGCGCTTCGAGGTCGACATCGCTGGCCACACCCCCGAGGAACAGCTCACGCTGCAGGGCCACCGCTGGTGGCCGCGGGCCGAGCTGGCCGACGCCGGGGAATGGGTGTGGCCCGGCGAGCTGGCGGAGTTGATCAACCGGGCCGAGACCGGGCAGCGCCAACCGCCGCTGGATCTCGGAATCGTGCGCTCGGAATCCACCGTCCCGATCGCGGACTGATCACGAGAGCTCGACCGCGGCGATCGGTACCCACGCTTCGGTGACCAGCCACAGTTGCACCACGGGCTGCTGCTCGATGTCGAAATCGACGAAGCCGCGTACCTGCTCACCCGCCCGCAGCGTGCCCTGGGTCAGCCGGGGTGCGGCATCGGAGCTGAAGGCCACCGTGTTCGGGGTGGCGCTGCCGTCGTCGACCACGAACCGGAAGGCGTTGTAGCGCACCGGCGGACCGGCCGGCTCGCCCGGTCGCCATGGTTCCGCGGCCCGCAATGACACGTCCACCACCAGATAGCTGCGACCGGGCGGGATCGCGCCGTCGCGGGTCCACCGGAAGGAATTGACCCGGAGCGCGCCGGACTCCCCGGCATCGCCCACGAACGCGACCCACTCACCGACCCGACCGGGCGCGGGCGGCAGCGGCTCCGGGGTCGCCGTCGGCGCCGGGACGGGCGGGCTCACCGGACGGCCGGGCAACAACGCCCCCGCGCCGAGGGCGATCGCCAGCAGGACGGCAAGCGCTCCGGCGCCGCCGAGCAGCAGTCCCGCGCCGGGTCGGGTCCGCACCCGTTCCATGGGGCACCCTAACCCGGTTCAGCTCGTCAGGTCCTCGGCGTCGGTGACGTGATAGGCGTACCCCTGCTCGGCGAGGAAGCGCTGCCGGTGCTGGGCGAACTCCGCGTCCACCGTGTCGCGCGCCACCACCGCGTAGAACCGGGCGGTCGTGCCGCCCTCCTTGGGCCGGAGCAGCCGGCCGAGCCGCTGCGCCTCCTCCTGCCGGGACCCGAACGCGCCGGAGACCTGGATCGCCACCTGGGCGGTCGGCAGGTCGACGGAGAAGTTGGCGACCTTCGACACCACCAGCAGATCGATCTCGCCGGTGCGGAACTGCTCGTACAGCTTCTCGCGCTGCCGGGTCGTGGTCTCGCCGGTGATCAACGGGGCATCCAGCCGCTGCGCCAGCTCGGTGAGTTGATCAACGTACTGGCCGATCACCAGCCGCGGCACCCCGGCATGGGCCTGCACAAGATCGACAACGGTCTCGGTCTTGGTCTGCGCGGTGGACGCCAGCCGGTAGCGCGCCTCCGGATCGGCCATCGCGTACGCCATCCGTTCGTCGGAGCGCAGCGTCACCCGGACCTCGACACAGTCGGCCGGCGCGATCCAGCCCTGCGCCTCGATCTCCTTCCACGGCGCGTCATAGCGCTTCGGCCCGATCAGGGAGAAGACATCCCCCTCGCGGCCGTCCTCCCGGACCAGCGTCGCGGTCAGCCCGAGCCGTCGGCGCGCCTGCAGGCTCGCGGTCATCCGGAACACCGGCGCCGGCAGCAGATGCACCTCGTCGTAGACGATCAGGCCCCAGTCCCGGGCGTCGAACAGCTCCAGGTGCGGGTGGATGCCGCCGCGCTTGGTCGTGACCACCTGATAGGTCGCGATGGTCACCGGTCGGATCTCCTTGCGCGACCCGGAGTACTCGCCGATCTCGTCGGGCGTCAGCGAGGTACGCCGCAGCAGCTCAGCGCGCCATTGCCGCGCCGAGACCGTGTTGGTGACGAGGATCAGCGTGGTCGCCTTGGCGTGCGCCATCGCCGCCGCGCCGACCAGCGTCTTGCCCGCCCCGCAGGGCAGCACGACCACGCCCGAGCCGCCGTGCCAGATGGCCTCCGAGGCGTGGCGCTGGTAGGGCCGCAGCTCCCAGCCGTCGGGGCGCAGCTCGATCGGGTGCGCCTCGCCGTCCACATAGCCCGCGACATCGTCGGCCGGCCAGCCGAGCGTCAGCAGCACCTGCTTGAGATGCCCGCGCTCGGAGGCGTGCACCTGGACGGTGTGCTCATCGATCCTGGCGCCGACCAGTCCCTTCAGCTTCGCCGAGCGCAGCACCTCGGTCAGTACCGGCACATCGGTCGAGGTGAGCACGAGCCCGTGCGCGGGGTGCTTCTCGATCCGCAGCCGGCCGTAGCGGTCCATGGTGTCGGCCACGTCGACCAGCAGGCTGCTCGGCACCGGATAGCGGCTGTAGTTCAGCAGCGTGTCGACGACCTGCTCGGCGTCGTGCCCGGCGGCGCGCGCGTTCCACAGCCCCAGCGGCGTCAGCCGATAGGTGTGGATGTGCTCGGGCGCGCGCTCCAGCTCCGCGAACGGCGCGATGGCGATCCGGCACTCGTCGGAGAGCGGATGGTCCACCTCGAGCAGCAGCGTCCGGTCGGACTGGACGACCAGCGGTCCGGTCAATGTGTACTCCCTCGGGTCGGGGCGGTGGTGATCGCATCAACGTTACGGATCCTGCCAAGCGCGAGCCAGATCTCCCGGCTTCCGGCGTCGGTCGGCTCGTCCAGCCGGACGCGTACCTGACCCGCGGCGAGCTCCAGCGGTACGCCGGTCCGCCGGCTCAGCGCCCCGCCGGCGTCGACCCAGGTGAGGTCCACGCCGGTGCCCGCCCGGGCGGCCGCGCTCAGCGACTCCCGCAGCCGGGCGGCGCCGCGCTCGGCGTGTGCGGCGCGTTCGGCCTGTTCGGTGAGCCGCTCGGCCAGCAGTGCGGGGTCCACGGCGGGCGCGGGCGCGGCCGCGAGCGCGCGGGCGCGGACCGGCGCGGGCGCCAGCAGCGCGGTGCCACCCGGTCCTTCCGCGGCCGGCGACAGCCCGAGATCGCGCAGCCAGTCGACCAGCTCGTCGGCCTCGGCGGCGGCGATGATCACGCCCGGCGCGACCTGGCGTACCCCGAACTCCGCCGCCCGCGGATGCGCGGTGATCAGCGCGGCCTGGGCGGGATCGTCGACGCGCAGCCAACTCCCGGCGTTCGCGACCCGGATCGTGCCGTGCCGACGCGCGGCGTCGGTGATCAGATAGCGCAGCGGCTGCGGCACCTCGGTCTCGGAGTGGGTGGCCAGCCAGTCGGTGATCTGTTCGGCCGACCAGCCGCGGTCCAGCCCGCGGCGCACGCTCGCGGGGCTGAACCGGAAGACGGTCGCGGCACCCCGGCTCTCCACATCGGCGAGCAACCGGATCACCTCCAGCACTTCGTGCTGCACGGGCCCGGCCGCGACGGCGGTCAGGTCGGCCTGCAGGATCAGCGTGTCCACCGGTTCGGGAAACTCCAGGTCGTCCGGGACGCGTCCGTCGATCGCCGCCCCGGCCAGCCGGCCCCGGCCGCCCAGTGCGATCAGTCCGAGCCAGGCGGCATCGGCGGCGAACTCGTCGACGACATCGGCCAGGCCGAGGGCCTGCCAGGCCGGCCGCTGCCAGCCGATGCGGGCGGTCAGCGCGGCCCGGTCGACCTCCGCACCGACCGGTACGCCGACCAGCTCGGCCAGCGCCAGCGCCCGCAGCTCCGGCGCCCGGCCGTGCAGCGGATGCGGCTCGTGCTGCAACGGCCGCGGCTCGCGTTGCGGCCAGCGCTCCTGCTCGCGCCAGGCGCCGACGATCTCCAACCAGCGCTCCCGGCCCGGCCGGGCGAGCCACGCGTCGTAGGCGGTGGTCACCTCGACCCGGCCGCCGTGGGCCCGGATCATCCCGAGCCGCTCGGCGACGGCGACCCCGCGCGCCAGCGCATCCGGCGCCACCCCGAGCCGACGGCCCAGCGCCGACGTGTCGGACGCGCCGAGCCCGCCCGCGCGGAGCAGCACCGGGCGCATCCGGCCCAGCTCGTCGATCAGCGCGTCGACCTCCTGCACGCAGGCGTACGCGGCGCCGAGCGCGGCGCGGTCGACCCGGCGGGCCCGGGCGGGCTCGACCGGTGGGGCCTCGACCGGGGGCGGGGTGTCGCGTACCTCCGGGCGGGCGAAGCCGCTCCGGACGGCGAGCGCGACCTCGCGGGGAACGATCACGGTGTCGGCGTCCAGCGGGCGGAGCAGGCCGCGGGCGAGCAGCCGCTCGACCGGCGTCCGGGCCGAGGCGAGGGTGACCGGCCGGTCGGCCTGGCGCAGCGCGCCGGTCGGCGGGCCCCAGGCGAGGCGCTCCAGCACGGCCCGCTCGTCGGGATCGGTGTCGGCGAGCACGGCGGCGGGGTCGGGCAGGGGTCGCTCGGACGGCCCGGCCAGCCCGCCCGGCCAGTGCCCGAACGCGAGCCGCGCCTCGCGCAACAGGTGCAGGGCGTCGTCGGCGCCCCAGAGCAGGCCGCGCGCCCGGAGCTCGGCGGCGCGGGCGGCGAGCCAGTCCGGCGCCCGGCCGGTGAGCGCGGCGAGATCGGCGATCGTGGCCGGGTCGGCGCTGGCGGCGAGCGCCTCGGCGGTCAGTCGCTGGGCGACGTCGAGACGCTCCAGGGCCCGCTGCACCGACGTCGCGGTGGCGGCGCGGGTGGCCAGCTCGGCGAGATCGGCCGGCGCCGGTACGCCGAGATCGGGCCGCAGCGCGAGCAGCCGGGCGAGCCCGGCCTCGTCGAGGCGACGCACGGCCTCGCCGAAGGTTCGCGGTGGGCGCATGGGCCCGAGCCTACGCGCCGCTCAGGGGCGGTCGGGCTGCTCGCGCGACTGCAGGGCGCGGCCCACCACGAAGCCGAGAACGATCAGCACGCCCCAGCTCGCGAGCATGCTGAGCTGCGACATCGCGCCCCACCAGGAACCGAACGAGTCGGCGCTGACCATCAGCCGGACCAGGCTCAGCACCAGGGTGAACCCGAGCCCGCCGAGGAAGACATTGCGCACGGCCCGCTTGCGGTAGCGGATCCGGGTCGAGGCGAACATCGCGACGATGTAGAGCGGGAGCGACAGCGGCAGGATCAGGCCTGCCAGCGCGAGCATGATCGCGACGGCGGGGGTGACGGCGCTGATCAATTGGGGCAGCCCCGGCGCGGGCGCACGGGGCGCGGGTGGGGCGCCGGGGCCGAACCACTGCGGGGTGCCCGGCGCCGGGAATGCGGGCGGCGGCGCCGGGGCGGGACCGGCCGGCCCGGCGAAGGCCTGCTCGGGCGCGGCCTGCGGCCGTCCCAGGGGAGCCGTCGGGTCGAACTCGTGGGGCGGTTCGGCCGCGGGCTCTGCCGGGTCGGGCCCGGCGGCTCGCCGCGGCCCGCCGTCGACATCGAAGGGGGTCAGGGCGGCCGAGGCCGACCGATAGGCCTCGCGCGGGTCGCGGCCGGCCTCGCGGGTGTGTCCGAGCACGTGCAGGGGAGCGGCGCCGCGCGCATCGGAGAAGGCTGGTACGCCGGCCGGCAACTGCGCCGCGGACGGTACGCCGGGGCTGCCGGGGCTGGCCTCGATCGGATGCTGCTGCAACGGCCCCACGCGCGGTGCGGCAAACTCCCGCGGCCGCTGCGCGGGCGCGTACTCGGGCCCGTCCTCCCACGTCGCCATGGCGCCCATGGTAGGCGGCCGCGGGCTCGGCGCGGCCTGCGCCGAACGTGGCTAGGCTGCCTGCGTGGAGGTCATCATCTGCGACACCGACGCCGAGGTGGGCCGGGTGGCGGCGGCCGCGGTGGCGCAGAGCGCGCGGGCGAAACAGGCCCGGGGTGGCGACCCGGTGCTCGGCCTGGCCACGGGCTCGTCGCCGCTGAGCATCTATGCCGAACTGGCGCGGATGGTGGCGGCCGGCGAGCTGGACCTGTCCCGGGCGCGCGGATTCGCCCTCGACGAATACGTCGGGCTGCCGCCCGGCCACGAGCAGAGCTATGCGGAGGTGATCCGGCGTACCGTCACCGAACCGCTGGGCATGGACCCGGCACTGGTCGCGGTGCCCGACGGTGCCGCGAGCGACCTGACGGAGGCAGCGCAGCGCTACGAGGCGGCGATCGTGGCGGCCGGTGGGATCGATGTGCAGATCCTCGGGATCGGCGGCAACGGTCACATCGGGTTCAACGAGCCGGGCTCGTCGCTGGCCTCGCGGACCCGGATCAAGACCCTCGCCCCGCGCACCCGGGCCGACAACACGCGGTTCTTCGCCTCCGCCGACGAGGTCCCGGTGCACTGCCTGACCCAGGGCCTGGGCACGATCATGGACGCGCGCCGGGCCGTGCTGGTCGCCCAGGGCGAGCAGAAGGCGGCGGCAATCGCCGCGATGGTCGAGGGCCCGGTCGCGGCGTACTGCCCGGCATCGGTGCTCCAGTTCCACAATGCGGCGATCGTGGTGATCGACCCGGCGGCGGCCAGCCGGCTGGAGCTGGCGGACTACTACCGCGAGGTGTATGCGGACAAGCCGGCCTGGCAACGGTTCTGAGGCCTTCTCCCGCCGGGCGAGCGGAATCGGTGTGGCGCCGGTCACAGTTCGCTACGGTCGGGCCATGACACAGGCGACGAGGCCGGGGATGAGGCTGCCGACGCGGTTCGGGGTGCGGTTGGCGGTCATGGTGGTGATCGGGATCGTGGTCGGCCTGGCGGGCTGGCTGATCGTGCGCACGCCCGCGGTCGCGGTGCTCTGCGGGGTCTCGGTGTTGTCGGTCGGCATGATCATCTGGTCGCTCGCGCAGCGGTGGGGGCTGAACTCGGAGCAGACCAAGGAGGTCGCGCGCGCCGAGCCGATCGATGCCGGGATGCAGGAGCTGTTGATCGCGATCGTCGCCATCGGTTCGTTTGCGGGCATTCTCGCCCTGCTGGTGCTGAACCAGCTCCCGGGCCGCCACATCGCATCCGTCGTCGGGTTGATCGGGGTCTTCGCCAGTTGGGCGATGCTGCACGCGATGTATGCCGAGTGCTATGCGCGGATCTACTATCTCGACCCGCACGGTGGCCTGGACTTCAACGACGATGCGGCGCCGATGTTCAGCGACTTCTACTACTTCGCGTTCACCATCGGGATGACCTTTGCGGTGTCCGACGACAGCGTGACCGACAACGCGGTACGCCGGCTCGTGCTCCGGCACGGCCTGCTGTCGTTCCTGTTCGGGGCACTCATCCTCGGCGCCGTGATCAATCTGGTGACGAGCGCGGCGACCTGACCGGGGTCAGCGCGCCGAGGGCACGATCCGCACCCGCGGCCAGAAGGTCGGGCGCCCGACGGCGAGCCGCAGCCGTGACTGGCGGCCCATCGCCACGCCGATGCCGATCGACAACAGCACGATCGCCGCGGCGCAGATGAGCAGTGCGGGACGGGCGCCGATCGACTCGACCAGCCGGCCGACCAGCAGGTTGCCGATCGCCTGGCCGCCGATCACCGCGAGCTGGTAGCAACTCATCACCCGGCCCCGCACGGTCAGCGGGCAGGACAACTGGATCAGCACCGGCGCCTGGACGAGCAGGGTCAGGGTGACCACGCCGGCCAGTGACAACACGCCCATGAAGATCAACTGGTGGGAGATGCTGGCCGCCAGGGCCAGCAACAGGCCGAGCGCGCAGAGCAGTGCGGCCAGGTGCCGCAGCCGAAGCGCCTTGGTGCCGCGGGCGCTGAGCAGCGCGCCGCCGACCGAGCCGAGCGCCAGGGCCGCGCTGAGCATGCCGTAGCCGGCCACCCCGGTGCCGAAGTCGTTGCGCGCCATGGCCGACAGCAGTGCGGGCATCCCGAGGCCGAAGATCGCCAGCACCGCGGCCAGGGCGATCGCCCAGGCGATCTCGCTGGTGCCCCGGACGATCGACAGGCCCTCGCGGAGCTGGCGCAGCGGGCTCTGGCCCGGGGCGGACCGGCGGCTCTCGGAGTTGCTGCCCAGGCGGGTGAGCGTATAGGCCGCGATGCCCGCCGTCGCAAAGTTGATCATGAAGCACCAGCCGGTGCCGAGGGTGGCGATGATCAGGCCGGCGAGCAGCGGGCCCACCAGTGCGGCGCTCTGGAAACCGGTCGAGTTGAGGCTGAGGGCATTGCGGATCCGTGGCTGGCCGGCCGTCTCGGCGATCACCCGCATCCGGGCGGGTTGCTCGATCACGGCCAGGAAGCCGAAGGTGAGCGCGCCGGCGTACACATGCCAGGCCTGCACCGTGCCGGTCAGGGTGAGCAGGCCGAGGGTGAGGGCGATCATCGCCACGCCGGCCTGGCTCAGGGCGACCAGCGCGCCCGCCGGGAAGCGGTCGGCAAGCACGCCGCCCGTCAGGCCGAAGATCAACACCGGCGCGAACTGCAGTGCCACGGTCAGGCCGACCGCGCTGGGGCTGCCGGTCAGCTCCAGGACCAACCAGTCCTGGGCGATCCGTGCGATCCAGAAGCCCATGCTGCCGATCAGCAGGGAGAACAGATAGCGGCGGTAGCCGCGGGCGGAGAGTGCGGACAGCAGCGCCGGCCAGCGGCGGGCCTCGGGGGAGGCGGGATGCGAAGGGGACGGATGGGCAGGACGGGCCGCCGAGGACATGACGAGATCACCAGGCTTGGTATGTGGGCTGTGAATCGGGGAAGGGATCGGCGCCGATCCGTTGCCCACAACCTTAGAAGATGCTGAATGATTCTCCAAGCCGATCGACCCTCTTAGTGTGATTGTGATTCGTTATGGGTCGTGCAAGGCTGGCCGCATGACGCCGACGCCGCCCGGAGATGTTGATCATGAAGGTCTCGACCAGGGCGCGTTCAACCCGGTCTGGTTGCGCAGCTTCCTGGCGGTGGCGAGCTCGCGCAGCTTCACCCGGGCGGCGAACCGGCTCGGGCTGAGCCAGCCGGCGGTCTCCCAGCAGGTACGCCGCCTCGAGGATGCGGCCGGCCGGCAGCTCCTGGTGCGCGACACCCGCTCGGTGCGACTGACCGACAACGGCGAGGCGATGGCCGGGTTCGCGCGGACGATCCTCGCGGCGCAGGACGAGGCGGTTCGCTACTTCTCCGGGTCGGCGATGCGCGGACGGCTGCGGTTCGGCGCGGCCGACGAGCTCGCGCTGGGGGAACTGCCGAGCGTGCTGCGCGAGTTCCGGCAGAGTCATCCGCAACTGTCGCTGGAGCTGACCGTCACCCAGAGCGGCACGCTGCGCCGCCGGCTGGACTCCGGCCAGCTCGACCTGATCTTCGTCAACCGGGCCGACGGTGCCGACGCCGCCGACGGTCGGGTCGTCGGACGCGACCGGCTGGTCTGGGTCGCCCCGCCGGGCACCGTCGTGGACGGCGGGCAGCCGCTGCCGATCGTCACCTACGCGGCGCCGAGCTGGTCGCGGTCCGCGGCGCTGGCGGCGCTGGACAATGCGGGCCGGGCGTGGCGGATCACCTGCAACACCCGCGAGGTGAACGGCATCCTGGCCGCTACTCGTGCCGGGCTCGGGCTGTGTGTGCTGGCCGCCAGCCGGATCCCACCCGACCTCAGGATCGTCGATGCCGATCTGCCGACGCTGCCCGATGTCGAGATGGTCCTGCTCACCGGGCGCCGGGCGGCGCCCGGCCCGGCGGATGCGCTGGCCCGGGCCATCGCCAACCTCGCGCCTTCTCGGCTGCGCAAGCGTGGCGGCGACGGGTAGGCTTGACCGGTCCGGGGCGCTGATCGGCGCCCTGGCCGCATGTCTTGGCAGGAGAGGCATGCCCGAGACGAGAAGGGGATGAGTCGTGGCGGTTGGCAAGGTGCGCTTCTTCGACGCGGAGAAGGGCTTTGGCTTCCTCACCAAGGACGAGGGTGGGGATGTCTATGTCCGCTCCTCGGCGCTGCCCGCGGGCGTGGACAGCCTGAAGCCCGGCCAGAAGGTCGAGTTCGGCGTGATCGACGGCCGCAAGGGCGAGCAGGCGCTGTCGGTACGCCTGCTCGAGGCCCCGCCGTCGCTGTCCAAGGCCACCCGCAAGTCGCCGGAGCAGATGGCGGTGATCGTCGAGGACCTGGTGAAGATGCTGGACGGCATCGGCGGCGGCTATCGCCGCGGCCGGCACCCGGACGGGCGTACCGCCGGGAAGGTCGCGAGCGTGCTGCGCGCCGTCGCGGACGAGCTGGAGCTGTGAGCGTGACCACCGCGGTCGAGCGTTACCGCCGCCCGAAGCTGGATGCCCAGGGCGCGGCCGCCGTCGACGAGGCCCGCGCCGCGGCCGAGGACGCCGCCGGGGTGTTCGGCGTCGGCGAGCATCTCGGCGTGGACGCCGAGGCCGAGCGGGTCGTCACCCACTGGTTCGCCTGCCCGCATCCCGGCTACCCCGGCTGGCGCTGGGCCGTCACCCTCAGCCGGGCCTCGCGGGCGCGGGCCGTGACCGTCAACGAGGTGGTGCTGCTGCCCGCACCGCGGGCCGTCGAGGCGCCGCAGTGGGTGCCGTGGGAGGAGCGGATCCGCCCGGGCGATGTCGGCCCGGGGATGCTGCTGGCCACCCCCGACAACGACCCCCGGCTCGAACCGGGTTATGTGGCGGGCTCGCTCGATCTGGACCCGGAGGAGGCGAGCGGCGCGCGTGCCGTCGTCGCCGAGCTGGGGCTGGGCCGGGAGCGGGTGCTGTCGCTGCAAGGTCGGGATCTGGCGGCCGAGCGCTGGCTGCACGGCGATCCGGGCCCGAACAACGAGCTCAGCCGCCAGGCGCCGGAACCGTGCGGGACCTGCGGCTATCTGGTACGCCTGCAGGGCCGGCTCGGGCTGTTGTTCGGCGCCTGCACGAATGAGTTCTCGCCCTCGGACTCCCGGGTGGTCAGCATCGATCATGGCTGCGGGGCGCATTCGCTGGTCACCGAGCCCGAGCGCGGTGTGGAGCTGCCGAGCCCGGTCTGGGACACGATCAATGTCGACGAGGGCCTCTTCGACTGACCCGGGTCAGCGGCGGCGCCTGCGCCAGGTCGCGTAACCGAACCCGATCACGCCGAGCGCGGCGCCCGCGACGCAGACGCCGATCCACCACTCGCTGTCCCGCGCGGCCAGCTCGGCCCGGAAGACCAGGCAAGCGACGAGCGCGGCGAGCCAGGCCAGCGTACCGACCACCGCCGCGCCGATCCCGTCGACGTCGAGCGGCCGGACCGGGGCCGGGTTGCGTGCCATGCGGTGAGGATATTGCCCGGCCCGGCGCACGTGACAGTTGCGTTTCGCGCGCCAGGGTCGCGCGCCCGCACGTGCCCGCATGCGCTTGAATCATCGCCATGGCGTCCTCCACCCCCACCCAGTCCGGGCTCGATCGCTGGTTCGAGTTGAGCAAGCGCGGTTCGACGATGGCCCGCGAGGTACGCGGCGGTCTGGTCACGTTCTTCACGATGGCCTACATCGTCGCCCTCAATCCGCTGATCATCGGCACGGCGCCGGATATCAACGACAACCTGATCAGCGGGCTGCCGAACACCCCGGAGAACGTGGCGCCGACCATCGGCATGGTCGCCGCCGCGACGGCGCTGATCGCCGCGATCTGCACGATCGCGATGGGCGCGATCGCCCGCTACCCGGTCGCGCTGGCGACGGGCCTCGGCCTGAACGCGCTGCTCGCCTACGTGATCGCCCCGCAGATGACCTGGCCGCAGGCGATGGGCCTGGTCCTGATCGAGGGCGTGCTGATCGGTGTCCTCGCCCTGACCGGCTTCCGCACCGCCGTGTTCCGGGCGGTGCCGCGCTCGCTGCGGGCCGGCATCGCCGTCGGCATCGGTCTGTTCCTGACGCTGGTCGGCCTGGTCGAGTCCGGGATCGTGACCAAGATCCCGGGCGACGGCACGGTGCCGGTGCAGCTCGGCCTGAACGGCTCGCTGACCGGCTGGCCGATGGCCGTCTTCGTGCTGGGGCTGGTCCTGGTGAGCGTGCTGTACGCCCGGAAGGTGCCGGGCGCAATGCTGATCGCGATCATCCTGGCCACGATCGCCGCGGTGATCATCCAGGCGGTGGCCCCGGCGGGATCGAAACCCGACGACCCGACGGGCTGGTCGCTGAACGTGCCGTCGATCGAGCAGCTCGTGGCCGCTCCGGACCTCTCGCTGCTCGGTCGCGTCGACCCGGTCGGCGCGTTCACCTCCGGCAGCCTCCCGGTCCTCGCCGTCGCCTTGTTGATCTTCACCCTGATGCTGGCCGACTTCTTCGACACCATGGGCACGATCGTCGCGGTCGGCGCGGAGGGCGACCTGTTGGACGCCGAGGGCAACCCGCCCCATCTGCGCTCGATCCTGCTGGTGGACTCCGGCGCCGCGGCCCTGGGCGGCCTCGGCTCGGTCTCGTCCAACACCTCCTACATCGAGTCGGCGACCGGCGTCGCGGAGGGCGCGCGTACCGGCATCGCCTCGATCGTCACCGGCCTGGCGTTCGCGGTGGCGATCGTCCTGTCCCCGGTGATCAACGTCGTCCCGTCCGAGGCAGCGACCCCGGTCCTGGTCTTCGTGGGCTTCCTGATGCTGCAGCAGGTGACCGAGATCGACTGGTCCAAGGTGGAGGACGGGCTGCCGGCGTTCCTCACCCTCGCCCTGATGCCGTTCACCTACTCGATCACCACCGGGATCGGCGCCGGGTTCATCTTCTGGGTGCTGCTGCGGGTGGTGCTGGGCCGGGCCCGCGAGGTGCATCCGATCATGTGGGTCGTCGCGGCCGCCTTCGTCGTCTACTTCCTGCAGGGGCCGATCGGTGCGCTGATCGGTTGATCGATGTCTGTGGCGATCGCCCGGGTCAGCGCATCGGTCGCGAGATCGGTGGCCTCGCGCACGGTTGCCGGGCTGTCGCGCAGATAGAGGTACCCGCCGAGCAGCGTGGTCCAGAACAGCGTCGATATCCATGCTGGTGGCAGCGCTGGGTTGATCGACCGATCCGCCTGGCCGCGCGCGACGACGGAACCATAGCCCTGATCGTCGGTCTCGGCCCAGGTATCGGGGTCGATCAGCGCGTTGTCGGCGAAGATCAGTCCGAGCACGTCGCCCAGGGGAAGCAGCTCGCCGAGGATGCGGCCATAGGCGGCCAGGCCGGTGTCCTCCTGGGGGCGGGCACGCCGGGCCGCGGCGGCGAAGCGGGCGCGGCACTCGGCGTCCACGGCCGCCAGCAGGGTGGCGCGGTCGGTGAAATGCCGGTGCAGAGTCGTCCGTCCGACCCCGGCTCGCGCGGCGATCTCGCCGAGACCGGCGGCGCCGTTGCGCGACCAAATCTCGATGGCGGCATCAACGAGGGCACCCCGGGTGCGTCGCACGGTGGGGGTGTCGAACTGGGGCATGACTCCCAGCGTACCCGGGTGGAACTGAGGTTTGCCATAATGGAACTTACATGTTCCAATATGGCTATGACTGGTGGGCTGGTGGCGATGATCGCGATCGGTGCGATAGCGGGGGTGCTCGGCGGCCTGCTGGTGGTGTCCCATGCGCCCCGGCTGTCGATCAGCGAGCGGGAGATCATCGTGCGGGCCGGTGACGCGCGCCACCGCTTCGCGAGATCCCAGGTGGTCGAGGTCGCGATCGAGGACGAGCGGCTGGTCCTGCGCGACGATGCCGATGTCGAGCTGTTTCGCTCCGAGTTCCACGGGGCGCCTGCCGAGATCCTCGGCGCCGCGGAATCCCGGGGCTGGAAAGTAAAAGCTTAGCCGTTGTAATTAGCCACGCTAAGTATTACTCTCGGGGGAGTGAGTTCGAATCCTGCCCCGCCCCGGCCCAGCGTGCGTACCACCCCGGAGCTCGCCTCCGCGCTGCGGCTGACGGTGATGAGGCTGTCCCGGCGACTGCGCCAGGTGCATGCCAAGGGACACGATCTGTCGGCCAACCAGTTGTCGACGATGAGCGTCCTGATGCGCGACGGTGAGCTCGGCATGCGCGAGCTCGCCGAGCTCGAGAAGGTCCAGCCGCCGTCGATGACGCGTACCGTCGCCTCGCTCGTCGCGGCCGGGATGGTGGAGCGCCGGGCGAGTGCGAGCGACCGCCGCCAGCAGCGGGTACGCCTGAGCGCGGCCGGCCGCGAGATCATTCTGGCCGAGCGCCGCCGCCGCGATGCCTGGCTCGCCCAGCGCGTGGCCAAGCTCACCGCCGGCGAGCGGGAGATCCTGCGCGCCGCCCAGCCGGTCCTGCAGAGGCTGGCCGAGTGAGGCGACCGTGAATCTCGCCGACTCGCGCACCTTCAGCGCGCTGCAGAACCCGAACTTCCGCAGGTACCTCGGGGGATCCTTCCTGTCCAACATCGGGACCTGGATGCAGCGGGTCGCCCAGGACTGGCTGGTGCTGGAGCTGTCCGGCGGATCCGCGCTCGCGGTCGGCGTCACGACCGCGCTGCAGTTGCTGCCGACCTTGATCATCTCGCCCTACGGCGGGCTGATCGCCGACCGGTTCGACAAGCGCAAGGTGCTCTTCTTCAGCCAGGGCTGGATGGCGCTGTGCGCGGCGGTGCTCGGCGTGCTCGCGATCACCGGGACGGCGAGCACCTGGACGGTCTACGTGCTCGCGCTGCTGTTCGGCGTCGGGTCGGCGGTCGACGTGCCGGCCCGGCAGTCCTTCGTCTCCGAGGTCGTCGGCCGGGAGAACCTGACCAATGCGATCGGGCTGAACTCGGCGACGTTCCACCTCGGCCGGATCATCGGGCCCGCGATCGCCGGGCTGGTGATCGCCTCGTTCGGCTCGGGCTGGGCGATCGCGGCGAATGCGGTGACCTATCTGGCGTTCCTGTTCGCGGTCGCCACGCTCGACACGACGCAACTACGGCCGGCCGAGGTCGTGCAGCGCGCCAAGGGCCAGATCCTGGAGGGCATCCGCTACGTACGCAGCCGCGCCGACCTGCTGCTCGTGCTGATGGTGGCGTTCTTCGTCGGCACCTTCGGGATGAACTTCCAGATGACCATCGCGCTGATGGCCTCGCTGGAGTTCAACCGGACCGCCGAGCAGTACGGAATCCTCAGCTCCTTCATGGCCGTCGGCTCGCTGGTCGGCGCGCTGATCGCGGCCCGGCGTACCCGCGCCCCCCGGACGCGTGCGGTGGTGGCGACCGCGCTCGTCTTCGGCGCGGTCGAGATCGTGCTCGGGCTGTTGCCGACCTATGAATGGTTCGCGGTGGGGCTGCCGCTGGCGGGTCTGGCGTCGCTGCTCACGCTGACCGCGGCCAATGCGGCGGTGCAGATGGGCACCGCGGCCGGGATGCGCGGGCGGGTGATGGCGCTCTACACGATGGTGCTGATGGGCGGTACGCCGATCGGCGCCCCGCTGCTCGGCGCGCTGGCGCAACAGCTCGGCCCGCGCGCCACGCTGCTCGGCGGCGGCGCGCTGACGATCATCGGGGTGCTGGTCAGCATCTGGGTTGTCGTGCGGTTCAAGCATCTCGATGTCGAGGCGCACCTGCGCCCGCGCCCGGGGTTCGTGGTCGCCGACCGGTCGAGCGCCTGACGAGTCGGTGCCCGCCCGCCGCGGATGCGGAGATCTGCGGCAAACGCGACCGGTCCGTGCCGAGCTCCCCGGCCGAGTGGAACGGACGCGGGCGCCGACGCCGGCTCGCCCCGCTACATTGCCGCCATGTTCTCCAAGGTGCTGGTGGCCAACCGGGGCGAGATCGCGGTCCGCGCGTTGCGCGCGGCCTATGAGCTGGGCGCCCGCACGGTGGCGGTGTTCCCCTACGAGGATCGCAACGCGGTGCACCGGATCAAGGCCGATGAGGCGTACCTGATCGGCGAGGAGGGGCACCCGGTCCGGGCGTACCTCGATGTCGACGAGATCATCCGCGTCGCCCGCGAGTCCGGCGCCGATGCGGTCTATCCGGGGTATGGCTTCTTGTCGGAGAATCCCGACCTGGCGCGCGCCTGCGCCGAGGCCGGGCTGACCTTCATCGGGCCGCCGGCGCCGGTGCTGGAGCTGGCCGGCAACAAGGTCCGCGCCCTCGCCAAGGCGCGCGAGGCGGGCATCCCGACGCTGCGCTCCACCGATCCGTCCACCGACGTCGACGCGCTCGTCGCCGGCGCGGAGGAGATCGGCTTTCCCGTCTTCGTGAAGGCGGTCGCCGGCGGCGGTGGTCGCGGCATGCGCCGGGTCGACGAGCCCGAGCAACTGCGCGAGTCGATCGAGGCGGCGATGCGGGAGGCCGAGGCCGCGTTCGGCGACGGCACCGTCTTCGTCGAGCAGGCGGTCGCCCGGCCCCGGCACATCGAGGTGCAGATCCTCGCCGACTCCCAGGGCAGCGTGATGCACCTGTTCGAGCGGGACTGCTCCATCCAGCGTCGGCACCAGAAGGTGGTCGAGATCGCGCCGGCGCCGCACATCTCCGACGAGTTGCGCGCGTCGCTGTGCGCGGATGCGGTGAAGTTCGCCCGCGCCCTGGACTACTCCTGTGCCGGCACCGTCGAGTTCCTGGTCGAGACCGAGGGCGAGCGGGCCGGCGAGCACGTGTTCATCGAGATGAACCCCCGCATCCAGGTCGAGCACACGGTCACCGAGGAGATCACCGATGTCGATCTCGTCCAGGCGCAGATGCGGATCGCGTCGGGGGAGAGCCTTGCCGACCTCGGGCTGTCGCAGGAGACGGTACGCATCAACGGCGCGGCCCTGCAGTGCCGGATCACCACCGAGGATCCGGCCAACGGCTTCCGCCCCGATGTCGGCACGATCACGGCGTACCGTTCGGCCGGCGGCGCCGGCATCCGGCTCGACGGCGGCACCGCGGCGACCGGCGCGCAGATCGGTGCCCATTTCGACTCGATGCTGGTCAAGCTGACCGCCCGCGCCAGGACCTTCACCGCGGCGGTCGCCCGCGCCAAGCGGGCCCTGGCGGAGTTCCGGATCCGGGGCGTGTCCACCAACATCCCGTTCCTGCAGGCGGTGTTGTCCGATCCCGACTTCGTGGCCGGCGACCTCTCGACGGCCTTCATCGACGAGCGGCCGGAACTGCTCACCGCCCGGACGCCCGCCGACCGCGGCACCAAGCTGCTGCGGTGGCTGGCCGATGTCACCGTCAACGAGCCGAACGGGCCGGCGCCGACCCAGCTCGATCCGGCCCGCAAGCTGCCGCAGGCCGATCTCGACGCCGAGCCGCCGGCCGGCTCGCGGCAGCGCCTGCTCGACATGGGACCGGACCGGTTCGCCGCCGAGCTGCGCCGGGTCGAGGCGGTCCAGGTCACCGACACCACGATGCGCGATGCGCACCAGTCGCTGCTGGCGACGCGGGTACGCACGCGCGACCTGCTCACGGTCGCGCCGTACGAGGCGCGGATGCTGCCGGGCCTGTTCTCCGTCGAGTGCTGGGGCGGCGCGACCTACGACGTCGCGCTGCGCTTCCTCGCCGAGGATCCGTGGGAGCGGCTCGCGGCGCTGCGCGAGGCGATGCCGAACCTGTGCCTGCAGATGCTGCTGCGCGGCCGCAACACCGTCGGCTACACCCCGTATCCGACCGAGGTGACGCACGCGTTCGTGGCCGAGGCGGCCGAGACCGGCATCGACATCTTCCGGATCTTCGACGCGCTGAACGACATCGAGCAGATGCGCCCGGCGATCGAGGCCGTGCGGGCGACCGACTCGACCATCGCCGAGGTGGCCCTGTGCTACAGCGGAGACCTGTCCGACCCGGCCGAGGACATCTACACCCTCGACTACTACCTGCGGCTGGCCGACCAGATCGTCGACGCCGGCGCCCACGTGCTGGCGATCAAGGACATGGCGGGCCTGCTCCGCGCGCCGGCGGCGCGCACGCTGGTCACGGCGCTGCGCGAGCGCTTCGACCTGCCGGTGCACCTGCACACCCACGACACCGCGGGCGGCCAGCTCGCCACGCTGCTGGCGGCGATCGACGCCGGCGTCGATGCCGTGGATGTGGCGAGCGCGCCGATGGCCGCAACCACCTCCCAGCCGCCCGCCTCGGCGCTGGTGGCCGCGCTCGACCACACGCCGCGGCACACCACCCTGACCGGACCCGACGGCGAGAATGATCTTCGCGCGGTGATGGACCTCGAGCCCTATTGGGAGGCGGTACGCAAGGTCTATCGGCCGTTCGAGTCCGGGCTGCCCAGCCCGACGGGACGCGTCTATGATCATGAAATCCCCGGCGGACAGCTTTCCAACCTTCGCCAGCAGGCGATCGCGCTCGGGCTGGCCGACCGGTTCGAGGCGATCGAGGACACCTATGCCGCCGCGGACAAGATCCTCGGCCGCCCGACCAAGGTCACGCCGAGCTCCAAGGTGGTCGGTGATCTTGCCCTGCACCTGGTCGCGGTCGGCGCCGACCCGGCGGAGTTCGCCGAGAACCCGAGCCGGTTCGACATCCCCGACTCGGTGATCGGTTTCCTCTCCGGGGAGCTCGGCCAGCCGGTGAACGGATTCCCCGAACCCTTTGCCAGTAAGGCGCTGCAGGGACGCAAGGTGCCGGTACGCACCGAGCACGTCCCGGCCGAGGATGCGCAGCGGCTGGCCGAACCCGGACCGGTCCGCCGGCAGACCCTGAACCGGCTGCTGTTCCCCGGACCGACCAAGGAGTTCGAGAACAACCGCGACACCTACGGCGATCTGTCCACGCTGCCGACGCTGGACTATCTCTACGGCCTGCGGGCGGGCGAGGAACACGTGATCGGCCTGGACCGGGGCGTGTCGGTGATCGTCGCCCTCGAGGCGATCGGGGAGCCCGACGAGCGCGGTGTGCGTACCGTGATGTGCCTGATGAACGGCCAGCTTCGCCCGATGCGGGTCCGGGACCGCTCGATCGATGTCGACCTGCCGAGCGCGGAGCGTGCCGATCCCGGCCAGCCCGGTCACGTGGCCGCGCCGTTCGCCGGCGTGGTCAGCGTGGCCGTGGAACCGGGCGACACGGTGGAGGCCGGCCAGGCCGTCGCGACGATCGAGGCGATGAAGATGGAGGCGGCGATCACCACGCCGATCGCCGGCAAGGTCGATCGGATCGCGCTGAACGGCGTCCAGTCGGTCGAGGGCGGCGACCTGGTGCTGGTGATCAAGGGCGACTGAGCGCGACTAGGGTTGCCGGGTGAATCCGCGGACCCGCCGCGCCGTCGTGACCGGCGTTCTGGTCGCCCTGCTGCTGCTCGTCGTCATCGGCGCATTTGTGCAGGGCGCGGCCACGGGGCGGTGAGTCCACCGATCGCGTACGCTGGCCCGCGCCGTGCCCGCCGACGAGGCGCGGCCACCAGTCGAGGAGCAGGCGCGATCGCAGGGATCGCCGGGAAGAAATGGACGCAATGCAGGTCAGGCCGCGATCGGGGGCAATGGTCGCGACGCTCGTCGCTGCCCTGATCGGGCTCGGGTGTCTGGTCGGGCTGCCGTCCGCGCACGCGGAGGACACGGTCGCCTTCACCGTGAACAGCTCCGACCTGGCGCCGCCGGCCGCCGCCGCCCTGGACACCGACGCCCGGCGCTACTGGATGGCGCGAGCCTCCGGGCCGGGCCAGATCATCGCCGTCAACGACTCCGGCGAGGCCCAGGGCTCGGCGCAGTTCGGCGCGCAGACCGAACAGGTACGCGCGCTCGCCTACGACGCCGGCCGGGTGTTCGTCGGCGACATCGGCGACGAGAGCCGCCAGCGCGAGTTCGTCACCGTCTATTTCCTGAACGAGCCCAGTCCCGAGGGCGGCAGCGGCAACTACCGGTCCTATGACTTCTCCTATCCCGAGGGCCCCCAGGACGCGCGGGCGATGTTCGTCCGGGACGGCCGGGTCTTCATCGTCACCTGGGGCGACAACCCCGGCATCTACTCGACCGCGGGCGAGCCCACCCGGCAGGGGGTGAACCGGCTGGAACGCCTCGGCGACGCCCCGGCCAATGTCACCGACGCCGTCACCTTGTCCGACGGGCGGGTGGCGCTGCGCACCTACACCTCGGTGATCGTGCTGAACGGCGAGGGTGCCCGGGTGGCGAGCGGACCGACACCTTGGCAGAGCGCCGGCGAGATGATCACCCGTGACACCGACGGCGAATCGATCCTGCTCGGCAATGCCGGCGAGCGCGCCGACTTCCTCCGGGCCGCGCTGCCGGAGGGGCTGACCGAGGTGCCGGAGGCGCCGGCGACGCCCCCGCCGTCGCCGGAGCCGCCCGCATCGCCCGAGCAGAGCGGCGAGCAGCAGCCCGCGCCCGGCCCCGGCGAGGGCGGGGAGGGTCGCGACACCGGCCCGGTCGGCGAGGATCGCACCGGGACGCTGATCGCGCTGGTGTTGGCGGGGCTGGTCGCCGTCGCCGCGGCCGTGATCGTGCTGCGCAGCCGGCCGCCGGTGGTACGCGACGGCCGGGAGCGGCCCCGGGTGACCCTGACCGAATCGGCCGACGAACCGGGGTCGCGGCCCGAGGCGGCCGCGCCGGTCGCGGCGAAGGACGCGCCCGCGGCGAAGGCTCCCGAGAAGAAGACACCCGCCAAGGCCGCGGCGAAGGCTCCCGAGAAGAAGACACCCGCCAAGGCCGCGGCGAAGGCCCCCGCGGAGGCGAAGGCTCCCGAGAAGAAGGCGCCAGCCAAGGCCTCGAAGAAGCGCGCGCCCGCCGACGAGAGTGAGCCGGCACCGGTCCGACGGTCCCGACGCCGCGATCCGCTGAGCCGTGAGCCGGCCCGCGCGGCCCGTGACGACGAGCCGGGCGGGCTGCCAGTGCCGCCCGAACCCGAGCCGGAGCCCGACCCGGAGCCGCCGAAACGGTTCCCCTACGTCTGAGCGATCCGCTCCAGCACCCAGTCCAGGCAGGCGCAGAGGGCGGTCACGTCGTCCGGGTCGACGGCGGCATAGGTGCCGATCCGCAGTTGGTTGCGGCCGAGCTTGCGATAGGGCTCGACATCGACGATGCCGTTCGCGCGCAGCGTCGCCGCGAGCGCCTTCGCGTCGACCGACCCCGCGAAGTCGATCGTCGCGACGACGGGGGAGCGGTGCGCCGGGTCCGCCACGAACGGGCTCGCCAGCGGGTGCCGTTCCGCCCAGGCGTACACCCGCCCCGAGCTGTCCCGGGTCCGCTCGACCGCGAAGTCGAGGCCCCCGC
The DNA here is from genome assembly GCF_054073625.1 of Naumannella huperziae. NCBI lineage: Bacteria > Bacillati > Actinomycetota > Actinomycetes > Propionibacteriales > Propionibacteriaceae > Naumannella > Naumannella huperziae. The sequence continues at coordinate 3,396,287 of NZ_JBSXPH010000001.1, read as the reverse complement.
GCTCCTGGAGCCAGTCGAGCTGGGCGGCCAGCATCAGCAGGGTCGCGACCGCCGGGGTGTTGGTGGTCTGGTTCTTCCGCGACTGTTCGATCGCGTCGACCAGGTCCAGCGAGGCGGGGATCCACCGACCGCTTGCGCGCAGCTGGTACGCCCGTTCGATGGCGGCCGGCGAGAGGAAGCTCAGCCACAGCCCACCGTCGGAGCCGAGATTCTTCTGCGGGGCGAAGTACCAGGCGTCGGTGGCGGCAAGATCGACATCCATCGCGCCGGCCGCGGAGGTGGCGTCCACCAGCACCAGCGCACCGTCGTCGGCGATCCGCCGGACCGGCGCGGCGGCCCCCGTCGAGGTCTCGTTCTGGGGCCAGGCGTAGGCGTCCGCGCCCGGCGCGGGGTCGGGCAGCGCGACCTCGCCCGGCTCGACCACGCGTACCTGCGGCGCTTGAAGGTGCGGCGCCGACTCGGCGGCGCGGGCGAACTTCGCGGAGAACTCCCCGAACACCGCGTGCGAGCTGCGCCGCTCGATCAGGCCGCACACCGCGATGTCCCAGAACTGCGAGCTGCCGCCGTTGCCGAGCGCCAGTTCGTAGCCGTCCGGCGCGCGGTGCAATGCGGCCAGGCTCTCGCGGACGCGCCCGACCAGCGCCCGGACGGGCGCCTGCCGGTGCGAGGTGCCGAGCTCGGGTGCGCGGGCGACGGACGCCGCGGCCTCCGCGCGTACCTTCGACGGACCGGAACCGAAGCGCCCGTCGGCCGGCAGCAGGTCGGCCGGGATACGCAGGCGGTCGGGACTCGACTCGGTGGGTGCCATGCCGCGATCCTCGCAGGTTCCGTGGAATGGTTGGTCCCATGACCACCAGCGAGAAGCCGGACCTGGCCGGTGAGCGGAGCGACTACATCGGCGGCCGGCTGATCGAGGCCGACGCCCCGGACGAGCCGTGGTCGCTGTTCGACGCCTGGCTGGCCGAAGCCTTCGCGGCCCGCGATGACGGCTATCTGAGCGAGCCGACGGCGATGTCGTTGGCGACCGCGGCGATCGATGCCGACGGGCACGCCCGGCCGAGCGTGCGGACGGTGCTGCTCAAGGGCAGCGGCGACGGCGCGATCAGTTGGTTCACCAACTACGAGTCGCGCAAGGGTGTCGAACTGGCCGCGAACCCGTATGCGGCGGTGTCGCTGCTCTGGGCGCCGTTGCACCGGCAGGTACGCATGACGGGCAAGGTGGAGCGGGTCGATCCCGAGGAGTCCCGGGAGTACTTCGCCTCGCGCCCGCGCGGCGCCCAGATCGCGGCGCGATCCTCGGCGCAGTCCAGGGTGGTCGCTGCCGACGCTCTCGCCGAACGGGTTGCCGCGGAGACCGAGCGCTGGGAGGGCCGCGACGTGGCGTGGCCGGAACACTGGGGCGGGTACCGGATGGCGCCCGAGGCGGTCGAGTTCTGGCAGGGCCGCCCGGACCGGCTGCACGATCGGCTGATCTATCGCCGCGTCGGCGGCGCCTGGTCGCGGGCCCGGCTGGCGCCCTAAGTCCTCCGATGTTTCCCCGGCACCGCTAGGCTGACGCCCGCCCACCCCACGCCCCCCGGAGGTGCCCATGTCCACTGCTGCCGAGCCGTCCTACTTCGTCGAGTCCGAGATCGCGAGCCAGCCCGAGACCTGGCAGCGGGCGATCGAGCTGGCGCCCGAGCTGGCGGATCGGCTGCCGCGCCCCGGTGAGCGGGTCGCGTTCGTCGGCTGTGGCACCTCGTGGTTCATCGCGCAGGCCGCAGCCGCGCTGCGCGAGGCCGCCGGGCAGGGCGAATCCGACGCGTTCGCGGCGAGCGAGTTCCCGCGGGATCGGCGCTACGACCGGGTCGTCGCGTTGACCCGGTCCGGTACCACCACCGAGGTGATCGACCTGCTGCGCGAGCTGTCCGGCCGCACGCCGACGGTGGTCCTGCTGGGCGATGTCGAGCAGCCCGCCGCGGCCGCCGCCGATGAGGTCATCGATCTGTCGTTCGCCGACGAACGTTCGGTCGTGCAGACCCGGTTCGCCACCACGGCCCTCGTCCTGCTCCGGGCCTGGCTTGACGCCGAGGGTTCGGCGGCCCTGCCCGAGGCGGCCCGAGCCGCGCTGTCCGAGCCGATCCCCGACGAGCTGCCGGCCACCGAGCAGATCACGTTCCTCGGCACGGGTTGGACCTATGGGCTGGCCAACGAGGCGGCGCTGAAGTTCCGCGAGACGTCGTCGAGCTGGGCCGAGTCCTATCCGGCGATGGACTACCGGCACGGCCCGATCTCGATCGCCGAGCCGGGCCGGGTGGTCTGGATGTTCGGTACGCCGCCCGCGGGGCTGGCCGAGGACGTGGCCGCCACAGGCGCCACCTTCCGGGCCGGCGAACGTGACCCGCTCGCCGACCTGGTGGTCGCGCAGCGGGTGGCGGTCGCGCGGGCCCGCCACCTGGGTCTGGACCCCGACCGGCCGCGCAGCCTGACCCGCTCGATCATCCTCGACGAACCGGCGGCGGGCTGAGCGGGGCACGGCGATGGCCGAGCGAACGCTGCGGGTGCGCCGCCTGGTGGCCGGCGCCGAGGTGATCGAGCACGCCGAGCTGGTTCTGGACGGGGAGTGGATCGTCGAGATCCGGCCCGATCGGCGCGGCCCGGGCCAACACGACGGCTGGCTGGTGCCGGGGTTCGTCGACACCCATTGCCACGGTGCCGCCGGGGCGGACTTCTCCGATGCCGACGGGGTCGCGACGATCCTGGAGCATCATCGCGATCACGGCACGACGGCGATGATCGGCAGCCTGGTCTCGGCGCCGGTCGCCGACCTCGCGACGCGGCTGCGGAGCCTGCCCCGCGACGTGCCGGGGCTGATCGGATGGCACCTGGAGGGTCCGTTCCTGTCGGTCGCCAGGTGCGGGGCGCACGACCCCGAGGTGCTGACCGACCCGGATCCGGCGTCGGTGCGGACGCTGATCGAGGCCGGCGGCGGAGCGCTGCGGATGATCACGCTCGCGCCCGAGCTGAGCGGTGCGATGGGTGCGATCGACGCCTTCACGGCCGCCGGGGTGCAGGTCGCCTTCGGGCATTCGGATGCGGATGCGACGACCACCCGGGAGGCGGTACGCCGGGGCGCCGTCGTCGCCACGCACCTGTTCAACGCGATGCGGCCGATCCACCATCGCGATCCGGGGCCGGTGCCGGTGCTGCTGACCGAGAGCGACGTCACGGCGGAGCTGATCGCCGACGGACACCACCTCGACGACGACGTGATCAAGCTCGCGGTCGACGCTGCCGGCCCGGAGCGGATCGCGCTGATCACCGACGCGATGGCCGCGACCGGGCTGGCCGACGGGGCGTACCCGCTCGGTTCGATGACCGCCGAGGTGGCAGGCGGGCTGGCGCGGATCCGCAATGCCGACGGCAGCCTCGGGTCGATCGCGGGGTCGACGCTGACGATGGATGCGGCGTTCGAGCGGCTGGTCGGCCTCGGTTACCCGATTCCGGATGTGGCGGTGATGGCCGCGACCACGCCCGCGCGTACCCATCGGGTCGACAACGCGGGGGTGCTGGCGCCGGGTCAGCCGGCCGATGCGGTGCTGGTGGACGACGAGGGCCGGCGCCAGGGCGTGTTGTGGCGGGGGCGGTGGCGGGAATCCCCGGCTGCGTGACGGTGTTGATGCCCTAGGATCGCGGGCAGCGGCCCGCGACCGGTCGGGATGGGCGGGATGCCCCCGGCCGGAGCCTGAAGGAGACGTACGTGAGCGACCTGATCAACCCGACGGAGATGTATCTCCGTACCATCTACGAGCTCGAGGAGGAGGGCATCGTTCCGATCCGTGCGCGGATCGCCGAGCGGCTGCAGATGTCCAATCCGACCGTCTCGGAGCGGGTGGCGGGCATGGAGCGCGAGGGCCTGCTCACCGTCGAGGGCGACCGGCATCTCGAGCTCACCGAGACCGGTCGGGCGCAGGCGATCAAGGTGATGCGCAAGCACCGGCTCGCCGAGCGGTTGCTGTCGGACGTGATCGGGCTCGAGTGGGAGTTCGTGCATGACGAGGCCTGCCGCTGGGAGCACGTGATCTCCGACGAGGTGGAGCGGCGGCTGGTGACGATCCTCGACAGCCCGGTGGAATCGCCCTACGGGAACCCGATCCCGGGGCTGCGCGAGCTGGTCGACGACATCACCGAGGTCGGCTTCCGCGACGGCACCGTGCCGCTGGCCGCGGCGGTCAAGGACGGCCCGGTCCAGGTGCGGCTGGCGCGGATCAGCGAGGAGTTGCAGAAGGAGAACGAACTGCTCGCCAACCTGCGCGGCGGCGGCGTGGTGCCGGGCGTCGACCTGAAGGCGGAGGCCGGTGGGCTGGGCGTCCGCCTGATCCCCGAGGCCGGCGGGCCGGGCGCCGAGGTCGATGTGGAGACCGCGCAGCACCTATTCGTCACGCGCGGCTGAGTTGCGGCGTACCGGGTGAGGCGACCCCGGAAGGCGGCATCGGTGCCTCCGGCGGACCCGCGGAATAGCCGCCGCGACCCGGGTGTTGCAATGGGGTACGCCGAATCCGCGGGCCCGCCCGGGCCGAGAGGAGCACAAAGCAGATGGCAACCGTCGATCTGGACACCCAGTCCTTCACCGAGACCGTGCAGAACAGCGATCGGGTGATCGTTGACTTCTGGGCGGACTGGTGTGGCCCGTGCAAGCGTTTCGCGCCGATCTACACCAAGGCCTCCGACGGAGGCGACTACGACGACATCGTCTTCGGCAAGGTGGACACCGAGGCCAACCAGCAGCTCGCCGCACAGCTCGGTATCCAGGCGATCCCGACGCTGATGGCCTTCCACAAGGGCAACCTCGTGTTCAACCAGGCCGGCGCGCTGAACGCTCAGCAGCTTGATCAGGTGCTGGACGCGCTCGCCAAGTACGACGGCGAGGCGCAGCCGGCGGAGGACGAGCAGAAGTCCAACTGACGCCGGACTGGGATCCGCGATAGCGCGGTCCTCGCCCGAAACGGCCATGTGCGCAGCGGTTAGGCTGCGCGCATGGCCGTCTTCGCGTTGATCTACCGCTACACCGACGAGACCGATCGCCGGATGGAGGTACGCCCGCGCCACCGCGAGTACCTTGCCGGGCTGGCCGAACAGGGCACGGTCCTGGTCGCCGGCGCCTTTGCCGATGAGTCGGCCCCCGGTGGGTTGATCATCGTTCGGGCCGGCTCGGATGCCGAGGTCGAGAACCTCGTGCAGGGCGACCCCTATCAGGAGGCGGGCGTGATCGCGGGCTACGCGATCCGTGAGTGGGCCCCGCCGATCGGCCCGCTCGCCGGCGAGTTCGTGGGCGGGTGAGCGCACCCGCGCTGCTCGGTCGCGACGGGCGGCGCTACCCGCTGGCCGAGGACGCGCCCCGCTGGCGCGGCGAGGACGGCTCGCCGCTGATGATGAGCGAGCTGCCCGGGATCGGGCCGGCCGACATCGACCCGAGTTTGCCGGGGCAGTGGCGCTATGCCGCGACGCTCCCGGTCCCGCTCGCGCCGCTCGCCCTGGGGGAGGGGCGCACGCCGCTGTTGCCCGGGCAGCTCGGCGGAGCCGAGTTGTTGATCAAGCCCGAGTATCAGAACCCGACGGGCAGCTTCAAGGATCGCGGGGCGGCGGTGATGGTGGCCTGGCTGGCCGCTCGGGGCGTACCCGCCTTGTTGGAGGACTCCAGCGGTAACGGTGGGGCGGCGATCGCGGCGTATGCGGCCGCGGCGGGGATGGAGGCGACCATTCTGGCGCCCGAGGCGACGTCGGCGGCCAAGACGGTGCAGGCGCGGGTGCACGGTGCGCGGGTGGAGTTGGTACCGGGGGATCGGCAGGCGACCGCCGACGAGGCGGTACGCCGGTCGGCCGGGATCTGTTATGCCTCGCACAACTGGCAACCGTTCTTCCTGCAGGGAACCAAGTTGCTGGCCTACGAGATCTGGGAGGACCTCGGCTTCCGCGCGCCCGATGCGGTGCTCGTGCCGCTCGGCGCCGGGAGTCTGGTGCTGGGCTGCGCGATCGGCTTCGGGGAGTTGGTGCGGGCCGGGGCGATCGACCGGCTGCCGCGCATCCTGGCGAGCCAGCCGGCGAACTGTTCTCCGCTGGCACGCGCCTTCGCGGCGGGGGCCGACGAGGCGGGTCCGGGGGAGTGGGCGCAGACGATCGCCGAGGGCACGGCGATCGCGCATCCGGTGCGCGATCGGGAGGTGCTGGCCGCGGTGCGCGAATCGGGCGGCCGGATCGTCGCGGTTGCGGAGGAGGAGATCGTGGCCGGGGTACGCGAGCTCTCGGCGCGTGGCTGGTACGTCGAGCCGACCTCGGCGAGCGTGGCCGCCGCGGTCCCGCAGTACCTGGCTGCCGGCGATCTGCGGGCCGGGGATGAGGCGGTGGCCGTGCTCAGTGGCAGCGGGCTGAAGGCCGGCCCGGTGTTGGAGCGGTTGCTCTAGGTCTGCGGCTGCTCGGCTTCGCGTCCGAACACCTACTCCAGCCAGGTGGTCTCGAACCGGTCGCCGCTGTGGATGTGGATGGCCTCGTAGCCGCCGGGCAGGGTGGTGAACCTGTGCGCCGTCTCGGCCGGCACGACGAGGATCTGACCGGCGTCCGCGTCCAGGGTCTCGTTGCCGATCGTGAACCTGGCGCTGCCGCGCCGGATGACGAAGGTCTCGGCATAGGGATGGAGGTGCAGGCGCGGCCCGACCCCGGCCTCGCTGGTTGATTCGAAGATCAGCGAGATGCCTGGGGCGCCGGGCAACTCGGTGTAGTTCTCGGCCCAGTCATCGCCGTCGTCGCGCGCGTCCGCGCGGTTCAGTACGTATCCGTCCATCCATGCCTCCTTGTCGGGTTCGGCTCCTTGTGCTTTCGCCGCCTTGTCTGTTCGGCGCATTGTCTGTTCGCCGCAGTGCCTGTTCGCGGCATTGCCCGTTCGCCAATGGTTGGCAGGAATCCCGCGGATCGGCCACGGTGACGTGCGTCACATGGTTGGCTGTCGCCATGACTATCACACGAACAGTTGCCGCGACCGCTGCCGCGGTCGCACTCGGCGTCGGCGGTGCGATCCTCACGGCACCGTCGGCCGAGGCCACCGTGCTCGGTCCGTACTCCTACGAGGAGTGCCGGGAGCGCCGGGCGGCGTACCTGCGCAATCCCTACATCCTCGACGCAAACTGCTACCTCGAACCGCCGCGGGCCGGGTACTTCCTCTATCTGACCTGGCGATAATCGCGGTCGGTCGGCGCCTGGCCTGGTGATAGCCGCAGTCGCGCAGCGCCTGATCTGGTGATAATCAGCCCGATCGAGGAGATGGCGCGCACCTCGCCCTCGGGCACGAGTACGCCGTACTCACCGATCACTCGCCGCGCCTGCAGGTCGCCAACGGACTCAGCGTCGAACGCCTCACCGAGCAGCTCGCCGTGATCGACGAGCTCAACGACCAATGGTCGGATTTCGGGCTCCTCAGGGGGAATCGAGGTCGACATCTTGGATGACGGTGCGCTCGACCAGGAGCCGGACACGCTCGCCCAGCTCGACGTCGTCGTGGCCGGCGTGCACTCCAAGTTGCGGATGCCGGGCAGCGAGATGGACGCCGCGCCTGCTCGCGGCCGTGCGCAACCCCCGCGTCAACGTGCTCGGCCACTGCACCGGCCGGCTGATCCGCTCCACCGGACGATCTCATCGCCCTCGCCCTCGCGCTCGACATCGGCTGCTTGTTCTCGGACGCGCACGCGCCCGGGCAGCTGGCGTTCAAGGCGTACGGCGCCGCTCGCGCGGAGCGTCTCGGCGTACCTATCGACCGCATCGTCAACACGTGGCCGAAAGAGGAGCTTCTGGTCTGGGTGCGGCTCAGTCGGCCGCGATAGCCTCGATCTCCAGCAGCCACTTGGAGCTGTAGATGCCGGTGATGATGACCGTCAGCGCCGGACGATGCTCACCGAGCACATCGTCGCGCACCGCGGTGTTGACCTCGCGAAACTGCTTGTCGCTAAGGAATGTCGTGACCTTGACGAGATTACCCACCGACATCCCGGCTGACTGCAGGTTGGCGAGCACATTGCTCCACGCGAGCCGGCACTGCGCTTCGAAGTCGCTCGGTACGACGCCGTCGGCATCTTCGGGCACCTGCCCGCTGATGTAGAGCGTGCGCGTGGCCGCGCGGACTTCGACCGACTGGCTGTAGGTGCCCAGCGCTGGTCCGTCAGACGGATTGTGCGCGATCAGCTCCATGTAGACCTCCGGTCGCTGCGGCGGCTATCGGTCGGTGCGCACGTCCCACAAGTGGTGCTCAAGATCGTGCATCGCGTAGACGCCGAGCGTGTACGCCGTGGACCGCGAGCCGTTGGAGCGGCGGCCGGCGCGTTCCACCGCTCACCGCTCACGCCGGCGATCTGGTCAGCGGTGCGTTGCGGGTCGCGCGACGGATAGTCGCCTTCGGCGGCGGCTCGGTCTTGGTCCCAGTTGGCGAACTCGGGGTCGTCTTCGGCGAGGATCAGCGCGATCCGCCCTGCCATCACCTCGCACACGTCGGCGATGTGGGCGCCGTACTCCCCCTCAGACCAGGTGTCGGGGTCGGGGCGTACGCGGACGTCCTCGCGCTGCAGGATGGCCGACCAGGGCTCCAGCGCGGCGGTCATGCGGGCGACGAGGTTGTCCCGGGTAACCGACGCGGGGTCGAACCCGCACTCCGGGCAGGGGTCGTTGATGACCCAGGTCCAGTCCTTGGTGTCCGGTGCGATCACCATGCGCCGATGCTGCCATACGCATCAGGTGCCCAACCAGCGAGTTCCCGCCACGTGGCATGCCACTGCGTAGAGCGCAGAAAGCCTCAGACCTTGTCGGGCCTCGACCACCGTCGGCGATCGGCCGCAGTTCGGTCGCCAGCACCTTGATCCGGGCCAGGTCGATCTCCCCGCGCCGATGCCGCTCGGCGACCTGCGGCACCTCCCGACTCATCGACGCCGCGGTGATCGTGAGATCGGCCGCGGTCCGCGAGGTACCCATGATCACGGCCAGGTGATCGGCCAGGAACTCATCGACATCCTCGCCGGTGCGAAAGCCCGCGTCGACGGCCCCCGGACCACCCGGGAGCTGCAAGGGCTCGTCGCCATCGGCCATCCCGTGCGCGGCATAGTCGGTCATCGCGCGGATCGCTCGCAGTTGCACAGCCTCCGCCCAACGGGCAAGCCTCGTCGCGTCGGTGATCATGTCGACCAGTTCGCTCGGCAGCAGCTCCTCGAGATGTTGATCAAGAGACTCCAGTCGGCCGGCGAGCCATCGGCCGGTCGCATCGGCGCCGCCGACGGGAGCCGGCTCCGGCACCGGGACCGGCTCGCGATCGCACCGGCCGCCCAACGGGTCGCCTGTGATCACGCGGGATGCGTCCCCGCCCGCCTCCCGGATCGCCAGCGCCTCGGCCGCCCACGCGGGCTCGTGCCACGGATCAGGATCATCCCGCCCAACACCCCTCTTCCGGACCGGTGGACGGCTATGTTTGCCGCCGTGACCAGCAATCTGCCGCCGCGACAGCGGACCGCACCGCGGCCCAGCCGCGCCGCTCGCATCGTCGGCGCGGTGCTGGTCGTCCCGGCCGTGGTGCTGGTGTTGGTCGACTACGCGCTGCCGGCGGCGCGTACCGTCACAGCCAGCTTCCAGCGGTGCGCCTCCCTCGCCCGCGATTGCACCTGGGCCGGGAGTCTGAACTACCGGTCGTTGTTGATCGGTCCGGGGGAGGGCGTACCCACGCTGCTCGCGCGAGGTTTCCTGGCCGCGGGGGCGGTGGCGGTCCTCGGTGCCGCAGGCGGCGCGCTGATCGGGATGCTCGCTGGCGGCGGCCGGCGCATGCGGATCGCTGCCCGGGTGCTGATCGCCGCGGTGCTGGCCGGTGTCACGCCGGTCGGAATGGCCCTCGGCCACGCCCAACTGCTCCGCGCCCCGGACAGCGCCACCGCAGCCACCGTCGCCGTGGCGGTCGCGACCTTCGCTCCCGCCCTGGCCGGCCTGATCGGGGCCGTGCTGATGGCCGTCCCGGGCGGCCCGGTGCGAGCTCTGCCGGTGATCGGTGCGGCAATGGTCGTCGTCACCGGCGCCGGCGGCCTGCAGCTCACCGCCCTGGGCTACGTCGGTGGCGGCCGCCTGGAGGCCTCGGGCGCCGTGCTGCGCTGGCTGGTCAGCGCGGAGTTCGGCGGAGCGTCGGCCATCTCCGTGATCATGCTCGTGTTGCTCGCTGTGCTCGGCCTCGGGGCGACGGTCCTGATGATCATCACGGTACGCCTGACCGTCGTCCCGCCCGCCGTGCCGCATCCGGCTCCGAACACCCGGCCCCGCGCCGGGGCGACGGTCGGCCTGCTGGCGGTTGCCCTGATCGCCGTCGCCGCGCTGCTCGCGGCGCTGCCCTGGCTGAGCGCGACGCAGCCGGCGATACCCGGTATGGAGCGGCCGCTCACACCGTCGCTCATCGCCACCGGGGCGGCCCTCGGTGGCACCGCGATCCAGACCGTCGTGGCGCTGGCGGCCGGGATCGGCATCGGCTGGTTCCGCCCGCTGGGCGCGCGCTCGCGTTGGTTGTTGTTGATCTTCGCCCCGTTCCTGCTGGTCGGCGTGGTCCCGCTGGGTATCGCCTGGTACCTCCCGGCGCGCGCCGCCGGGTCCTTCGACACGCTGCCGGCATTGCTGGGACCGAGCGCGCTGTGCTGCTGGATGATCATGGTCGTCGCGCTCGCTGCGGAGGCGGCGCGCGACTCATCCGACCGCTACGGCCGGGTCATAGCGGCCGCCGTCGCGCCGCTCGCCGGGGTGGTCGGCGCCGCGGTGGTGCTGCTGTTCGCCATGCGCTGGCAGGAGTTCGTCTGGCCGCTGCTGATGATCGGTGACACCGACCTGTGGCCCGATCCGCTGTGGACGCTGAAGTCCTGGGATGCCGTCGGGCTCGCCGGTGTGCTGCCCTTCCCGGTGTGGCTCGTGATCGCGGCCGGGCTGGCGGCGGCCCTGGTCGGTGCGGACCGGGTCCGGGTGGCCGTGGGAGTCTCCGGCAACCCCGGCCGCGCCGAGTTCCCGGCCGGTCGACCGGCCCGTTCGGTGCAGGGGGGCGGCCCTGGTGGTGCGCCCGCGGCCGTGACGCCCCGCAGCGACCGCAACGGCTAACATGTAGCCCGCCAGGCCCTCGTAGCTCAGAGGATAGAGCGTCGGTTTCCTAAACCGTGCGTCGCAGGTTCGAGTCCTGCCGGGGGCGCCGACGCGCTTCGCCGGGCCCGACGTGCCACCATGTGCCCCATGTCCGAGACCACGACCGAACCCGAGGGCCTCGCCCGGGCCCGGGCCAAGATGACCGACGCGGGCGTCTACCCCGCGGCGATCGAGGCGTTCGCCAGCTACTACCGCCAGCTCGAACAGGGCGCCACCGGCCAGGTCGCCGAGTCCGACATCGAGCCGCTGACCGATCCGCCGCGGCTGACCGACGTCGAGCTCGGCCCCGAGCAGGCCGCCGACGCCCTCGCGCGCGTCGCGGTGATCAAACTCAACGGCGGCCTCGGCACCTCGATGGGGATGACCGGCCCGAAATCGCTGCTGCCCGTCCGCGGTGAGCAGACCTTCCTCGATCTGATCATCGAACAGGTACGCCACGCCCGCGCCAGCCACGGCGTACCGCTGCCGTTGATCCTGATGGACAGCTTCCGCACCCGGGAGCCCACGCTGGCCCGCGTCGCCGCCCACGACGACGTGATCGTCGCCGACCTGCCGGTCGACTTCCTGCAGAGCCAGGAGCCGAAGCTGCGCGCCGATGATCTTGCTCCGGTCGATTGGCCCGATGATCGCGAGTTGGAGTGGACCCCGCCCGGCCACGGCGACCTCTACCCGTCGCTGCGCGACTCCGGGGTCCTGCAGGCCCTGCTGGACGCGGGGTACGCCTATGCCTGCGTCTCCAATGTGGACAATCTCGGCGCCACCCCGTCGCCCGAACTGGCCGCCTGGTTCGTCGACAGCGGCGCGCCGTTCGCGCTGGAGGTCTGCCGGCGTACCCGTGCCGACCGCAAGGGCGGCCACCTCGCCATCCGGCGCGCCGACGAGCGCCTGATCCTGCGCGAGAGCGCCCAGGTCCGCGACGACGACGCCGACGCCTTCTCCGACACCGACCGGCACGGTTACTTCAACACCAACAATCTGTGGCTCGACCTGCGCGCGCTCGCCGACGTGCTCGCCGAACGTGACGGCGTGCTCGGGTTGCCCATGATCGTGAACCGCAAGACCGTCGACCCCGCAGACCCCGAGAGCCCGAAGGTGATCCAGATCGAGACCGCGATGGGCGCGGCGATCGAGGCCTTCGAGGGTGCGCAGGTGATCGAGGTGCCGCGCTCGCGCTTCCAGCCCGTGAAGACCACCAACGATCTGCTCGTGGTGCGCTCCGACGCCTACTCCCTCGCCGACGACGGCCACCTGGAGGCGGTCGCCGATCCGGCGCCCGTGGTGGACCTCGACCCGCGCCACTACAAGCTGGTCGGCGATTTCGACGCGCGCTTCCCCGACGGGCCGCCGTCCCTGCGCGATGCCGCCTCGCTCACCGTGCGCGGCGACTGGACCTTCGGCGCCGACGTGCGGGTGGTCGGCGATGCCGAGCTGGCCGATCCGGGTACGCCGTCGCGCGTCGAGCCCGGTACGGAGCTGTCCTGACCGCCGACCCGCTGGACGACGCGCTCGGGCTGGCGCTCACCGGCCAACCCGGCGAGCGGGGCCGCGAGGCCGCCCGCGCCGCACGGGACGCCGCTCGCGGGCGGGGCGAGGCCTGGCCGCTGCCGGTGCCCGACGAACTGCTCGCGCGGGTCGGGTACGCCCGGTGGGCCGCGGCGCTCCGGGCAGCCGTCGACGAGTTGGCCCTCGACCCGTCGCCGACCAGGCGGCCCGGTGTGCTCGGCCCCGACGAGCGGCGCCTGCTGGCCGACCGCCCGCCGCACTGGTGAGGACCCCTTCTCGACTCCGGTCAGCGAAGGCTCGACTCCGGACAGCGAAGAGCCGGGCCACCTCGTCGTGGCCCGGCTCTCCGCCAGGGAGTCAGGTGCTCAGCGACCGGCCAGCAGGTCGCGGATCTCGCCGAGGAGCTTGAGCTCGTCCTCCGCGATCTCCTCCGGCTCGGGCTTGGCGGTGCGGGCCTTGTAGGCCTCGTAGGGCTTGACGATGCCGAAGTACACCACGCCGGCGATCAGCAGGAAGTTGACGGCGGCGGTCAGCAGCGGGCCGACATTGACCCCGCCGATGATGACGGACGAGAACTCGGGCGTCCCGATGATGAGCCCGATCAGGTCCATGACGACCGTGGTGAATGCGGTGACGACCGCGCCAAATGCGGAGGCCATGATGAATGCGACGGCAAGCTCGATGAGATTGCCCTGCATCAAGAAGTCCTTGAAACCCTTCATGGGCCGTTTACTCCTGTTCTTTCGGTTCGCAGTGCCCTGGACAGGGCCCTTGGGGGGCTGCGCTGGAAAGACGTTAGCAGCAGCGCGCGCGGATCTGCCCGAGGCGGCGCGGTGCCGCCGCCACGCTCGTACGCTCAGCGCAACACCACCGCGATCGGCCCCGCCGCAGCCGCCTCCGCCAGGGTCAGCGCGGCGTCTGCGTCCACCTCCACCAGGACCATCGAGGCGCCCGAGCCCGACGGGGCCAGGCCGCCGCCGCTCTCCTCGGCAGTCGGCACCGCCACCAGCCTGACCCCGTCGGCGAGGACGGCGTACCGCCCCTCGGCACCCGCGCCCAGCAGGTCGATCCGGTCGCCCGGCCGGAGCAGCGCGATCAGGTCCGGGTCGGCCACCCGGACCGGCGCGATGACCATCCCCGGCGCCAGCGCCCCGGAGCGGTCGGCGACCACCGCCACCGCGGTGAGCGGGGTGCCGCTGGTCACCGGTGCCGCGAGGGTACGCCCGATCACCGCGCTCGGGTCGGTGATCGCCTCGGCCGGCACCAGCTCGGCCGGCCAGCGGGCCACCCGGACATCCCCGGGCGCCACCGGCTGCCCGCCCCGCAGGGTCGCCGCCGCGACCACGACCGGAGCGCCCGGTGTCTCGGGCGGTCTCAGGGCCGCGGCCAGGGCGAGCACGGCGACCACCGCACAGACCGCGGCCACGGCGCGGCGGTGCCAGGACAGGGTCTTGCGGACGGCGCGGAACCAGGAGGGCATGACACCACGATGCTGAATTCTCCGCGCCGATGCGCGGGTTCACCCCGGTTGTCCACAGGCAAGTTCAGATCAGGCCAATTCAGATCAACTTCCGGTCGACGTCGCCGACCCGGCCTTCTTCTCGCCCGAGCCGGACGTCGCCGACTTGTCCGAGCTGCCCGACGAACCCGAGCTGCCCGACGAACCCGAGCTGCCCGACGAACCGGACCCGCCCGAGGACCCGGAGGACGAGCCGCCCGAGGAGTTCGAGGACTTCGACCGGCTGTCAGTCTTGTAGAAACCCGAGCCCTTGAACACCACGCCGACCGCGTTGTACACCTTGCGCAGCGGGCCGCCGCACTCGGGGCACTCGGTGAGCGCCGGGTCGGTGAACTTCTGCACGGCCTCGAGATCGTGGCCGCACTGATTGCAGCGGTACTGATAGGTGGGCATCGGTTCTCGTTCTGTGTCGGGCGGGCGGCCGGGGACGGGCACGCTGGCACTCAAGCGTACCGACTGCCAATAGTATCGTCTGCTCGGTGCGGATGCTTCCACGATGGCTCGTCGTCGCCCTCGGCATCATTGCCCTGTTCGCGATCGCGCTGACCAGCCTGGCCACGGTGACCGTCCGCGAGGCGTTCCCGCGGACCGAGGGCGAGGTGTCCAGCAGCGCCATCAGCGGCCGCGTCGACATCGTCCGCGACGAGCTCGGCATCCCGCAGATCTATGCCGACACGCCGGAGGATCTGTTCGCCGCGCAGGGCTATGTGGCCGCCCAGGAGCGGTTCTTCGAGATGGACTTCCGGCGCCACGTCACCGCCGGCCGCCTCGCCGAGTTGTTCGGACCCGAGCAGGTCGAGACCGATGCGTTCATCCGGACCATGGGCTGGCGCCGCGTGGCCCAGGCCGAGCTGGGCATGTTGTCCCCGACGTCGCAGCGCTACCTGGAGGCCTACACCGCCGGCGTCAACGACTGGATGGCCGGCCGGGCCACCGAGCAGATGTCGGTGGAGTACGCCATCCTCGGGCTGACGGGCCTGCGCTACCGGCCCGAGCCGTGGACCTCGGTGGATTCGCTGGCCTGGCTGAAGGCGATGGCGTGGTCGCTGGACGGCAACAACGAGCTCGAGGTCGAGCGAGCCACCTTGCTGAAGACGCTGCCCGCCGATCAGGTCGACCGGCTGTTCCCGCCCCAGGATCCAGACATCGCCCCGATCGTCACCGACGGGGCGGTCAGCGGCGGGGCGTTCCGGCCGGGCGACCGGGCGGCCAACCGGCGCGAGCTGGACGGGTTGCCGGGCCCCGCGCAGGACGCCATCGGGCGGGCCGGCCGGCTCGGCCAGGCGGTGCCGGGGCTGCTCGGCGAGACCGGCGACGGCGGCGCCGGCTCGAACTCGTGGGTCGTCTCCGGCGAGCACACCGCGAGCGGTCGGCCGATCCTGTCCAATGACCCCCACCTCGGCACGTCGATCCCGTCACCATTCATGCAGGTCGGGCTGCACTGTCGCGCGGTGGGACCGGCCTGTCCCTACGACGTGTCGGGCTTCGCCTTCGCCGGCGTACCGGGCGTGATCATCGGGCACAACGCCCGGATCGCCTGGGGCCTGACCACCCCCAACCTGGACACCCAGGACCTGGTCGTCGAGCGGATCCGGGGCGGGCGCGTGGTGAGCGCCGCCGGTGCCGAGGACCTGCAGGTCCGCACCGAGGAGATCCGGGTCCGCGGCGAGGAGCGGCCGCGGCCCCTGCAGGTGCGCGTCGGACCGCGCGGGCCGCTGATCTCCGATGTGGATGCCCAACTCGCCGCGCTGCCCGAGCCGGAGAGTGCCGGCGGCGACGAGTCCGGGGACGAGTACGCCGTCGCGCTGAACTGGACCGCGCTGCGGCCGACGCCCTCGATCGATGCGGTCTTCGCCCTCAACCGGGCCGGCAATTTCGACGAGTTCCGCGATGCCGCCGCCATGCTGCGCAGCCCGGCGCAGAACCTGATCTATGCCGATGTCGACGGCAACATCGGCTACCAGCTTCCGGGCGACGTGCCGATCCGCGACGGCTACGACGGCAGTCAGCCGACGCTCGGCTGGACCCGGCGCACCGGCTGGACGGGGATGGTGCCGTTCGCCGAGTTGCCCTATGCCTACAACCCGCCCAGCGGCCGGATCGTCGCCGCCAACCAGAGCGTCGTCGAGGCGTACCCGCGTCCGCTCCAGGCCGGGCAGTCCTACGGCTGGCGCAGCCAGGCGATCTCGGACCGGCTGGCGGGCCAGCCGCGGATCGATCTCGACTTCGCCCAGTCGCTGTTCACCGACGAGAGCTTCCGGCTGACCGAGCCGCTGCTGCCGCTGCTGCGCGACAGCTATCTCGCCGACCCGTGGGTACGCGAGGCCCGCGACCTGCTGCGGACCTGGGACGGGCAGATGGCGGCCGACTCCGCCGGTGCGGCGTACTTCGCCCTGACCGTGCGCGCCATGATCACGCTGACCTTCGACGACGAGTTGCCGCCGGAGCTGCGGGCCTCCGGCGGCGACCGCCGCTATGCCGCGCTGGCCGAGTTGCTGAAGCACCCCGACGACCCCTGGTGGGACGACGTGAACACCCCCCAGCGCGAACGCCGCGACGACATCATCGCCCGCGCGCTCCTCCGGGCCCGCAAGGAGGGGGTGGTACTGATGTCCAACGACATCGACACCTGGCGTTGGGGCCGGCTGCACACGATCGGGCTGCGGCACCAGACGCTCGGTTCGAGCGGGGTCGCGCCGGTGGAGCGGCTGTTCAACCCCGACCCGGCGCCGGTCGGCGGCGGGTCGGCGATCGTGGAGGCCTGGGGCTGGGATGCCACCAGCGACAACTTCCGGGTCACCGCGGGCCCGGCGATGCGGATGCTGGTCGACCTGTCGGACCTGGACAACTCGCGCTGGGTGAACCAGTCCGGGACGTCGGGACATGCCGGCCACGAGAACTACGACGACCAGTTCGAGCTGATGATCACCAATCGGTTGCAGCCGTTCCCGTTCAGCGTCGGCGCGGTCGATGCCGCCGCCACCCGCCGGATGTGGCTGATCCCGCGCTAGCCCGGTCCTAGCCCCTCGTCGCGATCGCGCGTTCCTCGGTGATGATCACGTCGATGCGCTCGTCGGTGGGTTCGGTGGGCAGGGAGTCCAACACCTCGTCCTCGTTCAACAACAGCACGGTCGCCGCGGCCGGGTCGGCCCAGGGCAGTGCCCGGTCGTACCAGCCGCCACCGGTGCCGAGCCGCTCGCCGGCAGGCGTACCCGCCAGCCCCGGGCAGATGATCACCTCGGCACGTCCGAGGATCGGCGGGCTGAGCGCCGGCGTGCTCGGCTGCAGGATCCCGTGCGGTCCGGTGGTCAGCTCGTCCGGCCCGGCGTACCAGGCCCAGCGCGGATTCGGCAGCCGCCCGGGCGCGCCGCCGCGGCGCCCGCCCGTGGTGTCGATCGGCGGCGGCGCCGCATCGAAGGCCGGCAGGAGCACCCGGGCCCCCGCGGCCTGCAGCAGCGCGATGATCGCCAGGGTCCCCGGCTCGCCCGGGCGCGACAGGTAGCACGCGGCGGTCAGCTCCGAGTGCAGCCGCGGGCCGAGGAACTCCGCCACCAGCCGCGTCCGGGCCTCGTCGGCGGCCGCCGCCTCGTCGGCGTCGCGTACCGAGCGGCGCAGCCCGATCGCCTCACGCAGTCGCTGCTTGGTCTCGGCGATGGCTGCCCGGAGCTCTTCGTCCACTGGCCTATCGTAAGGACCATGCCATTGTTCGGCCGACGCAAGAAGCAGACCGAGGTCGCCGAGCAGCCCGAGCCCGAGGCTCCGCGGCTGCCCGACCCGCCCGCTCCCTCCATCAACGGGCTGCGCAGCATGCAGGACCATCGCGACTATCTGCTGTCGTTGGTCGAACCGTTGCCGCCGTTCGGCCATAACCTGATCGAGGCCCAGGGCCTCAGCCTGTGCGAGGACATCGTCTCCCACATCGATCTGCCGGGTTTCGACAATTCCGCCATGGACGGGTACGCCGTGCGCTGCGCCGACGTGGCCGAGGCGGCCGAGGACAACCCGGTCGACCTGCCGGTGGTGGGCGAGATCGCCGCCGGCGACGGGGACCTGCCGCCGCTCGCCGCGGGCACGGTGGTCAAGATCATGACCGGCGCGCCGGTCCCGGACGGCGCCGAGGCGGTCATCCCCTACGAGGGGACCAACCGGGGCAGCGAGACCGTGCGGATCTTCGCCCCGGGTCAGCCCGGGCTGAACATCCGCCGCCGCGGCGAGGACGTCACCGCCGGCACGCTGCTGCTGAACGAGGGCGACCTGGTCGCGCCGCGCAATGTCGGCCTGATGGCCGGCGTCGGCATCGACAAGGTGTTGGCCCGGCCGCGGCCGCGGGTGGTGGTCATCTCCACCGGATCCGAGCTGGTCCAGCCGGGCAATCCGCTGACCGGCGGCGGGCAGATCTATGACTCGAACTCCTATCTGCTGGCCGCCGCCGCCAAGGCCGCCGGGGCGCAGGTCTACCGCGTCGGGCTGGTCAGCGACGACCCCGACGAGATCAAGCAGACCATCTCCGACCAGCTCGTCCGGGCCGACCTGCTGGTCAGTTCCGGCGGGGTGAGCCAGGGCGACTACGACCTGGTCAAGTCGGTGCTGCCGGAGCTGGGGTTGACCGACTTCACCGAGGTCGCGATGCAGCCGGGCAAACCGCAGGGCTTCGGGCTGATCGGCGAGCACCCCGACGACCGGGTGCCGATGATCATGGTGCCCGGCAATCCGGTCAGCGCTTTCGTCTCCTTCGAGGCCTTCGTCCGCCCGGTGATCCGCAAGCTGATGGGCGTCGAGCCCTATGTCCGCCCGTCGGAGCGGGCCTTCGCGACCAAGGCGATCCGTTCGGTCAAGGGCAAGCTGCAGCTCGCCCGCGGGATCGTCACCGCCGACGCCGGCGGGCGGCGTACCGTCGAACTCGTCGGTGGGCACGGATCGCACCTGATGGGCGACCTGGCGCGGGCGAACGCGCTGGTCCTGCTCGGCCCGGAGACCGAGGTCGTGCCAGCCGGGCAGCCGGTGGCGGTGTGGATGCTCGCCGATGGCTGAGCGGCCGGTCGAGCGCGCGGGGGACGCGACGCTGACCCACCTGAACGACGCCGGCGAGGCGCGGATGGTCGACGTCTCCGACAAGCCGGCCACCGCGCGGGAGGCGACCGCGCGCGGTTTCGTCCGGCTGAGCGCCGAGTGCGTGGGGCTGCTGCGTTCGGGCGGCGTACCGAAGGGCGATGCCCTGGCGGTCGCCCGGATCGCCGGCATCATGGCCGCCAAGAAGACGCCCGAGCTGATCCCGCTGTGCCACCCGCTGCCGCTCACCGGCACGGACGTCACCGTCGAGGTGACCGACGATGGTGCCGAGATCGTCGCCCGGGTGCGCACCCATGGGCCGACCGGAGTCGAGATGGAGGCCCTGACGGCGGTGTCCGTGGCCTGTTGTGCGCTGATAGACATGATCAAGGCCGTGGACCGACTCGCTAGGATCGAGCGCGTCGAGGTGGCGGCCAAGTCGGGCGGTCGCAGCGGCGACTGGAAGCGGGAGGACTGATGGTCACGGACCTGGGCAGGGCGATGGTGATCACCGTCTCGACCCGAGCGGCGGCCGGGGAGTACACCGACGAGACCGGTCCGGTGATTGCCCAGAGGCTGAAGGTGTGGGGTTTCAACGTCTATCCCGGGGTGATCGTGCCCGACGGCGAGGGGGTCGGTGCGGCGCTGCAGGCGGCGATCGCCTCGGAGCTGTCGCTGATCGTGACCACCGGCGGGACCGGCCTGTCCCCGACCGATCGCACCCCCGAGGCGACGGCGCCGCTGCTGGACATCCAGTTGCCGTGGCTGCCGGAGCTGTTCGTCCGCCGCGGGCTCGACAAGGGAGTCGCCACCGCCGTGCTGACCCGCGGCGTGGCGGGCGTGGCCGGGCGTACCATGATCATCAATCTGCCGGGTTCGCGCGGAGCGGTGGACGACGGGCTCGAGACGCTCGGCATGGTCGTCCCCCACGCGGTGCGTCAGTTGCGCGGCGCCGGCGACCATGAGCGCTGACGCCGAGCCCTTTCCGCGTCGGCACCACTGGCCCGTCACTCTGCGCCACGGCGACGTCGTGTTGTCCCCCATCCGCCGCGCGGACCGGCGGGACTGGGACGAGGTACGCGCCCGCAATCACGCCTGGTTGACACCGTGGGAGGCCACCGCGCCGCCGGGCTCCGGCGGCCGCGCCGGCAGCTTCGGTGAGCTGGTTCGCGCGCTGCAGGCGGCCGCCCGTCAGGGCGCCGCGCTGCCCTGGATCATCCGGTACGCCCACGACGGCCGCGACCCGGTGCTGGCGGGCCAGCTCACGGTGAACAACATCACCTGGGGCTCGGCCCTGATGGCATCGATCGGCTACTGGGTGGACGAACGCTGGGCCGGGCGCGGCATCGTGCCGACCGCCGTCGCGCTCGCGTGCGACTACTGCTTCGAGGTGCTCGGGCTGCACAGGATCGAGATCGCGATCCGCCCCGAGAACGGAAAATCCCTGCGCGTGGTGGAAAAGCTCGCCTTCCGCCCCGAGGGTCTGCGCCCCGGTTTCCTGCACATCAACGACCAGTGGCGCGATCACCTGATCTTCGCGCTGAACTCCGACGAGGTGCCGGACGGCCTGCGGTCCCGCCTGCGCGACACTCCGCGCCGCCTGAGCTGATCATGGCTGCCGGCGACGTAGCGTGTGCCGCGTGGGTACCGCCGGACTGATCTACGCCGCCATCGTCGTCGCGTGGCTGGCCTATCTCGTTCCCCAGTTCCTGCGGCGGACCAAGGTGGAGGACACCGAGCAGGCGATCCGCCCGCTGGGATCCGGGGTGCGGATGGTACGCCGCGATCATGCCGATGACCCGGTCGCCGACGGCGCGGAGGCAGCCGGGGTGTCGACCCCGCTGACCCGACGTGCGGGCCTGCGCGAGCTGCGCGAGCTCGATCAGCTCGCCGCCCGGCGCCGGCGCAATGTGTTGACCGTGCTGATGTTCGCGGTCTCGGTGGTGCTGGCGCTGTGCGTGGCCGAGGTGACGCCGTGGTGGGCGCTGGCGATCCCGGGCGGCCTGGTGATCGCGTTCTTTGCGGCGGCCCGGGTCAGCGTGGTCTTCCTGCGCCGCGACCTGGACCGGCGCCGCGAGCGGCTGCTCGGTGGCGATGAGGAGGAGACCGTCGAGGTGTCGGCCGAGCAGTTGGCGAAGCTGCGCGAGGGGGCCGCGGTCGAAGGGGTGGCGCTCGGCGTACCCGATGATCTTGGGGGCCAGTTGTGGGACCCGCTGCCGATCACCGCGCCGACCTATGTGTCGCGGCCGGCCGGCGGTCGCTCCGTCCGGACGATCGATCTGGCCACGCCGGCGAATGCGCCGGCGGCGACCGACGCGAAGGATCGCCCGGTGACCGCCGACGAGCCGACCGAGGCGATCGAGCGTTCCGGCAGCACGCAGGTGCGCCGCGACGGCGACGAGGGCGACGAGCGCCCCCGCGCCGTCGGCGAGTGACCGGGGCCTAGCGGGCGTAGGTCTGGTCGAACGGCACGTCCGGATCGGCCAGCTTGGCCGGATCGACGGCACGCTCGGAGTTGATCAATGCCTTGGCGTCGTCGACGACATCCCAGACATTGACGTTCATCCCCGCGCGTACCTTGTTCGCCGCGTCCAGCCAGTAGGCGATGAACTCGCGCTTCTCGATGTCGCCGCGGATCACCACCTGGTCCAGCTCGGCGCCGGTGGCGTATCCGAGGTATTCCATGCCGAGGTCGTACTGGTCGCTGAAGAAGTACGGCAGCTCGGTCCACCGGGCGTCTTGCCCGAGGGCCGCTGCCACGGCCACGGGCGGCTGGTTCAGCGCGGTCGCCCAGTGTTCGACGCGCAGCCGCACGTCGAGCGCGGGGTAGGGCGCGTTGGCGATGTCGCCGACCGCATAGATGTCGGCATCGCTGCTGCGCAGCGAGTCATCGACCAGCACGCCGTTGTCGATCGTGATCCCGGCGTCCTCGGCCAGGTCGAGATTCGGCACGGCGCCGATCCCGATCACCACCAGGTCCGCGTCGACCTCGTGGCCGTCGGTCAGGCGTACCCCGCTGGCCGTGCCGTTCCGGCCCAGGATCTCGGCGGCCTCACTGTCCACGCGCAGGTCGACGCCGTGCTCGCGGTGCAGCTCGGCGAAGACGGAGGCGACCTGGGCGCCGAGCACGTTCGCCAGCGGCAGGTCGTCGCGGACGATCACGGTGACCGGCTTGCCGGCCTGGCGGGCAGCGGCCGCGACCTCCAGCCCGATCCAGCCGCCGCCGATGATCGCGACCTGCTCGGCCCCCTCGATCGCGGCCCGCAGGCTGGTGGAGTCGTCGACGGTACGCAGGTAGTGCACCCCGTCGAGGTCGGCGCCCGGCACATCGAGGCGGCGCGGCGTCGATCCGGTGGCGAGGATCAGCTTGTCGTAGGAGATGCGGTCGCCGCCGGAGGTGTGCACCGTGTGCCGGCCCGTGTCGATGGCGGTGGCGCGGGTGTTCAGGTGCAGGGTGATGTTGTTGTCGACGTACCACTGCCGGTCGTGCACGGTGAAGTCGTCGCGGGACTCGTTGTCCTGCAGGTAGCCCTTGGACAGCGGGGGCCGCTCGTAGGGCAGCTCCTCCTCCTGGCCGATCAGGGTGACGTGGCCGGTGTCGCCGTCGGCGCGCGCCGCCTCGGCTGCCTTCGCGCCGGCGAGGCCGCCGCCGACGATCACCAGGCGGGGGGTGTTCTCGTTGCTGGCTGACATGTCGACAGGCTATGCCGCGGGCTCCGCGGCCGGTCGGGCGGGCGGCTCAGGCCGCCGCGGCGAGCGGCGCGAGGAGCAGATCGAAGACCTGGCTGCGGTCGAACTGCTCGGCCCAGGCGCGCGCGGCCGCCGCCATCGCCCGCCGCTGCGGTTCGCCGAGCGCGAGCGCCTGGTCGATCCGCGCCGCGATCGAGTCGGGGTCGCCGGGCTCGATGATCATCGCGTGCTCGCCGACGGCCTCGCCGATCCCGCCGGTGCGGGTGGTGATCACCGGGCCGCCGCCCGCGAGCATCTTCTCCGCCAGCACGATCCCGAAGGTCTCGGTGAACTCCGGGCGCGGCTTGCTGGGCAGCACGAACGCCGAGCAGCCGGCCATCAGCGCGGGCTTCTCCGCGTCGTCGACGTCGTCGAGGAAGACGATCCGGTGGCCGAGCCCGGAGTCGGCGGCGACCTCGCGGAAGTACGCCTTGTCGGGCCCCTCACCGGCGATCACCAGCAGTTGATCATGCCGGGCCGCGGTGCGGGCGAAGCCCGCGATCAGGTCGTCGACGCCCTTGGCCAGGCCGAGCCGGGACAAGAAGAGCAGGTAGCCGTTGCGGGACACCCCGCGCCGGGCGAGCGTGGCGGCGATCGATTCGCCGCTCTGCCGCAGGTAGGGGCCGGCGTCGATGGCCGGGTAGGACACGCGTACCCGCTCGGCAAGCTGGGCGGCGAAGGTGGTGCCGATCCGCTGGTCGAGCTCGGCCGCGGAGTCGATGATCAGGTCGCGGGTGTAGTGGGAGACCGCGACGCAGTGGTCGTTGGCGAGATAGCTGGTCAGCACGTCGAGCGCGGCGCCGAAGCGGCCGTCGGCGACGCAGGAGCGGATGATGTTGGTGACATCGGAGCCCACCGCCTCGGCGATGGTGGTGACCCGCGCGGGTAGTCCGGCGGCGAGCGCGATCCGCCGGGCATCGGTGACCGCGCGGTCGTGCGGACTGAGGTAGAGCGACATGCAGACCGTCGGGGTGCCGTCGGCGATCAGCTCCACGATCCGGCCGGTCAGCCCGGCCAGGTAGCGACCGTCGGGCACCTTGTAGTCGCCGACCGGCTCCGGCCGCTCCACGACGATGCCGGGGGAGTAGGGCGCGACGCCGTCGGCGGGCTTCAGCGGCAGCCCGGTCTCGGCGAGCCGGTCCAGCGGCCAGGTCAGGATGCGTACCTCGTCGAAGCCGCGCAGCCGGGCGACCTCGGCCAGGTTGCGCGCCTCGACCGAGTGCCCGCAGATCACCGGGTCGGCGCGGACGACGATGATCATCCGGCGGCGCACCGGACCATCGAGCAGGGTCAGTTCGGGCAGGTCGTGGGCGGTGGGCGCGTGCGGAGTGATCATGGTCGTCACCAGCCTTCCGGTTCGGCGTCATGGGTGGGCTCGGCCAGGGAGGGCGGGCGGTCGGCGCGCCCCCAGTCCGACGGTTCCGGGCCGAGCTCGATCTCCAGCAGGCCGCCCGCGTGCACCGTCGCGGCGGGCAGCCAGCTTCGCTGCCAGGGTTGGCCATTCAGGCGTACCGATCGGACGTATTGGTACGCGGCGCCCGGTGCCAGCCCGTCGGCGATGATCACGAACTCGCCGCCGGCGACCCGCAGCATCGAGCGGCGCACGTTCGGGGCGTTGATCAGGAACATCGACCGGCCGGTGACGGGGAACAGGCCGAGCGTCGCCCAGACGTAGAAGGAGCTGAGCGCGCCCGAGTCGTCGTTGCCCGGCAGGCCTCCCGGGCCGGTGCCGAACTGGTACAGCCAGGCGGCGCGGACCACCTCGGCGGTGCGGTCGGGCCGGCCGGCGTAGTGGTAGCCGTAGGGGGCGTCGAGGTCGGGCTCGTTGTTCAGGCCCTCGAAGCGGTTCAGGGCGTACCCGCGGTCGAGCTCGGCACGCCCGGGCCGCCGGCCGGGCTGGGTGACCGGCTCGGCGTCGTAGCCGAAGAACCGGTCGAGGAGCGCGACGTAGCCGCGGTCGCCGCCGGCCAGCTCGATCCGGCCGGCCATGTCGGGCAGCAGCCGGAAGGAGTAGTTCCACCGGCCGCCCTCGTAGAAGGTGGAGTCGACCAGCAGGCCCGTTGCCGGGTCGAAGGCGTTGCGCCAGTTGGTGGCGAGCCGGGCGTACCGGGCGGCGGCGGGGTGGTCGCCGATGTGGGCGGCGACGATGGCGGTGGAGTGGCAGGCGTGCGCGAGGTCGAGGGTGTGGCTGATCGGGTGGGTGATGCCGCGCTCGAGGAACTCTTCGCCCCAGGCGCGGCGGAAGTCGGTGTCCATGAAGCACAGCGCCCAGCCCCAGTCCAGGCCGGGCAGGTGGAGCTGGCACAGGTCGGCGAGGAAGGGGTGGGCCAGCGCGCTGCCCTGGCGGGCGAACCGGTCGGCGCCCTTGGCCATCCGGTAGCCGATGGGCAGGTTGCCCTCGTTCTCGCAGACGTGCAGCAGCGCGTTGCCGAGCTCGACGGCGCGCTCGGGCAGCAGGGTGGTGAGCAGGGGGAGCTGCGTGCGGCAGATGTCCCACATGGTTGCGAGGTCGAAGGCGTACGGGCCGTCCTGCGGCCACGACGGGCTTTCCGACGGCGCGAAGCACGGTTTGATCATGGAGTGGTAGAGCGCGGTCGCGAAGATCGTTTCGGTACGCTCGTCCGGCGCGTCGATGGTGATCAGGTCGAGGTGATCGCGCCAGGCGTCGGCGGTGCGGTTGCGGCGGGTGGCGAAGCTGGCGGGGATCGTGCCGGCCAGCGGGTCGGGTTGGCCGCAGTCGGCGTACAGGTTGCGGCGGGCCTGTTCGACGCCGCGCAGCGAGAAGCCGAGGCGTACCTCCACCTGCTGGCCGGGTTCGGTCGGTCCGCGCAGCAGCAGCCCGAACGGACGCAGCGTGGTGGGGCGGATGTAGTCGAAGTCGAGGCGCGTGCCGCCCTGCATCAGGCGCTTGTCGTACCAGAGGGCCTGGCGCCAGCCCGGGGTGTCGCATTCGAGGTGGATCGCGAGCGGTACGCCCTCGACGACGATCTCGCCCTGCGCGACGCCCGGGCCGGTGATCGCGAGCTGGGCGCGCAGCGGCACGGTCTGGCCGTGCGGGATGGTCAGGCCGCCGTGGGAGAAGTCGATCACGATCCGCGCGTCGGGGTGGGCGCCGAAGGTGTAGCGGTGCACCGCCGACTTCGGGCCGACGGTGACCTCGCAGTCGATGCCGGCGGCGGGGTCGTCGGGGTCGACGTCGGTGAGGCGGGCGGCGTACCAGCCGGGCGCGGCGCGCTCGTCGACGATGGGCCGGGCCTCACCCAGGGTGTCGAGCGGTTGCAGCATCGGAGTGATGCGGAAGTAGTTGTAGTACTTGCGGATCGCGCCGGTGCCGGATTGTTGGAAGTGGGTGAAGCCGCTGATCCGGTGCTCGGCGGCGATCAGGTCGGGGATGCCCTCGGTGTTCAGGTCGAAGGTGCCGTAGCCGGTGGGGTAGCCGCCGGCGTACGCGCACGCCGACACCATGCCGAGCGGGTGCGTCGCGCCCGGATGCGTGTTGCCCACCTGCGGCTTCGGCCACCACCAGGTCGCCGCCAGGCCGTCGGGGCGGGGCAGGTCGGTGATGTCGGTGCCGATGAACGGGTCCACGCGGTCGAAGTTGCCCGCGCGCGGCGCCGGCTCCGGCCGCGCCGAGGGCGCGTCGGTGGGTTGCGCCGGCCGTGCCCGAGCCACCATGCGATGACGCTACGAGCCGGCCGTAACGACGGTGTTTCCGCGCTGCAACGATCGCGTTCCCGGCGGGGTCGTGGTGGGCGGTACGCCCGCCCGCGCGAGTGGGCGATCGGTGCGGCGGGCTGCTATAGTCGTGCGTCGCATGGGGCTATGGCGCAGTTGGTAGCGCGTCTCGTTCGCAATGAGAAGGTCAGGGGTTCGAATCCCCTTAGCTCCACCACCGGAAACAGTGGGGTTTCCACACCCGCGAAGTCAGTTCTCCACCTCGTCATGTCGTTCACGTGTGCCCCCGGCGTGCCCCGGACCATTCAGCCGTGCCAGACCCGCTCGATCCGCACCCGTTCCCAGATGGTGCAGATAGATGTTCGTCGTCGCGATCGACGCGTGCCCCATCCACGCCTGCACGGTCACCGGATCGACCCCGCGAGCCAGCCACAAGCAGGCGGCCGTGTGCCGCAGATCGTGAATCCGTCGACCGCCAGCCGTCGATGACCAGTTCAGCGTCCGCTTCACCGCCGTCGCATGCAACCGGTGCCCGGTCACGGTCGTGAACAGCGGCTCATCAGGAGCACGATCGGCAGCCATCGACCGGACCAGCGGCAGCACCTTTCCGGCCAGCGGCACTCGCCGACCCTTGCCCGATTTCGAAGCCTTCGCCGCGACACCTTCGGGCTCGGCGCGCTCCACCACCAGCATCGGCATCGGAACCTCAACCAGATCCCGTACGCGGACCGCGCGCAGCTCCGACCACCGCAGACCGGTCCACCCAGCGATCAGCATCACCTCGGCCAGGCGATGATCCCGCTCAGCCGCCCGAGCGACGAAGGCATCCAACTCGGCCTCATTGAACGGATACATCTCGACCTTCGGGCTGGCCGCCTTCGGGACGCGTGTCGGCGTCACCGGATTCAGCAGGATCAGCCGCTCCCGCACCGCCCAGGCGAAGAAGGTCGACAACGACGCACGGAATCGCCGCACCGATGACTCCGCCAGACCCCGGCGGGTCAGATGGATCAAAGTACGCGTCACCTCGCGGTCGGTGACGGAGCCGATCGACAGTGCCGCCAGGTTCGTCGGCACCAGACGCGGCAACGCCCGATCGGCCACATACGTCTTGGCCGACACCGAGTCCTTGCGCTCCTCCAGCCAGATCGGCAGCAGCTTTGCCACCGTCTCCCGACCAGCACGAGGATCGACACCTCCGGACAGCGCCGCCCGCTCACGGTTCAGCCATGCTGTCGCTTCACGCTTGGTATCGAACGTCCTCCCCGCGACATAGGTGCGGCCGGACTTGAGCACCGCCCGGAATCGTCCGGATGGCTCCTTGCGGATGGTCATGCCACTTGATCATGCAGCCAGGACAAGACATCGTCACGCTGATACCGAGGCACCGACGGGGACAACCACGTCACCCGAGGCCCCTGCCCGGCGGTGCGCCAACGACTCAGTGTCGACCGGTCGACCTTCAACACCTTGGCCACCTCCGCGCTGGTCATCAGCACCGGAAGATCACTGGACAACAATGCACTCATGACAATCTCCTCGTGTCAGTCGGGGAACGGCTTCCCCGGATTTGATCTTGAATGGGGTTCAGTCACCGGGTGGCGCGTCAAGGGCACCTGCGGTGTCACTGCGTGATTCGCGTTGCTCACCCTGGACCCGCCACCCGGTGACCGAAGGGATGGCAGCTATCCGGGGAAGCCGGATCACGGTCGCGTTCACGGGTCGGGGCCGGTTGCCGAACGGGTTTCCACAGCCTGTTTCGCGGCGTCGTACTGATCACGCCAGGAGCGTCGTTGGACGATCAGGTCGCTGATGACGCGGGCGTAGGTGTCGGCGGGGACGTCGGTGTCGGTCCAGATGTAGCGGGGGTGGCCGTCGGTGCTGGTGACGTCGGCGGCCATGGATTCGATGTCGGGGTCGAGGTATCCGGCGGCGTGCAGGGCTTCGCGGACCACGCTGGCACGATCGGCGCGATGCCGGGCGAGGGTCTTGCCGGACCATTTGCGGGAGACCAGGACGCGGCGGCCGCCGAGGCCGAGGTGGTCACGATCGTGCGCCTTCTTCGGGCACCGGCCCGGTTCCATCCCGCGAGCAGCGTGGTCGGGCTGGACGCCGTAGCGCAGCCAGTTCCAACACCCAGGCGAGCAGGGCAGGAACCGCAGTTCGGCTTCCATCCGGGCGATGTGCGCGAGCCGCCGGGGATGATCGTCGGCGTCGTCACCGCCGAGCGGGTCGGAGACGGCTTTGGTGAGGTACTTCGTCAGATAGCGGACGGTCCGGTCAGCTTCGGGGGAGGGGGCGATGATCCCGCGTGAATCGTGCTGGGTCCCGAAGCGGAGCAGATGCGCTGGCCGATCCAGATCCTCGGTCGCCTCATCCCAGGTGGGGAGGAGTTCACCGGTGGTCGGGTCGGCGTATCCGGCACCGGTCCACACCGGCAGCTCGTCCAGATAGACCGGCTGGTCGTGTTGCGGCCACCACACCTGGTGATAGACGGCTGCGAGTGCTTGGCGGATGATCTGGTGGGGGATGGTGCCCCGGATCGCCATGTGTAGGTGCGGCGCGAGCCGGGCTTGCGGTTCGACGGTGGCGAAGTATTGGAGCTTGAACCCACAGGTCCGGCGGAGCTGTTGGATGAATCGGTCGACGAGCTTCGCGAAGTGCACCGTGTCCCTGGCTTGCCGCTGGTAGTCATAGCTGGCCGGGTCGGTCGGGGCACCGTCACGAACTGGACCGTAGGAGGGCAGGGTGAGGGTGAGGAACATCGACGGCCGGAACTCCCGACCCTCCGGCGTCCGATAGACGGTGCCGATCGTGCGGTCCTCGACCGGGACACGCGGCAAACTTCCCGCATCCTGCCGACGACGCGTCGACCGTTGCCGACGACCGCCCGCAACGGCCCCGACCAGGCCAGGTGTGGCGTCGTCGACCGGGCTCGTATCATCTGGACCAGATAGTCGGCTGTCGGCGTCCGCTCGGTCGTCGTTGTCGTGGTGATCTTGGTCGCCCGGACCGTCTGGAGCGTCCGGGTTGTCGTGGGTGTCGGGTTCGTCGGTGCGGTGCCAGCCTTCGGCGCATTGCTGCATGCGGAGCACGCGTGCTTTGTGGGCGCAGGAGGGGCAGGCGGATGCGCGGGTGGCTCCGCAGGGGAGCGCGACGACGGTGTCGCTGCCGGTGTCGCGGTCGAGGACGCGGCGCATCATCGGCCGCACACAGACGCGTTCCTTGATCGCGAGTTCGCGCATGGTGTCGTTCAACACCTCCCGCAGCCGCACCGGCGCACCCATCGGACTCAGCCCTCCTCATCCGGACGCCGCGACCGCCGACGGCGCGAGCTGCGTGAGCCGGGCGTGCTGTCCCCGGTGCCCGGATCCTGGCTCGTGGCGGGTGGGCAGATGGGGATCTGTTTCGGCGCAGCGAAGGATTTGGCGGTGGTGGTGATCAGGTCGTCGGTGACGTATCCGGCGCGGACCCGGACGATGTCGCCGGTGTCGCCGAGGACGTAGCCGGTGCCGGGCAGAGCGCGGGAGATCTTGTGACAGGTCGCCCCGGCCTGGACTGCTCCGTCGCCGAGGACCATCGCGACCTCTTCCCGGTCCCGCAGCCGCAGCCCCAACGACTGGGGGAACAGGTGCCGCATCTTCACTATCTCTTTGCGCGGGTCCTGCAAGAACGCGAGCACCAGGAACTTCGGTGCCCGGCCTGCGCTCAGCAGCCGCGACAACGCCGCCTCCGCCCGCTTCACCAGATCCCGATCCGCCGAATAGGCCACCAGCGAGGCAAGTTCGTCGACCACGATCAGCACCAGCGGCTCCGCGATCGTCGGCCGGTGATCCCGCACCCGACCAGCCAAGGCGTGCGTGCGCTCCTCCAGCCGTTGCACGGCATCCTCCAGCAACTGAACGGCCTCAACAGGTGTGGTGGCGGTGCGGGTGAACAAGCGTCGGCCCATGGTGAGTTCCATGCCGCCTTTGAGATCGATCCCGTGCAGCTCCACCAGCCCGGACCGGACCGCCGGGGCGAGCGCCAAGATCGTGCTCCACATCACCGATGCCTTACCCGCGCCAGTGCACCCAGCGACCAAAGTCGAGATCAGCGGCAGCCACCACGTCGTGCTGTCCTCCGTCCGACCGACCGGCACCGCCACCAACTCGCCACCCGAGCCGTAATCGGCACCGTGGCCGTAGTCGGGGATGGTGGCGAGGAACGGTTCACCCAAGGGGTCACCGAAGGACCACACGATCCTGCAGGTCGTGTAGGTGTCGTCGGGGATGATCCGGACCCGGCGGGCACCGACAGCGGTCCGTAACCGGTCGGCGGCGTGTTCGACATCTTCGACGGTTTGGCCGATCAACAACAACAGATCGACCGACAGCTGACCGTCGATCCAGCGCAGCCGCCGCCGTGATGGCACCGCCACTGTTTCCTCGCCGGGGGTGCGGCGGGCGAGGCCGCAGGCATCCATGACCGGTCCCCAGCTCTTGCGGACCCACCGCTTCGTTCGCCGCCGAAATGACGGCAGTGCCACATGCCGGTCGAACGACACGGGCCAGACCCGCGCCCACACCCCCAGCAGGGCGAGGTAGGTGACGATGACGATCAGCGGCCACCGGTTCTGCTGGATCTCGCCGACACAGACGATGATCACCGCGAGCAGCGACCACAGCCAGTACCGCAGCAGCAGCCGGACCAGCCGCGAGACCCACCACCACACTTCCAGCCCGCACCAGCGCAGCACCTTGATCGCCGGCATGATCACGCCGCCTTCGAATCACCAGCAGCACGTCCACCCTTGGGTGAGGCCATCCCGGTGGCTCGCAGCGAGAACGCGATCCGCTGCCGACCATTCCCCACATCCTTCAGATACGGGGTGACCGTCAACTCACTCAGCACCACCGGCCGCACTGGAACACCCGGGATCGCTTCCGGCGGCACCGGCTGCACGTCCGCCAGCAACTTGACCCGGTGGGTGCGTTCGCGGGCTTCGGGATCGAAATCCATCACATCGACAACCCACACCGGCAAGCCAGTGCGCTCGTCCACTTGCTGCACCTCACGTTCCTTCGATGAACGGTCGAAATCACGCTGCTTCGACACCTCACCAACCACCCCCGCACCATGCGGGAACACCTGCTGAAAACTGACCTGAAACGGACCCTGAACGCCCATGGCGTGTGCCTCCTGGTACTCGCTGCACATCGGAACTTCCGATGCATCTAGCGAACGGCGTGGGCGAGTTGCGCGAAAGATGGCAGGAGGTGGCAGGCACCGTGCCAGGAGTGCTAACCCTGCGAAACGGTTTGATATGTCAGTCCGATGAGGCAGCATGCTGTGCAACCGATGAGGCGCTACGCACCAGGAGTTGACGATGGCGTACAACCAAATTCGAGCGGCACGCGAAAGCCGCGGATGGTCGCAGTCACGGCTTGTCGCGGAAATTGAGCGTGCAGCTCAAGCGAATGGCGTCTCGCTGATGACTCGGGGATCCCTGACGACCGCTCTTTCGCGCTGGGAAAACGGACACGTCGCACCGAAGCAGCACCACCGCAGTTTGCTCCGGGCGACCCTAGGGATTGACCTTGACGATGGCCACAACACGGGCGAGCCAATCGGTCAGGCAATGACGCTGGTCCAGGTCGACGCGCAGGCCGAAGTGCTCAGTGCGATCCGTCGATCGGATCGTCACGGACTCGCGCACATGACCAACCCGCAGCTCGACATCTATGCAGCCGCCCTCCGAGGCAGCCTTGGCACCGGCGGACCGTTACCGGTACGAATCCGGCTGGCGGCGCTGCTCGCTGACGCAGAGGCCTTGATTGCCTGGCAACTCATTGACCTCAGCCAACCAGCAGCCGCTTTGAGTCGATATCGCAGGGCCGAGCAATACGCGCGCGATGCGGAGGACGCTCACCTGATCGCGCACGCCCGGGCGGGTCAGGCTGTCGCGCTGATTGATCTTGATCACCCTGACGATGCGCATCAGCTCATGCAGGCCACACGAGCCCAGGCCGAAGGCAAGGTATCCACGTTGTTCTGGGCGTGGCTGCTCGCCGCCAACGCTGAGACCGGTGCTGCCGCCGGCGATGGCAGGACATGTCGAGAATCTGTGCGCGCTGCTTTCGATGTCTTGCCTGACGGTCAGCGGGCCGACCCAGCGCTGCCATACATCACGCTTGGTCCTGCCCACCTACAGCGGTGGGCGGGGCACTCACTGAGCATGATCGGGGAGCGCAGCGCGATTGACATGCTGGAAGAAGCGGCAGAAGCGATGCCGATCGACTTCGTCCGTGCTCGGGGCAGTCTGCATACCGACATGGCCGAGTGCCATGCACTGCTTGGTCATAAGTCTGATGCCCGTCGAGAGCGGGGGACTGCGCTGGAGCTCGTCCAGGAGAGCGGATCCCGACGACAGCAGCGGCGGCTCAACTATCTGGTGGCCGCCTAACGCGAGCAATCAAGTAGAGCAGGGCAACCAGCGAGCCAGAGCCCAGAACTTCACCTCGCGCGGCCATTTGGGGAATGCTGGCCAGCGGAACCCACCGAGACACGCCAGTCTCCTCGCTGTCAGTCTCCGATGTCACGTGAACCGCGTCACGGCTTGCGAAGAGGTCGTGAGGGCTATCCACCATGCCGATCGCTGGCTGGAACGAGAGGAGACGCTCGACCGATTGTGGCTCCCAGCCTGTTTCCTCACGCGCTTCACGAGTCGCCGCCTTCTCAGAAGCCTCACCGGGATCGACAATGCCACCAGGAAGCTCCCAGCCCCATTCATTGGAGACGAACCGATGCTTCCACAGAAGCAGCACTTTATCCTCGGCGTTCAGCATTGCTACGAGCGCGACGCGCTGTAGCCGAACCACGTGATGCTCAAATCGTTCGCCACCTGGCGGCTGGACGTCGACCTTGGTCAGGCGTACCCATGGACTCTCATACAGCGACCGTTCACCGAACGTTGCCCACTCGCCCACGGGCTTAGCCGCCTGCTCGTCGTGGTCTTCCGAAGTCACGACAGTTACGCTACCGGCGGCGTCCGACCGCACCCAACTGCCGAATCCAGCTCTAGTCAATCAAGTCGCCTCGCTGCGCTCGGCGAGCCGCTGCGGTCCGGGTCCTCGCGCTCCGCTCCGCTTCGCGCTGCGGGCCGATCCTCACAGGTCACCGCGCCCTTCAGGTTCTAACCGCAAATGGATCAGGGTATGGGCGACATAGAACTATTGAGGCTTGTTGGTCCGGAATAGATCGATCCGGTCGTGGCCTGGCTCAATCGCCTACTTCGCCAGAAATCAAAATATCTCGCTCCAGGTCCAGTAGGTTCGACACTCCGAGATAACGGGTCCGCCAGCCGGGGCATCGACGCAGTGCTCGACTTGGCGAAGTGTAAACAATGCTGCCACGCCTACTAACAAGGCCAACACGATTACGGTGATCAGAATCACCCGAGAGATCCTGCTCCTCCTACGCACTTCCATAGTGCCTCAAGAGTCCATTCTGATCACCGCGGCCCAAACTGCGCTGGCTCAAATTGCATTGGTTTATGAAGGGCTTCATTATCTGGGATTCGTCGTCGCCGACGTGACCAAGGCCTCCGGCATGACCGAACTCGTGCACGGCCAGAGACTCGAGGTCGTATCTCTGCCCGCTGCAAGACGAGCCTGACACATACCAATTCTTGTAATTCGAGTTGACCTTAATATCGGATTCGAGTCGAAGTCCAGGGGCTATGGCCGCCCAAGAACATGCAACGCCCAAAACGGAACTGTCGATTGGGCCCCAGCCGACTACGTTGACATTGTCGCCCACAACAGGGCATGTGCCATCTCTAGTCACTTGTGACGACCGGCTGGTCGTTCCTCGATTAGAAGTGATCAATGCGCTGTCGCGGTTGCCACAGCTAGAACTTCGGCCCGTCGAGACTGACGCTGCGGCTCTTTGCATCGCTTCCCGACCACCTGAAACAGGCGCGCCCGAGTTATTGTAATACCAGTCGTAACGCTTTGCCGCCCACTTTCGATTCAATAGGTACGGTGCATTGGTGGCGCATTTAGGGCTAGCTCGCCGTGGAGCACTCTCCTGCTCGCCCCCGTTCGCCAGCTCGTCTGAGAGTGTTCGGGCCGCGGAGGGTGAGCTGCCCAGCACCGTCCCGTCATCGGCTGCTGCGAGGTTGAATGACTCGTCGAGATAGGCCGAGAGCTCGTATCCCTCGCTCGGGGTCCGTCCTAGCGCGCTCACGGTGACTAACCGGTCAGGCTCTGTCGGAACATCGAGAACAACACCGTTTTCAAACTCGATCTGTGTGCCCGTCGGGTCGCAGTCGGCCGGAAGGTCAGCTATGTTTTCGAACTCGATCAGAGGGCCGCAGAGCGGGGCGGCGTGCGCGGCCCGGTCCGCCGCTGGCACTATGAAGGCGCAGGTTACCGTGAGTGCGAATGTGATTGCTACGGTCTTCGATCGGCGACTCATCTTCATGGCACAATCTCCCGTCGGGGGGGCTTGCGTGGAGGGCGGTCGGCAGATTCTTCCGAGATCGATCACCGCATACGCTGTGGTGCCGACGGCATCAACTTAACTAGCTCGGGGCGATGCTGTCTATCGTTTCTGCCGGTCGTTCACCTCTGCGTCGTCGTCTCGTAACCGAATTCCCGGCCCTGAGGTGGGCGCGCGCCCCTATCGACGGACCTTCCGTCACCGGCCAGTCCGCGAGCTTGCGGTACAACCATGCATGTTCCCCCGGCGTGCCCCCAGATCCAATCTCATCGCCCGTAGTGCACGTTGATCACGGCGTCCATGCGGTGCACCGGCAGATTGGACAGGTCAGATATCGTTCGCAATGAGAAGGTCAGGGGTTCGAATCCCCTTAGCTCCACAAGTGGACGTACTAGAACTCCTGACATCGGAAGATGTGGGGGCTGGGACGAGGGCGGCGAACGGCTCAGCGAGTCGGATCGTCGCCCTTTCGTCCTTGCTGATGCCGATGTCGTTGGTCAGCGCCTGGTTCGCAAGGCCCTTGCATTTTTACCGATGTGCGCCGCTAGCCAACGAGTGGGAGAAGACCGCCAGCCGTGGCCTGCCGCGCGAGGAATCCGGACTCGACGACGGCTCTACTGTCCATCGCGCCCAAGACGCCAGCGTCGACACCGCGCACGCGCTCGCTGACCCGGAAGCGTCATCGAGGGAGCTGCTTTACGTGGCGACGACGCACGGGAAACACCGCAACCACGCCCACGTGATCGTGCGCGACCCGCCTGAGGTCGAGCCGCATCTCGACCAGCCCGAGGCCGAGGTCCCTGACAGATCGGCTCCCCAAAGTGCTCGCGCGCAGCGACGCCGACCTGTCCGCCACCGAAACCCCGACGCTCGAGGTAGACTTCTCTGTTCACGTTGCTTGCTGAGTGCGATGTGCTCCCCGGGCATGTTGGGCCCTGTCCCCGACCACATGTAACCGGGAGGGCCGACTCGTGCGTGAAGCCGCGGTCGTGTCGTCGCCCGTTGCGGGCAACCCTTTCGTCATACTGCTGGATGACATGAATCTGTAGCACCAGGCGAGTTCGCGCAGCCGGACACCGCCAGAGAGCGAGGCAGACGATGGCGTCGGTATCTCCGCAGATCCCGCTCTGGGGCTACTCAAGCACGTTGAGCCTTCGTCGGGTTCGGTGCACTGGCGGAAAAATGATCCTCGACGACCTCGACTGGGGCGGGGCGACGGGTACCAGCTCTGCCAACTATCAGTTCGACGCCGCACCGATCGGAGTGGTCAGCTACAACTGCACGGCCGACAAGCACGGGCTGCTGATCGGCGGAGCCCTCGGAGGTGAAGGCTGATGGTTGGTGCAGGCAAAGCCCAGACGAACCCGCCTCTGATCAAGATCGTCTACTTCGATGAGGAGTCGGCCTCGGACTTGCTAGATATCGTGGCCGGGGGCAAAGAGACTTCTTCAAAGGAGTTGACCAAGGAACGGGCAGCAGAGGTGGAGGCTGAGGCGCGCGCAAAGGCCGCCGCAAAGTTCAACTGGCTGCCCTTCTTCGGGGGATCTGCCGAGGCTGGTGCTGCTGCGAGTGCGTCGGCGGTCGGACGCAGTATCCTCAACAAGACTCTTTCGAACACCATCTTGACCGACTACCTCAGCAGGTTTAGTGTGCTGAAGGGTATAGAACGGCTTGAAGGCCTGACGGTTACTGCTCGTAGCGACTCAGCGGCATACATGAAGATGTTCACGCCGTACTTGGCGATGCTCAAGATCGATGAGCTACCCGTCAATCTTGCTGAACTGGATAGCGCGCTGACGTCGGCGAAGGGGTATTACGAGTTACTCGGGCAAAGTGCGGACGGCACGAAGCGAATCTTGCGCTTCAACATTCAGGCGTTCCGAAACAATTATGGACTGGTTGATCTCGGCCGCATGCGTCTTGTGTTTCACGGCATCCGTGTCGGCAAGGCCTCGGAGTCCAGCCTGACTATGCAGGCGGAGATGGCTCCCGGTGCCGAGCCCGCACCGGTGACGGGTCTGGACGTGGTCGACGGCGCCCTCAAAGGAGCCAAGCAGCTGCTGGACGTCTACGACGTCATCCTTGCGGGAGTCGAGTATGGGGAGTGACACGAAGGTCAGGATCTACTACGGCCCCCTTCCATGGTTCGAGAAGCAACTCGGCAGGGGGTCTCGACGGTACTTGCTCGACGCCATCAACGAACGCGACGAAGCCAGACGCCGCATCTGGCACACCGTCGATGGGCAAGAGAGCACCGAGGAGGAGGCGCCCGCGCCGCGGCCAGACCGCCTGATCGCGATGTCCAGCGACTACGCGAGTGTCCATGAGCACGCCATAACGAACTTCGTTGGCCTCGTGCGAGAGATCAACCCAGAGCACCTGCTCCTACACAACCCACCCGAGCTCATCCATACGCAGCTGGGCAGAGTGTTCAAGACGAAGGTTGAGTCCTTCGCCTATCCAGTCGTCACGCGCGACACCCTGGTTAAGTTCCGCGACGGCTTCGCAGATCATCTCGTTGGACAGCGAGCAGTCCGAGAACGGATGCTGGCCGCCCTCTACCCCCTGACTACGGATCGGCGCAGCAAGCCAGTTGTCCTGATGTTCTACGGCCCGTCCGGCGTCGGCAAGACGGAGACTGCCCAGTTCATCAATGGACTTCTTGGTGGCAAGCTGCTTCGTAAGCAGTTCTCGATGTTCCATAGTGACAAATTCGCCTCCTATGTCTTTGGCGGCACACACTCCGAAAGCTCATTTGCGCGGGATCTGCTCGACCGCTCCTCGGGCGTGATCCTGATCGACGAGTTCGACAAGGCAAACTCCGTCTTCCACAGTGCCTTCTACGAGGTTTTTGACCAAGGCTTCTTCGAAGATAAGAACTACCGGGTGCAGCTTGGTCCGGCGTTGATCATCTGTACATCGAACTACGGCTCGGAAGACGAGATCCGCCAAGCGCTAGGGGACGCTCTCTACTCGCGCTTCGATGCGTTGATCCCGTTCGAGCCGCTGTCTCCCGACGAAATCAGGCAAGTCACCGATCGGCTGGTAAATGGTCGGTTCGAAGCTCTCTCGACCGATGAGCGGGCGGCCCTCGACAGCGACGAGATCAAGTCTTTGCTCCACGCTCACGCAAGTGGCACCGGCAACGTCCGCAAGCTCGGAAAGCTGGTCGACGAGGTGATCTCGCTGCTGCTGGTCCGTGCGGTGCTAGATGAAGCGACTGATCCCACCGGGCCTACGTCCCCCGATAGCGAGGACACTGCGGTATGAGGGTCAGACAGCTCGAGATCGAGAACTTCCGCGGCATCACAGAGGGACGCTTTGTCTTCCAGCAGCACACCCTGCTCGTCGGCGGAAACAACATCGGAAAGTCCACGGTGTGCGAGGCGCTTGAATTGGTGTTGGGACCGGAGCGCCTCTACCGTCGTCCGGTCATCGATGAGCACGACTTCTCCCACGGCGCCTACCTTGGCGACGAGGGCGACCCACGCGAGATTCGCGTTCGCGCCGTGCTCACCGACCTCTCGGAGGAGCAGCTGCGCCGGTTTTTCCAGCACGTCCGGCGCTGGGATGACGAGAAGCTCTCGTTCGTTGACGAGGAACCGGACAGTCTCCAATCCGCTGATGACGATGGAACTGTCTGGGCGCTCCCTGTCATCTTTGTAGGACGCTATGACCGCGAAGAAGACGACTTCACCGGAGACACGTTCTTCGACCACCCGTTACCCGAGCTTGACGAGCTCGACGAAGACGAGCGCGCATCACTGGGATCGGGCCGTGCGCGGTTCAGCCGTGCACACAAGCGACTCTGCGGCTTCATCTTTCTGCGAGCGCTGCGCACCGGATCTCGCGCTCTCAGCCTGCAACGCGGTTCGCTACTCGACACTATACTTCGGCTCGGCGGCGAGGGCGCAGCGGAGATGTGGCAGGACGCACTTGGCGCGCTGCAAGACCTCGATCCGGCTATCGGAGAGATCGAACAGCTAAAGGTGATCCGCGAAGACATCCGCACACGTCTCGGCAAGTTCGTCAACCTTGCTCCAGGCGAGGACTCCGCGGCGTTCTTCGCCTCAGACCTGACACGCGAGCACCTACGCGAGGTCGTCCGGCTTTTCGTTGCGACGCAACCGAGCAACCATTCGGTGCCGTTCGCCAAACAGGGCACCGGCTCGATCAATCTGCTGGTGTTCGCGCTGCTGACGATAATCGCGGACCTGAAGCAAGACCACTCGGTCATCTTCGTGATGGAGGAGCCGGAGATCGCGCTTCCTCCCCACACCCAACGGCGCGTGACGAAGTACGTAGTGCAGCAGATGGGACAGTCGATCGTCACTTCCCATTCGCCCTATGTCATCGAGCAGTTCGACCCAGAGAACGTGGTGATCCTCTCGCGTGACGGGGATGCCTTCTCCGGTGCACCGATCGACACTACAAGCGTGAAGCCGAAGACGTACCGCACGCAGCGCCGCCAGTTTGCTGAGGCGATCCTGAGCCGCGCCGTCCTCGTTCTTGAGGGGCAAACGGAGATGGTGGCCGTGCACTCCGTCTCATCGGCGCTCGAGCAGTTCCGGGGCGACTACTCGCACGTTGATCTCACTGGCGTTACTCTCTTCAACGCGGGAAACGACCGCGAGGTGCCGCGGTACGCTCCGATCTTCAAGGCTCTCGGCAAGCGGGTCTATGGGATGCGCGACAAGCTGAACGCCCCTGATGCAGCGGACGCAGCGGAGAACGCCAGTTCGTTCGACGAGTTCTGGGAGTCACCGGAGACGGGCATCGAGCAGATCCTCGTGAAGCAGGTTTCGACGCGTGTGTTGCGGAGCTTCCTCGACGAAGTCGTGCAGCGTGACGACTATCCGACGAGCCATCCGTACGTGGCCGAGCAAGTTGCTGACGACGACCTGGCCGTATTGGCAATGAAGGTACTGAAGGCCCGCAAAGGCGACGCGTTCGGCTTCGGGTACACCGGGACACTCATCGAGCAGTGTCAGACCGAGGATGAACTGCCCGCCTTCATCCGCGATGCGCTTCTCACTATCAACGAACAGCTCCAGGACGAGCCTGAACCAACTCTTGACGACGCTCAACCAGCGACCGGCTCCGCAGAGCCCGAAGAGTAGGCGCCATGGAGGTGCAGCTGTCCGAGACCGCCCAGGGAGCCCTGGATCGCGACTGCCCCGTTTTGGTGCTCGGTGGCCCCGGCTCTGGCAAGACCACGCTGTCGCTCCTGAAAGCGCAAGCGATGCTCCCGGTTCTGCAGCCCGGCCAGGAGATCCTCTTCCTCAGCTTCTCCCGGGCGGCTGTCCGTCAGGTCGAGATCCGCTGTCGCGACATCTTGCGCTCGGACGACCGTCGGCAGATAGTCGTGCGCACCTACCATGCCTTCGCGATGGACATCCTGCGTGCGCATGGTCGCCTGCTCACCGGACGCGTTCCGCACATTGTCTATCCCGGCGATGAGAACCTCGCCAAGGCCGCCTTCGACGGCGACTGGGGCGCTGAAGTCGAACGTCTCGCACGCGATGAGGGCCGCTACGTGTTCGGACAGTTCGCCGCAGCCGCTGCCCAGCTCGTTTCGGGCAGCGCGTCGATTGCGGCCCTTCTCGCCAACAAGTACCCGGTGATCATCATGGATGAGTTCCAAGACACCGACGACGCTCAGTGGGCGCTGGTCAAGGCGCTGTCCGCACGCTCGAAGAGCGTGTTCATGGCCGACCCGGATCAGCGGATCTTCGACTATGACGCGCGTGTGGACCCGGAGCGCATCAACCATCTGCGTGACCACCTCGGACCCGCGGAGTTCGACCTCAGCGGTGAGAACCACCGAAGCGCTGACGCCAGTATCCTGCAGTACGCCAACGCAGTGCTGACGAACCGGCCTCTCCCGGACACCAAGGACGTGATCACGCGCGCCTACTGGGCGAACACATTCGATAGCACTGTCCACGCCGGCGTCATCTGGATGCTCAGTTCGCTCCGCAAAGTGGGCATCACCAATCCCTCTGTCGGCGTACTTGCACGAACGAACGCGCTCGTCGGGAAGCTATCGGCGATCCTCGGACAAGAACACAGCTTCAACGGCCAGACACTCAGACCCGTAGAGCACGACGTGTTGTGGGACGCGGACCTCACCGCGGCGGCCGCCTTGGTAGTGGCCTCAATTCTGGAGTGGCAGAGTCACCCCAAGGATGCTGCACTCGGCCAGACCTTCGATCGCATCGCCGGCTATTTCGATGCGAAGAATGCTGCCAGCGCGAGCAATGCCGCCCAGCAGACCAGCGGGCGGTACCGGACGGCCGCTGACCTCGCGCGTAGAGGTGCGGCGCAGCGGTTGAAGAGCGCCAAGGCACTCACTGCCTCTTACGACAGCGGTCTGGCGCTTCAGGGCGATCCAGCGCGGGACTGGCTACACGCGCGTGATCTGCTCGGCGCCGGAAACGACTTGTCTGATCTCTTGGCGAACGCCAAGTTCGTCCGACTCTTCCGCGCAACCGATGAGATTGGAAGTCGACTTGCCTCGGCGTGGGATTTCCACGGTAGCTACGGACGCGCCGTCGGCGTCGTACGTCGCGCGCTCGAGGTAAGCAGACTCCAGGCCGACCAGCGCGACCCACGCGGCTGCGTGCTCATGACCATCCACAAGGCCAAGGGCAAGGAGTTCGATGGCGTCCTGCTCATCGAGGGGCAGTACCAGGGCAACTTCTTTCGCGACACGGACACCGAGGTGCAGCGAGCCGAAGCGCGACGTCTGCTGTTCGTCGGCATCACCCGCGCG
The DNA here is from genome assembly GCF_054073625.1 of Naumannella huperziae. Classification (NCBI taxonomy): domain Bacteria; kingdom Bacillati; phylum Actinomycetota; class Actinomycetes; order Propionibacteriales; family Propionibacteriaceae; genus Naumannella; species Naumannella huperziae. The sequence goes on along the minus strand of NZ_JBSXPH010000001.1, from coordinate 3,354,384 downwards.
CGACACCAGGTGACGATCATTCGGCCGCAAGGCGCTCCGGCACTTGTGGTCCCAGCGGGTGCGCCGGCGTTGGCATGACTTGCGGGATGACGAGACACCCCGACCCAGGATCGACATCGACGCGACCGCGAAGATCGAGGCCGCGTTCGGACGGTCACACCCTGATGGCACTCCGACTAGCCGAGACGAGGTCCACGGTGGATAGACGGCTCCCAGAGGTCGGAGTTGTCAACGTCTTTGAGTAACTGAGACAGCGTCACTCGGATCGGACACCTAGCGCCGAGGATGACCTCCTAGGCTGAGCCGGAGAGGCTTACGTGATCAGACGCTCGATGCACATCGAGTCGTCGACTGATGGGATCGCGCTATCACCGTTCGTGCGGGCAGTTCGGATAGCGTCCATTTGCTCTCCGCCAGGGGGCGTTCTGGCTCGTCTCCTAAGGCTCGCGACCCCGGGTTCGTCGTCAATGGCGCCGTCTGGGCATCACCGATACCGAGTCTCGCCTGATTCCACGCGGAACTCAGCTGCTCGAACCGCTGCCAGGTGTTCGGTTTGAGTCCACCCGCGTCCACGAGGAGGCCGTCATTGGAACCCTTGACCTGATCAGGGCGAGGTGGCAGATGGAACCTCCGGCCCCAGAGGAGCTCGGCGGCTCTGCGTTCTCGGTGTGCCCGGCGTTGCGGAGGCGCTACTGGGCCGGCTGCCGGGTGATCTCCAGCGTCTCGGAGAGCGCGGTGGAAACCGCCCGCGTGAGCGGCGGGTCCGGGTCCTCAGGGATCGGATCGAAGTAGATCCGGGTGAACCGGCCCGATTGAAGCGACGGCGATCGGAATCTCTCCAGATGGCCGTAGGGTCGGTGTGGGCCGTGATGGGAGCCAGAACGGAGTCGACTGTGACCCTTCGTCTGACTGAATCTGTCGGCTCCGAGCGATATCAATGATCATGCGCATCACCCTCGACGGCCAGTGGTTCGAACTCACGCCTGAGCTCGTTCGGTCGCGCCTCGAAGGGCATGCGCCCGAGAAGATCCGCAACTTCTGGGTCGATATCGACGGCATCCGTTGGCCGGTCAAGCAGGTCATCTCGCTCGCGACCGGCGTCAAGGACCGGAAGCGATTCCCATCGCAGTCCTCGCGACGCTGGCTCGAGAATCTGGGCTTCGCGATCGGGAGCGAGAACGCAGCGTTCGCCCAGGGGCGACCTTCGAGTCGGGCGACGATTTCCTCGACTCGGCCTTCCCCGCCGCCGACGATCCACCCAGGGACTAATCCGGACAATGAGAGTCCGGCTGGCGTCGAGATCGGCTCGGTCCTCGACCGCCTCCGCGACGACGCCTCATCGAACAGCCTTGCAGACGTGCTCGCGACCGGCGGGCGCGGCCTGAAGTCGCCAGGGATGTACAGCTGGTGGGTCGATGCTGCTGGCGCTGAAGACCTCTCCCGCGGCCTCGGTCACCCGGTCGAGCCCGGCCTGATCTACGCGGGACTGGCAGGAGCGACCCGCAACGGTGGGTCGAAGTCGTCAAACACACTATGGGGACGCATCGCGACGATGCACCTTGGCAACAAGCGCCAGTTCTCCACGCTGCGAAGGAGCCTCGGCGGGATCCTGGCGGCAGCACACGGGCAGCCCACGATCGACGAGGTCGAGCTAACGAGCTGGATGCACGCGCATCTGCGCGTCGTGACGATCCCTGTCGATGATCCGGACACACTCAATGACCTGGAGTCCGCGTTGCTCGCCGAGCTCGACCCCCCGCTGAACCTCGCGAAGGTCCCAAAAACACCGCTGAGGCAGAAGCTCTCCGCACTGCGGAAGCAGTTCGGGACCGGAGAGGCAAATGCCTGACCGTCGGTGGACCCCGTCGGGCCCGGCGAACTACTCCGGGATGGCCGCCTCGTCGATGCCGGCGGCCCAGGTGGAGCCCTTCCCGCCGAAGCCGCGGCGGGCCCGCTTGGCGAGCCAGTGCGCTGCCTGGGGCGGCGACATGGCGTACCGCGGATCGATGCCGAGTTTCTGCGCGGCATCCAAACCCCAGTTGGGGTTGTAGAGGAACTCGCGGCCGATCGCGACCAGGTCGGCGTCGCCGTCGCGCAAGATCGACTCCGCCTGGTCGGCGTGGATGATCAACCCGACCGCCATCGTCATGATGTCGGCCTCGCGGCGGATCTGCTCGGCGTAGGGCACCTGGTAGCCGAAGCTGTTCAGCCGGAAGAAGTTCGGCACCGCCGAGGTGGTGCCGCCGGTCGAGCAGTCGATCACGTCCACACCGAGCGGCTTCATCCGGCGCGCCAGCCGCACGTTCTCCGCGGGCCCCCAGCCCGCCTCGTCCTCGATCGACAGTCGGACGAACAGCGGCTTGCCTGCCGGCCAGTTCGCGCGTACCTCCTCGACGACCTCCAGCACGAAGCGCATCCGGTTCTCCTCCGAACCGCCGTAGGCGTCGGTGCGCTGGTTCGCCGCGGGGGAGAGGAACTGGTGCAGCAGGTAGCCGTGCGCGCCGTGCAACTCGATGATGTCGAAGCCGGCCCGGTCAGCCCGCGCCGCCGCCGCGCCCCAGGCGGCGATCGCGTCCGGGATCTCCTCCAGCTCCAACGCGCGCGGCACCGGCGAGGCTTCCGAGTACGCGATCGCCGACGGCGCCACGAGGTCCCACTGCTCCCAGGTCTCCGCGTCCACGTCCTCCGGGGTCAGCGCGGCCGCGCCCTCCCACGGCCGCTTCACCCGCCCCTTGCGCCCCGACTGCCCGAGCTGGATCGCCGGCGTCGCGCCGTTGTCGCGGATGAAGTCGGCAATCCGGGCCAACGGCGGGATGTGCGCATCCGACCAGATCCCGAGGTCGCCGATCGTGCCCCGGCCGCGCTTCTCGACCTTGGTGGATTCGAGCATTACCGTGCCGGCGCCGCCGAGCGCCCAGCGGCCCGCGTTGACCAGATGCCAGTCGGTGGGGAACCCGTCGATGGCGGAGTACTGGTGCATCGGCGCGGTGACGATCCGGTTGCGCAGCGTGATCTCGCGCAACCGCATCGGCGTGAACAGCAACGGGGTCCGCCCGGTCATCTCGTCTCCTCAGAACCCGTAGAGGACCTTGGGGTTCTCGACCAGGATCTTGTGCAGCGTCGCCTCGTCGGTGACCACCCGCAGCAGCAGATCGATCAGGTCCTCCTCGCGCGGCGGCACGTGATCGCCGACGTGCGGCCAGTCGGTACCCCACACCACGCGATCCGGGTTCGCCTCGACCAGCGCGCGCATGAACGGCTCGGTGTCGGTGAACGGCGCGCCGATCTGGGAATTGCGGTCGGCGCCGGAGATCTTGGTCCAGTAGCGGCCCGTCTTCAGCTTCTCGCACAGCTCGCGGGTGCCCGGATTGTCCGCACCCTCGTTGGCCGGGGTACGCCCCATGTGGTCGATCACGAAGTCCAGCGGCAGCTTCTCGATCCGCGGCGCCAGCTCGGCGAGATCGGCCGCGGCGACCCAGAGCTGCGCGTGCCAGCCGCGCTCGCCGATGCGGTTCGCGAGCGCCTCCAGATCCTCCAGCGTCATCCCGCCCTCGGCGTACTTCTTCCCACCGAGCCGCAGCAGATTGATCCGCACGCCCCGAAAGCCCGCCTCGGTCAGCTCATCGAGACGCTTGTCGGTGATCGCCGGATCGACCAACCCGATCGCGCGCAGCCGGTCGGGATGGCGCAGCAGCGCGTCGTAGGTGACCGCGTTGTCGGCGCCCGCGCCGCGCGCGTGCACGATCACGCCCTTGGCGATGCCGAGCCGGTCCCACAGGGCGAGCAGATCCTCCACCGGCTTCGCCGCCGCGGACGTGTGCTGGCCCGCCTCGGAGCCCGGGAACCGATCGTAGGGGCCGTAGATGTGGACGTGGCAGTCATAGCTGCCGGCCGGCAACCTGGGCGTCTCGACCGTCGACGGCTCGCCTGCGGACATCAGCTATCTCCTTTGATCACCGCCGCCGAGCAGGAGGACCCGACGGCATCCGAGCGCCGAACCTAATCAGCCGCCGCGCGGCCGGACAAGCGCGGCGTTTCACTGCGAGGGACGGTCATCGGCCGCCGAGTGAGTATGGGTCGGTACGCCGGTCGGCAGCAGTGCCGCACCGAGCGCCGTGGCCGCGGCGGCGACGAGCGCGATCGGGAACCCGAGCACCGGATCGATCGCGGCGACCGTACTGAACGCGGCAATCCCCAGGCCGGTGCCGACGGCGAACGCGATCTCCTGGATGACACCCGCCTGGGCGGCTCGTCGCGGCGTCGCGGCCTCGAACAGCGCCGTCGTCGCGATGGTGCCGACCGCGCCGTAGCCGAGCCCCACGAGCGCGAGCGCAGCGGGCAGGGGCACGACGCCGAGGCCGGTGGCCAGCGCGCCCGCCGCCTGCACCCCCAGCGCGATACGGACGACCAGCGCGGAACCGAGCCGGGCGTGGGTCAGCGGCGCGAGCAGGCCGCCCGCGGTCGTGGCCAGCGCGAGCGGCACCAGCGCCAGCCCCGCCTGACTCGGCGAGCGGTCCTCGGCGAGCTGCAGGTGCACGCTGACCAGATAGATGCAGGCGCCCGCGGCGGCCGCCGAGATCAACAACTGAATCGCCGACACGCTCACCCGCCGTCTGGCGAACAGCGCGACATCGAGCAGCGGGTCCGTCGCACGCCGCTGCCGGCGGACGAAGACGGCCAGCAGCGCGACGCCGATCACGAGCAGGCCGGTGCCCTCGACGGGCGCGGCCGCGAGTCGCTTCACCGCGTGCACGATCACCCCCAGGCCGACCCCGGACAAGATCAGGTCGACGGGATCGAAACCGGGTCGACCGGCGCCGCGGGACTCGGGCAACAGGCGTATCGCGGCGAGGGCGGCGATCGAGGCGATGGCGACGAGCGCCGCGAACACCGAGCGCCAGCCGAGACGATCGGTCAACACGCCCCCGAGCACCGGGCCGAGCGCGTTGCCGGCGCCGACCGTGGCAACCCAGGCCCCGTTGGCGATGGCAAGATCACGGCCGCGGAAGCGAGTGCCGATCGTGGCCACGACGCTCGCGATGACGGCGCCGCCGGCCAGGCCGGTGATCGCCCTGGTGATGATCAACACGAGACCGGCGCTCGCCAGCATCGCCACGGCATTGCCGAGTGCCATCGCGCCGAGACCGATCACCAGGACGGTACGCCGCCCGAACCGATCGCCGAGCCGGGCCGCGAAGAGCAATCCGGCGGCCAGGCACAACGGGTAGCTGTCGACCAGCCACGCCCGGCCCGTGTCCGACAGCGACACCTCGGCGGCGATCACCGGCGCCGGGACGGCGATCAGGCTCATCGACAGGCTGCTGCCGAGAATGCCCAGCAGCAGCGGGATCAGGACGAGCCAGCGGCTGCTCGGTCCCGAGGGCGTCGTCGGTTCGCTCTCTGCCACCTAGGCGAGTATTCGCTGTACGCTACGAAACGGGTAGTACTGACATTCTTGTCCGTGTGGAAGGAGCCCCGATGCGTGCCCAGACCGAGAAGGTAGTGCGCGAGTGGCAGCACACCTGCGCCGCCGAGATCGCCGCGACGGTGCTCGCCGGGGCGTGGAAGCCGGTGATCATGCACGAGCTGCGTGAGGCCGGCGTCCTGCGCTTCCGCGAGCTCGCCCGGCGTACCGGCGGGCTGTCCGAACGCGGCCTGACCCGGCAGTTGCGTGAGCTGGAGGAGGACGGCCTGGTCGCGCGGCAGGTGTATCCGCAGGTGCCGCCCAAGGTCGAGTACCGCCTGACCGAGGTCGGCGAGGAGGCGCAGGAGGTCCTCGACGTGATGGCCCGCTGGGGGCGTGGGTACGCCGCGCGGTTCGGCCCGGGCGAGCCGAGCTGAGCTCCCGTCGCGGGCCTCAGTGCCGCAGCGCCCGGCGGGCCAAGCGGTTGCCGACGAACTGGCCGATCTGGACGATCAGGACGATCGTCAGCACACAGACCGCGATCACCGCGAAGTTGAACCGGTTGTAGCCCTGGACGATCGCCAGCTCGCCGAGGCCGCCGCCCGCGATCAGCGCCGACGCGGCCGAGGCGTCCATGATCGCCACGAACATGAACGTGAAGCCCAGGATCAGCGGGCCGAGCGCCTCCGGCACGAGCAGCGACCAGATGATCCGCCAACGGCTCGCGCCCATCGCCCGGGCCGCCTCGATGACCCCGGGATCGATGGCGACCAGATTCTGCTCCACGATCCGCGCGAACGCCACCGACGCCGCCACCGCCAGCGGCACGATGATCGCCGGCGTACCGAACGACGCCCTGACCAGCGCATAGGTGACCGGCGCCATCAGCGTGATGAAGATGATGAACGGGATCGGCCGGATGATGTTGATCACCACGTTGACGACGTTGAACAGCACCGGGTTGGCGAGCAGCCCGCCGCGTCGCGTGACGTAGAGCAGCACGCCGAGCGCCGTCCCGAACACCCCGGCCGCCGCCAGCGCCACGCCCACCATCAGGAGCGTCTCGGCGATGGCGGTGATCAACTCGGGGCCGAAGACCGGCCAGTTGATGCCGTTGCGCATCAGAGCACCTCCACCTCGGTACGCCGGGCGATCTCGGCGACCAGCCCGTCGACGGCCTCCGGCGTACCGCGCAGTTGCAGCGTCAGCGAACCGAACGCGCGATTCTGCAGCGTCTGGATCCCGCCGTGCACGATCTCGAAGTCGACCCCGCGCGCAGCCGCCCCGCCGAGCGCGACCCCGAGGCCGACGCCCTCGCGCTGGGCGACCCGCAGCAGCGTCCCCGGATGCGTCGCGCGCAGCCGCTCCAGCTCGCCGTCCGACGGCCGGTCGCGCAGCGTCGAGCCGACGAAGCTGGCGCCGACCGCGGAGCGCGGCTCGGCGAACACGTCGAACACCTCGCCCTCCTCGACCACCCGCCCGTCGGCCATCACCGCGACCCGGTCACAGATCGTGCGGACCACGTCCATCTCGTGGGTGATCACCACGATCGTCACCCCCAGCTCGGTGTTCACCCGGCGGAGCAGCCGCAGCACCTCGCCCGTGGTGTCCGGGTCGAGCGCGCTGGTCGGCTCGTCGGCGAGCAACAGCGCCGGGTTGGTCGCGAGCGCCCGAGCGATGCCGACGCGCTGCTTCTGCCCGCCGGAGAGCTGTTCGGGGTACGCCCGCGCGCGCCCGGACAGCCCGACGAAGCCGAGCAGCTCGCTCACCCGCGCCCGCCGCCGCTCGGCATCCCAGCCGGCGATCCGCAGCGGGTACTCGACGTTGCCGAACACCGTCCGCGAACGGAACAGGTTGAACTGCTGGAAGATCATTCCGATGCCGGTACGCACGGCGCGCAGCTTGTGCTCCGGCAGCCCGGTGATCTCGGTGTCGCCGACCCGGATGGAGCCCGACGTGACCGGCTCCAGGCCGTTGATCAGGCGTACCAGCGTCGACTTGCCGGCGCCGGAGGCGCCGATGATGCCGAAGATCCGGCCCGCCGGGATGTCCAGCGTGACATCGTCCACGGCCAGCACCGGCGGGTCGCCCGGGAACTGCCGCGACACCCCGCGCAGGCCGACGCCGCCGGCCGGTGCCCGGCCGGCGGCCTCGCGTGCGGTCGGCATTCAGCCCTTGTTCTTCAGGTTGTTCTCGATCTCGGTCAGCGTCGCCTGCAACTGATCGGGCGAGTCGGTGCGCGAGACCCCCGTGCCTCCGGTGGCCTCGAGGCGCTGCTTCTCGACCTCCGGACGGTGGTAGATGTCGACGATCTTGGCGAAGGCCGGGTTGTCCCTGTCCGCCGCGCGGGAGACGATCACGTTCACGTACGGCTTGGTGGACTCGGCGTTCGGGTCGTCCTTGATGATCGCGGAGTTCGGATCGATCCCCGCGTCGGCGAGAAAGTTGTTGTTGATGATCGCGCCGTCCACGGTGCCCAGGCCGACCACCGTCTGCGAGGCGTCGACCGCCTGGATCTTGACCTTCGACGACGGCAGCACGTCGGACTCACCCGACAGCGAGTTGCCGCCGTCGCGCAGCTCCACCAGGCCGGCCTGCTGCAGGACCAGCAGCGCCCGGGCCAGGTTGGACGGATCGTTCGGCACGGCGATCGTGCCGCCGGCCGGGATCTGGTCGACGCTGGTGTGCTTCTCCGAGTACAGGTTCAGCGGCACCACATAGGTCGCGCCGATCGGCGTCAGGTCGTCGCTCGCCTCGACGTTGTACTGGGCCAGGAACTGCAGGTGCTGGAAGGCGTTCAGGTCGAGCTCGCCCGACGACACGGCGGGATTCGCCTTGGTGTAGTCGGTGAAGTTGGTGACCTGGATGTCCAGGCCCTCGGCCTTGCCGAGCTCGACGATCGTGTTCCAGTACGGCTGCGCGCCCTCCGTCGTGCCGATCTTGATCGTGACGGGCTCGCCGGGCGCGGCGCTCGGCCCGCCGGCCGGGCTCGCGCCCGGGCCGTAGGAGCATGCCGCCATCACCAGCGCGACGACTGCCGTGATCAGCGCGGGCAACAGCTTGCGGGACATGGGTTTCTCCTTCGGTCGGTGTGTGCCACGGCCGACCCGGACACGCGGCTGCGTCGGGTCGCGGCGCCGCGGTGAGGCCCAACGTAGGCAATACTCGACTGTCCCTATCGAGTTTCTTGCGATGTGGTCGCGGGTACGCCGGTCCGGACGCGCGTGCTAGGTCCCCGGCACGCGGGGGAACGTGCCGAGGACCAGCCGGGCGCCCGGCCGGGTCGCACCCGGCCGTCACCCGCTCATCCCTCCCGGATCGTCATCCTGGCGATCTTGTCGCCGGCGACATCGAAGGTGAACCGGCTGCGCCCGTTGGCGTAATTGCTGCGCCAGTCGCCCACCACGGTCACGGTGTCGCCGTCCACCCGGACCTCCTCGGGGGTGAGGGTGCCGCGGGAGCCGATGAACTCCTTGTCGCTCCATGCCTTGATCTGGTCGCGGCCGGGGAACTCGCGTCCCCAGTCATTGACGGCACCGTCGTCGGTGAACGCGTCGAGGAAGGCCTGTTCGTCGTGTCGGTTGACGGCGGCGACGAACGAGGCGACGGGTTCGGGAATGGTGGGATCAGTCATGCCGGTTCTCCTCGGTGGTAGCGGGCTGGATCCGGAAGTACGCGATCAACGAGTGGTGTAGCCGCCGTTGGCGAAGATCGTCTGGCCGGTGATCCACCAGCCTTCGGATGCGAGGAACCGCACGATGGGCGCGATGTCCTCGATCTTGGTGAGCTGATTGCCCATCGCCTGCGACTTGTGGAACTCCACACGCTCGGGCGTCTCCTGTCCGTAGAAGAACGGAGTGTCCATCGGCCCCGGCGCGATGGCGGTGACCGAGATGCCGCGCTCGCCGAACTCCTTGGCGGCGGCCCGGGTGAAGTGTTCCACCGGGCTCTTGCCTCCGGCGTAGGTCGAGTAGCCGTCGGTGAATGCCGCGAGCAGTGCGGTGACGATCGTGATGACCTTGCCGTTGTCGGCCAGGCTCCGGCCGGCCTCCTTGATGAAGAAATAGGCGGCCTTCGCGTTGATGTCGAACATCGAGTCGTACTCGTTCTCGGTCGTCTCGACGATCGGCTTGCGCAACACCTTGCCCACGGTGTTCACGGCGACGTCGATCTGTCCGATTGCCGCCGCGGCGTCGGCGAACAGCTTCTCCACGTTGCCCGGCACGGTCAGGTCGCCGGTCAGGATCACGCCGCGACTGCCGGTGGCCTCGACCTCGGCCAGGGTCTTCTCCGCCTCGGGCCGGCTGGACTCGGAGTTGTAGTGGATGGCGACGTTCGCGCCCGCCTGGGCCGCCTGACGGGCGATCAGGCCGCCGAGATTCTTCGCGCCGCCGGCGATCAGGACGTTCTTGCCCGCAAGGGTGGGGTTGGCCATGGTCAGCTCCTCGTGCGTTCTGCGTGCTGGTACCCGGATTGTATCTGTGACATGTAACGGTATATCACCGATACATAAAGCTAATGTAGCAGCATGGTCGACACAGGGGAACGCGATACCCGGACAAGGCTGCTGAATGCCGCGGCGGACATGATCGCGGCCGCCCCCGGCGAGGAGGTCTCGCTGCGTGCCGTCTGTGACGCGGCCGGGGTGCGGATGCCGACCCTGTACCACTTCTTCGGCAGCAAGCAGGGCCTGATCGAGGCCGTCATCGAGCGCGGTTTCGACATGTACCTCGACACCAAGACCGCGGTGAAACCATCCGGCGACCCGATCCGCGATCTGCGGGCGGGCTGGGATGCCCACGTCGCCTTCGGCCTCGACAATCCGGGCTTCTACACCCTGATGTACGGCAAGGTGCGCCCCGGCTACTCGCCGGCCGCACAGTCGCGGCCCAGCGAGATCCTGCGTTCGATCACCCGGCGGGCCGCCGACCAGGGCCGGCTTGTCGTGGACCCCGACCAGGCAGCCGCACACGTTCTGGTGGCCAACATCGGGGTCACGTTGCGCCAGATCGTGCTCGATGCGCCGGACCGGGAGCTGTCGGCCGCGGTCCGCGACGGGGTCATCGCCGCCATCACCGGGACCGGCGGCGCGAAGGGGGGTGCCGACGCGTCACGGTCACTGATCGAGCGTGCTTCGGCGCACCCTGAGGTGTTGGGACCCGCAGAGACCCGCTTGTTCATCGAATGGGCCCAGCGTCTCGAACGCGAACCCTGACCGCCAAGCCCGGCCATCCGGCACGGGCTCAGTTGCGGCAGCTCTTGCCCAGCCAGGCAACGCTGTAGCCGGTCGTGGCCGCCGGAGATTCCCAAGCTGCTGGCGTCTTCAGGACGGAGCTGACGCCGACGGCGTAGGTGCCCGAGCGCGAACTGGGGACGTCGACCGCGAGCGTCGAACCGACCGAGCCGCTGCCCGTCACCCGCGTGGTCTGCACGGCCTGCCCGTTCCCATCGGTCACGCGCACCAGGTAGTCGTAGCGGGCGTCGGTGTGCTGCCAGCGCACCGAGACCGAGGTCAGGATGATCCCGGACACCGCACACCTGAGATCGGCGGGCTGGGCGATCCGCAGCGCGGAGTAGGTTCCGGTCCGGGCTGCGGCGGCGTCGGAGAAGGCCGCCAGCGTGGGGAGCGGCGCGGTGCCGGCGAGCGCGCCGGCCGGGGCGGCGATCAGGGCCGCCGTCAGTGCGGCGGCACGCCGCGGGAGGCCATCGTCGGCGCGGCGCCGGGCGCCGCCGGGGGCGTCGTCGCCATGATCATCTCCGTCTCCATGATCATCATCCTCGCGATCACCGCGGCCGTCGGGCCCGCGGCGGGAGAAGCCGATCGCGATCGCGCCGGCGGCGAGCGCGCCGCCGAGGAGCAGCGCGAGCGGCTGGCGAGCCGCGTTCAGCAGATAGCCCGCGGCCGGGACGCTGACGATCACCCGCTCGGCCTCCGTGACGCGGTACGCCTCGGCGTCGGGCGCGGCGTTGGCGTCGCCGCGCAGCCGCAACGCGATCTCGCCGGCCGGGCCGGAGGGGGCGGTCTCGATCACGCGGTGCGTGACGCGTACCCCCTCGGCGGTCTGCACGCTGACCACGTCGCCGACGCTCAATTCGGACGCGGGCACGGTTTCGGCGAAGGCGAGATCGCCGGTGCGGATGGCGGGCGACATCGATCCGGACAAGAACACCAGCGGCGTCACGCCGCTGAGCAGGACGCCGAGCGTCCAGGTCAGACAGACCACGCCGGCCGCGCAGCCCGTCCACAGGACCAGGCTCGCGGCGAGCCGCCGCGCGCGCTCCATCACTTCGCCTGCGTTGCGGAGAAGGTGAACGTCGCTGCGCCGGACTTGCCCTGGGCCGTGTTGTCGGCATCGGCCGGCAGCGCCACGCGGATGCAGACCGTCTCCTCGGCGGCGCCGGAGCCCGAGCGCAGGGCGGCCCGCGACGAGACGACCTCCTTGGCGTTGCCGCCGAGCGTCCCGGCGGAGAACGTCGCCTCGCCCGAGCACGTGTTGGTCCGCAACCCGTTCGAGGTCTGTGCCGATCCCGCCCGTCCGCCGGGATGCACCGACCAGCGCAGCGCCGAGGCGAGATCGCCCGACGCGGTCGCGGCGACGGCATAGTCGAACCCGACCGAATCGGCCGGCCGCTGCACCCGGACCGTGAACGCCTGGCTCTCTCCCGGGACCATCGACGTCATCCCGGTGGCATCGTCGGTCCAGGTTCCGCCCTGGCCGGCGAGCTGGTCGTTCAGCGTGATGTCGAGCGTGCCCGAGCGGAACCGGCCCGTCTCCAGGGTCGCCTCGTCGGTCCAGTAGGCCAGGGTGCCGACGCTGCCCATGCCGACCACGACGCCCAGGCTGAGCAGGCCGGCGAGCCGGCGATGCCAACCCGCGCGGGTCGGCCGACGGATGGCGCGTGCTGCGCGCTTCATGATCGTTTCCCCTCTCTCGCGCGCACGGCGAGGGCTCCGGCGAGGACCGCTCCGAGCGCAGCAACAAACAACAGCGGGCCGAATGTGGCGCCCGTACGGGCGAGTGCGCCCGCGGTGCCCGGGACGGTCGTAGCCGGCCTGGGATCGGTGGGGCCCGGCTCCGGATCGGTGGGGCCCGGCTCCGGGTCGGCGGCGAAGATCGCAAACTCGACGCCGGCCCGCCGCCGCTCGGTCAGGTTGTCGGCCTCGGCCGGCAGCTCCACGACGACGCGCACGGTCGCCGTCCGACCCGGCGCGAGTTCACCCACCTCGACCCGGCCCGCCTCGCCCACCTCGGCGACGCCCCCGCCGGGAAGCTCGGTGGCAACCCGGAGGGCGTCGGCGAGCTCAGGGTCGCCGCCGCGGCTCACCTGCAGGCTGACCTGCACCGTCGCTGGGCGGTCGTTGCGGACGGTGATCACGGACGTTGCGGCATCGCCCGGCGTCCAGGCCCGCGGGCCGAGCGGCTCGGCGGCGCCGCTCCCGCGGATTCCTTCGTCGGTGATCACCACGGTGCGCTCGTGGGCGCCGGCCGACGGCGCGGCGACCAGGCACAGCGCGCACGCAGCGAGCAGTGCGGCGAGTCCTTTCATCGCTCGGCTCCCGCGGCTCGGCGAGGCGTCGTCGCCACGGAGGCGGCGCGCCGATCGCGTACCGCACCGGTGAACATCACCGCCGCGTAGAGCAGGAGCGCACCCGCCGCGCCGGCGATGATCAACTCGCGCTGATCACCGGTCAACACGCTGGCCGGATAGCCGAGCAGCGGGACGGCGTACCAGACCGTGCCGCGTACCTGGACGGCGCGCACCCACCCCGGGTCCGGCCCGGGGTTGGCATCGCCGCGGGTACGAAAGACCGGCTCGCCCGTGGTGGTCGACACGCCCTGCGCGATCACCCGGTGGGTGACCACGGCGGGCCGGCCGGATTCGAGCTGGTAGGTCAGCACCGAGCCGGTCCGGATCTGTTCGGTGGGCACGGGGCGCACGATCGCCAGGGTCCCGGGCGGGAGTGCGGGGCGCATCGATGCGGTGAGCACCGCATAGGGGGTGGCCCCGGCCAGCCGCGGGATGAACACCCCGACAGCCAGCGCGAACGCGGCGAGGCCGATCACCGTCCACGTGGCGAGGCGCGCGACGAGACGCGCGATCGCCGTGACGTTCACGGGGTGGCGTCCACCTGGGTCAGCGTCACGGAGATGTCGCTGAGGTTCAGTTCCTTGAGCTGGGAACTGTTGTCGGCCGATTCGCCGAACGGGAAGTCCACTGCGAGGTCGGCCTGCAACTGGGCGCCGTTGTCGGCCTCGGTGATCGTGGAGTCCGCCGCGATCGGGCTACCGCCCAGGCGGTAGTTGGGGACGATGTCCACGGCGTCGAGCAGGTCGCCGCTCGGGGTGGCATCGACGACCTCGACCGCGGCCTTCAGATTGTCGCCCTCGGCGACGATCGTGTAGGTCCCGGCGAATCGCAGCTCATCGCCCGGGACGACCCGGACGGTGCTGACGTCGGCAACGGGTGCGCCGTTCAGCGTCCACTGCGCGGTGCCGGGCTCCAGGGCGAGCTGCCCGGAGGTGATCGACCCGCCGCCGAGATCGGCCGTGGCATTCCAATAGGCCAGGGTGCCACCCGCGCTGATCAGCAAGGCGGCGGCAGCGGTCGCCGCGACGGCGCCCTTGATCGACTTCTTCATTCTTGTCCCTCATGATCGCTGGAAAGTGCGCGCAGCAAAGCGTCCAGGCGCACCCAGCAGAACGGAAAAGCGGCATGGGTGAACCCGGCGGCAAAGCGGCGGTGTGGCCAGTATGAGCGCGCCGGGCCCGCGAACCAACTTGGCGGCGGGTGAATCTGGCCGATGTTACGGGTGAGTAGGATTTCGTGCGTCATCACCCTGGCGGGTTCGGCCGGGGCTCGGGCGCGACGCCTGTCGGCCGCGCGTGCGGCAACCTTGCTAAGGTCGGCCGCAGGGCCCGATCGGCCCGCGGACGAGGGAGCAGTACCCGCACAGCGACAAGACTGCCGCGTGGAGGTCCCCCATGGATCCGACAATCCTTGGTGATTCGACAAACCTGGCTTGGGCGGTTCTGGTCGTCTCCGGCATGTTGGAGGCGGTCTGGGCGACCGCGCTCGGCGAGGTACGCGGCATCCGCCGCCCCGCCCCCTTGATCATCTTCGTGGTGGCCGTGACCGCCAGCATGGCCGGCCTGATGTACGCCATGCTGCACATCCCGACCGGGACGGCCTATGCCGTCTGGGTCGGCATCGGCGCCGTGCTGACCGTCGTGATCGCGATCGTTCGCGGGACAGAGCGGGCCACCCTGGCGCGCATCCTGCTGCTGATCGGCCTGGTCGGCTGTGTGGTCGGGCTCAAGGCGGTGAGCTGAATGGCGTGGCTCGTCCTGATCATCAGCGCCGTTCTGGAGGCCGTTTGGGCGACCGCGCTCGGGCATTCCGACGGCTTCAGCCGCTTGGTGCCGAGTGTGATCTTCCTGGTTGCGCTGACCCTGAGCATGCTCGGGCTGGGGTACGCCATGCGCAGCATCCCGATCGGTACCGCCTACGCGGTCTGGACGGGGTTCGGGGCCGCGCTGACGGTCGGCTTCGCCATGCTCACCGGCGAGGAGCCGGTGTCGGTGTGGAAGGTGATCTTCCTCGCCGGCATCATCGGCTGCGTGATCGGGCTCAAGCTGGTCCGCGAGCCGGAGGTGTCCGACGCCTCCTGATCCGGCAGCCTGGCTGGTGCCGATCGCCTGGGCGGCGGGGATCGGCGCCTGGTTCGTGGTCTGCGAGCTGCTTGCCCGCCCACGCGGGCGGCCGCGCGGCGCGACCGGTCAACCGCGGCTGCCCGGCGAGGTCGCCCGCAAGCTCGCGCACGCCGGGGCCGCGCTCGCCGCGGCGCTCGGGGTCTGCTGGTTCGACCACCGGGCCTTCGGCTGGCTCGGGCTCGCCTTCGCGGCGCTGATGCTGCTGACGATCCGGTTCGTCCCGCTGGCGGCGCTGGCCGATGCGCAACGCTCCTGGGGCCCGGTCGCATTCGGCCTCGGGGGTGCGGCCGCAGCGGCCCTGGCCCCCGACCGACCCGCCTTCGTCGCCGCCGTGCTGATCATGGGGCTGGCCGACACCGCGGCGGTCGCGGTCGGGCGTACCGTCGGAATCCGCAGGCTGCCCGGCGGCAAATCGCTCGGTGGGGCAATCGGCTTCGCGGTCGTGGCCGCGGTGGTGCTGCTGATCGCCCTGCCCGGCCGGCCGCTGCTGGCGGTCGGCCTGGCGGCGGTGCTGGCCCTGGTGGAGCTGTTCACCCCGCGGGGCTGGGACAACCTGACCGTGCCGGCGGTCGCCGCCGCGGCGCTGCTCGCCGCGGGATGAACGCGGGATGACGAGGGGTACGCCTCAGCCGGCGATGTTCACCATCCAGCCGATCGAGAACCGGTCCAAACACATCCCGAAGGTGTCGCCCCACGGCGCCTTCGTCAGGGGCTCCTGGACCTGGCCGCCGTCGGACAGCCCCTCCCAGAATGCCCGCAGCTTCGCCTCGTCGTCGCCGCTCAGCGAGATCGAGGACGTGTTGCCCGGGCGGAACTCCATGCCCGCCGGCTGGTCGGCGCCCATCAGCGTCAGCCCGTCGGGGGTGACCAGCATCGCGTGCATGACCTTGCTCGCCTCGTCCTCGCCGAAGCCCGCCTCCGGCAGGTCGCCGTAGCGCGACAGCGTCAGCTCGCCGCCGAAGACGTCTCGGTAGAAGTTCATCGCCTCCTCGGCATTGCCGTCGAAGACGATGTAGGGATTGAGGGTGATGCTCATGTCCCGATCCTGCCCCCGGTTGTTCCGATGCGCCAGAGGGGCTGGCCCGTCCGGGGCCCGCCCGGGAATGATTACGGGGACGGCCGCGTTGGGGCGTATAGTTGAATCCGCAACTACCTAGGGAGCTGGCATGCAGATCGGGATCTTCACCGTCGGGGACGTCACGCGCGACCCGACCACCGGCACGACGCCGAGCGAGCACGAGCGGATCAAGGCCACCGTGCAGATCGCGAAGAAGGCCGAGGAGATCGGACTCGACGTGTTCGCCACCGGCGAGCACCACAACCCGCCGTTCGTGCCGAGCTCGCCGACCACGACGCTGGCCTACATCGGTGCACAGACCGACAAGATCTTGTTGTCCACCTCGACCACGCTGATCACCACCAACGACCCGGTGAAGATCGCCGAGGACTATGCGACCCTGCAGCACCTGACCGACGGCCGGGTGGACCTGATGATGGGCCGCGGCAACACCGCGCCGGTCTATCCGTGGTTCGGCAAGGACATCCGCGACGGCATCGACCTGGCGATCGAGAACTACGCGCTGCTGCACCAGTTGTGGCGCGAGGAGGTCGTGGACTGGAGCGGCAAGCACCGCACGGCGCTGCAGAGCTTCACCGCGACGCCGCGCCCGCTGGACGGCGTACCGCCCTTCGTCTGGCACGGCTCGATCCGCAGCCCGGAGATCGCGGAACAGGCCGCCTACTACGGCGACGGGTTCTTCCACAACAACATCTTCTGGCCCTCGAGCCACACCAAGCAGATGGTGGACCTCTACCGCCGGCGCTGGGAGCACTATGGCCACGGGCCGGCGCGCACGGCGATCGTCGGCCTGGGCGGGCAGTTCTACATGGCCCGCAACTCCCAGGACGCCGTGAAGGAGTTCCGTCCCTACTTCGACGTCGCACCGGTCTACGGACACGGGCCGTCGCTGGAGGACTTCAGCAAGATGACCCCGCTCACCGTGGGCAGCCCGCAGCAGGTGCTGGAGCGCTACCTGGGCATGCGTGACATCGTCGGCGACTACCAGCGCCAGTTGTTCCTGGTCGATCACGCGGGCCTGCCGGTCGACACCGCGCTGCGCCAGCTCGACCTGCTCGGCGAGATCCTGCCCGAGCTGCGCAAGGGGTACGCCGAAGGCCGCCCGGCCGATGTGCCGGAGGCGCCGACGCACGCCTCGCTGGTCGCCGCCCGCGACGAACAGGTACGCAAGGCCGCCGAGCTGATCACCGAAGAGCAGGCCGGCCAGGACAACGACGAGTCGGACCGCGTGGCGGTCCAGGAGGGCTGATCATGAAGGTTGCGGTGATCACCGCCGGCACCGGTTCGCCGTCGTCGACCAAGCTGCTCGGCGATCGTCTCGGCGAGGCGCTGCTGGAGCAGACCGATGCGGAGTTGATCAAGATCGACCTGCGCGAGTACGCCCGCGATCTCGCGGGTCACCTCGTCACCCACGTGCCGACACCGGAACTCGACCAGGCGATGGCCGACGTGGCCGGGGCCGACGCGGTGATCGCGGTCAGCCCGATCTTCAACGGTTCGTATCACGGTCTGTTCAAGATGTTCTTCGACGCGCTGGAGCTCGGCACGCTGAAGGACACCCCGACGCTGTTGGCTGCCACGGGCGGATCGGCGCGGCACTCGTTGGCCATCCAGAACTCGATGCTGCCGCTGTTCTACTACCTCGGCGCCCGGGTCACGCCGACGGCGGTATTCGCCGCCTCGGCCGACTGGGGCGATGCGAGCTCCGAGCTGCCGGGCCGGATCCGGCGCGCGGCCGGCGAGCTGGCCCAGCTCGTCGATCACGAGCCGATCCGGGAGCGTCGCGACGAGTTCGCCGACGTGACGCCGTTCGAGGAGCTGCTGCGGCGGGCCTGACCCTCCCGCGGCAGGCTCAGTCGAACCAGTCGCCGAGACTCGGCGGGAACGGCCCGTAGCCGTTGGAGACCGCCGAGCGACGGCGTACCCCGGGCAGCGCGGTGATCATCCGCAACAGCCGACCCGGCACCAGCGGCCGCCCGCGCTCGCGGGCGGCCGCTGCGCGTCGCTCGATCGTCGCCTGGGCCGCCTGCACCCGCTCGATCGCCGCCTCGCGATCGGCCTGCACCGCGGCCAGCGGACCCTCGTCCACAGGGCCCGTCGCACGCAGCGGCGGCACCAGCCGGTTCGCGGCGGCGACCGCGTCCTGCAGCGCCATCAGGATGCCGTTGCCGCCGACCGGCGAGATCACGTGCGCGGCATCGCCGATCAGCAGCAACCCCGGTCGGTGCCAGCGGTCGAGCCGCTTCAGCTCGACCGACAGCAGCGTGACCTGGTCGAATCCGGTGAGCAGGCCGATCCGGTCGCCCAACCACGGCAGGTGCTCGCCGAGGAAGCCGCGGATCGGCGCGACCCCGGCCGCTCGTACCGCGGCGTACCCGCCCTTCGGCACGGTGATGCCGAGCTGCCAGTCCTCGACCCCGCCGAGCAGGCCCACATAGGCACGCTTGCCGAAGTACAGATCGACATCGGCCTCCGGCGGGTCGTCGGGACGCCGCGGCAGCCGGAACCACAACAGGTCCGTGCTCGCGCCGAGCTCGGTCACCGGCAGCCCGGACAGCGTTCGCAGTTTCGAGAACCGGCCATCGGCGCCGATCACCAGCCGGGCGCGCAACTCCCGGGTCTGCCCCTTCTCCCGCCAGCGCACCCCGCGTACCGTCTCGTCCTCGTCGATGATCAACTCCCGCACCCGGGCGCCGGTGATCAACTCGAAGCCGGGCAGGCTCTCGGCCTCGCCCGCCAGGAAGTCGAGGAACCGCACCTGCGGCATCAACGCGACGTAGGGAAAGGGGGAGTCCAGGGACCCGTAGTCGGTGGTGATCACCGTGCCGGCCGGGGTGTGCATCCGGAACCGTTCGGCCCGGAAGTGCGGCAGCGCGAGCAGCCGGTCCGCGAGCCCGAGCCGGTCCATCAGCTCCAGCGTCCACGGGTGCAGGGAATCGCCCCGGAAGTCGCGATCGAAATCGCCGTGACCCTCCAGCAGGGTGACCCGCAGACCCGCCCGCGCGAGCAGGTACGCCGCCAACATGCCGCCCGGACCGCCGCCGACGATCACCGCATCGATCATGTCAGGAGTCGATCATGATCAGGGCCGGTACGCCGCGACGCGTGCCCGCAGCTCGTCGGAAAGATCGTCGCCGGCCGCCGCGACCTCGCGCAGCAGTGGCCGGTCGGTGGTCATCGCCCGGAAGGCCGTGGCGATGGTGACGCCGTGGGCGGGCCGGTGGCACACCGTGATCGGGTCGCCGGCGCCGACGCTGCCGGGCGTGACGACCGCGAAATAGCTGCCCGGACGGGCGTCGGCGGTGAAGGTCTTCAGCCAGCCCGGCTCGCCCATGAAGCCCCGGAAGGTCGCGCAGGGGATGCGCGGCACGGTGACCCTCAGCTCCAGCTCCCCTCCGACCCGCCAGATCTCACCGAGCACCGCGGCGTTCACGTCGATCCCGCGCGTGGTCAGATTCTCCCCGAACGAGCCGTTGGGCAGGTCGCGGCCGAGCCGGTCGGCCCAGTTGTCGAGGTCCTCCCGCGCGTAGGCATACACCGCCTGATCATCGCCGCCGTGATGGGTGCGGTCCCCGATGTGATCACCGACCAGGCCCGAGCCGAGCCCCCCGCGCCTCGGTCCGGGCGCCCGCACCTCGACCCGGTCCGCGGCCGGCCGCTTGCCGATGCCCGTCGTGTCCGACCGCTGGTACGGATTCGGCTCGGGCCGGCCGATGTTGACGGTGAGGATCTGCACCCGGCGATTCAACCACGCGGTCAGCGGCAGGTCAGGCCGCCGCCGGGGACGCGATCGCGGACCAGGTAGTCGACGACGGCGGCGTTCACGCACTCGTTGCGCCCGTAGGCGGTGTGGCCGGTGCCGTCCAGGGTGATCAAGGTGGCGCCGGGCTGTGCACCGGCGTACCCCTCCGACCAGGCGTACGGCGTCGCGGGATCGCCGGTCACGCCGACCACCAGGAAATCCGGCACCTCCGGATGGAACTGGCTGACCGGGATCCCGGCCTGCACGGGCCAGGTCGGACAGGTCACGCTGGGCCCGAAGTACTTGCCGAAGGTCGGCGCCTGCTTCGCCGCCTCCTCATAGTCCGCGCGGGCCTGATCCACGCCGGCATCGGAGGCGTCGACGCAGTTGATCGCGTAGAAGGCGTTCTGGGAGGGCGCGTAGGCGCCGTTGGGCCCGCGGCCGTTGTAGGAATCCGCCGCGGCGAGCAGCGCTCGGCCGTCGCCGCCGCGCGCGCCGGCGATCGCCAGGGCGAGCTGCGGCCAGCCGCGGGCGTCCTGGTAGAGCGAGGCGAGGATGCCGGTGGTGGCGAGCGACTGGGTCAGTCGGCGGTCGCCGACCGCGATCGGGCGGGCGTCGAGCCGGTCCAGCAGGTCGGTGACGGCACCGAGCACCTCCTCGCGGCTCTCCCCGAGCCGGCAGTCGCCCCGGCCTGCGCACCAGTCGGCGAACGCGCCGATCGAGGCGTCGAATCCCTGCACCTGGGTGGCCCCGCCGCCGATGCCGCGCTGGCCGGTGTCGTCGGCCTGGAGCGGCGCGACCGAGTCGAGCACCAGCCGGCCGACCTTGTCGGCGAACAGCTCGACATAGGCCTGCCCGATGATCGTGCCGTAGGAGTAGCCGAGGTAGTTCAGCTTCTCGTCGCCGGCCAACTCGCGCAGCAGGTCGAGGTCCTTGGCGGTGTCGGCGGTGGTGACGGCCTCCAGCAGCGGGCCGCTGTTGCGTGCGCACGCCTTGCCGAAGCCGCGCCAGGCCTGCACCAGCTCATCGAACTCCGCGGGACTGTCGGGGGAGGAGTCCACCTCGTGCAGCTCGTCGAGCTCGGCCGCGCTCGCACAACGCACGGGCGTCGAGCCTCCCGTCCCGCGCGGATCCCAGCCGACGATGTCGTAGCGTTCGAGCCCCGTCGCGCGGAACCACTCGACCAGTCGCGTCCCGGACTCGCCCGGCCCGCCGGGGTTGATGAACAGCGTGCCCAGCTTCGGTGTCCGGGTCGCGGGCCGCTGCCGCAGCGCCAGCGTGATCGCCTCGGCATCCGGCACGTCCCAGTCCAGGGGCGCGGTCACCTCGGCGCACCGGAACTGCCCGCAGGCGCGCCAGTCGATCCGTTGCGACCGGTACGCCGCGAAGTCGGCCAGCGGCTTGCGGAATCCGGGCGGACGAACATCAGGCAGCGGATCGTGCCCGCGATCGGGGGAACGCTCCAGCGCGGTCGGGCCCGGCGCGGGCGGTGCCGGTACGCCCGGATCGGCGTCCGGCTGCTGCGGCACGGCGGGCGGTGCGAACGCGCCACGCAGCGCCAGCGGCAGGCTCGCCGCGGTGACCACGCCGGCCCCGCCGATCATGATCATCGCGACCGCGAGACAGGCGGCCAGCGCTGCCTTGGGAACTGGGCGCACGCCGACATGCTAGCCCCGGGCGGTGCGCAGCCGGGGTCTCGGCGGGCTCGACCCGCCTATGTCTCGGCGGGCTCGACCGGCGTATGCGCATCCTCGTGCCGAAAGTGACCACTGGTCGGGGTTTGGGCGGGCTCGGGGGTGAAGTAGCGGCCAGAACTCGGGCGAGTGGTCGGTTTGGGCGAGCGGTGTGGCGCCAAGCTCGAGCGGTGCTGGTCGAGCAAGCGAGGAACGAGCGCCGTCGAGACCTCGCGCCGTCAAGCTCGCCCGGCGTACGCGCATTCTCGTGCCGAAAGTGACCACTGGTCGGGGTTTGGGCGGATTCGGGGGTGAAATAGCTGCCAGAACTCGGGCGAGTGGTCGGTTTTGGCGAGCGGCGACGTCTCGACGGGCTCGACCGGCGCCTGTCTCGGCAGGCTCGATCGGCGATCTCTCGACCGGGCTGGTCAGGACTCCTGCGCGGGCGGGCACAGGCAGAACGGGTGCCCGTCGGGGTCGAGCATCACCCGGTACGCCTCACCGCCGGGCTGCTCCGCCGCGACGCTCGCGCCGAGCCCGGTGGCCCGCTCGGTCGCGGCCGCGACATCGTCGACCCGGAAGTCCAGGTGGAACTGCTGCGGGTGCTCCTGGCCCGGCCAGGCCGGAGCCGCGTACGACTCGACGCCCTGGAAGTTCAGCGTGTAGGGGCCGACGCTCGCCTGGGCGTACCCGTATTCGGGGTATTCCCCGGTCACCTCGCCGCCGGCCAGGTCGGCATAGAAGCGGGCGAGCCGGGAGGAGTCGGAGCAGTCGATGGTGAAGGCGATCAGGTCGGCGGATGCGCCGGATTCGGTGTTCATGTCCGACAGGCTGCCTAGAGTTCACCCATGGGGTCTTGGACGGACACGACACGCCCCGAACTTCCCGCGGGTGCCCGGCCGCTGTGGCGGGCCGTGATCCGGCCCGAGCGGCTGGACCGGACGATCGTGCGCGAGGTGTTGCCGGGCGCCGGACCGCTCGCCGGTTGGGTCGAGCAGGTCTGGTCGCTCGCCTGGGCCCGGCCGGTGCCCGCCTCGCTGTCGGCGCTGATCTCGCATCCGACGATCCACCTGACCGTCGAGGCCGGGCCGCCCGGCGAGCGTCGGCACGGCCATGCGCTGCCCGCGGAACTGCTGCACGGGGTGGTGCTGGAGCGGTTCGGCCTGGACCTGCCGGCCTTCGGCTGGGTGGTCGGGCTGCACCTGGTGCCCGGCGCGATCATGGACCTGACCGGCGTCCCGGCGTACCGCTGGACCGGCCGCGTCGTCCCCTGGGCCGCGGCGTGGCCGGATTGGGATCTGACGCCGGTCTGGGACGCGGATGGTCCAGCGGCGCGGGCGCAGGCCCTGCGCGCGGTGGCGGAGACCATGATCGGGGACCGGGTGCCCAGCCCCGATGGGCGCCGGGCCCGCACGGTCGAACGGCTCGCCCGCGATGACCGCGGCATCCGCACCGTCGAGGAGCTGGCCGCCCGGGTTGCCCTGTCGGTACGGGCGCTGCAACGCCTGTGTCGTGATCATCTCGGCGTCACGCCGCGTTGGCTGCTGCGCCGCGCCCGGGTGCTCGATGCGCACGAGCTGCTGTCCACGACCGAGCTGGAGATCGCCGAGATCGCCCACCGGTTGGGCTGGTACGACCAGGCGCACCTCACCCGCGACTACACCAAGATCACCGGCGTCCCACCCGCCGCGCAGCGCCGCATTCTGGAGACCGACCGCAGTTGAACCACCGACCAGGAGATGATCATGACCAGTCTGACCGGCCGCCCCAACACGGCCCTGCTGGTGATCGACATGCAGAACGGCGTGGTTGACGGCGCCCATCAGCGTGCCGGGGTGATCGACAACATCGCCGCGCTCGTTGATCGGGCCCGCGCGGCCGAGGTGCCGGTGGTGTGGGTACGCCACAGCGACGAGGAGATGAGGCAGGGCAGCCCGGAGTGGCAGATCGTCGACGAGCTGATGCCGGCCGATGGCGAGCCGCTGGTCGGCAAGACCTACGGCGACTCGTTCGAACAGACCGACCTGGAGGACGTGCTGGCCGAGCGAGGTGTCGGGCGGGTCGTGGTGACCGGCGCGCAGACCGACATGTGCATCCGGTCGACGCTGCACGGCGCGCTGGTCCGCGGCTACGACGCGCTGCTCGTGGGCGACGCGCACACCACCGAGGACCTCCGCCCCTACGGCGTACCGATCGGCCCGGCCGACGCGATCGCCTACACCAACGCCTACTGGGACGAGTCGGCGGCCAAGGACCGGCGCGGCGGCACCGTCAGCACCGCCGAGGTGGATTTCGCGGCGAAGGGCTGAGCGTCACCACCAGGTGCCGCCGCCGGCATCGTCGGGCTCGTCGGCGCTCGCGTCGAAGCCGTGGATCCAAGCCAGGTGGCGATCGAAGGCGCCCGCTTGCGCCAGGCGCCCGTTTCGCCGGTCGGCGCGCGGGCCGGGCGGCAGGTGCAGCACGTCGGCGGCGGTGATCGAGGCGTACTGAACCTTGCGGGTACGCCCGCGCCGCAATCGCTCGTAGGCCGCGCGGGCGTGATCGAGATCGGTATGGGCGTCGAGCTGGTCGGCCAGCACGATGGCGTCCTCGATGGACTGGTTCGCGCCCTGACCGTGGTGCGGCACGAGCGCGTGGGCCGCGTCGCCGAGCAGGGTGACCCGGCCCCGGCTCCAGCGCGACAGCGGCGGCCGGTGGTAGAGCGCCCAGCGCTCGGTGACGCCGACCGCGCCGATCAGCTGCCGCACCGCCGGATGCCAGTCGGCGAAGTCCGCGAGATGTGACCCGTCGTCGATCCCGGCGACCCACGTCTCGTGCGGCCAGGGGATGCCTTCGCGGCGTACCAACAAGAAGTTGTGCGCTCCGCCGCCGATCGGGTAGTGCAGCAGGTGCCCGCCGGCGCCCATCCAGAACTGGATCGCGCCCGGGTCCGGCAGTTGCGACAACAGCTCGGGGCCGACGATCCCGCGGGTGCCGGTGCAACCGGAGAAGAGCGCGTCGTCGTAGCCGAGCAGCAGCCGGCGCACAGTCGACCGCGCGCCGTCGGCGCCGATCACCAGGTCGGCGTTCGCCGTCGAACCGTCGGCGAACTCGAGCACCGCCTCCGTCGAGGTCTCCCGGATTCCGGTCAGGCGACGACCGAGATGGAGCCCGTCGGTGCCGAACGCGCCGGACAGGGCGGCCTGCAGGTCGGCGCGGTGAATGCCCACGTACGGCGCGCCGAACCGGCGGCGGTAGTCCGCCCGGTCGCCGAGGCGGGCGATCACCCGGCCGTCGAGCCCGTCGCGGAAGATCAGCGTCTCGACCTCGGCCCAGCTCCGGGCAAGTTGATCACCCAGCTCGAGACGGCCCTCGTAGAAGCGGGTCGCATTCGCCGACAGCGCCACCGCCGCCCCGATCTCGCGCAGTTGGGTCGTCTGTTCGTGGATGGTCACGTCGAACCCGCGCCGCCGCAGGTCGATTCCGAGGGTCAGGCCGCCGATGCCGGCACCGATGATCGCGATCTGGGGACTGCGGGTCATGCTGCGGACTCCTTCGTCCTGGTTTGCGGGTGTACGCGGTTTGCGGGTGTACGTCGACGCTAGGGCGGCGCGGCGGGCATCGCTTCGGCCTCGTGTGGGAACCTTGAGGCCGCCGATTCCGACACTGTGTCGGAGTGATCGGGCGGACGGTTGGAGGGGCCACGGTGGCCGAGGTGGGCGCGAGCCTGGACGATCTGCTGCAGGATCTGTCCGAGGAGGTGGGGCGCCGGCTGGTGCTGCTGGACGACGACCTGTGCGTGGTGGGCTACTCCATCCACGAGTCCGACGAGGACCGCGAACGGCTCGGCCAGGTGCTCGCGCACAGCGACTCGTGGGCCAGGCCGTCGGTGGCGGCCGGCGGGTGGCGCGTCCGCAACATTCCCCAGCTCGGCCGGGTGCTGTTCGCGCCGGTCGATGATCAACAACGACGGGTCGGCCATCTGATCACCGTCCTTCGGCCGGCCGAGTCCCCGGAGGGCGCCGACCTGGCGCCGCTGCTCGTGGGGGCGGCGCGGCTGGGCCCGCCGCTCGGTCTGCGGGCATTGCGTGGCGACGAGCGGCGCGGGGCGGCAGCGCGGTTGCTCGATGAGCTGTTCGCGGCGGATGAGGGGCGGCGGTCCGGGGCGGCCGCCGCGCTGATCGACCAGGGGCTGCTCGGTGGATCCGGGCACTATTGCGCGGTCGCGCTCGGTGCGCCGCCCGGAGGTGAGGGGACCGGGACGCGGACGGCCCTGGCGGTGCGGCTGACCGTGGACTTCGTCGCGCGCACCTCGACCGCGTCGGTGGCCGGTGGCGTGCTCGGGGACGGTGTCGGGGTGCTGGTCTTTCCTCGGCCGGTCGTCGCCGAGCGCCTGGGCCGGATCCTCGGCAGGCCCGAGCTTGCCGGCGTCCGCGCCGGGATCGGCCCGGTGGTCGGCACGTTGGGGGAGGTGCCGCGATCGTTCGCCCGGGCCCGGGCCGCCTGGCGTGCGGCGTACCTCGCTGCCGACCGGCATCCGGTGGTGCTGAACTGGGTCGACGCCGGGCTGGACGGCGTGCTGGCGATGCTGCCGCTCGAGGACATCGGCGCCGATGATCTTGGACCGCCGATCCGACGGCTGCTGGCCGAGCCGCGGTCGGCCGCCATGATCGAGACGCTGGAGGCCTATCTCGCCGCGGGCGGGGATGCGCGCGCGACCGCGCGAGTGCTGTGCATCCATCGGTCGACGCTGTACTACCGGTTGGGCCGGATCCGCACCGTCGCGGGAGTGGAGCTGTCCGACGGTGGCGTACGCGGCGAGCTGCAGGCGGGTCTACGACTGGCCCGGCTCGCCGGGCTGATCGGTGGCGCGCGCTGATCGCGTCATCGGTGGCGGGAATCCTGCGCATCCTGTCCCGAACGGTGGTGGCGCACTCACCAGGGGTACCGCTTCGATGTTGATCATGAAGCGGGCAGTTGTCGTGATCGATGTCCAGGAGTCCTTCCGTCAGTTGCCGCGGTGGCGCGCGGTGTCCACCGCGGACATCGTCGAGCGGACGGTTCGGCTGGTGGAGGCGCGCCGGGCGCAGGGCGATCTGGTCGTCTGGGTGCTGCACGCCGAGCCTGGCAGCAACACGCCGTTCGATCCGCCGTCGGGCCATGTCCGGCTGATCGAGCCGCTGACGCCGCTGCCCGGCGAGCCGGTGATCACCAAGACCTCGCGGAATGCCTTCACCACGACCAATCTGCAGCAGATCCTGACCCAGCACGGCGTGGGTACGCTGATGATCAGCGGCATCCAGACCGAGCAGTGCTGCGAGACGACCGCGCGGCTGGCGGCCGACCTCGGCTATGACGTCGAGTTCGTCACCGAGGCCACCGCCACCTTCCCGATCCCGCACCGCGATCGTGGGCCGGCCGCGACCGACGCCGACTGGGACGCGATCCTTGCCGATCCGCGCACGCTCGGCACCGATGCCGTGATCGAGCGGACCGAGTACGCCCTCGCGGGCCGGTTCGCGCGGATCGTGTCGCTGGACGAGCTGACCGCCACCGGCTGACGGGCGGCGGGTGCTCGCGGCGATCGGCGGTCCATGTTGACGTGATCAAGATTGACGGGCCGGGCGAACAGTCGCACGCTGCGATCATGATCAGCTCAACAGCACCCGAGCCCATCGTGACCCCGCCCGGCCTCGCCGGCGTGGTCGTCGCGGACACCGCGATCGGCGACGTCCGCGGTGAGGAGGGGTTCTTCCACTACCGGCAGTACGACGCGACCGAGCTCGCCCGCGAGCACACCTTCGAAGACGTCTGGCATCTCGTCCTGCGCGGTGCGCTGCCCGCGGCCGAGCAGCGGGAGAGCTGGCGGCGCGAGGTCGCGGAATCGCTGCAGGTCCCGGCCGAGCTCGCCGAACGACTGGTCACGGTGATGGGCGCGAGCGCGAGCGACGATCCGCTGCTCAGCCTGCGTACTGCGCTGTCGGCGTACGGGGCGTTGACCGCGGATCGACCGCTGTGGGACAGCGAGGAGCAGACCAAGCAGGTACGCGCGGTGCGGTCCGCCGCGGTCGTGCCGTGGTTGGTGACCGCCGCCCACAGCCTGGCGGGCGGGCGCGAACCGCGCGCTCCGCGGCCGGAGCTCGGCTACGTCGGCAGCTATCTGGCGATGCTCACCGGTCGTGAACCGAGCGCGCGTGAGGTCGAGGCACTGAGCCGCTATCTGGTGCTGACCATCGACCATGGCTTCAACAACTCGACCTTCACCGCCCGCACGGTCGCCTCCACCGGGACCGACCTGACCTCGTGCCTGGTCGCCGGTGTCGGCGCGCTGGCCGGGCCGCTGCACGGCGGCGCGCCGAGCCGGGCGCTGGACGCGCTCGACGAGATCGCCTCGGCCGACCGCGCCGAGGCCTGGGCGCGCGCTCAGCTCGCCGAGGGGCACCGGGTGATGGGATTCGGGCACGCCGTCTATCGGACGTTGGATCCGCGCTCGGAGCTGCTGAAGGAGACCGCGATCGGGCTCGGCGGACCGACGGCGGAGCTCGCCGTCGCGGCGGAGGCCGAGGTGATCAAGGTGCTGGACGAGGCCAAGCCCGGCCGCCCGCTGCGCGCCAACGTCGAGTACTACGCCGGCGTCGTCATGGAGGCGTGCGGGGTGCCGCGCGAGATGTTCACGCCGACCTTCGCCTGCAGCCGGGTTGTCGGCTGGACCGCGCACGTGCTGGAGCAGAGCCGCGACCGCAAGATCATCCGGCCGAGTTCGCGCTATGTCGGGCCGCCGGCCGCGGTCTCCGGCTGACCGGTGTAGGTGGCGCGCGGGCGGAAGCGCAACGGCTTGCCCTGCTCCTCGATGCCGTGTGCGACGAAGCCGGCCAGGCGGGCGAGGGTGAAGATCACCGAGCCGGCGTCGCGGGGCAGGCCGGCGCCGATGCTGAGCGCGGCGAGCCCGAGGTCGACGTTCGGCGCGATCCGGTGCCGGCGGGCGACGCGCGCGGCGAGCTGGTCCACCGCGGCGACGACGTCTGGGGCGAACCGGTCGACCGCGGCGAGAAGGACCTCGAGACGCGGGTCGGGCCCGGTGTAGACGGTGTGTCCGAAGCCCGCCGGGGCGGTGTCGACGTCGACCGGGTCGAGCAGCTCGCGGCTCAGCAGGTCGTACGCCGGCGCGGACGCGGCGCCGTGCCGCTGCCCGGCCATCGCCGAGGCGCCGGTGAGCATTATCAGATAGGGGTCCCCGCCGGTGCTCGCCGCCGCGCGGGCGGCGAGCGTCGAGGTCGCTAGCTCATGATCGGCGAGTACGCCGAGCGCGATGTCGACCGCCCGCAACTGCGCCGGGGTCGGCGGGCGAGCGGCGAGACCGGCCCACGTGCCCGCCGCCACCGCGCCGGGCGGGATGGGTTCGGCCAAGGTCGGGTCGGCCAGGGTCGGTTCGGCCAGGGTCGGTTCGACCAAGGTCGGATCGGTGGGGATCGGGTCGGCCAAGGTCGGTTCGACGAGCATCGGGTCGCCTTGCCCCTCGCCGACCGCGCGCCCGGTGGTGCCGCGCAGGGTCGCGATCGCGGTGGAGATCGCCCGGCGCCCGGCCTGCCGGAAGTGCTCGGCGCTCAGTTCGTCGCGCTCGGGATCGGTGGCCGCGGCGTACAGGATGCCGAGACGGATGCGATCGCAGCGCGAGTAGCCGGCCACGGCGACGGGGGCGCCGGGGCAGGCCGGCCAGGGCACCATCGGCGCAGGCTCGTCCCAGATCAGTTCGGCGACGCGCTCGAACGTCCCGCGTTCGGCGAGCTCGCCGGCGTCGCGGCCGCGGAACAACAAGCGGCCACCGGGATCGAGGCTGGTGACGGCGGTATCGACGGTCACCTCGAAGACCCCGCGCCGTGGCCGATGACGGCGCGCTGCCAGCCGGCTCACCTCGTCTCGGCGAAACCGCGATCCGTCGTGACGCGAGCGTCCGTCCTCGACCCGATGCAGCAGGCCCCGGCTGACGTAGGCATAGACCGTCGACACCTGCACGCCGAGCAGATCGGCCGCCTGCTGCGTGCTGATCAACTCGTCGCTCACGCGGTCAACGTAGTGAAGCGCTCCGCGCCGGCCAACGTCGCACCCTGCGCCCCGGCCCCGGCCGCCGCCGGTGAGCGCCCGCCGGCACGCGTCAGTGCCCCTGCCTCCGCCCGGTGCCGAGGGTCGGATCCTCGCCGGGCTCACGGACCCTCACCGGTGGCCCACGGACCCTCACCGGGAGATCAGGGATCGTCGTCGGGCGGGGCCGGGCCCTCCGGTCGCCTTCCGCGGCCGGCGCGGCGGTGGAGGAGCCTCGGGTGTCGCAGGGGTCGGCGGTTGGCGTCGACCCGGCTGGGCGGCAGCACCTCGGGCAGGCCGTCGGCGGCGATGCGTACCTCCCACTGGCTGGCGGCTGCGGCGCCGGGCCGGGGCTCGATCAGGCCGTGGTGGTGTCGGCACAGGAGCACCAGGTTGGTCAGGCTGGTGGGCCCGCCGGCCTGCCAGGGAACGATGTGGTGGGCCTCGCAGCGCTCCGGCGGGCGGTCGCAGCCGGGCAGCACGCAGCCGCGGTCGCGGACGGTGAGGGCGGCGCGGATGGGCGCGGTGACGAGGCGGTGTTCGCGACCGACGTCGAGGGGCTGGCCGTCCCCGCCGAGCACCACCGGCAGCAGCCCGGCATCGCAGGCCAGCCGGCGCATCGACGCGAGCGAGACGCGGGCCCCCGTGCGCAGCGACTCCCCGCTCGCGCGTCCCGCTGCCGCGGACGCAGGGTGCTCGGCCGGGCAGCCGGGCGCGGTCGAAGGGACCGGCCCGTGCGCCGCGGCGAGCGCCGAACCGGCGAGGGCGCGAAGCTGTTCGTGCCCGATGGTGACCACGATGCGCGGGCGCTCGCCGCCGTGCGTCGGCGCGGTCCGGCACGCCTGGGCGTGGCTGATCAGCTCGACCAGGCCGTCCGCGCGGCGTTGCTCGGGCGAGCTGAGCTCGGCCTCGCTCGGATCGCGGCCGGCAACGGAGCGGTCGCGGGTGGCGTGGGCGTCGATGACGGCGACGAATGCCTCACCGTCGAGCTGGGGCAGTCGACCGCGGAAGCTGATGGTGCCGTGCCCGTCGGCCGTGAAGGTGAGCGACCGAGCCTGATGGGCGCGCCGCTCGGCGCGCTCCAGCGCCACGCGATCGTGCTCATCGGCGATCTCGGGAGCGATGATCTCGACGAGATGGTTGCCGAGGCGGCGCAACATGGCGGGATCGAAATGCTGCGCCGTCGCGTGGTCGAGCATGGTCGCCTCGCCGGCGGCGAGCTCATCGGCGGACTGGTCGCCCGGCAGGCGATCGAGCGCATCGACGATCGCGCCGGCCTGGTCGGTGCTGATCCCGGCGCGCGCGTGCGCGTCGGCGACGGCGCCGAATCGGCCGAGCCGGTGCGCGTCCTTGATCAACGCCGCGGCGCGGCCCGGGGTGACCCGCCCGGTCTGCGCCAGCCAGGTCCGGGTCGAGGACCCCTGCGCGGTCATCGCATCGTCGGCATCGTCGACCGCGCGGATGCCGGCCGCGATGATCGCATCCATCCGATCACGCAATCGGAGCCAGCTCGCCAACTCGGCCAACCGCCCACGCGGATCGGGCGCAGCGGTCAGGGTGCCCTCGCGCACGCCGCGCAGCGCGGCGTCGATCAGCCGCTGCGCCTGGCCGGCAGTCCCCCCGAACTCCTCCATACCCGAAAAGCGTAGGGTCGCCCACTGACACAGACGGCGCCCCGAGCTCGTCGGGACTGCCTTTTCCACAAGCGATGCCGAACACACGCGCCTGTGGAAAGCGGTGGGCCAGGTCAGGACCACACCCCGGAGCTGCCGCGGCGGTGACTGGTCACCAGGTGGGTGTCGACGATCCCCACGGCCTCCATCAGGGCGAACATCGTCGTCGGGCCGACGAACCGGAACCCCTTCTTGCGCAGAGCCTTCGCCAGGGCCACCGACTCCGGGGAACTGCTCGGCACCTCGTCTGCGGTCCGCGGCTCCGGCGTACGCTCCGGCCGGAATCCCCAGACGAAGTCGGCGAGCCCGCCCTCGGCGCGCAGCTCCAGCGTCGCCCGGGCGTTGCCGATCGTCGCGGCGATCTTGGCGCGGTTGCGGATGATCCCGGCGTCGGCGAGCAACCGCTCGCGATCGGCGTCGCCGTAGCGAGCCACCAGCTCCGGGTCGAAGTGATCGAATGCCGCGCGGAAGTTGTCGCGCTTGCGCAGGATCGTCGCCCAGGACAGGCCCGACTGGAACGCCTCGAGGCTGAGCCGCTCGAACAGCCCGCGCTCATCGCGTACCGGCATGCCCCACTCGGTGTCGTAATAGGTGCGCAGCAGCGGATCCGCATCCGCCCACACCGGACGCTGCAGCCCGTCGTCACTGGTGACAGTCATGGCACGACGCTATAGCGTTCCGGGCATGACAAGATCACGAAAGACAGGGTTGTCCACAGCGATCGTGTCAGCGGTGCTGGGGGCTACAGCGCTGATCGCATCCGTCTCGACCGCGCCGAGCGCCCATGCGGGCGCGACGGCCATGAACACCGAGGAACGCGAGGTGCTCCGCCTCGTCAACGTCGAACGGGCCAAGGTCGGCTGCCCGGCCGTCCGCGAGCACACGACGCTGGCCACCGTGGCCCGCGCCCACAGCGTCGACATGGCGCGCTATGACTACTTCAGCCACACCGGCCGGGACGGGCGCAGCCCGTTCGACCGGATGCGCGCTGCGGGCTACACCGGCAGCGTGATGGCCGAGAACATCGCGGCCGGTCAGCAGACCCCGGCCGCGGTGATGAAGTCGTGGATGAACAGTTCCGGCCACCGGGCCAACATCCTGAACTGCCGTTACCGCGATCTGGGGGTCGGCGTCGCCCGCGGCGGGAGCTACGGGATCTACTGGACGCAGAACTTCGGCGGCTGAGACGGGCCGCCCCGCGCACCTCGACCGAGGTACGCGGGGCGGGCGCCGCTTCTGGCGTCGGGCTCAGGACAGCGCGGTCAGCACGCGGTCCAGCGCCTGGACAGCGCGGGTGATGTCCTCGGCGCTGACGGTCAGCGCGGGACGGAACCGGATCGACGACGCGCCGCAGCCGAGCATGAAGATCTTCTCGTCGGTCCGCAGCTTGTCGATCACGCGGTCGCGCAGCTCGCCATCGGGCAGCGTGATCGCGCACATCAGGCCCGCGCCGCGCGGATCGCTGACGACACCCTCGTGCTTGGCCGCCAGCTCGCGCAACTGCGCCAGCAGCTCCTCCCCGCGCTCCTCGGCGTTGTTGATCAACTTGTCGGCCTCGATCACCTCGAGGATCCGGCGCGAGCGGACCATGTCGGTCAGATTGCCGCCCCAGGTCGAGTTGATCCGCGACGGCACCTCGAAGACGTTGTCCTCGACCTCGTCCACGCGGCCGCCGGCCATGATCCCGCAGACCTGCAGCTTCTTGCCGAAGGAGACCACGTCGGGCTGCACGCCGAGCTTCTGGTACGCCCAGGCGGCGCCGGTCAGGCCGCATCCGGTCTGCACCTCGTCGAAGATCAACAACGCGTCGAACTCGACACACAGCTCCTTCATCGCGGCCAGGAACTCCGGGCGCAGGTGGCGATCGCCGCCCTCGCCCTGGATCGGCTCGCAGATGAACGCGGCGATGTCGTCGCCGTCGGCCTCGAATGCCGCGCGGGCCTGCGCGAGTGCCGTGCGCTCGGCCTCGGCAACATCGTGGGCCTCGGAGACATAGGGCGCGTCGATCCGCGGCCAGTCGAACTTCGGGAACCGGGCGACCTTGTTCGGGTCGGTATTGGTCAGGCTCATCGTGTAGCCGGTACGCCCGTGGAACGCACCCGTCAGGTGCATGATCTTGGTGCCCAGCTCGGGGCTCTTGCCCTTGGCCTCGTTGCGGCGGCTCTTCCAGTCGAAGGCGACCTTGAGCGCGTTCTCGACGGCCAGGCCGCCACCCTCGACGAAGAACAGGTGCGGTAGCTGCGGATCGCCGAGCACCCGGGCGAAGGTCTCGACGAACTCGGCCATCGGCACCGAGTAGATGTCGGAGTTCGACGGCTTGTTGATCGCGGCCTCGGTCAGCTCGGCGCGGAACGCGTCGTCCTTCGCGAGCGCCGGGTGGTTCATCCCGAGCGCGGAGGAGGCGAAGAAGGTGAACATGTCCAGGTAGCGCGTGCCGTCGCGCTGGTCGACCAGCTCCGAACCCGCGGAGTTCTCCAGGTCCAGGACGAAGTCGAACCCGTCGGTCAGCATGTTGCGGCCGAGCACCTCGCGCACGGCCTCGGGGGCAAGGTGTTGAGAGGTCGTCACAGTCATGTCCTCCAGCATACGAATATTGCGGTGATCTGGCGAGCTGTCGAGACAATCTCGCGTTACGACCGTGTTACGCCGCCATAGTTGGCGCAGAAGGTCGAGATTCTGGCGTGGTTTCGAGTGTACGCCGGGGCCCGGCTCGGGCGGCGGCCGCGGGCCGGCGTCCGGCGCCGACGCTCGCGCGGAAGAATCGCCGCGTGCACGAACTCGCGCGACGGATCGGCCTGCCCGGTGCCGTCTGGATCGGCCTCGGCTCGATGATCGGCGCCGGGATCTTCGCCGCGCCCGCCCCGGCGACCGCAGCCGCCGGGTCGGCGGTCCTGGTGGCCCTGGCGCTGGCGGCGGTGGTCGCCTGCTGCAATGCGACCTCCTCGGCGCAACTGGCGGCGGCGTACCCACGCTCCGGCGGCAGCTATCTCTACGGCCGCGAGCTGTTGGGGCCCTGGCCCGGGTTCCTGGCCGGGTGGTGCTTCGTGATCGGCAAGACCGGCAGCACCATTGCGATGGCGCTGATCTTCGCCGCGTACCTCGTGCCGCAGGGCTGGCAACGCCCGGCCGCCTGCGCGGCAATCCTGGTGCTCGGCGGCATCAACTGCGCCGGCATCACCCGAACCCTGCGGGCCACCATGATCATCGTCTCCGCGGTCCTGGTGGTGCTGGTCACGGCGATCGTCGTCGGCCTGCGCGCGCCGGTCGCCGCGGGTGGCTGGTTCGGCGTACCGCCGGCGGAACCGAGCGCGCTCGGGATCCTGCAGGGTGCGGGGTTGCTCTTCTTCGCCTTCGCGGGGTACGCCCGGATCGCCACGCTCGGTGAGGAGGTACGCGACCCCCGTCGGGTGATCGGCCGCGCCGTGGTGATCACCCTGGGCGTCGTGCTCACGCTCTATCTGGTTGTGCTGCTGGTACTGCTGCGCGGCCTCGGCGTGCCCGCCCTGGCGGCCAGCACCGCGCCCCTGGCCGATCTGGTGGCCGCGGCGGGGGCGAGCTGGTTGGTGCCGGCGATCGGGGTCGGTGCGGCGCTGGCCAGCCTCGGCGCGCTGCTCGCCCTGCAGGCCGGCATCGGGCGTACCGCCCTGGCAATGGCGCGCAATGATGATCTTCCCCGATGGTTGGCGGCGATCGGCGCGCGCGGCGTACCGACCCGGGCGATCGCCGTCCCGACCGTGATCGCCGCCGGGCTCGTCTGGTTCGTGCCGCTCGGCGCGGTGATCGGCTTCTCCAGCTTCGGCGTGCTGTTGTACTACTTGGTCGCGAACCTGGCGGCGCTGCGTCAGGCCGGCGACGACCGGCGCTATCCACGGGTCCTGCAGGTGACCGGCGCGGCGCTGTGTGTGCTGCTGGTGGCGACGGTCGGGCCCGCGAGCCTGATCGTCGGCGCGGCGATGGTCTGCGCGGGGATCGGTTGGCGGGTGGTCGCTAGGGTGTCCCGGTGAAACGCAGTTCCGGGATCGCGTTGCGGCCCCCGTGGGGTCGGCCCGTCGCGGAGGGTGGCGTACCTGTCGATGCGACCGCCGATCTGGTGGTCGTCGGCGCCGGTGCCGCGGGATTGACCACCGCCCTGGCGGCCGCCGAGGGCGGCGCGGACGTGATCGTGATCGAAGCGGGCCGGATCGGCGCCGACGCCTCGGGCGCGTTGCCGGGTTGGTTGACGCCGCTGCAGGGGGAGACGCCGCACGACATCCGGCTGCTGCACGGTGACGACGCGGTGCGCGCGTGGGCGGCCCAGACCGATCGGGCGCTCGAATACGTCCGGCGGCGGGGGGCCGAGTTCGGCGTACCCGTGGCCGACCGGACGTTCGGCGCAACGACAACGCAGGGACATTGGGCGTTCCAGCTCCGGTTCGTGGCGCGGGCGCTGCGGGTTGGCGGCTACCGGTGCGAGTTCGCCGATGTCAGTGGGCTGCCGTTCGAGGTACGACCCGAGCTGGCGGTCGGCGGGGGCGCCGTCGTGGACCCCGCCGAGTGGCTGGGCGCGCTGGCGGCGCGGGCGGTCGATGCCGGGGTGCGCATCTTCGGCGGCGCGGCGATGGCCGGTCTCCGGGTCGATCGGACCGGCGCGCGGGTGATTGCCGGCAGCGCCGAACTGCGCGCGGGACGCGTGGTGCTGGCCAGCTCGGCACCGCTGGCGGACCGGGCCGCGCTGCGAGCGCGGGTGCGGGCCGAGACGTGGCATCTGCTCGCCCTGCGGACCGATGTGTTCCCGCTCCGCGAGGTCCAGTTGGTGGATCGGCCCGGCATGCTGGTCTCGCGGTACCGAGACCTGTTGATCATCGGCCAGAACGGGGGATCGGTGGCCGAGTTGATCGACTGGGTCTCTCGGAGCTGGCCCGAGGCGCAGGTGGTCAACGGCTGGTCGACGACGACCCATCGCAGCGTCGACGGGTTGCCGCTGGTGGGTTCGGCGAGCCTGAACGGCGACACCGTGCTGACCGCGGCCGGCCTCGGCGGGTTCGAGCTGGTCAACGGCACCGCCGCCGGGTTGCAGCTTGCCGATGTCGCGCTCGGGCGCAGTGCCGCCGCGGAATTGCCGTGGCGACCGGCGCGGGTGCCGCTGGCGCGCGGCCTGTCCAAGCGCGGGCGGTCGGCCCTGATCGGATCCATCCCGTGGATCACCCGGCTGAACGAGCCCGGGAGCCGCTGACCGGTTTTCCACAGCTTCCGGGCGGGCTGTCGACATCGTGCGGGTTCGTCGGAATACTGCCCGGGAAAGCGCTGCAGGGCGCAGACCCGGGAGGAGCCCCCCCAGATGTTTCCTCGTCTGCCTGCGGTCGTCGGGGTGTTGGCTGTGATCGTCCTGGCGGCATGTACCGGTCCGGCCGAGCCCGGCCCGGGCCCGAGTGGTGCCCCCACTTCGGTGGGTACGCCCTCGCCGTCCCCCAGCCGCGGCGCCAAGCAGGCCCAGGAGGCCATCGAGGCCTATCGGGCGTACGAGCAGATGCTCGGTGACACGGCGCGAGCAGGCGGATACGACCCCGCCGTCGGCGACCCGATTCCTGAATCTGTCGTGGCAACGACGGCTGGGCAGGAGCGCGATTACGTCAACGGCAGCAATCAACAACTGAATCGCGAGGGTGAGCGACTGGCAGTCGGCGGATCCAAGATCGTTCGAGTCGTCGTTGCCTCTGCGAGCGCGCAGCGCGTTGATCTTTACACCTGCGTGGATCGAACCAGCGTTCGCTACCGGGGTAAGGACGGGGAACGACCGGCACCGGAAGCGTATTTGGAGAAGTGGCCGACGCTGACTCTCGACCGCGAAGAACCCGCCGGTTGGAAGGTGTTCACGATGAGATCGCGGGGAGCCAAGTCGTGTTGATCCGGCATCTTGTGAGCATGCTGGTCGGGGCGTCGATGCTGGTCGTTTCATCGGGGCTGCTCGCCAGCGCAAACCCGCCCGTTCCGCCGCCCCCACCGGCACCTGAGGAGCGCTCCGACGACAACAATGGGACAACTTACGGGCTCGAGGACTCGACGACTGGGGAGCCGCCATCTCAACGAGACTCCCAGCGCCGACCCTCACAAGGTTCGGGGTCGGGCAACACCGGTTCGGGTGGGCGTGCGTATCCGTCGATCCCGTTGGACGAGCTGCACATCAACTCGGGCGGCCGCTGCAATCCGTCGGATCGCCTGTGTTCCATCCCGACGGGCGGCGGCGGCGGTGGCGGAAACGCGGCGCCGCCGGCTCCGACGATCGATCCGGGAGTCGCCGCGCGCCGGGCGGTTGCCCGGATCACGCTGAAGGCGTCGTCGGCCGAGCTCACGCCCGACTGGAACAAGAATCGCTTCAAGATGCTTGCCGTCGGCTTCCCGGTGTGGGTGAGCGTGGACGACGACTCCCTGGTCGCGCCGGCCGACTCGATGACCGTCGAGGGCCTGTCGGTCTCGTTGCGGGCGAACAAGCCGCGGGTCGCGGTGGACATGGGCGACGGGACCACCCTGCGGTGCGCGCTGAAGGGCCGCAAGTTCAACTACCGCGACATTCCCGGCAGCGACGGCCCGTGCTCGCACCGCTACCAGAAAATGTCGCCGAAGGACGGCTACCAGGTCACCACGACCTACACCTGGGACATCGACTGGTCGGCCGGTGGCCAGTCCGGAACGATCACCACGAGCGATTCCGAGACCGTCCGCATCCCGATCGGAGAGCTGCAGGCGCTGATCACCGCCCCGCGCTGATCGACGTTTTCAACATCATCTTTTGAAGATATTGATCAATTTCATCTCGAAGAGGCGAAGGTCGCCCGCATGCAGGAGGGGCCCCGAAAGAACGCCTCAGCCCGCGATCAGGCCCACCGCGGTCCAATCCACGCTCGCCTGCCCGGGCGCCCCGTAATTGGCGACGAGATCGCGAGCACCGACGAGCTGCGGCAACTGATAGAGCGGCATGCTCGGGGCCTGCTCCCACAGCACCGCCTCCAGTTGCCGCGACAGCTCGACCCGCTGCGCCGGATCGCTCGCCGCCGACAGCTCGCCGATCAGCCGGTCGGCCTCCGGCATCGCGAGCTGGGAGAAGTTCTGCTCGCCGCCGCTGCCGAACCGCGCATCCAGCCCGTCCAGCGGGAACGGCGAGGTGTCCGCGGTGATCCCGACGACGCCGAAGTTCCCCCCGGACAGCAGCGAACCGTCGGCGAGCTCCTCGATGCTGGCCTCCTCGATCTGCACCGAGATGCCTACGCCCGACAGTTCGCGCTGCAGCTCGACGGCCTCGACCTCCGAGGTGATCAGCCCCGCGATCCGGGTCGCCCGGATCACCAGCGGTTGCCCGTCCTTGACCCGCACGCCGTCGGGCCCCGGACGCCAGCCCGCGCGATCGAGCACCCGCTGCGCCTCCTCGCGATCCAGGCGGACCCCGGCCTGCGCGGCGGTGTCGACCCACTGGCCCTGGTGTCGCCCGTAGAACTGCGAGTCCATCGGCAACGGCTGATAACCCGTATCCGGGAACGCCGCGCGGCCGACGGCCACCGGGTCGATGCTCAGCATGATCGCGCGCCGCACCGCCGGGTCCGACAGCGGCCCGGCCGTGGTGTTGAAGATCAATCTGCGGTACGCCCCCGACAGCGCCATCCGGATCGTCCCCCCGGGCTGCTCGCGGACATCGGCCTGGGTGTCGGGATCCTCGGCCGGCAACACGTCGAGCAGATGATCACCGAATCCCTTCGCGCCGCCGGCCGCATCGACCGTGCTCAGGCTGATCCGGCTGAGCCGCGGCGGCGTACCCCACCACGTCTCCGAGCGGTCCAGGAACAGCGCCGCCGGCTCCTGCCCACTCGGGGTGAACGGGCCGGCCGTCCACTCCGGCCGTACGCTCGCCCAGCCGTCGTTGAACGTCTGCGGATCCTTGACGCTCGCCGCGCGCAGCAGCCCGTGCGACCAGGGCCGTTGCCAGTCCGCCGTCGACCCGGCGTAGGTCACCTTCACCTGCTTCGGCGACGAACCCTGCGAGACGTCGGTGATCTGGTCGAAACCAAGATCGCTCGCGCACCGAAACTCGGGGCGCTCGCCGTTGCACGCCCGCCAGGTCGCGATCGCGTCCTCGGCCACGATCGGCGCCCCGTCGGCCCAGACGGCATCCTCGTTGAGCTGCCAGGTGACCTGCCCCGGCGGGCCCGGCGCCACATCGACCGAGGCCAGGAAGTCGGGGTCGGGCGAGAGCACCCCTGCGGTGTCCACATCGAACAAGGTCGGCAAGAACGCGCGCCGGAGTTGATCACGCTCGCGCGACGGACGTTCGGCGTGCAACGGATTCCAGGTGCCGCCGAGATTGGTCACCGCGATCCGCAGCTCGCCGCCGTCGGACAGCCGCTGTGCCGCAACCGGATTGATGTCGCTCGCGGGCGCCGGCTCGGGTTCGGGGGCCGGCGGGCTGCCGCAGGAGGCGAGCAGGACGACCATCGCCACGGCCACCGCGCAGCCGGTCAGGGATCGGGTCACGACATTCCTTCGATGATCAGATCCAGCTCTCGAACCACATCCGTGCCTGCCAGGCCGAGCGCGGTATCACCTCGTCGGTGAGGATCGGATAGAACCAGGCGAAATTCAGGATCACCAGCGCCACGAACACCGTGCAGCCGGTCGCGGCGAGCGCCCGGCGCCGCTCGGCCACCCGATCACCCGGCGGCGCCGGTGGCCCGATCGCCAGCCCCATCACCAACGCGACCGCGATCACCGTGAACGGAATGATCATGATCGCGTAGAAGAAGAACACCGGCCGGTCCGAGTTCGGGAACCACGGCAGCCAGGTGGTGATCAAACCGACGACCGGTACGCCGAAGCGCCAGTCCCGCGCCAGCACCCACAACAACACCGCCGCTGCGAGACAGAACACGCCCGCCCACCACAGCAGCGGCGTACCGATCCCGGAGACCACGGCGATGCACTTCTCGCCGACGGCGGTACAGCCCTGCGTACCCGGCTCGATGTCGTTCACCGCGTCGATCCCGATCGGCCGGCCGACGACCAGCCAGGTCAGCGGATCGGCGTCATAGGTGTGGGTCTGCGACTTGATGTAGTCGCCGGTGTGGAAGGCCCAGATCTCCTTGTGGTAGGCCAACAGCGCCAGCAGGCGGTTCGGATCCTTGTCCTGGCCCCAAC
This sequence comes from Naumannella huperziae, assembly GCF_054073625.1. Classification (NCBI taxonomy): domain Bacteria; kingdom Bacillati; phylum Actinomycetota; class Actinomycetes; order Propionibacteriales; family Propionibacteriaceae; genus Naumannella; species Naumannella huperziae. The sequence goes on along the minus strand of NZ_JBSXPH010000001.1, from coordinate 3,313,884 downwards.
CGCCGTCATTGGTCAGCCAGCCCCACCAGCTCAACAGATAGACCCCGGCCGCCAGCACGACCTGGTACACGAAGGCCGGGATGCCGTCCCACAACACCGCGAGCCAGGCCCGATTCCCGGCGCCGGCGAGCCGGCGGGCCGACACGTCCCAGTACAGCGAGAGCAGCGCGAAGGCCGCCAGCACGACCAGCGAGTTCCATTTCGTCGCGATGGCCAGACCCCAGAACAATCCGGCCGCCAGTCGCCACGGTCGCCACCACAGCCGCGGGCCGAACGCGCCGCCGAGATCGGCCAACCCCCGCGCGTCCAACCAGTCGGCGAGGCGGCTGCGGAACCAGAAGCGATCGGCAACCACGCAGGCGATCGCGGTCATCGTGAAGAACGCCTGGAAGATGTCCAACAGACCGATCCGCGACATCACGAAGGCCAGCCCGTCGAAGGTCAACAACAAGCCGGCGACCGCGCCGATCATGGTCGAGCTCGCCAGCCGGCGGGTGATCCGGATCACCACCGCGACCAGCAACGCCCCACAGACGCAGGCCATGAACCGCCAGCCGAAGCTGTTCATCCCGAAGATCGCCTCGCCGAGCGCGATCATCCACTTGCCCATCGGCGGATGCACCACGAAGGAGGGGTCGGCGGTGGCGATCAGGTCCACATTGCCGGCGGTGATCTTGTCGTTGGCGTCCTTCGGCCAGGCCCGCTCGTAGCCGTAGAGCAGGAGCGACCACGCGTCCTTGGGGTAATACGTCTCGTCGAACATCAACTTGTTCGGATGCCCGAGGCCGACCACCCGCAGCACGAACGCCAGCGCCGTGATCCCGATCGTGATCGCCCAGGACGCCAGGCCATCCGTCGGCCGCCAGCCGCGCAACCGGTCGATCGTGGACGGCGGCAGCCCGGCGGTCAGCTCGGGCGAGGCCGTCGGCCGGTCGTCGCGGGTGGCGGTGGCGGTCACGCGCACATCCTAGGTGTGCGCCCGAACTCCGGTTGCGCCCGAACTCCGGTTGCGCCCGAACTCCGGTTGCGCCCGAACTCCGGTTGCGATGGAATGCCGGTTGCGATGCGATGCTGGTGCGGTGCTGATCCTCGCCGCCACCCCGATCGGAGATGCCGACGACGCCTCGCCGCGGCTGCGCCGCGAGCTGGCCGAGGCCGATGTCATCGCCGCCGAGGACACCCGCCGGCTGCGTACCCTCCTGCAGCGGCTCGGCATCGAGACCAGCGCCCGGGTGGTCTCGCACTACGACGCCAACGAGGCCGCCCGCGCGCCGGAGCTGCTGGCCGAGCTGGTGGCCGGCGCGCGGGTCGTCGTGGTCAGCGATGCCGGGATGCCGACGGTCTCCGACCCGGGCTATCGGCTGGTCCGCGCGGCCATCGACGCCGGCATCGAGGTCAGCGCGGTGCCCGGGCCGTCGGCGGTGCTGACCGCCCTGGCCGTGTCGGGCCTTGCGGTCGACCGATTCTGCTTCGAGGGATTCGTGTCCCGGCGGGCGGGGGAGCGGCGGCGCCGGCTCGCCGCTCTGGCCGACGAACCCCGGACGATGGTCTTCTTCGAGTCCCCGCACCGGATCGCGGAGATGCTCGCCGACGCGGCGCGGGCGTTCGGCGCCGAGCGGCCGGCCGCGGTCTGTCGGGAGCTGACCAAGACGTATGAGGAGGTACGCCGCGGCGGGCTCGCCGAGTTGGCCGACTGGGCCGCCGACGGGGTACGCGGCGAGATCACCGTGGTGATCGCCGGCGCCGAGCCCGCCGAGGCCGACCTGCCCGGCGCCGTCGCCGCCGTCCAGGCCCGGGTCGCCGCCGGCGCGCGGACCAAGCAGGCCGTCGCCGAGGTGGCGGCCGCGAGCGGTCTGGCGAAGAACGCCCTCTATGCCGCCGTGCTCGAGGCCCGCGCCTGACCCGGCGTACCCCGTATGCGGATCGAGGCCGGCGCGGGCTGAATAGGGTGGCGGGCATGGCCGCCCGTTCCACCGCCCGAGCCGACCGGTACACGCTCGCGGAGGCGCCCGAGCCGCTGCCGGCCCCGGTCGCCGACTCCCACACCCACCTCGACGCCGTCCGCGAGATGACCGGCCTCGAGCCCGCCGACGCGATCGCGCGCGCCGCGGCTGTGGAGGTCACCCGGCTGGTCCAGGTGGGCACCGACCTGGCCAGCTCGCGCTGGGCGCTGGAACTCGCCGCGGCCCACCCGGAGGTCGTCGCGGCGGTGGCGATCCATCCCAACGATGCCGCCCGGCTCGGCGACGCGCTGCCCGATGCGCTGGACGATCTCGCGACGCTGGTCGCCGGCGGCGGCACCCGGCTCCGCGCGATCGGGGAGACCGGCCTCGACCACTACCGCACCCGCGAGCCCGAGGGTCAGCGGCTGCAGCGGCACAGCTTCGCCCGCCACATCGCCCTCGCCCGCGAACACGACCTCACCCTGGTCATCCACGACCGCGATGCGCATGCCGGCATCCTCGACCTGCTGGACGCCGAGGGCGTACCCGATCGCGTCGTCATGCACTGCTTCTCCGGCGACGCCGCCTTCGCGCGGCAGTGTCTCGACCGCGGCGCGTACCTGTCCTTCCCCGGACCGGTCACCTACAAGCCCAATGACGCATTGCGCGAGGCGGCCGCGATCACGCCGGCCGATCGTCTCCTGGTCGAGACCGACGCGCCCTATCTCACCCCGGTGCCGCTGCGCGGGCGGCCGAATGCGTCCTATCTGATGCCGTGGACCGTCCGCTACCTGGCCGAGCTGCGCGGCGTGGATCTGGCCGAGCTGTGCGCATCGCTGCTGGACAACACCTTCGCCGCCTTCGGCGGCCGCTGGTGATCACGATGGAGCTGATCGACGTCCTGCGCCGCCGCCGGATGGTGCGCGACTTCGCCGAGCTTCCCCTCGGCGATGATCAACTGGCGGCGCTCGCCGATGCCGGTGTCCGCGCCCCTTCGGCGGGGTACGCCCAGGGCGTCTCCCTGCTCACCCTGACCGGCGACCGCGTGTCGAGGTTCTGGGCCGCCACCGCGGGTGATCACGCCTCCGCCTGGCTCACCGGGATGCGCCGCGCGCCGGCGCTGATCATGGTCTGGACCTCCGAGGACAGCTATCGCCGCCGGTACGCCGAGCCGGACAAGGGCCGAGACCCCGGCGCCGACTGGCCGGTTCCCTGGTGGTGGGTCGACGCTGGCGCGGTGATCGAGAACATCTTGCTGCGCGCCGTCGATCTCGGTCTCGGCGCGGGCCTGTTCGGCCTCCCGGCCGGTGCCGAGCAGGCGGTGCGCGCCGAGTTCGGCGTACCCGCCGACCAGCAGGCCGTCGCCGCGATCGCGATCGGTCACCGCGCGGCCGGCGAGCGCCCTCGCGGTTCGGCGACCCGGCGCGATCGGCGACCGGACGCCGTTCACGTCGACCGCTGGTGAACTAGGGTCCGACCATGCGGCCCGCCCTACTCGATCCCCGGACGATCCGGGAGCTCGCGGCTCGGCTCGACCTGCGGCCGACGAAGCAGCGCGGCCAGAACTTCGTACACGACGCGAACACCGTCCGGCGCATCGTCGCCCAGGCCGAGCTGCCGCCCGGAGAGGCCGTGCTCGAGGTCGGGCCCGGGCTCGGCTCGCTCACCCTCGGGCTGCTCGAGGCCGGCCACCCGGTGACCGCGATCGAGATCGACGACCGGCTCGCCGCGCTGCTGCCCGGCACCGTCGCGGACCGGCTGCCCGATCGCGCGGGCGAGCTCGCGGTGATCACCGGCGACGCGCTGCGGGTCGACGAGCTCCCCGGGCCGGCCCCCGGCGCGATCGTCGCCAATCTGCCCTACAACGTGTCGGTGCCCGTGTTGTTGCACCTGCTGGCGCGCTTCGATTCGCTGCGCCGGGGCCTGGTGATGGTGCAGGCGGAGGTCGCCGATCGGCTCGCCGCGCCACCCGGGTCGCGCACCTACGGCGTGCCGTCGGCCAAGATCGCCTGGTACGCCGATGCCGCGCGCGTCGGCAGCGTACCGGCCAATGTCTTCTGGCCCGTGCCGAATGTGGAGTCCGGCCTGGTCCGCCTCACCCGCCGCGAGCCGCCGCCCACCACCGCGAGCCGCGAGCAGGTCTTCGCGGTGATCGACGCGGCCTTCGGCCAGCGGCGCAAGATGCTGCGCTCGGCGCTGGCCGGGTTGTTCGGATCCTCGGCCCAGGCGTCGGCCGCGCTGGTCGAGGCCGGCGTGGATCCGCAGGCGCGCGGCGAGGTGCTGGACGTGGCGGCGTACGCCCGGATCGCCGAGCGGCTAGGTTGATCACGTGGTCTCCGAGGTCGTTGTGAACCGGGTCGTGGTGCGCGTACCCGCCAAGATCAACTTGTCGCTCGCGGTCGGCGCGCGGGCGGCCGACGGCTACCACCCGCTGGCCACCGTCTTCGAGGCGGTGTCGCTGTTCGACGAGGTGCACGCCGAGGAGTTCGACGGCGACGGGATCGACGTGCTGGTTGCCGGGGCCGGGGCAGAATCCGTGCCGACCGGCGAGGACAATCTGGCGGTCCGGGCCGCCCGGCTGCTCGCCGAGCGCTACGACATCGAGCTGGCCGGGCTGGCGCTGACGCTGCGCAAGGCCATTCCGACGGCCGGCGGGATGGCGGGCGGGTCGGCCGATGCCGCCGGCACGCTGCTCGCCTGTTCGGTGCTGTGGGACATCGACATCGACGCCGATGAGATGCGGGACCTGGCAGCCGAGCTCGGCAGCGATGTGCCGTTCGCGCTGCTCGGCGGGACCGCCATCGGCACCGGCCGGGGCACCGAACTCGTCCCCGTGCTGAGCCGGGGGCGTCGGCACTGGGTGCTGGTGTTCGACAACGACGGCCTGTCGACGGTGGACGTCTATCGGCGCTACGACGAGCTGCGGCCGAAGGGTTCCGAGCTCGCCGTGCCCGACGAGTTGATGAACGCGCTGACCGCCGGCTCCGTCGTGGACCTCGCCCCCGCCCTGCGCAACGACCTGGCCGAGGCGGCCATTGACCTGCGGCCCGATCTCGAAGACCTCCTCGCCCGCGGCGTCGAGGCCGGCGCCCTGGCCGGGATGATCAGCGGCTCCGGGCCGACCTGCGCCTTCTTGTGCCGCGACGAGTCCACCGCGATCGATGTCTCCGGCCGGCTCGCCCGCGACGGCGCCGGTGATCGGGTACGCCGGGTCGTCGGCCCCGCCCACGGCGCCCGCCTGCTCGGCTGAGTCGCGCCCGTCTCCTCGGTCGCGCTCGTCTCGTCACCCGCGCCCGTCTCCTCACCCGCGCTCGCCGCCTCCGCCTCGACCCGCCTCCCGCCCGTCTCGGCGCCTCGACCCGCCTCCCGCCCAGACCCGCTTCGACCCGCCTCCCGCCCAGAATTGTTTCCGTAGTTATGCCCGCCAACCGGGACGGTTGGCGGGCATAACTACGGAAACAATTCGGATGAGCGCGGATGAGCGGCGGATGAGCGCGGGGGGACACCTTCGCCTCGAGGAGATTCCCCTGTGGACAACCCGTCTCCGGGGCCCTCGGCGGCGGCGCGATGTTCGAGGATTCGATCATGCGCCCGCCACAACCGCTCCCGGACGATCTCGCCGGGCACCCCTTCACCGTTCGTGCCGCCGAGGCCGCCGGCATCAGCCGCAAGCGCCTGCAGGCCTCCGACCTCGTCGCGCCGAGCCGGGGCCTGCGCGTACCCGCGAACCGCGAGATCGACCTTGCCGAGTACGCGGCGGCCGTCCTGGCCACCACGCCGGACGGCTGGATCTCCCATGTCAGCGCCGCCCAGTTGTACGGGCTCTGGCTGCCCGCCCGGCTGGTCACCCCGGGCCGGCTGGATGTCTGTCGCGACACCCGGCGCTGGGAGCCGCGGCGCCGGGGCGTGCGCGGTCACACCGCACGGATCACCGGCGCGGAGATCGGCGAGCTCGACGGGGTCCGGATCGTCACCCGGCCGCGATGCTGGTTCGACCTGCTGCCGATGCTGCGCCGCGAGGAGGCGGTGATCATCGGTGACCAGCTCGTCCGGATGCCCCGGCCCCGCATCGAGGACCGGGCGCACCCGTGGGCGGAGTCCGCTGATCTTGAGCAGATCCTGGCGCTCAACGAGTGGCGTCCCGGGGTCGTGCTCGGCCGCGAGGCGCTCGGGCTGATCCGCCGCGGATCCGATTCGCCGATGGAGACCAGGCTCCGGCTGGCGATCATCGGCGCGGGGCTGGCAGAACCCGAGCTCCAGCTCCGGCTGGATCCGGACGACCCCTACTCTCCCGAGGCCGATCTCGGCTATCGCGCGTACCGCATCGCGCTGGACTACGAGGGATCGCACCACCTGAGCCGCGAGCAGCAAAGCCGCGACATCGCGCGTGACGAGACCTGGACACGCGCCAGGTGGCGGCACCTGCGCTGTGACGTCGCGGACGCCCGGACCGGCTTCCGCAGGGTCATCGAGACCCTGCGCGGCCTGATCCCTCCCGTAGCTGATGCCGCTGTGGGAGCGTGACAGCGGGCATAACTGCGGAAACAATCCGGGTGGGGGGTCAGCGACGAGCCCTCGCGCGGGCGACGACGAAGGTCCGCGGGAACGGCAGCCAGGTGCCCTGCGGGCCCGGAGGGTACGCCTCTCGCAGCGCGGCCCGGTAGCGGGCGACGAACCGCTCGCGCGGCTGCCCGGTGAGCGCCTGCAGCGCCGGACGGGCGCCGGTCCCGGCGATCCAGTCGAAGACCGGGTCCTCGCCGGGCAACAGGTGCAGGTAGGTGGTCTGCCAGGCATCGACCGAGCAGCCGGCGGCCAGCAGGATGTCGGCGGTCTCGCGGGCGTCGAGCACCCGGGTCCGCTCGATGCCCGACACCAGCGGGGCGAACTCCGGGTCGGCCAGCAGCTCGCGCAGCAACCGGTGCAGCGGCTCGTCGTGATTGGCCGGCACCTGGATCGCGAGCCAACCGTCGTCGGCGAGCAGGTCGACCAGCCGGGGAAGTTGATCTTCGTAGCGCGGAATCCACTGCAGCGTCGCGTTGGAGACCAGGACGTCGACCGGCCCGGGCGGGGTCCACTCGCGCAGGTCGGCCTGTTCCCATTCGAGCCCGTCGCCTGCCGGCGCCTGCGCCAGCATCTCGGCGCTGGAGTCCACCCCGATCACCCGCGCGCCGGGCCAGCGCTCGGCGAGGGTCCGGGTCAGGTTGCCGGGACCGCACCCGAGATCGACGACCAGACCCGGCTGCCGCGCGCCGATGCGCGCGGTCAGGTCGAAGAACGGCCGGCCGCGCTCGTCTGCATAGCGCAGGTACTGCTCCGCATTCCACACCGCCATCACGCCACCTCCGGATCATCGCCGACCCCGGCCGACAAACTATCTTGACATCAAGACATCTTTCTCCCAAAACTCTCTCGATGTCAAGAACCTCTACGCTGTCGCGCATGGAGGCAGACGAGGTCGACGGCGTCGTCGCGGCATGGGCCCGCGAACGGTCGGATCTGGACCTGACGCCGATGCAGGTGATGAGCCGGGTCGCCCGCCTGGGACAGCGGCTCGACCGCGCGCGGTCCGACGCCTTCGCCGCGCACGAGCTGGCCGGCTGGGAGTTCGATGTCCTGGCCGCGCTGCGCCGCTCCGGCGAGCCCTACCGGCTGTCCCCGGGGCGGCTGCTCGCCGAGACCCACGTCACCTCCGGCACGATGACCAATCGCGTCGACCGCCTCGCCGCCCGCGGCCTGGTCGAGCGCGAGCCCGATCCGAACGATCGCCGCGGCGTGCTGGTGGCGCTCACGCCGCGTGGCCGCCAGGCCGTCGACGGCGCGCTGACCGACCTGTTGGAGCGCGAGCGCGGCCTGCTCGACGGATTGTCGGCCGCGGACCAGCGCACGGTGGCCCGCCTGCTCGGCGCCCTGCTGCGCCGCTTCGAGGCGGGCCCCTGATCGGGCGTACCGGCAGTCGTTGATCAGATCCGGCAGGTCTTGGCCTTGCGGCACCCCGGCGCGGGCGCCGGCAGCTTCATACCGTTGTCCGCCATCACCTCGCGCAACACGTCGGGCCGGTCGGTGATGATGCCGTCGGCGCCGATGTCGATCAGGTACTGCATGGTGGCCGGGTCGTTCACCGTCCACGGAATCACCTTCAGCCCGCGCGCGTGGGCGTTGTCGATCATGGCGGCGTCGGGGAACGGCACGAATCCCGGATCGCCGATCGCCCCGTCCTGGGGGAATCCCTGCACCGGGGAGACGGCGACCACCCCGTCGATGCTGGCCGCGGCGGCGATCCAGTCACCGCCGAAGTCGTCGACGTCGATGCCGCCGAGCCAGGGCGAGAGCCCGGGCTGCCCGGTCTGTAGGAAGTCGCGGTTGGTCAGCGCGACCAGCGGGAGCCGCTCGTCCAGCCGGTGCATCGCCATCAGCGAACCCCAGTCGAAGCTCTGGATCGTCACCTGTCGGCGCAGCCCCGACTTCTCGATCTCCTCGTACACCCGGCGGACGAACTGTTCCCGCGGCGCCGTCTCGTGCGGCGCCCCGGCCTCGACCTTGGTCTCGATGTTCATCATCACCCGGCGCGCCCGAGCCTGCTTCACCAGATCGAACAGCTCCCGCAGCTCGATGATCTTCGCGCCGTCGATCTGCTCCTGCTCCGGGCGGCCCGGCAGCTGCTGGTAGCCGCAGTTCATCGTCCGGATCTGCGCCAGCGTCAGGTCCTTGATGAACTTCCCGACATAGGGGTACGCCGGATCGCCCGGCCGCACCGGCCCGGTGTCCTGGCATTTCTGCGCGCTCACCTGGCGATCATGGGTGACCACCACCTTGTCATCGGCGGTGATCTGGGTGTCCAGCTCCAGGGTCGTCACGCCCAGGCGCAGCGCCTTGGCAAAGCCCGCCAGCGTGCTCTCGGTGGTCAGCCCGAGCCCGCCGCGGTGGGCCTGCAGGTCGAGGCTGCCGCGCGGCGCGGCCGAGGCCGGCGACGCGAGTCCGGCGGCCACCATCACGACGGCGGCAAACAGGGAGAACCAGAGTCTGGGACGCATGGCGTCACTGTCCCGCGTGGCGGGCCCGGCCGCCAGAGCCGGCCGGGTGAAGCCTGCGTGATCATCGGGCGACGCCGAGGTGTCCCGGGTCAGCGACCCAGCCTGGGTCGCGCCTCCATGCCGCTCAGCCCGTGCCAGGCGAGGTTCACCAGGTGCGCGGCGACCTCCTGCTTGCGGGGGCGTCGCTCGTCCAGCCACCACTGGCCGGTCATCGCCACCATCCCGACCAGCATCTGCGCATACAGCGGCGCGGTCCGGGCATCGAGTCCGCGCCGGGTGAACTCGGCGGCGAGCAGGCCGGTCACCTGGTTCGCGACATCGGACAGGATGGTCGCGAACGAGCCCGACGCGTCCTGCCCGACACCCGACCCGCGGGACAGGATCCGGAAGCCGTCCGGGCGCTGCTCGATGTAGTCCAGCAGGGCCAGGGTCGCCCGCTCCAGCAGTTCGCGCGAGCGGGCGCCCGGATCGTCCAGCGCGGCCCGGATCCCGTCCAGCAGGACCTGCACCTCGCCATCCACCACCGCGCCGTAGAGGCCGTCCTTGCCGCCGAAGTGCTCATAGACCACGGGTTTGGAGACATCGGCGCGGGCGGCGATCTCCTCGACCGAGGCGGCGTCGCGGCCGTGCTCGGCGAACACCGGCCGCGCGACCTCGATCAGTTGCGCCCGCCGCTGGGCCCCGGTCATCCGCACCCGGCGCGCGGGACGGGTCCGATGGTCGCTGGCTGGCACGCGGCAAGTCTGCCGGATCCCGTAGTCTGTCCCGCAGACCCGCGCCGCGCGGGTCGTTCCCCGGTTGGTCTGCCGGCAGGGCCCGCCTGACTTTGAATCAGGACAAGCGACGTAGGTTCGACTCCTACCCGGGGAGCAATTCCACCCGGCCTGCCGTGGCCCGGCGGCCGCCGCCCCGCGGGCACGGTCGGACACGTTACGATCGCCCGGATTGCATCCTCGGCAAGGAGCGTGTGTGAGCGATTCGGTCCAGACCCAGTCCGTCGCGGCGGTGATCATCCTGGCCGCCGGAGGCGGGACCCGGATGAAGTCCAACCGCTCGAAGCTGCTGCACGAGGTCGGCGGCCGATCGATGCTCGACTGGGCGGTCCGCGCCGCGGAGGGGGTACGCCCGGAGCGGCTGATGGTCGTCGTCGGCCACCTCGCCGACCAGGTGACGCCCCACCTGCAGGAGATAGCGCCGGAGGCCGCCACCGCGACCCAGGCAGAACAGCGCGGCACCGGTCACGCAGTCGAGTGCGGGCTGGCGGCTCTCGGCGAGATCACCGGCGAGGTGGTCGTCACCTACGGCGACGTGCCGCTGCTGGCCGCCGACACACTGCTCGCGATGGTGGGCGAGCATCGCGCCGCCGGCAACGCGATCACCGTGCTCACCGCCCGCGTGCCCGACCCGACGGGCTACGGTCGGATCCTGCGCGATGCCGACGACACGGTCGCGGGCATCGTCGAGCACAAGGACGCCGACGAGACCCAGCGCGGCATCGACGAGATCAACTCCGGCATCTATGTCTTCGATGCGGCGGTGCTGCGCGCCGGTCTGGCCAGGCTGGAGGGCGACAATGCCCAGGGCGAGCTCTATCTGACCGATGTGCTCGGCATCGCCCGCGGCGACGGGGACCGGGTCGGGGCGTACCGCACCGACGACCTGTGGCAGACCGAGGGCGTCAACGACCGGGTCCAGCTCGCCCGGATGAATGCCGAGCTGAACCGTCGCATCCTCGAAGGGCACATGCGGGCCGGCGTCACCGTGCTCGACCCGGCCACCACCTGGGTCAGCGACGACGTCTCGCTGGGCACCGATGTCACCCTGCATCCGGGCACCACGCTGGCCGGCGCCACCACCGTCGGCGACGGCGCGGAGATCGGACCCGACACCCGGCTGCGCGACACCGCGGTCGGGGCGGGCGCGACCGTGCTGCGCACCGAGGCCAACCTGGCGACCATCGGCCCGCGCGCGGTGGTCGGCCCGTTCTCCTACCTGCGCCCCGGCGCCGAGCTGGGCGAGGGCGCCAAGGTCGGCGCGTTCGTCGAGGTGAAGGCGTCCACCCTCGGCCCCGGCGCGAAGGCCCCGCACCTGTCCTATCTCGGCGACGCCACGATCGGCGCCGGCGCCAACATCGGTGCCGGCACCATCGTGGCCAACTACGACGGCGTCGCGAAGTACCCGACCGTGGTCGGCGACGCGAGCTTCGTCGGCAGCGGCTCGGTGCTGGTGGCGCCGGTCGACATCGCCGACGGCAGCTACATCGCCGCTGGCTCGACCGTCACCGACGGCGTCGAGCCGGGTCAGCTCGCCGTCGCCCGCGGCCGCCAGCGCAATGTCGACGGCTGGGTCGCCAGGCGCCGCGCGGGCACGCGTACCGAGGCCGCCGCCGACCGTGCCCGGGCGGCCGGTACGCCGCACCCCGGCGCCGAGCGTGACACGGATGGACGCCATGACACGGATGGACGCCATGACACGGATGGACGCGATGAGTCGTGATCGACTAACGTCCCGGCTCGCAGGCGGGGATACCGACGACGAACCCGGAGGACACGTGAGCGGGCTCAAGAAGACCAGCGAGAAGCACCTGATGCTGTTCTCCGGCCGGGCCTATCCCGAGCTCGCCGACGAGGTCGCCGAACTGGTCGGCTGCGAGCTCACCCCGACGCGCGCTCTGGCCTACGCCAACTCCGAGATCTACGTCCGCTTCGAGGAGTCGGTACGCGGCTCCGACGCCTTCGTGATCCAGAGCCACCCGGCCCCGGTGAACGAATGGATCATGGAGCAGTTGATCATGATCGACGCGCTGAAGCGGGCGTCGGCCGATCGGATCACCGTGGTCGCCCCGTTCTATCCCTATGCCCGCCAGGACAAGAAGCATGCCGGCCGCGAGCCGATCTCGGCGCGGCTGATCGCCGACCTGTTCAAGGCCGCCGGTGCGGACCGGATCATGTCGGTCGACCTGCACGCCGCGCAGATCCAGGGCTTCTTCGACGGCCCGGTCGACCACCTGTGGGCGCTGCCGGTGCTGGCCGACTATGTGGCGGAGTCCTACGACACCGACGAGTTGGTCGTGGTCTCGCCCGATGCCGGTCGCGTCCGGCTGGCCGACCTGTGGACCGACCGGCTGGGCTGCCCGCTGGCGATCATCCACAAGCGTCGCGACCCGAATGTGGCCAACCAGGTCGCCGTGCACGAGGTGGTCGGCGATGTCGAGGGCAAGGTCTGCCTGCTGGTCGACGACATGATCGACACCGCCGGCACGATCACCCAGGCCGCCGACGCGCTGCTCGCCCGCGGCGCCAAGAAGGTGATCGCCGCCGCGACCCATCCGGTGCTCTCCGGGCCGGCGGCGCAGCGGCTGAACGAGTCGAACTTCGAGGAGGTGATCGTCACCAACACGCTGCCGATCACCACCGACGAGCCGATCGACAAGCTGACCGTGCTGTCCATCGCACCGCTGATCGCCAAGGCGATCCACGAGGTGTTCGAGGACGGCTCGGTGACCAAGCTGTTCGACGGCCAGGCCTGAGCGGCCGCGCCGGCGACCGGGTCAGCCGCGCAGCTCGGCGGCGATCCGGTCCGCGCCGGTGCCCAGCGCGATCGTGTAGTGGTTCACGTCGGGCACCTCGGCGACCGTGACGTGCGGCAGCGTGCTCGCCCAGGTGTCCAGATAGCCCTGCGGATACAGCGGCGCGGCGTCCAACAGGCCGCGTGGCGCCCGCAGCGCCACCGCCGGCCGGTCGAGCCGGTCGATGATCGTTTCGGCCGCGCCACCGACGAAGAGCTCGGCGAAGTCGGCGAGCATCGCCTCGGCGGAGGTACGCGAGGCGAGTTCCGGCTCGGTGCCCGCCAGGTCGTAGCCGGCATAGGCCTCGATGTCGGCATCCCAGGCGTCGCGCAGTGCCGGGTGCTCGCGAAACATCGCCAGGTAGGCGTCCCGGGTGGGGAAGGTCGCCGACAGCCGCTCGGCGGCCGGGCCGAGCGCGGCCCGGGCGGCCTCCGACAGCTCGGCGCGCTCCATGCCCGGCGGCTTCGGCAGGGGAGCGCCGCCGTCGACGAGCACCAGCCGTTCGACGAGCTGCGGATGGCGTACCGCGAGCGCGGCCGCGACGAACGCGCCCATCGAATGCCCGACCACGACGACCGGCCGGTGCGCGCCGGCCTCGGCCAGCACGGCGGCCGCGTCGTCGGCGTGCCGCGCGATGCCGAACGGGCCGGGGAGCTCGCTGCTCAGCCCGCGCCCGCGCAGGTCCGGCGCGAGGATGGTGTGCCCGGGCACCCGCCGGTGCAGCGGCGCCCAGGCGAGGTGATTGCCCGTGATGCCGTGCAAGGCCAGCACCAGCGGCGCGTCGGGCTCGGCGCCGTCGTAGGAGAAGGCGTGCAGCGTGCCGCCGTCCACCGCGATCTCGAGCTCGCGGGGCTCGGGCGCGGTCATCGGGCCGTCCATCCGCCGTCGAGCACCCAGCTCGCTCCGGTCGCCATGCCCGACATCGGGCCGGCGAGCCAGCAGATCAGGTCGGCGACCTCGTCGGGCTCGACGAGGCGTTTCACGGCGGAACTGGCAAGCATGATCGTCTCCAACACCTCGGACTCGCTGATCTTGTTGGTACGCGCCTGGTCGGCGATCTGGGACTCGACCAGCGGGGTACGCACATAGCCGGGATTCACGCAGTTGCAGGTGACCCCGCGCTCGCCGGCCTCCAGAGCGAGCGTCTTGGTCAGCCCCTGCAGCCCGTGCTTGGCCGCGACATAGGCGGACTTGTAGGGGGAGGCGACCAGGCCGTGGATGGACGACACGTTGATCACCCGGCCCCAGCCGGCCGCATACATACCGGGCAGTGCGGCCCGGGTGAGCAGGAACGGCGCGGTCAACATGATGTCCAGCATGCGCCGCCAGGTGGCGGGATCGAACTCCTCGACCGGGTCGATGTGCTGGATGCCGGCGTTGTTGATCAAGATGTCGGTGGACAGGGCCAGGCCCTCCAGGGCCGCGGTGTCGGACAGGTCGACCTGCCAGGCCTCGCCGCCGATCTCCGTCGCGACCCGTTGGGCCCCGTCGGCGTCCCGATCGGCGACCGTGACCACGGCGCCGAGCCTGCTCAACCGTCGGGCGCAGGCCGCGCCGATCCCGCCCGCGCCGCCGGTGATCAGCGCCCGCTTGCCGGCCAGCTCACCGGCAGCTTCGTTCTCCATGGCCTCGCCCTCCCCATCCTCGCCCTCCCCATCCTGGCGCAGGACCTGCGGGGCAGCGTAGCCAACGTCGCCGCCCGCGGGGGCGGGCGGTCAGCGCACCAGCTCGCCGCTACGGGCGATCCGGGCCAGCCAGTCCAGGCTCGGTTTGGGCAGGCGGTCGAAGGTCTTCGGGTCGATGCCGACCAGCCCGAAGGTCGGCCGGTAGGTGCCCCACTCGTAGTTGTCCAGCAGCGACCAGTGCAGGTAACCGCGGACGTCGATGCCGTCGGCCATCGCGTTCGCGAGACCCGCCAGCGCGTCGAAGGTGTAGTCCTTGCGGCGCTCGTCGTCGGCGGTGGCGATCCCGTTCTCGGTGACGAACAGCGGGGTGTGCCCGCTCAGCTCCCAGGCGTGCCGGATGCAGATCTCCAGGGCCCGCGGGAAGTACTCCCAACCCATCAGCGTGGTCTCCGCGCCCGCGGGTACCGGCAATGGTCCGTCGGCGCCGATGAAGGTGCGCAGGTACGCCTGGACGCCGAGGAAGTCGTCGCCCCGGGAGGCCTCGAGGAACAGATCCTCGCGGGGGTAGCGGTAGGCCGCCATCTCCTCCGCACAGCCGTCGGCCGCGTGGAACGCCTGGCCGGCGACCGACCAGCCGACCGCCGCCGGCAGCGTCGACAGCGCGTCCTTGGCCCGGTGATGGGCGTCGATCAGGTGCTCGGTGACCAGCGGCGACGGCGCCGGCAGGCTGGCGGCCGTCATCTCGTTGCCCTCCTCGCCGCGGGTCATCGACAACATGTTGACCTCGTTGATGTCGCAGATCCACGACACGCCGTCCAGGATCGGCGTCACGGCCTCCACGTAGCGGGCGAACCGCTCCGCGGCCCGCGGCGAGCTCCAGCCGCCGCGCCGGGCGAACCAGCGCGGGTTGGTGAAGTGGTGCAGCGTGACCATCGGGGCCAGGCCGGAGTCGAGGCAGGCGTCGACGATCCGCCGGTAGTGCTGCAGCATCGCGCGGGAGAACCGCCCCTCCTCGGGCTCGATCCGCGCCCACTCCAGGCTGAACCGGTACGCCCCGAAGCCGCGGTCGGCCAGCAGCGCGACGTCCTCGGGCCAGCGGTGCAGGCTGTCCGCGGCGTCCCCGCTCGGCTCGGCGAGCTCGGTGCCGGCCGCGTGCTCGCGGGCCCACCAGTCGGCATTGGTGTTGTTTCCCTCGATCTGGTGCGCGGCGGTCGCCGCGCCCCACAGGAAGCTCTCGGGGAACGTGATCACTGGCGGTTGCTCCGTTCGGTTCGGGGGTTCGGTCACTTCAGGCCGGTCGTCGCGACGCCGCGGATGAAGTAGCGCTGCAGCAGCAGGAAGAGGATCAGCACGGGCGCGATCACCAGCACCGAGCCGGCGAGCAGCAGCCCGTAGTTCGTCGCGTTCTGCCCGGTCGAGTACAGCGACAGGGCGACCGGCAGGGTGTAGTAGGACTCCGACTGTGCCGCGACCAGCGGCCACAGGAAGTTGTTCCACGAGAACAGGAAGGTGATGATCGCCAGCGTCGCCAGGGCGGGGCCACACAGGGGCAGCACGATCCGGGCGAAGATCCGCAACTCACCGGCGCCGTCGATCCGGGCCGCCTCGATCAGCGTGTCCGGGATGGCCTGCATGAACTGGCGCATCAGGAAGACGCCGAGCGGTGCGGTGACGAAGGGCAGCACCAGCCCGAGATAGCTGTTCAGCAGACCGAGGCGGGCCACGACCACGAACAGCGGAACGAAGGTGACGACGGCGGGCACCATCATGGTGATCATCACGATCGTGAACAGCGCCCGCTTGCCGGCGAAGTCGAGCTTGGCCAGGGCGTACCCCACCATCGAGCAGAAGATCAGGTTGCCGACGACCGTGAGCGCCGCGACGATGACGCTGTTGGCGAAGAAGCCGCCGAAGTTCAGCTCGGTCAGCCAGGTGGCGAAGTTGGCCAAGGTGGGTTCGCGCGGGAACAGCGTCGGCGGCCGACGCAGGATCTCGCCCTGGCCCTTGAGGCTGCCGAGCGCCGTCCAGACGAAGGGCAGGACCCACACCACGAGCCCGACGGACAACACGATGATCATCCCGATCCCGAGCCGGCGGCGGGAATCGGAGTTCGTGCCGGGCAGGTCTTCCGTGCCGGGTACGCCGGATTGCTGGGCCATCAGTCCTCCCTCGTGCCGAGCAGCTTGAACTGCAGCAGGCTCAACAAGGCGATGGCGAGGAACAGCACGTAGCTCGCCGCCGATGCCTGGGCGTACTTGCCGAATCCGAACTGCTCGAAGCTGTAGTACGCCACCGAGAAGGTCGCGCCCAGCGGGCCGCCTTGGGTCATCACGTAGGCCTCCTCGAAGAACTGCAGGAAACCGACGGAGATCATCACCGCGCCCAGCAGCATCGCCGGTCGTAGCAGCGGCATGGTGATCATGGACAGCCGCGCCCACGGTCCGGCGCCGTCGACGAGCGCGGCCTCGGTGACCTCCTCGGGGATGGACTGCAGGCCGGCGAGGAAGATCACCATCAGGGTGCCGACATTGCGCCAGACCGCCAACGCGATCAGCGACGGGAGCGCCCAGGTGGTGTCGTTGAGCCAGTTCGGGCCCTGGATGCCGACGAGAGCCAGTGCGCTGTTCAGCAGACCGTCGGGCTGCAGGATGTAGCGCCAGGCGACGGCGACCGCGACGATGCTGGTCACGACGGGGGCGTAGAAGCCGACCCGGAAGAACGCCACCACCCTGCCGCCGCCGCTGTTCAGGGCCAGCGCCAGGGTCAGCGCGATCGCCATGGTCACCGGGATGCCGACCAGCACGAAGGTGCCGGTGACGAACATCGAGCGTAGGAACCGCTCGTCCGTGAACAAGATCGCGTACTGCTCGATCCCGACGAAGTTCACCGCGAACGGGGAGCGGGCGTCGCGGGCGGTGAAGTCGGTGAACGACATCGCGAACGAGCCGATGATCGGCACCAGCATGAAGAAGGCGAAGATCACCGCGAACGGAAGACAGAATGCCCAGGCGACGAGCGTGCGCCGACGGCGCCCCCCGATCCGGGCCGGGGGCCGGCCCCGGCCGGACGGGCCCGGCCGCGGCTGGGCCCGTCCGGTGTCCGGGGCGGTGAGCGCCCCGGTGGCCTGGATTCCCATCAGGGTCAGCCCATGCCGATCGAGTCGGCCTGCGCCTGGAGCTCCTTCAGCGCCGTGGCGGCATCCTGCTCGCCGCGGGCCATCTTCTCCAGCGCGGCATCGCCGGCGGCAGCCACCTGTACCCAGGTCGCCGTTGCCGGCGGCACCTTGGCGCTCTGCAACTGGTCACCGAAGGCCGTCAACTTGTCGTTGCCGCTGAGCTCCGGCAGCTCCCAGGCGGCCTGCGCCGCGGGCAGGTCGCCGGTCAGTTGGTACCACTTCGCCTGGACCTCGGGCTGGCTGAGGTAGGAGATCAACCGCCACGAGGCATCGGGGTTCTCGGCATCGGCGAACACCGACAGGTTGGACCCGCCCGCGAACGAGGTCGACGACTTCCCGGTCGGCACCACCGCGGTGGCGTACTTCGACGTGAAGTCGGCGCCGCCGATCTCCGCGAGCTGGCCGGCCAGCGCCGGTCCCTCGACCAGCATCGGGGTGCGACCGTCCACGAAGGCGGCCTCGCGGGCGCCGGTGGCCGGATCGACGTTGGGGTCGGAGATCTTCTCGGTGAAGAACTCCTGCTGGTAGCCGAAGGCCTCCACCATCTCGGGAGTGTCCAGGGTCCACTTGTCGCCCGCGGTCAGCTCGGCACCGTTGGACCACGGGATCCAGAGCGAGGCCTGGTAGGAGTCGAAGCTGCCCGCCGGCATCGCGAAGCCCCAGTCGGCGCCTGCCTTGGTCTGCAGATCCTTGGCCATCGTCTTCAGTTCCGCCCAGTTCTTGGGCGGGCTGGTCCAGCCTGCCTTCTCGGCCAGGTCGGTGCGGTAGTAGAGCACCCGGGTGTCGGCGTACCACGGCACGCCCACGACGCGGTCGCCGATCTTGTTGCTGGCGACCGAGCTTGGGAAGAAGCCGCTGCTGTCGATATCGGCCGGCACGGTGGCCAGCGCGTCGGCGAAGTCCGGCATCCAGGTGGTGCCGATCATGGCCATGTCGGGCGTCGTCCCGGCCGCGATCGCGGTCTGGAACTTGTTGTGGGCGGCGTCCCACGGGACGGCGGTGATCTCGACCTTGACCCCGGGGTTCTGCGCCTCGAAATCCTTGACGAGCTCGGGGAGGGCCTCGCCCTCGGCGCCCATGGCCCACATGGTCACGGTGCCCTGGACGGGGCCGCTGCCGACGGTCGTCTCCGACTCGGGCTGGTTGGTGGTGTCGGCCCTGCCACATCCGGCGGCGACGAGAGCCACGGTGGCAAGTACCACCGCGATGGCACGCGCGTTCTGCATCTGTTCCTCCTCGAACGACAGAAATCAAAGCGCTTAGATTTCGCCACAATAGGGCTCACGCCCGCTTCGTGCAAGGTCGTCGGCAGGTGGTCAGGCGCAGCCGCAACTGGCCCGGATCTCCAGCCGGGTGCCGAGCCGATAGCGGCGCGGCCCCTTCGAGGGCGCCGCGTACTCATCAGCCAGGATCCGCGCCGCGATCCGGCCCATCGACTCCATCGGCTGACGCACGGTGGTCAGCGTCGGCGTGCTCAGCCGCCCGGCCAGCACGCCGTCGAAGCCGGTCACCGCGACGTCGGTGGGGACATCCAGGCCGGCACCGCGCAACACCTCCATGGTCACCAGGGCGAGCTGATCATTGGTGCAGACCAGGGCGCGCGGCAGCCGGCGTTGTGCCGCCAGCTCGGCCACCCGGGCGAGCGAATCGCGCTCGGCGAGGGTGGAGGAATCGATTGGCGCCTCCGGCGGGGTGAGCCCCCGCTCGGCCATAGCCAGCCCCATCCCGCGGAACCGTTCGGCGGCATCGCTCGGCTCGATCGAGCCGACGAAACCAAGATCACGAATGCCATGATCATCGATCAGGTGGGCGATCAACGTCTGCATCCCGCCCATGTTGTCGACCAGCACCCGGTGATGATCATCTTCGGATGGTGCGGCGCTGAGCAGCACCACCGGCATGGTGCGCGAGATCGTTCGCAGCGTCTCCGGCGCGTCCCGGGTCGGGAAGACCGCGAGCCCGTCGACGCGGCCGGCGGTGTCGGCGACGGCGGTCGCCGAGCTCGACCCGCGCGACAACAACACCTCGCGGCCGAGCCGGCGACTCTCCAGCTCGAACCCGCGCTGCACTTCGTCGACGTAGAGCGGGTACGCCCGCGGGTCCGGCCACGCGGCCTCGCCCAGGGCATCGAAGGAGATGGGCCCGTCGGCGGCGAGCGCGTCGAGGTCGAGCTCGGGTACCGGATCGTCGAACTCGCCGGCGAGCGCCTGGGCGTGATCGAGGATCAGGTCGAAGGAGTGCAACCCGAACACCCCGGTCCGCCCGGCGGCCAGCCCGCGGGCTGCGCCGCTCGGGGCGTACCCCAGGGCGCGGGCCGCCGCGAGCACGCGCTCGCGGGTGCTCGGCTTGACCGAGTCGGGCCGACGGAAGGCGAACGACACGGTCGCGATCGAGACCTCGGCCGCGCGCGCCACGTCGTAGACGGTCGCGCGCCGCACGGCACCGGGCTCGCCCGACCCCTCTCGCGGCCGCTCGGTCGTCTCGCCTGCCATCGCCGTCCTCCTGCCCCGCGTTCCCGGCGCCTCGCGCGAGCCGCGCGCGAGCCTGCTGCACGCTAACCCATCCGGGCGCCCGGCTCAGCCCGCCGCGGTGAGCCGGGCGATCGCCTGTCGGCGATCGGCCACGCCGAGCTTGGCGAAGATCGCGTTGACGTGGGACTTCACCGTGGAGACGCCCAGCACGAGCTCGGCGGCGATCTCGGGATTGGTCCGGCCGCGACCCATCAGCTCGGCCACCTCGGCCTCCCGTGCGGTCAGGGCGGGGAAGCGGTCCCGGACCGACCGCGGCTGCGCATCGGGCAGCCCGGCCACCACCCGTCCGGCGATCCGGGCGTCCAGCGGCGTCTCTCCGGCGACGGCCGCTCGTGCCGAGGCCACCACCTCCGCGCCCGAGGCGTCCTTGGTCAGGTAGCCGCTCGCGCCGGCCTCGAGCGCGTGCTCGATCGACGCGTCGTCGCCGAAGGTGGTGAGCACGAGCACCCGGGTCCCGGGCAGTTCCGCCACCACCTGCCGGGTCGCCGCGACGCCGTCGCAGACCGGCATCCGCAGGTCCATCAGGATCAGGTCGGGCTCGGTCTCGTGCGCCACGAGTACCGCCTCGGCGCCGTCGGCGGCCTGCCCGACCACCTCGATGCCCTCGGCCAGCGACAGCACCGTGACGATGCCCTCGCGGACCAGCGCCTGATCGTCTGCCACCACGACGCGCATCACGCCTCCGCCGGTAGGAAACACGTCACGCTGAACTCGTCGTCGGGGGTACGCCCGGCGCGCACCTCGCCGCCGAGCCCGCGGCAGCGCTCGCGCATCGCCGCCAGGCCGTGCCCGAGCCCGCCGGCATAGGCCGAGCCGGTCGCGAGCGGGTTGGTCGCCGAGACGGTCAGCCCGGCCTCGGTCCACGAGACCTCGAGGTCGACCGGCCGGCCGGGCGCGTGCTTGCGGGCGTTGGTCAACAGCTCCTGGACGATGCGGCGAGCGGCGAGTTCGCGCGCCGGGTCGAGCCGGTGCGGCGTACCGGTCCGTTCCAGCTCGACCGCCGCGCCCGATTCCCGGTGCACCCGGACCAGCTCGGTCAGCGAGGCGTCGAAGCCCGCCGGCTCGCGCAGGGCGGCGACCGCGCGCCGGGACTCGGCCAGCCCCTCGGCGGCGAGCTGCCGCGCGCTCGCGACCGCCTCCTTGGCCCGGTGCGGGTGGCCGGCGCCGAGCAGCGCCTCCGCGCCGTTCAACTGGGCCGTCAGCGCGCCCAGGGTGTGGGCGAGCACGTCGTGCAGGTCGCCGGCCAGCCGGGCGCGCTCGGCGAGCGCGGCGTTCTCGGCGCGTTCCCGCTCGGTCTCGAGCTGCTGCACCAGGAGCACCCGCTCGCGCTCGGCGCTGTGCCGGGCGTTGCGACGCAGCAACGCGAGCGACAGCGTCACGGTGCAGGCGAGGATGCCGACCGGCACCAGCCCCGGCTGGCCGCCGAGCAGCGCGCCCGCACTCAGGCCGCCCGTTCCCGCCACCGCCACAAACGCCACCTCGGGCCAGCCGCGGTCGGAGCGGACGCCGCGCACGATCGCCGCGATGATCGGGGCCCAGCCGAGCCCCTGGGTGGACATCGTGGACAGGCCCGCCAACGCGGCTCCGGCCACCAGCGCGGCGGTGCCGGCGCGGCGGGTCCCGGGTGTGTCGGGCGCCAGCGCGAGCAGCGACTCGCCGATCAGGCAGGCCACGCCGGCCCAGAGCAGCCACAGCCCGACCGACGAGACGTCGACGACGGCGAGCCCGGTCAGCGCGATCGCGGCGCCGGCCACGAGCGCGATGCCCACCCGCGCGAGACCGGGCCGCAGGCCCGGCGCGGCGTCGCCGGGCGCGGGCGGGTGCGGAGTGGTCACGGAGCCATCATCGCGCCGACCGGCGGTGAGCGGGTCGCCGGACATTCCTCGGGCGTGGACACTCCTCAGGCGTACTGGGGCGTGAGCGACATCGCACTTGCGCGCCGGCTGACCACCGCGGCGGCGGTGAGCCGATTCAGGCCGACCATCAGCAGGATCAGGCCGGTGAGCTGGCCCAGCGCGGGGCCGCCGAAGTGCTGGCCGATCAGTGCCTCGCCGATCCGCGCGGCGATCAGCGCCACCCACAGCGCTACGCCGAGCGCACCGCCGCGGTACTCGATGCCCGCCGGGCCGCGGCGCAGTTGGGTCAGGTAGCCCATCGCCACACCGATCCCCAAGCCGGTGAGCAACTCGAGGCAGACCACGATCCAGCCCTGCGCCGGCAGGCCCGCCAGCGACGCGATGTCCTGGCTGGACAGCGCACCGCCGATCACCAGCAGGATCAGCGGCAACCGGAACGCCCGGCCGCCGGTCGACTGCCAGGTCAGTTGCCGCAGGACGACGCGACCGATCACCAGGACCAGGATCGCGATGTTGATCAGCGGGAGGACGTACTCCATCAGATGCTCCTCGGTTCTTGGGGTGTGCGTCCAGCCTGCGGCCGGAGGGCCGCGCGCTGAACCGCCCGCGGGTGGAGGTTCGGGTGGAGATCGCCCCGCGCTCGATTCGCCCGTGCTCGATTCGCCCGTGCTCGCCCGGCCGGGTATCATCGCGCCGTTGCCATGGCGAGGGAGCAGCGCTCCGTGATCGACAGGGCCCGGCCGACCGGCCGGACGCTCCTCGCCGCACGTCGAAGCCGAGGAGTACAGATGTCCGAGATCGTCCTGAAGGCCACCCGCCGCGAGGAGTTCGGCAAGGGAGCCGCCCGCCGGATCCGCCGCGCCGACCTGGTGCCCGCCGTCGTCTACGGCCACGGCATGGACCCGCTGCACATCACCCTGCCGGGCCACGAGACCCTGCTGGCGTTGCGCAATTCCAATGCCCTGATGAGCATCGACCTGGCCGGTGAGAAGTCCCAGCTCGTGCTGCCGAAGCAGGTCCAGCGCGACCCGATCAAGGGCACCATCGAGCATGTCGACCTGATCGTGGTACGCCGCGGCGAGAAGGTCACTGTCGAGGTCTCGGTCACCCTGACCGGCGAGGCCGCCCCGGACACGCTGGTCGTGCTGGACAACCAGACCCTGACGCTGGAGGCCGAGGCCACCAACATCCCCGAGCACGTCGAGGTCTCCGTCGAGGGGCTCGAGGCCGGGACGCAGGTCACCGCGGCCGACCTGGTGCTGCCGGAGGGCTCGACCTATGTCGGCGGCGAGCCCGACACCTTGATCGTCAACATCACCAACGCCCCGACCCAGGAGCAGCTCGACGCCGAGCTGGCCGAGGCCGAGGCGGAGGCCGGCATCGAGCCGACCGTCGACGAGGATGCCGAGGGCGACGAGGCCGAGGGCGGCGAGGAGACCGAGGACGGCGAGTCCGAGGGCGACTCGGAGGAGTGAGCGACTCCGCCCCGTGGCTGGTGGTCGGGCTCGGAAATCCGGGCCCGGCCTATGCCGGCCATCGGCACAATGTCGGCTTCCTGGTGGCCGACGAGCTCGCGTCCCGCGCGGGGGTACGCTTCGGCGCCCCGCGCGGGATGCGTTCGGATGTGGCCGAGACGCGGCTCACGGCCTCGGGCATCGGCGGCGTCGGGGCGGATGCGGCGAAGGTGATCTTGGTCAAGCCGCGCACCTTCATGAACGACTCGGGGGCGGCGGTCCGCAAGCTCGCGGCCTTCCACAAGGTGCCGCCGGATCACGTGATCGCGATCCACGACGAGCTGGACCTGGAACCGGGGCAGCTACGGCTCAAGGTCGGCGGCGGCGACAACGGCCACAACGGGCTGCGGTCGCTGCGGTCCCATCTCGGCACCGGCGACTTCGCCCGGGTGCGGTTCGGGATCGGGCGCCCGCCCGGCCGGATGAGCGTGCACGACTGGGTGCTGTCGGACTTTCCGGCCCGGGATCGCACCGACCTCGCGCTCGAGGTCGACCGAGCCGCCGATGCGGTCGAGATCCTGATCAACGAGGGTCTGGCGCAGGCGCAGAATCGCTACAACTCCTGATCACCAGTCGATCTCTGCCGTGCTGGACAGCGGACGCGGCGGCTGCGGCCGCGCGGTCGGCGCCGCGCCCAGCACGTCGGGGAAGATCAACTCGGTACGCTCGGCGATCACCCCGATCTCGACCTGCCAGGCGGCGAACTCGTCCAGCTTGAGCACCGGTTCGACCTGCTGGGCGAACAGGAAGGCGCGCGCCCGCAGCGTACCGTCGACGGCGTAGCAGATGATCTTCCAGTGCTCGACCGGCACGGCCACCCCGCGGTGCATCGGGTCGGCGTCGGCCAGCACCGGCCCGCCGAACACGGAGATCGCGAGGCGATCGACCTCGACCTGGGACAACAACGCATTCTCCAACCGCCCCCACACCCCGTCGCGGCTGGCCTGGTTGAAGTCATCCATCTGCGGGGTGATGTTGGTGAAGTAGAACGAATCCGCATTCGCCGCCCGAGCCTCCTCCGGATCGCCCCAACACAGGTCGGCCCGCCGGGCGATGTGGCCGCGGTCCAGCCGATTGTCGCGGTAGGCCTCGTCGCCGGTCTGCACCGACCGGTCCAACCGCTCGTCGTAGCGGAACCGCAGGCCCGAGCGGTCCAGCTCGCGCAGCCGCGCGCCGTCGACATTCCAGGCGACCCACCGGGCCAGCCGCCGCGAGCGGCTCTGAGCCAGCGAGAAGTGGGTGTAGTCGATCACCGGGGAGCCGTCGAGATCGACCAGGTCGCCGGCGATCCGCGGACCGGGGTTCGGAGGTGGGATTGGTGTGTCGAGGAAGCGCGGCGCATAACCGGGGGGCACGAGACCAGTGTGACGCACCGCTACGGTGGATCCATGAGGGCTCGTCCCATGGTGACGCTCGGCGTGATCGCGCTGCTGGCCCTGACCGGCTGTGCCGAGGTGACGAACTTCGTCACCGGGCGCCAGCCCGCGATCATCGAGTTCCGGCCGGCCCGGCCCGCGCCGCCGGGGACCGCGTGCCCCGAGCAGTCGCCGGTGCCCGCCGAGCCCGGTGCCGTGGTCTGTGCCGACGGGCAGGCGTACCTGCTGGACGCGATCGCCGGCACCGGACGAGCCGAGCGCGCCGAGGCCACGCCCGGTGCGACCTGCAGCATCCGGGTCGACCTGGACGGGCCGGGCACCGAGGCGCTGCGCGAGGTGACCCGTCGGCTCGCGGGCGGCGAGCAACTGCTGGCCCTGCTGGCCGAGGGCGAGCTGCTGACGGCGGTTCGGGTCGCAGAACCGATCGGCGGCGGTGAGCTGCAGATCTCCGGCGGTCAGAGCGAGTCGGAGTGTGATCGCCTCGCCGAACGCCTGCACGGGTGACCGCGCGATGATCACCGAGGCCACGGCGAAGGCGCTGAGCGAGGCGGGGCTGCTGTGGCAGCCCGCCGCCGGCGACCGGTTCGCGATCCGCTCCGCCGAGCTGACCGGCGACGTCTTCTGGATCAGCGAGCTGACCATCGAGCTGCACAGCTATCACGACCAGTCGGTGCTCGGGTTCAACGGCACGACGGAGTGGGCGCTCGACTCGATTCCCCTGGACCGTGCGGTGTGGCTGCCCCGGGAGGATCAGTTGCGTGAGTTGCTCGGTGAGCGGCTGGTCTCGCTGCGCCGGGTGGCGGGAGAGTGGGAGGTGGCGACCAGCCACGGCCGCTACCGCCACGCCGACGCCGAGGAGGCCTACGCCCGGGCGCTGCTCGCCGCGCTCTGACGATCACCGAGCCGGAGCACGCGCCGGGCATTCTCCGAGGCGATCTTGCGCAGGTCCGGTTCGTTCAGCTCCAGCGCGTCGAACCACGCCGCCGCCTCCAGCATGTCCTCGAACGGATAGTCGGCCGAGAACAGGATCCGGTCGGCCCCCATCTCCGCGATCACGTTGAGCAGGGCCGGCGTGCGGAAGTTGCCGCTGGTGGTCACCACCACGTTGTTGCGCAGGTAGTCGCCGAAGGGGCGCTGTGCCGCAATCCCGCGCGGCGCGACCTTCAGCCGATGATCGGTACGCCAGATGTTGAACGGCAACAACTCACCCAGGTGCCCGAGGATCACCTGCAGGCCGGGATGCCGGTCGAACAGCCCGCTGCCCATCAGCCGGAGCATGTGGGTCGCGGTCTCCACCGAGAACGCCCAGGCCGAGCCGTACAGCCAGGGGTGTCCGCCGTACTGCGGACTGGTGCTCGGCAGCGGGTCGCGCGGGTGCAGGTAGACGGGGACGTCGAGCTCGGCGACGGTGGCCCAGAAGTCGGCATAGCGCGGATCGTCGAGATAGACGATGGTGTCGGCATCGCCGACCTGGGAGAAGCCGTTGACCAGCGCGCCGACCATGCCGAGCTCGGTGACGGCGCGCCGCAGCTCGGTGGTGGCCGCGTCCGGGTCCTGCAGGGCAAGGGCGGCGAAGGAGGCGAACCGGTCCGGGCGCTGGGCGACCTGCTCGGCGGCGTGGTCGTTCAGCCGGTACGCCCAGTCGGTGGCCTGTGCCGGATCATGCAGCGACTGGATTCCGGGTGAGAGCAGCGACAGCACGGCGATCTCGATCCCGGCCTCGTCCATCAGCGCGAGCCGCCGGTCCGTGGTGTCCAGCAGCATGTCTCGGTGCCGGGGCCAGGCCTGCGGGGTGAAGTGCTCCTCGGACTGGGCGACGATGTTCGGCTCGGTGGCGCCGAAGTGCTCCTCGAGGGCGATTTTGTTGATCATGGGCGGGGTCCTTCCGTGGTCGCGAGTGGGGTGTCGTCGGTCGGGGTCGGCGCGGCGCGGCGCGGGCGGGTCGCGTACAGGGCGAGGGTGGCGAGCAAACCGGTCGCGGATGCCACGGCGAACAGGTAGAAGCTCCACTGCGGGCCGAGTCCGGTGTCGAGCAGCAGCCCGCCGAGGATGGGCCCGCAGATCGCACCGAGGCGCCCGATGCCCAGTGCCCAGCCCACGCCCGTCGCCCGGGCGTGCGGGGGATAGAAGCGGGTGACGTAGGGATTGATCAGGTTCTGGACGCCGATGGTGCCGAACCCGCCCAGGGCACACAGCAGGTAGAGAATGATCATCTCGGGCCCGGCGGAGAGCGCCATGGCGGCGATGGCACCGGCGGCGAATCCGACGGCGATCACGGGGCGCGAGCCGCGGCGGTCGGCGGCAACACCGCCGAGCACCGAGCCGATGATCGATCCGAGATTGAAGGTGAGCAGCAGGCTGAGCGCCGAGCCGAGCGCGAAACCCTGCCGGCGCATGATGTCCGGCAGCCAGGTGCTGAACCCGTAGATGGTCAGCAGCGCGCAGAAGCTCATCGCCCAGAACAGCAGGGTCGGGGCCAGGTAGCCGCGGCTGAACAGGGTGCCCACGGCTCCCCGACGCTCGGCGCTCGGCGTGGGCTCGGGGACCTCCATCCCGAGCCGGGCGGCGAGCCGGGCCGCGGCTTCGCGGCGGTCGTGACTGACCAGGAAGTCCAGCGACTCGGGCAGTTTGGCCAGGGCGAGCGGGAGGAAGATCAGGATCGGCAGGCCGCCGATCAGGTACATGGCGCGCCAGCCCAGCGTGGGAACGATCGCGATGGCGAGCCCGGCGGCCAGCATCCCGCCCACGGCGTACCCGGACTGCATGGTCACGTAGGTGACATTGCGGTGCTGGGCCGGGGCGTACTCCGTGACGAGCGCGCTGGCGATCGGCATCACCCCGCCCAGCCCGAGACCCGCAATGAACCGCAGCGCGCCGAAGGCCTCCGGCCCGGTCGCCAGCGCGCAGAGCGGCATGGCGACGGAGAACAGGACGACGCAGGCGATCATGGTGCGCCGGCGCCCCCACAGGTCGGTGAGCGTACCGACGGCCAGCGCGCCGATCAGCATGCCGACCAGGGAAAGACTGCCGATCAGTCCCGCGAGGCCGGCGCTGATGCCCCATTCCTCCCGCAGGGCACCGACGGTGGTGCCGTAGACGACGAGGTCGTAGCCGTCGAAGACGATGGCGAATGCGCAGAGTGCGACCGTCAGCCAGCGCAGCGGATGGACCCGCTCGCGCGACTGATCCGTTGGTGTCGGAACCGTCATTGGTCCCTCCTCCCGTGAGGTTGCCTTCACGGTATTTCGGCAGCAACATGTATGTCCATACATGTTTGAGACGCATCCCGGCGGAACTGATATGCGGCTGCGGATATCCTGCGGCGCATGTCCCTACCGCACGCGCTCCTCGGGGTGCTGTCGGCACGACCGATGAACGGGTACGAGCTGACCAAGTTCTTCGACGCGTCGACCGGCTATGTCTGGTCCGCGCCGCAGAGCCAGATCTATCCGACGCTGCGCCGGATGGCGGACGACGGTTGGATCGCCGGCACCCGGCAGAGCCGGGCGACCGCGCTGCGCAGCACGGTGTACTCGATCACCGAGGCAGGACAGGCCGAGCTGCTGGAGTGGGCGGGCCACTACCACCCGCCCGGCCCGGCGCGCGACGCGTTCTTCCTGCAGGCGCTCTACCTCGACATGGTCCCGACCCGCCGGGCGCGGGAGGTGTTGCGCCGGTTCATCCAGCACCACGAGCGAGCGATTGCGGAGTGGGAATCCCAGCGCGACGCGCTGGTTGCCCGCGAGACGCCGCTGCTGGTGGAGCGGTTGAGGGCCCGGCCGCCCCGGCAGCACGCCCGGATCGCTCGGCTGAAGGCCTCCGTCTTCCAGGGGGAGATCGACCGGTCGGAGGCGCTGATCGCCTGGGCCCGCGCGCAACTCGACCTACTGTGATCGTGCCGGCCTGCTGACAACGCGTGAGCCAGGTCCTACGCTGCAGAGATATGACCTTTATTGCGTCGAGGGCGCGCATCATGGCCGCAGGGATCACCCTCGGCCTGGCAGTGATCGGATCCCTGGCGATCGGCGGGCCCGCGCACGCCGAGAACGGGGGCGTCACCCACCGGGTGGCCTGCGGCACCGACGCCCCGGACACGCTGGGATCGCTGGACGAGGTGAACGCGCTGCGGCTGGCGCCCGGCGACGCGGTGCTCTTCCAGCGGGGCACCACCTGCACCGGGACGCTCGCGCCCCGTGGCTCGGGCACCGCCGAGCAGCGGATCAGGATCGGCGCCTACGGCGAGGGGGCGCGGCCGGTGATCGACGGCGCCGGCGCGACCGACACGGTGCTCCTGCGCAACGTCTCCGGGTACGAACTGAGCGGCCTGGAGATCACCAACTCCGCCGATCCCGGCAGCAAGCGCCGCGGCGTGTTCGTGCTCGGCGAGGACGCCGGGGTGCTGGCCGACCTCACCATCCGCGATCTCTATGTGCACGATGTCTGGGGTGACGACACCAAGGACACCGATGGCAGCGGCGGGATCATCGTCGCGGCGGCAGGCCGCAGCACCCCCACCAGCTTCCGCAACGTGGTGGTGGCCGACAACATCGTCCGCGACGTCGACCGCAGCGGCATCGTGGTGGGCACATCGCTGTGGGGCGATCGACCCGAGTCCGGCAAGCCGGACGTCGGGTTGCCCTGGACGCCCAGCAGCGACGTCCTGATCAAGGGCAATGACGTCGCCAACACCGGCGGGGACGGGATCTTGATCTCCACCACCAAGCGCGGGCGGGTCGAGGACAACCGGGTCGACGGCTTCCAGGAACGCTCGGCGGGCTACAACGCGGGCATCTGGCCGTGGAACTCCGAGGACATCGTCTTCACCGGCAACGAGGCCTCCGGCGGCAGGACAACCCGGGACGGGATGGCATTCGACATCGATCAGGGCACCAACAACGTGACCTTCGAGTACAACTACAGCCACGACAACGAGGGCGGCTTCTTCCTGCTCTGCAATGCGGCCGGCTCGATCCGCAATGCGGTGGTGCGCTACAACGTCAGCGTCAACGACTCCCATCGCGGCATCGAGACCTGCAGTGGGACGATCGACAGCGCGCAGATCTACAACAACACGATCTACATCGGCGACGGCGTCTCCCAGACCGTGATCAACGAGAACAACGCGAACACCCGCAACGTGCGCTTCGCCAACAACCTGGTGCTCAAGGAGGGATCGGGCACCGCGAACTTCCGGCTCGCCAGTCCCGCGGGCTACCGGCTCGACCACAATCTGATCCGCAATGTCGGCAATCTGCCACCCAACCCCGGCGGCAGCACCGCCGACCCGATGCTTGTCGCGCCGGGCTCCGGCGGCTCGTCGATCGATGACCTCGACGGCTACCGGCTGCGTACCGGATCACCGGCCTACCGCGCCGGGGCCGTGCTGGACGACAACGGCGGGCGGGACTTCTTCGGTGCCCGGCTGCGCGGCGATGTACCGCCCAGCATCGGCGCCGACGACGCCGGCAACTGCACCGCGCCGAGCAGCCCGGGGCGGCCATTCCCGTGCCGGGGCACCGGCGTGGTGGGCCGCGGCTGAGCCGCCCCGCCGGCGCGCCGCGGCGCGGCCCCGCTACGTTGTCGCGCGTGAGCTTCGCCGAGGCCTGCCGGGCCGGTTCCGCACGCGACTGGGACGCCGCCGTCAACCATCCGTTCGTCGACCAGTTGCTCGACGGCACCCTGCCCGATGACCGGCTGCGCCACTATCTGGTGCAGGACTACCAGTTCTGCGACGCGTTCGTGATCTTGCTCGGCGCGGCCGTCGCGACCGCGCCGGGGCTGGGGGAGCGGTTGCGGTTCGCGCGCGTCCTCGGCGCATTCGCCGCCGACGAGGACGACTACTTCACCCGCAGCTTCGACGAGCTCGGCGTACCCCCCGGCGAGCGCGCGGCACCGGAACTGGCCCGGCCGACCCGCGAGTTCGACGCACTGATGCGCGAGGCCGCCGGCTCGCGGTCCTATCCGGTGGTGTTGGCGGTGCTGCTGGTCGCCGAATGGCTCTACGGTGACTGGGCCGCGCGCGGTCGCGACCGCGATCTCGCCGCGCTCGCCCCGCGGCATCGCGACTGGATCCGGCTGCACGACAACCCCGACTACAACGCCTGGGTCGACTGGCTGCGCGCGGAGTTCGACAACGCCACGGCCGCCGCCGATGCCGAGCCCGCTGCGCAAGCCTTCGCCCGCGCGGTGCGCCTGGAACGTGCCTTCTTCGACGACGCGCTGATCGCACGAACTGCTTGACCCCGCCCGGGCGAACCGCGAGACTCGGCCGAATCCGGTGCGGCGCGGCCCGGTGTGAAAGGTGTCATCGTGGACAACCTCGCCATCTTGGGCATGCTCGCCCTGGCCCCCATCCTGGTCGTCGGCGTACTGCTGGCCGGACTGCGCTGGCCGGCGAAGTACGCGATGCCGGTCGGCTTCGTCGTCACCGTGATCATCGCCGCGGCGGTGTGGCGGATGCGGCCGGTCAGCATCGCCGCCGCCGCGATCGAGGGCCTGATCACCGCCGCGACCCTGCTCTTCATCGTGTTCGGCGCGCTGTTGTTGTTGTCCACGGTGAGTGGCTCGGGTGCGATGAACCGGATCAAGGCCGGCTTCAACGCGATCTCGCCCGATCGCCGCGTACAGGCGATCATCATCGGCTGGCTGTTCGGCTCGTTCATCGAGGGGGCGTCCGGCTTCGGGACGCCGGCCGCCGTCGTGGCGCCGCTGCTGTTGGCCCTGGGCTTCCCCGCGATGGCGGCGGTGCTGGTCGGGTTGGTGATCCAGTCCACCCCGGTCAGCTTCGGCGCGGTGGGTACGCCGATCCTGGTCGGCGTCACCAACGGCCTCGGCCGCGACAGCGCCCCGATCCAGGCGCGGTTGGCCGAGCTGGGCGTGACCTATCCCGACTACGTCCGCGGGATCGGGCTCGAGGTCGCGATCATCCATGCGCTGTGCGGGCTGCTCATCCCGCTGATCCTGGTGACGATGCTGACGGGCTTCTTCGGCGAGCGGCGCAGCTTCGCCGAGGGCCTGAAGGTATGGCCGTTCGCGATCTATGCGTCGCTGGCGATGACCGTGCCCTATGTGCTGGTGGCATGGTTGTTGGGACCGGAGTTCCCCTCGCTGCTCGGCGGGCTGATCGGGCTGGCGCTGGTGATGTTCACCTCCAGTCGCGGCTTCCTGATGCCGAAGGAGATCTTCGACTTCGGCCCGCGGGCGTCGTGGCCGGCGCGCTGGATGGGCAGCATCGATGCCGATCACCTGGACACCGAGGAGTCGCGCCCGATGCGGCTGATCACCGCCTGGTCGCCCTATCTGGTGCTGGCGGCCGTCCTGGTGCTGACCCGCGCGGTGCCGCCGGTGAAGGCCTTCTTCACCGCATCGGTGCCGCCGATGACGATCAAGGCCTCGAACATCCTCGGCACCTCGATCAGCACCACCGTGCAGCCGTTCTTCTCCCCGGGCTTCTGGCTGATCATCGCGGCGGCCGTCGCCTGGTTCACGCACCGGATGACCGGGCGGCAGATCGCGCAGGCCTGGCGGGTGTCCGGGCGCCAGCTCGCCGGCACCGCGGTCGCGCTGCTGTTCGCGGTGCCGCTGGTCCGGGTGCTGATCCAGTCCGGCGCCGCGAACAACGACTCCGGGCTGGCGAGCATGCCCGTCACCCTGGCCGAGGGTGCCGCGGCGCTGGCCGGCTCGGCCTGGCCGGTGCTCAGCCCGTGGATCGGCGCGCTCGGCGCCTTCGTGGCCGGGTCCAACACCGTGTCGAATCTGACCTTCGCCCAGTTCCAGTGGTCGACCGGAGAGGCGATCGGCGTACCGCCGGAACAGGTGGTCGCCACCCAGGCCGTCGGCGGGGCCGGCGGCAATCCGGTCGCGATCCACAACATCGTCGCGGCCTCGGCGACTGTCGGCCTGCTCGGCCGCGAGGGCGACCTGATTCGCAAGACCGTGCTGGTCACCATGTACTACTGCTTCGCCGCGGGGGCGATCGGCTTCATCGCCATCCACGGCCTCGGCCCGAATGCCGGCACCTTCGAGCTGATTGCCCTGATCATCGTGCTGGCCCTGGTCGCCTACTGGTTCGTCCGACGGGACCGCGCCCGGCGCCCGGAGGCGTCGGTATCGTGATCGCATGACGCAACCGCTGAGGCTCGGCTACAAGGCATCGGCAGAGCAGTTCGGGCCGCGCGAGCTGGTGGAGCTGGGGGTCGCCGCCGAAGCGAGCGGGATGGACTCGGCGGCGATCAGTGATCATTTCCAGCCGTGGCGCCACGAGGGCGGCCACGCCCCGTTCGCGCTGGCCTGGCTGGCGGCGGTCGGTGAGCGTACCGAACGGATCCAGCTCGGGACCTCGGTGATGACGCCGACCTTCCGCTACAACCCGGCCGTGATCGCGCAGGCCTTCGCGACCCTCGGCATGCTGTACCCGGGGCGGATCATGCTCGGCATCGGCAGCGGTGAGGCGCTGAACGAGATCGCCACCGGCGCGGCGGCGGAGTGGCCGGACTTCAAGGAGCGGTTCGCGCGGCTGCGCGAGTCGGTACGCCTGATGCGTGAGCTGTGGCGCGGTGATCGCGTCGACTTCGACGGGGAGTTCTACCGCACGCGGGGGGCGTCGATCTATGACGTGCCCGAGGACGGCGTACCGATCTACGTGGCGGCCGGCGGGCCGATGGTGGCCCGGTACGCGGGCCGGGTCGGTGACGGGTTCATCTGCACGTCGGGCAAGGGGATGGAGCTCTACACCGAGAAGCTGTTGCCGGCGCTGGCCGAGGGTGCGGAGAAGGCCGACCGCGACGTCGAGGCGATCGACAAGATGATCGAGATCAAGATCAGCTACGACACCGATCCCGATGCGGCGCTGGAGAACTGCCGGTTCTGGGCGCCGCTGTCGCTGACTCCCGAGCAGAAGCACTCGATCGACGATCCGATCGAGATGGAGCGGGCCGCCGATGCGCTGCCGATCGAGCAGGTCGCCAAGCGCTGGATCGTGGCGTCCGATCCGGACGAGGCGGTGGCGGCGATCGAGCCGTATCGCCGGATCGGGTTCAACCACCTCGTCTTCCATGCGCCGGGCAACGATCAGCGCCGCTTCCTGGAGCTGTTCGCCCGCGATCTTGCGCCCCGGCTGCGGGCGCTCGGCTGAGATCGCCCCGTTCCATCTCGGCCACCCCACTCCGAATTGTTTCCGTAGTTATGCCCGCTCCGAGCCCCGGATGGCGGCATCATCTGCGGTCGAGAACGCGACGAGCGTCGCCAGCTGCGGTACGCCGGCGCGGCCCGGGGTGCCTCCGATCTCGTCGTGACGTCTCGCCGCCCGGAGCCGCTTCCAGGGGGCGATAACTGACGACACGACTCGGCGGGCGAGGGCCGAGTCAGTTGCGGTCGCCGACCAGCGGCAGGGCGGCTGCCGGCGGCGCCGCGGTCGCGGTGTGCGCGGCCCGGGTTCGGGGCACCAGCAAGGTGACGGCGGCCCCGGCGATGGCGACGCCGGCGAAGATCCAGAAGGTCGTTGCCGAGGTCAGTCCGGCGCCGATCAGCATCCCGCCGATCGCCGGCCCGAGGATGCCGCCGAGCCGGCCGAACCCGGCACACCAGGCGACGCCGGCTGCCCGCACGTTCGTTGCGTAGTAGTTCGACACCAGGCCGTAGATCAACACCTGGGTGCCGATCGTGCCGACGCCCGCGAGGGCGACCAGCAGGAACAACAGGCCCAGTGGCAGCCCCGCCGTGAGCAGCACCAGCGCCAGCGCGGCCAGCAGGAAGGTCGTCGTGACCACCCGCTTGGCACCCGTCCGATCCGCCAGCCAGGAGGCGATCAGTCCGCCGACCACGGCGCCACCGTTCAGCACCAGCAGGAACAGCAGCGAGTTCTTGGCATTGAAGCCCGCGGTCTGCATGATCTGCGGCAGCCAGGTGTTCAGGCCGTAGGTGAGCAGCAGCCCGGCGAAGCTCATCAGGCCCAACAGCGCCGTGCCGAGCAGGTAGCGCCGGCTCAGCAGGCCGCCGAAGCCGCGCCTGTCGCCCGCCTCGGCGTCCGCGGCCGATTCGGTCGCCGTCGGCAGCGGTACGCCGGTCCGCTCCGAGACCAGGCGCGCCTCCTCGAGCCGGCCCTGGGCGGCCAGCCAGCGCGGCGACTCCGGCAGCTTGGCCAGGGCCAGCGGCAACAGAATGATCAGCGGCAGGGCGCCGATCACCATCATCCCGCGCCAGCCGATGGCATCGCGGAGCGCGATCGCGAGCAGCGATGCGAGCACGCCGCCGGTCGGTACGCCGCTGTAGACGATCGCGTTGTAGAGGTTCTTCCGGGCGGCGGGCGCGAACTCCGCCACCACGGCGCCGACAGTGGCCACCAGCGCCCCCATCCCGACACCCGCGGCGAAGCGCAGCAGGCCGAAGGTCGTCACCGAGTCGGCGAGCGCGGTCAGCCCCATCCCGACGGAGAACCAGACGATGTTGATCACCATCATCCGGCGCCGCCCGATCCGGTCGCCGATCGCGCCCGCCGCGAGCGCGCCGATCAGCACGCCGACGAGCGCATAGGAGCCGAGTGCGCCCGCCTGCTCCGGGCTGACCGGTCCGAGCTGGGACGGGTCGGCTATCAGGGTGGGCAGGATGGTGCCGTAGACGACGAGGTCATAGCCGTCGAAGACGATCGCCACGACACACAGGCTGACCACCCAGATCACCGAACGGCGATGCCGGTCGGAGGTCCAGGCCTTCTCTGGCGGGAGTGTGGTTGTACTCATCGGACGCTCCATTGCATCGGTGGGGCCTGCATCTGGCCGGTGTCGGTGGACCGGGTGGTCCAGCACGATCCTGTCCGAAGTTGATCACTGTTGCCCCGGGGATATCCCGAGTGCTGACCAAGGGAACGCGGGAAAGCGTTGCACAGAAGGCATCGTGGACATGAAGAACCGACCGGTGATCACGGTCACCGGTCGGTTCTGGACGCCTCAGCGCACGGGATCGAGCACGAAGTCGTACTCGGTGGAGTTCTTGCCCTCGCTCTCGGCGACGTCGAGCAGCAGCTCCGGCTTCACCGCCGAGGCGATGTCGTCGTCATTGTGCGCGTCGCCGGGGAAGTAGAGCTGCGCGGTCAGCGTCTCGTGGTCCGGCGCCTCGACCTTCACGTGCAGGTGAGCGGGACGCCAGGCGTGCCAGCCGGCCGCAGCGATCAGCTTGCCGCAGGCGCCGTCGGTCGGGATCTGATAGGGCGCCGGCTGCACCGTGTTGATCTCGTAGCGCCCGTCGGCGTCCGTGCGTACCCGCACGCGCAGGTTCCACTGGTCCAGGCCCGGCGCGAACTGGGAATAGAAGCCGTTGGCATCGGCATGCCACAGATCGACCACGGCATTCGACAGCGGCGTGCCGTCGACATCGCGGACCTGGCCGGCGAAGACCAACGGCGTACCCGGCTCGTCCTCGCGCATCGGAATCGTGGCCGGGCTGTCCTGCTCGGGCGCGCCCGGCACGTAGTACGGCCCCTCGATGGTCCCCTTGGAGCCCTTCCGGTGCGACGTGTTCACCTCCTCC
The DNA here is from genome assembly GCF_054073625.1 of Naumannella huperziae. Classification (NCBI taxonomy): domain Bacteria; kingdom Bacillati; phylum Actinomycetota; class Actinomycetes; order Propionibacteriales; family Propionibacteriaceae; genus Naumannella; species Naumannella huperziae. The sequence goes on along the minus strand of NZ_JBSXPH010000001.1, from coordinate 3,277,742 downwards.
ACGCTGTGCTCCAGCCAGACATCGAGGAAGAGCGGCCATTCGCCGTCCTCGCCGACGCTGATCAGCCACGACTTCAAGGCGTTGTACTCGTCGTAGCTGACGCCGTGTTCGCGGACCAGATCGTTCGCGGCCTTGATCAGTGAGCCGGCGAGCAGCGCCACCCGTTCAGGGTCGACCTGCGCACTGCCGGTCTTGCCGGACTGGCGGAAGTTCGCGGTCGCGCCGGCGCCGGAATCGGCGGCGCGGGCGGCGAGCTCGTCGCTCGTCTTCGGGTCGGTGGTCTGGGTCATCGTTGAGCCCCTTTCTGGTGGTTGGTCCTTGTTCGGGCTATTTCGGGTCGGTGCCCGCCGCGTCGGCGACGGCAAGATCGGAAGGATGGGTCGCCAACGGGTCGACCTGCACCCGCATGTAGGGAAACAGCGGCAACGACCACAAGATCTCGTGCAGCCGCTCGTTGTCTGCCACGTCGAAGATGCTGATGTTGGAGTACGCCCCGGCGACCCGCCAGATGTGTACCCACTCGCCGGCGCGCTGCAGCTCGTGGCACAGCGCCTTCTCGGCACTGATCAGTTCCTGGCGCTGTCCGGGATCAAGGTCGTGGGGGATGGCGACATCCATCCGCACGGCGTACAACATCAGCGGTCCTGTCGGTAGTGGGTGAGCTTGTCCTCGTCGATGGCGTACCCGATGCCGGGCGCGGTGCGCAGTTCGAGCCGGCCGTCGACGATCTTGAGCGGCTCGGTCAGCAGGTCGTCGGACAGGTCGAGGAAGTTGGACAGCTCGCCGGCGCGTCGGCTGGTCGCACCGAACGCGGCGCCGAAGGCCAGGGTGCACATGGTGCCGATCTGTCCGTCGATCTGGTTGCCCATCACCACCTCGACGCCGAGCCCGGTGCACTGGCCGAGGATTGCGGCGGACTCGGTGAAGCCGGTCCGGGCGGTCTTGATCGAGATCGCATCGGCCGAGCTGCCGAGCAGCTCCCGGGTGATCTCCCCGGGCCGGGCCGCGCTCTCGTCGGCGACGAAGGGTACGCGGAGCTGGCGGACCAGCCAGCGACGGCCGAGCACATCGTCGGCGGGGCACAGCTCCTCCGCGAGGGTCAGCCCGAGATCGTCCATGGCTCGCATCGCCTCGGCGGCCTCGCTGGCGCTCCAGCCCCGGTTGCCGTCGACGTAGAGCTCGACCTCGTCGCCGAAGTGTTCGCGCAGCGCCCGGCAGACATCGGTGTCGAGCCGCCAGGGCCGCCGGCCGACCTTGATCTTGAACGTGGTGATGCCGTGTTCGGCACGCATCCGCTCGGCCTCGTCGACCATCGCCTGCGGGCTGTCGAAGCCGAGCATGTGGCTGACCCGCATCGATTCGCCGTGGCCGCCCAGTAGGTCGCTGACCCGCACGCCGAGCGTCGTGCCGAGGGCGTCCCAGATCGCCATGTCGAGCGCCGCCTTGGCCGCCGGATTCCCTACCGTGCGGCGGAAGTCGGCGTGCACCTGCTCGCGCGCCAGGGCGGAGCGCCCGATCACCTGCGGCCCGAGCACGTCGTCGATGATCGCGGTGATCGAGGCCTGGGTCTCGCCGTAGGTGTAGGGACGCGGTGGCGCATCGGCCACTCCGATCACCCCGTCGGACGTCCGCACCCGGACCAGCACATGATCGGCGGTGTGCGCCTCGCCGCTCGCGAACCGCAGCGGCTTGCGGTAGTCGATCCGGTACGGGATCGCCTCGACCGCGTCGATGATCATCTGTTCGCTCACGCGATCTCCTCGGCACGCTCGGTGGTCAGGGTCGGTACGCGGGTCCGGTTCCCGCAGATGCCCTCGCGGGTCAGGGTGTCGACGAAACGCTCCAGCAGCGGATCGGTGGAATCGGCCAGCCAGGCGACCCCGATGTCGATGCGTTCGGTGTCGGGAAGCTCGTGGAACGCGACCCGGTCGAGGCGGGCGGCGCGCGCGGATGCCGGCACCAGCGCGATCCCGAGACCGGCGGCGACCAGGGCGAGCATCGTCGAGGTCTCGGTGACCTCATGGGCACAGTGCGGGCGGAAGCCGGCTCGCGCGCAGGTGCGCAGCACGGCGTCGTTGACCACCGACCGGGTCGCGGCGGCGTACATCACGAAATCGCTGCCGCGCAGATCGACCACCCGGCGGTCCGGCCGGTCGAGCGCGCTGCCCTCCTGGCAGGCCAGGACCAGCGGCTCGGCCGCCATCGGCCGGTACGCCAGACCTTCCGCGCGCACCGGCGGGCGGAGGATGCCCGCGTCGATGCGGTGCTCGACCAGCGCCTCCTCCTGGGCCGGGGTGAGCATCTCGGTGCGGATGTCCAGGGCCACCCCGGGCATCGCGTCGCGGACCGCCCGCGCGATCCGCGGCAGGTGTCCGTAGGACGCCGAGCCGGTGAAGCCGACGCGCAGTGTGCCGGTGCGCCCCTCCGCCAGCGCCGCCACCCGGTTCACCGCCTCGTCGACGGCGTCCAGGATGCGTTGTGCGTCGGTCCGCAGCAGCTCGCCCGCGGGTGTCAGCCGGACCTGGCGCGTGGTGCGTTCGAAGAGGGGTACGCCGAGCTGCGACTCGAGTTGCCGGATCGCTTGTGACAGTGGGGGTTGCGCCATGTGCAGACGCTCCGCGGCGCGGCCGAAGTGCCGGGTGTCGGCGACGGCCAGGAAGTAGCGCAGGAGCCGCAGCTCCACATCGCTCCCGCGTCGTGACGTCATCGTCGCCGCCTCTTCCGTCGTGGCCCCGAGACCTGCCGCCCCGGGTGGTGTCGATCGGGGGTCGTTTCTCCGATCGCCCCGGGTCGCCCCTGTGCAGCACCCTAGGCCGGGGCATTAAGAGGTTCAAATATCGAATGAATGCCCAATGAGAGGCGGCGCCTCTGAATGGACCCTGGGTCAGGCCTGGGGTCATCCCTGGGGCAAGGGCGTCCGCGCGGTGTCACGGTTGAGGCCCGGGCGGTCGCCGACTGCTGACCGGGACCCGTGCCGACGACGCCACCCAGGAGGAGCCATGCCGCATCCCATCGCGGACCTCGACATCGATCTGTCCGATGTCGTGGTCGACGACCCGTCCACCGGGGCGTACCGGATCGACCGGCGGATCTTCACCGACGAGGAACTGTTCGAGCTGGAGATGACCTACATCTTCGAGGGGAACTGGATCTTCCTCGCCCACGAGTCGCAGGTCCCCGAAGCCGGCGACTACTACACGACATCGATCGGCCGGCAGCCCATCGTGATCACCCGGTCCAAGGACGGCACGCTGAACTGTCTGATCAACGCGTGCACCCACCGCGGCGCGATGCTGTGCCGCCGCAGGACCGACAACCGGATCACCCTGACCTGCCCCTTCCACGGCTGGACGTTCCGCAACGACGGCAAGCTGCTCAAGGTCAAGGACCCCGACGGCGCCGGCTATCCGGAGAGCTTCGACACCGACGGCTCGCACGACCTGACCAAGGTCGCGCGTTTCGAGAGCTACCGGGGGTTCCTGTTCGGCAGCCTGAACCCCGACGTGGCACCGCTCGCCGAGCACCTGGGCGATACCCGGTTGATCATCGACATGCTGGTCGACCAGTCCCCGGAGGGCCTGGAGGTGCTGCGCGGCTCCTCGACCTACACCTTCGACGGCAACTGGAAGGTGCAGGCAGAGAATGGCGCGGACGGCTATCACGTCACCGCCACCCACTGGAACTATGCGGCCACCACCAGCAGGCGCGGGACCGGTGAGTCCAAGAACGACACCAAGGCGGTCGATGCGGGAAAGTGGGGCAAGCAGGGAGGCGGCTACTTCTCCTTCGACAACGGGCATCTGGCGCTGTGGACCTGGACGGCCAATCCGCAGGACCGGCCGCTGTGGGACCGGCGCGAGGAGCTGATCGAGCAGTTCGGCGAGGCCAAGGGCGACTTCATGGTGCGCGGTTCCCGGAACCTGTGCCTCTACCCGAACGTCTATCTGATGGATCAGTTCTCCACCCAGATCCGCCGGTTCACCCCGATCTCGCCGGACCGGACCGAGGTGACCATCCACTGCATCGCGCCGAAGGGGGAGAGCCAGGCCGCGCGCACGGCCCGGATCCGCCAGTACGAGGACTTCTTCAACGCCAGCGGGATGGCCACCCCGGACGACCTGGAGGAGTTCCGCTCCTGTCAGAAGACCTTCCTCGCCCGCGCCGCGCGCTGGAACGACATGAGTCGCGGCGCGGTGCACTGGCACACGGGCCCCGACGAGCTGGCCACCAGTCTCGGCATGCACGACGTCTTGTCCTGCGGTGTCCGCAACGAGGACGAGGGCCTGTTCCCGATCCAGCACACCTACTGGCTGGAACAGGTACGCCGCGGCGCCGCCGCCGAGCGCGAGCGCGCCGCCACCCGGCCCGCCCCCGATCGCGGGCCGGTCGAGCTGATCAGCAACGGACGGAGGGTGTGATCATGACCAGCACGCTGACGGCGCCCGAGGAAACGGATGCCGCGCCGGAGCGCACGGTGCCGACGCGGGTGATCGACCCGCGCGAGGTGGAGCAGTTCCTCTATCGGGAGGCGCGCTATCTCGACGATCGGCTCTTCGAACAGTGGGTGGAGTGCTACGCCGAGGATGCGGAGTTCTGGATGCCGGCCTGGGCCGACGACGACGAGCTCACCACCGATCCGGCGAACGAGCTGTCGCTGATCTACTACGCCAACCGGGCGGGCCTGGAGGATCGCGTCTTCCGGATCCGCACCGAGCGCTCCAGCGCGACCAGCCTGCCGGAGCCGCGGACCAGCCACAACATCACCAATGTGGAGATCATCGAGCAGCGTGGCCCGCTCGTGGATGTGCGGTTCAACTGGCACACCATGTACTTCCGCTACCACACCGTCGATCCCTACTACGGCACGTCTTTCTACACGATCGACTTCTCCGGCGATGCGCCGCTGATCCGACGGAAGACCGTGGTGCTGAAGAACGACTACATCCACCACGTGGTGGACGTCTACCACATCTGATCGGCAGCGATCGACGACCGGGAGGAGTGATCATGAGCCATCAGGTGGTGCTCAACTTCGAGGACGGGGTCAGTCGCGCCATCGACTGCGATCCCGACATGACCATCGCCGATGCGGCGTACCGGGCCCGGATCAACATCCCGTTCGACTGCCGCGACGGCGCCTGCGGGACCTGCAAGGCCAAATGCGATGCGGGCGAGTTCGACCCGGGATTCTTCATCGACGACGCGCTGAGCCGCGACGAGGCCGCGGCCGGGTTCTGCCTGCCGTGCCAGATGAAACCGCTGTCCGATCTGGTCCTGCAGATCTCCTCGACCTCGGAGCTGGCGAAGACGGGTACGCAGAGCTGGCGCGGCGAGGTGGCCGAGGTGATCCGCCACTCGCCGACCACGGTTGGGCTGAAGATCACCATGGCCGACCGGGAGCGGCTGACCTTCCTGCCCGGGCAGTACGTCAACATCACCGTGCCCGGCACCGACCAGGTGCGCTCCTATTCGTTCAGCAATGCCGCCGACTCCGCCGAGCTGTCCTTTCTGATCAAGATCACCCCGGGCGGGGCGATGTCGACCTGGGTCAGCGAGCGCGCGCGGCCGGGCGACCGGTTGGAGTTCAGCGGGCCTCTCGGCTCCTTCTACCTGCGGCCCGTCAAGCGGCGTGCCCTGCTGCTTGCCGGCGGCACCGGTCTGGCGCCGATCCTGGCCATGTTGCACACGCTGGCGGCCAAGCCGCCCGAACACCCCGTGCACCTGGTCTACGGCGCCACCACCGACGACGACGTCGTCCACCTGGCCGATCTTGCCGACTTCGCCGAGCGGATCGAGAACCTGACCTTCGACTGGTGCGTCGCCGACGAGCGGACCACTGCCCCCAACCAGGGCTACGTGATGAGCCTGATCGACGCCGATCACCTGGCCGGTGGCGATGTCGATGTCTATCTGTGCGGCCCGCCGCCGATGGTCGAGGCCGTCCGCGGCTGGCTGGACGAGCAGGGCATCGCCCCCGCCAGCTTCCATTTCGAGAAGTTCACCGTCGGACGGGCCCACGGCGCGGCTCCGGCCGAGCCGACCCCGGCAGATCCGCCCGCGGCGGAGCCGCCCCCGCATGCGCCCGCGGCGGAGCCGCCCCCGCATGCGCCCGCGGCGGAGCCGCCCCCGCATGCGCCCGCGGGCCGCCCGCGCGTGGCCGCCCGCATCGCCACCGTCCCCGATCCCGATCAGGCGCACCGGCTCGCCGGGCAGCGGATGCTGGCGCCGGACGACCGGAGGCCCATCGGGGCCGGCGCGCCGACCGGCGGCGGGAGGGCCGCGGGGCGCGCCGAGGCGCGTGAGCTGCATCGTTTCCGGTTCGCCGCCTGCGACCTCGGGCCGGCGCCCGGTGCAGCGCGCCCGCTCGACCGACGCGCCGAGGCCGCCGCCGCGCGGGCGATCGCCGGTCAGGCCGTCTTCGCCGCCGCCGACCGGGCGCCGCTGGTCGCGCCGCGGCGACGGCGTACCCCCAAACCGGTGACCCCGCACCCGGGTCGCTTCGCCGACCGGGTCGTGCTGCTGACCGGCGCCGCCCAGGGCATCGGCGCGGCGGTCGCCCGCCGGCTCGCGGCCGAGGGGGCCGACCTCGTACTGGCCGACCGCTCCGAGGTGCTGCACGAGCTGGTCGACGAGCTCGCGGGGGCCCAGGCGGCGGCCGATCCGGTGCTCGCCGACCTGGAGACCTGGCAGGGCGCCACCGCCGCCGTCGATGCCGCCCTGGCCCGGCACGGGCGCATCGATGTCGCAATCCACACGGTCGGCGGCACGATCTGGGCCAAGCCGTACCAGCACTACACGCCGGCCGAGATCGTCGCGGAGCTGAACCGTTCGCTGATGCCCACCCTGTGGGGTTGTCGCGCCGTCGCGCCGGCCATGATCGACGCCGGTGGCGGGGTCATCGTCAACGTCTCCTCCGTCGCCACCCGCGGGGTGCACCGGGTGCCCTATGCAGCGGCCAAGGGCGGGGTGAACGCGATCACCGCGTCGCTGGCGATGGAGCTTGCACCGCACGGGATTCGGGTCAGTGCGACCGCCCCGGGCGGCACCCAGGCGCCGCCGCGGCGGATCCCGCGGGGCCCGGCGCCGGCGACCGAGACCGAGCGGGACTGGTACGCCGCGATCGTCGAGCAGACCACCGCGAGTTCGCTGCTGCATCGCTACGGCACGCTCGACGAACAGGCCGCCGCGATCTGTTTCCTGGCCTCGGACGAGGCCTCCTACATCACCGGCTCGGTGCTACCGGTCGCCGGTGGCGATCTCGGCTGAGGCGCCGGTGCGTGGAGCTGCCCCGTCGCCGCGTGGGGACAACTACAGTGCCGACATGTCAGCACAGCCCGGTGACGCCGCCGGACTGATCGGCCGGGGAGCCGAGCTGGCCGCGCTGCGAGCCGTCCTGGCCCGGGTCCGCGGCGGCGAGCCCGCGTTGGTCGTGGTGCACGGCCCCGCCGGCGTCGGCACCAGCGCGCTCGTCGACGCCGCACTGGCCGAGGAGCCCGTACCCCGGGTGATCCGCCGCGCCGCCGTGCACTGGGAGTCGAGCCTGCTCGCGGGGATCGCCGCCGGGGCGCCTCATCCGGATCCCGCGACCGATCCCGATGCCGCGGCCGCCTGGCTCGCCGCGCGCTGCGCCGAGCCGGCCGCGGACGGGCCGGTCGCTCACGTCGTCGAGGACGCGCAGCACGCCGACACCGCCTCGCTGCGGGCGCTGTCCGGTGCGGTACGCCGGCTCGCGGCGCCCGTGCTGGTCGTCCTGGTCGCCTCCGGTGACCCCGAACGTTGGCCGGTCGGCCTCGCCGAGGTGCGCGCCGCGCATGCCGACACGGCGATCGCCGTGCCCGGGCTGGGTCCGGCCGATGTGGCATCCCTGGCCGCCTCGCGCGGGCGGGCCATCGGCGGGTACGGCGCGGGTCGGCTGGCCCGGCACACGGCCGGCTGTCCCGGGCCGATCATCGAGTTGCTGGACTCGCGGCACTCGCTGTGGGACGACCCCCGGGTGCCACTACCGGCGCCGCGTTCCGTCGTCGCAGCGTTCCGCCGAGCGCTGGCCGGCGAGCCCCCGGAGGTGACCGAACTGGCCGAGGCGGCCGCGACGCTGTGCGCGGTCGGGCGGAGCACATCGGGCGACGAGCTGGCCATGCTGCTCGCGGCGGCCGGGTCCGGCGCCGCGGCCGCGCTGTTGCCGACGATCGACCGGGCGGTGGGCGCGGGGATCCTGTGTCCCCACGTCGACGGACGGATCGAGTTCGCCAGCCCGCTCGGGCTTGCCGCCGTCCGCGACCGCGTACCGCTGACCCGGCGCGTGCGGTGGCACCGGCAGGCGGGTGGGGTGCTCGGCGCCGACCGCGGCCTGTTGCACCGCGTCCTGGCGACCGTCGGGCGCGACGACGAGCTCGCCGCATCGGTGATCCGGCGCGCGGAGCAGCTCGCGCTGGCCGGCGCCTGGTCCGACGCTGCCGAGATGTTGATCATGGTCAGCCGGATCGCCGGAGATCCGGCCGAGTGTCTGCTGCGCGCGGTCGATGCGCTGGTCTCGGCCGGGGATCTGCCCGCCGCTGCGGCGCTGTCGCCGGAGATCGAGGGGTTCACCCCGGTCGCCCGCCGGGATGCGGTGATCGGCTATCTCACCGCGCTGCAGGGGCGGGCGCGCGAGGCCGAGCTGCTCTATGAGCGTGCCTGGTCCGGCTCCGCCGGCACCGTCGGGGCGGACGCGGCGACGGCCGCGCTGATCAGCCAGCGTCGAGCGCTGCACGCGCTGTGCGACTGGCGGCCGGAGGAGCTGGTCGCCTGGTCGGAGCGGGCACTCGAGTTCGGTGGCGCGACCGCCTCGGCGGTGATCGAGACGAAGGTGCTCTACGGCCTCGGCCATCTGGGCGCCGGCCGGCTCGCCGAGGCCGAGGAGGCCTATGCCCAGGTGATGGCCGAGATCCCCGACGGGGCCCAGGCCCAGCGCGCCCGGATGGGCCGGGGCTGGTTGCGAATGACGCAGGACGCCCACGAGGAGGCCCGCCAGGACCTGGAGCGGGCGTTGGCCATTCGCACCTGGGGCGGCTCCGCGCGCATCTCGCTGTGGGCCCATGGCTGGCTGGCCCGGGTCCTGTACGAGCTCGGCGAATGGGACGCCGCCCTGGAAACGGTCGAGCGCCGGGTGCCGCTGCTGCAACGCTCGGGCCTCGACCTGCAGGCCCCGCTGTTGCACTGGAGCGCGGCCCGGGTGCATGCGCTGCGCGGCGCGACCGAGCGCGCGGAACGCCACCTGCGCGCGGCCGGGTCGGTGCCGCGGGAGTACGCCTGCGCGCTGATCCCGGCGGCGCTGGCCCGCGCGCAGGTCGCCGAGGTACGCGGTGATCATCCGGGAGTGCTGCGTGCCCTGGAACCGGTCGCCGAACTCGCCGGGCGCCGCGACATCGACGAGCCCGGTTGCTGGCCGTGGCAACACGCCTGGGCTTCCGCGCTCGTCGCGACCGGCGAGCTGGAGCGTGCCGATGTGTTCCTGCGCCCGCACGAGGAGCGTGCGGCGGCCCGCGGCCACCGGACCTCGCTGGGCCGGCTGGGGGAGGTCCGCGGCCGCTGGCTGGCGGCGCGGGGTCGGCTCGACGAGGCGCGGGCCGCGCACGCGGCCGCGCTGGGGCAGTTGGACCAGCTCACGCGACCGGTCCTGCGCGCGTCGATCAGCCTCTCGCTCGGCCAGATGCTGCGTCGGGCGGGCAAGCGCAAGGAGGCCGTCGGTGCGCTCGGGGAGGCCCGCGAGCTGTACGCCGGCCTGGCCGCGCAGCCGATGCTGCTGCGTACCGACCGCGAGCTCCGCGCGGCCGGGCTCGGCACCCGCCGGCCGCTGGTGCTGGCCGCGCTGACCCCGCAGGAGCGGACCGTCGCGGGACTGGTCGCGAGCGGCGCGACCAACCGGGAGGCGAGCGAGGAGTTGTTCGTCTCGGTCAAGACCGTCGAGTACCACCTGACCCGGATCTACACCAAGCTCGGCCTGCGCGGCCGGGCCGAGCTCGCCGCCCACTATTCCGAGGCGGACGGGTGAGCGCGGCTCACGGGACGATCGCCTCCATGCCCACGACGCCGAACAGCCAGACCGCGAAGAGGATTACGGCCACCACCACGAAGCTCCAGCGGAAGCGTCGGCGCAGCCGCCGGCCCTGCGGCGCGATGGTCAGGGGCGCCGCGACGGCCGGCGTCCCGGCCAACGCGGCGGGCGGCCCGGCGACGGGGGGCGCGGCAGCGCGCGGACCGGCCGCGAGGCGGCGGTCGCGGTAGGTCCGCGACCGGTCCCGCAACTGCCGGGCGACCGTGTCGCGGATCGCGGCGAGTCGCTGCCAGGTCGCCGGATCGGTCACCGGCAGTTCGAAGCGGGTGTAGAGGAACATCCAGTTGTCGACCACCTCGACGTCGAAGGCATGCGTGCGGTCGATCAGGTGCGCCATCAGGTCCGGGGTGAACACGTAGTAGGCGTCGAAGCCGTACTCGGCGGGGCAGTAGAGGTCGAAATGCCGGTCGAACTCACCGCCGAGGGAGAGCCGCTGGTCGCCGGTGAAGCTGACCGGCAGATTGCTGCCGAAGCCGTTGTTCGCCTTCGCGTCCAACAGCATGTGCGGCAGGGCGGACTCGAGCCTGATCGCGGCGTACTGCCAGCGATGCTCGCGCCGGTTCTTGCCCGAGCCGGTGACGTAGAAGTGGGTGCCGCAGTCGGCGACGGGTCCGGCCATCGCGTAGACGTGCTGCTCGGCCCGCTGGTCGTGCCCGAGGCCGAAGATCAGTCCCGGGAAGCCCGCGGGATTCGAGCGCGGCGAGTACTGCATGCCGTTCGCCCGGGCGAAGCGGGACAGCCGCAGGTGGGTGGGCCAGGTGCGGCCGCCCCGGCCGCGCACGGCCCGGAATCCGACGGCCGCGATCACGACGAGGACGGCGAGGACCGGCAGCCAACCGACCGGACCCATCCGGCCCATCGCCATCGTGCTCCAGGTGAACACCACCTGGGACCCGAAGACCACGATCACCGCGATCATGATGACCGACCGGAACGGGTTGGGCGGGCGCCAGCGCGGGTCGCCGGAACGGGTCATCTCGGTCCGGAACCGCGCCACCTCCGCGGGGTCGACCGGCTCCGTCAGCGGTCGGGTGTCGAATGTCGTCACGGGCACCTCCGGCGCCCGAGGCTAGCGTCCGCGCGGGTCGGTGGCCCGCGCTAGGCTGACTCGGTGAGCCTGTCCGCTCTCGTGTCCGCCGTCGCGTCCGATCCCGCCATCTCCAGCGCGGTCGAGGGCGCCCGTTCGCGTACCGTCGATGCGCTCGACCTGACCGGTCCGGCCGCGCTGCGCCCGTTCCTGGCGGCAGCGCTGGCGACCACCCGGCCCGTGTTGCTGGTCACCTCCACCTATCGGGAGGCCGAGGAGCAGGCGGCGACGCTGGCCAGCATGCTCGGGGCCGACGAGGTCGCCTACTACCCGGCCTGGGAGACCCTGCCGCACGAGCGACTCAGCCCGCGCTCCGACACCGTAGGCCGTCGTCTGTCGGTGCTCCGCCGGCTGGCCGGCAATGATCAACTCCCCGCACCGCGGGTGGTCGTCGCGCCGGTCCGCTCGTTGCTGCAGCCGCAGGTGAGGGGGCTGGCCCAGATGCGCCCGGTGCGGGTGATCAGCGGGGCCGAGTACGATCCCGATGATCTTGCCCGCGATCTGGTCGCGGCCGCCTACACCCGGGTGGACCTGGTCGAGCGACGCGGCGAGTTCGCGATCCGCGGTGGGATCGTCGACGTGTTCCCGCCGACCGAGGAACACCCCCTGCGGATCGACTTCTTCGGCGACACCGTGGAGGAGATCCGGACCTTCACCGTCGCCGACCAGCGCAGCTCGGGCGAACCGGTCGCCGAGCTGATCGCCTCCCCGTGCCGGGAGATGTTGATCACCGAGCAGGTACGCTCTCGCGCCGCCGCGCTGATCGATGATCATCCCGAGCTGGCGGAGATGCTGGAACGGATCGCCCAGGGGCACGCCGTCGAAGGGATGGAGTCGCTGGCGCCGGCGCTGGTCGACGGCATGGAGCTGATGATCGACGCGATGCCCGACGACACGCTGGTGCTGGTCGCCGACCCGGAGCTGATCCGCGGCCGGGCGGCCGACCTGGTGACGATGAGCGAGGAGTTCCTGGCGACCTCCTGGCAGGCGGCCGCGGCCGGCGGGCGGGCCCCCATCGACCTGGCCGCCTCGGCGTACCGCGACCTCGGCGATGTCCGTCGCGAGGCGTTGGATCGGGGGCTGGCGTGGTGGACGCTGAGCCCGTTCGCCGCCGGCCCGGGGGAGGCCGACGAGCCGGTCCGCACCGAGGACGGCGAGGTCGTCGATCTGTCCGGTGTCGGCGAGATCGGCGGCGTGCGGAGCAGATCGGTCGGGGCGCGCGCGGTCGAGCCGTGGCGCGGCGATGTGGACGCCGCGGTTGCCGACATCCGCAACGCGCTCGCGGCGGGCTGGCGGGTGGCCCTGGCCGCCGAGGGGGCCGGGCTGGCGAAGCGGATGGTCGAGCTGCTGGGCGAGCACGACATCGCGGCCCGGCTTGCGCCGGCCGAGGGCCCGGAAGCCGGCGAGCTGGCCGGCGACGTGGTCAACGTGATCATCGCGGACCTGCGCGCCGGCTTCGTCGCCGAGGCGGCCAATCTGGCCGTCTTCACCGCGGCGGACCTGTCGGGTCAGCGCAATGCGGACAAGTCCCAGCGCCGGATGCCGAGCCGGCGCAAGAACCAGATCGACCCGCTGCAGCTCACGCCGGGCGACGCGGTCGTGCACGAACAGCACGGCGTGGGCCGTTACGTGGAGATGGTGCAGCGCAGCCTGCAGGGCGCGACCAGGGAGTACCTGGTGATCGAATACGCCCCGTCCAAGCGTGGCCAGCCGGGCGACCGGTTGTTCGTCCCGATGGACTCCCTGGACCAGGTCACCCGCTACGTCGGCGGGGAGAACCCGAGCCTGGACCGGATGGGCGGCGCGGACTGGGCCAAGCGCAAGGGCCGCGCCCGCAAGGCGGTACGCCAGATCGCGGCGGAATTGATCAAGCTCTACGCCGCCCGGCAGGCGACCCGCGGGCACGCGTTCGGCCCGGACACGACCTGGCAGCGTGAGCTGGAGGATGCGTTCAACTACGTGGAGACCCCGGACCAGCTCGGCGCGATCACCGAGGTCAAGCAGGACATGGAGCAGGTGGTGCCGATGGATCGGCTGATCTGCGGCGATGTCGGCTACGGCAAGACCGAGATCGCGGTCCGCGCGGCGTTCAAGGCGGTCCAGGACGGCAAGCAGGTCGCCGTGCTGGTGCCCACGACGCTGCTGGTCCAGCAGCACCACGCCACCTTCGCCGACCGGTACGCCGGCTTCCCGGTCAAGGTCGCCGCGCTCAGCCGCTTCCAGTCCGAGGCGGAGGCGAAGAAGGTCCGCGAGGGCATCGCCGACGGTTCGATCGATGTCGTCGTGGGCACGCACCGGTTGATCGGCGGCGAGGTCTCGTTCAAAGACCTCGGGCTGGTGATCATCGACGAGGAGCAGCGCTTCGGCGTCGAGCACAAGGAGGCCCTGAAGCGGCTGCGGATGGATGTCGACGTGCTCGCCATGTCGGCGACGCCGATCCCGCGTACCCTCGAAATGGCGATCACCGGCATCCGGGAGATGTCCACCATCGCCACCCCGCCGGAGGAGCGGCACCCCGTGCTGACCTTCGCCGGGCCCTACGACGAGGCGCAGGTGGCCGCCGCGATCCGGCGCGAGCTGATGCGCGAGGGCCAGGTCTTCTACATCCACAACCGGGTCCAGTCGATCGAGAAGACCGCCAGGCGGATCGCCGAGCTGGTCCCGGAGGCGCGGGTCGCGACGGCGCACGGCCAGATGGGCGAGTCGAAGCTGGAGCAGGTGATGGTCGACTTCTGGGAGCGCCGCGCCGACGTGCTGGTGTGCACCACGATCGTCGAGGCCGGCCTGGACATCTCGACCGCGAACACGTTGATCATCGAGCGCGCCGACCTGCTCGGGCTGTCGCAGTTGCACCAGTTGCGCGGCCGCGTCGGGCGCGGCCGCGAGCGCGGGTACGCCTACTTCCTCTACCCGCCGGAGCGGGCGCTGACCGAGACCGCCCATGATCGACTCGCCACGATGGCCGCGCACACCGACCTCGGCGCCGGGATGCAGATCGCGATGAAGGACCTGGAGATCCGCGGCGCCGGCAATCTGTTGGGCGGCGAGCAGTCCGGGCACATCGCCGATGTCGGTTTCGATCTCTACATCCGGCTGGTCGGCGAGGCCGTCGCCGATTTCCGCGGCGAGGGCGGCGAGCCGGAGCCGGAGGTACGCATCGAGCTGCCCGTCGACGCCCGCCTGCCGGAGGACTACATCGAGACCGAGCGGCTGCGGCTGGAGATGTACAAGCGGCTCGCCGAGACCCGCACGCCGGAGGATCTGGCGGCCGTGGTGGCCGAGCTGACGGACCGCTACGGCGAGCCGACCGGGCCGGTGTTGACGCTGATCGAGGTGGCCCGGTTCCGGCTCGCGGCGCGCGCGGCCGGGCTGACCGAGGTGGTGGCGCAGGGCAACTACATCCGATTCGCCCCCGTGCACCTGCCCGAATCGCGCACGCTGCGGCTGAAGCGGCTGCACCCGCGTTCGGTGATCAAGGAACAGACCGGCATCATCCTGGTCCCGCGGCCGCAGGCCGAGCGGGTCGGCGGCCCGCCGCCGACCGACGACGAGCTGCTGCGCTGGGCGACCGGGGTGGTCGAGGACATCCTGGCGCCGGTACTGGCGCCCGTCGCGGGTTGAACCCGGGCCCCAGCTCGCCCAGTCCGAACCACCCGCCGCCGGGCCGGACGCGCTGCCGGCCCGGCGGCTCCGGGATGTTGATCAGTAGTTGTAGGTGCGGGCGGGCGTGTAGTTCACGTTGCCGTTGGTCACGTCGACCGTCTTGCCGGAGTAGTTGCCGCCGGTGATCTCGTGGTTGTTGATCCGGTAGCCGTTCCAGTCCACGTACTTCCCGGCCGCGTTCGGGTCGGAGTAGCTGCGGATCGCGAAGTGCAAGTGCGCGCCGCGCGCGATGCCACCGCAGGTGACGTTGGTGCCCTGGGTGCCGAGCACGACGTCCTGACCGATGCCGCCGTTCAGGTTCTTCTGGTTCCACATGTGGTAGTAGTCAGTCGAGAAGCCGTTGTTGTGGATCACCCGGGTCATGCCCGAGCACACCACATAGGCCCGCCCGCCGCGCGCGCTGCGGACGGTGCCGTCGCTGCCGGAGAGGTCGATCGAACTCTGCGGCTCGGCGCCGCTCCCGCTCCAGCCGTGCGGGCCGCCGGTCAGGTTGAACCAGGTGCCCTTCTTCACCGGGAACTGCATCCCCAGGTCGGTCGAGGTGGTCCCGGCCGGGACCCGCGCGCCCCGGGCGTACCCACTCAGCGTGTCGCGCGCCTCGTCGTCGAGGGTTGCGCTCTCGGTCGCGAAGTCGGCGAACTGCGGGTCGCCCTCGAGCGCGACGGTCCAGCGGCCGTCGACCTGCCGGGCCAGGTAGACCCAGGCCTCCGGCATCGCGTCCACCCCGGCCTGCGCGGTGACCACGCTGACCCCCTCGGCCCAGTCACCGGTGGCGGCGCTGACCCGGACCTGGACGTCGCTGCCCTGTCCGGCCAGGCGCTCCAGGCGTTCGCCCGGGGTGCCCGCGCCGCCGGTGCGCTCGAGCACCTGTGCAAGCACCTCCTCGCCGAGGGCCTCGGCGCCGGGGACGGTGACCGCGTCCTCGGTACGCAGCGAGACGTTCTCGCGGTCGATCAGGTCCGTGTCGTCGGCCGCGGCGGGACCGGCGACGAGGAGTGGCACGCCCAGCGCGGCGAGAGCGCCGACGACGAGCGCGAGTCGTGCGCCGCGCGAGTGCGCGGGATCGGGCGCAGACGAGTGTCGGATCGAAGACATGACAGGACCTTTCATGAGGGCGGTCGCCCTGCCGGCGACCTGCTGGATCTGATCAAGCGCCGCGCGCACGCGCGGCGGCAATCGATTAAGCGCTGGACTGGACCGACGCGCCGATCGGGCGGGCGGACCCGGCGAATGGTGGCGGCAGTACCGCGATGGTGAGGCGGCTGCGCGGGGTCGCGTACCATGCCGTGCGGATGCGTGAGCGAAGGAGAACGATGACCAAGCGCCTGGCCGCAGTGGCCGTGATGATCGTGGCGATGCTCGGGGTGGCAGGCTGTGCCGGCTCGCCGGCCACCGTCGCCGATGTCGGCGGTCAGCGGATCACCACGGGCGAGTTGTCGGAAGCGACCGCCGTCGTCGAGCGTGCGCTGCAGGCCGAGCCCGGGGCGGTCTCGACCCGCGCCGTCGCCGCCACGCTGATCGGCGGCCAGATCGCCGACGATGTCGCCGCGGCCACCAACACCACGATCACCCCCGACGATCGGGCCAAGTTCATCGCGACCGCCAACGCCCCGATCCTTTCCCAGCTCGCTGCCGACCCGGCCGCCCGCGACTTCCTGGACGACCTGATCGACCCCGCGCTGGTGCAGCAGAAGCTCGGCGCGCCGGCCTATCTCGAGCTGAGCCAGCAGGTGCCGTTGACGATCAACCCGGCCTACGGCTCGTGGAGCTACCAGACCGGCGGCCTGGACGGTGTCAGCACCGGATCGCTGTCGGTGCCCGCGCCCGCCGCGGCCTGATCCGTGACCGAGCCGGCGCCGAGCCAACTGGATCGGCTGGTCGCCGTGATGCACCGGCTGCGCGCCGAGTGTCCGTGGGACGCCGAGCAGACCCATCGATCCCTGGTCTCCTACCTGATCGAGGAGAGTCATGAGCTCGTCGAGGCGATCGAGGAGGGCGGCGATGCCGATCTTCGCGAGGAGCTGGGCGACCTGCTGCTGCAGGTGATCTTCCACGCCGAGATCGCCACCGAGCGCGGAGCCTTCGACATCGAGGCGGTCGCCGGTGGGGTCGCGGACAAGCTGGTCCGGCGCCACCCCTATGTGTTCGGCGACGGCGCCGTGCCCGAGGATCTGCACGCCACCTGGGAGCAGCGCAAGCGTGCCGAGAAGGGCCGCACCTCGGCGCTGCAGGGCATCCCGCCGATGCCCGCGCTGGCCAGGGCGCAGAAGGTGATCTCCCGCTCGCGCTCGCACGGCGTACCCGTCGAGTTGCCTGCCGAACCGGTGACGGCCGAGGAGGTCGGGCAGCAGATCCTCGCCCTGGTCGCGCGGGCGCAGGCCGGCGGCGTCGACGCCGACCAGGCGGTACGCGGGGCGCTGCGCGAGCTCGAGGACCGGATCGCCGCCGCCGAATCGGATCGCTAGGCTGAGGCCGGACTCCGCACCCCGCTCGGAAAGGCCTGCCCGTGGCATCCATCGAATTCGTTGACGCCCGCGAGATCCTCGACTCCCGCGGCAACCCCACCGTCGAGGTGGAGGTCCTGCTCGACGACGGCTCGGTCGGCCGCGCGGCCGTGCCGAGCGGCGCCTCGACCGGCCAGTTCGAGGCCGTCGAGCTGCGCGACGGCGACAAGGCCCGCTACGGCGGCAAGGGCGTGCTGAAGGCCGTCGACAACGTGATCGACGCGATCGGCGAGGAGATCGTCGGCTACGAGGCGTCGGAGCAGCGCTACATCGACGAGGTGATGATCGAGCTGGACGGTACGCCGAACAAGGCGAACCTCGGCGCGAATGCCATCCTCGGGGTCTCGCTGGCGGTCGCCCACGCCGCGGCCGAGTCGGCAAACCTGCCGCTCTACCGCTATGTCGGCGGCCCGAATGCCCACGTGCTGCCCGTGCCGATGATGAACATCCTCAACGGCGGCGCGCATGCCGACTCCGATGTCGACGTCCAGGAGTTCATGATCGCGCCGATCGGCGCGCCCAGCTTCCGGGAGGCGCTGCGTCAGGGTACGGAGGTCTACCACGCGCTGAAGTCGGTACTGAAGGCCAAGGGGCTGGCGACCGGGCTCGGCGACGAGGGCGGCTTCGCGCCGAACCTGCCGCAGAACCGCGCGGCGCTGGAGCTGATCGCCGAGGCGGTCGAGTCCACGGGCCTGAAGCTCGGCACCGACATCGCGCTGGCCCTCGACGTCGCGGCGACCGAGTTCTTCACAGACGGGGCCTACCGGTTCGACGGAAAGTCGCAGACCGCCGAGCAGATGGGCGAGATCTACGCCGGCTGGTTGAACGACTTCCCGATCGTCTCGATCGAGGACCCGCTGGCCGAGGACGACTGGGACGGCTGGGCGGCGCTGTATGCCAAGATCGGCCAGCAGGTGCAGATCGTCGGCGACGACCTGTTCGTGACCAATGTCGAGCGGCTGCGTACCGGCATCGAGAAGCGCGCCGCGAATGCGCTGCTGGTGAAGGTCAACCAGATCGGTACGCTCACCGAGACCCTGGACGCGGTCAGCCTCGCCCAGCGCTCAGGGATGAACGCGATGATGAGCCACCGCTCCGGCGAGACCGAGGACACCACCATCGCCGACCTGGCCGTCGCCACCAACTGCGGACAGATCAAGACCGGTGCCCCGGCGCGTTCGGAGCGGGTCGCGAAGTACAACGAGCTGCTGCGGATCGAGGAGGATCTGGAGAACGCCGCGACCTATGCCGGCGCGTCCGCCTTCCCGCGCTTCAGCGCCCGCTGAGGGCCGGTGGCGCCCGGCGCGGGAACCTCGCCGATCACCGGGCGCATGGTGAACTGGATCAGTGGCTCCCACCAGTAGGCGTCGCCCCACGGGGCGGCCGGACAATTCCGGCCCGACGCGTACCCGCACGCGGGCCCGCCGGACGGGGACCGATCGTCGGCCCGTGAGCGCGTCGCCGCAGGCGCCGGCGGGGTCGACGGGTTCGGCCTCGCCGGACGGTCGGCGGCGGCCGTGGCTGACGCTGCCGGGCGGTGTCGGCGTGACCCCGCGGGCGATCGCGCTGCTGGTGGTGCTGGCGGTGCTGATGATCTCCTACGCCAACAGCGTGCGCATCTATCTGGACCAGGAGGCCGAGATCGCCGCGCTGCAGTTGGAGACCGAGCGGCGCCAGCAGACGATCGATGATCTGAACGCCGACCTGTCGCGGTGGCAGGACGAGGACTATGTCCGCGCCCAGGCCCGGGAACGGCTGGGCTGGGTGGTGCCCGGCGAGACCGGTTTCCGGGTGATCGGGCCGGACGGCCAGGGCATCGGCGCGAGCATCGACTCCGACCGGCGCACCCCGGCGAGCGACCTCCCGCCCGTCGTGCCCTGGTGGGGCAAGGCCTGGGGCAGCATCGAGGCCGCCGATCACCCCGCGCCGCCCCCCGAGCCGACGGAGAATCCCGCCGACCGGCCGCCGATCACCACTGACGACGAGGGCGGATGAGCGCCTCCGACACCTTCACCGAGGCGGACGCCGATGTCGTGGAGGCGCAGTTGCAGCGGCGCCCCCGCGGCGTCGTGCGGGTGGCGTGGCGCTGCCACGACGGCCGCCCCGGGGTGATCATGACCGAGCCGCGGCTGCCGGGCGGTACGCCGTTCCCGACCACCTACTACCTGACCTGCCCGAGCCTGATCGCGGGCTGCTCGACGCTGGAGGCCTCGGGCCTGATGGCCGAGATGACCCGGCGGCTGGGCGAGGATGCGGAGCTGGCCGCGGGCTATCGGGCGGCGCACGAGTCCTATCTCGCCGACCGGGCCGCGCTGGGTGAGGTGCCGGAGATTGCCGGCGTGTCGGCCGGCGGGATGCCCGACCGGGTGAAGTGCCTGCACGTGTTGGCCGCGCACGCGCTGGCCAAGGGTCCCGGCGTGAATCCGCTCGGTGACGAGGTCGTCGAGCGGCTGGCCGACTGGCTCGCCCGCCCGTGCCTGGTCGAGCAGGCCGGGCGATGAGCGCGGAGCGGGTCGCGGCGATCGACTGCGGCACCAACTCGATCCGGCTGCTGGTCGCCGAGCCCGGCGAGGACGGAGCGCCGGTCGAGCTGCACCGCCAGCTCGAGCTGGTCCGGCTCGGCCAGGGCGTGGACGCGACCGGGGAGTTCGCCCCGGACGCGCTGGCCCGCACGCTGGCCGCGACGGGAGAGTACGCCGAGATCGTGGCCGGCTTCGGCGTACCCGTGCAGCGGACGCGGTTCGTCGCCACGTCGGCCGCGCGGGATGCGCGCAACCGCGAGGAGTTCTTCGCCGGGGTGCGGGAGCGCCTGGGCGTCGAGGCGGAGATCATCTCCGGCGAGGAGGAGGCCCGGTTGTCGTTCGCCGGGGCGATCGCGGGAGCGGCGCAGGTGCGGGACCCGACGCTGGTGGCCGACATCGGCGGCGGCTCGACCGAGCTGGTGCTGGGCCGCGCCGGCCGGGTGGAGCAGGCGGTGTCGCTGGACATCGGTTCGGTACGCCTGCGCGAGCGGCTGATGCCCGGGAACCCGCCCACCCCCGACGAGATCGCCGCCGCGGAGGCCGAGGTCGACGCGCAGCTCGACGGGGCCGATATTGATCTTGGTGCGGCGCGGACCTGGCTCGGCGTCGCCGGGACGGCGACCAGCGTGGCCGCGCTCGCGATGGGCCTCGGCAGCTACGACCGGTCGCGGGTGCACGGCGCGCAGATCTCGGTCGAGCGGCTGCACCTGGTGTGCCGGGAGATCGAGACCAGCACCATCGCCGACCTGATCGACCGGGGACCGATCCCGCCGCGCCGCGCCGAGGTGCTGGCCGGCGGTGCGCTGATCCTGGACCGGCTGGCGCGCAGGGTCGGCACGGACACCCTGCGGGTCAGCGAGTCCGACATTCTGGACGGGATGGTTGCGGCGCTGCTGCGCTGAGTCAGCCCTCGCCCAGCGCAGCCTCGTAGTGGCTGGTGACGTGGGCTGCGGGCAGCGCCTTGTCGTAGATCGCGATGTCGTCCAGGCGTCCCGGGAAGGGCAGGTTGCGCGGCATCGGCTCCTCCGGCCAACCGTCCAGCTGGCCCCAGCCGACGCGCCAGAACCCGTCGTAGTACTGCACCTCGCTGGTCGGCTTGCTGAGCTTCTCGCCGTCGATGATCAACTGCATCGTGCCGTCACTCGCGCGGGTCGCGGCCAGGTGGTGCCACTTCCCGTCGTCGTATCGCTTGGTGGTCTCGATCCGGTGTGGACCGTACGGGCCGACGCCGAAGATGACCGTGCCTTTGGTCGTCATGTAGACGACCCGGTCGTAGTAGGTGTCGTAGTTGGTCGGATAGAGCCCGAAACCGATCATCCGGCCGCCGCGACCGGCGACGGGATTGTTGAACCACAGCTCGAGGCTGAACTCTCGCGGTCCCGCGTTGAGGATCCGCGGCTGCAGCGTCATGTGCGGGCCGTTGTAGTTGGTGTCGCCGGCAACCGTGAACGATTGATCGCTGTTCGGGTGCGAGCCCGGCGACGCCGTGGTGATGCCGTGGTAGTCGGTGGTCTGGCCGTTGCCGCTGGTGTCCAGCGTCGCGTCGCCGGACTCGCCCTCCCAGAACACGAGCGGCTTGTCCGACAGCACTTGCTGGCGATAGGTCATTCCTGGTGCGCTGACGAAGGAACCCGAAGCCTGGGTGGTGTCGGAGAAGCCCGCGTAGGCCGGGCGGAACGCGGGCACGACGGCCGTCGCGATCAGGACGGTCGCGGCGGCGCCGGACGCGGCAGCGCCGATGCCGAGGCGGCGGCTCAGGGGTCTTTCCGAGGCGAGCAGCAGCAGCACGCCGAGAGTGACGACGCAGCCGGCGAGGGCGCCGATGTTCCCGGCGCGCCACCAAAGGCCCGGCAGCCCGAGGAGCGGGATCCGCAACACCCCGACACCCCGTACCGCGTCGGGGGAGACCGGGGTGGAGTCGGCGGCCGGGTTGGCGTCGCCGCGCAGGACCAGTCGCCCGTCGGCCTCGACTCGCTCGAGGCGGTGCAGGCGCAGCTTGTCCGGGTGGTCGGGATCTGTGACCAGCGGAACCTGACCGGGAGCCAACTCATCCGCCGCGGCGGGTTTGGTGACCACCACGTCGCCGGTCATGATCGCGGGCTCCATCGACCCAGATGACACCGTCGTCGGCATCCAGCCGAGGATCATCGGCGCGACGGCCCAGAACGCCAGGCCCACGCAGGTGGCCAGCACCAACCGGGCGAGCAGCATGATCACCAATCGCGGTGACGACGGTGCCGTGCGGTCGGGTGACATGATCGCTTGTCCTCTAGGGCTGGTCGGCTGCGAGATGGCCCAGCGGTTCCGGGGGATGGGGGATTACTGGTTCTGCGCCTCCCACACGAAGTTGACCTTGGCGGTCCCGCCCTGAGCGGAGTTGGGGGTGTCGTCGCTCAGCGTGTAGGCGACGGTGTAGGCCTGCTTCTCGCCCTCGCCGCCGGCGGTCGCCCAGGAGCCCGCGCCGGTGGAGAAGTTGGTCTTGGAAGTGTGGAACTCGTTCAGCGTGCCGTCGAAGATCGTGTCCTTCGTCGCCGCATCGCACGACGCGGCCTGGGTGATCTTCAGCGACAGGTGCTGATCCAGGTTCTTGGTGGCCTCGCCCGCCTCGGCGTACAGCCGGACATCGGACGGCAGTGAGCCGTTCGAGGTGACGGTCAGGCACTTGGAGCCGCTGTCACCGGGCTTGAGGTTTGTCACATCGAACATGGCCACGCCGTTGTCGTCATCGGTCAGTGCAACGCTCCCGCTGGCCCAGGAATTGCCCGGGTTGTCGGTGCGGGCGCTGAACGCCGAGGACGAGCTCTGCGCCACCAGCAGTCCGCTGACCGCGAGGGCGGCCGGAATCACAGCGAACTTGGCGGCGCGGGCGAGGCGAGGGGAAACGGGCATCTACGCTCCTTCGTGGGGGCCGGGTGGGTGGCCGGGGATCGTCCCGGACGAAGGAGACTCTACAACCAAACAGTTTGGCTATCAAGTCAGTCGATAGGCGAACAACTCGCCGGTAGTGTGACTCGATGGTGATGCGACCTCGCTGCCGGGCGGGTCAGGGTTTCCACGCGCGCAGTTGGTCGGCAAAGGCCGCCGTGAACCGCTCGAGCTCGCGGATCTGCTCGGGCTTGAGACCGTCGAAGGCGGTGCCGGCCGCCGAGGCGTACCGCTCGCGGACGCCGCGAACGATGTCGGTGCCCCGGGGCGTCAGCCGAAGCAGGATGCTGCGCCGATCGGCGGGGTGTGGTTCGCGGTTCACATAGCCCGCCCCGACCATCCGGTCGACGAGCGCCGTCGCCGAGCCGGTGGTGATCGACAGCCGGGTCGCGAGGTCCTTCGGAGTCACCGGACCGTCGTGGTCAAGGTGCAACAAGGTGTTGAATTCGTGCAGGCTGAGGTTGATCTCCTTGGCCAGGGTGGCGCGGACCCGCTCATTGGCCAGCGCGAGCCGCCCGACCTGATCCATGAACCCGAGCACCTCCGCAGATGCCGGCGGCCGGCCATTCCTGCTCGGCGTCGATGTCCCCTGCGAAGAATCGTCTGTGAACCGAGGCACGTGCGATTACTCCCCTGTCGAAAGACTGTCCGAGCCGGCTACCCCGTCCGAGTCGGGCAGCCACCGTTCCCCGTGACGGTGGTGGATCCACTCTACCCGAGTTTGTTTGACCGACGAGTTCCTTGAAAGGCGAGTCATCGCCGCGGCGCTGTTGCGCTGAGCTCAGGTTTCGCGGTCGGCCATGAACGCGTCGACCTCGGCGCGGTCGGCGCGCAGCCGCGGGTCGTTGCGCAGATAGTGCGCGGTCTCCCGGGCGACCAGACCGGACAAGATCAACAAGCCGATCAGGTTCGGGATCGCCATCAGCCCGTTCATCACGTCGGAGAAGTTCCACACCACCGCGAGCGGCACGGTGCAGCCGACGAACACGACGAGCGAGAACAGCACCCGATAGGGCAGTACGCCGCGGCGCCCGACCAGCCGCTCGACGCACCGCTCGCCGTAGTAGGCCCAGCCGAGGATCGTCGAGAACGCGAACATCACCAGGCCGAGCGTGACGATCCAGTGCCCCCATTCGCCCGGCAGGCCGCGGCTGAACGCCTCGCCGGTCATCGTCGCGGCGGCGTCCTCGCCGCCGGTCCACACGCCGGTGGTGACGATCACGAGTCCGGTACAGGTGACGACGATGATCGTGTCGATGAACGTCTGCGTCATCGAGACGAGGCCCTGGCGTACCGGATGGGTGGTCTGCGCGGACGCCGCCGCGATCGCCGCCGAGCCCATCCCGGACTCGTTGGAGAAGATGCCGCGGGCCACGCCGTACTGGATCGCGACCATGATCACCGAGCCGACGAAGCCGCCGACCGGAGCCGTTCCGGTGAAGGCATTGCCGAAGATCTGTGCGAGGGCGGCCGGCACCTGCGGGGCGTTCACGATCAGGATCCACAGCGCGCCGAGCACGTAGAACACGATCATCACCGGGACCAGCGCCGAGGTGACTCGGCCGATCGAGCGGATGCCGCCGACCAGCACGACCAGGGTGAGCACGGTGAGCACCGCGCCGGTCAGCCAGAGCGGTACGCCGAAGGAGGACTCCAGGTTCGCCGAAATCGAATTGCCCTGGGTCGTGTTGCCGATGCCGAAGGAGGCCAGGAAGGCCAGCACGGCGAAGGACAGGGCCAAGAACTTGCCGAAGCCGCCGCCGATGCCGCGCTCCAGGTAGTACTGCGGTCCGCCGGAGCGCTCGCCCGCGGCGTCGGTGGTGCGGAAGCGTACGCCGAGGAACGCCTCGGAATACTTCGACGCCATCCCGACCAGGCCGGTCACCCACATCCAGAACAGCGCGCCCGGACCGCCGATCGCGATCGCCGTCGCCACGCCGACGATGTTGCCCGTGCCGACGGTGGCCGCGAGCGCCGTGGTCAGCGCCTGGAACTGCGAGATGTCGCCCGAGTCCTCGGCGTCGTCGTCCTTGCGCTGGATCAGCGCGAGCCGCAGCGCCGGGCCGAGCTTGCGCAGTTGGATGCCGCGCAGCCGGATGGTCAGCACCAGGCCCGTGCCGAGCAGCAGCGGGATCAGGATGAACGGCCCCCAGATCACCGAACTGATCGAGCTGAGCACGTCCTCCAGTGCGTCCATCGGTTCACCTGCTCCGGGTCGTCGTCCATGCGTGGGTTCGGTCTCGCACCCTAGTGACCGCCGACCACCGGTGGTCGGGCGGGGCGCGCCGCGGCTGGACTGTCGTCGTCGGGTCTGGAGTTCGGCGCCGATTCGGGCCTGCCCGTCTCCCGCGTGCTGGTCTGATCACCCCCTCGCTTCCGATTGTTTCCGCAGTTGTGCCCGCTCTGCGGGCCGCAGAGTGGGCTTGACTGCGGGAGGGATCTGGATGGGTGCGGGCCGGTGCGCCGGCGGCTCCACCCGGCGAGCGTGTGCGTTTTGTGGTCATCTCGGTCGCGGGGATGACGACAGAACGCACATGCTTGTGCGGAGCGGGCGTGGCTTGGGGGCCGGCTGTGGTTGGGGGTGGTCAGCGTGGGGCGGTGATGAGTGCTTGGAGTTCGCCGATGGGGATCTGGGTGCTGGCCTGGTTGCTCACGGTGATCACGCCGGATTGTCCGCCGGCGGTCCAGGCGACGGCCCAGGTGTAGATGGCGGTGACGGTGTAGCCGTCGGGTGGGGACATTTTCTGGTAGCGGTGCGAGCAGGGGCCGTCGCTGCCCGGTTCGTCGCGGTAGTTGAAGGGGCGGCCTTTCAGCGCGCAGCGCAGGGTGGTGCCGTCGCCCATCGTGACCGCGATGTTCGGTTTGGCGGCGTCGAGTGAGACGCTCAGGCCTTCGATGTTTTGGGAGTCGTTGACGGGGACGAGTGAATCCGGGTCGGCGTAGACCCAGACCGGGAATCCGACGGCCAGCATCTTGTATTTGTTCTTGTTCCAGTCCGGGCTGAGCCCTGGCGGCTTGGCGGTCAGGCGGATCTTCGCGACCGCACGACGGGCGGCCTCCTCGGGCGCGATGGTCGGCGCGGGCGGCGCGCCGTCCCCTCCGCCTGGATAGTTCGGGCACAGCACGGACACGGTCGGGTCATCCAGGCACACCGACAGGTGAACCATCTCGCCGTTGCCGTTCGCGCTCGGTACGCCACCCGTCTGCTCGGCAACCTCGCGCTCCTCCTTGGAGAAACCCGCCCAGGGATCGGGAGCGGGATGGCTGCCAGACGACCCCGGTCTCCAGTCTGTGGTCGTGTCGGTTGTTTTCGTTTCCTCTGTCTGAGCAGTGCCAGTCACATCACTGGAGTCACCGAATCCACGGGTTGTGGGTTCGCCAGAGTCCGTTGGTTTCGCACGGGCGAGCGCAGGCATCGACAACGCCAGCGCACACAGGATCACCAGTGCTGTGATGGATCGCATCAACACGAGTTGCTCTGTCTGCTCCGCATCTGCACGACCTTCCAGCCGACGGGCGCCGTCTCGTCGAACGAGAGCCGGGTGTATACGTCCTGGAATGTCTCGGGGACTGCACGGTCTCCTTCAGCGCTCGTCCACTTGAACCTCGTGAAGTCTCTGCATGACACCAGGCGCACCTCGTGACCGCCGGGGGCTCCGGGGACAGGATTGGATCTCTCGAGCCTGATCCTGCCCACCCGGACGTTTCCGACACCCCGTTCTCCGTCGCGTTTGAGTCGGTGATTGTCCTTGTTCACGAGTTCGCGTTCCTCACCCATGGTCGTAGCTAGCACCGACTCGGGAACATCATCATCGGGGCCGTATCCGCCGGACGTCGCGGTGTCCACCAGCATCTCCTCATACCGCTTGTACGCCTCGATGGCGGCGGCATTCTTCTCGGCGAAGGGGGTCTGGGAGGGAGAGGGTGAGGGGGTGGGGGTTGGCGCAGGCTCGGATGCGGCGGGCGTGCAGGCACCCAAGACAGCAACGATGGGCGCGATCACGAGCGCGCCGAAGCGCCGGAGGTCGGCAGCGATCACTGGGGGCTCCTCTCGCCGATTTCGAGGATGCTTCCAGCAGCCCCGGCGCCCTGTCGATAGCCCCTCACATTTCTGTGGATATCCCCGTTTGCGCGGTGAAATCCTGTGCACAACTCGAACAACCTGTGGACACCGCAATACCCGCACGGCAGACTCCACGCAGGTCGTCCCCCCGGGCCGAGGCGATGATGATTCTGTTGATCGAAATCATCCAGTTCGGCATCTATTGGCATGCACGCAATTCGGCCGTCGCGGCCGGACCGTCCTCGGGGTTGGAGTTCGGCGCCTACTCCGGTCTGCCCGTCTCCTCGGGCGTGGTCTGATCGCCTCTCACCCTTTCGATTGTTTCCGCAGTTGTGCCCGTTGTGCACGCCGCAGAGCGGGCTTGTCCACGGGAGGGATCTGGAGGGCGGTATGGGCGGGTAAGGCTGCGATCCCACTCGGCGGGCGTGAGCACTTTGTGGTCACATCGGTCGCCGAGATGACCACAAAACGCTCATGCGCGCGGGCGAGCGCGCGTAGAGAGGGTGCGGCTCACGCTGGCGCTGCGGAGGGTCGTCTTCTGGCGGCTCAGCGTGAACTTCGACACCGGCGCATCGAGTTGTCCCGTTCCTGCCCGTCCGAGGCGCCGCCGTCGCCGGCGCCGGCGGGCTCATCCTCGATCGCGTCGGCGCATCCGCGATCCCTCGTCGCCGGGCGCGGTCGCTCTGGCGGCGGCATCGCTCGTCGCCGCTGCGGCGATCTCGACCCGACCGCCGCCTCAGGGCGAGGGCGTCGGACAGCCAGGACGCGTGCACGATCGAGCCCGAGGGGCCGCTCACGTTCACGACGGTCTACATCGACACCGATCCGAACAACGACGCACCGGTGCCCCCGGCGGGAGTCGAACCCGCACTGTGGCGGGTTTAAGCCGCCTGCCTCTGCCGATTGGGCTACGGGGGCCCGGACAGAAGTCTAGGGAGGATCAGCGCGGTACGCGGGCGAGCTGGCGCGCCTGCGCGACCAGCGTCCCGGTGGAATCCCAGATCCGGGCATCCTCTTCGAACTGCCCGCCCGACAGGTGCCGGGTCTCGTGCCGCAACTGCAGCCAGCCCGGCGCGGGCCGGGCGCGGGCATAGACCGACAGCTGCAGGGTCGGTGCCCAGCCGAGGCGGCCGAGATCGGCCGTCACGGGCGGCAGCGCGTCGACGGCGAACAGCAGCATCGAGGTGTCGGGCTCGCGCCCGTCGCGCAGCCGGAACCAGCCCTGGATCATTCCCCGGTGGGACGGCTCGCCGAGCGCCCAGCCGAGCGTAGCCGGGTCCAATCGCATGTCGAACCGGTCCAGCAGCGCCGACTTGTGCAGGCTCGGCGGCCGGTTCTCGGTCGAGGAGATGCAGTCGTCCACGGCCGGCAGGTCGGTCGGCGGATCGGTCGGGCCGTCGTCGTCGGGCGGCAGTGCGCCCAGGTCGCCGACGCTGCCCTGGACGAGTACGCGGGGCACCGGCGTACCGTCGGCGTCCGGTTGCAGCAGCAGCGCCGACCCGGTGGCGAGGCTGCCGCCGCGGCGCAGCACGTCGGTTCGCACCGTCAGCGGACCCGCGATCGACGGGTTCAGGTACGTGCCGGTGACGGCGATCGCATCGGGATAGCGCGGGCCGGCGGCGAGCGAGAGCGCCCGCGCCGCCACGGCCAGCGCCACCCCGCCGTTGACCGCCTTGCCGACCAGCCAACCGGTGCCGAAGTCGCCGGCCAGGGTCGCCTCGTCGCCCGCGACGGGGGCCAGGGTGGTCACGGCATCGAACTCATAGCTCACGGGCGGAGCTTAGGGCAGGGGGAATATCGGGGCCCCGCCCGGGGTTACCAGAGAGTAACGAAACGCACCGCCCGGTAGGATGGGCGCCGTTGTCGAACGAGGTCGGCCGGATCGCCGAGCCGATCAGCCAGACCGAGAAAGGACCACCCCATGATGCGCAGCTCCAACCCGGTGTTGTCGCGCAGCGACGCCTGGTCGTCGGGCGGCTACGCGCCGGCCGACAGCCAGTACGGCCAGCAGTTCGGCGGTCAGCCGCAGCAGTCGCCGCGCTCGGGCGGGGTGATGACCCTGGACGACGTGATCACCAAGACCGGCGTGATGCTCGGCATCGTGATCTTGACCGCGGCCGCGTCCTTCATGCTGCTGCCGGTCTCCCTCGGCCTGCCGGTCGCGATCGTCGCCGCACTCGGCACCTTCATCATCACGATCGTCGTCGCCGCCCGGCGTACCGTCCCGGTCCCGCTGGCGATCCTCTTCGCCGTCCTCGAGGGCGCCTTCGTCGGGCTGTTCTCTCGGATCTTCGAGAACATCTATCCCGGCATCGTCGTGCAGGCCGTCTTCGCGACGCTGGTCGCGGCGGTGGTCACGCTCGCCGCGTACAAGTTCTTCAACATCAAGGTCGGCCAGACCTTCCGCAAGGTCGTGGTGATCGCCACCATCGCGTTCGCCGCGGTGATGTTGATCAACTTCTTGTTCGTGCTGTTCGGCGGTGGTGTCGGGCTGCGCGGCGGCCTGACCGGCCCGCCCACGCTGCTCGCCGTTGGCATCTCGCTGATCGCGGTCGTGCTCGCCGTGCTGAACCTGGTGCTGGACTTCGACCACGTCGAGCGCGGCATCGCGATGCGCGCCCCGGCCGACCAGTCGTGGAAGGCCGCGTTCGGGCTGACCGTGACCCTGGTCTGGCTCTACGTCGAGATGCTGCGCCTGATCAGCTACCTGCGCCGCTGACCGGTACGCACCGCGCAACCGAAGGCCCCGCCCCACCGGGCGGGGCCTTCGTCGCGTTCGGGCCGGCGCTAGCCGAGGTGCCGTTCGAGCAGGGCGCGGGCGCCGGCGGTCCAGCGCCACTCGCGCCACCGGCCGAGCGGGATCCAGGCGGCGGCCGAGGTCGTGCCCCCAACGTCGTGCACCACCGGGTCGGTCGGCTCGGGGCAGTCGGCGGCATAGATCAGCCGCAGCGCGTGGAAGTCCTCCAGCACGTTCGAGGGCGAGGTGCCGACCCAGTGGTCGGACTGCACGTCGATCAGCAGCCCCAGATCGACCCGCTGGCCCGCCTCCTCCATCAGCTCCCGGCGTACCGTCTCCGGAGGTTCCTCGCCCGGATCGACGCCGCCGCCCGGCAGCCCCCACTGACCCGGCACGTGGGTCCGGTCGGAGAACTCGGTGCCCAGCACGCCGCGGTCGCTCAGCGTGATGGCATAGGCGGCGACGCGCTGCCGGCGTACCGCCCCCGATCCGGGACGCTCCGGCCGCTGGCGCCCGCCCGGGCGGCCACGCTTGCGACCGTGCGGCGTCGCGTGCACCAGCAGCACCAGTTCGCCGGCCGGGCCGCGTTGTGCGCGCACGGGTCGGGTGAGCGACAGGCCCCGGTTCCACAAGGCGGTGTGCGGGTCCACGCCGTGATCGATCTCCAGGCTCACCAGCGGCTCACCCGCGGGCCCGAGTCCGATCAGTCGCATTTCGCCATCATGGCGCGCCCGCCCGGGGGCCGGCCAGCCACCACGCAGGGGACCCGCCCACTATGCTCATCGCGCGGCAGGTAGCCGCCGGCGAGGAGGTCATCTCGTGCAGTACAAGGACGACGCGCGGCTCGACACGTCCCAGGTGCGCAGCAGCGGCGGCGGGGGTGGCGGCGGGATCGGCGGCGGCAAGATCGCCGTCGGCGGCGGCATCGGCACGCTGCTGATCCTGTTCCTGCTCTCCAACATCCTCGGCGTCGACCTGACCGGGCTGGCCGGTGGGCAGGTCGCCTCAGGCCCGGCCCAGACCCAGTCCGAGGGGACGAGCAACGAGGCCTGCCGCACCGGTGGCGACATCGCGACTGACCGGAGCTGCCGCTTCGTCGCCTACACCAACTCCATCCAGCAGTACTGGGGGGAGACCGTGCAGGGCTACCGCCCCACCGTGACCCGCACCTTCAGCGGCCAGATCCAGACCGCCTGCGGCACCGCGACCTCGGCGGTCGGGCCCTTCTACTGCCCCGGGGACGAGACGGTCTACCTCGACACCGGCTTCTTCGACCAACTCAGCTCGCAGTTCGGTGCCCAGGGCGGCGACGCCGCCGAGGCGTACGTGATCGCCCACGAGTACGGCCACCACATCTCCAACCTGATCGGCGACCTCGGCCGCGGGCAGTCCGACCGCTCGACCGGCCCCGAGTCGATGGCGGTACGCCTGGAGCTGGAGGCCGACTGCTTCGCCGGCAACTGGCTCGCCTGGTCGGCGACCGATCCCGACGATGCCATCGAGGTGATCACCGCCGACGACCTGAACCGGGCCGTCGACGCGGCCGAGGCGGTCGGCGACGATCGGATCCAGTCCTCGATGCGGGGTCAGGTGAGCCCGGAGACCTGGACGCACGGCTCGTCGGAGATGCGCAAGGCCTGGCTGATGCGCGGCTACCAGAGCGGCGACCCCAACGTGTGCCGGCAGTTGATGGATCCCAACGTCTCGACCGGCGCGGCGGCCTGAGCGCCGGTGCGCCGGGAGCGGCTGGAACGTCAGCTCGCCGGATCCGCGCCCGAGGTGGCCCCCCGGTTGCTCGGGTCGGTGCTGCGGCACGGCGAGGTGGCGGTGCGGATCACCGAGGTCGAGGCCTACGCCGGCGCCGACGATCCCGCCTCGCACGCCTGGCGCGGTGAGACGGCGCGCAATGCCACCATGTTCGGGCCGGCCGGCCACCTCTACGTCTACACGATGCACGGGCACAGTTGCTGCAATGTGGTCTGCGGGGCGGCGGGCACGCCGACCGGGTTGCTGGTCCGCGCAGGCGAGGTGATCGGCGGCATCGACGCCGCACGGGCCAGGCGGGGGGAGCGGACCGCCGCACCCGTGCCGGATGCCCGGCTGGCCCGTGGCCCCGGGAATCTGACCCGCTGCCTGGGCATCACCCGCGCCTACGACGGAGCCGATCTCGCGGCGGGCGAGGGGCCTGCCCTGGAACTCGCCGATCCGCTACCGCCCGAGTTGATCACGGCCGGACCACGGGTCGGCGTGAGCCGGGCGACCGACGTGCCGTGGCGATTCTTCATCGCGGGCGATCCGACCGTCTCGGCGTACCGTCCGGCTAGGCTGACCGACCGAACGCCCGGCACCGGCCGGGCACCGCGCAGAACGGAATGATCATGGGCGAGTTCGATGATCTGCTGGACTCCAATGCCCGCTACGCTGAGAGCTTCGACCTGCAGGGCTTCGACGGTGTCGCCCGCGCGGGTGTCGCGATGCTGACCTGCATGGACAGCCGGATCGACCCGCTGCGGATGATCGGGCTCCGGGCCGGCGACGCGAAGATCCTGCGCAACCCGGGTGGTCGCGTGAACGACGCAGCCCTGGTCGCCCTCGTGCTCGGCGTCAACCTGTTGAACGTGAGCCGCGTACTGATCGTGCAGCACACCCGGTGTGCCGTCGCGTCGTCCAGCGAGGACGAGATCCGGCAGCGGCTCACCGACAGCACCGGAGTCGACGCGAGCTGGATGAGCATCGGCGTGATCACCGACCCCGAGCGGACGCTCGCCGCCGACGTGCAGAAGGTCCGTTCGCACCCGTTGATCAACGAGTCGGTCGCGGTCGGCGGCTTCATGTACGACGTCGACACCGGGCGCCTCGACCGGCTGGCCTGAGACGCCCGGCGTCGGCATTCAGCGCGCCGGCGCCGGGCCCGGATCGTCGCCGAACATCGTGTTCAGCGGGGTCGTCGGCTCGTCGCGCTCGGCGTCGCGACGCGGCCGGTTCCCCTTGTCGGACTTGCGGGAGCGGAACTTCTCCACGAAGTGGTAGAGCACCGGCACCAGCACCAACGTGAGCAGCGTCGAGCTGATCAGTCCGCCGATCACCACCACCGCCAGCGGCTGGGAGATGAACACCCCGCCGCCGGTCAGGCCGAACGCCATCGGGATCAGGGCACAGATGGTCGCCGCTGCCGTCATGATGATCGGTCGCAACCGCAACCGCGCGCCATGGATCACGGCATCGTCGACCGATGCGCCCTGGGCTCGATAGTGGTTGATCAGGTCGATCAGCACGATCGCGTTGGTGACCACGATGCCGATCAGCATCAGCAGGCCGATCATGGACGCGATGCCGAGCGGTACGCCGGTGAGCAACAGCAGTCCGATCGCGCCGGTCGCCGCGAACGGTACCGAGACCAGCAGGATCAACGGCTGCAGCAGCGAGCGGAACGTCGCCACCATGATGATGTAGACGATCGCGATCGCCACCCCCATCGCCGCGAAGAGCTGTCCGAAGGCCTCCTGTTGGTCGGCGGACACGCCGCCGATGCTCGCCGTGACGCCGCTCGGCAGGCTGATCGTCGCCAGGCCACTCTGCATCTGCGCCGTGACCGCGCCCAGGTCGTCACCGGTCGGCTTGCCGGTCACCGAGACGGCACGCGCGCCGTCGATCCGGTTGATCGTCGACGGCGCCGTGATCTCGTTGACCTTGCCGACGTCCTTCAGCTTCACCGGCTTTCCGGTGATGTCCTTCAGGTTCTCGCTGCGGTCGGCCAGCTCGTCGCTCCGGCGCTGCTGCTCGTCGGAATCGGCGCGCTGCTGGCGGGCCTCCTCGATCTGGTCGTCCATCTCGCTCAATTGCTCGCGCAGTTGCGAGACCTGCTCCTCCAGCGCGTCCACCTGGGCCTGCTTGGCGGCCGCGCCGGCTCCTGCTCCCGCTCCCGCGCCGGCTCCCGCTCCCGCGCCGGCTCCCGCTCCCGCGCCGGCCCCTCCGCCGGCGTCCGGGGCCTGGGGCAGCGCTCCGGCGGGCGGGGCGGCCGGCACCGGCGCGTTGCGGGCGTCGTCGAGCTGGCCGAGCAGCTCGTCGAGCTGGTCGGAGAGCTTGTCGCGCTGCTCGCGCAACTGATCCTGCTGCTTGTCGGCCTGCTCCTCGGCCTTGCGCTTCTGCTCGTCGGCGAGCTCGTCCTGCTCGTCCTTGATCGAGTCCTGCTCGTCCTGCTGGGCATCGGCGGTCTGCTTCTCGGTGACCGGCAGCTCGAGATTCTCCAGCTCCTCCTTGGTCTTCACCGGCTCGCGCGAGCGCAGCACCACGTCCTGTTCGCTGTCGTTGATCTGCATCTGGCCGAGCGTCGTGCCGCGCAGCGCCTCCGTGACGGCCGGGCCGATCGTGCCCTGACTCATCCCGTACTGGGCCGCCTTCGACTCGTCGATGTCGACCTGCAGGATGGTCTGCTGCTCCGACAGGTCGCTCTTCACCTCCGACATGCCGGGGATGGCCTTGAGCATCTCGACCACCCGGTCGGTGCCCTCGGAGACGGCCTTCTCATCGTTGCCCTGCACCTGGATCGCGATCTCGTTGCCGCCGCCCGTGCCGCCGGCCACCGCGACCTCGATCTCGCCGGCGTCGGGCAACGCGGTGAGTTGGCCGCGCAACCGCTCCATCGTCGCGGTGCCGTCGGCGCGATCCTTCAGGGTGATCGAATAGCTGGCGACGTTCGCGCCACCCCCGGTGCCCATGTAGACGTCCCCGCCGCCGCCGGTGATGGTCGTCGAGTAGGTGTCGATGTCGGGATCGGCCGACAGCACCTGCTCGACCTTCTTCGCGTCCTCGTCGGTGCGCTCGATCGCCGAGCCCGCCGGCAGCGTCTGCGTCACCTGCAGCGTCGTCTCGCCCGACGAACCGAGGAAGTCCGTCTTCAGGAACGGCGTCATCGCCATGGTCAGGATGAAGATCAGGATCGCCGCCGCGCTGGTGATCACCGGGTGCCGCAGGGTCCAGCGCAGGATCGGCAGGTAGCCGCGCTGCAGAGGCGTCTCGGCCGAGGCGTGCGCGTCGTGATCGGCCGGCAGCGAGCTGCCGGTCGGGTACTTCGCGCGCAGCGCGGCGACCTTCGCGCCGATCTGCTCCGGGCTCTTGCCGCGGGCCTGCAGCTTGGCGACGAGTCGCTCCTCCTTGGCCTGTACGCGGGCCGCGGTCTTCGCCTGGGCCGCGCTCTCCCGCTCGGCCTCCCGCGCCGCCAGCGCGTCCGCCTTGGCCTGGCGGCGCGCGGCCTTCTCGGGGTTCACCGGGCGGCGCGACGGCCGCATGAACCAGTACGCGAGCACCGGCACGATGGTCAGCGCGACCACCAGCGAGGCGCCGAGCGCGATCGCGACCGTCACCGAGAACGGCCGGAACAGCTCGCCGACCTGACCGCCGACCAGGGCGATCGGCAAGAACACCGCGACCGTGGTCAGCGTGGACGCGGTGATCGCGCCCGCGACCTCCTTGACGGACTTGATGATCAGGTCGGCCCCGAACTCGGCGCCGGTGCCCTGGTGGCGCTTGATGTTCTCGATCACCACGATCGAGTCGTCCACCACCCGGCCGATCGCGACCGTCAGCGCGGCGAGCGTCAGCATGTTCAGGGTGTAGCCGCCCACGAACAGCCCGATCATCGCGATCAGCAGCGACAGGGGGATCGAGATCGCGCTGATGATCGTCGGGCGTACCGACCAGAGGAAGATCAGGATGACCACGATCGCCATGATCAGACCGAGCACGCCCTCCGTGCCCAGGTCCTTGATCGAATCCTCGATGTAGGGCGCCTGGTCGAACAGGGTGTTGAACCTGGTGTTGCCGCCGAGCTGGGTCTGTAGCTCCGGGAGGGCCTGCTTCACCGCGTTGGCGACCTCGACGACATTGCCGTCGGCGGTCTTGGTCACCGTCAGGCCCAGCGCCGGCTGGCCGTCCACCCGGAAGATCGAGGTCGACTCGGCCGGCTTGTCCGCCACGTCGGCGACGTCGCCGAGCTTCACCGGTCCGTCGGTGCCCTGCAGCTCCAGGTTCTTCACGTCGTCCACCGTGGTCAGCGTCTTGCCCACCTGGACATTGATTTGCTGGCCGTCGGCGGTCAGGCTGCCCGCGGGGATCTGCGACTTGTACGCCTGGAAGAGTTGCTGGAGCTGGCTCGGCTGCACCTTCTTGGCGTCGAGATCGGACTGGCGCAGTGTCACCACGACCTCGTTCACCTGCTGGCCGGACACCTCCGTCGAGCCGACGCCGGGCAGCCCGTTCAGCCGCGGTACCGCGATGTCGTTCAGCTTGTCGCTGAGCTCCTCGGAGCTGTAGTCCGACGAGACACCCAGCGCCAGCACCGGCGCGGCGTCGAGGCTGATCGTGGTGACCTTCGGCTCGACATCGGTGGGCAGATTCGCCTTGATCTGGTCGACGGCGCCCTGCAGCTTGTTCTGCATGTCGTCGGTGGGGATGCCGAAGTTCCACTCCACCTGGACCTGGCCGAAGCCGGTCGACGACGCCGACGTCGTCTTGGTGATGTCGGCGACGCCGCGTACCGCGTCCTCGATCGGCTTCGTCACGTCGCGCTCGACCACCTGTGGCGAGGCGCCGGGGTAGGAGGCGGTGATGTAGGCGAAGGGGTAGTCGGTCTGCGGGATCAGCTCCTGCTTCAGCGAACGGGTGGCGAACAGGCCGAGGCCCACGATGGTCAGGCACAACAACACGATCACCGCGCGGTTGCCGAGGCTGAGGCGGGTCAGATGACTCACGAGATTCCTAGTTTCTGGTCGAGGAGTTGTCGATCACGGTGTGCCGATCAGCGCCGGTCGGCCGGGTTCGAGTCTGGTTGCTCGGGGTCAGAGTCCGCATCCGTCTTTCGACCGATGCCGGGCTCGGGGTTGTCACCCATGGCGGTGATCAGGGCGAGCAGGCGTTCGTCGGTGAACATCCCGCGGACGAGAACCTCGACCGACGCGCGGCCGAGCCGATGCTGCAGGGCCGCGTCGCGGGGATCGCGGTAGCCGAGGTAGCTCGCCAGTTGGCCGCCGAGGAGCGGGGCCGCGAGCGAGTACGCCACCAGCATGGCAGTGCGCGCCCGCGAATCGTCGCTCGGGCGGACGGTGCCGGCTCGCTCGCCGGCGGCGAGCATCCCCTCGGTCAACTCCACCATCCGGGCGAACAGTGCGTCGGCCCCCGCGCCACCCTCGCCGATCATCCGGACCAGATAGGCCCGCAACGGCTCGGCCTCGGCCTGGAGATCGCGCAGTGCTGCGGGATCGGGCAGGTCGACGCCCTCGAGGATCGGTGCCTTGGCCCGGATGGCTTCGGCGACCAGCTCGTCGCAGGCCGCGCGCAGACGCTCCTTGCCGCCGAAATGGTGGATCACCAGTCCGGGGGAGACGTCCGCCCGCTCCGCGATGGCCCGCACGGTCGTGCCGGCGTACCCGCGCTCACCGAACAGCTCGACCGCGGCGCGGCGGATGCGTTCGGGGGCGTCGGGCGGCATGAGCGCTACGTTAAACGCTTGTTCAATCGCGGGCAAGGCGGGCACCCGAGAAGTCGATCACATGCCTGCGGGTGCGACCGGTGCGCGCGGTCACCGGATGCGCGTGACTTCCGTCATGGGGTACGCCGGATGCTCACCAGCGCCACCGGATGCCCAACGATCCCGGGCCGAAGCCGCGACGTCGGTGATGCAGCGTGGTCAGCCCCGTGATGTCGACCGGTTCGATCCTGGATCCGTCGTCGGCGTCGTGCCAGTAGACATCGGCGGATGCCGGCAACCGGGCGGGGTCGAACTGGACCCAGATCAGCACCTCCTGCATCCGACGCACGACGTGGTGTTCGTAGCAGTCGTCGGACACGCCGGGGAACTCCAGCTCATGCTCGACCACGATCTCCTCGCCCCAGCGAACGGGCCGATCGGCAGCGATCCGCGCCGCCAGCATGTTCGGGGTGTCGGAGAGGATCTGCTCGACCGTCCCACCGCGGACGAGGCCGATGGTGGGCACGGTCTCGTCGGGATCGCTCGGCACGTAGATCAGCGGCAGCGCGTCGGCCCGATCGTGCTGGCAGCGCCACAGGGTCCGGGTCGAGACCCGGCGCAGGGCGCGATCGGCATCGATCCGGAGCACGACATGGGTGCTCAGGTCGATCATGCCCCAACCGTCGCCGAAGCCCAGGCGCCGCAGCGCATCGCCGATGCTGTCGGCATGCATGGCGGCGATGTCGGGTATCGGGGCGGAGGCACCGTCGGGCCCCACGCGCCGCGATGGACCCAACCGGTTGCGCAGGTGCCCGGGCTCGAGCCGCAGCAGCGATTCGATCTGGTCGAGCGCGTCCAGCGAGGCCAGGCGTTCGGGCCGGCTGCGCCCGGACCGCCAGTAGCTCAGGGTCGCCAGGCTGACCGGCGTACCGCGATCGGCCAGGCGGCTGCGCAACCACTCCAGGGTCCGGCCCTGCGACGTCAGCGCGCGGGCGAATGCGGTCGGGAAATCGTTCTCGGCCGGTCGGCGCAGGCGGTGCGGGTCGGGTGCGTTCACATTGCGGGCCCGCGGTAAGTGAAGAGCCAGCGATTAGCGTTCTCGGGAGCGGGGTGTCGGGGAGCTGAACGGATGGGCTGCGCTGAACCCGACGTTCGTTCGGGGGGACTCGTCCGGCACCTCGCTTCCGCCGTGCACCATTGTGCAGCAGGAGTAGGAACTGCTGTCATGTGACGCAGATTACGGGTTGTGCGGTGAGTCGCTGCCCGACCCCGGCGGCGGTACGCCGAACTCCGGCCGGGTCGCCGACCCGCCCCCCAGCAACTGCTCCCGCAGGATGTCGCCGTGCCCGGCGTGCCGCGCGAGCTCGCGGATCATGTGCAACATGATCCAGCACAGCGAGACCGTGCCGATCCGCTCGTGGTGCACCTCGTGGTCGAGGTCGAACTCGGCGGCGATCTCGCGGCTACGGGCGCAGGCCCGCTCGAACGCCGCGGTCGCCTCGTCGAGCGTCAGGCCCTCGGGTGTGGCGAAGCTGGCGTCGTCGCCGTAGCCGTAGCCGTCCCACTCCGACTCCGGCAGCGCCGCCAACCGGCGCTGGAACCAGGATCGCTCCGCGGCCGCGGCGTGGGTGAGCAGCGCGAGCGGGGTGGTCAGCGAGGGCACCAGCCTGCGGCGCGCGTCGGCATCGGACAGCCCGCGGACGCTCGCCACCAGCTCGGCCCGGTTGTCGTCGAGCATCGCCTCGAGCAGTTCGCGATCGGCCCCCGTCGTGATCATGGGCAGGGAGTCTGCCGTATCGGAACGGCCGGGGCTACTCCTCTCGCCCGAGCACGGACTCCTGGCTCGGCACCTGGTCCTGCCGCAGCACGCCGACCGGGCAACTGACGCCGTTGGGGCCGTGGTTGCAGTAGCCGCCTGGGTTCTTGATCAGATACTGCTGGTGGTAGTCCTCGGCCCAGTAGAACGGGCTCGCCTCGACGATCTCGGTGGTGATCGTGCCGAAGCCGGCGTCGGTGAACCGCTGCTGGTAGAGATCGCGCACGCGCTCCGCGGTGGCGAACTGCTCGGGGGTGGTGGTCAGGATCAGCGAGCGGTACTGCGTACCCACATCGTTTCCCTGCCGCATCCCCTGGGTGGGGTTGTGGTTTTCGAAGAAGACCTTCAACAGTTCCTCGAAGCTGACCCGGTTCGGGTCGTAGGCGACCTTGACGACCTCGGCGTCGCCGGTACGCCCGGAGCAGACCTCCTCATAGGTCGGGTTCGGGGTGAACCCGCCCTGGTAGCCGACCCCGGTATTGGTCACCCCGTCGGTGAGCCAGTACAGGCGCTCCGCGCCCCAGAAACAGCCCATCCCGAAGTAGGCGACCTCGGACCCCTCGGGCACCTCGTCGAGCGGGATCCCGTAGGCGAGGTGCTTCGGGATCGGGGCCAGCACCGGGGTGTCGCGGCCGGGCAGCGCGCGGTCAGCCGTGACCATCTCGGGGGTGAAGTTGCGGAAGAGCATGCCTCCAGTCTGCACCCGCCGCCAAGGCTGCGCAGCCGCGGGCGATAGGTTTTCGGCGGAGGTGGGAGATGGCGGAGTCGATTGCGTCGCGGGCCAGCGGTCCCCGCGCGATCCGCCACGACCGGCCCAACATCATGGTCGTCTGCGTCGACCAGATGCGCGGCGACGCGCTGTCCTCGGCCGGTCATCCCGTGGTCCGTACGCCACACCTGGACGAGCTGGCCGGCGAGGGAACGCGGTACGCCCGGGCGTACTCCGCGACGCCGACCTGCGTACCGGCCCGGGTGGGGTTGTTCACCGGTCAGTCGCAGGAGCGGCACGGGCGCTACGGCTACCGGGAGGGCGTGCCGTTCGCGGACGCGCACCCCGTGACGATGCAGGCGGTGCTGCGCGAGCACGGCTACCAGACCCAGGCGATCGGCAAGATGCACGTCTTTCCCGAGCGGTCGCGCTGCGGCTTCGACGATGTTCGGCTGCACGACGGATTCCTGCACTTCTCCCGGCGCTACGGCGGGCGCAATCTTGCCGCGCACGACGACTATCTGGCCTGGCTCCGTCGCCAGCCCGAGGTCGGGCCGGACGCGGACGGCTTCGGTGACGGGGTCGGGCCGAACTCGATGGTCGCCGTGCCGTGGACGCTGCCCGAGCGGCTGCACCCGACGAACTGGGTCGCCCAGGAGACCGTCGACTGGTTGGCGCGACGCGATCCGACGGTGCCGTTCTTCTGCTACGTGTCGTTCCACCGCCCGCACGCGCCGTTCAATCCGCCGCAGTGGGCCTTCGACCAGTACCTGCACGGTCCGCGCACCGAACCGCCGCGCGGGGACTGGATCGACGATTTCGCCGAGTTTCGCCGCGACGATCATCACCAGACCGTCATGGGTCGGCTCGACCCGCAGACCCGGCACCGCGCGGTTGCCGGTTACCACGGCAACATCAGTCACCTCGACCTGCAGATCAACCGGATCCGCGAGGCGCTCGCCGATCATGAACTGCTCGACGACACCGTGATCATCTTCACCTCCGACCACGGCGAGATGCTCGGTGATCATGACATGTATCGCAAGAGCGTCGGCTACGAGGGCAGTGCGCGGGTGCCGCTGATCGTCCGGCCGGCGCCGCGGTTCAGCCCGGAGGCACCGCGCGGTCAGGTACGCAGCGAGGTCACCGAGCTGCGCGACATCGCACCGACGGTGCTGGAGTTCGCGGGTGTGGCGGCGCCGCCGTCGATGGACGGGGCGAGCCTGGCGCCGGGCACGGTCGGCGGCGAGGTGGCCCGGTGGCGTGATCATCTGCACGGCGAGCACGTGCATTTCGACCAGTCCCTGCAGTGGGTGACCGACGGCCGGCGGAAGTTCTTGTGGGCATCGGCGAAGGGCATCGAGCAGTTCTTCGACCTCGAGGCCGACCCGCACGAGCTGCACAATCTGATCGACGATCCGACGCGGGCGGACGAGATCGCGCTCTGGCGCCGGCGGCTGGTGGAAGACCTGACCGGACGCGAGGAGGGCTTCGTCGCCGACGCGGCGCTGGTCCCCGGCCGCGCGGTGCGTACCGAACGCTCCGACGTCGCCGCCCTCGCCGACGCCTGGCCGGGCTGAGCACCGCCGCCCTCGCACCGCGCCGCCGGCGGCTCAGATCGTGAGCAGCGTCCGACCGATCGCGCGGCGCTCCTCGATCGTGCGGTGGGCCTCGGCGGCGTCCGCGAGCGGGAACGTCTGGCCGATGGTGACCGCGAGCTCGCCGGTGCGGGCGAGCTCCAGCGCCTCGTCGGCCAGGCCGGGATCGGCCGGGTTGATCTTGCCGAGGTCGACCACGCGGATCCGCGGATCGTCCACGGCGGCGAACCCGCCCGATGCGGCGCCGTAGCCGACCAGCGAGCCGCCGTCGGCGAGCAGGCCCGCCGCCGCGCGGCCGACGTCGCCGCCCGTGCCGTCGAAGACGACCCGCGGCCGGGCCGACACCGCGTCGCTCCACCGCGGGTCGGTGCTCGCCACGATCTCGCTCGCGCCGAGCGCGCGCAGGCGTTCGCCCTTGGCGGCGCTGCCGACGGCGGCGATCACCTCGGCGCCCGCGCGTACCGCGAGCTGGGTGAGCAGTGTCCCGAGCCCGCCCGAGGCCGCGGTGATCAACACGGTGTCGCCCGCGGTGACGTCGACCGCCCGCCAGGCGGCGAGCGCGGTCTTGCCGTCGTGTACCAGGGCGGTGGCCAGATCGAGGCCGAGCCCCGCGGGTACGCGGGTCAGGTCGTCGGCCTGCGCGAGGGCGCGCTCGGCGTACCCACCGACCGGGACGCGACCGCCGACCCGGGCGGTGACGGTGGCCCCGACCAGGCCGGCGTCGACCCCCGCGCCCACGGCCGCGACGGTGCCGCCGACGCCGCCGCCCGGGACATAGGGCGGGGTGATCTTGAAGTAGTCGGCGCCCCAGCCGCTGCGCAGCCGCACGTCGAGGAACATCACGTCGGCGAAAACGGTGTTGATCAACACCTCGCCGGGGCCCGGCTCCGGGGCCGGCACCTCCCGGGGCTGCAATACGTCCGGCGGGCCGAACTCGTCGACGATGATCGCTCGCATGGCCGCCGTGGGCGCGGTAGGTGTCGTCATGGCGGCGACGCTAGGAGCTCAACCGCGCTGGAGGTCAACCCATGCTCGCGCCGCGGATCAGGAGCCCGGATAGCTGCCGAAGGACCACAGGTTGCCCTCGGCGTCGCGGACCGTGGCCCCGCGGCCGCCGTAGTCCATGTCGGTCGGCGCCTGCACCGATGACGCGCCCGCCGCCAGCGCCGACGCATGCACCGCATCGACCGCGGCGTCGTCGGGACAGACGCAGTAGCAAGCGCCCCGCCCGACGGTCGCGGAGCGGTCGGCGTCGCCGTCGTCGCCGCGGCGGGCCGCGCCGAACATCACCCCGCCCGTCTCCCGCCAGTCGAACTGCGCGTGCACGACGGTGCCGGCGTCGTCGCGGTACACCCCCGCCTCGGCGAACCCGACCGCGGTGAGAAACGCGATCGCCGCGTCCGGGTCGTCGAAGGCGAATGCTGCAAAGAGTTGTCTGCTCATGGCGCCAGCGTGCCCGCGCGGGGGTCCGGCCCGCTTGGACGAATGGGCATCAGGCCAGGTGGTACGCCGAGGCGCGCAACTGTCCCGGGCTGCGCCCGGCCAGCGCCGCGTACTCCCTGGACAGGTGCGCCTGGTCGAAGAACCCGGCGCTCGCGGCGAGCTCGGCCAGCGGTCTCCCCGCGGCGAGCAGCCGCCGGCTGCGGTCGAACCGGGTGACCCGCGCGGCCTGCTTCGGCGAGACGCCGTACTCGGCGCGGAACTCGCGGGTCAGCCGGCGCCGCCCCCAACCGATCCGGGTGGCCAGCTCGTCGATCCGAACGGTGCCGCCGGTGCGCTGCAACAGCGCCCAGGCGCGGGCCAGCTCGGGGCCGATCGCGTGCGCCGGGTCGGTGGTGGACCGGGCCAGCAGCGCCAGCAGGTGTCGTTCCAGGCGACGCACCCGCTCGCCGCCATCGAGGCTGGCCAGCTCGGCGTGCAGGCCCGCGCCGATGCCGAGCGGGAGGTCCTCGTGGCGTACCAGCTCACCGGCCAGCGCGCCCGCCGGCAGGCCCAACAGCGCGCGCGAGCCGAGCGGGGTCAGCGCAAGCTGGATGCCGTGCTGCGCGCCGTGGGTGCGGATCAGCGCGGGGGTGGTGTGCAGGCCGGACGCGCAGGTCCAGAAGTCGCCGCGACCGGCCGGCCAGCCCAGCCAGCCGGCGTCGAGCGGCTCGTCGAAGGACAGCACGACCGTGATCGTCGGCGACGGCAGGCCGTGATGCACCGCGCGGGGGTCCAGACGCGCGCGGTAGCCGACCAGCGACGCAACATAGGGCCGCAGCGCCGGGTGCAGGACATGGTCGCGCTCCACGGCGGCAGGCTAACTCGACTCAGGCCCGCTGCGCGTCGAGCGACCAGTCGATCGGGTCCGCGCCCTGCCGTTCGAGGAGTTCGTTGACCCGGGAGAACGGCTGGGAGCCGAAGAAGCCCGCGTGCGCCGACAGCGGCGAGGGGTGCGGGCTGGCCACGTGCGGCACCGACCCGAGCATCGGGATCAGCGACTGGGCGTCGCGGCCCCACAGGATCGCGACCAGCGGTCCGCCGCGCTCCACCAGCGCCTCGATCGCTCGCTGGGTGATCACCTCCCAGCCCTGCCCGCGATGCGCCGCCGACCGGCCGGGCTGCACGGTGAGTACCCGGTTGAGCAGCAACACGCCCTGGTCGAACCACGGGGTCAGGTCGCCCGA
Organism: Naumannella huperziae; assembly: GCF_054073625.1. Taxonomy (NCBI): domain Bacteria; kingdom Bacillati; phylum Actinomycetota; class Actinomycetes; order Propionibacteriales; family Propionibacteriaceae; genus Naumannella; species Naumannella huperziae. The sequence continues at coordinate 3,233,894 of NZ_JBSXPH010000001.1, read as the reverse complement.
TTCCGCGGGCGGCACGCCAAGATCATCGTGCAGCTCGCGGTAGATGTTGATCAACGACTTGGGCAACGGCCGCACGTCGGGGGCCACCGAGAAGCTCAGGCCGACCGGGTGGCCCGGCGTGGGGTAGGGATCCTGGCCGACCACCAGCACGCGTACTCGCTCCAGCGGCAGGGTGAAGGCCCGCAGCACGGCATCGCCGGCCGGCAGGTAGCCCCGTCCGGCGGCGTTCTCGGCCCGCAGGAAGTCGCCCATCGCGGCGATCCGGTCGGCCACCGGGTGGAGCGCTGCCGCCCAGTCGGGCGCGATCAGCTCGGACAGTGGTCGTTTCATCTCGTCCCTTTCGTCGCGGGCTCAGGTTCGGGTACGCCGGGCGGCATCCGCGTCGCGAGGGCGGATGACATGATCAACAACACCGCACCCACCGCGAACGCGGCCGGCATCGAGAACGCGTCGGCCAGTGCGCCCGCGACCAGCGGGCCGATGATCGCCCCGATGTCGGCGCACATCGAGAACACGGCGACCGGCTGGCCGCTGTTCGGCCCGGCCGCGTCTCCGACCGCCGCCGCCGGCGCGGTGCCGAGCAGCGCCGCGCCCAGGCTGAAGATCACGAACACCCCGGTCAGCACCCACAGATCCGGCGCGAACGCGATTGCGGCCGCGGACAACCCGCAGATCAGGCCGCCGGCGATCATGGCCGGTCGGCGACCGATCGTGTCGACGAACCGGCCGGCCGGGCCGAGCGCAAGGGTCTGGGCGACGGCGGCGATCGCGAAGGCAATGCCCGCGTCGGCGGGGGAGCGGTGCAGCGACTCCACCACGAGGACCGGAACCAACGAGCTGCGTACCCCGAAGGCATTCCAGCCCTGAGCGAAATTAGTCGCGCAGGCCGCCTGGAAGCGGGCGTCGCCGAGCACGGTACGCAGGGGCACCCCGGGCGGAGACGTCGAGGCGCCCGCGTGCACCGGCGGGCGGAGCAGCGCGAGCCCGACGGTGCCCGCGACCGCCAGCGTCGCCGCGTAGAAGAAGAACGGTGCGGTCAGCGAGATGGTGGCGAGCAGGCTGCCGAGCGCCGGGCCGGCCATGCCGCCGAGCAGGAACCCGGACTGGAAGAAACCGGCGGCGCGGCCCCGCATGGTCGCCGGGACCGAGCGCAGCAGCAGGGTCATCGCCGAGACGGTGAACATCGCCGAGCCGATCCCGCCCAGGCCGCGCATGATCAACAACTGCGGATAGCTCTGGGCGAGGCCGGCCGCGGCGCTCGAGGCCGCGACGACGAATACGCCGGTCGCCAGCACGGCGCGCTCGGAGAAGCGTCGCAGTAGCCGCGCCGCGAGCGGGCTGGTGAGCAGCCGCAGCAGCGCGAATGCGGAGATGACGGCACCCGCCTCGAGGTTGCCGATCCCGAAGGATTTCGCGAAGACCGGCAGGACCGGCACCAGCACGCCGAAGCCGACGGCGACGCTGAAGGCGATCAGGGCCAGCACGAAGACATCGCGGGGGAGGGTGGAGCGATCGCGTACCCACCCTCGGACCCGCCCCATCACTTCGCCGAGGCTAGCCCAACCCGTGCGGTCCCGGAGATTGCCCTGAACCGGCACCACAGGCGGACCCGCGGCGGATTTCGGCTCTCTAGACTCGGGCCCATGAGTTCATCGGAGCTGGACCCGATCCTCGACGACCTCGCCGCCGGGCGGATCGATTCCGCCGAGGCGGCGCGCCGGATCGAGCAGGTACGCGGTGCCGCGGACGGCCCGGCAGGCGAGCCGAGGCGGGCCCGGTCGGCCGCCTGGTCGGGCACCGTGCCGCCCGACGAGGAGGATCTTCGGCCCCGGCCGGAGGCCGAGCCCACGGACGACCGGGCGAGCGACGCCGAGCCCGCTGGCGACCGGGCGAGCGACGCCGAGCCCGTGGTCGAGCAGCGCAGCGAGGAGGAGCTCGGCCGGGCGCAGCGCCCGGGCCTCGCCCGCGAGGACTTCAGCCAGCCGTCGCCCGAAGAGCCTGCCGGCGAGACCGAGAACCAGCCCGACGATGATCAACAGTCACCGGAGCAGCACGCTGCCGGGGAGCAGACCGGCACCGGGCGCGCCGGCGCCGAGCAGTCCTGGTTCGACCTCGCGCGGCAGGGATTCGATCGGCTGCGGCACGAGGCGGAGGAGGGGCTCGGGCGGCTGCGGCACGAGGCCGAGACGCGCTTTTCCGAGCGACCGGCCGGGGCGGGCGCGGACGAGTTCACCCGGCCGGCGCCGCGGGGACCGGGCGCTCGCCCGGGAGGGGTGCGGCGGGTCTCGATCCGGGTCGTCGGCCGGCGGGTACGCGTGCTGGGCGACCCGGGTGTGACCACGGCCGAGGTCGACGGTCAGCACGTGCTGCGGCGCAGCGGCGATGTCGTGGAGATCATCAGCGAGGGCGATGTCGGCCCGTCGATGCAGGGGTTCAGCCTGTTCCGGCCGCCGCGCAGCTTCGACGACGTGAAGTCGATGGGCCTGGGCAAGGAGCTCGTCGTCCGGATCAACCCCGAGCTGGTGCTGGACGCCGAGGTGACGGGTGGCTCCCTGCGTACCGAATCGATCGATCTGCTCGGCAAGGTCCGGGTGACCGTGGGCGGCGCCCGGCTGATCGGCATCGCCGAGGCCGAGGACGTGCTGATCCAGGCCGGCCCCGGCACCGTCACGGGCACGATCACCACCGGCCGGTCCCGCGTCCGCTGTGAATCCGGCAGCCTCACCGTCGCCCTCGGGGCCGACTCCAATGTCACCGTGCACGCGGAGAGCCAGCTCGGCCGGGTCGGTTGGGCCGGCGAGCACACGGGTGCCGCCGATGAGGTGGTCCTCGGCAACGGTGCTGCCAGGCTCGATGTCGCGATCGTGATGGGTGCCGCCACGATCCGCACCGGGTCGACCGCCGAGGAACACAACTGAAGCTGCGATCTCGCCGAGAACGCAGACAAACCGCGAGGGCCGCACGGTGATCCGTGCGGCCCTCGCGGATGGCGGAGAGTGCGGGGGCGTCAGCCGTCGAACGGCTCCACGGAGACGATGGTCACGTTGATCGATGACCCGTTGGGCGCCTCGTAGGAGACGGCGTCACCCTTCTTCTTGTTCAGGATGGCCGCGCCCAGCGGGCTCTGCGGGCTGTAGACGTTGAGCGCGTCGACGCCGTCGTCCAGCCCGAGCATCTCGCGCGAGCCCAGCAGGAAGGTGTCGGTGTCGGACTCATCGCCGTCGAAGGCGATCGTCACCTTGCTGCCCGGCACGACCTCGTCGGGATCGGTCGGCGGCTCGCCCACCTCGGCGCGCCGCAGCATGTCCTTGAGCTGGACGATCCGAGCCTCCTGCTGGCCCTGCTCCTCACGCGCGGCGTGGTAGCCGCCGTTCTCGCGCAGGTCGCCCTCGTCGCGGGCCGCCGCGATCCGGGCGGTCACCTCGGCGCGGCCTTCGTTCTGCAGGTGCTCCAGCTCGGCGGCCAGCTTGTCGTAGGCCTCCTGGGTGAGCCAGATCGTGTTCGGTTGAGTGGTCTCTGCCATCGGACAAGGCTAGCAAAGGGCGCCCTCACGGGGCCCCGACGCGGCCCGGGTCCGGGTCGATCAGTCGACGATCGTGCAGTCGCCGACGTCGATCGCGGTCGCCCGGCGGTAGGTCTGGATCGTGACCGCGATGGTGTCGGAGGTACGCGTCGACGGCGGCACCGGCGCCGAGATCTCCCCGACGCGCTCGAAGTTGACCGCCTGGGCGAAGACCTCGCAGGTCGCCGCGCGCGAAGGATCGGGGCGCTGCACGGTGATCACCGCGTCCACCCGGTCGTCGGCGATCTCGAAGGTGTGCACGCTCGCCGTGACCGCCCGGTTGGCCTGGCTCGTCGCGATCCACAGCCAGCCGGCCACCAGCACGGGAATCAACAGACCGCCGGCGATCCACCACGCCGCGCGCGGGATCCGCGGCGGCGGGTAACGGCGCGCGATGCGTTGCTCGGCCTCGGTCAGCGGCTGCTCGGACACCCCGCAATTGTGCGGCACCGCGGCGCTCGGCAGGGAATCCGTGCCGTCGGCGCGGTGTTGTGCAGTAGTGGGGTGGCCCGGCAAGGGGAGAGCGAGACCCCGAGTTGGCCGGGACGGGCGCGGCTGGGAAGGATGGGCACATGACCGAGCGTGAGCTGGCCCACGAGGGCACCACCCAGCACGATGTCCCCGTACTGCGCCGCGACCGCGCGGGCGAACCACTGCGGCTGCTGCACGTGCACGCCCACCCCGACGACGAGTCGAGCAAGGGAGCGGCGACCACGGCCCGCTACGTCGGCGAGGGGGTGGAGGTGATGGTGGTGACCTGCACCGGCGGCGAACGGGGATCCATCCTCAATCCCGCGATGGAGCGCCCCGACATCGAGGCCAACATCGCCGCCGTCCGGAAGGCCGAGATGGACGCGGCGCGGGAGATCCTCGGGGTCGAACAGGTCTGGCTCGGCTTCGTCGACTCGGGCCTGCCCGAGGGCGATCCGCTGCCGCCGCTGCCCGACGGATGCTTCGCGCTGACCGACATCGACGAGTCGGCCGGCCGGCTGGTCCAGGTGATCCGGGAGTTCCGGCCGCATGTGATGACGACCTATGACGAACGTGGCGGCTACCCGCACCCGGACCACATCATGACTCATCGGATCAGCCTGGCGGCGTGGGATGCCGCCGCCGATCCGACCGCCTGGCCCGAACACGGCGAGCCGTGGGCGGTCAGCAAGCTCTACTACCACATGTCGTTTCATCGGGCCCGGTTCGAGGCGCTGGATGCCGCGATGCGCGAGCGGGGACTCGAATCGCCGTATGCGGAGCAACTGGCGAACTGGCAGCGCGAGCCCGAGTGGGAGCAGCGGATCACGACGCGGGTGGATGCCGCGGACTGGTTCGGGGTACGCGATGCGGCGCTTCTTGCCCACGCAACCCAGATCGATCCGGACGGCCGCTGGTTCGCCGTGCCGCTCGACGTCCAGCAGACGGCCTGGCCCACCGAGGACTTCGAGCTGGCCCGCAGCCGCATCGACGCCGCGACCCCGGAGGACGATCTGTTCGCGGGCATCGCGGTGTCGGCGGCGCAGGAGGCCCGGGCATGAGGAACGAGGGCAATCCGCTGGCCGACATCGCCATCGCGGGCTGGGGCATGGCGATCCTGCTGGTGGTGATGGCCGTCGTCATGGTGCTGCTGTTCCGCAGCATGATGAAGCGGATGCGCGCGGAGCGGGAGCGGCTCGAGGACGAGGCCGAGGAGGGTGGTCGGCGCGACACGCCCGAGCGTTCGGACGACTGATCCCCGCTCGCCCGCGCCAGCGCTGGGCGGGGTGGCCCGAGGCGAAAAAGACACGCCGTCGTCTTCCCAAAATCACACCGGTGTAATACGCTTATCTAGCGGTCGAGGTGAGCGTCAGCCACTACATCTAGTGTTTGAGCACCCGGCGCACAACACAAGCACAACGAGGCCCGGAGGAGCAATCCGGCCCGTCATCCACCCCACTTCCGAGGAGCCCGACTCATGTCCGTGACGGTGTACACCAAGCCCGGTTGCGTGCAGTGCACGGCGACCTACCGCGCTCTCGACAAGGCCGGCATCGACTACGAGATCATCGATCTCACCACCGACGATGCGGCCCTGGCGCACAGCAAGGATCTGGGCTACTTCGCGGCGCCGATCGTGATCACCGCCACCGATCACTGGTCGGGTTTCCGGCCCGACAAGATCGCGGCGCTGGCCAAGGCCGATGCCGCGGCCAGCAACGTCGCCTGAGCGGCGCGGGCGAAACCGATCCGGGCGTACCGATGCCGAACGCGATGCTGGCCACCGCAGCGGACGCGGGCAACGCCGACGGATCTGATCTGCTCGACACGAACGAGCGGCTGATCTACTTCTCGTCCAGTTCGGGAAACACCCACCGCTTCGTCGAGAAGCTGGGGCTCCCGGCGACGAGGCTGCCCCTGGCCGGGCAACAGGTCAGGGCCGGGTCGCCGTTCGTGCTGGTGGTCCCGACCTACGGGGCCGACGGGAAGGGGCACGTGCCACCGAAGGTGGTGCGTTTCCTCAACGATCCGGCCAACCGGGCCAGGCTGACCGGAGTGATCGGGGCCGGCAATACCAACTTCCATGACACCTACGGCGTCGCCGCCGACATCATCGCGGCGAAGTGCGGGGTGCCCGTGTTGTACAAGTTCGAATTGATGGGGACCCCGGAGGACGTGACCCGGGTCCGGGAGGGACTGGAGGAACTGTGGAGACGACAGTCGAAGAGCTGACCGAGGGCGCCGCGCCCGGGCCCGAGACCGACGCCGGCAGCGGCGAGCCGGGGAGCGCGCCACAGCCGGCGCCCGAGCTCATCGCGTCCGATGTCGCCCCGGATGCCGACGACAAGGCGATCCCCGAGCGGTTCCGCGGGCTCGGCTATCACGAGCTGAATGCGATGCTGAACCTCTACGACGAGGCCGGCCGGATCCAGTTCGGCGCCGACCGGGAGGCCGCGCACCAGTACTTCCTGCAGCACGTCAACCCGAACACCGTCTTCTTCCACGACCTGGAGGAGAAGCTCGACCACCTGGTCAAGCACGGCTACTACGAGCGCGAGGTGCTCGACCAGTACAGCGGCGAGTTCATCAGCGGCCTGTGGAAGCGGGCGTACGCCAAGAAGTTCCGCTTCCCGACCTTCCTCGGCGCGTTCAAGTACTACACCTCCTACACGCTGAAGACCTTCGACGGGAAGCGCTACCTGGAGCGCTACGAGGACCGCGTGTGCATGGTCGCGCTGGCGCTCGCTCGGGGCGACGAGGCGCTGGCGGAGAACCTGGTCGACGAGATCCTCGGCGGCCGCTTCCAGCCGGCGACGCCGACCTTCCTCAACGCCGGCAAGAAGCAGCGCGGCGAGCTCGTCTCGTGCTTCCTGCTCCGCGTCGAGGACAACATGGAGTCCATCGGGCGGGCGATCAACTCGGCGCTGCAGTTGTCCAAGCGCGGCGGCGGTGTCGCGCTGTCGCTGACCAACATCCGCGAGTCCGGTGCGCCGATCAAGCAGATCGAGAACCAGTCCTCGGGCGTGATCCCGGTGATGAAGCTGCTGGAGGACTCCTTCTCCTATGCCAACCAGCTCGGCGCGCGCCAGGGCGCCGGCGCGGTGTACCTGAACGCGCACCACCCCGACATCTACCGCTTCCTCGACACCAAGCGGGAGAACGCCGACGAGAAGATCCGGATCAAGACGCTGTCGCTCGGCGTGGTGATCCCCGACATCACCTTCGAGCTGGCGAAGAAGAACGAGGACATGTACCTCTTCTCGCCCTATGACGTCGAGCGCGTCTACGGCGTACCGTTCACCGAGATCTCGGTGACCGAGAAGTACTACGAGATGGTCGATGACTCGCGGATCCGCAAGACCAAGATCAACGCGCGGGAGTTCTTCCAGACGATCGCGGAGATCCAGTTCGAGTCGGGCTATCCCTACATCATGTTCGAGGACACGGTGAACCGGGCGAACCCGATCGACGGCCGGATCACGATGTCGAACCTGTGCAGCGAGATCCTCCAGGTCTCCACGCCGAGCCGCTACGACGATGATCTTTCCTATGCCGAGATCGGCAAGGACATCTCCTGCAACCTGGGTTCGCTGAACATCGCCTCGGCAATGGATTCCCCGGACTTCGGGCAGACGGTCGAGACGGCGATCCGCGGCCTGACCGCGGTCTCGGACATGAGCCACATCGACTCGGTGCCGAGTGTGGCGTACGGCAACTCGAAGAGCCACGCGATCGGGCTCGGGCAGATGAACCTGCACGGCTACCTGGCCCGCGAGCGGATCCACTACGGCTCGGCCGAGGGTGTGGACTTCACCGACATCTACTTCATGACGGTGCTCTTCCACTGCCTGCGCGCGTCGAACAAGATCGCCCGGGAGCGGGGCGAGACCTTCGACGGATTCGAGCGCAGCAAGTACGCCAGCGGCGAGTTCTTCGACTCCTACACGGATGCGCCGTGGCAGCCGAAGACCGAGAAGGTCAAGGAGCTGTTCGCGACCGCCGGCGTGGCCATCCCGAGCCAGGCCGACTGGGCGCAGCTCAAGGCCGACGTGATGGAGCACGGGATCTACAACCAGAACCTGCAGGCCGTGCCGCCGACCGGGTCGATCTCCTACATCAACAACTCGACGTCGTCGATCCACCCGGTCGCGGCCAAGATCGAGATCCGCAAGGAGGGCAAGATCGGGCGGGTCTACTACCCGGCACCGTTCCTGACCAACGACAACCTGGAGTACTACGCCGACGCGTACGAGATCGGTTACGAGAAGATCATCGACACGTACGCCGCCGCGACCCAGCACGTCGACCAGGGCCTGTCCTGCACGCTGTTCTTCACCGACGAGGTGACGACCCGCGACATCAACAAGGCCCAGATCTATGCGTGGAAGAAGGGCATCAAGACGCTCTACTACATCCGGCTGCGACAGCTCGCGCTGTCGGGCACCGAGGTCGAGGGCTGCGTCTCGTGCATGCTGTGAAGGAGAACTGATCATGACGACAACGGGCGAGGGCACGGCGACGCCGGCGGTGAAGCTGGTCGACCACGTGCAGGCGATCAACTGGAACCGGATCGCCGACGACAAGGACGTCGAGGTCTGGAACCGGTTGGTGAACAACTTCTGGCTGCCGGAGAAGGTGCCGGTGTCCAACGACGTGCAGTCGTGGGGGACGCTGACCAAGGAGGAGCAGCAGCTCACCATGCGGGTCTTCACCGGCCTGACGCTGTTGGACACCATCCAGGGCACGGTCGGCGCGGTCAGCCTGATCCCGGATGCGCTGACCCCGCACGAGGAGGCGGTGCTGACCAACATCGCGTTCATGGAGTCGGTGCATGCGAAGTCGTACTCGTCGATCTTCTCGACCCTGTGCTCGACCCGGGAGATCGACGAGGCGTTTCGCTGGTCGGTGGAGAACGAGCACCTGCAGCGCAAGGCCGAGATCGTCATGGGCTACTACCAGGGCGATGACCCGCTGAAGAAGAAGGTCGCCTCGACGCTGCTCGAGTCGTTCCTGTTCTACTCGGGGTTCTACCTGCCGATGCACTGGTCGAGCCGGGCCAAGCTGACCAACACCGCGGACATGATCAGGTTGATCATCCGCGACGAGGCGGTGCACGGCTACTACATCGGCTACAAGTACCAGCGCGGCCTGGAGACCCAGACCCCGGAGCGGCGCGAGGAGCTGAAGACCTACACCTTCGACCTGCTCTTCGATCTCTACGACAACGAGGTGGCCTACACCCACGCGCTCTACGACGGCGTCGGGCTGAGCGAGGACGTGAAGAAGTTCCTGCACTACAACGCCAACAAGGCGCTGATGAACCTCGGCTACGAGGCGATGTTCCCGGCGACGGTGACCGACGTGTCGCCGGCGATCCTGTCCGCGCTGTCGCCGAATGCGGATGAGAATCACGACTTCTTCTCGGGGTCCGGCTCGTCGTACGTGATCGGCAAGGCCGTCAACACCACCGACGAGGACTGGGACTTCTGACCGCAGCCACGCCGGCTGCGGGGTTGTGCGGCGACACTGCGAGGATGGGCCCATGCGACGATCATTCGCCTGGCTCGGGGAGGATGATCCGGAACGCCTCGACACGGCCCATGCGTCGGTCGACGGTGCGACGCTGACCGCGCACGGCACCCAGCGCACGAACGTCTGGGCGCTCGCCTGGGCGCTGGAGTGCGGCGAGGGCTGGATCACCCGACGGATGCGCGTGAGCGCGCTCGGCGATGGCTGGGCACGGACGCTCGACCTGCGCCGCGACGACGACGGCGGCTGGACGAGCGCGGTCACGACTGACGGCGAGGCCGATCTGCCGCCGCCCGGGCTCGATCACCCGGCCGGGCTGGACGGCGCGCTGGACTGCGATCTCGGGCTGTGTCCGCTGACCAACGTGATGCCGATCCGCCGCCTCGGTCTGCTGGACGGCACCGTCGAGGAACAGGTGCTGACGATGGCCTGGATCGAGGTCCCGTCGCTGCGCGTCATCTCGTCGACCCAGCGCTACGCCAGCGCCGGCCCGGGCCGGGTGCGCTATGAGAGCGAGCTGCGGGACTTCCGTGCGGAGTTGACCGTCGACGCCGACGGGTTCGTGATCAACTACCCGGGACTGGCGCGCCGCGTCGACCCGCGCTGACCCACGCATCTGCTGGGATGGGCCTCGCGTACCGGCCAAAATCCCAGGAGGACTTGCATGCGCAGCAATCTGTTCGACGCCTCGAACGCCGAACGTCAGACCAACGAACGCTGGGCCCTGCAGTCGCAGAAGATGCTGCGCTGCGCCCTCACGCCGCAGGCACCGGAGATCGTCTCCGCGGCCGGGGCGATGGTTGCCTACCAGGGCCAGCTGGACTTCTCCTACCAGGGCTCGGGCGGCGGGATGAAGCTGCTGAAGAAGATGGCCACCGGCGAGGGGGCCAACATGATGCGCGCCAGCGGCCACGGCGAGGTCTTCTACGCCCGCCAGGCCCACGACATCTTCCTGGTCCAGCTCGAGGGCGAGGCGCTCACGCTGAACACCAAGAACATGCTGGCCTTCGACTCCAGCATCGACTGGGACATCAAGTCGCTCGGCGGGGCGGGCTTCATGGCCGGCGGGCTGTTCAACCTGTTGTTGCAGGGCCACGGCATGGTCGCGGTGACCTCCGACGGTCCGCCGATGCTGCTCGACTGTTCGCAGCAGCCGACCTATGTCGACCCGCAGGCGGCCGTCTGCTGGTCGGCGAATCTCGCGCCGCAGATCAAGAACGACTTCAAGATGGGCTCGCTGATCGGCCGCGGCTCGGGCGAGACCTTCCAGCTCGCCTTCCACGGCCCGGGCTTCGTGGTGGTGCAGCCCTCGGAGGGCGTGCCCGTCGTCGGCGGGACCGGCGGCCGCTGACGGGTCTGTCCCGACGTTTGCGTCAGATCTGACGCAAACGTCGGGACAACCCGGGCGCCCCGGGGGGTGTGAGCAGTCAGCCAGCCGCTCGGCGGCGCCGCAGGCCAACCCCGACCGCGACGGCGATCGCGGCGATGATCAGGATCGCCGCCCCGCCCGCCAGGGTCCAGCCGCTGCGATCGACGGTCCGGTGGATCACCCCACGCAGCGGCTGGTCGCCGACCGCGCTGTCGGCGAAGGCGACGTCGCTGGTGATCTCCCGCGGATCGAGCACGTCGTCGAAGCGGGTCAGGAAGCCCGCCCCCGGCTGCGCGAACGCCGCCGCCGCCGGGGCCGCTCCAGCATCGAACGGGCCGGCGAAGCTGACCGGCAGGCTCGCGGCGCCGACGGTCGCGTCGAGGCGATGGGGGGCGAAGGCGTACAGCCGAAACGGCAGCCGGTCCTCCGAGGTCGCCGAGAGCAGCATCGGATACACCGGCTCGCTGGTCGCGAACTCTGCGACCAGCGGCTGCAGGTTCCGCAGCTCGTCGGCCCCGCCGCCCGGCAGGCTCGCGCGGACGGCCAGCACGATCCAGCCGCGTTCCAGATAGCCGCCGAGCCCGTCGAGCACCTCGTCGCGGCTGCGGAACCCGTTGGCGCCGAGCCATTGCGCGACATCGTCCGGCGTGCCGCGCAGCTGCGCGGTGGCGTACTCGCCGATCCGCTCCTCGGCCAGCACCTGGACCGAGCCGCCGGCCGCTCCCGGGGCGCCGTCGCCGACGCCCGCGCCGCCGGGCAGCCAGTTCTCGGTCGTGATCACCTCCGGCGCGGTGGCGTCGTAGAGCTGGTCGAACATCGCCGGATCGGCCAGGGTCAGCGTCGCCTCGGCCGGCAGCGGCAGCAGGACGGCGAGGTCTGTGCTGTCGGTGCGCAGCCCGGTGCTGATCGCCATCCGCTCCCGGCTGCCGTCGAAGCTGATCGCGGCCTGCTCGCCGCTCAGCGAGAGATCGCGCTGCCGGCTCGGCTCGTAGGCGCCGCACGCGCACGCGTACGCCGGTGCGGCCACCACGCCGCCCATGATCGCGAGCAGCAGCGTGACGAGCAAAAGGAGCGGGCGGTGACGGCGGGCCATGGGAAGATTGCACCCCGCCTGGGGGTCAGCGAGCCTGTCGCAGCCCCCGCCAGGCGATCACCGCGGCGGCCAGCATCAGCGCGGCCCCCAGCGCCGTGGTCACCGTGACTCCGGACTCGAAGGCCGCACGCGCCGCATCGGCCAGTGCCGCGCCCCTCTCGCCGCCGATCCGCGCCGCCTCGTCCAGCGCGCCGCCGAGGGAACCCTGCGCCGCGTCCGCGGCGACGCCGTCCACACCGGCCGGCAGGTACAGGTGCGCTCGGTACGCCACGGTCACCACGCTGCCGAGCAGCGCCGTGCCGAGCACCGCGCCCACCTCGTATGCGGTCTCCGACACCGCCGACGCGGCGCCGGCCCGGTCGCGCGGGGCCGAGGAGATGATCAGGTCGTTGGACAGGGTCTCGGCCGCGCCGACGCCCAGCCCGAGCAGGGTGAACGCGGCCGCGAGCACGAGCGCCGACACCCCGGCGCCCGCGATCGCGATGCTCAGGTACGCCGATGCCGACAGCAACAGGGCGGCTGTGATCGCCACGCGTACCGGGATCCGGCGGACCGCGAAGACCACCCCGAACCCGGCGACGATCGAGGCCAGCGCGCCCGGCGCCAGGACGAGCGCGGCGTCCAGCGGGGAAAGCTGCAGCACGAGTTGCAGGTGCTGGGAGACCAGGAACAGGAAGCCGACCATCGCGATCATGCTCAACAGGTTCACCAGCACGGAGTAGCGAAAGGCAGGGATGCCGAACAGCGCGACGTCCAGCATCGGCTGGCGACCGGCGCTTGCCGCGAGCAGCCGTTGGCGGCGGACGAAGATCACACCGACGGCCGCGCCGAAGCCGGCGAGCAGCAACGGTTCGAGACCCGGGCCCTGCACCGCGAACTCCTTGATCGCCAGCACGGCCGGGCCCATCGCCAGGATGGACAGCGCGACGCTGAGCAGATCGGCACGGCCGGGGGCCGGATTGCGCGACTCCTTGATCAACAGGGGAGCCAGCGCCAGCAGCGGTACCAGGACGGGCACGGCGATCCAGAACACCGCGCCCCAGTCGAAGGCCGTGAGCAGCACGCCGCCGACGAGCGGGCCCAGTGCCGCGCCGGCGCCGAAGGTCGCCGTCCAGACGGCGATGGCCAACCGGCGCTCGGCGGGGACCGCGAAGGTCGAGCGGAGCAGGGCCAGCGTCGAGGGCATCAGCATCGCCCCGAAGATCGCCATCCCGGCCCGGCCGGCGATCAGCCACCCAGCACTCGGCGCGAAGGAGGTGAGGAAGGAGATCGCGGCGAACCCGGTGGCGCCGACCAGCAGCAGGCGGCGCCGGCCGATCCGGTCGCCGAGATTGCCCATCACCAGCAGCAGCGCCGCGAGCACCAGGGGATAGGCGTCCATCATCCACAGTTGCTGGGTGGCGCTGGGATGGAGGTCGGCGGCGATGGCCGGCAGGGCCAGGCCGAGCACGGTGTTGTCCACCGCGACGAGCAGCACGGGCAGCATCAGGACGGCGAGCGCGAGCCATTCGCGCAGGCCGGCGCGTTCGGAGCTGCCGATCAACTGGTTGGTCATGGTCACCCTCCTCCTGCGGGACGTGGATGACCGTAACTATACCGTCTAGACGGTTAAGTTTCCACGGGCGTGTTCACGCGAGACCGGGGCCGCGGACCGTGTCGAAGACCAGGCTGGTCTCGACCCGGGCGACGCCCGGACGGTGTGAGAGGTGATCGAGCACGAAGTCCCGCAACGCGTCGGGGGACTCGGTCGCGACGTGCACCAGGTAGTCGTAGGCGCCGGACAGGTGATAGCCGGCGATCACCCCGGGGAGCGCGGAGATCTCGCGCCGCCACTGCGCGAACTGGGTGCGTTGCTGGGCGTGGAAGCGGACGAAGACCATCGCAACCACCCCGAGCCCGAGCTGCTCCGGGGCGATCTCGGCGCGGACGCCGGTGATCACCCCGCGGCGGCGCAACGCGCGGATCCGGTTCAGGCAGGTCGACTCGGCCACGCCGGCTGCCCGGGCGAGCGTCTTGTTGGACCGTGCGGCGTCCTCGGCCAGCAGCCGGACCAGGGTGCGGTCGAGGTCGTCGAGGGGCTGCATCTCCTGCACGAGGTCCTCCCGGCGTACCGCTGTCTTCGAGGAATCGAGTGACAGACGGACAATCTGCGAAATCTTGTGTCATCAGTGTCGCACTCTCGCGGGCATCTGTGCAGGATCGCGTCAGATCGACGAGCAAAGGAGCAGCGGAGATGACCGGCATGAGCGCAGATACCCGGGCCGTACACGCGGGACGCCGCGACCTGGGCGGTCCGGCGACGCGCTGGGCCCACGTGCCGCCGATCGACCGGTCGAGCACCTCGGCGCTCCCGGGCGTGCTGGCGGGCGGCGACGCCTACGAGACGCTCGCCACGGGCGGGCGCCCCGGGCCGGCCGACTCCTTCGTCTACCAGCGGCTGTGGAACCCGACGGTCGCCCGGTTCGAGGACGCCTTCGCCGAGTTGGAGGGCGCGCCCGAGGCGGTCGCGTTCGGGTCCGGAATGGCCGCGGTGTCCGCGTTGCTGCTTGCCTGCGTGCAGGCCGGTACGCCGCACGTGGTGGCGGTCCGCCCGCTCTACGGCGGCACGGATCACCTGCTCGCGACCGGGTTGCTCGGCACCGAGGTGACCTGGGCGCGACCCGCCGAGGTGGCCGCCGCGATCACGCCCCGCACGGGCATCGTGCTCGCCGAGACGCCGGCGAACCCGACCCTGGATCTCGTCGACATCGCCGACCTGGTGCGGCAGGCGCGCGGCGTACCCGTGGTGATCGACAACACCTTCGCCACCCCGGTGCTGCAGAACCCGCTGGCGCACGGTGCAGCGATGGCCCTGCACTCCCTGACCAAGTTCGTCGGCGGACACGGCGACCTGGTCGGCGGCGCGATCGCCGCCGATGCCGCGTGGGCCCGGCGCCTGCGCGGGATCCGCGCGATCACCGGTGGCCTGCTGCATCCCGATGCGGCACATCTGGCCCAGCGCGGCCTGCAGACGCTGCCGCTGCGGGTGCGCGCCCAGTCCGAGCACGCGACCATGATCGCCAACTGGCTCGCCGCCCAGCCCGCCGTGGCTCGCGTGCACCATCCCGGCATCGACGATCCGCAGCGGATCTGCGAGCGGCAGATGAGCGCACCCGGTGCGGTGCTCGCGTTCAGCCTGCGGGGCGGGTACGCCGCGGCGGCCGCCGTCGCCGAGCGCTGCCGGCTGATCACTCATGCCGTCTCCCTGGGCGGGGTGGACAGCCTGATCCAGCACCCGGCGGCGCTGACCCACCGCCCGGTCGCCGCCGAGGCGCGCCCGCATGCCGGGCTGCTGCGGCTGTCGGTCGGCCTGGAGGAACCGGCGGACGTGATCGCCGATCTCGAGCAGGCCCTGGCCGGGGCCGCGTCGGCGGGGCAGGCCCCGGAGCCGGCCGCGCGCGAGAGCCGGTCAGCACCGGGCGCGGGCGTGCCGCGCTGAGTGCCCGCCGGCTTGCTGGGTACGCTGCAGCGCATGCCGCGACCGCCCGCCGCCCGTGACAAGGTGCTCGACGCCTTCGCCGCGATCGTCGCCGAGGCGGGCGAACAGGCGGCGACCATGGACGCCGTGGCGGCTCGGGCCGGCGTCTCCAAGGGCGGCCTGCTCTATCACTTCGGGTCGCGCGAGGCGCTCGTCGACGGCCTGCTCGACCGGCTCGCCGAGCTCGGTGGCGAGGACGTCGCGCTGATGCGGGAGGCACCCGAAGGGCCGGTGGACTACTACCTGCGCACCTCGGCGGAGTCCCCGAGCGATCTGAACGAGCTCTACATCGCCGCCAGCCGGCTGACCCAGACCGGCGCCGACCGTGCGCGGAAGGTGCTGAACGGCCTCGAGGACGGCTGGTACGCCGCACTGCTGGACGTCGTCGGCGACCCGGCGATGGCCCGCATCCTGTTGCTGATCGGCGATGGCCTGTACCTGAGGGCGATGCGCGGGCAGCAGGCCGAGGCGGTCGGCTCCTGGCGCGAGATCGAGCCCGAGGTGCGCCGCTGGCTCGGACCCGATCAGCCCAGCAGCGCCCGCAACTGATCGCGGGCCGACGCTGCGACATGGGGCGCGTAGTAGTCGTAGAGGTCGCGCCGGGCAATCGCCGCGCCGCCCTCGCCGTCGCCGGCCCGGACGGCGGCGAGCACGCCGCGGTGACGCTCGACCGACTCCCGCATCCGCGCGGTCGCGTCGCTCGCCCGGGCCAGCTCGTCGGCGATCAGTCCGAGCACCGCACTGCGTACCGATTGCAGGCACAACAGCACCAGCGTGTTCCCGGCGGCGCGGGTCAGCGCCTCGTGGAAGGCAAGGTCTGCCTCGCTGAACGGTCCGAAGCCCCGCTCGGCGGCGGACTCCATCTCGGTGACCAGCGCATCCAGCGTCGCCAGATCGTCGTCGGTACGCCGCTGCGCCGCGAGCGTCACGGCCGCGCCGTCCATGATCATCCGGAATCCCACCAGATCGGCGAGATCGAGTTCGGCGGAGCCGGCGAGCCGCTGGAGCTGCCGGCTCAGTGCCGCGGTGGAGAAGCCCAGCACCTCCGGCCCGCCCGGGTCGCCGGGTCGCGAGCGGACGACGCCGTTCGATTCCAGCACGCGCAGGGCCTCGCGCACCGTCGCCCGGGATGCGCCGAACTCGGCAACCAGTTGCCGCTCGCTCGGCAGTCGCTGCCCGGGGCGCAGCTCGCCGGCCCGAACCGCCTGCTCGATCTGCTCGACGATCCGTTCGTAGAGGCGGACGGGCTGGACCGGCGAGAAGGGCGCCATCACGACTCCCCGATCGGCCAGTGCGGTTCGGCGGTCGCCGGCCGGTGGTTCTCGAACCAGGTCAGCGCCGCCAGCACCGCCCGGTCGGCGAAGCGCTGCCCGGCGACCTGCAGCCCGATCGGCCGGCCGTCGGAGGTGAATCCGCAATTGATCGTCCCGGCGGGCTGACCGGACATGTTGTACGGCGCGGTGAAGCCGATATGGGCCATCCCGAGATCCTGATCACCGAACGGCATCGGCCACTCGGCGGGGAAGGCCGCGACCGGCGCCACCGGCGAGATGATCAGATCGAGCCCGTCGGTGGCGGCGATGGTGCGGGACTGGAGCTCGATGATCGCGTTGTAGCAGGCCATCAGCTCGAGACCGTCCACGCCCGCGCCGCCGGCCACCCAGCGCTGGATGAACGGCAGCGTCCGCTCCGCCCGCTCGGCCGGCAGCGCGCGTTGATCATGCAGCGAGCGAACCCGCCAGAACAGGTCGAGGCGGCGCAACAGCTCGGGAGTGAAGAACCCGGCCAGGTCGACCAACTCCGCGCCTCCCGCGGCGAAGATCGCGGCCGCCGCATCGGTCGCCGCCGCGACCTCGGCGTCGACGTCCATCCCAGCGCCGGCCGCCCGCTGGACCCCGACTCGCAGACCCGCCACGGACGGTGCGGGTGTCGGCTCCGTCACCGTCGGCAGCGCGGTCCAGTCGCGTCGGTCGGGCCCGGCGAGCACGCCGAGCAGCAGACCAAGATCATCGGCGGAGCGCCCCATCGGTCCCGCGGCCCGACCGAGATAGGGCGCATCCAGCGGGATCAGTCCGCCGGTCGGCTTCAGCGTGGCCAGGCCGAGCCAGGTGCCGGGCAGCCGGATCGAGCCGCCGATGTCGGTGCCGACATGCAGCGGGCCGAATCCCGCCGCCGCGGCGGCGCCCGCCCCGGAACTGGACCCGCCCGTGGTCCAGTCGGGGTTCCACGGGCTGCGGGTGATCCCGTGCAGGCTGGACACGCCCGAGGACAACATGCCCCAGTCCGGCATCACGGTCGAGCCGAGGATGATCGCCCCGGTGGCCGCCAGCCGCGCGGCGACGGGCGAGTCGCGCTCCGGCAGCACCGGCGCCACGGCGGCATTGCCCGCCGGCATGGGTACGCCGGCCCGGGCCAGGTTCTCCTTGATCGTGACCGGTACGCCGTCCAGCGGCCCGGCCGGTTCGCCCCGGGCCCAGCGCTTCGTGCTCTGCTCCGCCGCGGCCGCCGAGGCGGAGGCATCGCGTACCCAGAAGGCGTTCAGTACGGGTTCGCGGCGTTCGATCTCGGCCTGCACCGCGTCGTGGGCCTGCGTCGGGGTGAGGGCGCCCGTGGCGTAGCGGCGGAGCAACTCGGCCGCGCTCAGTCGTGCCGGGTTCGTCATCGACGTCTCCGCTCTGCCCTTCGGCGGGCATCTTGCCGGGCCCTTGACACCGCCCGATCCGAACAGCAGGGTAGCCCCACGGTCGGGCGAGTCAACTGGTCAGACCACTGAGACGGCGCCGGCGGGCGGCGGCTCGGACCGTACGCTGAGCGCGGGCGACGAGGCCCACGAATGCGAGGGAGGGCGGGCGATGGCTGGCCGGACTGACGGATGGGCGCGGGCTGCCGCGGGTGCGCTGGCGGTGCTGGCGCTGGTGATCATGAGCGCGTGCTCGGCCGGTGCCACCGGTGACGGCGGCGCACCGGGCGGGACCGACGGGCCGAACACCGATGCGCTCGCGGTCGGCCTGATCGCCGAGCCCGCCAACCTCGACTTCACCAGCACCGACGGGGCGGCCATCCCGCAGGTGTTGCTCTACAACGTCTACGAGACCTTGGTGAAGGTGGACAACGAGGGCCAGATCGTCCCGGCCCTGGCGAAGTCCTGGACGCTCAGCGAGGACCGGCGTACCTACACCTTCGAGCTGGTCGAGGGCGCGACCTTCAGCAACGGCAAGCCCTTCACCGCCGACGATGCCGCCTTCTCCATCGAGCGGGTCAAGTCGAACTGGTCGGTGTCGCTGAAGTCTGCGATGGATCGCGTGGCGAGCGCCGAGGCCGTCTCGCCGACCCAGTTGCGGGTCACCCTGCGCGAGCCGTCCAACGACTGGCTCTACCGGATGACCACCCGGATCGGCGCGATGATGACCCCCGACGGCGTCGGCGATCTTGCCAACGCCCCGGTCGGCACCGGCCCCTACACCTTCGGCGAGTGGCGCCGCGGCGATTCGATCACGCTGACCCGCAACGACGACTATTGGGGCAACCCGCCGGCCTTCGGCGAGGTCACCTTCCGCTACTTCAAGGACCCGAATGCGCTGAACAACGCGCTGTTGTCGAACACGATCAACGTGATCGGCACCGTGCAGGCGCCCGAGGCGCTGCGCCAGTTCGAGGGCGATCAGCGGTTCCAGATCATCGAGGGCACCACGAACGGCGAGGTGGTCTTGTCGTTCAACAACTCGACCGAGCCGATGAGCGATCAGCGGGTACGCCGGGCCGTCCGCTCGGCCATCGATCATCGGGCCCTGCTGGACACCTGTTGGGCGGGCCGCGGCACGCTGATCGGCTCGATGGTCCCGCCGACCGACCCCTGGTATGAGGACCTGACCGCGGTCGACCCCTACGACCCCGCCCGGGCGCGGCAATTGCTGGCCGAGTCCGGCAAGGCCGACGAGACGATCCGGCTACGGGTCCCGAACCTGCCCTACGCGGTCTCCTGCGGCCAGGTGGTGCAGAGCCAGCTCCAGCAGGCCGGCTTCACCGTCGAACTCGATCAGCTCGAGTTCCCGGCGCAGTGGCTGCAGACGGTGTTCAAGGACTCGGACTACGACATGTCGATCGTCGCGCACGTCGAGCCGCGCGACATCGGCACCGTCTTCGGCGACCCGGACTACTACACCCACTACGGCAAGCCCGAGTTCGTCGCGGCGCTGAAGGCCGCCGACACCGGCACCGAGGCCGAGCAGACCGAGAACATGAAGCGCGCGGCCCGGATGATCGCCGAGGATGCCGCCGCGGACTTCTTGTTCCTCTTCCCGAACCTGATGGTCGCCGATGCCGACATCACCGGGCTGCCGAAGAATGCGGTGTCCGAGTCCTTCGACCTGTCCGGCCTGGGCCGTAGCTGAACCATGGCGCTGCGGCTGCTGGCCCGGCTCGGGCTGCTGATCATCAGCCTGTTCGCGGCCTCCGTGCTGGTCTTCCTCTTCATGGCGGTGCTGCCGGGCGATCCGGCGCGGGTCGCGCTGGGGGTGAACAGCTCGGAGGAGGCGGTGGCCCGGCTGCGCACGGAGTTCGGGCTCGACCGTCCGCTGGTGGTGCAGTACGTCGACTGGGTCCGCGGGCTGCTCACCCTCGACCTCGGCGACTCCTGGATCGGCCGCACGCCGATCGCGCCGCTGATCGGTGACCGGCTGCAGGTCAGCGGTTGGCTGGTCGCCTGCGCGATGATCGTCGCGGTGCTGATCGCCGTGCCCTTCGGCTGCCTGATGGCGCTGCGCAACGGCCGGGTCTCGGGTCTGGTCCTGTCGGCGCTGTCCCAGGTCGGCATGGCGGTGCCCGCCTTCGCCGCGGGCATCGTCTTGGTGACGATCTTCGCGGTACGCCTGCGCTGGCTGCCGGCCGGCGGGTGGACGGTGCCGAGCGAGGACCCGGCGATGTTCGTCAAGCAGTTGATCATGCCGGTGCTCGCGCTTGCCCTGGTCCAGGCGGCCGTGCTGGCCCGCTATGTCCGCAGCGCGGTACTGGACGTGCTCGGCGAGGACTATCTGCGCACGGCCCGGGCCAAGGGATTGCGGCCGGTGCCGGCGCTGTTGCGGCACGGGCTGCGCAATGCCGCGATCCCGGTGGTCACCGTGCTCGGTCTGCAGTTGACCACGCTGCTGATCGGGGCCGTGGTGGTCGAGCGGGTCTTCGTGGTGCCGGGCATCGGCTCCCTGCTGCTGGACGCCGTCGCCAACCGCGACCTGATCGTCGTCCAGGACGTCGTGATGGTCCTGGTCGTCGCCGTGCTGGTGGTCAACTTCGTGGTCGACGCCCTGTACCTGGTGATCGACCCGCGGCTGCGGGCGGCGCGATGAGCGGCCCACGCAACCCGAGCCTGTGGGTGGGCGGGATCCTGGTTGCGCTGATCATCGCGGTGGCGCTGATCAGTTTCGTCTGGACCCCGTGGGACCCGACCCTGGTGAATGCGATCGACCGGCTGCAGGGTCCGTCGGCAGAGCATCTGCTGGGCACCGACGCGCTGGGACGCGATGTCTTCAGCCAGCTCATGGTCGGTGCCCGGACCACGCTGTGGGTGGGCGTGGTGGCCGTCGGGGTGGCGGCCGTGGTGGGCGTGCCGCTGGGCATCCTGGCCGCCATGCTGCCCGGCATCTTCGGTGTGCTGCTGGCGCGCGGGGTCGATCTGTTGCTGGCCTTCCCGGCCCTACTGCTGGCGATCATGTTCACCGCCGTCTACGGCGGAAGCACCGCCGTCGCGATGATCGCCATCGGCATCTCCACGGTGCCGATCTTCGCCCGGGTGATCCGGTCCGGCACCCTGCAGTTGCTGCACGCGGACTACATCACGGCGGCCCGGGCCGCCGGCCGCTCGCCGCTGTGGATCGCCGTGCGGCACATCCTGCCGGGCGTCGCCAGCCTGATCATCGTCCAGGCCTCCGTCTCGTTCGCGATCGCAATCCTCGCCGAGGCGGCGCTGTCCTTCCTCGGGTTCGGCACGCCGGCGCCCACGCCGTCCTGGGGCCGGATGCTGCAGGAGAGCCAGCAGTTGATCTACGCCGCACCCCTGCTGGTGATCATCCCCGGGATCGCGATTGCCCTTGCGGTGCTCGGCTTCAACCTGCTCGGCGACGGCCTGCGCGACCGCCTCGACCCACGACTGGCGGGTGTGCAATGAGCGTGCTCGAGGTCGAGGGCCTGACCGTCACCGCCGGCGCGAGGCGGCTGGTCGACGACGTCTCGTTCACCGTCGGCCGCGGCGAGCGCGTGGGGCTGATCGGCGAGTCGGGCTCGGGCAAGTCGCTGACCGCCCTCGCCGCGCTGGGCCTGCTCGCCGACGGGTTGCGGGCAGGTGGGCGGGTCGGGCTGGCGGGGTTCGAGGGCAATCTGGTCGAAGCCGGCGAACGCGCCCGCGCCCGGATCCGCGGGCGGCTGGCCAGCATGGTGTTCCAGGAGCCGATGACCGCGCTGAACCCGACGATGCGGATCGGGGACCAGGTGGCAGAGGTGATGATCATCCACCGCACCCGCCCGGACCGGGCGGCCGCCCGGCGCCGGGCCGTCGAGCTGCTCGCCGATGTCGGGCTACCCGATCCCGCCCAGGCGGCGCTGGCGTACCCCCACCAACTGTCGGGCGGCCAGCGACAGCGAGTGGTGATCGCCATCGCCCTCGCCAATGACCCGGAGCTCTTGATCGCCGACGAGCCCACCACCGCGCTCGATGTCACCGTGCAGGCCCGGGTGCTCGACCTGATCCGACGCGGCGTGGCCGAGCACGATGCGGCGCTGTTGTTGATCACCCATGACCTGGGGGTGGTGGCGACCGTCTGCGAGCGGGTACTGGTGATGACCGAGGGCCGGATCGTGGAGGCCGGGGCGGTCGGCGAGGTGCTCGCCCGGCCCCAACACGCCTACACGCGCAAACTGCTCGCCGCATCCCGGCTGGCCCCGCGGGCGGAGGTGGGCAGATGAGCCTCGTCGTCGCCCAGGGCGTGTCCCGGCGCTACCGACGCGCCCGCCGGTCGCTGTTCGGGCCGGCGCCGGTGGTCGACGCCCTGCGCGGGGTGGACTTCGAGGTCGCGGCGGGGGAACGCTTCGGGATCGTCGGCGAGTCGGGATCGGGCAAGTCGACCCTGCTGCGACTGCTGGCCGCGCTGGACCGACCGAGCGCCGGCCGGGTGATCATCGACGGTACGCCCGTCTCCGGCCTGCCCGAGCGCCGGCTCGGGTTCCTGCGCCGGCGGCTGCAACTCGTCTTCCAGGACCCGGCGGGCTCGCTGGACCCGCGGATGCGGATCGCCGACATCGTGGCCGAGCCGCTGATCGGCGCGACCCCCGCGCAACGACGCGCCCGCGTCGGCGAGCTGCTGGAACAGGTCGGCCTGCCGGCCGAGGCCGCCCGCCGCTTCCCACACCAGTTCTCCGGCGGGCAGCGGCAGCGGATCTCGATCGCCCGCGCGCTCGCCCCGCGACCGGACATCCTGCTGGCCGACGAGCCGGTCAGCGCGCTCGACGTCTCGGTGCGCGGGCAGGTGCTCGACCTGATCTCCGGGCTCGTCGACGACCTGGGGCTGACGCTCGTGCTGGTCTCGCACGATCTGTCGGTGGTCCGGCACGTCTGCGACCGGATGGCGGTGATGCGCGCGGGCGAGATCGTCGAGATCGGCCCGGTGGAACGCATCTGGGCCGATCCCGCGGCCGCCTACACCCGCCAGTTGATCACCGCGGTGCCCGATCTCGATCGCGCACTGGCGGGTGCCGGCACCGCCGACCTGCTTGCCGGCACGGACGGAGAGGAACCATGATCGAACAGCGCTGGCCCGACGGGCTTCCGATCGGCGAGGACTGGCAGCGCGTACCGGGTTCTGAAGAGGTGATCTTCCCGCACGACGGATCGGTGATCGGCACTGCGCCGGTGGGCGACCAGGCGGTCGCCGCGCAGGCCGTCGACCATGCCGCAGCCCTGGCCGACGTGGTCGGAGCCCTGCCGTCGCGGATCCGCCGCGGCGCGCTGCAGCGCGCGCTGGCCGAGCTGCGCGGGCAGCGCGCCGAGCTGGAGCAACTGCTGGTCGCCGAGACCGGCAAGCCGCTGATCGACTGCCGGGTGGAGGTCGACCGAGCCCTGCTCACCCTGGAGCTGTCCGCCGAGGAGGTGGCCCGGCTGCACGGCGAGACCGTGCCGCTGGATCTGCTGCCGAGCGGCGACGGTCTGATCGGCTTCTGGCAGCGCCGCCCGATCGGCGTCGTGGTGGGCATCGCCGGCTTCAACTATCCCTTCCTGCTGGCGATGCACAAGATCGCGCCGGCGCTCGCCGCGGGCTGTCCGGTGATCGTCAAGCCCGCGCCGCAGACGCCGCTCGCCACGCTGTGGCTGGTCGACGTGCTGCGCCGGGCGCTGGTCGCCGAGGGCGCGCCGGCCGGCGCCGTGCAGTTGGTCACCGGCGATGCGGCGGTGGGTCGCGCGCTGACGACGGACCCGCGGGTGGGCGCGGTCTCGTTCACCGGCTCGGCCGCGGTGGGGCACGCGATCGCCCGCGACGCCGCGCCGACCAAGGTGTTGTTGGAGCTGGGATCCAATGCGGCGCTGGTGGTCGCCGCCGATGCCGACCTGGCCGCGGCGGCCGATGCGGTGATCCGCGGCGGCTACTACGCCTCGGGTCAGGCGTGTATCAGCGTGCAGCGGGTGATCGTGGTCGAGGAGGTACGCGAGGCCTTCCTCGCCGAACTGGCCCCTCGGCTGGCGGAGGTGGTCGTCGGCGATCCGCGGGACCCGAAGACCCGGGTCGCCGCGCTGATCGACGAGCGGTCCACCCGGCGGGTGCGGGACTGGCTGGCCGCGGCGCAGGCCGCGGGCGGCGAGATCATCGCCGGCGGCCGACTGGTCGGTGGCGCCATCGAGCCGACGGTGCTGGTGGACCCGCCGGTGGTCACCGAGGCCTGGGCCGAGGAGATCTTCGGGCCGGTCGTCGCCGTCCGCTCGGTACCCGACCTGGCCGCCGCGATCGACCTGGTCAACGACTCGCGCTACGGGCTGCACGTCGCGATCTTCACCGCCAGCCTGGCCGCCGCCTTCGCCGCTGTGGAACGGATCGAGGCGGGCGGCGTGGTCGTCAACGAGGTGCCGGGATTTCGCTCCGACGTGATGCCCTACGGCGGCGTGAAGGACTCCGGCGCCGGCCGCGAGGGGCCGCGGTTCGCGATCGAGGAACTCACCGTGACCCGGATGGCGATCATCCGGCCGGACACCCGCGCCGGGGCCTGACAAGGCGGGGCCTGACCAGACGGAGATGATCATGGACTATGCGAACCTGTTCCGGCTCGATGGCCGGCGCGCGCTGGTGGTGGGTGCGGCGGGCGGGATCGGCGCCGAGTGCGCCGCGGGCCTGGCCGCCCAGGGTGCGGCGGTGATCTGTGCCGACCGCGACGAGGCGGCGCTGGCGACGACGGTACGCCGTCTCGGCGAGCCCGCGACGGCGTACCCGCTCGACGTGCTGGACCCGGCAGCCGTCGCGCGGGCGGCCGCCGAGCTGACCGTCGACGTTCTCGTCTTCACCCCGGCGACCAATGTCCGCAAGCGGATCGCCGACTACACCGCCGACGACTTCGAGCGCGTCGTGTCGCTGAATCTGCGCGCGTCGTTCGCGCTGGTGCGCGAGTTCGGCGGCGCGATGGCGGCGCGCGGCGGGGGCAGCATCATCGGCTTCTCCTCCATCCGGGCGGTGACCACCGAACCGGGCCAGGGCGTGTATGCGGCGACCAAGGCCGGGCTGGTGCAATTGCTGCGGACGGCGGCGGCCGAGTACGGGCCCGCCGGGGTGCGGGTGAACGCCGTCGCACCGGGCGTCGTGGAGACCCCACTCACCCGCCAGATCCGCGACGACGCCGACTGGGGCCGCGCGTACGCCGAGAAGTCCGCGCTCGGGCGCTGGGCCCGGCCCGACGAACTGGTCGGTGCGGTCGTCTTTCTCGCCGGCGACGCCGCGTCCTTCGTCACCGGCAGCCAGCTCTTCGTCGACGGCGGGTGGACCGCCATCGACGGGCGCTTCGAGCCGCCCGCCTGACGACCCGACCCCGCTGCCGGTAACCCGGGCGTAACGCGCCTGCCCCTAGGCTGGCGCAATGGTTGGGGAAATGGGCGGCGGGCACACGGGGGGTGGGCAAACGGGTGCGGGCGCGCGGAAGTTGGGGGTGGAGGAGGAGTTCCACCTGATCGATCTCGAGACGAGGCGGTTGACGTCGCGCGCCGGCGATCTGTTGGAGGCGCTGCCGGAGGACATCTATGTCGCCGAGATGCAGCGCTTCGTGATCGAATCGAATTCGGCGGTCTTCACCGACCTGGCCGAGTTGCGGGAGAACCTGCTGCACAACCGACGGCTGCTGACGAGTACCGCCGAACGCTTCGGCGTCGGGATCGCCGCCGCCGGCACGATGCCGCTGTCGATGCCCACCGATCTGCAGGTCACCGAGTCGCCGCGCTACCGGCGGATGCTCGCCGACTATCAACTGCTGGCGCGGGAGCAGTTGATCTGCGGCACCCAGGTGCACGTCGACGTCGCCGATCGCGACGAGGCCGTCCGGGTGGCGGTCCGACTGGTGCCATGGCTGCCGCTGCTGCTCGCGCTGAGTTGCTCGTCTCCCTTCTGGTCCGACGGCACCGACACCGGGTACGCCAGCGCGCGCACCCTGATCTGGCAGCGCTGGCCGACGACCGGGCCGGCGGCGCCCGTCGGCTCCGCCGCCGAGTACGACGAGTTGATCACCGAGCTGGTGGCGAGCGGCGTGATCACCGATCCCGGGATGGTCTATTTCGACGTCCGCCCGTCCTCGCACCTGGACACCCTGGAGCTGCGGATCTGCGACTCCTGCCCCTCGGTCGACACCATCGCGGCGATTGCCGGACTGTTCCGGGCGCTCGTGGATCGCGAGGTGGGTCGGATGGAGCGGGGCGAGCCGCCGACGCAGATGAGCGCGCCGATGGCGCGGGCCGCGCTCTGGCAGGCGGCACGCTCGGGCATGGAGGGCGAGCTGATCGACCCGGAGTCGCACCGGCCGCGACGCGCGACCGACGCGATCGAGGAGTTGACCGCGGGCCTGCGCCCGCAGCTCGAGGCCGCCGGGGACTGGGACACGGTGACCGATCTGGTGACCCGCGCGCTGCACATCGGCTCGTCCAGCTCGCGGCAGCGCCGCGTGCTGCGCCGGCGCGGGCTGCTCACCGATGTCGTCGACCTGGTGGTGGCCGAGACCGCCGGCCAGCCGTCCGCTGCTCCGCTACCGAGCGCCGGGTCGAGCCTGCTGCACGGCTACCAGCGGCTGGATCGCGAGGAGCTGCCCGAGGCGGGTCCGCCGGTGCACGACGAGGCCGTCGACGCAGCGGGGCGGCCGCGGCCGGCGTACCGGGAGATCCTGGCCGCCGTGGACCGGATCGGCCCGGTGACGCTGCGGCGCACGCAGTACGCGGTCGAACGCGAGCTCGGCCGCGGTGGCGTCACCTTCCGGGTGTCGGGCCAGGACCGGCCGCATGTCTTCCCGCTGGACCTGGTGCCGCGGCTGATCGACGCCGACACCTGGGCGCGGCTCGGCGACGGTCTCGGCCAGCGGGCCCGCGCGCTGAACGCCTTCCTGCGCGACATCTACGCGGGCCAGGAGATCATCGGTGATCAACTGATCCCGCCGGAGCTGTTGGACCGGGCGCCCGGATTCCGGTCGGTCGGCCGGATGCCGTCGTGGCAGCCGGTGCGCAACCACATCAGCGGGTTCGACCTGGTCAGCACCGGGCCGGGGGAATTCATGGTGCTGGAGGACAATCTGCGCGTCCCCTCCGGCATCGGGTACGCCCTGGCCAGCCGCGAGATGATGGGCGGGCTCGGGGCCGACATCCCGATGCCGGCCGGCGTCAGGCCCGTGGACGGCGTACCGGAGATGATCTTGGAAACGCTGGTCGCCGCCGCACCGCCGGCGGCGGGTGACGAGCCGCGGATCGCGATGCTCAGCTCCGGGTCGGCCGACTCCGCCTGGTTCGAGCACACCATGATCGCCGAACGGGCCGGGATCTCGTTGCTGGACACCGATGACCTGGTGGCGCGCGACGGTGTGCTGTATGCGCTGCGGCGCGGCCGCGAGGAGCGGATCGACGTGCTCTACGTGCGGATGGAGGAGGACATGTTGCTGTCCTCCCACGATGCCGAGGGCAACCGACTGCGCTCGGGCATCACGCGGGCGCTCGGCCGCGGGAACCTGGCCCTGGTCAATGCGCTCGGCAACGGGGTGGCCGACGACAAGGCGGTCTATGCCTTCGTGCCCGAGATGATCCGCTACTACCTGGGTGAGGAGCCGATCATCCCGCAGGTGCCGACCTGGCTGTGCGCCGAACGTGATCAGCGTGACTTCGTGGTGGCGAACCTTGATCAACTCGTGGTCAAGCCGATCGACGGCTACGGGGGCGCCGGGATCACCATCGGTCCGGCGGCGACCGAGGCGGAGCTGGAGGAGCGGCGCCGCGAGCTGGAATCCAATCCGGAGCGGTTCATCGCCCAGGAGGTGCTGCGGCTGTCGACGCACCCGACCTTCGACGGCAGCGGGCTGTTCCCGCACCACATGGATCTGCGGGCATTCGTGCACCTGCGCGCCGACGGGGAGGCCATCGACAGCCATCTGGTGCCGGCAGCGCTGACCCGGGTCGCGCCCGCCGGCAGCCTGATCGTCAACTCCTCCCGCGGGGGCGGCGGGAAGGACACCTGGGTGCTGGGCGGCGACCCGGCCTGAGCGGCTCAGGCGTCTCGGCGGTGATCATCGGGCCGTAGGTAGCTTTCGCGTACCTCCAGGCCGCGGCGTACCTCATCGAGCGCGGGGTCGACGAAAGTGGCGCGGTACTGCTTGTCGCTGCCGGCGATCGCTGCGAAGTTCAGCCCGGAGAACGCGGCGATCATCATCGAGACCTGGACCAGTTGCCGGTTGATCGGCAACAGCCCGGAGAGTCCGTCCAGCCGGTCGGGCGGGCGGCCCATCCATTGCGCCGCCGTCGCATCGGTGATCGTCAGCACCCCGAACGCGACGAAGAACACGAATACCAGCACCCCGAACCAGGTGAGCTGGATCAGCGTGACCAGCACGGCGACCAGCAGCAGGTTGAGCCGCTCGCGCGGGCGCAGCCGGCTGGTGCGGTGCCGCTGCCGTTGATCACGCAGCAGTTCGCCGACCTCGTCGCTCGCGTTGACCGCGGTCAGGACGACGGCCAGGCCGAGGAAGACCGCGACCGCGGCCCAGGTGCGACCGAAGCTGAGGGTGGCGACGATCTGCCAGATCTCGGCGTTGTAGAAGAAGAACAGCACCGCCACCATCAGCACCGGGAGCACGCGGGAGATCATCGGCCCGAGCGTCCAGAGCTCGTGTACCGCGCGATGACCCGCCCAGGTCAGCATCGTGCCGACTCCCCAGTAGGCCAGCAGCAGTACGCCGGCCGCGGCCAGCACGCGCAGCGGGAGATAGGGAAGGACCGGAAGCCCGATGATCAGCGGGCCGGCGAGCAGCACTCCGATTGCGACCAGGCCGAGTACCACGCGCGCCCGCCGGGGCAGCCGCCGCTCGACGAATGTGGTGAGCCAGGCGACGAAGGGCGAGGCCAGCAGCAGCCCGAGCGCGGCGAGCATCAGGCCGACCAGGGCCAGATCCTCAGGAGTCGTCCCCGGTTCCCAGGTCTCCGGGTCGGGCAGTTCGTCGCCGATCCGCTCCCCGAGATCGAGCCCGGTCAGCAGCGTCGCCAGACCGAGCATGACCGGCGCGGTGCGCTCGATCAGCGCCCGCCCGCGAATCGCCGGGGAGAGCACCAGCGGCAGGCCGCGAGAGCGCAGTTCGTCCTCCAGCCGGCGGCGCTCGGCGCGGGGTGGTACGGGCACGTGGCTACCTTGGCACAGTCTGATGATGCGATGGGGCAGGCCACGACGACCGGGGCCGGTCGCCGCTTGGCGGTCGTCGATCGCGGTGACGGCGGTCGAACCCTCGACGAGCAACAACGATCAGCGGGCCACTGCTCGGGCCGTTCCATGCCGATGTCCCGGACGCGTCCCCGCCAGCAGATCGCAATAGTGCGTCAGCGATCGTGGCGACCGCTGGATCGGAGCGAGTGTCGGCGACGGCCTATATCGCGAACCCTCGATATGCGAACCATGCGACGATGGCCAACACCGAGTCGGGCGACCCGACGCGTGGGCGTCTCGCGATCAGCCAGCCGTGAATACGATCGCTGTGCTCGCTAACGATCACCTTGACCAGCTTGTGCTTGGAGCGGAAACGGCAATGCCGCCGCAGGTTTCGAACCGGCGCATACGCGGGTGGCGATGAGCGCGCCAGTCGACCGCACCTTCTCAGCGTCAGCCGAGCGTCGGGGCGACCTCGGTCAGCACGTCCTGAATCACGTGGGGGTTGTTGTCCGGAGTCGTCGGATACTCCCTGTACCATTCAATGGAGACGCTGAAAGGACGACGCGATGCGGCAGACCTTCCGAGCCTATTATCCGCTCGATGGGCAAGAGATCGACAGCCTGTGGAACGACGGAGCGATCGTCCTCGATACGAATACCCTGCTGAACTTCTTCCGTTACACACGGAACACGCGCGATGAATTTTTGCATGTCCTCGAACAGCTTCGCGAGTCCCTTTGGCTTCCTTACCAAGTTGGCTTGGAATTCCAGCGTCGACGCCTCGATGTTATCAGCAACACTGGTGATGCGTTCTCAAGAGTCAAGGAATCAGTAGATGCCGCAAAGAACACGATTCAGAAGACCTTGAATGAATACAAGCACCACCCTTCGCTGAATAGAGGAGAATTGACGGACAGGCTAAATGACCTATTCATCACATTCACGACGATACTCGACACCCAAGCGCGCGCGCACGAAGAATGGATAAGTGGCGATGGCGATCCGGATAAAGTCTTCATTCGGATCAGCGACCTGTATGTCGCGCGTATCGGCGAACGCTTCAGTGATAAAGATCTGGAGGATATCGCGGACGACGGCAAGAAGCGGTACGAGAACAAGGTTCCGCCAGGCTACAAGGATGCAGGCAAGTCAAATGGCAATGAGTACGGTGACCTCATCATCTGGAAGGAGATCCTTCAATATGGAGCTGCCTCCAAGCGCCCCCTGATATTCGTGACCGACGATGCTAAAGAGGACTGGTGGCGCATCGATCGAGGGAAGACACAGGGAGGTCGTCCGGAACTAATTGACGAATATTGGGAAGCTTCGGGGCAGCGCATCCACTTCTACGAGCCGCTGCAGTTTCTAAAGTACGCTAAGGAGCGCACCCAGTCTCCTGTGAGCAACGAATCTCTCGATGAAGTAAAGGAGGTGTCTTCTGGCAATGAACGGCCGCTTCGCGTATTGCAGGAACGCTATGACGTGCTCGTTCGGCAGCAGCTACACATGGCGAACTCTGGCCGACGGCGACGGAGGGCGGACAGCGAGGGTCCAGCCCTGCTTACCCAACTTGATATAATCGCGCATGAGCAGTTGCGACTGGAGCGAGAACGTGAGCTGCTTATCTCCGAGCTGTACGTATCACCGCGAGCTGCCGATAGTGGGTCTGCCGAGGGGCTGGAACAGTTCAGCCGCTCGCGGCACGAAATGCAAGCAGGGCTGGCGGCGTTGGACGAGCGGTTAGAGTCCTTAGTGGAACGTAGGGCTGACCTCGAGCGGCGATTTCGTGATGCTGGCAATCAGGAGGAACGGTGGGAAAACGCGATGGAGCGACGTCGACGGTCGATCGAGAATGAGCTCCGCGAGGTGTCGACTGCAATCGAGGAACTGGAAGACAAATAGTTGTCGTCGCAACTAAGAGTCGGGAGATGTGGTTCTGATGGGCCATGTTAGTTGGGCTTTCAGAGCGCCGTCGGCATCCACGTGAGCCGCGTGCTCCCGCCGCGCAACAGTCGGGGCTCCTTCCGAGTGGATGGGCGCGGCGTTGTCACCGAACCTCTCGTCACGCGTGGCTGACTCGATCGACAAGGCCAAGCAGGCGTGCAGTACGAGGATGTGTCGGGAATTGGCCGTGCAGATGTTCGTGCCGGCACGTTCTTAGCGCCAGCCGAGGGCCGGGGCAACCTCGGTCAGTACGCCCTCGATCACGTGCGCGTTGTAGTCCACTCCGAGCTGGTTCGGCACGGTGATCAACAACGTGTCCGCCTCGGCGATGGCCTCGTCCTCGGCCAGTTCGGTGATCAACTTGTCCGGCTCGGCGGCGTAGCTGCGCCCGAAGACCGCGCGCAGGTTCGGCTCGATCTGGCCGACCTGGTCGCGCGAGTTGCGCTCCACGCCGAAGTAGGCCCGATCGGTGTCGTTGATCAACGGGATGATCGACCGGCTCACCGACACCCGCGGCTCGCGATCATGTCCGGCCTCTGCCCACGCCTCGCGGAAGGCCCGGATCTGCTTGGCCTGCTGGACATGGAACGGCTCACCGGTCTCGTCGGCCTTCAGGGTGGACGACATCAGGTTCATGCCCTGCTCGGCCGTCCAACGCGCCGTCGCGTCGGAGACTGCGCCCCACCAGATGCGGTCGCGCAGCGTGGGGGAGTGCGGCTCCAGGCGTAGCGCGCCGGGCGGATTCGGGAACATCGGGCGCGGGTTCGGCTGAGCGAAGCCCTCGCCGTCGAGCAGCTTGAGGAAGACCTCGGTGTGGGACCGCGCCATGTCGGCGTCCGTCCTTCCCTCGCCCGGCTCGTAGCCGAAGTAGCGCCAGCCGTCGATCACCTGCTCCGGCGATCCCCGGCTGATGCCGAGCTGCAGTCGCTCCCCGGCGAGCAGATCGGCCGCGCCGGCGTCCTCGACCATGTAGAGCGGGTTCTCGTACCGCATGTCGATCACGCCCGTGCCGATCTCGATCCGCGAGGTGCGGGCGCCGATGGCGGCGAGCAGGGGAAACGGCGAGGCGAGCTGGCGCGCGAAATGGTGCACCCGGAAGTACGCGCCGTCGGCGCCGAGCTCCTCGGCGGCCACGGCCAGGTCGACCGACTGCAGCAGCGCGTCGGCCGCGGTCCGCGTCTCCGACTGCGGCGACGGCGTCCAGTGCCCGAACGACAGGAATCCGATCTTCTTCATGACGGTTGAACGTTCAAGTCTGGCGATTGTATTCCGCCGAGGCTTCGCGGGGTGAACCCGCAGCCGCGAGCCGAACCGGCAGGCGCGGGCTCACTCGGCAGGCACGGGCCGAACTGGCAGCCACGGGCTGAACCCGGCAGGTGCGGGCCGAGTATCGCTCGCGGGTGCCGTTTCGGTTCGCGGATGGGGGCATCCGCACCGTTCTGGCTCTCGCGGTCGCCGGAGGTCGACCGGATGCCGTCGTGGCGGGGCCCACGGGCGACAGGCAGCCGCCGAGCGTCACACCGGTGCGGCATTGGCGCTGGTCCGACCAGCCGCACCGGGCCCCCACCCAAGCCGCGTGCCGAACTCAGGTCCGCAGCCGCCGGCGATCATCCGGCAGCCGGACGGTACGCCCGGATCGGTCGAGGTGGTCGAGGAGGGGAAGAGCCACCCGGCGGCTGGTGCCGAGCGCCCACCGGGCCTCGCTCGCCGTGAACGGTTGCGGCAGCTCCGCCAGCCTGCTGACCGCCTCGTTCACCGCCCCCGGACCGAGCGCGATGCCCGGCGCCGGCCGGACCAGGCGCCCGGCGCGGGCCAGCCGGGCGAGCATCGCGTCGTCGATGCCGAGTTCGCGCAGGCGGTCGGCATCGGGGGCCGCGAACGGCTCGTCGGCCAACTCGGCCGCCAGGGCCGCCAGCGCCCTCGACTCGGCCTCGCCCAGCCCGGTGCCCGCGACCAGCCGGCCGCCGCGCTCGATCGGCGCCGGCCCGGGGAGCGCTCGCAACAACACCGGATCCGGCAGCCCGAGCCGCCGTGCCGCGTCGGCCGGGCTGATCCCGTCCACACCGGCGGCGGCCACCAACTCGGTCAGCCGCGCGGCCAGTTCCGACGCCCGCGCGGGATCGAGCAGCCACTCATCGCCCGCCGCGGCGTCAAGATCGTCGGCGAACCCCGAGCGGGCCAACTCGGACCGGCGCGCCGCCCCCCGCACCCGCAGCGGCGCCGCCATCCCGCCGTCGAAGCCCGCCAGCGCCGTGGCGTGCCGACCGGCCGCGCCGCGGCGGCGCAGCGGCACCGGGTCGGGATCCAGCACGGCGACACCCCACATCCGCCGGTCGCCCGGGTCGCGCAGGATCGCCCGGTCGCCCGCGCGCAGCGGCAGCGGTCGTTCCAGGCCGAGCCGGGCGTACCCGTTGCCCAGCGGGCGGACGTGCACCGCACACGCCAGCGCCCCGATGTGCAGCAGCGGCCCGCGCGGCGGGTCGCCGTCGCCGCGCAGACGGACGTCGATCTCGCTCGTCCAGCGGTACGCCTCCGGCGCCACCAGCACGCTGCCCTCGGCCACCGACCGTCCGACGCCGCCGCCGAGGTCGAGCGCCACCCGCGCCGGCCCGACCACCCGGTCGGTGTCGCTGCTGAGCGCCTGGATGCCGCGCACCCGGACCTCGACCGCGTCGGTGACCAGCCGGTCGCCGACCGCGATGGTCCCCGCGGGCAGGGTGCCGGTGACGATGGTGCCGGAGCCGCGCAGGTGGAAACTGCGGTCGGCCCACAGCCGCGCGGGCGTCGCCGGATCGGGAGCCGGGATCGCGGCGAGCATCGCACCGAGCGCCGCACGCAGCTCCGCCAGCCCTTGTCCGGTACGCCCACTGACGGCCACCGCGGGCGCGCCCGCCAGCCCGGTCCCGGCCAGTTGTGCGCGGGCCGTGGCCAGCGCTGGGCCCGGATCGGTCAGATCGGCGCGGGTCACGGCGAGCACGCCGTGGCGTACCCCCAGCGCGTCCAGCGCCGCGAGGTGCTCGGCGGCCTGCGGCATCCAGGGGTCATCGGCGGCCACCACGAACAGCACCGCCGGCGCCGGGCCCAGCCCGGACAGCGTCGTCGGCAGGAAACGATCATGGCCGGGCACGTCGACGAAGGCGACCTCGCCGACGGGATCCAGCTCGGTCCAGCAATAGCCGAGCCGGATGGTCAGCCCGCGTCGCTTCTCCTCGGCGAGCCGGTCCGGGTCGGATCCGGTCAGCGCGCGGACCAGCGTCGACTTTCCATGATCGACATGGCCCGCGGTGGCGAGCACGTGCATCGCTCAGGTTCCGATCGCGGCGCGGGCGGCGGTGATCAACGACTCGTCGTCGGCCGGGTCGACGGCGATCAGGTCCAGCAGTAGTCGGCTGCGCTCGACGCGCCCGACCACCGCGGGATTGCCCAGCCGGAGGATCTCGGCGAGGTGCTCAGGCAGCGCGACCGCGGCGCTGGGCAGTGTGACACCGGGCGCGCCCCCGCCGCCGACCGCCGCCTCGCTCGGGATGGCCCGCGCCGGCTCGCCGATCGCCGCCGCGATCCGCTCCGCCCGCGCGGTCAGCTCGTCCCGCGTCCGCGCGAGCGCCGCCGGGACCGGCGCGACCGGTCCGACCAGTGTGGCCTCGAGCGCGGCCAGGGTGAGCTTGTCCACCCGCAGCGCGCGGGCCAGCGGGTGCCGGCGCAACCGCTCGACCAGCGTCGCCTGGCCGATGATCAACCCCGCCTGCGGGCCGCCGAGCAGCTTGTCGCCCGACGCGGTGACCAGGTCGGCGCCCGCGGCCAGGCTGGTCGCTGCGTCCGGTTCGTCCGGCAGTCGGGGGTGCGGGGTGAGCAGACCGGAGCCGATGTCGGCCACCACCGGTACGCCCAGCGTGCGCAGCTCGCCGAGCCCCACGGTGGAGGTGAAACCGTCCACGACGAAGTTGGAGGGATGGATCTTGATCACGAACCCCGTCTGCGGCCCGACGGCGGCCGCATAGTCGGCGAGGCGTACCCGATTGGTGGTGCCCACCTCGCGCAGCCGCGCGCCGGCCGCCTCCAGCAGCTCGGGGATCCGGAAGCCGTCGCCGATCTCCACCATCTCGCCGCGGGCGATGATCACCTCGCGGTCGCGCGCCAGCGCGTTGGCCGCCAGTGCCAGCGCCGCCGCGCCGTTGTTCACCACGTGCGCGGCCTCGGCGCCCGGCACCGCATTGACCAGGGCGCCGACGGCCCCGGCGCCGCGGCGGCCGCGCCGCCCGGTGGCCAGGTCCAACTCGACGTCGGTCGCGCCGGCGGCCCGGTCGACCGCGGCGCGCGCAGCGTCCGACAGGGGAGCCCGGCCGAGGTTGGTGTGCACGATCACGCCGCTGGCATTGATCACGGGCCGCAGCGAACCCGCGTCGCGCGGCAGCCGGGCGACCGCCCGGTCGGCTACCTCGGCGGGCGCGATCTCGCCGGCCCGGCAGGCGGCCAGGGCCGCGCCGACGGCGTCCTTGATCGGTCCGCGGCCGAGGCGCCCGGCGGCCGCGACCAGCCGGGGGTCGGCGAGCACGGCGTCGGTGCGGGGGACCCGGCGGCGCGGGTCGAACTCGCTCACTCCCGGGGTCTCCTCGCATCCGTCGGGCGAAGGGTGGCGGAGGCGGACGGGAATCGAACCCGCCTGGCCGAGATACCCGGCCACAACGGTTTTGAAGACCGCGCCCGTCACCAGACGAGGTACGCCTCCGCGAACCGCGAGCCTACCCCCGGCCGGCACTCGCCGGGTGCACCCCACCTGTCCCCGCACTCGGTCCGGGGGCGTTAGGCTGACGGGGTAACCGGCGATGGCGATGGCGACGTCAGGAGGCACGCGATGGTGGACCTGTTCGCGAAGTGGCCGATGCTGCGCCAGCTCGGCGCCGACCGGCTGGGCCGCGGCGCCGCCGCCGAGTCCGAGCGCAGCCGCGACCTGCGGCCGCGGATCGCCGATGCCGACCGGGTCGCCGATTCCGTCTGCCCCTACTGCGCCGTCGGCTGCGGCCAGAAGGTCTATGTCAAGGACGAGAAGGTCATCCAGATCGAGGGCGACCCGGCCAGCCCGGTCTCTCGCGGTCGGCTGTGCCCGAAGGGCAGCGCCAGCAAGCAACTCGTGACCTATCCCAACCGGGCGACCAAGGTGCGCTATCGGCGCCCCTACGGCACCGAGTGGGAGGATCTCGATCTTGACACCGCCATCGACATGATCGCGGACCGGGTGATCAAGACCCGGCGCGAGTTCTGGCAGTGGACCGACGAGAAGGGCAACAAGGTCCGCCGCACGACGGGCATTGCGAGCCTCGGCGGGGCAGCTTTGGACAATGAGGAGAACTACCTCATGAAGAAGCTGTACACCGCGCTCGGCGCGATCCAGATCGAGAACCAGGCGCGTATTTGACACTCCTCCACGGTTCCCGGTCTGGGGACCTCGTTCGGGCGTGGAGGTGCCACAAACTTCCTGCAGGACCTGGCCAATGCCGATTGCATCCTGATCGAGGGATCGAACATGGCCGAGGCCCATCCCGTGGGCTTCCAGTGGGTGATGGAGGCGAAGCTGCGCGGCGCCAAGATCATCCACGTCGATCCGCGCTTCACGCGTACCTCCGCGGTGGCGAACACCCATGTCCCGATCCGCGCCGGTAGCGATGTCGCCTTCCTCGGCGCGCTGATCAACCACGTGCTGAGCAACGGGCTGGATTTCCGCGAGTACGTCCTGAACTACACCAATGCCGCGGTGATCATCGACGAGCGCTACCGCGACACCGAGGATCTGGACGGGCTGTTCTCCGGCTTCGATCCGGAGAAGCGCAACTATTCCTCGGCGACCTGGCAGTACGCCGGCGGCGCCGCGGACGGGTCGTCCGCGGGTACGCGCGACCCGGCCCAGGCCACCTCGGCGCATGATGTGGAGACCGAGGAGGCCGAGCAGGAGGCGGCCCGGGGCGAGCGGGCCGGCGCGGGCGGCATCTCGGTCGGCCCGCCGGCGCGGCGCGACGAGACCCTGACCGATCCGTTCTGCGTCTACCAGATCCTGAAGCGGCACTTCTCGCGCTACACCCCGGAGATGGTGGAGGAGGTCTGCGGGATCAGCCGGGAGCAGTTCGCCGAGGTGGCCGACGCGCTGGTCGCGAACAGCGGCCGGGAACGGACCACCGCGTTCTGCTACGCCGTGGGCTGGACCCAGCACACCATCGGCGTGCAGAACATCCGCACCGCTTCGATCCTGCAGTTGCTGCTCGGCAACATCGGCCGGCCCGGCGGCGGGATCATGGCGCTGCGCGGGCACGCCAGCATCCAGGGCTCGACCGACATTCCGACGCTGTTCAACCTGCTGCCGGGCTACATCCCGATGCCGCACGCGCAGCTGCACTCGACCCTGGACGACTTCGTCGCCGAGGACTCGGGCAAGAAGGGCTTCTGGGGCAACATGCGCGCCTACACGGTGAGCCTGCTCAAGGCGTACTTCGGTGATGCCGCGACGCCCGAGAACGACTTCTGCTTCGACTACCTGCCGCGGCTGACCGGCAATCACGGAACCTATGCGACCGTGCTCGGCCAGATCGAGGGCAAGGTGAAGGGCTACTTCGTGGTCGGGGAGAACCCGGCGGTCGGCTCGTCCAACGGCAAGATGCAGCGGATGGGCCTGGCCAATCTGGACTGGCTGGTCGTGCGCGACATGCGGTTGATCGAGACGGCGACCTTCTGGTCCGATTCCCCGGAGATCGAGACCGGCGAGCTGGAGACCGACAAGATCGGCACCGAGGTGTTCTTCCTGCCGGCCGCCTCGCACGTGGAGAAGTCGGGCACGTTCACCAACACCAACCGGATGCTGCAGTGGCGCCAGCAGGCCGTCGAGCCGCCGGGCGATGCGCGTAGCGATCTCGACTTCTACTACCGGCTCGGCCAGCGGGTCCGGGAGAAGCTGCGCGCGGCCGCGGACGAGGCCGGCCGGATCGACGAGATGGACCGGCCCGTGCTCGACCTGGCCTGGGACTATCCGACGCACGGCAAGTACGACGAGCCCGATGCGGAGGCGGTGCTCGCCGAGATCAACGGCCGCGCCGCGGACGGTACGCCGCTGACCGCCTACACCCAACTCGCCGACGACGGCTCCACCAGTTGCGGCTGCTGGATCTATTGCGGGGTGTACGCCGACGGGGTCAACCAGGCCGCCCGCCGCAAGCCGCACTGGGAGCAGACCGATGTCGCGCCCGAGTGGGGCTGGGTCTGGCCCGCGAACCGGCGGATGCTCTACAACCGGGCCTCGGCCGATCCCGACGGCAAGCCGTGGTCGGAGCGCAAGAAGTACCTGTGGTGGGACCCGGACGCCGCCGACGGGCAGGGGCGCTGGGTCGGTCGCGACAATGCCGACTTCATCGACGATCTGCCGCCGCACTTCCGACCGCCCGAGGACGCGACCGGACCGGCGGCGATCGGCGGCGACGACCCGTTCGTGATGCAGACCGACGGCAAGGGCTGGCTGTTCGCGCCGTCCGGGCTGGCCGACGGGCCGCTGCCGACGCACTACGAGCCGCCGGAATCGCCCGTGGACAACCGGCTCTACGGTGTGCGCAACAACCCGGTACGCCAGAACGTCGACTCGGTGGAGAACCCGCTGAACCCCTCGCCGGACGAGGTGTTCCCGTTCGTGTTCACCACCTACCGGCTGACCGAGCACCACACCGCGGGCGGGATGAGCCGCACGCTGCCGTACCTGTCGGAGCTGCAGCCGGCCATGTTCTGCGAGGTGTCGTTCGAACTGGCCGCCGAGTGCGGCCTGGAGAACGGCGGCTGGGCGACGATCGTGACCAGCCGCGCCGCGATCGAGGCGCGGGTGCTGGTGACGGCCCGGATGCGGCGGCTGCGGGTCGGCAATCGGTGGGTCGAGCAGGTCGGTCTGCCGTATCACTGGGGGCCGAACGGCGTGATCACCGGCGATTCGGCCAATGATCTGGTCAACCTGACGCTGGACCCGAATGTGTTCATCCAGGGCAAGGTCGGCACCTGTGCCGTGCTGCCCGGGCGACGCCCGCGCGGGCCGGAGCTGGAGGCGCTCGTGGAGGACTTCCGCACCCGGGCGGTGGAGCAGGGTGTGATCGCGCCGGAGGAGGGAGCCTGATGGGATCGCTGTGGGGCCGGCTGGACGACCCGGCCGCGGACGCCGGACATGATCAACATCTGCCGCGCAAGGGATTCTTCACCGACACCTCGGTGTGCATCGGCTGCAAGGCCTGCGAGGTCGCGTGCAAGGAGTGGAACGGCGTACCGGCCGATGGCTATGAGCTGACCGGGATGTCGTACGACAACACGGTCCAGTTGTCGGCCAACACCTGGCGGCACGTGGCGTTCATCGAGCAGCCCGCCCCGCCGCGGCCGACCATCGATCTGGGCATGCCCGGTAGCGGGCCGCCCGGCGCGGAGCGGGTGTCGGCGGGGACCGCGACGGGTACGCGGGAACAGGCCGGCGCCGGAGCGTACGCGGTCGACGATGTCGATCTTCGTGATCTTGCCGCCGGTGATCACGGTGATCACGGCGGTGGCGATCAGGCCGGCGTGCGCTGGCTGATGGAATCCGACGTCTGCAAGCACTGCACGCATGCGGGCTGCCTCGACGTCTGTCCGACCGGGGCGCTGTTCCGCACCGAGTTCGGCACGGTCGTCGTGCAGGAGGACATCTGCAACGGCTGTGGCTACTGCGTGCCGTCGTGCCCCTACGGCGTGATCGATGTACGCAAGGGCGACGGCCGGGCGTTCAAGTGCACGCTGTGCTACGACCGGCTCAAGGACGACCTGACCCCGGCCTGCGCGAAGGCGTGCCCGACCCAGTCGATCCAGTTCGGTGATCTTGACGAGTTGCGCGAGCGGGCGGATGCGCGGCTCGCGCAGTTGCACGAGCTCGGCGTCGACGAGGCGCGGCTGTACGGGCGCGATCCCGACGACGGGGTCGGCGGCGACGGTGCGTTCTTCCTGTTGCTCGACGAGCCGGAGACCTACGGCTTCCCGCCCGATCCGGTGGTCACGACCCGGGCGATGGGCTCGATCTGGGGACATGTGGGCGCGGCCGCGGCCACGCTGGTCGGGATCGGCGTCGCGGCGTTCATCGGGGTACGCCGATGAGCGGCGGCGCGCGTGAGGAGCGGATGGTCCCCGAGGCGGAGTTCGACTCCTACTACGGGCGACCGATCATCAAGCCGCCCGTGTGGAAGGTGCCGGATGTGCCCTTCTATCTCTTCGTCGGCGGCATGGCGGGCGGATCGTCGCTGCTGGCCGAAGGCGCCGCCCTGCGCGGGTTGCCGGCCCTGGAGAAGGTGGCCCGGTTCGCGGCGGCCGGGGGAGCGATGGCCGGCACCGTGGCGCTGGTCCACGATCTTGGTCGGCCGGAGCGCTTTCTGAACATGCTGCGGGTCTTCAAGCCGACCTCGCCGCTGTCGATGGGGTCCTACATCCTGGCGCCGTTCGCGACGTTCTCCGGGATCGCGGCCGGCACTCAGGTGCTCGGGAAGTTCCGGCTGATCGGGCGGCTCGCCGGGGCCGGGGCCGCGCTGTTCGGGCCGCCGCTGGCGACCTACACCGCCGCGCTGCTGGCGAACACCGCGGTGCCGTCGTGGCACGAGGCGCACAAGGAACTGCCGTTCGTCTTCGGCGGATCGGGTGCCATGGCCGCCGGCGGGCTGGGCCTGTTGTTGGTGCCCACCGAGCAGGCCGCGCCGGCGCGCCGGATGGGCGTGTTGGGGGTGGCGCTCGAGGTGGGCGCGAGCGAGCTGATGGAGCGCCGGCTCGGGCATCTGCTGGCCGAGCCGTACCGGACCGGGAAGGCCGGGCGGCTGCTGAAGATCGCCCGCGGGCTTGCCCTGGGCGGCGCCGCGCTCAGCGTGCTGGGCCGCCGCAACCGGGTGCTGTCGGCGATCGCCGGCGCCGCGATGGTGGCCGGTTCCCAGGTGCTGCGCTTCGGCGTGTTCGAGGCCGGCATGGTGTCCGCCCGCGATCCCAAGTACACCGTCATCCCGCAGAAGGAGCGGCTGCGGCGCAAGCAGGAAGCGGCGGCCGCCGCGGGTACGCCCGCGCCCTCGGCCGGCGAGGCGGCGAAGGACGCCGCCGACTGATCAGCCCGCGGCCAGCTCGCGGACGAACCGCGCGATCTCGCCGGGCTTCTCCTCGGCCATGAAATGGCCGGCGTCGATGGCCTCGTAGCGCAGGTCGGGCGCCCATGCGCCCCACAGCGCAGCGGCGTCGAAGCCGAGTGCGGCGCCCCAATCCTGGGAGATCACGCCGACGGGCATCGCCAGGCGGCGGCCGTTCGCGCGGTCCTCGCGGTCCATGACCAGGTCGATGCCGGCGGTGGCCCGGTAGTCGGCGACGATCGAGTCGACGGCGCCGATCGACGCGTCGAGGTAGTGCCGGCGTACCTCATCCGGAAAGGTCGCGCCGGTCGGGTCCCAGGCGTCGAGGAACGAGCCGAAGAACTCCTCCGCGGTCGCCTTGATCATCTTCTCCGGCAGCCCGGGCGGCTGCGCCATCAGATAGAGATGCCAGGCAACCTTCGCGTCGACGCCGTGCAGCACGTCCCAGGTGTCCATCGTCGGCAGCACGTCGAGAATGCCGAGGAACAGCACCCGGTCGGGATGATCAAGACCGGCCCGCACGCCGACCAACGCGCCGCGATCGTGGCCGACCAGGCCGAACCGATCATGGCCGAGCGTCTCCGCGATCGCCACGATGTCATTGGCCATGGTGCGCTTGGAGTAGGTCTCGGGATCGTCGGCGACGGGCTTGTCGCTGGCCCCGTAGCCGCGCAGGTCCGGCACGATCACCGTGTGCACGCCGGCGAGCGCGGGAGCGACGCCGCGCCACATCAGATGGGTCTGCGGGAACCCGTGCAGCAGGACGATCGCCGGTCCCGAACCGCCGACGGCGACGTTGAGGTCGACGCCGCCGGCTCCGGCGATGGTGCGGTAGGCGAATCCGTCAATCGTCGGCTGGGGCATCGTTCTCCTCTTCTGAGCGGGACGTGGCATCTGGCTCGGGCCGGCCGGAGAAGATCCCGGCCGGGAGTTCGTCGTGGTTCGCCGAGGCGGTGA
Source organism: Naumannella huperziae (assembly GCF_054073625.1). Classification (NCBI taxonomy): domain Bacteria; kingdom Bacillati; phylum Actinomycetota; class Actinomycetes; order Propionibacteriales; family Propionibacteriaceae; genus Naumannella; species Naumannella huperziae. The sequence goes on along the minus strand of NZ_JBSXPH010000001.1, from coordinate 3,191,416 downwards.
GCGCGGGCAGGATGATCGAATCGACGAGCGAGGCGAGGTACGCCTCGTCGGTGGCCAGCCCGTTCAACCGGCGCAACAGCAGCGTGGCGCCCGCGACCTCCTCGAAGGCGAACGGATCGGCCCCGGCGGGCAACTCGCCACGGCGTACCGCCCGGTCGACGACCACGGGCGGTAGGCGGGCGCCGGTCGGGCCGACGGAGCGCTCGATCTCCGCACACAACTCGGGGTCGTCCAGGCCGGCCTCCAACAGCAGCAACGCCGTCCGGCCATCGGTCGAACGCATCGTCGTGATCAGTCGGCGGCACAGGGCCAGCAGGTCCCCGCGCAGGCTGCCGGTGTCGATCTCGGCCGGCTCGACGCGCTGCGCGGGGCCGACCCGGAGGGCGGCGATGATCATCTCTCGCCTGGTCCGCCAGCGTCGGTAAAGGGTGGCCTTGGAGGCGCCCGCGCGCCGCGCCACCTCCTCGAAGGAGACGCCGTCGTAGCCGCGCTCGCCGAGCAGGTCCAGCGCGGCCGCGAGGATGGCGCGTTCTCGGGCATCGTCGCGCGGGCGGCCCCGAGCAGGACCATCATTACGAAACGGCACGTTCCGAATCGTAGGGAACCAGGCGGCGCCGCGCAAGCGCCGCGAGCGCTACCGCCGCGAACGTCAGGCATGCGCTGACCCACACCGGCCCGAGCGCGCCCGCCGCGTCGAACGCGAGGCCCGCCGCGGCGGGCCCGGCGGCGGCGCCCAGATTGAAGGCGACCGTCGCGTATGCCCCGCCCATCGTCGGCGCCCCCGGCGCCGCGCGCAGCACGCGCGCGATCAGGGTGCTGCCCACCGCGAACGAGAGAGCGCCCGAGACGAACAGCACCACGAACAGGACCGGCGGATTGCCCGCGGCGACGGCAACCGCGCACCACGCCAGCACCAACATCGGACCGCCGCCGAGGATGATGATCAATGGGCGGTGATCGGACACCCGCGAGGCGATGCTGACACCGGCGAAGGACCCGATCCCGAAGATCATCAACGCCCCCGGCACCCAGGCCTCGCCCAGACCGCTACGCCCGGTCACGATCGGCGCCAGGTAGGTGAACGTGGCGAAGGTCGATCCGTTCACCAGGGCGCCGAGCAGCATCGCCAGCCTCAGGCGCGGCCGGCGGAGCTCGGCCAGCTCCCCGCGGAGATCGACCTCCCGAGCAGCCCCGGCGAGCGTGTCGCCGGGGATGCCGGCGAGGATCCCGATCGCCGCGGGTACGCAGAGCAGGGCCACGGCCCAGAACGTGGCCCGCCAGTCCAGCAGCGCGCCGAGCGCGGCACCGGCCGGTACGCCGATCACCGTGGCCAGCGTGGTTCCGGCGAGCAACACCCCGATCGCGCGGCCCGCCCGATCGGGGCCGGCGAGGGTCCCGGCGACGCCGAGGGCGACCGCCAGGAATCCCGCATTGGCGAGAGCCGAGGCCAGGCGCATGGCCAGCAACAATCCGAAGTGATCACCCCAGGCGCCGATCACGTGCGCCGCGGCGAAGATGGTCAGGAAGACGAGCAGGCTGGTGCGAGGATTCCAGCGCCGGACCAGGGCGGCCATGGTCGGAGCGCCGATGATCATGCCCAGCGCGAATGCGGTCGTGAGCAGCCCGGCGGTGCCGACGGAGACACCGAGGGAGCGAGCCAGATCGGGGGTGAGGCCGCCGAGCATGAACTCGGACGTGCCCATCGCGAAGATGGCAACGGCAAGCAGGTAGAGAGGAACAGGCATCGAGGACACTCCAGAGCGAAGGGGAACGGATGGCTTCGTCTGGTCAGCGCGTCGGCGTACCCGCCGGACGGGTGTCTCGGGGCGGGGAGGTTCAGCAGCGCGGGGCCGACGGCTTGACCGCCAGCCCGGCTCTGGATGCCTCGGGGCTCGACATGCCAGCGAGGCTAGTGCGATCGGGCGCCGGGGGCCAACCGAATTCGGCCTGATTAGGCTGGCCGGCATGACGGCAGCGGTACGCGAGGGGATGACCGACCGGCTGACGCGCTACGCCGCGGGCGGCGGCTGCGCCTGCAAGGTCCCGCCGGGTGAGTTGGAACGCGTGCTCGCCGGCGTGATGCCGACGAGCGCGGCGGAGGAGCTGATCGTCGGCCTGGAGAACGGCGACGACGCGGCGGTGGTCCGGATCGCCGACGACGTCGACGGCCGCGGTCGCGCCGTCGTCTGCACCGCCGACTTCTTCACCCCGGTCGTCGACGACTTCTACGACTGGGGCCGGATCGCCGCGGCGAATGCCCTGTCGGACGTCTACGCGATGGGCGGCGAGCCGATCGCCGCGGTCAACCTGCTCGGCTGGCCGCGTTCGACGCTGCCGTTCGAGTACGCCGCCGAGGTGCTGCGCGGCGGCGCGGACGTCTGCGCCGAGGCCGGCTGCCACCTGGCCGGCGGGCACAGCATCGACGACCCCGAGCCGAAGTACGGCCTGTCCGTGACCGGCATCGCCGACCCGACCCGGCTGCTCCGCAACGACGCGGGTACGCCCGGCGTACCGCTCACGCTGACCAAGCCGCTCGGCGTCGGCGTGCTGAACAACCGGCACAAGGCCACCGGCGAGGTGTTTCCCGATGCCGTTGCGAGCATGACCACCCTCAACCGCGATGCTGCGCGCGCCGCGTTGGCCGCCGGCCTGACCTGCGCCACCGATGTGACGGGCTTCGGGCTGCTCGGCCACCTGTACAAGCTGTGCCGCGCCAGCGGGGTCGCCGCCGAGATCGACGCCGCGGCGGTGCCCTATCTGCCCGGCGCGCGCGAGTCCCTGGCCGAGGGCTTCGTGCCGGGCGGATCGAAGCGCAATCTGGACTGGGTACGCCCGCACCTCGACGGCTCGGGCGTCGACGAGGACGAGCTGATCCTGCTCGCCGACGCCCAGACCTCCGGCGGCCTGTTGGTGGCCGGCGAACTGCCCGGGTATCCGGTGATCGGCCGGCTGGTCGCCGGCGAGGCCCGCGTCACGGTGTGCGGGCAGCGGTAGTGGGCGGGCATCGGACAACTGCCGTTCGCCCGCGCGACACCTGAGGCTTCCCCGGCGGGCGCACGGGTAGGGCAGGCTGGCTCGGGTCTGCACCGGTGTCGTCTGTCGAGGGAGCCACGATGTCCACTGCCACCACCGCCGGTACGCGGCGCGGTCTCGCGCTCGCCCTCGGGCTGCTGCTCGCGACCGCGGGGCTGCTCGGCGGGGCGACGCAGGTCCGGGCCGAGACCGATCCGGCCGGGGCGACCGCGGCGGCGCTCCGCGTCGCGCCCGCCACGCTGGTCGAGGACCGGCGTACCGACATCGCGCCCGGGCTGACGCTGACCAGCTTCCGACGGCTGCAACCGGGCGGCTGGGTGACCGGACACGTGATGGACGCCGATCTGACCACGCCGAGCCTGTCGCTCGACGTCACCGACGGCGGCGAGGTGTCGGGCTCGAATGCCACCGTCGAGGAATTCGCGCGCAATGCCGACGCGGTCGCGGCGATCAACGGCGACTACTTCGACATGAACGCCTCCGATGCGCCGATCGGCACCAATGTCTCGCCGAACGAGGGCCTGCGGACCGCCGGCGGTGGCCCGCGGCAGGCGTTCACGATCCGCGACGGCAAGGCCGCCGTGCAGTCCCTGATGAGCGGTGCCACCGTGGAGGCGGGCGGCGAGACGTCGGAGATCGGCTCGGTCAACTCGCCGAGCTTCGCCGGCGACAGCCTGGCGGCCTTCACCCCGATCTGGGGCACGTATCCGATCGGACGGCTCGTCGGCGAGTCCGAGCCGGTGCGCATCGTGATGATCTCCGGCGGCCGGGTGAGCGCCAACACGACCGACCGGGGCGCGATCGCCTCGGGTGACGCCGTGCCCGACGACGGCGCGGTGCTGGTCGGGCGCGGCCGCGCCGCCGACCGACTCGCCGGACTGGCGGTCGGCACGGAGGCGAAGCTGACCATCCGGGCGTCCGAAGATGTTGATCTTGCCGTCGGCGGGTCGCAGCGCCTGCTCACCGACGGACGGGTCACCGAGGACAACGAGGTGACCGCCGCCCGGACCGCGATCGGCGTCAACCGCGATGGCACCGCGATCAAGGTGATCACCGTTGACGGCAGGTCCGCCGATGCGCACGGGATGACCATCCAGGAGCTCGCCCGGTTCATGTCCGACCTCGGCATGTGGAACGCGGTCAACCTCGACGGCGGCGGCTCCACCACCCTGGTCGCGCGGCCGGCCGGCACCGACGACCTGCAGGTGATCAACCGCCCGTCGGACGGCAAGCAGCGCGCGGACAGCAATGCACTGGTCTTCCGGTCCGCGGCGCGCGGGTCCTCGCCGACCGGGCGCGTGCTGCGGCCCGAGCTCGAGCCGGCCGCGGGCCTGCCGGAGCCCGCGGCGCACGGCGTACTGCCCGGGCTGAGCCGCACGCTGATCGGCACCGGCCTCGACGCCAACCTCGCCGCCACCCCGGCCGGGCGGCCGGTGATCCGGGCCAGGGCCGGCCTGGTGCGGGTCGAGGACACCGAGCGCAGCGGGCCCTACGACCGGACCGTGGTGCGCGGCAACCGGCCGGGAACGACGACCGTGATCTACGGGGCCGGCCGGGACGCCACCAGCGCCGAACTGCGGGTCTTCGGTGACCTGCAACGGATCGAGGCCTCCGCGACGCTGGTCCCGCTCGGCTCGGCCGCCGACACCTCCGCGGTCCGGGTGACGGGCATCGACGCCGACGGCAACCGCGTACCGGTCGAGAACCGTGACATCGAGGTGGCCGCGAGCGACGGGCTCACGGTCGAGCGCGACGGCCTGGCCGAGCTGGTGATCGGCGCGCGCGAGGGCGCGCAGTCGGGGACCGTGACCATCGCGGTGCGCGGCAAGGAGACCACGCTCGGCGTGACCGTCGGCCACGACGACCGCGAGGTCGCCGACTTCGCCGATCCGGCGGACTGGAAGGTCGGCACGGCCCGCGCCACCGGCAGCCTGGGCTCGGCAACCGGGCCCGAAGGCGGTCCGGCGCTGGCGCTCGACTTCGACTTCACCACGAGCACCGCGACCCGCGGGATGTACGCCGTGCCGGTGACGCCGATCGAGCTGCCCGGGCAGCCCCGGTCGGTGTCGCTGTGGATCAAGGGCACGGGGAAGGGGGAGTGGCCCCGGCTGCAGGTGACCCGCGGCGACCAGACCAGCACCAATCTCGACGGCGCCCTGATCGACTGGACGGGGTGGCGCAAGGTGACGTTCCCCGTGCCGGCCGGGACGGCGTACCCGCTGCAGCTCACGGCCATCCGCTTCATGGAGACCCGTTCGAACGCCAGCTATCGCGACCGGCTGGAGATCGCCGACCTGCGGGCCCAGGTGCCGCAGAGCATCGACCTTCCGGAGCCCGCGCCGGCGCGTGACCCGGCGATCATCAGCCAAGGCACGGTGGACGACCGGCCACTGCGGATCGCGGTGATCAGCGACGCCCAGTTCGTGGCCCGCAATCCCGACTCCGATCTGGTGCAGGCGGCGCGCCGCACGCTGCGCGAGATCGTCGCCGCCAAACCGGATTTCGTGATCATCGCCGGCGATCTGGTCGACGAGGCCGCGCCGGAGGACATCGCGCTCGCCAGGCGGGTGCTGGAGGAGGAGCTGGGCGATCTCGATCATGTCTACGTGCCGGGCAATCACGAGATCATGGGCGGCTCGATCGACAACTTCCGGGCCGAATTCGGCGACACCGCGACCGAGCGGGTTCTGCAGCGGACGAAGATCATCACCCTGGACTCCTCGACCGGCAACCTGCACCCGGGCGGCAGCACCGATCAGCTCCGGATGCTGGAGGCGGGGCTGGCCGATGCGGAACGCGATCCCGGGATCACCGGGGTGCTGGTGGCCAACCACCATCCGGTCGACGACCCGCAGCCCGACGCCGCCAGCCAGCTCGGCGACCGGGTGGAGGCCGACGCGCTGGCGCGCACCCTGGCCGACTTCACCCGTCGTTCCGGCAAGCAGGTCGCCCAGCTCAACGGCCACGTCGGGATCTTCGATGCCTCGGCCCTGGACGGGGTGACCCGGGTGATCAACGGCAACTCCGGCAAGGGCCCGTCCGGTACGCCGGATGCCGGCGGGTTCACCGGCTGGACCATGATCGGGATCGACCCGGGCGCTGCCGGGCGCACCGACTGGCTGCGGGCCGAGACCCGGGCCCGGGTGGACGAGCTGGCGCTGGATGCGCCCGCCACGCTGGCCCGCGGCGAGACGGCGGAGGTGAAGGCGGTGATCACCCAGGACGGTTCCCGGAAGGTGCCGGTGGCCTGGCCGGTGTCGGCGACCTGGGGCGGCACCGGGGTGGCCGTCGGCTCGAAGCCCCGGAACGCGGTGATCACGATCGACCCGCTGACCGGCCGGATCACCGCCGTCCGGGCGGGCACCGCGACGCTGACCGTCACGGTGAACGGCGCCACCGCGCAGCGCCAGATCCGGGTCGGCTGACCAGCGGTCGGCTGACCCGCCGCGAGTCAGCCGCGGATCCGGCGGAGCAGCCGGTCCAGCGCGGCGTCGAGGGCGGCGCGATTCGCGTCGTCGAACCAGTCGGTACGCAGTTGCTCGTTGAGGCCGCCGCGGGTTTCGTGGCCGCCGGCGACCGCGGCCAGCGGCTCGTCGGTGTGCAACTCGCCCGCGACACCGGTGACGATGCCGCGGAGGAAGGCGTCGGCGGCGGACGGGTCCAGGCCGGGCTGGCGGCCGGCCCAGTCGGCGATCGCGGCGAGCACGGCGAGGGTGGCGGAGACCGTGCCGGTGATCGCGGCCAGGGCATCGAAGGCCGGCTGTTCGGTCACCGCCAGCGTGCCGCCCAGCCGGTCGAAGAGGGCCGCCGCGGCCGGGTCGGGCGGATGGATCGGTGTGACGCCGGCGCGCTGGCGTACCGCCGGCATGGGAATGGCGCGAACGATCGTCGGGTCGGCACCGAGCTGCTCGCGCAGCCGACCGTGATCGACGCCGGCCACGGCGCTGATCACGAGCGTTCCCGCGGGAACGTCCACGTCCCGCAGCGCGGCGGCGAGGTCGTCGGGACGAACCGCGAGCAGCAGGGTGCCGGCGCGCGACGCCACCTCGGCATTGTCGTCCGCGATCTCGATGACCGCGGGGTGGCGCTCGGCGAGAGCGCGGGCCGTCGCGGCGCCGCGCGGCGAGAGCACGATCGTTGGCGCCTCGCGCTCGGGGTCGAGCGCCAGCCCGTCCACGATGGCGGCGGCGAGCTCGCCGACGCCGATGATGCCGAGGGTCGGTTGCGTGCTCATCGGGGCATGGTAGGCGAGAGGGTGAGCAGGCCGAGGCCGAGCGACAGGACGCCGGTGATCACCAGGGCGGTGATCGTCACCGTGCGGCCGGCGCGGCGCCCCTCGGCCGGCTCGGGGCAGAGCTGGGCGGCGAGTTCGATCTTGGCCGGCGAGGCCATCATGAACAGCGACGAGCACACATTGTGTACCGACATCGCGATCAGTGCGGGGAGTCCGAGCAGGCGGATGATCTCGCTCTGCGGAGCGGCGAACATCGCGTTCGCGGCGGCGTTGGAGCCGGTCAGCCAGCCACCGAGCGCGGCGAGGAAACCGAGCGGCAGGACGTAGGCGGGGCCGAGCTGGGCGACCGCGCGTGCGATTGCCGCGGCCATCCCGCTGACCGCCATCACGACCCCGAGCAGCAGGAAGAGCCCGTTGGCCGGCCCGACGGGCAGCCAGCGCCGCGCTGTCGCGGCGACCGCGCCGGCGAGGTCGCGGCCGCGCAGCGTGGCCGCGACGGAAAGCGGCAGCCAGATCGCGGGCGAGGCCAGGTAGTGCCACGGGCCGCCGGCGCGGGTGGCGTCGAGCAGCGCGGTGGCGATCAGGATGCCGCCGAGCAGCACCGCGTACGGGCTGGCGGCCGCGGCCAGCGCGCGGGTCACCACGATCCGCGCGCCACGCAGGCGGTGCACGAGCAGGTGCGCGACCAGCGTCAGCAGCGCCCCGACGGCGCCGGCCACCGGCGTACCGAGGAGCAGGTTGGCAACGAGGATCGACGCCCACAGCGTCGCGCCGCTGGCCGTGGCGGCAGCCAGGTTCCGGGCGCGGGCGCCGGGCGGGCTGGTGAGGGTGGCGACCACCAGGCCCACGCCGATGAAGACCGGGCCGCTGGCGATCGCCGAGCCGACGCCGAGGGGCTGGAAGCCGATTCCGCTGAGACTGGCGGCGATCAGCGTGCCCGGCGCCATGGAACCCCAGGGGACCGTGCACAGCCCGAGCAGCCCGATGGTCGCGGCCCGGCGGCTGGAGAAGCCCAGGTGCAGCAGCAGCGGGATGGCGAGCGTCACCCCGATGCCGAAGCCGGTGACCGATTCGGCGAAGGGCGTGACGCCGTGCAGCACGGCGAGTGCGGCGGGCGTACCGGTGCCGAGAGTGCGGCCGAGCCAGCTCGCGATGACGTCTTGTCGGCCGGTACGCCGCATCGCCTCGCTGAGCAGCAGGCCGCCGAACACGATCGCCAGCACCTCGATCAGCACCGGCGCCCACTGCCGGGTGGCCTCGACGACCTGCCCGGGGGTCAGCGGGTACGCCACGGCGCAGATGATCACCGCGGCCAGCGCGCCGGCGGCGGAGGTGAGCAGCGCCGAGCGGCGGGCCAGGCTCAGGGCGAGGGCGACCAGCACCGGGGCCAGCGGCAACAGGAGCATGTTGCGAATGCTGTCAGTGGAGTTGCGCATACGCAACACGGCGTTAGGCTGAGCGCGTGCCGACCGATCAGGCCCACCGCTTCGGTGCAGCCGTGCGTGCCCGCCGCGCCGAGCTGGCGATCACCCTCGACCAGCTTGCCGCGGCATCGGGAGTGTCGCGGGGCACGCTGTCCCGGATCGAGAACGACGCCCTGAACACCAGCCTGGCGAACGCGACCGCGATCGCCCGGGCTCTCGGGGTGGCGCTGTCCGATCTGCTGGAGCAGGCGGGGTCCGAGCCGGTGCTGGTGCCGGCCGCGGAGCTCACCACCTTCACCGACGACAACGGGATCCGTCGCGCCTCGCTGGCTCGGCCGGCCCCGGGGGTGGAACTGATCGCGTACTCCGTGCCCCCGGGCGCCCGCTCCGCGGAGTTCCCGGCCCACCGCAGCCGCACCGAGGAGGTCCTGCACGTGCTCGCGGGCCGGCTCGAATACGTCGTCGGCGAGCACCGCTACCAACTGGCCGCGGGTGACACCCTGTCCGCGCGCGCCGACGCGCCCCACCACTTCGGCAACCCCGGCAAGCGGGTGTGCGCCTTCCACATGCTCACCATCACCCCGCGCTGAGCGGGTCGGGGATCGGGCGTTGATGCGGCGTGTTGTTTCCAGAAGACTGGTCCGGGTGTGCGTATCACTCGGGGGTGAGGAGTGGTCGGCGAGCTGATCCAGTACCTCGACGGGCGTGTACGTGGGGTTGCTGCGTCCGTCGGTTTCGTCTGACACCGTTTGTCGGTCTCGTTCAACACCGACGGGGTCGGTGCCGGTCTCGATGATGGTGCCGCCGAAGGTGAACCGCTCGACGATCGCGGCGCAAAGCCGCGGGTCGGTGAAGGTCTTGGTCCACCCGGAGAAGGACTCGTTGGACGCGATCGCGACGGACGCCTTCTCTTCCCGTTCGGTGAGGAGCTGGAACAGCAGTTCGGCACCAAGTCGGTCGAGTTGCATGTAGCCAAGTTCATCGATGCAGAGCAGGTCGACGCGTGCCGGATCGCCGCATGGAGGTCGACACGAGACTGTCCGCCTGCCATCGGCTACCGAATCGGAAGGTCGCTTCGTCTGCCCGCGTCAGATCGCGACCATCGCGAAGAAGGTGACCGCGCTCAGAGCCAACGCCAAGAACAGCACCGGAAACCCGATGTTGTGGAAGACCGATGCCCGAACGTGCGCTCCGACCGCAGACAGGTAAAACATCACCAGTCCCACAGCCGGCCAGGCCGAACGGCGCGATGCCCGTGAGCCCGACCACCAGCCCGGCTGCGCCGGACGCTTTCAGGACGGCGAGGTAGGGCAGAACCTCAGGCCGCAACCCGACCTCAGCCGCGTTCGCCAACACGAACCTGGCCCGTGCCGCATCGGCGGCAGCGATGAAGGCGTTCGCGACGACACACACGACCGTCACGGCCAGCAACGCCGTCGAAAGTGCCGTCGACGCAGTCTCGCTCACGCGGTGTAGCGCCCGATGAAGTGAAGCGTCGAGGGCGGCACCGGACCGCCGGCCCACTCACCAACCTTGCCGCGGAACGCCCCAGCCTCCGGAATATCGAGGAGCGGGTTGGCAGCGTCATCGGGGAGGGAAAGCGTGAGCAGAAACTGCGAGCTGTCTCCAACACGGGCAGCCGTGTACTCAATGCCCGCGGGCGCCGCCGACTCGACGGCGGCGAACAGCCTCTTGATTGCCTCTTCAACCTCGCCTACTTGCTGAGGTTCGGTGCCGAACTGGACGATCTGTACGCTCATGAGGGTCTCCTACGTGCAGGGTCTGTCGATGTCTGGTTGGTCGCCCCTCATGACGCTCGGCACGACCGAAAGGTGACCGCCCACATGGACTTGATCAACGAATTCGAGGTGGCACGGCCTCGACTGCTCGCACTCGCGCACCGGATCCTTGGCTCGCTCGAGGACGCCGAGGACGCCGTACAGACCGCTTGGCTGCGCGCGGCCGGCGCAGCACAAACGCAGGTCGACAACCCGGCCGGCTGGCTCACAACCGTGACCGCGCGCCTCTGCCTCGACCAGCTGCGATCACGGGAACGACGCGGAGAACTGCCCCTCCTTGCCGACGTAGTCCCGAGTGACCAGCTCGCGGCCGACGAGGAGTACCTCCGGCGCGAGGACATCTCACGCGCGCTTCTCCTGCTCCTCAACCAGCTCACCGCCACCCAGCGAGTGGCCTATGTCCTGCACGACCTGTTCCGCATACCGTTCCAGGAGGTAGCCGTCGTACTGGACACGACGTCGGCGAACGCGAAGAAGCTGGCCAGCCGTGCAAGACAACGCCTAGAAGGAGCAGACGCGGCGTCCGTCGATGCGCCAGGTGCGTCAGATCATTGGCGGATCGTCGATGCGTTCCTCGCGGCCGCCCGTGGAGGACGGACCGATACCCTCATCGCGCTCATGGCACCCGACGTCGTCCGCACCGCCGACCCAGCGGTGCTACCTGAAGGTGGAGCCATCGAAGTGGTCGGGAACCGTGCCGTGGCCGAAGAAACCCGCTATTTCGCCGACCGGATCCACGCCAGCATCCCGATGCTCGTCAACGGCGCCGCCGCCGCAGTCATAGCCCCCGGAGGTCACCCGCTGGCTGCCATCACCTTCATATTCGAGAACAACAAGATTGCCCGTATCAAAATCGCTCGCATGAAGCCGGGCGACACGGTCAGCGCCAGGTACTCAAGCAGCTCATGACCTCATCCGCCCCGGGTGGTGTCGCCGCTCACCTACATTCGACCGCTTCCCTACCTGGGTGGTGTCAGAACTGACCAACAAGCGGTGCCGCTGGAGCCTCTGTAGCCAGGTTGCGGTAGCGGGCGGTCATCGCGACGTGTGATGCGGCAGGGGGCCCGGCACGGACCGAGATCGACGGTGCCGCCAACCGACCGTCGGGCTCGCCGACGGGGACGCCGTGACCTGCTCTCCCACGCCGTGCGCTGACCGTTGGTGCGCACCCGTGTGACTCTCGGCGTGGCGTTGACCGGAGCGCACCGCGCCACGGCGGGCTCCGGGAGACGGGGGGGTGACTCGAGAGTCAGCGGGGTCGTCCCGCGCACCGCCGATTCCGGAGCATCGTGCGTCACTCTTGTGCATCACTTGGACCCCGTCACTGGTGATCTGGTGGCAGCTGATCTCCCACGCGGTGAACGACCTGACACGTTTCGAGGACAGGTGAGGTGTCAGGCCGACTCTCTACGTGTTGCGTATTCGCAACAGTCTCGTACACTGCTGGACGTGGACCTGGCAGAGCGCATATCGACGTTGCGCCGCGCGAACGGGCTGAGTGCTCGTCAGCTCGCGGCGCTGGTCGACGTTGCCCCGACGACGGTCACGCGGATCGAGGCCGGCGCGGTGAGTCCGTCGTTCGATCTGGCACAGGAGATCCTGACAGTCCTGGGAGAGCCGATCCGCTTCACCGGTTTCGCGGATGTGGACGCGATCGCGACCGCACGTCTGGCGTGCGACCCGGAGCTCGATGTGGCGTCGAATCCGGGCGTCGCGCTGTGGCGTCAGCGCTGGGCTCGCATCGGGCTTCTCGATGCCGACGGTCGGGTAGCCGCTGGGAAGGAAGTGGACCTGCTGTTCCGTGCGGGTCGCGCCGCACGCCTGACGCGGCGCGCCGACGCCGTGGACTTCGCTGCGGGACGGTCGGCGGATCAGATCGCTGACGCGCTTCGCGGGGCCGCCATCGATTACGCACTCACCGGCGATGCTGGAGCCAACCGATACCGGTCCAGCGCGGGGGAGGCCTGGCCTGTTCTTTACGTCGAGGACGTCGCGCGCGCAGCCAAGGCGGCCGGCCTCGCGCGCAAGGAGCCCGGATCCTTCGGCATGCGGGTGACGCTGATCCCGTTCGACGGCGTGAGTGAGGTCGGCCGTGTCACCATCGCCGGCATCGCGGTCGCCGCTCGCGACCAGGTCGTCATCGACGCCTACGGTGGCATCGACGGCATGATCGAGCAGGCCGACATCCTCATGGGTAGGCGCGTGGCGTGACGGACTTCAAGGAGCCGCGCACCGAGATTGAGTGGAGCCGCCGTGCGATCATCAACGTCGTCGAGGTTCTCCAGGTCCACGCTGAGTCGCTGACATTGGTCGGCGCCCATGCAGTCCTGCTGCGGACGATGGACCTTGACGTTCCGAGAATGCCGACCGGCGATGGCGATCTCGGCGTGACGCCGGGGCTGGTCGGCGACGTGCCGAGCATCGAGGCCCTCCTCGCCGACGCGGGCTACGAGCACCGCACAACGGCGCGTCCCGGGCTCTGGGGCCGGACGCCTTACCACGAGGCCGACGGCACGCGATCGTTCCGCGAGAAGGTCGATCTGCTGGCGCCACACGGGATGTCGGGCACTGCGAGCCGCAACACGCGTGGAGTTCCGGCCCTGAAGCCCGCGCATGGCAAGCTCACCGTCGGCAACGCGCTCGGCCTCGAACTCGCCGCCTTCAACCGATCGCTCGTGAGGATCAACGACTTGGCCGACCCGCGGCTCACGACTGACCTCCACATCGCGGAGATCCCGGCGCTCATCTTGGCCAAGGGCTCAAAGATCGGCGAACGACTCCGGGAGCCGCGCAAGGGCCTCGTTCGAGACAAGGACCTCGGCGACCTCTGGCGCCTCTTGGCCGTCGCCGATCTAGATGAGACCTCCCGGGTGATCGCGGGCTTCATAAATCATCCCGAGGTCGGCGTTGACGCTCGCCAGAGTGTGGAGTGGACGGCGCGCGTGTTGCGGGATCCGTTCAGCGCAGAGCGAGCCAAGACCGCGTTCGACACCTTCGTCGATCCGACCGCTATAGACGGGCTCTTCGCGCAGTGGCGCGACGCGTTCGGTGGGTGAGGATGCTCGCCCAGCGCTCCTCTTGATGTCGGTCCGTTGAGCAACGATGTCAGCACAGGAAGTAACAAGCGGGGAGTGAGGCCAACCGGTGAGCAACAAGGAAGGAGCGTCTCTGCGGAGGGTTCGGTTTTTTGGCGTGCACGATCTGGCCGCCGGGTGGTTCGTGGCCCGCGTCGCTCGGATCGTAGAGCAGTTCGACCCGTCGAACGCGCCGACTGACGCAATGGACATCATCGAGCTCCACAACGTGCAGCAGTACCTTGAGAACGGCTTCCTTCCTCGCGACTACACCGAGGCGGAGCGCCTCGCGGCGGTATCGAAGATCGGTCCGATCCGGAGCACGGTGGCCAAGTTCTTCTCGGCGATCAACGACGCGGACTGCGTCTCGATCGTCGTCGGCGTCGACTTTGACTACCACGCTGACCTCCTCGAGCTTCTCGGGCGCAACATGGCCTTCGAACGTTGCACCTCGGCAGTCATGCTGGCTGCGCTCGATCAGACCGGGGTGCATCTGCGCGACATGCTCGCTTGCAAGAAGCTCGTGCTCGCCTACGACGCAGAGGTGCGGGACCGGTTGATCAGGTCTCCGGCGAACGCGGAACACATCATCCGCAAGTACCTGCAGCGCGATGTGCGCGCGGAGGTTCACCTCCCGGCCCGTTTCACGCCAGCCGATGCTCGCGACCTGCTCGAACGATACGTCGATAGCCCAGACGCGAACCCCAACTACATCGGCCTCATCGAAACCGCTCGTGTCAGCTCGATCACTGGCATTGATGCAAAGTTGAAGCTGCGCGCGAAGCGCCGCAACGCGGAGATGACGCAGGCGTTCTTCGAGAACAACACTGGCCTCAAAACTGGGGCCGAGGTGCGGCTATCCGAGTCGCAGAACGAGCCCGTGCTCTATGAAATGGACGACTCAGACGGGATGGTTGCTCGATTCACGTACAGCAGCCGATGGCTGGACGAGACTTGTGACAACCCGAGCATCCTCAATAACTTCCAGCACCTGTTCGAATTCGCCGACCATGGTGTCCTGCTGACACTGCCGTCCTATCCCTCGCAGTTGGGCGTCTCTGAACGCTTCTTGATGACGACGGGCAAGACCGAGTACATGGTTGGCGCAAGATTTCGTGCGGTCGACATGAGCACCCTGCTTCAGACGAGGCTGTATCAGCACTACCTGGAGACCAAGAAAAAGGACCTTGAAGGAGTAATCTTCTGGTTCTTCGAGGATTACCTCAAAGAGGAGTTCGGGGCTGCGAACTTCTCGTTCAGGCCGTCGAGCCGGGCCGCGTCCTACCTCGAGAGAGTACGTCACCTCTTTGCTGAGATGGAGAGCATGCTTGCTCAGTTCAGCCTATTTGTCGAGAACGGCGAACTCGATCGGGACCTGCTCGCGATCACCTCCAATCCCGTTCGTTACCGAGAGGTTCCGAGCCTGCTTCCCGGGAAGTACGTCTATGCGACCGACGACGACCAGATTGCCGGCATTCTTCATGCCTTGTTCTCCGACCAGTCAGCGCTGACGGACATCAGCGAGGAGTTGAACGGCGATGACGCGGCCGGGCTTCTTATCGGAAACGTCGTCTCCTACGCCGATTTCCGCGAGTACCAACAGCCCGCTGTCGATCATCTGATCTCGCTCGGCATCCTGGAGGATACGGGCGAGAGGGTACAGGTCGCCAGTGTCCCGCAGTTCTTGGTCTTGAGGTCGCTGTTCGCAGCTCAGGCCTGTAGCTACTACAGGCTTTCGCAGGAAGGTCGCTCCGCTGTCGACGCCATGGAATCTCGCGGATGGGTGAGGCGCCACTCATCGCTTTTGACCGAGGCCGAGGCGCAGTACTTCAACTACTTCCTCAACAAGACTGACTTCAGCAACGGGCCGGAGTTGCGCAACAAGTACCTGCACGGTTCGCAAGCAGACGTTGAGGGCGAAGACACCCACTTCCATGCCTACGTCACCGCCCTGCGAACGATCATCGCGCTCGTCATCAAGGTCAATGATGACTTCTGCCTCTGGGCCGCGAATCGATCGGTTGCCCCGGTGCCAGAAGGTGGTCCGAGCGAGGCCCCGCTCAAGCCTGCCGATGCCTCCGCTTCGGCTGAGGGAGCGAGTCAGTGATCTGGCCTCCGCCTGGTCGGGCGCGGCGAGTCCTGCGCAAGCTCGGCAAGCGCCGCCGCATCGGCCGCAACGACCTGGGCGATTGACGGGGACTCCCGAGACGTCCGGGAGGTTCGACCGGCGTGGGGTCGAGCGGCAAGACCGGGTGCGCAACACTCGAACCATGGCCAATCGACTCGCCGACAGCCTCTCGCCGTACCTGCGTCAGCACGCCGACAATCCCGTCGACTGGCGGGAGTGGTCGGACGAGGCGTTTGCGCAGGCGCGCGAGCGGGACGTGCCGGTCTTCCTCTCGGTCGGGTACGCGGCGTGCCACTGGTGTCACGTGATGGCCCACGAATCGTTCGAGGATCCGGAGATCGCCGAGTTGATCAATGCGAACTTCGTGCCGATCAAGGTCGACCGGGAGGAGCGGCCGGATGTCGACGCGATCTTCATGGCCGCCACCCAGGCCCTGACCGGGCAGGGCGGCTGGCCGATGTCGGTCTGGCTGACGCCGGAGGGCCGTCCGTTCTATGCCGGGACCTACTTCCCGCCGCGCCAACGCGGTGGGATGCCGGGTTTCGGTCAGGTGCTGACCGCGCTGGCCGACGCCTGGCGGGACCGCCGCGAGGAGGTGATCAGCAGCGCCACGGCAATCGTCGATCATGTCGCCGCGACCCAGCGCGCGCTGCCCGGCGAGGCCGATCCGGCCGGCGCCCTCGCCCGCCTGCGCGAGGATTTCGACCCCTTGCACGGGGGCTTCGGCGGCGCCCCGAAGTTCCCGCCGACCATGGTTCTGGACGCCCTGCTCGCCGACGGTACGCCCGAATCGCTGGAACAGGTCGCGGCCACCCTGGACGCCATGATCGCCGGCGGCGTCCATGATCATCTCGGCGGCGGCTTCGCCCGCTACAGCGTCGACGCCGGCTGGGTGGTGCCGCATTTCGAGAAGATGCTCTACGACAACGCGCTGCTGCTCGGCACGCTCGCCCGCGCGAGCACGCGGGTGGATCCCGAGCGGGCCGCCGCTTACCGCGCGACCGCCGAACGGCTCGTCGGCTGGCTGGACCGCGAGCTGCTGGTCGACGGCGGAGGGTACGCCGCCTCGTTGGACGCCGACTCCGCCGACGCGTCCGGCCGCTTGGTCGAGGGCGCCTTCTACGTCTGGACCCCCGCCCAACTGCGCGCGGTGCTCGGCGCGGACGCGGCGCGCGCGGCGGCCGCGTTCGGGGTCACCGATCGGGGCACCTTCGAACACGGCGCCTCCACCCTGCGCGCCCTCGCACCGATCGAGGACGACTGGCGCGAGCGGCTCCTCGCCGCCCGCGACCGGCGCCCCCGCCCGGCCCGCGACGACAAGATCGTTGCCGCCTGGAACGGCTGGCTGATCACCGCACTGGTCACCGCGGCGATGATCTTCGACCGCCCCGACTGGCTCGACCGGGCGCGCGGCGCCGCGGCGTACCTGTGGGACACCCACTGGCGCGAGTCGGACCGGACCCTGCTGCGCGTCAGCCGCGATCGGCAACCCGGCACGGCACCGGGGATCGCCGAGGATCACGGCGCGCTCGCGCAGGCCTACGCCGCGCTCGCCGGCGCGACCGGCGACGCGACCTGGCTCGACCGCGCCCGTACGCTGCTCGACCGCGCCGACGAGCTGTTCGCCGCCGGCGACGGCGGTTGGTACGACGCCGACGCGGCGACCGACCTCTACGCCCGCCCGCGCGACCTGTCCGACAACGCCACCCCCTCGGGCGGCAGTGCCCTGATCGCCGCGCACCGGGCGGTCGCCGGGCTGACCGGGGAGGGCCTGGATCGCCTCCCCGCCGCGACCGCCACCGGTGCCGCCCTGGCCACCGCCGCGCCGCGGTTCGCCGGCTGGTGGCTGCGCGAGTTGATCATCGCCGACCGCGTCGCCGCCCGCGAGATCGTGATCTTCGGCGACGACGGCCAGCTGGTCACGACCGCCTGGCGCGAGGCGCCGGAGGGCTCGGTCATCCTCGCGCTGCCCGGCCCGAGCGCGGAGTTCCCGCTGGCGCGCGGTCGGGGCGCCGAGCTGCCCGCGGCGTACGTCTGCACCAACCAGGCCTGCGGTCTGCCCGTCCACGACCCCGAAGGGTTGCGCGCGCAACTGGCCTGAACGCCGCGTCCGATTCCCGCCAGCGGGGCCGCGTACCGACCTCGATGCTGGACCCGTGCAGACACCACAACTCGCCGTCACCGGCGTGGATCCGACCACCCTCGCGGAACTGCTGGCGCGCGGAATCGATCATGCGGGCGCCCCGGTCGAGCCGTTCGCCGACCCCGACGGCGGCTGGCCGTTGCGCTGCTGCCTGGCCGATTCCCAGCCGGGTGAGGAGATCGCGATCATCGCGTTCCGCCCCTTCCCGTGGGTCAGCGCGTACGCCGAGACCGGCCCCGTCGTCGTGCACGCCGACGGGTGCCCGGGCGCCGACGGCACCTTTCCGGACAGCTTCGAGGGGCGCGACCAGGTCGTGCAGGCCTTCGGCGATGATGCGGGTCGCCGTCACGTCCAGGTCTACGACCGACACCGCCTGGTCCGGGCGGGGGAGGGGTTGCGTACCACCATCGAGGAGATCATCGCCGACCCGCGCGTCGAGTTTGTCCAGGCCCGCAACGTGTTGTCGCGGTGCTACTCCTTCACGGCCCGGCGAGGCGGCGCCGATCAGGCGTAGGTGGCGACGCTGATCGCGGCGTAGTGGCAGGCGAAGGCGGCAACCGTGCAGGCGTGGAAGATCTCGTGGAAGCCGAACCAGCGCGGCGACGGGTCGGGCCGCTTGCGGGCATAGACCAGCGCGCCGACCGAATAGAGCAACCCGCCCGCGACGATCAGCGCGAAGACCAGGGGGCCGCCGTTGTCCCAGAACGGCTTCAACCAGCCGACCGCCGCCCAGCCGATCGCGAGATACAGCAGGGTGTAGAACCAGCGCGGCGCGCCGAGCCACAGCACCCGCGACAACAGACCGATGATCGCGGCCCCCCAGACCAGGCCGAGCAGCACCCAGCGCCCGGTCCCGTCGAGCAGCAGCAGCGCCATCGGCGTATAGGTCGCCGCGATGAAGACGAAGATGTTCGAATGGTCCATCCGCCGCAGCACCGCCTCGCCCCGCGCGCCCCAGTAGAAGCGGTGGTAGAGCGCGCTGGTCCCGAACAGCAGCACCGAGGCCGCGAGAAACACGGCGCCACCGATCTTGCCGAGCGCGCTGGGCGCCAGCACCACCAGCAGAATGCCTGCGGCCAGCGACAGCGGCAGCATCGCGGCGTGCAGCCAGCCGCGCAGCTTGGGCTTCAGCGGGCGGGCGATCTCGCTCGCCAGGCCCGGTGAACTCGTTGCCATCGACCAACCTTCGCACGGATCTCGGAACAAACCTACGCCGCCGTAACTTACGGTTGCGTAGGTTCAGGGTAGCCGGTCCGCGCGGGTACGCCAATGCTCGGCGCGTGATCAATTCTGCGTCGGGTACGCCGGGAGGCGGGGCGAGTCACTAGGCTCGCGGCCATGCCGCGGATCACCGAGACGCCGAAGGCGACGCTCGCGCGCCTGCGTGAGCGAATCGGCCGCCTGCGCCCACCCGGGGTGCTCTATTCGACCTACGAGCATCGGCTGCTGGCGGAGCTGGATCCGAAGAAGCTGCCCCACCACGTCGCGGTGATGGCCGACGGCAACCGGCGCTGGGCCCGGCTGAACGCCCCCGGTCAGCCGCTCGCCGCCGGCTACCGGGCCGGGGCGCGCAAGCTGCAGGAGTTCGTCGGCTGGTGCGCCGAGGCGGGCATCGGCCTGGTCACCTTGTGGGTGCTGTCGACCGACAACCTGCGCCGCGCCGACGAGGAGGAGCTCGGGTCGCTGCTTGAGGTCATCGCGCGGCTCGTCGACGACCTGGCCGACTCCGGCCGATGCCGGGTGCAACTGGTCGGGGCGCTCGATCTGCTGCCCGCCGATACCGCGGCTCGGCTCCGCGCGGCGGAGGAGCGCAGCAACGCCGGCGCGGCCACGCACGTCAACATCGCGATCTCCTACGGAGGCCGCCACGAGCTGCGCGATGCCGTCCGGTCGCTGCTCGCCGAGCAGGCCGAGCGCGGCGTCGGCATCGCCGAGCTCGCCCAGACCCTCGAGATGGACCACATCGCCGACCACCTCTACACCGCCGGCCAGCCCGACCCGGATCTGGTGATCCGGACCTCGGGGGAGCAGCGGATGTCGGGCTTCCTGATCTGGCAGTCGGTGCACAGCGAGTTCTATTTCTGCGAGGCGCTGTGGCCCGATTTCCGCAAGGTCGACTTCGTCCGCGCGCTGCGGGCCTACGCGCAGCGCGAGCGGCGCTTCGGCCGCTGAGGCCCGCGCCCTCGCGGCGGTCCTCGGATGAGCGGCCCGTAACCAGACGTTCACGAGCCGTCCGGCGTGGCGTACCCGCAACTGTGCCGGGCCCGCCGTAGCGTCGAAGACGTGAGCGGTCGGGAAGCCGCTCACCCGGAAGGAAGTCATATGGCGCGTCCGGCTCGACCGAGCTCGACAGGGCTTTCACCAGCCCGCCACCTGTTCCGGTCCACCACCTGACCCAGGTGGGGCCGGCGAGGTGACGTGCGGCCCCACGGCGAGGATCAACCGTGTCTCACAGTGCACTGCCCACCGCCGACCGCCCCGCCGCCGAGCGCGGCGTCACCCGGACCATCGTGATCGACACCTCCGTACTGCTCAGCGATCCGCACGCCATGCGCCGCTTCGCCGAACACGACGTCGTGTTGCCGGTCGTGGTGATCACCGAGTTGGAGGCCAAGCGCCACCATCCCGAGCTCGGCTACTTCGCGCGGACGGCCCTGCGGCATCTCGATGATCTTCGGCTGCGCCACGGCCGCCTCGACGCGCCGGTGCCCGCCAACGACGACGGCGGCACGATCCACGTCGAGCTCAACCACACCGATCCCACGGTGCTGCCGAGCGGCTTCCGGCTCGGCGACAACGACTCCCGGATCCTCGCCGTCGCCCTCAACTACCGCGCCGAGGGCCGCGATGTGGTGCTGGTCAGCAAGGACCTGCCGATGCGGGTGAAGGCGTCCGCGGTCGGCCTCGCCGCCGAGGAGTACCGGGCCGACGCGGCGATCGAGACCGGCTACACCGGTATGGCCGAGCTGGACGTGACCCCAGGCGACATCGACCGGCTGTACGCCGAGCACGTGATCGACCTCGACGCCGGCCGAGATCTGCCCTGCCACAGCGGTGTGGTGCTGCTCGGGGGTGGGGCGTCGGCGCTCGGTCGGATCACGCCGGACAAGCAGGTACGCCTGATCAACTCCGATCGCGATGCCTTCGGGCTGCACGGCCGCTCCGCCGAGCAGCGCGTCGCGCTCGACCTGCTGCTCGACCCGTCGGTCGGGGTGGTCTCGATGGGCGGTCGCGCCGGCACCGGCAAGTCCGCCCTCGCCCTGTGCGCCGGGCTGGAGGCCGTGCTGGAGCGAAGGCAGCACTCGAAGGTGATCGTCTTCCGGCCGCTGTACGCCGTCGGCGGCCAGGAGCTCGGCTACCTGCCCGGCACCGAGAACGAGAAGATGGCCCCCTGGGCGCAGGCGGTCTTCGACACCCTCGGCGCGGTGACCAACCGCAATGTGATCGACGAGGTGCTCGACCGCGGCCTGCTCGAGGTGTTGCCGCTGACCCACATCCGGGGCCGCTCGCTGCACGATGCGTTCGTGATCGTGGACGAGGCGCAATCGTTGGAGCGCAACGTCTTGCTGACCGTGCTCAGCCGGGTCGGCCAGGACTCGCGCGTGGTGCTCACCCACGACGTCGCCCAGCGCGACAACCTGCGGGTCGGGCGGCACGACGGCGTGGTCGCCGTGGTGGAGAAGCTGAAGGGCCACCCGTTGTTCGCCCACGTCACCCTGACCCGCTCGGAGCGCTCGCCGATCGCCGCGCTGGTCACCGAGATGTTGGAAGATCAACAACTGGGCTGAGCTGTGATCACCGGCCCCCCGACGTGTCGATCACCGTCGGGGGGCCGGCCCACGCCGTCAGGACGATCCCTCAGTAGGCGTCGCGCACCCACGGCGCACGGTCGGAGGAGAACAGGCCCGAGACCCGGTTCAGCAACCGCTGATCAAGAGCGCGGTCGGGACCGGGAACGAGACCGCCGCGCGCGGCTATCTCACTCGCCGAGTAGCCGCCCAGCCACAGGGTGCCCAGCGCGGCGACGTCCAGCTCGATGTCGGGATCCGCGTGCGTGGCCAGGCACTCGGTGCGCTCACCGTCGGTCCCCAGCCGGAAGGTGCCGCCGGCCAGGCCGTCGCGATCATGCACCGTCAACACCAGTTCACCGGGTGCCGCGTACCCCCGTTGCGTGAGCAGCGCCGATACGTCCAGCGGGCGGATCCACTGATAGTCCTGGGACGCGGTCGCGGCCAGCGCCCGCGGATTGGCCAGCACCGACGCCACCGACTCGTCCGGCGCCCGGGCCGGCGCGATCACCGTGTCCACCCAGTCGGTGTTGATCAGACAGCTCCACAGCGCGCGTTCGGCCGCCGTGTCCACGCCCGTCAGGTCCTCGACGGTGATCGTGGCGGTCGGCTGCCCGTTGAGGTCGCCGCTGACGGCGGTGTGGACGGCGTACCCGCGCACCTCGCCGTCCTGGCCGCGGTGGACCAGCAACCGGCGCCCGGCCGTCGCATCCGCCGGGCGCGCGCCGACGATCCGGGCCAGGCGGCGCCAGTTCAGGCCGGTGCGCGAGACCATCCCGGGCACGCGCCGGCGCATCGCGTCGTGCACCTGCGGACCGAACTCCGGCAGCCGGTCCAGCTCGACCAGTTCGAAGCTCCCGCCGGCCGGCTCGGCGATCGCGCCCGCGCGCGGCACGTCGATCCGCAGGTCCCGCACCCGCGTCGCCGGGCCGTAACCGAACCGCCCGTAGATCCCGTACTCCGCCGCGATCAGGCCGCTGTGCGAGTAGCCCTCGTCCTTCGCCCGACGCAGCTCGTCGACCATGGCGACCCGGAGCAGCCCGCGGCGCCGGTGCGTGGGCGCCACGGTGACCGAGGAGACCGCCGCCGACGGCACCGGGTCGCCGAGCACCGGGGTGAGCTCGTGTTCGAAGCGGCGAAACGTCGCGACGCACGCGCCGTTCGCGGTGTCGAACCAGCCCAGGGTGCGGCTCGTCGCGACAACCTCCGCCATCGCGGCCAGCCGAGCCTCGTCGATCGGATCGTTGTTGAAGAAGGCCAGTTGCAGCGGGCGCAACCAGGTCGCCGTCTCGTCCGCCGCCACCACCCGGAGCTGCACGCCGGGCCGTTCGGCGATCACCGGGGTCTGGGAGATGCTCATGCAGTGACGGTAGACGCCCGGGCCAGTCGCAGCATCAGAGATTCCCCCCAGCCGGGGCCCGAGACGGCGGTGAATCCGTCCGGCCGGAATCCGTTGCGGCGGTAGAACGCGAGCGCGCGGGAGTTGCCGTCGAAGATCCACAGGTACGCCGCTCTCGGCCCGAGCGCCGCATCGAACAGCGCCTGCCCGACCCCGGTGCCGTGCGCGCGGCGTACGGCGTACAACTTGATCAACTGCAGCGGCACCGGCGGTGCGGGATAGCCGTTCTCGATCTCCCACTCCAGCGGCCCCGGGCCGGTCTCGGCCACCGCGGCGATGCCGTCGGCGTCCTCGGCCAGCCAGTGCTCGTGATCATTTCCGGGCCCGCCCAGCCGGGCCGCCAACTCGGCCGCAACCGCCGGCTGCTCGGCGCGCCGGAGCCGGGCGAAGTCGCCGGGCAGCAGATCGGCATAGGTCTGGGCCATCGACGTGGTCAGCGCCTCGGCCCACGGCTCGGCGTCGCGGGCGACCGCCCGCCGGATCCGCCAGGGCGCCGGGGCGGTGCTCAGGCCGGCCGCCGGGTCATCGCCAAGACGTCGAGGGCGCTGTCGAGCTGCTCGGTGGTCAGCGAGCCGTCGTCGACGAAACCGCGCTCGATCACGACCTCGCGGATGGTCTTGTTCTCCTTCAGCGCCTGCTTCGCCACCGCCGCCGCGTTCTCGTAGCCGATGTACTTGTTCAGCGGCGTGACGATCGACGGCGACGACTCCGCGAGCACCCGGCAGTGCTCGGCGTTGGCGGTGATCCCGTCCACACAGCGGTCCGCCAGCAGCCGCGACAAATTCGCGAGCAGCCGCACCGACTCCAACACATTGCGGGCCAGCATCGGCAACATCACGTTCAGCTCGAAGTTGCCCGACGCGCCGCCGAAGGTCACCGCCGCGTCGTTGCCGATCACCTGTGCGCCGACCATCAGCGTCGCCTCGCACATCACCGGGTTCACCTTGCCCGGCATGATCGAACTGCCCGGCTGCAGGTCGGGCAGATTGATCTCGCCCAGGCCGGCCCGCGGGCCCGAGCCCATCCAACGCAGATCATTGGCGATCTTGATCAGCGACACCGCGATGGTCTTCAGCACCCCGGAGGCCTCGACCAGCCCGTCGCGGGCCCCCTGGGCCTCGAAGTGGTCGGGCGCCTCGGTCAAGGGCAGGCCGGTCTGGTCGGCGATCGTGGAGATCACCTGCGCCGCGAATCCGGGCGGGGTGTTGATGCCGGTGCCGACGGCCGTACCGCCGAGCGGCAGTTGCGCCACCCGCGGCAGCGCTGCCTCGACCCGGTCGACGCCGAGCTGGATCTGTGCGGCGTACCCGGCGAACTCCTGGCCCAGGGTGACCGGGGTGGCATCCATCAGATGGGTACGCCCGGACTTCACCACCTCGGCGAACTCCTCGGACTTGGCGCGCAGCGACTCCGCCAGATGCCGCAGGGCGGGCACCAGGTCGTTGATCAAGGAATCGGTGGTCGCGATGTGGATCGCGCTCGGGAAGACGTCGTTGCTGGACTGCGACGCGTTCACGTGATCATTCGGGTGCACGGCGGGCCCCTGCTCGCTGGCCAGCGAGCTGATCACCTCGTTCGTGTTCATGTTCGACGAGGTGCCCGACCCGGTCTGGAAGACGTCGATCGGGAACTCGGCATCGTGCTTGCCCTCGGCGACCTCGGCGGCCGCGGCGACGATCGCGTCGGCGACATCGGCATCGAGCACGCCGAGCGCCGCATTGGTCCGCGCCGCCGCGCCCTTGATCAGCCCGAGCGCGCGGATCAGCGCCGGTTCGATGGGCGTACCCGAGATGGGGAAGTTCTCCACCGCACGCTGCGTCTGCGCCTTCCACAAGGCGTCGGCGGGGACCTGGACCTCGCCCATCGTGTCGTGCTCGGTGCGGTACTGCGGCGTCGCGGCGTTCTCAGTCATGCGGTCATTCTGCCGGGTGGCCCGCGGCCCGGCGAACCCGGTGAATCGCGTAGTCGATCGCGTGCCCGTCGCGGCGCACGGGCACGATCACGGTGTCGGTGCGGCCGAGCGCGGCGAGCCGCTCGGCCAACGCGGGCGAGGCGCGCTCGGACCAGATGGCGAGCAGCCCGCCCGGCACCAGGCGCTGGTACGCCGCCCGCAGCAGCGGCGCCCCGTAGAGCGCGGCATTCGGTTCATGGATCAAGAAGTCCGGGCCGTTGTCCACGTCCAGGCCGATCGCGCCGAAGCCCGGGCCACCGGCCGTCAGCTCTTCGGCGATGTCGCCCGCGATCAGGCGTACCCGCGGATCCGCCGCGACCCGGCCCAGGCGGTCGGTGATTCCCGCGCGGGCCCACGCCACCAGCGGTTCGGCGAGCTCGGCGATGACCAGCTCGCCGACACCGTGCCGGAGCAACCGATCAGCGGTGAAGCCGAGCCCCAGCCCGCCGAGCAGTACCCGGCCGTCCGGGCCGGCGGCCTGCGCAAGCGTGTCGCCGAGCGCCAGCTCGGAGGCGACCTCGGCCGAGTCCATCGCGAACGCGCCGTTCACGATCAGTTCGTGCACGGTGGCGCCGTCGTCGGCGACCCGCTCGCGCAGCGCCAGCTCGCCCTGCGGCGTCCGTGCCCGGGCCAGCGTGCGCGGGAGCCCGGTCACCGCCGCTGGATCGCGAATCGGGAGTCGTTGACGTCGAAGAACACGTTGTCGACGGCGCTGACCATGATCCGCGCATCGGCGAGGTCGGTCGTCGGCCACGTGATCCGCGCGCGACCGGAGTTGGGGACGGATTCGGCGAGGACCACATCGAAGGTCTTGCCACCGTCGCGCGACAGGGTGATCCGTACCCGTTCGGCGAGCTCGGGGGCGTCGGTGCCGTTCACCTCCCAGGTGATCACGCCCTGACCGCCGGCGCGCACGGTGTGGTTGGCGGCCTGCGAGGTGACCCGGAACGGACCCGTCGACGTGTCCACCCGCACGCGCGTCTCCGCGAAGGCCACACCGCCCGCGCGGCCGGCACTGTCGCGCGCGCTGACCCGGAAGTTCAGCACCGCGTCGCCGGCGTTGCCGACGTAGTCGGCGGTCGGTAGGTATTCCGACAGGCAGTCCCGCTCACTCGCCGTGGGGGCCGACGCGTCGGCCACCGGGCACCGGCCGGTCTCGGCATTGGTATTGCCGGCCAGCACCTGGGCCAGGTCGGGGAAGGTCCGCGACGGGTCGCCCGTCGCGGCGTTCAGCCCGGCGTCGTAGTAGTCCGACGGGCTCTTGGGCGCGGTGTTGGCGACGCCGAACTGGCGAAAAAGCGGGCCCGCGGTCTTCGGCTGCGTCGGCAGCGGCGACCGCGCCGAGTCGTTCTGCTCCCACAGATAGGTCAACTCGTCGCCGTCGGGGTCGCTGCCCTGCGCGGTCAGCGTGAACGGGGTGCGCGCGGGGATCACCCGGTCCGTACCCGCGGACACCGTCGGGTAGGCATTGCCCGGGTGACTCACCTGCCCGCCGTACCCCCAGCCACCCGGGGGCGGCTCGGACCCGGCGTCCAGGTCCTCGGTGCCCGGGGCCGCGGCGCGGGAGCCATCGCCGCGGGTGCGCAGCACCGACGAGGGGGGACCGTCGGCCTGGAAGCGCGCGATCTGGCGGATGCTGTGGCCCAGGAAGTACGGATCGCTGCGCTGCTGCAGGTTGTCGGCGCCACAGATGCCGGCATAGGCCATGATCGACGATCCGCTGCCGGGCTCGAGCCGGTTCGGGTCGGAATTGCCGCCGCAGCCGGCGAACGTGTGATAGCCGCCGAACTGGTGGCCGATCTCATGGGCGACGTAGTCGACCGCGAAGTAGTCGCCGACCGGCCGGGTCAGGCCGGTACAACCGGCGCCCTTCACGGCCGGGTCGCCGACCGACCACAGCCGCGCGATGCCGCCGCCGTTGCGGCCGAGCGCGATGTGCCCGATCTCGTAGTCGTCGTTGCCGAGCATCGCGTTGATCACCGCCGTGTTGCGGTTCAGCGTGCCGGAGCTGCACGCGGTCACCTGGGCCGGGGTGAAGCACGGCTGCGCGCCGCAGGGGCCGTTGGCCCCGGTCTGCTCGGCCTCGGTGGCAAAGCTCAGCTTCTCGGTTCCGTCGACCAGCACGAACCGGGTGCCGAGGTCGGTCTCGTAGATGTCGTTGACCCGGTTGATCAGGCTGGCCTTGGCGTCGACGACATTTGCCTGGCCGACATATTCGGCATACGTCACGTCGGACAGCAGTGCGATCCGGTAGGTACGCAGGGGCACCGCGCCCGGCGCCGGCGCGGCGCCCGCCTCGTCCTCGGCGACCTCCGGCTGTTCTGCGTCCTCGCGGTACTCCAGCCGAGGCAGTTCCGCGGCCAGATCGGCGCTGGCCAGGCTCACGTACTGCTCCGCATCGCCGGGGCTCTGGGGCTCGACATACCAGGACCGCTGGCCGGGGGCGCGGACGTAGGCGCGCAACCCGAGGTTGGTCAGGTCCAGGCGGACCCGGACGCCCGGGTTGTCGACACTCGTGCCGCCCATGGTCACGATGTCGGGGCGTGCGGCGGCGAGTCCGTCGGCGAGGACGGTGGTACGCCGGACCGCGAAGGTCTCCAGTTCGCCGTCGGGCCGCGGCAGCGCCACGCGTACCTCGTCGTCCGCGGACGTCGCCGCCAGCTCCCGCCGCAACTCGTCGAGCTGCAGGGTCCAGACGTCGTAGCCGCCGGTCGAACGCCGCTGCCGGGTCGGGTCCTGGGTGCCCGGGGCGGGCGCGGTCCGGCCGGTCGGCGTCCAGTGCTCGCCCGGCTCGGCCCGGGCCGGTGGCGCGGTGAGCGCCACCGCGATCGGGCCGAGGATTGCAATGATGATCGCCAGGGCGACCGGGCAGCGGCGCGGCGCGAAGTGAGGAAACATGGGCGTCTGCCTTCGGCTGGGGGGGCGGGCCTTGGCTGAGAACCTAGCGGCGTCGGCGGCGCGGCGCAGGCGATTCGCGAGGAAACGGGCGGGTGTTGTCACCCGTGCGGAGCGGGCGTGCCGGTGCCCGGATCGGGCAGGACGGATTGGGCAAGCTTGGATCGATCTGTGACGATGGCAAGGTGAGTGAGATCCCCGCCGCGTCCGGGCCGCCGCCCTCGCACGGCGGCACCCGGAAGGCCGGCGCGGGCGACATGATCCGGTCGCTGTTGATCATCTTGATCCCGGTGCTGGTGATCACCTTCATCTACACTCGTAATCCGCCGGAGGCGCCGGTGCAGCCGGTCGAGTGGCGCCCCCAGCTCGCCCAGGCCAGGGCGGCGGTGGACTGGCCCGTCCTGGCGCCGGAGGGTCTGCCCGACACCTGGGTGCCGACGCGGGTGCGGTGGCTGCCCAAAGGGGCACCGGGCCTGAATGCCGAACCGTCGCCGCGCAACGAGTGGCAGCTCGGCTTCCTCGATCCCGAGCGGGTCTACCTCGAGTTGAGTCAGGGCGATGCGCTGCCCGACGACCTGATCGCGCGCGCCAGCCGACAGGGCGTGCCCGACGGCACCGCACGCGTGGGCAACGCGGAGTGGCAGCGCCTGGTCAGCCAGGACGGGCGGACGCGCTCGCTGGTCCGGCGGGCCGACGGTGCCGTCACGATCGTGGCGGGCGATGTCGGCTATGCCCAGCTCGAGGCGTACGCCTCCACGCTGTCGCCCTGAGGCGCGAGGTCAGCCGACGGGCCGCGCGCGGACCGGCGGCCGGCCGCGCGGCGGCTGCGGACCGACCACGGCCCACGGGTTGCGGCCGCGGCGGAGGGTGGCGCGGTGCGTGTGTTCCAGCAGCGCGATGATCACGGCGATGAGTGCGATGAGGATGACGGTGCCCATGGCATGAAGTCTTTCCTGGTAGCCATCCCGCCACGAGTGGCAGAAGAGACGGTGGTGGCAAGATTTGTGCCATACTCGGCGCCATGACGTTGCACACCGTGCGCACCCTGTGCATCGAGCGGATCTCGACCTTCGAGTACGGCGTGGCCGTCGAGGTGTTCGGCATCGATCGCAGCATGGACGGGTTGCCCCGCTTCGACTACGCCGACGTGACCCCGGATCCGGCCCGTCCGCTGGTCACCAGCAGCGGTTCGCGATTGCTGATCGACAACGGGCTGGACGCGCTGGCCGGGGCCGACCTGGTGATCGTGCCCGCCGGCAACACCTACCTGGGCAGGGTCAGCCCGCCACCGCCGGCCGAGGTGCTGGACGCGTTGCGAGAGGCCCACGCGGCCGGGGCGATCGTGCTGAGCGTGTGCTCCGGGGTCTTCGTGCTGGCCGCCGCCGGGCTGCTGGACGGCCAGCCGTGCACCGCACACTGGCATCACAGCGAGGAGCTGGCGCGCCGCCATCCCGACCTGGATGTGCGCCCCGACGTGCTCTTCGTCGACAACGGTCGGGTGATCACCAGTGCGGGAACCGCGGCCGGCATCGATGCCTGCCTGCACCTCGTCCGGCGCGAGCTCGGCGCCTCCGTCGCGTCCGCGATTGCTCGCCGCATGGTCGTTCCGCCGCAGCGCGACGGCGGTCAGCAACAGTTCGTCGAACGGCCGATGCCGGCCACCGGTGATCACTCGCTGTCCAACCTGCTCAACGACTGGCTGGACCGTCTCGACGAGCCGCACTCCGTACGCAGCATGGCGCGCGAGGCGGCGATGAGCCCGCGTACCTTCGCCCGGCGCTTCCGGGCCGAGGTCGGCACGACTCCGGCGCACTGGCTGAACCGGCAGCGGGTGGCCCGCGTGCGCGAACTGTTGGAGGGCAGCGATCTCGCGGTCGAGCAGATCGCCCGCCGGGTGGGCTTCAACAGCGCTGTTGTGCTGCGTGATCATTTTCGGCGAGAGGTCGGGGTGGCCCCGCAGGCGTACCGACGGGCGTTCGCTGCGGAAGCCGGGTGATCACCACGCCGCCCAGGCACAGCGCGCCACCCAGCAGGGCGAGTGGGGTCGGCACCTCGCCCAGCAGCAGCCAGGCGGTGATGATCACCACGGCGGGGACGAGGTAGCTGGCCGCGGCGGTGATCCCGGCCGGCGCCCGGCCCAGGGCATAGGCCCACAGCAGGAATCCGGCGGCCGTCGGAATCGCGCCCAGCCAGACGATCCCCAGGGTGGCCGCCAGCGGTGCGGTCGCGATCTGTCCGATCAGCGAGCCCGCGAACGGCAGGGTCGCGATCATGCCGATCACGCAGCCGAGGGTGGTGGCGGTGACCCCGTCGACGCCCGCATTCAGCGTGTGCTTCTGGGTGATCACGCCGACGGCGTAGAGCAGCGCCGCGAGGAGGCCGAGGGCGACGCCGAGCAGGGTCAGGCGCGGGCCGCCCGCCGATCCGAAGGCGATCAACGCCGTGCCGGCCAGCGCGATCGCGATGCCGACGAAGAGGCTCGGGCGGCGACCCTCGCCGAGTCGGATCGCCCCGTAGAGGGCGACCAGCGCCGGCGCGAGGTTCACCAGCAGCGCGGCGGTGCCCGCATCGAGGTAGTTCTCGGCCCAGGCCAGCACCGCGGAGTAGACGCCGAACCAGAGCACGCCGTAGCTGATCAGCAGGGCCAGCGCGCGGCCGCGGGGGATGGTGATCCCGCGCCGCCAGGCGATCAGGCCGAGCGCGACGCTGCCGACCGCCAGCCGGCCGAGGGCGATCTCGCCCGGTCCGAAGACGGGTGCGGTGATCCGCAGGACGAGAAAGGCGGACGACCAGGCGAGCACGGTGCCGAGCAGCGCGAGCAGCGGTAGGAGTCCGGGGCGGCGAGTCATGGCTCCATCGTCGGACGCGCAAGTGATTAGCACAAGCGACGATCAATTATCTATTGATTAGTGATCATGAATCGTGATTGACTGCCCGCATGCTCGACGCCCAACGCCTGACGGTCTTCCGGTCGGTGATCGAATCCGGCTCGATGAACCGCGCCGCCCGCCAGCTCGGCTACACCCCCTCCGCGATCAGCCAGCATGTGGCCGCCCTGCAACGCGAGACGGGGCTGCGGCTGTTGGAGCGCTCCGGCCGTGGCGTGGTGCCCACGCCCGCCGGCCGCGCGCTGGCCCGCGACGCGGCCAGGGCGCTGGACGCGCTGACCGACCTCGAGACGCGGGTCGCGGATCTGCGCGCCGGTCGCAGCGCCGGGCTCTTCGTCGCCGCATTCGCCACCGCCGGCACGAACTGGCTGCCGGGGATGACGGTGGCCCTGACCCGTGAGTTCCCCGAGGTCCGGGTCCGGGTGCAGATCGAGGAGCAGCTCACCCATGCGGATCAGCGCCGCCCCGATCTCGCCATCGTCGTCGCGCCCCCGGGTGTCGGGTCGCCGCCGGGCTATGACGAGCGGGAGCTGGTCACCGAGCCGTACCTGGCGGTCGTGCCCCGAGGGCACCGGCTGGCGGGGCGGAGAAGCGTGCGGATGGCCGAGTTGGCCGACGCGGAATGGATCGACAACGACCGTCACGCGGGGCCCTGCCGGCAGATGACGATCGATGCCTGCGTCGCCGCCGGTTTCCATCCGCGCTTCGTGGTGGAGACCACCGATCACGTCTCCGCGATCGCCTTCGTGGCCGCCGGTCTCGGGATCACGGTGGTTCCGACCCTCGGCGCGCGCGGGCTGCCCCCGGAGGTGTGCACCGTGGCCCTGACCGACCCGACGCCGCATCGCCGCGTCGTGGTGCACGCGCGCGATGCCGTCGCCGGTACGCCCGTGGTGGCGCGGGCCATCGAGCTGCTGGCCGAACAGGCCGCCGGCTGACCGCGGCCCGACCGCAGCTCAGTCGTCCGGTTGGTCCGTCGCCCGGGCGGCCTCGACCCGGGCGCGCGCGCCGTCGAGCCAGTCCGCGCAGATCCTCGCCAGCTTCTCGCCGCGCTCCCACAGCTCCAGCGACTCCGCGAGCGGTACGCCGCCCGATTCGAGCCGCCCGACGATCCCGACCAGCTCCTCGCGCGCGGCCTCGTAGCTGATCTCGGTCTCGTCGGGGCTCTGTTCGCCGGTTGCGCCGTCGTTCGCGCTCATCGTCGCTCCTCGCTTCCGCGTACCTGCACCGCGAGCTCACCGTCGCGCAGCCGCACCGACAACTCCTCGCCGACCGTCGCCTGCCCGACCGAGCTGACGGTCGCCCCGCGGGCGTCAGCGATGATGGCGTACCCGCGCTCCAGGGTCGCCTTGGGCGACATCGCCCGGACCCGGGCCAACTGGTGCTCGAGCTCGGTCGCGTCGTGGCGCAGGCGCTGATCGATCGCCCGCCGCGCCCGCTGGCGCAGCGCCGCGACCTGATCATGGCGCAGCTCGAACCCGTAGAGGGGGTCGGCCAGGGCGGGCCGGGACCGCAGTTGATCAAGGTGTCGGCGCTCGGTGCTGATCATGGTGTCGATGGCGCGATGCAACCGGGCGCGGACCTGCTCCAACCGGGCCGCCTCCTCGCGGGCGTCCGGCAGCACCTGCCGGGCCGCATCGGTCGGGGTGGAGGCGCGCAGGTCCGCGGCGTGGTCGAGCAGCGGGGTGTCGGTCTCGTGCCCGATCGCGGAAACCACCGGGGTCCGGGCCGCCGCGACCGCGCGGAGGAGCCCCTCGTCGGAGAACGGCAGCAGATCCTCCAGCGATCCGCCGCCGCGGGCGATGATGATCACCTCGACCTCGGCGCGGCGGTCCAGGTGCTGCACGGCCGCGATCACCTCCGCGGCCGCCCCGCTGCCCTGCACCGGCACATTGCGGGTGACGAAGACCGCCGACGGCCAGCGGCGGCGCGAATTCTCCACCACATCGCGCTCCGCCGCGCTGCCGGCCGCGGTGATCAGCCCGATGGCCCGCGGCAGGAATGGCAGGGCCCGCTTGCGGTCGACGCCGAACAGCCCCTCGGCCTGCAGGCGCTGCCGCAACTGTTCCAACCGGGCCAACAGCCGCCCCTCCCCGCTCGGCCGCAGATCGGAACACTCGAAGCGCAGATCGGCGGCGCGGGTGTGCAGATAGGGTCGCAGCTCGGCCACCACCTGACTCGCCGGCTGCACCGGCCCGTTGCGGTTCAGCACCACGTTGTCGACCGTCGCGGTGACCGAGACGTCGGCCAGCGGATCGCGCAGGGTCAGGAACGTCATCGCCCGGTACGCCTTCAGCTCGACCACCTGCGCCTCGATCCACACCCGCCCGAGCCGCTCCACCCAGCCGCGAACACCGTTCACCACGTCGCGCAGCGGCGCGGGCGAATCCGGTGAGGTCTGCAACGGCACCGGATCAGGTTAGCGACCGGGCCCGACACCGCTGCCGCGCCGCGACCGCGGTTCAGCCGGCCAGGTGGCCGTACCGGCCCGCCAGCTCCGGCCAGGTCCCCGCGGCGACCACGCGGCCCTGGTCGAGGACCAGGACCCGGTCGGCGACGGCCAGTGCCGAGCGCTTGGAGGTCGATCCGATGACGGTGGTGCCGCGCCCGCGCAACGTGCGCCACAGTTCGATCTCGGTGGTTGCGTCGAGCGCGCTGGAGATGTCGTCGGCGAGCACCAGCTCGGCCCTCGTCGCGAGCGCCCGGGCGAGCGCCAGCCGCTGGACCTGCCCGCCGGACAGTCTCACCCCGCGGTGGCCGACGACGGTGTCGAGTCCGCCCGCCGCGGCGAGATCCGGACCGAGCCGGGCGGCGTCGGCCGCCTGCGCGGCATTGCGGCCGGCGTGGTCGAGGACGATGTTGTCGGCATAGCTGCCGGACAGCACCCGCGGCAGTTGCGCGACATAGGCGACCTGGCTCGGGCGCAGGTAGA
Organism: Naumannella huperziae; assembly: GCF_054073625.1. Classification (NCBI taxonomy): domain Bacteria; kingdom Bacillati; phylum Actinomycetota; class Actinomycetes; order Propionibacteriales; family Propionibacteriaceae; genus Naumannella; species Naumannella huperziae. The sequence goes on along the minus strand of NZ_JBSXPH010000001.1, from coordinate 3,157,728 downwards.
GCTCGACGTCGGTGACCGGGTCACCGTTCCAGGTGATGGTGCCGGTGTGGTCGACCAGCCCGGCCAGGGCACGCAACACGCTGGACTTGCCCGCGCCGATCGGACCGAGCAGCAGCACCAACTCGCCGGGCGCGATCGACAGCGAGACGTCCTCGACGCCGATGGTGCCGTCCTCGTGCACGACGGAGACGTCGGACAGTTCGAGCCGGCGAAGCGGCGCCAGGGCCGCCGGTTCGCCGGGGGCGGGCGCGGTCCCGCGTACCAGATCGACATTCGGGGGCAGCCGGATCAGATCGGAGCCACCGGCCAGGCGGCTGGTCTCGCGTTGCCAGGCGCGGGTGCCGGGCGCCTCGGTGATCACCCAGCCGGTGACCATGCCGAAGTAGTCGAACCCGACCACCGTCACCGACAGCATCAGGGCGGTCGCAAGGTCCCAGCCGCCGAGCAGATGGATGGCCCAGACCGCGACCACGCCGCCCTGCACGATGACCATCGGTACGCCGTCCAGGGCGGCCTGCACCCGGTGCTCGCGGACGGCCGCGGCGACCCGGCCGGCGTCGACGCGGCGCAGGTGGGCGTGCACGGCGCCGGTGGCATCGGCGAGCTTGACCGTCCGGGTGGCGTCCAGCGCGGAGACCAGGGCGCGGCCGAATCCGGCCCGGGCGGTGGCGGCGCTGGCCGCGGAGCGCCCGGCGACGGGCCGGCCGAGCGAGGAGGCCAGCGCGGCCGCGACCATGACGACGACCAGCACCGCACCGGCCGCCAGATTGCGGGCGAGCACCGTGGTCACGACAACCACCACCAGGCCGTTGACGAAGTCGACCCAGCGATCGGCGTAGCGCGACAGGCGGTCGGCGTCGAGGGCCCGGGAGACCACCTCGCCCGGCGGGTCGCGGGGCAGCCGGCGCTGCGCGGTCTGCGCGATCAGCACGCTCGACCGCACCCGGAGCAGGATCTCGCCCCACCAGGGCAGGTACTGCCGGATGGCCAGCGGGAACAGGACCACCCACGCGAACAGGCTGCCGATCATGCCCGCGACCAGCGGCCACAGCCGGGCCGGGTCGACCGTCGGGGCGGAGAGGGCGGCGACGATCTGGCCCCACAGGTACGCCGTGACCGTCCCGTAGCCGCCGATCAGTGCCGCGATGCCGAACAGAAGCGCGCCGAGCATGCCCCACTGCGGGTGGGCCGTGATCGCGCGCGTCACCACGCGGACCAGGCTCGGGATCGCGCCCGGATCGGGCCGGTCGGGTGCGTCGGTGCGGCGGCGCAGCGTGCCCACGCCGGCGGGATCTGCCGCGGCCGGCTCGGGCTCGCCGGCGGGCCCGCCCTCGAGCCACTCGCCGGCATCGGACAACAGGTCGCGGTACGGCCCGGGTGCGCGCTCGAGCTCGGCCCGCGGGCCCTGCTGGAGCACGGTGCCGGCGGCCAGCACCGCGACCCGGTCGGCGCGACGGGTGGTGGCCAGCCGGTGGGCGATGACGATGCCGGTACGCCCGTGCAACAGCCGGGCCGAGGCGGCGATCACCAGCCGTTCGGTGCGCGGATCCATCCGGGCGGTTGCCTCGTCCAGCACCACGACGCGTACCTCGCGGACCAGTAGCCGGGCGAAGGACACGAGCTGCTCCTCGCCGGCCGACAAGGTGGCACCGCCGGGGCCGAGGGGCGTGTCCAGGCCGCCCGGCAGGCTGTCCACCCACGCCGTGAGGCCGAGCTCGTCGATCGCCGCGGCCACCCGCTCGCGCGAGATGTCGGTGAACAGGGTGATGTTCTCGGCCAGCGTGCCGGCCAGGATCTCCGTGCGCTGGGTGATCACCCCGACGGCGCGCCGCAGGTCGGTCAGCCGGAGCCGGTCGATGCCGGTGCCGGCCAGGGTGATCGTTCCGGGCGGCGGTTCGACCGCGCGGGAGAGCAGCGCGGCGAGGGTCGACTTGCCCGAGCCGGAGCGGCCGACCAGGGCCAGGGTCTGTCCGGCGGGCAGCGTCAGGTCGTCGACGCGCAGGCGAAAGCCGCCGTCGGCATAGCCGAAGTCGAGACCGTCGATCCGCAGCTCCAGCGGCCCGTCCGGCAGCGGGAGGCCGCCGGTCGGCTCGCGCTCGGCCTCGAGCAACTGGCGCAACCGGATGACCGCGCCGATGCCGGCCTGCAGCTCGGGCAGTTGTTCGGCGAGCCGACCGATCTGGCCGACGAAGATCGTGGTCAGCAGCACCAGGGTGACCAGCTCGCCCAGCCCGAGCCGGCCGCCGAGCACCAGCGCGGCGCCGATCACGACGACGGCGCCCAGCAGCCCGTTGAGCAGTGCGGTCGAGCGGAAGATCAGCGCCACCTGGGCCGCGACCACGCGCCGGAACAGGCGCAGCACCCGCGCGGCCTGCTCGGTGCTGCGGCGCAGGATGAAGGCCGCGCCCAGGCTGGTCCGCAGGTCGTCGCGGGCCGCGACCCCCTCCTCGAAGATCGCGGCATGGTCGGTCCAGGCGATCTCCTCGGTGACCTTGCGCTCGGCGATCGTGCCGAGCAGCGGCCGGACCACCAGCAGGCAGGCGGCCGCCGCGACCGGGAAGAGAATCCAGGCGGGCCACCAGGTCAGTCCGGCGACGACCCACATCGGCAAGGTCACGAAGATCGTCCGCAGCGACTCCCAGACCTGGCGGCGGACGAGCGTACCCACCTCGTGGGTGTCGTCGTCGACGCGGTCCAGGATCTCCCCGGCGGCCTGTTCGGACAGCCGGTGCACCGGCTGGGCCCAGGCGGCGGCGACCAGATCGTCGCGCAGCCGGCCCTCGGCCCGGTCGCTGACGCCGGCCCAGATCACCCGGCCGACGGATTCGAGCACCGCGCCCAGCACGACACAGGCGGCGAGGGCGGCGACAAGCCCGACCGTGGCGCCTTCGGCAAGCCGGCCGGCGACCACCGTGCCGAGCGTCTCGCCGACGGCGCCGGCCAGGCACAACAGCACCGCGACCGCCGCCGGCGCGCCCGCCAGGCGGCGCCAGCCGATCGGCTGGGCCTCCGCCGTCGGGTCTCCCGCGCGGGGCGGGGCGGCGCTGATCGGGGTCACGACGGGCCACGCTAGGGGAGCCGGCCGACAGGCGCATCCCAATTCGGGGCGCCCCTAGACTGGCGGTATGACTGCAACCGAGAGCCGGTCCGACCAGCCGCCGACGCCGGAAAGCTCCGGTCGCCGGGTGGTGGTGGCCGCTCCCCGGGGCTACTGCGCCGGCGTGGACCGGGCGGTCATCACCGTCGAGAAGGCCCTCGACCACTACGGCCCGCCCGTCTATGTCCGCAAGCAGATCGTGCACAACAAGCACGTCGTGGAGACGCTGTCCGAGCGCGGGGCGATCTTCGTCGAGGAGTTGGACGAGGTGCCGGAGGGCGCGCTGGTGGTGTTCTCCGCGCACGGGGTGTCGCCGGCGGTGCACGCCCAGGCCGAGCAGCGCGGCCTGCAGACCATCGACGCGACCTGCCCGCTGGTGACCAAGGTGCACAACGAGGCGAAGCGGTTCGCCCGCGAGGACAAGCAGATCCTGCTGATCGGGCATGCGGGGCACGAAGAGGTGGAGGGCACCTCGGGCGAGGCGCCCGAGCACATCACCCTGGTCCAGTCGCCCGAGGACGTGGACGACCTCGAGCTGGAGAATCCCGACAACGTCGCATGGCTGTCGCAGACCACGCTGAGCGTCGACGAGACGATGCAGACGGTGCACCGGCTGCGGGAGAAGTTCCCGCTGCTGCAGGACCCGCCGAGCGACGACATCTGCTACGCCACCTCCAACCGGCAGGCCGCCGTGAAGCAGATCGCCGCGCACAGCGACCTGGTGATCGTGGTCGGCTCGGCCAACTCCTCCAATTCGGTACGCCTGGTCGAGGTCGCCCTGGAGGCCGGGGCGAAGGCCGCGCACCGGGTCGACAACGCCGGCGAGGTCGACGAGGCCTGGCTGGATGGGGTCGAATCCGTGGGTGTCACCTCCGGCGCCTCGGTGCCCGATGATCTTGTCCAGGGCGTGCTGGACCTGTTGGTGGACAGGGGGTTCCCGGCGGCCACCGAGGAGCGGCTGACCGAGGAGAATCTGGTCTTCGCCCTGCCGCCGGAGCTGCGCAAGCGATTGCGTACCGGCGCGATCAACGACTGAAATTTTGGTTGTCGCCCGCCACACCGGCGGGCATGATCGGCGAATGGAAGACAGCCGAACCCTCTCCGGGCGTACCGCGGTGATCACCGGCGTCAGTCGACGGCAGGGGATCGGGTACGCCGTCGCCCGCCGGCTCGCGTCGATGGGGGCCGATCTGTTCGTTCAGCACTGGTCGGCCCACGACGATGATCAACCGTGGGGCGCCGACGACATCGCCGACGTGCTGGCAGGACTCGCCGAGGCGCAGCAGCCCGGGGCCCGGCTCGCGGACGCCTCCCTCGACCTGGCCGCGCCCGATGCGGGGGAGGCCTTGATCGGGCTGGCCGCCGACGCGCTCGGCCCACTCGACATCCTGATCTGCAACCACGCCCGCAGCGGCGGCGACGGGCCGCTGGCGGAGATGACCGCCGACCGCCTGGACGGCCACTTCGCGGTCAACACCCGCTCCACCATCCTGGCCACCAAGGCGTTCGCGGCCCGGCACGATTCGTCTCGTCCGGGTGGCCGGGTGATCTGGATGACCTCGGGGCAGGTCGCCGGCCCGATGCGCGACGAGATCGCCTATGCCGCGTCCAAGGCGGCGCTCGCCGGGCTCACCCCGAGCGTCGCCGATGATCTGATCGAGGCCGGGATCGTGTTGAACACCGTCAATCCCGGGCCGGTGAACACCGGGTATCTCGATGCCGAAACGACCGATCGCGCGGATCGGCTCGACGAGATCCGGGCCCATTTCCCCGCCGGCCGGTTCGGCGAGCCCGACGATCCGGCGCGGCTGATCGCCTGGCTGGTCAGCGACGAGGGTCGCTGGGTGGTCGGGCAGGTGATCAGTTCCGAGGGCGGTTTCCGGCGCTGGGGCTGAGGGCCGTGCCGCCCCGCGGACGGCAGGGGGCAGGATGGGCGGCATGATCGCAGCGTTCAGCATCGCCCCCGCGGCCACCGACCCCGACGGCGGAGTGGCCGACGCGGTCGCCGAGGCCGTGCGGATCGTCCGGGAGTCCGGACTGCCCAACGAGACCAATGCCATGTTCACCAACATCGAGGGCGAGTGGGATGAGGTGATGGGCGTGATCAAGCGCTGCGTCGACGCGCTCGCCGCCCGGAGCCCACGGGTCTCGTTGGTGATCAAGGCCGACATCCGGCCCGGCCACACCGGCCAGTTGACCGCGAAGGTCGAGCGGGTGGAGCGGGCTCTCGGCGACTGACGGCCAGGCACGCTGGTCCGCACCCGGCAACCCCGACCAACCGAGAGGAGACCTGACCGTGGCGGACGACCGGCCCCCGCGCAAGATCATCCTGGATTGCGATCCGGGTCACGACGACGCGATCGCGCTGGCGCTCGCACACGGCAGCCCGGCGATCGACCTGCTCGCCGTGACGACGGTCGCCGGTAACCAGACGCTGGCCAAGGTCACCCGTAATGCCCGAGCAATCGCGGCGACGTTCGGCCTGACCGGCGTACGCATCGCGGCCGGCGCGGACCGACCGCTCGTCGGTGAGCTGATTGTCGCGCCCGACATCCACGGCGAGACGGGCCTCGACGGCCCGGCCCTGGCCGAGCCGACCGACCCGCTCGATGCGCGGCATGCCGCCGAGCTGATCATCGACACGGTGCTGGCCCACCAGCCCGGCGAGGTCAGCCTGGTCCCGGTCGGGCCGCTGACCAATATCGCCCTCGCGGCCAGGCTGGAGCCGCGGATCACCGAGCGGGTCGATGAGGTCGTACTGATGGGCGGCGCGGTCGGCCCGGGCAACAGGACGCCCGTCGCCGAGTTCAACATCTGGGCCGATCCCGAGGCGGCCCACATCGTCTTCGGCGCACCGTGGCGCGTGACCATGATCGGGCTCGACGTCACGCACCGCGCGCTCGCGACACCGCAGGTACGCGAGCGGATCCGCGCGCTCGGCAGCGGCCCGGCGCGCTTCGTCGAGGAGATGCTCGCCTTCTACGGCGGCGCCTATCGCACCCATCAGGGGTTCAGCGCGCCGCCGGTTCACGACCCGTGCGCCGTCGCGTACCTGATCGACCCGACCATGATCACCACCCGCCGGGCTCCGATCACGGTGGAGCTGGCCGGCGCGGCGACCCGCGGGATGACGGTCGTGGACCTGCGCGGGCCGACCCCGGCCGGTCGGCACCGGGTGGCGCTGGATCTCGACGCCGACCGGTTCTGGGATGTCATGATCGACGCGATCGCCCGGATCGGGGCCGACGGGGGCTGACCCGGGTCGTCAGACCCCGCGATCCACGGGGAACCGCCCGTCGGCAACCGCCCGCTCCAGCGCGGCGAAGTCGGCCTCGCAGGTATCGGCATAGCCGGCCGACCAGTCGGCCAGCGCCTCGGCGGCCCGGGTGCTGCGGCCGAGATAGGCGGCGATCGCCGGCCCGGCGGGCGACTGGCTGTGGGCGCGGGCGAGCAGTCGGCCGCACAGGGTGGCGTACCGGCCGAAGTCGGCGGCATCGAGCCGCGACGGCTCGATCGAGCCCTTCATGTCGCGGAACTGGCGCCAGTAGTAGTCGACCCGCGTGTTGCGGTGCGACAGCTCGCCCGCGTATCCGACGATGTGGCCGAGGAACGGATCCGACTGCGCCTGCAGGATGCGCTGCCCGGCGGTGACGCGCCGCCCCTCGGAGAACTCGCCGGTCTCGTGGGCCGGGATCACCCGCGGCATGCCCCCATAGGTCTGCAACACCGACGGCTGTGCCTCCTTGGCCTGCAGGAAGATCACCTCACCGCCCGGGCCCTCCAGCGCCAGTACGTAGCACCGCGTGCCCACGCTGCCGACGCCGACCACGCGCAGCACGAAATCGACCGGACGGAACTGCGCCAACAGGTACGCCGCATCGGCTCGCACCGTGCCGAGGTACTGGCGGAACAGGCCGTTCATGTCCTCCAGCGACGCATGATCGACATGGCGGGTGATCGGCGGCTGGTCGACGATCCTCAGGGCCCCATGATCATCACGGGTGGTGATCTTCTCCAGGACCTGGTCCGAGGTACGCCCGCGCGCCTTGCTCGTCGCCTTGCGGGTGATCTTCAGGCCGCGGCCGGACAGCTTCTCCTCCAGGTCTCCCGACGAGACCTGGACATAGAAGCGTTCGGTGGCCGTGAGTTCGGTCAGCTCGCGCAGCGTCTCCCGATAGCCCTCGACGCCGGCCAGGGTGGCCTCGCGGCAGCGCGGCTCCGACATGCCGTTGTCCCGGCCGCCGATGTGGATGCTCGCCGCGAGCCGCCGGACGTCCCATTCCCACGGGGCGATCCCGGCCTCGTCGAAATCGTTCAGGTCGAACAGCAGCGTCCGCTCCGGGGAGGCGAAGAAGCCGAAATTGGAGATGTGCGCATCGCCGCAGGCCACCACCCGCGGGCCGGTCACCGGCGCCGGAGCGAGATCGGCCGCCATCACCGCGGCCGTGCCTCGGTAGTAGGCGAACGGCGACTGGAGCATCCGGCCGATCCGGACCCCGATCAGGCCGGCGAGCCGGCTCTCGTGCTGCTCGGCCAGGATGCGGAGCGGATCGCGATCGTCGGGCAGCCGCAGCGCCGCCAGCTCACCCCGCGGCAACCTCTCGCGCAGCGTCTTGCCGTCGACCCCGGCGAACTCGGCCACCGGGCGTTCCGGGATGCTCATCGGCTCACCCTAGCCGCGGTGCGTCCTCCACGGCGATGCTCGCGCCCCTGCGCTCCAGGTCCAACGCCGTGACGGTGTTCGCGCCCGCGCGGAGCAGGGGGGCCGGGCAGTATACAGATTGCGCTGCGGCCCCGCGGCGTCGTAGCGGCCGAGCAGGAATCCGTTCAACCAGACGAATCCGCGGCCGAACCCGGGGAAGGCCAACCAGCAGTCCGCGGGCTCGTCGATGATCAGCTCCGCCCGCGCCCAGCCCGGCGACCCGGCACCGGCCGCGATCGCTCCGCTCATGATCGAATCGAGCTCCGGCTCGCCGAGCTCGGGCAGCGGCAGGGGGCGGTGCTGCCAGCCGAAGGCGTACCGCCCGGTGATCAGCACACCGCCGAGGATGCCCTTGTCCTCGAACGACCGCGGGCCGTAGTTGATCCGGCCGCGGTTCTCCACCAGCACGTCGACCCGGCCGCGCTCGCCGGTGCCCGTGAACGGCAGCCCTTCGGCGCCGGTCAGCTCGTCCAGCACGCCGAGCGGTACGCCGTCCAGCCACACCTGCGCCCGGTCGTGCAGGTCGCGCAGTCGCAGCACCTGGTCGCCCGCGGACAGCACGGGGCGAGCCGAGTAGAGCACCAGGCCCTGGTCGATGCCCAGGTCGGTGAACGGGCGCGGCGCGATCCCCGGCAGCGGGTCGCTCGCGCGCGCCCAGTCCAGCAGACCGGGGCCGGGCCGCGCCGGTAGCTCGGTCGGGGCGAGCCGGCGGGGGGTGGCGGCGAGGCGTTCGGGCACCGGGGGGAGCTCGGCGTAGGCGCCGAAGACCGCGCGTACCGCGTGGAACTTCTCGGTCAGCGAGCCGTCCTCGGCGATCGGGGCGTCGTAGTCGTAGCTGGTTGCCGTCGGCTGGATGCGCTCCGGCAGCTCGCCCGCCGGGCCCGGGCCGGTGTTCGCGCCGGCCCAGAGCCCGAAGTTGGTGCCACCGTGCCCCATGTAGAGGCAGACCGATCCGCCGCCGTCGAGCCCGCCGGCGTCGAGCGTCGTGCCGATCTCGGCCGCCACGTCGGAGCCGGGACGGGTGGTGTGCCGCTCGCCCCAGTGGTCGAACCAGCCGTCCCAGAACTCGATGTTGATCATCGGCTCGCCGGGGCGGCGCCGCCGCCAGACCTCCAGCGATTCCGCCGCCCGCGAGCCGAAGGTCGCGGCGGCCAGCACGCCCGGCAGTGCGCCGCCGTCGAGGAAGTAGTCCTCGCCCCCGTCGGCGGTGAAGATCAACTCGGTCACGCCGCGTTCGGCGAGCGCCCGCACGTTCCAGCGCAGATAGTCGGCGTCGTCGCCGTAGCTGCCGTACTCGTTCTCGGCCTGCCAGGCCACGATCGGACCGCTCGCCGCGGCCTGCAGCCCGGTCAGCCGCGGCAGTGCGTCGTCGAACCATTCCTCGATCGGGGCCGTCCATCGCGGATCGGCGGTACGCGGGATCAGGTCGCGCCCGGTCAGCCAGGCGGGTAGGCCGCCGTTGTCCCACTCCGCGCAGATGTAGGGCCCCGGCCGCATGATCACGTCGAGCCCGAGCCCGGCCGCCAGCTCGACGAACCGCGAGACATCGCGCCAGCCGGTGAAGTCCGGCGGTTCGGTCTCGCGCGGCTGGTGGAAGTTCCATGCGAGATAGGTGTCGACGGTGTTCGCGCCCATCGCCCGCAGCCGGGCGAGCCGATCGGCCCACTGGTCCGGATGCACGCGGAAGTAGTGGATCGCCCCGGCGAGGATCCGATGCGGTACGCCGGCCCGGAGGAGCCGGCCGTCGGACCAGGTGAGCAGCGCAGCCACGCGCGGCAGCCTAGCCAGCCGCGTCGCGCCGGTCGGTACGCCCGTCCGGGCGCGGGCCGGCCTCCTCGACGAGGTCGAACAGGTCGGGCTCGCCACGGCGGAGCTGGTCGGCCTCCGGCAGCCGGTCATCGGCGCGGCCCAGCATCGGGGCGACCCCGGCCGCGTCGTCGACCAGCTCGGCCTGGCTCACCCGACGCACGGGCTCCTCGACCGCCGACGAGGCCGCCAGCTCGGCATCGCTCACCCGCAGCTCGGAGAACCGCCGCGCGCTGACCAGCACCCGGGTCTCCAGGGACGACAGGGTCGAGTTGTAGGCCGTGACGGCGCGCTCGATCGCCCGGCCCAGTCGGTCGAAGTGGTTGCCCATGGTGCCGAGCCGGTCGTGCAGCTCGCGGCCGAGCCGGAACACCTCTGCCGCGGACTCGGCGAGCGCGGCCTGCTTCCACCCGTAGGCCACGGCGCGCAGGGTCGCGATCAGCGTGGTCGGCGTGGCCAGCACGATGTTGCGCGCGGCGGCGAACTCGTGCAGATCCGGCGCCTGGGCCAGCGCCTCGGCACCGAGCGCCTCGCTCGGCAGGAACAGGATCGTGAACTCGGGGCTGCCCTCCTCGGCCTGCCAGTAGCGCTTGTCGCTGAGCTGGGTGATGTGGCCACGGACGTTGGTGGCGAACCGCGCCAGGGCGGCGGAGCGGGAGGCGTCGTCGGCTGCTTCGTGGGCGTCCAGGAAGGACGCCAGTGGCACCTTCGCATCGACGAACAGGCACTTGCCATCGCCGAGGGAGACGCGCATGTCCGGGCGTACCGCCTTGTCATCGGCAGACGTCGTGTGCTGGGTGGTGAAGTCGCAGTGCTCGATCATCCCGGCCACCTCGGCGACCCGCTTGAGCTGCAGCTCGCCCCAGGCGCCGCGCTGGTGCGGCTTGCGCAGCGCGGTGGCCAGCGCGTGGGTCTCCCGGCGCAGGTGCTCACCGGTTGCCTGGACGGCCTGCACCTGGTTGCGCAGGTCGGTGGCGAGTGCGACGCGCTCCTTCTCCACGGTGGTCAGCCGGTCGGAGAAGCGGGCGAGGGTCTCGGCGACCGGTCGGAGGAGTTGCTCGGTGGCGCGCAACCGCTCCTGGGCGCGCGCATCGGCCTGCTTGTCCTGGGCCGCGAGCTGCTCGGCCGACAACGCCTTGAACTGCGCGACCAGGGCGTCGCGGTCGGCGCGCAACCGCTCGGCGGCCTCCCGGGCCGCATCGCGCTCGGCGCGGGCGCTGGCCAGCTCGGCCGACACGGCGGCGGCCTCGGCCTGGGCATTCGCCGCCTCGGCGCGCGCGTCGGCGATCGCGGCCTGGCCCGAGGAGAGCCGCTCGCGCACGGCGGCCGCCTCGGCGCGGGCGCGCTCGGCGTCGGCGCGGGACCGCTCGATCTCGGCCTGACCCCGGGCGTTCGCCGCCTGCTCGCGCGCCGTCTGCTCGCCGGCCGTCGATGCCGCCCGCGCGCGCAGCACCAGCCAGACCGCGCCCGCGCCGAGCGCCAGTCCGATCAGCAACATCCCGATGCCAACGATCTCCATGCCCCCATCTTGGCGTCCGCCACCGACAAGCGGCCGGACCACGCGCCGCCCTAGCGGACGATGTCGGCGCGTCGGGCGACGATCAGATCGTCGGCGCTGAGGTGGGTGAGGTCCCCGTGATGGGTGAGCGCGAGGGCGGCGGCCCGCAGCCCGGTCCCGATACCCGCATCCACATCGTCGTCCAGCCAGCCGTGTAGTACGCCCCCGATGAAGGCATCGCCCGCGCCGGGGCGGTCGCGTACCGGCACCCAGCGCACCGGGTGCGAGCGCAGCCCCTCCGCGGACGCGCGATGCACCCCGGCGGTGCCGTCGGTGGTGATCACCGTCTCGATGTCGAAGCGCTGCTGCAGTTCGGCGGCGACCGTCGCGCCGGCGTGCGGGATCCGGAGCACGGTATTGGCGTCGGTCCGCGAGCAGAACAAGATGTCGATCCGGGACAGCCAGGGGGTGATCGTGGCCCGGGCGCGGTCGGCGGACCACAGTTGATCGCGGTGATTGACGTCCAGCGCGACCGCAACGCCGTGCCGATGGGCGAGGTCGATCGCGTGGTCGACCACGCCGGCCGTCGCCTCGGTCAGTGCGGCGGTGATCCCGGAGACGAACAGCACGCTGGTGTCCAACAAGACATCCCAGTCGAAGTCGTCGATCGCGAGATCGCGGAACGGGGTGTGCTCGCGGTCGTAGCGCACCCGGGCGGGAACGGCGCCCCCGTTGGGTTCGAGGAAGTACAGCGCCACCCGGCCGTCGCGGCGCAGCGCCTGGGAGGTGTCGACGCCGACCGCGCGGTACTCGCGCAGAATCCGGTCGCCGAGCTCGCCGTCGGGCACGACCGTCGCCCATGCGGTACGCCGTTGCAACTGCGCGAGCAGGCCGGCGACATTGGCCTCGGAGCAGGCAGCGGTCACGCGGAGCCGGTTCGTCGTGGCCAGGCGATCGCCGGCCGGAACCGTGAGGCGGAGCTGGCCCTCACCGAAGGTGCTGACGTCGAAGCGGGTGTCGTCGGCGCCGGCGGGATCGTCGGGCAGGGCTCGTCGCGCGATGCCGTGGCTGCCGGTCATGGCCGCCCGGTGATCACATACATGTGCCTGCCCCCGTGTGTCGCGCCCGCCGTCGATGATCGGCGGGGCCGCGCGGGCCCGGTCGGCGGGTCCCGCGTGGGCTGACGTTACTCGGCCTGGAGCGGGCGGCTGCGGAGGCTGGCCGGGAGGCAGCGGAACCGCCGCGCGGATGACGCGGCGGCCCGCAGGAACGCCCGACTCGACTGGCTGTGATGACTCCCCCCGGAGCAGCCACCGTCTTCTCGGCGTGGCGATGCCGGTCGCACAGATGTGCCCGTCGCCTGGTTCGCCGCAGGTCATCGCTGACCCGGCGGGTGGGCCGTTCGGGGGCACACGCTACGTTGCGTTCCGGTGATCCAGCCAGTTGGACACTGAACGTATGTTCACGGATCGGCCGAGTGGCCGCGGTTGGAAGGGGTATTGCCGCGGGGGCCGGTGGTTCCGCACACAATTTCGGGGCCGGTGTGGCGGATGTGGCGGGGGAATGGGGGAGATGAGCCGGGAGCGGGTGCTGTTGCTGTTGCGCGTCGCGCGGCACTACTACGAGTTCGGCTGGGACCAGGCCCGGATCGCCGAGGTCGAGGGTGTTTCGCGGCCGACGGTGTCCCGGCTGCTCGCGGAGGCGCGGCGGCGAGGCATCGTTCGGATCGAGATCGGGCATCCGAGCGAGCGTGCCATCGAGCTCGAGGAGCGGCTCGCCCGGCGGTACGCGCTCAGCGGCGGCGCGCGGGTGGCCGCCGTTGATCCCGGTGCTCCTCTGAACTCTGCCCTCGGACAGGTGCTCGGCGAGATCCTGCAGGAGTGTGTGGCCGATGACTCGGTGATCGCGGCCTCCACGGGCGGCACCGTTTCGGAGTTGATCGAGGAACTGCCGAGCTGGCATCGGCCGGGGGTGGTGGTCGTCCAGATGATCGGCCTGCTCGACCAGGCGAACCCGATCATGGACGGCTCCGACATCGCGCGCCGGCTGGCACGGGCGTTCGGCGGCACCCACCGGGTCCTACCCGCCCCGCTGATCGTCTCCGATGCGCGGGTGGCCGGTGGGCTGCGGCGGGAGAGCGCCGTCGCGACGGCGCTCGCGCTCGGGTCGCGGGCCGATGTCGCGGTGGTCGGCATCGGCGCCACCGGATCGGGGCGGACGAACATCTTCGACGGGTTGCTCGCTCCCGCGGAGGAGGCCGAGATCGCCGAGCTCGGCGCCGTCGGGCACATCCTGGGCCGGCACTTCGACGCGGACGGCCGCTTCCTGGACCATCCGATCCACCAGCGGCTGATGGCCGTATCCGCCGAGCGACTCAGTGAGATTCCGTGCGTGATCGCGGCGGCCTACGGCCCGCAGAAGGTACGCGCGATCACCGCTGCGCTGTCGGCGGGGTGGGTCGACTGGTTGATCACCGACGCCGACACCGCCAGCACGCTGGTCGACGCGGAACCACCGGCGCCCGCCTGATCAACCCCGCTTGATCAACTCCGCTTGATCAACTGCCGGTCGGTCAACGGTCGATCCGCAACTGCGGCCCGACCGCATGTCGCAGATGCACGAAACTCTCGGTGGCGGTCACATTCTCCAGCGACCGGATCTGCTCGATCACGGTCAGGAACTCCTCGTCGCTGCGGCAGGCCACCTCGGCGAGCAGGTCCACCGAGCCGGCGGTGAACACCACCGAGGTGACGCTGGGCAGCGCGGCCATCCGCTCGGCGATCGGCTGCAACGGGCCGTCGGTGCGTACCCCGATCGTGCCGCGCCGGTCGAAGCCCAGCGCCGCGGGATCCGGCACGGCGACGATCCGCATCAGCCCGGATTCGATCATGCGGGCCACGCGCTGCCGGACGGCCGCCTCCGACAGTCCGACATCCTTGCCGAGGGCCGCATAGGAGCGGCGCCCGTCGCGCTGCAACGCGACCAGGATCGCGCGCGAGACCTCGTCCGGGCTCACTCGGCGAGCACCTGTGCCTGCGGGGTCACGGGGATACCGAATGCCGCACCGACCGGCTCCTCGGTGAGCCGGCCGCCGTGGGTGTTCAGCCCCCGGGCCAGGGCCGGGTCGGCGCGCAGCGCCGGCAGCGTTCCCCGGTCGGCCAGCGCGGCAGCGTAGGGCAGCGTGACATTGGTCAGCGCGCGGGTCGAGGTGTGCGGCACCGCGCCCGGCATGTTCGCCACGCAGTAGAAGATCGTCTCGCCGACGCGGTAGGTCGGATCGGAGTGCGTGGTGGGCCGCGAGTCCTCGAAGCAGCCACCCTGGTCGATGGAGATGTCGACGAGCACCGCGCCCGGCTTCATCTTCTGCACCAGCGAATGCGGGATCACGGTCGGCGCCTTCGCGCCCGGAATCAGGACGGCGCCGATGATCATGTCGGCCTCGACCGCCTGCTGCTCGACCTCCCACGGCGTCGAGACCAGCGTGCGTACCCGATTGCCGAAGATCTTGTCGGCCGCTCGCAGTTTGTCGACGTTGAGGTCGAGCAGGGAGACGTCGGCGCCCATCCCGACGGCGATCTGGGCGGCGTTCATGCCCGCCACGCCGGCCCCGATCACGACCACGCGGGCCGGCGCGACGCCGGGCACGCCGCCCGGCAGCACGCCGCGGCCGCCGTAGGGACGCATCAGTTGGTACGCCCCGGCCTGCGGCGCCAGCCGTCCGGCCACCTCGCTCATCGGCGCCAGCAGCGGCAGTTCGCCGGTCGCCGTCTGGACGGTCTCGTAGGCGATGCCGGTGACCTGCTTGTCGAGCAGTTCGCGGGTCAGCTCCGGAGCCGAGGCCAGGTGTAGATAGGTGAACAGCGTCAGGCCCGGCCGCAGTCGGCCGAACTCCTCGGCGACCGGTTCCTTGACCTTGAGCACCAGTTCGGCCCGGCCCCAGGTGTCGTCGGCGCCCGGCACGATCTGCGCGCCGGCCTCGGCGTACTCGGCGTCGGTGATCGCCGAGCCGAGGCCCGCGCCGGCCTGGACCAACACCTCGTGGCCCCGACGAGTCAGTTCGCTGGCCCCGGCCGGGGTCAGCGCGACCCGGTACTCGTTGTTCTTCACTTCGGTGGGTACGCCGACGCGCATCTGCTTCTCCTTCGAGGCGGTTGCTTGCCTCTCATTGTCGGCTGGCCATGGGCAGATGTGCAATGGAATCGGTGGGACTTTTCATCCTCGACCACGCATCCAGTTGCAGTCGCGCCGATTCGGTGCGGATTCGGAGGGCTCTAGAGTCGCGGTCATGGATGCACCGACCCGTGATCTGGCCGACTTCGTGATCGCCTCGCCGACCTCCTTCCACGCCGCGGGCGAGGTCGCGCGACGGCTGCGGGCGGCCGGCTGGGCCGAGCAGCGGGCCGACGAGCGGTGGGATGCCGCCCCCGGCGGGCATTTCCTGGTCCGCGGCGGGGCAGTGCTCGCCTGGTGGGTACCCGAGGGCGCGGGGGCGGCGTCGGCGTACCGGATCGTCGGCGCGCACACCGACTCACCCGGGTTCAAGCTCAAGCCGAACCCGCAGTTGCGGCGGTTCGGTTGGGACCAGGTGGGGGTGGAGATCTACGGCGGGCCGCTGCTGGCCAGTTGGACCGATCGCGATCTCGGGTTGGCCGGGCGCGTGGTCGACGTCGAGGGCAACGAGGCGCTCGTCCGGACCGGCGCGATCATGCGGATCCCGGAGCTCGCGATCCACCTCGACCGCTCGGTCAACGAGCAGGGGTTGAAGCTCGGCCGGCAGGCGCACACCGCGCCGGTCATCGGCCTGGGCGAGCGCGACCTGGTGTCGACACTGCTCGACGGGTCGGGCCTGCCCGGTGATCCGGTCGGCTTCGACGTGTACGCGTATGACACCCAGCCGCCCGCGGTGGTGGGCGATGCCG
The DNA here is from genome assembly GCF_054073625.1 of Naumannella huperziae. Lineage (NCBI taxonomy): Bacteria > Bacillati > Actinomycetota > Actinomycetes > Propionibacteriales > Propionibacteriaceae > Naumannella > Naumannella huperziae. The sequence goes on along the minus strand of NZ_JBSXPH010000001.1, from coordinate 3,141,706 downwards.
GCGAGTACTTCGCCAGCGGGCGGCTGGACAATCTGTCCAGCGTGCACGCCGGGCTGACCGCGTTGCTGAATCATGATCAGGAGGCGGGTGATCATGGTCCGGACATCCGGGTGCTGGCCGCATTCGATCATGAGGAGGTGGGCAGCGGGAGTACCACCGGCGCCTCGGGTGCGCTGCTGGAGGGTGTGCTGCGGCGTACCTCCGGCGCGCTCGGTGCCGACGGTGATCAGCACGAGGCGATGCTCGCGCGGTCCTTCCACGTGTCTTCTGATGCGGGGCACGCCGTGCATCCGAACTATGCCGAGCGGCACGATCCGGCGAACCATCCGCTGCTGAACGGCGGCCCGCTGCTCAAGATCAACGCCAACCAGCGCTATGCGACCGACGGGCCCGGCGCCGCCCGATGGGCGCAGGCATGCCACGCGGTGGGGGTCGAGCTGCAGCCGTTCGTGTCGAACAACGACATCCCGTGCGGCAGCACGATCGGTCCGCTGACGGCGACGCGGCTCGGCATCGACACGGTCGATGTCGGCGTACCGCTGCTCAGCATGCATTCGGTGCGGGAGTTCGCGGGTACGCGCGATCTCGCCGGTCTCGCCACGGCGCTCCGCGCGTACCTGTGGTGAACGGTTCCTTTCTGGTCAGCAAAATCCGGGGGCAGCGGGAACGGAGTACGGCAGGCTGTCGTTCGAAGTGTTGAAATGTCAACCACTGACCGAAAGGGCAGCAACCCATGAACCAGTCCGCGACAGACTCCCCCCAGGCAGGCCGCGGCAGGATCGAAGATGTGGCACGGCTCGTGCTGCGCGGCGTGCTGGGGATCGTGATGATCGCCCACGGCGTGCAGAAGGTGAGCTCCGGTGGTCTCGGTGCCGCCGGGGCCTCGTTCGAGCGGATGGGCATTCCCGGTGGCGCCGTGTTCGGGCCGCTGGTCGCCCTGCTCGAGCTGGCGGGCGGGGCGGCGATGCTGCTCGGCCTGCTCACGCCGATCGTCGGCGCGCTGTTTGCGCTGACGATGCTCGGTGCCGCGGTGCTGGTGCACGGCGGCAACGGGTTCTATGCCCAGGCCGGCGGGTATGAGTTCGCGCTCGTGCTCGCGGTGCTCAGTGCGTATCTCGCCGTGGTCGGGCCCGGCCGGCTGAGCGTCGACTCGCGGCTGCTCGTGCCGGTGCTGCGCCGGCGCGGGGACCGGGCGGTGCCGGCGGGCGCCTGAGCCCCGGCGCGGATGGGAGAACGCCGCGCCGGCCATTAGTGTTGGCCGGCGTGGCACTCACCATCGGAATCGTCGGCCTGCCAAATGCCGGGAAGTCGACCCTGTTCAACGCCCTGACCCGCAACAACGTGCTCGCGGAGAACTATCCCTTCGCGACGATCGAGCCGAATACCGGCGTGGTCGGGGTGCCGGATCCGCGGCTGAAGGTGCTGGCCGGCATCTTCGGCTCGGAGAAGATCGTGCCCGCCACCGTGACCTTCGTCGACATCGCCGGGATCGTCCGCGGCGCGAGCCAGGGCGAGGGGATGGGCAATGCGTTCTTGTCCCACATCCGCGAGGCCGACGCGATCTGCCAGGTGACGCGGGTCTTCGCCGATCCGGACGTGACGCACGTGGACGGAGCGGTGAATCCGGGGTCGGACATCGAGACGATCAAGACCGAGCTGATCCTTGCTGACCTGCAGACCATCGAGCGGGCGCTGCCGCGGATGGAGAAGGAGGCCCGGATCAACAAGGACCGGGCGGAGGCCGTCGCCGCGGTGAAGGAGGCGCAGGCGGTGCTCGAGTCCGGGCGTACCGTCTTCGAGGCGGGGCTGGACCGCGGACCGCTGCGGGATCTGTTCCTGCTCACCGCCAAGCCGTTCCTGTATGTCTTCAATCTTGATTCCGACGAGTTGGCCGATGATCAACTAAAGGAGCGCCTGCAGGCGCTGGTCGCGCCCGCCGAGGCGATCTTCCTGGACGCCAAGATCGAATCCGAGCTGGCCGAGATGGAGCCCGACGAGGCCGCGGAGTTCCTTTCCGACATGGGAATCGCCGAGCCAGGGCTGGATGTGCTCGCCCGCGTCGGCTACGACACCCTGGGTCTGCAGAGCTATCTGACCGCCGGCCCGAAGGAGTCCCGCGGCTGGACGATCCCCAAGGGCGCGACCGCGCCGCAGGCGGCGGGCGTAATCCACACCGACTTCGAGAAGGGCTTCATCAAGGCCGAGGTCGTCACCTTCGATGATCTTGTCGCCGCCGGCTCGATGGCCGAGGCCAAGGCCAAGGGGAAGGTACGCCTGGAGGGCAAGGACTACGTGATGGCCGATGGTGATGTGGTGGAGTTCCGTAGCGGAATAACCTCTGGCAACAAGAAGTGACTGTCCCATGTGCCTGAATCCTGCTTCGTCTCCGGGCGTCTTGTGAGTTTGACGGCGGCTAGAAAGCGGGTCCGTCAGAGCCGGAAGGGTTGGGCATGGGTGGAATGGACTGGTACTGCCAGTTTGATGGTCGAGATCGCCCGGCAATCGAAGCGATGCGAGCGGCTGGGCGGCGCAGATCGCGCCAACTGGGGGTTCGCTGGGCTTCGTCGGTTACTGGCGATCAGTGTGGAGTCGTGGTCGATGGGCGGTGGTGGTTGATCGACCTGTTGATCGCTAGGTTGGCTCGCGATCTGCCTACTATCTGCGAGGCGGTTGAACTCCCTCACAGGAGCCCGACCGACCGGCGCGGGCTTGGTCGGTCCTTCGCCCATATTGCTGCGCAGTACCGATTCAGCGAGTCCGACTTCCATCCTGATGGCTGGGTGCCGAAACTCGTGAGCAGATCGAGCCCGCCGTGGGAGACGACAGTCTTCGGCTTCTCCGCCCCGAACGCGCCTGACCTAGAGACTCGCTTGGATGTCACGGCTCAAATGCTCGTCGGCTGGGAGTTCAACGAGGTGGCTCCAGAGGTAATGCTGGAAGAGTTGCACACTGCCGCAGAACTCACGCTGAAGCGTGTCCTCTGGGGCAGGTACCGGCGACAAGGCTCGTTTGCAGAGAACGTCGATCTTGCCGAGGAACGGGGCATGCTGCGACTCCCCGGAGTACGGGTCAATCGCTGGTCGCTTCGTGCGGTAGAACACGACAAGGGTGTGACGGTTCGCGACTTACTCATCTCACTGAAGGACGCCAGGAAAGTGGCTCGGCACGAGGCTCGTGATAGCGCTCTGGCGTGGCTCCAAGATTGGGTTGTGGGAGCGGGCGAAGTCCTCGAAGTTCTCGCCGAAAGAGCGTGGACTGCTGGAGGCGCGGGCGATCCGGCCACAGGAGTAGACAACCGACCCGCCCGAAGCAAGTCGGGCTAGGGGTGCGCCGTGCCCTCGTCTCTCGTCATGTGGGGAAAACCCCACCACATGAGCCGCCAGTCGCCTGCTTGGTTCGGGGTCGCGACGTGCCCGTCTCACGTCCCGGCAAAGGCGCATGTACACCAGCGTTCCTTCGCCGTTGAGGTAGGTAGCCATCCCCCTGTCGGACTCCGCGATTGCGGCTCGGGCTTCGGATTCCTCCTCGGCGCTGCTGAACTTCACGGGTAGCCAGGTGTCGACCTTCTCCTCGGGGATGTTCTGGTCCAGCGTGCGGAGAAGATCAGCGCGGTAGGGCTCGCTGACCGACCGCTCCAGTCCCTCGATGAGGTGCTTGGCGATCACAACCAGTCCATGCGAGCGGTGGGAGAAGTTGTCGTCGGGGTCGTCCGGCCACGGGCCGGCGTTCAAGATGACGTCGAAGGAAACGTTGGGGTTGCCGGCGAACGACGCTCCAGCCGAGTCCTTGTGGAGGGTGAATCTGGCCAACCGCTTGGGCTGCCCCAGTGGACCTGCTGGGTCGATCTCGGTCTCCTCGATGCGCACACCGTCTGGAAGCTCAGGTTTGGGATCGGCTTCGGACGCCCATGCCGTGAACAACCGACGCTCGCCATGGGAGGCCGCCCAAGCGCTCAGCGCCTCAAGCCCGGCGGCGAGATGGGCCATGTGACGGGCGATCGTCCGCGTGGACTCGGCCTCAAGGCGTTCGGTGAACGGTTGGAGGAGCCGGAGGGCACGGACCTGGTCCGGGCGAAGGCCTCTCAGGTGCCCATGCCTAGGAAGAGAATCGAACTCCGAGGGTCCAGCGACGAGCGGCATCCGGTGAGCCTCGGGCTCGACAAACCCGATCGGGCGGCAGACAGAGTTTGCCGCAGCAAGAACGCACGCGTCCAGTGCGGCCTTGATGTCACGGAGGAAACCGGCCATGGCTTCATCCGCCTCGCGTTGAAGGACGTCAGCGGGCTCGAAGGAACACCGCAACTCGCGGATCCCAGGGTCGGGAGACTCGACCCATGCGGAGAATTGCTGGTCGGTTCGCATCGAGTTCCAGATGGCGTTGATGCGAGCGCGGTCGGCCCGGGCACGGGCCAGATGGCCCCGAGCGACCGCGAAAACGGGTCTTGGGAGCAAATCGTCGGCGGTGTCCTCCACGGGATCAGCGTGCCGGTGAGCGCTGACACTCCGGTCTCGCCACGCGGTGTCGACGACGCTTGAGAACGGGAGGCCATAGCGTCGGATCTGGTGCGCATCGTGAACCGGTTGACACCTGGATCGTTACGGAAGAGGACCAGTTGGTCGATGTCGTCCTTTCGTCGCCACTCGAAGGAGGAGCCGGCTGGCTCGTGCGGGCCAGGGGTTGATGACTGTCACCGGTGCAGTGTGTTTCCCCACTCTGCCGACAGCAAGTGAAGTGCGCTGGTGCTTCCAGCGCTGCGCCGGGCGCTCGGCCTTGGCTCTGAGCAGGCCGGGGAGTATCGTGTAGGTATGTACCTACACGTGAGGTGGTGGCGATGACGACGATGACTGCGCGCGAGTTCAACCAGGACGTCAGTGCGGCCAAGCGAGCTGCGGTCGAGGGGCCTGTCGTGATCACCGACCGGGGAGAGCCGGCGTACGTGCTGCTGACGGTCGACGAGTACCGGCAGTTGCACGGTGACGGCAAGGATCTGGTCGGGCGGTTGAGCATGGACGAGGAGTACGACGACATCGAGTTCGAGCCCGCCCCGCTGCAGGTCGGCCTGAAGGTGCCCGAGCTGTGAAGTACCTCCTCGACACCAACGTGTTGAGCGAACTCCGGAAGCCCGAGCGCACTGCAGATCCCCGGGTGCGGGCCTGGGTTGCAGCGAGGAAGCCGTCCCACCTGTTCCTGAGTGTCATCACCGTTCTGGAGATCGAGATCGGGATAGCGCGACTCGAACGCAAGGACAGGCGACAGGCGCAGGCGATTCGTGCGTGGCTTGACGAGGAGGTCCTGGACAGCTTTTCGGGCCGACTCCTCCCCATCGATCTCGCGGTGGCGAGACGGACGGCCCATCTGCACGTACCCGATCCCAGCCCTGAGAGAGACGCGCTCATCGGCGCCACCGCCATCGAGCACGACCTCGCCGTAGTCACCCGCAACGTGTCTGACTTCGAGGGGGTGGGCGTTGCCGTCATCGACCCGTGGTCCTGATGGCCTTCGTGACGGGATGCGGTGGAGATGCCATGGCAGCGAGCATTCGTCCGGCAGTTCAGCGCCGCACAGCCTCACCGGACTGACGTCGCGAAACTGGCACCCTCCACGTCTGGCAGCGCTCCCAACTGCCGGTTGATTCGGTCCCAGATGGTTCTTCGTGTGGCGACTCGGTGGAGTTCAGATTTTCGAACTGACATCTTGCGGCGAGGCAAGGCCTCGGTCGGCAATGTCCCAGGATCTCTTGAGTCTCGATGAGATGTGGGCCCGAGAGTCGCTCTCGATGAGTCTGAGCGCAGCCTGCGTTGCGCAATGTTTCACGAGCTAGCTCAACGTCACGCCCGACCGGAGGAACTTGTCGTGCGTACGCGTGGATGCGCCGATGAGAACAACTCGCGCGGCCACCTGCGCCGTCGGCAGATCGGTTGTGGAGTCGGTGACGAACTCGGCGTCCTCGATGGATACGCCCATTTCGCGGAGTGCTTCCATCTTCCGCGTGCCGACCCGGTGGTCGGCTACTTGCATACCTGAAGCGGTTTCTGTGAGTGACGAGGCAGAGAGCGAGTCATACGGCACCGCGGCATGGTCGAGCAAGGCTGCAGCGAGGGAGCGCTCGGTGGCCGTGGCGACAACGATGCGCGCACCCTTGGCGTGTTGACGCCGTAGTCGGTCCACGGCCCAAGGGCGAATCCAACACGGGTCGCCTGCGATTCGCTTCCCGAATGCCCGGGCTTCGGCGATGTACTCCCGCTCGCGCAAGCCGGTCATAGCTATCTCCGCGACTCGCTGCGCAGCTTCGTGCCGACTGGTTGCGTCCCCTCGGAGCATGGGCATCGCCGCCATGGTGGCCCGCAGCAGCCGAAATGGTGCCCGGCGCAAGCGGTGGATGACCAGGGCGGTGAACGTATCCCTCCGGGTGATCACGCCGTCGAGGTCGTAGATGACCAGGCGGTGATCACCGTCCTCGTCGGTAGCTGTTCGCATAGTGCGGACGCTACCCAGACTACGGTGGAGTTTGCGGGGTCTTCATGATCTTTGCGGGGTCTTCGTGATCGAGGTGCCGTTGCAGGCGGAACTCGCAGGTTTGAACATACCTCTTGAGTTCTAGAATGCGTGAGTTGTATCCTCGTGTCGTGTGGGAGATCGACAGCGACCTCGTGGAGGAGTGGCTGCTCGGGCTCGACGACGACTCCTACGCACAGGTGATCGCGGCCTGAAGGTGCTGGCGAGCGACGGTCCGGCACTCGGGCGACCACTCGTCGACACGATCCAGGCGTCGCGGCACAAGAACATGAAGGAGCTGCGCCCCCGGGTCATCCGGCCGCAGCGAGGTGCGGATCCTGTTCGTCTTCGACCCGAAGCGACGAGCGATCCTGCTGCTCGGTGGTGACAAGCGGGGTCAGTGGCAGAAGTGGTACCGCAAGAACATTCCGATCGCCGATGGCAGATACGACGAACATCTGCGACGACTCAAGGAAAGGTGAGTGACATGGCCAAGACCCTCGATGACCTGCTCGCCAAGCGGCCTGCTGACCCGGAGAAGGTCGCGGCTCACGAAGCACGAATGCGCGCCGAGGTGCGCGCCTACCGGCTGCGGGAACTACGCGAGGCGCACAACCTCACCCAGACTGACGTCGCGCAACAACTGGCCGTGAGTCAGAAGCGTGTCTCGAAGATCGAACATGGCGACATCGAGCGCACGCAGGTCGACACGCTGCGCCGCTACGTGGAGGCCGTCGGCGGGACGCTTCGGGTCGAGGTCCAGGTTGGCGACGAGTCGTATCAAATCGCCTAGGCCCTCCACGTCCGTCAATGCTTCCACTGCTGGTTGATTCGACCCCAGATGGTTCTTCGTGGCGACGTGGTGGAGTTCCGTGCCGGAATACCCTCCGGAGCGAACAAGCAGTGAGCGGGGTGCCTGACCTCGCGACCCTCCGGGTGCGGGGTCTGCTTCAATGTTGGACACCTTGGCAGGTGGAAGGGGCCCTGATGATCAAGGCAGCGAACGAGTACCCGGTTCACACGCTCCGCGGCCACGAACGTAAAGGGCTGGACAGGACCCCTCTTCGCCAGCGCGAGTACCCCTGGTACAAGGCTCATTGGGAAGATCTCCTGGAGGACTTGATCGACGGTGCGCACCTCTTGGGCACGATCATCACCCTCGACCAGACCGTGGACACGATCGAGGGCAATACCGTGCACGTCGTCGACGGCAAGCAGCGTCAGACGACCCTGCTCCTCGCGGTGTTCAAGCAGCACATTGACGAGCTCCGCGAAGGCGTCCGGACCGGTTGCCTAGCAGGCTCACCTCTGGCGGCAAGAAGTGACTGAATGGTGGCAGGGCCTCTCAGCAAAGTGGTCATGGGAAGACCCGGTGCTTCTTTTGAGCGTTGTCACCATCTTGGTCACGGCACTCATCCCCGTCTTTATATGGCGGCTGGGTGCGAAGCAGTCAGAACGCGATCGCGATCTGAACGAGTTGCAAGCCAGAACGCTGGCGCGTCAAGAGCAGATCTCCCGACGGCAGCGACGTGACGCACTACTTGAGATCGTTGATCGATCCTCTGACGCCACGCACATCGGGCTTCTGTGGCGCGAAGTCCGTCAGTACGAGGGCGAGGATAGACGCCTGCTTCTCGCTATCTTTCGCGCCAACGTCGCTCTCGCGTTGCCTGGGACGTCCACTGGCGTGAGCGTCCCAGACGACTTCACTGAATCCGTCGTGAGTGACTACGTCAGCGGGCTCGAGCGTCGCTATGCGGAAGGCGCTCGCGGCTTCCATCCCTATCCTGGGCTGCTCGACTTTGTAGCGTCCGCGATGAATCGAGGGGTAGAGATCGAGACGTCGAAAATCGTCGCTCTTGTGACTGGAGTCACAGCAGAGAATCAGCGCCCGGGTCACGGATTTTACCGAGACCTGGTCAATGCGCTTCCGGATTCGGCAGGTGGCCTCTTGCACGCGGTTGAAAGGATCGATTATCGAGGTTCCGGCGGTCTCAGGCTGAATGTTCTGACCGGAAGTCTCCTTGCGGTCAAGGACGTGGAGGTCGGACGCTACACGCCAGGGTCGTCGACGCGCCCGGATGCGCTGAACGAGATTAGGAATAATGTCCCCGTGGCTCTCGCTTTCCTGCTTCATCGAGGCAACCTGCGCTCGTTTGATCAATGGTCATCAGAAGGCTCGACCGAGCCCGTCAGTGCTACGGTAGCTTGGCTCATCAGAGCAGTTGGTTGGCTTGCAGACGCCGACAACCACTTAGCGATGAGAATGGTTGAGAACCTTCCTGCGGTCATCGAATCGATTCCCCCTGAAGACCGAGGTTGGGGGATCGACGACCAAGACGTCTGGCAAGGTTTCACATGGATCAGGCAGAAGCAGCCAAACTTGTGGCAAGTCTACGGCGAGAGGTTGGAATCGGCTGCCACGAGAATTGGGCCTTGGAGGGCGGGGGAGTATGGTGACAACTGAAGGAAATGTCATGGCGGGAATTTTCGTGGCGCAATCGTGTTGGGTGGGTAGAAGTGAACCCGGACTATGGCAAGGAAGGTGCCTTCGATCAAGATGTCTACGGTCCATGCTGACTCCGCAGCTGGTGTTGCTCAGCATTTGAAGGACCTACCCAAGCTCACGCCGGGACCAGCATTGAAGCGAAGTGCGCCAGTTCGCACGGCGCTGACCAGGATTCGTACGTAACGGCTCGGGCGCCGGGCCGAGACCATCGCTGACCTCCGTGCTGGTCGTTGCCACGCACGTGCTCAAACCAAACTGCGGCGGGTTCGCGAGCCGACTGCACCCCCCAAACCGTTTGTCGGCGATGGGTCGTCACTCGTGATCTTTGGGCGGGCGTCTGTCGCGAGGCGGGGTTGGGCCTTTCAGGCCGATGCGCCAAGGTCCCTGAGGTTGCGCTCTCGCCGTCGACGCGGCGAAGCGCTCGATCGCCTCGGCCCATGCGATGGGCTCGTCGATGGTGAAGGCGCACTCCAGGTGGCTGAGGTGGAACAGGAGCCAGCGCCAGTCGTCGCACCGCAGCGTCACGCGGGTCCGCTGTTCGCCCAGTACGTCGACGTCCATCGACTGAAAGGGGAGCGCGGCGGCTACCTCATCGACAGAGGTCGCGACCGTCACGACCGCCTTGCGGCTCGATCGTTTGACCGCCGCCTTCACCCGGTCGAGGGCCGCGTCCTCCGGCAGCTCGCGTGGCTGGAACGCCGTCGTGCGCACGTCGAGGTTGCTCATACGATCCGTCCGAAACACCCGCCAGCTTCCCTTGTCGGAATCCCACGCGACGAGGTACCAGCGCATCAGGTGGTGCACCTGGCGGTGCGGGTGGACCCGGCGCCGGGTGGCCCGCTCGCCCCGGCGATAGTCGAACCCGAGTTCTCGGCGTTCGTGGATCGCCGTGGCAATGCGTGTGATGTCGGCGATGTCGATCGTCGGTACGCGAAGCGCGTCCGCCTCCACACTCGCCCGCACCGTGGCAGCGGTCATCGCCAGGCGTGGCGGCAGGACCTGGTCGAGCTTGCCGTACGCCCGCGACATTGCGTCACCGATGCTGCCGGGGCGACCCTGATCGGCGTTCGCGTTCGCGGCCAGCGCGAGCATGATCGCGACCGCCTCGTCGTCGTCGAAGATCAGCGGCGGAATCGCTCGGCCCGCGGCCAACCCGTAGTGGCCGCCGGGCCCGGGAGCGGCGTCGACGGGGTACCCGTACTCACGAAGCCGATCGATGTCCCGGCGTACGGTCCGCTCGCTCACGCCGAGCCGCGCGACGAGTTCGGCGCCCGTGAAGCGACGCCGCGTCTGCAGCAGGGCGAGCAGATCGAGCATCCGCCGAGTGACATCGGCCATGCTCGAGGATGACACGAATTGCGGTCAGGATCCGGCCGGATCTGGTCCTAGCGTCGGCGAACATGACCGAGCGAGCCATCCGGGTCCGTCAAGCCACGACCAACAACCTCGACCGCCTCGACGTCGACATCCGCAGGAACCGTCTCGTCGTCATCGCCGGCGTCTCCGGTTCGGGCAAGTCGTCGTTGATCTTCGACACCATCGCGGCCGAGGCGGGCGCCGAACTCAACGAGACCTACCCGCCGTTCACTCGCAATCGCCTGCCGAAGTGGACGCGACCGGAGGTCGGGAGCATCGACGGGCTCTCGCCGGTCATCGTCATCGACCAGCGACGGATCGGCGGCAACGCCCGCTCGACCGTCGGCACGATCACCGACGCCTGGACGTATCTGCGCCTGCTGTTCTCCCGGCTCAGCGAACCGCACGTCGGCGAGTCCTCCGCATTCTCCTTCAACGACCCCGACGGCATGTGCCCGACCTGCTCGGGCATCGGCGAGGTCGTCCGCCCCGACGTCGAGAAGTTCCTCGACCGGGATCGCCGGCTCGACGAACGAGCGATCGTCCTGCCCGGCTTCGGAGACGGCCAGTACTGGTACCGCAAGTACGCCGAGGTCGGCGTCTTCGCCGTCGACTCGCCCCTGCGCGAGTGGCCGGCAGAGCACGTCGACGCGCTGCTCCACGGCCGACGGATCGCGTCGGCCCTCTCCGACGCCCTGCCTGCGGACTACGAAGGCGTCGTCGAGCGATTCGAGCGCATCTACCTGCGGACCTCCGACACCGTCTCAGAACACAAGCGCGCGACGATCGCCGAGTTCACGCACTCGGAGACCTGCCCCGATTGCAGCGGCGAACGCCTCTCCGAGGCTGCGCGCACCGCCACGGTCGACGGTTGCACGATCGGCGAACTCTCCCGTCTCGAGATTCCCGAACTCCGCGACGCCGTCGCCCGGATGCAGCGGCCTGAGGTACGCAGCGTCGTCAGCGCCCTGCTCGACCGGCTCGAAGCAATGGACACGATCGGACTCGGATATCTCCACCTTGCCCGCGCCACGTCGTCCCTGTCCGGCGGCGAGTCGCAGCGCATCAAAGCGGTCAAACATCTCGGCTCGAGCCTGGTCGAGATGCTCTACGTCTTCGACGAACCGACCGTGGGCCTACATCCGCACGACGTCGACGCCATGATCGAGTTGCTCGGCAGGCTCCGCGACCGTGGTAACACCGTCCTCGTCGTCGAGCACGATCCCGCCGTGATGGCCAGGGCAGACGAGATCATCGAGATCGGCCCCGGCCCCGGGAGCGCGGGTGGACACCTCATCTTCCAGGGAAGTTTCGACGACCTCGTCCGTTCCGACGGACCGACCGGCCGAGCCCTCAGGGCTCAGACGCCGACGGTGCCAACGCCCAGGAGGCCGGCCGGTGGGCTGACGATCGCCAACGCGACAACGAACAACCTTGACGACGTGACGGTCGACCTGCCGCTGGGAGTGCTGACCGTCCTCACCGGGGTCGCCGGGTCGGGGAAGTCGAGCCTCGCCGCCGAGATCGTCGCGCAGCACGGTGCGATCACGATCGATCAGAAGCCGGTGTCGCCGAATCGCCGATCGACTCCGATCACCTACGTCGGCATCGCACAGATCCTGCGCAGACACTTCGCGAGGATCACCGGCGCGCCCGAGGGCCTGTTCAGCGCCAATTCAGAAGGCGGCTGTCCGGCATGCAAGGGGCTCGGGATCATCTACTCCGATCTCGCGTTCATGGACGGGCAGGAGACGACCTGCCCGACCTGCCAGGGTACGAAGTTCACTGCCGAGGCGCGTGCCCACACCATCGACGGGCTCTCGATCGCCGACGTCGAGCGACTGAGCATCACCGATGCGATCGACCGGCTCGACGACCGGGCGATCCGGTCGCGGCTCGCCCACCTCGACCGGGTCGGGCTGGGTTATCTCGCGCTCGGGCAGCCGCTGAACACGCTCTCCGGCGGTGAGGCGCAGCGGGTGAAGATCGCCAAGGAGCTCAGGGACGCGACGGAGCCGAGTGTCTACCTTCTCGACGAACCGACGACGGGGCTGCACCTCAGCGACATCGCGCGACTCGTCGCGGTGCTCGATGATCTGGTCGACCACGGCCACACCGTCGTCGTCATCGAGCACAACCTCGAGGTGATCCGCGTCGCCGACTGGCTGGTCGACCTCGGACCCGGGCCCGGGCGCCACGGCGGACAGGTGCTCTACTCCGGGCTCGTCGATGGCATCGGCGACACGGCCACGGGGCGGGCGCTGCGCGACGCGTACCGTGGCAGAGCCTGAGGTTGCGCAGGGCCGCGGGGTACGACCGCCGGAGCGCTGATCAGACCTCGAGCAGACTCGCGACCAGCGACTCGACCCGCCCCCGGATTTCATCCCGGACCTGGCGGACCACCTCCAGCGGTCGTCCCGCGGGATCGGCCAGCGGCCAGTCCACGTATCGCTTTCCGGGGAAGTACGGGCAGGTGTCCCCGCAGCCCATGGTGACGACGACATCGACGCCCTCGACCAACTCGGGGGTCAGCCGGCGTGGCTGGTTGGCTGCGATGTCGATGCCGACCTCGCTCATCGCCGCCACAGCGATCGAATTGACCTGATCGGCCGGTTCGGTACCGGCGGAGAAGATGTGGATGCGATCACCGGCAAGCCTGGCCAACCATCCGGCGGCCATCTGTGAGCGCCCGGCATTGTGCACGCACACGAACAGGACGGCGGGGCGCTGGTCAGTCATCGGAGCTCCTGGTCCGGCCGGCGTCGGTCGGCCGGCCGGTGGTAACGCTTGCGCAGGGTGAGCGCCACATGGACGACTCGATGGCGACCGCGATGGTCAGTTCGAAGTTGTTGCCCGCGGCGGTGAAGGCGGGGGTCGTCGATCTGGCGTACCCCAGCGCGAGGATCCGGCCGAGGGCGAACCCGCCGCCCCACATCACGACGAAGTACGCCAACAGCGGCAGCGCGATCCTGGCCACATCGAGCAGACGGGATGTGATCTGTTCGCCCTGCAGCGCGAACAGGATGACGATGGTGAACAAGAGCCCGTAGAGGGCCCACGGCTCGATCCGGGGGAGCAGCCGGGCCCCCGTTGACCGTCCGGGTCACGCTGGCGGCTCTGCGTGTGCGGGCTTCCTCGCACGGATGAGCGCCGAGTGCATGCCAGGGGCTGCCTCGTGGGTGAACGAGATCTCGGCGTCGACGAAGCCGGCGGCGGCCAACCCGTCGAGATACTCGCGACGCGACAGGGCGCCGGCCATGCAGCCGATGAACGATCCGCGTTCGGCGCGGTCCGCCGGCGTGAGGTGGTCCTCGGCGACGACATCGGCGATGCCGATCCGCCCGCCCGGCGCGAGGACCCGGTGCATTTCGCCGAGCACGGCGGGCTTGTCGGTGGAGAGATTGATCACGCAGTTGGAGATCACCACATCGACCGCGCCGTCGGGGAGCGGGACATCCTCGATCGTGCCCCTGAGGAACTCGACATTGGTCGCGCCGGCTCTGGCCTTGTTTGCATTGGCCAGTTCGAGCATCTCGTCGGTCATGTCGACGCCGTAGGCGTACCCCCGGGGACCGACCCGGCGCGCCGATAGCAGTACGTCAATGCCGCCGCCGCAGCCGAGATCGAGCACCTTCTCACCCTCGTGCAGGTCGGCCACGACCATCGGGTTGCCACAGCCCAGGGAGGCGGTCAGCGCCTCGACGGGCAGCCCGAGCCGATCGTCCGTGCCGTACAAGGACGCGCCGAACACCTCGTCGGTGGGAGCGGCGCCGGCCGGTCCGCAGCAGTCCGCATCAACCGACGCCGTCGCATCGCTGTCACCGCGGGTCACGGCGGTCGCCGCGGCGGCGTAGCGTGCGCGGACCTGTTCCCGGGTCGCGTTGCCAGTCCTGGCCATGGCTCCTCCTGTCGCTCCGCTCAATCTATTGACGATCATCGATGCGACAATCCTGCGTTATCCATCGACGCTCGTCAATGTGTGGCGTACCATAGCGGGATGCGCGAGCCCCCCGAACCGGTGATCACGCCAGCGAGGATCGACGGCTGCGCGACGTCGCTGGCCGAAGGTGCGTTCGACGAGCCATCGGCTCGGCGACTGGCCGGCGTGTTCAAGGCACTCGGTGATCCGACCAGGGTGCGGCTCGTGTCGCTGATCGCCGCGGCCGAAAGCGCCGGGGCCTGCATCTGCGATCTGACCGGCCCGGTCGGCCTGAGTCAGCCGACGGTCTCCCACCACATGCGTGTGCTCGTCGAGGCCGGGTTGGTGGCTCGCCAGCAGCGCGGGAGGTGGGCTTACTACCGACTCGTCGGGGAGACCTTCGAGGCCCTGTCCGCGGGCCTCGACCGCGCTTTCGAGCGGGGCCGCGATCAGGCCGTCGATGCCTGATAGCTCAGTCGACGCTCGCCCATTGGCGGGCTCGCGGCCACGACTCCGGTCCGTCGGAGCCGGCGGGGTAGGTCTCCAGCGGCGTCTCGTTCGCCTGCCAGGCCCGGCGTACCGGGTCGATGATTCGCCAGCATTCCTCGGAGATGTCGCCGCGCACGGACAGCAACGGATCCCCGTCGAGCATCCCGGCGAGGATCTGCCCGTAGGGCTCCATCGCGCCGGGGCCGAGCGCCGCCGACATCGTCGTCGCCTCGATGTCTCGCCAGTCGTCGGCGCCATTGGTGGTGATCTCCAGCGCCACTCGGTCGGGCCCGAGATCGAGCACGAGCTGGTTCGGGATCGCGACCTGGCCGGCGCCGAGGCCCTCCGGCAGATGCGCGACCGGTCGGAACGTGATCATGATCTGGTGCCGGTCGGCGCCGAGAGCCTTCCCGCTGCGCAAGGTGACGGGTACGCCCGCCCAGTGCGCATTGCGTACCTCCACCGTCAGCTCCGCCAGCGTCTCCGTCTCGTTGCCCGGATCCACGTCGGGCTCGTCCACGTAGTCCGGCACGTTCCGCTCGCCGATCCGACCCGCGGTGTAGCGCGCCCGCCGCGAGGCAGTCGCGGGCTCGTCGGCCCAGATCCGCGTCGCGCGCACGACGTGCGCCAGATGATCACGCAGCTCGGTGGCATCGATCCGGGCTGGCTCCTCCATCATCGTCACCGCCATCACCAGCAGTAGGTGGCTCTGGATCATGTCCACCAGCGCGCCCGCGGTGTCGTAGTAACCCGCCCGGCCCTCCAGGGCGAGCGTCTCGTCGAAGATCACGTCGATCCGCTCGATGTTGTCGGCATTCCATACCGGCCGCCAGACCCTGTTGGCGAAGCGGAAGCCGAGCACGTTCAACACGGTCGACGTGCCGAGGAAATGATCAACGCGGAAGACCCGTTCCTCGGCCACGAAGCCGTGCAGCAGTTCGTTGAACGCCTTCGCGCTTGCCCCATCGGTGCCGAAGGGCTTCTCCAGCCCGAGCCTGATCCCGGACGGCAGCCTGATCCTCGCCAGCAGCTCGCAGGCCCCCTGCGCGATCCGCGGCGGCACCGCGAAATAGAGCACCGCCGGGCCGCCGATGGCGCCCAGCAGCCCCCGCAGGCTCTCCTCGTCGAGCAGGTCGACCGTCTGCCAGGCGGCCCGATCGGCCGTCTCGGCGGCAACCTCTGCCGGGCAGCCGGTGCTGGTCAGGGCCGAGCGGACGAGCTCGCGCCAGGCGCTCGTCTCCATCGGCTCGCGGTCGGCGCCGATGATCGTCACCTTGCGCTCCGGCTGGCCCGCCAGCAGCGTGCCGAGCCCGGGCAGCAGCAGGCGCGCGGTCAGATCGCCCGAGGCCCCGAGGATCACCAACGTGCTCGTCCGAGCGCCGGGTTCGTCCACTCCGCCACCTGCCGTCATCTCGCCCTCCGATCGTCGAGCCACGGAACCAGCGGCAGCCTAGCGACGGCGTTCCGGTCGCGACCCGGTCGGGGCCCGGGCGGCGCGCGGCGAGGGGTAGCGTGGTGGTTCCGACCCCGAGCAGAAGGAGCAGGTCATGGCCAAGATCCTGATCATCGTCACCAGCGCAGGGGAGTACGCCAAGGCCGGCTACCGGACCGGCCTGTGGCTCGGCGAGCTCAGCCACTTCACCGATGTCGTCGAGCAGGCCGGGCACGAGACCACCATCGCCAGCATCGCCGGGGGACGGGTGCCGATCGACCCCGAGAGTCTGGCCCACGACGTGCTCGCCGACGGCGGGACCGCCGAACGCTATGCCGATCGCGAGTACATGGATCGGTTGGAAGACACCGTCGCGGTGAGCGAGGTCAGTGCCGACGACTACGACGCCATCTATCTCACCGGGGGTCACGGGGTGATGTTCGACTTCGACGACGAATCGCTGGCGAAGTTGATCTCCGATTTCGATGCTCGCGGCAAGATCGTCTCCGCCGTCTGTCACGGGCCCGCGGGCCTGCTGCAGGCCAGAAGGGCCGATGGCGAATACGTGATCTCCGGTCGCGACGTGACCGGGTTCTCCTGGCCCGAGGAGGAGTCCGCCCAGCGAGCCGATGTGGTGCCCTACCGGTTGGAGGACGAGCTTGCCGACCGAGGCGCTCGGTATTCCAAGGCCGACGATCAGTTCGTCGAGCACGTCGTCACCGACAAAACGTTGATCACCGGGCAGAACCCGCAGAGCGCCCACGGCGTGGCCCGGGCCGTGGTCGACGCACTCGCGTGAGTCGATCGGCGACCCGGACCGGCGAATCGCCGCGGATCGAGCGCGATCGCGCCGGTATCGCCACGGTGATCGCCGCCACCGAGGACGACGCCTGGTTCGGCATGGGGTACGCCGCGGCGCAGGATCGGCTGTGGCAGTTCGAGTACGACCGGCGCCGCGCCACCGGGCGCTGGTCGGAGGTGATCGGCGCCGCCGGCCTGCCGGGTGATCGCCTCGCGCGGCGGATCGACCTCGCCGACGGGGCACGAGCCGATGTCGAGGCGATGGCGCCGGCCACCCGGCGCGCGTTCGAGCGCCACGCAGCTGGGGTGAACGCCGCCGCGGCCGAGGGCTTGGCGCCGGAGTACGCCGAGCGCGGCCTGGTGTTCGAGCCGTGGGAGCCGTGGCAGGCCGTCGCCGCGTTCAAGATCAGGCACGTGCTGATGGGGGACTGGCAGTTCAAGCTCACCCGCGGGATGTTGATCGCCGGGATCGGCGCGGAGGCCGCGGCCGCGCTCGACCCGCCGCTCCTGCCCGGCCTCGCGCTGACCGTGCCCCCGGGCGCGGTGCAGGGGCCGTTGGACGACGCAACGGCGGAGTTGATCATGGCATCGGGTCGCGAGGTGGCCGAGGCCGCCGAGCTCGGCTTCCTGGCCGAGGCCGGCGCGGGCTCCAATGTATGGGCGATCGGCGCCGAGCGTACCGCGTCTGGAAAGCCCTTGCTGGTCAACGACTCCCACCGCGCGGTGGACGTGCCCAATGCCTACTGGCAGGTGCGCGTGAGCTGTCCGGAGTTCGACGTGGCGGGCGCGACGTTCCCGACGCTCCCGGGCTGGCCGCACTTCGGCGCCAACGGTCGCCTCGCGTGGGCGATCACCCACGGCTCGGCCGACAACCAGGATCTGTTCGTCGAGGAGTTCCGCGATGCGGGCGCCGAGTCGCGGGAGGCGGAGGGCTGGGCGCCGGTGCAGAGCCGCACCGAGCGGATCGCCGTGCGTGGCGGCGCGGAGGAGTCGATCACCATCGCGCGCACGGCGCGCGGCCCGGTCGTACACGGCGACCCGGCGAGCGGCCGGGCGCTGTCGCTGTCCTGGGTCGCCACCGACCGCGTGTGCCGGCAGTTCGACGTGCTGCGGAGGATGATCGACTGCCGCAGCGTCGCGGAGCTGCTGGAGGTCCAGGCCGGCTGGGTGGACCCGGTGAACAACTTCGTCTGCGCCGATCGACGCGACATCGGCTACCGGCTGCGCGGCGAGCTACCGGAGCGGGCGCAGCCGGCGGGCATGTCCGCGCCGGTTCCGGCCCGGGCCGGCGGCTGGACCGGTCGCGTAACGGAGTCCGACCTGCCGCGGATGATCAATCCCGAGCCGGGCTGGCTGGCGAATGCCAACAACCTCGTCGTCGATGCGAACTCGGGGCCGTTGATCACCCGGTACGCGCCGTCGCCGTTCCGGATCGAGCGGATCGGCGAGCTGCTCGCCGCACGCGTGGGCTGGACGGCGGAGGAGGCGCGGGCGATGCAGCTCGACACGGTCTCGACTGCCGCCCGGCGGTGGGCCGCGGAGTGCGCGCGGATCGGCCCGCTGGAAGGGGATGCCGAGCGCACGCGGGCCCTGCTCGCCGCCTGGAACGGTGATCTTCGCGACGGCCGGCGCGCGGCGGCGTACGCCCGGTTCCGGCGCGCGCTGGCCGCGTCGCTGCTCGGCGAGGAGGCGGCCGGAGCCCTGCGGGGCGCGCCGGCCGACGGGGTCGCGGTGATCATGGTCCGGTTGGTGAATCGGGCGACATTGCGGCCCGCCGAGGTCGACCGCGAGGTGCTGGTGGGGGCGCTGGCAGCGGCCTGGCGTACCGATCCGGACGACTGGACCGACCTGCACCGGCTGCGGCCGACGCACACCCTCGGCGCGGGCGCCGGGTTCGCCGACCCGCCGGAGGTGCCGCTGCCGGGCGACGGCGACACCATCCGTGCCGCCGGTTATTCGCTGAACGCCGACGGGTTCGACGTCACCCTGACCACGGTCTATCGACAGGTGATCGACTTCGCCGATCCGGCGGCGTCCGGCTGGGTGATCCCCGGCGGGATCAGCGCCGACCCGACCGATCCCCACTACGCCGATCAGCTCGGGCCCTGGGCACGCGGCGAACTGCTGCCGATGCCCGTACCGGAATCCTGAGGGCCCTACCCGGAGGCGCGAACGGCGCCGGTCGGCTCGTCGCGCGCGCCGTCGTACGCGGCCCGCGCGCGGTCGATCTCGGGCATGTGCTGCTCGGCCCAGTGCTTGACGTGCCAGATCGGCTCCAGCAGCGAGTGCCCGAGCGGGGTCAGCTCGTAGTCCACCCGCGGCGGTACCGACGCGGTGACGGTGCGGCCGATCAGGCCGTCGCGCTCCAGGGCGCGCAGCGTCTGGGTCAGCATCTTCTGGCTCACCCCGGGAATCCGACGCGCCAGCTCGGAGTAGCGCAGGGGGCCACGATGGTCGCCGAGTGCGCAGATGACGAGGGTCACCCACTTGTCCGAGATCCGGGCGAGCAGTTGGCGCGACGGGCACTGGGCGAGATAGGCGTCATAAGCCGCCCTGGCTTCGGCTCGGCGCTGATCCGCGGTCGTCGTCGCCATCGCTCTCCTTCAGGTCACTCACGCACTCTCAGGTGCCTACTTCCCAGGGGAGAGTAGCTCTCGAATAGTGAGCCACACAAGAAGTTGGCGATCGAAAGGAGCACTCACATGTACGCACTCTCCGCAGTGGCCGGTAGCGCCGTTCCACAGCTTGCCGAGCCGCCCGACCCGACCCCGGGCGTCGGCGAGGTGGCGATTGACGTCACCGCCGCCGGCATCAACCCCGCCGATGCCCAGGTCCTGGGCGGCATGTTGCGCGACGCCTTCGGGCTGCCGAACGAGGTCGGCCTCGGCTGGGATGTCAGCGGGGTGATCAGTGTGATCGGCCCGGGCGTCCACGGTCTCTCGGCGGGCGATCGGGTCGTCGGCCTGCACGCCGATCTGAGCGCGCCCGCGCGGGCCCATGCCGATCGGGTCGTGCTCGCCGCCGATGCAGTGACCGCGCTCCCCGAGGGGCTCGATCCGGTCGGCGCGGCGAGCGTCCCGTTGAACGCGCTGACCGCCGCGCAGGCCCTCGACCTGTTGGGCCCGGCCGAGAGTCGCAGCCTGCTGGTGACGGGCGCGGCCGGCGGCGTCGGCGGCTACGCGATCGCCCTGGCGGCGGCCGCCGGTTGGCAGGTCAGCGGGCTCGCCCGCGAGAGCGACCGGGACTTCGTCGCCGGGATCACCCGCGGCGACGGTACGCCGGTGGAACTGGTCACGGAGCTGCGAGAGCACGGGTACGACGCCGTGCTCGATGCGGCGGGCCTCCAGGAGCGGGCCCTCCCGGCGGTCGCCGACGGGGGCGCTTTCGTGGGCGTCTTCCCGCCCGCGCCGGTGCCCGGCGAGCGGGGGATCACTGTCGGGACGGTCAGCGTCTCGCCCGACGGTCCGCGCCTCGCCGACCTGTTGCGTCGCAGCGCCTCCGGTGAGCTCGCGGTGCGCGTGGCCGAGACGTTTCCGCTCGCGGAGGCGGCCGCGGCGTACCAGCGGTTCGCCGAAGGCGGCCTTCGAGGACGCGTCCTGCTCGTCCCGTGAGGCTGATCGGCAGCCGGCGCGATCAGGGTAGGCGCGACCAGGGAAGCGGCCCCGTCGCGCCTTTATCGACCACTCGTCGGGGTTTGGGCGATGTCTGGGGGTGGGTGGCGGCCATAACCCGAGCGAGTGGTCGGTTTCGGCGCGGTTCGGGTGCCCGGGACCGGGCCGGCGCCCGGGTGGCTGGCCTGATCTCCGATCTCGAGCGCCGTCGAGACCGTTGTGCGCGCCATTACCGACCACTCGTCGGGGTTTGGGCGGTGTCTGGGCGTGGGTGGCGGCCATAACCCGAGCGAGTGGTCGGTTTCGGCGCGGCTCGGGTGCCCGGGACCGGGCCGGCGCCCGGGTGGCTGGCCTGACCTCGCATCTCGACACGGCTCGCTTCGCCGGCTCGATCAACGTCGGGGCGCCGGCGCGGCCCGCGTGTGAGAATCCTGCCGTGACGACCTCGACGCGCCTGTCCAGAACCGAGCGGCTGGACCGGCTCCGGTTCAACCGCGCCCACGGGCAACTGCTCGGCCGCTCGGGCATCGGCTGGGCGCTGGACGCGATGGATGTCGGGTTGATCAGCTTCGTGATGGCGGCGCTCGCGCAGCAGTGGAAGCTCGACAACACCCAGCTCTCTCTGATCGGGTCGGTCGGCTTCATCGGGATGGCGGTCGGGGCCAGCCTCGGCGGGCTGCTCGCGGACCGGATCGGCCGCCGCCAGGTGTTCGCGCTCACGCTGTTGATCTACGGGGTGGCGACGGGCGCATCCGCCCTCGCCGGTTCGGTCGCGGTGCTGATGGTGCTCCGCTTCATCGTCGGGCTCGGGCTCGGCGCGGAGCTGCCGGTCGCCTCCACGCTGGTCAGCGAGTTCGCGCCGCGCCACATCCGCGGGCGGATGGTCGTCGCGCTCGAGGCGTTCTGGGCGGTCGGCTGGATCCTCGCGGCGCTGCTCGGCTACCTGCTGGTGCCGAGCAGCCCCGACGGCTGGCGTTGGGCCCTCGCCGTGGGCATCGTGCCGACCGTCTACGCGATCGTCGTGCGCCTCGGCCTGCCCGAGTCGGTGCGATTCCTCGAATCACGCGGCCGGTACGCCGAGGCCGAGCGCGCCGTGCGTACCTTCGAGGAACCAGCCGGGATCGCCCCGCCGGCCGCCTCCGACGAACCCGCGGACGACCCGGCACCGGCGGACAGCGGCAGCCGCTCGATCTGGTCCCGCGGGTTGCGCGGGCGTACCGGCGCCCTGTGGATCGTCTGGTTCTGCATCAACCTGTCCTACTACGGCGCGTTCATCTGGCTGCCGACCCTGTTGGTGCAGCGCGGCTTCGACCTGGTCCGCTCGTTCGAGTTCACCTTGATCATCACGCTGGCCCAGCTTCCCGGGTACGCCGCAGCCGCGTTCCTGATCGAAAAGATCGGCCGCCGGGCCACGCTGGCGATCTTCCTCGCCGGCTCGGCGCTCGCCGCCGCCGGCTTCGGGCTCGCCAACTCCCCGGAAACGATCATCGCCGCGGGGTGCGCGCTGTCCTTCTTCAATCTCGGTGCCTGGGGTGCGCTGTATGCCATCGGTCCCGAGATCTACCCGACCCAGGTCCGCGGCACCGCGACGGGCGCGGCCGCCGCCTTCGGCCGAATCGCCTCCATCGCCGCGCCGCTGATCGTCCCACCGCTGGTACTCATCGGCGGGCCGTTGCTCGTCTTCGGGGTCTTCGCCGCCGCCTTCGCGCTCGCCGCGCTGGTCACCTTCGCGCTGCCCGAGCGCCGCAACGCCCGGCTGGAGGAGGAAGCGCCGGCCGCCTGACCCGGGGCCCGCGATTTCGCGGGTTCTGCCGCTAGGTTGGGGCCCATGCCCAGCCTGCAGCGCACGGAGGCCATCGCGCGCCGGCAACTGATCACCGTTTCGTCCATCCACATCGCGCTCGACCTGACCGCGAAGGGTGATCGCTTCGCCTCGACGGCCACGATCTCCTTCACCGCGCGCCCGGGCGGGACCACCTTCGTCGACTTCGCGGGCAAGCGGCTGCTGGGCGCCGAGCTGAACGGCTCGCCGCTGCCGACCGACAGCTGGCGAGACGGCCGGATCCCGCTCCCGGACCTGGCGGCCGACAATGTCCTGGTCGTGCGCGGCGAGATGGCCTACAGCGGCGACGGCGAGGGCCTGCACCGCCACGTCGACCCGGCCGACGGGCGTACCTATCTCTATGCGATGAGCTTCCTCGACGCCGCCCCGCGCTGGTTCGCCTGCTTCGACCAGCCCGATCTCAAGGCGCCGATCAGCATGACCGTGCGCGCGCCGACGGGCTGGACCGTGCTCGGCAACGGCCGCTTCAGCCAGGTCGAGCCCGGGTTGTGGCAGCTCGCGCCGACGCCGCCGCTGGCGACCTACTTCGTCACCCTGGTGGCCGGGCCCTATGCCTCGGTGCTCGACGAGTACAGCTCGCCACGCGCCGCCGGTCCCATCGCGCTCGGCCTGCATGCCAAGCAATCCCTGGCCGATCAGTTGCGCGCCGAGGCTCCCGACATCCTGGAGGTGACCAGGATCGGCCTCGACGCCTATCACGACCTGTTCGCCGTGCCCTACCCGTTCGGCGACTACCACCAGGCCTTCGTCCCCGACTTCAACGCCGGCGCGATGGAGAACCCGGGCTGCGTCACCCTGCGCGACGCCTTCTTGTTCCGCGGCGCCACCACCGACATCGAGCGCGGCACCCGTGCCGGCACGATCACCCACGAGTTGGCCCACCAGTGGTTCGGGGACCTGGTCACCATGCGCTGGTGGGACGACCTGTGGCTGAACGAGTCCTTCGCCGAGTACCTCGCCCACCGGGTCTGCGCCGACCGGACCCGCTATCCGCTGTGGATCGATTTCGGGATCAACCGCAAGGACTGGGGCTCGGTCGCCGACCAGGCGCCCTCGACCCACCCCGTGGCGGGCAACGGCGCCGCCGACGCCGCGGCCGCGCTCGCGGACTTCGACGGGATCTCCTATGCCAAGGGCGCCGCGGTGCTCAGACAACTCGCCGCCAAGATCGGCGACGACGTCTTCCTGGCCGGCCTGCGCGACTACATCGACCGGTACGCCTACGGCAATGCCGAGCTCGGCGACCTGCTGCTCAGTTGGGCCCGGGCCGGGGCCGGCGACCTGGGCGGCTGGGCCGACGCCTGGCTGCGCACATCCGGGCTGGACACGTTGAGCGCGCGTCCGGACGGTACGCTGCAGCGCCGCGGCGACACCCGCCGGGAACACGATCTGGCCGTCGCTGCCCTGGCCGCCGACGGCACCGAACTCGACCGGCGCCGCATCCGGCTGCGCGGAGCCGACGCCGATACCGGCGTGCTCGGGTCGCTGGTCGTGCCCGATGCGGGCGACGAGACCTGGGCGAGCGTCCGGGTGGCCGACGGGCTGGCCGGCCTGTCGTCGATCTCGGCGATCAAGGATCCGCAGACCCGCGTGGTGTTGTGGAACAGCATCCGCGACAGCGTCCGCAATGCCGAGCTCGACCCCGCGATCGCGCTGGACCGCGTGCTCGCCGACATCGCCGACGAGCCCTCCGATCTGATCCTGCGCGCGATCCTCGGGTTCGCCGCCGACCAACTGGCGGGCCCGTTCGCCCCGATCGCCGATCGGTCCGCGCGGCTGGCCCGGGTGGCGGCCACCGCGGAGCGGGTGCTGGCCGCGGGCGAGCCCGGCAGCGATCGCCAGTTGATCGGCTGGCAACTGCTGATCCGCTCCAGCGCCGACACGGCCCGGCTGGCGGGCTGGTTGGCCGGGACGGGGCTGCCACCCGGCCGGCAGTTGGACGACGAACTGCGCTGGTCGATCGTCACCCGTCTCGCGTTGCTCGGCGACGACTCCTACATCGAGCCGATGCTCACCCGGGACCGTTCGGCCGCCGCGCTGAATCACGCCGCCCGGGCGCGAGCCGGGCGTCCCGGCGCGGCGGACAAGGCGCTCGCCTTCGCGATCATCAGCGAACAGAGCCGGCTACCAGCCTACGAGCTGTATGCCACCGCCTCCGGGCTCTTCCCGCCGGGGCAGGCGGCCGAGCTGATCGAGCTGGCCGAGCGCTGGTTCGCGACCATGCCGGACACCACCCGCTTCCGCCGGAGCTGGGCGCTGGGCCAGGTGCTGCGACTGTCCTTCCCCGTGGCGGTGGGTACGCCCGAACTGCTCGAACAGGCCCGACGCACGCTGCGGCGTACCGATCTGGACCCGTTGGTCCGGCGTGCCCTGACCGACGGCACCGACCAGTTGGAGCGGGTGGTCCGCTCGATCGAGCGGTACGCCTGAGGCGGCCGTCGCCCGTTGGTCACAATCACATTGCGGCGTCGGGCGTGTGCTGGACACTGTGCTCGGCGATGCCTTAGAAAGGCTCACAACTTGGACGTGTGGTCGGTTCCAAGGCGTCCGCGCCGACCAGCCGCCGTCCGCACAGCGACCGCTACCAGCGGGACAACCAAGGAGGACACATGCGAGGACGTACTCGCTTGCTGGCCGCCGGAGCCACCAGCATCGCCGCTGCGATGCTGGTCGCTGCCTGCGGCTCCGGTGGCGGCACCAATCCCGGCGGGACCACCGACGGAGCAGCGGCGGGCGGCGGTGAATACAGCGTCAACAGCTGCACCCCCGAGAATCCGCTGATCGCCGGCAACACCGCCGAGGTCTGCGGCGGCAACATCCTCGACCTGGTCACCGCCAAGCTGGTGCACTACAACGGCGAGACCGCCGCCCCGGAGAACGACATCGCCGAGTCGATCGAGACCGAGGACAACCAGACCTTCACCGTCAAGATCAAGCCGGGCTACAAGTTCCACGACGGGACCGAGATCAAGGCCAAGAACTTCGTCGACGCGTGGAACTACACCGCCTACGGCCCGAACGGCCAGCAGGGCTCCTACTTCATGCAGCCGATCGAGGGCTTCAAGGACACCCAGTGCCCCGACGACGAGTGCAAGTCCGAGCCGAAGACCGACAAGCTGTCGGGCCTGGCCGTCGTCGATGACACGACGTTCACCATCAAGACCACCGAGAAGGTCTCGAACCTCCCGGTCCGGCTCGGCTACACCGCGTTCGCGCCGCAGCCGGATGCGTTCTTCGCCGACACCTCCGAGGGCAAGGAGGAGTTCGCCAAGAAGCCGATCGGCGCCGGCCCGTACCAGGTCGAGTCGGTGGACACCCAGCAGACCGTGCTGACCAAGTTCGCCGACTACACCGGCGTCGATCCGGGCAATGCCGACAAGATCACCTTCCGCATCTACGAAGACATCGGTGCCGCGTACGCCGATGTGGTCGCCGGCAACCTGGACGTGATCGACCAGATCCCGCCGGACCAGCTCGCCGGAGACCTGTACAAGTCCGATCTGCCGGACCGCAACCAGCAGAAGTCGACGCTGTCCATCGGTACCGTCGAGATCTCCCCGTCGGACGAGCAGTTGAAGAATGTCGACCTGCGCAAGGCGATCTCGATGGCGATCGACCGCGAGGAGATCAACACGACGCTGTTCAACGGCTCGCGTCCCGCGCTGGACGGCTGGGGCTCGCCCTCGCTGCCGGAGTACCAGGCCAACACCTGTGGGCCGACCTGTGAGTTCAACCCGACCGAGGCCAAGCGCCTCTACGACGCGGCCGGTGGCTACAAGGGCAAGCTGCTCTACACCACCAACCCCGAGGGTGCGGGCAACCGCGAGACCGCTCAGGCCGTCTGCAACCAGTTGAAGAACAACCTGGGTGTGGACTGCCAGATCAACATGACGGTGGACTTCGCGAGCTTCCTGACCGGGCGCACCAATGCCGAGTACACCGGCATCTGGCGCTCGGGCTGGCAGGCGGACTACCCGTCGATCGAGAACTACCTGACCCCGCTGTACTCGAAGGGGTCGAGCTCGAACTACACCCGGTACGACAACCCCGAGTTCGAGCGGCTGCTCGCCGACGGCAATGCCGCCGCGACGCCGGACGAGGCCAACCAGTTCTACCGCCAGGCGGAGGAGCAGTTGGCCAAGGACCTGCCGTCGCTGCCGATGTTCTACCGTGCCGAGACCATCGGCTGGTCGGACCGCGTGTCGAACGTGAACCTCAAGCCGCTCGGTACGCCGGACTACACGGCGGTCACCGTCAACGGCTGAGCCGCCAAGCATGACGACGGTGTGGGCCGGGCCGAGCTGGCCCGGCCCACACCACCACAGCCTGTTCCCTGACCCTGATCCTGCGTTCTCGATCTTGCGCGGAACGGATTTCCCTTGCTGACCTACATTGCCCGGCGACTGTTGCAACTGATCCCGGTCTTCCTGGGCACCACGTTCCTGATCTATGCCATGGTCTACGGCATCGGCGACCCCACGGTGGGCCGCTGCGGCGAGCGCCCGTGCCCCCCTTCCTACATCGCCCGGCTGGTGGAGGAGTACCACCTCGACCAGCCGCTGATCGTGCAGTACGGCTACTACCTGGGTGACCTGTTCCGCGGTGATCTCGGGACGACGTTCAACGGCCAGGATGTCGGCGAGCAGTTGCTCGTCCGCTGGCCGACGACGATCAAGCTGGCCCTCATCGCGCTCGTCTTCGAGGCCGTGATCGGCATCTTGGCGGGGGTGTTGGCCGGCGTCTTCCGCAAGAGCTTCATCGACTACCTGGTCACCGTCTCCAGCCTCGTGGTCATCTCGATCCCGATCTTCGTGCTCGGTGGCCTGGCGCAGCTCGTGCTCGGTATCCAGCTCAACCAATGGCTGTCCGAACGACTCGGTAGACCGATCGAGATCTTCACCGCCACGGCCGGGGACAGTTCGCTGCGCTCGCTGTTGCTGCCCGGCCTGGTGCTGGGCTCGGTGTCGGTGGCCTACATCGCCCGCCTGATGCGGGCGAGCCTCGCCGAGAACCTGCGCGCCGACTATGTGCGTACCGCCCGGGCGAAGGGCCTGAGCAATGCGCGCACCATCGGTGTGCACACGATGCGCAATTCGATGATCCCCGTGGTCACCTACATCGGCACCGACGTCGGCTCCCTGATGGGCGGGGCCGTGGTCACCGAGCGCATCTTCAACGTGAACGGCATCGGTGGCTACCTGTTCCGCTCCATCGCCACCAAACAGGGCACCGCGGTGGTCGGCACGATCACCTTGCTGGTCGCGGTCTACCTGCTCGCCAACCTGTTCGTCGACGTCCTCTACGGCTACCTGGATCCGAGGATCAGCCATGACTGAACCGACTGCCCAAGCGCCCGGTGTGGGCATCGACCCGGCGGCCGACACGATGGTGTCCGCGGTGGAGCGCGCCGAGGTCGCGCCCGGCCCGCCGGGCGCTCCGGAACGCGAGCAGCGAGCCCGTTCGCTGTGGTCCGACGCCTGGCGCGAACTGCGGCACAACCCGATGTTCTGGATCTCGGGCGCGCTGATCCTGGTGGTCGTGACGATGGCCGTCTTCCCGCAGTGGTTCGCCAGCGGCGATCCCGAGTACGCCAACCTGTCGATCGCCCGGCAGCCACCGTCGCCGGAGCACATCTTCGGCACCGACAAGCAGGGCTACGACGTCTACACCCGGACCATCTACGGGGCCCGCGCCTCGATCCTGGTCGGCGTGGTGGCCACCCTGGGCGTGCTCGTGCTGGGCGGTCTGGTCGGCCTGGTCTCGGGCTACCTCGGCGGCTGGGTCGACTCGCTGCTCTCCCGGGTGGGGGAGATCTTCCTGGCCATCCCGCTGCTGCTGGCGGGCATCCTCTTCCTCTACATCTTCCCCTCGCCGCCGGGTGCCAACTTCTTCGTGGTCACCGGCAAGGTGAGCCTGGTGATCATCCTGTTCGCCTGGCCGACGACGGCCCGCCTGATGCGCTCGGCGGTGTTCCAGGTGAAGCCGAACGACTATGTGACGGCCGCGCGGGCCCTCGGCGGTTCGCCGTGGCGGATCGTCATGTCGCACGTCCTGCCGAATGCCCTGGCGCCGATCCTGGTCATCGCGACGATCAACCTCGGCGTCTACATCGCGCTGGAGGCGACGCTGTCCTTCCTCGGCATCGGCCTGCAACCGCCGGCCGTCTCGTGGGGGCTGTCGATCGCCGACGCCTCGTCGATCGGTCTGGTACGCCAGACGCCGCACATGCTGATCTTCCCGTCGATCTTCCTGTCGGTGACGGTCCTCGCCTTCATCATGCTGGGCGACGCCGTCCGCGACGCGCTCGACCCGAAGCTGCGCTGAGCGCGGCAGCCAAGGAGACTGATCATGTCCAATCCGAAGCTTGACGAGGAGCTCGTCGAGGCGCGCACCGCCGACGACCGCTTCGTCCCGGTCGACGGCGAGACCCTGCTCGAGGTCGATGACCTGCAGGTCGAGTTCCGCACCCGCGACGGGGTGGCCAAGGCGATCAACGGTGTGTCCTTCGATCTGCGGTCGGGCGAGACGTTGGCGATCCTGGGGGAGTCCGGGTCCGGCAAGTCCGTGACGGCCCAGGCGATCATGGGCATCCTGGACAGCCCGCCCGGCTTCGTCACCGGCGGGTCGATCCGCTATTGCGGCCAGGATCTGCTGGCCATGCGCGAGAAGGAACGCCGGGCGATCCGCGGCCCCGAGATCTCGATGATCTTCCAGGACGCGCTGTCGTCGTTGAACCCGGTCTTTCCGGTCGGCTGGCAGATCGCGGAGATGCTGCGGGTGCACCGCGGGATGAATCGCTCCGACGCCAAGGCCCAGGCCATCAAGCTGATGGAGCGGGTGAACATCCCCGGAGCCAAGCAGCGGGTGAACGCGTTCCCGCACCAGTTCTCCGGCGGCATGAGGCAGCGGATCATGATCGCCATGGCGATCGCGCTGAATCCGGCGGTGCTGATCGCCGACGAGCCGACGACGGCGCTCGACGTGACCGTCCAGGCGCAGATCATGGCGCTGCTGGCCGAGTTGCAGGCCGAACGGCAGATGGGCCTCATCCTGATCACCCACGATCTCGGTGTGGTGGCCGACGTGGCCGATCGGATCGCGGTGATGTATGCCGGCCGGATCGTGGAGTCGGCCGGTGTCTTCGAGATCTACGATCGCCCGGCGCACCCGTACACGCTGGGCCTGCTGGAATCCATTCCGCGGCTGGACCAGAAGGGCCAGGAGCTGACGGCGATCGGCGGCCTGCCACCCAATCTGATGCGAATCCCGCCGGGCTGCGCGTTCAATCCGCGATGCCGGTTCGCGCGCGACCTGTGCCGCGAGGGCGGGGCGCCGCCGCTGATCGAGGTGGCTCCCGGCCACACCTCAGCCTGCCATTTCACCGAGGAGGTGCTCCATGTCGACGAGCGTTGAGTCCGCGCGTCCGGCCGCCCGGCCGGAGGGCGATGTGATCATCGAGGCGACCGATCTGGTCAAGCACTATCCGATCAAGGGCGGCGTGCTGCGTACCACCAAGGGCCACGTGCGGGCCCTGGACGGTGTGTCGTTGAAGCTCTACAAGGGCGAGACCCTCGGCATCGTCGGCGAGTCGGGCTGCGGCAAGTCCACCCTCGGCCGGATGCTGATGCGGCTGGAGGAGCCGACGTCCGGCACGCTGACCTTCGACGGCGTCGACGTCTACTCCCAGTCCGGCCCCGAGATGCGTCGCCTGCGCCGCGACATCCAGATGGTCTTCCAGGACCCCTACACCTCGCTGAACCCCCGGATGACGGTCGGCGACATTGTCGGCGAACCCTTCGACATCCACCCCGATGCGCTGTCGCGGGGCACGTCGAAGCGCAAGCGCGTCCAGGAGCTGCTGGAGCTGGTCGGGATGAATCCCGAGCACATCGGCCGCTATCCCCACCAGTTCTCCGGCGGCCAGCGCCAGCGCATCGGGATCGCCCGCGGGATCGCGCTGAACCCGAAGGTGCTGGTCTGCGACGAGCCGGTCTCCGCGCTCGACGTCTCGGTCCAGGCCCAGGTGGTCAACCTGATGGAGAAGCTGCAGGACGAGCTCGGGTTGGCCTATGTCTTCATCGCCCACGACCTGTCGGTCGTCCGGCACATCTCCGACCGGGTCGCCGTGATGTATCTGGGCAAGATCGTCGAGGTGGGCGATGAGCAGCAGATCTATGAGCGGCCGACGCACCCCTACACCCAGGCGCTGCTGTCGGCGGTGCCGGTGCCGGACCCGACCAAGCGCGACACCCGCCGCCAGATCGTGCTGTCCGGCGATGTGCCCAGCCCCGCGAACCCGCCGTCGGGTTGCCGCTTCCACACCCGCTGCTGGAAGGCCAAGGATGTCTGCTCGGTCGACGACCCGCCGTTGATCGATCACCCCGACGGCGTCAGCGAGCATCCCTCGGCCTGTCACTTCGCCGAGCCCGTCCGGGTCGTCTGAGCACGTCCGCTCGCGCTGAACCGCGGTTGAGCTCCTAGAGTGGCCGACGTGATTCCGCACGATGAACGCCGGCTGATGCTGGTGCATGCCCATCCCGACGACGAGTCCAGCCAGACCGCGCTGACGATGGCGAAGTACGCCGCCCAGGGGGCTCGGGTCACCCTGGTGACGGCCACTCTCGGCGAGCTCGGGGAGATCGTCTCCGACCGACTCAAGCACCTCACGCCCGAGCAGCTCGGTCGGCACCGGCTGGGCGAACTGGACAAGGCGATGGCCGAACTGGGGATCACCGATGCGGTACGCCTCGGCGGCGACTTCCGCTATCACGATTCGGGCATGGCCTATGCCGAGGACGGCTCCGTGGTTCCGGGGACCGAGGTGCCCGAGGGCGCGTTCTGGCATGCGGACCTGCGCGAGGCCGCCGATCTGTTGGTGGCCCTGATCCGGGACCGGCGCCCGCAGGTGATGATCACCTACGACGACTTCGGCGGCTACGGCCATCCCGATCACATCCAGGCGCATCGGGTGACGATGTATGCCTATCTGCTGGCCGCGATCGACGGCTACCGGCCCGATCTCGGCGAGCCGTGGCAGGTGTCGCGCCTCTTCTGGTCGACCTGGGCCCGAGGCGCGGTACGCGAACTCATCCGCGCGCTGCGCGAGGCCGGCGACACCGAGTCCTTCGGCGGCCTCGACCCGGACTCCGACCGGCTGCCGATGGGCGTACCCGACGAACTGATCTCGGTCGGCGTCCACGCACCAGAACATGCCGCCGCGAAGGAGGCGGCCCTGCGCGCACACGAATCGCAGGTCAACCTCGACGACGGATTCTTCGCGGCCTTCGCCGCGGCGGCCCAGCGGGCACCCCAGGTGGCCGGCACCGAGAGCTACCGGCTGGCGGCGGGCATCGCGATGCCCCCGGGGCCGCCCGCGGACGACCTGTTCGCCGGCCTGTCGTGAGCGAACCCGCAAGCGCCGGCGACCGCGACGATCTGGTCGCCGGCCCCGGTGCCGCGGCGCGTTCGTCGCGGCTGCGGACGACGATGGCGAGATTCGCCACCGGGGTCACGGTGGTCACGACGCGCGGCGACGGCGGCCGGTGGCATGCGATGACGGCCAACTCGTTCACCAGCGTCTCCCTGGACCCGCCGCTGGTGCTGTTGAGCGTCGCGACGAGCACCAGGTTCCACCGCCCACTGACCGAGTCCGGGGACTTCGCCGTGTCGGTGCTGTCCGCCGACCAGGCGGCGGTCGCCGCGCACTTCGCCCGCTCCGGGCGCGATCTGGCCAGCCAGTTCGACGGGGTCGCGCACCGGGTGGGGCAGCTCGGCCTGCCGCTGCTGACCGGCGCGCTCGCCTGGCTCGAGTGCCGGACGGTGGAACGGGTGGCGGCGGGCGACCACACCTTGTTCGTCGCCTCGGTGCTGACGGCCGAGCCGGCAGACGCGGCCGCGGACCTCGCCCCCCTGCTGTTCTACGGGAGCCGCTACCTGGGCGCGGAGAATGCGTGATCGCGGGCCGCGGTCCCGTAGACTCTGCGCGAAATCACGCTGACGACCGCGTGGGCGAACCACGCAGCCAAGGGTAGGACGGGGAATTGACAACCACCACGAAGGCCGGCTCGCGCCCCGACCCGTCCCGTGACAAGCCGCGGCGCCGCGGCTGGGTCGTCGGGTTGGTCGTCGCCCTGTTCGTGCTGGCGCTCGGCGGGCTGTACCTGGCGGGTTATCTCGCCGCCGGCGATGTCGTCCCGCGCAATGCGTCCGTGGCGGGCATCTCGCTGGGCGGCCTGCCGCGTGCCGAGGCGAACGACAAGCTGCGCGCCGAGCTGGCCGATGCCGAGTCCGCCGAGCTGGAGCTGCGGGCGGGGGAGAAGACGGCCACGGTGAAACCCGCCGACGCCGGTCTGGCCATCGACTACGAGGCGACGCTGGCGGCGACCGGCGTGGGCCGAAGCGCATCGCCGGCCCACATCCTGCGGGTGCTGACCGGCGGTGGGGCGACCGAGCCGGTCGTCGCCGTCGACGAGGCGGCGCTGACGGCCGCGGTCGACGCGGCCGCCAAGCAGCTCGACACCGAGCCCAAGGACGCCTCGATCAAGTTCGACGTGCCGCGGGAGGGTGCCCCGAAGATCGTCAAGGAGCCCGGCCAGCAGTCGGTCCGGGTCGATCGCGCGGCGGCCGCCGAGGAGCTGCGGTCGGCGTACCTGACCGCCACCACGGTCCCGGTGACCGCGGCGGTGCAGGATCCCGACATCAGCACCGCCGAGGTCGAGCAGCTCGCGACCGAGTGGGCCGAGCCCGCGATCTCCGGCCCGATCACGGCCAAGACCGACAAGGGCGAGTTCAAGGTCACCGAGCGTGCCATCGCCAAGTCGACCAGGTTCGAGGCGGTCGACGGCGCGCCGAAGGCCAGGATCGACGCCAAGGAACTGCGCAGCCAGACCAATCCCGAGATCACCAAGAACGTCAAGCTGAGCAAGCCCCAGGACGCCGGATTCCGCTTCGAGGGCGGGCGCCCGGTGGTGACCAAATCCAAGGACGGCGACGACATCATGCCGGACAAGCTGCTCGCCGCCGTCGAGCCGGTCGTCACCAAGTCCGAGGGGCGCTCGATCGAGGTGCCCATCGACCAGGCCAAGGCCGAACTGGACGCCGCCGCGGCGGAGAAGCTCGGCGTGAAGGAGGTCGTGGGCGAGTTCACCACCCGGTTCCCGCACGCCGACTACCGCAATGCCAACATCGGCCGGGCGGCCGAGGTCCTGACCGGGGTGTTGATCAAGCCGGACGAGACCTTCTCGTTCAACGAGACCGTCGGCGAGCGGACGACCGCCAACGGATTCGTCGAGGGCACGATCATCTCCAACGGCCGATTCGTCAAGGAGACCGGCGGCGGGGTCTCGCAGTCGGTGACGACGCTCTACAACGCCGGCTTCTTCGCCGGTCTGGAGGACGTGGAGCACTGGCCGCACACCCTCTACATCGATCGCTACCCGGTTGGTCGCGAGGCGACGGTGGCCTGGGGCTCGAAGGATCTCAAGATCAAGAACAACACCCCCTACGGCGTGGTGATCCAGGGCATCATCAACAAGTCGACGCCCGGCAATCGCGGCTCGATCACCTTCAAGATGTGGTCCACCAAGTACTACGAGGTGAAGACCGCCGAGCCACGCAAGTCCGACTTCTACACCGACCCGCCGACCACCGACAGCTCGTCCTCCTGCCAGCCGCAGGGCGAGGTGCCGGGCTTCACCGCCACCTACTGGCGCGAGCTCTATCGCGACGGAAAGCTCGCCAAGCCGCGGGAGAACTACTCCTGGCGCTACTACGCGACCCGCGAGGTCACCTGCAACTGATCCCCGCAACTCATCGGGTGCCGCCCGGCCGGTCGGGCACCCGGCGCGAGGCGATCACGTCCGCCCGGGCGATGGTGTGATTCCTGCCACGCCGGTCGGTCAGCACGAGCTGTTGATCATCGTGGAAGATCAACACCCCGATGACGTCGCCGACGCCGCCGTCGGGCAGCCGGCGGCGTACCGTGAAGCGCTGTCCGGTCCGGGGGACGTCGCGGCCCGGTCGATTCATGAGGTGAACCTTTGCATCGGCGGGGCGGGGGAGGCGTGATACTAGTGGGGACGTCCCGCAGCAGGTGGGACGATCCGTGCAGAACGCGAGGAGTGGAGTCGTGACCTACATCATCGGGCAGCCCTGTGTGGACATCAAGGACCGGGCCTGCGTCGACGAATGTCCGGTGGACTGCATCTACGAGGGCAAGCGGATGCTCTACATCCAACCCGATGAATGCGTGGACTGCGGGGCCTGCGAACCCGTCTGCCCGGTCGAGGCGATCTACTACGAGGACGACCTGCCCGAGGACCAGTCGGAGTACTACGACGTCAACGTCAAGTTCTTCGACGATCTCGGCATGCCGGGCGGGGCCGCCAAGCTCGGCGTGATCGACTCCGATCACCCGCTCGTCGCCGCGCTGCCGCCGCAGAACGGGGCCGAGTGAGCGAAGTCCCGCGCGCGCGGGCCCTGCCCGACTTCCCCTGGGACACGATCGCGGGGGCCAAGGCCCGCGCGGCCGCCCACCCGGACGGCATCGTCGACCTGTCGGTCGGCACGCCGGTCGATCCCACGCCGGCACCCGTGCGCGAGGCCCTGGCCGCCGCCGCCGACGCGCCGGGCTACCCCGCCACCACCGGTACGCCCGACCTGCGCGCGGCCCAGGCCGGCTATCTGGCGCGGCGCTTCGGCGTACCGATCGAAGCGGACGCGACCCTGCCGCTGATCGGCACCAAGGAATTCGTCGCCTGGCTGCCCACGCTGCTTGGCCTCGGTCCGGGCGATCGGGTCGTCGTCCCGTCGGTCGCCTATCCGACCTATGCGGTGGGTGCGGCCCTGTGTGGGGCGACGGTGGTGGCGACCGACGACCCGGGCCAGGCGGGGGACGCGCGGCTCGCCTGGGTCAATTCGCCCGGCAACCCGACCGGTCGGATCGCGTCGGAGGACGAGCTGCGGGCCTGGGTCGAGTGGTCGCGCGCGACCGGCGGTGTGCTCGCCGGCGACGAGTGCTACGCCGAGTTCGGCTGGGAGGCCGAGCCGGCGACCGTGCTCGGCGAGCCGATCAGCGGCGGCGACCACCAGCGGCTGCTCGCGCTGCACTCGCTGTCGAAGCGCTCCAACATGGCGGGTTATCGCGCGGGATTCGTTGCCGGCGATCCGGCCCTGATCCGGCGCCTGCTGGAGATGCGCAAACACGCCGGGATGATCCCGCCCGGCCCGATCCAGGCCGCGTCTGTCGCCGCCTACGGTGACGACGCGCACGTGGCAGAGCAGCGCGCCCGCTATCTGGGCCGCCGTGCGGTGCTCGCGCCCGCACTGGCCGCGGCCGGATTCCGGATCGAGCATTCCGAGGGTTCGCTCTACCTGTGGGCCACCCGCGAGGAGAACTGCCGAGAGACCGTGGACTTCCTCGCCGGGCACGGCATCCTGGTCGCACCCGGCGACTTCTACGGCGACCCGACCACGGGCGCGGACCGCTTCGTGCGGGTCGCCCTGACCGCCACCGACGAGCGGATCGCGGCCGCGGCGCGGCGCCTCAGCGAAAACTGATCACGACGCCGTCGGTGGGCTCCTCGCTCGGCTGCCAGGCGGGCGCGGAGCCGTCCGAGCGCGTCCAGCGCCGGTCGCCGACCTGCACGGCGGAGACCCCGTAGCGACCCGCATTGGCCACCGCATGGTGGGCGAGGGCCCAGCGGGTGTTGTCGTCGCCCGGGTCGGCGGCGATCGCGGAGCCGGGGTCGACCGCGATCCCGAGCGTCTTCTCGATGCTCGCGGCCAGCCCCTCCGGGTCGCCCGGGGCATCGTCGCGTACGGCGCAGGTGATGCCCTGCGGCGAGCGGCCCGCCAGCACGCTGGCGATGATCCGGGCATTCGGCTCGTGCTGCCGGTACGCCTCGGGATAGCCGCTGCGCTGCACCGCCTGCGCGACATCGTTGATGTCGCCGGTCTGCCAGCCGTCGATCTCGACCAGGGCGTCGTAGAAGGCGTCGGTCGCATACCAGGGGTCGCGTACCTCGCTCGGGCTTCCCCAGCCCTGGGAGGGCCGCTGCTGGAACAGCCCGAGCGAGTCCCGGTCGCCGTAGTCGAGGTTGCGGATGCCCGACTCCTGGTAGACCGTCGCCATCGCTATCGAACCGGCCCGGGCGGGCAGGCCGCGGCGGACGGCGGTGCCGACGATGATCGAGGCGTAGTGGGCCTGCTCGGGGTCGAGCGTCACCGAATCGCCCGCGGCGGTCAGGATGCAGCGGTCCTCCAGCGCGCTCGGCGCGATGTTGCCGCTCTCGCGGCCCATCAGGTACGCCGCGCCGAGCCCGGCACCGACCGCCAGCGCGAGCACGACGAGACAGCCGAGGGCGCGGACGCCGCGCTGGGAGGAGGCCATCCGGCGTTGATCAGTTCGCGTGCAGCGCGGCGTTCAGCTCGACCCGTCCGCCGGAGCGGTCGCGGGCCTCGACGGCGCCGGTCAGCGAATTGCGCAGGAACAACAGGTTGTTCCGGCCGGACAGCTCGCGGGCCTTGACCGTCCGGTCGCCGATCGTGATCTTGGTGCCGGCGGTGACATAGAGCCCGGCCTCGACCACGCAGTCATCGCCGAGCGCGATCCCGACCCCGGCCTCGGCGCCGACCAGGCAGCGCTCGCCGATCGAGACCCGCTCGGTGCCGCCGCCGGACAGCGTGCCCATCGTGGACGCGCCGCCGCCGATGTCGGAGCCGTCGCCCACCACGACGCCCTGGGAGATCCGGCCCTCGATCATGGAGCTGCCGAGCGTACCCGCGTTGAAGTTGACGAAGCCCTCGTGCATCACGGTCGTCCCCGGCGCGAGGTGGGCGCCCAGGCGTACCCGGTCGGCGTCGGCGATCCGCACCCCGGTCGGCACCACGTAGTCGGTCATCCGCGGAAACTTGTCCACGCCGAACACGGCGACCGGACCGGCGGCGCGCAGGCGCAGCCGGGCCGCCTCGAAGCCGTCGACGGCGCACGGACCGGCGCTGGTCCAGACCACGTTCGCCAGCCGGCCGAAGAGGCCGTCCAGGTTGATCGTGTTCGGCGCGACGAGGCGGTGGGAGAGCAGGTGCAGCCGCAGGTACGCATCGGCGGCGTCCGCGGGCGCGGCATCGAGGTCGATCTCGGTACGCACCACGACGGCCCGGGTCGCCCGCGCGGGGTCCTCGCCGGCGAGGGCGGACAGCGCATCGGGCGGACCGACAACGGTCTCGCCGAGCGTCGGCTCCGGGTACCAGGCGTCCAGCAGCTGGCCGCCGGCGTGTTCGGTGGCCAGCCCCCAGCCGGAGGCGGTGCGGGTCGGATCGGTCGCTGCGGGGGACTGCGTCATGGCGGCAACTCTAGCCAAGCCGATCATCACGATTGACGATAACAACGAAGAACGATAATATCGAAAATCGATAATGACGAAGGGGGAGTGGGATGTCCGCACGCGAGGTGAAACCGCTCGGGGCCCGTCGCCTACGGGCAGTCAGGGGCCTGGTGGCGACGTTCGCGATCGTGGTCCCGGCGCTGATGATCGCCGCGCCGCTGGTCGCGTGGGCGAGCGGCCAGCCGCTGCGCTGGGTCGGTAGTACGCAAGAACAGCTCGGGCCGGTGTGGGGCGGATCCGGGGCCACGCCTGCGGCGGTGGCCAACTACGCCGACCGGATCATCTGGTCGGCCCCGGGCGCGTCTCCCGGGTGGTGGCTGCTCAGCCTGGTGCCGCCGGTCGCCGGCGCGGCGCTGATCGCCGTCGGCGGCCGCGCCCTGTGGCGGCTGCTCGGCGATGTCGGGGCCGGCGAGCCCTTCACCGGCCCCGCCCTGCGTCGAGTCGAGCTGCTCTCCCGGTGCGTCTTCGCCTACGGGCTGTTGGTGCCGCTCCTGGAGCTCGCGGTCGCGCTGTTCCTGACCTGGGGCCATCAGGTCGAGACCTCCTTCTACTACGCGATCCCGCCCGGGTACGCCGTGCCGGTGGTGGTCGGCCTCGTCCTGCTGGTCCTGGTCGAGGTCTACCGGCGCGGGCTTGCCCTGCGTGAGGACGCCGAGGGTCTGATCTGATGCCTGCCGAGGAATCGCATCGGGTGCACTGCCGACTGGATGAGCTGCTGGCCGAGCGGGGGATCACGCTCACCGCGCTGGCCGAGCGCGTCGGAGTCTCCGTGGTCAACCTGTCGGTGCTCAAGAACGATCGGGCCCGGGCAGTCCGTTTCTCCACGCTGACCGCGATCTGCGAGGCGCTGGATTGCGAGATCGGTGACCTGCTTGTGATCAACTGAAGCTCCCATGCCGGCGGGATGATCCCTAGACTGCCGCGGTAACCCGTGATCGGGAACCGAGGCGAGGAGTGATCAATGGCGACACGAGCGGACGAGGCCGGCGAGGTTCGCCCGAGCTGGAAATTGATCGGCCCGGGCATCGTGGTGGCGGCCACCGGTGTCGGGGCGGCCGACCTGGTCGCCACCTTGATCGCCGGCTCCAAATTCGGCTATGCCCTGCTCTGGGCCGTCGTGCTCGGCTGCCTGCTCAAGATCATCCTGGTCGAGGGGGCCGGGCGCTGGACGCTCGCCACCGGCACCAGCATCTATGACGGCTGGGCGAAGCTCGGCGTGTGGACCAGCATCTATTTCGTGCCCTACATCATCGTTTGGGGTTTCGTCTACGGTGCGGCCGCGATGGCCGGCACGGGCCTGCCCCTGAATGCGCTGTTCCCCGTCCTGCCCACGCCGGTATGGGGCATCATCTCCGGCATCGCCGGCGCGCTGCTGGTCTGGTTCGGCCGCTACGCGACCTTCGAGAAGGTCTGCGCGGTGCTGGTCGGGATCATGTTCGTCTGTGTCGTCGGCGCGGCGATCATCACCGTGCCCAATCTTCCGCAGCTTCTCGCAGGCCTGGTCCCGACCATCCCCGACGGCGGCGCGGTCAACGTGTTGAGTCTGGCCGGCGGCGTCGGTGGCACGATCACGCTCGCGGCGTACGGCTACTGGCTGCGGGAAAAGGGCTGGAGCACCCCGCGGTTCATGAAGGTGATGCGGATCGACAACACGATGGCGTACGTGATCACCGGCATCTTCGTGGTCGCGACGTTGATCATGGGCGCCGAGGTTCTGTATTCCGCGCAGGTGGCGGTCTCCAGCGGGGACAAGGGCCTGCTCGATCTGACCAACGTGTTGCAGGAGCGCTACGGGTTCATCGCCTCGAAGGTCTTCCTGGTCGGCTTCTGGGCCGTCGCGATGAGCTCGCTGATCGGTGTCTGGAACGGCGTCTCGCTGATGTTCGCCGACTTCGTCCGGCGCGCCCGCTCCGAGCCGGTGGACAGCCCCAATGCGCGCACGGGCGGCAAGTACTACCGCGCCTACATCCTCTGGCTGACCTTCCCGCCGATGATTCTCGTCGCGTTGGGGCGCCCGGACTGGCTGATCCTCGCCTACACCGTGCTCGGCGCGTTCTTCATGCCGTTCCTGGGACTGACCCTGATCTTCTTGCTGAACTCGAAGGCGATGGGGCAGTGGCGGAACCGTTGGTGGGCCAATGTCGGGCTGGTGCTCGTCGCGGTGCTGTTCTTCTACCTCGGCTTCAACGAGCTGACGAACGCCTTCACCTGATCGTTCCGCCCCGCGGCTTGCGCCACGCAGCTTGTATCAGGCAAAGTTGATATCAACGCAGGTTGATACGAGAGCTTGCTACCAGAGCGGTGCAGGACCGAGGAGCCCCGATGACTACCGATGCCAACGAACAGCGCATGGTCGAACACATCGACCGGGACGGCACCCCGGCCACCCGGGTGGTGGTCACCCGGCACTACCGGACCGATGT
The DNA here is from genome assembly GCF_054073625.1 of Naumannella huperziae. Lineage (NCBI taxonomy): Bacteria > Bacillati > Actinomycetota > Actinomycetes > Propionibacteriales > Propionibacteriaceae > Naumannella > Naumannella huperziae. The sequence continues at coordinate 3,101,445 of NZ_JBSXPH010000001.1, read as the reverse complement.
CGCCGACCTCTGGCAGGCCCTGACCGATGCCGAGCGGTTGCCGCGCTGGTTCCTGCCGGTGACCGGCGATCTCGCGGTCGGCGGGCGCTACCAACTCGACGGCAATGCCGGCGGTGAGGTGCTCTCCTGCGACCCGCCGCGACACCTCGCCATCACCTGGGAGATGGGCGGCGGCCCGAGCTGGGTCGACGTCACGCTCAGCCCCGATGCCGACGGGACCGTGCTCGAGCTGGTCCACGAGGCCCCGGTGGCACCGGAGTTCTGGGAGACCTACGGCCCGGGCGCGACCGGTATCGGCTGGGACCTGGCCCTGCATCGCGGGCTGGCCGAGCATCTGCGTACCGGAGCGGCGGTCGACCGGGCCGAGGGCGAGGCGTGGCCGACCACCCCCGAGGGCCGGGCGTTCGTCATCGAGGCGGCCAATGCCTGGGTGGACGCGGCGATCGCCGCCGGCGACGAGCCCGCCGGAGCGCGTGCGGCGGGAGTCCGCTGCATCGCCTTCTACACGGGCGAGGGCGGGGATGGCGAACGCTCGGGCGAGTGACGGCGCGCGGCCCGATGCGTTCACGGTGCTGGCCGATCCGGTACGCCGGCGCCTGATCGAGGTCCTGGCAGCGGGCGGAGAGCAGCCGGCCGGGGAGCTGACCCGGATCGCCAGCGCCGAGTTCGGGATCGGCCAGCCGGCCGGCTCGATGCAACTGCGAGTACTGCGCGACAGCGGGTTCTGCGAGGTACGCCGAGACGGCGCGCGGCGCCTCTACCGGTTGCGGCCCGACGCGCTCGCCGCGGTGCGGGCCTGGCTGGCGGGCCTGCACCGGGAATGGTCCCAGCCGCTCGACGCGCTCGCCACCGAGGTGGCGCGCGGCAAGCGGGAGCGTCGGCGGGGGACGCCCGGCGCCGAACGGCCGGGGCGGCAGGCGGGCTGACCCGCCCGCGGCCGCTAACCTGACCCGGTGCCTGCGGCCGATGAGACCCGACTCGACCTCGACGGCGATGTCGTCGCCCTGTTGCGCCAGCTGATCGACATCGAATCGGTCAGCGGCGACGAGGGGCCGATCGCCGATGCCGTGGAGGGCGCGCTGCGCGCCCTGCCCGGACTGGATGTGATCCGCGACGGCGACTGTGTGGTCGCGGTCTCGCCGGGACCGACCGACCGGCGGGTGATCATCGCCGGACATCTGGACACCGTGCCGGTGGCGGGCAATCTGCCGAGCCGGTCGGTCGGCACGGGCGCCGAGGAACAGATCTTCGGGCGCGGCTCGGCCGACATGAAGGGCGGCGTCGCCGTCCAGCTCTCCGTCGCCGCGGCGCTCGCCCACGCGGGACGGCAGGCCCGGCCGGTGACCTGGATCTTCTACGACAACGAGGAGGTCGAGGCCGCCCGCAACGGCCTCGGCCGGTTGGCCCGCAACCGGCCCGACCTGCTCGCCGGCGAGTTCGCCGTGCTCTGCGAACCGTCCAACGCGCGCGTCGAGGGCGGCTGCCAGGGGACGCTGCGGGTCGACATCCGGCTCGCCGGACGAGCCGCGCACTCGGCCCGGCCCTGGGTGGGAAGCAACGCCATCCACGCCGCCGCGCCGGTCCTGGACCGCCTCGCCCGCTATCGCGCCCGGGAGCCCGAGGTGGACGGGCTCACCTACCGGGAAGGCCTGAGCGCCGTCGGCATCCGCGGCGGCATCGCGGGCAATGTGATCCCCGACGAGTGCGTCGTCACGGTGAACTACCGCTTTGCCCCGGACCGTGACCTGGCCGCCGCCGAGGCGCATGTCCGCGAGGTCTTCGACGGCTTCGACGTCACCCGCACCGACGGCTCGCCGGGCGCGCGGCCCGGCCTGGACCGCCCGGTGGCGGCGGAGTTCCTGGCCGCCGTGGGCGGCGAGCCCGGGCCGAAGTTCGGCTGGACCGACGTCTCGCGGTTCTCCGCGCTCGGCGTACCGGCCGTGAACTACGGTCCAGGCGATCCGCTGCTGGCCCACACCGACGACGAGCACACCCCGGCCGCCCAGGTGCGCGCATGCCGTGAGGCGCTGCTGCGCTGGCTGGCAGGATGAACCCCGTGACGGACGACGACCGCAGCCCCGAGCCGGGCCAGCAGGCCGGACCGGTGACCCGCAGCGGACGGTCCCGGCTGGAGACGACCACCGACCAGCGACTGCTCGAATCCCGCGGACCCGCCGACTGGGTACACACCGATCCGTGGCGGGTGTTGCGCATCCAGGCCGAGTTCGTCGAGGGCTTCGGTGCGCTCGCCGAGCTCGGGCTGGCCGTCAGCGTCTTCGGATCCGCGCGTACGCCGCCCGATCACCCGATGTATGCCGCAGCGCGCCAGATCGGCCGCCGGCTGGTCGAGGCCGGCTTCGCCGTGATCACGGGCGGGGGCCCGGGCATCATGGAGGCGGCCAACCGCGGTGCGGCCGATGCCGACGGCGTGTCGGTCGGGCTGGGCATCGAGCTGCCCTTCGAGAGCAAGCTGAACGACTGGGTCAGCCTCGGGATCAACTTCCGCTACTTCTTCGCCCGCAAGACCATGTTCGTCAAGTACTCCCAGGGCTTCGTGGTGATGCCAGGCGGATTCGGCACCTTCGACGAGTTGTTCGAGGCGCTGACCCTGGCGCAGACCCGCAAGGTGACCAATTTTCCGGTGGTGTTGTTCGGTACGCAGTACTGGTCGGGGCTGCTCGCCTGGCTCCGCGAACAGGTGCTCGGCGGTGGCTACATCGCCCCGATCGATCTCGACCGGCTGGTGGTCACCGATGACATCGAGCGGGTCATCGCGACGATGAACACCGACTGGGACGAGGGCCCCGCGGAGCGCCCCGAATGACCGTCTCGGGGAGGAGCAGCCGATGGTCTGGCTGATCGTGATCGTCGCCGTCGCCGTGCTCGGCGCCGGGGCAATGGTGGCCGGCGGAGCCTTCGGCGGGATGCCGGACGAGCCGGAGCGCGACGACTTCCGCCCGGCCCTGCCGCCCACCCGGATCACGGGTGATGATCTGCGCGATGTCCGGTTCCAGGTGCAGTTGCGTGGCTATGACATGACGCGCGTCGACGAGCTGCTCGAGCGGCTCGGGCGCGAGCTCGACCAGCGCGACGACGAGCTGACCGAACTTCGCCGGCTCGCCCAAGACGGCGGCGCTTCCGAACGCTCGGCGCCCGCCGAGGCGCGCGATACGGAATAATGATCCCCGTCAGATCCGACGCAGACGAGATGAGGTTGCACAGATGGCAGCGATGAAGCCGCGCACGGGGGACGGCCCGATGGAGGTCACCAAAGAGGGCAGGGGCATCGTGATGCGGGTACCGCTCGAGGGTGGCGGTCGTCTGGTCGTCGAGATGAACGCCCAGGAGGCAGAGGAGCTGGCGGCCGCGCTGAAAGGCGTCGTGGGCTGATCATCCCGCGCTCCCAGAAACACGTCAGGGCAAGGGCCCGGCCATCCGGCCGGGCCCTTGTCTGTCTGCCGGGATGTCTGTCTGCCGGGATGCGATCGGGTCAGCGGGGCCCGGCCGCCGGGCGCAGCGGGTCGGCGATCGCCGCGGCATAGACCTCGACGGTCTCCGCCGCGATCTTGGGCCAACTGAACTCGGTGATCGCCCGTTCCCGGCCGGCCCGGCCCATCGCCGCTGCCCGCCCCGGTTCCCGGGTCAGCGAATTGATCTTGTCGGCCAGGTCGGCCTCGAACGCCGCGACGAAGGTGGGGTCGTCGGCGCGGGCCGGGTCGTAGGGGACCAGCAGGCCCGTCTCGCCGTCGACGACCACCTCCGGAATGCCGCCGACCGCGCTGGCCACCACGGCCGTCTCACATGCCATCGCCTCCAGGTTCACGATGCCGAGCGGCTCATAGACGCTCGGGCAGGCGAACACCGTGGCATGGGACAACACCTGGCGTACCGACTCGCGCGGCAGCATCTCCTGCACCCAGACGACATTGCCGCGGCGGCGCTCCAGCTCGGCGACCGCCGAGGAGATCTGTTCGGCGATCTCGGGGGTGTCGGGCGCGCCGGCCAACAGCACGAGCTGGGTGTCGGGATCGAACCGCTCCGCCGCCCGGACGAGGTGGATCACGCCCTTCTGCCGCGTGATCCGGCCGACGAAGACCACGGTCGGCCGATCCAGCGCCATCCCGATCGACTCGGGCGCGGCGGTCCCCGGGTCCGGCCGGAACTCCTCGGTGTCGATGCCGTTTCGGACCACGTGCACCCGCGCCGGGTCGAGCTCGGGGTAGGAGTCGAGCACATCGCGGCGCATCCCGTCGCTGACGGCGATCACCGCCGACGCCGCGCCATAGGCGGTACGCTCGGCCCAGCTGCTCAGCCGGTACCCGCCACCGAGCTGCTCGGCCTTCCACGGCCGGTGCGGCTCCAGCGAGTGCGCCGTCACCACGTGCGGGATGTCCTGGTAGAGACCGGTCAGATGGCCGGCGAGGTTGGCGTACCAGGTGTGGGAATGCACCAGGTCGACCGGCGGGGTCGCCGCCACCATCGCCAGATCCGCGCCGAAGACCCGCAGCGCTGCATTCGCGCCGGGCGGATAGGACTCAGGGTGCGCCGTGGCGCCCTCGCGCGGCTCGCCCATCGCCTGCACGTCGACGTCGACGAGCGCGCGCAGCGGTGGCACCAGTTGCCCGACGTGCACCCCGGCGCCGCCGTAGATGTGCGGCGGGTACTCCCGGGTCAGCAGGGCGACACGCATCCGGTCAGTCGAAGGCCCGGCAGTGGGTCGATCGGGCGTGGGTCGATCGGTCATGGGTCGATCGTTGCATCATCGCGCCGCTCGCGACAGGCTGGTCCCGCCAGCAGGGGGTGGTTGTCGTGACGATCCGACGTCCAATAGTTTCGTTGCCATGACAGCTCGACCGAGGGTCTTGTCGATCGTTCTCGCCGGTGGCGAGGGCAAGAGGTTGATGCCGTTGACCGTGGACCGGGCCAAGCCCGCGGTCCCCTTCGGCGGTACGTACCGGTTGATCGACTTCGTGCTGTCCAATCTCGTCAACTCCGACATGCGCAAGGTGTGCGTGCTGACCCAGTACAAGTCGCATTCGCTGGACCGGCACATCTCGCTGACCTGGCGGCTGTCGACGATCCTGGGCAACTACATCACCCCGGTGCCGGCCCAGCAGCGGCTCGGCCCGCGCTGGTACCAGGGCAGCGCCGATGCGATCTTCCAGTCGATGAACCTGATCCGCGACGAGGATCCCGACTACGTGGTCGTCTTCGGCGCCGACAACATCTACCGGATGGACGTCTCGCAGATGCTCGAGCGCCACATCGAGTCCGGGCTGGACTGCACGGTCGCCGGGATCCGGGTGCCGCGCTCGGAGGCGAGCGCCTTCGGCATCATCGATGCCGCGCGCGACGGCAAGATCAACTCCTTCCTGGAGAAGCCGGCCGATCCGCCCGGGCTGCCGGACAGTCCGGAGGAGTCCTATGCCTCGATGGGCAACTACATCTTCACCGCCTCCGCGCTGGTGAAGGCGCTCACCGACGATGCGGCCGCCGACACACGGCACGACATGGGCGGCAACATCATCCCGGGCTTCGTCGAGGCCGGACAGGCGCAGGTCTATGACTTCCGCGACAACCAGGTCCCCGACGCCACCACCCGGGACCGGGACTACTGGCGCGATGTCGGGACGATCGACGCCTTCCACGACGCCCACATGGATCTGGTCTCCGTCGAGCCCAACTTCAACCTCTACAACGATGCCTGGCCGATCTGGACCTACCAGGTGCAGCGCCCGGGCGCGAAGTTCGTGCTCCGCGGCACGGCCGAGGACTCGATCGTCAGCGCCGGCTGCATCATCTCCGGTGGCGATGTCGACCGCTCGGTGCTCTCGCCGAATGTCCGCGTGGACAAGTGGGCGAAGGTCGAGCGATCCGTGCTGATGGAGAATGTCGAGATCGGCCGCAATGTGGTGCTACGCAACGCGATCCTGGACAAGAACGCGGTCGTGGACCGCGGCGTCGAGATCGGTGTTGATCATGACGCCGATCGGGCCCGGGGGCTGACCGTCTCGCCCGGCGGGATCACCGTCGTGCCGAAGGGCGCGCACATCACCCGCGACTGATCACCGATCGGCCGGTACGCCGGGTCGGCGCACGCCCAGCAGCAGGCCGTCGCCGACCGGGACCAGCGAGGCGAGCAGCTCGTCGCCGTCCCGGATCGCCTCCAGGGCCTCCCTGATCAGGATCGTCTCGTCCTCGGAGTTGCGGGGATCGGCGACCCGGTCGTGCCACAGCGCGTTGTCGATGACCAACAGGCCACCCGGCCGCAGCAGGCGTACCGCCTGGGCGACGTATTCGGCGTACTCCAGCTTGTCCGCATCGACCAGCACGAGGTCGTAGGCGCCGTCGCTGAGCTTGGGCAACACGGTCAGCGCCTCGCCCTGGATCAGCCGGAAGCGCCGATCCGGTACGCCCACCGAGCCGAACGCCTCGCGCGCCCGGGCCTGGTGCTCGCCCTCGATGTCGACGCTGGTCAGGATGCCGTCGGGGGCCATCCCCGCGAACAGCGCCAGCCCGGACACGCCCGTTCCGGAGCCGATCTCCACGACCGCGCGCGCGCCGATGGCGCGGGCCAGCACGGTGAGCAGCGCGGCGGCGCCCCGGCTGACCGGGGCGATGCCGAAATCGGCGGCGGCGGCGCGCGCCGCCAGCGCGGCTGCGCTCTCCGGAGCGAAGTCCTCGGCGTACACCCAGGAGGCGGGTTTCGGCGCCCGGCCCGCATCCGTGGGTGCCTGTTGGGCCGCCGCGGCCGCGGGATCGTCGGGAGCGCTCATGGGCGGCAGCGTAGCGAATCGCGACCGCGAAACCGCCTAGGATGGCCAAGATGCGCGAGGCGCCGCCCGGATCGAGCCCGGTGCCCGCCCGCGCCGCGACGCCCCTGCGAGAGGACGAACGATCATGGCGGACCCGATCTTCGGGCGGCTGTTGACGGCGATGGTGACCCCCTTCGACGCCGCCGGCAAAGTTGATCATGAGGCGGCCGGTCGGGTGGCCCGCTGGCTGATCGACGAGCAGAGCAACGACGCGCTCGTGATCAACGGCACCACCGGCGAGTCGCCGACCACCAGTGGCCAGGAGAAGGTCGAGCTGATCCGAACCGTCCGCGAGGCGGTCGGCCCCGACATCCCGCTGGTCGCCGGCGTCGGCACCTTCGACACCCCGCACACGATCGAGCTCGCAAGGCAGGCCGAGGAGGCGGGGGCGGACGGCCTGCTGGTCGTCACGCCCTATTACTCCAAGCCCCCGCAGGACGGGATCGCCGCGCATTTCCGGGCGGTCGCCGATGCGACGCAACTGCCGATCCTGCTCTACGACATCCCGCACCGAAGCGGCGTACCGATCGCGGAGGCGACGCTGCTCGAACTCGCCGAGCACCCCCGGATCGTCGGGGTCAAGGACGCCAAGGGCGATCTCGCCTCGTCCGGGCGGGTGATGGCGCGCACGGACCTCGCCTACTACTCCGGCGAGGACAACCTGACGCTCGCCCTGCTCGCGCTCGGCGCGGTCGGACTGATCGGCACCTCGACCCACTTCACCGGCGCCGGCGCGGCGCGGATGATCAACGCCCAGGTCGAGGGGCGGCACGGCGAGGCGCTGACCCTGCACCGCGCCCTCGAGCCGCTGTTCACCGGCGTGTTCGCCACCCAGGGCTGTCTCCTGGTCAAGGCCGGGCTGGAGCGCAAGGGCCTGATCGGGCCGGGCGTCCGGTTGCCGCTGGTGCCCGCCACGCCCGCGCAGGTCGACGCGTTCCACGCGCTGCTGGACGACGCCGGGATGTGACCCGCGCCACCGCCGCGGCCGGGGGACTGTGAGCGTCGCCAGCGCATCCTGTGAGTCCGGTGTGGAACCCGCCGCGGCCCGCAGCGCGGCTTGGTGCCGCCGCACGCGGCCGTCAAGACTGGCTGCGTCGCCGCACCAGGATCGGCCCGCCCACAGCGGTCGCCGACTTGGGTGCAGAACCTCCGGGAGGGACAATGGCTCAGTCGGTCGAAGGGAGAGGGTCGATGGCACTGCCGTGGACGCGGGGCGGTACGCGCGCCGAGACGCGCCCGACGCCCGATGCTGCCGCCGAATGGTCCCCGCCGACCTGGGACGAGGTGGTACGCGAACACTCCGGCCGCGTCTATCGACTGGCCTACCGGCTCACCGGCAACCCGCACGATGCCGAGGACCTGACCCAGGACGTGTTCATCCGGGTGTTCCGCTCGCTGCACAAGTTCCAGCCGGGCACCTTCGAGGGCTGGTTGCACCGGATCACCACCAATCTGTTCCTCGACGGCGCCCGCCGCCGGCAGAAGATCCGCTTCGACGGGCTGAGCGAGGGCTCCTCCGAGCGCTTGCAGAGCCGCGACCCGAGCCCCGACGTCCGGCTCGACGACGCCGATCTGGCCCACGACGTCGAGGCCGCGCTGGCGGCGCTGGCGCCCGAGTTCCGTGCCGCGGTGGTGCTGTGCGACATCGAGGGGCTGTCCTATGAGGAGGTCGCCTCGGTGCTCGATGTGAAGCTCGGCACGGTCCGGTCGCGGATCCACCGGGGTCGGGCCCAGTTGCGTTCCGCTCTCGCCCACCGTGAACCGTCGGGCGATCGCAGCCGCTATCTCGGCGCGCCCGTGGAGGTCGGTGCCGACGGGGGTCCGTCGGGCAGATGATCTCGTTTCGCGCCGGGTGCCAGACCTATGCCGACAAGCTGTCGGCATATGTCGATGCTGCGCTCCCGACCGCGGTCCACGAGGAGATTGCCACCCACGTCGCGGGCTGCCCGGACTGCCGGGCCGAGGTCGCCTCGCTGCGACACGTGCGTTCGCTGCTGCGCTCCGGCGCCGACGCCGAGCCGGCCGGCCAGCCCGTCCGCGGCCCGCAGGCGCTGCCGGACCGGTTGCGCTCGATCGCCGGCGAATCGGCCGACCAGCCGCTGTGGGCCCGGCCGTTCGATCCGCACGATCGCCCGGGAGCCGGCTTCGCCGCGCTGCCGAGCAATCGCCGCGACGCCCGCCGCCGGCGGCTGATCACCACCGGCTCGCTGCTCACCCTGCTGGTCGGGGTCGCGCTCGTCGGCTGGGTCGCCGCCCCGCCCAGCCGGCAGGTCGTCGTCGAGCCCACCGCCCAGGCGCGGGCGGGCTTCGCCTCCGCGCTCAACCAGATGCCGCTGAGCAATGCCGCGGTCGGCGCGGTCGCGGCCAGCCCCGGCGTACCGCTGGCCGCCGGTCCGGCCGGTGCCGGACCCGTGCCGCAGCAGGCCTTCGAGAGCCCGGTGGCCACCGGCAGTGACTGCCAGCGCTCCCTGCACCGGGCCCAGCGCGCCGACGCCGAGGTCTCGGTGAGCGGGGTGCAGACCGTGCAGCATCTCGGCCCCAGCGGCTGGGTGCAGAGCACCGTCAGCGTCGAGAACCTGCCGGGCTTCGGGACCAGTCTCAGTGTGCTCGACGGCGCCGACATCGCCGACACCGATTTCGTCCCGGTCGGCCGGCCGTCGATCCTTGATCTGTCCTCGCTCGGCCGGTTCGAGCTGAGCTGTCGCGAGCTCGGCGGCAGCGTCGCCGGCCGGCCGGCCGCGACCGTCGACGCGCGGATGCCGGGTGAATCGGACCCGCGGGTGCGCTGGTGGATCGACGCCGAGACCGGTTACCTGCTGTGGACCGAGCGGTACGCCGAGGGCCGGCTCGTCTCCAGCGCCGGCTTCACCAGCCTGACCTTCGGCGCGGCGGTCGACGGGCTGCTCTCGGCCGACCCGCCGGGCGGTGCCGAGGAGCGGCCGGCCGGACCGAGCCGGGCGCCGCAGATGGGCGGCCTGCAACTGTTGAGCGTGCGGGGCACCGACGACGGCGGCTGTATCGAGAGCGTCTACGGCGACGGGCTGACCACGCTGACCGTCTCGCGCCAGCCCGGCACCCTGGTGCCCGGGGACGGGATGACCTTCGATGCGGCCACCGGCGCGTGGCGCGCGGTCGACGGCGCCGTGACGGTGCTCGCCTGGCAGTCCGGCGGCGACGTCTGGACGGTGGTCACCGACGGCTCCGCCCAGCTTGTCGAGAGCGTCAGCGGATCCCTTCCGCACGCGGCTCCCACCCAGCCAGGACCGTTCGATCGGATCCTGGCCGGGCTGGACTGGATCGCCAGCCGGGCCGGAATTCGGTGAGCCAGCCGCCCCCGGGGCCGCCCGGCCCGTACCAGCAACCCGCGTGGCGCCCGCCGGCGCCCACCGGTCCCGGCCCGCGCCCGGATCTGTCGGCGGGCCACCGCCCGGATACCGCACCGGGCGCCGCGACGCGCTGGGCGCCACCGACCGCGGCGCCCCGGGCGGCGTCGGCGCGCACCGGCCGCGCGGTGCTGGCCACCGCGATCGTCACCGCACTCGTGGTGGGCGGTGCCGCCGGAGCCGGTGGCGCCTGGTGGGGTGCCCGGACGGTGGCCGACCAACAGACCGTGCAGCCGGCGCTGCAGCCCGCACCGCAAGAACCGGTCCCGCCGCCCGCGGAGCCGGGCAGCGTGACCGACATCGCGGGCCGCATCCTGCCCAGCACCGTCGTCATCGAGCTCGGATCCGGGGGCACCGGCTCGGGCTTCGTGATCGACGAGCAGGGCCTGATCATGACCAACAACCACGTGATCGCGGGCGCGCGCGGCGGCAACATCGAGGTCGTCTTCGACGACGGGAGCAGGGCGCAGGCCAGCGTGGTCGGCGGCAGCCCGAGCTACGACATCGCGGTGATCCGTGTCGACGAGCGGCCCGAGGGCGGCCTCAAGGCGGTCAACCTGGGCGACCCGCGCAGCGTCCGGGTCGGGGACGGGGTGATCGCGGTCGGGGCCCCGCTCGGCCTCGGTGGCTCGGTGACCTCGGGCATCGTCTCGGCCGTCGACCGACCGGTCGCCGTGGGCGGCGGCGAGGGCGGCAACGGCAGCGGCGAGGGCCAGGCGTACCTGGATGCGATCCAGACCGATGCGGCGATCAACCCGGGCAACTCCGGCGGGCCGCTGGTCGACACGGCGGGCCGGGTGATCGGGGTGAACTCGGCGATCCTCAGCCTGGGCGGGGGCGGCGAACGCCAGGGCGGCAGCATCGGCGTCGGCTTCGCGATCCCGATCAACCAGGCCAGCGCGATCGCCGACGAACTGATCCGGACCGGCCGGTCGAGCTATCCGGTGATCGGCGCGCAGGTGCAGACCGCGGACGACGGTTCCGGGGTCGTGCTGAGCACCGTCACGGCCGGGGGACCGGCCGCCGATGCGGGGCTGAGCAGCGGCGATGTGGTGACCACGGTCGACGGCCGCCCCGTCACCGAGATGGTCGAACTGATCGTGCGGGTACGCAGCAAACGGCCCGGGGAGCAGATCGTGCTCGGCGTCAAGGGCCGCGGCGACGTCTCGGTCACCCTCGGCGCGGTCCGGGAGTGAGCCGCCCGGCCGGGGGATTGGCATAGGCTTGCGCGCATGAGTGTCGGGCCGTTCGAGATCGCCGTGCTGGCGATCCTCGCGGTCGTGTTGTTCGGGCCGGAGAAGCTGCCGGAATTCGCCCGCAAGGCCGCGCGGGTCCTGCGCTATGTGCGAGGCATCGCCAACGATGCGACCGGTCAACTGCGCCGCGAGCTCGGCCCGGAGTACGCCGACCTGGACCTGCGCGATCTGAATCCCAAGGCGTTCGTCCGCAAGCATCTGCTCGAAGACGTCGAACCGATCATCGCCGACGTCAAGCGCGACGTGAACGAGGCCGGGCGGATGACCCGCACGGAGTCCGACGGGGTACGCAGCGCCCTCGGCGCCGCGAAGCGGAACGGCTCGGCCGAACCGAAGCAGACCGAACCGAAGCAAACCGAACCGGAACTGGCCGAACCGAAGCAGGGCGAACCGGAACAGCGAGACGAGCAGGCGAAGAAACAGACCATCGGCGAGGCGCTGTTCTCCCCGGCACCGGGCTCGGCGACGGCGGCCGCATCGGTGACCGCCGCCGGCACCAGCGTGCTCGCCGACACCGGCACGGTCACCGTGGTCGAGGCTGGTGCCGGTGAATCGGTCGCCGCGGACGAGGCCGGAACCCTGGTGGCCTCGCCGTGGGACACCGAGGCGACCTGATCCTCAGCGACCCACCGGGCTGAGGCCGAGCTGACGACCGGCAAGATTGCGGCCGCGCGAATCGATCCGCGTCGCCAGGTCCGCCAGCGCGGCCGAGGACGGATGCCCGGGCTCGCCGACGACGGGCGAGCCGGCATCGCCGCCCTCGCGCAGCGCCTGATCGAGCGGCACCCGGGCGATCACCTCGATCGGGTAGCCGAGGCGGCGGCTGAGCGTACCCGCGACCTCGTCGCCGCCGCCGGAGCCGAACAGCTCGTGCCGGTGCGCCTCACCGCAGTGCGGACAGGTGGTCTCCAGGTACGCCATGTTCTCGACCACCCCGATCACCCGCTGGTTCATCATCGACGCCATGGTGCCCGCGCGCTCGGCGACCTCGGCGGCGGCCTGCTGCGGGGTGGTGACGACCAACACCTCGGCATTGGGCAGCTTCTGGCCGACGGAGATCTGCACATCGCCGGTGCCGGGCGGCAGGTCGAGCAGCAGATAGTCCAGGTCGCCCCAGTAGACGTCGGCGAGCATCTGCTGCAGCGCGCGGTCCAGGATCGGGCCGCGCCAGGCGACGACCTGGTCGCGGCGCGGCTTCAGCATGCCGATGGAGATCACCTTCAGGCCGAGCGCCGGGACCGGCATGATCATGTCGTCGACGCTGGTCGGGCGCGCGTCGCCGACGCCGAGCATCGTCGGGATCGAGTGCCCGTAGATGTCGGCGTCGAGCACGCCCACGGTACGCCCGGCGGCAGCGAGCGACAGCGCCAGGTTGACGGTCACCGAGGACTTGCCGACCCCGCCCTTGCCCGAGGCGATCGCGATCACCCGGGTCAGCGAATCGGGCCTGGCGAACGGGATCTCCCGGTCGTTGCCGGGGCCACGCAACTGCTCTTTCAGCGCGGCGCGCTGCTCGTCGTCCATCACACCGAAGTCGACCGACACCGCACCGGTGCCGGCGACGCCGGCCACGGCCGCGGTCACGTCGCGGGTCAGGGTGTCGCGCATCGGGCAGCCGGCGACGGTCAGCAAGATGCCGACCCGGACCGAGGAGTCCGCGGCGATGTCGACGGACTTCAGCATCCCGATCTCGGTGATCGGGCGGCGGATCTCGGGGTCCTGGACGCCGCTCAGCGCCTTCTCGATGGCGGGCAGCAGCGGATGGTCGGGACTGGTGGACTGCACGGACATGCGCTCAACCCTACGCGGTCGGCGACCCCCGCTCGGCCTCGGCTTCGGCGCGCTCCTCGGCCAGGGCGTCGCGCAGCTCGCGGCGGATGAACTCACGGGTGGCAAGTTCGCCGACGTTCATCCGGACCGACGCGATCTCGCGGGCCAGGAAGTCCATGTCCGCGCGACTCTGCGCGGCCTGGCGGCGGTCGGCCTCGACCGCGATCCGGTCGCGGGCCTCCTGCCGGTTCTGGGCCAACAGGATCAGCGGGGCCGCATAGGAGGCCTGCAGCGACAACAGCAACGTCAGGAAGATGAAGGGGAAGGGGTCGACCCGCAGCGGCTCGGGCGCCAGGGTGTTCCACAGGATCCAGATGATGATGATCACCGTCATCCAGAGCAGGAACTGCGGCGTACCCATGAACCGGGCGAATCCCTCGGCGAACTGCCCGAACGCGTCGCTGTCCAGCCGCAGCCGGGGCAGCCGACGGCGCTGCGTACCGGGGGTGTTCAGCCGGTCGCGCGCGATGCGCTCGCGGCGCGCGCGATCCTCGTCACGATCGGCCACTGTTCACCTCCGCGGTGTCGGGTTCGGTGGCGGGCTCGGGCTCGAGGCCGTCCAGGCCGCGCCCGCGCCAGTCCTCGGGCAGCATGTGATCCAGCACGTCGTCGACGGTGACCGCGCCGAGCAGCCGGTTGTCCTCGTCGACGACGGGCGCGTTGACCAGGTTGTAGGTCGCGAAGTACCGGCTGACGTAGGGCAGTTCCTCGCCCGCCGAGAGCGGCTCCAGGTCGGAGTCGATCAGCTCCGAGACCAGCGTCGAGGGCGGTTCGCGCAGCAGTCGTTGGATGTGCACCCCGCCGAGGAACCGGCCGGTCGGCACCTCCAGCGGCGAACGGCAGACATAGACCATGCCGGCCAGCGCGGGAGTCAGCTCCTCGTTGCGGACCAACGCCAGCGCATCCGCGACGCGGGCATCGGCCGGGAGGATCACCGGCTCGGTGGTCATCATGCCGCCCGCGGTCTCGTCCGCGTAGGCCATCAACTGACGGACCGTCTCCGCGTCGGTGCGTTCCATCCGGGCGAGCAGTTGCTCGGCGATGTCCGGCGCGAGCTCCTTGATCAGGTCGGCCGCGTCGTCGGGGTCCATCTCGCCCAGGATGTCGGCGGCCCGCTCGGCATCGAGCAGCGAGATCAACTGCACCTGCTCGTCCTCCGGCAGCTCCTCCAGCGCGTCGGCCAGGGTCTCGTCCGCGAGCGCCTCGACGACCTTGGCGCGCCGTCCGGGCTCCATGTCGTGCAGCTTGCGCGCGACATCGGCGGCGTGCATGTCCTCGAGCTCGGCGAGCAGTTGCTCGTTGCCGCGACCGCCGCTGGCCAGCCCGGTCAGCTCGGACCAGTCCGCGATCACCACATGTTCGCGACGACGGAAGGCCGGGCGACGGGCGACCGCCACGAGGGCCGCCTCGGCCAGCTCCCATTCCCGGTTGCGGATCGCCTTCATCGCCACATCGCGGATCCGGTAGCGACCCTCGTGGCCGCGCCAGCCGACCTCGCGGTCGAACAGGTCCTCGACCACGAGCGTCTCGGTGTCGCGGCGGGAGAAGCGGCGGGTGTTGATCACTCCGGTGGTGGCGACCTGGGCGGCGTCGATCGCGGAGACCCGCTGGATCGAGATGAAGATCTGCTGGCGGGCGAACAACTCGACCAGCAGCCCGCGGACGCGCGGCGCGCCGGTGCGACCGATCTGCACCACGACATCGCGGACCTTGCCGAGCTTGTCGCCGTCGGGGTCGACGACGGGCAGCCCGCGGATGCGGGAGATGAACACCGAGGTCGTCATGGTCACCGCGGCAGCGTACCTCGCGGGTACGGTACGCCCAGATCGCGCCATGATGGGTAGATTGATCCCTCAGACAACAGCTCGGGAGGCACGCATGTCGCTCAACCAGCCCCGTCAGCTCGGTTCGCTCTTCGAGCTGGAGTTCCCGCAGTCGGTCGGGATCTACGACAAGTACGAACAGGCCCAGGAGGCGGTCGATTTCCTGGCCGACGAGAAGTTTCCGGTGCAGAACCTGGCCATCGTCGGCACGGAGCTGAAGTCCGTCGAGCGCGTGCTCAGCCGGAAGAGCTGGGGGAGTGTGATCCAGCAGGGCATCATCAGCGGGATCGGTACCGGCCTGCTGGTCGGCCTGGTGATGATGATCTTCGGCGAGCCGGCGCAACTGCTGGCCATCCTGCTCACCGCGTTGGGCATCGGCATCGTGATCGGGCTGGTCTTCGCGGTGATCGGTTACGCCATGTCCGGCGGCAAGCGGGACTTCAACTCGGTCAGCCAGATCGTCGCCACGAAATATGAGGTGCTGAGCGAGCACAAGGTCGCCCAGCAGGCGCGGGATCTGCTGAACTCCCGCCCGGGCGCCCGGGCCGCGCAGTTCGAGTGATCAGTCGCCGGCGAGCAGCGGCGCCATCCAGGCCTCGACCTCGTCGGCTCGCCGGGGCAGCGCGGCCGACAGGTTCTCGTTGCCGTCGTCGGTGATCAGGATGTCGTCCTCGATCCGCACCCCGATGCCGCGCAGTTCCTCGGGCACCAGCAGATCGTTGGCCCGCAGGTAGATACCGGGCTCGACGGTGATGATCATGCCCGGCGCAAGGGTGCCCTCGCGGTAGTTCTCGTTGCGGGCCTGAGCGCAGTCGTGCACGTCGATGCCCAGATGGTGGGAGGTGCCGTGCACCATCCAGCGCCGGTGCTGGCCGCCGGTGGTCTTGTCCAGCGACTCCTCGGCGCTGACCGGCAACAGACCCCACTCGGCCAGGTGCCGGGCGATCACGGCGATCGCGGCGTTGTGCACATCGGCGAACTTCGCCCCCGGCACCGCGGCCGCGATGCCGGCCTCCTGGGCCTCCAGCACGGCGTCGTAGACCTTGCGCTGGGCCTCGGTGAAGTGGCCGTTGATCGGAAGGGTACGCGTGACGTCAGCCGTGTAGAGCGAATCCAGCTCCACGCCGGCATCGATCAGCAGCAGGTCGCCGTCGCGTACCTCACCGTCGTTGCGGATCCAGTGCAGGGTGTTGGCATGATCACCGGCGGCGGCGATCGTGCTGTAGCCGGCGTCGTTGCCGACGTGGCGCGCGTGCAGCCCGAAGATGCCCTCGACCCAACGCTCCCCACGGCCCCGGCGGACCGCCTCGGGCAGGTCCGCGACGACAGCGGCGAAGCCCTGCGCGGTCTGCTCGCACGCCTCGCGCATCTGCTCGACCTCGAAGTCGTCCTTGATCAACCGCGCCTCGCTGAGCGCGACCTGCAGCTCGGTGTCGGTATCGCTGTCGGCGCTGTGGCGGATCTCGTCCACCAGTGCGGTGATGTCGGGATCGGCATCGCGCAGCACCCGCACGCGTACCGCATCGGCGTTCTTCTCCAGGGCCGTGCGCAGCTCGTCGATCGGCGCCGTCGGCAGCCCGGTCATCGTGGTCATCTCCTCCAGCGACTCGCGCTGGCCGACCCACATCTCGCCGTAGCGGGCATCGGCGTAGAACTCCTCGGCATCGCGCGGGGCGCGCGGCTTGAAGTAGAGCGTGGCCTCGTGGCCGTCGTCGCTCGGCTCCAGCACCAGCACGGCGTCGGGCTCCCGGTCGGCGCCGAGGCCGGTCAGCCAGGCGAACGCAGAATGCGGCCGGAAGCTGAAGTCGGTGTCGTTGGAGCGGACCTTCAGGCCGCCCGCCGGGATCACCAGGCGCTCGCCGGCGAACTGCTCGGCCAGCCGTTCGCGGCGCGGCGCGGTGTGCGCGGCCGCGGGAAGTTCGGTGACCGCGGATGAGTCGTAGTCCGCCCAGCCGGTGGGGATGAACGCCTTGAACGCCTCGGAGAAGGGGGTCTGGCGGTTCGGGAGCTTCTGCTGCGGCTCGCTCATGACTGTGCGGACACCTCCGGTCGGGGCTGACTGACTGCCAAGGCATCATAGGCGTCGTGGACGTGTCGGCGGAGCTCGCGAAGGCGCGCGATGCCGATCGCATCGCGCGCCTCGGCCTCGCCGGTGAGGCAGCCGAGGTTGCCGCGCTGCTCGATCGGGCCGCCGAGGATGCCGACCTGCTGGCCGAGGTGGCGGACGCGGCGCGGGACCTGGCCGGCCGGGTCGGCGAGTTTCGCGATCATGGGACGTTCGACCCGTGCCGCGGCGAGGAGGTCGCCGTGCTGGCCTTGCTGGCGACGGTCGATGCGGTACGCGCGGAGCACCGTGCCCGCGGCGTACCCGATGACGTCTCGTGGGCCACGCTGGCCGATCTCGGCCAGCAGGTGGCGGTGCATCGGGCGACCTTCGGCGGCTTCGGGTTGCACACCCGCGACTGGCTGCGGGTGGCCTGGTCGGGCGGGCTGTACTGGCTCGGCCGGCTGCAGTTCGAGCTGCTGGATCGCGGTGGGGAGTGGTACCTGTCGGTGCACATCCCCGAAACCGGGCCGCTGGGCCCCGATGTGGTCGATGCGTCGCTGGCGCGGGCGCGGGCCTTCTTCGCGACGCACTTCGACGACCACCGGCCGGCGGGCTTCCATTGCGCGAGCTGGCTGCTCGACCCGCGCCTGACCGAGGTGCTCGCCGAGTCGTCGAACATGGCCCGCTTCCAGCGGCGCTGGCGGCTCGAGCCCGGGGGTCGGGCGGCCAACGGCGAAGCGATCTTCTTCGTCTTTCGGCGCCGCGACAGCCCCGACCCGGCAACGCTGCCGCGGGACACGTCGCTGCAGCGCGCGATCGCCGATCACATCGCGGACGGCGGCCATTGGTACGTCCGCGACGGAACGATCGAACTCGACCCGGGCGACGATGCTGATCAACCAGCGAAGGGTGATCGATGACCGACATCTATCTGGTACGCCACGGCCAGACCGAGTGGAGCGCCGACGGCCGACACACCTCGACCACCGACCTGCCGCTGACCGCGGACGGCGAACGGGAGGCCGCCGAACTGCGGGGCCGGCTCGATCCGGCCGACTTCGGGCTGGTGCTGTCCTCCCCGCGCGCCCGGGCCCGGCGTACCGCGCAGATCGCGGGCTTCGATCCGGACCGATTGGTCATCGACGACGATCTGGCCGAGTGGGCCTACGGCGACTACGAGGGCGTCACCAGCGCGAAGATCCGCGAGAGCGTGCCGGGCTGGACGATCTGGAGTCATCCCACGCCGGGTGGCGAGACCGCGGAGCAGGTGCGGGTGCGCTGCGAGCGGGTGATCTCCCGGGTCGAGGCGTCCGGGGTGGAGCGGGCCGTGCTGTTCGGGCACGGCCACGCCCTGCGTGCGCTCACCCTGACCTGGCTGGGACTGGACTTCGCGCTCGGCGACCGGTTCCCGCTGGAGACCGGGACGCTGAGTGTGCTCGGGCCCTACAAGGACGGGCGTGCGCTGCTGAGCTGGAACTCGCGCTGACCGCGCCGCTGGCGCAGCAACAAGATCCCGGTTGCGATCACCAGCGCCGCGGTCAGCGCATGCACGAAGATCGCGGTCATCAGGTCGCCGCCGTGCAGCGCCACGTTCAGCGCGTCACCGGCGGGGATCGTGGCCATCACGATCATCAGCACGCCGAGCGCGCGGCGATGCCCGGTCGCCAGCAGCGCGATGATCGCCAACCCGCTGGCCAGGTCGCGGATGCCCTTGACCTGGAAGTAGCCCTCCGCCGCCGGGACGACCGCGAAGCCGAATCCTGGCGCGATCGCCGACGGTGCGAACAGATAGGCCAGGCCGATCGCGCCGATGAACAACGCGCCGAGCACGGCCAGCGCGAGCGGGGCCAGGCGAGAGATTCGTCCCGCGCGGGGTGTCCGGTCCATACCCAAAAACTAGCACCGCTAGAAGAAATGTCAACGCTAGTGATCATTGCTAGGGTCTGGTCATGAGCGAGCGCAAGGACCGCGAGCGACGCGAACGCGAGCGGCGGATCGTCGCGACGGCGCGCGAGCTGGCCGAGCGCGAGGGGTGGTCGGCGGTGACAACCCGTCGGCTGGCCGAGCTGATCGACCACAGCCAACCCGTGCTCTACTCGCACTTCCCGAACATGGCGGCGGTGGCCGATGCCGTGGCGATCGAGGGATTCGCGGAGCTGGCCGCGGCGCTGCGGCGCGCGCGACGCCGGGCGGGCGATGCCCACGCCGCGCTGCTCGCGGTCGCCCGGGCGTACCGGCGCTTCGCGCGCGAGCGGCCGGCCACCTTCGAGGCGATGTTCGTCCGCCCGACGGCGCTCACCTTCGCCAGCGCGCAGACACCGGACGAGCTGCGTGCGGGGTTCGGCGAGCTGCGGGAAGCGATCCGGCCGTTCGCCGGCGAGGAGGGCCTCGATCACCTCACCGAGGTCGCGTGGGCCACCATCCACGGCATCGTCACACTCGAGGTGCAGGAGCGCGTACCCACCGATCGCGACGGGTCCCGGCTTCGCGTCGCCGTCGATCTGCTGACCGCCGGGGCCGCGCGGGCGGTGCCGGCCACCCATTAGGATCGGCGGGTCGCCCGGCGCCCGGGCCGACCCAGCCAGGAGGTAGTGACATCAGAGCCGATCCCGCCGACCAGCGCCGGCTGCTGGACCTGCAGGCCGTCGACACCGAGACGGCGAAACTGCAGGCGCGGCGGCGCTCCCTGCCCGAGCACGCCGACATCGCCACCGGCAAGAAGCAGCGCCTCGCGATCATGGAGAAGCTGGTCGAGACCGATACCCGGGTCTCCGACCTCGAGCGCGCCCAGCGCAAGGCCGAGGCGGATCTGGAACCGGTACGCCAGCGGCGCGTCCGTGATCAGGAGCGGATCGACGGCGGCGCGGTCACCGACCCCAAGCAACTGTCGGCGCTGATCGACGAGGTCTCCCACCTCGGCCGGCGGATCGGCGAGCTGGAGGACGCCGAGCTGGAGGTGATGGGCGAGCTGGAGGAGGCCCAGGCCGACCAGGCCCGGTTGAACGAGCAGAAGTCGGCGATCGAGGACCGGCTGCGCGGCTGGATGGCCCGCCGCGACGAGCAGGTCGCCGAGATCGACTCCTCGCTCGGCGATCAGGACACCGAACGGGCGGCGCTCGTCGCCGCCCTGCCGGCCGAGCTCGTCGCCTACTACGAGAAGGTCCGGTCCGGCCACGACGGCCTCGGTGCGGCGGCGCTGGTGCAGCGGCGCTGCACCGGCTGCCGGATCGAGGCGAACGCGGCCGACCTGCGCGCCTATGCCGCCGCTGCTCCCGAGGAGGTGCTGCGCTGCGAGGAGTGTGGCCGGATCCTCGTGCGTACCCCCGAATCCGGACTCTGAGACAGGAGCGTCATGCCCGCACGCCCGATCATCGTTCCCGAGGACGTACCCGTCGAACTGGTCGAGGGGTTCGAGAAGCTGATGACCGAGGTCGGCGTCACCGACGACTTCCCCGACGAGGTGGAGCAGGCGGCAGAGCAGGCGTGCAGTGCCTCGCTACCGCTGTCCCCGCCGGACCTGACCGCGATCGAGTTCTTCGCGATCGACCCGCCGGGGGCCAAGGACATCGACCAGATCATGCACCTGTCGCGTGACGGCGACGGCTACCTGGTCCGTTACGGGATCGCGTGCGTGTCTGCCTTTGTCGAGCCCGGGGGACCGGTCGATGTCGAATCGCACCGACGCGGGCAGACCTATTACGCCCCGCACCGTCGCTTTCCGCTGTATCCGCCCGTGCTGTCCGAATCTGCCGCGAGCCTGCTGGCCGGGCAGACCCGGCCGGCGTTCGTCTGGCACATCCGGCTGGACGCGGCGGGCGAGGTGGTCGATGTCGATCTTGGTCGGGCGATGGTACGCAGCCGCGAGCAGCTCACCTATGACGATGCCCAGGCGCGGATCGACGACGGCAGCGCGAGCGAGTCGCTGATGCTGCTGCGCGAGATCGGCGAGAAGCGCCTCAAGATCGAGACCGAGCGTGGCGGTGTCTCGTTGAACCTGCCCGCGCAGGAGGTCGAGGTGGTCGACGGGCAGTGGACGTTGATCTTCCGCGCGGCCCTGCCGGTGGAGGACTGGAATGCCCAGATCTCCTTGCTGACGGGCATCTGCGCGGCGAAGCTGATGCTGCGGGCCAAGGTCGGCATCGTCCGCACCCTGCCCGCGGCCGACGAGCGTGCCCTGCGCCGGCTGCGCCGGGTGGCGCGCGCGATGGGCGTACCGTGGCCGGACGACATGGGTTATCCGGACTTCGTGCGCAGCCTGGACCCGGAGACGCCGAAGGGCGTGGCGATGATGTATGCCTGCACGTCGCTGTTCCGGGGCGCCGGCTACCTGTCCTTCGACGGCACCGTGCCGAAGGACAACGAGCACGCCGCGCTGGCCACGCCGTATGCCCACACCACGGCACCCCTGCGACGGCTCGTCGATCGCTACGTCCTGGAATGCTGTGCGGCGATCGTCGCCGGCGAGGAGGTGCCGGGATGGGTGCGCGAGGCCCTGCCCGAGTTGCCGGAGCAGATGACGGAGGCGGACCGGCGGGCCAAGCGCTTCGAGCGGGGCATCGTGGATCTGGTCGAGGTGCTGGTCCTGCACGATCGGATCGGGCAGTCCTTCCGCGGCACCATCGTCGACGTCGACGACCAGGACGGCGACCGGGGGAGCCTGCTGCTGGAGGACCCCGCCGTCGAGGCGCGGCTGGTCGGCAAGCGGCTGGAGGCCGGCGAGGAGGTCGACGCGACGCTCGAGTCCGCCAACATGGTGACGGGCAAGGTCGAGTTTCGGTCCTGAGCGGTTTGCCGCGCTAGAATCCGCCTTGGACGAGCCAGCCAGGTGGTCGCGGTGCGCATCGCGTACCGAGGAAAGTCCGGACTCCACAGAGCAGGGTGGTGGGTAACACCCACCCGGGGCGACCCGCGGGAAAGTGCCACAGAGAACAGACCGCCCCTGTGAGGGGGTAAGGGTGAAACGGCGGTGTAAGAGACCACCGGCATCCCGGGCGACCGGGATGGCCAGGCAAACCCCACCCGGAGCAAGACCAGACAGGCTGCGTTCGAGGGTTGCTCGCCCGAGCAGCCGGGTAGGTCGCACCAGGCGGTCGGCAACGGCCGTCGCAGATGGATGATCACCCGCGACAGAATCCGGCTTATCGGCTGGCTCGTCCCTTATCGACCACTCGCCGGGGTTGTGGTGGCGTGTTTCCGCCCGGGCCGCGCCGTTATCGACCGCTCGTCGGGGTTGTGGTGGCGTGTTTCCGCCCGGGCCGCGCCGTTATCGACCACTCGCCGGGCTTGTGGTGGCCTGCCCGACCCCGTTCACGGCAGCGTGAGGATCTCCGCGCCGTCCTCGGTGACGACGATGGTGTGCTCGAACTGCGCGCAGCGCGACCCGTCGGCCGTCACCACGGTCCACCCGTCGTCCCACAGCTCCCACTCGTGCGTACCGGTCGTGATCATCGGTTCGATCGTGAAGGTCATGCCCGGTCGCAGCACCGTGTCGTAGTAGCTCGCGTCGTAGTGCGGGATGATCAACCCGGAGTGGAAGGCGGTGTGCACCCCGTGTCCGGTGTAGTCGCGCACCACGCCGTAGCCGAAGCGGGCGGCGTACTTCTCGATCACCCGACCGATGACGTTCACCTGCCGGCCGGGCTTCACGGCCCGGATCGCGCGGACCAGCGCCTCCTCCGTGCGCTCGGACAACAACCGGGATTCCTCGTCGACCTGGCCGCAGAAGAAGGTGGCGCAGTTGTCGCCGTGCACGCCGTCCAGATAGGCGGTGAGATCGATCTTGACGATGTCCCCGTCGGCCAACGGCCGGGCGTCGGGGATGCCGTGGCAGATCACCTCGTTCACGGAGGTGCACAGGGACTTGGGAAATCCGCGATACCCGAGCGTGGAGGGGTACGCCCCGTGGTCCAGCAGGTAGTCGTGCCCGATCCGGTCCAGCTCGTCGGTGGTGACCCCGGGCGCGATCGCGGCCGCCGCCTCCCGCATGGCCCGCGCGGCGAGCCGCCCCGCCGCGCGCATCCGCTCGATCACCTCGGTCGACTGCACATCGCTGCCGGTGTAGGGCAGCGGCCGGTCCCGCCCGACATAGGGCGGTGCGGGGATGTCGCGGGGTACGCGCCGCATCGGCGAGACGGCGTGCGGGCGGACGGGGGCAGCGGTGGGCGACACGGCGCAGATCCTATGCGGCACAATCGCCACTGCAAGCGCCCGACGAGGAGGGAACCATGACCGACACCCCGCGCTCCGAAGCGGCCGGCGACGGCCCCTGGTACTACAACATCGTGACCAAGCAGATCGTGCCCGAGGGCGCCGACCGGGCCGAGAACCTGCTCGGCCCCTATCCGACGCGTGCCGACGCCGAGCGCGCCCTGGAGAAGGTGCAGGAGCGCAACGAGGCCTGGGACAACGATCCCAACTGGAACGACGACGCCGAATGAGGGCCCGGCCGGGCGCACGGTGATGCCAGATTCGATCCCGGACTCGCAGATGGACTTCGACTCCGCGCCGGCGCACGGGTTCGTGCGGGTGGCCGCCTGCGCGACCCCGACGGCGATCGCCGATCCGGCGAGCAATGCCGCGGTGATCATCGAGCAGGCGCGGTTGTGTCACGACGACGGGGCGCTGCTCGCGGTCTTCCCGGAACTGTCGCTGACCGGGTACGCCATCGACGACCTGCACCTGCAGGATCCGGTGCTGGACGCGGTCGGGGAGGCGATCTCCGCCGTCCGGGAGGCCAGCCGCAAGCTGCGCCCGGTGATCGTCATCGGGGCCGCGCTGCGGCACCGCAACCGGCTCTACAACTGCGCCGTGGTGCTGCATCGCGGCGAGATCCTCGGCGTGGTGCCGAAGTCCTATCTGCCCAACTACCGCGAGTTCTACGAGAAGCGGCACTTCGCGCCCGGCGATGATCAACGCGGCGGGACGATCGAGGTGGGCGGGGAGGTCGTGCCGTTCGGCGTCGATCTGCTGTTCGCGGCGGCCGATCTCGACGGATTCGTGATCAACATCGAGATCTGTGAGGACATGTGGGTTCCGGTGCCGCCCAGTTCGCTGGCCGCGCTCGCCGGGGCGACCGTGCTCGCCAACATGTCCGGCAGCCCGATCACCGTTGGCCGCGCCCGCGACCGGCACCTGCTGTGCCAGGCCCAGTCCGCGCGTACCCTGTCGGCCTATCTGTACGCCGCCACCGGCCAGGGCGAGTCGACCACCGACCTGTCCTGGGACGGCATGACGATGATCTATGAGTGTGGCGACCTGCTCGCCGAGACCGAGCGCTTTCCGGACGGCCCCCGGCGCAGCGTCGCCGATCTCGATCTTGACCGGATCCGCCAGGACCGGATCCGGGACGGCTCGATCGGCGACAATGCCCGCACCTGGGGGCTGGACCGCGACGACGACGCCGAGCTCGGCTACCGGACGATCGACTTCGTCGCCGACCCGCCGGCCGGCGACATCGGGCTGCGGCGGGAGGTGGCGCGTTTCCCGTTCGTGCCGAACGACCCGGCGCTGCTGGCCCAGGACTGCTACGAGGCGTACAACATCCAGGTGTCGGCGCTGGTCCAGCGGCTCAGCGCGATCGGTCAGCCCAAGATCGTGATCGGGGTGTCCGGCGGTCTGGACTCCACCCATGCGCTGATTGTCGCCGCGCGGGCGATGGACCAGCTCGGGCGGCCCCGCTCGGACATTCTCGCCTATACGATGCCCGGCTTTGCCACCAGTGACGAGACGAAGACGAATGCGACCGAGCTGGCGCACGCGCTCGGGGTCGAGTTCACCGAGCTGGACATCCGGCCGGCGGCCGAGCAGATGCTCGCCGATCTTGATCATCCGTATGCCTCCGGAGAGCCGGTCTACGACACCACCTTCGAGAACGTGCAGGCCGGGCTGCGCTATGACTACCTGTTCCGGATCGCGAACCACCGCGGCGGGATCGTGCTCGGCACCGGCGACATGTCGGAGCTGGCGCTCGGCTGGTGCACCTACGGCGTCGGCGATCAGATGTCGCACTACGGGGTGAATTCCGGCGTACCGAAGACTCTGATCCAGCACCTGATCCGCTGGGTCGTCGATGCGGACCTGTTCGGGCCCGACACCGGGACGATCCTGACCCGGATCCTCGATACCGAGATCAGCCCGGAACTGGTGCCCGGTGATCAACCGCAGTCCACCGAGGCGGCCATCGGGCCGTACGCGCTGCAGGACTTCACGCTGTACCACGTGCTGCGCTACGGATTCCGGCCGAGCAAGATCGCATTCCTGGCCAGGCATGCGTGGGCCGATGTCGATGCCGGCGCGTGGCCGCCGAACTTCCCCGATCCCAAGAAGATCGCCTACGACCTGCCGACGATCAGGCACTGGCTGGAGGTCTTTCTGAAGCGCTACTTCGCGTTCAGCCAGTTCAAGCGCTCGGCGATGCCGAACGGGCCGAAGGTGGTGGCCGGGGGTTCGCTGTCGCCGCGCGGCGACTGGCGCGCGCCGTCCGACGGCAATGCCCGGGCGTGGCTCGCGGACTGGGAGAGGATCCCGAAGGGCTGACCGGGGCGGCTGCGCGCGCCGCGTCGGTGGTTGCGCGCCACAAGTGACCACTGGTCAGGGCCAGAAGTGACCACTGGTCAGGGTCTGGGCCGGCCTCCGGCGCTCGTGCCCGCCGTTACCGACCACTCGCCCGAGAAGTGGCCAGGAAACGCGTCGGCCGCGGCCGAACTCGTTGTTGCCCTGTGGACAACCCCCGCTCGGGGGCGCGATCACCGCGCGCGGCACGGCAACGTTGCCGGATGCGATTCGACAACGGGCGGCCCTTCACCACGGCACAGTGGCTCGCGGCCGGGCGCAGGCGCACGCAGTTGCGGGGCCCGGCGTACCAACGCCTGTTCCACGGCTGCTACGTGGCGACCGGCACCGTGATCACGCCGAAGCTGCTCGCCCGCGCGGCGCTACTGGTACGCCCGAGCGCGGAGTTCGTCACCCACCACACCGCGGCGCGGCTGCTGGGGGCGATCGTCCCCGACACCTGCGAGACGCACGTCGGCGCGGTGGCGGGCGCGCGTTCGCGGCGCGAGGCGGTGGTGCAGCACCGGTACGCGACACGCCCCGCGACGGTGCGCCACGACGGGGTGAGGATGACGTCGCCGACGCAGACCTTCCTCGATCTGGCGGCCCGGCTCGACCTGGTCGACCTGGTGGTCCTCGGCGATTCGCTGGTACGCCGGCGCGGGATCGACCCGGCCCGGCTCGTCGAGGCGGCTCGGGACATGGGCCGTGGGCGTGGCGGGGTCAATGCGCGGCGCGCGGCCGCGCTGGTACGCCGCGGCGTGGACTCGCCCGGCGAGACGCGTCTTCGGCTGCTGCTCGTGCTCGCCGGCCTGCCCGAGCCCGAGATCAACATCGAGCTGCGCGACGCGCACGGCGCGGTCCGGCGCCGCCTCGATCTCGGCCACCGTGCCGAACGCCTCGCGCTGGAGTACGACGGTCGCCACCACATCGAGCGCGAACGGCAGTGGGAGGACGACATCACTCGACGCGAGGAGATCGGCGCCGATGGCTGGGAGTTCTTGATCTTCGTCGCCCGGGACCTGTCCGTCACGCCCGCGCACACCCTGCAGCGGGTGTGCGCGGGCATGCGCCGGCACGGGATGCGGGTCCCGCGGCTGCGCACCGAGTGGCAGCGGCACTTCCCAGGCCGCGGGTGATCGATGTGCGGGCGGTCGAGTGATCAGTTGCGCCGGAACCCGGGCGAGTGGTCGGTTTCGGCGTGAGGCGGCGCGAGATCCCGCGCGCCGGCCAGAACCCGGGCCCGGGGGCGCGGCGACCCACGCGGCGCGGCGATCCAACCTGTAACGCGACCGTTACACGGTGGCAGGCACACTGAGCGCATGGACAAGCAGACAGAGTTCGTCTTGCGGGCCATCGAGGAACGCGACATCCGCTTCGTCCGGCTCTGGTTCACCGACGTGCTCGGCTTCCTCAAGTCGGTGGCCATCGCCCCCGCGGAGTTGGAGGGCGCCTTCGCCGAGGGGATCGGCTTCGACGGCTCCGCGATCGAGGGCCTGGCGCGCGTACACGAGTCCGACATGGTCGCCCACCCGGACCCGACCACGTTCCAGGTGCTGCCCTGGCGCGGCGCCGAGGCCGGCACGGCCCGGATGTTCTGCGACATCAAGCTCCCCGACGGTTCGCCCAGCTATGCCGACCCGCGATTCGTGCTGAAGCGGGCGATGCGGAAGGCGGCCGATCTGGGCTTCTCCTTCTACACCCATCCCGAGATCGAGTTCTTCCTGCTTCGCGACGGGTTGATCCCCGGCCAGAGTCCGGAGCCGATCGACCGCGGCGGATTCTTCGACCACACGGTGACCGGCCCGGGCAGCGACTTCCGTCGTCAGGCGATCACGATCCTCGAGCAGATGGGCATCTCGGTCGAGTTCTCCCACCACGAGGGCGCGCCCGGCCAGCAGGAGATCGACCTGCGCTACGCCGACGGGTTGTCGATGGCCGACAACATCCAAACCTTTCGGGTGGTGGTACGCGAGGTCGCGCGCCTGCACGACATCCACGCGACCTTCATGCCGAAGCCGTTCAGCGAGTACCCCGGCTCCGGGATGCACACCCACATGTCGCTCTTTTCCGGCGACGAGAACGCCTTCTACGACGGCGCGGACGAGTTCCACATGTCGACGATCGCCCGGCAGTTCACCGCCGGCGTGCTCGCCCACTCGCGCGAGATCAGCGCCGTCACCAACCAGTTCGTCAACTCCTACAAGCGCCTCGCCGGGTTCACCGAGGCGCCGAGCTATGTCTGCTGGGGGCGAAACAACCGCTCGGCGCTGGTCCGGGTTCCCGGATACAAGCCGCAGAAGGGATCCTCGGCGCGGATCGAGGTACGCTCGATCGACTCCGCCGCCAACCCCTACCTGGCCTACGCCCTCGTCCTGCGCGCGGGGCTGGCGGGCATCGAGGGTGGCTACGAGTTGCCCCCGGAGGCCGAGGACGACGTCTGGTCACTGACCGACCGCGAGCGCCGGGCGCTGGGGATCGAGCCGCTGCCGCGCAATCTCGACGAGGCGGTCGGCCTGATGGAACGCTCCGAACTCGCCGCCGACACGCTCGGCGAGCACGTCTTCGACTTCTTCCTGCGCAACAAGCGGGCGGAGTTCGAGGACTACCGCTCCCGGGTCACCCCGTTCGAGCTGGAGCGGTTGCTCCCGGTCATCTGATCGCCCGCGGGCACCGGATGCCGCATGCCCGGGTGCCCCGGCGGCAGCGCGCGGCGCAGCACCCACCAACTGACCGCCAGGCAGGCGGCGACCAACGGCCAGGTCAGCACCAGCCGGGCGATGCCGAGCGCCACCGGAAGGTTGGCCAGCCACAGCGTCCCGAACACGAGCACCCGGACCGCGTACTGGCCGACCCAGACCCAGCTCGCCAACCGGTACGCGCGTGCCAGCGCCGGGTCGGACCGCCAGCGGCCACGCTGCCGCAGGACCAGACCGACGATGACGCCCAGCAGCGGCCGGCGGATCACGATGCTGGTCGCCCAGGCCAGGGCACTGGCGATGTTGCCGACGATCTGTAGCAAGAAGAAGTCGGCGGCCCGGCCGGTGCTCAGGGCGATCAGCGCGGCCACGGCGACCGCCAACACACCGAGCAGCACGGCGCGGGGCTTGCGGCCGCGGGCCAGCGCCCATGCGGCCAGAGCCGCCCCCACAACGATCGCCGCGACGGCCCCGACCGCAACCTCGCCGCCGCTCAGGCCCCAACCCGCGAGGAAGCCCGCGGTCGGCAGGCTCGCCTCCACGGCGGCCCGGCGCCCGCCGAGGATGCTCGCGAGTGAATCGTCGCCGGCAGCCGGAGTCGCGGGCTCGGTCGACGTGGTCACGCACCTAGGTTAGGTCGCCCTTAGCCGGTCCACCACTCGGGCCGGCCCACGCCGCTCAGATCAGCGGAAATGCCTCGGTCAGGTCCGAGCGGGTACCGCTGGCCCGGACCCGGTGGGCGGTGCGGGCCGCGGTGAAGGTGTCGCGGCCGGTGGCGATCCGGACGAAGGTTTCCGGATCGGTCTCCACCACATTCGGCGGGGTGCCGCGGGTGTGGGCGGGGCCGTCGGCGGGATCCAGCCCGATCTGGACTGCGGCATGCGGCGGGACGCGTACCTCGATCGACCGGCCGGGATAGCGGTCGGCGAGGATCTCGGTCAGACCGCGTACCGCGTCGGCGGCGGCCGCCCGCGACACCGGCACGGGCGGTGCCGTGGGCGCGGCCCGGCTCAGATCGCCCGCCGCCACCACCCACTCGATCACCCCGAGCCGCAGCAGGTCGGCGAGCAGCACCGGCGCCCGCGCTCCCTGCACGGCGTCCGGGAGGTCCGGTGCGGCGAGCCGATCGGTCAGCTCGGCGGTGGCCAGCCGCAACTGCGAGATCAGGCTGGCCACGGATTCGTTCTCGGCCAGCTCGGCGCGCAGTTCGACATCGCGGCTGCTGAAGCTGTGCGCGGCAAAGTCGGTGAACGGATTCGGCCGCTCGCTGGTCGGGTGGTCGATCGCCCGCGCGAGCCCAGCCTGGGCGATCACCAGTTGGGACAACACCGATCGCGAACCGTGCCGGGAACCGGTATCGGTCAGCTCGGTGCCGTGATCGTCGAGCCACGGCAGCGTTCGGTCGACCTGTTCGGACCAGGTCTGGATCTGCCGCTGCCGTCGTTGGGCGGCCGGGCGTGCGGCGGCGCGGGGGCGCTGCGTCCCCCGGTTGCCGCGTGCCGTCTCAGTCACATCATTGACGGTACGCCGTGCCGGGGATGGTCCAAGGACCGAAATGCAAGAGTCGGATGACGCGCAGGTGAATGGCGGGACAACTCACGGCTCGCCGGGCGTCACGCGACCAGGCCGTGGGCCCGCGCATGCGCCCGCGCCAGCCCGTGCAGCAGGTCGATGTTCGGCGTCGGCACCGAGTAGGCGGAGGCGATCTCGGTGACGATGGTGACCAGGGAGTCGAGCTCGACCGGTCGCCCCGCCTCGACATCCTGCAACATCGAGGTACGCACCGCGCCGAGCCGACGGGTGAGCGTGTGCCGCTGCTCGGGGTCGGTGTCGATCTCGATGCCCATCGCGGCCCCGACAGCGGCCGCCTCGCGCATGCAGGCCGTGGCAAATCCCCGCACCGCGGGGTCGTCGAGCAGCAGGTCAACGGTCGAGCCGGTGATCGCCGACAGCGGGTTCATCGTCAGATTGCCCCACAGCTTGAACCAGATCTCCTGCTCGATCGAATCGCTGCGCTCGGTCGCGAAGCCCGCGCGCGCGAACAGTTCGGCGGTGTGTGCGGTGAGCGGATCGTCGGCCGCCGCGCCGGGGCGCCCGATCACCAGCCGGTTGTCGGCGGTGCGGCTGATCAGGCCCGGTTCCGGGCGGCTGGCACTCAGGTGCACCACCGCACCGAGCACCCGGTCCGGGTCGACGAGGTCGCCGAGACCGTGGGGATCGAGACTGGGCAGCGCTGCCGGAGGCCGGGCGCGGCGGGCGAAGAACCACCACGGAACGCCGTTCATCGCCGAGACGACCGTGGTCTGCGGCCCGAGCAGCGCGGGCAGACCGGCCGCCACGTCGCCGAGCCCGGCCGCCTTGACCGCGATGATCACGATGTCCTGGGGCCCGAGTTCGGCGGGATCCTCGGTGACCGTGATCGGGTACGCCGTCACGGGCTGGTCCTCGGCCTCGATCAGGCGCACGCCGTCTCGGCGGATCGCTTCGAGATTTGCCCCGCGGCCGATCCCGCTGACCGCGGCGCCCGCACGGGCCAGCCGGGCGGCGAACAGCCCGCCGATCGCGCCGAGGCCGTGCACCGCCACCCGCGGGCCGCGATCGCCGTTCGCCAGATCCATGAGCGTGCACCCTACTCGCGCCCGTGCCGCCGCTGGCTAGCATCGACTCGTGACCCGACTGGACTCGCTGGAGGGCCGGCTGGCGCGCGTGGGGTTCGCGCGGCCGGACGAGGCGGCGCAGGTCGTCCGCGGGTGGCCGGCCCCGGCCCGCGAGGTCGGCGTCGATCAACTGGCGCGCGCGGCCGACCCCGACCGCGCGCTCGAATCGCTCGCGCGGCTGGTCGACGCCGATCCGGGCCTGCCCGCGCGGCTGGCCGGCGACCAGGACTTTGCCGCACGGCTGATCGCACTGGTCGGGGCAAGCGATGGCGCGGCGAATGACCTGGCTGCCGGCAATCCCGCGTCCGCCGCGCTGGTGGAGGATCCGGGCCCGCGCGATCGAGCCGGCTTCGAGCACGAGCTGACCGCGGCGGTCGCGGCGGCCGGGGCCGACCCCGGAGCGCGGGCCGAGGCGCTGCGGGTGGCGTACCGCACGGCGCAGTTGCGGATCGCGGCGCGTGATCTGGTTGCCGACGATCCCTTCGCCGTGGTCGAGCCCGTCGGGCGGGAGTTGGCCGATCTCGCCGACGCGACCGTCGCCGCCGCGCTGCAGCTCGCCCGCGACGAGGTCGGCCCGGAGGCCGAGCTGGTACGCCTCGGCGTGGTCGCCCTGGGCAAGACCGGCGGGCGGGAGCTGAACTATGTGAGCGATGTCGACGTGTTGTTCGTCGCCGAGCCGGCCCCCGACACCGACGGCGCGGCGGCGGTCGACACCCAGCGCGCGCTCGCCATCGGTTCGAAGATCGCGTCGGCGGTCATCGGCATCTGCTCGGCACACACGCGGGTCGGGCAGATCTTTCCGCTCGACGCCGCGCTGCGACCCGAGGGAAAGGCCGGCCCGCTGGTCCGGACCCTGGCCAGCCATCGCGCCTACTACGAGAAGTGGGCGAAGAACTGGGAGTTCCAGGCGATGCTGAAGGCTCGGCCGATGGCCGGCGATGCCGGGCTGGCCGGGGCCTTCACCGAGATGATCGCGCCGCTGGTCTGGGCCGCCGCCGAGCGGCCCGAGTTTCTCGCCGATCTGCGGGCGATGCGCCGTCGGGTGGTCGCCGAGATCCCGCCGCGGGAGGCCGATCGGGAGATCAAGCTCGGCGCCGGCGGGCTGCGCGATGTCGAGTTCACCGTGCAGTTGTTGCAGCTCGTGCACGGACGCGCCGACGACCGGATCCGCGCCCGCGGAACCCTGGCGGCGCTGGCCGAGCTGATCGAGCACGGGTATGTCGGCCGCAGCGACGGCACGAGCCTCGGTGAGGCGTACCGCTTCCTGCGCGCACTCGAGCACCGGGTGCAGCTTGTCGGGCTGCGTCGCACCCACCTCACGCCGGGCGATGTGTCGGGCTGGCGACGTGCCGGGCGCAGCCTCGGGCTCGCCGACCCGGCCGCCGAGGCGGAGAAGCGATGGCGCCAGACCCGGCGCACGGTGCTGGCGCTGCACCAGCGGATGTTCTACTCGCCGCTGCTGGAGGCCGTCGCCAGGATCCCCGCGGACGGTCTGCGGCTGACCCCGCAGGCCGCGGGCCAGCGACTGAAGGCGCTCGGCTACGACGATCCCGACGGCGCCCTGCGGCACATCGCCGCGCTCACCCGGGGCCTGTCGCGGAAGGCCGAGATCAACCGGCAGTTGTTGCCGGCGATGCTTGCCTGGTTCGCCGAGGCGCCGATTCCCGATCATGGTCTGCTTGCGTTCCGCCAGGTCTCGGAGGATCTGGGCGACGCGCCGTGGTTCCTCCGGGCGCTGCGCGACGAGGGGATGATGGGGCACCGGCTGGCGACGGTGCTGGCGTCCTCGCGCTATCTGCTCGGGCTGCTGCAGCGCGACCCCCAGGCGGTCCGGATCCTCGGCGACGATGCCGACCTGACGCCGCGGGACCGGCTGGAGCTGAACGCGGCGATGGAGCGCGCGGTCGCGGCCAAGGAGGGCGCGGGGCCGCGGGTGAACGCCGTGCGATCGGTACGCCGCCGCGAGCTCTTCCGGATCGGTGCGGCAGATGTGTTGGGCAGGTTGGACAGCGAGCAGGTGGCCGCGGCGCTGAGCGACCTGACCGCGGCGACGATCTACAACGCCTTGCTGGTGGTGCTCGAGGATCATCCCGGCGCTCCCGAGCTGGCGATCGTCGCGATGGGCCGCTGGGGCGGCCGGGAACTCTCCTATGCCTCGGACGCCGACGCGGTGGTGGTGATGCGGGATTCCGGTGAGGAGGCCACGCGCCATGCGGTGGCCGTGGTGTCCGAGCTGCGCACACTGCTGGCCGCCGCCGGCCCCGAACCGGGGCTGCAGATCGATCTCGATCTTCGACCCGACGGGAAGTCCGGGCCGCTGGTGCGATCGCTGGCGGCGTACCAGTCCTACTACGCCGGACGCTCGGAACCTTGGGAGGCCCAGGCCCTGATTCGGGCCGACACCGGAGCCGGCGGCGACGAGTTGGCCACCGAACTGTTGTCGATCATGGACGCCACCCGGTGGCCCGCGGGTGGGCTGGACGCCCGGGCGCTCGCCCAGATCCGCCGGCTCAAGGATCGGATGGAGACCGAGCGGCTGCCGCGCGGCGAGGAGCCGCGTCGCCATCTCAAGCTCGGCCCGGGCGGCCTGAGCGATGTGGAGTGGACGGTGCAGTTGATCCAGCTCCAGCACGCCCATCGGGTGCCCGGGCTGCGTACCCCATCCACGCTGCGCGCGCTCGCGGTGGCCGAGCAGGAGAAGTTGATCAACCCGGCCGACGCCGCGGTGCTGCGCGAGGCCTGGACGCTGGCCGGCACGCTGCGGAACAAGATCATGCTGGTGCGCGGCAAGAAGGCCGAGGTGCTGCCGAGCGACACCCGCGAGTTCGCCGCGGTCGCCGATCTGATGGGCGACGGCACCGGCGGCGCCAGTCACCTGGAGGAGCGCTGGTACCGCACCTCGCGGCGCGCCCGGCGGGTGACCGAGCGAATCTTCTACGGGGACGGGTGACGATCATGGTCGAGCCGATCGACCCGCTGCCCGGGCTCACCGCGCGTGAGCGCGACCTGCCGCGGCTGCCGCTGCCCGGCCTCGCGGCAACCGGCGAGGCATTCCTGCGGTGGTGCCGCCCGCTGGTCGACGACGCGGGGTACGCCGAGACCGAGCGCGCGGTGACGGCCTTCGTGGCGGGCCCCGGGCCGGCCCTGCAGCAGGTGTTGGGGGGGCGCGACGAGGACGCCGGGCGCGGCAGCTATCTGGACGATTTCTTCGCCGAGCGCTATTTCGCCCGCCGCTATCCCGGCGCGATGCACGCGAACTTCTTCCTCCGGTTGGGCCCCCGGGTGTTGCCCGCCGAGTCCGGCGGGGACGGTGACGGCGCGCAGGCCGGGCGCGCGGCCCGGCTGCTCGCCCGGACCGCCCGGCTGTATCGCGCGATCCGGGCCGACGAGCTGCCCGACCTCACCGTGCGCGGGCAGCGGGTGTCGATGCATCAGTGGCGCTACCTGTTCGGTGCCTGCCGGATCCCGCGGCCGGGCCGCGACACCGACCGGACGATCGGTGGCGCGGTCGATCCGGTGGACCCGTCGGTCCGCCATGTCGCCGTGCTGGCAGGCGGGGCGATCTTCACCCTCGACGTGCTCGACGACGCGGGCCGGGCGTACCCGCCGGAAGCGCTGGCACCCGCGCTGGCCGCGATCGCGGGGCAGGCGGCGGGCTCGCCGGAACCCGATCCGGTGGGCATCCTCGGCACCGGACCGCGCGATGACTGGGCCGCCGCCCGGGAGCGGCTGCTGGCCGCCCTGGGCAACGCCGAGGCGCTCGATGCGGTCGAGTCGGCGATCTGCTGCGTCTGTCTGGACGACGCGGCCGCCCCGGGTGATCTTGGTGCCGACGACGCACTGCTGTTCGGATCGGCCGCCAATCGCTGGTGGGACAAGCCGTGGTCGTGGATCGTGCTGCCGGACGGTCGGGCGGGCATCAACATCGAGCACAGCCGGCTGGACGGAACCACCGTGATCGCCGCGCTGGAGACCATGATCGATCTCGCGACCGACGATCCGGATCCCGGCCGTGGCTCGCCGGCACACCGGCGACTGACCTGGCGACTCGATGATCAACTGCGCGAGGAGATCGGGCGGGCCGCGGCCGAGTTCGCCGCCCTCGTGTCCGACACCGCCACCGTCGCGGTCGATCTCGACCTCGGGGCCGACGCGATCAAGGCGCTCGGGGTCTCCCCGGACGCGTTCGCCCAGTTGTCCTACCAGGTCGCCCACGCCCGGGCGCGCGGCGCGATCGCGCCGACCTATGAGTCGGTCAGCATGCGCGGCTACCGGCAGGGTCGGACGGAGGCGATGCGGGTGGTGACTCCGCACAGCGTCGCCCTCATCGAGGCGCTGGGCGATCCCGCGCGCGGGGGAGCCGAGCGGGCGACCGCGATCGGTGATGCGGCCGCCGCCCACGCGGCCCGGGCGAAGGAGTGCCAGGCCGGGCGCGCGCCGCAACAGCACCTGGAGGCATTGCAGCAGGTACGCAGGACCGACGGGCCGCGCATCGGCGTACCCGACGAACCGGAGCTGTACGCCTCCCCGGGCTGGCTCGCCCTGCGCGAGGAACGGCTGTCGACCAGTTCGGTGCCGTCGCGACTGATCGACGGGTTCGGTTTCGGACCGACCAATGACGACTGCATCGGGGTCGGCTACATCTTGTTGCCCGACCGCTGGCGGGTGTACCTGAGCGCGCGGGCGCGGATCGATGTCGCGGGCTTCGCCGAGCGGCTGACCGAGGCCGTCGCGGAGCTGCGCGGGCTGCTCGCCGCCCATCCGTCGGACGCGGGGTGAGGATGAGCCCCGATCAGTGCGCGCCCTGGTCGGCAAGGGTCTCCCCGACGATGCCGATCCCCTCCTCGATCACGGCACCCGGGGTTGCGGCATAGCCCAGGACGAGGCCCGCCGGGCCCGGGCGCTGGGCGTGCCAGGACAGCGGGTGCACCTTGACCCCGCGGGCCAGGGCCGCGGCGGCGAGCGCCACGTCGTCGGCGCCGGCGGGCAGCGTGATCGTCAGGTGTACGCCGGCCGCAGCGCCGTGCACCTCGGCCCCCGGCAGGTGCCGCTCGACCGCTTCGATCATGGCGTCGCGGCGGCGCTGCTGCTGTCGCCGGAGCTGGCGCAGATGCCGCTCCAGTGCGCCGGTGGTGATCATCTGGGCGAGGACGAGCTGGGGCAGGGCCGCATTGCCCAGATCGGTGTCGCGCTTCAGACCGGCCAGTTGGTCGCGCAGGCGCGCCGGTGGGACCAGCCAGCCGATCCGCAGGGCGGGGGAGAGGGTCTTGGAGACGCTGCCCGTGTAGCAGACCAGATCCGGATCGAGGCAGCGCAGCGCCGACACGGGCGCGCGGTCGTAGCGGTGCTCGGCGTCGTAGTCGTCCTCGATGATCAACCCGCCGGTCCGCCGCGCCCAGTCCAGCAGGGCGTGCCGGCGCTCCGGCGCCAGCGCGACGCCGGTGGGAAACTGGTGTGCGGGCGTGATCAACACTGCCTGCGCACCGCTCGCGTCGAGTGCGGCGACGTCGAGGCCCTGGTCGTCGACCGGGATCGGCGGTGTCGCCAGACCCCAGGCCCGCAACGATTCCCGGGCGCCGAGCGAGCCGGGGTCCTCGACCGCGATCCGGTCCACGCCGCTCCGGCTGAGCAGGTGTGCGAGCAGGGTCAACGACTGTGCCACCCCGGCGACGATGATCACCTCGCCCGGGTCCACGATGATGCCGCGGAAGCGGGCCAGCCAGCCCGCGACGGCCGCGCGCAGCTCCGGCGTACCGCTGGCATCGGGATAGCCGAGCACGTGCGCCGGCAACTCCTCCAGCACCGCCCGCTCGGCGCGCAGCCAGGCCGCCCGCGGGAAGGCGGCCAGGTCGGGCCGCCCGGGCGACAGGTCGATCCGTGCGGGCAGTTCGCGCAAGGCGTCGACCAGCCCGGCCGCGGGTGCCCGGTCGAAGATCGCCGCATCGGCGCCCGGCGTCGACCGGCCCGCCGGGGGTGTCGCACGCGCGCGGGCGGCCGCCTCGACCAGCGTCCCGGCCCGCCCCCGGCCCCGGATCCGCCCCTCGTCGCCGAGCCGGCGGTACGCCTCGGTGACCACTCCCCGCGACAGCCCGAGCCCGTCCGCGAGCTCGCGCGTCGCCGGCAGCTTGGTCCCGACCGGCAGTCGCCCGTCGTCGATCGCGACCCGCAGCTCGCCGGTCAGCCAATCGGTCACCCCCACGCCGTCGGCGCGCGCGGACGGGTCGAGCTGCAGGAAGTCCACCCCGGACGGCGGCGTTTTGGACTCATCGATCGCGTCCGGATTGGCCCTGTTCACCGGTCCATCATGCCGCTTTGCTGGTCGATGTGATGAGAAATGTTCTGGGCGGGGCACTGGCGATGGGCATCGTCGGCGCCAGCACCGCCGTCTCCCATGCGCTGATCGACGCGCCGCTGTTCACCGCGCAGGCGATCCGGTACGCCGGCGCGGCCCTGGTCCTGGTGGTCGCGGCGCGGGTCCTGCGGGTGCGGGTGCCGCGACCCCGCGGGCGCGACTGGCTGTGGCTGATCGGGGTTGCCGCGGTCGGCCAGGTGATCTTCAACGTCGGCATCGTCCGCGGGGTCGCGCACGCCGAGCCGTCGGTGCTCGCGGTGGCCGTCGCGGGCGCGCCGGTGATCGTCGCGGTGGTCGGCCCGCTGCTCGAGGGCGGCCGTCCGCGGACGGCGGTGCTCGCCGCTGCGGGGGTGGTCGTCGCCGGCTCGGCGCTGGTGATCGGCTTCGGGCGTACCGATCTGACCGGCGCGCTGCTCGCCGGGCTGGTGCTGGCCTGCGAGGCGGGCTTCACCCTGCTGGCGGTGCCGGTGATCGGCCGGCTGGGCGCGTGGGGCGTCTCGCTGCACGCGGTCTGGCTGGCCGCGGTGATGTTCGCGGCGATCGCCCTGCCGGTCGAGGGCCCGGCCGCGGTGCTGGCGCTGACCGGGCCGGCGTGGGCGAGCATCGTGTTCCTGGCCGTCGCGGTGACCGCGATCGCCTTTGTCTGTTGGTATTCCGCGGTCCGCGGCCTCGGCAGCGATCGCGCGGTGCTGCTCGCCGGGGTGGCGCCGGTGGCGGCCGCGCTGGCCGGCGTCGCCGTGGTCGGCGTCGTGCCGGGGCCGGGCGTGTGGGCGGGAATGGCGCTGGTCGGCGCCGGGCTGGCGCTCGGGCTGCGCGCGCGGCCGGTGGTGGCATGAGCAGCGCGGATCTCGACTTCGGCTATGCCGAGGACGTGCGCGCCGACTTCGGCGAGCTGCCCTTCGGGGTCGCGCCGCTCGATCTGGATCGGATCTCCGGTCCGCTGCGGGTACGCCGGGCCGCCGGCGACGAGCACTACCTGACCCTGTCCGGGGCGGTCGAGGCCCCGGCAACCGGCGAGGTGATCTTCGCTGACGCGGCCGGCGAGGCGCACGCCCGGCGGTGGTGCCACCGGCAGAGCGGGCATTCGGCGATCCGGGCGGGTACGCGGCGCGCGGCGGTGATCGTCGAGGCGATGCATCCGGGCGGCGAGCGGGCCGTCGCCGGCGTACTCGCCGAACTGGCCGCCATCGCGCCCGGTCGGGTCCGGCCGATCGTCGGCGCGGGCGGCTGAGCGGGCGCCGGCGACCCGGTGTCGGCGCCCTGCGGCAGACTCGCCGCATGAGCAGCACCGCGGATCCGTCCGGCGAGCACCTGCGCGAGCGCGCCCGCGAGCACCTGCGCGCGCTGACCGGGCGCGCGGACGCGGAGTTCCACGACGGGCAGTTCGAGGCGATCGAGGCGCTGGTCGCCGGGCGCCGCCGCGCGCTGGTGGTGCAGCGCACCGGCTGGGGGAAGTCGGCGGTCTACTTCATCGCCAGCCTGCTGATCCGCGAGGCAGCCGGCACCGCGCGGCCGAGCCTGATCGTGTCGCCGCTGCTGGCCCTGATGCGCGACCAGGTCGCCGCCGCCGAGCGGGCGGGCGTACGCGCGGCGAGCGTCAACTCCACCAACCCCGAGGAGTTCGCGCAGATCCGCGACAAGCTGCACGCCGGCGAGCTCGACGTGTTGTTGATCTCCCCCGAGCGGCTGACGAACGAGCGGTTCCGCGCCGAGCAGTTGCCGTTCCTGATGGAGAATGCCGGGCTGCTGGTGATCGACGAGGCGCACTGCATCTCCGACTGGGGCCACGACTTCCGGCCCGACTACCGCCGGATCCGCGACCTGATCGCCGAGCTGCCGGCCGGCTTCCCGGTGCTCGCCACGACGGCCACCGCGAATGCGCGGGTGGTCGCCGACGTGGCGGAGCAGCTCGGCGCCGGGCTGGCGCCGGGGGATGAGGTGTTCACGCTGCGCGGGCCGCTGGCGCGGGCGTCGCTGCGGCTCGGGGTGGTGGAGCTGGACTCCAACCGGCAGCGCCTCGGCTGGCTGCTGTCGCACCTCGACGAGCTGCCCGGCAGCGGGATCATCTATGCGCTGACCGTCTCCGCGGCCGAGGACACCGCGCGGCTGCTGGCCGACGCCGGCCACGACGTGCGCGCCTACACCGGCCGCAGCGACCTCGCCGAGCGGCAGCAGGCCGAGGCCGATCTCAAGGACAACAAGGTCAAGGCGCTGGTCGCGACCTCGGCGCTCGGGATGGGCTTCGACAAGCCGGATCTGGGCTTCGTCGTGCACCTGGGCGCGCCCGGCTCGCCGGTCGCCTACTACCAGCAGGTGGGCCGCGCCGGCCGGGCCACCGAGTCCGCCGACGTGATCTTGTTGCCCGGTCACGAGGATTCCGACATCTGGCGCTGGTTCGCCACCTCGTCGATGCCCACGCAGCGCACCGCGGGCGCCGTGCTGGACGCGCTGGCCGCCGAGGGGCCGCTGAGCGTGCCGGCGCTGGAGTCGCGGGTGGACATCCGCCGGACCAAGCTGGAGCTGCTGCTCAAGGTGCTCGCCGTCGAGGGGGCGGTACGCAAGGCGGGTTCGGGCTGGGAACGCACCGGCGCCGAGTGGGCCTACGACGCCGAGCGCTACGAGCGGATCGCGCAGGCGCGGCAGGACGAGCAGGCGGCGATGAAGGCGTACCAGCGCACGGACGGGTGCCGGATGGAGTTCCTGGCCGCCCAGCTCGACGATCCGCACGCGCAGCCGTGCGGGCGCTGCGACAACTGCGTGCGGGCCGCCGGCGGGGAGCCCTGGCTGGCGACCGGCGTGCCCGCCGGCGCGGGCGAGCGGGTCGCCGCCTCGCTCGACCGGCCCGGGGTGGTCCTGGAGCCGCGTGGGCAGTGGCCCTCGGGGATGGACCGGTTCGGCGCGGACGTGCGCGGCAAGCTCAAGCCGGACGAATCGACCGAGCCGGGCCGGGTGCTGGCGCGGATGAGCGATCTCGGCTGGGGTACGCCGCTGCGCGACCTGTTCGCCACGGACGGCGACGGCCGGCCGGTCGACGCCGAGGTGCCGGCGGTCCTCGCCCGGGCGTGCGTGGAGGTGCTGCGGGGCTGGGACTGGGCCGAGCGGCCTGTCGGCGTGGTCGCCATGCCGTCGCGCTCGCGGCCGCGGCTGATCCGCTCGCTCGCGACCGGGCTGGCCCAGGTCGGGCGGCTGGTCGACCTCGGCGACCTCGAGCTGGTCGGCGAGCTGCCGCCGAGCGGGTCCAGCGGCAACAGCGCCTGGCGGCTCGGCTCGGTCTGGAACGCCTTCGCCGTGGGCGACGAGCTCGCCGCTCGCCTGCCGAACGCGCCCGGGCCGATCCTGCTCGTCGACGATTTCGTCGACTCCCGCTGGACGCTGACCGTGGCCGCCCGCCTGTTGCGGCAGGCCGGGGCGCCGGCCGTGCTGCCGTTCGCGCTGGCACAACAGGGCTGAGCGGCCGGGTTGCTGATCAGCCGGTGAGGCCCAGCACCGCTTGCCTGTCGTCGGTGTCGTGCGCCGAGGTGATCAACAGGTCCGCACGTTGTGCGAGGGTGATCAGCTCCTCGACGGTCCGGCGCGTCCGCTCCGGATCGTGGGCGAACTCGGTGATCAACTGCTCCGTGATCGGCGGCATGGCCGCCCCGGTCAACTGGGCGCGGGCGTGGTAGGCATCGCCGGCATGCAGCAACCAGCGAGGGCCCGCACCCGGGTCGAGCTCGATCAACACCCCGACGTGCCCGGGGGCGTGTCCCGGCAGGTCGACCAGCAGGATTCGCTCGCGCAGTGACTCGGGCAGGCCCGGCAGTCGGTACGCCGCGAGTCGGGGTATCGGCGCCTCGGCCGGCACGGCATCGGGCGCCCAGCGCACGGGGTGGCGCCACTGGTGGGCGAACAGCCGACCGGCGGTGGCCGCGTCGGCCGGCGACGTGATGGCCTCGCGCAGGGTCGGCGTCGCGTGCACCCGGGCGGCCGGAAGATCGGCCAGGCCGCCCACATGATCGACATCGGCATGGGTGATGATCACGTCGGTGATCTCCTCGACGGGTACGCCCGCCCGCGGGAGCTGCCGGACAACGGCCTCGTCCGGGTCGAGGGCCGGGGAGACGGCGGGATGGAAGTTGGCGAGCAGGTCTGCGCGATGGGCGATGTCGTTGAGGCCGAGCCCGGTGTCGATCAGTACCCGGGCGCCGGCGTGTTCGACGAGCAGGACCTGGGAGACGAATCCGGACGTGTCGGGGACGGTCAGCGTGCCGGCATTGAAGGAGGTGATCCGCATGCCGCCGACGGTACGAGTTAATGTCGACCTGAAGTCAACGGTCGGCGGCGACGAAGAGTTCAGGAGCACGGGATGGATCGGATGACGGTCGGGGAGGCGGCGGCGGGCGTCGGCGTACCCGCACATGTGGTGCGGCACTGGGAGGCCGAGGGGCTGGTCACGCCCGGCCGGGACCCGGCCGGACGCCGGACCTTCGCCAGCGGTGACCTCGACCGGCTGGCCGTCGTCGCACGATTGCGGCGCGCGGGCCT
This sequence comes from Naumannella huperziae, assembly GCF_054073625.1. NCBI lineage: Bacteria > Bacillati > Actinomycetota > Actinomycetes > Propionibacteriales > Propionibacteriaceae > Naumannella > Naumannella huperziae. The sequence goes on along the minus strand of NZ_JBSXPH010000001.1, from coordinate 3,059,509 downwards.
GCCGATCCCGATGATGCGCCGGCTGCTCGCCGATCGCTGCGCCGACAAGCGCGCCGCGTTGGCCGAACAGGGCGACCGTTGGCGCCGGCAGCGAGCCGACCTCGATGCGATGATCGCGTACCTGGATCACCTGGCGGCCTGCGTGCATCCGGTGATCGCCGCGTGCCCCGAGTGCTCCGCATTCGCGCGCGGATGAGCCCGCCGATCCCCGGGGGCGCCGCGGCGTCGACATGGCGACGTTAGGATCGCCGGAGGCGAGACGAGGGAGCGGCGAGATGGCAAGCGATGCGACGATCTTCACCCTGTTCGGCGCCACTGGTGACCTGGCCAAGCGGATGGTGCTGCCGGCGTTCTGGGACCTGTTCGCCCGCGGGCTGATGCCGAAGCGCTGGCGGCTGATCGGCAACGGCCGCGGCGAGGTCTCCGATGAGGAGTTCCGCGATCATGTGCGCTCGGTGCTGGAACAGTTCGGGCCGGGCGACCTGCCGGAGGGGAAGTGGCGCGAGTTCGCCGACAATCTGCGCTTCGCCGGCGGCGGTTTCCGGCCGGGCGATCCGGGCACCCTGGTCGAGGTGATCGACACCGCCCTCGACGAGGTCGGCGCCGACGCGAACTACATCCACTACCTGGCGCTGCCGCCGGGCGCCTTCGCCAAGATCACCGAGGCGCTCGCGGAGTACAAGCTGCTCGGACACGATGCCCGCGTCGTCTACGAGAAGCCGTTCGGCACGTCCCTGAAGACCTTCCGCGAGCTGGACGAGCTGGTGCACTCGGTGATGAGCGAGTCGCAGGTCTATCGGATTGATCATTTTCTGGGCAAGGAGGCGACGCAGAACCTGCACGTGCTGCGCTTCGCCAATCCGATGATCGGCAGCATCTGGGATGCGCGCTCGGTGTGCCAGGTGCAGATCGACGTGCCGGAGACGCTCGGGGTCTCCGATCGCGCCGAGTTCTACGACGCCAACGGAGCGTTCCGCGACATGATCGCCACCCATCTGTTCCAGGTGGCCGCGGAGGTGGCGATGGAGCCGCCGCGCAGCCTGTCCGCGGACGATCTGCAGGCGGCGCGGGCCGACGTGCTGGAGCACTTCCGGCCGCTGGCGCCGGACGAGGTGATCTTCGGCCAGTTCGACGGCTACCGGGAGCTGCCGGACGTGCCCGACGACTCGACGACCGACACGTACGCCGCGGCGCAACTGTGGGTGGACAGCGAGCGTTGGGCCGGGGTGCCGTTCGTGTTGCGCAGCGGAAAGCGGATGCACCGCAGCTACCAGGAGGTGTCGCTGGTGCTGCGCCCGGAGCCCGGGCCGCTGTCGGGCGTACCGGACTCGATCCTGCGGATGTCGCTCACCGGCGCCGGCGCGATGGCTGCCCGGCTGGTGGTGAAGAAGCCCGGGCCGGATCTCGAGCTCGCCACCCGCCCGATCGAGATCAATCTCGGCGACGTGCCCGGCACCGACCCGATGCCGCCCTACGTCTCGCTGCTGCACGACGTGATCATCGGCGACCGGTCGCTGTTCACGTCCAGCCAGTCGCTGGAGCGCGCCTGGGAGGTGGCCGAGCCGGTGCTCGCGGACCCGCCGACCCCGCAGCCCTATGCGCCGGGTTCCTGGGGCCCGGCCGATGCCGTCGAGCTGACGGACGGCATCGGCTGGGTCGCCGAGCGCGCCGCGGGCTGAGCGCCGATTCGCCCCCGGTTGGGGCCCTCGGCTAGGCTGGGCGCATCAGCTCGTCGAGCTCTCGCCGCGAGTTGTCCGCACGTCGCAGCACTGCTTCCCGACAGGTCGCATCCGCTCCGTGCGTGGCCGGCCCGAAGATCGGGATCCCCGGCCGTCGGTGAGACCAGATACAGATTGCGATTGATCTTGACCACTTTCCCTGATCTTGGGGTGCCCGCGCGCCTCAACGACATTCTCGCGGGGTCCGGCATCGTGACCCCCACCCCGATCCAGGCGGCGACCCTGCCGGATTCGCTCGCCGGGCGCGATGTGCTCGGCCGCGGGCGGACCGGCTCGGGCAAGACCTTTGCCTTCCTGCTGCCGCTCGTCGCGCGGCTCGCCGACGGGCGCCGCGCCCGGCCGCGCGCCCCGCGGGCCCTGATCCTCGCGCCGACCCGCGAGCTGGTCGGCCAGATCGAGGAGTCGCTCGCGCCCCTGGCCAAGTCCGCCGGCCTGACCACCCGCACCGTCTTCGGCGGTGTCGGGCAAGGGCCGCAGGTGGCCGCGCTGCGCAAGGGCGTCGACATCGTCCTCGCCTGTCCGGGCCGGTTGGAGGACCTGATCGGCCAGGGCCACTGCACGCTCGGCGATGTCGAGATCACCGTGCTCGACGAGGCCGATCACATGGCCGATCTCGGCTTCCTGCCGGCGGTCCGGCGACTGCTCGCCGCAACGCCGAAGGGCGGGCAGCGGCTGTTGTTCTCCGCGACCCTGGACAAGGCGGTCGACGGGCTGGCGAAGCAGTTTCTCAGCCGGCCGGTGACGCACGAGGCCGACTCCGCGACCGCCCCGCCCGCCGCAATGACCCACCACGTGCTGCATGTCGATCATGAGCAACGCCTGCCGGTGCTGGTCGATCTGGCCAGCGCGCCCGGGCGTACCGTGATCTTCACCCGGACCAAGCACCGGGCGAAGGCGCTCGCCCGCCAGTTGAACAAGGGCGGCGTACCGGCCGTCGAGTTGCACGGCAACCTCGGCCAGAACGCGCGGACCCGCAACATGGCCGCGTTCCACGAGGGCCGCGCCACGGCGCTGGTGGCCACCGACATCGCGGCCCGCGGCATCCACGTCGACGATGTGGCGCTGGTCGTGCACGCCGACCCGCCGGCCGAGCACAAGGCGTACCTGCACCGTTCGGGACGCACCGCGCGGGCCGGTGCCGCGGGCACCGTGGTGACCCTGATGACCAGTGATCAGCAGCGCGACGTTCGTGATCTTGCCCGCGCGGCCGGGATCCGACCGACGACGACCCGCGTCAACGGTGTTGATCATCCGGTGCTGGCCGAGCTGGCGCCGGGGGAGCGGGTGCTGTCCGGGCCGATCGAGGTCGCGCCCGCGCGGCCGCAGGTTGCGCGGGAGACATCCGGTACGCCGGCCCGCTCCCGCAATCGGCGGCGCGGCGGGCGCGGGCATCGGGCGGCGGGCTCCGGTCAGCCGGAGACCCGATCGACCGCGTCAACCTCCAGCGGCCGGCCCCGCCGACGTTCGGGACGCTCGGGCGGCCGTCCGCAGGGCACCGGCTCGCGGACGCACAGCGCCGCGTCGTTCAGCGCGGGACGCCGCTGAGCGAGCTGTCGGCCGTTCGTCGACCCAGAGCCGCCGGTTCAGTCGGGAGCGATGAGCGCGACGCGGGGAAAGTAGGTCCGGTAACGCCGGCTGTCGCGGGTCAGGAGGTCGTGACCCGCGACCGCGGCGTGTGCTCCGATGTAGAAATCCGGGAGTGGGCTCAGTTTCGTGCCGCCGCGTGTTCGGTAGGTCATGAACGCCTTCCCGGCGAGGAACGCGGCATCCATGGAAGCGCCTCACGCATGAATTGCGAGGAGGGAACCACGTCTTCGAGATCCTCGATCGCGTCGAAGCCGATCGAGACCTCAGCGTAGACAATGGGATTGATCACGACTGGACCGCGGTCGAGCGCGGTGGCGAGCGCGTTCTCCGACCATTCGAGCCAATCCGCGTCCTCTGTGAGAACGTCGAGAAGCACGTTCGAGTCGACCAAAGTCGCGTGATCACTCGCCACGCAGAAGTTCCATCAGTTCATCCGTGCTGAGATTGGTGGTGGCCCGCCCTCGGAGGCGCTTCGCAACGCGTTCGCCGCGAGATCCCGCCCGGTCGCGATGCACGATTCGCAGCGTGTCGCCATCTGCCACAACCTCCACATCATCGCCCTCGGTCAGTCCGTACCGGCGACGGAGCTCGGCGGGGATCGTCACCTGGCCCTTGCTGTTGAGCTTCACGGTCTGACCTCCCCGCCGCCGATGTGAGCTATGTAGGCATCACGTGCAATGTTGATGCCAACATAGCTCACTGCTGCCTCACGACCCCTTGTGCAGCTTCTTGCGGAGCTTCTTGAAGGCGCGCGAGCGGATCGAGTCGAGGATCAGCGTGCCGGCGATGCCGAACAGGAAGATATCCTTGGCGATGGCCGTGCCCTCCTGTGTGGGGCGGATGCCGTCGATCGTCAGCCCCGGCGTCTTGCGGTACATGTTCAGCAGGCCGCCGCTGAACGCCGCCAGCGCGCCGCCCGCGAGCCAGCCGGGCACCAGGGGGATCAGCAGTGCCGCGCCGAGACCGATCTCGGTGACGGTGATGAAGGTGCGGAACTGCTCGGGCGTCAGGTCCTTCAGCGCCGGTACGCCGGTCGCGCCCATCTGTTGCAGGTGCTTGATCGCATCCTCGGGCAGGTCCTTCTTCCCGAGCCCCGAGTTGAGGATGAACGCGCCGGCCGCGAGGCGGGCGGGCAACTGGACAATGCTCACTTCTGCCTCCTGATCGAGTCCTGTTTCCCGGTCAGTCAACTGCCGGGGCCCGATCGGGTCAAGCGACGCAGCCCGGTTGGCCCTTCGCGGAGGAATCCTTGGGATGTGCCTGCCAAGCTGCTGACCGCCACCCAGTGGTTGGGCATCGCCTGCATCGGGTTCTGGTGGGCCGGCCTGTCGGGCTCCTTCGCCGTGGTCGGCCTGCGGCCGGAGCGCTTCGAACTGATGGTCCCGCTCGGGCTGCTGGTGATCTGGAACTGCATCTATCTGATCGTGGCCGTCCTGGTGATCGTGCACGCCATCACGCTGGCGCGGCGTGGCGACCTGGCCGCGTTGCAGCCGGTGATTGTCCCGATCAAGGTGTTCGGGATCCCGTTCTTCGTGCTGAACTTTCTGATCATGTTCCTGATCAGCGTCGCCGGCCTGCGGTTCGTGATCGGGGTGATCTACATCCCGTTCCTGATCCTGGGGACCTATCTGGTCATGTTGCCGACCTCGGCGTACGGGATCGCGGCGCTGGTGCTGATGCGCCGCTGCGGCCAGATCGACCGCGGGTTCATGATCGGGCATCTCCTGGCTCATCTGTTGTTCGTGATCGACATCGTCAGCGCCTTCATCGTCGCCCGGAAGGCGAGGCAGGTGCTGGACGGCGTACCCCGCCGAATAGGCTCCAGGCGTGGCAGGCATCGATCGCGAGGTGGCGGACTGCCTGATGGCTCTGTCCCAGGCACCGGAGGCCTCGGTCGGCGAGCCACGCGCCTGGCACCGACCGCCGATCCCCGGTCTCCCGGAGCTGAGCGCGCTGCTGGAGAGCGCGGTGCTGGTGCCGGCGGTCGTACGCAGTGAGCCGTGGGAGACGCTGATCTGGAGCATCGCCGGTGAGGGCCGGACGTGGAGCGGACCGCCGCCCGTCGGTCATGACATCGGCGACGTGCACCCTGTGCAGCGAGCCGTTGCGCAGTCCTGGGGTGGGGCAACGGGTCTGCACGGGTCGGCGGTCAGTTGGTGGGACGGCACGCTGACCCAGGTGCTCACCGCCGCGGTGGCGGAGGAGTCGCTCGCCGAGTGGGTGGAGGCGAGCGGTCCGCGTTCGGCGGGGGCCGAGCCGATCGACCCGCGGGACTGGGACCCGGTCGCCGTCGAGGCAAACGGCAATCTGACGGTTGTGGAGCGGTCGAGCGGCAGGATCCTGATGTATGCCGCCGATCACAGCTTCGACGGGTTGACGGAACTTCCGGGTTGGCCGCCCTACTCCCTCTACACGATCGACGACTGCCCCGACATCACCACCTGGATCGAGAACGCTGCGCGGGCGTGGGGGACCGGCGCCGGCCGATCAGTCGGACGGCGAGCCCGCGGTCAGTGACCAGACCGCGGCGGCGTCGTCGCCGGCGAGCTCGAAGAACCCGAAGCGCAGGCGGTTCGTCGGCAGATGATCGCGGAGGTCGGCAAGCGGGACGGGCGTGATCTCGCGCAGGGATGCCGCGCGCCGAAATCCACCCGGGATGGCCTCACTCGGCTCGGGCTCCTCGCCGGTGATCTCGCCGACGATGGTGATCGCGCGCAGCGGCTCGCCGTCGGGGTAGTTGGTCTTGGCGGAGTAGATCAGTACGCGGTCGCCCCGCGACATTCGCGCCAGCGGCGCCCGTTTGCCGTGGTTGGCCATCACGAACCCGCCGGCGATTCCCCTGCGGGCGTGGTCACGGGAGGCGACGATCACCCAAGTTTTCGGCACGGTTCGAACGTAGCGCCGGGCTCCGACACGGATGCGAGCAACCCGCGACCATTTCCGACCAGTCGCCCGGGTTGCGGTGAGGTTCCGGCGCTAGAACGCGCCATTTGCGACCTTTCGTCCGGGTTGTGGAGACCACGAGAAACGCCGCCGAACGACCATGTCGTCGGCGGCGTTTCCGCGGGTCAGAGGCCCCTTTCGAGATGACGACGTCTGTCAGATGTCGTAGTAGAGCTCGAACTCGTACGGGTGCGGCCGCAGGCGGGCGCCGTCGACCTCCTCGCGCTTGAGGTCGATCCACGACTCGATCAGATCCGGGGTGAACACGTCACCGGCGGTCAGGAAGTCGTGATCTGCCTCGAGGGAGTCGAGCACGGCGGGCAGCGACGCCGGGACCTCGGGCACGGACACGCCCTCCTCGGCCTCCAGCTCGTACAGGTCGCGATCGGCCGGCTCGCCCGGGTCGATCTTGTTCTGGATGCCGTCGATGCCGGCGAGCAGCATCGCCGAGAACGCCAGGTACGGGTTCGCCGACGGGTCCGGGCAGCGGAACTCGATGCGCTTGGCCTTCGGGTTCGGGCCGGTCAGCGGGATCCGGATGCAGGCGGAGCGGTTGCGCTGGGAGTACGCCAACTTCACCGGCGCCTCGAACCCCGGCACCAGGCGGTGGTAGGAGTTCAGGCTCGGGTTGGTGAAGGCCAGCAGCGACGGGGCGTGCTTCAGCAGGCCGCCGATGTAGTAGCGCGCCGTCTCCGACAGGTTGGCGTACCCGGCCTCGTCGAAGAACAACGGGTTCCCGTCGTTCCAGATCGACTGGTGGCAGTGCATACCGGAGCCGTTGTCGCCGAAGATCGGCTTCGGCATGAAGGTCGCGGTCTTGCCGTTCGCCCACGCGGTGTTCTTCACCAGGTACTTGAACTTCATCACGTTGTCGGCGCTGGTCAGCAGCTCGTCGAACCGGAAGTTGATCTCGGCCTGGCCGGCGGTGCCGACCTCGTGGTGCGCCCGCTCGACGACCAGCCCGGCATCCTCCATGTGCTTGACCATCTCGTCGCGCAGATCGCCGAAATGATCATAGGGCGCGACGGGGAAGTAGCCGCCCTTGTAGCGCACCTTGTAGCCGCGGTTGCCACCCTCCTCCTGCGCCCCGGTGTTCCAGGCGCCGGCGATCGAGTCGATGAACGCGAAGCTCTTGTTCGGCGCCGTCTCGAAGCGCACGTCGTCGAAGACGTAGAACTCGGCCTCCGGCGCGAAGAAGGCGGTGTCGCCGATCCCCGTGGTCGCCAGGTAGCTCTGCGCCTTGCGCGCGATGTTGCGCGGGTCGCGGCTGTAGGGCTCCTTGGTGATCGGATCGTGCACGAAGAAGTTCACCACCAGCGTCTTCGCGGCACGGAACGGATCGAGGTAGGCGGTCGTCGGGTCCGGCAGCAGGGCCATGTCCGACTCGTGGATCTTCTGGAAGCCGCGCACCGACGACCCGTCGAAGGCCAGCCCCTCCTCGAACACCTCCGGGCCGAACGAACCAGCCGGCACCGTGAAGTGCTGCATCACGCCCGGCAGGTCGCAGAAGCGCACATCGATGACCTCGACCCCCTCGTCCTTGACGTAGGCCAGCAGGTCTTCCGCACTTGTGAACATTTGCCCTCCGCAGCAGTGGTACGCCATCGTGGCGCAGACAGTGCCGCCAACGCTAGGCAGAGGCGATTTCCCGGGCGTTGCACAGATGTTTCAGCCGTGTTACACGCCCCGCGCCGTCAGTCAGGATCGTCGGGGCGGCCGCGTATCGCCAGCACCAGATGCTCGAACAGTCCGGCCAGTACGAAGATGACCGCGGCGCCCATGCAGGTCAGCACGAACACGGGCAGCGGCGAGCGCCCCGGATCGAGGAAGACATACGGGATCTCGGTGCCGAAGGCGTACCACGATCCCCACAGCACGGCGACATAGGCGAGCGGGAAGATCATCATCGCCAGCGCCTGGCGCAGCGTCATGGGCTGCAGCGGCGATCGGCGCGAGATCAGCGCCGCGATCAGGACAACGGGCACGATGAGATGCATCGACAGGTTCGCCCACAGCGCCCCCTCGTCGGTACGCAGCCCCTGGAACGGGACGTAGAGCAACCAATAGGCAAGCGTCGCGACGATGATCCCGGCGAGCCCGGATCGCGCGATCACCGCCCAGCCGGGCGGCCGGAACGGCCGCGCGATCGCCGCGATCGTCACCAGCACGGCGCTGACCACCGAGAACAACAGCAGCAGCGGGGTGCGGTTGTCGGCCTGGAAACCCTGCAGCCAGACACCGGCGAGCGCCGCGGTCGGCACCCAGATGTTGATCTTGTAACGTGGAGTGAAATAGCTCATCGCCGAGTCGGCGAAGACCGTCCAGATCAACAGCGATCCCAGCACGGGAACGATGACGGCCCAGAACCGCTGCGGATACTCAGGATTCAGCCGGCTCGCCTCGAAGCACATGAAGAACGTGTAGACGATACCGAGCGCGTACAGCCCGAGGAACGGCAGCAGCGCGGCGATGTAGCGCGAGATCCAGCGGTCGCCCTTCTCCTGCACGATGGTGTAGAGGTTCGTGATCGGATTCCGGGCCCGGGACCCGATCAGGCCGCGCTGCCACAGCGAGTCCACCCCGCCGATCGTCACCAGTCGCTCCTCGATCAGCGCTGCCGAACGCGCCCGCCGCGAGGTCCCGGCGACCATGATCATCTGGTAGAACATCAAGAACGCCACCGGCCACGGCAGGTAGGCGATCAGCAGCGGCGTGAACTCCTGCTGATAGACCGCGAAGATGGACACCGGCAGATACGCGGTGATGATCCCGATCAGCGCCATCGACGCCTGCGAGGAGTTCTGAATGCCCGCGTCCTCGGTCTGCAACAGGGCCGACAGCGCCGACGCGCGCGCATCCAGCTCGCGGTCGGACTCGTCTTTGCCGTGTTCGGTCATCGCCCCTCCGTGGGCATCCGACCACAAGCCGGGGTCGCCCGGGCCGCGATGGGTAGGGTGATCGTGATGAATACGCAGGCGACCGACAGGGGTGGGCACTGGCCCGGGGCCGAGCTCGGCCTGCCGGCCGAGGGCCCGGGTGCTCTTGCCACCTGGTGGCAGCGGATCGCCGCGCTGATCGTCGACTGGGCGGCCTGCACCCTGCTCGCCTTCGGCATCCTCGGGCCGGTGGTGATCAACGGCTACGGCTGGCAGCGGTTCGCGGTGCTCGGCCTGTTCTTCGTGGAGAGCGCCGTGCTGAGTCTCCTGCTCGGCGGCAGCTTCGGCCAGTTGCTGGCCCGGATCGCCGTGGTGCGGCTCGATCGGCGACCGCTCGGCTGGCGGGCATTCCTGCGCGCGGCGCTGGTCAGCCTGGGTCTGCCGGCCCTGATCATCGGCCCCAACCGCCGCGGGTTGCAGGACCTCGCCTGCGACACGGTGGTCGTCCGCCGCCGGTGAGCATGGTCCCGCCGCCGGGGGAGTGGCTCGTGCACGGGGTACGCCTGCGCGAGCGCCCGGTCCTCGCACTGGCCGATGCCGCCGGGAAGCAACACGAGTTCGCGCTGCCGGGCGCGCGGTTGGCGTACCGGATGCTGGACGAGGTGCGCTGGTGCCTCGGCCGCCGCGACGTCGCGGGCACCGACCTGCCCTGCCCGGACCGCGCGCCCGCCGTCCGCGGCAATCGCTGCGAGCGCTGCGAGGCCGCCGACCCGTTCCGCTGGCTGCACATCGTGCACCGCAGCGCGTTCGTCGACCCGGTGCTGCGCGAGCAGGTGATGCGCCCGCACTGGCTCTATGTCGCGAGCTTCGGCCCGGGCCTGCACAAGGTCGGCACGGCCGTGGACGAGCGCCGCTGGCGCCGGGTCGCGGAACAGGGCGCGCTGGTCGCGGGCTACGTGGCGCTGGTGGCCGACGGTCTGGAGGTACGCCGCCTGGAGGACCTGGTCAGCGCCGAGACCGACCTCGGGCAGGTGGTACGCCCGAGCGCGAAGGCCGCCGTGCTCGCCGCCGGCGCCACCCCCGACCAGACCCGCGCCGCCCACACAGAACGCATCGGCGCCGCCCGCGAGCTGCTCGCGTCGCGCGGCATCGAGGGGGTCGTCCACGAGTCGTGGCAACCCGATCCCGACCCGGCGGGACTGCTCGCCGACCGTGCACTGCACCCGTTCCCCGGCCGGGTCGACGGCGGTACGCAGGGATTCGGCGTCGACGCGGTCATCGGCTCGGCCGCGCTGGCGCGACTCGACGGCGATGATCAACACACCTTCGTCGCCGACCTCACCACGCTCAAGGGCCGCCGGATCGGCCCCTCGGACGCCGCGACCGCGCCGCCCGCCGTGCAGGACGGCCTGTTCTGACCTACTCGGCCAGCTCCGCCGCGGCCAGCCAAGCATTCTCCAGTTCGTCGCGGCGCGCCTGAAGCTGATCAAGGTCGCCCTGCAGGGCGATCAGCTTCTCGTGATCGCTGGCCGCATCGGCCATCTGCTGGTGCAGCCGGGCGAGTTGATCATCGAGCTTGCCGAGCTGGCCCTCGATCCGCGCCAGATCCTTGCGGGCCTGGCGAAGCTGCTGCGACGACGCGGTGCCCCCTCCCGAGCCCGCGGCGGGGGCGGCCTCCGGCGGCTCGGCCTCCCGCCGGCGCGCGAGGTACTCCTCGACCCCGCCGGGCAACAGCACGCAGGACCCGTCGCCGAGCAGCGCGTACGTCACATCGCACACCCGCTCCAGGAAGAACCGGTCGTGGGTGACCACAACCATCGTCCCGGGCCAGGAATCGAGATGATCCTCGATCACGGTGAGGGTGTCGATGTCGAGATCATTGGTCGGCTCGTCGAGCAGCAACACGTTCGGCTGGCCGAGCAGCAGCCGCAGCAGTTGCAACCGGCGCCGCTCGCCGCCGGACAGGTCGCCGATCCGGGTCACCAGCCGGTCGCCGGTGAAGCCGAAGTCCTCCAGCAGCGTCGACGCGCTCGTCTCCCGGCCGGTGGCCAGCGTGGTCCGCTCGGCCAGCCGGCGTACCGACTCCAGCACGCGATCGCCCGGATCGAGCTCGGCCACCGCCTGGCTGAGGTGCGCCAGCCGCAGGGTCAGCCCGTGCTTGACCGTCCCGGAGTCCGGCGAGAGCTCCTTGGCCATCACCTTCAGCAGCGACGACTTGCCCGACCCGTTCACCCCGACCAGCCCGATCCGCGCGCCGGGCGGCAGCGACCAGGTCACGTGGTCCAGGAGGGTACGCCCGCCGAGCGCCAGCCCGACGGAGTGCAGGTCGATCACGTCCTTGCCGAGCCGGGCGCTGGCCAGTTGGGCCAGGGCCAGCTTGTCCCGCGGCTCGGGTACGTCGTCGATCAGTGCGTTGGCCGCGTCGATCCGGAACTTCGGCTTGGAGGTACGCGCGGGCGGCCCGCGGCGCAGCCACGCCAGCTCCTTGCGGACCAGGTTCTGCCGGCGCGCCTCCGAGGCGGCCGCCTGGCGCTGGCGCTCGGCGCGGGCGAGCACGTAGGCGGCGTACCCGCCGTCGTAGGGGTCCACCCGCGCGTCGTGCACCTCCCAGATCCGAGAACAGATCGCGTCGAGGAACCAGCGGTCGTGGCTGACCACGAGCATCGCCGTGCCGCGCCGCTGCAGGGAGTTCAGGTGAGCAGCGAGCCAGTCGACCGCCTCCACGTCCAGGTGGTTGGTCGGCTCGTCCAGCACCAACAGGTCGTGGTTGCCCAACATCAGCGCGACCAGCTCGGCGCGCCGGGCCTCGCCGCCGGATAGCGTGTCCAGTTCGACGTCCAGATCGATGTCGCGCAGCAGCCCGCGCACCATCGGCCGCGCCACCGGGTCGGCCGCCCAGACGTGATCGGGGCGGCCGCCGACGATCAGGTCGCGCACCGTCTGGCCGGGATGGTGATCCGCGCGCTGGTGCAGGTGGCCGATCGAGGGGCCGGCGCTGTGCCGGACCAGACCGGAATCCGGCTCGATCTGTCCGGTCAGGATGCCGAGCAATGTCGACTTGCCGTCGCCGTTGCGGCCGACCACACCGACCACATCGCCCGTGGACAGGCCGATGGTGACGGAGTCGAGCAGGGTACGCGTGCCGTAGGTCTTGGAGACCCGCTCGGCACTCACCAGATGGGCAGTCACGAGATGTGCAGTGTACCGGCGGCGGCACCGCTCCTGGCCCGCGACGGGGGCTGACCGAAGGTCGCCCGGTAATGCGCGGCGAACCGGCTCGGCGAGGAGAAGCCCCACCGGTGCGCGATCGCCGAGATCGTCGCATCGGGATCGGCGACCAGGTCGAGATGCGCGCGCTGCAGGCGTACCGACCGCAAGAACTCCCGTGGTGTCATGTCGTAGTTGCGCCGGAAGGCGAGTTGCAGCGCTCGTGGCGTGATGCCGAGGTTACGGGCGAGCTGGTGCAGTGAGATCGACTCGTCCGCGTTCTCGATCAGGTGGTCGTGGGCCAGCCGCGCCGACCGGCCGGCGACGGTGGTGTCGGCGAACTCTCGTCGGTTGGCGATGGTGTTGGTGTGGGTGCTGAGCAGCGTCCCGACCACGAACCGTTCCAGCTCGGCGATCCACAGCGGCGACGCGTGCCCGGTGTCCTGGGGGAGGCCGGCGAGGAAATCGACCACGGCATTCCAGCGTCGGGCGGTGGTCGGGGTGGGAGGGGCGGCCAGGTCGAAGCGCAGCGGCCCCGGCGCCTCGCCGGTCAGCTCGACCACGTGCCGGCGCAGGACGCCAACGTCGATCCGCAGGTTCAGTGCGACGGCCCCCGGTCGCCAGTGCATCCGGAACAGGCGTGTCTCGTCGAGCGGAACCGAGCGGCCGGGCTCCAGCTCGACGCTGTCGCCGTCGCTGGCGACCGTGATTCAGGAGCTGGCCGCGTGCGTCACGCAGTACTGCTGTCCGAGGTTGGTCTCCGGGATCACCTGGACGTCGCTGCCGTAGCTGATCCGGTCCACGGCGACCGCACCGAGCTGGCGGCTCAGGTGGAGTCCGTGGAAGCCGTTTCCAGCGTCGCGCGGGCGGATCAGGTGCGGTACGTAGGCGCGGCCGACGCTGTCGCGGGCCGCTTCGATATCGGTCGTGTCGAGCACCGGCTCGAACAGGGCGGATGACATCTCCATGCTTTCGCCTCGGGTCTTCGAGGCTTCGCGGCAACCCGACGACGGCTCGCCCGAAGCCCCGTCGTCCACCATAACGCCGCAAGGTTCGCAAGTGGTGTCGCGTGCATCGCACGGAGTACTGGCTGGCGAATCGGGGAGGTCCTAGTCTCGACAGCGCCGGCCGGCGAAGACCCTGCCTCGGCCGGCTCCCCCGACCGGCCGGGGCAGGGCAGCCGCGGCTCAGCGCCCGCGCATTCCCTGACGCAGGCCCTTCATCGACGTCGGCACCGGGCCCTTCGGCATCGGCAGCTTCGGGCGTACCGCATCCAGGGCCTTGAGTCGCGAGGTGACCTCGGTCACCTCGTGCGGCTCCAGCTTCTTCGGCAGCTTCTTGATGTGGTCGGCGAGGCGGTCCAGCGGCACCAGGCCCTCGCGATCACCCATCACGATCGTCGTCACCGGCACCTCGTAGACGACCTTCTCGTGCTTCTTGGCCTCGCTGGCGAGCAGTTGGCGTACCCGTCCGGGCTCGCCCTCACCGATCAGCACGATCCCCGCCGGCCCGACGGTGCGGTGCACCGAATCCATCGACTTGTTCGCGGTGATCGCGGGCGTGGAGATCCACTTCTTCTTCGGCAGCATCGACAACGCGACCTCGGTCGAGCCGGCCTGGCCCGCGAACCGCTTGAAGGTCGCCTTCTTGGTCCGGTTCACCAGCACCAGCATCGCCAGCGGCAGCCCGACCAGCAGGCCGAAGATCGTCAACAGGATCGGCTGGTTGATCGCCAGGCCGATCAGCAGGCCGATGATCGCCGGCAGCAAGAACGCACCCAGCAGCATCCACGGCAGCCGGGGCTCGAACTGCTTGGTGATCTTGTACGCCTCGCGGATCTGGCGCAGCGGGCCCATGTCGGAGGGGTCGTTGGAGCTCTTGCGGCGCTCCTTGGCCGCCTTGCGTGCGGCCTTCTGCTCGACCTCGAGGGCCTTGGCGCGCTCCTTCGCCGCCTGGACGGCCTTGCGCACCTCGGCCCGGGACTTCGGCTGGTTCGGCGTGCTCATCGGTTCTTCTTCGAATCTCTCACTGGTCGGTACGGGAATCCATCGCCTGACGATAGAGCCGACCGGCCCGATACGACGAACGCACCAACGGGCCGCTCATCACGCCCGCGTAGCCGATCTCGCGCGCCTCGTCGGCCAGCTCGTCGAACTCGGCGGGCTCGACCCAGCGCTCGATCGGGTGGTGCCGCGGGCTGGGGCGCAGGTACTGGGTGATGGTGATGATCTCCGCGCCGGCATCGTGCAACTGGCTCAGCGCGTCGGAGACCTCCGTGCGGGTCTCGCCCATGCCGAGGATCAGATTGGTCTTGGTGACCAGCCCGAACTCGCGGCTCCAGCGCAGGACATCCAGCGAGCGGTCGAAGCGGAAGCCCGGGCGGATCCGCTTGAAGATCCGCGGCACGGTCTCGACGTTGTGCGCGAACACCTCCGGTCGGGTGGCGAAGATCTCGGTCAGGTAGTCGCGGTTGCCGGAGAAGTCCGGGGCCAGCATCTCCACCCCGACCCCCGGGTTCAGCTCGTGGATCTTGCGGATCGTCTCGGCGTAGAGCCAGGTGCCCTCATCGGGCAGGTCGTCGCGGCACACGCCGGTGACCGTGGCGTACCGCAGCCCCATCTTGCGCACCGACTCCGCGACCCGGACCGGCTCCTCGCGGTCGAACTCGGCGGGCTTGCCGGTGTCGATCTGGCAGAAGTCGCAGCGCCGGGTGCATTGGTCGCCGCCGATCAGGAAGGTCGCCTCGCGATCCTCCCAACACTCGAAGATGTTCGGGCAGCCGGCGGACTGGCACACCGTGTGCAGGTCCTCGTCGGCGACCAGATTGCGCAGCTCGCGATACTCCGGGCCCATCTTCGCCGTCGTCTTGATCCACGACGGCTTCTTCTCGATGGGCACCTGGGAATTGCGCACCTCGAGCCGCAGCAGCTTGCGTCCTTCGGGGAGGGTCGTCACCGTTCGGAGTCTACCCCCGGGGCGTGATCGATCAGGCGGTCACCGGCGCGGGGTGGGCGAGGTCGGGGGCGGGGGTGTAGGAGCGGAAGGCAAGCAGCTCGGACAGGTGGGTACGCAGGGCCCTCGCGACCTCGGGCATCGGCACCCCGTGCTGCAACTCGATCGCCATCGAGGTGACGCCGGCATCGGCAATGCCGCACGGGATCATGTTGGCGAAGTAGGCCATCTCGGGGTCCACATTGAGCGCGATGCCGTGCATGGTGGTGTTGGCCGAGACGCGGATGCCGACCTGGCCGATCTTGCGCTCGCCGCGCACCCCGTCGCCGGGCAGCCACGCGCCCGAGCGGCCGCCCACGCGGCCGGCGACGATGCCGAAATCGGCCAGCGTCCTGATCATCGCCTCCTCGACGCGGCGGACGTAGTCGACGACCTTCACGGAGTCCGGCAGCGTGATGATCGGGTACGCCACGAGCTGGCCCGGGCCGTGCCAGGTGATCTTGCCGCCGCGGTCGACATCGATTACCGGCGTGCCGTCGAACGGCAGGTCGGCCGGCTCGGTCCGCTTCCCGGCGGTGTAGACCGACGGGTGCTGCAGCAGCAGGACCGTCGGCGGGGCCTCGCCGGCGACCACCGCAGCGTGGGTACGCCGTTGCAGCTCCCAGGCCTGCAGATAGTCGACCAGCTCGCCGCGGTCGACGCCGAGATCGGGAAAGACCAGCTCCGCCATGATCGCCAGCCTACGCCTGCGATGTCGTGGCCAGCCGTCCCAGGGTCGCCCGCACCAGCTTCCGGAATGCGGGGGTGTCGGTCGGGCCGAGGTTGCCGGCGACGGCCAGCGTGGCGATGCCGTGGGCCAGGCCCCACGGGGCGAGCAGCGCCGGATCTCCCGATGGGCTGGCGCCGCGGGGTTGCCCCGCTCCGCGGGTCAGCTCGTCGGCCAGGCGATCGCGGGCCGCGCCGAGGGTGGGGTCGTCGTTGTCCAGCAGTTCGGGGGCGAACATGACCCTGAAGTGGGCGGGATGGGCGACGGCGAACAGCACGTAGGCGACGCCTGAGTCGATCAGTCGTTCGTGCTTGGCGAGCTGGCCGGTGAGCAGGTCGTGGCCCTGACTGGCGAGCGCGGTGAGCACGCCGCGCCGGTCGCCGAAGTGGTGCCGGGGAGCGGTGTGGGTGACGCCGAGCTCGCGGGCCAGCGCGCGCAGATTGAGCGAGTCGACGCCGTCGGCCTCGATCGCGCGCGCCGCGGCGGCCAGGAAGGCCTGGCGCAGGTCGCCGTGGTGATACGACATGGCAAAAACTTACCACCGGAAAGACTTGCGGTCCGGTGATGGGATCGGTCAGTCTTGGCACTGACAAGTTTCCACTGGAAAGATTGGGGGCGGGCGATGCCGCTGTCGGACACACAACTGGTCAGCACCGGGATCCTGGTGCTGATCGTGATCACCATCGCCTTCGGCGGCACCTTCCTGCTCCGGGTGGCGACCGGTCGGCACGAGGCGAATGCGCTGCAGAAGTCGTTCTTCCGAGCCGGTCACGCGCATGCGGGGGTGCTGGTCATCCTCGGCATGGTGATCGAGCTCTACGTCACCCTCGGTGGCGTGGCCGCGCCGTGGAGCTGGCTCTCCGGCGGCGTGCTGTTCTCGGCGATCCTGATCCCGGCCGGATTCTTCTTGTCGGTGCTCGGCCAGGACCCGGCCCGGCCGAGCCGGCTGATCGTGCTGCTCTGGGCCGGGGTTGCCAGCCTGGTGATCGGGCTGGTCGGTGCGGGCGTCGGGCTGATCACCGCAGGCATGGGCTGATCACCGCCGGGGCTCCGGGGTGATCAGCCGTGCCGCGACCGTCAGGCCCCGAGCTCGGCGCCGAAATCACCTTCCTCGAGGCGCGCCTTCACCGCGGTCAGGAAGCGTGCCGCGTCCGCGCCGTCGACCACGCGGTGGTCGTAGGTGAGGTTGAGGTACATCATGTCGCGGACCGCGATCGTCTCGCCCAGGTTCTCGTCGCTGATCACCATCGGCCGCTTCACGATCGCGCCGGTGCCGAGGATGCCGACCTGTGGCTGGTTGATGATCGGGGTGTCGAACAGCGTGCCCGCCGAGCCGTAGTTGGTGATCGTGAACGTGCCCCCGGTCAGGTCGTCGGGCCCGATCTTGGAATCACGGGTACGCGCGGCCAGGTCGCTGATCTGCTTGGCGATCCCGGCGATCGACAGGTCGCCGGCGTTCTTGATCACCGGGACGATCAGGCCCTTCTCGGTGTCGACGGCGATGCCGACGTTCTCCGCTGCGGCATAGGTGATCTCGCCCGCCTCGGTGTCGACGGTCGCGTTCAGATTCGGGTACGCCTTGAGCGCCTCGATCGCCGCCTTCGTGATGAAGGCCAGGTGGGAGATGCGTACCCCCTCGCGGGCGGCGAACTCGTCCTTGATCGCGTTGCGCAGCCGGCTGACCCGGGTCAGGTCGACCTCGACGGTCGCGGTCAACTGGGCCGAGGTCTGCAGCGACTCGACCATCTTGGTGGCGATCGTCTTCCGCAGCCGCGACATCTTCTCCGTGGTGCCGCGCTTCGGGCTGACCTCGACCTGGGCCGGAGCCTTGTCGCCCGTCGCCGAGGAGGCGGGGGGCTGCTGCGCCGGGGCGGGGGCCTTGGCGGACTCGGCCGCGGCAAGCACGTCCTGCTTGCGGATCCGGCCGCCGACGCCGGTGCCCTCGATCGAGGACAGATCGACATCGTGCTGCTGCGCGAGCTTGCGGACCAGCGGCGTGACATAGCCCGAGTCGTCCCCGCCCGCCCGGCGCGCGGCGGGTGCGCGGTCCGCGCCCTGCTGCTCGCCGGCCTGGGCCCGCTTCGGCTCGTCCTGCCTCGGCTCGTCCTGCTTGGGCTGCTCGTCCTGCTTGGGCTGCTCCGTCTGCTTCGGCTGTTCGGGCTGCTTCGGCGGCTCGTCAGACGCGGCGGAACTGCCGTCGTCGTCCGGCGTCGGGATCGGTGCCTGGCCGCCCTCGTCACCGGCGTCGGCTTCGCTCGCATCGTCGGCCTGCTCGGCCGGATCCGGCTCCGACGTCGGCTGGGCGGCCGGTTCGTCGCCCGCGGGCTCGCCGCCACCATCGGCGGGAGCGGCGCCCTGCTCGCCGATCACGCCGAGAACGCCGCCGACCTCGACGACATCGTCGGTATCCGCGCGGATCTCCAGCAGGGTGCCCGCGACGGGGGCGGGAATCTCGGTGTCGACCTTGTCGGTGGAGATCTCCAGCAGCGGCTCGTCGACCTCGACCGCATCGCCGACGCTCTTCAGCCAGCGCGAGACCGTGCCCTCGGTGACCGACTCGCCCAGCTCGGGCAGCTTCACCTCGGTGCCGGATCCGCCCGACGCCTGAGCGGTGTCGGCCGACGGCGCGGGCTGCTCGGCCGCCTCGGCGGCGTCCTCGCGGTTGGGGTCGTCGGCCTGCTGGTTGGTCCGAGCGGCCTGATCGCCGGCGTCGGCCTGCTCCTGGACCTCGTCGTTCTCGGCCGGAGCCTCGTCCTCGGCAGCCGCGTCGCCGGATCCGGACGTGTCGCCGTCGCCGGAGGCCTCCGATGCGTCACCGATCACGGCAAGCACGGCGCCGACCTCGACGGTCTCGTCCTCGGCGGCCTTGATCTCCAGCAGCGTGCCCGCGACCGGAGACGGAATCTCGGTGTCGACCTTGTCCGTGGACACCTCCAGCAACGGCTCGTCGGCCTCGACGGTGTCGCCCACCTGCTTCAGCCAGCGGGACACGGTTCCTTCGGTGACGCTCTCGCCCAGAGCAGGCAATTCAACAGGGGTCGACATGATCTCCCAGCTTCTCCTTCGAACGGTTCGCTCCGGGTCAGCCTAGCCGCAGCCGCCTGCCGGAGTGCGGCCTGTCAGCCATGCACGTGCAGCGGTTTGCCCGCGAGCGCCAGGTGGGCCTCGCCGAGCGCCTCGTTCTGCGTCGGGTGGGCGTGGATCAGCGCGGCGACGTCTTCGGGGAAGGCCTCCCACGCGGTGATCAACTGTGCCTCCCCGATCAGTTCGCCGACCCGGTCGCCGACCAGATGTACGCCGAGCACGGGGCCGTCCTTGCGGCGTACCAGCTTCACGAAGCCCGCGGTCTTCAGGATCTGG
Source organism: Naumannella huperziae (assembly GCF_054073625.1). Taxonomy (NCBI): domain Bacteria; kingdom Bacillati; phylum Actinomycetota; class Actinomycetes; order Propionibacteriales; family Propionibacteriaceae; genus Naumannella; species Naumannella huperziae. The sequence goes on along the minus strand of NZ_JBSXPH010000001.1, from coordinate 3,040,079 downwards.
GACTTGCCGTTGCCGCCGAGCTCGTAGCTGAACGTCTCCACCTCGCCACCCTCGCGGGCAGCGACCTCGGACAGGCCGACCGAGGCGACCTCGGGATGGCTGTAGGTGACCCGCGGAATCGTCGAGTCCGCGACCGGGGCCGGCGCCTCGTCGAGCAGGCCCTGGGCATGGGCGATCTCCTCGGCGACGAAGATCCCGTGCGCGAAGCCGCGGTGGGCGAGTTGCAGGCCGGGCACGAGGTCGCCCACGGCGTACACGTCCGGAACCGAGGTGCGCAGCCGCTCGTCGGTGATCACGAAACCGCGGGTGGTCTCGACACCCGCGGCCTCATAGCCGAGCCCCTCGCTCACCGGGCCGCGACCCACGGCCACCAGCAGCCGGTCGGCGACCAGCTCGCGCCCGCCCTCCACCTCGACGTGCACCCGGTCGTCGGCGGTCCGCACGCCGGCCACCGGCCGACCGGTGACGATCTCGATCTTGCGCTTGCGGAAGGCGCGCTCCAGCGCCTTCGACGACTCCGGCTCCTCCGTCGGCAACAGCCGGTCGAGGGCCTCGACGATGGTCACCTTGGTGCCGAGGGAGGCGTACGCGCTGGCGAACTCGACGCCGATCACGCCGCCGCCCAGCACGATCAGGGACTGCGGCAGCTCGGTGGCGCGCAACAGTTGATCGGAGTTCATGATCAACTCGCCGTCCGGCTCGATGCCGGGCAGGGTACGCGGCGCCGAACCGGTCGCCAGCACGGTGGCCGCCCCGCGCAGCGTCCGGTCGCCGACCCGGACCACGACCCGATCGCCCTCGCGCTCGACGACTCCGGAGCCCGCGACCGTCTCGATTCCGCGGCTGCCGACCAGACCGGTCAGGCCCTTGTACAGGCGGGCAACGACCTGGTCGGCGTACTCACCGACCCTGGCCGCATCGACGCCGTCGAGGCTGGCCCGGACACCGAACTGTTCGGCATCGCGTGCGACATCGGCGACCTCGGCGGCGTGCAGCCAGGCCTTGGTCGGGATGCAGCCCCGGTGCAGGCAGGTGCCGCCGACCTTGTCCCGCTCCACGAGCGCCACCGAGAGCCCCAGCTCGGCGGCGCGCAGCGCACAGGCGTACCCGCCGCTGCCGGCGCCGAGCACCACCACGTCGTAGTTCTGGTCAGCCATGCCGCGATCCTGTCAGACAGGCATCCGTCTCGCCCACCGGGGAAGCGTCCCGGGTCGGCGACACCCCCGGCGCTCGCGATGGTGGCAATAATTGGTCCCATGTCATGGCTGGACCGGCTGCGCGGGCGCAAACCGAAGGGCGAGCAGATGGCGCGCGCCGAGATCGCCGCGGCCGAGGAACATCTGAAGGACTTCGCGGCGACCCGCGCCGGCGTCGAGGCCTTCATCGAGCCACCGACCACGCTGGACCGGCTGTCGCTGCTGCTGGTCGCCCACGACGGTGAGTCCACGCGGCGCAGGATCCCGGACGCCGCGTGGGGACGGGGCTTTGCGAAGCGGGCGCAGATCCCCGTCTTCGACGCGCTGGTCAGCGGCTACCCGCAGCGGCTGCGCGACTACAACCGGCGGCAGAAGCTGCGGCCGGGCGAGTAGCTCAGCGGGCCAGTCCGCGGGCCAGCTCGACCAGCGTCGCGACCGCCGCGCCGGTGCCGCCGGGGCCGATGTGGGTGTCGGGGCTCTTGCCACCGACGAAGGCCGGCCCGGCGATGTCCAGATGGGCCCACGGCACATCGGCGACGAAGTGTTCCAGGAACGCGGCCGCGGTCAGCGCGCCGCCCGCCCGGTCGCCGGTCGACTTCACGTCGGCGACCTGCGAGGTGAGCTTGTCGCGGGCCTCCTCGGTGATCGGCAGCGGCCAGAACAATTCGCCGGCCGCATCGGCGGCGTCCATCACGGCGTCGACGAGTTCCTCGTCGGGCGACAGAACGGCGGCGACCGAGTCGCCGAGCGCGATCATCGCGGCGCCGGTCAGCGTGGCCACGTCGACCAGGGCGTCGGGGGAGTCCTCGGTCGCGCGGGCCAGCGCGTCCGCCATCACCAGCCGGCCCTCGGCATCGGTGTTGCCGTTCTCCACGGTCTTCCCGCCGTACATGGTCAACACATCGCTCGGCCGGTACGCCGTCGCGGACGGCAGGTTCTCTGCGCAGGCGGCATAGGCGGTGACCTTGATCTTCAGGCCGAGATCGGCGATCGCCCGGACGGCGGCGAGCACGGCGGCGGCGCCGGCCATGTCGCACTTCATCGTGTACATCGCGTCCGGCGGCTTGATGTCCAGGCCGCCCGAGTCGAACGTGATGCCCTTGCCCACCAGCGCCAGGTGCGCCTTCGCCCCGCGCGGCGCCCAGGTCACCCGGATCAGGCGGGGGCCGCGCGAGGAGCCGCCGCCGACCGCGGTCAGGCCGCCGTAGCCGCCCGCCGCGAGCTGCTTGTCGTCGAGCACCTCGACGCCGAGCTTGGTGCCCTTGGCGAGCTCCTTGGCCTGGGCGGCGAACGTCTCGGGATAGAGCAGGTTGGCGGGCAGATTCACCCAGTCCCGGGCGCGGGCGACCGCCTCGGCGATCACCGCGCCCTCGCGTACCGCCTCCGTCCCGGCGGCGCGCGCCGGGCCGACCAGGCTGATCCGGGCGATCTTCGCGGGCTGCTCCTCCGACCGGATTCCCGCGAAGCCGTACGCCCCGAGCAGCGCGCCCTCGGCCGCCGCCCGCAGCAGCTCCGGTTCGGTCGCATCCAGCGACACGGCCACGTCGAGGGGGTCGCTGCCGGCCAGCTTGGCAGCGGCGCGGACCCCGGCACCGGCGGCCCGACGCAGGTCGTAGGGATCGGGCTCGGCATCACCCAGCCCGACCACGACCACCCGGACCCCGTCGCCGGACAGCGCCGTGGTCTCGCCGAGCTTGCCGGTGACCCCCATCGCGGCCGCATACGCCTGCGGCCCGCCGAATCCCTTCCCGAACGTCTTGGTGAGCGCGTCCGGCAGCCCGACCACGGCCAGCCCGTCGCCGGTGTCCCGGGCGCCGACGATCAGCGCGTCGAGCTGCTTGGGCGGCGTCTTGACCAGTTCGATCGGCGGCAGGGCGGGAGCAGACACAGCGGGTTCCTTCCGGTGGGTACGCGCACGCGCGTCGGCGGTGCCCGGTCAGGCTAACGTGTGGCGACATGAGCACGCCGATCGAGTCCCCGCTGCACGAGTGCCATGTCGAGGCGGGCGCGAAGTTCGCCGAGTTCGGCGGCTGGACGATGCCGCTGGAGTACGCCGGCGTGGTCGCCGAGCACACCGCCGTGCGGACCGCGGCGGGCATCTTCGACGTCAGCCATCTGGGCAAGGCCCTCGTCGCCGGCCCGGGCGCGAAGGACTTCCTGAACACCCAGCTCGCCGGCGACCTGGACAAGATCGGGCCCGGGCAGGCCCAGTACACGCTGCTCTGCACGCCCGACGGCGGCGTGGTCGACGACCTGATCGCCTATCTGCGCTCCGACGACGAGGTGTTCCTCATCCCGAACGCGGCGAACACCGCCGAGGTCGTGCGCATCCTCGCCGCTGCCGCGCCCGAGGGCATCACGGTCACCGACCAGCACCGCGACTTCGTGGTGCTGGCCGTCCAGGGTCCGCGCGCCGATGAGGTGTTGTCCGCGGCCGGCCTGCCCACCGGGCACGACTACATGTCCTGGGTCGCCGCGGACTTCGACGGCGAGCCGATCACCGTCTGCCGCACCGGCTACACGGGCGAACGCGGCTACGAGCTGGTCGCGCCGAGCGCCACCGGGCCCGCGCTGTGGCGCGCGCTGCTGGCGGCGGGGGAGGGCGCCGGGCTGACCCCGGCGGGCCTCGGCGCGCGGGACACCCTGCGTACCGAGATGGGCTACCCGCTGCACGGCCAGGACATCTCGCCCACGATCAGTCCCGTGCAGGCGCGGCTGGGCTGGGCGGTCGGCTGGAAGAAGCCCGAGTTCGCCGGGCATCAGGCGCTGCGCGCGGAGAAGGAGGCCGGGCCGCGGCGTACCCTGCGCGGCCTGCAGGCGACCGGGCGCGGGATTCCGCGGCCGGGGATGGCGGTACGCGACGCCGACGGGGCCGAGATCGGCGTCGTCACCTCGGGCACCTTCTCGCCGACGCTCAGGACCGGTATCGCGCTGGCGCTGATCGACACCGCCGTCGCCGAGGGGACCGTCGGCGTCGACATCCGCGGCCGGGTCACCGACTTCGCCATCCACAAGCCGCCTTTCGTGCAGCCGTCGGTTCGCTAGGGTCGATCTCGTGAGCCAGAACGTCCCCCCAGCGGTGCCCCCGGACCCCACGCCGGAGCAGCGGGATCCGGCGGCACCGACGCTGACCAATTTCGCCACGATCACGCCCGGCCCGCAGCGGCTGGCGATGCGGCACCCGGGCGAGCTGCCCTGGCTGGTGATCGGGATCGCGCTGACCCTGGCCAACTACGTGGGCGTGGTGGTGCTGATCGTGCTGATCGCCACCGGTACGCCGGTCACCGATGGCGACACCAGCGGGGTGCTGGACCAGTTGATCCTGCTCGCCCTGCTGCTGCCGCTGATCATCTTCGTCAGTCGCGCCACGATGTATGCGCAGCTACGGGTGAACAGCGTGCGGATGAGCCCGACGCAGTTCCCGCAGGGCTACCGGATGGTCTGCGAGGCGGCCTACGAGGCAGGCCTGCGCCGCGTCCCCGATGCCTATGTGGTGCTCGGCAACGGCCAGATCAACGCCTTCGCCGCCGGGCACGGATTCCGGCGGTTCGTCGCGGTCTACTCCGATCTGTTCGAGATCGGTGGCGAGGCCCGGGACCCGGACGCGCTGCGCTTCATCATCGGCCACGAGGTGGGCCACATCGCCGCCGGCCACGTCAGCTACTTCCGGCTGGTCTTCACCACCGCGCTGAACCAGATCCCGCCGCTGCGCGGGTTCTTGTCCCGCGCGCAGGAGTACACCGCGGACAACTACGGCTACCGCTATTGCGCGCCCGGCGCGTCCGGGGCGATGGCAACACTCGCGGCCGGCAAGTACCTCAACGTGAACGTCGACACCAACGAGTTCGCCGACCGGGCCACCCAGGAGCGCAGCCTGTGGACCTGGCTGGTCAACCTGATGCAGAGCCATCCGGTGCTGACCTGGCGGACCCAGGCGCTGCGCGACCGCAGCAAGCCCGGCGCGCTGTTCTGGCCGCCGAAGTTCGTGCCGAGCGGGATCCCGTCGCTGCCCAGCGGCTCCGCGCCGACCCGCGACTGGCCCGATCCGTATGAGTCGCTGGTCTTCCTGCAGACCTATCCGCCGGCCGGCCCGCCGCAGTTCGGCGCCAACTTCCCGGTGCCGCGACCCGGGACGGGCTACTCCGTGCCCGGTCAGACCGACTACGGCTATCGGGAGCTCTATCACGGCTGGATGCAGGGCGGACCGGTTCCGCCCGGCACCGTCGTGCCCGGGTGGGCCACACCGGGTACGCCACCCGCCGGCACCTACCCCGGTGACGGGCCCGGGAGCGGCCCCGCCGACGAAGCGCCCGGGCCGGACGGTGCCGGCGGGGAGTTCCCGCGGCGCTGAGCGAACCTCGTCCCGGGCCGGAGTGATCACAGATCGCGGATCGCCCGGGCCGGATTGCCGGCTGCGAAGGTCGCGGCCGGCACATCGCGGGTGACGACACTGCCGGCGCCGATCACGGCATCGCGGCCGATGGTCACCCCGGGGCAGATGATCACGCCGCCGCCGAGCCAGGCATTCTCACCGACCGTGATCGGCTCGGGTCGTTCCCAGCCGGCGCGGCGGCGTTCATGATCATTCATCGGGTGCAGCGCGGTCAGTAGTTGGGCTCGGGGGCCGATCCGGGCGTCGGCGCCGATCGTGATCGGCGCGTCGTCCATGAAGATCGCATCCTCGTTGACGAACGCGTTCGGTCCGATCCGGGTGTGGGAGCCGTAGCTGCACCGAAACCGCGGGAGCACCACGGCGCCGACGCCGAGCTCACCGAGCAGGGAGGCCAGGAGTTCGCGGCGCATGTCGTCGTCATCGGGACCCGTCGCGTTGAAGCGGTCGAGCACCCGCCAGCATTCTCTGCGCTCGGTGATCAGGTCGGGCTCGTCGAGATACCACTCGCCGCGCCGCATCCGGTTCGCTTGATCACCCACGCGGAGACGCTACCCCGGTCAGATCTTCTCGCCGCGCTTGACCTGCGGGGGAGGCATCCGCAACCGGCGGATCTGCATCGCCCGGTTCACCGCATAGAACAGCAGGCCCTTCGGCGACGACTTCGGCAGCCGCAGGTCCAGCAGCGCGCGGAACCGTCGCCAGGCGAGGAAGAAGTCGAGCAGGGCGAGGCCGAGGAAGGCGTACGTCACCACCAGGCTGATCGTCGAGATCGCCGGGATCGCGCTGGCCAGCACGGTGCCCGCAAGCATCAGCAACAGGGCCGGCAGCAAGAACTCCAACAGATTCCACCGGGCGTCGAAGAAGTCCCGCAGCAACTGCTTCTCCGGGGTGTTGTCGCGCTCGGCCATCGCCGCCATCCGCGCCTCGCGGCGCTGGCTGGTGGCCAACCGGCGGGCCTCCTTCTTGCTCAGGTTCGGCCGGGCCTTCGCCCGCCGCTCCGCCTCGGCCTCCTTGCGGGTCCGGGTGGGCCGGTTCTTCTCCCGGGTACGCCCGACCGGACCGCCCGCACCATCGCTGCCGACCCCCAGATCCTCGGTGCTGTCGGTGCTCTCCGGCTCCGGAGCGGGCTCGGTCACCTGCGCCGCACGCTCCCGGCGTACCGCCCGACGGACCTTGCCGGACTCCGCCTCCTCGCTGCGGTCGCTCGGCTGGTAGGGGCGAAACAGGGGCACCCGGATCCTCCTGGTCAGTGCCGACGTTCGGCTTCTGGGGCTGGTCGAACCGCCATTCTCGCACCGGCGGGCCCCGGAATCGAAACCGCGCCCTACCCCGACTCGGCCCCAGTGCCCTGTCGCCGGCCCCACCATGCGCATAGGCTGGTGACCGATCAGACTTGTGGCCGGCGGTCATCGTGTCCAGCGGTCAACGTGTCGGGCGGTCAACTACGGGAAGGACCCAGCTTTTCATGAGCGGCGTATTCAAGCGCATGTCGATGATCTTCCGCGCCAAGGCCGACAAGGCACTGGACAAGGTCGAGGACCCGCGCGAGACCCTTGACTACTCCTACCAACGACAGCTTGATCTGTTGCAGAAGGTACGCCGGGGCGTGGCCGATGTGGCCACCAGCCGCAAGCGCGTGGAGCTGCAGGCCAACCAGCTCAACCAGCAGATCGACAAGCTGAACAACCAGGCCAAGGCCGCCCTCGAGCAGGGTCGTGAGGATCTTGCCCGCGAGGCGCTGACCCGCAAGTCGGGCATCCAGCAGCAGCTCGGCGACCTGCAGACCCAGCACGCGCAACTGCAGGGCGAGGAGGAGAAGCTGGTCTCGGCCAGCCGCCGCCTGCAGGCCAAGGTCGACGCCTTCCGCACCCGCAAGGAGACGATCAAGGCGACCTACTCCGCCGCCGAGGCGCAGACCCGGATCAACGAGGCCTTCACCGGCATCGGCGAGGAGATGGGCGATGTCGGCATGGCCATCCAGCGCGCCGAGGACAAGACCGCGCAGATGCAGGCCCGCGCCGGCGCGATCGACGAGCTGCTCGCCAGCGGTGCCCTGGAGGACCCGACGGGCACGGCAAAGGACGACCTGACCCGCGAGCTGGAGGCGCTGTCGTCGGGCTCCGATGTCGAGAACGAGCTGGCCGCGATGAAGGCACAGCTCGGCACCGGCCCCGCCGGCGGGCAGCGCGAGGCGATCGAGGGCGGCGCCGGTCAGCCCGCCCAGCAGCCGCAGGCCCAGGCACAGGGCGAACAGGTCTTCGAGGCGTACCCGGTCGACGGCAACGGTCAGGGCGGCACCGCCCAGGGAGGACAGCGGTGATCATCCGAATCGTCGGCGAGGGCCAGTTCGAGTTGCCCGATGACGCCGTTGCGACCCTGGATCCGTTCGACGACCAGGTCGAGGCCGCGGTCAAGGCCGAGGATCCCGAGGCACTGGGCCAGGCGCTGCAGGCCCTGCACGCCGCCGTGATCGATGCGGGTACGCCGCTCGCGGACGACGCGCTCGTGGATTCCGATCTGATCCTGCCGGCGGCCGATGCGTCGCTCGCGGAGGTGCACGAACTGCTCGGCGATCGCGACGAGGGTCTGATCCCCAACGGCTGATCCGACCGCGACTGGTCACCCGGGGTCCGCTCCGCAAGGATGAGCGAATGCGCGTACTCGTGGCCAGCGACCGGATCGGTTCGCTGAGTTCTGCCGACGCGGGGCAGGCAATCGCGCTCGGTTGGCGCGAGACCGCCCCCGACGCCCAGCTCGCCGTGGTGCCGATCGGGGAGGCCGGCGAAGGGTTGGACCAGGCGGTGGCCGACCTGCTCGGCGCCGAGGTCACCCTGCTGCCGGGAGATCCGGACGGCTCGGCCGTCGCCAGTTGTGTGCGCGCCGGGGGCGTGCTGTTGGTCGCCGTGGCCGATGCCACGGCCGACCCGGGCGGTTGGGATCCGTCCGCCAGCTCCCTGGCAGTCGGCCGGGCACTCGCCGACGCGCTCGATGCCGATCGGACGCCGCCGGACCGGATCGTCCTCGACCTGAGTCGCAGCGCCGCCCACGACGGGGGCGCGGGCATCCTCGCCGGGCTCGGCGCGTCCGCCGATCGTCCGCTCGACCATGGCGCGGCCGGGCTGAGCGGCATCGGTCATCTCGATCTGGGTCCGGTGCGCGAACGCCTCGGCGCCACCGTCGTCGATCTCGCCGTGCCCGCCGACGAGACCGGACGGCACCTGCTCGGCCTGCGCGGCATCACCTCCCTGCGTGGCCGCGATGCCGATGTCGACGCCGCCACCATGCTGGCCACCGACGCCGCCCTGGAGTCCTTCGCCGCCGCGCTGACCCGCGCGGGCGGCGACGAGGCCGCCGCCGCGGCGCCCGGCGCGGGGGCCGGGGGAGTGGCCTACGGTCTGGCGGCCCTCGGCGCCCGGGTGCGCACCGGCGGCGAGCTGATCGCCGAGCTTGCCCGCCTGCCACAGACCCTGCGGGCAGCGGACCTGATCGTCACCGGCTGCACCACCTTCGACTTCGCCCGTCGCGGCGGGGGCGTGATCGCCGCCGTCGCCGGCTGGGGTGCCGAGTCGATGACCCCGGTGGTGCTGTTGGCGGGCACGGTCCTGATCGGCGCACGCGAGATGCGTACCCTCGGGATCGAGGCCGCGCATGCCGTGCATCCCTCGCCACTCGCGGCGCAGCCCGATGTCACGCCCGGCCAGCTCACGGCTCTGTCCGCGCGGATCGCGCGTAGCTGGGCACACTGAGCGGACGGGTGTTTGGAGCCGTCTCGGTCGCGGCATAGACTCGTTGCCGAGCCACCCACAATCAGCCTGCGAAGTGGAGGGGAACATGACGGTTCAGGACCAGACGAGCGAGGCCGGTGTCGACGGGGGCGTGGTGCTCACGGAGGTCGCCGCGGGGAAGGTCAAGTCCCTGCTGGAGGCCGAGGGGCGAGATGACCTCGCGCTGCGGATCGCCGTCCAGCCCGGTGGCTGCTCCGGTCTGCGCTACCAGCTCTTCTTCGACGAGCGGCAGCTCGACGGCGACAGCGTGAAGGACTTCGGCGGCGTCAGCGTGGTCACCGACCGGATGTCGCTGCCGTACCTGATGGGCGCGACCATCGACTTCGTCGACACCATCGAGAAGCAGGGGTTCACCATCGACAATCCGAATGCGACCGGATCCTGCGCCTGCGGCGACAGCTTCCACTGATCAGACGCCCGCGAAACGGCCCCGACGATGCCACGGCATCCGGGGCCGTTTTCGTTGTCCGCAACGATTCCCGGCACCGTCTCGGGTACGCCGTCGCGGGCCCGGCGGCACGGTCTGCCCGGGTGCGATCCGGGTGGTCGAAATGCGTTAATGTGACCCACGTGAGTCTGACTTCGCGACGTCGTGTGCGCCCCCGCCTGGCCGCAGCGCTGGGCGTTCTGGCGCTGGCGGTGGTCCTCGCCGGTTGTGGCACCGGCGGTCCGGGACGGGCCCGCTACCTGGGCCTGCCGGAGCAGTCGAGCGACAAGGCGGCCTACATCGGCGACCTGTGGGTCGGCGCGTGGATCGCCTGCCTCGCGGTCGGTGCCGTCGTGTGGGGGCTGATGATCTGGGCGTTCACCCGCTACCGCCGCTCGGCGAAGAACCAGATCCCGCGGCAGACCACCTACAACATGCCGCTCGAGGTGATGTACACCATCGTGCCGTTCCTGATCATCGGCGCGCTGTTCTACTACACCCTGAACACGCAGAACCGGGTGCTGGCCGCGGAGAACGACCAGGACGTCACGATCGACGTGGTCGGGCAGAAGTGGTCGTGGACCTTCAACTACCTCGACGAGTCGGGCGAGCCGATCGCCTACGACAACGGCACGATCGAGAACACCCCGACCTTCCTGGTGCCCGTCAACCAGAAGATCAAGTTCAACCTGAACAGCCCCGATGTGATCCACTCGTTCTGGGTCCCGTCGTTCTACTTCAAGCTGGACGTCATCCCCGGTCGCACCAACAGCTTCGAGGTGACCCCGAACCGCGAGGGCACCTTCGCCGGCAAGTGCGCGGAGTTGTGTGGCACCTACCACTCGGCGATGTTGTTCAACCTGAAGGTGGTCAGCCAGGCCGAGTACGATGCGTACCTCGCCGATCTGGTTGCGCAGGGCAAGACCGGCCGCGCCGACGGTTTCCGTGGTGGCGTGGCGACGCCGACGGTCCCCGCCGAGAACGGCGAGGAAGAGGCAACGCAGGAGGGCGCGCGATGAGCACCGCTGAGGAAGTTGCCGCACGGGTCGGTACGCCGGCCGCGCCGGTGGAGGCCGAGCGCGACCGGGGCCTCGGCACGCTGATCTTCAAGATGCTGACGACGACCGATCACAAGCTGCTCGGCAACATGTACTTCGTCACCTGCATCTTCTTCTTCGGCTTCGGCGGCCTGCTCGCGCTCGGCATCCGCGCCGAGCTGTTCGCGCCCGGTCTGCAGTTCCTGCAGTACGAGACCTTCAACCAGTTCTTCACGATGCACGGCACGATCATGCTGCTGCTCTTCGCGACACCGCTGTTCTCGGCGTTCGCGAATGCGATCATGCCGCTGCAGATCGGTGCGCCGGATGTCGCGTTCCCGCGGTTGAACGCCTTCTCCTACTGGATCTATCTGGTCGGTGGCCTGATCACCGTGTCGGGCTTCATCACCCCGACCGGTGCCGCCAGCTTCGGCTGGTTCGCGTACCCGCCGTTGTCCGATGCGGTGAACTCGCCCGGCCCCGGTGGCGACCTGTGGCTCGTCGGGCTGTACCTGGTCGGCCTTTCCTCGATCCTCGGGGCGGTGAACTTCATCGTCACCATCGTGGCGCTGCGCGCTCCCGGGATGACCATGTTCCGGATGCCGATCTTCACCTGGAACGTGCTGGTCACCTCGATCCTGGTGCTGATCGCGTTCCCGATCATCGCCGCGGCGTTCCTGATGTTGCTGGCCGACCGCGTGATGGGCGCCCAGATCTTCGACGCCGGCAACGGCGGGCCGCTGTTGTGGCAGAACCTGTTCTGGTTCTTCGGGCACCCGGAGGTCTACATCATCGCGCTGCCGTTCTTCGGCATCATCACCGAGATCTTGCCGGTCTTCAGCCGCAAGCCGGTCTTCGGCTATGTCGGGCTGGTCGGCGCGACGCTGAGCATCGCGGCGCTCTCGGTGGCGGTCTGGGCGCATCACATGTTCGTCACCGGCGCGGTCAACCTGCCCTTCTTCGCGTTCACCACCTTCCTGATCGCGGTGCCGACCGGCGTGAAGTTCTTCAACTGGATCGGCACCATGTGGCGCGGCAGCGTCTCGTTCGACACGCCGATGCTGTGGTGTGCCGGCTTCCTGGTGACCTTCCTCTTCGGCGGCCTGACCGGTGTGATCCTGGCCAGCCCGCCGCTGGACTTCCAGGTCTCGGACTCCTACTTCGTGGTGGCGCACTTCCACTACGTGGTCTTCGGGACCGTGGTGTTCGCGATGTTCGCGGGCTTCTACTACTGGTGGCCGAAGCTGACCGGCCGGATGCTCAACGAGCGGCTCGGCAAGCTGCACTTCTGGTTGGTCTTCATCGGCTTCCACACCACGTTCCTGGTCCAGCACTGGCTGGGAGCCGAGGGCATGCCGCGCCGGTACGCCGACTACCTGGCCACCGACGGGTTCACCTTGTTGAACCAGATCTCCACGGTCGGCGCCTTCATCCTGGGCATCTCGATGCTGCCGTTCTTCTGGAATGTCTGGATCACCCGCAAGTCGCCCAAGGTGACCGTTGACGACCCGTGGGGCTGGGGCCGCTCGCTGGAGTGGGCGACGTCCTGCCCGCCGCCGCGGCACAACTTCACCAAGCTGCCGCGGATCCGCTCGCGCTACCCGGCGTTCGACGTGAACCACCCGGACGTGCAGCAGGAAGACGACGAGAACGACGACCAGGTGCTGGGCGCCGAGCTCGGCGATGCAGCGGTTTCGGCCGAGCAGAAGGCGGAGGGCAACCGATGAGGGGCTCGTTCTGGGCATTCATGTCCGTCTTCATCTTCCTGCTCATCGTCACGCCGATCTACTGGCTGTTGAGCCACGAGATCGTCGGCACGGTGGCGCTGACCATGTCGGGGCTGTTGTGCCTGATGATCTCCTGGTATCTGCGGGTGACCAGCAAGTCCATCGGCCCGACCCTGGAGGACCGCCCCGACGCGACGATCGCCGAGGGCGCCGGCGTGATCGGGTTCTTCCCGCCGAGCAGCATCTGGCCGTTCTGGTGCGCGCTGTCCGCGGGCGTCTTCGTGCTCGGGCCCGTGTTCGGCTGGTGGCTGAGCCTGCTCGGCGGCGCGGTCGGCGTCTGGGCGCTCTCCGGCTGGATCTACCAGTACTACGTGGGCGACTACAAGCACTGACCCTCTGGGCCGGGGACTACGCGGGGCCCGGGTCAGGCGCGGTCGGGGCCTCGCGGCGACGCTCCGGGATGTCGTAGGGCTGCGGCCAGAAGTCGACCACCTCGGTGATCAGCGGCTCGCCGCTCGACCCGGCGCTGATGGTCAGCCAGACCAATCCGGTCTGCGGCTCACCGTCCAGGCTCACGTCCATCCAGATCGCCGCGCCGGCGGCGTCGGCATGCAGCCGGGCCACCCGCAGGTGCCACTCGCCCGGGTAGCGCTGGTTGAAGCCCACCAGCTCCTCGCGCCCGTCGACCCGCTCCTGCGTCTGCGGTGCCAGGTAGACGACGTCCGGGTCCATCAAGGCGCCCCAGCGCTCCCAGTCGCGCGCTTCCAGCAGCTCCACATAGTCCCGGGCCAACCGCGTGCTGTCCATGCCGGCAGCCTAGGGCCGCGCTCCGACACCGGCCGCGGCCTCACCAGGAGGCGTGCAGGGGCCGGCCCTCGTCGTAACCGGACGTGGACTGGATGCCGATCACGGCGCGCTCGGCGAACTCGGGCAGATTGGCCGCTCCGGCATAGGTGCACGAGCTGCGGACCCCCGAGGTGATGAAGTCCAGCAGATCCTGTACGCCGGGGCGCTCGGCGTCGAGATACATCCGCGAGGACGAGATCCCCTCCTCGAACAGTCCCGCCCGCGCGCGCTCGAAGCCCGAGGAGTCCCGGGTCCGGTTGCGCACCGCGCGCGCCGAGGCCATCCCGAAGGACTCCTTGTAGGGGCGCCCGTCGGCGGCGACCATCAGGTTGCCGGGCGATTCGTGGGTGCCGGCGAACCAGGAGCCGATCATCACCGAGCCCGCGCCCGCCGCCAGCGCAAGGGCGACATCGCGCGGATGGCGTACCCCACCATCGGCCCAGACCGCCTTGCCCAGCTCGCGGGCGGCCGCCGAGCACTCCAGCACCGCGGAGAACTGCGGCCGGCCGACACCGGTCTGCATCCGCGTCGTGCACATCGCGCCGGGACCGACCCCGACCTTGATCACGTCGGCGCCGGCGTCGATCAGCTCGCGGGTACCGTCGGCGGTGACCACGTTCCCGGCCACGATCGGTATGCCGGGCGCCAGCTTGTCCCGCACATCGCGGACCGCCTCCAGCACGTTGATCATCTTGTCCTGGTGGCCGTGCGCGGTGTCGACCACGAGGACATCGGAACCCGCGGCGAGCAGCGCCTCGGCCCGGGCGGGCACATCGCCGTTGATGCCGACCGCCGTGCCGATCTTCAGCCGGCCGTCGGCGTCCAGCGCGGGCGCGTAGATCGCGGCGCGCAGCGCGCCCTTGCGGGTCATCACACCGAGCAGTCGGCCGTCGTCGCCGAGCGCGATCGCATAGTCGTCGTGCGCCGCGGACAACTGGTCGAAGATCTCTCGCGGCGAGTCGGTGGGGGAGACCTTGACCAGCTCGCCGCCCATGATCGTCCGGACCTGGGCGAACCGGTCGACGCCCTGGGCGTCTGCCTCGGTGACCGTGCCGACCGGCAGACCGTCCTCGACGACCAGCACGACCCCGTGGCCGCGCTTGGGCAGCAGGCTGATGGCCTCGCCGACCGTCGTGCCCGGCGTGACCGTGACCGGGGTGTCGAAGACCGTGTGGGAGCCCTTGACCTTGCCGATGGTCTCCGCGACGACATCGGTCGGAATGTCCTGGGGGATGATCGCGACGCCGCCGCTGCGGGCCATCGTCTCGGCCATTCGGCGGCCCGAGACGGCCGTCATGTTGGCGGCGACGAGCGGCAGCGGGGTGCCGAGGCCGTCGGTGCTGGTCAGGTCGACATCGAGTCGTGAGGTGACCTGCGAGCGCGACGGGACCATGAACACGTCGTTGTAGGTCAGGTCGTGCTGCGGCTGGTTCAGGAAACGCACCGCGTCATTGTTCCACGCGGTACGCCCCGTTGCCACGCGCCGCCGAGCGGGCGGCGTACCCCCCGGGGCTCAGTGCTTGCTGGACTCCAGCGCGCTGCGATCGCTGCCGTCGCCGTCCACGGCGTGGTGGCCGTTGCCGGAGTCGCTGTGGCCCTCGGGCTCGTCGTGGTGGTGCGCCGCCTCGATCTCGGCTGCCGTGGGCTTGCGGACGTTGTCGGCGAAGTACCACCGGCTCGCGGCGGCCCGCAGCTTGGAGATCCCGCCCTTCTTGCGCTTCACCCCGCGCTCGTCGGTGCCCTCCACGGCCTGCACGGGCCGGTCTTCCGCCGCCTGGGTGAGCGTGTACGCCTCGTCGGTGCTGATCGGCACGTGCGCCTCGTGGTACTCGCCGTCGGGGCTGCGCTCCATCAGGCCGGACTCGCCGCCGTGCAGCACCCGCTCGGCGTTGCGCCGCTGGATGCCCAGGCAGATCCGCCGGGTGATGATGAACGCGGCGATCGGTGCGGCGAAGACCAGGATCCGGAACAGCTCGGTCAGGAAGTTCAGGCTGAGGTTGAACTGGATGGCCAAGATGTCGTTGCCGCCCGCCATCCAGAACACGCCGTAGACCGACATCCCGGCGACGCCGAGCGCGGTCCGGGTGGGCGCCTGCCACGGGTACTGCAGGATGTTGTGGTCGCGCTTGTCGCCGGTGATCCACTGCTCGATGAAGGGGTACGCGCCGAGCAGCGTGAACAACAGGCCCATCAGGCCCACGCCGGGCAGGAACACGTTCCACGACCAGGTGGTCGGCGGGATGATCCCGATCCAGCCCCACGCCCATTCCCAGCCGGGCATGATCCGCAGGCCGCCCTCCAGCCAGCCCATGTACCAGTCCGGCTGCGAGCCGGCGGTCACCTCGGCCGGGTTGTAGGGACCGTAGGTCCACAGCGGGTTGATCTGCATGAACGCGCCCATCAGGGCCGTCACGCCGAAGACGATGAAGAAGAAGCCGCCGGCCTTGGCCATGTAGACCGGGAAGAGCGGGTAGCCGACGACGTTGGTCTCCTTGCGGCCCGGGCCCGGGTACTGCGTGTGCTTGTGGTACACGACCAGCGCCAGGTGCGCGGTGATCAGGCCGAGGATCAGGCCCGGGATGAGCAGGATGTGCGCCATGTAGAAGCGCTCGATCACGATGTCGCCCGGGTACTCGCCGCCGAAGATCAAGAACTCGGCCCAGGTGCCGACGATGGGCACCGAGCGCATCAGGCCGTCGGCGATCCGCAGGCCGGTGCCGGACAGCAGGTCATCGGGCAGCGAGTACCCGGCGAAGCCCTCGACGATGCCCATCGACAACAAGCCGATGCCGATCAGCCAGTTCAGCTCGCGCGGCTTGCGGAACGCCCCGGTGAAGAAGATGCGCAGCATGTGCGCGGTCATCGCGCCGAGGAAGAGCATCGCCGCCCAGTGGTGCATCTGCCGCATCAGCAGGCCGCCGCGGATGTCGAAGCTGATGTTCAGCGTCGAGGCGTAGGCCTCCGACATCTCGAGCCCACGGAGGAGCTGGTAGGAGCCCTCGTACTCGATCTCCGACATCGACGGCTTGAACCACAGCGTCAGGAAGACGCCGGTGAGCAGCAGGATGATGAAGCTGTACAGCGCGATCTCGCCGAGCAGGAACGACCAGTGGTCGGGGAAGATCTTGCGCAGGTTCTTCTTCAACAGGCCGGCCAGGCCGAGCCGGTCGTCGGCCCAGGTGGCGATGCCGGCACCCGCCTGCAGCGGATGCTTCGGCTTGGGGCTGGTGGCCGGGACCGCGTCGTCGACGGGCGCCTCCACGCGTTGGCTGGGTTTCGCCATCAGTTCTCACCCTCTCCGGGCAGCGAGCGCGTCAGGTCGTGGGTCGAGTCGCGCTCGAAATAGCTGGGGCCCGTGGGCAGGTTGTGGCCCTCGTCGTCGACGAAGCCCGAGCGTGCGATCAGATAGCCCTCGCCGTCGACGGTGATCGGCAGTTGGGGCAGCGCACGCGACGCCGGACCGAAGACGACGATCCCGGCGCGGCCGAGGTCGAACGTCGACTGGTGGCACGGGCACAGCAGGTGGTGGGTCTGCTGTTCCCACAGGCTGATCGGGCAGCCGACGTGGGTGCAGATCTTGGAGTAGCACAAGATTCCGTTGACGTGCCAGTCACGCCGGGTCTCGGGGATGACGATCTGGTTCGGATTCATCCGGACGATGATGATCGCCGCCTTGGCCTTCTGCTGCAGGAACTCGGTGCCGTGCAGCTCCTCCAGGTTGGCCGGCTGGGCGTTGACGAGCTGGCCGATCTGCAGGTCGGCGGCCCGGATCGGCGTGTAGGTCACGTCATTGACCAGGCGTACCCCCTCCGACCAGATCGTCGTCGCGATCGTGCGGTCGATCTCCGGCCGGGTGGGCCACGGGCCGAGGTCGGCGAGGGAGATGATCGCGGGCAGACCGAGCGCGCCGACGCCGATGCCGAGGCTGCGCAGGATCATCTGCCGACGGCTGACGCCGGACTGGGTGATGCCCTTGTCGACCTCGATCATGATCGCTTCGCGATCCGCGTCGGAGGAGGCGGCGGGGTGCCGCTCCTCGGCCTCCTCGTGGTCGGTCATGATCTGGCGCGCCCACTGCACCGCGCCGACGCCGATGCACAGCAGCGCCAGGCCGAGGCACGCGCCGAGCAGCGTGGTCTGCGCCGAGAACTGGCTGGTCTCCGACACGCGGATGGTCATCTCCCGCGGCACGGCGAAATAGATCACGACATAGGCGATCGCGAACACCGGAGCCAGCAGGAACAGCGCCGAGATGTTGCGGGCCGACCGGCGGGCGGCGCCCTCGTCGACATCGGTCCAGCGCTCGACATGCTCCTCGATACCGGGGTCGGCGATCGGTTTCGTGTCGACGACGGTGGTGCCGGGGATGCGGCCCGCGTCGCGGCCGTTGCTGGGCTCGAGCTGGCCCGGGTTGTCGTGGCTGGTCACTTCGCGCGCGCTCCCTTCGAGGCGATCCAGACGGCGAACAGGCACAGGCCGCCGATGCCGACGACCCAGGCCCACAGACCCTCCGAGACCGGGCCGAGCGCGCCGAGGGTGAGGCCACCGGAGGGCTGGCGCTGCAGCGCCTCGAGGTAGGCGATGATCGCCTTCGCGTCCTCGTCGGTGATGACCTCCTTGGAGAACACCGGCATCTCACCGGGCCCGGTCCGCAGGGCCTCGTAGATGTGCTTGGGGTCGACGCCGGTCAGCGGCGGTGCGGCCTTGCCGCTGGGCATGGCACCGCCCGAGCCGCCGAAGTTGTGACAGGCGGAGCAGTTGGTCCGGAACAGCTCGCCGCCGCGGTTGATCTCCTCCTGCGACAGCCCGGCCGGCTCGTACTGGTCCGGCTCCGGGATCGCGGGGCCGGGGCCCAGGGTGGCGACATAGGCGGCCAGCGCGTCGATCTCGGCCTGGGAGTACTGGGCGGGCTTGCGCGGGGCCTGCACGGCGGAGGCGGCCATCGGCATCCGGCCGGTGCCGACCTGGAAGTCGACGGCAGCGGCGCCGACACCGGCGAGCGGCGGGCCCTGGCGGCTGCCCTCGCCGTTCATGCCGTGGCACGAGGAGCAGCCGACGGCGTACAACGCCTTGCCCTCGGCGACCTGCTGGGAGTTGCCGCCGTCGGCCGAGCTCTGCGAACTCGGCGCCGCGACGGCGTACAGGCCGCCGATGAAGAAGAGCGCCAGCAGCAGAAGGATCGGCTTCGCCGCCGGGTGCCGCCGACGGGATGACAAGAACTTCACAACAATCCTTCCGGGGCGCTCAGTAGGTGAGGAACGGCAGCAGGTAGATCACGAAGAACAGCGCCACCCACACGACATCGACGAAGTGCCAGTAGTAGGAGACGCATTCGGTGGACACGTACTGCTCGTGGGTGAAGGTCCGCGCCAGGTAGGTGCGGCCGAGGACGAACACGAAGGCGATCAGGCCGCCCGTGACGTGCAGGCCGTGGAAGCCCGTCGCGAGGAAGAAGATCGAGCCGTAGGGGTCGCTGTAGATCGTCAGGCCCTCGCTGAACAGCGTGGCGTACTCGAAGACCTGGCCGCCGATGAAGAAGGCGCCCATCACGAAGGTGAGGATGTACCACTCGCGCAGCCCCCACTTGAGCGGGTTGAGGATGCTTCCGGTACGCGAGACCTGCCGTCGGTGGGCGGCGAACACGCCCATCTGGCAGGTGAACGAACTCGCCACCAGCACCGCGGTGTTGGTCACGGTGAACGGGATGTTCATCAGCGAGTGGCCCCACTCGAACAGCGCCGTCCCACCGGTCGCCGCCGCCTGGGCGTCGGTGACGTTCTGGATGGTGAAGTAGGCCGCGAACAGCCCGGCGAAGAACATCAGGTCCGAGGCCAGCCACACCATGGTGCCGATGGCGGCCAGGTCGGGGCGGCCCTTGACGCCGTTCAGGCGGGCCGGATTGATCCGGTGCAGGGCACCCGCCGCGATCTCGTCCGGGCGGCGCGCCGAACCGGCGTCGCCGACAGCCTCGATTGATGTTGCCACGGGGTCATTATTGCCATAGATCGTCCGTCCGGCATCTTTGGGGGACCCTGCCGCGCCGGTCGTGATCGCGATCACCCGTAACCCGGGCGCTACCATGCTCGCGAACGTCACGGAGGATCGACGACGAATTGTCGTACTACACGGTGTTGGAGTGAGGACGAACAGCCATGGATGACCAAGCAGCCGAGCGACCCGCGACCGTGTTGATCTATTCCGATGACCGGTCCACCCGGGACGACATCAGGTACGCCCTGGGCCGCCGCGTCGCCGCCGACCTGCCCGAGATCGCGATCGTCGAGGCCGCCACCTACAAGGCGGTGCTGCGCGCGCTCGACGCCGGCGGGGTGGATGTCGCGGTCTTCGACGGCGAGGCGGTGCCGGCCGGCGGGATGGGGCTGTGTCGCCAGGTGAAGGACGAGGTGGCCGACTGCCCGCCGATCGTCGTCCTGGTCGCCCGACCCCAGGACGCCTGGCTCGCCACCTGGTCGCATGCCGATGCGGTGTCGACCCATCCGGTCGATCCCGTCGCGCTGCCGGGCGTCGTCGCCGGGCAGTTGCGTACCCGCCTCGCCGACACCGTCGCCTGAGCAGGTGGCCGCGACTGCGTCCGGGTCCGCGGTTCCGAACTGGCCGGATCTGCTGACCGCGCTCGTCCGAGGCGCCGACCTGTCGACCGATGACGCGCGCTGGGCCATGTCGGAGGTGCTGACCGGCGCCGCCGTGCCCGTGCAGGTGGCGGCCTTCGCCGTGGCGCTGCGGGCCAAGGGCGAGACCGTGGCCGAGCTGCGGGGCCTGGCCGATGCGATGTTGGAGCACGGTACGCCGGTGCGGCTGGGGGGCGAGACCGTCGATGTCGTCGGGTCCGGTGGTGACCGGGCGAACACCGTGAACATCTCGACGATGGCGGCGATCGTGGCCGCCGCGGCCGGAGCGCGGGTCGCCAAGCACGGCAACCGGGCGGCGTCGTCGGCCTGCGGCACTGCCGATGTGCTGGAGGAGCTCGGGGTGGTCCTCGACCCGGGCCCGCAGGCGCAGCCGGCGCTGCTGGAGGAGGCCGGCATCGTCTTCTTCTTTGCGCCGCGCTATCACCCGGCCCTGCGGCATGCCGCGCAGGCGCGGCGCGAGCTCGGCATCGCCACCACGTTCAATCTGCTGGGCCCGCTGGCCAACCCCGCCCGGCCCGCCGCCCAGGCCGTGGGGATCGCCGACGCCCGGTCGGCGCCGCTGGTCGCCGGCGTGATCGCCGACCGCGGGCACCGCGGGATGGTATTCCACGGCGGCGACGGGTTGGACGAGCTGACCACCACGACCCGCTCGCGGGTCTGGCTGATCGGCGGCGGCCGGGTCCGCGAGGTGGAACTGGATCCCGCCGAGCTGGGTCTGGCGCGGGCGAGTCCCGACCAACTCGTCGGCGGCGAGCCGGCGCTGAATGCCGACATCGCTCGGCGTACCCTCGCGGGCGAGCCCGGCCCGGTCCGCGACATCGTCGCGCTGAACGCCGCCGCGGCCCTGCTCGCCTATGCCGGGCCGAACCTGGACCGCGAGCTCGCCGAGCAACTCCGCCCGCGCCTGGCCGACGCCGTCGCCGCCATGGAATCCGGTGCCGCCACCGCCAAGCTGGAGGCCTGGGCCGCCGCCACCCGACGCGCCGCCGGGGACGCCTGAGCGATATCCGCCGAGGATTCTGCAAACAGCGGGAAGTGTTCCGCCCTTTGCAGAATCGTGGTTGCCGTCAGTGGGTCTCGAGAGCGGCGCGGGCACGCGCGAGGGCCGCGGTGCGCAGGCCGATCATCACCGCATCCGGGCCCAGGGCGGCCTCCCGTACCGGGGCGGGTACGCCGGCCTCGGCGGCGACCCGCGCATCCAGTGCCTCGGCGAGGCCCGTGCCGCGGCCCCACGGCCCGGTGATCAAGACCAGCCCGGGGTCGAGCAGCGCCGTGACCGCGCAGATCGCCGCGGTCAGCCCGGCGAGCAGCGGCTCGCGGCGTACCGGATCGGTGATCATCGCGCGGGCTCGGGCAACATCGATCGCCGAGGTCCCGGGCCTGGTCAGGCCGAGCGCGCCCGGCAGCTCGACCAGGCGCAGCGTCCCCTCCGGCCCGGGCACCGGCACCTGGGCCAGCTCGCCGGCCAGCCCGCGCGCGCCGCGGACGATCCGCCCGTCCATGATCAGCCCGGAACCGATGCCCGGGCCGAGATAGATCAACACCAACTCCGGCGGGCCCGGCGTCCCGGCCGCCTCGCGCTCGGCGAGCGCGGCCCAGTTCACGTCGTTGTCGAGCAGCCAGCGGCCCGGCACGTGGCGCTCCAGGATGGCCCCGGCGTCCAGATCGCCCATCAGGAACGGCGATCCGGGCAGCTCGACCAGCCGGCCGCTGCCCTGGTCGACCGGGTCGGCCGCGCCCACCGTCGCCGCCAGCACCGATCCCGGGCTGGCCGCCGTCGCCTCCGCCAGCACGCCATCGAGCGCCTCGGCCAGGGCCTTGCCGGCCACCGGCGCGCGCAGCGGGCGGGCCACCTCGGCCAGCCGCTCACCGGTCAGGTCGAGCAGTTCCGCGCGTACCCCGTCCGGCCCCGCATCGACCGCAAGCGCGCACCCGGCGTCGGCTCGTAGCGCATACCAGGTCCCGGATCGGCCGCGGCCGCCGCTGGCCGGGCCGGCCTCGGCGAGCAGCCCGCGCTCGGCGAGCCGGCGTACCGCCTGACTGATCGTCGGCTTCGAGATGCCTGTACTCGCCGCCACCTCGGCCCGGGTCAACCGGGCGTTGGCGAAGAACTCACGCAGCACCTGCCGGTCGGTCTCGGCGCGGACGAGGTCCTGCGAGGGCGTGGTCACCCCGGGAGTCTGGCAGGGGAGGCTTGCGCGGGCCAGTCGCACCGCCTATCGTTAGTTAGGAATCTTTACTAATATCGCAGGATCGAGGATGATCATGACGAGCACCACCGAGCTGCCGCACTGGGAGACCCAGCCGACCGACCTGGCCGCTGCCACTGCCGAGATCAAGCGGGCACTTCGCGAGCGCATCGAGCGCGAGTCCGGCCGCAGCGTCGAGGACGTGTTCGCCGATGTGGTCGCCCACGTCGAGGCCGAGGTCGCCGACATAGAAGCGACCCGGGCGCGCGGCGAGGAGGTCTGGCCGGTCCTGGACTTCGCCGACATCGCCGCCGGTGAGATCTCCGACGAGCAGCGCGCGCAGGTACGCCGCCGCGGCTGCGCGGTAATCCGCGGCACCTTCGACCGCGCGCAGGCCGAGCAGTGGGATCGCGACATCGTCGACTATGTCGAGGGCAACGGCTTCTTCGACGCCTACACCGGTCCCGCCGATGACTTCTTCGAGTCGGTGATGAGCAAGCCCGAGATCTACCCGATCTACTGGTCGGGGGCGCAGATGGCGGCGCGTACCCATCCGCGGATGGCCACTGCACAGGGCTTCCTGAACTCGCTGTGGACGCATGAGTCCGAGGGCCGGGTCTGGTTCGATCCCGACCGCGACTCGCTCTACCCCGACCGGATCCGCCGCCGCCCGCCGGGCACCGACTCGGGCGGCCTCGGCACCCATCTCGACCCGGGCACGCTCGACCTGTGGATGACCGCCGGCTACCAGGAGCACTTCCGCCACCTGTTCGCCGGTGATGTCGCGAGCTACGACCCGTGGGATGCCGCGTACCGCACCGAGGCCGCGCAGTATCCGGGCAGCACCATGTGCTCGGCCTTCCGCACCTTCCAGGGGTGGACCGCGCTCAGTGAGATGGGCCGCGACCAGGGCGTGTTGCACACCGTGCCGATCCCGAAGGCGATGGCGTACCTGATGTTGCGCCCGCTGCTGTCCGATGTTCCGGAGACGGAGATGGCCGGGGTACGCCCGAATCGCACTTTCCCGGTGAATCCCGAGCTGCACCCGCACCTCGTGCGCGGGCTGTCCGGGATCCCGGACGTCGCTCCCGGCGACACCGTGTGGTGGCACTGCGACATGATCCACTCCGTCGCGCCGGTCACAGACCAGCAGGGCTGGGGCAATGTCATGTACATCCCCGCCGCGCCGTGGTGTGCCAAGAATGCGGAGTACGCCGCGAGCGTCGCGCGGGCCCTGGAGACCGGCAACAGCCCGGCCGACTTCCCCGAGGAGAACTACGAGGCCGGCTGGCCCGATCGGTTCGCCGTCTCCGACCTGAACGAGATCGGTCGCCGCGGCCTCGGTCTGTGACCCCGCTCACGGGCGCGGTGTCGCGTCGGCAATAGTTGGTGCCATGCAGCAGGTGAACGGAGTCGTGGCGCGGGCCAAGGGCGAACCGGTCCGCATCGAGAAGATCAACATCCCCGATCCCGGGCCCGGTGAGGCGGTCGTTGCGATCCAGGCCTGCGGGGTGTGTCACACCGATCTGCACTATCGCGAGGGCGGCATCAACGACGAGTTCCCGTTCCTGCTGGGTCACGAGGCGGCGGGGGTCGTCGAATCGGTCGGCGAGGGCGTCGACGAGGTCGCCCCCGGCGATTTCGTCGTCCTCAACTGGCGTGCCGTCTGCGGCAGGTGTCGGGCATGCCGACGCGGCGAACCCTGGTACTGCTTCGACACCCACAATGCGTTGCAGAAGATGACCTTGACCGACGGGACCGAACTCAGCCCGGCGCTGGGTATCGGCGCCTTCGCGGACAAGACCCTGGTCGCGGCGGGGCAGTGCACCAAGGTCGATCCGAGCGCGCGTCCGGCGGCCGTCGGACTGCTCGGCTGCGGCGTGATGGCCGGGCTCGGAGCGGCGATCAACACCGGCAACGTCGGTCGTGGCAAGAGCGTGGCGGTGATCGGCGTCGGCGGCGTCGGGATGGCCGCCGTCGTCGGATCGCGGTTGGCCGGCGCGGGCCGGATCATTGCCGTGGACGTCGATGACCGGAAGCTGGAGTGGGCGAAGAATCTCGGTGCGACCGATGTGATCAACTCGTCGCGGGCCGATCCCGTGGAGGGAATCCAGGCGCTCACCGACGGGTTTGGTGCCGATGTGGTGATCGACGCGGTCGGCCGGCCGGAGACCTGGCGAGAGGCGTTCTATGCGCGTGATCTTGCCGGGACGGTGGTGCTGGTCGGCGTACCCACGCCGGAGATGAAGGTGCCCGACCTGCCCTTGATCGATTTCTTCGGCCGCGGCGGGTCGCTGAAGTCGAGCTGGTACGGCGACTGCCTGCCCGAGCGCGACTTCCCGATGCTGGTCGATCTGTACCAGCAGGGTCGCCTCGACCTGGATGCGTTCGTCACCGAGGAGATCGGGTTGGACCAGGTCGAGCAGGCGTTCGCCCGGATGCACGACGGCGACGTGCTGCGTTCGGTGGTGGTCTGGTGAGTGTGCGCGTTGATCATGGCGTCACGTCGGGCACGTTCAGCCTGGACGGGCAGACCTTCGAGGTGGACAACAACGTCTGGGTGATCGGCGACGATGCGGAGTGTGTCGTGCTCGATGCGCCGCACGACCCGGACGCGATCATGGAACTCGTCGGGGACCGCAAGCTGCGTGCGATCGTCTGCACGCACGCGCATGATGATCATGTTCGGTACGCGCCGGAGCTGCGTCGGCGTACCGGTGCGCCGATCCACCTGCATCCCGAGGACCGTCCGCTGTGGGAGCTGACCCATCCCGACGATTCCTGGGATGCCGATCTTGCCGACGGGCAGGAGATCGGGATCGGCGGGACGAACCTGCGGGTGATCCACACCCCGGGGCACGCGCCGGGCGCGGTCTGTCTGCTGCTGCCCGACACCGGCGAACTGTTCTCGGGCGACACCCTCTTCTCCGGCGGCCCGGGTGCGACCGGCCGCTCCTTCAGCGACGAGAACCTGATCGTGGAATCGATCAGGACGCGCCTGTTCGAATTGCCGGACGAGACGGTCGTGCACACCGGCCACGGACCCGACACCACGATCGGCGCCGAGCGCGCGAACGTCGGCTGAGTTCAGGACGCGGTCAGCGGAATCGCGAGCAGCGCACCCAGCCACAGGGCCGGGCCGTAGGGAAAGGCGCCTCGGCGCCCGGTCAGGCGCGCGAGGAGCCCCCAGGCGACGCCGATCAGCGAGCCGAGCAGCAGCCCCCAGAGGACGGCGCCGACGCCCAGGGTGCCGGTGACGACGCCGAGGACGGGGGCGAGCCGGACATCGCCGAAGCCGAGCGCGCCGCGCCCGACCCACCAGAACGCCAACACGAAGGCGCCCACCGCCGCCCCCGCGACGATCATCCGGAATGCGACCTCCCAACCCGCCAGCGCACCCGTCACCGGCACGGCCGCCGCCGTCGCCGCCCACAGCGGCCGGGTCAGCGCGAGCGGCAGCCAGGTCGTGCGGGCATCGATCGCGATCAGCACCAGGCCGAGCGTGGCGAACACCAGCCAGGCCGGCCACAGCGGCCAGGGCAGGAACCAGCCGATCAGACCGCCGGCGATCGCGCCGGCGGTGCCGCAGCCCAGGACCATCGGCGCGTCGGCCAGCTCGGCGTACGGCCGCTTGCCGTCGGGCTCGGCCGGCTCGAGCAGCAGCGCCGGCAACACCCGAGAGCCCGCCGCACAGGCCGCGGCCGTCGCCACGGCCAGCCCCAGCGCGGTGGGCAGGCTCGCGGCATCTCCGAACATGCCGGGCAGCCTAGGCCGCGGCTTCCGCCGGGCTGGGTTCCCACGGGTCGGCGGGCCCGGCCCAGTCCATGCCCGCCGCGTGACAGGCGGCCTGCAACAGCAGCACGCTGCGCGCGGAGACCCAGCCGGGCGGGCCGACCAGCCACAGCGCTGCCTCGTCCCGGGTGGCTCGCGCGAGAAGTGCGATCTCCGCCGCGGACCGGCCGCGCCCGGCCAGGCGCGACGCCAGATCGTGCGCCGCCCAGGCATCGCCGGACCGGGCTGTCAGCCCGTTGAGCTGCGCGGCGCGGACGCGCAGCAACCGTTCGGCGACCCGCGCGGGAATCCGCCGCACGACGCGACCCCGGCGGCCGAACAAGAGTGACCGCACGCATCGCGTCGGCACATCGGCATATAGGGCGACCGCCCGCCAGGGCAACCCGGTGGTCCCGACCAGATCGGCGAGATGCGCCCGGAACGGCGCAGCCGACACCCACTCATGCGTCCCCCGACACTCGGTGTCGCTGCGCTGTCCTGACATCTCGCCTCCTCGATCCCGGTGCCACCCGGCGGGCGGCCGCAGGAACAGTTCAGCGGGGAATCCGGGCGTACCGGCGTTCGGGAGGCACTCGGGAGACACCTGACCGCATTCGGACAACACCGGGCCCGTGTCGGACAACACCTGGGTGGGTTCGGACAACACCTCGGGCCGGGGTCCGGGGTCGAGGTCCGGTATCCGGGGTCGGGGTGGGAGGTCGGGCAGGGCCGGGCAGGTCGAGACTGGAAAGGTCGGGCCGACGGGACGCGACGCCGCATCCGCGGGCTGAATCGGCATCCGCGGGCGTTGCTCCGTTCGCGGGTGCCGGTTGGGTTCGCGGATGGGGGTGTCTGGTCGTATCCGCGGGCTGAGTCGGCAGGCGCGGGCGTTACTCGGTTCGCGGGTGCCGGTTGAGTTCGCGGATAGAGGTACGCCGCTGCAGTCGCGGACGTCACTCGGCTCGTCAGGGACCACCGAAGACGCCAGAAGACGTCAGTGGCGGGCCCCCGCAACGGGGACCCGCCACTGGCGGTGTGCGGCGTCGGGGCCGCGGGTCAGCGCTGGGCGCGGGTGAAACCTGCCCGCTGCGCCGCGTCCTCGTCGGTGAACCAGACGTCGGCGATGGTGCGCTCGTAGCCGCCGGAGTCCGGCGTGTGGTACTTCATCGACCGGGCATTGCCCTTGATCGTGTGGCCGACCGGCGGCTCGTCGCCCACGTAGCTGCCGGGGCCATAGGTGCTCGCGGCATCCGGGCCGGCCGACCCGGCCGCCGGCGCATCCTGACCGGCGGCCTCCGGCACATCGACCGGCTCGGAGAAGCTCTGGCTGGTGCTGTCGTCCTTCACCGAGAAGTCATCGCTGGGATTCCACGACGTGTTGCCGTAGGTCTCCCACTCGTCCTTGTCACCGGCCAGCTTCTTCCAGGCCAGGTAACCCAGGCCGGCCGTGAGCAGCACCAGCAGCAAAGGCAGGAAGACCTTGCGCTTGCGCTTGGGCTCGGGCAGCGACAGCTCGCCACGCAGGGCGGCCGCGGCGGCCTGGCTGCGCTTGCGGGCCTCCTCGGCGGCCGGGTGCTCCGACGCGTCCTTCAGCACCTCGTTCAACCGAGGCAGGATGTCCTTGTCCAGTCGCTCGCGCGCGGAGCCGATCGCCTCATCGATCTTGGGGGCAATCTGGTCGCGGGCCTGCTCGACGTACGGGCCGATCTTGTTCAGCGCGTCCTCGCCAGCCTTGGCGGCCGTGTGAGTGATCTCTGCGGCGGCGTTCTTTCGCTTGCTCATCGCTTCCTCCGATGGGGTTCGTCGGCCCCGGTCGGGGCGGACCCGGTCACGTTACCGCGTCCGCCGGGCACCGCAGCGGCCCACCCGGGCGCTCGTGCCAAGATGGACGGGTGCCGCACCGGGGGCCAGCCGGCCCCGACCGGTCGGCGAGCAATCGACCCGAAAGGCCCACACGTGTCCACTGCCACGCTGCACACCAACCACGGCGACATCGTCATCGAGCTGTTCGACAACCAGGCCCCGAAGACGGTGCAGAACTTCGTCGGGCTGGCCACCGGGACCAAGGAGTTCGAGCACCCGGAGACCGGGGTGCTGACCACCGACAACTACTACGACGGCACCACCTTCCACCGGATCATCGACGGGTTCATGATCCAGGGCGGCGATCCGCTCGGCACCGGCACCGGAGGCCCGGGCTATGAGTTCGACGACGAGTTCCACCCCGACCTCGCCTTCGACCGCCCCTACCTGCTGGCGATGGCCAACCGCGGACCCGGCACCAACGGATCGCAGTTCTTCATCACGGTCGGCCCGACGCCGCACCTGAACCGCAGGCACACCATCTTCGGCGAGGTGACCGATCCGGCCTCCCGCGAGGTCGTGGACAAGATCGCCAAGGTGCCGACCGGCCGCAACGACCGGCCGAACGATCCCGTGGTGATCGAGTCCGTCGAGATCGACCAGGGCTGATCTTGTCCGATCACCCGAGCGGCCCGCGTCCGGTGCCCGATCCCGATCGGGGCCCGTCGGACGATGCCCGGTTCCAACCCTGCTACCGGCACCGGGACCGGCGTACCGGAATCACCTGCCAGCGGTGCAACAAGCCGATCTGCGGTGAGTGCATGGCGCCGGCGTCGGTGGGCTTCCAGTGCCCGGAATGCGTCGGCGCCGCCAACGAGGGGGTACGCCGGCCGCGTGGCGCCGCCGCCCGCGGCAACCAGCCGCAGATGGCGCTGCCGGGAGGCTTCGGCCTGCGGCTCGGCTTCGGCGCACCGGTCGTGCTCGCGGCGGTCGTCGCCCTGTTCGGTATTGCCGACCTGATCACCGGCGGCATGTTCACCATGCTGATGGCCTGGATCAGCCAGGCCGCGGCAGCCGGCGAGGTCTGGCGGGCCATCACCTGGACGCTGGTCCCCGGCGGGTTGTTCGCGATGATCATCAACGTGCTGATGATCTTGTTGATCGGGAACGCGATCGAGGCGATGGTCGGCAGCGCGCGCACGATCGCGGTATGGGTGATCGCCGGACTGGGCGGCGTCGCGGCGCTCGCCCTGTTCGGCGGCCCGGGCGCGGCGGCGTACGGAGCGAGCGCGGCGATCTTCGGGCTGCTCGGCGCGAATGCGGTGCTGAAGTTCCGCCAGGGCATGGATGTGCGGCCCGACCTGATCCTGTTCGCATTGCTGATCGTGATGAACGTGGTGCTCGGCGGCGTCGGCGGCTCGCTGCTCGGCGTGGTCAGCCTGCTGGGCGGCATCCTCGGCGGCGCCCTGGCCGGCGCGCTGATCGGCTGGGCGCCCGGCAATGCCGCGGCACGCGGCCGCAACCAGTGGTTGCTGCTCGGTGGCGGCGCGGTCGCGCTGGCCGGACTGACGGCCGTCGGGTTGGCGCTGGCCTGATCGCCGGCGCCAGCCCTCAGCCGGGCTGCAGCGTGACCGGCTCCATCGGCTGGTCCAGGCTGAGCCAGTACAGGCCACCGGCAACCGCCAGGAAGATCAACACCGCGACGACGGCCAGCACCGCCAGCACCGGGGTGGGTACGCGCGACACGATCAGTCGCCCAGCGAGAAGGCGGCTTCCAGGTCGTGGCTGGAATAGGTCCGGAAGGCGATGTGGGTCTCGGTTCGCACGACGCCGTCGATCTTGTTCAGCCGATCGGCGACGACCGCGGCGATGTCGTCGTGGTTGCGGACCCGGACCAGCACGATCAGGTCGATCCCGCCGGTCACCGAGTAGACCTCGGTGACCCCGTCGAGGCCGGCGATCTGCTCGGCGACCTCGGGAATCCGGGCGACATCGGCGTGCACGAAGACGATCGCGGTGACCATGCCGTCACCCTAGAGCACCGAGCAGCATGGCCGGTCGCTCCGCGCGCGAGATGCCCGCATGTACCGGCCAGCTCCACTCGCCGGTGATCTCGATCAGCCGCACCCCGGGACGCTCCAGCCAGCCCGCCAGCAGCTCGGCCTCGGCGATGCTGCCCGCCGGCAGCGGCGGGGTGGTCGGCTCGGGCACGGTGGCCGCGCCGGCGACCAGCTCGTCGGCCAGGGTCAGCGGGTTCTCCGCCCGATCGGTACGCCCGGCCGCGGCGAGGCGGCCGTGGCGGATCACGTGGATGTCCCAGCCCGCCCGCGCCGGCGCCGCGGCGACCATCTGCGGACAGCGGGCCAGCGCCGCGATCCGATGCATCCGCACACTCGCCCGGCGCAGGGCGTCGAGCCGGTCGCGCAGTGCCGCGGCCTCCTCGAACCGCCGCTGGGCGATCAGCCGCTCCAGTCGCCGCGCGACGGAGCCCAGGGGAGCCCGGATGTCGGCCCGCCAGGCGATCCGGACGCGATCGACGATCGCCGCGTACCCCGCGACATCGATACTGCGATCGCACGGCGCCGCGCACCTGCCGAGCTCGGCGAGCGCGCACGCCGAACTCGGTCGGCGCGGCGACAGGCGCGCCGTGCACTGGCGGATGGGGAAGGCGTCATGCAGTGCGGCGGCAGCCGCCTGGGCGGCCTGCCGGTTCGGGAACGGGCCGAGATAGTCGCAGCCGTCGCCGCGCACGGCCTTGGTCACCGAGAGCCGGGGGAATGCCTCGCGGGTCAGTTTCAACCATGCCTCGCGCTCGGGGAACCGCGACTTGCGGTTGTAGCGCGGCCGGTGGGCGAGGATCAGCCGCAGTTCGGTCACCTCGGCCTCCAGACCCGTCGCGCACGGGGTGGCCCGGACCGCCGTGGCGAGCCGCACCATCTCCTCCATCCGGCGGCGCTTCTCGGCCGCGGTGAAGTAGCTGCGGACCCGGCGGCGAACGTTGACGGAGGTACCGACATAGAGGATCTCGACCCCGTCCGGGCCGGCGCGGCCCGGTCCCGTCCGGTCGGAGACGAAGGCATAGGTGCCCGGGCCCTCGGGCAGGCCGTCGGCGAGCACTCGCTTGCGGCGGCGCTGCGGGGAGACCTTGCGGGAGAACTCGACGAGGTCCTCGACCGTCCCGACGCCGAGATTGCCGACCCGCTCGAACAGCCCGTGCAACACGTCGACCGTGGCCCGGGCATCGGTCAGCGCCCGGTGGTCCGGCGTCGTCGGCGAGCCGAAGTGCCGGGCCAGTGTGCCGAGCCGGCAGTTGCGTACCTCTTCGCGGAGCAGGATGGTGCGCGCCAGGGCGGCGGTGTCGAGCACCGTCCAGCCGGGCCAGGGATAACCGAGCTCGGCGCAAGCGCGGCGCAGGAAGCCCGTGTCGAAGGGGGCGTTGTGCGCCACCAGCACCGTCCCGGCGGCGAACTCCAGGAAGGCCGGAAGGGACTGCGCCAGCGACGGCGCGCCCGCGGTCATCTCGTTGGTGATGCCGGTCAGCACCGTCACCGATGCCGGGATCGCGCCGACCGGCCGGACCAGCGTCTGGAACTCGCCCAGCCGCTCGCCGGCCCGGACCTTCACCGCGCCGAACTCGGTGATCGAGGCGCCCGGGCCGGAGCCGGTGGTCTCCAGGTCGACGACACAGAACGTCGCGGCCGACAGCGGGGTGCCGAGGTCGTCGAAGCTGGGCTGGGCCCGGGGGGCGGTCATGGCGGCGGACGCTACGCGCGCCCACCGACAACGGGCCGATAGCGCGCCCCTGAGGAAAAAATGAGGAAAACCTGAGGGAAACCGCGGCCAAGGTTTGCCGGAGGGCGGGCGTACCCCTATTGTTGCTGCCGTGTCGCGCGGCAGTTGCGGGCTTCCCCACCGGACCCGGCGCACAGGCTGAGATCACGTCGGCCGGTTCTCAGGAACCGGCGGTACGCCCAGGAAGGAATGCGCGTGGCAGCACGCAATCGCCGCAAGGCCGGTCTCCGGCTGTTGGGAACGATGGCCCTGACCGCCGGTCTGATCGCGGGGACCGCAGTCGCGGCACCCCTGGCGAGCGCCGATCCCGATGCGGTCGAGGCCGCGAAGAAGCGGGTCGAGGAGCTCCAGACCGAGGCCAACGCGATCGACCAGGACGCGCTGGAGGCCCAGGAGAAGCTGGACAAGGCGCGTGAGGCGCTGAAGAACCGCGAATCCGACGAGGCCGGGCAGCAGCGCAAGGTCGAGGACCTGAAGGCTCAGCTCCGGGCGCTCGCGCTGGCGCAGTACCAGGACCGCGCACTCGACCCCAGCACCCGGGTGCTGTTCAGCTCCGACGGCGACACGTTCATCAACCGGTTCGCGACCGTGCAGCACGTCACGGACAGCCAGAACGGTCTGCTGCAGGAGTTCCAGGCCCAGGAGGCGTCGCTGGCCACGATGAAGCGCGACTCCGAGGCGGATGTGAAGACCATCGCGGAGCAGGAGCGCAAGGTCTCGGATCTGCAGAAGCAGTCCAAGCAAAAGGTCGCCGACGCCGAGGCCGTGCTGAATCGGCTCACCGAGGAGGAGCGTCAGCGGCTGCAGCGCGAGGAGGAGCGCCGCCAGCAGGAAGAGGCGGCCGCGGCCAACGCCGATTCCGACAGCGATTCCGATTCCTCGTCGGGCTCGACCGGTTCGGGCTCCGGCTCGTCCGGCTCGTCGTCCAAGACCTCGTCGTCGGGCAATTCCGACCCGACCGCCGGCATCCCCGACAGCGATCGGGTGGCCAAGGTGCTCGCCACGGCCAAGGCCCAGCTCGGCAAGCCCTATGTGTACGCGGCGACCGGCCCGGACTCCTTCGACTGCTCCGGCTTCACCTCCTACGCCTTCAAGGCAGCCGGGGTCAGCCTGCCGCGCGTGTCGCGCGCGCAGGCCGGCGCCGGCAAGCGGGTCAGCCGCAGCGACCTGAAGCCGGGCGACCTCGTCTTCTACTACTCGCCGATCAGCCACGTCGCGATCTACGTCGGCAACGGCAAGATCATCCACTCGCCCCGGCCGGGCAAGACGGTCAGCTACGCACCTGTCGACCAGATGCCGTTCAACACCGCAGCCCGCGTGCTCTGAGCGCACGACCCACGCTGACTCCGGCGCTACGCCTGCTCGCCGCGGCCCTGATGGCCGCGGCGAGTCTGGTTCTTCCCGGCTGCGCCGCTCCGCCGCAGACCGCGCCGGGTGAGGACGATCCGCGCGTCCTGCTCGGCGATCTGGTCCGCGCGGCGATCAACGACGACCGCGGGCTGTGGGAGAGCCGGTCCACGCCCGGCGGGGCCGCGACCACCGACCTGCTGCGCAGCAATCTGGCCCGGCTCGATCTTCGCGGACTCGCCGCCACCGGGCGGCAACGGCCGCCCGGTCCGGGTGACCCGCGCGGTGATCGGGCGATCGAGACGACGGTGACCTGGTCGGTCGACGGCTGGTCCGGGCAGCGGGCCACGCCGCTGTGGCTGGTGGTCGAGGGCACCGGGGACGCGGCGCGACTCGCCGGAATCGGGGCCGCGACGACCGGTGCGGAGCTGCCGGTCTGGGCGCTCGAGCCCGTCGAACCTCGCGCTGCCGGTGACGTCGCGGTGCTCGCCGCCGACGACCCGGCCCCCTGGCTGGCGGCCGCCGGGCGGTCGGGTGGGGAGTTGTTGATCATCGTGCCGCGCAATGCCGACGGCTTCGCCCGGCTGACCGGCGGGTCCGGGCGTACCGGAACTGCGGCTCTGACCCGGTCCGGATCCGATGACCGCGGAGAGATCATCGTCAACCCTGCGGTCGGCCGGCTGACCCCCGAAGGCCGGGGGGTGCTGATCGCGCACGAAGCGGTGCACGTGGAGACCGCCAGTTGGGCGACGGATGCGCCGCTGTGGGTCGAGGAGGGGTACGCCGAGTGGCGCGCCCAGCAGGCCTGGCCCGAGGCCGTCGGCGAGATGGACGCGATCCTGGCCGACGGATTGCGCGGGCGGGTGCCGAGCGGAGTGCCGACCGACGCCGAGTTCGGCTCGGGCGGCACCGGATACGGCCGGGCCCTGCTTGCCTGGCGGGTGATCGCCGGCGGGGGGCCCGAAGCGGTCCCACGGGCGGAGCGGGCGTATGCCGAGCTGGCCGCCGGCGAGCCGCCGGAGCGAGTGCTGACCGGCCTCGGACTGTCCGAGCGCGAGCTGGCCGCGGAGATCGACCGGCGGATCGCGGAGCTGCGCGGCGGCGCCCGGTGACCACGCTGGTGATCACCAACGATTTCGGTCCGCGGATCGGCGGGATCGAGACCTTCAATGCCGCGGTGTGCGACTGGCTGGGCGAGGTGATCGTGCTGACGGCGCGGCAGCCGGGCAGCGCGGCCCACGACGCCGAGCTGGCGTACCCCGTCGAACGCATACCCGGTCCGCGGTTGTCCGGCGGGGGGCGGTGCCGGCAGCCGACCCTGCTGCCCGGTCGCGCGGTGGCCGGGGCCGCCGCCGAACTGATCCGGCGGCGGGCAATCGAGCGCGTGGTGATCAGTGCCGCCGCACCCCTCGGGTTACTGGCGCCCGCGCTCCGGCGGGCCGGTGCACGGCGGATCGTCGCATTGAGCCACGGGCACGAGGCGTGGTGGGCGCGGCTGCCCGGCACCCGCCACGCGCTGCGCCGGATCGTCGCCGGGGTGGACGCGTTCGGGGTGATCAGTTCCTGGACCCGCGAGGCGATCGCCGCGGTGCTGCCGCCGGCCGGGCGGGCAAAGGTGATCATGGTGCCCCCGCCGGTTGCACCGGAGTTCTTCGCGATCGACCGCCGGCCGGCGACGACGGTGCGCTGCCTGGCGGCCGGCAGATTCGTGGCTCAGAAGGGCTTCGGGACGCTGCTCGATGCGTGGCGGCTGCTCGGTGATCATGCTCCGCCGCTGACGATCGCGGGGTCGGGCCCGCTGGATCATCGGCTGCGGCGGCGCGCGGGGGAGCGGGTGGCCTTCGCCGGTGCGGTGGACCGGGGACGGATGCCGGCCCTCCTGGCCGAGCATGATCTTTTCCTGGCTCCGGTACGCCGTGCCGCCGCCGGGCTGGTGCAGGAGGGGTTCGGCCTCGCGCTCGCGGAGGCGGCCGCGGCAGGCATGGCGGTGATCGGCACACGCACGGGGGGCGTACCCGACATCGTCGAACACGGGCGCACGGGCTGGCTGGTCGAACCGGGCGACCCCCGCGCGCTGGCGCGGATGATCACCGAGGTCTGCTCCGCGCCGGACGCATTGATCGCCGCGGGGCATCGGGGCAGGACGCATGCCCGCAGGTTCGACGGCGCCGCCCAACGGCAGGAGCTGCTCGGCGCGCTGGCCGGTTGATCACCGGACTGGTCGATCACTCCGCGAACCGCATGTCCGCGGCCTGTTCGCGGTAGGCCCCCAGCGTCTCCAGGTCGCGGCCCGCCCCGGCCGCTGACCGTGGCGTGACCGGCCGGGCGCGGGGCGCTCAGCCCGCGTGCCGGCGGATGAAGTCGGCGGACTCGGTGAAGATCGTCTCGGCGTCGTGGTCCAGCGTCGCGACGTGCCAACTGCGGTGCAGCACCCGTTCCGTCGCCTCGGGTGAGGAAATCTTCTGCATGATCATCCGGGCCGAACTCGGATCGACGACATGGTCGGTACGCGAGCGGAACAGCAGCACCGGCTGGTCGACCAGCGGCAGGTCGGCGCGGACCACCCGCCACAGCCGCATCATCGCGGCGACCCCGTTCAGGGGGGTCCGCGAGTAGGCGTTCTCGTCCTGGCCCGGCATCGCGATGTCGTTGGCGATCCCGGGCATCGAGGCCAGCACCCGCCGCAGCAGCGGCAGGGCCAGCAGGCGACGGTCGGCCGAGCGTACCGCCGGATTGACCAGCACCACCCCGCCGATCTCCGAACCGCGCAACTGAGCCAGCCGCAGCGCGAGCGCGCCGCCCATCGACAGGCCCGCCACGAACAGGGTGCGGGTGCGGGCGGCGAGCTCGGTGGCGGCCTCGTCGACCGCGGCGTACCACCGCGTCCACGGCACCGTGTTCAGGTCCTGCCAGG
Source organism: Naumannella huperziae (assembly GCF_054073625.1). Taxonomy (NCBI): domain Bacteria; kingdom Bacillati; phylum Actinomycetota; class Actinomycetes; order Propionibacteriales; family Propionibacteriaceae; genus Naumannella; species Naumannella huperziae. The sequence continues at coordinate 3,004,202 of NZ_JBSXPH010000001.1, read as the reverse complement.
TCGTCCCGTGCCCGGGCAGCAGCGGGACCGAGGTGGCGAAACCCTCGGCGCGCAGATGCTCGGCCCACGGCTCCATCGACGTCGGCGACCCGGTGAAGCCGTGGCACAACACGACCCCGACCGGCCTGTCGTCGGCGGCATCGTCGGGCATCGAGGTCTGGGTGGAGACCGACGACTCCGGCGACAACAGGGCATTCACACGCCGCATGCTAGCCAGCGCGGACCGCTCGCGGCGGCAAGCGCGCGGGGTAGCATGCCGCCGTGGTCTACTGGCTGCTCAAGCACCTTGTGTTCGTGCCCGTGCTGCGGGTCCTGTGGCGGCCGTGGGCCGACGGGCTGGAGAACGTGCCGCGCCGTGGCGGCGCGGTGCTGGCCAGCAACCACATCGGCGCCGCCGAGACGATCCTCATTCCGCTGATGGCACCGCGCCGGCTGACCTTCCCGGCCAAGGCCGAGCTGTTCCAGGGCAGGACGCTCCCGCAGCGGGTGGTCGCCGCCTTCCTCCGGGCGGTCGGGCAGGTGCCGATGGATCGCTCGGGCGGGCGCGCCAGCGCGGCGGCCATGGGCGAGGTGACGGACGTGCTGCGCTCGGGCAACCTGTTGGCGATCTTCCCCGAGGGCACCCGGTCACCGGACGGGCGGCTCTACAAGGGCCGCACCGGCGTGGCGCGGCTGGCGCTGTCGGCCGGGGTCCCGGTGATCCCGGTCGCGGTGAGCAACACCGAGGGCGTCCGCGGCCCGCTCGGGATGCCGATGGTGAACCGGCCCGGCGTGGTGTTCGGCGAGCCGATGGATTTCTCCGCCTGGCACGACCGGTCGACCGATCGCAATGTGCTGCGCTTCGTCACCGACGAGATCATGAACGGCATCATGGAGCTGTCGGGCCAGGACTATGTCGATGTCTACGGCAGCAGCGTGAAGTCGGGCCAGTACGACGAGGCCGAGCTGGCCGAGCGGCGCCTGCCCCGGCCCGGCTTCGGGCGTACCCCGCCCGCCGTGGAGTCCCGATGAGCGACCCGGACGCCGCAGACGCGAACCGGCCGCGCAACGAACTGGTCCCGGCCGGGGGCGACGTCGACGACGGTACGCGCGGCGGTGCCGCGTACTGGCTGTTGAAGTCGACGCTGAGCCCCGTGGTGAAGGCGATCTTCCGGCCGAAGGTCGAGGGGCTGGAACATGTGCCGGTCGACGGCCCGGCGATCATCGCCAGCAATCACCTCTCGGTGGCGGACTGGCTGTTCACGCCGATCGCGTTGAAGCGGCGAATCACCTATGTGGCGAAGTCGGACTACTTCACCGGGTCTGGGCTCAAGGGGTTCCTGCAACGCGGGTTCTTCTCCGGCACCGGGCAGGTGCCGATCGATCGGTCCGGCGGCCGGGCGAGCGAGGCGGCGCTGGCCGCCGGCGCGCAGGTGCTGCGCCGCGGCGAGCTGTTCGGGATCTTTCCCGAAGGTACGCGGTCCCCGGACGGCAGGCTGTACAAGGGCCGCACCGGCATCGCCCGGCTCGCTCTGACGACGGGCGCGCCGGTGGTGCCCGCGGGGGTGATCGGCACGGACAAGATCGCGCCCAAGGACCGCCACTTCGGCAAGGTCCACTCCCCGACGGTGCGCTTCGGCCCGCCGCTGGACCTGACCGCGTTCGTCGGCAGGGCACACGACCGCGGTGCGCTGCGGGCCGCCACCGATCAGGTGATGCAGGCGATCCGGGCGCTGACCGGGCAGGTCTATGTGGACGAGTACGCCCCGCGTACCTTCATCGAGCCGGCGAGCTGACCGCATACTTATTCGACTTCTGGAAAACTTATGCGTACGCTCGGGGCATGCCCAAGGTCCTGAGTTCCCTGCCCGTCGGCGAACGCGTCGGCATCGCCTTCTCCGGCGGCCTCGACACCTCCGTCGCCGTCGCCTGGATGCGCGAGAAGGGCGCGGTGCCGTGCACCTACACCGCCGACCTCGGCCAGGCCGACGAGCCCGACATCGCCTCGGTCCCGGACCGCGCGGGGGAGTACGGCGCCGAGCTGGCGCGGCTGGTCGACTGCCGGCAGGCGCTGGTCGAGGAGGGGCTGGTCGCGCTCCAGTGCGGCGCCTTCCACATCCGCACGGCCGGGCGTACCTACTTCAACACCACCCCGCTCGGCCGCGCGGTCACCGGCGTGCTGCTGGTCCGCGCGATGAAGGACGACGGGGTGGAGATCTGGGGCGACGGCTCCACCTACAAGGGCAACGACATCGAGCGGTTCTACCGCTACGGCCTGCTCGCCAACCCGAACCTGCGCATCTACAAGCCGTGGCTGGATGCCGACTTCGTCGCCGAGCTGGGCGGTCGGAGCGAGATGTCGCAGTGGCTCACCGAGCGCGGTCTGCCGTACCGGGCGTCAGCCGAGAAGGCGTACTCCACCGATGCCAACATCTGGGGTGCCACGCACGAGGCCAAGCGGCTGGAGCACCTGGACACCGGCGCCGAGATCGTCGATCCGATCATGGGCGTCGCGTCGTGGAACGACGAGATCGAGATCAAGCCCGAGGAGGTCACCCTCGCCTTCGAGCAGGGCCGGCCGGTCGCGATCAACGGGCAGGGCTTCGCCTCCGCGGTCGACCTGGTTCTGGAGGCCAATGCGATCGGCGGGCGGCACGGGCTCGGGATCTCAGACCAGATCGAGAACCGGATCATCGAGGCCAAGAGCCGCGGCATCTACGAGGCGCCCGGGATGGCGCTGCTGCACATCGCCTACGAGCGGCTGCTGACCGGCATCCACAACGAGGACACGCTCAGCGCCTATCACGCCGAGGGTCGCCGGCTGGGCCGGCTGATGTATGAGGGCCGCTGGCTCGACCCGCAGTCGCTGATGCTGCGCGAGTCGCTGCAGCGCTGGGTCGGCTCGGCGGTCACCGGCACGGTGACGCTGCGCCTGCGCCGCGGCGAGGACTACTCGATCCTCGACACCACCGGCCCCGGCCTGAGCTACCACCCGGACAAGCTGTCGATGGAGCGGGTCGCCGATGCCGCCTTCGGCCCGACCGAGCGGATCGGCCAGCTCACCATGCGCAATCTCGACATCGCCGATTCCCGCGCCCGGTTGGAGCAGTACGCCCTGCGCGGCATCGTCGGTGGCGCCACCGCCGACCTGGTCGGGGATCTGACTCCCGGGGGTGCCCGGGCCATCGCCGGTGGCGTCGGCCCCGACGACGACGCCGAGGCGCTGGACCGGGCGGCGATGGAATCGGGCACCGACTGAGCCGGTGTGGCTGAGACGATTTTCCGCCCCGGCGGCGGCACGAACTAGGCTGGACCCATGCCCGAAGCCTTTCCGTCGCTGGCCGACCTGCATGCACGCAACCCGTTGCACCAGGCGGCCTATCCCGACGCCTCGGCCGTGACCGAGGTCGTCAAGGAGCTGGAGCAGCGGCCGCCGCTGGTGTTCGCCGGCGAGTGCGACGATCTGCGCGGCAAGCTGGCCCAGGTCGCGCGGCGCGAGGGCTTCGTGCTGCAGGGCGGCGACTGCGCCGAGACCTTCGCCGGCGTCACCGCCGCCAACATCCAGGGCAAGCTGCGGGTGCTGTTGGCGATGGCGGTGGTGCTGACCTACGCCGCCCAGGTGCCGGTGGTCAAGATCGGCCGGCTGGCGGGGCAGTACGCCAAGCCGCGCTCCAAGGACACCGAGACCCGCGGCGGCGTGACGCTGCCGGTCTACAAGGGCGACGCGGTGAACGGCTTCGCGTTCACCCCCGAGGCGCGGACCCCGGACCCGCGCCGGCTGCTGGAGGTCTACAACGCCTCGGCCGCCACCTTGAACCTGACCCGCGCCTTCGTCACCGGCGGATTCGCCCACCTCGCGCAGGTGCATTCCTGGAACGCCGACTGGGTGAAGAGCTCGCCCGTCGGCAAGCAGTGGGAGCAACTGGCCGACGAGATCGACCGCGCGCTGGCGTTCATGGTCGCCTGCGGGCTGGACGACGACGCCATGCGCAGCGTCGACCTGTTCGCCTCCCACGAGGCGCTGCTGTTGGAGTACGAGCACGCGCTGACCCGGGTCGACTCGCGTACCCAGCGCCCCTACAACGTGTCCGGCCACTTCGTCTGGATCGGCGAGCGGACCCGGCAGCTCGACGGCGCGCACGTCGAGATGCTGCGCCACGTCCGCAACCCGATCGGCATCAAGCTCGGCCCGACCACGACCGCCGCGGATGCGCTGGCGCTGGCCGACCGGCTCGATCCCGATCACGAGCCCGGCCGAATCAGCTTCATCACCCGGATGGGCGCGAAGAAGATCCGCGACCTGCTGCCGGACGTGATCGAAGGCGTGAGCGCGAGCGGCCGCGAAGTGGTGTGGATCTGCGATCCCATGCACGGCAACACCTTCGAGGCGGCCAACGGCTACAAGACCCGCGCCTTCGGCGACGTGATGGACGAGGTCAACGGCTTCTTCGACGTCCATGATCAACTCGGCACCTGGCCCGGCGGCATCCATGTCGAGCTGACCGGAGACGACGTCACCGAGTGTGTCGGCGGCGCCGATGATCTTGCCGAGGGTGATCTCGGCAATCGGTACGAGTCGTTGTGCGACCCGCGGCTGAATCGCAACCAGTCCCTGGAGCTGGCCTTCCTGGTCTCCCAGCGGCTCACCGACGGCCGGGTCCGGCGCGGGCTGCGCGACCTCGAACAGTCGGGCAACGAGCTCGCCCCCGCGCGGGCCGACCTGCCCGCGTGAGCGCGGGAGAGACGATGAGTCCGGTCGACCTGCGCTCGGACACCCTGACCCGGCCGAGTCCCGGGATGATCGCGGCCATGGCGTCGGCCGAGGTCGGCGACGACGTCTACGGCGAGGATCCGACGCTGAACGCCCTGGAGGAGCGGGTCGCGGACCTGTTCGGGCACGAGGCGGCGCTGTTCTGCCCGACCGGTTCGATGACCAACATGCTCGGCGTCGCCGTGCTCGTGCCGCGCGGCATGGAGGTTCTGTGCGACGCCCGGGCGCACATCGCGCGGGCCGAGCTGGGCGGGCACGCCGCCTGGTTCGGGGTGACCATGCGGACCTGGTTCACGCCGGACGGTACGCCACCCGCCGACGTGCTCGCGGAGCTGGCCAGCCCCGACGCGGGCCCCTATCTGGTCTCGACCGCGGCGATCGCCCTGGAGAACACCCACAACTTCTCCGGCGGCCGGATCCAGCCGCTGGCCGAGCTGGTCCGGGTACGCCGGTTCTGCGAACCCCTGGGCATCGCCACCCATCTGGACGGGGCACGGCTGTGGAACGCGCACGCGGCGACCGGCGTACCGCTGGCCGACTACGGTGCGCTCTTCGACACGGTCAGCGTGTGTTTCTCCAAGGGGCTGGGGGCGCCGGTTGGCTCCGTGCTGGTCGCCTCGGCCGACCGGATCGCCGAGGCCAGGGTGCTCCGCAAGCGGCTGGGCGGCGGGATGCGTCAGGCCGGGGTGCTGGCGGCCGCGTGCGACTACGCGCTCGATCACGAGCTGCCCCGGCTGGCCGAGGACCACGAGTCGGCGCGGCGGTTCGCCGCGGCGATCGCCGAGCGGGCACCGCAGGCGGTCGACCTGGCCACCGTGCAGACCAATCTGGTCCGGATCGACACCGGCGAGCGCAAGGCCGGCGAACTCGCCGAGCGCGCCCGCGACGCCGGCGTCCTGATCAGCGCGATGGGTCCGTCCGTGCTGCGCGCCGTCACCCACCGCGACGTGTCCGCCGCCGACTGCGAACGCGCCGGGCGACTGGTCGGCGACCTGCTCGCCTGAGCCCGGGTGGCCCGCAGGCCCGGGTAACTTGGTGGGCATGAAGATCACCCACCTCGGGCATTCGGCCGTGCTGGTTGAGGAAGCCGGGACCCGGCTGCTGATCGATCCGGGCAACTTCGGCGACGGCTGGGTCGGGTTGACCGGGCTCGATGCCGTGTTGATCACCCATCAGCATGCCGACCATGCCGATCCCGAGCGGCTGCCCGGCCTGCTGACGGCGAATCCCGAGGCGCGGGTGCTGGTCGAGCCGCAGGTACGCGAGGCGATCGCGGCGATCGCGGATCGGGCCGAGGATTTCGGGCCCGACTCGGCGCTTCGCATCGGCGGCGTCGAGGTCCGCGCGGTCGGCGGCACCCATGCCGAGATCCATCGCGACATCCCATTGATCGGCAACGTCGGCTTTGTGATCGGCGCGCCGGGCGGAGCCCGGCTGTTCCACCCGGGCGACTCGCTGGCCACCGTTCCCGGCGGCGTCGACATCCTGGCCCTGCCCGTGATGGGCCCGTGGGCAGCGATGAAGGAGCACATCGATTTCGTCCGCGCGGTCGGCGCGCCGCGCGCCTTCGGAATACACGAGGGGCTGGTCAACGATCGCTACCTCGGCCTGTTCCGTGGACGGTTGGGCGAGCTGACCGATACCGAGCTGGTCGACCTGACGGTCGGCGAGCCCGCGGAGGTCTGAGCGTGGCGCACCAGCTTCCTGCGCTGGGTCGGCCGGGTCGCGATCACCCCGGTGACATCCTGGTCGCGGCCTGGCAATGCCTGCGTCGCCGGCCGTTGGCGTACGCCGTGTTGTCGATCGCCCCCGCACTCCTGGGCACGGTCGCGCTGGCGGTGCCCGCCGCCATCGCCGTCGCGCTGCAGCCGGGTCGCCTCGACGGCTTCACCTCCGGCCTGCTCGGCGCGGTCGGCGTGGCCCTGGTCGTGATCGGCGCGCTGGTCAACCTCCGAGTGCTGGCCATGATCAGTGCCCTGACGCACGCAACCGCGCAGGGGGAGAGCATCGGTGTCGCCGATGCCGCGCGGCGCAGCCGCGGGTTCTTCGGGCGCGCGACGGGACTTGTCCTGCTCGGCGCGGGCGTGGTGTTGCTCGTCGGCAGCGGATTGGTCTGGCTCATCGCCCGGTGGCTGTACGGCACCGCGGAGCCGCAACTCATCCCGGTGATCGTCACCGTGCTGATCGCGGGCGCGGCGTGGACGGTGGTCGGCGCCCGGCTGTACCCCCTGCTGCCGGTGCTGGCGCTCGGCCGCGCGGGAGGGGTGCGGGCACTGGGCGAGGCGTGGCGACTGACCGCCGGACACACGGCCCGCACGCTGGGTTGGGTGGCCATGCTCGGGGCGCTGGTCTGGCTGCTCCGGGTGCTCGCCCTGCTACCGGTCGCGCTGCTGGCCGCCGCGGCCAATCCGGGTGCCGATGCCGGGTCCCAGCTCGGCGCCGGCTGGGCCTCACTGCTGCTCACGATCGTCCTGGCGCCGGTGGTCGCGCTGTTCTCGGTGGCGTACCTGACGGCGGCCCAGACGCTCTACGAGCGCGACCTTGCCGAGCGCCGCCCGGCCCCGCCCACGCTCAACTGGGCCCCGCCCACGACGGCGCCGGCCGGCGGCATCGGCGGTCAGGGCTGGCGGCCCGGCACGCTCACCGGCCCACCACCCGCCTCCCGCCCCTGACACCGGCCGCTCAGCCCACCGGACACACCCGGATCGGGTTGCCGTCGCGATCGGTGCGACTAGACGAGCAGCAGCGTGATCGTCGAGCCCTTGGGCGCCTTGCCCGACTCGGTCGGCTCGACCGACATCACATAGCCGAGCCCGAGATATTGGGGGCCGGGCTTCGACTCGACCTTGAAGCCCGCCTCCTTCAACAGCTTGGTCGCCTCGTCGACGCTCTTGGTCTTCACCTCGGGGATCTGGACCAGCTCAGGGCCGAGCGAGCGGACGATGGTGATCGTGTCCCCACGAAAGGCCGTGCCCGACTCCGGATCCTGGCTGATCACCCGATCCTTCGGGACCGAATCCGAGTTCGCGGTCTTCTCGTTGATCTTGAAGCCCTTCTCGGTGAGTGCATCGCGCGCCTCCTCGGCACCCTTGCCCACCCAGTCGCCGATCTTGATCGGCTCGGGGCCCTTCGACACGGCGAGGTTGACCGTGCTGTCCCGCTTCAGCGAACTGCCGGCCTTCGGGTCGGCGGAGAGCACCGTGCCCTTCTTCGCCTTCTCGTCCCAGCGTTCGCTGATCTTGCCGACCTTGAGGCTGGCCGATTCGATGGCCGAGCGGGCATCGTCGAGGGAGGAACCGACCACCTCGGGTGCCTCGAACCGCTCGGGGCCTTTGGACACCACCAGGGTCAGCGCGCTGTCGCGCTCCAGTCGGCTGCCGCCGGCGGGTTCGGTGCCGATCACCGCTCCGGCGGGTACGTCCTCGCTGAACCGCTCGGTGGTACGCGGTTGCAGGGCCGCCTGCCGGACTGCGTCGCTCGCCTGCGCCTGGGTCATCCCGGCGACGGTCGGCGCCGCGGTGAACCGGCCCTCGGCGAACCACCAGCCGGTGGCGGCGGCCAGCAGCACCAACAGGGTCAGCAGGACCAGCCAGATCCACCCGCGGCGCCGTCGGCGGCGCTGTCGCTCCACCAACTCGCGCCGGTGCCGAGAGGGCGAGGACGGTGCCCGTGGTTCGTCGGGCTGTGCCGGCAGCAGTGCGGTACGCCCGGGCTCCGGCGGCGGGCCGATCGGCACCGGGGTCGCGCGGTCGGTGCTGCGTTCGGCCCACGGCACGCTCGGCGACAGCGGCGTGTGCACGGGCGTCGCCGGCCGCGGTGGGCGCGCGGGCCGCACCGGTGTGTCGCGTACCTGTGTGTCGCGTACCTGGGTCGGCCGGTCGAAGGCCTGCGTGCGGTCGTCGGCGCCGTCGAACGGTGCGAGCGAGCGGAACCGGGCGGTCAGCGCGGGGTCGTCCATCACGCCGCTGCCCAGGGCCGCGCGTGCCTCGCGTACCGCCGCGAGCAGGCCGCGCGCATCGGCCGGCCGCTGCGTCGGTTCGCGGCGGGTCGCGGACTGCACCAGTGCGTCGAGATAGGGCGGGATGGCCGTGCGGGTGTGCCGCCAGGACGTGTCCAGGCGCTGCGAGGGCGGCTCGATGTCGTTGTGCACGTGCGCCCAGGCGACCTGGATCGGGGTGTCGCCGGTGTGCGGCTTGCTACCGGTCAACATCTCGAACAACACCACCCCGGCGCTGTAGACATCGGAACGGGGCGTCGCGCGGCCGTGCAGCACCAGCTCCGGTGGGAGATAGGAGACCGTCCCGATCAGCAGGCCCTGGTTCGCGGTGATGGTCTGCGCGCTGATCGCGCGGGCCAGACCGAAATCGGCGACCTTGAGTTGACCGCGGTCGGTGATCAGGACGTTCTCGGGCTTGACATCGCGGTGCACGATGCCGGCCTCGTGCGCCGCCGCGAGCGCCGCCAGCACGGGCTCGATCAGCTCCAGCGCCCGCAGCGGTTCCAGCACGCCGGCGCGGTTCATCAACTGCCGCAGCGTCCCGCCGGCGATGTGTTCCATCACGATGTAGGGCCGGTCGCCATCGTGGCCCTGGTCGAAGACCGAGACGACATTGGGATGCGACAGTCGGGCGGCCGAGCGGGCCTCGCGATCGAACTTGGCGACGAAGTCCTCGTCGGCGCCCAGCCCCTCCTGCATCACCTTGACGGCGACGGTGCGGGTCAGCCGTTGATCGGTCGCCAGATAGACCGTCGCCATGCCGCCGCGGGCGACGCGATCGGTGACCTCGTAGCGGCCATCGAGCACATGACCGATCAACGGGTCGCCCATCTGCGTCATGGTCATCAACTACTCCGGCGGTCGAAAGGGGAAGGTACCGCGGTCTGTCGGCATCCGGCGCGGGACGCCGGCTGCCAGGGCCGAGTCTAGAGGGAGCGCCAAGCGAGGGCCGGGAAGCGACGGCATCGGCGTGCCCCGGCCCCGTTGCCCCGGCCGGCTGACAGGATGGGCGCATGAGCTCTCCCGTGCCGCTCGCCCCGATCATCCCGCCGCACGCCCTCGGTCTCGGCGATGTGTTCAGCGGTGCGTTCGCCGCCATGAAGGCCCGTTTCGGACGGTATCTCGGCCTGGCACTGCTGCCCGTCGCCGCGACCCTGGCCTATGTGCTGGTGATCACGCTCGCCCTGGGACTCATCGCCGCGATGGCCGTCGGCGCTGCGACCGGAGAAACCGGGGCGGGCACGATTGTCGGATTCGTCGTGCTCGGGGTGCTGATCGTCTTCGTGGCGAGCGTGTTGTTGGTCCTGTTCCTGGTCAGGACCCAGGGGATGATGGCCCTGCTCACCTACGACCTGGCGGCGGGCGGCGATCCGAGCATTGGGGAGCTGTGGGCCAGGACCCGCGGTCTGATGGGGCGGGTGCTGGGCATCGCCTTGTTCTTCACCGCGGTGGCGCTCGTGGTCGGCGGCATCTTCTTCGCCGTGTTCGCCGGCATCGCCATGTCGGTCATCGCTGCGTCCGTGTCCGGCGGTTCCTCGTCGGACTCCGCTGCCGGAGCGGCCGGGGCCATGGTCGGCGCAGGCTTCCTGATGTTCTTCCTCGGCTTCGCGGTCTGGGTGGTGGCCATCATCATCGGCGTCCGGCTGTACGTGTTGTTGCCGGTGCTGGCGGTGGAGGAACTCGGCGGGATGACGGCGCTGAAGCGGGCCTGGGACCTCACCCGGGGCTTCTTCTTCCGCACCCTCGGCTATTACCTGCTGCTCGGGTTGTTGATCAGCGTGGTCACCTCCATCGCGCAGGTCCCGGGGCAGGTGATCGGCTCCTCCCTGACGTCCGGAATGGACTCCAGCTCCGATCCGACCGCCGTGATGGCTGCGCTGATCCCGGTGATGCTGGTGCTTTCGATCCCGCCTCTGCTGGTCTCGTTGCTGAGCACGCCGTTCGCGACCGCCTACAACACGATCTACTACATCGACCTGATCCGTCGTCGCGACCAGGGGATGGGCGACCCGGTCCAGGCCTACGGGGCCTACCCCGCCCCGGGCTACGGACAACAGCAGCCGGGGTACGGGCAACAGCAGCCGGGGTACGGACAGCAACAGCCGGGGTACGGGCAGCAACAGCCGGGGTACGGGCAGCAACAGCCGGGGTACGGGCAGCAACAGCCGGGGTACGGCCAGCAGCAGCCGGGGTACGGGCAGCAACAACCGGGCTACGGCCAGCAGCCCGGCTACGGGCAGCCGGGTAGCGGTCCGGAGGATCTGCGCTGACCGACCCGGATCAGTCGATCCGGCCCGCCATCGCCGTGCTCGCCTCGGCGTAGCGGCGCGGCGGGATCCGGCCCGCCCCGGCCGCCAGCGCGCCGGCCTCCACCGCCAGCCGCATCGCCCTCGCCATCCGGGCGGGCGCCCGGCAGCGGGTGACGGCGGAGGCGAGCAGCACTCCCGCGCAGCCGAGCTCCATCGCCAGCGCCGCCTCCGAGGCGGTGCCGATGCCTGCGTCGAGGATCACCGGTACGCCGGCGGCACCGACGATCAGCTCGATGTTGTGCGGATTGCGAATCCCGAGTCCCGAGCCGATCGGCGCCCCCAGCGGCATCACGGCCGCACAGCCGGCGTCCTCCAGCTTGCGCGCGAGGATCGGATCATCATTGGTGTAGGGCAGCACGACGAAGCCGTCGGCGACCAACTGCTCGGCCGCCTCGACCAGCTCGATCGGGTCGGGCAGCAGGGTCAGCTCGTCGGCGATCACCTCCAGCTTCACCCAGTTCGTCTCGAGGGCCTCCCGGGCAAGTTGCGCGGTCAGCACGGCCTCGGCCGCGGTGAAGCAGCCGGCGGTGTTCGGCAACACCCGGATCCCCAGCTCGTCCAGCAGCTCGATCAGCGATCCCGGCGCATTCGGGTCGATCCGGCGCATCGCCACGGTGGTCAGCTCGGTGCCGCTGGCCACCAGGGCATCGCGCATCACGCTCATGCTGGGTGCGCCGCCGGTGCCCATGATCAACCGGGAGGAGAACTCGACATCGGCGATCCGCATCGACTGCGGCAGTTCCGGTTGCACCATGATCAACCTCCTTGGACCGCGGTGACGATCTCGACCCGGTCGCCCTCGGCGAGCGTGCGCTCGGCGTGCTGGCTGCGGCGTACCACCGTGCCGTCGACGGCGACCGCGACTCCGCGATGGGGCAACTCGGCAACCAGATCGGCGATGGTCGTGCCGTCGGTGACCTCGCGGGGTTCGGCATTGACAGTGATCAACATCGTCAGTTCCTCACGGTCTCGGGTCGGGTGGGCGCCGCGAGCCGTGACCAACCGAACGGCCGGGCGACCTCGGGCAACTCGCCGTCGACGACCAGGGCGCTGATCGTGTCGGCGGTGATGGGGGTGAGCAGTACGCCGTTGCGATAGTGCCCGGTGGCGAGCAGCAGCCCGTCGACCGGGGAAGCTCCGAGGAAGGGCAGGTTGTCCGGGGTGGCCGGGCGGAAGCCGACGGAGATCTCGTCGACGGCGTACTCGGCCGCGGCGGGCAGCACCCGGCGAGCATCGCGGAGCAGCTCATACACCGCGCCCGCCGTGGCGGCATCGTCGAAGCCGACATCCTCCACGCTGGCGCCGATCACGATCTCGCCGTCGACGCGCGGCACCAGGTAGACCTCGAAGCCCGAGCTGAACGCCCGCACGGTCCCCCGCGGCCGCGGCATCCGGCCCGCTCGCAGGCGTGCGATCACGCCCTTCACCGGGCGGACCGGCAGCCGGAATCCCAGCTCCAGCGTCCCCGACCAGGCGCCCGCGGCAACGATGGCGACATCGCCGCGGACGGTACGCCCGTCGGCGAGTTCGGCGTACCCGCCGCCGGCCGCGACGACGCGACCCGACAGCCGACGCACGCCGGCGCGCCCGCCGGCCTCGCGCAGCGCGGCCCACAGCCGACGGTTGTCGACCGACCAGTCCCGCTCGACCGGCAGGCCCGCCCGTACCGTCGGCGCCAGCAGGGGTTCGCGGCGGCGTAGCTCGCGGCCGACGATCAACTCGGGCGAGTCGATCATGCCGCGCTCGGTGAGGAATCCGGCGAAGTCGCGCAACCGCGCCACGTCGTCGGCATCGGCGGCGACGGACAGCGTCGGCTCCCGGGACAGCCCGGCCGGCAGCCCGGAGGCGGCCTCCAGCTCGGCCGCGAAGTCGGCGAAGCGGGCCAGCGAGGCGAGGTTCAGGCCCACGATCGCGGTGTCGGTGAAGGTGGCCTCGGTCACCGGTGCCAGCATCCCGGCCGCCACCCCGGACGCCGCGGCAGGGGAGGACGTGCCGATCACGGAGACGGTGCAGCCCCGCTCGGCCAGCCGCCAGGCGATGGCCGAGCCGATCAGGCCATCCCCGATGATCACCACATCCACTCATCCGATCCTAGTCCGCGACGCCAGCGGGCCCGGTGTTTCCTCTATGGTGAGCAGGTGACGTTCCTGCTCGGTCTGGACACACGGCTGCGCCAGTCGCGGCTGTATCTGTGCGTCGACACCCGCCGCGAACGGGGCGATTTCGACGATCTCGTGGCGGCGGCCTTCGCCGGTGGCGTGGACATCGTGCAGGTACGCGAGAAGAACCTGCCTGCCGAGGTCGAGCTGGAATACCTCGAGCGCGCCCGGGCCGCGGCCGGCACCCAACACCTGGTCGCGGTGAACGACCAGCCCGAACTCGCCGGTCGGTTCGGGGCCGACGTGCTGCACCTCGGTCAGGACGATGCCCTGAGCGCCGAGGCCCGCAAGCAGGTGTCGAAGTGGGCGCTGCTGGGCCGCTCCACCCACGACCCGGCCCAGGCCGATGCCGCGCTCGCCGATCCGGAGCTTGCCTATTTCTGCGTGGGTCCGGTGTTCGCGACGCCGACCAAGCCGGACTACACCCCGGCCGGGCTCGACCTGGTTCGCTACGCAGCGCGGGTGGCGCCGCCCGGTGACGTCGAGGCGCGGCCGTGGTTCGCGATCGGCGGGATCAACGCCGAGACCCTGGACGAGGTGATCGAGGCCGGTGCCCGCCGGGTGGTGGTCGTCCGCGCGATCACCGACGCGCGCGACCCCGAGGCGGCCGCCCGCGCGCTCAAGGACCGCATCAATCGCGCGTGGGCCGAGGATCCCGCCACCCGCGACTACGCACTGCGCGCGTTCGGCCCGAGCCAGCGGGCCAGCCTGCGCGATGACCCGCGCTGATCGCGCCGCCGCGCCGGCGTCTCGGCGTACCCTCCTCGCGGCCGGTGCCGTGCTGGCCGCGCTGGTGCTGCTCGGCTGGTTGGTCTTCGGCTCCGGCGGCGACGCGGCCGGGCCCGGCGTACCCTCGGCGCCGCCCGGTACCGCACCGTCCGGCACCGCACCGTCCGGCACAGCGCCGGACGGAGACGGTGCCCGCGGGATCGCCGAGGCCGAGCTGCCGCCGAGCGCCCGGGAGACCCTGGCGTCGATCGATGCCGGCGGGCCGTTCCCGTACCGCCAGGACGGGCAGACGTTCGGTAATCGGGAGGGCCTGTTGCCGAAGCGCGAGCGGGGCTACTACCGCGAATACACGGTCGACAAACCCGGCGAGGACGACCGGGGTCCGTGGCGGATCGTCACCGGCGGCCGCGGACCGGACGTCTACTACTGGACGGCCGACCACTACCAGAGCTTTGTGAGGATCCTGCGATGAGCGCGATCGAGGGGCTGCGGCGCCGCGAGCCGGGCGTCTATCGGGTGCGCGGCGGAACCGCCCTGGCCGAACGGCGGCTGCGCGCCTGGGGTTGGCGGGTGGCAACGCTGGGCGCCGCGCCGGGCGGCACGAAGGACGACCTGCTCGGCGCCGTCGGCGACGCGCTCGGCTTCCCGGACTGGTACGGGCGCAACCTCGACGCGCTCGCGGACTGCCTGACCGACCTCGCCGCCCCGACCGCCCTGGTGCTGGCGGGCTGGCCGTGGCCGGAGGATCTCCCGGGTTGGGCGGGGGTACGCGAGGTCCTCGACGAGCGCATCGCCGACACTCGCTGGCCGGCATTCGCCGTGGTCCTCGATCAGACCGCCTGAACGGCTCAGGCCTGCCGGTCGAGCGCGCGCGCGACCAGCCCCGTCAGGCCCCGGCGGGCGACCTGCGGCACCCCGGCCGCGGCGAGCGCGGCGAGGGCCTGCTGTCGCCCGGCGTCGATCATCTCCTCGACCCGCGCCACGGCACCGGAGTCCATGATCAACTGCCGGGCCCGGTCGATGTCGGCATCCGGGCGGCCGATCTGGCCCGCCAGCTCCGCCCGCGCCCGCGGCGCCGACCCGGCCAGCGCGTGGGCCAGCAGCGCCGTGCGCTTGCCCTCCCGAAGATCATCGCCGGCCGGCTTGCCGGTCACCGCCTCGTCGCCGAAGACGCCGAGCAGGTCATCGCGGTACTGGAACGCGCGGCCCAGCGGGGAGCCGAAGTCGGCCAGCCCATGCTGCAACTCCCGCGACGCCCCGCCCAGCGCGGCGCCGAACTGCAGCGGTCGGATCACCGTGTAGCGCGCGGTCTTGTACTCCACGACCCGTTCTGCGGTCCCGAGCCCCGCCTCGTCGAGGGGCGCGGCCTGGGCCAGCACATCGAGGTACTGGCCGACCGTCACCTCCGTCCGCATCTGTTCCAGCAGCGGCAACCCCCGGGCCAACTGCTCCGGCGCGGGCCCCGCCCGGTGCAGCAGCTCGACCGACCACATCAACAACAGATCGCCGAGCAGGATGGCCCCGGCCCGGCCGAAGGCGGCCCGGTCACCGGCCAGGCCGGCCGCCGCATGGCCGGCCTCGAACTGCTTGTGCGAGGCCGGCGTCCCGCGGCGGGTGGCCGAGTCGTCCATCACGTCGTCGTGCAGCAGCGCCGACAGGTGCAACAGCTCCAGGCTGGCCGCGGCGGCGATGACGGGCGCGGGCGGATCCAGCTCGCCGGTCGCCGCGGCGTACCCCCACAGGCAGAAGGCCGGCCGCAGCCGCTTCCCGCCGGCGCTCGCCGCGCGGGCCTGGCGCAACAGTTCGGCCGTCTCGGGCCCGATCGCGGCCAGCCGCGCGGCCTGGCCGGCCAGGAACGTGTCGAGCGCGGCGGCGACGCCGGCGCGCAGGCGCGGCCCGGCGGGCTCGGCCGGGTCGAGCAGGGGGGTGCTGTCCACCGGGCGAGCCTAGGGGGTGCTCGGTGCGGCGTTGCCTAGGCTGGGCGCCATGCCGACGACCCCCACGCGCGCCGCGACGATCGCGGAACTGCTCGCGGAGGCGGACCGTCCGCTGTACTCGTTCGAGTTCTTCCCGCCGAAGGACGCCGAGGGCGAGCAGACGCTGTGGCGTACCGTCCGCGAGCTCGAGCCGTTGCGGCCGGACTTCGTGTCGGTGACCTACGGGGCGTCGGGCTCGACGCGCGAGCGCACCGTGCGGGTGACAGAGCGGGTCGCGCGCGACACCACCTTGCGGACGATGGCGCACCTGACCTGCGCCAGCCAACCCGCGGCCGACCTGCGGCGGACCATCGGCGCGTACGCCGCGTCAGGGCTGCGTCACGTGCTGGCGGTACGCGGGGATCCGCCCGGCGGGCCCACCGCGCCATGGCACCCGCACCCGCAGGGGCTGGCGAATGCGACGGAACTGGTCGAGCTGGTCGCCTCGCTGGGCGACTTCTGCATCGGCGTGGCCGCCTTTCCCGACCTGCATCCGGATCGGCGCGATGCCGATCTTGATGCCCGGGTGCTGATCGACAAGGCGCGGGCGGGTGCCTCGTTCGCGATCACCCAGTTGTTCTTCGATGCCGAGGCCTGGGTGCGGCTCGTCGACCGGGTGCGCTCTGCCGGCTGCGATCTGCCGATCATCCCGGGCATCCAGCCGGTGACCAACCTGGGCCAGGTCAAGCGGTTCGCCGAACTGTCCGGCGCGGAGCTGCCGTCGCGGGTGGTCGATCGGCTGAACGCGGTCGGCGACGATCCGGCGCAGGTCCGCCGGGTGGGCGTCGACATCGCGACCGAGCTGAGCGAGCGGCTGCTGGAGGCAGGCGCTCCCGGCCTGCACTTCTTCACCCTGAACCGCTCCCGCGCCTCCCGGGAGATCTTCGCGCGCCTGGCGTGACCCGCTAGTGCGGGCTCGCCGGCGACGGCTCGCGGCGTGCCGCGTCCGGGCGCCACTCGCCGGTGCCGGCGACGTCGACGGTGATCAGGCGCTGGGTCGGCCGGGTCAGGGCGACGTAGAGGACGCGCGCCCCGCCCGGGGACTCCGCGACGATCTCGTCGGGCGCGACGACCACCACGCCGTCGTACTCCAGCCCCTTCGCCTCCAGGGGCGAGACGATCGCCAGCCGCCGGCCGACCTCCTCGGGCAGCGCGCCCGCGAGGCGTGATGCCAGTTGGCGAACCCGCGACGGTGGCGCGATCACCCCGATCGTGCCCTCGACCTTGCCACCCAGCTCCGCGACCAGCTCGGCGACGCGCTCGTCGAGACCGGCGGCCGGCGCGGTCTCCAGCCGGGGCGGATACCCGGTGCGGCGTACCGCCGCGGGGACATCGGCATCGGGGAAGGAGCGGCGTACCACGTCGGCGGCGAACTCGAACACCTCGGCGGGGGAGCGATAGTTGGTGCTCATCCGGAATCGCCGCGACTGCCCGCGCTCGACCAGATCGTCGATCGCGCGCTGCGTCTCGGCCGGATCCGGCCAGGAGCTCTGCGCGGGATCGCCGACCACCGTCCAGGAGGCACTGCCGCCGCGGCGGCGCAGCATCCGCCACTGCATCGGCGTGATGTCCTGGGCCTCGTCCACGACGACATGGGCGAAAGTGTCGTGCGGCTCGGCGAACGGATCGTCGACCGGGCGGCGCGCGAGGCGGTCGGCGACCGTGACGACCTCCTCGGTGCGGCCATTGCCCTCGGCGAAGACCAGCGAGCCATCGTCGTCGTCCTCGTCACTGGCGGGTGCGGGCGCCGGTCCGAGCACGGCGGCCAGCTCGTCGAGCAGCGCGATGTCGTCGACCGACCAGCCGGCCGCCGGATCGGCATAGCTGTCGCTCAGCGTGGCCACCTCGTCCGGCGTCAGATCGTCTCGCGCCAGAGCGGCGGCGGTCGCCGGCTCGCCGAGTCGGCGCAGCAGCCCGGCCGGGGTCTGGGCCGGCCACCAGGCGGCGAGGAAGTCGCGGTACCCGGCCGAGGAGGTGACCAGATCCTCGAATGCATCCCGCTCCAGGTCGGCGGCATCAGTGCCACGGTCGAGTCCGTCCCAGCGTCGCCACAGCGCCTCCAGCAGCGCGCCACGGGCCTCGCCGGCGCCCTGGTTGTAGCGGCGTTGCCGCAGCACCTGGGCGCGGATCCGGTCGAGCTGTGGCGGGTCGAGCGTCAGGATCTCGCCCTTCACGCTGACCCGCAGCCGCGGCTCGCCGGCGTTCGTCGGCGGGTTGTTCACCAGCCGTCGCAGCACCGGCACCATCCGCAGGCTGCCCTTGATCGCGTGGGCCGCCGGCGGGTCGTTGCGGGTCGCGGTGATGCCCAGCGCGTCGACGGCCACGCCACCGATGGAGCGCAGCGTGACCGCGTCCTCGCCGAGCGAGGGCAGCACCCGCTCGATGTAGTTCATGAACACCTGGCTCGGCCCGACCACCAGCACGCCGCCGGACTCGAAGCGACGACGGTTGGAGTAGAGCAGGTACGCCGCACGATGCAGCGCCACCACCGTCTTGCCCGTGCCGGGCCCGCCCGTGATCATGGTCACGCCCTGGTAGGGGGCGCGGATCGCCTCGTCCTGCTCGGCCTGGATGGTGGCGACGATGTCGCGCATCTGGGGCCCCCGGGCCCGGCTCAGCGCGGCCATCAGGGCCCCCTCGCCGAGCACCACCAGATCGGTGTCGCTGTCGGTGTCGAGCAGGTCGTCCTCGATGCCGATGACCTTCTCACCGCGAGAGCGCAGCACGCGACGGCGTACCACCTCCATCGGTTCGGCCGGCGTGGCGCGATAGAACGGCTCGGCCGCCCGCGCGCGCCAGTCGATCACCAGGGGCTCGTAGTCCTCGTCGCGCACCCCGAGGCGGCCGATGTAGCGCACCTCGCCGTCGGTGCGGTCCAGTCGCCCGAAGACCAGCCCCTCGTGTTCGGCATCCAGCGTGGCGAGGCGCTTGGCTGCCTGGAAGGCGAAGACATCGCGCTCCAGCATTCCGGTGCCGTCCTCGTCGCGGAAGAAGTTATTGCGATCCGTGCGGTAGAGCGCCTGGCCCTCCGAGGCGACCTGCCGGGCCGACCGGGCCGCGGCGGCGAGGCGCTCGTAGACGCGGTCGACGTGGGCCTGTTCGGTGGCCAGCTCGCGCTCCAGGGCGTCGGTCGTCTGCTGCTGGTTCAGTGGTCCGTCCATCCTCTTCGCTTCGGCCGGATCGGCCGGAACAAGACGCCACAGTCTATGCCCGACCCCGGGCCGCTCGACGGACGTCCCGGCCCGCGGCGGCTCGTCCCGGTGCACCTCGTCCCGCTCGGGTCGCCGGTTGACCGGGGCGGGTCAGATCAGCCGGCGACGTGGTGTGTCCTTGCGGGTCGGCCGGATGTCCTCGCCGGTGCGATCGCGGTGCACGGCGTACGCGGCGAGCGCGGCCGACAGCAATTGGGCCCACGGTTCGGTGCCGGCCCGGGTCAGGGGGCCGGCGTAGTAGCGGCCCGGCGAGCGGGTCGTCGGGGTCAGCCGCTGCCAGGTGCGGCGCCCGCGCCAGGCGATCCGGTCGCCGCCGGTGGTGTCCACCACGGCCGCGGCGCCGAGCTCTGCCGGATCGAGCCGCGCGGGATCGGGGATCTCGCTGCCGTGGCGCAACTCCACGCCGCGCTTGTCGAGGCGGGCCAGCAGCAGCCGGACGAGGGCGGCATTGTCCGGCGTACCGGTCGCGTCGGTGATGGTCCAGCGGCCGAAGGTACGCCGCAGCGCGTGCCGGGTGGCGTACCAGCCGGGCAGCCGGTCGGCGGTGGTGTGCTGTTCGGCCGCGACGGCGCCGAGCAGGTCGCCGAGCAGCGGGTGGCCGAGCTCGCGGGCATGATCGGCGAGGGAGTGCCGCCAGCCGATGGCGCGGCGGGTCGCGCGGTCGGGGCGCCGGGCCCGGAACTCCTGCTCCAGACCGAGCGGGCGCAGCCGCTGCCAGGTGTCATCGGTGCGGTCGAGGAAGTCCTGCCAGGCCCGGGCGGTCGCGGGACCGGCGGCGGCGCTGATCGCGGCGTACTGCCCGGCCCGGTCGTGCGGGAGCGCGAGCGCACCGTGGTCCGTGGGCGGCGCGGGCGTCCAGGAAAGGCCTGCCCGGTCGAGTTCGAGGTCGAGCGGGCGGCCCGACTTGCGGAAGGTGTCGCGCCAGGCGGCGGGAAGGTCGAGAACGGGCGGCAGGGTGAGCGCGGGCGCGGACGCCCGCTCGTGGATGATCACCCGGTGCCCGGCCAGCGCAAGGCGGGCCGCGACCGCCAGACCGGCGAGCGAGGCCCCGATCACGGCGACCGGCGTGCGCTCGACGGCTTCGGCGGACGGGCTCACGCGGGCGGGCCGACGGCCCGGCGTTCCCGCCAGTGGCGCAGGCGGCGCCAACCGCGCCGGATCTGTCGCGCGGCCAGCACGGCGAGGACGATTCCGATGATCAACAAGATGCCGGCGACGATCGCCGCCGGGATCGGGTTGAGCACGGCGAAGGTGGTCATTCCGACCACGGCGACCTCGCCGCCCGCGGACGCGGCGATGTTGCTCGCCGGTTCGGGCGAGGTGTTGATCGCCAGCCGGAGACTGGCGCGGACCAGGTGCGAGACGAGCGCGGTCAGGCCGCCCACGGAGGCCAGCGTGATCGTCACCAGGTCGCCCTGGGCGTTGGCCATCAGGGCGCCGATCACCGCGCCGGCGACCGGCCTGATCACCGTCGAGATCGTGTCCCAGACCGAATCGACGTAGGGGATCTTGTCGGCGAAGAACTCCACCAGCGCGAGGATGCCGGCGATGATCAACACATCGGTACGCTGCAGCGCCTGCGGCACGTCGCCGAAGCCCGCGAAGCGCCCGAGCAGGCCGAGAACCAGGACCGTTGCATAGGCGTTGACGCCCGATGCCCAACCGCTGGTGAAGACGAGGGGAAGCGCGCCCATGGGAAAAGTGTAGGGCCGGCAGCGACGGTGGCGGCGCAGGCGAAGCCAACGGGCCTTGACTTTGATGCAATGTAATCATGTAATAACTTCATGAACGATGAGAGTGGTTCCCAGGTGGGGGCGTGGTTCGCGGGGCGGCTGCCCGGCGAGTGGTTCGTGGCGGCGCCGGAGGTCTCGGTCGACCGCGAGGAGATCGTGGTGACCGGCGAGATCGCGGCCCCCGAGGGCGTCGAGGACGATGCCGCGGCGCAGGCCGGCCGGATCCGCCGCTTCCGGGAGGACACCCGGCAGCAGCGGATGGCGATCGCCGACGAGGCGGAGGAGCGCTTCGGCCGCAAGGTCGCCTGGGGCGTCAGGTGTGGGCAGACGAGCCAGCTCTTCACCCACCTGGCGGTTCCGGTGATGACGCGGCTGCGTCAGCCCCAGCGCAAGGTGCTCGACACGCTCGTCGATGCCGGCGTCGCCCGCTCGCGCTCCGATGCGCTCGCCTGGTGCGTCCGCCTGGTCGGGGAGAACGAGGGGGAGTGGATCGACCGGATGCGCGAGGCGCTTGCCGCGGTGCACGAGGTACGCGACTCCGGGCCCGTGGGCCGCGCCGGCTGAGGCCCCCTCACCCGCCTCCCGGTCGATTGTTTCCGTAGTTATGCCCGCTATCAGTCCCTGATAGCGGGCATAACTACGGAAACAATTCCGAAGGGGGCGGCGGCGGGGTGGGTGGCGAGTCTGAGGCGGCGGGGTGGGTGGCGAATCTGAGGCGGCGGGTGGGTGGCGAGGCGCAGGGGATCAGCTCCCGGCGTACCGATCCAGGAAGGCATACACCTCGGCCTCGTCGACGCCCGGGAAGGCGCCGGGCGGCAGCGCCGCGAGCAGATGACTGTGCGCGGACGAACTGGGCAGGAACTGCCCGTCCCAGTCGGTACGCAGCTCCTGGGGCGCGCTGCGGCAACAGCTCGGGTCCGGGCAGCGCGAGACCGAACGCTCTTTGGTCTCCCGGCCACGGAACCACTTCGCATGCACATAGGGCACGCCGAGGCAGGTCGAGAACGTCCCCTGTGTCGTGCCTTCCGTGCGGGCGGTGCACCAGTAGGTCCCGGTCGAGGTGTCGGTATAGGCGTTGTAGGCGTTGAAGGTGTCCGGGACGGTGAAGATCATCCGGGAGGTCCAGTAGCGGCAGCAGCGCTGTCCCTCGATCGCGCCGGTGTGGTCGGTCGGGAAGGCCACATCGTCGTTCTCGTAGGCCTTGTAGATGGTTCCGCCCTCGTGCACCTTCATGAAGTGCACCGGGATGCCCAGGTGGTGGGTGATCAGATTCGTCATCCGGTGGGCGGCCGCCTCGTACGACACCGCGAACGTGTCGCGCAGGTCCTCGATCGCCAGTTCCTTCGCCTTGCGCGCCTCGGTCAGTACGTCCACGCACGCCTGTTCGGGCATCAGCAGCGCCGCCGCGTAGTAGTTGGTCTCCACCCGCTGGCGCAGGAAATCGCCGTAGCTGGTCGGGGTGTCGTGGCCGAGCACGTGATGGCCGAGCGCCTGCAACAGCACCGAGCGCGGATCATGATCACCGCGCGAGCGGCGGGAGAGGTAGATCCGCCGCTGCTTGAGGTCGGTCACGGACCGCGTCGACTGCGGCAGATCCTCGACGTGGTGCAGGCTGAAGCCGAGCTTGTCGGTGATCGCGTTCACCAGGTGCTCCGACAGCGGGCCGCGCCGATAGCCGACCTTGCCGAGCAGCGACCGTGCCTCCTCCTCGATCTCGGCGAAATAGTTGTCCCGGGCACGCATGTCGCGGCGCAACTGGGCGTTGGCGCGCCGGGCCTCCTCCGGTGTCGCGGTGCGCTCCTCGGCGTCGCGCTCGAGCTGGCGGTGCAGCGCGACCAGCGATTCCAGCGCATCCATCGGTAGCCGGGGGCCGATCCTGACCTTCGGCAGATTCCGCGAGGTCGCCAGCGGGGAGCGGGAGTAGCGCTCCAGCTCGATCTCCAGGGCGGTACGCCGGTTCGGTGGCTCGGCACCCGTGAGCTCGTCCAGCCCCACCCCGTAGTGGTTGGCGAGCTTGGTCAGCGTACCGATCCGCGCCTCGCGTTTGCCGTTCTCGATCAGGGAGAGCTGGGACGCCGCGACCCCGCCGATGCTGCCGGCCTGGGCGAGGGTGAGCCCCTGCTGCTTGCGCAGGTGCCGCAGCCGGCGACCGAGCTCGAAAGGTGTGTTTCGCTCGGCCGGGACGGTGCCCGCCGCGGGACTGGACCATGTCGTCTCGGCCACTCCTTCACCATAGGAAAGATTTGCGAATCTTTCCACCGATTCGGCTCGATCAAACTGGCGTTCTGCCCGCAAGGTTGTTCCACGACGGGCAGCCCGGCCCGGGAGACCACGAAGGAGTCGCGACCGATGTCGGAGAACACCAACCCCAGCAATGTGCCGATGAGCGCCGAAGCGCTGGCCCACGACTGGGCCAACAACCCTCGTTGGGCGGGTGTGGAGCGCGACTACACGGTCGAGGACGTGGTACGCCTGCGCGGCCGCGTGCCGGAGGAGCACACCCTGGCCCGCCGCGGCTCGGAGAAGCTGTGGCGCGAGCTGACCGAGGGCACGCCGAACGGTGAGTACATCAACGCCCTCGGCGCGCTCACCGGCAACCAGGCCGTGCAGCAGGTCAAGGCCGGCCTGCGTGCCATCTACCTGTCGGGCTGGCAGGTGGCGGCCGATGCCAACCTCGCCGGCCAGACCTACCCCGACCAGAGCCTCTACCCGGCCAACTCGGTGCCGGCGGTCGTGCGGCGGATCAACAACGCGCTGCAGCGCGCCGACCAGATCGAGTTCTCCGAGGGCAAGCAGAGCGTCGAGGACTGGCTGGTGCCGATCGTCGCCGACGCCGAGGCCGGCTTCGGCGGCCCGCTGAACGCCTACGAGCTGATGAAGTCGATGATCATCAGCGGCGCGGCCGGCGTGCACTGGGAGGACCAGCTCGCCTCGGAGAAGAAGTGCGGCCACCTGGGCGGCAAGGTGCTGATCCCGACCGGGCAGCACGTGCGTACCCTGAACGCCGCGCGGCTGGCCGCGGACGTCGCCGGCGTGCCGAGCGTGATCATCGCCCGCACCGACGCGGAGGCGGCGACCCTGATCACCTCCGACGTCGACGAGCGCGATCAGCAGTTCATCACCGGCGAGCGGACGCCGGAGGGCTTCTACAAGGTGACCAACGGCATCGAGCCGTGCATCGAGCGCGCGAAGGCGTACGCCCCGTACGCGGACCTGATCTGGATGGAGACCGGTACGCCCGATCTCGAGCTCGCGCGGAAGTTCGCCGAGGCGGTGAAGGCGGAGTACCCGGACCAGATGCTGTCCTACAACTGCTCGCCGTCGTTCAACTGGAAGGCCAACCTGGACGACGCGACGATCGCGAAGTTCCAGAAGGAGCTGGGCGCGATGGGCTATGCGTTCCAGTTCATCACGCTGGCCGGCTTCCACGCGCTGAACTACTCGATGTTCGATCTCGCCCACGGCTACGCCCGCGAGGGAATGAGCGCCTACGTGGACCTGCAGGAGCGCGAGTTCGGCTCCGAGGAGCGCGGCTACACGGCCACCAAGCACCAGCGCGAGGTCGGCACCGGTTGGTTCGACCTGGTCTCCCAGGCCGTGAACCCCAACGGCTCCACCCAGGCGTTGACCGGCTCCACCGAGAGCGCCCAGTTCCACTGACCGGCGACCGGCGGGCCCGTCCGGGCCCGCCGGTGGTCAACTTCCCGAGGAGATTGATCATGAACGACCGCATCACCGTCACCCGCGACGACGGGCCCGCCCAGGACAGCGTGCTGACTCCGGAGGCGCTCGACTTCCTGGTCGCCCTGCACGACCTCTCGGTCGGGCGGCGCCAGGAGCTGCTGCAGACCCGCCGGGACCGGCGCGCCGAGATCGGCAACGGCCGCGACCCGCGGTTCCTGGCCGAGACCGAGCACATCCGCAACGACGATTCCTGGCACGTCGCGCCGCCGGCGCCGGGGCTGGTGGATCGCCGGGTGGAGATCACCGGGCCGACCAGCCGGAAGATGACGATCAACGCGCTGAACTCCGGTGCGAAGGTCTGGCTCGCCGACCTGGAGGACGCCAACACCCCGGCCTGGGCGAATGTGATCGACGGGCAGGTCAACCTGCGCGACGCGATCAACGGCCAGATCGCGTTCACCTCGCCGGAGGGCAAGGAGTACGCCGTCACGGCGACCGAGACCCCAACCATCGTGGTCCGGCCGCGCGGCTGGCATCTTGCCGAGAAGCACCTGCTGGTGGACGGGGTGCCGATGGCCGGCGGTGTGGTCGACTTCGGGTTGTACTTCTTCCACAACGCCAAGCAGTTGATCGCCAACGGCGCGGGACCGTACTTCTACCTGCCCAAGCTGGAGGGGCACCTCGAGGCCCGGTTGTGGAACGACATCTTCATCCTCGCGCAGGACCTGTTGGGCATCGAGCAGGGCACCATCCGGGCCACCGTGTTGATCGAGACAATCACCGCGGCGTTCGAGATGGAGGAGATCTTGTACGAGCTGAAGGAGCACAGCGCCGGCCTGAACGCGGGCCGCTGGGACTACATCTTCAGCGTGATCAAGAACTTCCGCTCCCGCGGCCCGCGGTTCGTGTTGCCGGATCGCCAGGACGTGACGATGACCGCCCCGTTCATGCGGGCCTATACCGAGCAACTCGTCCGGGCCTGCCACCGGCGAGGCGCGCACGCCATCGGCGGGATGGCCGCCTTCATCCCGAATCGCAAGGATCCGGAGGCAACCGAGCAGGCGCTGACCAAGGTCGCCGAGGACAAGAAGCGCGAGGCCGGTGACGGATTCGACGGCTCCTGGGTGGCGCACCCCGATCTGATCGAGACCGCTCGGGCGGCATTCGACGAGGTGCTGGGTGACCGGGAGAACCAGGTCAACCGGCTGCGCGAGGATGTCACCCCGGACGATCGGGCGCTGATCGACATCGAGTCGACGCCGGGTGAGATCACCGAGGCGGGCGTGCGGACCAATGTCGAGGTCGGCATTCGCTACCTCGAGGCGTGGCTACGGGGCAACGGCGCCGTGGCGATCCACAACCTGATGGAGGACGCAGCTACCGCCGAGATCTCGCGCTCGCAGTTGTGGCAGTGGATCAACGCCGGTTCGCAGACCAGTGACGGTACGCCGATCACCGCGCAGTGGGTCGAGGCCGTCATTGACGAGGAGTTCGCCGGGCTGGAGCGGTTCGAGGGGGACAAGTTCGACCTCGCCCGCGAGCTGTTCAGCGAGGTCGTGCTCGGCGAGGACTACGCCACCTTCCTCACCGTGCCGGGCTATGCGCGCTACCTGTGCCGGGCCAAGCAGCCGCACGCGCACCGCGAGGATTTCGCGGTCGCGGTCTGATTCCCCCGACGAACGGCGGTCCCGGTATCGGGGCCGCCGTTCGCCGTGCTCTGGTGTCGGGGCGCTGGCGCAGTTATCGTCGAGTATGCGCATCCATGACGTGATCGACCGCAAGGGCGCGGAGGTGGTCACCGCGCGACCCGATTCCGACATCGCGGCCCTGGTCGATCTGCTTGCCGAGCACGGCATCGGCGCGGTGGTGGTCAGCGAGGACGGGAGCAGCGTCGACGGCATCGTCAGCGAGCGTGATGTCGTGCGCGCGCTCACCGACGGCCCCGACCTGTTGGGCCGACCGATCAGTTCGATCATGACCGCTGACGTGCAGACCTGTTCCCCCGACGATGATCTTGAGGTCGTCGCGCGGACGATGACCGACGGCCGGTTCCGGCACCTGCCGGTGATCGCCGACGGCGGGCTGGCCGCGATCGTGTCGATCGGCGACATCGTCAAGCACCGGATCGACGAGTTGCAGACCGAGCGCGAGCAGTTGGTCGACTACATCCAGAGCTGACCGGCCCGCTCGCGCTAGATTCGTGATCATGACGATCGCGAGCGTGCGTGCGGAGTTCAGCCCTGCGGGGACCTACCTGAACACGGCTTCGCTGGCGCTGCCGCCCCGGCGTACCGTCGACGCCGTGGCGGCGGCCGTCGAGCGCTGGTCGCACGGCCTGGACAATGCCCCCGACTTCGATGCCCCGGTCCAGCACGCCCGCGAGCGGTACGCCGAACTGGTCGGAGTGGACGCGGACCGGGTGGCCATCGGATCCCAGGTCAGCGTGCTCGCCGGCATCGTGGCGGCCGGGCTGCCCGATGATGCGCAGGTGTTGTTGGCCAGCGGGGACTTCACCAGCGTGATGTTCCCGTTCCTCGCCCAGGAGCGGCGTGGGGTGCGGGTCCGTGACGTGCCGCTCGCCGACCTGCCCGGCGAGATCGGGCCCGGCACCACGCTGGTCGCGGTGGCGGCCGTCCAGTCGGCCGACGGGGCGCTGGCCGATCTCGACGCGATCGAGGCGGCCGCCCGCGAGCACGGCGCGCGGACCCTGATCGATCTCACCCAGGCGGCCGGTTGGTTGCCGATCGACGCGGGGCGCTTCGACTACACGGTCTGCGCGGCGTACAAGTGGCTGCTCGCTCCCCGCGGGTGCGCGATGTTGACCATGGCGCCGGAGCACTTCGGAGAGGCGATCCCGCACGGGGCGAGCTGGTTCGGCAACGCGGACGTATGGAACTCGATCTACGGGGCGCCGCTGCGACTGGCCGACACCGCGCGCGCCTACGACGCCTCGCCGGCCTGGCACAGCTGGGTCGGGCTCGAGGAGTCCCTGGACTTCCTGCTCGGCCTGGGCATCGAGCAGATCCACGCCCACGACGTCGGGCTCGCCGACGACTTCCTCGCCGCGCTCGGTCGCCCGCCGGCGGGGTCGGCCATCGTCAGCGTCCCGGTCGCACCCGGCACGGCCGAGGCCGCCGCCGCGGCCGGGATCCAGGCCGCAATGCGTGCCGGGCGGTTGCGGGTGTCGTTCCACGTCAACAACGACGCCGACGACGTGGCCCGGGCGGTCGAGGTGCTGGGACCGTTCGTGCGCGAGTGAGCCCGGGGCCTACCGATTCCCCGGGCCGCCATGAAGTGCTGGCCGATCGCGATGGCGAAGGCTGCCGTGGAGCGGGCCTCGATCTCGTCGGGGTCGTCAAGCAGCCGACGTGGGCGTCCAAACGCTGGCCGAGCTCGCGCTCCAGGGCGCCGAGCAGGTCGACTACGCCGATCGATTCAGGATCCGAACGACCCGACCGGAGGATCCGCGGGCCTGGGCCCAGGCGATGTTCGGCGACGCTGCCGATCCCGGTCAGACGGTGATCTTCCGCGGTGTACTGGGGATGCCCGTGGGTACGGTGCTCGGCGGTGAGCGCGTTGCGGTGGCCCGGATCGAGCGGGCGGAGGGGGCGCGTCGGATCTGGCTGGCCGATGCCTCGGACCTGGTCAGTTGTCGCCTGTTGGTGGAGGTCGCGCCGGATCGGCAGGGCGCACCGGGACCGACCGACGGGTGCCGCGGCAGCGTGTCGTTGACCACCTTGATCAGCTACCGCGACCGGCGCGGCCGATCCCGCTGGTCGTGCCTGGCGCCGGTGCATCGCAGGCTCGCGCCCGGGCTGCTCCGCGATGCGGCCGCGACGATGGAGGGGCTGGCACTGTCGGCTGAGCGAGTGGCGCCGACAGCGCAGGCGGAGAACTGATCTTCACCGGTACGCCGAGGGACCTGCTCAGCTCGACGACGGCTGCCGACCTGCGGTGCGCGGTCGGGCCTCCCACCAGGTGAATCGCCGCCACGCCCGCTCCAGCGGGCCCTGGCCGAATGCGCGCAACCACAGGGTGCTGATGATCAACTGAGCCAACAGGATCCCTGCGCAGACGATGATCAGGCGGACCCGCCCGGCCTGGCTGTCGTCGATGCCCAAGGGCTCGGTGAGAGTGAGTGCGACGAGCATCAGGACGAGGGATGCCCCGATGTAGTTGGTCAGCGCCATCCGGCCGAGCGGAGCGAAGATCGCGCGCAGGGCGCCGGAGAGGGGAGTGGCCAGCAGCGCGACCAGCGCAGCCAGGTAGCCGGCCGCCATCACCAGGCCGAGGACCGAGGCGAACGGCCAGAGCGCGATCTGCGACGGGTCGGAGAGCAGCATGATCACGGCAGGAGCGCTGATCCCCGCGATGATCAGCGCCAGCGCCGCGGCCACCACGCCCGCACGTGCCCCGGTCAGCCGTTCGGGCACGCGACAGCCCGCCAGTCCGAAGCCGAGCAGGAAGAGGCCCGGGATCAGGGCCATCCCCCCGGACAGCGCGCCGGCGACCGTCAGCACGGCTCCGGCCACGATCGGTACCCAGCGCAGCCGGGCGCGCAGGAAGGTTGCCGGGAGCAGGAAGAACAGCGCGGCGATGGCGTACGGCAGCAGCGCCTCGCCCGGCTGGATGATCTGGTGCAGTGCCCCGAGAGCCGCCAGCATTCCGATCCGCCGCAGCAGCGCGAGCCGTGGACGGTCGGTACGCCGTCTCGCGGAGCCCCAGATCATCCCGAAGCCGATCCCGAACAGCAACGAGAAGATCGGGAAGAACCGCTGCTGCACGAAGACCTGCAGCACCGCCTCGGCGGGAATGTCGGCGAGCCGCCAGTAGAGGTCTTGATCATGGAACCGGGCCAGTACGGTCGGCGCGTTGACGAAGATGATGCCGCACAGCGCGAAGCCGCGAGCGACATCGAGCAGCGCGATCCGGGGCGGGGTGGAGGCAGAGGAGGGCACGCGCACACGATGCCCGCAGGTGTCGCGTCGCACCATCGGCCGAGGGTGGCCCGGCGGGTCGGCCCACGGGAGTGCCGGTCGGCGGCGGGTCGGACCGCGGCCCGGTGTGGCGCTGTTGACCGATTGTCGGAGGTCGCGTCTATAGTGGTCCGTGTTCGAACAACTGTTCGATGCGGACTTGGGGAAGGACCGCTCGCAGGCGATCGAACCGGGGCTTGTCCCGACGCTCCCGGCCTCGACCCCCGGGGGCGTCGGGGCATTCCCGATCCGCGCGGCGCGTCCGCGTACCGACCACTACGCTCGACCCCAGGCCGGGATGCGCACCTCGCGTGACCCGACAGGTGCCGGTCGCGGCGTGAGGAGGGCACGATGCGGGGAGCAGGTGCCGCCCAGCGCGTGCTGGTCGACGCGCTGACGGCCAGGCTGGGCGCGAGGCCGAACGATGTCGTCGACCTCGGTGGCGGCACCGGCGGTCTCGCGGGGACGTTGGCCGGGCTCGGCCATCGTGTGACCGTGATCGACCCGAGCCCCGACGCACTGGCCGCCGTGCAGCGCCGCGCCGCCGAGCTCGGGGTCGGTGACCGGCTCACCGGGCGCCAGGGCGACAGCACCACTCTGGTGGGCGATCTTGGACCGGGCGCCGCCGATCTCGTGCTCTGCCACGAGGTGCTCGAGCTGGTGTCGGACCGCGCCGCGACGTTGACCGGCATCGCGACCGTGTTGCGCCCGGGCGGTGCCCTCAGCCTGGTCACGGCCCAGCGCTACCCGAGGGCGCTCGCGCACGCCGCCGCGGGAGACTTCGCCAGGGCGCGGGCAACCTGGCAGGACCCGACCATGCTCGACCCGGTGCGGGCGCGCGAGTTGCTGGCCGGGGCCGGCTTCGAGATCCGCGAGGCGCACGGGCTCGGCCTCGCCGCCGGCCAGATCTCCGACGAGGTAGGCGAGGGCCGGGGCGGCGCGATTCTCGACCTCGAGCGTGCCTTCGCCGCCGACCCGGGCCTGTTGGCCGCAGCGCCGCGGCTACACCTGTACGCCACGGCGGCCGGAACACCCTGACGGCGGCTTCGGCGTACCCATCGAGAGGGTCGGTGAACGGCCCCGGCTGCGGGTTTCTTTCACCCCCCGGCGCAACTAGACTGTCGACACCAAGGATCATCGACACCCACGAGGTTTCGACGGACGGATTCGGGAGGTGACAGTGGCCCTCTCAGAGGAAGAGCAACGACTGCTCGACCAGATGGAGGCTGCGCTGGCGGCTGAGGACCCCAAGCTGGCCAACGCCATGCGGGGCAGCACGCAGCGGCGCCTGCACCGCCGGCGGGCAACATTGGCCGGCATCGGATTCGTCGCGGGACTCGGCATGTTGATCGGTGGCATGGAGGTCCACCCGGTCCTGAGCGTCGCCGGATTCGTGCTGATGCTGGTCGCGACGGTCGTCGCGATCTCGTCCTGGAACGGAGCCGGGCGGGTGCGTTCGCGGGGGCCCGAGCCGTCGGACCCGCGCAAGCCGATGGGGGCGCGGACCGATCCGGGCGGCCGGACGCGTCACCGCCGCGCCGGTGAGAGCAAGAACTTCATGGACCGGATGGAGGAGCGCTGGCGGCGACGCCAGGACGAGGGCTTCTGAACCACACGTAAGTCGCGAGGGCCCGGCGGGATTTCACCCGCCGGGCCCTCGCGCGTCCTGGGTGATAGACGCGGGCTGAACCGGCAGCCGCGGGGTGAGTCGGCAGGCGCGGGGTGAGTCGGCAGGCGCGGGCGATACTCGGTTCGCGTGTGCCGGTTGGGTTCGCGGATGGAGTAGTGAGCGTGCAGCCGCGGGGTGGGTCGGCAGCCGCGGGGTGGGTCGGCAGGCGCGGGCGATACTCGGTTCGCGTGTGCCGGTTGGGTTCGCGGATGGCGTCGTGCGCGTGCAGCCGCGAGTTGGGTCGGCAGGCGCGGGGTGAATCGGCAGGCGCGGGTGGAACCGGCAACCGCGGGGTGAACCGGCGGCCCTGGCGAATCGGCGTCGGTCAGCGGCGCCGGTTGAAGTTGTGCCAGACCGATCGCGGCCAGTAGCGCGCCGCGAGCCGGCCGAGCCGGCCGTCCTCCTTGGCCTGCAGGCCCTGCTCCACGCGCTTGACCAGCGGGCGCGGGTCGTCGGTATTGCGGTAGTCACGGGAGAACCGGGCCCGTTCCACCAGCACCGACAGTCGCTGCATGGCCTGCCCGGGCCCGTCGTCGAGCTTCTGCGCGATCCGGGCGCCCGTGTCGCGGGGCGAACTGCTCGGCCAGTCGTGGCCGTGATCGACCACCAGATCGCGGACCTCGGTCCAGGCATCCTCGACGCGCTCGCTCGGCGTACCCTCCGCCGACATCCGTATCCCCTTGCGCCGCCGTCGCACGATGGCCGGCAGTGCGGCGAGCAGCCCGAGCACCAGCACCACGCCGGCGGCTGCGGCCACCCGCTGGGCAATCAGTGCCAGGTCGTCGCGGATGCCGACCTCGTCCTCCGGAGTGGGGACGGGCACCGGCGAGGCCGAGGTGGTCGGCTCGGGCGCCGGCTCGGGGATCGGGGTCGCCGACGGCTCGTCGGGCTCCTCGCCCTCGCCCTCGTTGCTGGTCAGCGACCACGGCGGCGGGGCGGCGACGCCCGGGGTCGGCTCGAAGCGGACCCACCCGTAGTCCTCGAAGTACAGCTCCGGCCACGCGTGCATGTTGCGTACCGTGACCTCCCAACTGTCGCCGGCCTTGGTGCCCGGCAGGAAGCCGATGGCCATCCGGCTGGGGATGCCGGCAACCCGCGCCATCATCGCCATCGAGCCGGCGAACTGCACGCAGAATCCGCGCTTGTCCTCCAACAGGAACTGGGTCAGCGCGTCGTAGCCGTCGGAGTCCGACGGTTCGAGCGAGTAGGTGAACTCGTCCGAGCGCAGGTACGCCTGGATCGCCGCGGCCTTGAGGGCCGGCGTCGGCGCGTCGCCCACCACCCGGTTGGTCAGCTCGATCAGCTCCGGCGGCAGGTCGGCCGGCACCTCGCCACTGACCTGGAAGTCGGCGGGCATTCCCGCCTCGGCCGCCGCCAGCCCGGCTCCGTCGGGCTCGACGGGATAGCTGGTCACGGTGTACTGCAGATTCGCCGTGGCGGCCTCCCGGTTGTCGCCGTTCGACAACACGGTCAACGAGTTCGGGTCATAGGCCCATCGTCCGGGCGCCTCGAACCGGTCGGTCGGATAGGGCAGCGGCAGGTACATCGAGTTCAGCTCGCCGATCTGGATCGACGTCTGCACGCTCGGGTCCGGCACGTCGGCGACGCCCGGCGGGGGCGGCAGGTCGTTGCCCGAGTTCAGTTGGATCGGGATGCCGGAGAAGCCCTGCGAGTCGAACCGAGGCAGGGTCGCCATCCGCAGGTACTCCGGGTCGCTCGCCGTCGTCTGGTAGACCATCACCACCCGGTCCTCGGGTTGGGTCAGGTTGCGCTTGAGGTCCTGCGACGGGTCGTTGAGCTGCAGCGGCCCGGCGTCGCCGCGCGGCGGGGCGAGCGTCCAGTTGCCGCCGGCATCGCGTACCGGCAACGCCATCGCCGCCACCAGGGCGAGCACGATCGCCGGAATCCCCACCAGGGCGGCGAGCTGCCAGGCGATGGGGCCGATGGTCGTCCGGCCGCCGGAGTCCGTGCTGATCCCACGGGTCCAGGACTCGGCGCCGTTCATGCCCTCGGCGACCAGTATCAGCAGGTAGCCGGCCGCCATCGAGACGAACGCCCACCACGGCGCCGACAGCGTCGGCACCAGAGCGGTGATCAGATACGGCGTGATCAGCGGGCCCAGGGTGGCGACCGGGCGCTGCACGGTCTCGACGAAGTGATCGGTCATGATCGTGATCGCGCCGATCATGGTCACGAAGAGCAGCGTGACCCCGGCCGAGGGCTCCATCGGGACCGGCTGGCTGGCCATGTGCTGGATGCCCTGGGAGTACAGATCGGGCAGGCGGGCGAACACACCGAGATCGGAATTGCCGGCCGTGACCGCGATCGCGAACACGAAGATCGCCAGCAACAGCACCTGGCCGCCGAGGATGATCAACGGGTCGAGCTCGAAGCGGCGGGCGATCAGCCCGGCCAGGCAGAGCACACCAGCCAGCGCGGTGCCGAGCCAGAGGAAGGCCGGATCGACGGTCAGGCTGAGCAGCGGCACGCTGGCCAGCACCATGGCGGCGAACACGGCGATGGCGTACCGATCGCTCGGCAGCAGCCGACGGGCGGCGGCCACGGGGGCCGGTCGCGGATCGGGCCGGGGATCGTCGGCCCGGCGCACGGGGGCGGGCGGGGAATCGATCGTCATCAGATCAGCGCCCCCATCAGGTCGAGCTCGCGCCACGCCAGCGGCAGGGCCTTGTCGCGTGGCACCTCGACCACCCGCCACTGGTGATCACGCAGGATCCGTACCGCGTCGCGGTGGGCATTGCGTTGGGTCTCGTTCACCGCGATCGGCTCGTCATCCGGGCCGAGCACCCAGCCGGGCACGTCCGCGACCAGCGCCATCGCCTGGGAGCGGGTACGCCGGGCCCGCAGCAGCACCTCGGCGTCGGCCGGGGTGAGCAGCCCGCAGATGGCGACCAGCAACTCACCGGACTGGCCGGCCAGTTCCGCCTCGAGTGCCTTGGACATCGTCGGCTGACGGCTGGCCCGCAGATCGGTGAGGGCATGCATCAACACCTGGCGCGAGGAGAGCTGGTGCCCGTCGGGCGACTCGGCGCGGGTGACCGCGCCGTCGGCGTGGTAGAGATCGACGGCGTAGCGCTGATCAAGGAAGTACTGTGCGATGGACGCCGCCGCCGACACGGCCCACTCCAGGGATGCATCCGGACCGGCGCCGACATGGGCCTCGGAGCGCGAGTCCAGGATGATCGTCGCGCTGGGATCCCAGGCCTGCTCCTCGCGGCGGACCATCACGTCGCCGCGGCGCGCGGTGCTCGGCCAGTGGATCCGTCGGACATCGTCGCCGGCGCGGTACTCGCGGATCATCACATCGTCCGGCCCGAGCGTGCCGACCGTCTGCGGCCGGCTCTCGCCCGTGTTGGAGCCCGAACCGGAGACCCGCATCGGGCCCAGCGGATGGATGCGCGGCATCACCATCACCTCGGTCGTCGCGGTGAACTGGCGGTCGTGGGTGACCATGCCGAGCGGATCGGTGCTGCGGACCAGCAGCGGGCCCGTCCGGAACCGGCCGCGGCTGCGTGCGGTGAGCGGATAGGTCACGTCGTGCTGCCAGTGCGGGTCGAGGTCGGAGATCAGGAACTGCGGCGATCGGCCCAACTCGCTGGGCACATGATCGGCGAACAGCAACACACCCTGGGGTAGCCGGCTGCGCTTCGAAACGGCGATCTCACCGGTCATCGGGTCGCCGATGGCGACCTCGGAGGGGTACAGCTCGCGCTGCGCGGCGAGACGCAGCCGGCTGCGCCCGATGATCAACCACGCGATCAGCGGCAAGAAGATCAGGAACAGCCCGACCCAGAGCAGGTCGCGCTGGCCGAACAGCATCGCCGCGAGCACGGTGATGGCGCCGATGAGCGCCAACAGCTTGCCGCGGGCGGTGATCAGTCGCCACGGATTGCGCATGAGGTCTTTCTGGTTGCGGAGTTGCGGGACCGGCCGGCGGGCCTGGGGTCAGTTCGCCTGCGGGATCGGGACGGACCGGAGCCGCTCGGCGACCACATCGCCGACGGCGCGACGAGCCAACTGCGCGTCGGTCGAGGGCAGGACGCGGTGGGACAGCACGGGCACCGCCAACGCGGCGATGTCGTCGGGGCTGACATAGTCGCGGCCGGCCAGGGCCGCATAGGCGCGCGAGGCGCGGAGCAACTGCAAGGTGGCGCGGGGCGATGCCCCGAGCCGCAGGTCCGGGGTGTTCCGGGTCGAGTTGATCACCGCGACGATGTATTCCTTGATCGCCGGCGCCACGTAGACGTCCTTGACGGCCTGGATCAGGCCGAGCACGGTACGCGCGTCCGTCACCGGCTGCAGGGCCCGCAGCGGGTCCGAGGCGCCGTGCGATTCCAGCATGTCCAGCTCCGACTTCGGCGTCGGATAGCCCATCTCGATGCGGGCCATGAAGCGGTCGCGCTGGGCCTCGGGGAGGGGATAGGTGCCCTCCATCTCGATCGGGTTCTGGGTGGCCACCACCATGAATGGCAGTTGCAGCCGGTAGGTCGTGCCGTCGACCGAGACCTGCCGCTCCTCCATCGACTCCAGCAGGGCGGACTGCGTCTTCGGCGAAGCGCGGTTGATCTCGTCGCCGACCACGATGTTGGCGAAGATGCCGCCGGGCTTGAACTCGAAGTCGCGGGTCTCCTGGTTGAACACCGAGACGCCGGTGATGTCGGAGGGCAGCAGGTCCGGGGTGAACTGCACGCGGCGTACCGAGCTGTCGATCGAGCGGCCGATCGCCTTCGCCAGCATGGTCTTGCCCACGCCGGGGACGTCCTCGACCAGCAGGTGCCCCTCGGCCAGCAGCACCACCAGGGCCAGATTGACCGATTCGCTCTTGCCCTCGATGACGCTCTCGATCGCGTCGCGGACCCGACCCATGACCTCGCCCACGTGCTCCAGCGGGGGCGCCGCCGCGCGCCCGGCCTCATAGGTGGTGTTCACGTTTCCTCCGTGCTGTGCCGACTGCTGAATGGGGCGCCGTCCCGGTGTCGGCGCCCGGGCCACTGTACGTGAGGTCACGGCGGGACAACGATTCCCGGCCCACCCGTTCTCCCGACCGCGTTCATCGGTCCGCGATCGCGCGGACGAACGGACACGCGGTGGGGAGAAGTGGGGCGGTACTTGCATTGAGTGGAGGAAAGTGGAGTACAGTGGAGCGCAGTGGAGGAGAGCGGAGCTGATCGGCGGCCCGGGGAGGTGCGATGTTCCTTGGCACGTACACCCCGAAGCTGGACGAGAAGGGCCGCTTCTTCCTCCCGGCGAAGTACCGCGACGAACTCGCCGAAGGTCTGGTGATCACCCGCGCACAGGAACGGTGCCTGGCGATCTACCCGATGGCGACGTTCGTGGCGATGACCCAGGAGATGGCGCAGGCGCCCGGGACGGTCAAGCAGGTCCGCGACTACCAGCGCATGCTGGCGTCGGGGGCGAGCGACGAGGTCCCGGACAAGCAGGGCCGGATCACGGTTCCGACGCAGCTTCGGCACTACGCCGGGCTGGACAAGGACATCGTGGTCGCCGGCGCCATCAATCGGGTCGAGGTCTGGGACCTCGCCGCATGGGAGGCGTACGCCGGGCAGCAGGAGCCCGTCTTCGCCGCCATGAACGAGGAACTCCCCGGGGCGCCAGCGAGCTGACCCCGGGACGGATCGGGCACGACCGCGCCGCGCGGCCTTGACCCGGTGGGCCTGTCGGCTGGCATCCCTTCCCCGATGCCAGGCGACCTTCCCGAGGCCCTCCGGGTTGGGACCTCGCGGCGCGGCCGCAAGCACACACGTCGGACGCGCGGTTGGCGAGAGGGTCGAGATGTCGCAGCAGCCGGGGCCGCAACACGAGCCCGTGATGCTCGCGCGGATCACCGAACTGCTCTCGCCCGCACTGGCCGAACCGGATTCCGTCTATCTGGACTGCACCCTCGGCCTCGGCGGACATGCCGAGGCCGTGCTGCGTGCCAACCCCGGCGCCCGGCTGATCGGCATCGACCGTGACGCCGATGCGCTCGCGTTCGCCGCCGATCGGCTGGCTCCGTTCGGTGACCGGGTACGCCTGGTGCAGGCGGTCTATGACGAACTGGCCGACGTGCTCGCCGAGGCCGGTACGCCGCGGGTGCAGGCGATCTGCATGGACCTCGGCCTGTCCTCGCTGCAGATCGACACCGCCGACCGCGGGTTCGCCTATGCCGTCGACGCGCCGCTGGACATGCGGATGGATGCCCGGGACCCGCGCACCGCCGCCGACATCCTGAACACCTACTCCGAGGCCGACCTCGCCCGGCTGCTGCGGGCCTACGGCGAGGAGCCCGCCGCGCGCCCGCTCGCTCGTGCGATCGTCGCGGCGCGGGCCAGCGAGCCGTTCGACACCTCGGCCCGGCTCGTCGACCTGGTCGGCGCCGTCGCCGGCCGCCCGGGCCGCGGGCGGCGTACCGGTCATCCCGCGAAGCGGACCTTCCAGGCGCTGCGGATCGAGGTGAACGGCGAGCTGGATGCGCTGGCGCGGGCGCTTCCCGCCGCCGTCGACGCGCTGGCCGAGCCCGCCGCCGGCCGGCCCGGCGGGCGGCTGGCGGTGCTGGCCTACCACTCGCTGGAGGACCGGATGGTCAAGCGAGTCTTCCGCGCCGGCGCCACCGCCGACGCGCCGCGCCACCTGCCGGTGCCCGCATCCGAACTGCGGCCGCGCCTGCGGCTGCTCACCCGTGGCGCCGAACAGCCGGCCGAGGACGAGACCGCGG
This sequence comes from Naumannella huperziae, assembly GCF_054073625.1. NCBI lineage: Bacteria > Bacillati > Actinomycetota > Actinomycetes > Propionibacteriales > Propionibacteriaceae > Naumannella > Naumannella huperziae. The sequence continues at coordinate 2,966,275 of NZ_JBSXPH010000001.1, read as the reverse complement.
GCAATCCGCGGGCCGCGTCCGCCCGGCTGCGCGCCGTCGAGAAACTGCAGGAGGTTGCCGCATGAGTGCACTGCTCGACACGCTGCTGCCGGACGCGACCCCCGGTCGCCGGCGGCCGCCGCTGGAGCCGGTGGCCCGCCCGGCCGCGGGCCGGCTGTCCCGGGTCCCGTTCCTGGCCGTGCTCGCCGCCCTGCTCGGGATCGGGATGGGCGGGCTGCTGCTGCTGAACACCGCGCTCCAGGCCCAGGCGTTCGAGCTGAACCGGCTGAACACCGAGGTCCGCGACCTGTCCTACACCGAGGCCGGGCTGCGCGCGGCGCTGGACGAGCAGGGCTCGACCCGCAACCTCACCCGGCGCGCGTCCGATCTCGGCATGCGGCCTCGGGACAACACGGCATTCCTGGTGCTACCGGACGGCAAGATCAGCGGCGACCCGAAGCCGGCGGGCGATGACTACCCGCGCGCATTCCTGGATCGCAACCCCGCCACCGTCCAGCAGGAGGAGCGGGCCAAGGCGGCCGAGCAGGCCGACAAGCGGATCGCCGCGGAGGAGAAGGCGCGGGCGCAGCGGCGGGCCGACGTCGAGCGCGAGCAGGCCGAGCGGGCCCGCGACCAGGCGCGGCGCGACGGCGCGACCGATGCCCGGGGCGACCGCGCCCGCGGCGACGAGGCGAACAACCGAGGCAACTCCGACGATTCCCGAGGAGGAGACCGATGACGCGACGCCCCGATTCGCGGACCCGCCGCGGCCCGGCCGCCGGCCGCTCGCGCGGCGGTCGGCGCCCCGTCCGGCGCGGCGGAACCCGGCGCCGGCGCCCGCTGCGGATCCCGCTCGGCTCGGCCCAGCAGCGGTTGCGCGTGCTGATGATCGCCCTGGCGATCGTCGTCTCGCTGTGCGCGGGCCGGCTGATCCAGATCCAGGCGCTCGACACCCAGGCATACGCGGCGAAGAACGAGAGCCGACTGACCGCGAAGGTCAAGCTGCCCGCCGTCCGCGGCGAGATCACGGACCGATCCGGCACGGTGCTCGCGACCACCGAGGAGGCGGTCGCCATCACCGCCGATCCCAGCCTCACGGCCACCCGGGCCGACGAGATCGTCGACGTCTTGGTGCGGCACCTGACCGATCCGGAACCCGCGAAGTATCGCGAGGCGCTGACCAAGCCCAACACCCGGTTCGCCTTCGTCGCGCGCAAGGTACCGGTCGCCAGCTACGCCAAGATCGCCGACGAGCTGACCCAGCTCGGCATCTACGGGGTGTTTCGGCAGTCCGACCCGATCCGGCTCTACCCCGAACAGTCCACCGCGGCGGCCGTCCTCGGCTTCGTCAATTCCGAGGGCGAGGGCCGGGCCGGCATCGAGATGACGGCCAACGACAATCTGACCGGTACGCCGGGCGAGGAGACCTATGAGTCCTCCTCGGGCTATCGCATCCCGCTCGGCCGCAATGTCACCGTCCCGGCGGTCGACGGCATCGACTACCAGCTCACCCTGGACACGTCGCTGCAGGCCGCCACCGAGCGCCGGCTCGCCCAGGGCATGGCCGACACGCGAGCGAGCTCGGGCGCGGCCGTGGTGATGAACATCAAGACCGGGGAGGTGCTGGCGATGGCCAACACCCCGGGTTTCGACGCCAACCGGCCGGGCGAGGCAAACCCCGACGACCTGTTCAACCGGGCGAACAACTTCGCCTTCGAGCCCGGATCCACCGGCAAGGTGCTGACCATGGCGGCCGCCATCGACAGCGGCACGGTGTCCTCGGAGTCGAGGCTGATCATCCCGCCGAGCCTGCGGTCGGGCGGATCGAGGGTGACCGATCACTTCGAGCACGGCACGATCAACCTGACCGCGCGCGGCGTACTCGTGAAGTCGTCCAATCTCGGCATGATGCTGATCTCGCGCCAGATGGAGGAGGGCGTGCTCCGAAAGTACCTGGCCGACTTCGGCATCGGCCGGCGCACCGGGATCGAGCTGCCGGGCGAGGGGACCGGCTCGCTGCCCGCCGAGGACGCCTTCGGCAAGCGCGCGACCAGCGACCGGGTCGCGTTCGGTCAGGCGTACTCCACGACCACGATCCAGATGGCGGCGGCGGTCGCCGGCATCGTCAACGGCGGTGTCTACAACAGCCCGACCCTGATCAGGTCGGCGACCGGACCGGATGGTCGCGATGTGCCGATCGACCGCGGCCAGCCGCGCCGGGTGGTTTCGGAGGAAACCTCGAAGCAGATCGTGTCGATGATGGGCTCGGTCGTGCACACGGGTGTGGGCAACCTGGAGATTCCGGGGTACGCCACCGCGGGCAAGACGGGCACGGCGCAGAAGTTCAACACCAAGACCGGGCGCTATGACTCCTTCACCACCTCGTTCGTCGGCGTCGCACCCGCCCAGGACCCGACCCTGCTCACCTACGTCGTGCTGCAGGACGGGCGAGGTTCTGGCACCAGCGACGCCGGACCGGTCTTCGTCGACATCATGAAGTACGCGTTGCCCCACTACGGGATCCCGCCGGTGAAGCGCGAGGTCGACTATCCCGACATCGAATGGTGAGTTGGCCGGAGCGTCAGCGGTGAGTACCGTCCAGGCTGTGCCTCAGCCCGCCGATCGCGATCCGCGCGTCCCGGACGGCCTGCCCGCCGCGAGCGGGGTCGGCCTGGACTCGCGGCTGGTCGGGCCGGGCGATGTGTACGTCGCGCTGCCCGGATCGAGCACCCACGGCGCCCGCTACGCCGCCCAGGCCGCCGCAGCCGGGGCGGTCGCCGTGTTGACCGACGCCGAGGGTGTCGCGCTGGCCGGCGACGTCGGGGTGCCCGTCGTCGAGGTGCCCGATCCCCGGGCCGCGATGGGCCCGCTCGCCGCCGCGGTGTACGGGGACCCGGCAGCGCGGCTCGGGCTCTTCGCCGTCACCGGCACCAACGGCAAGACCACCACCGCCCATCTTGTCGAGGCCGGCCTGCGCGCGCTGGGCCACAGCGTGGGCATCATCGGCACCAACGGCTTCGCCGTCGACGGCCGGGGACTGGACCGGGCCCGGACCACCGTGACGACGCCGGAGTCGCCCGATCTGCACGCGCTGTTGGCGGCCATGGCCGACCAGGGAGCCGACCGGGTGGTGATGGAGGTGTCGAGCATCGCCATGGCGTACCGCCGCACCGCTGGCGCGCGGTTCGCCGCGGCCGGCTTCACCAACCTGGGCCGCGACCACCTGGACTTCCACGCCGACATGGAGGAGTACTTCGCGGCGAAGGCGTCACTGTTCACGCCGGAGCACGTGGCTGCGGCGGCCATCGTGACCACCGACGAGTGGGGCCGCCGGCTGGCCGGGACGATCCGGGCCGCCGACGAGTTGCCGCTCCTCACGGTGGGCGCCGAGGACGCGGATTTCCGCGTGCTGCGGACCGGCGCCGACGCCGCCGGACGGACCGAGGTCAACGCGGCGACCCCGGACGGCCAGCTCGACTTCGCGCTCGCGCTGCCGGGCGCCTACAACATCACCAATGCCCTGACCGCCCTGGCGATGCTGCGCGCCGCCGGCCTGGACGCCGCCATGGCCGCGCGCGGGCTCGCCGATGCGACGGTGCCCGGTCGGATGCAGCGGATCTGGCTCGATGGCGACGCCCCCGAGGTCTATGTCGACTTCGCCCACACCCCGCAGGCCATCGACGCGGCGCTGGCGGCCGCGGGCGAGCGGGGGCAGCGGGTGATCGCCGTGTTCGGCTGCGGTGGGGACCGCGACCGCGCCAAGCGGGAGCCGATGGGCGCCGCGGCGGCGCGCCGCGCCGCCGTGGTCCTGGTCACCGATGACAATCCGCGCACCGAGGATCCGGCGGCCATCCGGGCCGCCGCGCTGGCCGGGGCCCGCGCCGCGGCCGGACCGGACACCGTGGTCCGCGATGCCGGCGGGCGGGCCGACGCGATCGCCGAGGCTCTGACGCTCGCCGCCCCCGGCGAAGTTGTCGCGATCCTCGGCAAGGGGCACGAGCGCGGCCAGGAGATCGCGGGGGAGATCCTGCCCTTCGACGACGCCGAGGTGGTCACCCGCACCTGGGCCGGACTCGCCGGGGAGCGCGGATGAGATCACTGCGCCTCGACGAGCTCGCCCGCGCCGTCGACGGTCGCCTCGCCGGCGATCCCGACACCCCGGTGGGCCCCGATGTGGTCATCGATTCCCGGCGCGCAACCCCCGGCGCGCTGTTCGTCGCCGTGCCGGGCAGCAAGGTCGACGGCCACGATTTCGCCGCCGCCGCCGCCGCGGGAGGCGCAGCCGCCGCCCTGGTCAGCCGGCCGACCGGTGAGCTTCCCGAGGTGGTCGTCGGCGACACGGTTGCCGCGCTGGGCCTGCTCGGTCGCGACGTCCTTCGGCGCACCGACGCACGGGTGCTCGCGATCACCGGCTCCCAGGGCAAGACGACGACCAAGGACGTGCTCGCCCAACTGCTGGAGGCCGAGGGGCCGACCGTGGCCCCGGTGGGGTCCTACAACAACGAGTACGGCCTGCCGTTGACCGCGACCCGCGTCGAGCCCGACACCCGCTGGCTGATCAGCGAGATGGGCGCGCGTGGCGAGGGGCACATCGCCTATCTGTGCGGGCTCACCCCGCCCGATGTCGCGATCGTGCTGAACGTGGGCCAGGCCCACCTCGGCGAGTTCGGCGACCGGGAGGCGATCGCCCGCGCGAAGGGCGAGCTGGTCGAGGCGCTGTCGCCCGACGGCTGGGCGGTGCTGAATGCCACCGACGTCCGGGTCGCCGCGATGGCCGCGCGGACCGCGGGACGGATCGCCTGGTGGGCGGTGGGCAGCCGTCCCGACCTGCCCGGCGAGCTGCGGGTCTGGGCCAGCGACCCCGATGCCGACGAACTCGACCGGCACGGATTCGTGCTGCACGCCGAATCCGGCGGCGCGCTCGCCAGCGCCCCCGTCCGGCTGGCGACCCCGGGCCGTCACCAGATCGCGAACGCGCTCGCCGCCGCGACCGCCGCGCTCGTCGAACTCGGCGCCGAGGCGCTGCCGCGCGTCGCGGAACGCCTGGGCGCCGCCCGACCCCGCTCGGCCTGGCGGATGGAGCTGAGCACCCTCGCAGTGCCGGGGGGTGAGGCGCTGTTGATCAACGACGCCTACAACGCCAACCCGGACTCGATGCTCGCCGCCCTGGAGTCCCTCGCCCACATCGCCCGGCGCCGCCGCGGCGCCACCGGCCAGGGCCGCGCGATCGCCGTCCTGGGTGACATGTTGGAACTCGGGGCGACGGCGCGCTCGGAGCACGAGGCGCTGGGCCGGGCGGCCGGCGCGCTCGAGGTGGACCTGCTGATCGCGGTCGGCGAGTACGCCGAGGCCGCGGCCGGGGCCGCCGAGCAGGCGGGCGTACCCAACGTCCGGACCGTTACGGTGCTGGGCAGCGACGACAGGACCAAGGTGGCAGGAGAACTCGCGAACATGCTGCAGCCCGGCGACACGGTTCTGGTCAAGGCCTCTCGCGCCCAGGCACTGGAGGAGCTGGCCGCCGCGCTGGCCGCGCGACTCGGCGAGGGCGAGTCGCGGGGGGAGCGCCGATGAGGGCGATCCTGCTGTCCGGCGGCATTTCGATGATCGTCACCCTGCTCGGTACGCGGCTGGCCATCGGCTACTTCACCGAACACGGCTACGGCCAGTTCATCCGCGACGACGGGCCGACCAGTCACCACACCAAGCGCGGTACGCCGACCATGGGCGGGCTGGTGATCATCATCGCGGTGCTGCTCGGCTTCTTCGGTGCGCACCTGATCACCTGGTCGATGCCGAGTGTCTCCGGACTGCTGATCCTCTGGCTGTTCGTCGGCATGGGCATCGTCGGATTCCTCGACGACTGGACCAAGATCAGCAAACAGCGCAGCCTCGGGCTGAATGCCAAAGCCAAGCTGATCGGGCAGGGCATCGTCGGGATCTCCTTCGCCGTCCTGGCGCTCAGCCTGCCCGACGAGCGGGGCGTCACCCCGGCCTCCCAGGCGCTGTCCTTCCTCCGCGACATCGGTCCGCCGCTGCCGGCCGTGCTGATCGTGGCCTGGATCATGTTGCTGATCGCGGGAACCTCGAACGCGGTCAACCTCACCGACGGCCTGGACGGCCTGGCCACCGGCGCCTGCGCGATGGTCTTCGCCTCCTACACGCTGGTCAACATCTGGCAGTCCAACCAGTCCTGCGGATCCATCCGCTCGGTCGGCCCGGGTTGTTACGAGGTACGCGATCCGCTCGACCTCGCCATGGTCTCGATCGCCCTCGCCGGGGCCTGCTTCGGCTTCTTGTGGTGGAACGCGAAGCCGGCGAAGATCATCATGGGCGACTCCGGTTCGCTCTCGCTGGGTGCGGCGCTGGCCGGGATCGCGATCTTCACCCGCACCGAGCTGCTGCTGATCATCCTCGGCGGCCTGTTCGTGGTGGTCACCATGTCGGTCATCCTGCAGGTCGGCTACTTCAAGGCCACCGGCGGCAAGCGGCTGTTCAAGATGGCGCCCCTGCACCACCACCTGGAGCTGCTCGGCTGGGCCGAGGTGACCATCGTCATCAGGTTCTGGATCATCGCGGGGATCTGTGCCGCCCTCGGCCTGGGGCTGTTCTACGGCGAGTGGGTGGCCTGGTTGTGAGCCGGGACCACCCGGACGTCGCGGCCTGGCGCGGCCGGGACGCGCCCTGGGCGAGCGCCCGGGTCACCGTCGCCGGGATCGGCCGGTCCGGATTCGCCGCCGCGGACGCGCTGCTCGAGCTCGGTGCGACGGTCACCGTGCTGGACGAACGCGACGATGCCGACAATCGGGAGCGCGGCACGCTGCTCGAGGTGCTCGGCGCGAGCGTCCGGATCGGCCCCGGCGCGAGCGCCGCCCTGCCGGCGGGCACCGACCTGCTGATCGTCTCGCCCGGTTGGCGGCCCGGCGCCGCGCTGCCCGTCGCGGCCGCGCGCGCGGGCGTACCCGTCTGGGGCGAGACCGAACTCGCATGGCGGCTGTCGGAGGTGCCGTGGCTGGCGATCACCGGGACCAACGGCAAGACCACGGCCACCCTGATGCTCGCTGCGATGCTGCGGGCCGGGGGACTGCGGACGGCGGCCGTCGGCAACCTGGAGCGGCCGATCACCGAGACGGTGCTCGATCCCGAGCCGCTGGACGTGCTGGCCGTCGAGCTGTCGAGCTTCCAGTTGCACTGGACGACCACGATGGCCGTGCACTCCGCGGCGGTGCTGAACCTGCAGCCCGACCACCTGGACTGGCACGGCGGTGCCGACGCCTACGCCGCCGACAAGGCCCGGATCTATGCCGGCGTCACCGACGCCTGCGTCTACAACGTCGCGGATCGCGCGACCGAACGGATGGTGGAGGAGGCCGAGGTCACCGAGGGTGCCCGGGCGATCGGGTTCACCCTCGGCGTGCCGGCCCCGAGCATGGTCGGTGTCGTCGACGACCTGCTGGTCGACCGCGCGTTCATCCGCGAGCGCCGCAGCTCGGCGGTCGAGCTCGCTTCCGTGTCCGATGTCAGCCCGTCCGGCCCGCACAATGTCGCCGACGCGCTGGCCGCGGCCGCGCTCGCCCGCTCGTTCGGCGTCGCGCCGCGTGCCGTCCGCGACGGACTGCGCGCGCATGCCGCGCCCCCGCACCGGTTGGCGACCGTCGCGGAGCTGGACGGCGTCCGGTGGATCGATGACTCCAAGGCGACCAATCCGCATGCGGTCGATGCCGCGTTGTCGGCATTCGACCGGGTGGTCTGGATCGCCGGCGGGCAGGCCAAGGGTGCGCCCTTCGACGACCTGGTCGCCAGGCACGCCAATCGGCTGCGGGGGGCGGTGCTGCTCGGCGTCGACCGCGCGGTGATCGCCGAGGCGCTGGCCCGACACGCACCCGAACTCCCCGTGATCGAGGTCGCGCGGGCCGATAGTGGAGCCATGGCGCAGGCGGTGGCGGCCGCGCGGACCCTCGCGCAGCCCGGTGACGTGGTGGCACTGAGCCCCGGCTGCGCCAGCTTGGACATCTGGCCCGACTATGCCGCGCGAGGCGACGACTTCGCCGCAGCGGTGCTCGGGACCGACCCGCCGGCGCAGACCCGGCCAGGCGCGAAGGAGTAGAGCGGCGTGGCGATCGATCACTTCCCCGATCAAGATCAACGCGATCCCCGGACGGCCGACGGCAGGCGCGGCGACCTGCGCTCCCAGCTCGGCGTACTGCTGCAACACCCGCAGGCCAGCCTGCACCTGGTGCTCGCCTCCTCGGCGCTGCTGATCGGCCTCGGCGTGATGATGGTGCTGTCCGCCTCCAGCGTCTATGCCGCCAACCGGTACGACGATGCGTTCTATTTCCTCAAGCGTCAGGCGTTCTTCCTGGTCGTCGGCCTGCTCGCGGCCTTCGTGCTGGCCCGGCTGCCGATCGCGAAGCTGCGGATCGTCGGCTGGATCGGGATGGGCCTGGCGTTCTTGTTGCTGATCCTCACCTACACCCCATTGGGGGTGACGGTGAACGGCAACCGGAACTGGCTCAGCCTCGGCATCGACCTGTTCCGGATCCAGCCCTCGGAGTTCGCCAAGCTGGCGCTGATCGTCTGGGGCGCGGACGTGTTCTGCCGCAAGCGTCGGCTGCTGGACCAGCCACGACACCTGCTGGTGCCCTTCCTGCCGGCGGCGCTGCTGCTGCTGGGGCTCGTCGTCTTCCAGGGCGACCTCGGCACCGCGATGATCATGATCGCGATCATCGCCGTGATGTTGTGGGGGGTCGGTACGCCGATGCGCCTGATGCTCGCGATGGCCGCCGCGGCGGTGGCCGCCGTGATCCCGATGACGCTGTTGTCGGCGGACCGGATGCGGCGGTTCAGCGCCTTCTTCAATCCCGCCGAGGGTCTCGACGGGGCCAACATGCAGTCGACGATGGCGCTGTATGCCATCGCCTCCGGCAGTTGGTGGGGCACCGGGATCGGCGGCAGCCGGCAGAAGTGGGGGAGCCTGCCCGAGGCCCACAACGACTTCATCTTCGCCGTCATCGCCGAGGAGCTGGGGCTGCTCGGGGGGCTGGTGGTGCTGGCCCTGTTCGCCGTGCTCACCTACGCCGGGCTGCGGATCGCGATCCGCAGCGACATCGATTTCTGCCGGTACGCCGCCACCGGGGTCACCGCCTGGTTCAGCGTGCAGGCGCTGATCAACCTCGGCGTCGTGCTGCGGCTGCTCCCGGTCCTCGGCGTGCCCTTGCCGATGGTGTCCTACGGTGGGTCTGCACTGCTGGCCAATCTGTGCGCACTCGGCGTACTGGTGGCCTGCGCCCGCAACGAGCCCGGCGCCCGAGCGCTCCGGGAGGCGCGCCGCGGCCCGCGGCGGCCCCGGGTGACGACATTGGTGGGCGGCCGGCGCTGAGCCGGCGCCGGAGAGGAGACAGGGCCGAGATGGCGAGCAACCCCACCCCACGGTCGGGCATGTCCCACATCGTGCTGGCCGGCGGCGGCACGGCCGGTCACACGTCGCCGCTGATCGCGACCGCCGAGCAGTTGCGCGAACACCCCGACGTGGCGGTGACGGCGCTCGGCACGACGCGCGGGCTGGAGGTCCGAGTGGTGCCCGATGCCGGGATCGACCTGGAGCTGATCGACGCCGGCCCGCTGCCACGCTCGGTGGGCGCCGACCTGTTCCGGCTGCCGCTGGACCTGCTCGGCTGGGTGCGCGGGGCGAAGCAGACGCTGCGCCGGCTCGGCGCCGACGCGGTGGTCGGTTTCGGCGGCTATGTCTCGACGCCGGTCTACCTGGCCGCCCGGCAGCTTCGGCTGCCGATCCTGGTGCACGAGCAGAACGCGGTGCCGGGCATCGCCAACAAGATCGGGGCCCGCTTCGCCGAGGCCACCCTCACCACCTTCCCCGACACCCCGCTGCCGGGCGCCGAGACGATCGGGCTCCCGCTGCGGCGCGAGATTGCGGACCTGGACCGGGCGGCCGCGCGGCCGGCGGCCCGCGCCCACTTCGGGCTGCGCGACGATCTGCCGGTGCTGCTGGTCAGCGGCGGATCGCAGGGCGCGGCGAGCATCAACACCGCGGTGCTCGGTGCCCGCGACGCGCTGCTCGCCGCCGGCGTCCAGGTGCTGCACGTGCTCGGGCCCGACAAGCTCACCGAGGAGCATCTCCAGGTGACCGATCCCGACACCGGCGCGGGCTATCACCCGGTCGGCTATGTCGACCGGATGCAGGATGCCTATGCCGCCGCGGATCTGATGATCGGTCGATCCGGCGCCGGGACCGTCGTCGAGACGGGTGTGGTCGGGCTGCCGACCGTCCTGGTGCCGTTCCCGCACGGAAACGGCGAGCAGGTACGCAATGCCGAGGAACTGGTTCGCGCGGGCGGTGCCCGCCTGGTCGCCGACTCCGCCTTCACCAGCACCTGGATCCAGGCGGAGGTGATCGACATGGTCACCGATCCGGCGGTGCTCGATCACATGTCTGCTGCCGCGCGATCGGGTACGCCGGGAGACGCGGCGCGGGTGCTCGCCCAGCGCGCTCTCGCGGCGGCTCGCCGATGACGCTGATCGAGCCCATCGACCTGGCGGCGCTGCCCGCTCCTGCCGACCTCGGACCGGTGCACTTCATTGCCGTCGGCGGCTCCGGGATGTCGGGCATCGCGCAGGCCTTCGCCGATCTCGGCGTGCCCGTCAGCGGCAGCGACCGGACGGACTCGGCCACGCTGCGCGGGCTGCGCGGCATCCGTACCCACGTCGGCCACGTCGCCGCCCAACTCGGCGACGCCCGCACCGTCGTGGTCTCGACCGCGATCCGCGACGACAACCCCGAGCTGGTCGAGGCCCGTCGGCGCGGCCTGCGGGTGCTGCACCGGTCCGCGGCGTTGGGCGCGCTGATGCGGGGGCGGCCATCGATCGCGGTCGGCGGCACGCACGGCAAGACGACCACGTCGGCGATGATCGTCGCCGGGCTGCTCGGCGCCGGCGTCCGGCCGGGCTATGTCACCGGCGCGCCGCTCGCGGCGACCGGGGTGAGCGCCGATCTCGGCGATCCCGGCGCGCCGTTCGTCGCCGAGGCCGATGAGAGCGACGCGTCCTTCCTGCAACTGCCCCGCGACATCGCCGTCGTGACCAATGTCGAGGCCGACCATCTGGACAACTGGGGCGATCCCGCGGCCTATGTGGCGGGCTTCGATGCCTTCGCGGCGCCTGCCCGGGTGCTGATCGCCAGCGCCGACGACCCCGGCGCGGCCGCCCTCGCTGGTCGGGCCCGAGCCGCCGGGGGGCCGCGGGTGATCGGCTACGGCGACGCGCCGGGGGCCGAGTTCGCGACCGTCGGTCTGGAGCTGGCCGTCCCCGGCCCGCACAACCGGGCGAACGCCACCGCCGCCGCCGCCGTGCTCGGCGAGCTGGGGCTGGGCGATCGGTTGGCCGGCCTGGAGACCTTCAGCGGCACTGCCCGGCGTTTCCAGTCGGCGGGCGAGGCCGGCGGGATCCGCGTGGTCGACGACTACGCCCATCACCCGACCGAGGTTGCGGCGACGCTCGCCGCCGCCCGCGAGACCGGGCCCCGGAAGGTGATCGCGGTCTTCCAGCCGCATCTGTACAGCCGGACCCGCGACCAGGCCGCCGGGTTCGCCGAGGCGCTGGCCGGTGCCGATCACGTGTTGCTGCTGGACATCTACCCGGCCCGCGAGGAACCGATCCCCGGCGTCACCTCGGCGCTGATCGGCGAGCGGCTGCCCGGTTCGGAACTGGTCTCGCGTGCGGCCGTCGCGGCCCGGATCCGCGAGCTGGCCGGCCCCGGCGACCTGGTGCTCACCCTCGGCGCCGGGGACGTCACCGAACTGGCCGCGCCGATCGTCGCGGAGCTGCGTCGGTGAGCACCGCGACCCGTTTCGACTCCTATCGCGACGAGCGCCGCCGCCGGCGCGCCCGCGGCCGGGCCCGGCGGGTCGTGATCATCGCCGCGGTCCTGCTGGTGGTCGGCGTACTCGGCTATGTCGTCGGCTTCTCACCGGCGCTGGTGGTACGCCAGGTCACGGTCGAGGGGACCAGTGTGCTCACCCCCGCTCAGGTGGGGGAGGCGGCCGCCATCCCGCAGGGCACCCCGCTGGTCCGGGTGTCGGAGTCCGTGATCGGCGAGCGGGTCGCCGCGCTGCCTGCCGTGCGCCGGGCGACCGTCAGCCGCGAGCTGCCGGGCACCGTGCGGATCGTCGTCACCGAACGCACCCCGGTGCTCGTCACGGCGACCGAAGAAGGGCCGCGGCTGGTCGACGCCGACGGCGCGGCCTTCCCGCCCGGGAACAAGGTGCCGGACGATCTGCCCGTGGCGGCCGTCCAGGGCGGTGATCCGCGGTTGCTGGCGTCGGTCGCTCGCGTCGCGGGCGCGCTCACCCCGGAGTTGCGAGACCGCGGGCGCGAGTTGCGGGCGAGCAGCCGCGACGACATCACCCTGGTGGTGGACGGCCGCCCCGATGTGTTCTTCGGATCCTCCGACGACGCCGAGCTGAAGGCACAGGTGGCCACCGCGTTGCTGTCGCAGAAGGGGCGCACGATCGATGTCAGCGCTCCGGGCAATCCGGTCGTGCGATGACGCGGAGCCCTGGGCCGCTCCGGGCGCTGCGGGTGGTCGCCGGGGTAGCGGTGGCCGTCTGCATCGGCATGGGGATGGCGCTGCAGACGCGGGGCAACGGTGAACTCGGACGCGTCTGGGCCGACCCGTTCGCCGCCGCGCTGTGGTCCTTCGGCACCGGCCTGGTGATCGTCGTCGCCGCCTGCCTGGCCCTGCGGCGGGGCAGGCGCGGACTGGTCAGGATTCCCGCGGCGGTCCGCTCGGGCGAGCTGCCGGTCTGGGCGCTGGGCGGGGGAGTCGTCGGCGCCAGCTTCGTGTTGGCCCAGGCGGCCGTCAGCCCGCTGCTCGGCGTCGCGCTGTTCACCGTCGGCACCGTGGCCGGGCAGAGCATCGGCGGGATCCTCATCGATCGCTGGGGCATCGGGCCCGGCGGCCCGCGGCCGGTGACGCCGACCCGGGTGCTGGGCGGCGCGGCGATGGTCGTCGCCGTGATCTGGGGGGCGTCCGCAGGGATGTCGGCCGCCGCCCCGTGGCTGGCGATGGCCGTACCGATCGCGATCGGCATCGCGATGGGCTGGCAACAGGCCGCCAACGGGCGGGTACGCCGGGCCGCCGATTCGGCGCTGGTGGCGACGGTCGGCAATTTCGGCGTCGGCACGCTGCTGCTCGGCCTGGCCTTCGCCGTGCACGCCGCGACGGCCGGGCTGCCGCGGCCGGGTGTCGCGCCCGGCTGGGCGTACCTCGGCGGGGCGATCGGCGTGGTCTACATCGCCGCCTCCTCCGTGCTGGTGCACCAGCTCGGGGTGTTGCTGCTGTCGCTCGGCGCGGTCGCCGGCCAGGTGCTCGGCTCGCTGCTGGTGGACGTCTTGCTGCCCGCGGGTGATCATGTGGTCACCTTCGCCACCATCGGCAGCGCGGTGCTCACCGTGCTCGCGGTGGCGATCACGGCCATCCCGAGCCTGTGGCCACGGGGTCGACGACCCTCGGTCTGAGGGTCAACTAGAGGTTGAGGCCGATCCCCGACTCTCGCGGTTGCGGTGTTGGACACGTCTGTCGGCGCTCTCTAGCCTGTCAGGCAACCTGTCCGGCGTGTCGGCTCCTAAGGAAATCCCGTGGCAAATCCCTCGCACAACTACCTGGCCGTGATCAAGGTCGTCGGTGTCGGTGGTGGCGGCGTGAATGCGGTGAACCGGATGATCGAGTCCGGCCTGCGGGGCGTGGAGTTCATCGCGATCAACACCGACGCGCAGGCGCTGCTGATGAGCGATGCCGACGTCAAGCTCGATGTCGGCCGCGACCTGACCCGAGGCCTGGGCGCCGGCGCGGACCCGGACAAGGGCCGCCAGGCCGCCGAGGACCATGCCGACGAGATCGAGGAAGTGCTGAAGGGCGCCGACATGGTCTTCGTCACCGCCGGTGAGGGCGGCGGGACCGGCACCGGCGGCGCGCCGGTGGTGGCCCGCGTCGCGCGGGCGCTCGGCGCGCTGACCATCGGCGTGGTGACCCGGCCGTTCGGCTTCGAGGGCCGGCGGCGTCAGGTGCAGGCCGAGGAGGGCATCGCGAAGCTCCGCGAGGAGGTCGACACCCTGATCGTCATCCCGAACGACAAGCTGTTGGAGATGACCGACCACCAGGTCGCGATCCTGGATGCCTTCAAGCAGGCCGACCAGGTGTTGATGCAGGGCGTCTCCGGGATCACCGACCTGATCACCACCCCCGGCCTGATCAACCTGGACTTCGCCGACGTGAAGTCCGTGATGTCGAATGCGGGCTCCGCGCTGATGGGCATCGGTTCTGCCCGCGGCGAGGACCGCGCCCGCGCGGCCGCCGAGATGGCGGTCTCCTCGCCGCTGCTGGAGGCGAGCATCGACGGCGCCCACGGCGTGTTGCTGTCCATCGCGGGCGGTTCCGACATGGGCCTGTTCGAGGTTTCCTCGGCCGCCAACCTGATCCAGGCCTCCGCCCACGACGAGGCCAACATCATCTTCGGCACCGTGATCGACGACGCACTCGGCGACGAGGTGCGCGTCACGGTGATCGCGGCCGGCTTCGAGGGCGGCGCGCCGCCGCGGCGCCAGCCCGGAGTCGAACAGCGCAGCCGCCGCCCCGAGCAGGGGACGACCGGCGGCCCGGCGGGCGGAGAGTCCGCGGCCGAGGGTGCCGGTCGGCCCGGTGTCGGACCCTCGGGGGCTGGCCCATCCGGTGCGGGCCCATCGAGTGCGGGCCCGTCGAGTGCGGGCGAATCGCGCCCGGGCCAGCCGAGTGGTGGCGTGCCGGCCGGCGGAACCTCCCCGTCCGGGGACCGCCCCGACCGGCAGCCGACCCGCCCGGGCAGCACTCCGCCCGGACCGTTGAGCGGCCGCCCCCCGGCCGGCGACGACGACCTGGACGTGCCCGACTTCCTGAAGTGACCGGGCTTCCTGAAGTGACCGGGCTTCCTGAAGTGACCGGGCTTCCTGAAGTGACCGGGCGCCCCGAGTGACCCGCGGCCCGAGATGACGCGATCCGTTCGAGCGGCCCGGACGCGCTGACATGTTCCGGTTGCATCGCCCCGCCGGGCCCGGCGGCCCGGGCTACGCCTTCACCGACCGGGTGGGCGGCAGCGGTCCCGTGGGACTCACCCTCGGCGGCGCGGCGACCCACGGTGTGGAGACGGTACGCCGAGACGGCCGCGCCGTTCTCGCCGCGATCGGGGTCGAGCGGCTCTACACCCCCTGGCAGGTGCATGGCACCGGCGTGCTGACCATCGACGACGCGGCGCTGTCCGGCTGGTCGGCCGATGCCTGGCTCGGCAGCGCTGTGCCCGGCCAGCCGGCGTCGCCACAGGCCGACGCGCTGGTCACCGACCGGCCCGGCGTGGCACTGCTGATCCGGACCGCGGACTGCCTGCCCGTGATCTTCGTCGACCAGACCGCCCGCGCGGTCGGTGTCGCCCATGCGGGCCGGGTCGGCCTCGCCGCCGGCGTACTGACCCGGACGGTGGAGGCGCTCGCCGCGCTGGGCGCCACCGCGCCGACCGCCGTCATCGGCCCCGCGATCTGCGGTTCGTGCTACGAGGTGCCGGGGGAGATGCGCGATGCCGTCGCCGCCGGCCTGCCGGGAGCCGCCGCCACGACCAGTTGGGGCACCCCCGCGCTGGACCTGCCCGGCGCGGCGCGCCAGCAACTGCTCGGCCTGGGCTGCCGGGTCGAGCAGGTGGCGGCCTGCACCCGCGAGGACCCGCTCCTGCACTCCTATCGACGCGACGGGGCGCGGATGGGCAGTCTCGGCGCACTGGTCTGGTTGGCCCCGCGTGTCGGCGGCGCAATCCCCGCCACGGCGGCTCCCGGGCGGTAACCTCGGCCCCGATATCCGCTGAGCAGGTGAAGGGATGGACGATGGCCGATCGCATCAAGCGTGCCGCTGCCTGGCTGGGCCTCGTGGCGGACGATCGCTATGACGACGAGTACTACGACGACGAGCTCACCGAGGGCGTCGACGTTGCCGATGAGCGCGCCGCGGCGCGGGGCGATCGGCGAGAGACGGTCCGCGAGGACGCCGACGTGCGGCGCCCGGCCGCCGGTGCGGATGCGCCGGCCGGCACGGTGACCGCGCTGGATGCGCGGCGCGAGCCCGAGCCCCGGACGGCCGACCTGTCGCGGATCATCACGGTCCACCCGCGCACCTACAACGAGGCCCGCACCATCGGCGAGCACTTCCGCGACGGCGTACCGGTCATCATGAATCTGTCGGAGATGGAAGACGCCGACGCCAAGCGCCTGGTCGACTTCGCGGCCGGACTGATCTTCGGGCTGCGCGGCGACATCGAGCGCGTGACGAGCAAGGTGTTCTTGTTGTCCCCGCGCAACATCAACGTCACCGCGGAGGACAAGGAACGCATCGCCGGCGGGTTCTTCAACCAGTCCTGACCGACCCCCGGATTATTGGCCCGATCGGGCAGACTTGGCCCATGACCACGCTCGGCCCCCTCTTCCTGCTCGGCACCGTGATCAATGTCGTGCTGTGGGTGTTCACCGCTCTGCTGCTCGCCCGGATGGTGCTGTCGTGGATGCCGATCGTGGTGCAGGGCTGGAACCCGCGCGGTGCCGTGTTGGTGTTCGCGGAGGCCGTCTACACTGTCACCGATCCGCCGTTGCGGCTGTTCCGCAAGTTCCTCCCGCCGGTCCGGGTCGGCCAGGTTTCTTTCGATCTCGCTTTCCTCGGCCTGTGGTTTGCGGTAATCCTGCTCCGTGTGCTCAACGAGCAATTGCTCATGCGCTGACCATCGGTGCTACGCTCCCAACAGTGCACATGCGCACCAAGCGTTCCAGAACGTTCCCCGTGAGGTGACTGATGACCCTGACCCTGGACCAGATCCGCGACACGAAGTTCCACGTGGCAAAGCGCGGCGGTTACGAGGTGACCGAGGTCGACCGGTTCGTTGACCAGGTCGAGGAGTCCTTCGGACAGTTGACCGAGGAGAACGGCTCGCTGAAGAAGCAGGTCGACTCGCTCAAGTCCGCGCAGACCAACTCGGCCCGTGTTTCCCAGCAGCAGCCGCAGCAGCAGCCGCAGAACGATCAGGCCACGGCGAAGCTGACCGAGGAGAACGCAGCGCTCAAGAAGCAGGTCGAGCAGCTCCGTGCGCAGGCCCAGCGCGCCACCCAGGAGCGCGAGCAGGAGCAGACGCGGGTCGCCCCGGCGCAGCCGGCCGCGACCGCGACCGCGTCGTCGGGCACCGAGAAGCTCGTCGTGTCGACCACGCCCGAGGCCAGCGCCGCGGTCGTGCGACTCGTCCAACTGCACACCGAGCAGGCGGAGCGGCTGGTGGGCGAAGCCGAGTCGGAGGCCCGCCGCAAGGTCGACGAGGCCAACCAGAAGGCGCATCAGATCACCACCGATGCCCGCACCCGCGCGGACCGGATCGAGTCCGAGGCCCGGGTGAGCGCCGAGAAGGTGACCGACGAGGCCAAGCGCGGCGCCGATGACCTCGGCCGCCAGGTCGAGGCGCGCCGCACCGAGCTGTTCGCCGACCTCGAGGACGAGCGTGACCGGCTGCAGTCGGCGGTCGCCCAGCTCCGCACCTTCGAGGACAAGTACCGGCGCAGCTTCTCCTCGCAGTTGCGCTCGACCCTGGACAGCGTGGAGAAGGCCGTCATCGAGCCGTCCGATGCTCCGGCACTGGCCGGCGGGGGGTCGGGCAACCAGGCCGCTTCCGGGTCGAGTGGAGGCCCGCAGGCCGTCGGCGCCACCAGCACGCCGCGGCTGGATGCGCTGCTCGGCGACAACAACCGCTGACCGCGTCAGCACACCCGCAACAACGCGACGGGACCCCGCTTCGGTGGGGTCCCGTCGCGATTGTCCGGGTCGGGTACGCTTCGGCGGACCGAGCAGCCTCGGCCGGCCCCGGGGGCCCGCCCCGACCGAAGCCGCGATCGTGAAGAGGAGCGACTGATGCCCGCCAAGAAGCGCAGCACAGCCACCGCCGCCAAGGGGCGTCCCGCCGCGGCGGCCGCGAGTGCCACCGAGGTCCGGGCACCGGTCGACGATGTCGCCCTGGCGATGCCCATCCGCGACGGCGAGGAGGCGTGGACGCGCGCGGAGGTCGACGAGTTGCGCGCCGACCTGGAGGCCGACATCGACCGGCACCGGCACACCATCGAGGTCGCCGAGGGCGACCTGGCGGGCCTGATCCGCGACGGCGCCGACAATGCCGGGCGCGACCCCGCCGACATCGGCCTGGCGAACTTCGAGCGGGACCAGGAGATGACGCTCGCGCACAGCGCACGCGAGGCCCTGGAACAGGCGCGGGAGGCGCTGCGGGCCATCGAGCAGGGCCGCTACGGCTACTGCGCGGAGTGCGGCAACCCGATCGGCAAGGGCCGTCTGCAGGTCCACCCGCGCGCCGTCATGTGCGTCGAGTGCAAGCAGCGTGCCGAGCGCCGTTGATCAGCATCGGGCGGCCGCCGAGGTCCGCCCGGCCCGCTGGCCCGCGTTGGCGATAGCGCTGGGTCTCGCCGCGGCGCTGCTGTCGGCCGACCAGCTCGCCAAGGAGTGGGCACTGCGGTCGCTGACCCCGGGGCGATCGGTGCCCTTCGTCGGCGAGTTGTTGCAGTTCCGGTTGCTCTTCAACTCCGGTGCCGCATTCAGCCTCGGGACCGGCTACACCTGGATCTTCTCGATGCTTGCCATCGCCGCCGTGATCGGCATCGCCGCCTACGCCCTGCCACGGCTGCGACACCCGGCCTGGGCCGTGGCGATCGGACTGCTGCTCGCCGGCATCGGGGGCAATCTTGTCGACCGGATCGCCCGGCCCCCGGCGCCGCTGCGCGGTGAGGTGGTCGACCTGCTCCAGCTTCCGAACTGGCCGATCTTCAACCTGGCCGACGTCTGGATCTGCTCGGCCGCGGTGTTGATCATCGCGATGTCGATCTTCCTGCGCCGCGGGCTCGACGGGCGGTTGATCACCGACGACGCGACCGGCACCCGCGCCGAGAAGGCCGCGACCGGATGAGCGGGCGGCTGCTCCTGGTGCCCGACGGGCTGGCCGGCGACCGGGTGGACGCGGCCGCCGCGCGGATGCTGGGCCTGTCCCGAAGCCGGATCGCCGGACTGATCGAGACCGGGGCGGTACGCCTGGACGGCGAGCCCGTGACGAAGCCCTCCACCCCGGTGCGGCCCGGCGCCATGCTCGAGGTCGAGCTCACCGAGCGGCCCTCGGGCGTACCGGTGGTTCCGCAGACGGTCGAGGGCATCCGGATCGTGCACGACGATGCCGACCTCGTGGTGGTCGACAAACCCGTCGGGGTGGCCGCCCATCCCTCGCTGGGATGGGAGGGCCCGTCGGTGGTGGAACATCTGGCGGCCGCCGGCTTCGGCATTGCCACCTCCGGCGCCGCCGAGCGGCAGGGCATCGTGCAGCGCCTCGATGTGGGCACCTCCGGTCTGATGGTGGTGGCGAAGAGCGAACACGCCTACTCGGTGCTCAAGCAGGCCTTCCGCGACCGCACGGTCGACAAGGTCTACCAGGGGCTGGCCCAGGGGCACCTGGATCCGCCGCTCGGCACGATCGATGCGCCGATCGGCCGGCATCCCAGCGGGGAGTGGAAGATGACGGTCGCTGCCGGCGGGCGGCCGTCGGTGACCCACTACGACACTCTCGAGGTGTTTCGCGGGGCGACGCTGCTCGAACTGCACCTGGAGACCGGCCGAACCCACCAGATCCGGGTCCACCTGTCGGCGATCCGGCACCCGCTCGCCGGGGACGCGACCTACGGCGCCGACCCGGTGCTGGCGCGACGGCTGGGGCTGGAGCGACAGTGGTTGCACGCCGTGCGGCTCGGCTTCGTCCACCCGGGCACGGGGGAGCGGGTCGAGTTCTCCTCCGAACCGCCGGCCGACCTCGTCCACGCCCTGGGCGTGCTGCGCGAGGAGTGAGGGACCCGGCGCGGACATGGGTCTGCACGGTCCCGGTACTTCGCTAGGGTCGACGCGTGCGTAGAGCAAAAATCGTCTGCACCCTCGGCCCCGCGTCCTCCTCTCCCGAGCGTCTTCGCGAGTTGATCGCCGCCGGGATGGATGTCGCGCGGTTCAACATGTCCCACGGCGACTACCCCGACCACGAGCGGGCGCTGGTTGCGGTCCGCGAGGCGGCGGCCGAGGCCGGTCGCCCGATCGGCACCTTCGCCGACCTGCAGGGCCCGAAGATCCGGCTGGGCCGCTTCGGCGGCGACGGCCGGGCGACCCTGGCCTACGGCCAGCAGTTCACCATCACCACCGACCCGATCCTCGGCGACGGCGAGCGCGCGTCGACGACCTATGCCGGGCTGCCGGGCGATGTCGCGCCCGGCGATCTGGTGCTGATCGACGACGGCCGGGTGATGCTGGAATGCGTCGACGTGGCCGGCAATGACGTGATCACCCGGGTCAAGGTCGGCGGCCCGATCAGCAACAACAAGGGCATCAACCTGCCCGGGGTGGCGGTGAACGTCCCCGCGATGAGCGACAAGGACCTGGCCGATCTGCGCTGGGCGTTGCGGCAGGGCTTCGACATGATCGCGCTGTCCTTCGTGCGTACCGCCGCCGACTGCGCCGCGGTACGCCAGGTGATGGCCGAGGAGGGGCGTACCGTCCCGGTGATCGCCAAGATCGAGAAGCCGCAGGCCGTGCAGAACATCGACGAGGTGATCGACGCCTTCGATGCGATCATGGTCGCGCGCGGCGACCTCGGGGTCGAGCTCCCGCTCGAAGAGGTCCCGATGGTGCAGAAGATGATCATCGAGAAGGCCCGACGGATGGCCAAGCCGGTGATCGTGGCAACCCAGATGCTGGAATCCATGATCGGCAATCCGCGGCCCACCAGGGCGGAGGCCTCCGATGTCGCCAATGCGGTGCTGGACGGCGCGGACGCGGTGATGCTGTCGGGTGAGACCAGCGTCGGGCAGTTCCCGGTGGTCGCGGTCGAGACGATGGCCCGGATCGTCGCCGGCACCGAGGAACAGGGCTTCGACGAGATCGCGGACATCGACTGGGATCCGCACACCACCGGGGGGGTGATCGCCAAGGTCGCCGTCGAGGTGGCCGATCGCGTCGGCGCCAAGTACGTGATCGCGTTCTCCAAGTCCGGCGACACCGCTCGCCGGGTCGCGCGGCTGCGGGCCAAGATGCCCTACTTCGTGTTCACGCCGCTGGACCAGACCCGGCAGGAGCTGACCCTGGTCTGGGGCGCGCGGAGCTTCCTGACCGAGGAGGTCTACAACTTCGACGACCTGGTGGCCCAGGTCGACGAGACGATGGTCGGGAAGGGGCTGTGCGAACCGGGCGACAAGGTCATCGTGGTGGCGGGTACGCCGGTCGGCGTACCGGGCAATACCAACGCCCTGCGCGTGCACAAGATCCGGGATCCGAAGACGATCGGCTCCGCCTCCTGATCCGGGGGCGGACCCGTCGACGACGGTGCCGGGAAGGGGAGTCGAACCCCTATGGCCTTGCGGCCAGACGGGTTTGAGCCGTCCGCGTATACCATTCCGCCACCCCGGCCGGGCGCGACCGCCGGCCGCGCCGCGAACAGTGTAGCGGTCGCGGCGCGGGCGCGCCGTTTGCCGCTGCGGGCACGGCCCGCCAGAATGCGGGGGTGAGCACCTCCGACGAGCGCACCGCTGCCCCCCAGGCCACGACGGACGACGCAACCGAATCGGCGACCGAGACGGGCGCGCCGGCGCCGCGCCGGGTGCTGGTCGCCGAGGACGAGGCGCTGATCCGGCTCGACCTGACCGAGTTGCTCGCCGATCAGGGATATCAGGTGGTCGGCGAGGCGGCCGACGGCGAGGAGGCGGTCCGGCTCGCCCGCGAGCTTCGTCCCGATCTGGTCGTGATGGACATCAAGATGCCCCGACGCGACGGGCTGAGCGCCGCCAAGGAGATCGCCGAGGAGCGGATCGCCCCGGTCGTGATGCTGACCGCCTTCAGCCAGCGCGAGCTGATCGAGTCCGCGCGCGAGGCCGGGGCGATGGCCTATGTGGTGAAGCCGTTCGACGCCTCCGATGTGGTGCCCGCGATCGAGATCGCCGTTGCCCGGTACGCCGAGATCCGCGCCGTCGAGGCCGAGGTCGAGGACCTCGCCGACCGGCTGGCGGCGCGCAAGGCGGTTGACCAGGCGAAGGCGTTGCTGCAGAAGGGGTTCAAGATGTCCGAGCCCGAGGCGTTCCGCTGGATTCAGAAGACGGCGATGGATCTTCGCAAGCCGATGCGCGAGGTTGCCGAGGGCGTCATCGAGCAGGCCAAGCGCAACGAGGGCAAGGGCCTGCCCAAGCGCTGAGGCGCTCTCGCCAGCAAACCGATGGTTTGCTCCTTACGGGTGTAACGAACTCACAACGCCACCTCGCACGCACCTCCCAGGCCGCTCGCGTGGGCTTACTGTTCAGCAAAGCTCGTCCGGCAGCACAGCCGGACTGAACAATCGCCCGACGCGGCGATTCACTCCTGGGAGGACTTGTGCAACACAAGAGGTTTGTGGCTGCGGGCGCAGTCGTGCTGGCCGCCTCGCTGGCCTTCACTGCCTGCGGGACCCGTGACGCGGGCCCCGGTGGCAACACGGGGGGCGGCGATACCAAGACCGTGAAGATCGGCGTGATCGCGCCCCTGTCGGGCGACCTGTCCCCGCTCGGCCTGGGCATCCGCAACTCCGTCGAACTCGCCGCACGGCAGGCGAACGAGTCCGGAGCGATCCCGGGATGGACGATCGAGGTGGCGGCCGAGGACGACGAGGCCAAGCCCGATGTCGGCCGCAACGCCGCCACGAAGCTGGCCGGCGATCCCGAGGTGATCGGCGTCGTCGGGCCGCTGAACTCCTCGGTCGGCCAGGCACTGCAGCCGGTGATGGACGGCGCCGGGGTGGCGCTGATCTCTCCCGCCAACACCAACCCGACCATGACCCGCGGCGCAAAGCCGGAAGAGAGCCCCGAGCGGCCCTACAAGACCTACTTCCGCACCTGCACCACCGACTCCGTCCAGGGCCCGTTCGCGGCGAAGTACCTGCTGGACAACGGAATCGACACCGTTGCGACCATCCACGACAAGAAGGCCTACGGCCAGGGCCTGGTCGACGCGTTCAGCAAGTACTACACCGAGAACGGCGGCAAGATCGTCGCGGCCGAGACGATCAACCCCGAGGACAAGGACTTCTCGGCGGTGATCAACCAGGCCAAGGGCGCCAACCCGAAGGCGGTCTACTACGGCGGCGAGTTCCCGCAGGCCGGCCCGCTCAGCAAGCAGATGGCCGCGGCCGGTCTGAACGTCCCCCTGATGGGTGGCGACGGCATCTACGACCCGAACTTCATCGAGCTGGGCGGCCGTGACGGCGACCTGTCGACCTCGGTCGGTGCGCCGGTCGACACGCTGGACTCGGCGAAGGCCTTCGTCGATGCCTACAACGCCGGCGGCTTCTCCGAGCCCTACGGCGCCTACGGTGCGTACGCCTACGACGCGGCCAACGTGCTGATCGAGGCGATGAAGACGTCGCTGGCCAGCGCCGAGGACGTGGAGTCCGCCCGCGAGGCAACCGTGAATGCCATCGGCGGCGTGCAACTGCAGGGCGCGACCGGCCCGGTCGCGTTCGACGAGTACGGCGACAACAAGACTCGTGTGCTGACCGTGTACAAGGTCGAGGGCGGCGAGTGGGCGCCTGACTTCAGCAGCGAGTTCAACGAGTAATCACACCTCGGCCGCCCGCGCGGTCAAACCGGGCGGGCGCCGGCGATCCCGGCGCCCGCCCGTCCCCTGCCCGGATCAGGGCCCACTGCTTCTCGACCTCAGGAGGACGTGCGTGGAGATCGCACAGAGCCTGGTCAACGGACTGTCGCTGGGCGCGCTGTACGCGCTCATCGCCGTCGGCTACACCGTCGTCTACGGCATCATCCAGTTGATCAACTTCGCCCACGGCGAGATCTTCATGATCGGCGCCTTCGCCTCGCTCGGTACCTGGATCATCCTGGGCAGCCAGACGCCAGGACCGCTGTGGCAACTGCCGCTGATGCTGCTCGGCGGCATCATCGCGGCCGTCCTGGTCGCCCTGCTCACCGAACGGGTGGCGTACCGACCGCTGCGCAATGCGCCCCGGCTGGCCCCGCTGATCACCGCGATCGGTGTCTCGGTCATCCTGCAGGAGGCGGTCCGCCTGTTCGTCGCCAAGGCCGCCGTGCCCTACCCGCCCGTCCAGGGCGTCTCCGGTGAGGCGATCGACCTCGCCGGCCTGATCATCCAACGGTCGAATGTGTTCACCATCGGCGCGCTGCTGGTCTGCTCCGGGCTGTTGTGGATGTTCATCAACCAGACATCGATGGGGCGGGCCATGCAGGCCACGTCCCAGGACCCGGACACGGCCCGCCTGATGGGTATCAACGTCGACCGGGTGATCATGGTCGCCTTCGCTGTCGGCGCCGCACTGGCCGCGGTGGCCGGCGTGGCACACGGCCTGCGCTACGGCAACATCGACTTCAAGATGGGATTCATGGCCGGTCTGAAGGCCTTCACCGCAGCCGTTCTGGGCGGCATCGGCAACATCTGGGGTGCCGTCGTCGGCGGCCTGTTGCTCGGTCTGGTCGAGGTCTTGGCCACCGACTGGATCCCCGGACAGTTCGGCGGATCGGCCTGGAAGGACATCTGGGCATTCGCACTGCTGATCCTGGTGTTGGTCTTCCGGCCCCAGGGTCTGCTCGGAGCGAGGGTGGTGGATCGGGCATGAACGCGGTGATTCTCTTCCTGACCAGCTTCCCGCCGCTGGAGACCCGGCGCCGGTTCGCCGGGGTCGGCTGGCTGCTCACCCTGATCGGCGGCGTGCTGATGCTCGGCGCGCCATACCTGCCATGGGCATATTCCTCCGACGCCCTCGACGACATGACCTATCTCGGCGGGCCGTCCGGCCTGCAGTTCTTCTTCCTCGGGATCGCGGTTCTGGTCGTGGCGTCGGCGATCGCGGGTCGGCTGACCGGCCAGATGGGTACGCCGAACCCGCCCGCCCGCGCTCCGCTGAATCTGGTCGGGGCCGCCTCCGGCGCCGCCCTCGGCGGCCTGATCTACATCGCGCTGGCCCTGATCATGATCGCCGCCGACGGCGGCGGACTGGTCTATGTCGAGTGGGGTGGCTGGATCGCGCTGGCCGGCGCGCTCGTCGCCTATCTGGGCACCCGGCTGCTGCCTCCCGGCCCGGTGCCGACGCTCGGCCGGTCGCGTACCCCGGGCTGGCTGGGCATTCTGGCGGTCATCTTCCTGGTGGGAGTCGCGCTGCTGGTCGCGGCGTACCTGTTGGACGAGAACGATGCGGGCTCCTTCGTGGTCAGCGCGGCGCTCGTCCTGGCCGTGTTGCTGGTGATCATGCGTTCGGGCCTCGGCTCCTGGCTCGGGGCGGTCGGGCGTACCCACCGTCACGTGCTGGTCTTCGCGGCCTTCGTCGCGGCCTTCGCCTTCCCGTTCACCCAGGACGGCTCCGACGCCAACATGTCGATCGCGACCCAGGTGTTGATCTTCGCCGCCACCGCGCTCGGGCTGAACATCGTGGTCGGCCAGGCCGGCCTGCTCGACCTCGGCTACATCGCCTTCCTCGGCGCGGGCGCGTTCACCGCGGCCGTGTTGTCGAACTCGGCGTTCTCCACGATCGGCTGGCACCCGCCCTTCCCGGTCGTGGTGCTGATCTCCGCGGTCGTCGCCGGCACATTGGGGTTGGTCGTGGGTACGCCGACACTGCGCGTCGCGGGGGACTACCTGGCCATCGTCACGCTCGCCTTCGGCGAGATCTTCCGGCTGGTGATGATCAACCTCGACGGCAGCGATGGCCCGAACATCACCCGCGGCTCCAACGGCATCCCGGGGATCCCGGACCTGAACCTGTTCGGATTCGACTTCGGGCAGAGCCACGAGATCCTCGGGGTGACCATCACCCGCTTCGGCAACTACTTCTTCTTGCTGTTGCTGGTGCTGGCGCTGATCATCCTGGTCTTCTCCCGGCTCTCCGACAGCCGGATCGGTCGCGGCTGGGTCGCCATCCGAGAGGACGAGAAGGCCGCCGAGGCGATGGGTGTGAACACCTTCGGCCTGAAGCTGCTGGCCTTCGCCGGCGGTGCTGCCCTGGCCGGCGTGGCCGGTGCGGTCAAGGCCCACGTCGATGTCTCGGTCACCCCCGATCAGTACATCTTCTTGGAGTCGGCCTTCCTGCTGGCCGCGGTGGTACTGGGCGGCATGGGCACCATCGTCGGGGTTCTGGTCGGTGCCACCTTGTTGAAGCTGATGCCGGAGAAGCTGCGATTCGTCTCGGAATACCGGCTGTTGATCTTCGGGCTGCTGCTCGTGATCATGATGCGGTTCCGCCCCGAGGGCCTGATCCCGAGCAGCCGTCGCCAGCTCGAGTTCCACGAGAGCGACGAGGAACTCGCCGAACACCTCGACGCCGAGCTGACCGGTGGGCCGCCGGACAGCGGCGAGCCCGCCGGAGCACCGGCTCGGCGTTCGGCCGGAGAGGAGACCCGATGAGCACCGCAGTGGACCCCGGGACGAGCGGGGGAGTGGCCGGGGCCGAGGCGCCCCTGTTGTCGGCGGAGAATGTCACGATGCGCTTCGGCGGCCTGACCGCCGTCAGCGATGTCGCCATGGAGGTCTTCCCGCGCGAGATCGTCGGCCTGATCGGGCCGAACGGCGCGGGCAAGACCACCTTCTTCAACTGCCTGACCGGCCTGTACAAACCGACCTCCGGGCGGGTGGTGCTGGACGGCAGGCAACTGACCTCCTCGCCGCGCAAGGTGGTCGAGGCCGGCATGGCGCGTACCTTCCAGAACATCCGGCTGTTCCAGAACATGACGGCGCTGGAGAACGTGATGGTCGGCCGGTACTGCCGGACCCGGACCGGCGCGATCAGTGCCATCACCCGCGCGTTCGGATTCAAGGCCGAGGAGGCCGCGACCCGGGCGAAGTCGCAGGAGCTGCTGGAGTTCGTCGGGCTCGGCGACTCCGCGGAGCACCTGGCGCGGAACCTGCCCTACGGCGACCAGCGCAGGCTGGAGATCGCCCGGGCCCTGGCGACCGAGCCGAAGGTCTTGTTGCTCGACGAGCCCACCGCTGGGATGAATCCGCAGGAGACCCGGCAGGCGGAGGAGTTGATCTTCAAGATCCGCGACACCGGCCTGGCCGTGGTGGTGATCGAGCACGACATGCGATTCATCTTCAATCTCTGTGACCGGGTGCTCTGCCTCGTCCGGGGCAAGGTGCTGGTGGAGGGTACGCCGGAGGAGGTGCAGTCCGATCCGCGCGTGATCGAGGCCTATATCGGCACCAGCGCCGAGGCCGAGGCCGATCTGGCCGGCGACGACCCGACTCCACAGCGGGTCTCCGACCCGACTCCACAGCGGGTCTCCGACCCGACTCCACAGCGGGCCTCCGACCGACCGACCGAGGGGAGCGAACGCGATGGCGATGCTTGAGGTGCACGGCCTGGAGGTCGCCTACGGCCGGGTCAAGGCCGTCAAGGGCATCGACTTCTCCGTCGAGGAGGGGCAGGTGGTGACGCTGCTCGGCACCAACGGGGCGGGCAAGACGACCACCCTGCGTACCCTGTCCGGGCTGTTGCAGCCCTCGGCCGGCGAGATCTGGTTCGACGGCAAGCGGATCGACGGGATGGCCGCCCACAAGGTGGTCCAGGGCGGCCTGGCGCAGTCGCCGGAGGGACGACGGATCTTCCCCCGACTGAGCGTCGAGGACAACCTGATGCTCGGCGCGTTCGCCCGCCGCGACCGTGCCGGGGTGCAGGCGGACCTGGCCCGCGTGTTCGATCTGTTCGAGGTGCTGAAGGAACGACGCAAGCAGTCGGCCGGCACGTTCTCCGGCGGTGAGCAGCAGATGCTGGCGATGGGTCGCGCGCTGATGAGCCGGCCGCGGCTGCTGATGCTGGACGAGCCGTCGATGGGCCTGTCGCCGCTGATGATGCAGCGGATCATGTCGACCATCGCCGAGCTGCAGTCCGAGGGGGTGACGATCCTGCTGGTCGAGCAGAACGCCCAGGCGGCGCTGTCGCTCGCCGACAAGGGCTATGTGCTCGAGGTCGGCTCGATCGCCTTCTCCGACACCGGCCAGAATCTGCTCTCCGACGACCGGGTCCGCAAGGCCTATCTCGGCGAGGACTGACCGCGCCCGACCGCATTGTCGGTGCCGATCGCTAGAGTCGATCCGTGGTGAAAGCGACGACTCCCAGCGCGGGCAATGGCGACGGTGCGGCGCAGCGGCCGAAGCTGCTGCTGATCGACGGGCACTCGATCGCCTACCGGGCGTTCTTCGCCCTGCCGGTGGAGAATTTCGCCACCCGCACGGGCCAGCACACCAACGGGGTGTTCGGCTTCACCTCGATGTTGATCAATGTGCTGCGCGACGAGCAGCCGACCCACCTCGCGGTCGCCTTCGACGTGTCGCGGCAGACGTTCCGCTCGGAGCTGTACGCCGACTACAAGGCCAACCGGAGCAGCTCGCCGGACGAGTTCAAGGGCCAGGTCCAGTTGATCAAGGAGGTGCTGGACGCGCTCAACGTCAGTCATGTGGAGCTGGAGGGCTTCGAGGCCGACGACATCATCGCGACGCTGGCCACCACGGCGTCGGCGGCCGGAGCCGAGGTGCTGATCGCCACCGGCGACCGCGACGCGATGCAACTGGTGACCGACTCGGTGACGGTGCTCTATCCGCGCAAGGGGGTGTCCGATCTCGCCCGGATGACCCCGCAGGCCGTCGAGGAGCGCTACCTGGTCGCCCCGGAGCGCTATCCCGATCTGGCCGCGCTGGTCGGGGAGAGCAGCGACAACCTGCCCGGCGTGCCCAAGGTCGGGCCGAAGACCGCGGCCAAATGGCTGGGCGAGTGGGGAGACCTGGAGACGCTGCTGGCGCATGCCGACCAGATCAAGGGGGTCGCCGGGCAGAACCTGCGCGATCACCTGGAGTCCGTCCGGCTGAACCGCCGGGTCAACGCCGTGGTCCGCGACCTCGAGCTCGCCGTCGCGCTGCCCGATCTGGAGCGTCGGGCGTGGGACCGGGAGGCGACGCACACGCTGTTCGACGCCCTCGAGTTCCGGGTGCTGCGCGACCGGCTGCTGGAGAGCCTGCCGGACGAGGAGGCCGCGCCCGAGGGCGGCTTCGAGCTGACCGGGATGCGCCTGGGCGAGGGCGAGGTGGCGGGCTGGCTCGACGAGCACGCCGCCGCCGAGCGCACCGGCGTCGAGGTGCTCGGCACCTGGGGATCGGGCACGGGGCAGGTGCACATCGTGGCGCTGGCCTCGGCCGACGGCTCCGGCGCCTGGGTGGATGCGACCGAGCTCGGGCCCGCCGACGAGCGCGCGCTGGCCGACTGGCTCGCCGATCCCGACCGACCGAAGGCGCTGCACGGCGCCAAGGGTCCACTGCTCGCGGCCTGGGCGCGGGGGTGGGATCTGCGCGGCATCGTGTCCGACACCGAGCTTGCGGCGTACCTGTTGAAGCCCGACCAGCGCACCTTCGACCTGGCCGATCTGGTGTTGCGCCACCTCAAGCGCGAGCTGGCGGTGGACACGCCCGAGATCGGCGTCGACACCGATCAGGCGACCCTGTTCGCCGACACCGAGACCTCGACCTCCGAGGCGGCGGCCCAGGCGGCGATGGTCCGGGCGCGGGCCGTGATCGATCTGTCCGTCGCCCTCGACGAACAACTTGCCGCGCGCGGCAACTCGCACCTGCTGACCGATGTCGAGCTGCCGCTGGAGCGGACGCTGGCGACGATGGAGAAGGCGGGCATCGCCGTCGACACTGACTATCTGGCGGGCCTGGAGTCGGAATTCGACGCCGCCGTGCGCGATGCCGCGCAGCGGGCCTACGACGTGCTCGGCAAGGAGGTGAATCTCGGCTCGCCGAAGCAGTTGCAGGTGGTGCTGTTCGACGAGCTCGGGATGCCGAAGACCAAGCGCACCCGCACCGGATGGACCACCGACGCCGATGCGCTGCAGCAGCTCTTCGCGAAGACCGAGCACCCGTTCCTGGCCCACCTGCTGGCCCACCGCGACGCGATCCGGCTGCGGCAGACCGTCGAGGGCCTGCTGAAGGCGGTCACCGACGACGGCCGGATCCACACCACCTATCTGCAGACGATCGCCGCGACCGGCCGGCTGTCCAGCACCGAGCCGAACCTGCAGAACATCCCGATCCGGACCGACGAGGGCCGCCGGATCCGCCGGGCCTTCGTAGTCGGCGACGGATTCGACTCGCTGCTGACGGCCGACTACTCCCAGATCGAGATGCGGATCATGGCGCACGCCTCCGAGGATGCCGACCTGATCGAGGCATTCCGGTCGGGCGAGGACTTCCACACCATCACCGCCGCCAAGGTGTTCGACCTCGCCCCCGACGCGATCGGCACGACCGAGCGCGCCCGGATCAAGGCGATGAACTACGGCCTGGCCTACGGCCTGAGCGCGTTCGGCCTGAGTCAGCAGCTCAAGATCGACACCTCCGAGGCGAAGGCGCTGATGGAGGAGTACTTCGAGCGATTCGGCGGGGTACGCGACTACCTGCGATCGCTGGTCGACGGGGCGCGACGCACGGAGTACACGGAGACGCTGCTCGGGCGGCGCCGGTACCTGCCCGATCTGATGAGCTCCAACCGCCAGCGCCGCGAGATGGCCGAGCGGATGGCGCTGAATGCGCCGATCCAGGGGTCGGCCGCCGACATCATCAAGATCGCCATGCTCGACGTCGAGCAGGCGATCGCGGAGGCGGGGCTGCGCAGCCGGATGCTGCTCCAGGTGCACGACGAGTTGGTCTTCGAGGTGGCCCCGGGCGAGCGGGATTCGCTCGAGACGCTCGTGCGCGACAAGATGGGACACGCCGTCGAGCTGACAGTGCCGCTGGATGTTTCCGTCGGAGCCGGTAGGTCGTGGTTCGACGCCGCGCACTGAGGAGAGCACGATGTCAGCCGAGCACCCCGGACCGGATCCGGCGCCGCGCCACCGCGACCTGAGTCGCGTGCTGCCGTCATGCTTCGGGGTGGCCGGGCTGGTGGTCGGGGTGGTGCTGCTGTGGGGTCAGCACCTGCCGTTGATGGCGCGCGGTGCGTCGATCGGTCTGATCGCGTCGGTGGTCTGCGGCGTCGCGGCCGCCGTGGCGTACCCGGTCGAGCGGGCGCGGGCCAACCGTCGTCCGGAGCTGGCCTGGCGTCGGCACCAGCCCACCACGCGCTGGCACCTCGATGTGGTGGTGCTGACGCTGGCGCACGCGCTGATCGCGTGGCTGCTGTGCCTGGGCGTCTTCGGGCTGTTCCAGCAGGGCTTCTACGATCTCACCCTCGATCCGGTGGCGGGCGCGTTGTTGATCATGGTCGCGGCCTTCGTGGCGGCCGTGCTGGCCCAGTACTCGGCCACCATCACCAGCACCGTGCACCTGGCCAGCGTGCTGATCACGATGCTGGCGACGGGCTGCATCGGCGCCATGTTGATCGCCCGCGACTCCACGTGGTGGCAGCGCGACTTCTCCCAGCTCGGCGGGATGGGCAGCTTCGGGGCGCTGACGCTGAATGTCACGCTCGTGCTCTCCGGCATCGCCGTCGTGGTGCTGGTGGACTATCTGGACCACGATCTACGCCGGCATGCCGCCCAAGTGCGGCCGGGCGGCCGGCGCCTGCTGCGCTGGCTGCTCGGCGGGGCGGGCGTGCTGATGGTCCTGATCGGCGCGATCCCGGTCAGCACCTCCCGCCCGGTGCATGTCGCCTTCGCCATGGCGATGGCGCTGACCCTGGTCCTGTTGATGGCGCTGACCCCGATCAAGGTGCTCGGCCTCGACCGCGGATTCGTCTGGGCCTCCGGCGGTGCGGTCGGCATCGTGGTCGCCGCGATCTTCCTCAGCCGGGTCGTCGGCTACTTCACCTGGACCGCCGTGGAGGTCGTGTCGGCAACCGTGATCTTCTCCTGGGTGACCGTCTTCGTCCGGCGGGTTGCCGCCCTCGATGGACACCCGGCTCCCGCTGTGGAGGGCGGTGGCACCTCGGACGCCGCGGTGGGAGACGCCGCCGTCGAGGCCCGCGAGCGTGGCGGCGCGGCCGTCGGCGGGCGTGACGGTGCGGCGGCCGGTGGCGGCACCTCGGCCGGCGAGCGTGGCGGTGCGGCGGCTGGCGGGCGTGACGGCGCTGCGGCCAGCAGGCGTGACGGCGCCCCGGCCAGCAGGCGTGACGGCGCCCCTGCCGGCAAATCTGCGCAAGGGGCGGCGGCGCAGGGGGCGGCGGCGCAGCCCGACCCGTCGCACCGCAACGCCGCCCGCCACTGACGCTCCGCAACGCCGCCTGACTCTCCGGGCCTCGCCTGACTCCCCTCGCGCCGCCTGAACTCCCCTCGCGCCGCCTGACTCTCCGTGCGCCGCCCGGCGTCGCTACGCGCTCCCCGTCCCGAATTGTTTCCGCAGTTATGCCCGCTCTGGAGCGGACTTGAGGGCATCAGCTACGGGAGAAATTGCGGCTCCGGTACGGGGCTCCAGAATCGGGCGGGACACGGACCTCGCCGATGGTGCCCGGACACGACAAGGGGCGCCGGTCACGGATGACCGGCGCCCCTTGTTGTGCGCGTCAGTGCGCGTCAGTGCGCGTCAGTGCGCGGGCGGTGCCTCGGCGGCCGGTACACCGTCGCCCACCGGACCGCTCGCGGCGGCGACGGGCTCGGTGGGCTTGCCCCGGCCCAGCGCCAGCACCAGCGGGACGGCCAGCAGCGCGATCACCGCGCCGACGCTCATCGCCGTCTCGAAGCCGGCGGCCTGCGGGCCGGCGGCGGCCGGGTCGCCGGTCGCGCCGGCGGTGGCCACCGCGACCGTCGCCGAGACCGTGACCAGCAGGGCCGTGCCGGCGGCACCGGCGACCTGCTGCAGCGAGCCGAGCCACGCGCTGCCGTGCGGGTACAGATGCGGGGGCAGATCGTTCAGCGCCGTGGTGAACATCGGCGTGAACAGCATCGACAGGCCGACCATCAGCGCGATGTGCGCCGCGACGATCATCCACACCGGCGTCGATTCCCCGGCCCGGCTGAAGGCGAACAGCGAGGCCGCGAGCAGCAGCGTGCCCGGCAGCGCCAGCACCCGCGGGCCGAACCGGTCGAAGATCCGCCCGACGATCGGCCCACTCAGGCCCATCACGATGCCGCCCGGCAGCACGACCAGGCCGGCCTGCAGCGGCACCAGCCCGAGCACCCCCTGCAGGTAGAGCGGGAGCAGGATCGCGGTGCCCATCAGCCCGGCGAAGGCGATCACCATCACCGCCAGGCCGAGCCCGAACCGCCGATGCCGGAAGGTACGCAGGTCCAGCAGCGGGGCGCCGGTGCGACGCTGCAACTGCAACTGCCGACCCATGAACAGCGCCACGCCGACCACGCCGATCGCCGCCGACACCCAGATCGGTACGCCACCGCCGCTCGACTCACCGATCTGGCTCAGGGTGTAGACGATCCCGCCGAAACCGAGCACCGCGAGCGGGATCGACACGGCGTCGAAGGTGCCGCCGCCGGACTCGCCGACATTGACCAGCTTCAGGATGCCGAGGATCAGCATCGTCAGGGCGATCGGGACCATCACACCGAAGATCGCGCGCCAGGTGCCGAATCCCTGCAGGATCAGCCCGGAGGCCGTGGGGCCGAGGGCCGGCGCCAGCGACATCACGATGGTGATGTTGCCCATCATCGCGCCGCGGCGCTGCATCGGCACCAGGTTGAGGATCGTGGTCATCAGCAGCGGCATCATCACCGCGGTGCCCGAGGCCTGCACGATGCGCCCGGCCAGCAGCACGGGGAAGTTGGGGGCCACGAGCGCGATGACGGTGCCCGTCGTGAACAGGGTCATCGCCGTGATGAAGACGGTGCGGGTGCTGAACCGCTGGATCACCCAGCCGGTCAGCGGGATGACCACGGCCATGGTCAGCATGAACGCGGTGGAAAGCCACTGGCCGGTCCGCTCGTCGACGCCCAGGTCCAGCATCAGCGGGCGCAGCGCATTGGCCATGATCGTCTCGTTGAGGATGACGACGAATGCCGCCGCGAGCATCAGGCCGATCACCAGCAGGTCGCCCGGGGGTGTGCGGCCGGTATCGGGTTCATTCGTGGGTACGTCGCCGGCGTGGGACGTGTCGAGGGACATGATTGCCTTCCCGAAGGGTTCGAGCCGACGGACTGCCGCCGGTGATGCAAAGCTAGGCCCCGGCGCCGACACAGGGCATCTCCGATCTTGCCTTCTGCAAACCGCCGCAGCACCTGTGCCAACACCCACGCTAGCCCCCGCATTCCCGGCGCTGCATCCGGATTTCGGCGCGGGTGTCCGGGGTCCACCGACGCGGATCCACCGCGGGCCGACACGCGGGCCGCGGCGAGCCGGCGCGACGGCGTACCTCCCCTAGGCTCGAGGGGAGCGGGACGCCCAGTTCCGCCGATGGTCTCGTGTTTGCCCGACTCCGACCGGGGCGGATAGACTTGCCGGGCGCTGTGGCCTGCGCAGACTCAGACCGAGCAGGCTGCGCTCGCCGGCCGCCCGTCGGCGGCGAAATCGGATCCGCGGCGCGCCCAACATTTGCAGACCATCAATCGGAGCCCTACTACATGACGTCCTCCCTCGAGGCATCCCCGCAGGTTGCCGTCGACGACCTCGGCTCGCCCGAAGCCTTTCTCGAGGCAATCGACAAGACCATCAAGTACTTCAACGACGGAGACATCGTCTCCGGCACGGTCGTCAAGGTCGACCGCGACGAAGTTCTCCTGGACATCGGCTACAAGACCGAGGGCGTGATCCCGTCCAAGGAACTGTCCATCAAGCACGACGTCGACCCCTTCGAGGTGGTCGAGGTCGGCGACGAGATCGAGGCCCTCGTCCAGCAGAAGGAGGACAAGGAGGGTCGCCTGATCCTGTCCAAGAAGCGCGCCCAGTACGAGCGCGCCTGGGGCACGATCGAGAAGATCAAGGACGAGGACGGCGTGGTCACCGGCCAGGTCATCGAGGTGGTCAAGGGCGGTCTGATCGTGGACATCGGTCTGCGCGGCTTCCTGCCCGCCTCGCTCGTCGAGATGCGCCGCGTCCGCGACCTGCAGCCCTACGTCGGTCAGGAGCTCGAGGCCAAGATCATCGAGCTCGACAAGAACCGCAACAACGTGGTGCTGTCGCGTCGCGCGTGGCTGGAGCAGACCCAGTCCGAGGTACGCCAGACCTTCCTCACCCAGTTGCAGAAGGGCCAGATCCGCAAGGGCGTCGTGTCCTCCATCGTCAACTTCGGCGCCTTCGTCGATCTTGGCGGTGTGGACGGCCTGGTGCACGTCTCCGAGCTGTCCTGGAAGCACATCGACCACCCGTCGGAGGTCGTCGCCGTCGGTGACGAGGTCACCGTCGAGGTGCTCAGCGTCGAGATGGACCGCGAGCGCGTCTCGCTGTCGCTGAAGGCGACCCAGGAGGACCCGTGGCAGGCCTTCGCCCGCCTGCACCAGCTTGGCCAGATCGTGCCGGGCAAGGTCACCAAGCTGGTCCCGTTCGGCGCGTTCGTCCGCGTCGAGGAGGGCATCGAGGGCCTGGTGCACGTCTCGGAGCTGGCCGCCCGCCACGTCGAGATCCCCGAGCAGGTCGTCAGCGTCAACGACGAGGTGCTGGTCAAGATCATCGACATCGACCTGGAGCGCCGCCGGATCTCGCTGTCGCTGAAGCAAGCCAACGAGGACGTCGACGTGAACGCCGACGACTTCGACCCGGCGCTGTACGGGATGACCGCCTCCTACGACGCCGAGGGCAACTACGTCTACCCCGAGGGCTTCGATCCGGAGACCCAGGAGTGGAAGGAAGGCTACGAGGAGCAGCAGCGCGCCTGGGAGCAGCAGTACGCCGAAGCGCACGCCCGCTGGGAGGCGCACAAGCGCCAGGTCGAGCAGGCCGAGCAGTCTGCGGACAATGCCAGCGCCGTCGCCGACACCGGCTACAGCAGCGGTGGTGCGGCGGAGTCGACCGATGACGCCTCCGGCCCGGCGCCCGCCGCCGGCTCGCTGGCCTCCGACGAAGCCCTGCAGGCCCTGCGGGACAAGCTCACCGGAGCCTGATCGCCCGACGCTTCGGCCCCGCTCCTCGACGGAGCGGGGCCGTTGTCGTTTCCGCACCAGGGGACAGCAACCGGTCCGGGCCGCGGGCGCGGCTGCCGTAGCATCGCTCGCATGCTGCGGGTCGCACTCACCGGAGGCCTCGCCTCGGGCAAGACATCCGTCGCCGATCGTTGGGCCGAGCACGGGGCCGTGTTGATCGACTCCGATCTGCTCGCCCGCGAGGTCGTCGGCCCCGGCACGCCCGGGCTGGCGTCGGTACTGGAGCGGTTCGGTGACCAGGTCCGTGCCGCCGACGGCGGCGTGGACCGGAAGGCGCTGGGCGCGGTGGTGTTTGCGGATCCCGAAGCACGCAAGGATCTGGAGCGGCTCCTGCATCCGCTGATCCGGGCCCGGGCGGCCGAGCTGGAGCGGGCCGCGCCGCCGGACGCGATCGTGGTCCACGTGATCCCGTTGTTGGTCGAGACCGGACGAGCCGAGGGCTTCGACCTGGTCGTCGTGGTTGACCTGCCCACCGAGGTCCAGCTGCGCCGGGCGATGGCCCGCGACGGGTCGAGCGCCGAGCAGGCCCGCGCGCGGATCGCCGCCCAGGCCGGGCGTACCGAACGGCTCGCGGTGGCCGACCTGGTCGTCGACAACGCCGGTGACCGGGACCAACTGCTGGTCGAGGCCGACCGGGTCTGGCAGGAGCTGGTACGCCGAGCCAGCGCGGCTCCGCGGCCCTGACCCTCGGAGCGGCAATGGATCGGGTCGACGTGGGCGAGGGCTGCGCGCTGCCACCAAACTCGATCGGTGTTCTCGGGCGTGGATCCGGCGATTTGAGCCGTTCATCCGGGAGTGTGGTGCCGGGATCACTGATCCCGCCCGCCCGGGGAGCCATCCCCATTCGATCAGGAGGTTCGGCGTGGAATGCTCACGCTGTCGCGCCATGCTGCCCGAGGTCGCGCACTTCTGCCACCACTGTGGTCAGGACATGCGCACACCGGATCTGGCTCGCCGCAGGTCTTTCGCCGTCAAGCCGGACGAACCGGTCGCGTCGTTCGCGGTGGTCTCCACGATCATGCCGCGGGGTGCGGCGGAGCGGCCGCAGACGTACCGGGTCGCGCTCGTCGTCGCGCTGGTGATGACGCTGCTCGCCGCCTGCTTCGGGGCGCTGCCGATCGCGGTGCTGCTGGCGGCCTTCGCCATCCCGATCATCTACATCGTCTACCTCTACGACGTGAACCTGTGGGACGACCATCCCGTCCAGGTCACGGCCCTGGCCTTCGCGCTGACGTTCGTCCTGGCGCTGGGCTTCACGCTCGTCTGGTGGGTCTGGCTCGGCGGATCGGGTACGCGGCCCCTGCCCGGAGGTCTCGGCGGCACCCTCGGCCCGACGATCGGCGGCCTGCTGATCGTGGCCGTCGTCGTACCGGTGATCGGTGAGGTGCTGCGCCAAGTCGGCCCGCTCCTGCTGGCCAGCCGGCCGCGCTTCGACGACCTGCTGGACGGCACGACCTTCGGCATCATCTCCGGTGTCGCCTATGCCACCGCCGACACGCTCGTGCGGCACTGGCCGCTGGTCACCGGGGGCCTGGTCCGCGAGATCGACCCCGGCCTGTGGATGTCGCTGCTCTTCCTCGAAGGCTTCGTGAAGCCGCTGGTGATCGGCACGGCCACCGGCATCGCCTGTGCCGAGTTCTCCGGTCTGGGCCGCGGCCATGACGGGTTCACGCCCCGCTATCTGCGCGGGCTCGGCGAGGCGATCGCCGCGAACGTGCTCTATGCCGGCGGGGTCTACCTGCTCGGCTTCCTCGCCGACCCGACGCTCGGCGTCGTGCTGAGCATCGGCTGGGGGCTGCTCATCCTGAGCGTGTTGCTGCTGCGGATCCGCCGGATCCTGCACCTGGGTCTGATCGAGGCGGCGCTGGAGGACGCGCAGGACGACGAGGGCGCGCTGGAGGAGGCAGCCGAGGAGTTCTGCCACCGCTGCGAGATGCCGCTGCTCTCCCGCGCGGCGTTCTGCAGCGCCTGCGGCGTGGCCGTGCGGACCCGGCACAAACCGCACCATCCCGCGGGTAGGGGGCGAGCATGAGTCAGTGGGGGCAACCGGGTCAGCCCTACGGGCAGCCGCAGCAACCCCAGCCGCCCTATGGTCAGCAGCCGCAGCAGCCGCAGCAGCCGTACGGCCAGCAGCCGGGTTTCGCACCGCAGCAGGCGCCGTACGCCGGGCCGCCCCCGGCCCAGGCCCAGTGGGGAGCCATGCCGCAGCCGCCGGGTCCCGGTCAGGCGCCGCCGCGGACCAGGGGCAACAGCCCGCTCAAGATCATCGGGATCATCGTCGGGGCGCTGGTCCTGATCGCCATCCTGGGCGGCGCAGTGTCCAGCTTCACCGGCGGATCGCGGAACGCGGGCGCGCCGAGCGTACCGGTGCCGCCCCCACCGGCGACCACCGATCCGCCGCCCAGCGGGCCCGGCACCGGTGGCGGTGGCGGTGGCGGGAACGAGCCGAGCGGCGATGCCGTCGAGGTCGGTGACGGGGTCACCGTGCAGCCGCCGCCCGGGTGGCGGGTCGAGGAGCGGGGCGCCAACTCGGTCGTCCTCTCCGACGGGACCTCGGTCTATGTCGCCCAAGCCGGCGCGGGCACCGGCGCCGGCGCGGAGGCGACCCTGCGCTCCTACTTCGACCAGCTCGCGGCCGAGGGGACCGAGGCCGACCGGGAAGGGCCGACGCGGACCGAGGTCGACCCCGCGCTCGACGTGGCCAGCGGCAGCATGACGGTGACGATGGCCTCGGGCGGTGGGTCGCAGACGGTCGGCATCGTGGCCTTCGTGTCCGTGCGTACCGAGGACGACCAGACCGTGATCGGATCGATGATCTTCGATGCGGCGAACGCCCCGGACTCGGACGAGATGACCCAGAGTTTCGGCGCGATGAGCAGCTCGATGATGCGGTCCCAGTTGGGCGGCTGAGCCTTCCGGCGCGGACTGTCGGTGCCGGTGCGTACGCTGGCAGACATGCGTCCCGCAGCAGAGCTCAAGCGCCAGGTCGCGCCGCTGAAGGTCGAGAGCGAGTTCGACCCGGCCGGCGACCAGCCAGCCGCCATCGCCGACCTGGAGCGCCGGATCAACGCCGGCGAGCAGGATGTCGTGCTGCTCGGCGCCACCGGCACCGGCAAGACCGCAACCATCGCCTGGTTGGCCGAGCGGTTGCAGCGGCCGATCCTGGTGATGCAGCCGAACAAGACGCTCGCCGCCCAGTTCGCCAACGAGTTGCGCCAGCTCTTCCCGAAGAACGCGGTGGAGTATTTCGTCTCCTACTACGACTACTACCAACCCGAGGCCTATGTGCCGCAGACCGATACCTACATCGAGAAGGACTCCTCGCTCAACGAGGAGGTCGAGCGGCTGCGGCACTCGGCGACCAACTCGCTGCTGACCCGGCGCGACGTGATCGTGGTCGCGACCGTGTCCGCGATCTACGGGCTGGGCTCGGCGCAGGAGTATCTCGACCGGATGGTCACGGTCCGGGTCGGCGACACGATCGACCGCGACCGGTTGCTGCGCGACCTGGTCAACATCCAGTACACGCGCAACGACGTCGCGGGCACGCGGGGCACCTTCCGGGTACGCGGGGACACGCTCGAGGTCTTCCCGAAGTATGAGGAGATGGCGGTCCGGATCGAGCTGTTCGGCGACGAGGTCGAGCGGTTGATGACGATGCACCCGCTGACGGGTGAGGTGATCTCCGAGGATGAGGAGATCCACCTGATGCCGGCCAGTCACTATGTTGCGGGGCCGGAGCGGATGGAGCGGGCGATCCGCGGGATCGAGGCCGAGCTGGAGGAGCGGCTGGCCGAGCTGGAGGGGGAGCAGAAGCTGCTCGAGGCGCAACGGCTGCGGATGCGTACCACCTACGACATCGAGATGATGCGGCAGATCGGCACGGCGTCGGGGATCGAGAACTATTCGCGTCACATCGACGGCCGGGCGCCCGGCAGCCCGCCGAACTGCCTGCTCGACTACTTCCCCGACGACTTCGTGCTGGTGATCGACGAGTCGCATGTCACGGTGCCGCAGATCGGCGGGATGTACGAGGGCGACATGTCCCGCAAGCGCACGCTCGTCGAGCATGGGTTCCGGCTGCCCAGCGCGATGGACAACCGGCCGCTGACCTTCGAGGAGTTCAGCGACCGGATCGGGCAGACCGTCTACCTGTCCGCGACCCCGGGCGACTACGAGATCGCCCGCAGCGACGGTCACGTCGAGCAGATCATCCGCCCGACCGGGCTGGTCGACCCCGAGGTCGTGGTGAAGCCGACCAAGGGCCAGATCGACGACCTGATGGCCGAGATCAAGGCCCGTGCCGAGCGCAACGAGCGGGTGCTGGTCACCACGCTGACCAAGAAGATGGCCGAGGACCTCACCGACTACCTGCTGGAGAACGGGGTGCGCACCCGCTACCTGCACTCCGAGGTCGACACCCTGCGCCGCGTCGAGTTGCTCCGCGAGCTGCGGATGGGGGAGTACGACGTGCTGGTCGGCATCAACCTGCTCCGCGAGGGGCTCGACCTGCCCGAGGTGTCGCTGGTCGCGATCCTGGACGCCGACAAGGAGGGCTTCCTGCGCAGCGACAAGTCGCTGATCCAGACGATCGGTCGCGCGGCGCGCAATGTCGCCGGCCAGGTGCACATGTACGCCGACAAGATCACCCCGTCGATGGCGGCCGCGATCGACGAGACCAATCGGCGCCGCGAGCTGCAGGCCGCCTACAACGCCGAGCACGGCATCGACCCGCAGCCGCTGCGCAAGAAGATCGCCGACATCACCGACATGCTGGCCCGCGAGGATGCCGACACGTCCAAGCTGCTCGCCGAGTACTCGGGGCAGGGCAAGGGCCGGCAGCGGGTGAAGTCGCCGGTGCCGCGCGATGTGGACCGGGTCAGCTCGCGAGACCTGACCGACCTGCCGGCCACCGAGCTGGCCGATCTCGTCACCGAGCTCACCGACCAGATGAATGCGGCGGCGGCGGAGCTGCAGTTCGAGGTTGCGGCGCGGCTGCGCGACGAGATCTCGGACCTGAAGAAGCACCTGCGCCAGCATCTGGAGGCGACCCGCTGACGCGTTTTCGCAGATCCGCGTCCGCCTGCGATACTGGACGGCGCGGAGGGGAGTATTCCTGCAACGCGGACGCCGTCATCACGGCGCGGCCATCGGTCGCCCCGGTGTCCTCGGCCCGGACCGGGCGGAAGAGACCTCCAGGATTCATCACACATGTGCAGTGAGTGTCTTGGAAGGGTTCTGAGTGAATATCCATCTGTATGTCTGGATCATCACCGCGGTGGTGCTGGTCGGCGTGCTGGCCTTCGACATCTTCATCATCGGACGGCGCCCGCACGAGCCCTCGATGAAGGAAGCCGGGATCGCGGTCGCGATCTATGTCGGCCTGGCGGTGATCTTCGGAATCGGCGTGACGATCTTCGCCGGGCCCCGTTACGGCGGTGAGTTCTTCGCCGGCTGGCTGACCGAGTACAGCCTGTCGATGGACAACCTGTTCATCTTCATCATCATCATGGGCTCGCTGAAGGTGCCGCGGCACCTGCAGCAGTTCGCGCTGCTCGTCGGCATCGTGCTGGCGCTGATCTTCCGCGGCATCTTCATCGCAGTCGGGGCGGTCGCGATTGACCGGTTCGCCGCGGTCTTCTACCTGTTCGGCCTGTTCCTCATCTACACCGCGATCAAGCTCGCCGTCGACTACAGCAAGCATGAGGAGGAGACCGGCGACAATGCGATGGTCCGGTTCGCCCGCCGGCACCTTCCCTTCGTCGACGAGTACCACGGCACCAAGCTGACCGCGAAGATCGAC
Source organism: Naumannella huperziae (assembly GCF_054073625.1). Taxonomy (NCBI): domain Bacteria; kingdom Bacillati; phylum Actinomycetota; class Actinomycetes; order Propionibacteriales; family Propionibacteriaceae; genus Naumannella; species Naumannella huperziae. Next base: position 2,924,349 of record NZ_JBSXPH010000001.1, on the reverse strand, counting down.
GGCAAGCGCGTGCTCACCTCGATGGCACTGGTGATCATCGCCCTCGGCAGCGCCGACATCCTGTTCGCCCTGGACTCGATTCCCGCGATCTACGGGCTCACCCAGGAGCCGTTCCTGGTCTTCACCGCGAATGTCTTCGCCCTGATGGGTCTGCGACAGCTCTACTTCCTGATCGGCGGGCTGCTGAAGCGGCTGGTCTACCTGTCGCTCGGCCTGTCGGTGATCCTGGCGTTCATCGGCGTGAAGCTCTTCCTGCACGCGATGCACGAGTCGGGTCAGTACGCGGGGGCGCCCGTGGTCGGGCCGGCGATGCAGTGGGCCTATGACACGGTGAAGACGCTGCCGAACGAGGGCGAGATCCCGATCTGGCTGTCGCTGACCGTGATCATCGGCGTGCTGTTGATCACCACCGTGGCCAGCCTGATCCGGTCCAGGTGGAATGTCGAGCACGGCCTGGAGCCCGACGCCCACGGCCGCGAGGAGACCGCCGCGGCCAGGGACCCGGAAGAGGTCCGCGCCGCCCACGAGCGCGAGGCGGGGACCGGCTCGGAGAATGACACCGATCGGCCGCTGCACAATCCGCACGACCTGCGCTGACGGTTCCGGTGTGAGCTGACGCCCGCTGGCGTCCGCGCAGCGGGCGTCAGCTCACGACGAGATCCCGGCGGAGCACGATCACCGCCCGTGGTCGGGTTGGCCCGGGCTGCGATGTCACCAGCCGCGGTCCCGCCACTCCGCGAGGTGGGGTCGTTCGGCGCCGAGGGTGGTGTCGTCGCCGTGGCCGGGGCGTACCACCGTCGCGTCGTCGAACGCACCGAAGACCGACGATTCGAGATCGTCCATCAGCGAGCCGAAGTCGGTCGGGTTTGCGGTCTTGCCGGGCCCGCCGGGGAACAGCGAGTCGCCGGTGAAGAGCTGGGCGGGGCGGCCGTCGGCGGGGCGGTACGCCATCGCGATCGAGCCCGGGGTGTGACCGACCAGCCCGAGCACCGCGAGCTCGGAGCCGCCGATGCCGATCGCGTCGCCGGTCCACACCGGCTCCGGCCGGGTGCCGGTCGCGTCGGCGATGGCGGCGGCGTCGGGGCGACCGGCGACCAGCCGGGCCCCGGTGTCGCGGGCCAGCTCGGCCAGCGCGCCGATGTGATCATGGTGCCGGTGGGTGGTGACGATGGTGCCGACCTCGGTGTCGCCGATCAGGGCCCGCAGCCGGTCCGGTTCGGCGGCGGCATCGATCAGCACGGCCGGGGCGTCGTCGGGGATCAGCAGGTAGGCGTTGTTGTCCATCGGGCCGACCGACAGCTTGCTCAGCGTCAGCCCGGGACCGATCTGTTCGACCAAGGGCGGGCCGCCGGGGTCGACGTGGCCTGCGTTCATCGTTGCCTCCTCCTCGGTGTGGCTCGGCGCGGGTGGATCAGTAGGGCGGCGGGGCGATGCCGTCGGCACCGGTCACCGCACCGCCGTCGCGGCCGGTCAACCAGCCGAGCAGCGCGGCCGGCGTACCCTCCACGACCGCGGTCGGTTCGCCCTTGCCGACGGACAACTCACCGCCCTCCCAGCGCAGCAGCACCGGCGGCATCTCCGGCTTGCGGCCCATCCGTCTGCTTGCCCATTCGAGCAGGGCCTGCAGGGCCGGGCCGTCGGCCTCGGTCAGCGAGTAGCCCAGCGCCAGGTCGGCGTGGTGCAGGACGACCTCGCCGAGGCGGGCCACCCCGAGCAACCCGGCGGGCACCTCGGCCCCGCCACGCATCGTCACGACCGCGTCGAGCCGACCGCTCTCGGCGAGCTCGTCGAACGCCTGGCCGAACCGGCCGGCGCTGGCGTCCAGATCCTGTTGCAGCTCCAGACCGGACCGGGTAGCCCCCTCGGCGATCTCTGCGTCGCGCACCTCGTCGGAGGGATACATCTGCGCCGGGGTGCCGTCGAGCGCGCCACGGATCAGTCGGACCAGCCCGTCGGCATTGCGGGCGATGTGGGTGGCCAGGTGGGCGCGGGTCCACCCGGGCAGGGAGCTGGGCTCGTGCCACTGCTCGTCGGTGACGGCGATCGTCGCGCCGAGAAGGTGTTGGGTTTCGTGTGCGAGGCTCGCCCGGAGGTCGTCGGCAGCGGTCATGGCACCACGGTATCCCGGCCGTCGGCGCTCGGATTCGTTGTGTCGGAGGGAGCGCATACGATCGGCGGGTGACCGATCAGTTGCTGGTGCGCGGTGCCCGCGAGCACAACCTGCGCGACATCTCGCTCGACCTGCCGCGGGATGCGCTCATCGTCTTCACCGGGCTGTCCGGGTCGGGCAAGTCCAGCCTCGCGTTCGACACGATCTTCGCCGAGGGCCAGCGCCGCTACGTCGAGTCGCTGTCGGCGTACGCCCGGCAGTTCCTCGGCCAGCTCGACAAGCCCGACGTCGACTTCATCGAGGGATTGTCGCCGGCGGTCTCGATCGACCAGAAGTCGACGAGCCGCAATCCGCGCTCCACCGTCGGCACGATCACCGAGGTCTATGACTACCTGCGGTTGCTGTTCGCCCGCGCCGGGCACCCGCACTGCCCGGTCTGTGGCGCGCCGATCAGCCGGCAGAGCCCGCAGCAGATCGTCGATCGGCTGCTGGAGCTGGAGGAGGGTACGCGGTTCCAGGTGCTCGCGCCGGTGGTGCGCGGCCGCAAGGGCGAGCACGTCGACCTGTTCCGCAATCTCGCGACCCAGGGCTTCAGCCGGGTCCGCGTGGACGGCGAGGTGCACCAGCTCACCGACCCGCCGACGCTCGACAAGCGCCGCAAGCACGACATCGACGTGATCGTGGACCGGATCGCGGTCAAGCCGAGCGTCAAGCAGCGGCTGACCGATTCGGTCGAGACGGCGCTCGGTCTGGCCGGCGGTGTGGTGGCGGTCGATTTCGTCGACCGCGAGGCGAAGGCGCCGGACCGGGAGCGGCGGTTCTCCGAGAAGATGGCCTGTCCCAACGGGCACGACATCGCCATCGACGAGCTCGAGCCGCGGCAGTTCTCCTTCAACGGACCGTGGGGCGCCTGTCCTGCCTGTTCCGGGCTGGGCACGCGGATGGAGGTCGACCCCGAGCTGGTCGTGCCCGACGAGGAGAAGAGCCTGGCCGAGGGCGCGATCACGGTCTGGACCAACCGCAACATGGCCGACTACTACGACAAGGTGATGCGCGCGCTGGCCGCCGAGCACAGCTTCTCGATGGATACGCCGTGGCGGGCCCTGCCAGCCCGGGTGCAGAAGCTGCTGCTGCACGGGCAGCGGGACAAGATCACGGTGCGCTATCGCACCCGGCACGGGCGCAACATGTCCTGGCAGGCGAAGGTCGAGGGCGCCGTCGGCTACATCGAGCGGCGGCACCGCGAGGCCGAGACCGATTCCACCCGCGAGCGGTTCGCGGGCTACATGCGCGAGGTGCCCTGTCGGACCTGCGACGGTGCCCGGCTCAAGCCGAGCTCGCTCGCCGTCACCGTCGGCGGCAAGAACATCGCCGAGATCGCCGCGCTGTCGATCGATGAGGCCGCCGCGTTTCTCGGCGGCCTGGAGCTCTCCGACCGCGAGCGGCAGATCGCCGACCGGGTGCTGAAGGAGATCAACGAGCGGCTGCGGTTCCTGCTCGACGTCGGGCTGGACTACCTGACGCTGTCCCGGGCGGCCGGCAGCCTGTCCGGCGGCGAGGCCCAGCGGATCCGGCTGGCGACGCAGATCGGCTCCGGCCTGGTCGGCGTGCTCTACGTCCTGGACGAGCCGTCGATCGGCCTGCACCAGCGCGACAATCGGCGGCTGATCGACACCCTGCTGCGGTTGCGGGGGATGGGCAACACGCTGATCGTCGTGGAGCACGACGAGGACACCATCCGGACCGCCGACTGGGTCGTCGACATCGGCCCGGGGGCGGGGGAGCACGGCGGCAATGTGGTCGTCTCCGGACCGGTGCCCGAGTTGTTGGAGTCGAGTGAGTCGCTGACCGGGGCGTACCTTTCGGGGTGCCGGTCGATCCCGTTGCCGGCGAGCCGCCGCCCGCGCACCCCCGGCCGCGAGCTGACGGTGCACAAGGCGACGGAGAACAATCTGCGCGATGTCACCGTGAGTTTCCCGCTCGGTGTGCTGACCGCGGTCACCGGGGTGTCCGGCTCGGGCAAGTCGACGCTGGTGAACAAGATCCTCTACACCGCGCTGGCCAAGGAGATCTACAACGCCCGCGAGGTGCCGGGGCGGCACCAGAAGATCACCGGCACCGACCAGATCGACAAGATCATCCATGTCGACCAGTCGCCCATCGGGCGCACCCCGCGGTCGAATCCGGCCACCTATACCGGGGTTTTCGATCATGTCCGGCGACTGTTCGCGGAGACGCCGGAGGCAAAGGTGCGCGGCTACCAGCAGGGCAGGTTCTCCTTCAACATCAAGGGGGGCCGCTGCGAGAACTGCGCGGGCGACGGCACGATCAAGATCGAGATGAACTTCCTGCCGGATGTCTACGTGCCGTGCGAGGTCTGCCACGGTGCGCGCTACAACCGGGAGACACTCGAGGTGCACTACAAGGGCCGGACCATCTCCGAGGTCCTGGACATGCCGATCTCGGAGGCGCTGGAGTTCTTCGCGGCGATTCCGGCGATCGCGCGACACCTGCAGACCCTGGTCGACGTGGGTCTCGGCTATGTGCGGCTGGGGCAGCCGGCGCCGACGCTGTCCGGCGGTGAGGCGCAGCGCGTGAAGCTGGCCTCGGAGCTGCAGAAGCGCTCGACGGGCCGGACCATGTATGTGCTGGACGAGCCGACCACGGGCCTGCACTTCGAGGACATCCGCAAGCTGCTGCTGGTGCTCGGCCGGCTGGTCGACGCCGGCAACTCGGTGGTGGTGATCGAGCACAACCTCGATGTGATCAAGACCAGCGACTGGATCATCGACATGGGGCCCGAGGGCGGGACCCGGGGCGGTCAGGTGATCGCGGAGGGTACGCCGGAGCAGGTGGCGGCAGACCCGGATTCGCACACGGGCGCGTTCCTGGCCGAGGCGCTGCGGGGCAGCGAGGTGCCGGTCGGCAGCCGCCCCCGGGCCGAGCGCAACGGGGCGGCGAGTGCGACCGCTGCCAAGAAGTCGGCCCCCCGCAAGCGGACCACGAAGAAGGCGGCCGCGAAGTCCTCGACCTCCTCGCGGAAGCCGGTGTCGGCCAAGCGGCGCAAGGCGCTGCTGTCCTGAGCGGCCTGCCGCCGATCAGGAATCGCGCTGCCACTTCAGCAGGGCGAGCGCCAAGGCGGTGCGGTTGGGCTGATCGAGCTTGCGCAGCAGGCTGGACACGTGGTTCTTCACCGTGCCCTCCGAGAGCACCATCCGTTCGGCGATCGCCTGGTTGGTCGCCCCCTCGGCGACATGTCCGGCGACGACGCGCTCGGTCGGGGTGAGGCGCGCGAGCGGACCCGGCCCGTCCGGCCCCGGTGATCGCGGCCCGACCACCAGCCGGGCGACCCGCGGATCGATGATCAACTCGCCGCGCAGGACCCCGCGTACCGCCTCGGCCAGCCGCTCCGGGGAGGTGTCCTTGAGCAGGAAGCCGGCGGCCCCGGCCGCCACGGCCGCCGTCACGACCGGCTCGTCGTCGAACGTGGTCAACACCAGCACCGGCGTGCCCGGGTGTCTCTCGGCGCATGCGGCGACCAGCGCCGGACCGTCCATGCCGGGCATCCGGGCGTCCGTCAGTACCACCGACGGACGGTACTTGTCGATCATCGCCAGGGCCTCGGCCCCGTCGGCGGCCTCCGCCACGACGTCGATCCCGTCCTGAAGTTCCAGCAGCATCCGCAGCCCGCGCCGCAGCAGTTGTTGATCATCGACGATCAGCACGCCGATCATCGGGAATCCCCCGGCCTGGGCAGCGGCAGCCGGGCGCGCAGCGCGAACCCGCGCTCGATGGGGGTCGCGTCGATGCGCCCGCCGAGCTCGCCGGCGCGATCTGCCAGCGAGCGCAGGCCGAATCCGGGGATCGGTGAGCAGGGCTCGGGGGAGGCGGGCTCCGCAGCGGCGCGCGCGGACTCGTCGATCACCGACAGCTCCAGCGAGCCGGGCCGTCGTCGCCAACCGATGCTGACCCGATCGGGCGTACCGTGCCGCAGGGCATTGGTCAGCCCTTCCTGGACGAACCGGCGGGCGAACAGCTCGATCTCCTCCGACGGAGCGGCGGCGGCGCCGGTCGCCTGCACGGTCACGGTCAGGCCCGTCCCGCGGAAGGAGTCCGCGATCGCCTCCAGCGCATCGGCGCCGGTCGCGCCCGGTCTGGTGGCCGGGGCCAGCGCGCGTACCCAGCGGCGCATCTCGGTGAGCGTCTGCCCGGCCACCCGGCGCGCGGCGGAGATCTCGGCGTCGGCGCGGTCGGGCTGGCGTTCGCGCGCCCGTTCGGCGAAGTCCAGCGCCATCGTGATCATCGTCAGCCGATGGCCCAACCCGTCGTGCAGTTCCCGCGCGGCCCGCGCGCGCTCCTCGGCCAGCACCAGCTCGCGCTCGGCCTCGCGATTGCGCAGCACATCGGCGGCGAGCCGCTCCGATCGGGTGAGTTCGGCGGCGTACGCGCGGACGAACCAGGCGATCGTCAGCCCCAGGGCGAGCAGCAGGGCGTTCAGCGGAAGCTCGCGCAGGCTGTCCGGCCCGCCGCCCGGCACGAGCAGCCCGAGCAGCGTACCGATCGTCAGCAGGCCGAACGCCAGCGCCAGGCTCGCCGCGCGGCCCACCGCGAGGGTGATCACGATCAAGGCCGGCAACATCAGCACCAGCAGATTGCCGAACAGGGAGACCAGCGCGGCGAGCACGGCGAAGGCGATCGCCGACACGAGGCCGCCGCGCCCGGAACGCCAGTACGCCCAGACCGCGGCCAGCGGGATCAGCATCGCCGCGATGACCCCGAGATAGGACGGGTCCGGCGAGCGATCGGCGACCAGGATCGAGGTGATCGGCCCGACCAGCAGGCACAACCCGAACAACGCGTCCAGGATCCGTGCCGCCGGTCTCGGCAGCCGCGGCGCGGGACCGTCGCGAGGCGCCCGGCCGGGGCCGCCACCCTGGCTCGCGTCATGGTCCGGGTCGTCCGTCACGGGGCCAGCCTAGGCAGCCGGGGGCTGCTCGACCCATGACCGCCGTCATGGGTCGCCCCGGCCGGATCATGACGTCGGGGTGGCGCACCGGTCGCGGCACTCGTCGAGGCTGATCACATGATCAAGAAGATTCTCCTGGTGTTGGCTCGATTCGCTGTCGCGATGGTGATCATGACGGTGGCTGCGCTGGTGCCGTCGCTGCTGCTGATCCCGGTGAGCGCCGTCCTGGCCGATCCGGCGCGCGTCACCGAGGCGATGGCGCTGAAGGTTGCGAGCTGGCTGGTTGTGCCGCTGGTGGTCGTGGCGCTGGTCGCGGTGGTGGCGCGGTACTGGGATCGCCGCTCGCTGGCCTCCCTCGGCCTGGTGTTCACCCGCCGGACGCTGGTGATCGGGCTCGTCGTGCTCGGCGCCTCGACCGCGCTCTCGGCGGCCGCCACGGCCCTCGCGGCTGCGCTCGGCGCCCGCCCGGAGCCCAGCGAGCTGGCGGGCATCCCGCCCGCGCTGTTGGCGGCCTACATCGTCGCGCGGGCGCTCTTCCTGCAGGGCTTCGGCGAGGAGCTGATCTGGCGGGGCTGGTTCCAGCGCACCGTGCCCACCGGGCCGGTCACCGCAGCGGTGCTCTCCGCGATCTTCTTCGCGGTGCCGCACCTGCTGTCCGGCGGCGGCCAGCAGTCGCTCGTCGAGCGCTTCCTCTATCTCGTGCTCCCGTTCGGGTTCGGGCTGGCGGCGGCCGGGCTGGCGCTGCGCACGGGCTCGCTGTGGGCGGCGGTCGGGGTGCACACCGGGTTCCACTTCGGCTGGTCGTTCCTCGCCGTGCTCGGCATCACGGCCGGCGGCCCGATCGCCTGGCTGCTGCAGGGCGCGGCATTCGTCATCGTCGGCGTCGTCGCGTTGGCCGGCGGCGCGGCCGGGATCGCTCGGCAGCGCGACTCACGGCCGACCGGGGTACCCATGGGATGATCGGGCCCATGCCGGAACCGCTCCCGCTCGACCCGATCGCCGAGGCGCACCGTCAGTGGACGGCCCACGGTTGGGGCGAGGTCGCCGACGGGATGGCGGCGGTCACCTCGCTGATGCGGGCGCAGCAGATCGTATTGGCGCGCGTCGAGGAGGTGCTGCGGCCGTTCCAACTGACCTTCGCCAGGTATGAGCTGTTGATGCTGCTCAGTTTCAGCCGGGCGGGGGCGCTGCCGATGGCGAAGGCCAGCGCGCGGCTGCAGGTGCACCCGACGAGCGTGACCAACGCGGTGGACCGGCTCGAGTCGGCCGGCCTGGTACGCCGGGCGCCGCACCCGAGTGATCGCCGGGCCACGTTGATCGAGCTGACCGGCGACGGGCGAGAGCTCGCGATGGAGGCGACCGGCAAGCTGAACGCGGAGGTGTTCGGCAATGTCGGGCTGCCGGGTGATCATCTTGGTCCGCTGCTGCAGATCCTGGCGGGGATGCGTCGCGATGCGGGCGACTTCGAGGATGGCGCCGGCCGCTGGTAGCGCGGACCCGCCGGTTCTCGGGCCGGCGCCGCACCGTGGTCGTGGCCTACCGGTGCTTGAACTCGGGGTCGCGCTTCTCGACGAAGGCGGACATGCCCTCCTTCTGGTCCTCGGTGGCGAACGTCGAGAAGAAGGTACGCCGCTCGAACCGCACGCCCTCGGACAGCGTCGTCTCCAGCGCCACGTTGACCGCCTCCTTGGCCATCATCACGACGGGCAGGGACTTGGCGCCGATGGTCTCGGCGACCGCCACGGCCGCATCCACCAGCTCGGCCGCCGGCACGATTCGGGCAACCAGCCCGGACCGTTCGGCCTCCTCGGCATCCATCATCCGTCCGGTCAGCACCAGGTCCATCGCCTTCGACTTGCCGACCGCGCGGGTCAGACGCTGCGTACCGCCCATCCCGGGAATCACGCCGAGGTTGATCTCGGGCTGTCCGAACTTCGCGCTGTCCGCGGCGATGATCAGGTCGCACATCATCGCCAGTTCGCACCCGCCGCCGAGCGCGTAGCCGGCGACCGCTGCGATGATCGGCTTGCGGATCTTGGTGATCCGGTCCCAGTCGGAGAACAGATCGCCGCCGTAGACATCGGAGAACGACCGGGACTGCATCTCCTTGATGTCTGCCCCGGCGGCGAAGGCCTTCTCCGATCCGGTGATCACGATCGCGCCGACCGCGGGATCGGTGTCGAAGGCCCGGGCGGCCGCGATCACCTCCTCCATCAGATCGCGGTTCAACGCGTTCAGCGCCTTCGGCCGGTTCAGCGTGATCAGGCCGACGCGCCCGCGCTGCTCGACGGTGATGTTCTCCGGGTTCTGCTCGCTCATTGCTCCACCTCGCTGGTCGACCGGTCACGGATGTCGTTGATGATCGCCGAGAAGTCCAGGCCGCCCCCGCCGGAGCTGGCGAAGCGGTGGTACATCTCGGCCGCGTGCAGCCCGAGCTCTGCCGCCACCGCATTGTTGCGTACCGCGTTCGAGGCCAGCCCGAGGTCCTTGTCCATCAGCGCGGCGGCGAATCCCGGCCGGTAGTCGTGGTTCGCCGGACTGGTCGGCACCGGCCCCGGGATCGGGCAGTTGGTGGTCAGCGACCAGCACTGTCCGGACGCATTCGCGGCGACATCGAACAACGCCTGATTGCTCAGCCCCAGCTTCTCGCCGAGGACGAACGCCTCGCTGACCGCGATCATGGAAACCCCGAGGATCATGTTGTTGCAGACCTTCGCCGCCTGACCGTTGCCCGGGCCGCCGCAGTACACGATCTTGCGGCCCATCGCCTCCAGCAGCGGCTGCGCATCGGCGAAGTCGTCCTCGGTGCCGCCGACCATGAACGCCAGCGTGCCCGCCTCGGCGCCCACCACGCCGCCGGAGACGGGGGCGTCGATCGCGCGGTGCCCCGAGCGCGTCGCCAGATCGTTGGCGGCGCGCGCATCGGCCACGTCGATGGTCGAGCTGTCGATGAACAGCGTGCCCGGATCGGCCGCCGGCAGGATCGCGACGTACGCCTCCTGGACCAGCGCCCCGTTCGGCAACATCGTGATCACGACCTCCGCCCCGCGCACGGCGTCCTCCGCCGCGCCGACGACGGTGATCCCGTGCTCCTCGGCCCGGGCGACCGCCTCCGGCACGGGGTCGAAACCGGTCACCCGGTGCCCGGCCCGTACAAGATTGGCCGCCATCGGTCCGCCCATGTTGCCCAGCCCGAGGAAGGCGATGCGGCGGGACTGCTCGGGCTGTGTGCTCATCTGTGACTCCATCGTCGTCCTTGCGGTCAAGCCTTGTTGATCATGGACCGGGCGATCACGACCCGCATGATCTCGTTCGTGCCCTCGAGGATCTGGTGGACCCGGAGGTCGCGGACGATCTTCTCGATGCCGTACTCGGCGAGATAACCGTAACCCCCGTGCAGTTGCAGAGCCTCGTTGGCCGCGGCGAATCCCGCGTCGGTGGCGAAACGCTTCGCCATCGCACACAGCTCGACCGCATCGGAAGCCCCCCGGTCCAGGGCGTCGGCGGCCCGCCAGAGCAAGCTTCGCGCCGCCTCCAGCTCGGTCCGCATGTCGGCCAGCCGGAACTGCAGCGCCGGATTGTCGATCAGCGCGCCACCGAATGCGTGCCGGCCGGACAAATAGGGCAGCGTGGCATCGAGCGCGGCCTGGCCGCCGCCGACCGAACAGGCGGCGATGTTGAGCCGACCGCCGTTCAGGCCCTGCATCGCGATCCCGAATCCACCGCCCTCGCCGCCGAGCAGGTTCTCGGCCGGTACGCGGGCATCGTCCATGATCACCTGCCGCGTCGGCTGGGAGTTCCAGCCCATCTTCCGTTCCTCGGCGCCGAAGCCGAGTCCCGGCGTACCCGACGAAACGACGAAGGCGGAGATCCCGCGGGCACCCGCCTCGCCGGTCCGGGCCATCACCACATAGACCTCCGAGGTGCCGGCACCGGAGATGAACTGCTTGACCCCGTTCAGGACGTAGTGATCACCGTCGCGGCGTGCGGTGGTGGCGAGCGCCGCGGCGTCGGAGCCCGCACCGGGTTCGCTGAGGCAGTAGCTGGCCAGTTGTTCCATCGAGCACAGGCCCGGCACCCAGGCCTTGCGCTGTTCGTCGTTGCCGAACCGATCGATCATCCAGGCGGCCATGTTGTGGATGGACAGGTACGCCGCGACCGACGGATCGCCCTTGGCCAGCTCCTCGAAGATGCGTACCGAATCCAGCCGCCGCAGGCCGGAGCCGCCGACATCCTCGCCGACATAGACCCCACCGAGCCCGAGCGCGGCCGCCTCGCGCAACACGTCGACCGGGAAGTGCTTGGCCTGGTCCCACTCGACCGCATGCGGTGCCAGCCGTTCGGCGGCGAACTCGCGCGCGGTGTCGCGGATCGCCCGATCCTCCTCGGTCAGCTCGAACATGATCAGTCCATCGTCGGGATGACGAAGTGGTCCGCGTTCTCCTTCATGCCGGACGGCCAGCGCTGGGTGACGGTCTTGGTCTTGGTGTAGAAGCGCACCGAGTCCGGGCCGTGCTGGTTCAGGTCGCCGAAGCCGGACCGCTTCCAGCCGCCGAAGGTGTGGTAGGCGATCGGCACCGGGATCGGCACGTTCACGCCGACCATGCCCACATTGACCCGGTTGGTGAAGTCGCGCGCGGTGTCGCCGTCGCGGGTGAAGATCGCGACACCGTTGCCGTACTCGTGTTCGGTGGGCAGGCGTACCGCCTCCTCGTAGTCGGCGGCGCGGACCACGCTCAGTACCGGTCCGAAGATCTCCTCGCGATAGATCTTCATCTCGGGGGTGACCTTGTCGAACAGGGTGGGCCCGGTGAAGAAGCCGTCCTCGTGCCCGTCCAGGGAGAAGCCGCGGCCGTCGACCGCCAGCTCGGCGCCCTCCTCGACGCCGGAGGCGATGTAGTCCTCGACGCGCTGCTTGGCCTGCGCCGTGACCAGCGGCCCGAAGTCGGCCTTCTCGTCGTCGCTGCGACCGATCCGCAGGTTCGCGATCCGCTCCTTCAGTCGCGGCACCAGGGCCTCCGCGGCCTCCTCGCCGACCGGCACGGCGACGGAGATCGCCATGCAGCGCTCGCCGGCCGAACCGTACCCGGCGCCGATCAGCGCATCCGCGACGGCGTCCATGTCGGCGTCGGGCATCACGATCGCGTGGTTCTTGGCGCCGCCGAAGCACTGCGCCCGCTTGCCGTGGGCGGTCGCGGTCTCGTAGATGTACTGCGCGATCGGCGTCGATCCGACGAACCCGACGGCGGCGATGCGCGGGTCGGTGAGCAGGGTGTCGACGGCGCCCTTGTCGCCGTTGATCACGTTGAACACGCCCTTGGGCAGGCCGGCCTCGATGAACAGCTCCGCGAGTCGCAGCGGCACCGAGGGGTCGCGCTCGGACGGCTTGAGCACGAAGGCATTGCCGCAGGCGATCGCGGGCCCGGCCTTCCACAGCGGGATCATCGCGGGGAAGTTGAACGGGGTGATCCCGGCCACGACGCCGAGCGGCTGGCGCATCGAGTAGACATCGATGCCGGTGCCGGCCGACTCGGTGTACTCGCCCTTCAACAGGTGCGGGATGCCGATCGCGAACTCGATCACCTCCAGCCCGCGCTGGATGTCGCCCTTGGCGTCGGGAATGGTCTTGCCGTGCTCGGCCGAGAGCATCGCGGCAAGATCATCCATCTGGTCGTTGACGAGCTGCAGGAAACGCATCAGCACGCGTGCCCGCTTCTGCGGGTTGGTCGCCGCCCATGCCGGCTGGGCCTGTTCGGCGCTGGCGATCGCGGCCTCGACCTCGGCGGAGTCGGCGAGCGGTACGCGGGCTTGGACGGCGCCGGTATTGGGATCGAAGACGTCGGCGAAGCGCCCCGAGCTGCCCGGGACGGGCGCGCCGTCGACGAAGTGGGTGAGTTCTCGAACGTCCATGTCCGATGCCGTCCTTGCCTGTCGGGGTGCGCCCTGGTCGGGAAGCGTGGAAGTGCGGCCATCGTATTACTAGGAAGTCCACGTACCTGCGGTGGGGGCGGGTACGTGGCCCGACCCGTCGGGCCGATCAGCCGATGTTGATCATGCCGTCCGCCTCCGAGGTCGGCAGCTCGGCCAGCGGCTGCTCAGCCGGACCCTCGACGACGGCGCCGTCGGTGATCGAGAAGACCGAGAAGTGGCACGGGCAGACGATTCCCTCGGCGCTGACCTCGCCGACCTCGCAGCCCTGATGGGTGCAGACGGGGGAGAAGGCCTTGAACTGGCCGGCCTCGGGCTGGGTGACGACCGCGACCCCGGGCAGGACGACGCCCCCGGCGACCGGGACGTCCTCGGCCCGGATGCCGGCGCCGCTCGCTCCGCTGTCGACCGGCGGCGACCCCGGGGTCGCCGGCTGTCGCTGTTCGGGCTCCTGCTCGGCCGGCGCGCAGGCGGTCGCGGCCAGTGCTCCGCCCGCGGCGATCGGCCCGCCGAGCGCCAGCACCCTGCGACGGTCGGTCGTCGGTGGTTCGTCCGACGGGAGGGATGCGCCTGCGGCTCGGGTCGTGGGCTCCGTCATCTGAACGCCTTTCCATTCGGCGAGGTCGGGTGCGGCACATGTTAGGTGGCCGCCTTCGGGGCCGTGGACGCGCGAGCGAGACGCCGTCTCTCATGTCGGACACCGGTGTCAAAGTAAATAAAATCAGTTGAGATAGACCACATGAACCTGAGGCGGCACCGATGAATGACCTGAACGCGACCGGCAGCCCGGCCCGTGGCCCGCTGCTGGGCCTGACGCTGGACGGATTCGGCACGCACCCCGAGGCCTGGCGGGCGACGCCCGGCGACCCGCGCCGGGTCTGGCGGGCGGACTTCGCGCTCGATCTCGTGCAGCGGGCCGAGGCGGCAGGGATCGACTTCGTGCTCTTCGGCGACGAGAACCGGACCGACGCGTCGCGTGGGCGCCTCGACCCGATCGTCCTCGCCGCGCGGATCGCACCGGTCACCACCGCGATCGGGCTCGTCGCGGAGACGGCGGTGAGCCATCGGGAGCCGTTCCACGTGGCGAAGGCGCTGGCCACGTTGGACCACATCTCGCGCGGCCGCGCCGGCTGGTCGGTCCAGGTCGACACGAGTGCCGCCGGGGCCGCGCGCGTCGGCCACCGGCCAGCGCCGACCGCCGCCGAGGCGGGGCGCGAGGCCCGCGAGGTGGTCGAGGTCGTCCGTGCCCTGTGGGACTCCTGGGAGGACGATGCGGTGATCCGGGACCGCCCGACCGGCCGGTTCGTCGATCGCGACAAGCTGCACTACGTCGACTTCACGGGCGAGTTCTTCACCGTCAGGGGTCCGCTGATCACGCCCCGGCCACCGCAGGGCAACCCGCCGGTGCTGGTGCGCTCCGGCGTACCCGATCCCGCCGCCGAGCTGGCCGATGTGGTGACCGGCGATACCGGCCCGGCCGGCGCGCCGCGGCTGGCAGAACTCGAGGTGACGGTCGACGTGCGGGGCTCGCGGGCTCGCGCCCGGGCAGCGGAGCTGGCCGCGGCGTCCGCCGACGAGGCCGCCCCCGCCGACCGACCGCGCTTCGTCGGGTCCGCCGCGGACCTCGCGACGCGGATCGGCGAACTGGCCGGCGACTTCGATGGCGTCCTGCTCCGGCCCGCCGTGACCGCGCTCGACGTGCCGGTGATCACCGGCGTGGTCGTGCCCGACCTGATCGAGCGCGGCGTCCTGCACCGTACCGCGCCGGACCGGTTGCGCAACCGGTTCGGTCTGCCCGCCGCCGCCAACCGTTACGCGGCCTGACGCCGCCCGGCCACGACCCGCCCCGACCGACAGGAGACGATCATGACCGAGCCGACGACGCGCCGCGAGGTACGCCTCGCGGCGCACTTCCCGGGGGTCAACCACCACACCGTGTGGTCGCACCCCGATGCCGGCAGCAACATCGACTTCGCCTCGTTCCGGCACCTCGCCCAGACCGCCGAGCGCGGCCTGTTCGACTTCTTCTTCCTCGCCGAGGGCCTGCGGCTGCGCGAGCGCAAGGGCCTGATCCACGACCTGGACGTCGTCGGCCGGCCGGACACCATCCCGGTGCTGGCCGCGCTCGCCGCGGTGACCGAGCGGCTGGGGCTGATCGGCACCATCAACGCCACCTTCAACGAGCCCGACCAACTCGCCAAGGAGTTCGCCAGCCTCGACCTGCTCAGCGACGGCCGGGCCGGCTGGAACGTGGTGACCTCCTCCGACGCCTTCACCGGCGAGAACTTCCGCCGCGGCGGCTATCTCGACGCCGCCGATCGCTACGTCCGCGCCGCCGACCTGGTCGCCGCCGCCCGCCAGCTCTGGGACAGTTGGGACGACGACCCGATCGACCCGTTCGGCAAGGCGCTGCTGCGCGAGGGCGCCGTGCGCGACTTCTCGCGTACCTCCGAACAGTTCGACATCGCCGGCACCTTCGGCACGCCCCGCCCGGCCCAGGGCCACCCGGTCATCCTGCAGGCCGGCGACTCCGCCGACGGCCGCGACTTCGGCGCCCGGACGGCGGACGCGATCTTCGCGCGCTGGTGGGAGACGCCGGAGAAGCGTCGCGAGTCGTTCGCCGACTTCAAGCGCCGCGCGGCCTCCTTCGGTCGCGGCCCGGACGAGTTGTTGATCTTCCCCGGCGTCAGCTTCGCCCTCGGCGACACCGAGGAGGAGGCGCGCGAGAACGATCGGGAGATCCGGCGCGGCCAGATCACCCCGCAGACCGCGATCGCCCTGCTCGAACACGTCTGGAACCGCGACCTGTCCTGCTACGACCCGGACGGTCCGCTGCCCGACATCGAGCCGGACCGCTCCGAGAAGGCGATCGTCAAGGGCCAGTCCCGGCGCAACGACGCGCCCGACCTCGCCGACCGCTACCGCGCGATCGCCGCCGAGAAGAACCTCAGCATCCGCGAGTTGATCATCGAGGTGCAGGCCAGCCGGACCTTCGTCGGTACGCCGAAGACGGTCGCGCGGGCCCTCGCCGATGCCGTCGACAACGGCGAGGCCGACGGCTACATCCTGGTGCCGCACCTGATCCCCGCCGGGCTGGACGAGTTCGTCGACTCGGTGGTGCCGGAGCTGCAGGACCTCGGCGTCTATCGCACCGAGTATCCGGGGGAGACGCTGCGGGAGAACCTGGGGCTGCGCCCCGCCGGCGCCCAGCCGGTCGCCGATCCCGCCTCGCACCGGGTGGCATCGTGACCGCCCGCAGGTACGCCCGCCTCGGGCTGGCGGCCCTCGGGGCAGGACTGGCGCTCGCGCTCACCGCCTGCGGGGGCGCGGGCGGCAATCCCGCCGGGGACACGCCCTCGGAGTTCCGGTTCGCGCTCGCTTCGGACCCCGGCTGCCTGAACCCGCGGGTGGCGGGCAACAACGACGCGGCGTACCCGTCGCGACAGTTGGTCGACTCGCTGACCGACCAGGATCCCGAGACGGGCGAGATCGTTCCCTGGCTGGCCGAATCGTTCACCCAGTCCGACGACGCCAAGGAGTTCACGTTCAAGCTCCGGCCGGGGGTGACCTATTCCGACGGCACGCCGGTCGACGCCCGGTCGGTCAAGGACAACTTCGACGAGGTGATCCGCAACGGCGCCAGCCAGGGCACGTCGCTGCAGTTCCTCAGCGGGTACGCCGGCACCGACGTGGTCGACGAGCTGACGGCGCGGGTCCGGTTCCGCGAGCCGAATGCGCAGTTCCTGCAGGCCTCGGCCAGCCACTTCCTCGGCCTGCTCGCGAAGTCCTCGCTGGACACCGACCCGGCCGACCGGTGCGCGGGCAATCTGGTCGGCAGCGGCCCCTTCGTGCTGGAGTCGTACGCGGCGAACAGCGAGGTGGTGGAGACCCGCCGCGCCGACTATGACTGGGGCTCCTCGCTGTGGGCCCGCAAGGGCGCGGCGGCCAGCGACCGGCTGATCTTCCCGATCATCGCCGAGTCCGGGGTCCGGTCCGGCTCGCTGCGCTCCGGCCAGGTCGACGCGATCGGCGGCGTCGCGGCGCAGGACGAGCAGGCCCTGTCCGCCGCCGGTTTCACGCTGCAGTCGCGGCCCAATCCGGGCGTGGTCTTCGGCCTGCGGTTCAACGTGAAGCGCCCGATCACCTCCGACGTGCGGGTCCGCCGGGCCTTCGCCAGGGCGATCGACGCCGGTGCGATCACCTCGGCGGTGCTCAGCCCGAGCTTCCGCGCCGCGAGCAGCCCGATCGCTGCGAACACCCCCGGCTGGGTGGACCTGTCCGAGCAGTTGCGGCCCGACCCGGCCGCCGCGGCGGCCCTGCTGGACGAGGCGGGCTGGCGTACCGGTCCGGACGGCATCCGCGTGAAGGACGGCGAACGGCTGCACCTGGTTGCCTACTGGGGCACCAACTTCAACCCGAACCAGGCGGCGCTGGAGCTGCAGCAACAACAACTGCGCGCCGTGGGCATCGAACTGGAGCTGCGGCAGACCCAGATCGGCAAGCTCAACGAAACCCTCAGCACAGGTGACTTCGACCTGGCCTGGGGCAACTCGACCCGCCCCGATCCCGACATCCTGCGCAACATCTACTGGCAGGACGGAGTGGCGCCCTACGGCATCGAGGACAAGGAGTTGATCAAGGAGTTCACCGCGCTGCAGCGGACCACCGACCGGGCGGCCCGGCTGCGGCATGCCGAGAACGCCCAGCGGATCATCATCGAGCAGGCCTACACCGCGCCGGTGTTCGAGTTGACCACCGTGCTGGGGCTGTCGAAACAGGCCCGCGACGTCCGGTTCGACTCCTACTCCCGGCTGCAGTTGCACGCCGCCCGGGTGGAGTGATCATGGTTCGTCATCTCGCGCTGCGGATCGTCCAGGCACTCGGCGTGCTGTGGGCCGCGTACACGGTCGCGTTCCTGGTCTTGTACGCCCTGCCGGGTGACCCGGCCGCCCTGGTCGCGGCCGGCGGAGACCCGAGCGCATCCACCGCCACTCCCGAACAGATCGCCGAGCTGCGGGCGCGCTACGGCTGGGACCAGCCGGTGCCCGTGCAGTACCTGAACCATCTGGGCGCGCTCGCCCGCGGCGACCTCGGCAGCTCGCCGCGGACCGGCTCGGTGGCCGCCTCGATCGGGCAGGCGATCTGGCCGACCGCACAGATCGCGCTGCTCGCCACCGGGCTGAGCCTGCTCGGCGGCGGGGCGCTGGCGCTCGCCGCGACCCGCTTCCGCGTCGGTCCGGTACGCCAACTGCTGCTCGCCCTGCCGCCGCTCGGGGTCTCGGTGCCGAGCTTCTGGCTGGCGCTGATGCTGCTGCAGGTGTTCTCGTTCGGGCTCGGCTGGTTCCCGGCGTTCGGCAACGACGGCGCCGCCAGCCTGGTGCTGCCCGCGATCACCCTGGCGACGCTCGGCTCCGCGACCGTCGCGCAGGTCTACACCCGCAGCCTGGACGCCGAGGCGGCGCAGCCCTACGCCGAGACGGCGCTCACCAAGGGCGCCGGACCGGCGCGGGTGCTGTGGCACATCGGGCGCAACGCGGCGCTGCCCGCGCTCGCCGTCGCGGGCGTACTCGCCGGCCAGTTCCTGGGCGGCGCGGTGGTCACCGAGACGGTCTTCTCGCGGACCGGGCTGGGCCAGCTCACCGCGATGGCCGTCGCCACCCAGGACATCCCGCTCACGCTCGGGATCGTCGTGCTCGGCGCGGCCACGGTGGTCGTCGTGACGCTGCTCGTCGACCTGGTCCAGCCGCTGCTCGACCCGCGGTTGAGCCTCGCCCCGGTGCCGGGAGGCCGCTCGTGACCATCCTCGATCAACGCCTCACCGCGGCCGCCCCGGCAGCCGCCCGGGTCCGCGCCGCGCGCGTCCGGCGCAGGCTGCGGGTACGCCCGACCGTCGTCCTCGCGATCGCCTGGCTCGCCGTCGTGCTGCTCGCCGCGCTCGCGCCGGGGCTGATCGCGCCCGGCGACCCGTACGCGGCCAACGGGGCCGACTCCCTGCTCGGCCCGAGCCCCGCGCACCCGTTCGGCACCGACCAGATCGGCCGCGATCTGCTCACCCGCGTCGTGCACGGCACCGGCCTGTCGGTGCAGGCGACCCTGGTCGCGGTCGGCTTCGGCCTGGTGGCGGGCGGGCTGCTCGGGCTGCTGGCCGGCACCGTCGGCGGCTGGCTCGACCAGCTCGCGATGCGCTTCGTGGACGTGCTGATGGCGTTCCCGGCGCTGCTGTTGTCGCTGGCCTTCATCACCGCGCTCGGCTTCGGCACCCTGAACGTGGCGATCGCCGTCGGCGCGGGCAGCATCGCCGCCTCGGCGCGGGTGATGCGCGCCCAGGTGATGCGGGTGCGGCTGAGTCCCTTCGTCGAGGCCGCCGCCACCTCCGGCGCGCGCCGCCTGACGATCCTGCGGCGGCACGTGCTGCCGCACGCGATCGGGCCGGTGCTGGTCCTCGCCGTGCTCGACTTCGGCACCGCGATGCTCGCCGTCTCCTCGCTCAGCTTCCTCGGCTTCGGCGCCCAGCCGCCGACCCCGGAGTGGGGCTCGCTGGTCGCCGGCGGGCGCAGCTTCCTGGGCAGCGCCTGGTGGCTGAGCACGCTGCCGGGCCTGGTCGTGGTCGCCACCGTGCTGTCGGCGAACCGGCTCGCCCGCGCCCTGGAGGGGAATCGCCGATGACCGACGCGCTGCTTTCGATCAAGGATCTCCGGATCGGCTACCGGCTGGCGGATGCGCTCGCCCCGGCGGTGCGCGGGGTCGGCCTCGACGTGCGCCGCGGCGAGTGCGTCGCCGTGGTCGGCGAGTCCGGCTCCGGCAAGTCGAGCACCGCGCACGCCCTGCTCGGCGTACTGCCCGACAACGCCGAGGTCTCCGGCAGCGCGCGGCTCGGCGACGTCGAGCTGATCGGCGCGCGGCCGCGGGTCCTGCGCGCGGTACGCGGGCGCCGGATCGGCTTTGTCCCGCAGGATCCGATGAGCGCGCTCAACCCCGTGCAGCGGATCGGCGATCAGGTCGCGGAGGTGCTGCGCATCCACCGGCTCGCCGACCGGCGTACCGCCCGGCTGCGGGCGATCGAGGCGCTGGAGCGGGCCGGGCTGGACCGGCCGGCGCAGCGCGCGCGGCAGTTCCCGCACCAGCTCTCCGGCGGGATGCGCCAGCGCGCGCTGATCGCCCTGGCGACCGTCGCCGACCCGGCGCTGATCGTCGCCGACGAACCGACCTCGGCGCTCGACGTCACGGTGCAGCGCACCATTCTCGACCGGCTGGCCGAGCTGAGCAGCGCATCGGGGGCGGGCGTGTTGTTGATCACCCACGACCTGGGCGTCGCCGCCGAGCGGGCCGACCGGCTGGTCGTGATGCGCGGCGGCACCGTGGTCGAGGCCGGCTCCGTGTCCGATCTGATCGATCGGCCGCGGGAGGGCTACACCCGCGAGCTGCTCGGTGCCGCCCCGCGGCTGGACACCCCGCCGCTGGTCGGCGCCCGGCCCGAGCCGTCCCGGCCGCTGCTGGAGCTGCGCGGCGTGGATGTCTCCTTCCGGCTGCCGCGCGCGGCCGGGGCGGACCGCACCGTGGCAGCCGTGTCCGGCGTCGACCTCACCGTCGAGCGCGGCGAGACGGTCGGCCTGGTGGGGGAGTCCGGCTCGGGCAAGACCACCACGGCCCGGGTCGCGCTCGGGCTCGTCCGACCGGACGCCGGCGAGGCCAGCTTCGACCAGACTCCGCTGTCCGGGCTGCGCGGCGAGGCGCTGCGGCTGCTGCGCCGCCGGATCCAGGTCGTGCAGCAGAATCCGTACGCCTCGCTCAACCCGCGCTGGACGCTGACGGAGATCATCTCCGAGCCGCTCGCCGCGTTCGGGATCGGCGACCGCGCCGCCCGCGCGACCCGCGTCGCCGAGTTGCTGGACCGCGTCGGCCTGCCGACCAGCTATGCCGGGCGTCTGCCGCGCGAGCTGTCCGGCGGGCAGCGGCAGCGGGTGTCGATCGCCCGCGCGCTCGCGCCGCAGCCGGACCTGATCGTCTGCGACGAGCCGGTCTCCGCGCTCGACGTGTCCGTGCAGGCCAGGATCCTGCGGCTGCTGGTCGATCTGCAGGCGGAGTTCGGGCAGGGCTATCTGTTCATCTCCCACGACCTCGCCGTCGTCCGCCAGATCGCGCACCGCACCGCCGTGCTGTCTGCCGGGCGGATCGTCGAGGTCGGACCCACCGACGAGGTGCTGGCCCGGCCGCGCCACGACTACACCCGCACCCTGCTGGCCGCCGTACCCGGCGCCCGGGAACCCGAGAGGAGCCCCGCATGAGCAACAACGAGCCGGTCGCGGCGTCGCCCGGCGCGCCCGTCGTGCCGCTGTCGGTGCTCGACCTCGTGCCGATCACCGAGGGTGGCGATGCGCGGCGGGCGGTGGCGGAGACGATCGACCTGGCGCGGCGTACCGAGCAGGCGGGCTATGCCCGCTACTGGGTCGCCGAGCATCACCTCAACCCCGGTGTCGCCGGCTCGTCCCCGGCCGTCGTGCTGGCGCTGCTCGCCGCGCACACCTCCCGGATCCGGCTCGGATCGGGGGCGGTGCTGGCCGGCAATCAGTCCGCGCTCGCGCTGGTCGAGCAGTTCGGGTTGCTGGACGCCGCCGCTCCCGGCCGGATCGACCTCGGCCTCGGGCGCTCGGCAAGCCGCGGTCCCGCCGAGCAGAACGGTGCGGACAAGAACGGCGCCGACAAGGGAGGCCTCGACAAGGGTGGCGCGGACGAGTCCGCCGCACCGAAGCGCCCGGACCGCGCGCCGAACGGGCTGCCGCTGCCGCCCGGCCCGCCCGGGCTGTTCGCCCGGCTCGGCTCCCGGCCGCGGGTGGCCGCCCAGGGTGACCTGCTGCGCGGCGGCCGCGAGGCCCAGCCCTACGGCGAACAGCTCGAGGACCTCCTCGCGCTGCTCGAGGATCGTTACGCCGACCGCGAGGGCGGACTGCTCGCCGCCACCCCGCACGCCGGGCCGGACCAGGAGATCTGGGTGATGGGCAGCAGCGGCGGCGAGAGCGCGCAACTGGCCGGCGCGCTGGGCCTCGCCTTCGGCGCCAACTATCACGTCACGCCCGGCAACGTGCTGGAGGCCGTCGAGGCGTACCGCGCCGCGTTCCGGCCCTCCCCGCGCAACGCGGCGCCGCGGGTCGCCGTGTCCGCCGACGTGGTCGTCGCCGAGACGCCGGAGCGCGCCGCCGAGCTGGCCCGCGGCTTCGGGCACTGGGTGCGCAGCATCCGCTGCGGTGACGGCGCCATCGCCTACCCGTCGCCGGAACGGGCCGCCGAGTTGCCGTGGACCGCCGAGGACGACGCGCTGGTCGCCGACCGGATCGCGTCCCGCTTCGTGGGTACGCCGGAACAGGTCACCGCGGGGTTGCGGCTGCTCGCCGAGGCGACGGGCGCCGACGACCTGGTGATCACCACGATCACCCATGATCACGAGGCCCGGGTGCGCTCCTACGAGCTGCTCTCCGAGCACTGGGCGCGGCACGGTACGCCTGTCCTCGCGGCGGCGGGACAGCCATGATCAACACGCTCCATGATCAACAGCGCAGCATGATCAACAGCACAGCATGATCGACACCGATCCGGGGATCGTCCGAGACCGACCGAGAACAAGGAGACAGCGATGAGTGGATCCACCATCGACGCGGTGCACAGCGACCGGGTCGCCGTCGACGCCGAACGGCGCGCGGTGGCCGAACGCGTCGAACGGGAGCAGGTCTTCCGCGCCCCGTTCGGCGTGCTCAGCCAGGTCGCGCTGCACTGGCTCGACGAATCGCCGCAGGTGCTGCCGGCGCTGCCCGGCACCTGGGACGTGGTCGACGACACCGCCCGGGTCACCGTCGGAGCGGGCGAGCAGCTCGCGCCCGTCGAGCCCGACGGATCCGGCGCGCCGATCGTCGGCGAGGCCCGCGCCGGGATCGGCGAGGCGAAGTCGCTGCACTGGCTGACGCTGGCCGACGGGCGGCGCCTCGAGCTGATCCGGCGTACCGGCCGCCTCGGCCTGCGCGTGCTGGACCCGGAGGCGCCCGCCCGGCGCGCATTCGGTGGGCTGCGGGCACACGAGTTCGACCCGGCCTGGATCAAGGACGCCACGTTCACCGCGCACCCCGAGCCGAGGCGGGTCACCGTCGACGGCGCGCAGCCCGGCCTGGTGCACCAGCGCGAGGAGATCGGCGTCGTGGAGTTTGCGCACGACGGGCGTACCCACTCCCTCGCCGTGTTCGGCGATCATGGGGTGACCGCGATCTTCGACGACCTCGGCGCCGGGGGAGCGCACGCGGAGTGGCGCGTGGTCCCGGTCGAGATCGGCGAGGACGGATCCGCGGTGATCGACTTCAACCGCGCGACCAACTTCCCGGCGGCGTTCACCCCCTACGGCACCTGCCCGAAGCCGCCCGCCGAGAATCATCTCGACCTGTTGGTCGAGGCCGGCGAGCTGGCGCCCGAGCCGTTCGAGGGGGCGCGGTGAGGTTCCTCGCGATCTCCCTCGGCTTCAACGCGCCGGGCCCGGACCGCGTCGGCTCCAAGGAGCGGCTCGATCAGATCGTCGCCGCGGCCGACCGGGCCGAACAGGCGGGCCTGGACGGGTTCGGCGTCGGCGAGCACCACACGCCGGACACCGAGGTGTCCGCGCCGCCGGTGCTGCTCGCCGCGATCGCCGTCAGGACCAGCCGGATCCGGTTGTTCACCGCCGTCACCGTGTTGTCGGTGCTGGACCCGGTACGCGTTGCCGAGGACTACGCCACGCTGGACAACCTGTCCGGCGGGCGCGTCGAGATGATCATCGGCAAGGGCAACACCGAGGTGCAGGCGCGGGTGTTCGGCTACTCGCTGGACGACCAGTGGGAGCGCAACGCCGAGAAGTACGACCTGCTGCGCCGGCTGATCCACGAGCCGAGCGTCACCTGGTCCGGGCGGTTCCGGCCGCCGCTGGTCGACTTCGTGCCGCGGCCGGACTGGCTGCAGAGCCCGCCGCGGATCTGGCACGGCTCGGCCACCAGCAAGAACTCCACCGAGCTCGCCGCCCGCCACGGCGACCCGCTGTACTCGGCCAACGTCACCGGGCGGCGCGAGCAGTACGCCGAGCTGGTCGATCACTACCGCGAGCGGCTCGCGGCGTACGGCCACCCGCCCGAGCGGGCGCTGGTCGGCGCCGGCGCCGCGGCGGTGCACGTGGCGCCGACCTCCCAGCAGGCGCGCGCGGAGTTCGCGCCGGTGTTCGCGGCGCGGCTCGCGCGGGCGTCCACGTTTCGCCAGACCGTGCCGTTCGCCGACCTGGACGACGCGATCGCCAACGGCTCCTACCTCGTCGGCAGCCCCGAGGAGGTGCTCGACCAGCTCGGCCAACTGCACGGGCTGCTGGGCCACGAGGTGCAGCACATCGGCACCGCCGACGAGCCCGACCCGGTGTTGCAGCGTGGCATCGACGCGTTCCTCGCCGATGTGTTGCCGCAGGCGCGCGAGGCCTTTCCCGACCGGTTGTGGGAGCCGGTCACGTCCCCGCCCGACGCCGAACCGCCGGCGAATGATCATCCGATCCTCGCCCCGACTGTGGAAGCAGGCCGCCCATGAGTGAGCCGTCCGAAGCAACGACCGTCGTCCTGTCCGGCAACCCGCGGCCGGGGTCGCGTACCGCCGGGCTGGCCCGCACCGTCGCCGACCGCTGGTCCGGCGGCGAAGCGGAGCCGATCGAGGCCGCCGACCTGGCGGCATCGGTGTTCGCCGCCGAGCGGTCACCCGAGCTCGTCGCCGCGCTCGACCGGCTCCGCTCGGCACGCCGGCTGGTGGTCGCGACGCCGTCGTACAAGGGCAGCTACACCGGCCTGTTGAAGAGCCTGCTGGATCACCTGGCCGCGGGCGACCTGCGCGACGCGGTGGCGGTGCCGGTGGTCGTCGCCGCGGCCCCGGCCCATCTGGTCAGCACCGCCGGGGCGCTGACGGCCCTGCTCGGCGAGCTCGGCGCCACCGTGCTGCCGGCCGTCACGGTCGCCGAGTCCGAGGTCGACGACCCGGCCGGCCCGCTCGACGCCTGGACGGTCCGGCTGGATCGCCTGGCAGGTGCCGCGAGGAACCGGGAGGTGGTCCGATGAGCGGCGTGCCCGACCCCGAGACCCGTGAGGGTCTGTCCGTCGACGAGTTCAAGGCGGTCTTTCGCCAGCACCCGGCGGGGGTCTGCGTGATCACGCTGGCCGACCCGGAGCGGCTGGTCGGGTTCACGGCGACCTCGGTGATCTCGGTGGCGGCGGAGCCGGCGCTGCTGGCGTTCTCGATCGACTCGGGCTCGTCGTCGTGGCCCGCGATCGAGCGTGCCGAGCACGTCGTCGTGAACTTCCTCGGCCACCACCAGGCCGAGCTCGCGACCCGGTTCGCGACCAGCGGGATCGACCGGTTCGCCGGCCGCGGCTGGCGGCGGCTGCCGACGGGCGAGCCGGTGATCAACGACTCCGCCGGCTGGATCCGGGCCCGGATCGCGGGCCAGATCCCGGCGGCGTCCAGCCGGCTGGTGCTGCTGGAGGCGCTGACCGCCCGGATCGGCGGCGGCCCGCCGCTGGTCTATCGCGACCGGGACTACCACCGGCTGCTGCCCGCGCTGCGCCCCGCCGGAGGCTGAGGGTTCTGCGGAGGTTTCGGCGCGACGCGGGCTCGCCGCGGCCAGAACCCGGGCGAGTGGTCGGTATGGGTGGCGGGTTGGTGCGGATCGGCGCCAGAACCCGGGCGAGTGGTCGGTATGGGCGCGAGGCGCGGGCTGCCGCGCCGCGTACAGCTGTGCTCGGCCCGGTCCTCGCCACAACTGGGGCGAGTGGTCGGTATGGGTGGCGGGTTGGTGCGGATCGTCGCCAGAACTGGGGCGAGTGGTCGGTATGGGCGCGAGGCGAGGGCTGCCGCGGCGCGTACCGCTGTGATCGGCCCGGCCCTCGCCACAACTCTGGCGAGTGGTCGGTATGGGTGGCGGGTTCGGGTGGATCGTCGCCAGAACTGGGGCGAGTGGTCGGTAACGCCGCGAGGGGGGTCGGTACGCCGAACTAGGCTGGCCGGGTGGCAGATCCGGCGACCTACCGACCCGCACCGGGGTCGATCCCCGAGCAGCCCGGTGTCTACCGGTTCAGCGACGCCGAGGGCCGGGTGATCTATGTCGGCAAGGCCAAGAATCTGCGCTCGCGGCTGAACTCCTACTTCGCCGATCTCGCCGGGCTGCACCAGCGGACCCGGACGATGGTCACCACCGCCGCCCGGGTCGACTGGACCGTCGTCACCACCGAGGTCGAGGCGCTGCAGCTCGAATACTCCTGGATCAAGGAGTTCGACCCGCGGTTCAACGTGAAGTACCGCGACGACAAGTCCTATCCGTGGCTGGCCGTCACCATGTCGGAGGAATATCCGCGCGTCTTCGTCGGCCGCGGCGCCAAGCGCAAGGGCACCCGCTACTTCGGTCCCTACAGCCATGCCTGGGCGATCCGGGAGACCGTCGACCTGCTGCAGCGGGTCTTCCCGGTGCGGACCTGCACCAACGGCACCTTCCGCAACGCCCGGGCCACCGGCCGGCCCTGCCTGCTCGGTTACATCGACAAGTGCTCCGCGCCGTGCGT
Source organism: Naumannella huperziae (assembly GCF_054073625.1). Classification (NCBI taxonomy): domain Bacteria; kingdom Bacillati; phylum Actinomycetota; class Actinomycetes; order Propionibacteriales; family Propionibacteriaceae; genus Naumannella; species Naumannella huperziae. Next base: position 2,897,753 of record NZ_JBSXPH010000001.1, on the reverse strand, counting down.
CGACCGGGTCAGCGCGGAGGAGTACCGCGAGATCGTCGACGACTTCTGCGCCTTCATGGCCGGTCAGGGCACGGCGATGATCCGCCGGCTCGAGGCCGAGATGAAGACCGCGGCAGCGGGCCTGGAGTTCGAGCGTGCCGCCCGGCTGCGCGACGACATCGGGGCGCTGCAGCGGGCGATGGAGGCCAATGCGGTCGTGCTCGGCGACGGCACCGATGCCGACATCATCGCGCTGGCCGAGGATCCGCTCGAGGTCGCCGTGCAGATCTTCCACGTCCGCGGCGGCCGGATCCGCGGCGAGCGCGGCTGGGTGGCCGACCGCACCGACGATGCCGGCGTACCCGAGCTGATCGAGCAGTTCTTGTTGCAGCTCTATGCCGATGTCGCGCCGGAGGAGCGCGGCCGGGCCGTGCCGCGCGAGGTGCTGGTGCCGCACCTGCCGACCAGCCCCGGGTCGATGGCCGAGTTGCTCGGCGAGCTGCGCGGCTCGGCCGTGCAGGTCCGGGTGCCGCAGCGCGGCGACAAGGCGCGCCTGCTGGAGACGGTCGCGCGCAACGCCTCGGAGGCGCTGGTCCGGCACAAGACCAAGCGGGCCTCGGACCTGTCGACCCGCAGCCGGGCGCTGGAGGAGATCCAGACCGCGCTCGGGCTGCCCGAGGTGCCGCTACGGATCGAGTGCTACGACGTGTCGAATCTGCAGGGCACCGAGGTCGTCGCCTCGATGGTGGTCTTCGAGGACGGCCTGCCGCGCAAGAGCGAGTACCGGCGCTTCGTGATCCGCGGCGTCGACGGGCAGAACGACGTCGCGTCGATCGACGAGGTGATCACCCGCCGGTTCCGGCGACTGATCGACGAGCAGGCGACGCTGCAGCAGGAGGCCGGCGAGACCGGAGGCCTGGTCGACCCAACGACCGGCGCGCCCAAGAAGTTCGCCTACCGGCCCCAGCTCGTCGTCGTCGACGGCGGCCCGCCGCAGGTGGCGGCCGCGGCGGACGCGATGGCCCGGCTGGGCATCAACGACGTCGCGCTGGTCGGGCTGGCCAAGCGGCTGGAAGAGGTGTGGCTGCCCGGCGAGGAGCATCCGGTGATCCTGCCGCGCACCAGCGAGGGCCTGTACCTGCTGCAGCGCCTGCGCGACGAGGCGCACCGCTTCGCGATCACCCACCACCGCGGCCGGCGCAGCAAGACGATGGTCGAGTCGCTGCTCGACGACGTGCCCGGCTTGGGGGAGGTGCGCCGGCGTACCCTGCTGAAGCATTTCGGGTCGCTGCGCAAGCTGCGAGCCGCCTCCACCGAGGAGATCGCCGCCCTGCCCGGCTTCGGTCGGCGTACCGCCGAGCAGGTGAAGTCCGCGCTGGATCGCGACACCACCCGCGGCGAGGCGATCAACATGACCACCGGAGAGGTGATCGAGCAGTCGTGACCGCCCCCGACCGCCGGACCGGGCGGCACACGCTGCGTCGCCGGATCCTGCTCAGCCCAGCGATCCGGCGCTGGTGGCTCGCGCCGGCCGCCGCGGTGACCGCGGCCGCGCTGATCGGCGGCGCGGCCGCCGGCTGGGCCCTGCGACCGGAAGCGCAGGTCCCGCCGCCGGAGCAGGCGGCGCCCCCGCCGCCGGCCGCGCCCGCCGCCGTCGACCGGCCCGATTTCGAGGTGGCCTTCGGCTACCGGGACGAGCCCGTCGAGGTGCCGGCGCTGGAGAGCGCGAAGACCGAGTGGCTGAGTTTCGGCGACCTGCTGGTCGATTCGCTCGACACCGCCACCGCCGTCAGCGACTTCCGCCCCGTCGAGCTGCGCTACGACCCCCAGGTCGTGCGTGGCCGGGTCGAGAGCGGCGACGCGGTCCTGGCGGTGGAATTTCCCGACGACTTCACCGCCACCATGGTGCAGGACATGACCGACCCGCGCGGGGAGCCGCCGAGCATCCCGGTCACCGTCTACGCCGGGCCGCAGGCGCGCGCCGACGACGCGCTGGTGCTCGACCAGTACGTCGGGCGCGCGCTGAGGCCCGCCCTCGCCGAACGGGCCGGCGAGCTGCGCACCGTCGCCGACGAGCTGGGCGTGACCGACGCGGGGACCCGCTACGCCGAGCCCTTCGCGATCCGCATCGTCGAGGTCGACGGTCCGGCGCCGCGTAGCTATCGGTACGCATCGCGTTCGTGACCGGGCCCATAATGGGCCCCGTGACAGAGGCGGCGGCAGTAGAGCAGGCCCCGGCGTCTGCCGAGGCGATCCGGCTGGTGGTGATCACCGGCATGTCCGGCGCGGGCCGGCGGACCAGCGCCCACGTGCTGGAGGACCTGGGCTGGTACGTCGTGGACAATCTCCCGCCGTCGATGCTCGTCGAGTTGTGCGCCAAGGCCGCCGCCGACGGGATCGACCGGGTTGCCGTGGTGCTGGATGTCCGCAGCCGCAGCCAGTTCGACCAGTTGCCGACCGTGTTCACCGAACTCGCGGCCGCCGGTACGCCGCCCGAGCTGCTGTTCGTCGACGCCGAGGACGATGTGATCGTCCGCCGCCAGTCCTCGGTCCGGCGGCCGCACCCGTTGCAGGGCGACGGGCCGCTGCTCGACGGCATCCGGCAGGAGCGGGCGATGCTGGCCGGCCTGCGCGCCGGCGCGGATCTGGTGATCGACACCTCGACCACCACGCTGCACCAGCTCGGCGTCCAGGTCGCCCACGTCTTCGGCGGCGGCGCGGAGCGGGTGCGGCTGTGCGTGATGTCGTTCGGGTTCAAGAACGGCGTACCGCTGGATGCCGACATGGTCTTCGACGTCCGTTTCCTGCCCAACCCGCACTGGGTGCCGGAGTTGCAACCCCACACCGGGTTGGAGGCGCCGGTGCGCGACTACGTGTTCGCCCAGGCCGGCGCCGAGCAGTTCGTGGAGCAGGTCGAGGCCCTGGTCGGCAACGTCGCCCGCGGCTATGCCGTGGAGGGCAAGCGGTACGCCACCATCGCGATCGGCTGTACCGGCGGCAAGCACCGCAGCACCGCGATCGCCACCGAGCTCGCCGACCGGCTGAACGCCGCGGGCCTGCCGACGGCGGTCATGCACCGCGATCTGGGGCGCGAATGACCGGCTCCCCGCTCGATGCCAGGTCCCCGCTCGATGCCGGCGAGTTGCCGCGCGTCGCCGCGCTGGGCGGCGGGCACGGGCTGTTCGCGTCGCTGACCGCGCTGCGCCGGGTCACCGACCGGTTGACCGCGGTGGTCACCGTCGCCGACGACGGCGGATCGTCGGGCCGGCTGCGCGCCGAGCTGGACTGCCTGCCGCCGGGCGATCTGCGGATGGCGCTGGCGGCGTTGTGCGGCGACGACGCGTCCGGCCGGCTGTGGGCCGATGTCTTGCAGTCGCGCTTCGACGGCGACGGGGCGCTGTCGGGTCACGCGATCGGCAACCTGCTGATCGCCGGGCTGTGGCAGCGGCTCGGCGACCCGGTGGCCGGCCTGGACATGGTCGCCACGCTGCTCGGCGCGCGGGGACGGGTACTGCCGATGTCGCGGGTGCCGCTGGACATCGTGGCCGAGGTGATCGGCGTGGACCCGATGCACCCCGACGAGCTGTCGGAGATCCGCGGCCAGGACAAGGTCGCCCGGACCAATGCCGAGGTGCGCACGATCCGGCTGGAGCCGGCGGAGCCGCCGGCCGCGGACGAGGCCGTCCGCGCGATCGAGAGCTCCGACTGGGTGATCCTCGGCCCCGGCTCCTGGTTCACCTCCGTGATGCCGCACCTGATGGTGCCCGAGCTGGCCCGGGCGATCACCACGACCGGGGCCCGGCGGCTGCTCACGCTGAACCTGATGCCGGCGGGGGAGACCCGTGGCTACACCGCCGCCCAGCACCTGGAGCTGCTCGCCGAGCACGCCCCCCAGCTCCGGCTGGACGTGGTGCTGGCCGATACCCGGTTCGCGCGAGACGATCGGCATCTGCCGGCCTATGCCGCCTCGCTCGGCGCCGAGCTGGTGGTCGGGGACCTGGCGGTCCGCGACGGCACCGCCCGGCACGACCCGTTGCGGCTGGCGTCGATGTACGCCGAGATCATGGGGGCCTGATCCCGGACTGATGCGCTTCGAAGGCCCCCACCGACCCCCCACGCTTGTGATTGGATGGCCGCCATGGCGATGACTCAGCAGGTGAAGGCGGAGCTTGCCACCGTCGAGATCACCCGACCGACGACGCGCCGCGCCGAGCTGACGGCGATGTTGCGCTTTGCCGGCGGCCTGCACCTGGCGGGCGGCCGGATCGTGATCGAGGCGGAGCTGGACACCGGCGCCGCCGCCCGACGGTTGAGTCGCACGATCGCCGACCTGTTCGGGCACCAGACGGACCTGGTCGTGGTGAACGGCTCCGGGCTGCGCCGCGGCAACCGCTATGTGGTCCGGGTGATCCGCGACGGGAATGCGCTGGCCCGCCAGACCGGCCTCGTCGACTCCAAGGGCCGGCCCGCGCGAGGCCTGCCCGCGCAGGTGGTCAGCGGTTCGTTGGACGACTGCGTCGCCGCGTGGCGCGGCGCTTTCCTGGCGCACGGGTCGTTGACCGAGCCGGGGCGCTCGATGTCGCTGGAGCTGACCTGCCCCGGGCCGGAGGCGGCGCTCGCGCTGGTCGGGGCGGCGCGGCGGCTCGGCGTACCCGCCAAGGCCCGTGAGGTACGCGCGATCGACCGGGTCGTGGTCCGCGACGGCGACGGCATCGCCGCGATGCTCGCCCGGATGGGCGCCCACCAGTCGCTGCTGGCCTGGGAGGAGCGGCGGATGCGCCGCGAGGTGCGCGCGTCGGCGAACCGGCTGGCGAACTTCGACGACGCCAATCTGCGCCGCTCCGCGCGGGCGGCCGTTGCCGCCGGCGCGCGGGTCGAGCGGGCGCTGGAGATCCTCGGCGACGAGGTCCCCGATCACCTGCGCGCCGCAGGCACGCTGCGGCTGGAGCACAAGCAGGCCTCGCTGGAGGAGCTCGGCCAGTTGCACGACCCGCCCCTGACCAAGGACGCCGTGGCCGGGCGGATCCGGCGGCTGCTGGCCACCGCCGACAAGCTGGCGGGCGAGCGCGGGATCCCCGGCACGGACGCCAACCTGACCCCGGAGATGCTCGAGGACTCCTGAGCCGGGCCCCGGGTTGTGCCGAACCGCGCGGGCCCGCGCCCAGACCAACTCCGGTGCTGGTACGCCGAGCGTGCCAGTGGGCGGTTTGGTCCGCCCGGATGCGCGCTCGGGGGCCTTGGTTATTGTGTGCGCGTTCCGTGTCACGACAGACCACGCCGCTAAGGAGCATCGCGCATGACCATCAAGGTTGGCATCAACGGCTTCGGCCGGATCGGCCGCAACTTCTTCCGGGCCCTGGTGGCCTCGGGCGCCGACGTCGAGGTCGTCGCCGCCAATGACCTGACCGACAACGCCTCGATCGCCCAGTTGCTGAAGTTCGACACCGTGCTCGGCCGTTTCCCGGGCGAGATCACCGCCAACGACGAGGGCATCACCGTCGACGGCAAGCTGATCAAGGTCTTCGCCGAGAAGGATCCGGCGAACATCCCGTGGGGTGAACTCGGCGCCGACATCGTGATCGAGTCGACCGGCATCTTCACCGACGCCACCAAGGCCAAGGCCCACATCGACGGCGGCGCGAAGAAGGTGATCATCTCCGCTCCGGCGAAGAACGAGGACATCACCATCGTGATGGGCGTCAACGACGGCGACTACGACCCGGCCACGCAGCACATCATCTCCAACGCCTCCTGCACCACCAACTGCCTGGCCCCGCTGGCCAAGGCGCTGAACGATGCGCTGGGCATCAACAAGGGCCTGATGACCACGGTGCACGCCTACACCCAGGACCAGAACCTGCAGGACGGCCCGCACAAGGACCCGCGCCGGGCCCGCGCCGCCGCGCAGAACATCGTGCCGACCTCCACCGGCGCGGCCAAGGCCATCGGCCTGGTGCTGCCCGAGCTGAAGGGCAAGCTGGACGGGTACGCGCTGCGCGTCCCGGTGATCACCGGCTCGGCCACCGACCTGACCTTCGAGGCCGCCCGCGAGACCTCCGTCGAGGAGGTCAACGAGATCATGAAGTCCGCCGCCGAGGACGGGCCGCTGGCGCCCTACCTGAACTACAGCGAGGATCCGCTGGTCTCCTCCGACATCGTCACCGACCCGGCGTCGTGCATCTTCGACTCCGGCCTGACCAAGGTGATTGGCAACAACGTCAAGGTGGTCGGTTGGTACGACAACGAGTGGGGCTACTCCAACCGCTTGGTCGACCTGACCAAGCTGGTCGGCGAGAAGCTCTGAGCGAATCACGAGGGAGAGGGGACCGCGGACCGATGAAGTCCATCGATGATCTTGGTGACCTGCGCGGCAAGCGGGTGATCATCCGCTGCGATCTGAACGTCCCGCTGGACGGCGACAAGATCACCGACGACGGGCGGATCCGGGCCTCGGTCCCGACCCTGACCAGGCTGGCCGATGCCGGGGCGAAGGTGATCATCCTCGCCCACCTCGGCCGGCCCAAGGGCAAGCCGAACCCCGAGTTCTCGCTGGCGCCGGTCGCCGAGCGGCTCGCCGAGCTCCTCGGGCGGCCGGTCGCCTTCGCGGCCGACACCACGGGTCCGCAGGCGCGTGAGGTGGTCGACGGGCTGGCCGACGGCGAGGTGGCGCTGCTGGAGAACGTCCGCTTCGACCCGCGCGAGGACTCCAAGGACGAGGCTGAGCGTGCGGAGCTGGCCCGGGCCTATGCCGAGCTGGGCGACGCCTTCGTCTCCGACGGGTTCGGGGTGGTGCACCGCAAGCAGGCCTCGGTCTACGACCTGGCGAAGCTGCTTCCGCACGCCGCGGGCGAGCTGGTCAAGGCCGAGACCGAGGTGCTGCGCGCGATCACCGAGGATCCGCAGCGGCCGTTCGTGGTCGTGCTCGGCGGCGCGAAGGTCTCGGACAAGCTGGCGGTGATCGACAACCTGCTCGCCAAGGCCGATTCCCTGCTGATCGGCGGCGGGATGGTCTTCACCTTCCTCGCGGCGCGGGGCTTCGAGGTGGGCAAGTCGCTGCTCGAGGCCGATCAGGTCGAGACCTGCCGGAGCTACCTCGAGCGCGCCGGACGCGAGGGCACCGAGATCGTCCTGCCGACCGACATCGTGGTGGCACCCGAGTTCGCCGCCGACGCGCCGCCCACGGTGGTCGCCGCCGACGCGATCCCGGCCGATCAGCTCGGGATGGACATCGGCCCCGAGTCCGCCGCGGCCTTCGCCGAGAAGATCGCCGGCGCACGCACGGCCTTCTGGAACGGCCCGATGGGCGTCGCCGAGTTTGCGGCGTTCGCCGGCGGTACGCGTGCCGTTGCCGAGGCCATGACGAAGGTCGATGGGCTGTCCGTGGTGGGCGGTGGCGACTCTGCGGCCGCGGTGCGCGACCTGGGCTTCGCCGACGACGACTTCGGCCACATCTCGACCGGCGGCGGCGCCAGCCTGGAATACCTCGAGGGCAAGGAACTGCCCGGCCTGCAGGTACTGGAGGACTGATCATGGCCGAAGCGACGCACGGGCGTACCCCGCTGATGGCGGGCAACTGGAAGTCCAATCTGAACCACGTCGAGGCGACCGGGCTGGTGCAGAAGCTGGCCTGGACGCTGCAGGACAAGCGCTGGGATCCGGCGAAGTCGGAGGTCGCGGTGTTCCCGCCGTTCACCGACCTGCGGACGGTGCAGACGCTGGTGGAGGGCGACAAGCTGCAACTGGAGTACGGGGCGCAGGATGTCTCGTCCCACGACGGCGGCGCCCACACCGGCGAGGTCACGGCGCGGATGCTGGCCAAGCTCGGCTGCCGCTACGTGATCGTCGGGCATTCCGAGCGGCGCACCGAACACGACGAGTCCGATGCGGTCGTCCAGGCGAAGGCGCTGCAGGCGCTGCGTGCCGACATCGCCCCGATCGTCTGCGTCGGGGAGGGTCCGGAGGTCCGGGAGGCCGACGGCCAGGTCGATCACTGCCTGGCCCAGGTCGGCGGTTCGCTGGCCGGGCTGAAGCCCGAGGACATCACCCGCAGCGTGATCGCCTACGAGCCCGTGTGGGCCATCGGCACCGGAAAGGTCGCCACCCCCGACGACGCGCAGGAGGTCTGTGGGGCGATCCGGCAGTTCCTCGCCGAGGAGCACGGAATCGCGGTCGCCGAGCGGGTCCGGATCCTCTACGGCGGCTCGGTGAAGGCCGACAATGTGGTGGCGATCATGGCCGAACCGGATATCGACGGCTGCCTCGTCGGCGGTGCGTCGCTGAAGGTCGACGAGTTCGCCGCGATCTGCCGCTTCTACGATCTGGCGGGCGGGTGAGCCGAACTTCGCGTGTGTCGGGTCGTCGGGCTAGAGTGACGCCCGTGTTTGCCGCCCCCATGACGCCAGCGCTCGCGCCCGTCGGGATCGGGTCCGCCGGATGAGCGTACCGATCCTCGTCCTGTCGATCCTGTTGGTGATCGTCAGCACGATCCTCACGCTGTTCGTGCTCCTGCACAAGGGCCGCGGCGGCGGCATGTCCGACCTGTTCGGTGGCGGCATGTCGACCAGCTTCGGCGGCAGCTCGACCGCGGAGCGCACGCTCGATCGCCTGACCATCGTCCTCGGGCTGATCTGGATCGCGATCGTCGTCGTGCTGCTGGTGCTCTACCGCTGGTTCCCGTGAGCCGCGCCGGGCGCTGACGCCCCGCTCAGGCGGGCGTGCGCAGCTCCCGCCCGGAGCGAATCCACGCGGTGATCCCGCCCCGCACGGAGCGGGCCTCGCGGCCCAGCTCGCCGAGCAGGGCGACCGCCCTGGGCGAGGACAGGCAGTAGGGGCCCTGGCAGTAGGCGATGACGTCCGCGTCCGCCGGCAGTTCGGCCAGCCGGTCGCGCAGATGAGGCAGCGGGATGCTCAGCGCCCCGGGCACGTGGCCCTTGGCGTACTCCTCGGCGGAGCGCACGTCGATCACCATCGTGCCGCCCCGCATCCGTCGCTCCAGCTCCTCCACCGTCACCGGCTCCGGCCCGGGGTGCGCGGCGAAGTACTCGCTGACCGCCGTCCGCACCGCAGGCACCGTGCGTTCGGCGAACTCCTCGAAGCTGGCCAGCAGCGCCGAGACCTGCGGCGAGGCGATCCGGTAGTGGATGCGTACGCCGTCGCGGCGCGCGGCCACGAGCTGCAGCGCCTTGAGCTGCTGGAGTTGCGCCGACGTGCTCTTCAGCCCGACGCCGGCGCGCGCGGCCAGCTCCTCGACCGTGGACTCGCCCTCCTCGAGCTGGTCCAGCAGCCGCAGCCGGATCGGGCTGGCCAGCGCCTTGCCCACCTGGGCGAGCTGCTCGTAGATGGGCAGCTCGGGGAATGCCTTGGTCATGGTCGGTTCAGCCTAGTGCGCCGGTCGAACGCTCGCCGCGCAGCGCCAGCGCCGAGCAGACCGCGCCGAGCGCGGCGATCACGGCGAAGCCGACCGAGACCGTGACGGCGGAGCCGACCAGCGACGGCCCGCCGAGGCTGACCAGTACGCCCGCCAGCGCGGAGCCGAGGGTGTTCGCGACCAACTGGACCGTGTTCACGCCGGCCGAGGCCTTCTGCGCCTCCGCGTCGTCGTCCGTGCTCCGCAGCACCGCGGCGGCGCTGTGCCCGAACGTCATCCCGATCCCGCAGCCCGCGATGAACAGCGTGCCGAACCAAGCCGCCACGATGACGGGGCCGGGGTCGGCGCGCTGGGTCAGGGCGTAGGCGCAGAAGCCGGCGGCGAGCAGGGCGGGTCCGCCGATCCGCAGCCGGGCGAGGCCACGGGCGGAGGTCACGCCCGAGGTGGCGATGCCCGCCGCGCTCCAGCCCCAGGAGATGGCGGCGCCGAGCAGGCCTGCGGGCAGGGGCGACAGCGCGCCGAGCCGCTGACCGAACAGCGGCACGAAGGCCTCGATGGTGGAGCCGATGGCGACCGCCGCGATCACCAGGTAGATCCAGCGCAGCGGCGAGCGGGGGAGATAGGTCAGCCCCGGGAGCAGCGAGCGCGGGCTGGAGGCGCGATCCCGGGCGACGAAGCCGGTCAGCGCGAGGGCCGCCGCGAGGCCGAGCACGGCGACGGGCAGCAGCCCCGTGGTGAGCTGCGCGCCGGACAGGGCGGCCGTGGCGAGGGTGAGCAGCAACAGCGACAGCTTGGGTACGCCGCCGGCGCCGCCCGCGCCACGGCCCGACGCGGGCATTACCCGCGCGGCAAGGACGGCGGCCGCGGCCGTCGCCGCGATCAGGGTCCAGAAGGCGCCGCGCCACACGCCGAGCTGGGCGAACAGGCCACCGAGCACCGGGCCGATCACGTTGCCCACTCCCCACATCGCCGACAGCAGGGCGATCGCCCGGGTCCACAGATGGGCCGGCAGGACGCGCCGCAGCACCGTGTAGGCGAGCCCGGTGAGCAACCCGCCGGCCGCGCCCTGGACGATCCGCCCGGCCAGGAAGACCGGCATTGTGGGCGCGACGGCGTCGATGACCAGGCCCGCGCCGAATCCGGCGAAGGCGAGCAGGTAGCCCAGTCGCGCGTCCAGCCCGGCGGAGAGCTGGCCGACGAACATCGACGAGATCACCGATGCGAGCAGGAAGCTCGTCATCGCCCAGGCGTACAGCTCTTCGCCGCCGATGTCGGCGACGGCGTTCGGCAGCAGGCTGGCGGTGACGTAGACGTTGATCGCGTACAGCGCGATGCCGGAGGCCAGGACGATGACCGGGCCGCGGGTGTGGGGGGCGAAGAGATCGCTCCAGCGGGCGGTGGCGGGCGCCGCGTCGGGTTCGGTCGCGCGGATTGCCTCATATTCCATAGAGCTATGGAATATGAGCAACAGACGGGTTGTCAACCGCTCCGACCCGGCTTTCCCGCCCGCTGACCGGGTGCCGGCGGGGTTTGGTCCATGCCGCACGCTGCGATTACAGTTGCGCCCGTGATTCCGCTGCCCCAGGCCCCCCGCGCGGCCACCTCGACGGCATCGCGGATCGTCGCACCGACAGCTCGGGGTCCGATCGTCGACCACCCCTGACAGTCCCGGCCGGTCCGGCCGCAACACGCAGAAATGGGCCGCAGGCCCCGACGAAGGAGACAGACACGTGGTAGGTGGGAGCGCGATCCGCGGCAGCCGGGTCGGTGCCGGGCCGATGGGCGAGGCGGAGCGGGGGGACACCGCCCCGCGGGCGCACGTGTCCTACTTCTGCGCCAATGGCCACGAGACCCGGCCGGCCTTCGCGATCGAGGCGGACGTGCCGGAGGCGTGGGACTGCCCGCGTTGCGGCCTGCCGGCGAACACGGATGCGGAGAACCCGCCGCCGCCGCCGAAGACGACGCCCTACAAGACCCACCTCGCCTATGTGAAGGAGCGCCGCTCCGACTCCGAGGCCGAGGCCATCCTGGCCGAGGCCCTGGAGCTGCTGCGCGACCGCCGCGCCCGCGGCGAGGTCATCTACTGACGGCCTGAGAAGAAAATACCGACGGATGCGTCACAGTTGACGCACCCGTCGGTATTTTCTTCCCGGCCGCCGCGGCCGGGCCGCTCAGTCGAGGTCGGCGGCCGCCGCCCGGTCCAGCCAGTACCACGTCGCCTCGTTTCCGTGCACGCGCCCGGCGGGCACCGACGGATCCTGCCGGTACGCCTTGGCGACGGCCTCGGCCTTGCCCTGTCCGGCCGCGACCAGCCACACCTGCTGGCTGGCGTTGATCACCGGCAGCGTCAGGCTGATCCGCTCCGGCGGCGGCTTCGGCGAATCCCGGACCGCGATCACCCTGGCCGCGGCCTCCTCCCCGCCCGCCGCCAGCGACGGGTGGTCGGGGAACAGCGAGGCCACGTGGCCGTCGGGACCGATGCCGAGCAGGCAGATGTCGAAGACGGTGTCGCCGAGCTCGGCGGCATAGGCCTGTGCGGCGCCGTCGAGGTCGACACCGTCCGAGGACGGCATCGGGTGCACCAGCGCCTGGTCCAGACCGGCCGGGGTCAGCGCGCTGATCGCCGGCTCGGCGTTGCGGTCCTCCGACCCGGTCGGCACGAATCGCTCGTCGCCCCACCACAGCGCGATCCGGTAGGGATCGACCGGGCCGTCCGCCAGCTCGGCGCCCAGCAGCTCGTGCACCTTGCTCGCGATGGTTCCGCCGGTCAGACAGACCGAGACGATCTTGGTATTCGACTCGCGCTGCAGTTCGCTGATCCGCCGGACCAGCCCCTCGCTGACCCCGGCGGCCAGCGTGTCCGCATCGTCGAAGATCTCGAGCTCGGTCTCCATGATCAACTCCCTCGTCTCGATCCGGTGGTCTTCCTCGTCGTCCGCTTGGCGGCCGTCTTCTTCGCCGGGGCCTTCTTCGCCGGTGTCTTCTTTGCCGGCGCCTTCTTGGCGACGGCCTTCTTGGCGGCCGCCTTCTTCGCCGGCGCCTTCCTGGCGGTCGGTTTGCTGGCCGGCGCCTTCGCGGGTCTCCGCGGGCCGGCGGCCTCGGCCCGCGCGGCACGGGCCACGACGCCGGCGGCCGCGGTCTCATAGATCTGGTCGGGATCCATCCGGCGCAGCTCCTCGGCGAGCAGCTCGGTGATCGGGCGACGCTTCAGGGCCACCTGCCGCAGGGGCTGACCGGGCACGGTGTAGTCGGCGAGTACCCCGTTCTCCCGGCTGATCGCGATGTCCCCGGCCGCCGTGGTCATCCGGACGTCGGTGATGCCCGGGCCGCCGCTGGTCCGCAGCCGGACGGGTACGCCGAGTCGATCCTCCAGCCAGGCCGCCAGCAGCAGCGCGGACGCACTGCCGCGCCGGGCGGCGACGGTCGCCGACAGGATGTGCGCCGGGTACTGGTCGAGGGCCGCGGCAAGCAGCGCGCGCCAGGCGGTGAGTCGGGTCCAGGCCAGGTCGGAATCGCCCGGCCGGGTGTGCCGCGCCCGGTTGATCAACTGCGCGGCCGATCCGGAGTCGGTGATCCGCCGGTTGCCCAGCTCGCCCACCGGATCCTCGGCCGCCACCTCCGGCGCCCGCCCCGGCCACCAGACCACGACCGGCGTGTCGGGCAGCAGCAGCGGCAGCACCACCCCGTCGGCGTGATCGGCGACCGGCCCGTGCAGCCACAAGATCACGGTCTCGCCGGGGGCGCCGTCGCCGACGCGTACCTCGGCGTCCAGGCCGGCCCGCCGGCCCGGCCGGCGGACGACCAGCAGGATCCGCGACGGATGCTCGCGGCCGGCCTTGGTCGAGTCGGCGAGCGCCGACTCGAAGGTCTTCTCGTCGCAGACCACGACCATGGTCATCACCATGCCCATCGCCGGGCTGCCGGCGCTGCGGCGGGCGCGCAGCAGCGCCTGGGAGATCTGGGATGCCGTGGTGTCGGCCAGTTCGATGATCATTCCGCGTACCTCACTCGTTCCCGCGCGCTCATGGCCGGCGCCACACGTGCCCGTCGCGGGCCATCATCTCGTCGGCGACCATCGGCCCCCAGCTTCCCGCGGCATAGTCCTGCGGCGGCGTACCCGAATTCTCCCAGTGCTGCAGGATCGGGTCGAGGATCTGCCAGGACAGCTCGACCTCCTCGTGCTGCGGGAACAGCGGCGGGTCGCCGAGCAGCACGTCGAGGATCAGCCGCTCGTAGGCCTCCGGGCTGGACTCGGTGAACGATCCGCCGTAGGCGAAGTCCATGTTCACCTGCCGGATCTCCATCTGGGTGCCGGGCACCTTCGCCCCGAACCGCAGCGTGATGCCCTCGTCGGGCTGGATCCGCATCACCAGCGCGTTCGCGCCCAGCTCCTCGGTGTCGGTGTTGTCGAAGGGCAGGTGCGGCGCGCGCTTGAAGCCGAGCGCCACCTCGGTGGTACGCCGGGCCAGCCGCTTGCCGGTACGCAGGTAGAACGGCACCCCCGCCCAGCGGCGGTTGTCGATGTCGACCCGGATCGCCGCATAGGTCTCGGTGATCGAATCGGGCGAGATGCCCTCCTCCTCCAGATAGCCGCGGACATTCCGGCCGCCGGCCCAGGCGCGCGTGTAGCGCCCACGGGCGGTGTGCGCGTCGATGTCGGCCGGCGGCCTGGTCGCTGCCAGCACCTTCTGCTTCTCGGTCCGCAACTGCCGGGCATCGAAGGAGGTCGGCTCCTCCATCGCGGTCAGCGCGAGCAGTTGCAGCAGGTGGTTCTGGATCACGTCGCGGGCCGCGCCGATGCCGTCGTAGTAGCCGGCCCGGCCGCCGATGCCGATGTCCTCGGCCATCGTGATCTGCACCTGGTCGATGTAGTTGTTGTTCCAGATCGGGTCGAACATCTGGTTGGCGAACCGGAGCGCGAGCATGTTCTGCACGGTCTCCTTGCCCAGATAGTGATCGATCCGGAACACCGAACTGGACGGGAACACCGAGGAGACGATCCGGTTCAGGTCACGGGCGCTTTCCAGGTCGTGGCCGAACGGCTTCTCGATGATCACCCGGCGCCAGCGACCGCCGTCCTGGTCGGCCATCCCGTGCCGGCGCAACTGGTCGACGACGTTCTCGAAGAACCGGGGCGGGATCGACAGGTAGAAGGCGTGGTTGCCGCCGGTGCCGCGCGATTCGTCCAACTCGATGATCGTCTGCTTGAGTTGGGCGAAAGCCGCGTCGTCGTCGAAATCGCCCGGCACGAACCGGATCCCGTCGATCAGTTGTTGCCAGACCTCCTCGCGAAACGGCGTCCGGGCGTGTTTTTGGACCGCGTCGTGAACGATCTCGGCGAAGTCCTGGTCGGCCCAGTCGCGGCGGGCGAACCCGACCAGCGCGAAGCCGGGCGGCAGCAGCCCGCGGTTGGCCAGGTCGTAGACCGCGGGCATCAACTTCTTGGTGGCGAGGTCGCCGGTCACGCCGAAGATCACCAGGACCGACGGGCCCGCGATGCGGGGCAGCCGCCGGTCCTGGGGATCGCGCAGCGGATTGGCGCGCGACAGATCGATCACGCGGCGTCCAGGGCCTTCTGGACGGTCTGCACCAGCTCGTCCCACGACTTGGCGAACTTCTCCACGCCCTCGTCCTCCAGCACCTGGGTGACATCGGCCATGTCGATGCCCACGTCGGCGAGCTGCTCCAGCACCCGGCGGGCGTCGTCGTAGTACGGGGTGATCGTGTCGCCGGTCACCTTGCCGTGATCGGCGAACGCCTGCAGCGTCTTCTCCGGCATCGTGTTCACGGTGTCCGGGGCGACCAGTTCGCTGACATACATCGTGTCGTCGTAGTCGGGATTCTTCACCCCGGTGGACGCCCACAGCGGCCGCTGCGGATTCGCGCCGGCCTCGGCGAGCCGCTGCCAGCGTTCGCTGCGCAGCGAGTCGGCGAACACCTGATAGGCGAGCCGGGCGTTGGCGACGGCGGCCTTCCCCTTCAGGGCGGCGGCCTCCGGCGTACCGATCTCGTCCAGGCGCTTGTCGACCTCGGTGTCCACCCGGGACACGAAGAAGGAGGCCACGGACTGGATGTCGTCGATCGGCTGACCGGCCTCGAGCGCCTGCTCCAGGCCGGTCAGGTACGCATCGATCACCTCGCGATAGCGCTCCAGGGAGAAGATCAGCGTGACATTGACGCTGATCCCCGCCGCGATCGTCTGGGTGATCGCCGACAGCCCTTCCTTGGTCGCCGGGATCTTGATCAACACCTGCGGCCGGTCCACCATGTCGCGCAGTTGGCGGGCCTGCTCGACCGTGCCGTTGGTGTCGCGGGCCAGGCCGGGGGAGACCTCGATGCTGACCCGGCCGTCGACGCCGTCGGTGGCCTCGTAGGTCTCGCGGAACAGGTCGCAGGCGTTGCGCACGTCCTCGGTCGTGAGCAGGACGATGGCCTCGTCGACCGTGTCGCCCTTGAGCTGGGCGACCTGGTCGCGATAGGACTCGCCGTCGGCGAGCGCGGCGGCGAAGATCGTCGGGTTGGTGGTCACCCCGACGACCGAGTCGTTCTTGATCAGATCCGACAGGTTGCCGCTGGTGATCCGCTCGCGGCTCAGGTCGTCCAGCCAGATCGATACGCCGGCATCGGACAGCTTCTGCAGTGCCTCACTCATGGATGCTCCTCCTTGATCGGGTTGCTCGGAAATGACCGGTCAGCCGACCGGGGTGTCGGAGCCGGACTCGGCCTCG
Organism: Naumannella huperziae; assembly: GCF_054073625.1. Lineage (NCBI taxonomy): Bacteria > Bacillati > Actinomycetota > Actinomycetes > Propionibacteriales > Propionibacteriaceae > Naumannella > Naumannella huperziae. Next base: position 2,881,679 of record NZ_JBSXPH010000001.1, on the reverse strand, counting down.
GCGTCGGCCGGTCCGACCGGGCCGTGGGCGGCGCGGGCGAGCCGGCGGACCCCGTCGGCGGCGTTCTTGATCGACTTCTTGGCCCGATCGGTGACCGCGTCGGCGGTGAAGCCGAACTCGGTGAACAGTCGGGAGCCGGCGGCGCTGGCGCCGTAGTGGTCGAGGCTGATGATCTCGCCGAAGTCGCCGACGATCTCGCGCCAGCCCTGCGCCACGCCGGCCTCGATGCTGACCCGGGCCAGCACGTCGGCCGGGAACACGGAGTCGCGGTAGGCGTCGTCCTGCTCGTCGAACCACTCCTTGCACGGCATCGACACGACGCGGGCCTGCACGCCCTGGGCGGCGAGCTGGTCGCGGGCACCGACGCAGTACTGCACCTCCGAGCCGGTGCCGACCAAGATCACGTCGGGTGCCGAGCCGTCCGGGGTGTCCAGCAGCGTGTAGGCGCCCTTGGCGACCTCGCTCGCCTCGGCGTACCCGTCGACCCCGCGGGGGAAGACCGGCAGGTTCTGCCGGGTCAGCGCGAGACCCGCCGGGCGGTCGTTGTGGGACAACGCGGTACGCCAGGCGACCGCCGTCTCATTGGCATCGGCGGGCCGCACGACGTCCAGGCCGGGCACCGCGCGCAGGTTCGCGAGCTGCTCGATCGGCTGGTGGGTCGGGCCGTCCTCGCCGAGGCCGATCGAGTCGTGGGTCCAGACATAGATCGTCGGCAGCTTCATCAGCGCCGCCAGCCGCACCGGCGGGCGCATGTAGTCGGAGAAGATCAGGAACGTCGCGCCGTAGGGGCGCGAGCCGCCGTGCAGGGTGATCCCGTTCAGGATCGCGCCCATCCCGTGCTCGCGCACGCCGAAGTGCAGGTTGCGGCCGAACTCGTTGCCCTCCCACATCTTGGTCTGCCGGTCGGTCGGCAGGAACGACGGCTCACCGTCGATCGGGGTGTTGTTGGACTCGGCGAGGTCGGCCGAGCCGCCCCAGATCTCCGGCAGGTCCTTGAAGGTCTGCAGCACCGCGGCCGAGGCCTTCCGGGTCGCGATGCCCTTCTCGTCGGCGTCCCACGTCGGCAGGTCGGCGTCCCAGCCGTCGGGCAGCTCGCGCTTGGCCATCCGGTCCCACAGCGCCGCGCGCTCGGGATTGGCCTCGCGCCACGTGGCGAAGTCGGCGTCCCAGCGTGCCTGCTCCGCCGCGCCCTTCTCGGCGACCTGGGCACGGGTGTGCTCCAACACCTTGGGATCGACCTCGAAGGTCTTGTCGGGGTCGAAGCCGAGCTCGCGCTTGGTGGCGGCGACCTCGTCCTCGCCGAGCGCGGCCCCGTGCGCCTTGCCGGTGCCGCGCAGGTTCGGCGCCGGCCAGCCGATGATCGTCTTCAGCGCGATGAAGCTCGGCCTGTCGGTGACCTTGCGGGCCTCGTCGAGCGCGGCCGCGAGCGCCGGCACGTCCTCGGTGTAGCCCTTGCCGCCGTTGGTCCAGTCCACGGTCTGCACGTGCCAGCCGAGCGCCTCGTAGCGGCCCTGGACGTTCTCGGTGAACGCGATGTTGGTGTCGTCCTCGATGGAGATCGCGTTGTCGTCCCAGATCAGGGTCAGGTTGCCCAGCCGCTGCGTACCGGCGAGCGAGGACGCCTCGTTGGACACGCCCTCCTCCAGGTCGCCGTCGGAGGCGATGCAGTAGATGTGGTGATCGAAGAACGACTCGCCCATCGACGTCTCGGGATCGAACAGGCCGTGCTCGCGGCGGGCCGCCATCGCCATCCCGACGGCATTGCCGACGCCCTGGCCGAGCGGGCCCGTGGTCGTCTCCACGCCCGGGGTGTGGCCGTACTCGGGGTGACCCGGGGTCTTCGAGTCCCAGGTGCGCAGCGCCTTGAGGTCGTCCAGCTCCAGCCCGAATCCGGCCAGGAAGAGCTGGATGTAGAGCGTCAGCGAGGAGTGGCCGGCCGACAGCACGAACCGGTCGCGGCCGGGCCACTTCGGGTCGGCCGGGTTGATCCGCAGGTACTTCTGGAACAGCAGGTACGCCGCCGGCGCGAGGCTCATCGCCGTGCCCGGGTGGCCATTGCCCACGTTCTGGACCGCGTCCGCGGCGAGCACCCGGACCGTGTCGATCGCCTTGGCGTCGACATCGGTCCAGTCGTCGGGAAGCTTCAGGGAGGAGCTGGTCATCGTTGCGGATGTCCTTTCGCGCGCGGGTCTCGCGCCGGACGCCATCGATCGGGACGCGAGCTGACTGGTCGGGCCTGCGCGCGATCACCGATCCGGCGATCCGCGCGGTTCCGCGTCCAGCCTACTCACGGGCGACCGGCTCCTCACCGCCGACCGGCGGCCGGGTCGGCATCGCCGCCGGTGCGGCGCTCACTCGCCCGTGCCCAGCGCGCGGATGGCCGGGATGCGCAGCGCCGAGCGCACCGCCAGCACGGCCGTCAGCGCGGTCAGCACGGCGGTCAGCCCGGTGATCGCGGCGAGCAGGGACCACGGGATCGCGATCACCGGGCTCCCGTAGACCCGGGCGGTCGCCAGCCACAGCCCGACCAGGCCGAGGACCGCTGCCACGGCGCCGAGCACCAGCCCGATGGCGATGGCGCCGAGCGCCTCGCCGACCGTGGCGCCGACGATCTGGCGGCGGGTCAGGCCGGCCAGGCGCAAGGTGGCGAGCTCGCCGCGGCGCTGGCCGACGGAGATGGCGAGGGTGCTGAGCACGCTGATCAGGGCGTACCCGCTGCCGAGCCCGACGATCGCCGCCATCACCCCGCGGTTCTCCGCATCGGCCGCGGCATTCTCCGCGGGAGTGATCTCTCCCGGCCGGCGGACGTCGGCGGCGCCGGCCGCGCGCAGCGCCCGCCCGACGGCCGCGGCATCGGCGCCGGGGAGGAGCTGCACCACGACGGTGGTCGGCCCGTCGAGCAGCCGGGCGGGCACGATCGACCGGTCCAGGTAGAAGCCGTCCTCGCCGGCCAGCGTCTCGCCCATCCGGGCGGCCTCGCCCAGTCGCACCGGCCGGTCGTCGATCAGCACCTCGATGGTGTCGTAGCGGTCGGCGAGCATCGTGGAGTCCAGGCCCGGGCCGAAGACGATGCCCCGCGCGTCGAAGTCGGAGACATCGCCGCGCGCCGGCTGCTGCGCGTTGGTGGCCCGGAAGGCCACCGGATCGACGGCGACGACGGTGCCCGGCGAATCGGTCCGGATGCCGTCGCGGCCGAGCCGGACCGTCAGCGGAACCCGGGTCTGCACCGACGCCACCGCGATCCCGGGAATCGACGCCACCGCGTCCGCATCGACCGGGGCGCCCGTCGCGACCAGATCGGCGCGCAGCAATCGGTCCGCCTCGGTCCCGGCCGCCCGCGTCTGGGTGTCGAGGATCCCCTGCAGGCCCATCACGAGCCCGACCAGGACGATCATCGGCGCGGCGCACGATGCGGTACGCCGGACCGCGTCACGAAGATTGGCGGCCGCGAGCCCCGCGACGGGGGAGCGGCCGGTCAGCGCGCCGAGCGCACGGGCGAGGACGGGAACCACGAGCGGAGCCATCCCGCTCATCGCGGCCGACCCGGTGAGCACCGTGCCCAGACCGAGCAGCAGGGGGATCAGTACGCCGCCCGCGCTCGCCGCGAAGAAGATCTGGGTCACCGTGAGCGCGGTGAAGACTGCCGTGCCGATCCACCGGCCGGGCGTCATCGCGCGACGCTCGTCGGCGCCGCGGCGCAACGCCGCCAGCGGCGCGATCCGGGTGGCCCGCCGCGCCACACCCCAGCCGCCGACCAGACAGACGCCCACCGCCACGACGATGTCGAGTGCCACCAGTTCCGGTCGGACCGGAATCGCCAGCGCGGGCGGGAAGGCGCCGAGACCGCTCAGGATGGCGCGCTGCACCTGCGCCAGGGCCACCCCCAGCACGGCTCCCGCCGCCGCACCGATCAGGGCCGCCAGCATTGCCTCGGCCAGCAGCAACCGGCGTACCTGGCCGGCGGTGACGCCGCCGAGGCGGAGCACGGCAAGATCATGTCGCCGCTGGTCGACAGCGAAACCGAGGGTCGACGCCACCACGAAGATCGTCAGGAAGCCGCCGAGGACGACGGTCATCCCGGTCAGCGTGCTCGCCGCCGACGCAGACTGACGAAACGCGGCCGCCTGCTCCGGGGCGAGGCCGGTCGGCGCCGCGCCCTCGACGCCGAGGATGATCGTCATCCCGGCGTGCACGATCGCGACGCCCAGGGACACCGCCGACACCGTTCCGACGAAGAGCGGCCAACGGTCGGCGAAGGTGCGTGCGGCGAGCCGGATCATCGGGCGTCTTCCAGATCGGTCAGGGTCGCGGCGATCGTCGCGGCGTCCGCACCCGCCAGCGTGCTGACCAGCCGTCCGTCGCGCAGGAAGGCGACATGGTCGGCCCGGGAGGCGGCGAGCGGATCATGGGTGACCATCAAGATCGTCTGCCCGTGCTCGTCGACCAGCGAACGAAGCAGGTCGAGAACGATTCCCGCCGAGGTGCTGTCCAGGGCGCCGGTCGGTTCGTCGGCGAACAAGATGCTGGGCGTGGTCGCCACCGCGCGGGCGAGCGCCACCCGCTGCTGCTGGCCGCCCGACAGCTCGCGCGGCCTGTGCGCGAGATGCGCGCCGAGCCCGAGCAGGTGCAGTGCCTCGGCGGCCACCCCATCGGCATCGGTACGCCCGGCCAGCCGCAGCGGAAGCGCGACATTCTGTGCCGCCGTCAACGCGGCCACCAGGTTGAACTGCTGGAAGACGAAGCCGATGACGTCGCGGCGCAGCCGGGTCAGGGCATCGTCCCCGAGGCCGGCGATGTCGGTGCCGTCGAGGAACACCCGGCCGGAATCGGGCCGGTCCAGGCCGGCGGCGCAGTTCAGCAGGGTGGATTTGCCGGACCCGGACGGGCCCATCACGGCCGTCCAGGACCCGCGCCGGCAGCCGAGCGTGACGTGGTCCAGCGCGGTCAGGTCCGAGGTGCCCGAGCGGTAGCTGCGGGTCACCTCGTCGAGTTGCAGGGCGGTCGGTGACGCGGGTGATCGGCTCATGGAGCCAGCACACCGCGCCCCGCGCCGCGCGGCAGTGGGGCCGACCGCCGGATCGAGGTAGGGCTGGCTCTACCGGCCGGCGCCGAGGACGCTCCTAGGATGGCACCGATGCAGCGCGCCGGATCCGCCCCCGAGGCGCCACCCGCGATCGGCGCGTGGCGGGCCGTGCTGCACGTCGGTGGCACGTCGCTGCGGGTGCTCGCGGCGCTCGCTGCGGTCGGCCTGCTCGGCGCGCCGATCTGGCTGGCGCTCGGTCGGGCCGAGCGCGGTGCGGGGGCCATTGGCGCGCTGGTGATCGCCGGTCTGGTCCTGCTCGGGGCGGGGCTGCCGGTGATCGCCGCGGTTGCGGCCCGCTCCGACTGGCGCGCTGTGGCGTGGCTGCTCGGCGCCGATCCGACCGACGGCCCGACGATCCGGTTGACCGAGCCGCGCAGCCTGGTCCGGCCGTTGGCCTACACGGTCGTGCTGTTGACCCTCGGCGGCGCCGCGGCCGTGCTGATCGCGGTCCTGGTGGTGGCCGCGGTGGTCGCCCTGGCCAGCCCGATCCTGGTGGCGGCGGGCGATCACGCCGTGATCGGGCCGTTCGCCGTGGACACGGCGGCGCGCGCCGTGGTGGCGGTCGCCGCCGCGCTCGTCGTCCTGGCCGGGCTGGTCGCCGTCGCGCCGCCCCTCGCCCGCGCGCACGCCGCCGTGGTGCGGCAGGTCCTGACCCGGCCCGAACAACGCCTGCGGCGCGACCTGGCGACGACCGCGCTGTCCCGCGCGCGGCTGGTCCGCGCCTTCGATGTCGAGCGCCGGCGGATCGAGCGCGATCTGCACGACGGGGTCCAACCCCAGTTGCTGTCGGTCAGCATGACCCTGGGCCTGGCGCTCGCGGCCATGCCCGCGGACGCGCCGGGCCGCGCGGACGTGCTGCGCGCGCAGCAGCAGGCACGTAGCACGCTCGATGCGCTGCGCGGCTTCGTCCGCAACATCCACCCGCAGGTGCTGATCGATCACGGACTTGTCGCCGCGGTGAGCGAGCTTGCCGACACCTTGCCCGTGCCGATCATGATCACCGACCGGCTGGGCGACCGGCTGCCCGCCGAGGTCGAGACCAACCTCTACTTCTGCATCGCCGAGCTGATGGCCAATGTCGCCAAGCACAGCTTGGCCGAGCACGCCCAGGTGGAGCTGGAGCGGCCGGCTCCCGGCCGGGTCCGGGTCACCGTCCGCGACGACGGCCGCGGCGGCGCGGCGAGCAACGGCCGCGTCGACGGGGGACTGGCCGGCATCGCGGACCGGGTCGCGGCCCTCGGCGGCAGCCTGCTGATCGATTCCCCGCTCGGCGGGCCCACCATCGCCGCGATCACCGTCGCCGTCCCGGGGAAGGAGGCGAACCGATGACCGAACCGATCACGGTCGTGATCGCCGAGGACAATGCCCTGCTGCGCGAGGGGCTGGCCGGGCTCCTGGACCGCGGCGGCTTCCGGGTCCTCGCGGCCGTCGGGAACGCAGACGAGCTGCTCCGCGCCTGCCGGGCCCTCGCCCCGGACCTGGTGATCACCGATGTCCGGATGCCGCCGGACCACCGCGCCGAGGGGCTGGCCGCCGCGGTGCTGCTGCGCGCGGAGAATCCCGACCTGCCGGTCGTGGTGCTGAGCCAGTACGTGGAGCAGAGCTACGTCGCCGACCTGCTGGACAGCTCCGGCCGGGCCGGCATCGGCTATCTGCTGAAGGACCGGGTGAGCGATGTCGCGGAGTTCGGCGAGACGCTGCGCCGCGTGCACGCCGGCGGGACCGCCGTGGATCCGGAGGTGATCGGACAGTTGCTGCGGCGCCGCCGGGATCCGCTGGAACGCCTCACCGCGCGCGAGCGGGAGGTATTGGCGGAGATGGCGCAGGGGCATTCCAATGCCGCCATCGCCCGCCGGTTGTTCGTCTCCGACGCGGCGGTGGTCAAGCACATCGGCAACATCATGATGAAGCTCGACCTGCCGCCGAACGACGACCAGAACCGCCGCGTCGCGGCGGTCCTGGCGTACCTGCGCGGGCCGGCCGGCTGAGCCGCCCGCGATCGACGGGCGGCGTTGCGGTCGGCCGCCGGGATCAGCCGACGACGGCCTCCTGCCCGTTCACCCGCACGGTCGTGCCGTCGGGTACGCGTACCGCGAAGCTGGCCTCGCAGTAGCCGACCCAGCTCGCGCCGCACGGCGTACCCAGGATGAGCGTGTCGCCGTTGAGCGACCAGGCGGGGGTCTGCGGGCTGCGGCCAACGGTCTGGGTGCGGACCTCGACGGCGACCTCTTGGGCGGCACCGGCCGTCACCGTGACCGCCATGTTGGCGTTGTCGTTGATCACATCGAGCGCGGACCCGGCATAGGGGAAGGACTGTTGGGCAGAACTCGGGCTGGAACTGCAGGCGGTCAGGGAGAGCCCGGCCGCGAGGACGGTTCCGACGGCACAGGCGCGAAGAAGTGTGTTCATGCCGTCCATTGCAGTGCGCGTGTTCGTCGCGCACCATCCGTCGGGGTCGAGTCCTCGGGGTGTGGCCAGCCCTACTCCGACCCGCTCGCCGCGAGCCGATGTGACTGCCGAGGCGGCGCGACACTAGACTCCACGCCAGTCGGAGGAGTCGAGCGGGACGAGGTTTCGTGAGCCAGATCGAGGTTGCCGAGCGCTCGGCGCAGGCCGCGGCGCGTCCGGCCGGCCGGGCCCGCACGCGCGACATTCTCGGCGCCTACGTCTCGCTGACCAAGCCGCGGATCATCGAGCTGTTGCTGATCACCACGGTTCCCGCGATGTTCCTCGCCCAGCGCGGCATCCCGCCGCTGGGGCTGGTCGCGGTGACCATGATCGGCGGGTTCCTGGCCGCCGCGAGCGCCAATGTCTTCAACTGCGTGCTGGACCGCGACATCGACCAGCGGATGCGGCGTACCCGCCGTCGGCCGATGCCGCGCCACCAGGTCACACCGAGCAATGCGGTGATCTTCGGCGGGATCCTCGGGATCGCCGCGACCGCCGTGTTGTGGATCGGTGCCAATCCGCTGTCCGCGGTGCTCGCACTCCTCGCCAATGCGTTCTACGTGTTCGTCTACACGCTGTGGCTGAAGCGCAGCTCCTCCCAGAACGTCGTCTGGGGCGGCATCGCCGGCTGCTTCCCGCCGCTGATCGGCTGGACCGCCGTCACCGACTCGGTCGCGCTGACCCCGATCCTGCTGTTCGCGATCGTCTTCTTCTGGACCCCGCCGCACACCTGGGCGCTGGCCTTCCGCTACCGCGACGACTACGCGGCCGCGGGCGTACCGATGCTGCCGGTGGTGATGGACGCGCCGCGGGTGGCCGTGCGGATTCTGCTCTATTCCGTCGTCACCGTCGCCGTCTCGCTCGCCGTCTGGCCGGTGGCCGGCACCGGCTGGCTCTACCCGGCTGTCGCGGGCGCCGCCGGCGCGATCTTCCTCGCCGAGGCGGTGGCGCTGCTGGTCCGGGCCCGCCGTGGTCGTAGGGATGCGGCACTGAAGCCGATGCGACTGTTCCACTGGTCGAACAGCTACCTGGCGCTGGTCTTCCTCGCTGCCGCCATCGATCCGGTGATCTTCGGCTGATCCGCCTCAGTTCTGGACGGTCAGCTTGCGCGTCCAGAGCCGCCGGATCGGGCTGGACAGATACTCGCCGAGCAGTACGCCCGCCGCCAGCGCGATGGCGATCGACAGCGCCTCGATCACCCGGGTCCAGCCGTCGATGTAGCCCTGTGACAGCAGGAAGAGGCCCCGGTAGAGCCGCAGGCCGGGCAGCAGCGGGACCATCGCCGGGATCACCAGCAGCAGGCTCGGGATGCGCAGCCAGTCGGCCAGCGGCGCCGCGGCGATGCCGATGGCGACCGCGCCGGCCGCGATGCCGAACAGCGAGCCCGACTGTGCGCCGAGCACCGCGACCGTGGTGCCGAGCACGCCGATCAGCGCGCCCGGCCCGAGCGCGCGCAGCGGTCCGGAGCAGGACAGGGCGAAGCCGACGGTGATCACCGCGGCGGCCAGCAGCGAGAGTGGCAGGTTGGCCAGGGTGGGCGGGCTGTAGGGCTGGACGGTCAGCGTCACGCCGAGCCGATTCGCCGCCGACAGGCCGCCGGCGACCCCGGCGATGATGCCGATGGTGGTGAGCGCGGCGTCCAGCCCGCGCGCGCCGGCGGTGACCAGATAGCCGACCAGCGCGTCCTGCACCGCGGTGACGATGGTCATCCCGGCGAGCAGGACGATGATCACCGCCGCCACGATCAGCGAGGAGTTGTGCTCGGGATCGACCAGCCGAACGACGGCCGCGACGCCGGTCGCGATGAACCCGCCGGTGACGTAGGCGAAGAACTGGGGGATGCCGAACCGGGTGAAGGCCTGCATCACCAGTTCGATGGCGGCGGCGGACACGCCGGCCAGCACGACCACTGCCGGCGATCCGCCGATCAGCAGACCGACGCCCGCGCCCATCAGCAGCGTGGCCAGCAGCCGCAGCCATTTCGGGTAGCGGCGCGGGCGCGCGATCGTGTCATCGATCCGCAGCCGCGCCTCGGCAAGTCCGGCCCGCCGGGCGCGCAGGTCGCGCAGCACCTGCTCGACGCGCTCCAGCACGGAGTAGTTCAGCTCGCCCCGATGGACGTACTGGATCCGGGTCACCGGCACCTGGTCGATGCTGCCCTGGTAGCTGATCATCATCGTGGTCAGCGTGAGATCGACCTGGGCGCCGCGCAGTCCCGCGGCATTGGTCACGGTGCGCATCGCCATCACGGTGTCCAGCGATCCGGCCCCATTGGTGAGCAACAGTTCGCCGACCTTGAGGGCGAGATCGAGCGCGCGGTTGATCGTGACCGGGTCCGCCCCGGGCAGCTCGGGATCGGCGTGCATGCTCAGGACGGTACGCGGTGGATCTGGGCGGCGGGGGAGGCCGCGGCGGCGGATGTGCGTGAGTCGAGCAGCAGCCAGGTGCCCGCGATCGTGCAGGCCGGGATGCCGATCATGTGCAGCGCCACCACGGGCACGGGCAGCCCGGTGAAGTACTGCAGGTAGCCGATCGCGCCCTGGGCGAGCAGGACCAGCAGCAGGCCGACGGCGGCGCGGGTGCGCAGCACGGCGACCGCGACCACGGTCAGTCCGAGCAGTACCCAGACCGACCCGGCGTGCAGCTTCGCGACGGTCTCGATGTCGAAGCCGGTACGCCGGGCGCCGGCGTCGCCGGCATGCGGGCCGGAGCCCGTGACGATGGTGCCGAGCCAGATGGAGATCATCAGCGAGCAGAAGATGAGCAGGGTCAGCAGCCGGCCGCCCCGCGCCGCGCGGTGGCCGGGGCGTCGGGTGGCGGCGCGGACCAGCCACGTCGACAGCACCACCATGGCGACCGAGATCAGCAGGTGCGGCGCGACGATGAAGGGGTTGAGCTGGGTGCGGACGGTGATGCCGCCGACCACGGCCTGGAGCGGTACGCCGAGCCCGATCACGATCGCCAGGACCAGCGACGAGCGACGGGTCCGGTCGCGGGACCAGGGCGCGAGGGCCGCAGCGAAGGTGGCGAGGGCGACGGCGATCAGGAGGAAGGTCAGCAACCGGTTGCCGAACTCGATCGCGGCATGGATGGTCAGCTCGCCTTGCGGCACGAACGAATCCGCGGTGCAGCGCGGCCAGGTCGGACACCCCAGGCCCGAGCCGGTCAGCCGCACCGTGGTGCCCGTGACGATGATCAGCGATTGCACCGCGAGCGTGGCCCAGGCCCAGGCCGGCAGCGTGCGGGCGCCGACGACGCGCCTCACGAGGTCCATCGGAACACCCTCCTGGCGATCATGGTGAGGACGATTGCCCAGGCGACCAGCGTGGCCACGGCGAGCCAGTCCGGACGGCCGGCGCCGGCCGCCCGGAGCGCCTCGCCGAGGGCCCCGGTCGGCAGCCAGCGGACGGCGCCCAGCCAGCCGGCGCCGCCGACGGGCAGGATGCCGGCGAACAGGCCGGCAAGGTAGAGCAGGTTCGCGCAGGCGAGGGTGAGCTCCGCGCGCAGCGTCCCGGCCAGGATCAGGGCGCCGGCGACGAAGGCGCAGACCGCGGCCAGCACGGCGAGGGCGGCCGAGCAGGCGGCGGCCGGGGCGAGCGCCGGGCGCCAGCCGAGCAGCGCGGCGACCGCCGCGAGCAGCGCCACCTGGGCGAGCACGATGATCACGATCGCGGCCGCCTTGCCCGCCACCAGACCGCTGCGGCGCAGGGGTGAGGCCGCCAGCCGCTCCAGCACCTGGTAGCGGCGGTCGAAGCCGGTGGCGATCGCGCACGAGGTGAATGCGGTGGACCAGATCGCGAGCGCCAGCACCGACGGCGCAAGTGCGTCGAGTCCGATGCCGAGCCGCGGGCCGGCGATCGCGCCGCCGACCAGCGTCGCGGCCGGGATCACGGCCGCCAGCAGCAGTTGCTCGCCGTTGCGCGCCAGCAGCAACGCCTCGGTGCGCGCGTGCCGGGCGATCCGCCGGGCCGGCGGGGCGGCGCCCGGCGCGGGGGAGAGGTCCAGGGTCATCGCGCGCCACCCGCCGGGGTGGTCAGGTCGACGAAGACCTCCTCCAGGTCGCGCGCGCCCCCGGTCAGTTCGGCCAGGGTCCCGTGGGCGCTCACCCGGCCCCGGTCGATGATCGCGATCCGGTCGGCGAGCCGGCTCGCCTCGGCCATGTCGTGGGTGGTCAGCAGCACGGACACGCCGGCGTCGCGCAGCCGGGCGATCAGGTCGAAGACGGTACGCCGCAGGTGCACGTCCATCCCGGCCGTCGGCTCGTCCAGCAGCACCAGCTCGGGGCGGCCGATGATCGCGCCGGCCAGGTTCACGGCCTGCTGCTCGCCGCCGGACAGGCGGCGATAGGGCGTACCCGCGAACCGGTCGATGCCCAGCTCGGCGGCCAGCGGACCCACCGGCAGCGGCTGGGCGTGCAGGGCGGCCAGGTATTCCAACAACTCCAGCGGCCGGATTCCCGACCAGGCGGCGGTGCGCTGCGGCATCAGGCCGACCCGGCCGTCGGCGATGGCCCGCGCCGGCTCCCGGCCGAGCAGGGTCAACTCGCCGGCGTCGGGGCGCAGCAACCCGGTCAGGCAACGCAGCAGCGTTGTCTTGCCCGCGCCGTTCGGCCCGAGCAGCACGGTGACCTCGCCCGCGGCGGCGGTCAGGTCGAGTGCGTCCAGCGCCGGCGTGGCACCGAACCGCACGCTCAGGCCCCGCGCGCTGAGCGCGGGCGTGGGTCGGGTCGGCACCCGGGCAGTCTAGGTCCGGCGGGTGGGTTCGGGCATCTCGCGCCGGTCCGCCCGGGCGCGCTCGCGCAGGGACGGCGCCGCCAGCGCCGCGGCCACGATCAGCACCAGCACGACCAGCAGCGTGTGCAGGATCCCGATGTGGTCGCCCAGGAAGCCGAGCAGGGGCGGGAAGGCCAGGAAGGCGAGATAGCCGATGGTGGCGACGGCGCTGACCCGCGCCGCCCCGTTGCGCGGGTCGTCCGCGGCGGCCGACATGCCGAGCGGGAAGCCCAGCGAGGCGCCGACGCCCCACAGCGCCGCGCCCCCGTACAGGGCCACCGGGTGCGGCACGAAGATCACCGCGACCAGCCCGACGGCCGCGATGATCGCGGTGGCGAGCACGGTCCGGACCCGACCGATCCGGTCGACGACGCGGACGCCGGCGATCCGCCCGACCGTCATCGCGGTCAGGAAGATGCCGAGCACGACCGCGCCCTGGGCGTCGGTCATCCCGCGGCCGTCGACGGCAGCCAGCGCGAGCCAGTCGTTCGCGGCGCCCTCGGTCAGCGCCATGCCGAGCACCACCAGACCGATCGCCCACGTCGCCGGATGGCGCCAGACCGCCATCCGTTCGCCGAAGCTCGGCTCGGGCTCGTCGTCGTCCGTCGGCTTGGCCGCGAGCGGGATCCGCACGGTGGTGGCGGCGATCGCCGCGGTCAGCAGTGCCGCGAACACGGCCTGCGGCGCGATCGGTACGCCGAGCGCGGCGGCGAGCGCCCCGACCCCGGCGCCGGCCATCGTGCCGAAGCTGAAGGCGGCGTGGAACAGCGGCATCACCGTCTTGCCGAGGTCGCGCTCGGCGGCCGCGCCGGAGAAGTTCATCGCGACATCGGTCGAGCCCATGCCGAGGCCGGCCACCACCAGGCCGGCGACGATCAGCGGCGCGTTCGGGTCCAGCGTGCCGAGCCCGGCGATCAACATCCCGCCGGCGAGCATCAGCAGGCCGGTGCGGATGGTGGCGCGAGCGCCGAAGCGGGCGATCACGTGTGAGGAGAAGGACAGGCTGACGATCGAGCCGACGCTGAAGGTGAAGACCAGCAGGCCCATCTGTCCGGTGCTGGCGCCGAGGTCGTCGCGCAGCCGCGGGATCCGCGACATCCAGCTCGCGACGGCGTACCCGGTGGCGAAGAAGATCGCGAAGATCGCGTTCCGCCAGCGCAGCAGCTCGCGGGAGGGGGAGGTGGTGGTGCTCACGGGGTACGCCCTTCGACGCGTATCGAATCGTTTCGAGCGTCAATCTAGCAAGCGCGGCCGGCCGCTGGCAATCGCGCGCTGCCCGGTCAGGCCACCGGTGCGCGGTTGCGGTCCACGGCGACCGTCACGCCGTTCGCGCGCAGTCGTTCGATCAACGGATCCGGCCCCTCGGCCGGGTCGCTGGCGTAGGCCAGCTCGGATGCGGTCACCGGCAGCACGGCCAGATAGCCCACCCCGCCGGGTTCGCCGTCGGCCAGCTCCTCGGGCAGGCCCAGGGGCGGGCCGATCAGCGCGCCGACGAATGCGACGTCCTCGGCGAACGGCAGGACGGGATTCCCGTTGGGAACGGTGTGGCCCCGGCCCAGCCAGGTCCCGCTCTCGTGCGGATGGTGGGCCAGGGTGGACAACAGGTGGAGCGGCCAGGAGTGGCGCGGCTGGCCGAGTTCGGTCAGCGCGGTGAACTGGCCGTTGCTCCGCGCCAGACCCGGCCAGTCGGCGGGCAGCGCGATGATCAACTCCAGCCTGGCGACGCCGCCGTGGCCCGGCGGCACGGGCATCGGGCGCTCCGACATGCCGGAGGTGACCAGGACGACGTGCGGCGTGTGGTCATTGGGGCCGAAGGCGTAGATGTCGATCGCGCCGCCGTGCTCGGCGCGCTCGTGCAGCACCGTGTACTCGCCCAGGTGGCGGGCGAGATGGATCTCGCGCGCGGCCGCCATCGCCTCCTGCTCCGGGGTGGGGGGATCGGTCCGGTTCGCGGTCATCATCGACCTCCTGGGCGGGCGTGGGCTCGGCGATGTGACGAGCCTAACGTCGCGCGGTGCCGCGCCCCGGCACAGCGGCCGATCGGGTTAGGGGTCCCTTGGTTGATCTGTCGGGGATTAAGGCAAGAATGGCGTTGTGAAAAGTTCCGCGCGGCCGGGGGATCGCCCCGTGACGAGCCCGGGGAACCCGACCGTGCCCCCGGGGGAGACCGACGCGTCCACCCGGCGCCGCGTCGCACAGTCCATCCTCGAGCACGGCCCGTCCACCGCGGCGGAACTGGCCACCCGGCTCAGCCTGACCCCGGCGGCGATCCGCCGGCACCTGTCCGCGCTGCTCGAGTCGGGCGACCTGGAGGCCCGTGAGCAACGGGTCCGGGGCCAGCGCGGCCGCGGCCGGCCGGCCAAGGTCTTCGCGCTGACCGACGCCGGGCGTACCGGCTTTCGGCAAAGCTACGACGACCTGGCCGTGCACGCGCTGCGGGCGCTCGCCGAACACGGCGGCGACGGCGCCGTCGCGGCGTTCGCCCGGGACCGGGTCGCCGGCGTCGAGCAGCGCTATCGCGAGCAGCTCGACGCCCATCCCGAGCTCAGCCCGGGCGAGATCTTGGCCCGGGTGCTGACCGATGACGGCTACGTCGCATCGGTCCAGCCGGCGCACGGCGGCGAGCAGTTGTGCCAGCACCACTGCCCGATCGCCCACGTCGCCGAGGAGTTCCCGCAACTGTGCGCGGCGGAGACCGAGGCCTTCGCCGACCTGCTCGGCGTTCATGTCCAGCGACTCGCGACGATCGCCGAGGGCGACGGCGTCTGCACGACCAACATCCCGGATCTCACCGATCCGGTCCCGACCACCACCCGAGCCCACCGACCCCGAGGAAGGAAGGCTGCCCGATGACGCAGCAGGAGATCACCCAGGAAGAGCACCTGGACGCCCTGGGCAAGTACCAGTGGGGCTGGCACGACGACGACGTCGCCGGCGCCTCCGCCCAGCGCGGCCTGAACGAGGCCATCGTCGCCGACATCTCGGCGAAGAAGAACGAGCCCGAGTGGATGCTCGCCCGCCGGATGAAGGGCCTGAAGCTGTTCGGCCGCAAGCCGATGCCGGCCTGGGGAGCCGAGCTGGACGACATCGACTTCGACAACATCAAGTACTTCGTCCGGTCGACCGAGAAGCAGGCGCAGTCCTGGGAGGACCTGCCGGCCGACATCAAGAACACCTACGACAAGCTCGGCATCCCGGAGGCGGAGAAGGCCCGGCTGGTCGCCGGTGTCGCCGCGCAGTACGAGTCCGAGGTGGTCTACCACCAGATCAACGAGGAGCTGGAGAAGCAGGGCGTGCTCTTCCTCGACACCGACACGGCGCTGCGCGAGCACCCGGAGCTGTTCGAGGAGTACTTCGGCACGGTGATCCCGACCGGCGACAACAAGTTCGCCGCGCTGAACACCGCGGTGTGGTCGGGCGGATCGTTCATCTACGTGCCGAAGGGCGTGCACGTGGACATCCCGCTGCAGGCGTACTTCCGGATCAACACCGAGAACATGGGCCAGTTCGAGCGGACGCTGATCATCGTCGACGAGGACGCCTACGTGCACTACGTCGAGGGCTGCACCGCGCCGATCTACAAGTCGGACTCGCTGCACTCCGCGGTCGTCGAGATCATCGTGAAGAAGGGTGCTCGCTGCCGCTACACGACCATCCAGAACTGGTCGAACAACGTCTACAACCTGGTCACCAAGCGCGCCACCTGCGAGGAGGGCGCGACGATGGAGTGGGTCGACGGCAACATCGGCTCCAAGGTCACCATGAAGTACCCGGCCGTCTACCTGATGGGCGAGCACGCCAAGGGCGAGACGCTGTCGGTGGCCTTCGCGGGCGAGGGCCAGCACCAGGACGCGGGCGCCAAGATGGTGCACTGCGCCCCGAACACCTCGTCCTCGATCATCTCCAAGTCGGTCGCGCGCGGCGGTGGGCGTACCTCCTACCGGGGTCTGGTCCAGGTCCAGGAGGGCGCCGAGCACTCCGCATCGGTGGTGAAGTGCGACGCGCTGCTGGTCGACCAGATCTCGCGCTCGGACACCTATCCCTATGTGGACGTCCGCAACGACGACGTGTCGATGGCGCACGAGGCGACCGTGTCGAAGGTCAGCGACGACCAGTTGTTCTACCTCATGTCGCGCGGCATGGAGGAGGACGAGGCGATGGCCATGATCGTCCGGGGCTTCGTCGAGCCGATCGCCAAGGAACTGCCGATGGAGTACGCCCTGGAGCTCAATCGGCTGATCGAACTGCAGATGGAAGGTGCCGTCGGGTGACCCAAGCCCTGGAGAACAAGCCCCTGGAGACGAACAACCTCGCGGGCGCGGTCGAGACCTCCGATCGGGTGGCGAGCCACCTGCATCCGGAGGGCTCGACGAATGTCGATGATCATCCCGTTCCGACCGGCCGCGAGGAGGTGTGGCGGTTCACACCGCTGAAGCGGTTGCGCGGGCTGCACACCGACGCGCCGTTCGGTCCGGGCGCGCTCGACGTCGACATCGCCGCCGCCGAGGGCGTGACGGTGCGCGAGGTCGCCGCCGGTGACCCGGTGATCGGTTCCAGCGGCTACCTGCCGGCCGACCGGATCACCGCGCGCGCCTGGCAGGCGGCCGGTGGCGCGACCGTGATCGACATCGCCGACGAGGCGGTGGTCGAGGGCGCGACCGTGATCACCCACACCGGCACCGGTTCCGACGTCGCCGGCGCCGGGCACGTGATCATCCGAGCCGGCAAGTTCGCCAAGGCGACCGTCGTGCTGCGATTCGCCGGGTCGGCGACCGTCGCCGACGTGGTGGAGATCATCGCCGGCGACGGCGCGCAGCTCACCGTGGTGTCGGTGCAGGACTGGGCCGACGACGCGGTGCATCACTCCGCGCAGCACGCGTCGGTCGGCCGCGACGCCGAGGTCCGGCACATCGCCGTCTCCTTCGGTGGGCTGGTACGCCTGAGCGCGTCGGTCGACTACGCCGCCCCGGGCGGTTCTGCCGAGCTGCTGGGCGTCTACTTCGCCGATGCGGGCCAGCACCTGGAGCACCGGCTGTTCGTCGACCACAACCAGCCGAAGACCCGGTCGAATGTTTCCTACAAGGGCGCCCTGCAGGGCAAGGGCGCGCACACCGTGTGGATCGGCGATGTGTTGATCCGCAAGGTTGCCGAGGGCATCGAGACCTATGAGGAGAATCGCAACCTGCTGCTCACCGACGGGGCCCAGGCCGACTCGGTGCCCAACCTGGAGATCGAGACCGGCGAGATCGAGGGCGCGGGCCACGCGTCGACGACGGGCCGGTTCGACGATCAGCAGTTGTTCTACCTGCGCAGCCGCGGGATCCCCGAGGACGAGGCGCGGCGCCTGGTGGTGCATGCGTTCTTCGCCGAGATCATCCGCCGGATCGGCGTGCCCGAGGTCGAGGACCAGCTCCTCGCCGCGGTCGAGGCCGAGCTGGCAGCCCACCTGAAGTCCATCACCACCACGACGGAGTCGTAGAACATGTCAACTCTCGCGATCAAGAACCTGCACACGGTCGTCAACACCGAGTCGGGCCCGAAGGAGATCCTGAAGGGCGTCGACCTCACGGTGAACAGCGGCGAGAAGCACGCGATCATGGGCCCGAACGGGTCCGGCAAGTCCACGCTGGCCTATGCCATCGCGGGCCACCCGAAGTACGAGATCACCGACGGCTCGGTGACGCTGGACGGCGAGGACATCTTGTCGATGAGCGTCGACGAGCGGGCGCGGGCCGGGCTGTTCCTGGCGATGCAGTACCCGGTGGAGGTGCCGGGCATCTCCGTGGCGAACTTCCTGCGTACCGCCAAGACCGCCGTCTCCGGCGAGGCGCCGAAGGTCCGTACCTGGGTGAAGGACGTCAACGAGGCGATGGCCCAGATGAACCTGGACGCCAGCTTCGCCCAGCGCTCGGTCAACGACGGCTTCTCCGGCGGCGAGAAGAAGCGCCACGAGATCGTCCAGCTCGGGCTGCTGAACCCGAAGTTCGCGATTCTCGACGAGACGGACTCCGGTCTGGACATCGACGCGCTGCGGATCGTCTCCGAGGGCGTGAACCGCTATACCGACCAGGGTGATCGCGGACTGTTGTTGATCACCCACTACACGCGGATCCTGCGCTACATCAAGCCCGACTTCGTGCATGTCTTCGTCGACGGCAAGATCGCCGAGGAGGGTGGGCCGGAGCTCGCGGAGCGCCTCGAGGACGAGGGCTACGACCGGTTCGTGAAGGCCGCGGCGAACTGATCATGGCCTACGACCCGGAGGTTGCCCGCAAGGACTTCCCGATCCTGCAGCGCACGGTCGGTGATCATCCGCTGGTCTACCTGGACTCGGCGAACACCTCGCAGAAACCTCAGGTCGTGATCGATGCCATTGCCGAGCACTATGCCGAGCACAACGCCAATGTGGCGCGCGCGATGCACATGCTCGGCGCGGAGGCGACCGAGGCCTACGAGGGCGGCCGGGCCAAGGTGGCCGACTTCGTGGGCGCGGCGCGGCCGGAGGAGCTGGTCTTCACCAAGAATGCCTCCGAGGCGCTGAACCTCGCCGCGCACACCCTCGGCTCCCGGCTCGGTCCCGGCGACGAGGTCGTCGTGTCGGTGATGGAGCACCACTCCAACATCGTTCCGTGGCAGTTGATGTGTGAGCGGACCGGCGCGAAACTCCGCTGGTTCGACATCACCGACGACGGCCGGCTCGATCTTGCCGCCGCCGAACGCGACGGGTTGATCAACGAGCGCACCAAGGTCGTCTCGCTGACCTGGGTGTCGAACGTGCTGGGCACGATCAACCCGATCGCCGAGGTCGCCGAGGCCGCCCACGCGGTCGGCGCGATCATGGTCGTCGACGCCTGTCAGGGCGTACCCCAGCTACCCACCCGGGTGGCCGCGCTGGGCGCCGACCTGGTCGCCTTCACCGGTCACAAGATGGTCGGCCCGACCGGGATCGGCGCGCTGTGGGGACGCTACGACCTGCTGGCGGAGCTGCCGCCGTTCCTCGGCGGCGGGGAGATGATCGAGATCGTCCGGATGACGGGCTCGACGTTCGCGCCGCCGCCGGCCAGGTTCGAGGCGGGTACGCCGCCGATCGCCGGGGCCGCCGTGCTGGGCGTCGCCGCCGATTACCTGACCGGGCTGGGCATGTCGGCGATCGCCGAGCACGAGCGCGAGATCACCGCCTACGCGCTGGAGGGGCTGCAGACCGTGCCCGGGCTGCGCATCCTCGGCCCGACGCAGGTCGTCGACCGCGGCGGCGCGATCAGCTTCGACGTGGCCGGGGTGCACCCGCACGACATGGCGCAGTTCCTGGACGGCCGCGGCGTCGCGGTGCGCGGCGGGCACCACTGCGCGCGGCCGCTGCACGAGCGGCTCGGCGTACAGTCGAGCACGCGGGCGTCGTCGTACCTCTACACGACGAGGGCCGAGATCGACGCCCTGGTCGACGCGGTCGGCTACACCCAGCGATTCTTCAACCGAGGTTGATCATGACGGCGAATGTCGAGGAGATGTACCAGGAGATCATCCTGGAGCACTACCGCGAGAAGCACCACAGCGGACTGCGGGAGCCCTTCGGGGCGCAGGTGCACCACGTCAACCCGAGCTGCGGCGACGAGGTCACGCTGCGGGTGGCGCTCGACGGCGACACGGTCGCCGACGTGTCCTACGACGGCGTCGGCTGCTCGATCTCGCAGGCGTCGACATCGGTGATGACCGATCTGGTGATCGGCAGGCCGCTGACCGAGGCGCTCGCCCGGCACGCGGAGTTCACCGAGCTGATGCACGGCCGCGGCCAGGTCGAGCCGAACGAGGACACCCTGGAGGACGGCATCGCCTTCGCCGGGGTGGCGAAGTTTCCCGCCCGCGTGAAGTGCGCGCTGCTGGGCTGGTCGGCGTTCAAGGACGCCGCGGCCCGCGCGGGCGTACCGCAGACCGCGGACGGATCGCAGAGCAACGGAACCGAGGAGGACCAGCAATGACCGAGTCCGAGATCGACCAGACCGTACGCCCGTCCGACCGGGTCGCCGACGAGCTGCCCGACGTGACCGCGCCCGGGCCGGACACCTCCGCCTCCGTGGAGGACGTCACCGAGGCGCTGAAGGATGTCGTCGACCCCGAGCTCGGGATCAATGTCGTCGACCTCGGCCTGGTCTACGGCGTGCACCTGGAGGAGGACGGGTCGGCAGTGATCGACATGACCCTGACCAGCGCCGCCTGCCCGCTGACCGACGTGATCGAGGACCAGGTGGCGACGGCGTTGGACGGCCTGGTCGAGCGCGCCGTGCTGAACTGGGTGTGGATGCCGCCGTGGACGGCCGCCAAGATCACCGACGACGGCCGCGAGCAGTTGCGCGCGCTCGGTTTCAACGTCTGAGCCGCCGGTGATCGTCTGGGTCAACGGCGCGTTCGGCGCCGGCAAGACCCAGACCGCGCACGAGCTGCGCCGCCGCCTCGGTCGTGGCTGGGTGGCCGACCCCGAGCTGCCCGGCTTCGGCCTGCAGCGGATGCTGCCCGGGCCGCTGCGCTCGGACTTCCAGGAATTCGCCGCGTGGCGATCCGGGGTGGCCGAGATGCTGGCCCGCGCCGATGGTGGGCGCGAGCAGCCGGTGATTGCGCCGATGACCCTGGTCGACGACGCGTACTTCGCCGAGATCGTCGGCGGCCTGCGCGCCGCCGGGCACGACGTCCGCCACGTCGCCCTGCAGGCGAGCCCACAGACGCTGCGTCGGCGGCTCGCCGTCCGGCAGTGGAAGCGCCGCGACCTGTGGGCGCTGGAACAGATCGACCGGTGTGTGGCCGCGCTGCGCCGCCCGGAGTACGCCGAGGCCGTGCCGACCGACGGGCGCTCGATCGACCAGGTGGTCGAGGCCGTGGCGGCCGCGCTCGGGCTGGAGCTGGCCCGGCCTGCGCTCGGGCCGCTCGCCGCGCGGGCGTACCGGCTCCGGGTGCAACTGGCCCACATCCGGGTCGGCGCGCTGCTCTGAGCGGGCAGACTGGCCGGGTGACCGATTCAACGAAGCCGACCACCGACGCGATGCGCCGCGTCGAACTCGCCCGCGATTCCGCCGGGCACTACACCGCGACCAATGCCCGCGGCGGCACGCTGCCGATCGGCAGCGGGGGCGATGCCGATTTCACCCCGGTCGAGCTGTTGCTCGCCGCGGTCGCCGGGTGCTCGGCGATCGATGTCGACCTGCTCACCTCGCGCCGCGCCGAACCGGAGGCCTTCGCGGTCAGTGCGGCCGCCGAGAAACTGCGCGAGGCCCACGGCAATCACCTCGGTCCGGTCGAGGTGGTGTTCACGGTGCGGTTCGGCGAGGGCGCCGACGGCGACCGGGCGCGCGAGGCGTTGCCGACCGCGGTCCGCCAGTCCCGCGACCGGCTGTGCACCGTGAGCCGCACCGTGCAACTGCCGACACCGGTCGACATGCGCGCCGAGTGAGGCCGTCTCGCCGACCGGGACGGCGATGACGCCCGCCGGGGCGACGGCCTATCGTTGCGCCATGTTCTCCCGCACCGCGATCTCGGCCGCGCCGTCGGCGTGCCGAATGCGTTGTCGCTGTTGTCGCGCCTGATTCCCAGCCAACAGCCCGCGCCCATCCCGGCGCCCACACCCCGGAGAACACCCAGATGATCACCAGCCCCGTCACCCAGGGCGAGACCGTCCGCCAGACCTCGCTGTTCAGCGGCGCCCGGTTCCTGCCGGGCGGTCCGGGCGCGCCCACCGAGCGGATCAGCGCGCGCCGGGCCTACCAGGAGGCGCTGCACGGCTACGGCCTCCTCGTCGACCTGCGCCCGGTCTGGTTGCGCGAGTTGGCCGGCGAGCCGTCACCGCGCCTGCAGGCGCTGGCCGCCGACCCGTCCGATCTGCCCTGGCTCGCTCGAGCGCTGGCCGGCAGCCGACCGATCCTGTTCTGCGCCCAGGGCAATGCGTCGGTCCGCGTCGCCGGCGCGCTGGCCCGCCTCGGCGTGGCCGATGTCGCCGACGTGATCGGCGGGTACGCCGCCTGGCGCGCCGCCGGGTTGCCCCTGCGCGGCTGAGGGGGTGCGCCTCCCGCGCCCGGAAACGGTTTGGTGTTCGGCGCCGGAGGCGGGAAACTTGGTGCTGTTTGCCGTCCGCCCGACACCCGGGGGGCGCACGACGTCACCACCAGAAGGTTGTCCCGATCATGCTCGTTGCCCGCGATCTCGAGGTGCGCGCCGGCGCCCGGCTGCTGCTGGAGAACGCGTCGTTCCAGATCGCGGCGGGCGACAAGATCGGCCTGGTCGGCCGCAACGGCGCCGGCAAGACGACGCTGACCCGGATCCTGGCGGGCCAGGGCACGCCGGCCGCGGGCACCGTCAGTCCCGGCGGGGAGGTGGGCTACCTGCCCCAGGACCCGCGCACCGGCGACCTCGACGTGCTCGCCCGCGACCGGGTCCTGTCCGCCCGCGACCTGGACCGCGTGCTGCGCCGGCTGCGCGCCGCGGAGGAGCAGATGGGCTCGGCCGACGATGCCGAGCGCGACCGGGCGATGGCCCGTTACGCCCGGGCCGAGGCGGAACTGCAGGCCGGCGGGGGGTACGCCGCGGAGGCCGAGGCCGCCCGGATCGCGAGCAACCTCGCGCTGCCGGATCGGGTGCTCGACCAGCCGCTGCGTACCCTCTCCGGCGGACAGCGGCGCCGGATCGAGCTCGCCCGGATCCTGTTCTCCGGCGCGGAGACCCTGCTGCTGGACGAGCCGACCAACCACCTGGATGCCGACTCCATCGCCTGGCTGCGCGGATTCCTGCAGTCCTACCCGGGCGGCCTGATCGTGATCAGCCACGACACCGGCCTGCTGGATGCCGTGGTGACCAAGGTGTTCCACCTGGACGCCAATCGTTCGGCGCTGGACGTCTACTCGATGAACTGGAAGCGCTATCTCGCCCAGCGCGAGACCGACGAGAAGCGCCGCCGCCGCGAGCGGGTGAATGCCGAGCGCAAGGCCGACCAGTTGCGCACCCAGGCGGCGAAGATGGGCGCCAAGGCGACCAAGGCCGTCGCCGCGCAGAACATGGCCCGCCGCGCCGACAAGCTGCTCGCCGGCATCGAGGGCGAGCGGGTGGCCGACAAGGTCGCCAAGATCAGGTTCCCCGAGCCGGCGCCGTCCGGGCGTACCCCGCTGACCGGGCACGACCTGTCCAAGACCTACGGCTCGCTGGAGGTCTTCACCGGAGTCGATCTTGCCATCGACCGCGGTTCCAAGGTCGTCATCCTCGGGCTGAACGGCGCCGGCAAGACCACGATGTTGCGAATCCTGGCCGGGATGGAGGATCCCGACACCGGCGAGGTCGTCCCCGGTCACGGTCTGCGGCTCGGCTACTACGCCCAGGAGCACGAGACCCTGGACACCGCGCGCAGCGTGCTGGACAACATGATCAGCGCCTCGCCGCACCTGAACGACACCGAGGTGCGCAAGATCCTCGGCTCGTTCCTGTTCACCGGTGACGACGTGGACAAGCCGGCCGGCGTGCTCTCCGGTGGGGAGAAGACCCGGCTCGCGCTGGCGATGCTGGTGGTCTCCGGGGCCAACGTGCTGCTGCTCGACGAGCCGACCAACAACCTGGACCCGGCGTCGCGGACCGAGGTGTTGGAGGCGATCCGTACCTACTCCGGCGCGGTGGTCCTGGTCACCCACGACGAGGGGGCCGTGGACGCACTCCAGCCCGACCGGGTGTTGCTGCTGCCCGACGGCGACGAGGATCTGTGGAGCGCGACCTACTCCGATCTGGTCGCGCTCGCCTGATCATCCGTTGGCCGATCACCGCCGGGCGTCTAGGTTGGTGGTCGTGGATCTGCAGATGAGCACCTTCCGTCCGCGTTCGGCCGACCCCGCCGAGGATCCCGAGGCGGTCGCCTGGCTGCGCGCCGTCAGTCAGGGATTCCACCAGGACCGGCTGACCGACGAGGCGCTCGGAAGATCACTGCAGGGGCTGCTGGACGACGGGTTCACCCTGCGCGCGGTGCATGATCACGACATCCCGGCGCCGGCCGATCCGCGCCGCCCGGTCGCCACCTTCAGCAGCACCGACGGGACGATCAATGCCGGGGCCGGGCGGATGCTGCCGGCCCGCCTGATCACCGACGTGACGGTACGCCCGTCGCACCGGCGGCGCGGGCTGTTGCGCACCATGATGTCCGCGGAACTGGCCGAGGCGAAGGCCGCCGGGCTGCCGGTTGCCGCGCTGACCGTCACCGAGGGCGGCATCTATCGCCGCTTCGGGTTCGGTCCCGCCACCTTCGAGGCGAAGATCGAGGTCGCCACCGACTCCCGCTTCGCCCTGCACACACCGCCGGACGGCGGCGGGCAGGTCGTGCTGGTCGATGCGGCCGTCCTGGAGGAGCATGCGGGGGAGATCTTCCGCCGCTATCACGCCCAGACCCTCGGGTCGGTCCAGCGATTCAGCGTCATCCCGACCCACGTCAGCGGCCTGTGGGACTGGTCGTCGCGGGAGGAGAACCGCCGGGTACGCGGCGCGATCTTCGTCGCCGAGTCCGGTGAGCCCGAGGGATACGTGGCCTGGGAGGCGCGCCGCGATCCGGACGAGTTCGGCAAGATCACCGTCCGCGATCTGGTGCCGCTGACGCCGCGGGCCTACCTTGCGCTGTGGGATTTCCTCGGCCATGTCGATCTGATCGACAGCGTCCGCTGGGGCAGTGCCCCGACCGAGGATCCGTTGCGCTTCGCCCTCACCGAGCCGGATCTCTATCGGGTCCGCGGCCTGGACGCGAACGTCTGGTTGCGCATGCTGGACGTCCCGGCAGCGCTGACTGCGCGGGCCTGGCAGTCCACGGGTTCCTGCGTGCTGGCGGTCGAGGACTCCCTTGATCTTGTCGGCGGTCGCTACCGGATCAAGATCGCCGACGGCGATGCCGAAGTCACCCGCACCGACGATGAGGCCGACGCGGCGATGGACGCGGCGGCCCTCGGATCGATCTGTCTCGGCGGGGTACGCCCGTCGGTGCTGGCCGCCGCCGGCCTGATCCGCGAGCTCCGACCGTCCGTCGCCGCGTCGCTTGATCAGTTGTTCGCGGCAACCGGGCCGGTGTGGGGAATCACCCATTTCTGATCCGTTTCCGACCAGATATCGGCCGATGATCGCTGATCACCACACGCCGATATCGTCGAAATCTTGATCAGAGACCCGTTTTGGGTTGATCATGGTGGGAAGACGGCTGCTCTGCCGGACAGCCGAACCTCCCAACTTCATCTGCTGATCGCCCGAACACGAGGGGGAGTCATGGCAACAGCCACCCGACGGACCACCAAGAAAACGACCACACGCAAGGCCGCCGCCAAGAAGGCGCCCGCGCGCAGCACGACCAAGAAGGCCCCGGCCCGCAAGTCCACCGGCCGGGCCGCCACCGCCTCCCTGGCCAAGGGCGCGCGGATCACCGGCGGGCAGCGCGACAGCCTGGCCGCGGGTTTCGCCCGCCGCTACAAGGCCGGTGAGAGCATCCGGTCGATCGCCGATGACGCGGGCCGTTCCTACGGATTCGTGCACGGCGTGCTGAAGGAGGCCGGCGTGGACCTGCGCGGCCGCGGCGGTGCGACCCGCGGCGCGGCGAAGAAGACCACGGCGAAGAAGTCGACGGCGAAGAAGAGCACCGCCAAGAAGGCCCCGGCCAAGAAGACCGCCGCCAAGAAGACCACGGCGAAGAAGACGACGACCAAGAAGGCCGCCGCCAAGAAGACGACCGCCAAGAAGACGACCGCCAAGGCGCCGGCGAAGAAGTCGACGGCGAAGAAGAGCACCGCCAAGAAGGCCCCGGCCAAGAAGACCGCCGCCAAGAAGACCGCCGCGAAGAAGACCACGGCGAAGAAGACCACGGCGAAGAAGGCGACCGCGCGCAAGCGCGCCTCCCGCTGATTCGGCACGAGGGCCCGGCGGCGTCGGATGGCGCCGCCGGGCCCTCGTCTCGTGCGCCGACCCGGCCGTTCGGCGTTCGATCAGCGCCGTCGGGCCGTCGTCACCTCGACGGCCAGGCCGGTGACGATCGGCTCCGGATCATCGGCGGCGGCGTGGAAGGCGTTCGGCCCCATGTTGATCAGATCGCGTACCTGATCGCGGTCGAGCGCGAGCCGACCGCGCACGGTAGATCGATCGGTGATCTCGAAGTCGGCGCCGAGGGCCGTGTCCAGCCGGTCCAGCTTGGCCGGCTCGATGCCCAGCATCTGCTCACGATCTCGCAGTTCGGCCAGATGATCGGGTCCGGGCGTGACGATCAGCAGCAGCCCCCCGGGTCGCAGCACCCGGGCGAACTCGCCGACATTGCGCGGCGCGAAGACGCAGGTGATCAGGTCGGCGCGGCGATCACCGACCGGTACGTCGCGCCAGGTGTCGGCGACGACCGCCGCCAGGCGGGGATGGGCGCGGGCGGCCGTGCGGGCCGCGGCGGGGGAGACGTCGAGCGCGAGAGCAGACAGCGCCGGTCGGGCCTGCAGGATCTGTCGGGCGTACCAGCCGGGTCCGGCGCCCGCGTCCACGGCGAGCCCGGATTCCGGAGCGCGTTCGACCAGCGCCGCGGCGATCGGCGCGTACGCGCCGGTATCGAGGAAGCGGGCGCGGGCGGCGACCATCTCGGCGGTATCGGCATGGCCCGGCGCGGCACGCCCGGTCAGATTGACATGCCCCTGCCGGGCGATGTCGAAGCTGTGGCCGAGCCCGCAGCACAGCGACCGGTCGGCGACGGCCAGCGCGCCCGCACACACCGGACAGCGCAGCGCCCCTGCCAGGCGCGCGAGCGCGGTCACGGGGTACGCAGGGAGCCGCCGTCGATGGCGATCATGGAACCCGTCACATAGGAGGCCATCGGTGACAGGGCGAACGCAGCCACCCGCCCGAACTCCTCGGGCCGCCCGAGGCGCCGCAGCGGGATCCGCGAGGCCGCGCGGGCGATGGCCTGCTCGGGGTCGGGCTCGGCCGCCATCAGCTCGGCCAACCGCTCGGTCTCGATGCTGCCCGGCATCAGGCCGAGGATCCGCGTACCCTCCGGGCCGAGCTCGTCGGCCAACTGCTTGATCAGCATCGCCAGCCCCGGCCGTAGCCCATTGGAGATCGCCATTCCGGGCAGCGGCACCCGCACCGACGTCGACAGCACGACGCCGATCGCAAGATCATCGGCGGTGCCGAAGGTCACCACATCGCGGACCATCCGCAGGGCCGGCAGGAACACGGTGTCGAAGGACTGTCGCCACTCCTGGTCGGTCATCTCCAGCACGGCCCCACGGGGCGGGCCGCCGACGCTGATCAGCGCGCCGTCCAGCCGGCCCCACTGCTGCACGGCGAAGCGGCAGACCTGCCCCGCCAGCTCCGGGGTGGCCAGGTCGCCGGCCACCGCCGCTGCCCGTTCGGGCCCGAGCTCGGCCACCGCCTCGGCGAGGGCCTGCTCGCGGCGCGCCACCAGCACCACCCGGGCGCCCTCGGCGACCAGCACCCGCGCGGTGGCGAGGCCGAGGCCCGCGCTCGCCGCGGTCACCACGAACACCTTGTCGGTCAGTCCCAGATCCATGATCAGCCTCCTGCGGTGGGTTGGGGTTGCCGCTCCGGCGCGGCCGACCGGGCGCGCTCGGCCCGCTGGGCGCGGCGGTCGCGCAGGTCCGCGCGGATGAAGACGACGAGCCCGAGCAGGCCGATCGAGCCGAACATGAACCACTGCACGGCGTACCAGAAATGCGGACCGTCGGACAGCTCGGGCAACAGCAGCGGCGCCAGCTCCGGCTCGGCCGGGTCCGAGGACTGCAGCGCGACCCAGCCGTCGGCGACCGGATAGGGCAGCGCGCCGGCCAGGCCGCGGGCGTTCACCAGCCGGGCCTGGCCGTCGACCGGGGTGATCGCCTCGACCGGTCCCTGTTCGTCGACCCGGACGAACCCGATCACCCGGACCTCCCCGTCCGGTGGCGGGGGCGCCGCCGGCGCCGGGGCGTTGCGTGGGGCAGCGAGGAAGCCACGGTCGACCAGCACCACCGTCCCGTCGGCGGTGCGCAGCGGGGCGACGATCTCGACGCCGGGCACGCTTGCCCGGGTGCGGAGCCGGATCACGAACTGGTTCGCGGCGTCATAGCGACCGGTCAGCTCGACCCGCTGCCACTGCTGGGCCTCGGTCACCGGGGCGCCGAAGATATCCTCGCCCGGTACCGGCTCGGCGGCCTCCCGGGCCAGCAGCCGGTCATTGGTCTGCTGCCGCTCCTCGAGCCGGCTGAGCTGCCAGCGCCCGAGCAGCACGCAGGCGGTCGCCACCACGGCAACGAAGGCCAGCAGGGCGAGCCAGCGCAGGATCAGGCGACGCACGGACCCACTCTAGGTGCCGGACTCTAGGTGCCGGACTCCCGCTCCTCGGTCTCGTCCGGCTCCTCCGGCGCAGCGGAGCTCAGGGCGAGCTGCACCTTCGCCGACGCGGCGCTCAACGTCGCCCCGCGGCCGACCGCCAGCCCGATCAGGTACGCCGTGAGCGGCGCGGCCGGCCGGATCACCTGGTGCGCCGCGTCCCGGGTCAGGTCGAGCAGGATGTGGCGGGCGTCCTCGTCCAACTCGTCCTCGGCGAGATCGAGGACGGCACACACCTCGCCCAGCCAGCCGTTCAGCGTGTTGGTCTCAGCCGACATCTGTCCTCCGTCGTCCGTCTCGCGGTCCTGGGGGCGATCTGGCGTACCGCGCCCGCATTGCGATCATGACATGGGCCCGCGCGGCGCCGATCACGGCCCCGGGACCGCGCGCCTAGACTGGCCGGCATGGCTGCACGGTCCGGGTTGCCCCTCGTCGACGGGTTCGGTCGCGTCGCGACCGACCTGCGGGTGTCGCTGACCGACCGCTGCAATCTGCGCTGTACCTATTGCATGCCGGCCGAAGGACTGCCCTGGCTGGATCGCGAGGAGTTGCTGACCAATGCCGAGCTGACGCGGCTGATCCGGGTCGGGGTGGAGCGGCTCGGGATCACCTCGGTACGCCTGACCGGTGGCGAGCCGCTGCTGCGTCCCGACCTGATCGAGATTGTCGCCGGCATCGACGCGCTGCGGCCGCGGCCGCGGATCGCGTTGACCACCAACGGGATCGGGCTGGCCAAGCGGGCCGAGGAGCTCGCCCGGGCCGGGCTGGACCGGCTGAACATCTCACTCGACACCCTCGACCCGCAGACCTTCGCCACGCTGACTCGCCGGCGGCGGCTGCCCGATGTGTTGGCCGGGATCCGCGCCGCGGTCGCCGCCGGCCTGCACCCGGTCAAGATCAACTCCGTGCTGATGCGCGGGGTGAACGATCATGAGGCCGCCCATCTGGTGGAGTGGGCGATCGGCGAGGGCGTCCAACTGCGCTTCATCGAGCAGATGCCGCTGGATGCCCAGCACGGCTGGCGCCGGACCGAGATGATCACCGCCGACGAGATCCATGCGCGGATCGCGACCCGGTTCCGGCTGGTGGAGGATCCGGCCGACCGGCTGGCCCGCGGGAGCGCGCCCGCCGAGCTGTTCCGGGTCGAGGGCACCGATGCCCGGGTCGGCGTGATCGCCTCGGTCAGCCGCCCGTTCTGCGGCAACTGCGACCGGGTCCGGCTGACCGCGGACGGGCAGATCCGCAACTGCCTGTTCGCCCGGGAGGAATCCGATCTGCGATCGGCGCTGCGCGGCGGGGCCGACGACGAGGAGCTGGCGCGGCGCTGGCTGTCCGCGGTGGCCGGCAAGCGCGCGGGGCACGGCATCGACGATCCGGGCTTCCTGCAGCCGGAGCGGCCGATGTCGGCGATCGGCGGCTGAGCCGGCCGGTCAGGCGATCGGCCCGACCTCGCGCAGGAAGCCCCGCGCCGACAGGAAGCGGTCCAGGGATTCGCGATGCTCGGCACAGGCGAGCCAGTGCTTGCGGCGCTCGGGGGTGTGCAGCTTCGGGTTGTTCCAGGCGAGGTCGAACTCGGCCGCCCGGCGGCAACCCTTCGCCGAACAGATCGCGTCCTCCGTCGGCGTCTCGCTCATCGGTGGCCCCCGGCTTTGTCGGCGGGATCATCGGTTTCGTCGGCGGGATCATTGGTCTCATTGACGAGATCATCGGTCTCGTCGGCGCGCAGCACCGGGCCCGTCGCGATCGCCCGCCCGTCACCGGGATCGGCGGCCCGAGGGGCGGGCTGCTCCGCGCGCCGGTCGACGGCATTGGCGGCGATCACGGCGATCGCGGGCAGGATCACGGCGCCGGCCAGCATCACGGCCTTCCACCAGCCCGGGACGACGATGATCAACAAGAAGCAGACCATCCGGATGCCCATCGTGATGGCGTACCGCACCTCGCGGTGCCGCCGCTCCACCGCGGGTGAGGTCGGGGCGGACGTGACGAGCACGGGCCGCCGCGCGTTTCGTCGGGCCACCCGGCCAGCCTACGTCCGCTAGCCTCGGGCCTGTGAATTCGACGCCTGACGAGGAGGGCCGCGGCGCCGCTGCCGCCGCCGAGGACCGATTCGGCGAGCAGCCCCGGACGGTGCTGGTGACCGGCGGCAACCGCGGGATCGGTCGCGTGATCGCCGAGGAGTTCGCGGCGTACGGCCACCGGGTCGCCGCCACGCACCGCTCGGGAGAGGTCCCGGACGGCGTGCTCGGCGTGCAGTGCGATGTCACCGACCCCGAGTCGGTCGAACAGGCATTCGCCACCGTCGAGGCCGAGCTCGGCCCGGTGGAGGTCGTCGTCGCCAATGCCGGTATCACCCGCGACGGGCTGCTGCTGCGGATGAGCGATGAGGACTTCGACGCCGTCGTGCAGGCAAATCTGGCCGGCGCGTTCCGCGTCGCGCGGCGGGCGGCGCGGCCGATGATCCGCAAGCGGTTCGGTCGGATCATCTTCATCTCCTCGGTGGTGGGCCTGCTCGGCTCGGCCGGGCAGGTGAACTACGCGGCCTCCAAGGCGGGGCTGGTCGGGATGGCCCGCTCGATCGCCCGCGAGCTCGGTTCGCGCGGTGTCACCGCCAATGTGGTGGCGCCGGGCTTCATAGAGACGGACATGACCGCGGAGCTGTCGGAGGATCTGGTCCGCGGGTACGCCGAGCAGATCCCGCTCGGCCGGATGGGCGCGGCCACTGATGTCGCGGGCGCCGTGCGCTTCCTTGCCGGGCCGGATGCGGGCTACATCACCGGCGCCGTGCTGCCCGTCGACGGCGGCCTCGGGATGGGGCACTGAAGCGACCAGTAGGGGCAGACCAGTAGGGCAGATCAGCAGGAAAGGGCACAGTTCGACATGGGAATCCTCGAGGGCAAGCAGATCCTCGTCACCGGCCTGACCAAGCACACCTCCATCGCCTATGAGGTGGCCCGGATCGCCCAGGAGCAGGGCGCCAGCGTCGTGGTCTCCAATTTCGGCCGCGCGCTCCGGCTCACCCAGCGGGTGGTGCAGCGGCTGGACCCGACGCCGCCGGTGATCGAGCTGGACGTCACCGACGCCGACCACCTCGCCGGCCTGCCGGCCGCGCTGGGCGAGCACCTGGACCGCGTCGACGGGGTGGTGCACTCGGTGGCCTTCGCCAACCCGGAGACCTCGCTCGGGGGCAAGTTCTTGTCCACGCCCTGGCCGGACGTGGCGAGCGCGGTGCAGGTCTCGGCGTACTCGCTGGTCAGCCTGGTCAACGCCTGCCGGCCGCTGCTCGCGGAGGATGCCTCCGTGGTCGGGCTGACCTTCGATGCCAGCCTGGCCTGGCCCGTCTACGACTGGATGGGGGTCTCCAAGGCCGCCCTGGAATCGGTCAATCGGTATCTCGCCCGCTATCTCGGCGCCGACGGCATCCGATCCAACCTGGTCGCCGCCGGCCCGCTGGACACGCTGGCCAAGCAGGCGATCCCCGGTGCCGACGAGTTCAACGCGATCTGGGGCGAGCGGGCGCCGCTCGGCTGGGACTCGAAGAATCTCGAGCCCACCGCGAAGGCGGTCGTCGCGCTGCTCAGCGACTGGTTCCCGGCCACCACCGGCGAGATCCTGCACGTCGACGGCGGCCTGCACGCGATGGGCGCCTGAGCGGCGGCGTACCACCACGACGTTCCCGCCGGAACGTCTACCCCGTCCGGTCGCCCGGCCAGGCCACCGCGGCGCACAGCGCCTCCGCGGCGGCATCGCGCAGGGCCCGCAGCTCGCGGGAGCGTACCTCCACCGCATGGCTGGACCACGCCGCCGACGCGCCGTCGAGGCCGGCCTCGGCGGCGACCAACAACCCGGCCGCCCGGTCGGCCGCGCGCCGCGACCGCGCCGGATAGGCCGCCGGCAGCAGACCCGCCGGGCTCGCCGGGCGCTCCCCGCCGGCACCGCCGATCTCGTCCAGCACCCGGGCAGCGGCGAGTACCGCCTCGCTCAGCGCGCGCTCGGCCTCGTACGGGCCGGGGTCGGGGGCAGGCGGGGCGGCGTCGTGGATGCGCCACTGCACCGCATTGCCGACCGACTGGGGCACGAACGCGCACCGTCCCTGCTCGGCGACGACCGCGGCGCCGGCCTCGATCGCGGCCGAGTTCAGCGCCGCCGGCCCGCGCAGCAGCCCGGGGGCACCGGCGCGGGGAACCGCGAGCAGCCAAGGGCCCGGCGCGAACAACCGGGTGGCGGCCAGTGCGGTGTCGAGTTCGACCGCGTTCAGCGGGTCCAGGCCGAGGATGCCGGCGGGGTCGACCACATGATGGGCCGGGTCGTCGCCGGTCACCGCGCGCGCCGTCACCTCGACGCTGGTCGCGGTGGTACGCAGCAGATTCAACTGCGCCGTCAGCCGGATCGCGGCGGCCAGGGCATGCACCCGGCCAGCGTAGTCCGGGGCCTCCGGCGCCCGGTCGGGGTGGAGGCCGAGCCGGCCCGGCCGGCCTTGGTAGGTTCGCGCGCATGGCAGAAGTGGCCGAGCTCGTCGGCGTCAGTGTGATCCGCGGCAGGGCGGAGCTGTTGGCCGACATCGACTGGCAGATCAACGAGTCCGACCGCTGGGTCGTGATCGGCCCGAACGGCGCCGGCAAGACCACGCTGCTCCAGGTTCTGGGCGCCCATCTGCATCCGACCGGCGGGATGGTGGACCTGCTCGGCGAGATCCTCGGCGCGACGGATGTCTTCGAGCTCCGCCCGCGGATCGGGATGACCTCGGCCGCACTCGCGGACAAGGTGCCCCGCGGGGAGAAGGTCACCGATGTGGTGGTCTCGGCGTCCTATGCCGTGCTCGGTCGGTGGCGCGAGGAGTACGAGGAACTCGACCACGAGCGTGCGCGGGAGCTGCTGGACCAGGTCGGCGTCGCCCACCTCGCCGAGCGGACCTTCTCCACGCTGAGCGAGGGCGAGCGCAAGCGGGTCCTCGTCGCCCGGGCCCTGATGAGCGATCCCGAGCTGCTGCTGCTCGACGAGCCGGCCGCGGGGCTCGATCTGGCCGGGCGCGAGTCCCTGGTGGGTACGCTGTCGCGGCTCGCGCTCGACACCCGGGCACCCGCCCAGGTCCTGGTCACCCACCATGTCGAGGAGATCCCGCTCGGCATCACCCACGCGCTGCTGCTGCGCGGCGGCCGGATCGTGGCGAGCGGGCCGCTGCGCGAGACGCTGACCGATGCGAACATGTCGGAGACCTTCGGCCTGCCGCTGGCGTTGACCGAATCCGACGGTCGGTGGGCGGCCCGCGCCGTCCCCAACGGCAGCGCTCGATTCACCCGGCGTACCGCCGCTCGTTGATCAATCGGTCGGCTGGGCCAGCGCCAACACCTCGGCGCCCGGCAGCCGCGCGAGGTCGGCGCCGTCGATCATGATCTTGGCGGCACGCACGCCCGCGCCGATCACCACCGGCCCGGCCGCCGCGACGGCCTCGTCGACGAGGACCGGCCAGTCCGCCGGCAGGCCGATCGGGGTGATCCCGCCGTACTCCATGCCGGTCAGCGAGGTCGCGGTCTCCATCGGCGCGAAGCTGATCTTGCGTACCCCGAGATGCTTGCGGACGGTCTTGTTCACATCGGCGCGATGGGTGGCCAGCACCAGCACCGCGGCGTGGGTGGTCTGCTCGCCGCGGCGCCCCTCGACGATCACGCAGTTCGCCGATGCCCCGAGCGGCACCTGGTAGCGCTCGCAGAATGCCGCGGTGTCGGCCAGCTCGGCGTCGATCGGCGCCACCCACGCGGGCCCCGGCGGGGCGGCCGCCGCCACCGGCGCTGCGACCAGCTCCGTGGTGGTCGCCAGGTCGTGCCAGTCCAGGGTGCCGAGTTGCGGTGCGTTCACCCGCCCGATCCTAGGCACGTCCGGGCGGGCGCCGTGACGTGGCAGCATGACCCGGTGCCGTTGATCACCGTCGCCGATGCCGCCGATCCGCGCCTGGCCGACTATGTCGCCCTGCGCGACACGTCGCTGCGCCGGCATCTGGAGTCTGCGGAGGGACTGTTCATCGCCGAGGGGGAGAAGGTGATCCGGCGCGCGGTCGAGGCGGGCTATCGGCCGCGGTCGTTCCTGCTCGCCGAACGCTGGCTGGACTCCCTGCGCGATGTCTTGGACCGCTGGCCGGCGACTGACGTGCTGGTGGTCACCGAGGAGCTGGCCGAGCGGGTGACGGGATTCCACGTGCATCGCGGCGCGCTGGCCTCGCTGCATCGCGAGCAGCGGTACGCCGTCGCCGACCTGCTGGCCGCGCCGGGACGCTCCCGGATCGCCGTGCTGGAGGATCTGGTCGATCATGCCAATGTGGGCGCGGTGTTCCGCTCGGCAGCCGCGCTCGGAGTCGATGCCGTGCTGGTCTCGCCGCGCTGCGCCGACCCGCTCTACCGCCGCTCGATCAAGGTCAGCATGGGCGCGGTGCTGCAGGTGCCGTGGGCGCGGATCGAGCCGTGGCCGGCCGGTGTCGCGCGGCTGCGCGAGGCCGGCTATCTGGTTGCCGGGATGTCGCTCGGCGAGGGTGCGCTCACCCTGGACGAACTGGTCGCCGGCGATCATCCTCGGCTGGCGCTGGTCTTCGGCACGGAGGGCCACGGGTTGAGTCCGGGCGCGGACCGGTTGCTCGATGCGCGGGTGAGGATCCCGATGCTGAACGGGGTGGACTCGCTGAACGTTGCGGCGAGCTCGGCGGTGGCGTTCTATGCCACCGGGGATCGGGGCGGGAGCGGGGATCGGGGCCGAACTGGGGATCGGGGGAGTGATGGATGAGCTGACGCTGAGTTGGCAGCTCGGCACGGCGGGCCTGCTCGCGCTGGCCGTCGCCGCGATCGGGCTGCTGCTGGTGCTGATCATGGCGTTCAAGGTGCACGCCTTCATCGCCTTGATGGCGACCAGCGTGCTCACCGCCGTGGCCGCCGGGATCCCGCCGGACCAACTCGTCGACGCCCTGGAGTACGGCTTCAATCCCACCCTGGGCAGCGTCATGCTGCTGGTCGCGCTCGGCGCGATGCTGGGCCGGATGATCGAGACCTCGGGCGGGGCGCGCGTACTCGCCGATCGGATGATCGCGATCTTCGGGGAACGGCGCGCCGGATTCGCGCTGTCGCTGACCAGCCTGCTGATGGGTTTCCCGATCTTCTTCGACGCGGGACTGGTGGTGATGATGCCGATCATCTACGCCGTCGCGCGCCGGGTCGGCGGATCGTTCCTGTCCATCGCGCTGCCGTCGGCCATCGCCTTCAGCACGATGCACATCTTCCTGCCGCCACATCCGGGGCCGGTGTCGGCATCAGCGATCTACGGCGCCGACGTTGGTCTGGTGCTGCTGCTCGGCCTGGTCGTGGCGATCCCGGTCTGGTACGTGGTCGGCGTGCTGCTCGGCAGCCGGCTCGGGCGGCGGTTCGACGTGCCCGTGCCCACTCTCCTCGACGGCACCCGGTCCGAGGACGAGAGCTTCGAGTCGAATCCCTCGGTCGGGCGGGTGCTCGCCCTGTTGCTGCTTCCGCTGCTACTGATCTTGTTGAACACGGGCCTGAACATGGCCTCGGCGATGCAGCCCGACCGGGAGGCATTCCTCGCCCAGCCCTGGGTCGCGACCCTGCGGACGCTCGGTGCAACCCCGATCGCGTTGTTGATCACGGTCGTGGTGTCGATGGCGGTGCTCGGCTGGGGGATGGGCAAGCCGGGGACGCTGGTGGAGAAGATCGCCGACTCCGCGCTCGGCCCGATCTGCTCCGTCGTCCTGGTCACCGGGGCCGGCGGGATGTTCGGCGGGGTGCTGCGCGCGACCGGGATCGGCGACGCGCTCGCCGAGTCCCTGAACGGCATCGGACTGCCCGTGATCGTCGCGGCGTACCTGATCGCGCAATTGGTACGCCTGGCCCAGGGCTCGGCGACGGTGGCCCTGACCACGGCCGCTTCGCTGATGTCGGCGGTGGTCGCGGCGGGAAGCTACAACGCGGTCGAGATCGCGGCGATCGTGCTCGCCACCGCCGCCGGCTCGGTGGGCTTCAGCCACGTCAACGACTCCGGGTTCTGGCTGGTCAGTCGGTTCTTCGGACTCGACATGAAGCAGACGCTGGCGACCTGGACCCTGTTGCAGGGCGCGATGGGGCTGCTCGGGTTTGCCATCTCGGCGGTGATCTTCGTACTCGCCGGTGGGCTCGCCGGGTGATCATGGCTGCCGAGGTCCGCCGGCGCGGGTCCGGTCAGGACCGCTCGGTCGCCAGGCGTAGCGCGAATGCCCCGAGCACCACGCCGGTCAGCGCATCCACGGCGCGCCGCACCGGGCTGCGCAGCAACAGCGCCCTGGCGCGCACCGCTGCGAACACGATGATCACCAACCAGGTGGTGCCGATAACCGGTAGCAGCCAGGCGTAGGCGATGCCGATCCAGATCGGCGCGCCCGGCGTCAGGAACTGGGGCAGCAGCGCAAGGTAGAAGATCAGAATCTTCGGATTCGTCGCATTGCCCAGGAAGCCCTGCCGAAACCCGGCCCAGCGCGACGGCGCGGCACTCGCCGCCGGATCGCGATAGCGGCCGCGCCTCGCGCTGATCAGCGCCTGCGCCGCGAGCCAGCACAGGTAGACCACGCCGAGCCACTTGACCGCGGCGAACAGCGTGTGGCTGGCCATGATCAACGCACCGAGCCCGGCCGCGGCCGCCAGTCCCTGCAGCATCGACGCGGCCGCAACCCCCGCGGACGTCGCGAGCCCGCGTCCCCGGCCGCCGATCACGGTGTTGCGCAGCACGATCGTGAAATCCGCGCCGGGCACCAGCACCACGGCGAGCACCACTGCCAGATAGGGCAGCAACGTCTCGGTGACCATGAGACGAGCCTAGGACCCCGGATCGGTGTGACCAGCACCATTTCAGCCAGCGCGGACAGTGATCCTGCCGCACGCCTCAGCCGTCGGACTCCGCGTCTGCCGGGGTCGGCCGCCGCGCGGGGTGCACCGGCCAGTCGGCGGGGTAGCGCTCGGACAGTTCCTCGTGTGCGGCGTACAGGCCCTTGCGGAGTTTGCCGCGCAGCCGGTCGCCGAAGACGATGCCGTTGAGGTGATCGGTCTCGTGCTGCAGGCAGCGCGCGAGCAGCCCGGTGCCGACGATCTCCACGTCATTGCCGAACTCGTCCTGGCCGCGCGCGATCGCGTGATCGGGCCGGGCCAGTTCCGCGTACGCGCCGGGCAGCGACAGGCAGCCCTCGTCGGCCGTTTCCAGGTGCCGTTCCTTGCCGGTCGGCAGCTCGACCACGGGATTGCACAGCACCCCCACCCGATTCACCTCGTCCTCGTCGGGGCAGTCGTAGACGAAGATCGACAACCCGAGCCCGACCTGGGTTGCGGCAAGCCCCACGCCGGACGCGGCCGCCATCGTCGCGAACATGTCGCGGGCCAGCTCGCGCAGCTCGTCGTCGAACTTTGTCACCGGCGTCGTCGGGGCATGCATGACGGGGGCGCCCCAGCGGGTGATGGGTCGGACACGCCCGCCGCCGGTGAGGTCGGTCGAGGTCATCGGGACATCGAGTTCATCGGACAACGGGGACCTTTCGTCGGGCAGGTGGGCCTTCTCCGGGTGCTCGGGCGGTACACCGCGCATGGGCGGCGCGGTACGCCGCGCGTGCGCGGCGCCCAATGTTAGCCGTCGCGGGTGGGCGTGGCGCTCGGATCCGGCCGCGGCACCAGCAACACGCAGGCCGGGCTGGGGCTTGCGAACCGGAAGTCCAGCAGCCACTCGATGTCCTCGTCGGCGCCGCCGAGCTCCTCGTCGAGTTCCTCGGCGTCGCGGAACACCGACACCGCGTCCGACCGCTCGCAGGCCACCCAGACCTGGTCTTCGTGGACGACCAGGTCCCGCGGCCAGCGGCCCGCGACGGGCACCTCGGTGAGCAGCGTGAGCGAATCCTCGTCGCGGTCCAGGTCGAGCACGGCGAAGGTGTCAGGGCCGCGATTGGCGACGAACACGTCATCGCCGCGCAGCCGGATGGCCGACGGCTGGCAGTGCCGGGAACTGGTCGTCGCCGACACCGCGTCGCGCACCCGCCACTCCCGCCCGTCGTGGCGCAGCAACAAGACCTGGGCCGACAGCTCGCAGGCGACGATCAGCCGGTCGGTCGAGTCGACCACCAGGTGCCGCGGACCGGACCCGGCGGGCACCGGGATCGGATGACCCGATTCGCTGAACCGGCCGGAGCTGTCGAGCGCGAGCCGGTGGATGCGGTCCGTGCCGAGATCGACCACGAGGATCTCCGAGCCGAACGGCACCACCTGGTGCGCGTGCGGGACCGACTGGCGATCCGGGTCCGGGCCCGAGCCGGTGAACCGGTGCGTGCCCAGCACCGGGCCCGGTGCACCGTCCGGTCCGATCCGATGACTGGTGACCAGGCCGTCGGTGTAGTGGGCGACGACGATGTGGGTGCCGTCCGTGGTCAGCGCGAGGTGGCACGCCCCGGCTGCGCCGGTGCGCACGGATCCGCCGCGGCGCAGGGCGTCGCGCTCCACGCCGAACAGGGTGAGCTCGGAGTTGTCGCCCTCGCCGACCGCGTAGTGCCAGCGACCGTTCGGATGGGACACCAGGTAGCTGGGCGACTCCGCGGCCAGCACCGGGAGTTCGAGCATGTCGACGGCCTCCGCCGTGGGCTCGACCCGGTAGCCGGTGATCCCGCGGGCGTCGCCGTGGTTGTTGCTCGTGTAGCCCCCGACGACCACCGTCGCGTCACCCAACGTCATGGACACGTGGATACCACGTCCGCGTGCCGCACGGGATTCGGCGCACCGCACGGCAGACTGGCCGGGTGACCGAGGGCGAGCCGGCGGCCGATCCGGGCGCGGCCGCGCCCGAGCGGCACGCGGCGCTGTTGGCTGCCTATCGGGCGCACCTGGCGGCGGAGCGGCAGCTCTCCGCGCACACCGTCCGGGCCTATCTGGGCGATGCCTCGGGCCTGCTGGAACACCTGGACCGGTTGGGGGAGACTCCGGCCACGGCCGGACTGCGGTCGTTGCGGAGCTGGCTCGCCCGACAGCAGAGCATGGGCGCCGGGCGCGCGACGGTCCAGCGCCGGGCGGCGTCGGTGCGAACCTTCTTCCGCTGGCTGGCGGCGACCGGCGAGATCGGGCAGAGCCCGGCCGAGGCGCTGCGCTCGCCGAAGCGGCCGCGGCGCCTGCCGGCGACCCTGGACCAGCGGCGCGCCGGCGAGCTGCTGGCCGCCGCGCTCGATCACGCGCGCGACGGGGGACCGGCCGGCCGCCGCAACGCCGCCATCCTCGAGGTGCTGTATGCCGGCGGGATCCGGGTCGGGGAACTGTGCGGGCTCGATCTCGGTGACATCGATCCCGCCCGCGGAACGTTGCGCGTTCTCGGTAAGGGGGCGAAGGAACGCACGGTGCCCATCGGCGCGCCCGCGCAGCGGGCGCTCGAGCAGTGGCTGGCGGTCCGGCCGGAACTGGCCGGAGAGGGCGCCGGTGCGGCGGTCTTCGTCGGCGATCGCGGCGGCCGGATCGATCAGCGGGTGGTACGCCGGATCGTGCACCGGGCCCTCGCCGCCGTGCCGGGCGCCCCCGACCTCGGCCCGCACGGGCTCCGGCACGCGATGGCGACCCACCTGCTGGAGGGCGGCGCCGACCTGCGCAGTGTCCAGGAGATCCTCGGCCACAGCTCACTGGCCACCACGCAGATCTACACCCATGTCACCGCCGAGCGGTTGCGGGCGGCCTTCGAGCAGGCCCACCCGCGCGCCTGACCGGCCAGCACCGGTCGGATCAGAACGGGGCAGCTCAGAACCGGGCAGCTCAGAACGGGGCAGCTCAGAACCAGGAGAGCGGGTCCACGATCCCCCCGTCGAGCCACAGTTGAAGGTGCAGGTGGCAGCCGGTCGAATAGCCCGTGCTGCCGACCCGGCCGATCACCTGGCCCGCGGCGACCCGCTGGCCGGGTCGCACGGTGTAGCCGAGCGCATGGTTGTAGGACGTCCGCACCGCGCGCCCGTCGACCATCCCGTGGTCCAGGATCAACCGGTTGCCCCAGGCGCCGGTGAAGGTCACGGTCGTCACCGTCCCCGCATACGGAGCCCGGATCGGCGTACCGCAGCCGGCGCCCCAGTCCGTGCCGTCGTGCAGTTTGCGGACACCGGTGATCGGGTGCACCCGCATCCCGAA
The DNA here is from genome assembly GCF_054073625.1 of Naumannella huperziae. Lineage (NCBI taxonomy): Bacteria > Bacillati > Actinomycetota > Actinomycetes > Propionibacteriales > Propionibacteriaceae > Naumannella > Naumannella huperziae. The sequence continues at coordinate 2,840,874 of NZ_JBSXPH010000001.1, read as the reverse complement.
CGGCGAGGTGACGGGGCCCGGCACCGGCATGGAGAACCCGTGCTCGCCCGGCGGGCTGGGCCGGCCGAGCCCGCCCCCGGCCTGCGCCTGCTCGTGACGGGCCCGCGCCGCCTCCTCCGCGCGCTTGCGGGCATCGCCCGGCAACATCCGCACGTCGCCGCGGGCCGGATCGGAGCCGAGCAGGTCCCGGGGGTCGAGATAGGCATCGCCGCGCTTCAGCCCCCAGTGCAGGCAGGCGGCCGCAGCGCCGCAGGGGTGTCCGGCCTGCAGCTCGCCGACCGGGTCGCCGAGGTCCACCCGATCGCCGACCGCGACGCTCGCCCGGACCGGCTCGTAGGTCGTCCTGACGTCGCCGTGGTCGATCACCAGCACGTCCCGGCCGGCGATCCGGCCGACGAAGGAGACCCGCCCGGCGGCGGCCGCCGAGACGGTGGTGCCGGGACTCGCGCCGAGGTCGAGACCGCGATGCCCGGGCTGCCAGTCCTTCGCTGGCGGGTCGAACTCGCGCACCACCGGGCCGTCGAGGGGCCAGGCGCCGGGCGGCAGGCCGGCCCCGGTCAGGCCGATCACGGCCAGCAGGACCAGCGCGATGGCGTACCCGGAGCGCGACGGAACGGTCATGCCAGACCATCGCCGCGCCGCGGCGCCGATTGTCGGCCGGGCCGCGATCTGTGGACAATCGGCACCGGTCGCGCGCCCTGTGGACAACCCGGATCCCGCGGATTGGCGCGGTCCGCGCGCGGCCGCGTAGACTCGTCGCAGCGATCCTTACGGATCGACTTCGCATGCGGGTTCCCGGTCACGCCGGGCAGCATGGCTCAGTCCCACGCCGAGCATTCGTCGAGGGTTCGTGCTGCGCCCGCGTCAGGGGTGCCGGCGACCTGCCGGTGCCGACCAACTGAGGGCGCCCGCGCACGGGCGCCGGAACGAGGAGGAACGGCCATGGCCGTCGTCACCGCGCGCCAACTGCTGGAGAGTGGCGTTCACTTCGGGCACCAGACCCGACGCTGGAACCCCAAGATGAAGCGCTTCATCTTCACCGAGCGCAATGGCATCTACATCATCGACCTGCAGCAGTCGCTGAACTACATCGACAAGGCCTATGCCTTCGTCAAGGACACCGTCGGCCGCGGCGGTCAGGTGCTGTTCGTCGGCACCAAGAAGCAGGCCCAGGAGGCCATCGCCGAGCAGGCCACCCGGGTCGGCATGCCGTATGTCAACCAGCGCTGGCTGGGCGGCATGCTCACCAACTTCCACACCGTGATCAAGCGGATCCAGCGGCTGAAGGAGCTCGAGGGCATGGACCTCGAGACCGGCGGCGACACCGGCCTGACCAAGAAGGAACTGCTCGGCCTCAAGCGCGAGAAGGACAAGCTGGAGAAGACCTTGGGCGGCATCCGCGACATGGCCCGCACCCCGCAGGCCGTGTGGATCGTCGACACCAAGAAGGAACACCTGGCCGTCGACGAGGCCCGCAAGCTGAAGATCCCGGTGATCGCGATCCTCGACACCAACTGCGATCCCGACGAGGTCGACTACGCGATCCCGGGCAATGACGACGCGATCCGCTCGGTCGCGCTGCTCACCCGCGTGCTCGCCGACGCCGTCGCCGACGGCCTGATGGCGCGCTCCGGCGCGCAGACCGGCTCGGAGGAGAACGAGCCGATGGCCGAGTGGGAGCGCGAGCTGCTGGCGGGCCAGGGCACCGACGGCGAGACCGCCGCCGACGCTTCCGGCGCCACCCCGGCGCTGAACGACCCGGACGCCCAGGCCCTGGTCGAGGCCACCGAGGAGAACCCCTCGAACAAGGGCCCGGTCTCCGACGAGAGCGTCGACGTCGCCGCGCCCGCGGAGCCGACCCCGAGCCAGAACGACTGATCACCTCATCCACCCAACCTTCACCAAAGGGGAGTACGCATGGCAGTCACCGCTGCTGACGTCAAGAAGCTCCGCGACGCCACCGGCGCCGGGATGATGGACGCCAAGAAGGCCCTCACCGAGGCCGACGGCGACCACGACAAGGCCGTCGAGCTGCTGCGCGTCAGCGGCCAGGCCAAGGCCGCCAAGCGCGGCGCCGAGCGCGAGGCGAGCAACGGGCTCGTCGCCAACTCGGGCCAGGCGCTGGTCCAGCTCGGCGCGGAGACCGACTTCGTCGCCAAGAACGACGAGTTCATGAAGCTGGCCGAGGACATCGCCGCCGCGGCTGCGACCGCCAAGGCCGACAGCGTCGAGGCGCTGAACACCGCCGAGGTCAACGGTTCCACCGTCGCCGACGCCGTCCAGCAGCTCGCCGCGAAGATCGGCGAGAAGCTCGAGGTCACCAATGCCGCCTACTTCGACGGCCCGACCGCGGTCTACCTGCACCGCCGCGCCTCCGACCTGCCGCCGCAGGTCGGCGTGATGGTCGAGTACGAGGGCGCCGACGCCGACGCGGTCCGCGCCGTGGCGATGCAGGTCGCGGCGATGCGCCCGACCTACCTGACCCGGGACGAGGTTCCCGCCGATGTCGTCGATGGCGAGCGCAAGGTCGCCGAGGCCGCCGCCCGCGAGGAAGGCAAGCCGGAGCAGGCGATCAGCCGGATCGTCGACGGCAAGGTCAACGCCTTCTACAAGGACCACGTCCTGCTGGAGCAGCCGTCGGTCTCGGAGGACAAGAAGACCGTCGGCCAGCAGCTCGAGGCCGCCGGCGTCACCGTGAAGCGGTTCGTCCGCTTCGAGGCGGGCGCCTGATTCGAGCGGGTCGTTCGATCGGTACGCCGGGACGGGCGTCGTGGGGAGACCCACGGCGCCCGTTCCGCATCCGGGAGGCAGACGCATCCCGGCGGGCGGCGGCCGCCGAGTCGCCAAATTGTCTCCGCGCGACTGCCTGCGCGATGATGGGCGGCAGTGTCCGGAACTGGCGAGGGAGAATCGATGGCGTACAGGCGCGTCCTGCTGAAGCTGTCCGGTGAGGTGTTCGGCGGCGGTGCCGTCGGCGTCGATCCGAAGGTCGTCGCCAGCATCGCCCGGCAGGTCGCCGATGTGGTACGCAGCGGCGTCCAGGTCGCCGTGGTGGTGGGCGGCGGCAACTTCTTCCGCGGCGCCGAGCTGCAGCAGGGCGGGATGGACCGCGACCGCGCCGACTACATGGGCATGCTCGGCACGGTCATGAACTGCCTTGCCCTGCAGGACTTCTGCGAGAAGGAAGGCATCGCCACCCGCGTGCAGACCGCCATCGCGATGGGCCAGGTCGCCGAGCCCTACATCCCGCGGCGCGCCGAGCGACACCTGGAGAAGGGTCGGCTGGTGATCTTCGGCGCCGGATCCGGGATGCCGTACTTCTCCACCGACACCGTCGCGGCGCAGCGCGCGCTGGAGATCGGCGCCGAGGTGTTGCTGATGGGCAAGCAGGGCACCGACGGCGTCTACGATGCCGACCCGCGCACCACCCCGGGTGCGACCAAGTTCGACGACCTGAGCTATGACGAGTACCTCGCCCGGGACCTGAAGGTCGCCGACGCCACCGCGATCTCGATGGCTCGCGACTACAAGCTGCCGATGGTCTTCTTCAGCCTCGACACCGCGGGCAACATCGGCCGCGTGGTGGCGGGTGAGAAGATCGGAACGACGGTGCACGCCTGAGGCGCGGCCTCCCGCGTACCCGATGCGGTGCGGGAAACAATCCCGGCACCGAGACGAGCAGACGAAAGGAACGAGCGTGATCGCCGACACCATCCAAGAGGCCGATTCCCGGATGTCGTCCACCGTGGCGCACACCAAGGAGGAGTTCGCCGCGATCCGCACCGGCCGTGCGCACCCCGGCATGTTCGCCAAGATCACGGCCGACTACTACGGTACGCAGACTCCGCTGCAGCAGCTTGCCTCCATCCAGGTCGCCGATGCGCGGATGGTGCTGATCACGCCGTTCGACACCAATGCGACCAACGGCATCGAGAAGGCGATCCGCGATTCCGATCTCGGCGTCAACCCGGCCACCGACGGCAACCAGATCCGGGTTTCGCTGCCGGAGCTGACCGAGGAGCGCCGCAAGGAGTACACCAAGCTCGCCAAGACCAAGGCCGAGGAGGGCCGGGTCGCGATCCGCAACTCCCGCCGCCAGGCCAAGGATGCCCTCGACAAGCTGGTCAAGGACAAGGAGGTCGGCGAGGACGAGGTGACCCGGGCCGAGAAGGACCTCGACGCGCGGACCAAGAAGTACACCGACCAGATCGACGAGCTGCTGAAGAACAAGGAAGCCGAGCTGCTCGAGGTCTGATGACCCCACCCGGAGACGACCCGGCGGATCACCCGCCGCCCGACGCGATCCCGGTCCGTGATCACGGCCGGGCCGGTCGCAACCTGCCCGCGGCGATCGGCGTGGGCGTCGGCCTGTTCGTCGCCCTGGTGGTGACACTCGGCTGGTTCAACCTGGGCTTCGTGCTGCTGATGGCCGTCGCGCTCGCACTGGGCACCGTCGAGGTGTGGCAGGCGATGCGACGGATCGGCATCCACGCCGCCATCGTGCCGATCGTGGTCGGCACGGTCGCGATCATCATCGGCTCCTACCAGGCGAATCTGGAACACCGGGTCAGTACCAACACCTGGATGCTCGCCATCTTGGGGCTGACGGTCCTGGCCAGCCTGGTCTGGCGGATGCCGCGCGGCGCCGACGGCTATCTCCGCGACGTCGCGGGCAGCATGTTGATCATCGGTTGGATCCCGCTGCTCGGCGCGTTCGCGTCGATGATGCTGGCCGGCAACCAGGGCCCGCTGCGGGTGATCACCTTCCTGGTGGTGATCGTGCTGGCCGACACCGGAGGGTACGCCGTGGGCGTCGTCTTCGGCAGGCACCCGATGGCGCCCCGGATCAGCCCCAAGAAGTCGTGGGAGGGTTTCGCCGGGTCACTCGTCCTCGGCACCGCGGGCGCGGTCGCGATGATGACGCTGTTCCTCGGCCAGCCGTGGTGGGTCGGGGCGATCCTCGGCGTGGCGCTGGTTCTGGCCGGCGCCTGCGGCGATCTGGTCGAATCGCTGATCAAGCGCGACATCGGGATCAAGGACATGAGCTCTTTCCTGCCCGGCCACGGTGGCGTGATGGACCGGCTCGACTCGCTGTTGTTGGCAGCCCCGGTGGCGTGGCTGATCATGCTGATCTTCGTTCCTGGAGGATGACGATGACCGAAGGACGCACCGCGCTGCCGCTGGTGTTCGAGGCACCCCGCCGTGGCAAGCCGCCACGGCACTGGGCCGATCTCGATCCCGAGGCGAGGATCGAGGCGGTGCAGGCCGCCGGCCTGCCCCGGTTTCGCGCGCAGCAGCTCTCGCGCCACTACTTCGAGCACCTGAACGACGACCCGCGGTCCTGGACCGACCTGCCGGCGGTACTGCGTACCGAGCTCGCCGAGCAGCTCTTCCCGCGGCTGCTCGACCCGGTACGCCGGATGCAGACCGACAACGGCACCACCGTGAAGACGCTGTGGAAGCTGCACGACGGCGCGCTGGTGGAGAGCGTGCTGATGCGCTACCCGAACCGCACCACCATGTGCGTCTCGTCGCAGGCCGGCTGCGGGATGGCCTGCCCGTTCTGTGCGACCGGGCAGGGCGGCCTTCAGCGCAACATGTCCACCGCGGAGATCGTCGAGCAGGTCACCGACGGCGCCCGGGCGCTGCGCGCCGGTGAGATTCCCGGCGGGCCCGGCCGGGTCAGCAACATCGTCTTCATGGGGATGGGGGAGCCGCTGGCCAACTACAAGTCGGTGATCGGCGCGGTGCGGGCGATGACCACGCCCGCGCCGGACGGGCTCGGCATCGGCGCGCGCGGCATCACCGTCTCCACCGTCGGCCTGGTGCCGGCGATCCACCGGCTGACCGCGGAGGGCCTGCCGCTGACCCTGGCCCTGTCGCTGCACGCCCCGGACGACGAGTTGCGCGACGAGCTGGTCCCGGTGAACAACCGCTGGAACGTCGGCGAGGCCGTCGACGCGGCCTGGGAGTACGCCCGGGCGACGAAGCGCCGGGTATCGGTGGAGTACGCGCTGATCAAGGACATCAACGACCAGGCGCACCGCGCCGACCTGCTCGCCGATGTGCTGAAGCGGCGCGGCACCAAGGCCGACGGGAGCTGGGGTTGGGTGCACGTGAACCTGATTCCGCTGAACCCGACACCCGGCTCGAAGTGGACCGCATCGCGGCCCGAGGACGAGGCCGAGTTCGTCCGGCGACTGGCGGCTCGGGGCGTACCGGTCACGGTTCGCGACACCCGCGGCCGCGAGATCGACGGCGCGTGCGGGCAGCTCGCCGCGACCGGGTCGTGAAGTCGCGGGCAGCCTGACGTGGCGGGGGTGCTGTCCGGCTTCGCCACCATCGCGATCATCATCGCGGTCGGTTGGGTGCTGGCGCACACCAAGGTGTTGGACGCCCGGGCGCAGGTGGTGCTGGCTCGGCTGACCTTCCATGCCGGTACGCCGGCGCTGATGATCACCATGATCGGTTCCTCCGATGTGCACCGCCTGTTCTCGGCGAATCTGATCGCCTCGGTCACCGGAGTGGTGGTCACCGCCGTGCTCTCCGTGCTCGCTTCCCGGCTGGCCTTCCGCCGCGACGCCCGCGACACGGTGATCGGTGCGTTCTGTTCCTCGTATGTGAATGCCGGCAACCTCGGCATCCCGATCGCCGCCTATGCGATCGGCGATGCGGCGGTGCTGGCGCCGATGCTGCTGGTCCAGATCCTGGTCCTGCAACCGGGCGGGCTGGCCATCCTGGACGCGCTGGACGGGCAGCAGTCGGGCCGGTTCGGCGCCGGCATGATGATCCGCTCGGCGCTGCTGCGGCCGATCCGCAACCCGATCACCATCGGTGCCGCGATCGGCGTGCTGCTCGCCGTCACCGGCTGGCAGCCGCCGGCGGTGATCATGGATCCGATCGGGCTGATCGGAGGCCTGGCCATCCCATGCATGCTGATCGGCTACGGCGTGTCCCTGCGCACCGGCCCGGTGCCCGGCCGCGGCGAACGGCCGGCCCAGCTCGCGGTGATCACGGCACTGAAACTCGTGGTGCAGCCGCTCGTGGCGGGGCTGGTCGCCGCATTGGCCCTGGGCCTGACCGGCCCGGCGCTGCTGGCCGTGGTGATCATCGCCGCTCTGCCCACCGCGCAGAACGTCTTCGTGTTCGCGGTCCGCTACGACGCCGGGGTGGTGCTGGCGCGGGACTCGGTCTTCCTGACCACCGTCCTGTCAGTGCCTGTCATCTTGCTGATCACCGCGCTGCTCGCCTGATCCGGGACGGGCCTGCCCCGGCGGGTGCGCCAACCAGACGCCGGACCCGCTGATGCCGGGGAAGCTCTCGTCGTGGACAGCGTCGGAGAACCACTCGACAGTGCCGTCGGGCTTTCGCCGCAGGCCGAACGTCTTGCTGGTCCACCCCGGAGTGCTGACCTCTTCCATCACATGGATCCGTAGCAACTGCTCGGGGGTGAGACCGCTGCCAGAGCCAGCAGCCGCGAGTTGCTGCAGGTAGTCACGAAGGTCGTGGTCTCGGAACTTCGCAACTGCAACTGGGCGGCCGGGGCCGTTCAGAATCTGGTAGATGCCAATAGAATGTCCTGGTACGACTTGCAGATTTGAACTCTCAAAAAGATCAATAATGCTTTTCACTCTGTCACCCGAAAATGCTACTTGCAGTCACTGCCGCGACCGGGAAATACGGTGACAACTCTGCCAGTTTGATTGTTCAATATCAGCGAATAATCACGTGCGACGGTCCCGCAGGAAGAGGTCACGCTACTGGCGATCGCCGGCGTCCTGCTGGTTTGTGGGGTGGGCGCAGTGCGTACCGAGAAGCTGATGACCCGCCGCGGACGAACTTGGCGCTAGGTGCAGCTGCGAGCCCATCGGCCGGTCGCGGCCGAGCGCGGTGAGCAACTGCCAGGCCGGCAGCCGCTCGGTCCAGTGCTCGACGCCGATCAGCACCATCGGCGCGATCAGCTCCGGATCCGGGGCGTAGTAGTTCTCCGTGGTCGCGGCGAAGATCTCCTGCACGGTTCCGGCGGCGCCCGGCAGACACGCGATGCCGCCGCGGCTGCGGGTGAGCAGCGTGTCCTCGCGCAGGGCATTGGAGAAATACTTCGCGATCATGGTCGCGAAGACGTTCGGCGGCTCGTGGCCGTAGAACCAGGTCGGGATGCCGACGCTGGCACCCGCATCGGGCCCGCCGAACCGGTCCAGCACCGCGAAGGCCGCACCCGCCCAGTCCTCGATGCTGGGCCGGAAGTCCGGCACCTGCGCCAGCATCGCGCACGCCTGCGTCAGCGCGTCGTCCTCGCGCGGCGCCAGCAGCGCGCCGAGGTTGGCCGCCTCCATCGCGCCGGGGCCGCCGCCGGTCAGCACCAGCCGCCCGGCGCGGGTCAGCTCCCGGCCGAGCTCGGCCGCCTCCCGATACGCCGGCTCGTCGCGCCGGATCGCGTGCCCGCCCATGATCCCCATCAGGTCCCGCGCGGGGTAGGGGCGCAGCGCATCGGCCAGCGCGTCGCCGATCGAGTGATCATGCAGGGCCATCGCCAGCGTGTCGTCGATGCCCGGCTCCGGCACGTGTCCCTGCCGCCAGGCATAGCTGCGCGCGTCGAGCGAGTCGGCATAGGCGGCGGTGTCGTAGAGCTCGCGGGCGGCGTACAGCGCATTGCGGTAAGGATCGAAGGGTACGCCCGGCAGCGCCGGGAAGATCAGCCCGCCGCGGGCCCGCAGGTCGTCATCGGCGCCGGGATCGAACCGGCAGCCCAGGAAGACCGCGCCGGCCACCTCCACACCCGCCAGCGTGGCGCGCCCGGTCAGGTCCAGGCCTTGCAGATAACACCCGGCCAGACTGGCGATGCGCGCCAGATGATCATCGAGCTGGGCGAGGGATTCGATCTCGAGGGTACGCCGGGTCATGGCGCGATTGTGCCAGCGCCCATCTCGTCGTCAGGTATCGCCGCCCGGGCGCGGTCCTGGGCGGCGACAGCTCACGACGAGAGTCGGGCGGGAACGTGGATCGGCCGGGCGGATTCGGGCCGGGACACGCGACGGGGCCGGCCGGACGGACGCTCCCGCGCCTGCCCGACCGGCCCCGGTCGTCGATCAGTCCGGCTTCCCGGTCAGCCGCCGACTGCCTTCAGGGCGTCGACATTGCCGTCGCCGTAGAAGGAGTTGAACGCCGCGGTGCCCACGCAACGCTCGTCGTCGCACGGCAGGTCAGTGGCCTGCTCGCGAAGCAGCTTCACCAACTCGGCGGGCTTGGCGTCCGGATGGGTGGACTTCAGCAGCGCCAGCACGCCCGAGACGTGCGGGGTGGCCATCGAGGTGCCGCTGAGCCGGGCGTACCGGCCGCCCGGGTAGGTGGACACGATGCCCTGGCCCGGCGCGGTGACCTCGATCTTGTTCTCGCCGTAGTTGGAGAAGTAGGCCTTGGTGATGTCGGAGTTCAGCGCCGACACGGTGACCACATTCTCCAGCTCGGCCGGGATGTCCAGGCAGTTGTTGTTGATCACCCGATCGACCTCCTGTCCCTCGACATCGTTCGGGCTGACCGGATCGGTGGTCTTGTTGGCCAGGTCGTAGTCCTCGTTGCCGGCGGCCGCCGCGCTCACCACGCCCTTGCTGTTGGCGTACTCGAACGCGCGGCGCACCGCCTCGCGCCCGGGCACCTGGTTGGCCTGATCACCGCACCAGAAGTTCCACGGATCGGTGTAGTAGCTGTTGTTGGTCACATCGAAGCCGTTGTCGGCGGCCCAGATCATGCCGCAGACGACGTACTCGGGGTAGAACAGGCTGTCGTCATTGGACACCTTGATCGATGCGATCGACACGTCGGGCGCGATGCCGACCACGCCGACCCCGTTGCGCGCGGCGGCGATGGTGCCGGCCACGTGCGTGCCGTGCCCGTTGGTGGTCGGCTCCCAGCCGGTACGCCGCGGCTGGCCCGCGTTGTTGCAGGAGACCGACTTGTCGGCGCGGAAGTTCGGCGCCAGGTCGGGGTGCGTGCCCTCGACGCCGGTGTCGACGATGCCGACCAGCACGTCGGGGTCACCGCCAGTGATCTCCTGGGCCTGGTCGGCCTTGATCGCCTTGTTGCCCCACTGGTCGCCCTCGAGCGGGTCCGGCGCCAGCGCGGCCTCGGAGACGCCGCGGCCGGCCTCGTAGCCGCCGAGCCGAAGCTGGTCCTGCGCGGTGTCGGAGCGCTTGGAGCGGCCGGGCGGCTGGGCCTTGTTGCCCTTCGGCGTACCCTCCGCGACCTCGGCGGTGCGGGTCTGGCCCGCCGACTCGACCGGGGTGCCGCGCCCGCCGATCCGGTCCAGATCGGCCAGGAACGCGGCCTTTGTGGAATGAGCGATGATCACGCCGATCTGCGGCCAGGACTGGACCACCGTGCCGCCGGCCGACTCGACCAGCCGCTCGGCCCGCTTGATCTGGCCGAAATTGGCCCGCTTCAGGTTCACCGCGTAGCTCATCAGCACGCCGTCGGCCGGCGAGCGGTCGACCGGGGTCGACGGCGGTTCGTCGGCGCTCGGGGCGGCGGTCGCCGTGCCCGCGGACAGCGCGAGGGCCGCGGCGCCGGCGGCGATGGCGGCCGCGATCCGGCGGCCGATTGCTGGACTGCTCATCAGGGAGCCTCCTTGTGGGGGACGTTGGCCAGAAATCTAGCCCGCGAGTGCGACTGTCTGCAGGCGGTCGCGCAGATTCCTCCGGCGCCTGCCTCCGGACATGACTCGGCCCGGCCGCGCGGGCGGCCGGGCCGAGGTCTCGGAGGGAGGACCGTTCAGATCCGTTCGGCGGCCTTCGCCTCCGAGATGCGCTCGTCGATCTTCTCCTCGATGAACTCGTAGGCGAGTTCGTCGTGCAGCGAGAGATCGACGCCGCGGTCCTCGTCCTCGGCCGAGACGCGGAAGCCGATCGTCTTCGCGATCGCCGAGCCGATGATGAAGGTCAGCACGCCGGTGAACACCATCGACACCAGCGCGGCCACCACCTGGATCACCAACTGCGCCGCGCCGCCGCCGTAGAACAGCCCCAGCGGGGCGTCGGCGAACGTCGGCGCCGCCATGAAGCCCAGGTAGACGGTGCCGATCAGGCCCGCCACCAGGTGCACGCCCACGACGTCCAGCGAGTCGTCGTAGCCGAGCCGGTACTTCAGCCCGATCGCGAGACAGGCCGCGGCACCGGCGATCACGCCGAGCAGCATCGCGGCCCAGGGCTCCAGATTGGCGCAGGCGGGGGTGATCGCGACCAGGCCCGCCACCAGGCCGGAGGCGGCGCCGATCGAGGTGACCTTGCCGTCCCGCAGCTTCTCCACCACGAGCCAGGCCAGCATCGCCGCCGCCGGGGCGGCCAGCGTGTTGATCCAGATCAGGCCGGCCTGGGCCGCATCCGCGGCCAGGCCGCCGTTGAAGCCGAACCAGCCGAACCACAGCAGGGCTGCGCCGAGCATCACCAGCGGGATGTTGTGCGGCCGGTGCAGCGGCTCGGCCCGGAAGCCGTAGCGACGACCGATGATCAGCGCGAGCACCAGGGCCGCGACGCCGGCGTTGATGTGCACCACGGTGCCGCCGGCGAAGTCGATCGCCGAGCCGCCGAGCGCATTGGCGATCGCCCCGTCGAGCATCAGGCCGCCGGATCCCCAGACCATGAACGCCAGCGGGGCATAGACCAGGGTGACCCAGACCGGGACGAAGACCACCCACGCGCCGAACCGGGTCCGGTCGGCGATCGCGCCCGAGATCAGCGCCACCGTGATGATCGCGAAGGTGCCGCCGTAGGCCGCTCCGACCAGATCGACACTGCCGATCAGGTTCTGCATCCCGAACGAGTAGGGCGGCTCGAACGGGTTGCCGAACAGGCCCGCCACGCTGGCGCCGCCACCGCCCAGGGCGTACCCCCACAGCACCCAGACCACGCCCACGATGCCCATCGAGATGAAGCTCATCATGATCATGTTCAGGGCCGACTTGGCGCGGGTCATCCCGCCGTAGAAGAACGCCACGCCCGGCGTCATCAGCAGTACCAGACAGGCGGCTACCAGCATCCAGACCAGATCCGGAGTCAACGCTGTGTCCTCCATCGGGATCCTCCTCCATCAGAGATCTCGTGCCCGCGGTGGGCTTCGGTGGCAGTCTGCGCGGCGGATGTTTCACCGGCGTCGCCCCGTGTTACGGCGGGGTAAAAGATCGGCGCGGGCCGCCGAACCTGCGGCGCGCGCCCCGGATTGCCACAATGGGCCGGTGCGCGATGTGGTGATCCTGGGCTCGACCGGCTCCATCGGTACCCAGGCCCTGGACGTCCTGGGCGAGCGGCGCGACGCCTACCGGGTACGCGGGCTGGCCGCCGGCGGTGGCCAGCCGGGGCTGCTGGCCCGCCAGGTGCTGGATGCCCGCCCCGAGGTGGTCGCGGTGGCCCGCGCGAGCGCCGTGCAGGACCTGCAGCTCGCCCTCTATGCCGAGGCGCAGCGGCGCGGCTGGTCGGCCGGCGAGACCACGCTGCCGCGGATCGTCGCCGGCCCGGATGCCGCGGCGCAGCTCGCCGGCGACGGCGCCGACCTCGTGCTGAACGCCGTTACCGGGGCGGCCGGCCTGACGGCCACGCTGGCCGCGCTGGCCGGCGGCTCCACCCTCGCCCTGGCCAACAAGGAATCGCTGGTGATCGGCGGCCGCCTGGTCACCGACGCCGCCGCGCCGGACCAACTGGTGCCCGTCGACTCCGAACACTCCGCGCTCGCCCAGGCCCTGCGCGCCGGGCGCGGCGCCGAGGTGGACCGGCTGCTGGTCACCGCCTCCGGCGGCCCCTTCCGCGGCCGCAGCCGCGCCGAGATGGCCGCGGCCACCCCCGAACAGGCGATGGCCCACCCGACCTGGCGGATGGGCCGGGTGATCACCATCAACTCGGCCACCCTGGTGAACAAAGCGCTGGAGGTGCTCGAGGCGTACCTGCTCTACGGCGTGCCGCTGGACCGGATCGACGTCGTCGTGCACCCGCAGTCGATCGTGCACTCGATGGTGCAGTTCGTCGACGGTTCGACCATCGCCCAGTGCTCGCCGCCGGACATGCGGCTGCCGATCGCGCTGGCGCTGAGCTGGCCCGATCGGATGCCGGGCGCCAGTGCGCCGCTGGACTGGACGCGCGCGACGCAATGGACGTTCGAGCCGCTCGACGACGAGGCGTTCCCGGCGGTACGCCTGATCCGCCGCTGCGGCGCCGCCGGTGGCACGGCGCCCGCGGTCTACAACGCCGCCAACGAGGTCGCGGTGGACGCCTTCACCGGGGGCCGGATCGGCTTCCTCGACATCGTCGATCTGATCGAGCGGGTCGTGGTCGAACACCTGGCGCCGGAGCCAGGGATTTCGCCCGGCGACGTAGGATCGCGATTGGTCCACGACGCCGACCTCGACCTCGCGGCGGTGCTCGCGGCGGACAACTGGGCGCGGCGACGGGCGAGTGAACTGATCGGGGCCCGGGAGGCCGAACAGCAGGGAGCAGGAAGCAGTTGATGGAGACCGTCATCTATCTGGGCGCGGCGGTGCTGTTCTTCGCGCTCATCATGGCCTCGATCGCGCTGCACGAGATCGGCCACCTGGTTCCCGCCAAGCTGTTCGGCGTCAAGACCACCCAGTATTTCGTCGGCTTCGGCAAGACCCTGTGGTCGAAGAAGGTCGGCGAGACCGAGTACGGCATCAAGGCGATCCCGCTCGGCGGCTATGTCCGGATGATCGGCATGTATCCCCGCCACGCCGACGGGTCGCTGCGGGCCTCCAGCTCCGGGCTGTTCCAGAACCTCGCCGATTCCGCCCGCGAGATCGAGCACGAGGAGATCAAGCCCGCCGACGACGGCCGGTTGTTCTACCAGAAGAAGCCGTGGCAGAAGCTGATCATCATGTTCGCCGGCCCGGCGATGAACCTGATCCTCGCGTTCGCACTGCTGCAGACGCTGTTCGGGCTGTACGGGATCAACCAGCCGACGCTTGTCGTGCAGAACGTGCAGGAGTGTGTGATCCCCGCCGATCGGCAAGACCAGTCGTGTCGTCCGGGCGACCCGCCGACCCCGGCCGCCGCGGCCGGGATGGCCGACGGCGACCGGATCGTCGCCTTCAACGGCGTCGAGCTGAAGGACTGGGACCAGCTCTCGGCGATGATCCGCGGCAATCTTGCCGGACCCGCCACGATCACCGTCGAGCGGGGCGGCGGGCTGGTGCAGTTGCCGCAGGTGAACACGGTGGTGACCGGCGTACCCGCCCAGTACGACCCGGCCCGTCGGGTGCCCGCGGGCTTCCTCGGCGTGCAACCGCAGATGGTACGCGCGGCCGGGACGCCCGCCGTGGTGCTGGAGACCATGGGTGACATGACGGTGCGCTCGGCGGTCGGGGTCGTCACCTTGCCGGTCCGCGTCTTCAACACCGCCGCCGACCTGGTCACCGGGCGCGAGCGCGACCCGAACGGCCCGGTCAGCGTGGTCGGTGCCAGCCGCTTCGCCGGCGAGGTGGCCACCACCGACCGGCTGACCGACAACGACCGGTTCGCCATGGTGTTGATGCTGCTGGGTTCGGTGAACCTGTTCGTGGCGATCCTGAACCTGGTGCCGCTGATGCCGTTCGACGGGGGCCACATCGCCGGCGCCCTGTGGGAATGGGTACGCCGCGGCCTGGCGAAGGCGTTCCGCCGGCCCGATCCCGGCTATGTCGATGTCGCCAAGACCCTGCCCGTCGCCTATGTTGTAGGTGGGTTCCTGGTGGTGTGCGGGGCGGTCCTGATCGTCGCCGACGTCATCGCGCCGATCACGTTGTTCTGACGACCGGAGCAATCGAGCCCCGAGCAGTGGAGCCCGGAGCAATCGAGCCGGAGCGAGGAGGAGACAGGCATGACCGTGGACCTCGGGATTCCCGCGCCGCCCCCGCCGGTGCTGGCCCCGCGCCGCCGCTCGCGCAAGATCCGCGTCGGCTCGGTCGAGGTCGGTGGCGACGCGCCCGTCTCGGTGCAGTCGATGACCACGACGGTCACCTCCGATGTGAACTCGACCCTGCAGCAGATCGCCGAGCTGACCGCGGCGGGTTGCGACATCGTCCGCGTCGCCTGCCCGAGCCAGGACGATGCCGATGCGCTGCCGGCCATCGCCACCAAGTCGCAGATCCCGGTGATCGCCGACATCCACTTCCAGCCCAAGTACGTCTTCGCGGCCATCGACGCCGGCTGCGCCGCGGTCCGGGTCAATCCCGGCAACATCCGCAAGTTCGACGACCAGGTCGGCGCGATCGCCAAGGCCGCCAAGGATGCCGGGGTCTCGCTGCGGATCGGGGTCAACGCCGGCTCCCTGGACAAGCGGCTGTTGGAGAAGTACGGCAAGGCGACGCCCGAGGCGCTCGTCGAGTCGGCGGTCTGGGAGGCCTCGCTGTTCGAGGAGCACGACTTCCACGACTTCAAGATCTCGGTCAAGCACAACGACCCGGTGATCATGGTCCAGGCCTACGAGCAGCTCGCGGAGCGCGGCGACTGGCCGCTGCACCTCGGGGTGACCGAGGCGGGGCCGGCGTTCCAGGGCACGATCAAGTCCGCGACCGCCTTCGGCGCCCTGCTCAGCAAGGGGATCGGCGACACGATTCGCGTCTCGCTGTCCGCGCCGCCGGTGGAGGAGGTCAAGGTCGGTACGCAGATCCTGCAGTCGCTGAACCTGCGCCCGCGCAAGCTGGAGATCGTCTCCTGCCCGTCGTGCGGGCGGGCCCAGGTCGATGTCTACAAGCTCGCCGACCAGGTGACCGCCGGGCTGGACGGGCTGGAGGTGCCGCTGCGGGTCGCGGTGATGGGTTGTGTGGTGAACGGGCCGGGGGAGGCGCGGGAGGCCGATCTCGGGGTCGCCTCCGGCAACGGCAAGGGCCAGATCTTCGTCAAGGGCGAGGTGATCCGGACGGTCAAGGAGTCCGAGATCGTCGAGACCCTGATCACCGAGGCGATGCGGATCGCCGAATCCATGGAGGGCGGCGAGTCCGGCGCCCCCGAGGTCACCGTGTCGTGACCACGCAGGCCGTCCGGCCCGCCGCGGGACAGGTCCGGGTCGTCACCGACGCCGACCTGGCGGCCGTCACGGCCCTGCTCGCCACCGACCCGGTGGAGTCGGTCTTCGTCGCCGCCCGGGTCGAGGCCCACGGGCTCGACCCGTTCCGGCTGGGCTGCCCGGTGTGGGGGTGGTTCCACGACGACGAGTTGCAGGCCCTGTGTCATGCGGGGTCGAACCTGATCCCGTTCCGCGCCGGCGCCGACGCGCTGGCGGCCTTCGCCCGGCAGGCGGGCGAGCACCGCCGCTGTTCGTCGATCGGCGGTGCCTCCCGCATGGTGTTGCCGCTGTGGCGCGAGTTGTGCCGCACCGGCCGGGACTGGCACGGCACGCGGGAGGTACGCCCGCGCCAGCCGCTGATGCTGATCGACGCGGCCCCGGCCGCCGACCCCGAGCCGCGGGTCGCGCCGGTGCGGCGTACCGATGTCGAGGCGTATTTCGACGCCTCCGTGCGGATGTACACCGAGGAGGTCGGCGTCTCGCCGTTCCCTCGCGGCAGTTCGCGGCACTACCGCGGCTATGTGCGCGAGCTGATCCGGCGCGGTCACTCCTTCGGCATCGTCGAGGGCGGCCGGGTGATCTTCAAGGCCGACATCGGTTCGCTGGCCAACGGGGTCGCCCAGATCCAGGGCGTCTGGGTGGATCCGGCGCACCGGGGCCGCGGCCTCGCGGTGCCCGCGATGGCCGCCGTCGTCGCGCTGGCCCGCGAGCTCGCCCCGATGGTTTCGCTGTATGTCAACGACTTCAACGACGCCGCGCTGGCGACCTACCGGCATGTCGGGTTCCGGCAGGTCGGCGAGTTCGCCACCGTGCTCTACTGACGGGCCGCCTCCGGCGCAGAACTCGGGCGAGTGGTCGCAAAGGGCGCGTGTGGCGCGCGGACTGTTGCCAGAACTCGGGCGAGCGGTCGCAAACGGCGCGGACGAGCCGGGTACGCGGACCTCGCGCTCAGCTCGCCG
The DNA here is from genome assembly GCF_054073625.1 of Naumannella huperziae. Lineage (NCBI taxonomy): Bacteria > Bacillati > Actinomycetota > Actinomycetes > Propionibacteriales > Propionibacteriaceae > Naumannella > Naumannella huperziae. The sequence goes on along the minus strand of NZ_JBSXPH010000001.1, from coordinate 2,823,874 downwards.
CGCGCTGCGGCCAGAACCCGGGCGAGTGGTCGCAAACGGCGCGTCTGCCGCGCGGACCGCTGCCAGGACCCGGGCGAGTGGTCGCAAAGGGCGCGTCTGGCGCGCGGACTGCTGCCAGGACCCGGGCGAGTGGTCGCAAAGGGCGCGTCTGGCGCGCGGACTGCTGCCAGGACCCGGGCGAGTGGTCGCAAAGGGCGCGTCTGGCGCGCGGACCGCTGCCAGAACCCGGGCGAGTGGTCGCAAACGGCGCGTCTGCCGCGCGGACTGCTGCCAGAACCCGGGCGAGTGGTCGCAAACGGCGCGGACGAGCCGGGTACGCGGACCTCGTGCTCAGGTCGCCGCGCGCTGCGGCCGGGAGATGCCGCTGCCGCCGCCGGGCAGGGACTCCTCGTCGCCGTCCTCGCCGTGGAACGCCTCGCGGGTGCTGTCGGCCTCGGCGGTGGTCGGATTGGAGGCGATGAACGCGTTCACCCAGCGCGCCCTGGGGTCGGCATCGATCAGCACCGCCTTCACCAGCAGGGTCGACGGCAGCGCCAGCAGCGCGCCGAGCGGTCCCAGCACATAGGCCCAGAACAGCAGCGACAGGAACGACACGGTCGGGGTGACGCCCACGGCATCGCCGGTGAACTTCGGCTGGATCAGCGACTGGATCACGAAGTTGAGCACCGAGTATCCGATCAGCACGATCAGCGCGGCGATCGGACCTTTGTCCAGCAGCGCCATCAACGCGGGCGGGATCAGCCCCAGGACGAACCCGACGTTCGGGATGTAGTTGGTGATGAACGACAACACACCCCAGACGAAGGCCAGCGGTACGCCGAGGATCATCAGCAGGCCGACGTCGAGGATGGCGACGATCAAACCGAAGATCGTGGTGACGACCCAGTAGCGGCGTACCCCCTCGGCGAAGGAGATCAGGGCCTCGGTGATCCGGGGGTGGGTGGAGTCGGCGAGCTGCAGTCGCTGGCCGAAGTTCATCGAGTCCAGCACCAGGAAGAAGATCACGGTGAGCAGGACGATCATCAGCGAGCCTGCGCTGCCCAGGTTGGACAGCAGCCCGCCGGCCGCGCCGACGATGCTCTGCGGGTTGATCGTCTCCAGTTGGCTGGTGATCTGCGTGCTGGTCACCCCGAACTGGGCCAGCAGCGCGAGCACCTGGTCATAGAGCGACTCGAACTGCGGGGTGTAGCGCGGCAGCTCGCGCACCAGCGAGGCGATCGCCCAGTAGATCGCGTAGAAGAAGGCGAACAGGAAGGCCAGCACCAATACCCCGGAGACGATCGCGCACAGCCACGCCGGCAGTCCGCGGCGGCGCAGCCAACTGGACACCGGGGAGGCGGCGAGCACGAGGTTGATCCCGAAGAAGACCGGCGCCACGATCTCGCGGATCTCCCGGGTCCCGCTGATGATCAACGCGGCGCTGGCCAGGCCCACCAGGATCAGCAGCACGCGCGGGATGCCGACCCGCGGGGCGAGCGAGTCCAGCCGCTTGCCGATCGAGCGGAGCTCACCGGTGGTCTGTGCCCCGACCCGCTCCACGGCCCGCGTGGCGTCGGGGTTGGCCTGTGGCTGTGCGCGCCGTCCGAACATTCTCGGTTCCCTTCCCTCGTCGACTGTGCTGCTACCCGGACACTTTGCACCATGGCGGCGCGGATCCGACACGGACGCCCCGATGGCGGGCATGCTGGGCCGGGTCGAAAGGGGGACCGATGAGTTCGGCAGTGCGACCGAGCGCGGCGACCGAACCCTGGTGGCGGCGCTGGCTCGCCCGCGACGGCGTCCGCAACGGCCTCGCCTGGGGGATCGGCATCGCCTGCGGCGCGATCATGGTGCCCACCGTCTTGTGGCGGCTGCCGGTCAGTTCGCCCTGGGTGCGCTACGTCGCGGCGTACCTGATGGTCACCCCGATCGCCACCTTGCTCACGCTGGTCCTCACCTGGGTGGTGTTCGCGCCGCTGCCGCGGGCGCGGCTGACCGGGCTGGTACGAGCGACCCAGTCGCGCCGGCGACGCGGGCTGCTGAGCCGGTTGACCTATTTCGACGACTCGGGTCTGTCGTGGGGGGTGCAGGGCTCGCTGGTCTCGATCATCGCGATCTTGCTGTTGTGGTTCCTCGGCGAGCGGTCCGTACCGGTGATCGTGCTCACCATGGCGGGCGTGGCGTCCGCCTGGTTCATGGGCGTCATCGCCTACGCGGTGAACTATCTGCGCGAGGACGTGGATCGGCCGGGCATGGTCTTCCCCGGCGATGACGAGCCCACCTTCCGCGACTACCTGTACCAGGCTCTCACGGTGTCGACGTCCGTCGCCACGTCCGACATCAATGTGACGACGCGCCAGATGCGGTCCCTGGTGGCGGGCAACAGCGCCGTGTCGTTCTTCTTCAACACCGTCATCCTGGCGATGTTGATCTCGCTGATGATGTCCGCGCGCTGAGCCGCCCGTGGGCGGAGTGCGCGGCGCACAGCAATCGGCGCGCGCGCCGCCGCACCCGCCGGTATCGTTGCCGCGTCCCGATGCACGAGAACCACCATCCGAGAAGAGGCGCCTTGATCACCCGCATGTCGGAACTGTTCGTCCGGACCCTGCGCGAGGACCCGGCGGACGCCGAGGTGGCGAGCCACCGCTGGCTCGTCCGTGGCGGCTACGTGCGCCGGGTCGCCCCGGGCATCTACACCTGGCTGCCGCTCGGGCTGCGGGTGCTGGAGAACGTCGAGCGGATCGTCCGCGAGGAGATGGCGGCGATCGGCGGCCAGGAGCTCCGGTTCCCGGCGCTGCTGCCGCGCGAGCCCTACGAGGCGACGAACCGGTGGACCGAGTACGGCGACGGGATCTTCCGGCTGCACGACCGCAAGGGCGGCGACTACCTGCTCGGCCCCACGCACGAGGAGATGTTCACCCTCGCCGTGAAGGACATGTACAACTCCTACAAGGAGTTGCCCCTGACGCTGTACCAGATCCAGACCAAGTACCGCGACGAGCCGCGCCCGCGCGCCGGCATCATGCGCGGCCGCGAGTTCGTGATGAAGGACTCCTATTCCTTCGACATCGACGAGGCCGGCCTGGCCGCCTCGTACGCGCGCCATCGCGACGCGTACCGCAAGATCTTCGACCGGCTCGGCTTCGAGTACGTGATCGTGCGGGCGATGTCGGGCGCGATGGGTGGCTCGCAGTCGGAGGAGTTCCTCGCGGTCTCGCCGGTCGGGGAGGACCTGTTCGCGCGGTCCCCGGGCGGGTACGCCGCGAACGTCGAGGCGGTCGAGCTGGCGCCGCCGGATCCGGTGCCGTTCGACGACGCGCCGGCCGCGCATGTCGAGGACACCCCGGACAGCCCGACCATCGAGACGCTGGTCGCCGTGGCGAACGAGCGGGTGCCGCGTACCGACCGGCCGTGGACCGCCGCCGACACCCTGAAGAATGTCGTGTTCATGATCACCCGGCCGGGGCAGGAGCCGGAGCCGCTGGCCATCGGGCTGCCCGGCGACCGGGAGGTCGACACCAAGCGGCTGGAGGCGCAGCTCGGCGAGGGGGTGGCGTACGCGCCGTTCGCCGACGAGGACTTCGCCCGGCACCCCGACCTGGTCAAGGGCTACATCGGCCCGGGCGTGCTGGGGGCCGAGAACGCCTCCAAGATCACCTACCTGGTCGACCCGCGGGTCGCGACGGGTACGCGCTGGGTGACCGGCGCCGACGCCGCCGGCCGGCACGTCTTCGATCTGGTCGCCGGTCGCGACTTCACCCCCGACGGCGTGATCGAGGTCGCCGAGGTACGCACGGGCGACCCGGCCCCCGACGGGTCGGGGCCGCTGGAGCTGGCCCGTGGGATCGAGATGGGCCACGTCTTCGCGCTCGGCACCAAGTACGCCGACGCGCTCGGCCTGCAGGTGCTGGACGAGAACGGCAAGCTCGCGACGGTGCAGATGGGCTCCTACGGCATCGGGGTCTCCCGAGCCGTGGCGGTGGTGGCCGAGGGCACCAGCGACGACAAGGGCCTGTGCTGGCCGCGCGAGCTCGCGCCGTTCGATCTGCAGATCGTCGCCACCGGCAAGGACGCGGCCGTGCTGGACAAGGCGACCGAGCTGGCCCGCGAGCTGGACGAGGCAGGCGTGCGCGTGCTGCTGGACGACCGTAAGGCGAGCCCGGGGGTGAAGTTCGCCGACGCCGAGCTGTTGGGCATGCCGACCACGGTGGTGGTGGGCCGCGGGCTGGCCGACGGCGTGCTCGAGGTGCGCGACCGGCGTACCGGGATGAGCGAGAACGTGGCCGTCGACGACGCCCTCGGGCACCTTCTCGCGGTGGTGCACGGGCTCACGGACGCCGAGGCGTCCTGACGCGGCGGAGTCCCGCTCAGAGCTTGGCGGCCTCGGCCTCGATGCCGGCCAGGATCACGTCGACCGCCGCCACGAACTGGTCGCGATCGGAGTGGGTGGCCATCACCCGGGCCAGCCGGGCGACGCCGGGGTACTGGTCCTCCTGCCGGCCCAGTGCATCGGCGAACTCGGCCAGCACGTCCTCCCGGCGCCCCGGCGGTCCGTAGGCCAGCCGCATCGTCTGCATCATGATCGAGGTGAGCGAGCCGAAGAGGGCCGAGGCCAGATAGAACGTGCGCACGTCGTCGAAACCGAGCGAGCGGATCCGCTCCCCGGTCAGGCCCAGGACCCGTACCGCCACGCTGAACCCGTCGGCGGTCACGCCGGGAGCAATGGCGGCGATCCACGGATGGCGCTCGCTGAGGTCGAAGTAGCCCAGCAGTTGTTCGCGGATGTCCCGCTTCCAGTCCCCGGCCCCGGGGCCGGGCTCGATCGGTGCGCGGTCCGCGTCGAGCACGTGCTCGAAGCACAGCATCAGCAGGTCTTCCTTGTCGTCGACATGCCAGTACAGCGATGCGACGCCAACCCCGAGCTCGCCCGCGAGCCGGCGGAAGGTCAACGCGTCGGGCCCGCCCTCGTCGAGGATCGCGACCGCGGCGTCGACGATCCGCTCGGTGCTCAGTGCTACCCGGGCCCGGCCCGCGGCGCGGCGTTCGCTGGGCGCTCGCCGTGGTCGCCGCCGGTCGGGTTGCCGCGGTCCGCGCCGTCCATCAGCCATGGCGTCATGGAACCACAAAGGACTCGAACCGCGGGCGGGTTGCCGAACGACGTTCGATAGTCGTACTGTGTTCGTGCGAACCGAACGGAGTTCGACCAACACGATCGAGAGAAGCCCCGATGGCCACCTCACTCACCGAACCCGTACCCGCACCCGAGATCGCGCCGGACGGCAGCGGCGTGCTGCGGAAGAACTGGCTGGTGCTGACCGCGATGATGCTCGCGCTCGTCACCGTGATGATGGACAACAGCATCCTGAACGTCGCTCTGCCGACCATCGCCCGGGACCTGGGCGCCTCGGCGGGCGACCTGCAGTGGATCGTCTCGGCGTACTCGGTCACCTTCGGCGGCCTGCTACTGACCACTGGCAACCTCAGCGACCGGATCGGGCGCCGCAAGGTGATGTTGGCCGGTCTGGCGCTGATGGCCGTCGCCTCGTTGGCGATCCTCGTCGCCGGTGGCACCGTCCCGGGCGTGATCGCGGTTCGCGCGCTCGTCGGGGTGGGCGCGGCGCTCGTGATGCCGAGTACGCTCTCGTTGCTCTTCGCCACCTTCACCGGTCCGGCGCGCGGCAGTGTGATGGGGGTCTTCAGCATCGCCGCTATGGCGGGATTCACGATCGGCCCGGTGCTCGGCGGCCTGCTGCTCAGCCAGTTGCACTGGAACTGGCTGTTCCTGCTCAACATCCCGGTCGCCCTGATCGCGATCCCGGTCCTGCTCAGGGCCGTGCCGGAGTCCACCGACGGCACCGCCGAGCCCGCCGATCTGATCGGTGCCGTGACCTCGGTGTTCACCATGGGGGGACTGATCTATGCCCTGGGCAGCGGCCCCGAGAACGGCTGGCTGAGCGTACCGACACTCGCCGCCGCGGCCATCGCGCTGCTCGCCGGCATCGCCTTCATCGCGCGGCAGCTCCGCGCGGCGCACCCGATGCTCGACGTCTCACTGCTCACCCGGCGGGCGTTCGCCCTGCCGGCGCTGGTCGAGGCGATGGTCTTCTTCATGATGATGGCCACGATGTTCATCACCACCCAGTTGCTGCAACTGGTGTTCGGCTACTCGGCCGTGATCGCCGGACTGATGACCCTCCCGTCGGTGGTGCTGATGCTCGCCACCAACGGCCTGATCACCCGGCTGACGACCGCGCTCGGCGACCGGCGGGCGACCGCGCTCGGGCTCGCGCTCGGTGCGGTCGGCTTCGGCACCGCGGCGCTGGGCGTCTCCCAGGTCGCCCTGTTGATCGGCGGCATCGCGCTGTCCGGCGTGGGCAACCGGATGGCGATGACCAGCGCGGCGCTGCGGGTGATCGACGCGCTGCCGCCCGAGCGGGCCGGGATGGGGTCGGCGCTCAACGACACCTTCCAGGAGGTCGGCAGCGCGCTCGGGATCGGCGTGCTCGGCGCAGTGCTCAGCCAGCTCTACCGGCTGGGGCTGCCGCCCGGCGTCACCGCCTCGCTCGCCGAGGCCGTGAGCAGCGGCAGCCCGGCGCTCGCGCAGGTGGCCCAGTTGGCCTTCAGCCACGCGGCGCAGTTGACCATCGGTGCGGGTGTCGGCGCGCTGCTGGTCACCGCCGTGGTCTGCCTGTTCGCCTTCCTGCGGCAGGCGGCGATGCCGGCGAAATGATCGGTCCCGCGCCGATCTTGGTGCGTTCGCGCACACTGGTTGCCGATGGAGATCGTGAGCGAGATCTGGCGGCGGGCGACGCAACGGCAGCCGGTGCCCGAGCCGGCCGAGGTGTTGATCAGCGCCCTGGTCGCGCTCGGCCTGGTCGTGATCGCCTGGCCGCTCGTGCGGATGTTGACCACCGTCGTGCACGAGGCGGGCCATGCCGTGGTCGCGACGCTGGCCGGCCGCTCGCTGGAGGGAATCCGGCTGCACACCGACACCTCGGGGCTCACCGTCTCCCGGGGCCGGCCGACCGGCCCGGGGATGGTACTCACCTTCGCGGCGGGCTATCCGGCGCCGGCGATCTTCGGGCTGGGAGCGGCCTGGCTGTTGGGTCAGGGGTACGCCGTGGGTCTGCTCTGGGCCAGCCTGGTGCTGCTCGCGCTCCTGCTGCTCAAGATCAGGAACTTCTACGGTCTGCTGGTGCTGCTCGCGCTCGGCGGCGCGATCGCGGCCGCGTCGTGGTACCTCGCCCCGGCCCGACAGTCCATGATCGCGTTCACCGCGACCTGGCTGCTGCTGCTGTCCGCGCCGCGGGCCGCCCTGGAGCTGCTGGTCCACCCGAGCCGCACCTCCGATGCCGGCCAGCTCGCCCGGTTGACGCGGCTGCCGGCCACCTTCTGGGTGCTGATCTTCCTCGGCATCTGTCTTGCCTGCCTGGTCGGCGGCCTCGCTCTGCTGTTGCCGCAGGTGCTCGCCGCGGCCGGGCTGTGACGGCGCGGATGCGCGCTCAGGCCCGCGCGCGGTGTCGGCGTACCGCCTCCCGGGTGCCGCAGCGTTGGCAGCAGAATCGCTGGGTGCCGTTGCGGGAGGTGTCGGCATAGGCCCGCCGGCAGTCGGGGGCGGCGCAGCGGCCCAGCCGGTCCATCCCGCGCTCGGTCAGGTGCAGGGCGGTCCCCACGGTGATCATGGTCGCCAGCAGCCTGGCCAGGCCGACCCGCTCGGGGCGGTAGTGCAGATGCCAGGTGCCGGTGTGGTCGGTCAGCCGCGGGTGTTCGGCGTAGCGGGCGAGCAGCCGGTTCAGCCGCCGCGCGCGGGCGCGGTCGTCGGGCGCGTCGACGACCGTCAGCCAGGCGTCCAGCAGTTCGTCGAGCTGACGCACGTCGGCGGGGCGGGGTGGCAGACCGCCGACCACGTCCTCGTCGTCGCAGATCTCCTGCAACTCGGCGGGTGTGCGAGGCCGCTCGTCGGCCAGTCGGGCGGCCAGGCGTACCGGCTCCGCACCGTAAGGGTTGATCAACACTTAGTCATTACAGCATGATCGGCCCGTGCTCGACGAGATACCGCTGGTCACCCTGCTCGCCCTGATCGGCGTCGCGTTCGTCGCGGGATGGGTCGACTCCGTGGTCGGCGGTGGGGGACTGATCCAGCTCCCGTCGTTGCTGCTCGCCCTTCCGGCGGACACGCCCCCGCCGAGCATCCTCGGCACGAACAAGATCAGCTCGGCGGCCGGCACGCTGGTCGCCACGCTGACCTACGTGACCAGGGTCACCGTGCACTGGTCGACCGTGCTGCCGCTGGTGGTCGGGGCCTATGCGGGGTCGACCGCCGGGTCCTGGCTTGCCCAGTTCCTGCCCCGCGCGCTGTTCACCCCGATCGTGCTCGCCGCGCTGATCGGGGTCGGCTGGTACACGTGGCGCCGCCCGGCGCTCGGCCGCGAGTCGCGGGTCGGCACCCGCGACGCGCGCCACCACGCGAAGGCGGCGGCGATCGGGCTGGTCGTCGGCGGCTACGACGGAATCCTCGGCCCCGGAACCGGGTCGTTCTTCGTGATCGGGCTGGTCGCGGTGCTCGGCTACGGCTTCCTGGAGGCCACCGCGAAGGCCAAGATCGCCAATCTGACGACGAACATCGCCTCCATCCTGGTCTTCGGACTGAACGGCTACCTGCTCGTCGGCCTCGGCCTGTGCATGGCGGCGGCGAATCTCACCGGCGGGCTGATCGGCGCCCGGATGGCCGTCCGACACGGGAACGGGTTCGTCCGGGTGGTCTTCCTGGTGGTCATCGGCGCCCTGATCGCCAAGCTCGGGGCCGATCTGGTCATCGAGCTGATCGGACACCTCGGGCGGTGACGCCGTTTCCGCAGAGGTGTGCTGGGTCAGCGGCCGAACTCGGCATCCGCCCCGGCATCTCGGCGGCGGTTGCGCTGCCAGATGGTGAACGCGACGACGGTGCCGATCGCGAGCACGATGGTCGCGACGATGCTGCCTTCGAACCCGAATCCGCCGCCGGTGAGCAGCTCGCTCGCCCCGGGGGCGGGGTCGAAGGAGAGGACGGATGTCGAGATCTCCATGTTCGACACGTTCGCTCCCCACAGGTTGCCCTGACCCCAGTTCCACAGCGCATGGAACGCGCACACGCCCCACAGACCGCCTTCGGCCAACGACCAGCACCCGAGGAACAGTGCGACAAGGGCGAGATTGATCACCGGCACGAGCGTCATGCCCCCGTTCGCGCCGTGGAGCAGGGTGAACCAGATCGTCTGAATCGCGAAGGCGGCGATGACCCCCCACTTCCATGCGACCGCCTGGACAAGGTAGCCGCGCGCGTAGAGCTCTTCGGTGCTGCCCTGGACTCCGAAGCCGAGCAGCAGGACGGCGGCCGGTCCCACGGCCGACCAGTCCGGGGAGCCGATGCTCGCGCTGCCGAGGGCCGCGTTGACGAGCGCCACGACGGAGATCATGGCGATCCCGATCAGAGCGCCGCGGCCGATCTTCATCATCGCCCCGGGACGGGCGAATCCGAGCGTGCTGATGCGCCGACCCTCCTTCCACCGCACCCACGCGAAGATCAGGATCGCGCCGACGGCGAAGCTGCCGGTCAGGATCGCCTGCTTGGCGAAGGTCATCTGCGTGCCCTGGTCGTCGAGAGAGACGAACGGCAGGGCCGAGGCCTGCGCGAGCAGGAAGATGACGCTGACGACGACGATGCCGAGGATCGGCCCGGTGGGTCGACGGGCGGCGCGCATGGCCTCCGGGAACGGGAGCTGGTCGAGGGACTGCTGCTGCGATGTGCCCATGGCGGTCTCCTGGAGTGTGCTCGCCAGCGACCAGAGGCGGGCCGCGGCCGCCGGGGTGGCACCTCACGTTTCCACAGCGGACCGGCCGGGTCAACGGTCGATCGCCTCGACGCCTGCCCGGCGTGGACTGGCCGGAAGTAGCCACCGCATTCTCCTGACGTGACGCGCCCGCTGCGGTAGGAAATAGGGATCGAACCCGTCCACGCGCGGACCCGGGCCTGCCCATCGGCCGGCCCCGGCCGCGCGGATCCGAGGAGATTCCGTGTCCCACAACCGATCTGCAATCCGCTCACGCACCCTCCGGGCGGCGCTGGCCGCCGGCGTCACCGGCGTCGCGCTGGCCGTCGCCCCGATCACCGCGAGTGCCGCGCCGCGCGACATCGGCGGCGCCGGTCTCGGGGACGACTACTTCCCCAACTACGGCAATTCCGGCTACGACGTCAGCAGGTACGCCATCGACGTCAACTACCGCCCGGCCGGCGACCTGCTCACCGGCACCACGACCATCACCGCGAAGGCCACCCAGAACCTGCGGCGCTTCAATCTCGACTTCGCGCTGCCGGTGAGCCGCGTGATGGTCAACGGCAAGGTCGCCCGGTACAACCAGGACGACCCGCACGAGCTGGTCGTGACCCCGAAGAACCGGATCCGCTCGGGCCAGCAGATGACGATCACGGTGGAGTACGCCGGCGTACCTTCCTCGGTTGAGGTCGACGGCATCAACCCGTGGATCAAGACCCCCGATGGTGCGGTGGCGCTCGGGGAGCCCGAGATCTCGGCCTGGTGGTACCCGGCCAATGACCACCCGCAGGACAAGGCGAGGTTCGACGTCACGATCCGGGTGCCGAGCGGTGTCGAGGCGCTGAGCAACGGTCAGCTCGTCTCGCGCACGCTGTCGCCGAAGGGCGACGTGTGGCGCTGGCGCGAGACCAAGCCGATGGCGACCTATCTGGCGTTCATGGCGATCGGGCAGTACAAGGTCACCGAGGGCACGACCAGCAAGGGGCTGCCCTGGATCTATGCCGTGCCGACCGACAACTCGACCACCACCCAGCGGGCCGAGACCGACTTCGCGCGTACCCCGGAGGTGGTGGACTTCTTGTCCAGCCAGTACGGGCCGTACCCGTTCGACGCCGTCGGCGACGTCGCGCCGGCCGCGGACTTCGGTTACGCGCTGGAGACCCAGACCCGGCCGGTCTACACCCGCGGCTTCTGGCGGCGGGGCTCGAACATGGGCGTGGTGGCACACGAGTGGGCCCACCAGTGGTGGGGTGACAGCGTGTCGGTCCAGGAATGGAAGGACATCTGGGTCAACGAGGCCTTCGCCAGCCACGCCGAGTGGCTGTGGAGCGAGGACCAGGGCGAGGGGACCGCGAACCAGTTGCTGCGCGAGTACTACGACGGGTACGCCGCAGACAGCCCGATGTGGCAGGTCTCGATTGCCGATCCGGGCCGGGACAATGTCTTCGACGCCGCGGTCTACGACCGGGGCGCGATGAGCGTCCAGGCGCTCCGCAATCGGATCGGATCGCCGGCCTTCTGGCAGCTCCTGCGTACCTGGCAGGCGGAGAAGAGGTACGGAAACGGCTCGGTCGAGGAGTTCATGGCCCTGGCCGAGAAGCTCAGCGGCGAGGACCTGGACGGCTTCTTCCGCGCCTGGCTCTACGACCAGCGCAAGCCGGCGGCCACCGCGGAGAACGGCCTCGACTTCGGCACGGCCAAGGCGGCGAAGCAGACCAATGCCCAGGGTAAGACCGCCGAGAAGGCCGACCAGCGCACGCTGCAGCGCACCCGCGAGACCCTGGACCACACCCATCGCACGCTCAAGGAGGCCCGCTGAACTCCTGACCGGCGTGGCCCCGGCGGCCGGCTCAGCCGGGCCAGCCGGGCCATGCCGGCAGGGCGGCGCCCCACCCGAGCGCTCGCCCGGTCGCCTCGCGCAGCGCGGCCGTCGCCGACGCGGGTTCCGCGGCTGCCTGCAGCCACTGACCCAGGTACGGCAACGCGCCGGATTCGATCTGCCGGCCGATCTCCTCGGCGCTGCCCTCGGTGCGGTACGCCGGGGCGGCCGCCGGCGCCGCGGCGCCCCGGTCGGCCAGCGCCGCCGTCAGGTCGTCGCGCAATCCGCGGTAGGCCTTGAGCCCCGCGTCGACCGGGTCGGACTCGCCGCGCGGCACCAGCGCGAGCAGCCGCTGATAGCCGAAGATCGCGGCATGGGACTGGGCGACCACCTGCTGCAGGGCGGTGGTGTCGTCGACCGTGACCGCCGGGCCGGTGCCCGGTGCCGGTGATTCGGCGCGGCGGGTGGAGGAACGAAGGGCGCCGGCAGCGCCGGCGGCGTGGGCGGCCAGCGAGCCCCAGACCAGGGCGATCCCGCCGGTCGTCTCGCCCGCCCAACCGGCATAGGCATCGACCGCGGCGCGTTCGGCCTCGATCAGGGTGCGCAACGGATCCCGGCCGGGCCGAGGTGCCGGCGGCTCGGTGCCGGGCGTCGGCTCGGCGGGACGGGCGGCGGGCTCCGGCGAACGCAGCGCCGCGAGCTGTGCTGCATGGTCGCGGACCAACTGGGCGACCAGCGGATGATCATCTTCGGCGGCCCGGGCGGCCGCGAGCAGCCCGGCGGACAACTCGATGCCCTCGGCGAGACGCGGTGGCGGGGTCGGCGTCGGGCTCGGTGGGCGCACCGGTCGCGGTCCGCTCAGCGCCGGGCTGCCCAGCGCCGCGGTGCCGATGGCGATGCCGCCCGCAGCGCCGGCCGCGACGAGGGACCCGAGCGCGAGAAAGGTTCGACGGGTGGTGGCGGACACCTGCCGCAGGCTACCCGAGGCACACCCGGAATCCCGGTCGCAGCCGGGGTATGCTGCGACAAAACTGCTGAGCACAACCGGACCGGAGGACAACGTGAACGAACCCCAACTCGTTGCCGAGATCACTCCGCTCCTGGCGCAGTTCGATCTTGAACTCGATGCCCTCGACGTCCGTCCGGCGGGTCGGCGTACCCTGCTCCGGATCACCGTGGACGGTGACGGTCCGGACGGTCGCGGGCCGAGTCTGGACGACATCGCCGAGGCGACCCGAGCCATCTCGCGCCGGCTGGACGAGTCCAGTGCCGTCGGCAACAACGCGTTCACCCTGGAGGTGTCCTCGCGCGGCGTGAGCGCGCCGCTGGTCCGGCCCGAGCACTGGCGACGCAATCTCGACCGGCTGGTCCGGGTCCGGCCGCGCGCCGGAGCGGACCGCTCGGACGAGCCGATCGAGGGCCGGATCAGCGGCGTCACCGACGACGCCGTCCTGATCAGCGTCGACGGCACGGAGACCCGGATCCCCTTCGAAGACGTCGAGAAGGCGACCGTGCAGGTCGAGCTGAGCAAGAAGCGACCGACCGCCGACGCGGCCGCCGAGGAGGAATGATCATGGACATCGACATGTCCGCGCTGCGCGCAATCGAACGGGACAAGGAGATTCCGCTCGAGGTGTTGGTGACCGCTCTCGAGGACGCGATGCTCAACGCGTACGAGAAGACCGAGAGCCCCGTGCCCGGTGCCCGGGTGGAGCTGGACCGCAAGACCGGCAGCGTCCGCGTCCTGGCCCCTGAGCTGGACGAGGAGGGCAATGCCGTCGGCGAGTACGACGACACCCCGCACGACTTCGGACGGGTCGCCGCGGCCACCGCGCGGCAGGTGATCTTCCAGCGTCTGCGCGATGCCGAGGATGAGCAGAAGTATGGTCACTTCGCCGCCTCCGAGGGCGACACCGTCTCCGGTATCGTCCAGCAGGGCAGGGATTCCCGGACCGTGCTGGTCGACCTCGGCAAGATCGAGGCGATCATGCCGCTGGCCGAGCAGGTGCCCGGCGAGACCTACCGGCACGGCGACCGGATCCGGGTCTTCATCGTGGCGGTACGCAAGGAGCTGCGCGGCCCGCAGGTCGTCGTGTCGCGCACCCATCCGGACCTGGTCAAGCGCCTGTTCAGGATGGAGGTTCCCGAGATCGAGCAGGGCGTGGTCGAGGTCAAGGCCGTCGCCCGCGAGGCCGGCCACCGGACCAAGATCGCGGTGACCAGCAACAGCCCCGACGTCAGTGCGAAGGGCGCGTGCATCGGACCCATGGGACAACGGGTCCGGGCGGTGATGCACGAGCTGAACGAGGAGAAGATCGACATCATCGACTGGTCCGACGATCCGGCGACGTTCGTCGCGAATGCGCTGTCGCCGGCCAAGGTCAGCTCGGTCCAGATCGTCGACCCGGTCGCCCGGGCGGCCCGGGTGATCGTGCCCGACTACCAGCTCTCGCTGGCGATCGGCCGCGAGGGGCAGAACGCCCGGCTCGCCAACCGGCTGACCGGCTGGCGGATCGACATCCGGCCGGACACCGAGCCCGCGGAGTGAGCGAGGGGCCCGCGCCGACGCGTACCTGCGTGGGCTGCCGGCGGCGGGCACCGCAGGCGGAGCTGTGCCGGCTGGCCGTCGGCGCGGGTGGTGCGATCGCGATCGGGCGTACCCTGCCCGGGCGGGGTGCGTGGCTGCATCCCGATCCCGGCTGCCTCGATCTCGCCCGCCGACGCCGGGCGCTGCCCCGGGCGCTGCGGGTGCCCGCGGACGGCCTGCGCGTCGACTGGGGCGCCCTCGCCGCGCGGCTGGCGCGGCCCGATGCGACAGTTCTGGGTCCGGCCGACTAGGATTGGCGGGTACGCCTCCCGTCGGGAGGTCTTTGTACGAGCCGACAGGGGCCCGGTCGTCCGGGCCTCGTCCGACCAGAAGGTGGGCAATCGCTCATGGACACGCGATGAACACGCACAAGCGATGAACACGCACAACAACTAACTGGTCCAGGCACTCGAAGGCCCGGACCTGAAGGAGAGTAGTGGCCAAGGTCCGCGTCTACGAGTTCGCCAAAGAGCACGGGCTCGAAAGCAAGGAGGTCCTCCAGGTCCTCAAGGACATGGGGGAATTCGTCCGTTCCGCTTCGTCGACGATCGAGGCGCCGGTGGTCCGGCGCCTGAGCGAGAAGCTGGACGGCGGTTCAGCAACGCCGGGCAACGGGGCGCCGTCCGCGCCCGCGCAGAAGAGCGCCCCGGCAAAGAAGGCAGCGCCGCGCCCGACCCCGGGCCCGGCCGCCAAGAAGGCGGCACCCCGGCCGCCCGCACCACAGGCCCCCCAGGAGCCGGCGGCCGAGCCGGACCGCCCGGCAGCGACCGAGTCGGCGCCCCAGGCGCCCTCGGCCGAGTCGGCGCC
The DNA here is from genome assembly GCF_054073625.1 of Naumannella huperziae. Taxonomy (NCBI): domain Bacteria; kingdom Bacillati; phylum Actinomycetota; class Actinomycetes; order Propionibacteriales; family Propionibacteriaceae; genus Naumannella; species Naumannella huperziae. The sequence goes on along the minus strand of NZ_JBSXPH010000001.1, from coordinate 2,808,870 downwards.
CCCGGCACCCGCGCGCCCCGGCGGCGCGCCGCGTCCCGGTCCGCGACCGCCGGCCGAGCGGCCGTCACCCGAGCGGCCGTCCGGCGATCGTCCGCCGCGCCCCGGCGCGGGCGAGCGACCCGGACCGCGGTCGCCTCGCCCCGGCTCGACGGGCGGCCTGCCCGGTGCCGGTGGTCCGCGACCCCGGCCGTCGGGCCCGCGACCGGGCAACAACCCGTTCGCCAGCTCCCAGGGCATGGGGCGTACCCCGCGCCGGCCCGAGGGGCGTACCGGCACCGGTGACGCGAGCCGTCCCGGCGGCCCCCGTCCTGGCGGGCCGCGCCCGGGCGGCGTGTCCGGGATGCCCCGGCCGAACCCGGCGATGATGCCCAAGCAGTCCTCGCTCGGCGCGCCCGGCGCGCCGGGGCGCGGGCGTCCCGGCGGCGGCCCCGGCCGCGGCCGCGGCGGTCCGGGCGGTTCTCGTGGTCCCGGCGGCCCGGGAGGTCCCGGCGGCCCGCCGATGGGTCCCGGGCGCGGTCGTGGTGGCCGTGGCGGCACCCAGGGCGCGTTCGGCCGCGGTGGCCAGAAGGGCCGCGGTCGGAAGTCGCGCAAGCAGCGTCGCCAAGAGGTGCACGAGATGGAGGCGCCGACGATCGGTGGCGTCCGCGTCCGCAAGGGCGAGGGGCAGACCGTTCGGCTGCGCCGCGGCGCCTCGCTGACCGACCTCGCCGAGAAGATCGGCGTGGACGCGGCGGCCCTGGTCCAGGTGTTGTTCAACATGGGCGAGATGGTCACCGCGACCCAGTCGGTGAACGACGAGACGCTGCAGGTGCTCGGCACGGAGCTGAACTACGACATCCAGGTGGTCTCGCCCGAGGACGAGGATCGCGAGCTGCTGGAGCGGTTCGACATCGAGTTCGGCGAGGATGCCGGTGGCGAGGAGGACCTGGCGGTCCGGCCGCCGGTCGTCACCGTGATGGGTCACGTCGACCACGGCAAGACCAAGCTGCTGGACGCGCTGCGCAAGTCCAATGTGGTGGCGGGCGAGGCCGGCGGCATCACGCAGGCCATCGGCGCGTACCAGGTCGCGACCGAGGTCGATGATCAGGAGCGCAAGATCACCTTCATCGACACCCCGGGTCACGAGGCGTTCACCGCCATGCGTGCCCGCGGTGCGAAGTCGACCGACATCGCCGTGCTGGTGGTGGCGGCCGACGACGGGGTGATGCCGCAGACCATCGAGGCGCTGAACCACGCCACGGCGGCGGATCTGCCGATCGTGGTCGCGGTGAACAAGATCGACAAGGAGGGCGCCGACCCGTCGAAGGTGCGCGGGCAGCTCACCGAGTACGGGCTGATCCCGGAGGAGTACGGCGGCGAGACGATGTTCGTCGACGTGTCCGCCGTGACCGGCGTGGGGCTCGACAACCTTCTCGAGGCGATCGTGCTGACCGCCGATGCGGCGCTGGAGCTGCGGGCCAATCCGGACATGGAGGCCCAGGGTGTCGCCATCGAGGCGCACCTGGACAAGGGTCGCGGCCCCATCGCCACGGTGCTGGTGCAGCGCGGCACGCTGCGGGTGGGTGACTCGATCGTCTGTGGCCCGGCCTACGGGCGCGTCCGCGCGTTGCTCGATGATCATGGCGACTCCGTCGCGGAGGCGCCGCCGTCGATGCCGGTCCAGGTGTTGGGCCTGACCAGCGTCCCGGGCGCCGGTGACACGATCTTGGTGGTGCCGGACGATCGGACCGCGCGACAGATCGCCGATCAGCGCGAGGCGCGCAAGCGGGCCGCACAGCAGGCGGCGGGCGCGCGTCGGCGTACCCTCGATCAGCTCTTCGAGCAGATGGAGAAGGGCGAGACGTCGGAGCTGCTGCTCATCCTCAAGGGCGACGGCGCCGGTTCGGTCGAGGCCCTGGAGGAGGCGCTGGCCAAGATCGACGTGGGCGAGGAGGTGTCGCTGCGCGTGATCGATCGCGGTGTCGGTGCCATCACCGAGACCAACGTCTCGCTGGCCGCCGCCTCCGGTGCGGTGATCATCGGCTTCAACGTCCGGGCGCAGGGCAAGGCCACCGAGCTGGCGGATCGCGAGAACGTGGACATCCGTTACTACTCGGTGATCTACGACGCGATCAACGAGATCGAGGCGGCCCTGAAGGGCATGCTGAAGCCGATCTATGAGGAGGTGCAACTCGGGACCGCCGAGGTACGCCAGGTGTTCCGCTCCTCCAAGGTCGGCACGATCGCCGGCTGTCTGGTCACCGGCGGCATCATGCGCCGCAACGCGAAGGCGCGGCTGCTCCGCGACGGCGTGGTGGTGGTCGACACCGACATCGCGTCGCTGCGCCGGGAGAAGGACGACGTCACCGAGGTCCGCGAGGGCTACGAATGCGGTCTGACGTTGACCAACTACTCCGACGTCAAGGTCGACGATGTGATCGAGACCTACGAGATGCGGGAGAAGCCGCGGGAGTGATCCACCGGCCGCTCCAGCGTCCTCGGCGCGCGAGCTGATGAAAGCGGGCCCGTCCCTCTCGGGGGCGGGCCCGCTTCGCGTCCCGGCAGCCGCGGGCTGAACCGGCAGCCGCGGGCTGGATCGGCAGGCGCGGGTGTTGCACCGTTCGCGGGTGCCGGTTGGGTTCGCGGATTGGGGTACGCCGTCGCAGGCGCGGGCTGAACCGGCAGGTGCCGGCTGGCTCGGCAGGCTCGGGCTGGGTCGGCAGGTGCGAGCTGGATCGGCAGGCGCGGGTGTTGCACCGTTCGCGGGTGCCGGCTGGGTTCGCGGATGCCGATCGGGCCCGCGGCTGGGGATAGACTGGTCGGCCTGTCCGCGTTCACCCGCACCGCGTCCTCAAGGAGTGATCATGGCGTCGCCGCGCGTCCTCAAGTTGGCAGACCAGATCAAGACGATCGTCGCGCAGTTGCTGGAGCGGCGGATCAAGGATCCCCGGCTGGGCTTCGTGACGATCACCGATGTCTCGCTGACCGGCGACACCCGCGAGGCCACGATCTTCTACACGGTGCTCGGCGACGACGCCGACCATGCCGGGACCGCGGCAGCTCTGGCGTCGGCGACCGGCCTGATCCGCAGCCAGGTCGGCAAGCAGCTCGGGCTGCGACACGCGCCGTCCATCGCCTTCCAGCCCGACGCGGTGCCCGAGGCCGGCCGGCACATCGACGAGTTGCTGGACCGCGCCCGCACCGACGATGCCTCGCTCGCCGAGCGGGCCTCCGGCGCCGCATATGCCGGCGAGTCCGACCCCTACAAGAAGCCGCGCGACGCCGACGATGAATGAGCCGGCGGGCTCGGGGGTGCTCGTCGTCGACAAACCCGCCGGCTGGACCTCCCACCAGGTCGTCGGACGGGTACGCCGACTGCTCGGCACTCGCAAGGTCGGTCACGCCGGCACGCTCGACCCGATGGCGACCGGCGTGCTGCTGGTCGGGGTGAACCGGGCGACCCGCCTGCTCGGCCACCTGATGCTGACCCAGAAGGAGTACACCGCCACGATCCGGCTCGGCATCGGCACGCTCACCGACGACGCCGACGGCGAGCCCACCGCCACCCCCGGCGCCGCGGGGATCGACGCCGATCGCGTCCGCGCCGCACTGCCCGCATTCACCGGCGACATCGACCAGGTGCCGACCGCGGTGTCGGCGATCAAGGTCGACGGCAAGCGCTCCTATGCCCGCGTCCGGGCGGGGGAGAGTGTCGAGCTCGCCCCGCGCCGCGTGCAGGTGGCCGAGTTCGCATTGCTCGACGCCCGCCCGGCCGAGGTCGACGGTCTCGCGGTCGTCGACTGCGACGTGCGGGTCCGCTGTTCGTCGGGCACCTACGTCCGCGCGCTGGCCCGCGACCTCGGCGCGGCGCTCGGCAGCGCGGGGCATCTGACCGCGCTGCGGCGTACCCGCGTCGGCCCGTTCGGTCTCGACCGCGCCGTCGACATCGACACCGACGCAGCGCCGGAGTTGATCAACATGGCCGAGGCCGCCGCCGGCTGTTTCCCCACGGTGCCGGTCGACGCCGACGCCGCCGCCGACATCAGTCACGGCCGGCGCCTCGCGCTGGAACTGAACGGCCCGGCTGCGCTGCTGCACGGCGGCGAACTGCTCGCGATCTACCGCCCCGACGGCGCGAGCGCGCGCCCGGTCGCGGTCTTCGCCGCCGGGTCCTGACCCGTCGCTATGGTGGCGGCGTGGCCCAGCAGAACACGGACGCGCAGCAGCGCGGGCGCCAGGACCCGGACGCGCGGCAGCGCGGGCGCACGGCGGTACTGATCGGCAATTTCGACGGCGTCCATCGCGGCCACCAGGCCCTGCTGCGTGCGGCCCGCGACCAGGCCGACCGGTTGATCGTCGTCACCTTCTGGCCGCACCCGATGTCGGTGGTACGCCCGGACAAGGCGCCCCGGCTGCTCACCGACCTGCCGACCCGGGAGCGGTTGCTGCGTGCGGCCGGCGCGGACGAGGTCGAGGTGGTGGGCTTCGACGATGACACCTCGGAGTGGACGCCCGAGGAGTTCGTCGACCGGGTCCTCCGCCCGCTGCACCCGGACCTGATCATGGTCGGCGAGAACTTCCGGTTCGGCCATCGCGCCGCCGGCGATGTCGGCCGGCTGACCGACCTGTCCCGCGGCGAGTTCGAGGTGACCGGCCTCCCGCTGGCCGATATCGACGGTGAGCCCGTCTCCTCGACCCGGGTCCGGGCAGCGCTGGCCGACGGCGATGTCGAGGCGGCCTCGGAACTGCTCGGCCGCCCCTACTGCTACGACGGCATCGTCGTTCGTGGCCACCAGCGCGGCCGCGAGCTCGGCTTCCCGACCGCCAACCTGCCGGTGCCGGACTGGCGCGCCGCCCCCGCCGACGGGGTCTACGGCGGCTGGGCCCGTCGGCTCGACGTGCCCGACGCGCCGCGCTGGCCCGCGGCGATCTCCGTCGGCACCAATCCCACGTTCGACGATGTCCCCGAGACCGTCGTCGAGGCCTATGTGCTGGATCGCGACGACCTCGAGCTCTACGGCGTACCGCTGCAGGTCGAGTTCGTCGAACGGCTGCGCGGGCAGGTCGCCTTCACCGGAATGGACGATCTGATCGAGCAGATGCACGCCGACGTCCGCCGCTGCCGGGAGCTGCTGAACTGACCCCGGCCGGTCGTCGGTCAGGCCAGCCCCGCGAGCCGGCCGAGCGCCGCGGCCACCGCCCCTACCACGACCACCACGATGAATGGCGCGCGGAGCACCAGCGCGACCGCGGCCGCGCCGAGTGCCAGCAGCCGGGCATCGAGGGACACCTGCTGGCCCGAGGCGATCGTGTTCACCACGACCAACGAGGCGAGCAGGCCGATCGTCATACACCCCGCGATCCGGACGATCAGCGGCCGCTCGAGGAAGCGGGCGGGGATGCAGAAGCCGCTGAGCTTGATCAGGTACGCCGCCGCGCAGCCGGCGATCAGCCACCACCAGCTCATCGCGCCGCGGCCTCCCTCGGGCGGCGCGGGCGTACCACGACGGCGAAGAGTGCCGCGACGGCGGCCGCCACCAGGATCGGTACGCCGCTCGGCAGGAGCGGGATGGCCAGCGCGGTGACCAGGCCGCAGAGCACCGCGATCGCGCACGGCTCGCCGCCGGACAACCGCGGCCACAACAACCCGAGGAAGGCCGCCACGGCGGCCCCGTCCAGACCCCACATCCTCGGGTCGCCGAGCGCATCGCCGGCCACCGCACCGATCAGGGTGCTCGTGTTCCAGAGCAGGTAGATGCCGAGCCCGGCGGTCCAGAACCCGCGGCGTTGTTCGGCCGGGTCGGTCTGGGCGAGCATCGTCGCGGTCGACTCGTCGATGGTCAGGTGCGCCGCGGCGAATCGGCGCCAGCCCGTGGGCCGGAGCGCGGCGTTCACCTGCATGGCGTAGACACCGTTGCGGACGCCGAGCAGGGTGCCGGCCGCAAGGGCCGAGGCGGGCGAGCCGCCGCCGGCGAGCACGCCGATCAGCGCGAACTGCGAGCCGCCGGTGAACATCAGCAGGCTCAGCGCGCAGGTCTGCGCGATGTCCAGTCCGGCGGCCACCCCGAGCGCACCGAACGACACCCCGTAGACGCCGGTCGCGACCGCGATCGAGACCCCTGCACGGATCGCGGGGCTGCGTCGCGCCAGTGCGAGGAGGGACATGTGGTCTACGATGACCGCATGACGCCTGTTCGTCAAGACGAACGAAATGATCGAAATAGCGAACCAAGCGCCGCGGTGTCCCGGATCGCCGCCGCCGTCCGCGCCGAGCGTGCCCGCACCGGGATGAGCCTGTCCGAGCTGGCGCGCCGCGCCGGGGTCGCCAAGTCCACGCTTTCCCAGGTGGAGGCCGGCCAGGGCAATCCCGGGGTGGAGACGATCTGGGCGCTGGCCACCGCGCTCGGCGTACCGTTCTCGGCCCTGATCGATCCGCCCGAGGCGCAGTCGCGGCTGATCCGCGCGGGCGAGGGGGAGGCGACCCGCGCCCAGCACGCCGAGTACGCGGCCGTCGTGTTGTCCCACTGCCCGCCGCAGGTACGCCGCGACCTGTTCCGGATCGACGCCGAGCCAGGACCGCCACGCCGCTCCGCAGCCCATGCGCCCGGCACCGTCGAGCACGTGGTGCTGATCGCCGGCCGCGCGCTGACCGGGGCGGCCGACGAGCCGGTCGAGCTCGGGCCGGGGGACTACCACAGCTACCCCGGCGACGTCCCGCACGTGTTCGACGCGCTCGAACCCGGAACCTCGGCCGTCCTGGTCTCCCAGCAGCGCTGAGGGTTGACCTCAACGGCGGTCGAGGCGCGAGAGTGACGCCATGACGATCAGTTGCCGCACCTGCGCGGTGGAGTACGCCGAACCGCTGCCCGATGTCTGCCCGATCTGCGCCGACGAACGCCAATACGTCCCCGCGACCGGGCAGGCGTGGACCACCGGCGAGGAGCTGCGTGCCGCGGGAACCCGGATCGCCGTCGCCGATCACGGCGGCTACTGGGGGCTGACGGCGGAGCCGCAGGTGGGCATCGGGCAGACCGCGATGCTGGTGCCGACGCCCGACGGTGCGCTGCTGTGGGACCCGCCGGGCTACCTGGACGATGCCTCGATCGCGTTCGCCCGCGAGCACGGAGTGCGCTGGATCGCCGCCAGCCACCCGCACATGTTCGGGGCCCAGCTCGACTGGTCGGCCGCCCTCGGCGATGCGACCGTGCTGGTCAACGCCGCCGACGCCGGCTGGCTCGGCCGGCGCGGGCCCGCGATCGAGGAGTGGTCGGGTGAGCTGCGGCTCGCCGACGAGCTGGTGCTGCGCCAGCTCGGCGGCCACTTCCCGGGCAGCGCGGTGGCGCACTGGGCCGCGGGTCAGGGCGGGGCGGGCGTGCTGTTCGCCGGCGACACCATCGCACCCAATCCCGATCGGCGCACGGTCACGTTCATGCGCAGCTTCCCCAACCGGCTGCCGTTGTCCGCCGCGGTGGTGGAGCGGATCGCCGCGCGCGTGGCCGACCTGCGCTACGACACGATCTGGCACAACTTCGGCGGGGCGGTGAGCGGCGGTGCGGATCGCGCCGTACAGGAATCGGCGCAACGGTACGCCGCCTGGGTGCGCGGCGACCACGACGACCTGACCTGACCGGCTGACCTGACCGGCTGACCTGACCGGCTGACCTGACCGGCCGGCGCGATCAGGGCCGCAGCAGACCCAGGATCTCGTCCAGCTTCTGCCCGTGCTCGCCCAAGATGCGGGTGTGCTCGTCCAGGACGCGGCTGTGTTCGCCCAGGATGCGGGTGTGCTGATCCAGGACGCGGCTGTGTTCGCCCAGGATGCGGGTGTGCTCGTCCTGAACGCGGGCATGCTCACCCAGGATGCGGGTGTGCTCGCCCTGGGTGTCGGCGATCTCGGCGAGCCGCGTCGATTGGCGCTTCTGCGTGGTCGACAGGTCGCCGAGCAGCTCATAGATGCCGTCGACATCGTTCTCGAGCCGGCGTACCCGCGGCTCGACCCCCGGTGAGGTGCTCATGTGTCCAAGCTACGCGACCGCCGATCCCCGTGGTCGGGTTATCCACAGCCGGCGGGCGAGCGCCGGGACCAGCGGCCGGCGTACCCGCCGATTCGCCCCATCCTGCGCGCGCGGGCTATCCTGTGCAGGTTGCCGTCATGACGGCCGCGGACGACCAAGAGCCCTCGCCCACCCGATGTGGACCGCCGCCAGGCGGGAGGGCGCCGCGCAACGGACATCGGAAAGGACGAGTGTCGAATGGACGCCGCCGAGAAGCAGAAGATCATCGACGAGTACGCGAGCAAGCCGGGCGACACGGGTTCTCCCGATGTCCAGATCGCGTTGCTCACCAAGCGGATCTTGCACCTGACCGAGCACCTCAAGCAGCACAAGGGCGATCATCACAGCCGCCGCGGGCTGATGCTGATGGTCGGCCAGCGCCGCGGGTTGCTCAACTACGTGGCGAAGAAGGACATCGAGCACTACCGCTCGCTGATCGCCCGCCTGGGCCTGCGCCGCTGAGTCGCAGTTCGGGTGGGAAGGAGGGAGTGTCGCGCCGGGCCGACCGGGGGACACTCCCTTCTTTGCTAGAAAGGGACAGCGGCAGCGCCGCTCACCCGACAACCGAAGAACAACCGAAGAACTGACAATCCACGAGACCGCGCCGACCGGGAGTCCTGTCCTCGGTAGTGGTCTTCGGGAGCCGCCTGCAGAGCCGTCACCGGCCCGGCGGAGCGCCCGCGGACCTCGATCGAAGACCGGCCTCCCAGCACGCAGCGGCCGACCCCGGGTCGGCCCGCGCGCCCTGGTCTTCGTCGCGGTCCACCACAGAAAGGAATCCCCGTGGAGGGACCTGACGTCATCAGCACCGAAGCCGTGATCGACAACGGCGAGCTCGGCAAGCACGTCGTACGCTTCGAGACCGGCCTGCTCGCCAAGCAGGCCGCCGGCTCGGCCACCGTCTACCTCGACGACGAGACGATGTTGCTCTCGGCCACCACCGCCAGCAACAAGCCGCGCGAGTCGATCGACTTCTTCCCGCTCACCGTCGATGTCGAGGAGCGGATGTATGCCGCGGGCCGGATCCCCGGCTCGTTCTTCCGCCGCGAGGGCCGCCCGTCCGAGGGCGCCATCCTCACCTGCCGGCTGATCGACCGGCCGCTGCGCCCGACCTTCGTCAAGGGCCTGCGCAACGAGGTCCAGGTGGTCGTGACCGTTCTCGCGCTCGAGCCGAACACGCTCTACGACGTCGTCGCGATCAACGCCGCGTCGTTGTCCACCCAGCTCTCCGGCCTGCCGTTCAACGGCCCGGTCGGCGGTGTCCGGGTTGCCCTGATCGGTGACCAGTGGGTCGGCTTCCCGACCGTCGAGCAATTGGAGGAGGCGGCCTTCGACATGGTCGTCGCCGGCCGCGTGCTGCCCGACGGCGATGTCGCGATCATGATGGTCGAGGCCGAGTCCACCGAGCAGACCTGGGACCTGGTCAAGAGCGGGCGTACCGCACCGACCGAGGAGGTCGTCGCCGCGGGCCTGGAGGCGGCCAAGCCGTTCATCAAGGCGCTCTGCGAGGCCCAGGCCGAGCTGGCCAGCAAGGCCGGCAAGCCGACCAAGGACTACCCGGTCTTCAGCGACTACGCCGACGATGCGTACGCCGCCGTCAGCCAGGACGCCTCCGACCAGCTCGCCCAGGTGATGACCATCGCCGACAAGGCCGAGCGGGAGACCGCCACCGAGGAGCTGCTCGGCCAGGTGCACGAGCGCCTGGACCCGCGCTTCGAGGGCCGGGAGAACGAGGTCACCGGCGCCTACCGCGCGCTGACCAAGAAGCTGGTCCGGCAGAAGGTGCTGGCCGAGCAGGTACGCATCGACGGGCGCGGGCTGCGCGACATCCGCACCCTGTCGGCCGAGGTCGGCGTGATCCCGCGGGTGCACGGATCGGCGCTGTTCCAGCGCGGCGAGACCCAGATCCTCGGCGTCTCCACGCTGAACATGCTGGACATGGAGCAGAAGCTCGACGTGCTCGGCCCGGAGACGACCAAGCGCTACATGCACAACTACAACTTCCCGCCCTACTCGACCGGCGAGACCGGCCGCGTCGGGTCGCCCAAGCGCCGCGAGATCGGCCACGGTGCGCTCGCCGAGCGCGCCCTCGTGCCGGTGCTGCCGACGCGGGAGGAGTTCCCCTACGCCATCCGCCAGGTCTCCGAGGCGCTCGGCTCGAACGGATCGACCTCGATGGGTTCGGTCTGCGCGTCCACGATGTCCCTGCTGAACGCCGGCGTGCCGCTGCGCGCCCCGGTGGCCGGTATCGCGATGGGCCTGATGAGCGGTGAGGTCGACGGCGAGCAGCGCTACATCGCGCTGACCGACATCCTCGGCGCGGAGGACGCGCTCGGCGACATGGACTTCAAGGTCGCCGGCACCAAGGACTTCATCACCGCGCTGCAGCTCGACACCAAGCTCGACGGTATTCCCGCCAGCGTGCTGGCCGAGGCGCTGAACCAGGCCAAGGAGGCCCGGTACACGCTGCTCGAGGTGATGAACGAGGCGATCGACGCTCCGGACGAGATGAGCCCCACCGCGCCGCGGATCATCTCGATCACCATCCCGGTGGACAAGATCGGCGAGGTGATCGGCCCGAAGGGCAAGATCATCAACCAGATCCAGGACGACACCGGCGCCAACATCTCGATCGAGGACGACGGCACGATCTACATCGGTGCCGCCGGCGGCGACGCCGCGGAAGCGGCCCGCGCCGCGATCAACGCCATCGCCAACCCGACGATGCCGGAGAAGGGCGAGCGCTACCTCGGCACGGTGGTGAAGACCACCAACTTCGGCGCGTTCGTGTCGCTGCTGCCGGGCAAGGACGGCCTGGTGCACATCTCCAAGCTGCGCGACCTGACCGGCGGCAAGCGCGTCGAGAACGTCGAGGACGTGCTCAGCGTCGGGCAGAAGCTGCAGGTCGAGATCGCCGACATCGACGATCGCGGCAAGCTGTCGCTGATCCCGGTCGTCGAGGGTGGCTCGGGCGAGGGCGAGGCCGCCCCGAAGTCCGACGAGCCCGCGGCGGAGTCGGCCCCGGCCGACCAGGAGTGACCCGAAACCCCACCGCTGCCGCTCGGCGGCACCGCGACGGCGAGATCCGCCGGACGGTGCTGCCGAGCGGTTTGCGTGTGATCACCGAGGCCATGCCCCGGACGGGATCGGTCGCCCTCGGTTTCTTCGTCGACGCCGGGTCCCGGCACGAGACCGCCCGTCAACACGGCGCGTCGCACTTCCTGGAACACGTCTTGTTCAAGGGTACGCCGACCCGCGGCGCGGAGCAGATCTCCGCCGAGATCGAAGGGGTGGGCGGCGAGATCAACGCCTACACCGCCAAGGAGCACACCTGCTTCCACGCCAAGGTGCTCGGCGCGGACCGCGAGCTGGCGGTCGAGGTCATGATCGACATGCTGGCCAACTCGTTGATCAGGAGCGAGGACCTGGAGGCCGAGCGCGAGGTGATCCTCGACGAGATCTCCATGCACGCCGACGATCCCGGCGAGTCCGCTCATGAACTGGTGTCCGCGGCGCTGTTCGACCGTGACCCGCTCGGCCGCCCGGTGATCGGCAGCGAGGAATCGATCATCGCCATGTCGCGGCGACAGGTGATCAACTACTGGCGCAAGTTCTACCGACCCTCGTCGATCGTGGTGAGTGCCGCGGGCCGGGTCGACCATGATCGACTCGTGGCCCAGCTGACCTCGTTCGCGACCAGCAGCCAGGTCCGGCCGAGCGCCACACCGGACCGCCGGCCGACCCGACCTCGGGCGGCCCGACCGGCGGTGATCAGCCGCTCCCGCTCGTTCGAGCAGTCCAGCGCGGTGCTCGGTTTCGGCGGGGTGGGCCGGTTCGACCCGCGGCGCCCCGCGCTGAACCTGTTGTCGGTGATCCTCGGCGGGGGGATGAGTTCGCGGCTGTTCGTCGAGGTCCGCGAGCGCCGGGGGTTGGCGTACGCCATCGACGCGGTCCAGGGCGCCTATTCCGATGCCGGGATGTTCACCGTCGAGTGGGCGAGCCATGCCGAGCGCGCCGGCGACATCCTCGCCGTCGTCCGCGACACCATCGCCGCCATTGTCGACTCCGGGGTCAGCGCCGCGGAGCTGGCCCGGGCGCAGGGTCAGGTGCGCGGCCAGACCGTGCTCGCCTACGAGGGCTCGACCTCCCGGATGAGCCGCAACGGCGCCGCGGAGCTGACCGGCGATGCCCGCACGGTCGAGGACTACCTGCGCAGCCACGACGAGGTCGGCCTCGACGATGTCACCACCGTCGCGCGCGAGCTGCTCGCCCAGCCGCCGGTGCTCGGCATCGTCGGTCCGCGGACCAACCGCCGCCGCCTCGACCGGATCGTCCAGCGCTGGGTGTCCTGACCCGGCCGCGACCACCGGCGAGCCCGTACGCTGGTCGGCGCGAGCGCACCGAACGGAAGGGGCAGGCATGAAGGTGGCGGTATTCGGCGCCGGCGGTCGGATGGGACGGGCGAGCTGTGACGCCGTCGAGGCGGCCGACGGGCTCGAGCTGGTCGCGCGGATCGACGCGGGCGACGACCGGGAGGCCGCGGCCGCCGCGCAGGTGGTGATCGACTTCACCCACCCCGATGCCGTGATGGACAACCTCGCCTGGTGCATCGACCGCGGGATCAGTGCCGTCGTCGGCACCACCGGCTTCACCCCCGAGCGGCTGGACCGGTTGCGCGGCCTGCTCGCCGACCGTCCGGAGGTGGGTGTGGTGATCGCCGCGAACTTCTCGGTCGGCGCCGTGCTGCTGATGCGGTTCGCCGAGCAGGCGGCCCGGTTCTACGAATCCGTCGAGGTGATCGAGCTGCACCACCCGGACAAGGCCGATGCGCCCTCGGGCACCGCGATCAGCACCGCCCGCCGGATCGCCGCTGCCCGCGCCGAGGCCGGCGTACCCGCCCCGCCGGATGCCACCGTGCACGAGCTGCCCGGCGCCCGCGGCGCCGATGTCGACGGCGTCCGGGTGCACGGGGTACGCCTGCGCGGGCTCGTCGCGCACGAGGAGGTGCTGTTCGGCGACCCGGGGGAGACGCTGACGCTGCGCCACGACTCCTTCGACCGCTCCTCCTTCATGCCCGGGGTGATCGCCGCCGTCCGCGCCGTGCCCGATCGGCCGGGTCTCACGGTGGGCATCGACGACATCCTCGGGCTCGGTCGATGAGGCGAGCCCTCGCCGTCGTCGTCTCGCTGTTGGTGATCGCCGGTCTGTTGGTCGGCGCCGACCGCGGCGCGGTCTGGCTGGTCGAACGCCAGCAGGCCGAGCAGATCGCGGCCGACTTCCGGGTCACCCCGCCGCCGCGGGTCAGCTTTGCCGGCGTACCGTTCCTGACCCAGCTCGCCGCCGGGCGGTTCGAGCGCGTCGACGTGTCGGCGGCGGAGTTCACCGTGCCGGACGGGGAACGCACCCTCACCCTGCGCCGCGTCGAGCTCGCGCTGACCGATGTGCGCGGCATCGAGGCGCCGGTGGTGTCCCGGCTGGACGGCTCCGGGACGCTCGACTGGGCCGGCGTCGGCGCGCTCGTCGGGCAACCCGTCAGCTATGCCGAACCGGGCCGGATCCGGGTCGACTACCGCGCCGAGGTGTTCGGCGCCAGCGTCACCGCACGCGTGACCGGTACGCCGCAGCTCGATGTCGCCACCCAGCGGCTGACGCTCGCCGACCCGGCCGTCGCCGTCGCCGACTACGAGCTTCCCTCCGGTGTCGCCCGCCAGCTCATCGAGCGGCTCGCCGGCCCGATCCCGTTGCAACTGCCGATGGGACTGCGGGCCGAACGGCTGCGGGCCGGCCCGGACGGGCTGGCCTTGGTGGTCTCCGGCACCGACGTGCCGCTCACCCCGCCCGCCTGAGGCCGCGACCCAGCGGGGCGGCTCAGCCGATCGCGGTGTGCAGGCGTACCTGCTTCAGGCGGTTCCCGGCTTCGGTGTCGCCCAGTTCGCGGTGCGCGCCGTCGGCCGCCCAGCCCGAGGCGGACAAGAACCCGCGCAGTACATCGTCGGTCGACCTGACCCAGATCCGGGCCAACCGGTAACCGTCGGCGCGCAGCGTGTCGACGGCGGCATTCACCAGCCGCGACCCGTGGCCCCGGCGCCGGCTCACCGGATCCACCACGAACTCCGCGACCTCGCCGTCGGTGGCCTCGTCGGCATCCGGATCCTGGGCCGGCATGGTTGCCGCGAACCCGGTGACCCGGCCGTTCGTGCCGTCGACGGCGACCAGCACGCGGCACTCCGCGAGCGGCGGACGGACGATCGCGCGACGCCAGATTTCCGCGGCGGCGTCCAGCGACGCCTCGGAAAGCATCGGCGCCGAAACCTCCGGCGGAAGATCCTCCTGCCAGGCGCGGCGCTGGATCGCGGCCAGTTGTTCGGCCTCGTCGGGCAGCGCCAGGCGTACCGAATCGGCCACCGGCTGGCCCGGGGTGGATGCTGACACAAGCCGCAGCCTAGGCGCCGACGATTCGGACCGATAAATTGCCTCCGCACGGTTGCCGAATCAGGGTCGTGCTGTGGCACACTAGGTCCAAGTCCGTGGCTGTTCGTCCCCCCCGAGCGAGCAGCCGCGGACTCTAGTTTTCTCCGGCCGTCGGCGGCGCGTCCGCCGCGGCGGCACCCGGCTCTCGCGCGCCGCGGGCGCCGCTGGAGTCCCTCCCGATACGCTCGCACCCATGAACTTTCCCGAGGTGATGAACCCGCCCAAGCTGGCGAGGGACACGCTGCGCGTGATCCCGTTGGGCGGCCTCGGCGATGTCGGCCGGAACATGACGATGTTCGAGATCAACGGCAAGATCCTGCTGGTCGACTGCGGCGTGTTCTTTCCCGAGGAGACCCACCCCGGGGTCGATCTGATCCTGCCCGGTCTCGACGTGTTGTCCGATCGGCTGGACGACATCGTCGGGCTGGTGCTCACCCACGGTCACGAGGACCACATCGGCGCGGTGCCGTTCCTGCTGAAGCAGCGCGAGGACATCCCGGTCTACGGCAGCCAGCTCACCCTCGGGCTGCTGGCCGAGAAGTTCCGGGAGCACCGGATCCGCAATGCCGACCTGCGGACGGTACGCGAGGGCGAGCGGGTCGACGTCGACGGCTACGGGCTCGAGTTTGTCGCCGTGAACCACTCCATCCCCGACGCGCTCGCCGTGGCGATCCGGACCGAGGCCGGGACCGTGTTGCACACCGGCGACTTCAAGATGGACCAGTTGCCGCTGGACGGTCGAATCACCGACCTGCGCGCCTTCGCCCGGCTGGGCGAGGAGGGCGTCGACCTGTTCCTGACCGACTCCACCAACGCGGAGGTGCCGGGCTTCACCACCCCCGAGAAGGACATCCAACCCGCCCTGGACCGGGTCTTCGCGACCTCGACCCAGCGGCTCGTCGTGGCCTGCTTCGCCTCCCATGTGCACCGGGTCCAGCAGGTGATGAACGCCGCCGCCCGCTACGGCCGCAAGGTTGCCTACGTCGGGCGGTCCATGATCAAGAACATGGGCGTTGCGGAGAAGCTCGGCTATCTCGATGTGCCCGAGGGCTTGTTGATCTCCGTGAAGGACGTCGAGAAGTACCGGCCCGACGAGGTCGTGCTGATCTCCACCGGCTCCCAGGGCGAGCCGCTGTCCGCGCTGTCGCGGATGGCGAGTCGCGAACACCCCTCGATCGAACTCACCGAGGGTGACACCGTGCTGCTGGCGTCGTCGCTCATCCCCGGCAACGAGAATTCCGTCTATCGCGTGATCAACGGGCTGACCCGGCTCGGGGTACGCGTGGTGCACAAGGGCAATGCGCTCGTCCACGTCTCCGGACACGCGTCGGCGGGGGAGTTGCTCTACTGCTACAACATCGTCCGGCCCCGCAATGTGATGCCGGTGCACGGGGAGGTACGCCACCTCATCGCCAACGGCGAGCTCGCGCAGGCCACCGGCGTACCGTCGGACCGGATCATGCTCGTCGAGGACGGCGGCGTCGTGGACCTCGCCGATGGCAAGGCCGAGGTCGTCGGGCGGGTCGACGCCCCCTACATCTTCGTCGACGGCACGATGCGCGGGGTCACCGAATCGCAGCTCTCGGACCGGCTGGTGCTCGGCGAGGAAGGCTTCATCTCCATCGTCGCCGTCGTCAACCTGCACGCCAAGAAGCTGATCAGCGGGCCCGAGATCCAGGCTCGTGGGTTCCTCGAGGGTGATCAGGACAAGATGTTCGACGGCATCCGCGCCGAGATCGCCGACGCCCTGCGCTCCGCGCTGGACGAGGGGGTGTCGGACACCTACCGGCTGCAGCAGGTCATCCGCCGCCGGATCGGACGCTGGGTCTCGGGCAAGATGCGCCGGCGGCCGATGATCGTGCCGGTGGTCGTCGCGACGTAGTTCTGGGTCGCCCTCCGGCTCCCGCGCGCCTCACCCGGCCCGGGGGTGGGGGTCTCAGTCCCGAGTCCTGTCGGCGAAGGCGGCCAGGGCCGGGCCGTCGAGACGGTAGGTCTCCCACTCGTCCTGGGACCGGGCGCCGAGGGAGCGGTAGAACCCGATCGAGGGTTGGTTCCACTTCAGGACACACCACTCCAGCCGGGTCAGCCCCCGGTCCTGACAGAGCTGGGCGAGGCGGCCGAGGAGTGCGGTGCCGGCCCCGGTGCCCCGATGCGCGGGATCGACGAACAGGTCCTCCAGCCAGATCCCGTTCTTCCCCGTCCATGTGGAGAACGAGTAGAACCAGATCGCGATGCCGATCACCGCACCCTCGACCTCGGCGACGAGACCGTAGACATGCGGCGCGCCATCCGACGGGAACATCACCGCGGCAAAATCCTGCTCCGTCGCCTCGACGGCGTCCGGTTCCTTCTCGTAGACGGCCAGGGCGTGAACGAGGCGGAGGATGTCGGGAAGGTCGTTCCGGGTTGCCTCACGGATGCTGGCGCTCATGGGTCAGGCAGTGTAGGCGCGCCGCGGGCATCGGCCCGGGCCGGCGCGGACAGCGAAGAGGCCCGATCCCCACGGGACCGGGCCTCTTGGCGGTGTCTGGGTCAGCGAGCGACCTTGCCCGCCTTCAGGCAGGAGGTGCACACGTTCAGCCGCTTCGGCGCACCGCCGACGACGGCGCGGACGCGCTGGATGTTCGGGTTCCAGCGACGGTTGGTCTTCTTCTTGGACCAAGGCTTGTTGTGGCCGAAGCCCGGGCCCTTGGCGCAAACATCGCACACGGCAGCCATGGAGCTCTCCTCGTCAGTCGTTTTCGCGCGTACCGGCCGGCCGCGCCCGCATGCGGGAGATCCCTCCCGCGGCGTGATGGTCTGTGGTCCCGGAGCCGGGAACCGGTCAATGATAGCCGAGGCCCGGCACGCCCGCCTAATCGAAGGGGCGGGCGCGCTAGGGCTCACTGGGCCGCTTCACGCAGGCGTCGGCGGCGAGTCGCCAGCGGCGGCGCCAGCGGGCGAGATGACGACACGCCGATTCCGCGGAATAATGCCCCGGAATCGGAGGTTCCCGCACTGATGACCCGTTGCGTTTTCTGGCGCCGCCTGCACATCGACCTGCGGCGCGTGGGCACGACCGGCTGTCGCTGAGTCCGGCGACGGCGCGCCTCGGCGTACCCCAACGACGTCCCCCATCCCCGATCCGGGCGCAGCCCGGAACCGATCGAACGGATTCCGCAATGTCCTTGTCCTCTGCTCCGAGCCAGCCACGGCGCCGGTTCCGTATCCCCTTCTGGGCCCAGGTCCTGCTCGGCCTGCTGCTCGGCGCCGCGTTGGGTCTGATCGCCCGGGTCTGGTCCGTTGACTGGCTGACCCAGACCCTGAGCACCATCGGCAGCACCTTCGTCCAGTTGCTCCGCGTGATCGTGGTGCCGCTCATCCTGACCGCGATCATCGTCTCGATCGCCAATCTCCGACAGGTCCAAAACGCCGCCCGGCTCGCGATCCAGACGCTGATCTGGTTCGCGATCACCTCGCTCATCGCCGTCGCCATCGGCATCGGCATCGGCCTGCTCACCAATCCCGGCGCGACCGCGACGATCCCGCTCGACAATGCCGCCGAGCCGTCGTCGACGGGAAGCTGGCTCGACTTCCTCGAATCGATCATCCCGGCGAACATCCTCGGCCTCGAGGCCTCCTCCGAGCTCGACGACGGATCGGTCGCCACCTCACTTTCCTTCAACGTGCTGCAGCTCGTCGTGCTCGGCATCGTCCTCGGCGCCGCGGCGCTCGCGGTCGGCGACCGGGCCAAGGCCTTCATCGACTTCAACCGCTCGGTGCTGGAGATCACGCAGAAGATCACCTGGTGGGTGATCAAGCTCGCCCCGATCGGCTCCGGCGCCCTGATCGGGCGCGCGATCGCCGCCTACGGCTGGGACCTGGTCGCCCCGCTTGCGGTGTTCACCGCCGACGTCTACATCGGCTGCCTGATCGTCCTGCTGCTCGTCTACCCGGTGTTGATCAAGGTCCACGGCCTGAGCGTGCGGCGCTTCGCCGCCGGCGTGTGGCCGACCACCCAGTTCGGTTTCGTGTCGCGTTCCTCGGTGGGCACCTTGCCGATCACCCGGCAGTCGGTACGCCGGCTCGGCGTCCCCGACGAGTACGGCTCCTTCGCCGTGCCCTTCGGCGCCACCACCAAGATGGACGGCTGCGCCGCGATCTACCCGGCCCTCGCGGCGATCACCGTGGCGCAGCTCTTCGGCGTACCGCTCGATGTCACCGACTATCTGCTGATCGCGTTCGTCTCGGTCGTCGGATCGGCGGCCACCGCGGGCCTGACCGGAGCGATCGTGATGCTCAGCCTCACGCTCTCCACGCTCGGCCTGCCCCTGGAGGGCGTCGGCCTGCTGATCGCGATCGACCCGATCCTCGACATGATCAGGACCGCCACCAATGTCACCGGCCAGGCGCTGGTCCCGGTGATCGTGGCCAAGCGGAACGGCATCCTCGACCGCGACGTCTACGACGGACGCCGGCTGCTGGACGACGACCCCGAGGCCGCCGAGGCGCCCGCCGCCCAGGCCGCCTGAGCCGACCGGCCGGGTGCCCGCGCGGCGGCGCGGGCACCCGCCGCGGTCGGGCCGGCCGACTACGCTGACCGGCATGTCCGACCCGCCCGTCTCCGAGGCCGGTTCCGCCGGTCCGGCGACCTCGCGCACCGACGCGTACCGTCGGTTGAACAAGCGAGCCGTCTCGGTGCTCGGCGACAAGTCGCGCAAACCGTTGGACAAGCTCGGCATCGTCACGCTCGGCGACCTGGTCCGCCACGTTCCCCGCCGCTACCTGAACAGCAACCGGCTCAGCGACTTCTCCGCGCTGCGGGTCGGCGAGGACACCATCGTCGCCGCCGATGTGACCAGCGCCAAGATCACCGGCCAGCCGCCGAAGACCCGTCTGGAGGTGAAGATCACCGACGGCAGCGGTTTCCTCCGGCTGACCTTCTTCGGCCGCAGACCGCTGCTCGAGCACTGGGCACGCCAGCTCCAACCCGGCACCCGCGCCGTGTTCTCCGGCAAGGTGGGGGAGTTCCGCGGCGAGCCGCAGCTCACCCACCCCGACTACGCCGTCGTCGACGAGCACGGCTTCGAGCGCAAGGGCGCGCGCGGCCAGGCACTGGCCAACAAGGGCGGCCGCGGGCTGGCCGGCGTCGCGCGCCAGGGCGGGCTGATCGGCATCTATCCCGGCACCGCATCGCTGGGGCCGTTCGAGCTGGCCGACTTCCTCACCCTGACCCTGCACGAGCTCGGCGACATGCCCGACCCGCTGCCGGAGTGGATCCGCCGTACCGCCGACGTGCCGGAGCTCTACGACGCCATCGAGCAGGTGCACGCCCCCCGCGATCTCGACGCCGCCCGGGCAGGCCTGCGGCGGCTGCGCTTCGACGAGGCGCTGGCCTTCCAACTCGCGATGGCGTACCGCCGACGGCGCGCCGCCGCCGAACCCGGCACCGCCCGCGAGCGGCGCCCGGGCGGCCTGCTCGACGCCTTCGACGCGCGGCTGCCGTTCACGCTCACCGACGGGCAGGCCGAGGTCAGCGAACAGATCTTCGCCGACCTGGCCCGGACCGTGCCGATGCAACGGCTGCTGCAGGGCGAGGTCGGCTCGGGCAAGACCTTGGTCGCGCTGCGCGCGATGCTGGCCGTGGTCGATGCGGGCGGCCAGGCGGTGCTGCTGGCGCCGACCGAGGTGCTCGCCCGGCAGCATCACGCGACGATCGTGGCGATGCTCGGCGATCTTGCCGAGGCCGGCCAACTGACCGCCGCCGAACAGGCCACCCGCGTCGAGCTGCTGACCGGGTCGATGACCGCGGTACGCAAGCGCAACGCGAGTCTGCGGGTGGCCTCCGGCGAGGCCGGCATCGTGATCGGCACCCACGCCCTGCTCACCGACACCGTCCGGTTCGCCGATCTGGGCCTGGTCGTCGTCGACGAGCAGCACCGCTTCGGGGTCGAGCAGCGCGCGGCCCTCGGGGCGAAGGCGGAGCGGCAACCGCACGTCCTGGTGATGACCGCGACCCCGATCCCGCGGACGGTCGCGATGACTGTGTTCGGCGACCTGGAGATCTCCACGCTGACCGAGCTGCCGGCGGGCCGCGCCGACGTGCAGACCGTGGTCGTCGACGAGCAGGCCCATCCGGCGTGGGTGGACCGCGCCTGGCAGCGGATCCGGGAGGAGGTCGCCGAGGGGCGGCAGGCTTTCGTGGTCTGCCCGCGGATCTCCGAATCCGACCGGTCGGCCGAGTCCGCGCCCGGCGGCGACTCCCGGACGGTGCTGGACACCTACGCCGAGCTGACCGAGGGCCCGCTCGCCGACCTACGGGTCGCGATGCTGCACGGACAGATGCCGAGCGAGGAGAAGGACGAGACGATGCGCGCATTCGCCGCGGGCGAGCTCGACGTGCTGGTCGCCACCACGGTGGTCGAGGTCGGCGTCGATGTGCCGAATGCGTCGGTGATGGTGATCTGCGATGCCGACCGGTTCGGGATCTCCCAGTTGCACCAGCTCCGTGGCCGCATCGGCCGCGGCGCGCACCCCGGCGTCTGTCTGCTGCTCACCGCCGCCGGCACCGAGGCGGCGTCC
Organism: Naumannella huperziae; assembly: GCF_054073625.1. NCBI lineage: Bacteria > Bacillati > Actinomycetota > Actinomycetes > Propionibacteriales > Propionibacteriaceae > Naumannella > Naumannella huperziae. The sequence continues at coordinate 2,787,805 of NZ_JBSXPH010000001.1, read as the reverse complement.
TGGGAGCGGCTGCAGGCCATCGCCGCCACCCGGGACGGGTTCGCGCTAGCCGATGCCGATCTGGCGCAGCGCCGCGAGGGCGACGTGCTCGGCGCCAGCCAGGCCGGCGCGCGGTCCAGCCTGCGGCTGGTCCGGGTGATCGACCACGCCGAGGAGATCGCGCTGGCCCGCGACATCGCCGGCCGCGTGGTTGCCGACGACCCCGACCAGACCGACGACGGTATCGCCGACCTGGTCGCCCAGGTCGAGCGGCTGGCCGACGCGGAATGGCTGGACCGCGGATGACGCGGCTGATCGCCGGGCGGGCCGGGGGCCGCCGGATCGCGGCACCGGGTGGCGCCGACACCCGGCCCACCACCGACCGGGTCCGCGAGGCCGTCTTCTCGGCGCTCGCCGCGTGGGCCGGCACCGCCGGCGAGGCACCGGACGCCGCACTCGCGGGCCTCGGCTTCTGCGATCTGTACGCCGGTTCGGGCGCGATGGCGCTGGAGGCGGCCAGCCGCGGCGCGGCGCCCGTGCTGGCGATCGAGGCGGCGCGCCCGGCGGCCGAGATCATCCGGCGCAATGCCCGCGAGGTCGGGCTGGCCGTCACCGTGTCGGCCCAGCGGGCCGAGACCGCGCTGCAGCGCCCGGCCGGGTGTGGTTACGACATCGTCTGGGCCGACCCGCCCTATGCGCTGGACAGCGCGGACCTCGACCGGGTGATCGGCGCCGCGGTCGCGAACGGCTGGCTGGTCCCGGACGGTCTGCTGGCGATCGAGCGCTCCTCGCGTACCCCCGACCCACGCTGGCCGCCGGGCTTCGAGCACTGGTCGCGCCGCTACGGTGAGACCACCATCCACTACGCCCAGCGTGGCCCCGATCCGGCGCCCGCGGAGAGGGACGCGTGATCGCCATCTGCCCCGGGTCGTTCGACCCGCTCACCTATGGTCATCTCGACATCATCGGCCGCGCCGCCCTGCTGTTCGACCGGGTGATCGTGGGCGTCGGCCGCAACCGCGCCAAGAACGCGCTCTTCGAGCCCGCCGAGCGACGCGAGATGATCATCGAGGCGCTCGCCGCGGAGCTGCCGGACGCGTCCGTGGAGGTACGCCTGATCGACGGCCTGCTGGTCGACTACTGCGCCGAGCACGGCATCGATGTCGCCGTGAAGGGGGTACGCCTGGCCGCCGACTTCGACTACGAGCTGCAGATGGCGCAGATGAACCGCCGGATGTCGGGGCTGGAGACGATACTGTTGCCGACATCGGCGGAGTACGGCTACATCTCGTCCACGCTGGTGCGCGATGTCGCCCGATTCGGCGGCGAGATCGATGAGTTCGTGCCGCCGCTGATCGCCGCCCGGGTGGCCGCGGCGGGCGGGGCCTGACCCGGCGGGACGGCAGGGCCGCAGGCCCCTCGTTTTGCCTGTCCGCGGGGCCGCCGGGTAAGGTGGGCAGCCGGTCATGTCGCTGTTCCGGTTGCGGTGCATTCGAAGGGGTTTTGTCATGTCTTCGTCGCGTCGGCATCCCGATCCACGTTCCGGGCTCGTTCTCGACACCCACGACCTGCATCGGCAGGCGGGTGTCATGCGCGAGGTGCGCGAGCGGGTGGAGGCGCCGGAGGGGCTGGGCAACGACGTGATCGGCGTCCCGACCGGGGCCCCGATCGACCTGGAGCTGCGGCTGGAGGCCGTCGTCGAGGGAGTCCTCGTGACGGGGGAGGCACGCTTCGAGGCGACGGGCCAGTGCGGGCGCTGTCTGGAGCCGGTGACCGAGCAGGTGGTGATCGACATCCAGGAGCTCTACGTCTACCCGGGCAACGAGGCCGACGGTGAGGATGCCAGCCGATTGGACGGCGAGCTGGCCGATCTCGAGCCGTTGGTGCGGGACGAGGCGCTGTTGGAACTGCCGTTCATGCCAGTCTGCCGGGCCGACTGCGCCGGGTTGTGCCCCGATTGCGGGGCGAACCTGAACGCCGACCCGGGGCACGACCACGGCCCGAGCACGGACCCGCGATGGGCGGGCCTGTCCGGGTGGGGCGAGCGCGGACCGGCGGACAACTGAACCACCGTCGCCGGACGGAACCGGCGCCGAAGCAACACCCGGCCGCACCCGCGGTCGTGATCGAGGAGAGACAACGTGGCTGTTCCCAAGCGGAAGATGTCCCGGAGCAACACCCGGCACCGTCGCGCCCAGTGGAAGACGTCGGCACCGACCCTGGTGACCTGCGCCAACCCGGCCTGCGGTGGCAAGCACCTGCCGCACACCGCTTGCCCGGAGTGCGGTCAGTACGGTCCGCGCGGGAACCGTCGCCAGGTCTTCGAAGCCTGAGCACTCGGGAAATCGGGGTTCCCGGAGTGCCGAAGCTTGACCAGGTCTGTGCCGACCTCGGCGTCGTGATGGACGCCGAGTTGCGCACGTTGGCCCTCACTCACCGGTCGTTCGCCTACGAGAACGGCGGCCTGCCGACGAACGAGCGGCTGGAGTTCCTGGGGGACGCCGTTCTCGGTCTGATCGTCACCGAACATCTGTACGCCACGCATCCCGAGGTGTCCGAGGGCAGCCTCGCGAAGCTGCGTGCCGCCGTGGTGAATGCGCGCGCCCTCGCCGAGGTGGCCCGCGAGCTCAGCCTCGGCGCGGAGGTCCGGCTCGGTCGCGGTGAGCTGGGGACCGGCGGCCAGGACAAGCCGTCGATCCTCGCCGACACGCTGGAGGCGATCATCGGCGCCATCTACCTGGTGCACGGCGCAGACGGTGCGTCGCGCTTCGTGCATCACCTGTTCGACCCGCTGATGAGCCGTGCTGCGAAGCTGGGCGCCGGCCTGGACTGGAAGACGAGCCTGCAGGAGCTCGCCGCAGGCACCGGCCACGGTGCGCCGTGGTACGGGGTGACCGAGTCCGGGCCCGACCACGACAAGCGGTTCGAGGCGCACGCCCATGTCGGCGAACTCACCTTCGGTCCGGGGGTGGGCCGCAGCAAGAAGCAGGCCGAACAGGAGGCCGCCAGCATCGCGTTCGCCGCGATGAAGCACATGTCGGAGGCCGCGCCGCGCCGTGCCGCGCTCGACGACGAGCCGGTCGGCTTCCTCGACGACTGATGCCGGAGCTACCCGAGGTCGAGGTGGTCCGTCGGGGGCTCGCGGCCGCTCTGACGGGTCGGCGGATCAGCCGGGTCGACGTGCTGCACCCCCGGCCGGTGCGCCGTCATCCCGACGGCCCGGAGGGCTTCGCGGCGGCGCTGACCGGGCGTACCTTCGCCGAGCCGCGCCGCCGCGGCAAGTATCTGTGGCTGCCGCTGACCGACGGCGATGCCGTGCTCGCTCACCTGGGGATGAGCGGGCAGTTCCGCCTCGACCCGCCGGGCGCGCCCGATGTGCGCAATACCCGGATCCGGTTCGCCTTCGCCGACGCCGGCCGCGAGGTGCGCTTCGTCGACCAGCGGATGTTCGGCGGTCTGTCGCTCGCGCCGGGCGGCGCGGAGCTGCCCGCCGAGATCGCGCACATCGGGCGTGACCCGTTCGACCCGGAGTTCGATCTCGACGAGTCGGTACGCCGGATCCGGCGGCGGCGTACCGGTATCAAACGCGCCCTGCTGGACCAGACGCTCGTCTCCGGCATCGGCAACATCTATGCCGACGAGGCGCTGTGGCGCGCGAGGCTGCACTACGACCGGCCGGCGGAACGGCTGTCCGCGGCTCGGGTGCGGGAGTTGCTGGGCCACGCCCATGACGTGATGGCCGGCGCGCTCGCCCAGGGCGGGACGAGCTTCGACGAGCTGTACGTCGACGTCAACGGCTCGTCCGGACGAATGACATTGGATGTATACGGGCGGGAAGGTCGCCCGTGCAAGCGCTGCGGCACCCCGATCGTGCGCGAGCGATTCATGAACCGCTCCAGCCACTTTTGCCCAGTCTGCCAGCGGAAACGCTAGCCGAACGCTCGCGTTCAACCCAACCACGAGTGATAATCCGACCTCTGTCATGACGGATCGTCAGGCGGCTCAGTCGAGCTGTCGACGCCAGAACGGGTCGTCTGCCCAGTCGTCGGGGATGCCCATGCCACGCAGGTTCATCGCGGGGCGGGAGTCGACCAGTTCGTGAAGTCGCCGCGCCCAGCCGCTGCGCGGGGAGATCGTTTCCAGGACCGTCTGCAGGGAGACGAGGACGGGGTAGAGCCGCTTCCTCGATCTCTCGGGCAGCGCTTCGGTTCCTTCGAGCCAGGACACGATGGGCGAGTTCGGGATCGCCGGGTAGACGCCGAGGCCGACGTTCCACAGTCGGCCGTGGTGGGCGCAGACGTTGCGAACGCGGACGTAGGTCTGCATCCAAGACTCGAGCACGGGCGCTGTCAGGCCGATGCTCCGGGCGACGGCGGTCCGATCAGAGCGGCGCTTCAGATTCCGGTACCCGCTAGTGAGCTGTCCGACGGTGAGGGTCTCGACCATGAGCCAGGACGGCGGCAGCTCGGGTGAGCCGTAGGTGGTGAGGTAGTGCTCGAGCGCCGAGCGGTGGACCAGCGAGTCCTCCCCGGCGTCCGGGGTGCCGCGGAGCCGCTCGTCGCAGGTGTCCCTGACGATCTTCAGAAGTCCCGCATGCTTGCCGCGGTCGCGGAAGTGTGAGGCGTCCATGTACCAGTGCGGGTCGTCGTAGACCGTCGACATGTGATCGGTCAGCGCCGCGCGCACGGCGACCTCGACGCGCTCGAGGGCGTCGATGACCACCGAGCGCAGCGCCCGGTCGAAAACGTAGAGGTCGAGCACGTCGTCGAACGACGTCCCATCTCGCAGGCGATGCTCCGGTCCGGCCGTCTGAAACGGGATCGTGTAGGGGGAGAGGCGGTAGTATCCGATGTGGCGCAGGTGCCGCAGCGCCCGGTCCCGGTTGACGATGACCAGTCCGCGGTCGGCGAGGCGGTCGACGAGATCTTCCAGCTCCATTGGCGGCTTGTCGTAGCTCAGCGTTCCGCGCGGGCGGGGCGCGCGGCGCGGCTGCGGCATCGACGCTCCCTCCTCTATGCGGGCAGAGAAAATCCCCCAAGTGCGCATCGTGGAGAGGCGTGGGGGATGTAGTGCCCTCAGGCTACCACGGACGGGTCGAGGCGTCGACCGTGCGCGTCTGTCGGCCGACGAGCACCACCACCTTGCGGCCCGGTGCGTAGCCGGAGTCGTGAGGTTCAAGAAGTCGTCGCGGGTGCGCGCCGCTCGATGAGCACGGTGTCCCGCCACTGGCCGGCGAGCGGCCCGCACGGCATCAGCCCGATCCGCTCGCGGCGTCCGACGACCCTGAATCCGGCGCTCTGGTGGAGTTTCAGGCTGGCGGCGTTCTCGGGGAAGATCGAAGACTGGACCGTCCAGACGCCTGATCGGTCGGCGACGGCGAGGAGGTCTCCGAGCAGCTGCGATCCGACGCCGCGCCCGGCCGCGTGAGGGGCGACGTAGACCGAGTGCTCGACGACGCCCCGGTAGACGGGGCGGGCCGAGACGGGTCCGGCGGCGGCCCAGCCGAGCACGCGGTCATCACCGTCGACGGCGACGAGCATGAGGTCGGGACGCTTGCCGGACGCGAACGCGTGCCAGTCCGGCGGGGGCTCGGCTTCGAAGGTGGCGTGGCCGGTGGCGATGCCTGCGCGGTAGATGGCCTCGACGGCGGGCCAGTCGGCCGGCGTCATGGGCCTGGTCGCCAGCGGCTCCATCAGGCGTTGAGCGCCTTGGCTGCGGCGGCGAGGGTGTCGATGGTGGGGCGGTAGTAGGCCCAGCGGCCGCGCTGCTCGCGGGCGACGAGCCCGGCCTCGACGAGCAGCTTCATGTGGTGGGAGACGGTGGGCTGGGAGAGCCCGACGGGCTCGGTGAGGTCGCAGACGCACATCTCGCCGTCGCTGCTGCCGGCGATGAGGGACATGAGCTTGACCCGGGTGGGGTCGCCGAGGGCCTTGAACACCTTCGCGAGGTCGTGGGCGAGGCCGTCGTCGATCGTCTCGCCGAGGACGCAGCAGGGCGCGACGTCGGCCGTGGCCTCGGTGGCGGGAGGAGTGCTCATGCCTCCATTCTGCCTCACGTATTGACATCTGTCGATACGTGAGGCAGGCTCGACACATCGAAGAACGTCAATACGTGGAGGTTGCAGTGAATCCCGTCATCGTCATCGGAGCCGGCCCGCAGGGTCTGGCCGCCGCCGCCCACCTGCTCGAGCGCGGGCTGGAGCCGCTGGTCCTGGAATCGGGCGACACCCCGGCGTCGGCTGTCACGGAGTGGGGCCATGTGCGCCTGTTCTCGCCGTGGTCGGAGCTCACCGATCCCGCGGCCCGCCGCCTGCTCGAGCCCTCCGGCTGGAGCACGCCTGACAAGGACTACCCGACGGGCGCGCAGTGGGTCGAGGGCTACCTCGCCCCGCTCGCCGAGGCGCTGGGCGACCGCGTCCGGTACGGCTCGCGCGTGGTCGGGGTGGGCCGGAAGGGCCGCGACCTCTCGGTCGACGCCGGTCGGGCCGAGCAGCCGTTCGTCGTCCACGTCCGCCGCGCCGACGGGAGCCAGGAGCGGTTCGAGGCGCGTGCGGTGATCGATGCCTCGGGCACCTGGCGGGCCCCGAGCCCGGCGGGCGCGGACGGGCTGCCTGCCCTGGGCGAGGTCGACGCGGTCGAGGCCGGTCTGCTCGGCCATCGCACGCCGAGCCGGGATGAGGCTGCAGCCCTCGCCGGGAAGCACGTCGTGGTCGTCGGCAGCGGGCACTCGGCAGCGACCGCCATCGGTGACCTCGCGGCGGTGGTGCGCCGCGAGCCGGGCACCCGGGTGACGTGGGCGCTGCGCCGCGGCTCCGTCGGCAACGCGTTCGGCGGCGGGCCCGCCGACGAGCTGCCCGAGCGCGGTGCCCTGGGCCAGCGGGCGAGGAAGGCCGTCGAGGACGGCCTCGTCGACCTGGTCACCGGGTTCCGCACCGAGGAAGTGCGGATCGAGGACGGCCGGGCGGTCCTGGTCGCCGAGGACGGCCGCCGGCTCGCTCCCGCGGACCGGGTGGTCGTCGCGACCGGGTTCCGCCCGGACCTGTCGTTCCTGTCCGAGGTGCGCCTGGACCTGGACGTGCGGCTGCAGGCCCCGGCGAAGCTCGCCGCCGAGGTCGACCCGAACGTCCACTCCTGCGGCTCGGTGCGCGCCACGGGCGCGGCCGACCTCGCCCACCCGGAGCCCGGCTTCTACATCGTCGGAGCGAAGTCCTACGGCCGCGCTCCGACGTTCCTGGCGATGACCGGGTACGAGCAGGTCCGCAGCGTGGCCGCCGAGCTCGCCGGTGACCACGACGCCGCGTCGCGGGTGGAGCTGGAGCTGCCCGACACCGGGGTGTGCGGCGGGTCGGGCCTGTTCGACGCGCCCGAAGAGGCGTCGTCCGGCGGCTGCTGCGCGCCCGCGCCGCAGCTGATCCAGCTCGGCACGAGGACGGCGGGATGAGCCGCGGCCGCCTGATCGTCGTCGGCGGCGGCCAGTCCGGGCTGGCCGCCGCCCGTGCCGGGCTCGTGAACGGCTGGGAGCCGGTCCTCATGGAGGCCGGGCCGGAGCCGGTCGGGTCCTGGCCGCGCTACTACGACAGTCTGCGCCTGTTCTCCCCGCGCGGCTACAGCGCCTTCCCCGGCCACCCATTTCCCGGCGACCCGGACGGCTACCCGGGCCGCGACGAGGTCGTCGACTACCTCCGCGGCTATGCCCGCAGTCTTGATGTCGAGATCCGAACCGGGGCTCGGGTCGTCGGCGTGGCCGCGGACGGCCTCTCGTTCATGGTCGAGCTGGCCGACGGGAGCAGGTTCGAGGGGTCCGCGCTGATCGCCGCCTCGGGCTCGTTCGGCAACCCGCACGTGCCGACGATCCCCGGTCAGAGAGCCTTCGGCGGCCGGGTCCTGCACGTGGCCGACTACCGGTCCCCGGAGGAGTTCTCGGACCAGCGGGTCGTGGTCGTCGGCGCGGGCAACTCCGCCGTCCAGGTCGCCCACGAGCTCGCCGACCACGCCAGGACGTCGCTGGCGGTGCGGGACCGGGTCCGGTTCGCGCCGCAGGTCATCGCCGGAAAGGATCTGCACTGGTGGTTGAAGGTGACCCGCGCCGACCTGCTGCCGCCGTCGGTCCTCGCCCGGATCGTCACCGGCACCCCAGTGATCGGCACCGACAAGTACCGGAAGGCGCTGGAGGCGGGACGCCCCGACCAGCGGCCCATGTTCGCCGAGTTCGCCTCCGACGGTGTCGTGTGGCCGGACGGCTCGCGGGAGCAGGTCGACGCGGTGGTGTTCGCGACCGGTTACCGGCCGCATCTGCCGTACCTGCGTTCCCTCGGCGTCCTCGACGAAGCCGGCATGCCGAGACATGACCGTGGGGTCGCGACCGGCCTGCCGGGTGTGGGTTTCCTCGGTCTGGAGTTCCAGCGCTCGTTCTCCTCGAACACGCTGCGCGGGGTCCACCGCGACGCCGACTACGTGGTCACGGCTCTGGCCGGGCAGCCGCGGGGTGCCGCCGTTGCCTGAGCTGGCGACGCGCCCAGCGCTGGGGACGGTGCTGGCGGCGCTGTGCGTGACCGAGATCGCCTCCTGGGGCCTGCTCTACTACGCCTTCCCCGTCCTCGCCCCGCGGATCAGCGCCGACACTGGCTGGTCGCCGGTCGTCGTCGCCTCGGCATTCTCGGCCGCGCTGGTCGTCTCGGCGCTGGCCGGGGTGCCGGTCGGCCGGGTCATCGACCAGCACGGGCCGCGCCGCATCATGTCCGCCGGCTCGATCCTCGGCGTCCTCGCCCTCGTGGTGATCGCCGTCTCGCCGGAACTGCCGGTCTTCATCGGTGGCTGGGTGCTGGCCGGGGCCGCGATGGCCGGGGTGCTCTACCCGCCGGCTTTCGCCGCGATCACCGGCTGGTTCTCGGGTCGACGCCTGGGTGCGCTGGCGACGCTCACCCTGGTCGCTGGCCTGGCCAGCACGGTGTTCGCTCCGCTGACCGCGACCGTCGGCGCGCACGTGGGCTGGCGGGCGACCTACCTGTGGGCGTCGGTCGTCCTCGCCGTGCTCACGGTCCCGGCTCACTGGTTCCTCCTGCGTCGGCCCTGGCCCGCGAAGCAGCACCCCGAGGAACCCGCCGTCGACCGCGCCCACGCAACGGAGGTCCTGCGCAGCGCACGGTTCCGGCTGCTCGCAGCGGGACTCACCCTGGTGTCGCTGGCGATGTACTCCGGACTGCTCGCCCTGGTCCCGCTCATGCTCGAGCGCGGCCTGACCGCGCAGTCCGCGGCATGGGTGTTCGGCCTCGGCGGCATTGGCCAGGTCGCCGGCCGCCTCGTCTACACCGGTCTGGCGCGCCGCGTCCCGCTGACCGCGCGCACCGCGACGGTGTTCGTCCTGGTGTCGGCGAGCACGCTCGCCCTCGCCGTCGTACCGGGCCCGGTCGGCCTGCTGGTCGCGGCGGCGATGGCCGCCGGGATCGGGCGCGGGATCGCGACGCTGCTGCAGGCGACCGCGATCACCGACCGCTGGGGCCCGCGCGCCTACGGCCACCTCTCCGGCGTCCTGGGCCTGCCGGTGCTGCTGGCCACAGCCCTCGCCCCGTTCGCCGGCGCGGTGCTGGCCGAGGCGACCGGCGGCTACGCGCACGCGTTCCTCGTCCTCGCCGCCCTGGCAGCGGTCGGGACGGTGCTCATGATCGCCAGCTCACGCACCCAGGCTCCCCGCCGGGCGGAGGCCACGGCCGAGCAGACGGCGTGACCCGGGTTCAGGCCTTCGACGAGACGACCAGATCTGAGAGGAGGCCGCGGGCCTTCTCGGCGAGTTCGTCGCGGATCAGACGCATCCGCTCCTCGCCCTCGATCCCGCGGTCTGACGGCTCGTGGATGCTCCAGGTCTCGATGGTCCCGGCCATCCCCGGCGCGGGCTCGACGACGGCCTCGTCGCCGATGACGACGACGCGGTCCACGGTGCGCAGCAGGGCCGGGTCGATCGGCTTGGGGTGCTCGCCGGCCATGCTCGCCCCGACCTCCGCGACCGAAGCAGCGGACAGCGCATTGAGCGACGCCCCTGGGGCCGTGCCCGCGGAGTAGACCTCGACGGCGTCGCCGGCGATCTGGCGCATGAGGGCGGCGGCCATCTGCGACTTCCCGCCGTTCTTCTTGCAGACGAACAGCACCGCCGGCACCTGCCCGCGTTCCTCCTGCTCGGCGGGCGCGAGCAGTTCGTCGACCAGCTTCTCGATGCGGGCGCGGATCTCGTCTCGGATCGGGCGGACGGCGTCGATGCCCTGGCCGGCGGGGTCGTCGAGGGTCCAGTCCTCGTAGCGCTTGCCGGGGTAGAAGGGGCAGGTGTCGCCGCAGCCCATGGTGATCACGACGTCGGAGTCCTGCACCGCTTCGGTGGTGAGGATCTTGGGCTGCTCCGCGGCGATGTCGATGCCCACCTCGGCCATCGCTTCGACGGCGACCGGGTTGATCTGATCGGCGGGCATCGAGCCCGCCGATCGGACCTCGATGCGGTCGCCGGCGAGGCGGCGGAGCCAGCCGGCGGCCATCTGGGAGCGGCCGGCGTTGTGGACGCAGACGAAGAGGACGGAGGGCTTCGGATCGGTCATGTTCGGTCCTGTTCTTTCAGTCGGTGAGGGCGGCGATGAGCGTGCGGACGCGGCGCTCGATGTCGTCGCGGATCGCTTCGACTCCTTCGGGCGAGGCCAGGGCGGGGTCGCCGACGGCCCAGTCCTCGTAGCGGACGCCGGGGATGATCGGGCAGACGTCGCCGCAGCCCATGGTGACGACCACGTCGGCGGCGCGGACGGCGTCGTCGGTGAGGGGCTTCGGGAAGGCTCGGTCGGCTTCCTGCCCGCCCTCGATCTCGGCGAGCAGCGACCGGACGTGCGGGTGCACGTCCGCCGCCGGCGTCGACCCCGCCGAGCGCGCGATCACCCTGCCTCCGGCGAGCCGGTTGACGATCGCCGCGGCCAGTTGGGAGCGGCCGGCGTTGGCGACGCACACGAACAGCACCTGCGGCCGGCCTGCCTCCCGGTCTCGCGTCAGGTCGGCCAGGCGCTGGCGGGCGAAGCGCTCGGTGAGCGGGATCATGTGCTGGGTGAGCTTGGCCGAGCGGGCGAGGCCCGCGTAGGACTCGCGCACGATCGCGATCACGAGGTCGCGGTCCAGGCCGGCCGTCTCGTCGGCCAGCTCCTCGCCCAGGCGGGTGACCCGGCCGTCCATGTCCGGCAGCGTCTGAGCGCGGGCCTCCGCATTCTCGGGGGCGTCGGCGACCGCGGCGGGGGCGAACGCGTCGAGCAGCGCGGAGACGGCGCGCCGCCTCGCCGGGGCGATCCGGTACCAGACCCAGGTGCCACGGCGCTCCGACAGCAGCAGCCCGGTCTCCTTGAGCACCTTCAGGTGATGGGAGACCGTCGGCTGGGACACGTCGGCGAGCTCGGCGAGATCGCACACACAGGACTCGCCGCGGGGATCGGTCGCGATAGCGGACAGCATCCGCAGCCGCAGCGGCTCCGCCAGCGCCTTCAGCGCGCCGGCCACGGTCGTCGCGGCTTCCTGGCCGATCGCGTGCGTCGTGGACGGCGCGCAAGCCTCGGAACCGGTGACGGCTTCGGCGGTGGTCATGATGCACTCGATTCGGCGTAGGGGTCGGTGCGGAACCAGGCCTTTGCGCCCCAGAGGGACACGTAGACGAGGCCGACGAGCACCGGCACCTCGATCAGGGGCCCAACGACGCCGGCCAGCGCCTGCCCGGACGTGGCACCGAACGTGCCGATGGCGACGGCGATGGCGAGCTCGAAGTTGTTGCCCGCCGCGGTGAACGCGAGCGTGGTCGACCGGGCGTAGCCCAGGCCGAGGCCGCGGCCGAGCAGCATCCCGGCCAGCCACATGATCGCGAAGTAGGCCAGCAACGGCAGCGCGATCCGGGCGACGTCCAGCGGGTTGGAGGTGATCGCCTTCCCTTGCAGGGCGAACAGCAGCACGATCGTGAACAGCAGGCCGTAGAGCGCCCACGGCCCGATCACCGGCAGGAACTTCTCCTCGTACCAGTCCCGTCCGCGGCGCTTCTCGCCGATCCACCGCGACGCGAACCCGGCGACGAGCGGGACGCCGAGGAACACCAGCACGTTGAGCGCGATCTGCCCCACCGACACGTCCAGCCCCTGCGTGTCCAGGCCCAGCCAGCCGGGCAGGACAGTGAGGTAGAACCAGCCCAGGACGGAGAACATCACGACCTGGAAAACCGAGTTGATCGCCACCAGCACCGCGGTGGCCTCGCGATCCCCGCAGGCCAAGTCGTTCCAGATCACGACCATCGCGATGCACCGGGCCAGGCCGACGATGATCAGCCCGGTCCTGTACTCGGGCAGATCCGGCAGCAAGACCCAGGCGAGGGCGAACATGACCGCCGGGCCGACGAGCCAGTTCAGCACCAGCGAGGAGACCAGCAGCTTCCTGTCGCCGGTGACGGCGGCGACCCGGTCGTAGCGGACCTTCGCGAGCACCGGGTACATCATCACCAGCAGCCCCAGCGCGATCGGCACCGAGATCCCGCCGACCTCCATCCGGGACAGCAGCCCGGACAGCCCCGGGACAAGACGGCCCAGCAGCAGGCCGGCGACCATCGCCAGGCCAATCCAGGCGGGCAGCCACCGATCCAAGGTCGAGAGCCGTCGGGTCGCCGGGGACGCAGCGGTCACTGCTTGATTAGACATGCCTCTATATTGAAGCGCGTCGAATCAAATGGCAAATCGCTGCGCGTTCTGGTCGGCAATCTGCCTTGCGCGTGGAGCGGCAGGGCATCTGGTGACGGCATCCTCGTGGGCGTGTGCCCGGCTGCCGTGTCCGCGCCGGCTCGTCGTGTCCGCCAGCGCCGTTCCCGAGCGGCGTCTCGGCGAGACGCGGGCGGTCATCGATCCGCGCCGGCTGCTCGGCGTCGGTGTGCCGCTGGGTCCTGTGCGGCCCGCGTGGTCCGGGACGGACGGCAGTCGGCGTCCTGGGTTCGGCGGTGCGCCCCGGCTATTGCGGCCGCGGCGACGGCCAGGACGACTGCGATCCCCGCGGCGACGGTCCAGGGGCTGCGCAGGTGGCCGCCGATCCCGGCGAGCGCCCCTCCGGCGAGGACGAGCGGCAGTCCGCAGCAGAGCACCACGAAGAGAACCGCGCCGTCCGCCATCAGCAGCCCGCCGCCCGGTCGATCATCCGGTCGGCGCATTTGTCTTGCATTCTCGTGGCTGGGTCGTGATCAACAGCATGGGTGGACGCTGCGTCCGCCGGTGGCCCTTTCGGGGCCGTCCAGGAAAGCGGAGGCGAGTGCGGAGCCGAGCCAGTGGGCTTCTGCGACGGTGACGACCTGGCCGTCGGGGTGCTCGGCGAGCCATTCCTCGGCGTCCTCGGGCGAGGCGAAGTAGTGCACCTGGTTGCAGAAGGAGGAGCGGATCGAGGCGAAGCGCTCGGGGTCGATGAGGGACACCACGGCGGTGGCGGGCTCGACGCGGGTGACGCCTGCGGCGGGGTCGACAGTCACCCGGACGGTCTGGCCGCTGGTCGGCGAGGTCGACTCGATGCGCGCCGGGCGTGCGAGCAGGGCTGGGAAGGCCAGGGTGTCCAGGGCGCACCAGGTGTACAGGTCGTTCCCGTCGACGGCGAACCGGTGGACGGTGGGGCGCAGGGTGAGGCCCTGGCCGACGATCCGGTCCTGTTCGTCGTACTCGGTGTCGGGGACGAGCGCCAGGCCTGCGCGCACGTCGTCCTCGCTGCGGCCGGCCGCGTCGGCGAGGTCCTCCACCGCGAGTGGATGCCCTTCGACGAGCAGCCTCAGCAGCGGCACGAGCAGGCCGGCGTCGAGCCCGGACTCCTCGGTGCGGACGAGCCGGTCGGCCAGGCCTCCTGCCAGGTCGGTGGTGCGGTCGGTCATCGCGATCTCCTCGGATCTGTGATCGGTGGGCTGGGCCCCGTGCGCGCTCACGCGCAGCACGACAGGAGCGACGGATCGGTGGTGAAGGCCCTGGCGGCGATCCGGATGCCCTCGGCCATGGTCAGGTAGGGGGCCCAGGCGTCGGCGACCTCGGCGACGGTCTTGCCGAGCACGTGGACCCCTGCGGCGGCGAGCTCGCCGGCGTCCTTGGCGACGGCGGTGATGCCGAGGATCTTCCCGGTGTCGGCGTCCACAACGATCTTGACGAAGCCGCGGCTGTCGCGGTTGACCAGTGCGCGGGGAACATGATGCAGGGGCAGGACGCGGCAGTCGCAGCGGATCCCTGCGGCGACGACGTCCTTCTCGGTCATCCCGACCGCGCCGATCGCAGGGCCGGTGAACGTGACCCTCGGCAGCCGGGCGTAGTCCACGGCCCGGTCGGCGTCGGCGAACGCGTTCTCGGCGACGAGGGTGCCGTGCTGGGCGGCGACGTAGACGAACTCGGGGTGGCCGGTCACGTCGCCCGCGGCCCAGATCCGCGGGTGGGAGGACTGCATCCGGTCGGAGACGACCACCTCGCCGAGGTCCCCGGTCTCGACCCCGACCGCGTCGAGGCCGAGCCCGTCGGTGGCTGGTCGTCGCCCGAGGGCGAGGAGCACTTGGTCGGCGCGGAACTCCTCCCGGCCGCCGGCGACGTCGGCGGTGACGAAGGCCTGCCCGGTCGCGGCGTCCCGCGACACCCGCGTCGGCAGCGCACGGCGGACCACCCGGATGCCCTCGTCGGCGAACACCTCCTGCAGCGTCCTGGACACCTCCGGCTCCTCCTTCGACGCCAGCCGGGACCGCACCAGCACGGTGACCTCGGAGCCGAGCCGGGCAAACAGCTGCGCCTGCTCCAGGGCGACGTAGCCGCCGCCGATCACCAGCAGCGACTCAGGGACCTCCGTCAGCTCCATCGCCGTGGTCGAGGTCAGGTACCCGGTCTCGTCCAGACCGTCGATCGGCGGGGCCCACGGCCGAGCGCCGGTCGCGACCAGGTAGTGCCCGGCCTCGATCGTCTCGGTGCTCCCGTCGTCCCCGGCGACCTGGAGGACCGGTGCGTCGGGGGTGCCGGCGAACGCGGCGTCGCCGCGGCGGACGGCCCACCCGTAGGAGTCGGCGACGTCGGCGTACTTCTCGCCCCGCAGCGACTCGACCAGCGCCTGCTTCCCGGCGATCAGGGCGGGCATGTCCACCGGCCCCGCCGTCGTTTCGATCCCCGGGAACCGGTCGGCGGCGTCGGCCGCGGAGTGCCGTGCGTCGGCCGCGGCGATGAGGGCCTTCGACGGCACGCAGCCGGTGTTCACGCAGGTGCCGCCGAAGGTCCCGCGCTCGATCATCACCACCGACTTGCCGAGCGTGGTCGCGCGGATCGCGGCGGCGAACGCCCCGCCGCCCGATCCGATGATGGCGAGGTCGTACATGGTGGTCATCCCGGCTCCCTGTCGATGCTTGGACTTCTGGTCCCTGCTCAGCCATGCTGGACCTTCCAGTGCAGGGGAAGGTCAAGAGGACTTTCCGCCGATCGAAGAGGGGATGCGAGATGCGCATCGGGGAACTCGCAGAGCGGGCGGGCACGACGGCGAAGACGCTGCGCTTCTACGAGGAGCAGGGACTGCTTCCCCCGGCCGAGCGGACGCCGTCCGGATACCGCGACTACGCGCCCGAGACGGTCGCCCGGATCGACTTCGTCCACCGCGGCCAGGCCGCGGGCCTCACCCTCGCCCAGATCCGCCAGATCCTCGACATCCGGGACGGCGGCCACGCGCCCTGCGAGCACGTGCGCGACCTCCTCGATGCACGCCTGGCCGAGATCGAGCAGCAGATCGCCCAGCTCGCGGCGCTCCGAGACACCATCGCCGGGCTCAGGAACGACGCCGCGAAGCCCGACCTCGACTCGTGCAGCCCGGACCAGGTCTGCCGGTATCTGTGAGTGCTGCGCCGATCTCGCCGTCGTCGCCGGCCGGACCACCGTGCCGATCGGGCCGGCAGGCACTGGAGATGGACGATCTCGGTGAACCATCCGACTCGCCGCCAGCCGAGGCTTCATCGTCCTCGTGCGTCGCGGGCTGAGCCGTCCGCGGCGGAGAGCCGGTCAGTGGTGTCCGCGCTCTGCCGGCTCCGGGGAGCCGCCCATCATGCGGAGCATGCCGGTACTGCCGGTGCGGAGGAACACGGTCAGCAGGGCGGCGGCGAGTGCCAGGAAGGCGATGTTCAGCCAGGTGGTGTAGTTCCAGCTGATGCCGGTCTCGGCGACTGCCAGGTTCCGGTCGTGCGGGACCATGCCGAGCGGGCCGAAGATCAATTCGACGAGGTATCCGGCGACGACCATCGCGGCGTAGAAGACCAGGCAGATCCGGGACGTGGCCTTCCAGCCGTAGTACTTCTTGTAGATGAGGATGATCGGGATGATGATCAGGTCGGCGAACAGGAAGCTGACCACGCCGCCGAAGCTGATCCCGCCGTTCCACAGCACCGCCGCCAGCGGCACGTTCCCGACCGAGCAGACGAAGCTGACCACGGCCAGCAGTGGCCCGATCAGCGGGCCCAGCACGAACGAGGCGACCGGGTCTTCGGTGAAGAACACTGCCTGCAGCCAGGCCTTGGGCACCCATGCGGCGAACGCGCCGGCGATCAGCAGGCCCAGCACGATGTCGCGGAGCACGGCCGCCCAGTCCATCACGAAGTAGCGCGAGACCGCGGTCACGCCGTCCCGGGAGAGCAGCCGGGCCCAGAATCCGGCGTCGCCCTGGACGGACATGTCCATGGCGGCGTGGCCCTCCATCGACCCGGCGAGCCCCTGCTCGGCCTGCCGCCGCGCCGCCTCGACGATCCGGCCGCGCATCCAGAGCCTGAATCCGAGCGCGACCAGCACGATCATGATCGGGCCGCCGACGAACTCCGCGGCGGTGAACTGCCAGCCCATCACGAACCACAGGACCAGCCCGAGCTCGAGCACCAGGTTGGTCGAGGCGATCTCGAAGGCCATCGCCGCCGCGAAGTCCGCGCCCTTGCGAAACAGCGCCCGGGCCAGCGCGACCGCGGCGTAGGAGCAGGACGAGGACGCCGCGCCGAACAGCGCGGAGACCGCGATCGATCTCGGCGAGTCGTCGGCCATCAGCTGCGTGACGCGCTCCTTGCGCACCACCGCCTGGATGACGCCGGACAGCATGAAACCGAGCACGAGGGGCCAGAGGATCTGCCAGCCCATCGAGCCGGCCATCGCCAGCGCGTCGACGACTGCGCTCAGGACGTCCATCCGGATTCCTTCCTCCCGGCAACACGGTCAGCGACTGTTCGGCCATCCGGTCCCGTACCCGGACGCGGCCCGTCCACGCGCGGATTGCGCCGAGCTGCCTGAGAAACCGGGACGACGATGCTGGTGGCGCATCGGCGTCGCCGCGGCCAGCGGCTGGCCCCGAACACCTACCTAGCCGATACTGAGACCAGCGAGCTGCTCAGGGGTGCCGGTGACGACAAGGCGCAGGTCGGCGTGGTCGTCGTCGATCTGCCAGTCGACGAACGAGCAGCAGGCGCTCTCGGTCGCGACCAGGTCGCGCAGCCGCCGCGCTGAGTCGTCGGTCCGGGCGTAGTGCACGACCAGTCTGGCCTCTCCGCGCTCGACCTCGAGGAGGTAGTCGTCGTCGAAGGCTCGCCACCTCTCGAGCTGCTGCTTGCCCGCGGTCGGCGCGAGCGCGCAGGCGATCGGCAGCCCGCCCAGCGGTCCGACCGGCGACTCGAGCCCCGTCACCGCCGACGTCGGCGCGCGACCGATGGCTGCGCGCAGCTGATCGACGGTCGGCGACCCGGCCAGCCCGGCAGGAGTGCGGAACACCCGGCAGGCGAGCCCGACCGGTGTGTGCTCGTCGGCGAAGGGGTCGACGCCGTCGACGAGGACGGTCGGGGACCCGTGGAACTCGAGGCGGGCGGCGTCGTCGGCGGTCTCGACTCGCTGATGCGCGACGCGGACGTCCGATCGGCCGTCGAGGGCCTCGGCGAGCCGCCGGTCGATCACCTCCCAATTCGGGCACCCGTCGAAGTACTGCAGCGTGATCTCCAACATCTTCTCCTCTCAATCCTGTCTGCGGCTCGGCAGCCGTCGTCAGCTCCGCTCGCCAGCCTCTTCGGAACTGAGCCGTGCCGAAGAACTCGGGGAGTCTTCTGGCGATGAGCCGTCGTGGAGCATCAGGAACGCCCCGGTGACCGCGCCCACGACGATGACGATGTCGGCGACGTTCCCGATGAACCAGTCGCCGTAGGCCAGGAAGTCCACGACGTGGCCGCGGGCGAAGCCGGGGGCGCGGAAGAGCCGGTCCCCGGCGTGCGAGGCCGCCGCACCGCCGACGGCACCGATCACGACCACCCACCGAAGACGCCGGACACGGAACGCGAAGACGACCGCGGCGACCGCGGCCGCGACAGCGACCAGCGCGAACACCCAGGTCGAGCCCTCGCCGAAGGAGAACGCCGCACCGGGGTTGTACGCCAGCTGGAGTCCCAGCAGCTCGCCGACGAGCGGGATGCGCTCCTGCGTCGAGAGGGTGGCCTCAGCCCATGCCTTGGTCCCTTGGTCGACCAGGACGACCAAACCGCCGAGCAGGAAGGTCCCCGCTACCAGGAGCGTCCGCCTCGGACCATGAGCGATCCGGGCAGTGGACCCGCGGACCGCGTCCTTCGCCCGCATCAGCCCGCTGCCTGAGGCTTGCGGGCACGCGCGGCGCGCAGCCCGTTAGCGATGACGACGACCTCGGCGACCTCGTGGACGAGGACGACCGCGGCCAGGCCCAGCACGCCGGTGATGGCCAGCGGCAGCAGCACGGTGATGATCGCCAGGGACAGCACGATGTTCTGGTTCATGATCGCCCGGCCGCGGCGGGCGTGGCGCAGCGCCTGCGGGATGAGGCCGAGGTCGTGGCCGGTGAAGGCGACGTCGGCAGACTCGATCGCGGCGTCGGAGCCGGTCGCGCCCATCGCGATGCCGACGGTCGCCCCGGCCAGGGCGGGGGCGTCGTTGATGCCGTCGCCGATCATCGCCGTGGGCGAGGCCTCGGAGAGCTGGGCGACGATGCGGGCCTTGTCCTCGGGCCGGAGCTCGGCGTGCACGTCGCCGATCCCGGCGAGCTGCGCTAGCGCGTGCGCGGTGCGGGCGTTGTCGCCGGTGAGCATGCTCACCTCGACGCCCTGGGCCCGCAGCGTGTGCACGACGTCGGGGACCTCGGGGCGCAGCTCGTCGCGGACGCCGATCGCCCCGGCCAGCCGGCCGTCGACGGCCACGAGCACGCAGGTCTGGCCCTCGGCCTCCAGCTCCTCGACCCGGGCCTTGAGCGGCCCCGCGTCGATCCAGCGGGGGCTGCCCACCGTCACCCGGCGGCCGTCCACCAGGCCGCCGATGCCGTGCCCGGCCTCCTCGGCGACGTCCTGCGCGGCGGGGGCTCCCTGGCCCGCGGTGGCGATGGCGGCGGCGAGAGGGTGCGTCGAGTGCTGCTCCACGGCCGCGGCCCAGGCCAGCACCTGGGCGTCGTCGAAGCCGTCGGCGGCGACGACGGCGGTGACCTCGGGCCGGTTGCGGGTCAGGGTGCCGGTCTTGTCCACGGCGAGGTGGCGGATG
The DNA here is from genome assembly GCF_054073625.1 of Naumannella huperziae. Classification (NCBI taxonomy): domain Bacteria; kingdom Bacillati; phylum Actinomycetota; class Actinomycetes; order Propionibacteriales; family Propionibacteriaceae; genus Naumannella; species Naumannella huperziae. Next base: position 2,768,289 of record NZ_JBSXPH010000001.1, on the reverse strand, counting down.
CCACCGAGGCGCTCGAAGGCTGCCCCGCTCTTGATGACGACGCCGAACTTCGTCGCCGCCCCGATCGCGGAGACCACGGTGACGGGCACCGCGATCGCCAGCGCGCACGGGCTGGCGGCGACGAGGACGACCAGGGCGCGGGTGATCCAGGTCTCGGGGTCGCCGAGCAGCGATCCGAGCACGCCAACCAGGACGGCGAGGACCATCACCCCGGGCACCAGCGGGCGGGCGATCCGGTCGGCGATCCGCGCACGCTCGCCCTTCTCGGCCTGGGCCTGCTCGACCAGCTCCACGATGGTGGTCAGCGAGTTGTCGGTGCCCGCCGCGGTCGCCTCGACCTCCAGCACACCGGCGGTGTTGATCGCGCCGGCGGAGACCGCGTCATCGGGGGCGACCTCGACCGGGATCGACTCGCCAGTGATCGCCGAGGTGTCCAGGCTGGAGCGGCCCGCGCGGACCAGCCCGTCGGTCGCGACCCGCTCGCCGGGGCGGACCAGCAGCACGTCGCCGACGGCGATCTCCTTCGCCGGGATCTCGACCGAGGCGCTGTCGCGCAGCACGGTCGCGGTCTCCGGCACGAGGTTCAGCAGCGCGCGCAGGCCGCCGCGGGCGCGGTCCATCGCCTTGTCCTCCAGGGCCTCGGCGATCGAGTAGAGGAACGCCAGCGCGGCGGCCTCCTCCACGTAGCCGAGGATCACCGCGCCGACGGCGCTGATCGTCATCAGCAGCGCGATCCCCAGCTTCCGCCTGACGAACAGGTTCCGCAGAGCGCCGGGCACGAACGTGTACGCGCCCAGCAGCAGACCCGCCCAGAACGCGGCCAGTGCCGCGATGTGCATCCCCGACCACTCCAGCACCAGGCCGGTGCCGAACGCGACGCCGGAGAGGATCGGCACCACCAGTCCCGGGTCGCGCCACCACGAGCGCTCGGTCTCCTCGGCCTCCTCGGATGGGCTGGTGGTCGGCTCGTCGCAGCCGCAGGCGGCGCTCACGAGGCGTCCCCCGAGCCGGTCACGGCGCAGCAGCCCGGCACCGAGCAGTGCGGGTCGATGCACGGCGCGCTCTCGTCCACCGCCAGCGTCACGTCCACCAGCGTCGTCAGCGCCGCGGCCAGGTGCGGGTCGGCGATCTCGTAGCGGGTCTGCCGGCCGTGCGGCTCGGCGACCACGATCCCGCAGTCGCGCAGGCAGGTCAGGTGGTTCGACACGTTCGAGCGCGTCAGGTCGAGCTCGCGCGACAGCACGGCCGGGTGGCTCGGGCCGCCGAGCAAGGACATCAGGATCCGGGAGCGCGTCGGGTCCGCCATCGCCCGGCCGAGCCGGTTCATGACGTCAAGGCGCGAAGCAATGGTCAGCATCCACTGAACTATACAGCAGTGGCTGACCTATCATGGCCTGGAGCGGTCGTTGACCGCCACCGAAGGCGTGAGCATTTCCTCAAGTCTGGCCAAGCCAGCATTCATCGATGTTATCGAACCGTTATTCTCTAGCGGTCCGGTCATTCCCATCCCACGAGGAGTTCTAGCCGAATGAGTCCCGACGGTCGCCAGCGGCGAAGCCTCGGTCAGCTGCGAACCCGCGTCGGCGAGTTGCGCGCGGGCACCGCAGCAAGAGCTGGCCGAGCCCTGGATCACATCGGACGGGACAGACGCAGCTGGATCCGCCACGGCATTGCCGCGGCCGCCATCGCAGGACTCGGCCTTGCCGGCGCTGGCGCGGTCGCCATGACCGGCGTTGCCCATGAGGCGAACCCTGCGGTCACCGGAATCTCCAGTACGGCTGGCGCGCCCGATGACGCGGGCTCCACCGGGCACCGGGCCGACACCTCTGGCCGGTCGCGCGCGGGCCTTCGGGAGGCAACACGCAGTGGTCAGCGCAGCGATACCCAAGGCAGCGGCAGTAGCGAGGAGCAGAGCACGGGCCAGCCTCTCGACGGCACCGTCGACATGGCGGCGCGCCGGGCAGCCCAGAAGAACAGCAAGGTTGTCGACACCGGCCAGGAGGACACGCGGGCGGAGGAGGCTGCCCGGCAACGATCAGAGGCGTTGAAATCCGACGCCGAGAAGAGCCGCAAACTATCGGGAACGCTCAGCAAGGAGCAGCGTCAACAGCAGATGCGAGCGGCCCAAGAAGCTGACGCGGGCAAGGGCAATGCATCCTCCGGTAGCACGGCGGTCGGCCGGACCGACTCGGCATCGAGCGACAACGGCTCCGACAGCGGTACTGCCGATCTCGGCAGTTCAGACACTGCAGGCGGCACGAGCAGCGGGGGCGGGGCATTGCCGATCGCCAAGGGAAGTTACAACATCGTCGCCACGTTCGGGCAGGTCGGATCCTGGTCGCGCTATCACACTGGCGTGGACTTCGCTGCCCCGATCGGGACACCGATCAGAGCGACAGCCGATGGGGTCGTCACCAACGGCGGTACCGGTCCGGCCAGCGGTTGGGCGGGCATCTACGTCAGCATCAAGTTCCCCGACGGGAAGCAGATGCTGATGGCGCACATGGCGTCGGCCGCGGTCCGCACCGGGCAGCGGGTTGCCGCCGGTCAGGTCATCGGCCGGGTGGGCATGACCGGCCGGACGTTCGGCCCGCACACACACCTGGAGCTGTACCCCGCTGGCGTCACTCCCGGCGATGTCTACCGGACGGTGAATCCACTGCCTTGGTTCACTGCGAAAGGCTTGAAGCCGTAGGGGCCCTGAAGCGGCCGGGTGTCGTTTTGAGACGGGTCGAGCTCGCTGGTGGTGCCGCGGTAACGGCTGAGTCGCTGTCGTACCCCAGGGGTATCGATGTCAACCGTTCGCTTCTTGGTTAGATGCCTGCGTAGGAGTGGAGCCCGGAGAGGAGCAGGTTCACTCCGATGAAGTTGAACCAGAAGACGGCAAGCCCGAGCAGGGCGATGACGGCGGCCCGTCCGCCCTTCCAGCCGGCGGTCGATCGGGCGTGGAGGTAACAGGCGAAGATCACCCAGGTGACCAGCGCCCAGACCTCCTTGGGGTCCCATCCCCAGTAGCGGCCCCAGGCGTACTCGGCCCAAACTGCTCCGGCGGCGATGGTGAACGTCCACAGCGGGAAGGCGAAGGCGAAGAGCCGGTAGGCGATCACGTCTATGCGGCGCGAATCGGGGAGTCGGAGGAGGTAGCCCTTCTCGGTTCCCTTGTCCTCGGCCCGCTTCTTGATCAGGTACAGGATCGAGATGGCTCCGCCGATGTTGAACGCTGCTCCGCTGATCGTCGCGGCAGTGATGTGGATGATGAACCAGTAGGAGTTCAGCGACGGCACCAACCCGGCGACTGCGACGTAGAACACGGTCACTGCCAGGCCGTTGCCGACGGTGGCGACCATGGTGATGGGCAGGCCGAGCCAGCGCATCCCCATCTTGGCCAGGACCAGGTAGCCGGCGACGATGATCACCATCGCCATGGTGGTGAACTCGAACATGTTGCCCAGCGGCCAGCGGTGAGCGGCGATGCCCCGGGCGGTAATGCCTGCGATCGCGCAGGCCAGCCCGATCAGGGTGAAGGAGATGCCCATCCGACCGAACATCTCGGTCTTCTGCTGCGGAATCGGGTCTCCGTCAAAGGGTTCATCGTCGACGTCGACGTCGCCTTCGGGCTCGAGGGTCGGTGAGTCAGGCGTGGCTTGGGCGGCGGTCCGGGTGATCGTCAGGGTGGACGCTGAGGCCTCTGATGCGCGGCTGGTCGTTGCGCGTGCGTCGGGGCGGGTTCTGGTCTCGATGTCGTCCGCTGCCTCGCCCTTCCGCTTGCCGGTGGTGCTTCGGGCGGCGGTAATTTTTCGTGCGGCTGCCCATTCGATGCTGTGCATGGTGAGGGCCAGGGCGTAGATCACGGTCGCGGTGACCAGAGCGAGGTTGGAGAAGTAGTCGATCGTCATGCCGTCTCCTTCGGTGATTGGTTGTCGGTGGTCGGATCGGGCTCTGCCGGTTCGTTCCCGTGCCCGGGTGGGGTCTGGTTGCGTGAGCTCGTTTGCAGGTCGAGGCTGTTGACGAGGGCTTCGACGTCTTCGGTGAGTCCCGTTCGGGCGTCGGCCCGGTCGAGTCCGGCGATCTCGAGGAGGTTGTGGCCGTCGACCCGTCGGATCCGTGCCCAGATCCGCCGGGGCCGGATGAACAGCGAGAAGCTGAGCCCCAGCACGGCGGTTCCGATAGCGACGATCGTGATGGGTGCGCCGGGGGAGTCGCCGACCTGGATCTTGATCCAGCGCTGCACCCCGTCCAGCTGGATGGATCCTTGCCCGTTGGGCAGCTTTTGGATGTATCCGGGTCGGAGGATGAACCGCAGCGGCTGTTTGGGGTCCTTCGGGTTCATGATCTGGGTCATGCCGCGGGTGTCGAGCGAGTAGACGCTCTGGGGTTGGCCGGTCTCGGCGGTGGGCTTGCCCGACCAGGCGTTCAGGAACAGTTGGGGATTCAACGCGTCGGGGAACACCGAGCGGGGCCCGGAGCCGTCCACGTAGGCGCTGGGCAGGAAGAACCCTTCAAAGCCGAGTTTGCGAGGCCTGGCGTCGGGCGCACTGATCGCCCCAGCGGAGGTGAAGTTGCCGTCCTGCGGCAGGAAGATGACAGGACCGGAGGAGACGACGTTGCCGTCGCCGTCCTTCACCGTCACGATCGGTGCGTATCCCCAGGCGATCAGGTGGACCTTTTCGCCGCCGGCCAGGTTGAGCGGATGGTTGACCCGCAAGGTTTCCTGGCGGGGCTTGTCTCCTGGACGGTCGGTGACAGTGACTGCGGCGTTGAACTCCCGCGCGGCCCCTCGCTGGACGTTGCCGGTCTCGAACTTCACGTCGAAGCTGTCGACCTTGATGCTGAAGGGGGTCAGAGACGATTGCCGGAACAGCGGGCCGGCCTTGAAGTCGTCGTATTGCACCAGGTCATTGGTGAAGCTTTCGCCTCCCACGACCAGCGCCCGGTCGCCGCGGAAGCTGGTCAGCCAGACCACGGCCACGCCGAGCAGCAAGAAGACCAGGCTGATGTGGAAGGCGAGGTTGCCCGCCTCTCGCAGGTAGCCCCGCTCGGCCGCCAGTGACCCGTCGGGGTGCTGGGTGACCCGGTACCGCCTGCTTCGCAGGTTGTCGCGCAGCCGGCGCAGGATGGCAGCATCGGTCGGGGCCGCGCTGTCGCCGGCTTCGGCTGCGGTCAGGTCGGCGGAGGCGTAGGCGGGCAGACGATGCAGGTATCGCGGTGTGCGGGGCGGCTGTGCTCGCACGGCCCGGAGATAGACCCCGGCCCGGGGGATGATGCAGCCGATCAGGCTGATGAACAGCAGGATGTAGATCGCGGAGAACCAGGGCGAGGTGTAGACGTTGAAGAGTCCGACCTTGTCATAGATCGGTCCCAGCGTCTTGTGCTGGTCGAGGAAGGACTTGACTCGCACCGGCGATATGTTCTGCTGCGGCACCAACGATCCGGGCACCGCGGCCAGTGCCAGCAGGAACAGCAACGCCAGCGCCGTCCGCATGGTGATCAACTGCGTCCACAGGAACCGCAGCCCGCCGAGGAATCCGATCACCGGCGCATTGGAGGAAGTCCTGCGAGTGGCGGGTTCGGTGGTTGCGATGCCCGCCGCGTCGGGATCGGCTCGCGGGCCAGGTGCGGCATCGGATCTGCTGGTGGGGCGGAGATCATTCATTGGCGTCGAAGGCGAAGCTCGAGGGCGGATTGTCGGTCGCGTTCCGGGGGCCGTAGATCAGTGAGATCTGGCGTCGCTCGCCGAGTTCGATCGTGGCGGGGTCGCCGGTGAACGGTTTGCCGTCCACGTAGGCGCGCAGGCTGTCGGTCTTGTTGTTGGTCAGGCCGCCGATGCCCTGGCCGTCGAGTCGCACGTCCCACTCGGCGAACAGCTGTCCGAGGGTGTATTTGCCGTCGGTCTTGTGTGACTCGACGTGCAGGACGCCGCGTTCGTCGTGGGTGTGCAGCTCCGACATCGAGCCGGTCTTCGCGTCGACGCCGATTGCTCCCGGTAACGCGAGCGGCTGGCCGTTGACGGTGATGTCCAGATGGGAGTGGAAGTGCGCGGCGGTGCCTTCCATGTTCGATGCCTGCAGACCGGCGGCCTCGGCCAGGCGGCCCGGATCGGCCGGGAGCCCCCACGGCGGCAGATCGCTTCGCCCCTTGGTGCCGGCCACCGGCCCAGCGGCGTTGGGTGCTGATACTTGCCGGGCCACCAGCCAAATGCCGATGCCGAGGGCACCGGCGACGATGACCGCGGTGACCCCGACCAGGAAACGCCGCCGCGTTCGGGCGCGGGCCTCCTGCCGTTTCATCTCTGCCAACCGGGCGCGGGCGCGCGCGGATCCGGGTTCGCGATTGGTCGATGCACCGTGTCGATGCTTGTTCTTCGATCGCTTCTGATTCACGTTCCTGTTTCCTGTCGTGCTGGAGAGTCTGAGGAGCTTGTCTGACTGCTCAACCGGGCGCGCAGTGATCAAGCCGGGTGTGCAATTGATGGGCCGAGGAGCGGGACGAATTGCTGGGGCTCACCGCAGCCTGCTCATGGCCCGGGCGGGTGGGGTCAGATCCGAAGAATCGACAGCTCTATGAGACTGGGAGCCGGTCGGCGACGCCAATGTGCGACGGCTCCGATGGCCGATCCGATGCTGCGGGCTCGGCAATGCCACCATCGACCGGGGGTTCGCCCACGAACGATCACGGCCACCGCCAGCAAGACGATGGTCATGACGCAGCCAGCGGCGGCGATGCAGCCCATCGGACCGGTCGGTCGGTCATGCGATGAAGCCGCCAACGAAGGGGGCGCGCAGCTGGGACAGCCGCTCAACGGTTGTCGAGTTGCTGGATGTCGACCGGGTGGGTTGCTTGCCGTGACTGGAGCATGAATCGGCTGCGCGTCGGGTGGCACGCGGTGCACCGACGAATTGCTCGGCGGCACGGGTTCGGCTGACGTCAACACCATCGGGTGCATCAGCGCGAGGCTGACCAGCAGGGCGAGGCCGGTCGCGCGGGAGACGCTCATTCCTCCGACACCTCCGGGCTGGCGAGCTCGCTTTCCCAGAGCTGGAAGTCGTCAGAGGTGTCTTCGGTGCTGCCATCCGCCCTCCGCAACCAGATCATCGACACGGCGCAGACGGTCAACAGCGTCGCGATCGACGCCACAGTGACGGCACCGCGACGCCAAAGGTCCACAAGTAGCAGGCAGGCGCTCCAGGCTCCGGCCACCTGGAGCAACCCGGGAAACACTCGTGCAGAAGGGCGCGTCCGTACGCAGCCCAGGCCGGTCGCCACCATCAGAACCGCGGTGCAGATCAGGCTACTCACGATCATCATCACGCTCCTGCCGCTCTCGACCGGCGGGCGCGGCCACGCCCGACCGTCGCCGTGAGGCAGCCGCTCAGCGCGAGGAGTGCGAGGCCACGCTCCAGCCAGGGGGCGATCCGCACCGCCGGGGTGATGTTGGTGCGCAGCGGCATCGTCACCACGGTCGAGGCGGCGGTGCGCTCACGGGACTTCCACTGCGCACGGCCGTCCCGGCCGATGAAGCCGGAGACTCCGTTGGTGGTGGCGACGGCGATCTCGCGGCGGGTCTCCATCGCTCGTGCCCGGGTGATGGCGAACTGCTGGTCGACCTGGCCGGTCCCGACGTAGGTCGCATTGTTGCTCTGGACCAGGAAGAGCTGCGCACCGCCGGTGATCACGTCGTAGATCGTGTCGTCGTAGGCCAGCTCGAAACAGATCGCATCCCCCACGATGACCGGCTGCTCCGGGCCGCCGGCCAGGCGGAGGGGGACCGGGAGTGCGCCGGGCCGGGTGCCTGGCACCGACTGTGCTCCGACCAGCTTCAAGATCGGGAACAACGGCAGCAGTCGGTCACGGAAGGGGATCCACTCGCCGAACGGGACCAGGTTGCGCTTGTCGTAGCGGGCCACGATGCCCCGGCGGGGGTCCCACCACAGGCCGCTGGTCTGCCGCTGGTCGACGCCGGGGCCGGCCATCACCGCCCCGGCGAAGATGGGAACCCCGGCAAGCTCGGTCGCGGACTGCAGCTGGTCGCGCGTGATCGGGTCAACGGTCGGGTCGATGTCGGTGGAGTTCTCCGGCCACAGAACGAAGTCGGGCCGGGCGATCCGTCCCTGGTCTGCGGCGTTGATCAGTCGGCGGGTCTCCCGGACATGGTTCGCGGTCACGGTGCGCATCCGGCCCAGCGCTTCGATCCCTTTCCCCGGAACGTTGCCCTGGACTATGCCCACACGAGCCTTCTGTGCAGGGGCCGGCGGGCCGGGATTCCACCCGGACAGGGCCAAACCCGTGCCCATCACGATCGACCAGGTCGCCAATGCCGGTAGCGCTGTCCGGGCCACCATGCTGCGTGTCAGCGGTCCGTGCGACCGCCGTGCCCGGATGATCTCGATCGCCAGCCAGCCGACGCACTGGGCCAGCAGAGCCACCGCGAACGACACACCTACGGTGCCGATGAAGGGCAGCAGTCCGGCCAGCGGGGCATCCACTGCGGTGTAGGCCAGACGGGTCCAGCCGAAGCCGCCGAACGGATAGCGCGCGTAGACGTACTCGACGCCGACCCAGGCAGCAGCGGCGATCACCGGCCAGGACCGGAGCCGCCCGATGATCGCCAGCGCGAGGCCGAGCAGCCCGAAGAAGACGGCCTCGAATCCGATCAGGCCCACCACACCCAGGTAGGCGGCCGCGCCGCCGCCGACGATCACCCGGACCCAGCCGATCGCCACCAGGAGCAGCGCCACCCCGAACACGTATCCGACCGCGAACCCGCGCCGAGGCGGAACCGCGTGAACAGCCACCGACAGTCCCGCGACGCCGAGGAAGCCCAGCGGCCACAGTGCGTACGGCTGAAACGCGAACCCGACTGCCAACCCGGACAACGCGGCCAAGACCAGCCGACCCAGCGACTGAATTATCTGACCGCCGCGGCCCCGGGTGGATGAGGAATCCACGCAGGTCACAGAAATGTCGGTAGCAGCATCGTCAACGTGACAGGCGGCACCGCGGGTGGAAGTCGCGTCATCGCGTCGGTAGATCACCGCGGACCCCCGCCGGCACGCTCGGCTGTGCCGGAGTCGTGCTCCGGCGTGGTGGGGTGATCGAGCGCGGATGGCTCTGATTGGTCCAACGCAGCGAAGGAATCGGAAGCGGGGACGGGCGGCGTTTCACCAGCTCTGCTGCCCGGCCGCTCGCCGACGACCGACCGGTCACCCTCGACGACCAGCTCCCGGCCGGGCTTGTTGCGGAGCAGCCAGAGCAAGCAGAGCAGGGCGGCCAGGAAGACGATGCCCGAGACGTAGTCGTTGAGCCGGAACGGGCCGAGGTGATGCGCGGGGTCGATGCGCAGGCTCTCCACCCATGCTCTGCCGGCGGTGTAGAACATCACGTAGAGCATGAACGCCTTGCCGTGGCCCAGCCGGAACCGACGGTCGAGCGCAATCACCGCGATCGCCACCGCGACGTCCCAGATCAGCTCGTACAGGAACGTCGGGTGGAAGGTGGCGTACTGCTCGTAGCCGACGGGCCGGTACTGCGGGTCGATCTTCAGCGCCCATGGCAGGGTGCTCGGCCGACCGAAGAGTTCCTGGTTGAACCAGTTGCCCAGTCGGCCGACGGCCTGCGCGATGGCCACCCCCGGGGCGAGAGCGTCGGCGAGCGCCCAGAATCTGATCCGGCGTCGGCGCGCGACCAGGTAGCCGCCGAACGCTCCGAGCGCGACACCGCCCCAGATGCCCAGGCCGCCGTCCCAGATGAAGAACGCTCGATACCAGGTGCGGCCCGGTCCGAAGTAGAGCTGGTAGTCGGTGATCACGTGGTAGAGGCGGGCTCCGACGATGCCGAACAGAACCGAAACCAGGGCGACGGTCTCGACCGCGTCGCGGCTGCCGCCTCGGGCGATCCACCGTCGGGTGGCGACGATCGTGCCGATGATCACGCCCGCGATGATGCACAGCGCGTATGCCCGGATCGGGAGTCGCCCGAACAGCAACCATTCCCTCCACGGAGGGCTCGGAATGAAGAACAACGGGAGCGTGTGACCGATCATTGAGCCGATGCCTCCCCGATGTCGCTGCAGCCCTGCACGCATGCGAGCAGGACGTGGTGCCGGCTTGGACCGCTGTCGTGCATCGTCCGAAGACGGACGGACCCGGTGTCCCGGTGCCCGTGGATGCGTACCGATGTCAAGGGCATTGCCGTTGGCGTGTGGGGGTGCATACTTCTGCCTTGCTGTCAGTGCCGGTTTCGGGACATGTGGTGCGGCAATCTGTGAGCGGGATCAGTGATGGCCACGGTTCCCGGATCCAGGCCGGTGGGTGCGCGCGCCGATGACGACCCCGCCGGCAATGGCGAGAAGGCCTGCGGCTGGGTAGCCGAGCAGCAGGTCCTGCCAGCCCATGGCCAGTGGGATCGGTCGCCATCCCAGGTGCGCGAGCCAGTGCGTGATGCCCATCACCACCGCTAGCACGACGAGGATCCACCCGACGACGCGGCGCGGAGTCCACACGCGCAGTTGGCGGTTCATCTCGCGTTGGCGTTGCTTTCGACGACGTTCTTCGGGAGTGCTGTTGCTGCCTGGTTGCTTCATCAGATCACCGTCACGAATCCGCTGATGGATTGTCGGAGCGCACCGATCACGTTGGTCCACAGGCCGGTGGCCATCAGCAGGCCGACTATGATCATGGAGATACCGCCGATGCGCATGATCAACTGCTGCCGGTTCCGCAGGGCGCGGGCGGCCGTGCTGATCTTGTTGAACGCGATCGCCGCGGCGATGAACGGGATGCCGAGTCCGAGCGTGTAGGCGATGGCCAGCCACGCCCCTTTGGCTGCGGTCGCCTGACTCATCGCCATGGTCAACACGACCCCGAGGGTCGGCCCGATGCACGGCGTCCAGCCCAGCCCGAACACGAAGCCGATCAGCGGGGCCGCGAGAAGCCCGAAGCGAGGCAGCCAACTGAGTCGCAGGTCGCGCTGGGCGAAGCGGAGGAGGCCAGTGAAGGCCAGTCCGAGCCCGATCATGATCACGCCCATGACGCGGGTGAGCGGGTCCTGCCAGGTGATGAACCTGCTGCCCAGCAGCCCGGCCAGTGACGCGCTCGCAACGAAGACCACGCCGAACCCGGCGACGAACAGGCTGCTGCCCATCAAGGTCCGTCCCAGACGCATCCGTGAGCCGCCGGCGACGAGGTCGGCGGCAGACATGCCAGTGGCGTAGGAGATGTAGCCAGGCAACAGCGGGATGACGCAGGGGGAGAAGAACGACACCAAACCGGCGAGGAAGGCGACCGGGAGGGCCACCGGCATCGACCCGCTCACCGACTGTGTCGCCCATGCGGCCAGTTGATCAAGCATTGCCGCTCACCTGCCGTCGGCGGTGTCGTTGACCAATTGGATCAGGGTGTCGCGATCGACAGGGCCCGTGATTCGGGCCGCGCTGCGCTGTTGCTCGTCGATCACCAACGTTGTCGGGATGGCGGTGGTCGACAGTTGCCCGGAGAACTTGACCAGCTGCTGCCCCTCGGGGTCGAAAATGCTCGGATACGGCATCTTGACGGCACGGCTGAACGCCCGCGCGGCATCGCGCTGGTCCCTGATGTTGAGACCGACGAAGCGGGCGACCTCGTCCGTGCTGCGGCTGGCAGCGGCCAGGTCGGGTGCCTCCTTGCGGCAGGGGCCGCACCAAGAGGCCCAGACATTGATCACCACGACCCTGCCCGGATGCCTCGTGGTCGCGGTCCCCGATCCCATGACCTTGGGCCCTTCAGCAACGGCGGTTCGTTGCCGGTCGGACAGCTTGAACAGAACCAGTCCCGGATCGGGGACTGCTCCGCGACTGGTGCCACCAGTCGGGGATGCACCGGCACCAGTGCTGCAGGCCGAAGTAACGAGAAGAAGAGCGGCCGAGGCGGCCGCGACAACGACACGCCGGGCCTTTACCGGGCCGGGCTTGACGAGATGAAGCATTTGGGATCTCCGAATACGGGCACACCGATGCCGAACACCGAACGCGAGCGGGTTCGCGCGAACAGGGGGCAGCCGACGGTGCGCCAGCTGAACGTGGCGATGCACGCAGGGAACAGCGCGGGCGTCTCGCCGCGACATGGGCGGTAGAGGGTCGCGCTATGGAAGTCAACCGCAGCGGGAGAGGCTGTGCCTCCCCTTCATCGATCAGGTCAGACTGATCCCGAACATGAGTGGAGATCGAGCCGCTGGCATGTAGCGCACGGAGGAGACCTGCGGGACCTGGGTCGCCATCCGCGGCAGGATGCGGATCACCGATGTGCCGGGTCGACGGAGCCTCCAGCTCACCAGGACTACCATCAGGGCGATCATGCATGCCGCGGCGAGAAGTGGGCAGCTGCCGTCGCCGGGTCCGTGGTCGGAGCCGGAGGACGGCGTCATCGAGAAACCGCCGCTCACCTGGGCTGCGGGAACAGGCGGCGACACGGACGCCACCCCCACGGTCTGCCAGCCGTGATCAACCGCTTGGCCTTCCTCGGTCAGGACTTGCCGATGCACCGCCGGGCTGACAGCTTCGACATGCGGCGTCGCCGACTTCTGGCCGGATTGAACGGTGACTGCCGCCCCGAACACGATTGCGACGGCAGCGACGAGGACGACGATCCAGCCCAGGAATCGGCTGGATGTCAGGCTCGGGCGCACGCGCACAGGCACACCGTACCTCAGATGGAGACTAATCAGTCGCGCTGCGGCGAGGCCGAGCTAAACGCAAGCTGAGTGTAGGAGCAGCGGCAGGGTGTCCATCGGGACGTGCCCGGGAGAAGAAGGCCACCGGCAGCGCCACGGGCATGTCCCCGCTCACCGCCGGGGCTCCAGCCTCCGTTCGATTCCAGCACCTCCCTTGCCCGTCCGGCACTCATCGGGGCGTCGGCTATTTGCCGTTGGCGGTGTCGGTGATGAGCGCGACGAGGGTGTCGCGGTCGACCGGGCCGGTGATCCGGGCTGCGCTGCGCCGGTCGCGGTCGATCACCAGGGTGGTCGGGATCGCTGTGGTCGACAGCTGGCCGGAGAACCTGACGAGCTGCTTGCCCTCGGGGTCGAAGATGCTCGGGTAGGGGGTCTTGAAGGCGCGGGTGAAGGCCTGCGCGGCTTCGCGGTCGTCGCGGATGTTGAGGCCGACGAACCGGGCCGTCTTGGCCGTGTCACGGCTCGCGGCGGCGAGGTCGGGAGCCTCCTTGCGGCAGGGCCCGCACCAGGACGCCCACACGTTGACCACGACCACCTTGCCGGGATGGTCGGTGGTCACGTTCTCGCCGGTCATGACGTCCGGCCCTCCGGCGGTCGAGGCGGGCTTGCGCTGGCCGGGTTGATAGAGCTGCACACCGGAGGCCGGCCCGGCGGAGCCGCCGTCCTTCGACGGCGAGGCGGAGTCGATGGACTTCGTGCAGCCCGCGGCCAGCGTCACGCTCAGCACGACGGCGGCCAGCGCAACGGTCCGGGCCGCGGTCTGTGGTCCTCTCGCTGGCATCGTCTACTCGCCCTGCTCGAAGGCGTAGCTGGCCGCCGGGTCGTCGGTGGCGTCTCGCGGCCCGTAGACCAGTGAGATCTGCCGGTGGGCGGTGAGCTGGATCGTGGCGGGGTCTCCCTGGAATCGCTTCCCGTCGACGTAGGCGCGCAGGCTGTCGGTGTTGCTGTTGTCCAGTCCGCCGATGCCTTCGGCGTCGAGGCGGACCTGCCACTCGGTGAAGACCTGGCCGAGGGTGTAGCGGCCGTCGGCGGTGGGGGCCTCGACGTGCAGCACGCCGCGTTCGTCGTGGGTGTGGAGCTCCGACATCTGGCCGCTAGCGGGGTCGACGCCGATGTTGGCCGGCACGGCGATGGGCTGCCCGTTGACGCTGATGTCGAGGTGGGAGTGGAAGTGGGCCGCCGTTCCCTCCATCGGGCCGACTCGGAGGCCGGCGGCCTTCGCCGCGTCAGAGGTGTTGGCGGGCAGCGACCATGGCGGCAGGTCCCGACGCCCCGCGGCGGCGGCCGACCCGCCGGAGGGGTCGCCGGATCCTCCGCCTTGGAGGCTGGCGATGACCACCGCTCCGGCGGCGACGGCCAGCACCACGACGGCGATCGCGGCACCCGTGATCAGCCGTCGAGTCCGGCGGGCCTTGGCCTCCTGGAGCTGCATCTGCCGCAGCCGGTCCCGCGCGGACCGGCTGCTGGCCGTACGCCCGCCGGTCGAGCGCTGCGATGGCAACGATCTCGAAGACTTAGTGGATGATTTCTGGTTCTTGGTCATGGGTCTCTCAGCTGGGATGGTCGACGGCCACCGGGGAAGACGTGCCCGACGTCGCCGAGGATGCATGGACCGCTCAACTCCAGCCGGTGGGGTCGTCGCGAGTTGTCAAAGGAGTCGTCAGAGAATGGACTCCGGGGCGTCGCGAGCGTCGCGGGTCGGCACACCCGCCCACAGGTTCCGTGGTTACTTGCCGGGTCCGTGGTTACTTGCCGGTTCTCCGGCTGGGAACGGCCACGGCTGCATGTCTGCTGCCCCGAAACGGGCGCGGATGGACCTGCGACCGGCTCAGGTGCGACTGATCGACAGCTCGGCGAGGCTCAGCGGAGGGCGAGCCCAGCAGCGGAGGACCAACGATTCAATGAGAGTGCGCCGTGCTGGGCGCGGAAGCGACCAGCCGCCTCCGCGGGCTGCCGGCCGCAGGCTTCCGATCCCGACCAGCAGCACCAGCAGGATCAGGCAGCCCGCTGCGACGCAGTCCATCGGCCCCGGGGACGGGCTCGCCGGCGAGCCGCAGTCCGCGCCGCAGCCCGACGCCATGCCCATCCCGGAGGACACGGTCCCCATGGACAGGGGGTCGGCGGCCGCGGCCGCCTGCTGGTCACCGACGTTCTTGGTCGAGAACTGGCCGTGGACCACAATGGGAGCGCTGTTCGCCGGGGAATGACCGGTCGCCATCTCGGCAGCGCCCGCACCGGCGGCGACGGTGCCCAGTGACGCAGACATCGAGAAATGGTCAGCGGCGCGAGCCGGCGGCTGCAGCATCAGCAGAGCTGCGACGGTGAGGACCGCGAGCACCGGCGAGAAGCGGCGCGCGATGCTCAGGAAACGCTGCACTGCCTTCCCGCCTTCCGCTCGATTCGGTGGCCCCAGAGTGCGCGGAGCACGCCGCGGCCCCGGACAAGTATTCGGCAAACACCGGCGACATGCCAATCCGACCCGGGAGCTGACCGCCAGACCCCGCTCTGGCCGAGGCCAGTGCGACTGCTGCGAGCACGGCTCCCGCTGCCAGGCCAGCCGGTGCGAGGCCGACGACGCGGCCCGCACCCGCCGGTCGAAAGGCCCCGTGCACAGTCGGGTCGCCGAAGAGAATGCCCTCGGGCGTCAGTGCTGGTCCTCGGGTCCCAGCCCGGCGACGAGGTTGAACGCGCCGGTGAGGATGTTGAGCGCGACGACGCCGACGACGTCGGCGATCGCGCGGTCGCTGTAGCCGAACGCGCGGAGCTCGGCGATCTGCTCGTCGGTGACGGAGGTCGGTTCCCGATAGACCTGCAGCCCGAGCCGGATGATCGCCGAGATGGCGGGATCGCTCGACGTGCCCTGGTGGGCGAGGCTGATCTCCTCCTCGGCGACGCCCAGGGAGCGGGCGGCCGCGACGTGGGCGTCGAGGCACAGGCCGCAGCCCTGCTGCGCCTGCACGGCGATGGAGATCAGCTCGCTGATCCTCCGGTCGAGCTTGGCGCGGCGCATGGCCCGGCTCAGCTGCAGGTAGCCGCCGAGGACGGCCGGGGAGTGGGCCATCGTGGAGACCATGTCGCCCACGGTGCCGTGGCGCTCGACGAGCTCGCCGAGCAGGTCCCGGGACGAGCCGACGGCGGTCTCGGCGGTCAGCGGGTCGAAACGGGGCATGGGTCCCTCTCCTTGGTGTGCGCGGGTGCGCTGCTCGTCGAGCCTCAGGACCGGACGAGCCGGTTGATCGCGTCGGTGGCTTCCTGGATCTTGGCGATGGCCGCGCCGTCGTCGCCGAGCTTGGCGGCGTCGAGGACGCAGTGCTTGAGGTGGTCGTCGAGCAATCCGGTCGCGACGCCCTGCAGAGCTCGGGTGAGCGCCGAGACCTGGGTGAGGATGTCGATGCAGTACTTCTCCTCGTCGATCATCTTGGCGATGCCGCGGGCCTGGCCCTCGATGCGCTTCATGCGCGCCAGGTAGCGGTCCTTGTCGCTGATGTAGCCGTGCTGGTGTGCACCGGCGTCGGCCCCGGTGGCGGGGCTGACGGTGCCGATGCCGTCTGTGGTGGTGTCGAGTGTCATGGGCGTGTCCTTCACTTCTGGCGCTCCAGGACGGAGCGGGTGCTGGCTTCGGGGGTGAGGTCGATGCGCCGCAGCAGCTGGGCGTTGAGGGCGACGACGACGGTGGACAGCGACATCAGGATCGCCCCGACCGACATCGGCAGCACGAATCCGACAGGTGCGAGGACGCCGGCTGCCAGCGGCACGGAGACGAGGTTGTAGCCGGCGGCCCACCACAGGTTCTGCTTCATCTTCCGGTAGGCGGCCTTCGACAGCTGGATGACCGAGAGCACCGAGCGCGGGTCGGAGCTGGCCAGGATGACCCCGGCCGAGGCGATGGCGACGTCGGTGCCCGCGCCGATAGCGATGCCGACGTCGGCCTGGGCCAGCGCCGGGGCGTCGTTGACGCCGTCGCCGACCATGGCCACCTTCTTGCCCTCGTGCTGCAGCTGGGCGACCTTCGCCGACTTGTCCTCGGGACGGACGCCGGAGAAGACGCGGTCGATGCCGAGTTCCCGTCCGACCTCGTTCGCCACGGCCTCGGCGTCGCCGGTGATCATGACGACCTCGACGCCGAGCCGGTGCAGGGCGTCGACGGCGTCGCGGGACTCCGGACGGACCTCGTCGGCCAACTTCAGCCCGCCGACCACCTGCCCGTCGCGCAGGACGTGCAGGATGATCGCGCCCTCGCCGCGCCAGGCGTCGGCCGCGTCGATCTCGGACTGTCCGGTCTCCTCGAGCAGCCGGGGCCCGCCGACGCGGACCTCGTGGCCGGCCACGGTCGCGGTGACGCCTACGGCGGGCGAGGAAGTGAAGCCGCTGCCGGGCTCGAACGCGAGGCTGCGGTCCTTGGCGGCGGCGACGATGGCCCGGGCGAGCGGGTGCTCGCTGTCGGCCTCGGCCGAGGCTGCCAGGGCGAGCACCTGGTCGGCGTCCAGGTCTCCGGTCGGCTCGACGCCGGTGACGGTGGGCTCGCCCCTGGTCAGGGTGCCGGTCTTGTCGAACAGCACGGCGTCGACCTGACGCATGGACTCCAGCGCCAGCCGGTCCTTGACCAGGACGCCGCCGCGGGCGGCGCGCTCGGTGGCGATGGAGACGACCAGCGGGATCGCCAGGCCGAGGGCGTGGGGGCAGGCGATCACGAGGACGGTGATGGTGCGCACGACCGCGTCGTCGGGGGACCCGGCCAGCGTCCAGACGGTCGCGGTGATCAGAGCCGCTCCGAGGGCGAACCAGAACAGCCACGCGGCGGCGCGGTCGGCGATGCGCTGGGCACGGGAAGACGAGCTCTGCGCCTCGGCGACGAGCCGGTTGATGCCGGCCAGGGCCGTGTCGTCCCCGGTGGCCGTGATCTCCACCCGCAGGCCGGAGTCGGTGGCCACCGTGCCGGCGATGACCGGGTCGCCCTCGCCGCGGGCGACCGGCCGGGACTCGCCGGTGATCATCGACTCGTCCATGTCGGCGCGGCCGTCGACGACGGTGCCGTCGGCGGGGATGCTGCCGCCGGGGCGGACGATGACGACGTCCCCGACGCGCAGCTCGGCCGGCGCGACCTTCACGACGTCGTCGCCCTCGACGCGCTCGGCCTCGTCGGGCAGGAGCGCGGCCAGGGAGTCCAGCGCGGAGGTGGTCTGGGCCAGGGAGCGCATCTCGATCCAGTGCCCCAGCAGCATGATCACGATCAGCAGCGCCAGCTCCCACCAGAACTCCAGCTCGTGGTCGACCAGCCCGAGGGTGGCGGCCCAGGACGCGAAGAACGCCACGGTGATCGCCAGCGCGATCAGCAGCATCATCCCCGGCTTGCGGCTCCTCAGCTCGCTCCAGGCACCGGTGAGAAACGGCTTGCCGCCCCAGGCGTACATGACGGTGCCCAGCACCGCTGCGACCCAGCCCGACCAGCCGGGCACCGAGTAGCCCAGCAGCATCGCGAACATCGGCGAGAGCGCCACCACCGGAGCGGCGATGACGAGGTTGATCCAGAACAGCCGCCGGAACTGGCCCACGTGGTCGCCGTGGCCTCCATGACCGCCATGGCCGGCGCGGTCTCCCTTCTCGTCGTGCGCGGCGTGGTCGCCGTGCTGCCCCTGATGCGTGGCGTGGCCCTCGTGCCCGGCGTGCGGGTCATCCCCATGGCCGGGCACGGTGGTCGCGACAGCGTGTCCCCTGTCGGCGGCTGCGTCTGCGGCGTCGCCGTGGTGGTGCTGGTGCGCGTTCGGATCTGTCATTGCTGCTTCCCTTGTCCGGGCACTGCTCTGCGGTGGTGGCCGGCTCAGGCGGCCGGCTTGATCTCGCTCTCGACGACCCACTTGTGGTTGGTCATCTTCATGCCGCCCGCCTCGTAGTCGACCATGTAGACGGTCTCGTCAGTGGAGGAGGCGATGGTGGCCTTCGCGCCCTTCATCCCCTTCATGTGCTCGGCCTCCAGCGTGACCTCGGTGCCGTCGGCCAGCCGCTTGCTACCGGCGTCCTTGATCTCCTGCTGGACGACCCACTTGTGGTCCTTGACCGGCTCGCCGCCGGTGGTGGGGGCGAAGTCCACCGCGTAGGTGTAAGTGCTGTAGGCCCCGACGATGGTGGCCTTCGCGCCGTCCATGCCCATCATGTGGTCGGCGGTGAGGATCACCTTCGTGCCGACCGGGTACTTCGGGGCGGCGGCGGTCTTGATGCCCGCGGGCGCGGGCCCGCCGTCCATGGGGTGCTCCATCGACGAGTGGTCCATCCCGCCGTCGCTGCTGGCCGGGGTGCTGGCTGAGCTGCTGCCGTGGCCCTGATGGTCCTGGCCGGCGCTGGTGCATCCGGCGAGGGCCAGCGCTCCGCCGAGCACTCCCGCGGCCAGTGCTGCTGTCAGTCGCTTTCGCATGTGGACTCCGTATCCTCGTCTCGATCCTGGTCTTAGCAACCATATACCCCTATGGGGTATTCCATCAACGTGGTCATCGTGTTGTTGGCCGCGCCCCGGGCAGGAGAGCGCCGCTTGTGCTTGGATCGACGCATGGCGGGCGACACGAGCGGAAGTGAGCTGCCGGGCTGATGACAGCTGTCGATCATGAGGTTCTGGTCGTCGGTGGCGGCCAGGCCGGGCTGGCGGTGGGCTACCACCTGCTGCAGCGGGACGTGGACTTTCTCATCGTCGACGCCGGCCCGGCGATCGGCCACAGCTGGCGCTCGCGGTGGGACTCGCTGAAGCTCTTCACACCTGCTCAGTACGCGAACCTGCCGGGCCGGGCGTTCCCTGCACCGACCGACACCTACCCGGGGCGGGATCAGGTGGCCGACTACCTCGGCAGCTACGCCACCTGGCTGGAACCGCCCCTCCGCCTGAACACCCGCCTGACCCGGCTCGAAACCTCAGGCGACCACTTCCGAGCACGCACCGCTGCCGGTAGCACCATCACCGCGCGGCAGGTGGTCATCGCCACCGGGCCGTTCTCCCAGCCGTTCGTGCCACCCGTGGCGACCGGCCTGGCCGCGGTGGTCCAGGTCCACACGGCCGACTACCGCAACCCGACGCGGTTTCCTGATGGCGTCGTGCTCGTGGTCGGCGGCGGAAACTCCGGCTTTCAGATCGCTGCCGAACTGGCCTCTGCCGGTCGACGCGTCGTGCTGTCGGAGGGCCGGCAGAACGCCTGCGTGCCGCAGCGACCGTTGGGCCGGGACATCTTCTGGTGGCAGGATCGCCTCGGGCTGCTCCGGGTCGCGGCCAACAGCCCGCTGGGCAGGAAGATGCAGGCCAACGACGGCACCGTCATCGGCTCGTCCCGCCGCCAGTTGACACAGCGCGGCGTCTCCTTCCGGCCCCGGCTGGTCGGCGGTCAAGGTCGGCTCGTCGGGTTCAGCGACGGTTCGTCGTTGCAAGTTGACGCGGTCCTGTGGGCAACCGGTTTCGTGATCGACGACTCCTGGATCGGGATCGATGGCGTACTGGACGACTGGTCGCGGCTCCGACACGAGCGCGGTGTCGTGACCGGCGCTGCCGGCCTCTACACCGTCGGCCGACCGTGGCAGACCACAATCGGATCGGCCTTGCTGGGATTCGTCCAACACGACGCTCGAACCATCGCCCAGCAGATCACGACAACCTTGCCGGGCCACAGCTAGAAGGCCATCTCCAACGCCGTCACGCAGGACCGTGTATGACCGACCAGGTCCGGGCGCACACGCGGTGAACCGATGGCCCGGTGCTCGCGCGCCCGTCTGGGCCCCGTGACTTGCGCCGCTCAGCGCAAGGCTTGATGGACCGCGGCCCACGCCGGTCTCGCCGCCGCTGATCACGGCCGGATCATCGTGCGCGGACCGGGACGATGCTGCGGAACCCGCGCAGGCGGAGGCTGTTGCCGACGACGAAGACGCTGGAGAAGGCCATCGCCGCGCCTGCGAGCATCGGGTTGAGCATGCCCAGGGCCGCGACCGGGATGGCCGCGACGTTGTAGGCGAAGGCCCAGAACAGGTTGGCCTTGATCGTGCCCAGCGTCCTGCGGGAAAGCCGGATCGCGTCGACCGCGGCGCGCAGGTCGCCGCGCACGAGGGTGATGTCGGAGGCCTCGATGGCGACGTCGGTGCCGGTGCCCATGGCCAGGCCGAGGTCGGCCTGCGCCAGCGCCGGGGCGTCGTTGACGCCGTCGCCGACCATCGCCACCACCTTCCCTTGGCCCTGGAGGCGGGCGACGACGTCGACCTTGTCCTTGGGCAGGACTTCGGCGATGACCTGGTCGATGCCGACCTCGGCGGCGATCCGCTTGGCCACGGCCTCGTTGTCTCCTGTGAGCAGCACCGGGGTCAGGCCCAGGCCCTTAAGGCCCTGGATCGCCTCGGCGCTGGTCGGCTTGACCGTGTCGGCCACGACGAGGATCCCGCGGGCCTGCCCGTCCCAGCCGGCGGCGACGACGGTCTTGCCCTCGGCCTCGGCTGCGGCCTTGGCGGCGGCGACGTCGGGGGAGAGGTGCTGGGACCAGTCGGCTAGCAGGGACTCGCGGCCGACGAGCACGGCGTGGCCGTCGACGACGCCCTGCACGCCCTTGCCCGCGACGTTGGCGAAGTCCTCCGGCGTCGGGAGCTGCCCGACCTCCTGGACCGCGCCCTTGGCGATGGCCTGGGCGATTGGGTGCTCGGAGGCGTCCTCCAGCGCCCCGGCCAGGCGCAGCAGCTCGGCGCGGTCGGTGCCGGGCTCGGCGATCGCCTCGACGAGCGTCATCTTGCCGGTGGTGACGGTGCCGGTCTTGTCCAGCACCACGGTGTCGACCTTGCGGGTGGACTCCAGCACCTCGGGGCCCTTGATCAGGATTCCCAGCTGCGCGCCGCGGCCGGTGCCGACCAGCAGGGCGGTGGGGGTTGCCAGGCCGAGGGCGCAGGGGCAGGCGATGACCAGGACCGCGACCGCGGCGGTTAACGCGGCCGAGACGCCGGCCCCGGAGATCAGCCATGCCGCGAGGGCGACGAGCGCGATGGCGATGACGATCGGGACGAACACGCCCGAGATCCTGTCGGCCAGCCGCTGGACGGCGGCCTTGCCGGACTGGGCGTCCTCGACGAGCTTGGCCATCTGCGCCAGCTGGGTGTCCGAGCCGACGCGGGTCGCCCGGACGACCAGGCGGCCGCCGGCGTTCACGGTGGCCCCTGTGACCGGGTCGCCTTCGCCGACCTCGACGGGCACGGACTCGCCGGTGAGCATGGAGGCGTCCACCGCGGAGGTGCCGGAGACGACGGTGCCGTCGGTGGCGATCTTCTCGCCCGGGCGGACGACGAAGTCGTCGCCCGCGGCCAGCTCGGAGGTCGGGATCTTGACCTCGGCCCCGTCGCGCAGCACCGAGACCTCCTTCGCTCCGAGGTCGAGCAGCGCGCGCAGCGCCGCGCCGGCCTGGCGCTTGGAGCGCTTCTCGAAATAGCGGCCGGCGAGGATGAACATCGTCACCCCGGCGGCCGCCTCGAGGTAGATGTTGCCCGCGCCGTCGGAGCGGGCCAGGGCGAACTCGAACGGGTGCTTCATGCCGGGCATGCCGGCGTGGCCGAGGAACAGCGCGTAGAGCGACCACAGGAACGCCGCCGAGGTGCCCATCGAGACGAGCGTGTCCATCGTCGCGGTGCCGTGCTTGAGGTTGGTCCACGCCGCCTTGTGGAACGGCCAGCCCGCCCAGACGATCACCGGCGCGGCCAGGGTCAGCGAGGCCCACTGCCAGTAGGTGAACTGCAGGGCCGGGATCATCGACATCGCGATCACCGGGACGGTGAGCACGATCGACCCGATCAGCCGCTGCCTGAGCGAGGTCAGCTCCGGGTCGGCCTCCTCGCTCTCGCCGTCAGCCGACTCGGCGGTCGTCGAGCTCGGGGGCTTGGGCAGGGCCGCGGTGTAGCCGGTCTTCTCGACCTCGGCGACCAGCAGCGCGGGGTCGTAGTCCGCGGGCACGGTGACCTTGGCCTTCTCAGTGGCGTAGTTGACCGACGCGGTGACGCCGTCGAGCTTGTTGAGCTTGCGCTCGATCCGGTTCGCGCACGAGGCGCAGGTCATCCCGCCGATCTCCAGCTCGATGCCGGCGTCCGCGCTGAGCGGCGCTGGTGCAGTCATCCTCTGCCGTCCTTTCTCTCCTCCGGGCTCTGCGGCGTCCGGCTCGTGCGCAGGGCAGTCATACCCCGTGCGATCAGTGGTGCGCGCTCAGCCCCCGTCGCCATCGGAGTCGACGGGAAGCGTGAGCCGCGCTGGTGGTGGTGTCGTCAGGCGCGCACGGCCGTGTAGCCGGCCTCCTCGACAGCGGCTAGGACCTTCGCGTCGTCGATATCGCCGGAGCCGGACACGACGAGCTTGCCGGTCTGCGCGCTGACCTCGACGTCCTCGACGCCGGGGACCCCGCTGACCTCCTCGCGGACCGACATCTCGCAGTGCCCGCAGGTCATGCCCGTCACCTGGTACTCGTTCGCAGCCATCGATTGCCTCCTCAGTAGAGATACCCCCGGTGGGTACCGCGTACGAGTAACCGTATACCCCTGCTGGGTATTCTCGCAAGGCGGGGCGTGCGCCTCGTCGACGGATCCTCCGTTGGAGACGGGATACGCCACCGGGGTATGCTGTGCAGCGTGGAGACCGCGACCGCCGAACCCCGCTGCAGCCGGCACCGGCTGCAGCTCTTCGTCCTCGCGGCCCTGCTGATCGCCGGCCTCCTCGGCATGCACTCGCTGGTCAGCGGTGCCGGGGCCACGGCCATGAGCGCCCCCATGGCCTCGATGAAGCATTCCGCCCCGGCGACGCCAGCTCTGACCGCCGAGGCGGCCGTCCCCTCGTCGTCGACGTCCGGATCGCACGGCATGGTCCACGGCTCCGGCGGCTGCGCGGGTGCCATGAGCAGCGGCTCAGGCTCCACCTGCGTCCCTGGGCCCACCGGCAAGAGCATCCCCGTCCTTCCGGCCCCGCTCGCCGCGACCCTGCCCGAGCTCGGCCCCGCGCCCGAGCCGGTGCTGTTGCTCCAGACGCCCCGAAGGCTGGCCCTGTCGCACCTGGAACTGTCGATCTATCGAACGTGAGCAGCGGGGAGCGCCCTCATCGGCGCTCCTGCCCATCGGGGGCAGGCCAATGACCCTGCCCTGCATCTGCGACGGCATCGCGCCCAGATGGCGCTGACCCCTCTCCCGAGGGCCCTCGAGCCTGCGCATCCGATCAACCGTGGTCGTCGAGCGCGTCGAGGCCGATGCCCGTGGCACCGCTCACCATCGACACAGAAGGACATCGTTCAACCATGCACACCGACCTGAACCGCCGCCAGTTCCTCGCCGGCGCACTGGCCCTCACCGCCGCAGGCCTCGCCGGCTGCACCTCCACCAGCAAGCCCACCTCGTTCGTCGGGCCCGACAGCGCCGCCGTCGCGAAGGCCGAATCCAAGCGCCGCCGCACCGGCGCGACCGTGCAGCGCGCCCTGACCGCCGAACCGGCCACCGTGGACCTGGCCGGGAAAGAGGCGAAGACCTGGGCCTTCACCGGAGCGTCGGCGACCAAGCCGATCCGCGGCAACGTCGGCGACACCCTCAAGGTCGCCCTCACCAACAAGCTGCCCGACCCGACTACCGTGCACTGGCACGGGCTCGCGCTGCGCAACGACATGGACGGGGTGCCGAACCTCACCCAGAAGCCGGTCGAGCCAGGCGGGACGTTCTCCTACCAGTTCGCGCTCCCGCAGGCCGGGACCTACTGGTTCCACCCGCACGTGGGCACCCAGCTCGACCGCGGCCTGTACGCGCCGCTGATCATCGACGACCCCAACGAGAAGGCCGACTACGACCAGGAATGGATCATCGTCCTCGACGACTGGCTCGACGGCGTCACCGCGACACCCGACCAGGTGATGAAGGAACTCGGCAGGGGCATGATGGACCACGGCGGCATGGACATGGGGCCGATGCGGATGGGCAACACCCTGATGGGGGCGACCTCGCCGCTGCTCGGCGGCGACGCCGGCGACGTCTACTACCCGCTCTACCTGATCAACGGCAGGCCAGCGGCCGACCCCGAAACCTTCACCGCGAAGCCGGGCCAGAAGATCAGACTGCGGATCATCAACGCCGGCGGCGACACCGCCTTCCGGTTCGGCGTCGCCGAGCACCCGCTCACCATCACCCACACCGACGGCTACCCGGTCAAGCCGCACGAGGCCGAGAGCGTCGTGCTCGGCATGGGCGAGCGCTACGACGCCGTCATCACCGTCGGCGACGGCGCGTTCGCCGTCATGGCCGAAGCCCTCGGGAAGCAGGACCAGGCCGTCGCCGTCCTGCGCACCGGATCCGGCAGCGCCCCGGCCAAGGGCGCGAAGCTCCCGCAGACGAAAGCTCCCGCCACCGCGGCCGACCTCAAGGCGACCGGCGCGGTCGCCCTGCCCAAGCGCGCCGTGGACCGCACACTCGTCCTCGAGCTGACCGGGGCCATGGAGAAGTACGACTGGGCGATCAACGGCAAGCGCATGGACATGGAGCAGCCCATGCGCGACGCCCTCGGCATCGTCGACGGGGAGCGCGTCGCGCTGGAGTTCAAGAACAGCACCAAGATGTGGCATCCCATGCACCTGCACGGCCACACCTACCAGCACGCCGGCGGCGGGCCCCGCAAGGACACCTCCATCGTCCTGCCCGGCAAGACCCTCCGCGTCGAGTTCGACGCCGACAACCCCGGCCGCTGGCTCACGCACTGCCACAACGTCTACCACGGCGAGGCCGGGATGATGGCCGCTGTCGCCTACCAGCAGGGTTGACCTGTCGGACGAGCTCGGCGGCCAAGGGGCCCGGCGTTAAACGGGCCAAAGCGCAAACGGGTCGTTGTTGGCCGCTGCAGGTTCCCGCGCACACCCAATTGGTTGAGGTTCTTGGCCATCGAGCGATCAAGCGGCGTCCTCTGGTCATACAGGGGATTCACGGAGAGGATCCCGGCGGCGTGAGGCGCTTTCAGACCAGAAGGGGCAAAGCGTTGGATCAGCAGGGTCGTCGTGCGCCGGAGAACGGCATGCATCTAATCTTGGAGTGCTCGACCGATTTGCCCGGCCGCGGCGTGTGGATCATGACTCCGTTGCCGACGTCGCTGGGTGCGGTGGCGTTGCAGAAGAAGACGATGTCGCCAGCTTGGAAAGTCGGATATGGCGACGGGTGAGCCGTCGCGGGATTGGGGCTGCGATGTTCGGCTGATCTGGACGCCGGCGGCTTCCCAGGCTGTCTGGGTGATGCCGGAGCAGTCATATGAACCGGGGTCGGTCGCTCCGAATTCGTAGGGTTTTCCGAGCTGGGACTTGGCGAAGGCGACTGCCGTTCGCGCCCTTGCTGGAAGCCGGTGAACTCGGAAGCGCTGGTCGAGTTAGGGGTGGTGCTGGTCGAGTCGGTCCCCGCTGCGCTGGAGCCGGGGCCGGCGGCTTCACTGCGTTGCCGGTGATCGCCCGTGTCCCAGGGTGGCGGGCTGGGCTGCATCATCTGGCGGTGTGACCAGCAGCCGGCCGAGCACCACCGCCTCCACAACGGTGAGGGCTACCACGCCGGCCCAGAGTTCAACGGTCCATGCCACCCCGACACTCAGATGCAGTCCCAGTAGCTGTGCCGGCCATACGAACAGCGGTACTGCCGCAACCCATCCCTGGTGTTCGGGCCGCCGAGTCCGTGCGGCGGACACGGCGATGTCGGCGACGGCAGCACCCAGCACGGCTGCAATCGCCGCCACGATGTTCTGCCAGTTCTGCAACGCGGCCCCCGGGATGGCCGCAAGCGCAACGAGCATGGTGATCGCCCCGGTCGGGAGTCGCCGGCCGTTGCTGGCCATCAACAGCGGAACGGTGAGCAATGCCGTTGTCAACAAATAGGATGCCAGCCCCAGTGACGTCGGCATTTCGCCGGCCTCATGACCCGGAGCGCCTTCGGGGATCGTGGTCATCGGAATCCGGGCCAACGGTGTGACGAAAACCGAGGTGTAGCTGAGGAAGAAGCCGGCGATCCCGGCGACAACGGCGTAGGAGATCACCGCCGGCCAGGACACGAGCGAACCGCTGCGCCGCGTGAGGCGGTCAGCACGAACTGGGCCGGAGACGAGGAGACCCGCGCCCACCAGGAGCAGAAGATGCGTCGGGGAGACCAGCGCATCGATGCCGGTCTCGATGCCCAGCAACGTGTGCCACAGCATGTCTCCCACGCCACCCAGCAGAAACACTCCGACACCGATCGCGGAGAGACCGTAGCCAGGTGGGAAAGCCATCCGTGCACGAAGCGGCCATGACTGGGATGCGGATTCGTGGGGACGTGCTCGCCACTGCTTCCACCCCAGTCGCGCCGTCCACAGGGCAAGTGCGGCGAAGCCGGAGTAGAGAACGGCATGCCAGGGCGTAAAGAAGGTCTCCATGCCAGGCACGTTCAGATGAGCCCAGCCGTCGGTGTACAGAGCGCCCATCAGCCACAGTCCGAATGCGGCGGCGATCAGATCTTCCCGGGTAGTCGATGCTGCCCACCGTCGAGGGTCTCGGGTCAGCTTGGGAGTTGCCGCTGTCGTATCCATGGATCTCAGCTCCTTCGGCGGGACGATTTCATCGAACCATACCCCCCTAGGGTATAAGTTGCAAGGGTTCTGTGCGATCGTGCTGGGTCGAGTCGTGTGGGTCGCGGATCGCTCGCCGACGAGGGGGCAGGGGGCTCTGACGCCGAGCCGCGTACGACACGATGCGGGTGCCAGCCGGCGGCTCGACACTGCTCTCGTCCGGGATGGCGACGCACGAGGTCATGAGTGCCGATCCTCAGGTCTGCCACGCCATCCAGTCGCCACAGACTCGTCCAGAAACCTCAGATACCGCAGGCGGTGTCGACGGCGCAGCGTGGTCCTCGGCTGCCGGCTTCTCCCTTGGAAGGGAGCCGATGTACGTTGAGATACAGAAGTCATTGATTGGAACCGGCGTGGAGCCCGCTACGGGCACTCGCCAGCCGGCCGAAACCAGCCTTTGGCAAGGAGAAACGCTTCCATTTTCACTTCGCGTAGATCAATGTCACAAACGTGTGGAGTGGGGTTATTTCGAGCGCTCCCTGCAGGCCTACGGCCGCGAGGGGCTGCCCTGCGGGCGGTGTGGTACGCCGATGCGCCGGGAGCCGTTCATGAACCGCTCGTCGTATCGGTGCCCGCGCTGCCAGCGCGCACCGGCGCAATCCCCGCCGCGGGCGTGATCACTTTGTGGTCACTCCCGGGCGCCCGGATGACCACAGATCGCACATTGTCGCCGCGCCCTAGCGGCGCCGGCGACCGATCGTCGCCAGGCCGACGCCGATCACGGTCAGCGCCATCCCGAGCACCTGCGCGGCGTCGGGCCGCTCGCCGAGGGCGAGGGTGCCGAGGGCGATGGCCGCGACGGGCTGCAGCAGCATCACCGCGCCGGCCCGCGACGGTGCCAGCCGGGCCGATCCGTAACTGATCGCGACGAAGGACAGCACCTGCCCGCCGATGGCGAGCGCGACCAGCCAGACCCAGCCGCCGGCATCGACGGCACCGAGGTCGATGGTGAGCGCGCCGCCCGCCGGTGTCCGGGACGCCAGCCCCGACACCGCGGCGATCACCAGTGCGGCCGCGGTGGTGCCCACGGCGACGGGCGTGACGATCTGGCGCGGGTCCAGCACGGCGGCCTGCCGGTTGGTCAGCAGGTAGCCGGCATAACAGCCGCCGGCCAGCACCCCGAGGACGGCGCCGCGCAGTGGCGCGGGCGCGCCGGGATCGGCGCCGAGCAGGCCGCTGGTCAGGACCAGCCCGAGCAACATCACCGGCAGGGTCAACCAGAACCGGCGGGCGATCGGCATGTCGAGCAGCAGCAGCGCGAGTACCGGGAACACGACGACCTGGACGCCGATCAGCACGGTGGCGACCGCGGCCCCGGTGTCCAGCACGCTCTGGGTCCACATCAGGTAGTCGGCCGCCAGCAGCACCCCCGAGGCCGCCGCCAGCCCGAGGCCGCGGCGGTGCGGGAGCCCGTAGCGGCGCCATTCGCCGAGCGCCACCGGGGCGAGCAGCACGGCCGCGAGTGCGCAGCGGACGAAGGCCGCCGTGGGCGCGGTGGCCCCGGACAGCTTGATGAAGGTCGACGAGGCGCCCACCAGCAGGCAACCGCCGACCAGCACCAGCAGCGCGCGAGTGCCCTCGCCGGACGGCGCCGTGTCGCCTCGCCTTCCGGCCTCGGTGCTCGCCGGGTTCGCAGATCGGGTCACGCGCCCATCATCGGCGTACCGAGCGCTAAGCTCAATCGAGAAATCCCGAGGCAATCTGCTTAGCAGGACTGAGGAATCGAGGAGCTCACGTGCAGAACTGGGACCGGCTGCGGGTGTTCGCGGCGGTCGCCGAGACGGGCTCGATCGGGGCCGCCGCCGACCTGCTGCACATCACCGGCTCGGCGGTCAGCCAGCAGGTACGCAACCTCGAGCGCGACGTCGGCGCGGCGCTCGTCGAGCCGGCCGGGCGCGGCATCCGGCTGACCGCCGCCGGCAGCGAACTCGCCGCCTGCGGGCTGCACCTGCGCGAGCGGATCGAGCGCGCCGAGTCCGCCGTGGCCGCGATCCGCGACCGCGACGCGCTCGGCGGCCCACTGCGGTTCGGGGTGGTGATGAGTGCCATCCGCACGATCGTCGGCCCCGCCCTCGGCCGGCTCACCGCACGCCACCCGGCGCTGCGCCCGAGCATCGTCGACGGCGAGGCGGTGGACGGCATCGAGCTGGTCCACACCCGCCGCCTCGACGCGGCGCTGGTGGAGTCCTGGCAGGACCGGGCGCCCCGCGGGCTGGCCGCGATGCGCGCCGAACGCATCCTCACCGAGCCGGTCGACCTCGCCCTGCCCGGCGCGGCCCCGCGCCGCCCGCACCGCCTGGCTGACGCGGCGGGCCTGGCGTGGACCTCCTGCCCGGCCGGCAGCGAGGCGTACCTCGCGCTGACCGACCTGCTGCGCGATGCGGGCCTGCCGGTCGACATCCGCTACGAGGTGCCCGCGTTCGGCGCCCAGCTCGAACTCGTCGCCGCCGGCCTGGCCGCCGCGCTGGTGCCGCGCCTGGCGCGGACGGAGTCCGTGCCGGTCAGCTACGTCGAGCTCACGCCCCGGGTCAGCCGCCACCTCTATCTGGTCACCCGCCGAGACGACGAACGCCGCGTGCTGGCCGAGCTCGCCGCGCAGTTGCGCGCCGCCGGGGGCGAGGGCCTGGCGCGCGATCCCGACACCGAGGCCGAAGGATTGCCGAGCGAGCCCGCCGCGCGGCTAGTCTGACCCAATCGTGAAACGAGCCGCCCGCTATGTCTTCGTCCGCCACCGGCACAACTGGATCCAACTGATCCGGTTCGGCCTGGTCGGCGGCTCCGGCGTCGTCGTCAACAACATCATCTTCGTGCTGGCCAACAAGATCTGGTCGCACCCGAACGACGTGGTCTTCGCGATCCCGTTCACCGACTTCAACGTCCGCTGGCAACTGATCTACTCGACGCTTGCGTTCCTGATCGCCAACCTGTGGAACTTCATGCTGAACCGGCACTGGACGTTCAACAGTGCCAAACACGCGAGCTGGCTGCGGGAGTACTGGCCGTTCCTGCTGGTCGGCTTCGGCGCGCAACTGGTCACCATGCTGATCGAGACGCTGATGATCAACCCGACCTCGCCGCTGTACCTGCCGGGGCCGCCGTTCACCGAGGGCAGCACCGGGCTGACGAACCGCTACTACTGGGCCCACCTGATCGCGATCCTGATCACCGTGCCGATCACCTTCGTGCTGAACAAGCTGTGGACCTTCTCGGCCGTCCGCGGGCGCAAGCGCCACGACGAGCACGCGCCGCCGGTGCCGATGGTGGCCCCGGTCGTCGCGCCCGAGGTGGAGGACGAGGCCGAGCAGGCGCTGGCCGAGCAGGCCGCCGCGCACCCGGATCGGCGCCACTCCGAGCCGGTCGGTGCGCACCACGACGACGAGAGTTCGCGGAGGTAGTCGATGTATCTGAAGAGCCTCGTGCTGCGCGGCTTCAAGTCGTTCGCGTCGGCGACGACGCTGCACTTCGAGCCGGGCATCACCTGCGTGGTCGGGCCGAACGGCTCGGGCAAGTCGAACGTGGTCGACGCGTTGAGCTGGGTGATGGGCGAGCAGGGCGCGAAGTCGTTGCGCGGCGGGAAGATGGAGGACGTGATCTTCGCCGGCACGTCCGGCCGGGCGCCGCTGGGGCGGGCCGAGGTGGAGCTGACCATCGACAACGCCGACGGGGCGCTGCCGATCGACTACACCGAGGTCACGATCAAGCGGACGATGTTTCGCAACGGTGGGTCGGACTACCAGATCAATGGCGAGAACGCCCGGCTGCTCGACGTCCAGGAGTTGTTGTCGGATTCGGGCATCGGCCGCGAGATGCACGTGATCGTCGGCCAGGGCCAGCTCGACTCCATCCTGCAGGCCACCCCGGAGGGCCGGCGTGGCTTCGTGGAGGAGGCGGCGGGCGTACTCAAACACCGCAAGCGCCGGGAGAAGGCGGCCCGCAAGCTCGAGTCGACCGAGGGCAACCTGAACCGGCTGAACGACCTGCTGGCCGAGGTACGCCGCCAGCTCAAGCCGCTCGGCCGGCAGGCCGAGGTCGCCCGGAAGGCGGCCGTCATCCAGGCCGAGGCCCGCGACGCGCGGGCGCGGCTGCTCGCCGATGACCTGGTACAGGCGCGGCTGGCGCTGGCCTCCGAGCTTGCCGACGAGGCAGCCGCGCGGGAGCAGCGGGTACGCCTGGACGCGGCACTGGAGGAGGCCCGCGGGGACGAGGCGGAGGCGGAGGAGCAGCTGCGGCTGGGCCGGCCGCGGTTGGCCGCGGCGCAGGAGAGCTGGTACGAGCTGTCGGCCCTGGGCGAGCGCGTCGCGAGCACGATCTCCATCGCCCGCGAGCGGGTCCGGCATGCCGAGGCGGCGACCGCGGAGGGCGAGGAGCGCGGGGGCCGCGATCCCGAAGAGCTGGACGCCGAGGCCGAGGCCGTCGGCGCGCAGGAGGCCCAGTTGCGCGGCGAGGTGGAGGCCGCCGACGCCGCGCTCGCCGAGGCGACCCGGCTGCGGGTCGCCGGCGAGGCCGCCCACGCGGAGGAGGAGAAGCGGTACGCCGGGCTGGTCCGGGCCGCCGCCGACCGGCGCGAGGGACTGGCGCGGCTGCACGGCCAGGTGAGCTCGCTGACCAGCCGGCTGGAGGCCGCCGATGCCGAGCTCGGGCGACTCGGCGAGGCGCGGGCGGAGGCCCTGGCCCGGGTCGAGCAGGCCAATGCCGACTTCACCGCGGTCGAGTCCGGGGTGGCGAAGATGACCGCGGGCGAGGAGGGGCTGGACGCCGAGCACGAGCAGGCGGCCGCCGAGCTGGAGCGGATCGAGACCGAGCTTGCCGAACTCGCCGGAGCGGAGCAGGCGGCGAGTTCGGACCGGGCCGCGGCGCAGGCGCGCGTGGAGGCGCTGCGGCTGGGCCTGGACCGCAAGGACGCGACCGGCGCTCTGCTCGCGGCAGGCGAGCGGCTGGACGGCGTGCTCGGCTCCGTGGCGACCCTGGTCGGCATCGAGGCGGGCTACGAGACCGCGGTCTCCGCCGCGCTCGGCGCCGCCGCGGATGCGGTCGCGGTCGGCAGCGTCGACGCCGCGGTCGGTGCCTTCCGGCACCTGAAGGACGAGGATCTCGGCCGGGCCGGGATGCTGCTCGGCTCCGCGGAGACGATGGACCGCGCGGGCTGGCCGGAGCTGCCCGACGGGGTGCGCTATGCCGCGGACGTGCTGGTCGCCTCCGATGGCCTGGCCCCCTCGGTCGGGCGCCTGTTGCACAAGGTCGCCGTCGTGGGCGATCTGGCCGCTGCGCGCGAGCTCGTCCAGGCGTACCCCGATCTGACGGCGGTGACGCGCGAGGGCGACATCTTGTCCGCGTGGTACGCCGCCGGCGGCTCCCAGGCCAAGCAGTCACTGATCGAGGTGCAGGCCGCAGTGGACGACGCCGAGGCGGCGCTGGCGCGCGCGGGCCACGCGCTGGAGCGGGCACGGTTTGCCCGCGCCGAGCTGGGCAATCGGCGCGCGGACGCCGCGGCCAGGGTGGAGGCGGTGCTGGAGCGGCTGCACGCCTCCGATGCGGAGATGTCGGCCGTCGCGGAGCAGCTCGGCCGGCTCGGGGCCACGGCCCGCTCGGCGCAGGCCGAGGCCGACCGGGCGGAGAAGTCGATCGCCGAGGCCGAGCAGGCCAGGGACCGCAACCGGGCGGGCCTCGCCGAGCTCACCGAGCGGCTGGAGCTGGCCTCGGCCGAGGTCGAGGAGGGGGCCGAGCCGGACCCGGCCGAGCGTGACCGACTCGGCGAGCAGGCCCGCACGGCCCGGTCGGCGGAGATGGACGCGCGGCTGGCGCTGCGGACGCTGGAGGAGCGGGCCCGGGCGCTGGCCGGCCGCGCCGACTCGCTGCGCAAGGCGGCCGAACACGAACGCGCGAGCCGGGAGCGGGCAGCGCAGCGACGCCGCCAACTGCTCGCCGACGCCGAAGTCGCCCGCGCCGTCGAGCAGGCGTGCCGCTGGCTGGCCGAGCGGATCGCGGCAGCCCGCGAGGCGGCGGCGGTCGAGCGTACCGAGGCAGAGCGGGTACGCGCGCAGGCCGATGAGGTGCTGGCGAGCGCGCGGGGGCGCTCGCGCGAGCTGGCCGGGGAGCTGGAAAAGCTGGTCGATGCGGTGCATCGCGACGAGCTGGCGCGCGCGCAGCAGCGGATGAAGGTCGAGGCGCTGGAGGAGAAGGCGCTGACGGAGCTGGGCATCGAGGGCGAGGCGCTGACCGAGGACTACGGGCCGGAGCGGGCCGTGCCGGTGCTGACCCGCGAGGACGGCTCGGCGCTCACCGAGGACGACGAGCAGCCCGAGCCGGTGCCCTACGTCCGCGACGAGCAGGTCCGGCGGCTGAAGAAGGCCGAGAAGGCCCTCGGCGTGCTGGGCCGGGTGAATCCGCTGGCGCTGGAGGAGTACGACGCGATGCAGGAGCGGCACGCGTTCCT
Source organism: Naumannella huperziae (assembly GCF_054073625.1). Taxonomy (NCBI): domain Bacteria; kingdom Bacillati; phylum Actinomycetota; class Actinomycetes; order Propionibacteriales; family Propionibacteriaceae; genus Naumannella; species Naumannella huperziae. The sequence goes on along the minus strand of NZ_JBSXPH010000001.1, from coordinate 2,734,567 downwards.
CGCCGAGCAGCTCGACGATCTCAAGCGCACCCGGGCCGACCTGGCCGGCATCATCGAGGACGTCGACGCGCGCGTGCAGCAGGTCTTCGCCGAGGCGTACGCCGACGTCGAGGCGGCCTTCGCCCGGGTCTTCGCCCGGCTCTTCCCCGGTGGCGAGGGGCGGCTGGTACTGACCGACCCGAACGACATGTTGATCACCGGCATCGATGTCGAGGCCCGGCCACCGGGCAAGAAGGTGAAGCGGCTGTCGCTGCTCTCGGGCGGCGAGCGGTCGCTGGTCGCCGTGGCGTTCCTGGTGGCGTTGTTCATCGCCCGGCCGAGCCCGTTCTACATCCTCGACGAGGTCGAGGCGGCGCTGGACGACACCAACCTGGGCCGGCTGCTGGAGATCTATGAGGAACTGCGCGACAACTCCCAGTTGCTGGTGATCACCCACCAGAAGCGGACGATGGAGATCGCCGACGCGCTGTACGGGGTGTCGATGCGCGGCGACGGCGTCTCCGCGGTGATCAGCCAGCGGCTCGGGGCTCGCGCCTCGGCCTGAACTGTCGACCCGCCCGGCGCGGCTGGTTGCCATCGACCGCGGTCTGGGCTATTGACACACCCGTCACACGTGTCACACTGGTCACGGCAGTCGGGCTGGCTGCCGACCTTCCCCACTCCAGCTCAAGGGATTCGCCATGGATCTGATCGACATGACCGTGCTCTTCGTCTTCCTCAGCGCGCTCGTCGCCACGGGCGTGATCGCGCTCGTCGTGATCGGCATGCAGGGCCGCTACCGCGAGCGGCACCCGGGCGCGGCCGACCTGCTCGCGCGCACCGCTCGGGCGCTGAATGGCGACGCGACCCCGCCGCGCAGCTTCCAGCGCCTGCTGCACTGACCTGTCGGGCTGGACCTGAACCGTGGTCGAGGGGCCAGCATCGGGGCCATGAGTGCAGCCGACATTCCGAGCCCGGTGACCTGGGCGGCCGTGATCGAGCACCCGGGCGCCGATCCGGTACGCGACCGCCACGTCTACTCCGCCCCCGGCGTCCGGGCACTGATCGTGCCCGTCCCGTCCGGTGACGCCGCCGCCGAGGTCGCGCGCGCCCTCGTCGACGAGGGCGTCAGCCTGATCGAACTCTGCGGCGGACTGACCAGCGCCCACGTCGCCGCGGTCCAGGCGGCCGTCGGCGACCGGGCCGCGGTCGGGCATGTGACGTTCTCGTCCGAGGCGCTGCAACGCGCCGCCGCCTATGCGGGGGCGGCGGGCTGACGGCCCGTGCGCGACTGAGCTCCCGGGCGACTCGGGACGCGCGGACATGCCGGGCGGTCGCTGCCGCGCGTGCACGTGCCTAGGATGACCGGGTGGATCTGACCCTCATTCTGATCATCGTCCTGGTCGCCGGTCTGGTCGCGGTCGCGATCGGCGGCGTCGCGGCCCGCCGGCAGGCCATCAGGGCCCGCGAACGTGCCGAACTGGAGGGCCGCGCCGCCGAGGAGTCCGGCGAGCCCCCGGCGCCCGGGGGAGTCGCGGTCGACGAGCGGGAGGAGCCGGCGGTCACCGACCGCGAGCAGACCGTCCCGGCTCCCGCCCCGGAGGAGACCGTCGAGGTCGACGAGACCCTCGAGGAGGTCGAGGCGCCGGCGGACTCGGTCGCCGTCCCGCTGGAGACCCCGGAGCCCCCGCGTACCCGCCTGCAACGCCTGCGCGCCCGGCTCGCCCGCTCCGACAACCCGCTGTCCCGCGCCATGCTCGGCCTGCTGTCGGGCGAGAAGCTGGACGAGGAGACCTGGGAGGACTTCGAGGACACGCTGCTCACCGCGGATCTCGGTGTCGGCCCCACCACGCAGCTCACCGAGCGGCTGCGCGAGCGGTTCACCGTGGACGGCATTGCCGATCCCGACCGGGCCCGGACCGTGCTGCGCGAGGAGTTGCTGGCGCTGATCGGTCCCGACACCGACCGCGGCCTGCACACGGACGGTACGCCGGGAGTGGTGCTGGTGGTCGGTGTCAACGGCACCGGCAAGACCACCACCGTGGGCAAGCTCGCCCGGGTCCTCGTCGCCGAGGACCGCGATGTCCTGCTCGGCGCCGCCGACACCTTCCGCGCGGCGGCCGCGGACCAGCTCGAGACCTGGGGCGAGCGGGTCGGCGTACCGACCGTCCGCGGCATCGAAGGTGCCGATCCGGCCAGCGTGGCCTTCGACGCGGTCAGCGCCGGCGTCGAGAACGAGGTCGACGTGGTGATCGTCGACACGGCCGGGCGGCTGCACACCAAGACCGGCCTGATGGACGAGCTGGGCAAGGTCAAGCGCGTGATCGAACGCAAGGCGCCGGTCACCGAGGTGTTGTTGGTGATCGACGCCACCACTGGTCAGAACGGTCTGACCCAGGCGCGGATCTTCGCCGAGGTGGTCGACGTGACCGGCGTGGTGCTGACCAAGCTCGACGGCTCGGCCAAGGGCGGGATCATCGTCGCGGTGCAGAACGAGCTCGGCGTACCGGTCAAACTGGTCGGCCTCGGTGAGGGCGCGGACGATCTTGCGCCGTTCGATCCGGAGGTCTTCGTCGACGCGCTGCTCGATCCGACCCGCTAGGGCGTGTTGCTAAGTGATCCCCGAGGTTAGGTCACGCACCGACCCGATTGGCCTGTCATGATGGAGATATGAGCGAGCAACCACAGGGCGGCGAGACTGAACTCAACATCCGGCCCTCCATCGGGCCAACAGACTATCCGTTGCTCAAAACGATCTGGCGAAGCGCAGTCAACGCCACTCATGACTTCTTATCCGAAGTGGACCGAAGAGAGATCGAATCCAAGCTGGAGACTGACTATTTCCCCGCCGTCTCGCTATCTGTCGCAGAACTCGAAGGTCGCCCAGCAGGATTCTCCGGCGTCTTGAACGGAAAGCTTGAAATGCTGTTTATCGACGCTGAACGACGCGGCGGAGGTATTGGAACGAGACTTCTGAGACACGCGGTCAAGGAACATCGCGTCAGAAGCGTTGACGTTAACGAGCAGAATGTCCAAGCTGTAGAGTTCTATACACATCGAGGATTCTGCGTGATTGGCCGAAGCGAAACCGACGATGCCGGACGCCCCTACCCACTGTTGCATCTACAAGTGAGCTAACACGTGGGGGGCCTGCTCCTTCTCGAGAACTATAGCCATTGGAGTGCAGCGGCGAGGCAGACTCCAGCGTGATAGTTGCGGGCAGTCGTATCTGCCGTCTGTCCTGGTGTGAGGATGAACGCCAGCGCTCGTCCTCGACCATCAGCGACCAGGTGGTTCTTGGTCGTCAATCCCCCACGTGATCGGCCAATTGCGTGATCGGGAGGTTCCTCGCCGAATTTCTTGTAGTTCGGCTGTGCCCCCTGTGTGGCGAGAGGGCGTCGTGCCATGTTGGTGGACACGCACGATTGTTGAGTCGATCGAGGCTACCCAATCGAGGGATTTGCTGTAGGCGGCAAGAGGCTGGACGTGTTCAAGTAGTTTGCCCAGACCCCGGCCTGGGCCCATCGGTTGAAGTTCTTGTAAATCGTGTTCCAGTTCCCGAACCGTTCAGGGAGGTCTCGCCATGGTGCACCGGTACGGTATCGCCACGCAGTGGCTTCGACGACTATGCGCCTATCGATCGGCGAACGACCCGTCGATTTCATAGGAGGGAACACGTGGCCAATGACGGACCACATCTCATCAGAAACTACATCACGCGACACGTGAGTAAGTCTCTCTGAAGAGCGAGTGAGAAACATTTAGCAACACGCCCTAGGCCGCGCCGCCTGACATCCGTCACCGGCGGTCCCTGACGCGATCACCCGAAGCGGTGACGACAGGCATCGGTGGCGGCGGCCGGGATGCGGGAGCGTACCGACATGATCACCAAGCGCCTGCTGGCCGCCACCGTCATCACCGCCACGCTGCTGTTCGGCGGCTGCACCGCGGCCCCGACCGCCGACTTCGGCCCCGCCGAGTTCGGCCGCTACGTCACGCCGCTGGACGACCTCGCCCTGCCCGCCGCCGTCGACGGCGCCCGACTGGTCGGGATGGGCGAGGCTACCCACGGCAATACCGAGTTCCTGGCCGCCAAGCAGGCGGTGTTCGCGGAGCTGGCGACCGAGCACGGCTACCGGGTCTTCGCCATCGAGGGCGACTTCGGCGGCGCGGCAGCGGTCAATGCCTATGTCCGCGACGGCAGCGGAAGCGCGCAGGAGGCCGTCTCGGCGATCGGCTTCCCGATCTACCGGACCCGCGAGTTGGTGGCACAGGTGGAATGGATCCGCGACTTCAACACCCGCGCCAAGGCCGGGGACAAGATCAGCTTCTACGGTGTCGACTTCCAGCGCTATGACCGCAACAAGGACGGCCTGGCGAGCAACCTGTCCGCGCTCGACCCCGGTTTCGCGAAGGAGGCCGAGGAGGCGCTCGCCCCGCTCACCGACGCCAAGTTCCGCGGCCTGGACGATGAGCAGCAGCGCAGTGCCGCGGCCGCCGCCCGGACCGTGTTGGACACCCTGGTCGCCCGCGAGCAGCGCTACGCCGAGACCGATCGGGCGGCCTACGATCTTGCTCGGCAGTACGCCACGATCATCTGGCAGGGCGCCGAGTGGCGCGCCAGCGGCGCCGACTCCAATCTCCGCGACGCCTTCATGGCCGACAACGTGGGCTGGGTGCTGGACCGTGAGCCCGGACGCCGGGCGTTCTTGTCCGGGCACAACGGCCACGTCCTGACCACCCCCTACACCTTCACGCCGACCGGTGCGCTGCTGCGGCAGCGGCTGGGCGACGACTACTACGCCATCGGCACCGACGTGGTGAACTCCACCTTCACGATGGCCGGGGTCAGGGGCTCGTCGCAGGCCAGCATCAGCAACGGGGCCGCGAAGGAGTGGGCGCGACTGTTCGGCGAGAAGGAACCGGGCTTCGTCGACTTCGCCTCCGCCAGCGCCGATCCGGCCGTTGCCGCCTTCCTGCGAGAGCCACGGGCGATGACGAATGTCGGCAACGAGGTGGTGCCGGGCTTCCAGTTCCTGCCGTTCACCTACACCATCACCCTCGCCCCGGCCGAGTCCTACGACGCGCTGGTCTTCGTCGCCGACGCGACGCCGACCACCCTGCTGCCCCCGAGCTGACCGGCTACGAGTTGATCGGCTACGAGCCGGCCCCGCGGGGCGAGCCGGCGGCGATCAACTGGGAGTACAGCGTGCGGACCGCTTCCTCCGGCGCCGGATTGGGTACGCCGATCTCGCCCCGCTCGGTGAGGTCGTTGCCGAACTCGAGGCAGACGGGGCGCAGCACCTTCATGTTCAGCCGCTCCAGGGTCTGGTCGAGGGCGGCGATCGCCTTCCGGGCGCCGCCCCAGCCGTAGCCGACACAGCCCACCGGAAGATCGCGCCATTCCGCCCAGAGGTAGTCGATGGCATTCTTCAGCGGCGCCGGATAGCCCGCGTTGTACTCGCCGGTGACGATGATCAGCCCGTCGATGCCCATGATCAACTCCGACCAGGCCCGGGTGTGGGGCTGCGCATAGTTGCCATTGGCGGGCAGGTCGGGCTCGTCCAGCAGTGGAAGACCGATCCGGGCCAGATCGAGGGCGCGGGCCTCGACGTCATCAGGCGCGAGTTCGGTCACCCAGTCGGCCACGTGGTGGCCGATCCGGTTGGGTCGGGTGCTGGAGATCAGGATGCCGATCCGCGCGAGCGGATCGTCGGAAGGGGGCGGGGTGGGGGTCGATTCGGTCACCGCCCCATGCAAGCACGGCGCTCAGCCGAGCTCGGCCCGGACGCGCCACAGGCGCAGCGCGAAGTGCAGGTCGACCGAGCGCGGCGGGCGCCGCCAGTCGGCGCCGATCAGCGCGCCGATCCGCTCGCAGCGCTGCCGCACGGTGTTCGGGTGCACGTGCAGGCGCCCCGCCGACCCGGTGCTCGATCCCGATTCCAGCACCGCCCAGGCCGTCTCGGCCAGCCGCGTGCCGTGCCGCTCGTCGTAGGCGAGCACCGGGCCGAGCTGGCCGGTGATCAGCTCGTCGACCAGCGCCGGGTCGTTGCCGGCGACCAGTACGCCGGCGAGGCCCAGCGCGGGCGGGTCGGCCGCCGCGGCCGCGGCGCCCAGGGCCTCGAGCGCGTGCGCGGCCCGCCGGGCGGTGACATGTGCGGCCGCCACCTCGGCCAGCCCGTCCGCCGCGATGCTCCAGCCCAGGACGGCGGGGTTCGGGCGGACCGCCGCCAGCACGGCATCGGCGGAGTGCTCGGGGCCCGCCGGCTGCGCCAGCACGCACAGGTGACCGTCATGGGAGGACGCCAGCGCGGGCGCCGGGGCGAGCGCGGCGCGGGCGGCGCGGACGAACGCCTCGCGGCTGCCGCCGAAGCGGCGCGCCACGAGCACCAGTACCGGGCGGCGCGGGGCGAACCCGAGGGCCCGGGCCCTTGCGAGCAGTTCCTTGCCCGGGGTCGCGCTCGCCAGCAGGTCGTCGACCAGCTCGGCGTGCCCGCGCGACAGGGCCTCGACCTGGTTGCGCTGGACGGCCACCGCCGCGCCCACGGCGGGCGAGGAGCGCCCCAGCAGTTGGCGCTCGCGTTCGCCGAGGCGCGCGTGCGGGACCCGGCAGATCACGGTGGCGACGTGCCCGCCGCCGTGGCGTGCGGCGAGCACCGTGGCGTCGGCGCCCTCGACCCCGACCGCCGCCGCGGTGTGCAGCGAGGCGGCGACCGCCGTGCCGAGCGCCGCCGCGGCCACTCCATCGACCTCGGCGCCCGGCTCGATCAGCTCCACCGGGTGACCGACGCGGGCGCCGATCAGGGTGCAGACGGCCTCCGGACCGTCCGGTACGCGGGCGGTCAGCTCGTCGTGGAACCGCGCGGCCACCGGATCGGCGCCGCCCGCGCGCAGCCGCTCCAGCTCCAGCGCGACCGCCGCCGCCTCGGCCATCCGGCGCAGCGCGGCGATCTGGCGGCGGCCGAACCGCATCCGGGTGCGCTGGGCGACCAGCAGCGCTCCGACGACGTGCCCGCCGACGCGGATCGGGCAGCCGTGAATCGCGCGTACCCCTTCGCCGACGACGATGTCGTCGATCCGCGGCAGGTGGTTCATCGCGGCGTCATCGGTGTAGTCGGTGGTCTGCACGTCCACCCCGCCGGCCGCGACCGCGCCCAGGACGCCGGTACCGAGCGGCATCCGGATCGTCCGGTACGCCTCGGTGCGCACGCCGTCGGTGTACTCGATGTGCGTCTCGCCGCGGCCGAGATCGTTCAGGCTGAGATAGGCCATGTCGGTGCCGAGCAGATCCCGCGTGCGGCGCACGATGCCCTGCAGCACGAGGTGCGGGTCGCGCAGATCGGCCAGGTCGACCGCGCACTCCGAGACCGCGCGGAGCACGCGGGTCGGGGTGGGGTCGCGCGGGGTCGGGGCCGGTTCGGGCACCCCTCGAGCCTAGCGGCCGGGGTGTGTGTCGATGCCAGGTTCGCAGCCATTCTGTGTTGCCTGACCACATTGGCTCGGCCGAGGGTGCGGCGCAACGGTGGAGGCAGGCCGCAAGACCCGACGACAAGCGATGGAGGTTGTTGTGACGGAGATGAAGGTGCACGTCCTGTCCACGGGCGTGATGGAGACGGACCTGACCTGGCTGCTGCTGAAGGGCGGCCGGACGATCCGGGACCGCCACCACAAGGACGATCCGGTCGTCTGGGGCGATTGTCCGACCCACGCGGTGCTGATCGAGCATCCCGACGGCAAGATCTTGTGGGACACCGGCGTACCCCGCGACTGGGAGCAGCGCTGGGCGCCCACCGGTTTCCAGGAGTTCTTCCCGGTACGCGAGCCCGTCGACGGGCCCGGCTACCTCGACACGGCGCTCGCCGACCTCGAGCTCGGACCGGATGACATCGACGTGCTGGTGCTCTCCCATCTGCACTTCGATCACGCCGCCAACGCCAAGATGTTCCCCAAGGCCAAGATCATGGCCCAGCGCGCCGAGCTGGAGGGCGTGGAAACGATCACCGGCGAGTTCGCGGGTGCGCACCTGGTCAGCGACTACGCGGGACTGGACATCGAGCCGATCGACGGCGACGCCGAGATCGCCCCGGGCGTTGGCGTGATCTTCACCCCCGGGCACACCTGGGGCACGATGTCGCTGCGGCTCGACCTGCCCAATGACGGGACCAAGATCTTCACCTCCGATGCCGTGTATCTCGCCGATTCCTGGGGCCCGCCGGCGGTGGGCGCGGCGATCGTCTGGGACAACGTCAAGTGGTTGGAGTCGGTGGACAAGCTGCGCCGGATCGCCGACGAGACCGGGGCCGAGATGATCTTCGGCCACGACGCGGAGCAGGCCAAGACGCTGACCTATGCACCCGACGGCCACTACAGCTGAGGCGCCATGATCATCTACGACTACCGGTGCGAGGCCGGGCACGGGTTCGAGGCCTTCGTCGCCTCGGCCTCGGCCGACGCGCCCGCCTGCCCCGAGTGTGGGGCCGCGAGCCGGCGCCGGCCGTCGGCGGTGAACACGACCGGCGCCTCGACCGGCCCGAGCCGCGAGCAACTCCCGCACAGTTGGAATGCGGTCGGCAAGGGCGATCGCGACGCGGTACGCCACTGGCACAACCTCGCCAGTCGGCGCGAGAAGCTGGAGGAGAGGCACCCCGAGCTGGCCGGGGACCGGCGCCCGGTGCTGGCCCACGAGGGCATCTTCGCCGGTCGGCCGTTGCGGGCCGGCGACGACATCGGCGCCGCGGTGGCCCGGGCGAGCGCCGACCGGCGAGACGCCGATCAGGCGACGGGCAAACAGGAGAGCGCGAAGAAGAAGGAGACCAGGTGAGCGAGCAGCAGCAGGGCACCGAGGAGACGATCTTCACCTGGGGGGCACCGCCGCTCAAGGTGGGCAACGGGGCGAGCGACGAGATCGGCTTCGACGTCGCGCAGTACGGGGCCAAGCGGGTGCTGGTGATCACCGATCCCGGGCTGGCGGCGACCGAGGTGCCGCACCGGGTCGCGGACGCGCTGCGCCGCCACGGCCTGGAGGTCGAGGTCTATGACGGCGTACACGTGGAGCCGACCGACGAGAGCATGGAGAAGGCGATCGCCTACGCCGCGGCCCAGGGGCCGTGGGACGCGTTCGTCGCCGTCGGCGGCGGCAGCTCGATCGACACCGCGAAGGCGGTCAACCTGCTGACCACCTTCCCCGGCGAGCTGATGGACTACCTGAACGCGCCGATCGGGCGCGCGCAGATCCCGCCCGGACCGCTGAAGCCGCTCTTCGCGGTGCCGACCACCGCGGGCACGGGCGCCGAGAGCACCAACGTCTGCATCATGGACGTGTTGTCGATGAAGGTGAAGACCGGGATCAGCCACTGGCGCCTGCGCCCGACGATGGCGATCGTCGACCCCGCGCTGACGATGACTCTGCCCCCGGAGGTGACCGCGGCCGCCGGTATGGACATCTTGTGTCACGCTGCGGAGTCCTACACCGCCCGCTGGTACGCCGACTTCGCGCGCAAGGCGCCCGAGGAGCGGGTCACCTACTGCGGCGCCAACCCGGTGTCGGACCTGTGGGCGGAGAAGTCGCTCGGGTTGTTGGCACGGTCGTTTCGCCGCGCGGTGCACGAGGGCGACACCGAGGCCCGCGGCGACATGATGTTCGCGGCGACCTTCGCGGGGATGGGATTCGGCAACGCGGGCGTACACATCCCGCATGCCAACGCCTACCCGATCGCCGGGATGGTCCGCGACTTCCGCCCGTCGGGTTATCCGCAGGAGGAGGCGATGGTGCCGCACGGCATGTCGGTCTCCCTGACCGCACCGGAGGCGTTCCGCTACACGTTCTCCGCGGCTCCGGACCGGCACCTGCGGGTGGCCGAGCTGCTCGCGCCGGACGCGGAGCGGACCGACGATCCGGCCGACCAGTTGCCCTCGGTGCTGATCGACCTGATGCGCGACATCGGGATTCCGAACGGCATCGGCGGGGTCGGCTTCACCGAGTCCGACGTGCCCGACCTGGTGCCCGGCACGATGAAGCAGCAGCGCCTGCTGACGATGGCACCGCGCGTGCCCAGCGAGGAGGACATCGCGGGCATCCTGACCCGCTCGGTCAGCAACTGGTGAGGCTCAGCCGACGTTGGTCTCGTACGCCTGGTCGCGGGTCTCGCGGGTCAGGAACAGCGAGACCATGGTGATCACGGCCGCGCCGGACAGGTAGAGCCCGACCAGCACGGGGCTGCCGCCGGCGCTGCGCCACAGGAACAAGGCGATGAACGGCGCCACCGCCGCGCCGAGGATCGAGGCCAGGTTGTAGCTGACCGCCGAGCCCGTGTAGCGGACATTGGTCGGGAACATCTCGGGCAACAGCGCGCCCATCGGGCCGTAGGTGAGCCCCATCAGGCTGAAGCCGATGATCAGCACGGCCATCACGCCGACGAAGCCGCCGCCGAACATCGGCACCCACAGCGCGCCGAAGACGGCGATCCCGGCCGTGATCACCAGCAGCGCGCGACGCCGGCCGAAGCGTTCGGCCAGTGGGCCCGCAACCAGCACGAAGGCGCCGAAGAACACCACCCCGACGATCATCATCGCCAGGAACTGGCTGCGCGGATAACCCAATCCGGGAACCTGCGCGTCCGGCGCCGCCGTGCCGAAGCTGAGCACGAACGTGGTCAGCAGGTAGAACAACACGTAGGTCGCCAGCATGTTGAAGGTGCCGAGGATCAGCGGCCGCAGGTGGGTGGTCACGACATCGCCGAGCGGGACCCGGCGTACCGCACCCTGGGCCTGGACCCGCTGGAAGGCCGGCGACTCGACGAGCTGCAGTCGCACGTACAGCCCGAGCAGGACCAGCACCGCGCTGGCCAGGAACGGCACCCGCCAGCCCCAGCTCGCGAAGGCCTCGGGAGTGAGCGACTGAGACATGATGATGAAGAAGATGTTCGCCAGGATGAAGCCGATCGGCGCGCCGAGCTGCGGGAACGTGCCATAGATGGCGCGCTTGCCCTCCGGCGCATTCTCGGTCGCGAGCAGCGCCGCGCCGGACCACTCACCGCCCAGGCCGATGCCTTGGCAGAACCGGAGGATGACCAGGCACAGGGGTGCCAGGACGACCCAGCCGGGAGTGGCGGCGGTCGGCAGGCACCCGATCAGGAAGGTGGCGACGCCCATGGTCAGCAGCGAGCCGATCAGGGTGCCCTTGCGGCCGATCCGGTCGCCGAGGTGGCCGAAGATGATCGAGCCCAGCGGGCGGGCGATGAAGGCCACGCCGAACACCGCGAACGAGCCGAGCAGCTGCGTGGTCGGGTCGGCATTGGGGAAGAACAGCTTGGGGAAGACCAGCACGGCCGCCGTCGCGTAGATGTAGAAGTCGTAGAACTCGATCGACGTGCCGACCAGGGAGGCGAAGATGACCCTGCCGCGCTTGTTCACCGGCGCCGATGCCGAGGCTGTATCCGTCACGTGCTGCCTTTCTCGATGCGTGCCGCTCTCGTCCGGGCGGCGTGCACGGCGAAGGGCTCGATGATTGTGCACCCGGTCACACCGTTCGGGTGCGGATATCCGGAGAATGGGCAGCGGCGGGTACGCTGGGCCGCCGTACCGACCGCCTGACCGAAGATCTCCGGGACCGAGGAAGCCTTGTTCGACACACTGCAAGACCGGCTGGCCGCGACCTTCAAGGGCCTGCGCGGCAAGGGCCGGCTGACCGATGCCGATATCGACGCCACGGCGCGGGAGATCCGGATTGCGCTGCTGGAGGCCGATGTCAACCTGGCGGTGGTCAAGGAGTTCATCGCCGCGGTCAGGGAGCGCGCCAAGGGCGCCGAGCTGTCGGGGGCGCTGAACCCGAGCCAGCAGGTCATCAAGATCGTCAACGAGGAGCTCGTCGACATCCTCGGCGGGCAGACGCGTACCCTCCGCTTCGCCAAGCGGCCGCCGACCGTGATCATGCTGGCCGGCCTGCAGGGTGCGGGCAAGACCACGCTGGCGGGCAAGCTCGCGAAGTGGCTCGCCGAGCAGGGGCACACCCCGCTGCTGGTGGCCGCCGACCTGCAGCGGCCGAACGCGGTCCAGCAGCTCACCGTGGTGGCCGAGCGTGCCGGCGTCGCCTGGTACGCCCCGCAGCCCGGCAACGGGGTGGGCGACCCCGTCGCGGTTGCGCGCGAGTCCATCGGCATCGCCGAGACCAAACAGCACGATGTGGTGATCGTCGACACCGCCGGCCGGCTCGGCGTCGATGCCGAGCTGATGCAGCAGGCCGCCGACATCAAGGCGGCGGTGAACCCGGACGAGGTCTTGTTCGTCGTCGACGCGATGATCGGCCAGGACGCGGTGAACACCGCGAACGCGTTCGCCGAGGGGGTCGGCTTCGACGGCGTCGTGTTGACCAAGCTCGACGGTGACGCCCGTGGCGGCGCCGCGCTGTCGATCGCCCGGGTCACCGGCCGGCCGATCATGTTCGCCTCCAACGGCGAGAAGCTGGCCGACTTCGACGTCTTCCATCCCGACCGGATGGCCAGCCGGATCCTCGGCATGGGCGACATGCTCACCCTGATCGAGCAGGCCGAGAAGACCTTCGACGCCGAGCAGTCGGCCAAGGCCGCGGCCAAGCTCACCGGCCGTGGCGGCGAGTTCGGGCTGGGCGACTTCCTGGACCAGATGAAGGCGGTACGCCGGATGGGGCCGCTGTCCAAGATCTTCGGCATGCTGCCCGGCGCCGGCGCGATGAAGGACCAGATCGCCAACATCGACGAGAAGGAGATCGACCGGCTCGAGGCGATCATCTTGTCGATGACGCCGACCGAGCGGGACAACCCGAAGATTCTCGACGGCTCCCGGCGCTCCCGGATCGCCAAGGGATCGGGCACCAAGGTCTCCGACGTCAACCAGCTCGTCGACCGCTTCTTCGAGGCGCGCAAGATGATGACCGCGTTGGCCAGCGGCTCGATGCCCGGAATGCCGGGAATGCCCGGAATGCCGGGCGGCGGTCCCGGGAAGAGCGCCCAGCGCTCGGGCAAGCAGCAGGCGAAGAAGGGCAAGAAGCGCGGCAAGGGCGTCTCCGGGAATCCCGCCAAGCGGGCCGGCGCGATCACCACCGGTGCCGAGGAGACGCCGGCCGATCCCGCGGCCGCGTTCGGCAATCTGGACCCCAGCCAGCTCGACGAGAAGCAACTGCAGCAGGCGATGGGCGATTTCGAGCTGCCGCCGCAACTGCGGGACATGTTCAAGAACCGCTGATCGCGGCGGGTGGCAGGATGCCGGGCATGGAGACGCTGCATCTGCACGGGACGTGGCTGCCGTCGGGCGAGGTGGCCGATCGCTGGATCGTCGACGGGGTGATCACCGACGAGCCGCAATCCGATGCCACGACGATCGCAAGCGATGCGTACCTGATGCCCGGGCTGGTGGACGCCCACTGCCACATCGGGCTCGGCCCGGACGGCGCGGTCGACCGCGACGAGGCGGTACGCCAGGCGATCACCGACCGCGACTCCGGCGTGCTGCTCGTCCGCGACGCCGGCATCCCCGCCGACACCCGCTGGGTGCAGGAGCGCACGGACCTGCCGCGGACCATCCGGTGCGGCCGCCACATCGCCCGCGCCAAGCGCTACATCCGCAACTACGCCGAGGAGGTCGAGCCGACCGATCTCGTCGGCGCCGTCGAGCGGCAGGCCGCGGATTCCGACGGCTGGATCAAGATCGTCGCCGACTGGATCGACCGGGGTTCGGGCGACCTGGCCCCGCTGTGGCCGCGCGAGATCCTCGGGTCCGCCATCGACCGCGCCCACGAGCTGGGGGTACGCGTGGCTGCCCACGTCTTCGGCGAGGAGGCCGTCGCCGATCTCGTCGAGGTCGGCGTCGACTGCGTCGAGCACGGCACCGGACTGACCGACGAGGTGATCGCGCAGATGGCCGACAAGGGAATCGCGCTGGACCCCACCCTGGTGCAGATCGAGAACTTCCCGATCTTCGCCGAGCAGGGCGAGGACAAGTTCCCCACCTACGCCAAGCACATGCGCGATCTGTTCGCCCGCCGCTTCGAGACGGTCGGTAAGGCCCACGATGCCGGCATCGCCATCTACGCCGGCAGCGATGCCGGCGGCCTGCGCCCGCACGGCACGATCGCGGAGGAGATCGCGCTGCTGTCCCGGGTCGGGGGAGCAGACTTCGCGCTCGGCGCCGCGAGCTGGCGGGCCCGGGACTGGCTCGGTGCCGCGGGGCTGGGGGAGGGCGATCCCGCCGATCTGGTGATCTTCGACGCCGATCCGCGAGCCGATGTGACCGTCACCGCCAGCCCGGACCGGGTGGTGCTGCGGGGCCGGGTGGTGACCCCGGGGCAGGCCGGGCCGGCCACCCCGTAACCTTCGCCGGAACTCGACGAAGGGCTCCCGACATGACCGAGCAACCCGCTACCGCCGGCCCCGCCGAGGAACGGACCGCCGAGACCCTCAGCCCCGCCGATGCCCGCCGCGTCGCGATCGGCGCGCTGGTCGGCACCGCCATGGAGTGGTACGACTTCTTCCTCTTCACCGCCGCCGCCAGTCTGGTCTTCAACAAGACCTTCTTCGTCACCGGAGATCCGACGACATCGCTGTTGGCCTCCTTCGCGACCTTCGGCGTCGGCCTCGTCGCGCGCCCCATCGGCGGCCTGCTGTTCGGCTGGATGGGCGACCGGTACGGGCGGCGACGGACGTTGTTGATCACCATCGTCGGAATCGGCATGGTGACCGGTCTGATCGGCCTGCTCCCGGACTACTTCCAGATCGGCCTGGCTGCTCCGCTGTTGCTGATGGCACTGCGGGTGCTGCAGGGGCTCAGCGTCGGCGGGGAGTGGGGCGGTGCGATGACCCTGGCCATCGAGCACGCGCCGTTGCACCAGCGCAGCCGCTTCGCCGCGATCCCGCAGATCGGTTCGCCGATCGGCACGATCATGTCGTCCGGCCTGTTCGCGATCATCGGGCTGATCGTCGGGCAGGGTGCTGCGTTCACTGCCTGGGGCTGGCGGATCCCGTTCCTGCTGGCGATCCCGCTGCTCGCGGTCTCGCTGTGGTTGCGCAGCCGGCTGGAGGAGTCGCCGGTATTCGTGGCGATGCTGGACACGAGGTCGGTCGATCGCACGCCGGTCCGCTCGATGTTCCGCCTGCAGTGGCGCCAACTACTGGTGGCCAGCCTGGTTGCCATGCTCGGCGTACCGGGCTTCTACCTGGTCACCGCGTTCATGATCAGCTACGGCAACCAGACCCTGAAGATCGACTCGACCGTGTTGCTGGTCGGCAGCCTGCTGGCGGCCGTCGGGCAGATCCCGACGGTGCTGATCTGCGGGCGGCTGGGCGAGCGCTTCGGTGCCAGCCGGGTGATCATCGGCGGCGCGGTGCTGAGCGCCGTGGCGGCCTTCCCGGCCTTCGCGCTGCTGGCCACCCGCAATCCCATCGCGGTCGCCGCCGGCATGATCATCGCCGTCTGCCTGCTGTCGGTCTCCTATGCCGTCTCCGGAACCTTGATGACCGGCCTGTTCCGACCCGAGATGCGCTACACCGGCACCGGAATGGCGCAGAACCTGGCCGGCGTCATCTCCGGCTTCATGCCGCTGCTGGCCACCGCGCTGGTCGCCGGCGCGGGTCAGCACTGGTGGCCGGCCGCGGTGTTGCTGATCGCGATCGCCGCGCTGACCGGCCTCGGCGGCATTCTCGGACCGCGGTACGCCGTCCCGCTGGCGGGCTTTCGGCACTGACCGGCGGCGGGCGAGTTGGTCCGCCCGGTTCGTTCTGGCAGAATTGCCCGCGCATCTGTGCCGTCGGGGCGCCCTCTCACCGCGCCGGCCGGCCAGAGCCATCCGGCCCGAGGCCCCCGGTGTCCCCACGCCGAGCCGAGGACCATCCCTACTTCACAGGAGATACCACCCACGTGGCTGTCAAGATTCGACTGAAGCGGCTCGGCAAGATCCGCACCCCGCACTACCGCATCGTCGTGATGGACTCGCGGCAGAAGCGCGACGGCAAGGCGATCGAGGAGATCGGCCAGTACCACCCGAAGAACGACCCGTCGATCATCGTCGTCGACTCCGAGCGGGCGCAGTACTGGCTCGGCGTCGGCGCCCAGCCGACGGAGGCCGTGGTGGCGCTGTTCAAGCGCTCCGGCGACTGGCAGAAGTTCAGCGGCGACACCAGCCCCGCCGGCATCGACCCGCAGCCCGAGCGGACCGACAAGACCGCCGCCTTCAACGCCGCCCTCGGTGGCTCGGCCGCCGCCGGCGACGCCGTGAAGACCAAGGCCAAGAAGTCCGCCAAGGCCGACGAGGCCAAGGCCGACGAGGCGAAGGCCGACGACGCCAAGGCCGACGACGCCAAGGACTACGGCGAGAACTCCTTCCGTGGGGAGAACCCGCCGGAGGGCTTCGAGATCAAGGGCAACGAGGACTCGATGAAGTTCCACACGCCCGACTCGCCGTGGTACGGGCGGACCATCGCCGAGGTCTGGTTCAACAGCGCCGAGGCGGCGCAGGCGGCCGGCTTCGTCAACGCGGTGGCCGACGCCGGGACCGAGTCCTGAGCATGCTGGCCGATGCGCTGGAGCATCTGGTCCGCGGGCTGGTCAGCCGGCCCGACGAGGTGCGGGTCGCGGACAAGGATCTGCGCCGCGGCCGGATCCTCGAGGTCCGGGTCGACCCGTCCGATGTCGGCAAGGTGATCGGCCGGCAGGGCCGCACCGCGACCGCCCTGCGTACCGTGATCAAGTCCCTCGCCGGACGCGAGCGCGTGCAGATCGACTTCGTCGACGTCGACCGGCCGCGCCGCGGCCGCTGATCGGACGTGGCTGATTCCCGGACGGTCGAGGTCCGGGTGGGGCGGATCGGCCGCCCGCACGGCATTCGCGGCGAGTTGACGATCACGCCGCGTACCGACGAGCCCGATCGGCGTTTCGCCGCCGGCGCACGGGTACGCGATGCCGGCGGCCGGTCTTGGACGGTGGCGCGCAGCCACTGGCACCAGGGCCGGCTGCTGGTCAGCCTC
This sequence comes from Naumannella huperziae, assembly GCF_054073625.1. Classification (NCBI taxonomy): domain Bacteria; kingdom Bacillati; phylum Actinomycetota; class Actinomycetes; order Propionibacteriales; family Propionibacteriaceae; genus Naumannella; species Naumannella huperziae. The sequence goes on along the minus strand of NZ_JBSXPH010000001.1, from coordinate 2,717,597 downwards.
GACGGCGTCGACGACCGCACGGCCGCCGAGCTGTTGCGCGGCGTCGAGCTGTACGCCGATGTGCCGGGCGCCGAGACGCCCGCCGGCCCCGGGGAGTACTGGGATCGCCAGCTCGTCGGCCTGGAGGTGCGCGATCACGCGGGTACGCCTGTCGGCCGGGTTCGCGGCATCGCCCACCTGCCCGCGCAGGACCTGCTGGAGATCGCCGCCGACGGGTCGATCCACCTGGTGCCGCTGGTCGCCGCACTCGTCGTCGAGATCGACCTGGATAAAGGTTTCCTGAAGTTGGCCGACGTGCCGGGCCTGATGGGGTAGTCCGACCCCCGACGAACTACCCTGACAGCCGTGTCCCGCTCGCAGTCTGCATCCTCCACCGCTTGTCAGCCCAGCCTCGCGCGCCGCGCCGGGCATCGCCGGGCCATGGCTGCGCCGCTCGCGGCACTGGTCCTCGGGCTCGTGCTCAGTGGGTGCACGGGCCCCAGCCAGGGCATTGTCCCCGGTACGCCCCCGCAGCCCGGCGGGCAGGGCGGCGACGAGGCCGCACCCGTCGCGCTCGCCGAGGTCGACCGCGGCCTGGTCGGCGGCCTGGACGAGGGGAAACTGTCCAGCAAGGACGCCGGCGTGAGTGACGTCGCGGTCCCGTTCGATCCCGACTCGCGCAACCTCTCGCTGGCCGTCGAGCTGGCGACCAACAAGGGGCTGCGGAACAACGCGATGGCCAACGGCACGGACTACACCCAGCAGTGGCGGGTGGTCGGCTCCTCGCCCAAGGCCGTCGGGATCTGGCTCGACACCTCCTCGACCGTCGAGGGCAAGCCGCGCAAGGTCCCGATCAGCGTGTGGTACGACCGGGCCAGCGATCGCGGCGTCGCCGCCCCCGGGCTGATCAGCCTGGACGGCTGGCCCGCCTTCGTGTCGGCGGTGACCGACGCCCTGCCGCGAGACGCCGATGCCGGCGCGGTCGGCGAGGCGCTCGGCCAGGAGGCGGCGCCCTACGGCAACGGACCGGCGATGGGTTTCGACGCCGAGGGCAATGCGGTGCTGGCGTTCCGGGACGACCTGGTGCCCGGACCGGTCCGGGTTCCGCGCGCGGCGATCGATCCGTTGTTGTCGCCGTTCGGCATCGACGCGCAGGCCTCGGCGACCGCACCCGAGCGGTTCGACCCGGGCGCGAAGCTCGACTCCCGCGACCGCAAGGAGTCAGTCGGCGGCGAGGACGAGAAGGCCGGCGCCGAACCGTCGGAGGAGCCGCAGGTGGTGGACATCCCGCAGGGGCCGGGCGGTTCCGGCGGGGAGGCCTCCGACGAGCCCACCGCCGAGCCCGCCGCGCGGCCCTATCCCTGGGTCGGTGTGAACTGCAAGGCTCGCGAGTGCGCCGCGATGACCTACGACGACGGTCCTGCCTCGGGCACCCCGGACGTGATCGAGGCCTATCTCGCCCAGGGGCAGGCGCTCACGTTCTTCCAGCTCGGGCAGGTCGTGGCCAATGACGAGGAGATGTCCACCTTCGCCGCCGCGAAGGGGATGGAGATCGCCAGCCACACCTATGTGCACGACACGTCGCTGCCGAACCGCTCCCCGGAGAAGAACAAGAAGGAGTTCGGCAAGACGAACGAGATGCTGGCCAAGACCACCGGCCGGCCCCCGCTGTTCATGCGTCCGCCGGGTGGCGCCGTCGGCAAGCTGACCCGCCAGACCGCGAAGGAGTCGGGACAGGCGATCGTCAACTGGGACATCGACACCCGCGACTGGGCGACCAAGGACACCGTCCAGACCGCTGCCTCCGCGCAGACGGTCAAGCCGGGCGGCGTGGTGCTGATGCACGACATCCACGCCCCGACCGTCGCCGCCGCCGAGGAGATCGCCACCACGATGACCGAGAAGGGCTACAGCCTGGTCACCATCGGCGAGCTCAGCGACTACTCCTGGGACGCCGGCAAGCTGTACTGCGGCGAGCGCGACGAGGACGCCTGCGACTTCTGAGGGACGTGAGAAATCCCACGTCGCCGAAAGGTGCTCCTTACTACCAGTGGACACACTGGTCGCACTAGTGTTGCGGGCGTGGCGACGAGTTCACTGACAGTTCACCAACGGGCGGCGCGCTCGCTCGTGGTCTCGAAATACGTGATGGCCATCACCGGTCTGATCATGTTGCTCTTCCTGATCGGTCACATGCTGGGCAACCTCAAGCTGTTCGCCGGCGCCGAGGAGTTCAACCACTACGCGGAGGGCCTGCGTACCCTCGGCGAGCCGATACTGCCCTACAGCGCAGGGCTGTGGGCGATCCGCCCGGTGCTGCTGCTCGCGGTGATCCTGCACATCGTCTCGGCGGTACGCCTGACCCAGCGCGACCGCGCGGCCGTCGGACCGGGCCGGCGCTACGTATCGACGCAGCACCGCACCGGCGTGCAGCGCACCTATGCGTCCTTCACCATGCGCTGGGGCGGCCTGACCATCGCCTTGTTCGTGATCTACCACCTGCTGCAGTTCACGCTGTTGCCGAAGCTGGTGCTCGACCCCGCCACCAACGGCGCCTTCCCCGGCTCCGGTCTGGCCGACCCGTACGTGCGCACGGTCACCGCCTTCACGGTGTGGTGGGTCGTGTTGATCTACGCCGCGGCCATCGTCGCCCTCGGGATGCACCTGCGCCACGGCATCTACAGCGCGGTCGCCACCCTCGGCGGAATCCGCACCCCGCGCGCCCGGACCCGGGCGCTGGCCTGGTCCGCCGGCATTGCGCTGGTGCTGTCCCTCGGATTCCTGATCCCGCCCTTCGCCTGCCTGTTTGGAGTTGTGCAGCCATGACCACCGAGACCGCCCCGACGACAGAGCCGACGACCGACGACGCGCCGGACCGCACCCTGGGAATAGATTCGGACGACTACCTGATCCTCGGCGACCCGATCGCCGACACCAAGGCCCCCGGCGGAGAGATCAAGGACCGGTGGGCCCGGCGCCGTTTCGAGGCCCGGCTGATGAACCCGGCCAACCGGCGCAAGATCAAGATCATTGTCGTCGGGACCGGGCTGGCCGGGGCCTCGGCCGCGGCGACGCTCGGCGAGGCCGGCTACCAGGTGCAGGCGTTCTGCTACCAGGACAGCCCCCGGCGAGCGCACTCGATCGCCGCCCAGGGCGGCATCAACGCGGCGAAGAACTACAAGAACGACGGCGACTCGATCGAGCGGCTGTTCTACGACACCGTGAAGGGCGGCGACTACCGCTCGCGGGAGTCGAATGTCTTCCGGCTCTCCGAGGTCAGCGTCAACATCATCGACCAGTGCGTCGCCCAGGGCGTACCGTTCGCGCGCGAGTACGGCGGCCTGCTCGACACCCGTTCCTTCGGCGGCGTGCAGGTGCAGCGCACGTTCTACGCCCGCGGACAGACCGGACAGCAGTTGCTGATCGGGGCGTACCAGGCGCTGGAGCGCCAGATCAACGCCGGCACCGTGACCATGTTCACCCGGCACGACATGCTGGACCTGATCCTGGTCGACGGCAAGGCCCGTGGCATCGTCACCCGCGATCTGATCACCGGCGAGGTCGAGCCCCACCTGGCCGACTGCGTGATCTTGTGCACCGGCGGCTACGGCAACGTGTTCTTCCTGTCCACGAATGCGATGGGCTGCAATGTCACCGCGAGCTGGCGGGCGCACCGCAAGGGCGCGCTGTTCGGCAATCCGTGCTACACCCAGATCCACCCGACCTGCATCCCGGTCTCCGGCGACTACCAGTCCAAGCTCACCCTGATGAGCGAATCGCTGCGCAACGACGGCCGGATCTGGGTGCCGAAGAGCGGGGAGGACAAGCGCGATCCGCGCGAGATCCCCGAGGCCGACCGCGACTACTACCTGGAGCGGCGCTATCCGGCGTTCGGCAACCTGGTGCCGCGCGACATCGCCTCCCGCGCCGCGAAGTATGTCTGCGATGAGGGCCGCGGCGTCGGCCCGGGTGGCCTGGGCGTCTACCTGGACTTCGCCGACGCGATCGCGCGGCTCGGTCGCAAGGCCGTCGAGGCGAAGTACGGGAACCTGTTCGACATGTACGCCCAGATCACCGGCGAGAACCCGTATGAGGTGCCGATGCGGATCTATCCCGCGGTGCACTACACGATGGGCGGCCTGTGGGTGGACTACGACCTGCAGTCGACCATTCCCGGGCTGTTCGTCGGGGGCGAGGCGAACTTCTCCGACCACGGCGCCAACCGGCTCGGCGCCTCGGCGCTGATGCAGGGCCTGGCCGACGGCTACTTCGTGTTGCCCTACACCGTGCCCGACTACCTGGCGGCCGGGAAGTTCGAGCCGGTCGCCAAGGACGATCCGGCGGTGGTCGAGGTGGTCGATGCCGTCAACGCACGGCTGGAAAAGCTGTTGTCGATCAAGGGCAGCCGCACGGTCGACTCCTTCCACCGCGAGCTCGGCAAGATCATGTGGGAGTACTGCGGCATGGAGCGGACCGACGCCGGGTTGCGCAAGGCGATCGTCGAGATCCGCCAGCTCCGCGAGGAGTTCTGGTCCGACGTGTTGGTGACCGGCACCGAGCACGAGCTGAACCAGTCGCTGGAGCGCGCTTGCCGGGTCGCCGACTTCATGGAGCTCGGCGAGCTGATGTGCATCGATGCGCTGGCCCGGCGCGAGTCCGCCGGCGGTCACTTCCGGGCGGAGTCGCAGACCGAGGACGGCGAGGCGCTGCGCCACGACGACGAGTTCGCCCATGTCGCCGCGTGGGAGTGGAATGGCGGCGACAAGCCGATCCTGCACAAGGAACCGCTGGTCTATGACTACGTCGAGATGAAGCAGCGCAGCTACAAGTGAGCCGGGACAGCGAACGAGAAGTGAGGAATGGCGAGTGAAGATCACCTTGCGCGTGTGGCGCCAGAAGGGCCCCGACGAGCCCGGGCACATGCAGACCATCGAGGTTCCCGATGTCTCCGAGCACATGTCCTTCCTGGAGATGCTCGACGTCGTCAACGAGCGGCTCACGCTCGACGGTGAGGAACCGATCGCCTTCGACTCCGACTGTCGCGAGGGCATCTGTGGGATGTGCGGCGTGGTGATCAACGGCGTACCCCACGGTCGGGCCGACTCGAAGGTGCCGACCACCACCTGCCAGTTGCACATGCGGTCGTTCTCCGACGGCGACACCATTGACGTCGAGCCGTTCCGGGCTGAGGCCTTCGGCGTGATCAAGGACCTCTGCGTCGACCGCAGCGCCCTGGACCGGATCATCGCCTCCGGCGGCTACATCTCGGTGAACACCGGCTCCGCGCCCGAGGCCAATGCCAACGCCGTGCCGAAGGACAATGCCGATCACGCCTTCGAGTCGGCGACCTGCATCGGCTGCGGTGCCTGCGTCGCCGCCTGCCCGAACGCGTCGGGGATGTTGTTCACCTCCGCCAAGGTGACCCACCTCGGCCTGCTGCCCCAGGGCCAGCCCGAGCGGGACAGCCGGGTGCTCGCGATGGTCGCCCAGCACGACGCCGAGGGCCTCGGCGGCTGCACCAACATCGGCGAGTGCACCGCGGTCTGCCCGAAGGGCATCCCGTTCGACAACATCAGCCGCCTGAACCGCGACCTGCTCGGCGCCCTCGCCCGGGGGGAATGAGACCGAATCGTTCCGCTCAGCCGGTGAGGCTGGCCGGCAGCACCGCATTGTCGGGTACGCCGATCCCGTCGGCACGGGCAGTCAGCACGAGCGGGCCGTCGGCGGTGATCGCGACCGTGTGCTCGCTGTGGGCGCCGCGCGAGCCGTCGGCCGAGGCCAGGGTCCAGCCGTCGTCCAGGCGGATGATCTTGTCGGTGTCGGCCAGCAGCCACGGCTCGATCGCGATCACCAGGCCCGGCTCCAGCACCAGCCCACGGCCCGGTTTGCCGTCGTTCGGCACATGCGGGTCGCCGTGCATCGTCCGACCGACCCCGTGGCCGCCGAACTCCAGGTTGGTGCGGTAGCCCGCGCGCCTCGCGACCTTGCCGATCGCTGCGGAGATGTCGCCGATCCGGTTGCCCGCCACGGCGGCGCGGATGCCCGCGGCCAGCGCGCGCTGGGTGGTGTCGATCAGCCGAAGATCGGCCGGCGCCGGGTCCCCGATGACGACGGAGATCGCCGAATCCGCGACCCAGCCGTCGATCGACACGGCGAAATCCAGGCTCAGCAGATCGCCGTCGGCCAGCGTGTAGTCGTGCGGCAGGCCGTGCAGCACGCCCGCATTCACCGAGGTGCAGATCACATGCCCGAACGGGCTGGCGCCGAAGCTCGGGTGGTAGTCGATGTAGCAACTGACGGCACCCGCCTCGGTGATCAGCCGGTGTGCCTCGGCGTCGATGTCGAGCAGGTTGTCCCCGACGGAGGCCTTCACGGCCAGCGCGGTCAGGGTGTCGGCGACGAATCGGCCGGCGGGTTCCATGGCTCGCAGTTCGTCGGGCGTACGCAACTCGATCATCGCCCCAGCGTAGTCGGCCGCTAGGCTCGACGGACCGGACGGACCGCCGCCCGGACGCCGTGGAGAGAGGGGTAGCGATGCGCGTGGCACTGGCCCAGGTGACCAGCGGACGGGATCTCGTCGAGAACCTCGCGCTGGTGGAGGAGTACGCCGAACGCGCATCCGCCGCCGGCGCCGGACTGGTCGTCTTCCCGGAGGCGACGATGCGGGCCTTCGGCCACCGGCTCACCGACATCGCCGAGCCGCTCGACGGCGACTGGGCCGCCCGGGTGCGCGACATCGCCGCCCGGCACGGGATCGTCATCGTCGCCGGCATGTTCACCCCCGGAGATGCCGGCCGGGTACGGAACACGCTGTTGATCACCGGGCAGGGCGTGGAGGCGGCGTACGACAAGATCCATCTCTTCGACGCCTTCGGCTTTGCCGAGTCCGACACGGTCGCGCCGGGCGAGGGGACCGTCACCTTCGAGGTGGGGGAGCTGGTCGTCGGTGCCGCGACCTGCTACGACATCCGCTTCCCGCGGCTGTTCGACCGCCTCGCCCGTGACGGCGCGCAGGCGATCGTGGTGCCGGCGTCCTGGGGCTCGGGGGAGGGCAAGGCGGAGGCCTTCCAGTTGCTGGCGCGGGCCCGCGCGCTCGACACCACCTGCTACGTGCTGGCCTGCGACCAAGCCGATCCGCGCAGCCAGGGTCGCGATCCCGGTCGCGCGCCCACCGGGGTCGGGCACAGCATCATCGTCGCCCCCGACGGCACGGTGCTGGCGTCCGCCGGTGCGGGCCCCGAGCTCCTGGTCGCCGACCTCGACCCCGAGCTCGTCGCCCGGGTGCGGCAGACGCTGCCGGTGCTGGCCAACGCCCGCCGGACGTGAGCCGCGCGGGATCGCTCAGGCCGTGACCGGCACCCGGCCGGCGCGGCGGGTCCGCAGCCCCGCCAGGCGGCCCTGCAGATAGCCGAATCCGGCCGCGGCGACCGCGACGACGATCGCCGCCGCGCCAGGCAGATTGGCCCCGCCGAGCTCGCGGGCCACGGCGCGTGGCAGCACCCGGCGGACATAGCCACGTTCGGTCTCCAGCGCGTCGTCCGCGCCGACCAGACCCGCAACCGCCGCCTTGGACAGGCCCTCGCTGCGGCAGCGCGAGGCGAGATAGCGCCAGCTCAGGCGATCCGCGCTGACGTGGTGGTCGACGGCCGCGGCCGGGTCGAAGAGGATCACCGCGCCGGGGCGCGACCGGCGTACCCGGATGCACAGCTCGGTCTCCTCGCAGCCGAGCGGCAGCGTACCGACCCGGCCGAGGTTCTCGGCGAATCCGCCCGAACCGGCCAGCGCGTCGCGCCGGAAGGACATGTTGCAGCCCATCAGGTTGCGCACGGGACCGGCACCGGCGGCCTGGCCGGTGAAGCTGCACCCGACCACCCAGTCGAGCTCGCCGCGGGCCGGGCCCGCGGGCAGGTTCGGCGGGCGGGTGCGGCCCGCCGGCCAGACCGGAGCGGCGGACCCGCCGACAGCGATGATCGTGGGGTCGGCGTACGGCGCGAGCAGGGCGGCCAGCCAGCCCGGTCGCGGGCGGGCATCGTCATCGAGGAAGATCACCACCTCGCCTCGCGCCAGCCGCCAGCCCGTGTTGCGGGCACCCGACAGGCCGCGGGGGCCGGTGTTCGGCTCGACCCGCACGCCGGTCCCGGCGAACGCGGCCCGCACTCGCTCCAGCAGCACATCGTTGTGATCGATGATCACGACGACATCGGCCTGGGCGTCCCGGGCCTGCTCCGCCGCCTCGCCGATCGCGGCGGTCAGCTCGGCCCAGCGGCGTTGGGTGTAGGCACAGACGACGACCGTGGCGCGCGGGCTCACGCGGCGCGATCGCCCGCGGGCACGCTGTGCGGGCGCGCTCGCCGCTGCCGGGGCGGCCCCGCCGGGCTCGGCGCGCGACGCCCGAAGGCCCGCCGCCACTCGGTGATCAAGGTACGCCCCACGCGCAACCCGTCGCTGATCGCGTTGAGGTTGCTCACCCCGAACATCCGCGGCAGCTCGAAGCTGGGCACCTCGTGCACGACGAGTTCGCTGGTGGCGACGCGGCAGTTGATCACCGTCTCGATCTCGAAGCCGTCGCCCCACTGCATCGACCGGTCACCGCCGGCCTCGGGCTCGGGGGAGGGAAGGTCGAGCTCGACCACCACATCGCGCCAGAAGGCGTTGTAGCCGTAGCACAGATCGGTGAACCGGGCGCGGAACATCGTGTTCATGATCAGGGTGAGCGCGCGGTTGCCGATGCTGCGCAGGCCGGTGATGTCGGAGGACCCGCCGCCGGTGACATAGCGGCTGCCCTTGGCGAAATCGGCGCCGTTCTGCAGGGCCGCCACGAACCGGTTGATCTCGGTCGGGTCGGCCGAGCCGTCGGCGTCGAACATCACGATGATGTCGCCCGTCGCGGCCGCGAAGCCGCAGGCGAGCGCATTGCCCTTGCCCCGCCGGGTCTGCCGCAGGGCCTTGATCTCCGGCATGGCCTCGCGCGCGGCCTCGAGGGTTCCGTCCTCGGAATGGCCGTCGACCAGGATCACCTCGTCGGCCCACGCCAACTGCGGCAGGATGCGTCGCAGGTTCTTCGCCTCGTTGAGTGCCGGAATCACGATCGTGATCGTCGGCGCGGCGGGGCGATGCTTCGGATAGGTCACTTTGTCCCCCGAGTGGTTCCGATTCTGGTGAATCTGGTCTCGTTGATCTGATCTGGTCTGGTCAACTTGATCGCGATCGGGGAGGAAGCGTTGCCAACACAGGGAAATGTGCGGCGGTGTGATGTGATCCCCCGATCGCCGGGCAGCCATTGCCCGATCACTTCCGCTTCGGCAAGCATGCTACCCCACGATCCCCATGCCTTGGCCAATCGTGGGGGGCCGGGTCGTCTCCCGGCGGGTGATTCCCGGGTCGCAGCGGTTGCGCCAGCGCGACAGCAGATAGCTCGCCGGGCCGCTCAACAGGCCGAGCATCTCGACCCGGCGCAGCCTGGTCATCAGCCCGGGGGAGATCGGCGCGGGACGGCGGGCGCCCACGCTCTCGTCGGCCTCGCGCAGCGCGGCGTTCCGGCGCCAGGGGATGATCAGGCCGGCCAGGTGCCGCAACCCGGGAAGCGCCACCGGCGCCGCGTGGCGCGCCAGCCGCGGGTGGAGCGCGACCTTGGTCAGCCAGGCACCCAGCCCGCGGCCGTAGCCGGTGACCTGGGAGCGCAGGGCAGACAGCTCGGCGCGGTGCCGGTGCCAGACCACGGACGACGGCTCGACTGCGACGGCATAGCCGGCGGCGAGGGCGGCGAGGAAGACGTCCAGGTCCTCCCCACCCTTGGTCGGCGTGCCCGGACCGAGCCGGACATCGGAGCCGCCGATCGTTTCCCACGTCTCGCGCCGCACGGCCATGTTCGCGCCGGTGCCGTAGCGGCCGACCTCGAACGGGAAGAGCCCGCGCGGGGAGGGCGGGTCGGCCAGCCGGTAGGTGACCGGCGTGAGGTTCGACGCCCAGGTGACCCGCTCGTCGAACCACGCCTGGGCCGGGGTGGCCAGCTCGCCGGTGGGGACCATGCCGCAGACCACGCCGATGTCGGCGCCGCGGGAGAACCCGGCGGCCAGTTGGCGCAGCCACCAGCGATCGGCGACCACATCGTCGTCGGTGAACGCGAGGTGATCGCCGCGGGCCGCGGCGACCCCGGCATTGCGGGCCCGCGAGGCTCCCGGGCGCGGCTCGCGGACCAGGCGAACCCGCTCGTCGTCCACGGCGCGCACCACCTCGGCGGTCGCATCGGTCGCCGAGCCGTTGTCGACCACGATCAGTTCGAAGTCCGGGTAGTCGGTCTCCAGCACCGAGCGCACGGCATCGGCTAGTGGGCCCGGCCGGTCGCGGGTGGGGATGATCACGCTGAAGAACGGCAATGCGGTCCCGATCGGGCCGCGCAGGGACTGGCGTTCGGGCAGGGCGCTCGCGCGGCGCCACAGCTCGTCGGCGTCGACGGCCCCGTCGACCACGGGAGCCGTGACGAATCCGACGGCGGTCTGTCCGTCGCGCACCAGGAACCGTGCGTTGCGATAGCCGGACCCGTCGCGCAGCGGGAGTTCGCCGTGTCGGACCGGTGGCGCGCTGCGGTCATAACTGCCGATCCAGCTCGCCTCCGGCCACACGGGCGCGCCGATCCGCATCGGCGGTTCCAGAGCCGTGTCGGTCATCGATCTCCTGTCACAGCGGGTGATTCGGCGCCCCGGTCCCAGATCGCCCACGGGCGTTGCCCGGTGGTCCACATCCGGTCGAGTTCGGCGCGCTCCTTGAACGTGTCGGCGGCCTTCCAGAATCCGTCGTAGGGCTGGGCCAGTGCGCGGCCCTGGGTCGCCAGTCGGGCATAGGCGTCGCCGATCAGGTCCTCGCCCGGGCCGAGATGGTCGAACACCTCCTGGCGCAGGATGATCATGCCGCCATTGACCCGCATCGGCATCGTCGCCACCGGCGTGATCTTGGTGACCCGGTGCTTCTCGTCGACCTCGAGCACGTGGAAGGTGTCCTGCGGTGGCACCGACATCACCGAGGCCACGGCCTGTCCGTCGTCGACGAAGGAGTCGATCATGCTCGGCAGATCGGCATCGGTCAGCACGTCGGCGTAGTTGGCGAGGAAGATCTCGTCGTCGCCGAGCAGCGGGCGTACCCGTCGCAACCGTTCCCCGATCGAACTGGTCAGACCCGTGTCGACGAAGTTGATCGTCCAGTCGGACATCTCGTCATCGAGCAACTCGACCTTCCCGCCGCGCAACGCGAAGTCGTTGTGCGCGGTCGGTGCATGGTTGAGGAAGTAGTCCTTGATCATCTGCGCGCCGTAGCCGAGGCACAAGATGAACTCCTTGTGCCCGAAATGGGCGAAATAGCGCATGACGTGCCACAGCAGTGGATACGGCCCGACGAGTTGCATCGGCTTCGGGACGTCGTCGGTCGCGCTGCCGCGCATCCGCATCCCGTAACCGCCACAGAACAGCACGACCTTCAGTCCGTGACTCCTCATGATTCCCCCCAAACTCCAGGCAACTACGCGGTCAGCGCTCTGCCGGCGAAGCGCCGAGCCCGGTCGGCAGGGGCGTCGGTGCCCCGGTCGCCGGATCGACGATCTGCAACGTGGGCTGGGCGAAGACCAGCCGCCCGCCCCACTCGGCGATGCCCGCCAGTTGGTGGGTGATCTCCTCGCGCAGATTCCACGGCAGCACCACGACCAGATCCGGTCGGTCTGCATACAACTGCTCCACCGGCCGGATCGGGATCCGGGTGCCGGGCGTGAACCGCCCGTGCTTGTAGGGATTGCGATCGACCAGGTAGGGCAGCAGGTCGGGCCGGATGCCGCAGAAGTTCAGCAGGGTCTGGCCCTTGCCCGGCGCGCCGTAGCCGGCCACCTTCAGGCCCGCGTCGGCCGCGTCGATCAGCAGGCGGACCAGGTCGCGCCGGATCCGCGACACCCGCGGGGCGAGGCCGGCGTACCCGTCGACGCGGTCGAGCCCCGCCGCGCGCTCGGCGTCGGCGACGGCGCCCACCCGGGGCGACGGCGTCGGCGCGTGTTCGGCCGGGGCGGCCCAGAAGCGGATCGATCCGCCGTGGGTCGGGATCAGCTCGACATCGACCAGGCTGAGATCGGCGGCGGTGAGGGCGCCCCGCGCGGCGAGCACCGTCCAGTACTGGAAGTGCTCGTGGTAGACGGTGTCGAACTGGGCATCGGCGACGAGGTTAAGGGCGTGGTGCACCTCGATGCTGATCCGCCCGTCGTCGGCCACCAGGGTGCGCAATGCGCGGGTGAACCCCGCCACGTCGGGGATGTGCGCCCAGACATTGTTGGCGACGACCAGATCGGCCGGACCGTGCTGCTCTCGTACCCGGCGTGCCAGCGGTTCGGTGAGGAAGTCGTTGACGACGGGTACGCCGCGGCGCACCGCCTCCGCGGAGACATTGGTGCTCGGCTCGATGCCCAGACAGGGGATCTTGCGGTCGAGCACGTGCTGCAGCAGATAGCCGTCGTTCGCGGCGACCTCGACCACCAGGCTGTCGCCGTCGAGCCCCAGGCGATCGGTCGCGTCCGCGACGAAACGCCGCGCGTGATCGACCCAACTGGTCGAGAAGGAGGAGAAGTACGCGTACTCGGTGAAGGTGTCCTCCGGCGTGATCAGCGCGGGGATCTGCAGCAGCAGGCAGCGCCGACACAGCCGCACGTGCAACGGATAGGTCTGCTCCGCGGCATCCAGCTCCGCCGCGGTCAGGAATCGTTCGCACGGTGGCGTCGCGCCCAGATCGAGCACGCTGACAAGTTCGTCGGCACGACAAAGCCGACAGGTATCCCCCGACACATCCGGCAACCTACCACCGCCGACCCGGATCGGGACATTCGCGGCGACAGGGCCCCGCGCGGATTGGTCAGCGCGGCGAGCGGTGTGGCAGACTTGACGGCTGCTGCCCGCGGTCTCGGCTCCTGCCACAGGGGGAACGCCCGAGTGCGCGGGCAGACGACTGCTCACCCAGCACCTGGTGACCTGTGGCACCGGCGAGGACAACCCATGAACAAGCTCATCGAGGCCGCCACCCAGCCTGCCGTGCGGGAGGACATCCCCGAGTTCCGGGCCGGCGATTCCGTGCGCGTGCACGTCAAGGTCGTCGAGGGCAACCGCTCCCGCGTCCAGGTCTTCGCGGGCGTCGTGATCGCCAAGAACGGCGGCGGCATCTCCGAGACCTTCACCGTCCGCAAGGTCAGCTTCGGCGTCGGCGTGGAGCGTACCTTCCCGCTGCACAGCCCCATCATCGACAAGATCGAGGTCGAGCGTCGCGGCGATGTGCGCCGCGCGAAGCTCTACTACCTGCGCGGCCTGCGCGGCAAGGCCGCCAAGATCAAGGAGAAGCGCGACAACTGATCGCGTCGCTCAGCGCACGCCGGCCACCCGGAACTGGACACTGATCCGGGGGCCGGCGTTTCGCATCTTCGGCACCGCGTGCTCCCAGGTGCGCTGCGCCGTGCCGCCCATCACGACCACATCGCCCGAGGCCATCGGGATCTGCAGCGACCGGCCGCCGCCGCGCGGCCGCAGCGCCAGGCGCCGCACCTCGCCGAGCGAGACGATCGCGACCATCGTGTCGTGGGTGCTGCCGCGCCCGATCCGGTCACCGTGCCAGGCCACGGAGTCGCGGCCGTCGCGGTACAGGCACAGCCCGGCGGTGACGAAGTCCTCGCCGAGCTCGGGCCGGTAGTGCGCGGAGAGTTCGGCCCGCATGGCAAGCAGCAGCGGGTGCGGCCACGGATCGCCGGCGCCGTGGAAGCTGAGCAGCCGCGGGGTGTCGACGACGCGGTCATACATCTGCCGCCGCTCGCCGCGCCATGGCGTGTCGGCGAGCAGTCGCTCCATCAGCAGGTCGGGTCGCAGCACCCAGCCCGGTCGGACGTCCAGCCAGGCGCCGCGGGTCAACTCGCGGCGGCTGAGGCCGTCGGCGTAGCGACCGGTGCCGGGCTCGTCGTGGTCGACGGCGTCGAAGAGGGTGACCTGGCTCATGCGTGCAGCGTACCCGCTGATTCGAACTGATGTGCGAACCCGGCGCGCCGCGCGTGGTGTCGCCCGGGCGGGCTAGGCTGGCTCCTCGGTGGCGCCCGCGCGGTGCCTGCCACGCGCGCGAGCGGCGCGCGGAGCGACGGAAGGGCAGTTGGTGGGCGAAGCGGTGGACTCCGGTCAGGACGCGACCGTCGGAGACAACGTTCGGCGACGCGAGAAGCGGTCGCCCGGTCGCTCGTTCGCCCGCTTCGTCCGCGAGTTGGTGATCGTCATCGTCGGCGCGCTGGTGCTGTCCGGGCTGCTGCGCGCGTTCGTGGCCCAACCATTCCTGATCCCGTCGCAGTCGATGGAGAACACGCTGCAGGTCGATGACCGGGTCGTCGTGCAGAAGATCACGCCCTTCCAGCGCGGCGACATCGTCGTCTTCAAGGACCCGGGCGGCTGGCTGCCGGCGACCCAGGAAGCCGCGGAGCGCGGGCCCGTCGGCAAGGCTCTCGAGTTCTTCGGGATCCTGCCCGACACCAGCGACGATCATCTGATCAAGCGCGTGATCGGCGTCGCCGGCGACACCGTCGCCTGCTGCGATCCCGACGGGCGGGTGACCGTCAACGGCAAGGCGCTGGAGGAGCGGGCATACCTGTATTCCTCCGGCGGTGAAACCGTGGACCCCGCGCGCGTCCCCTTCGAGGCCGTGGTGCCGGCCGGGCACATCTTCGTGATGGGCGACCACCGCAATTTCAGCGCGGATTCTCGCTGCCACATGGATCAGGAGGGTCCCGAGGGCTATCCCGGTTCGGCCGCGTTCGTCCCGGTCGACAACGTGGTCGGGACGGCCTGGCTGATCGTGGCGCCGTTCGACCGCTGGCGGACCTTCAGCACGCCGACGACCTTCGCCGGCGTACCCCCGCCCGGGCCGGCGCCCGCCCAGGGCACCATCTCGCCGGAGGGGGCGGGTTGCTGAGATGACGGCGAGCGACCGCAGGGGTACGCAGCGGCCCTGGCTGGTCCGGCGCGACAGCGGCATCTACGGCTACGAGCGTGCGCTGGCCCGGGCCGGCCTGGCGCCCGTCGCGGGCGCCGACGAGGCAGGCAGGGGCGCGTGCGCGGGGCCCCTGGTGGCCGCCGCGGTGATCTTGGCCCCGACCCGGGCCGGGCAGATCACCGGTCTGCGGGACTCCAAGCTAATGACCCCCGCGGCGCGCGAGCGCGCCTTCGACGAGATCCGTCGCAAGGCGCTCGCGTATGCCGTGGTGGCCGTCGAGTCGACCGAGTGCGACCGCCTCGGCATGCATGTCGCGAACGTCCAGGCGCTGCGCCGGGCGCTGCACCGGCTGGACGCGGCCCCGCGCTTCGTGCTCACCGACGGGTTCGGTGTCGACGGTCTCGGGGTGCCGGGTCTGGCGATGTGGAAGGGCGATCGGGTGGCCGCCTGCGTCGCCGCCGCATCCGTGCTCGCCAAGGTCACCCGCGACCGGCGGATGGCCGAGCTCGCCGTGGCGTACCCCGACTTCGGCTTCGAGGTGCACAAGGGCTACTGCACGGCCGAGCACCAGGCGGCGCTGGACGAGCACGGGCCGTGCCCGGAGCACCGTCGCCGCTTCGACAACGTGGTGACGGCCGAGCGCGCACACGCCGGGCGGCGTTCGGCCGCGACCGCGGGCAGGCGGGGCTAGAGTGGCGGTGAGATGAGCACCGAGGACCTTGACGCCTACGAGAGCGAACTGGAGCTGCAGCTCTACCGCGAGTACCGCGATGTGGTGCGGCTGTTCAAGTACGCGGTGGAGACCGAGCGCCGCTTCTACCTGTGCAACGCCATCGATCTGAAGGTACGCACCGAGGGCGGCGACGTGTACTACGAGGTGTCGCTCGGCGATGCCTGGGTCTGGGACGTCTATCGGCCGGCCCGCTTCATCAAGAGCGCGAAGGTGCTGACCTTCCGCGATGTGTCGATCGAGGAGATCGTGCACTCCGATCTCGAGGTCCCCGGCTCCGAGAGCTGAGTCCGTCCACAGGGCACCCGATCCGCCCGGTTGTCCACAATTTCGCCGACCGCTGACAATTCGCGGACCCGACCGGCCAATGGTCTGGCATGGGAGTGGGGAACGCGCGGATCGCCCTCGGGCGGCATGGCGAGGATCTGGCGGCGGAGCTGTTGCAGGCGTCCGGCTTCGTCGTGTTGGAGCGCAACTGGCGCTGTGTCGCTGGTGAGGTCGACATCATCGCGCGCGATGTCGCCGCCGACGCCGTGGTGTTCTGCGAGGTCAAGGCGCGCCGCGGCCTCGGCTTCGGTGATCCGCTGGAGTCGATCACGGCAGACAAACTGCGCCGGTTGCGGCGACTGGCCGGCCACTGGCTCGCCGCCCACGATGCCGGTCCGACCCGGATCCGGCTCGACGCGATCGGCGTCCTGCTGGGCGGCCCACGACCGCGGCTGCGCCATGTGCGGGGGATCGGTTGATGAGCGGCGCCATCGCATGCGCGTGGTCGGTCGCCCTGCTGGGCATGCGCGGCCAGCCGGTCGAGATCGAGGCGGCGGTCGGCGGCGGCCTGCCGCGCACCGTCCTGGTCGGGCTGCCGGATGCGGCGCTCTACGAGGCTCGCGACCGCTGCCGGGCGGCGGTCGCCAGCAGCGGTTTCGACTGGCCCGCGTCGCTGATGACGATCAACCTGACACCGGCCTCGCTGCCCAAGGCCGGCTCGCACTACGACCTCGGCATCGTCGCCGCCGTGCTCGCCGCGACCGGGGTCGGCAGCGCCGATCGGATCGCCGGGCAGGTGTTCCTGGGCGAGCTCGGCCTGGACGGCCGGGTCCGGCCGGTGCGAGGTGTGCTGCCCGCCCTGCTGGCCGCGGTCGAGCACGGGTTCGACCGCGCGGTCGTGCCCGCGGCGCAATGGGCCGAGGCGGCGCTCGTCGACGGCATCGCCATCACCGGTGTCGCCGATCTGCGCGAGCTGGCCGACCTGCTGCGGGGCCGGCCCCGGCCGGTCCGGGCCGCGGAGCCGGAGCCGGCCGGCCGCGGCGAGCCCGCCGCGGGGCCCGAGCCGCCCGATCTCGCCGACGTGGCCGGGCAGCTCGAGGCGCGGTGGGCGCTGGAGGTGGCGGCGGCCGGACGCCACCACCTCTTCCTGCAGGGCCCGCCGGGCGTCGGCAAGACCATGCTGGCCGAGCGGTTGCCGGGCATCCTTCCTCCGCTGCGACCGAGCGAGGGCCTCGAGGTCTGCGCGGTGCAGTCCCTGGCCGGTCGGGTGGTCAGCGACCGGGTGCCGGAGCTGCCGCCGCTGGCCGACCCGCACCACACGGCCTCGGTCGCGAGCCTGGTCGGCGGCGGTGCCCGGATCGCGCGGCCGGGCGCGGTCAGCCTCGCCCACCGCGGGGTGCTCTTCCTCGACGAGGCGGCCGAGTTCAGCCCGCGCGCCCTGGATGCCCTGCGCACCCCGCTGGAGACCGGCCAGGTGACCTTGGCCCGGGCCGCCGGGCAGGTGAGCTATCCCGCCAGCTTCCAGTTGCTGCTCGCCGCAAACCCCTGCCCGTGCGGCAATTCCGGGGTCGCCGGCGCGGTGTGTGAGTGTGCCCCCGCGGCGGTGCGGCGCTACCGCTCGCGGCTGTCGGGGCCGGTACTGGACCGCGTGGACATCCACCAGGAGCTGCGCCCGCTCCGTAAGGCCCTGTTGCGCAGCGCGCGGGAGCGGGCCGAGTCGAGCGCGGCGGTGGCGGCCCGGGTGGCGGGCGCCCGGCTGCGGGCTCTGGCGCGGATGACCGACACCCCGTGGACGACCAACGGCGAGATGCCCGGGCCGTGGATCCGGGCGCACTGGCCCGCCCCGGGCGGGGTCGAGCTGGTGGAGGAGGCGATGCTGCGCGGCAAGATCAGCGGCCGCGGTGCGGACAAGGTCATCCGGGTCGCCTGGACGCTCGCCGACCTGGCCGGTCGCGACGGGCCGGGCCGCGACGAGGTCCGCCTCGCGCTCGCGCTGCGGCGGGGCGAGGCCGCGCTCGATCGGGTGGCCGGATGAGTGCCGCGGTCGGCGACGCCGAGCGCGAGGCGCGACTCGGGCTGAGCTGCCTGGTCGAGCCGGGCTCGCTCGAGGTGGCCAGGGCCGTCGCCGAGCACGGTGCGACCGCGGTCTGGGCGGGCCTGCGCGGGGGAAGCGGTGCGCTTGCCCGGCGGGCCTCGGCGCTCGACCTGACCGCTGTCGCGCGACAGGCGGTCGATGCCGGAGCGCGGTTCGTCATCCCCGGCGATGCGGAGTGGCCGCGCGGCCTCGACGACCTCGGGGCGGTGTCGACGCGGGCGATCACCCCGGCCGAGCTGGGTGGCCTGCCGTTGGGGATCTGGTTGCGCGGGCCGGCCGGGGTCGCCACGCGCTCCGTCGCCATCGTCGGCTCCCGCGCCAGCACCGCCTACGGCGAGGGCGTCGCGGCCGATCTCGCGGCCGACCTGGCCGAGGCGGGGGTCGCGGTGATCTCCGGCGGCGCCTACGGCATCGACGCCGCCGCCCACCGCGGCGCACTGGCCGGCGGAGGCGCCACCGTCGCGGTGCTCGCCTGTGGGGTCGATGTCGCCTACCCGCAGGGCAATGCATCGCTGCTGGCCGCGATCGCCGCTGACCACCTGGTGCTCTCCGAGCTTGCGCCGGGCAGCCACCCCACGCGGGTCCGGTTCCTCGCCCGGAACAGGCTGATCGCCGCGGCTGCGAGCGCCATCGTCGTGGTGGAGGCCGCGCACCGCTCGGGCGCGCGGAACACCGCGAGTTGGGCCCGCGCCCTCGGCCGCCCGCTGCTGGCCGTGCCCGGTCCGATCACCTCGGCCGGATCGGTGACGCCGAACCAGTTGATCCGTGATCACGTCGCCGAGACGGTGACCGGGGCAGCCGACGTGCTGGAGATCATCGGGCGGGCCGGCGAGGACCTGGCGCCGGAGTTGCCGCCGGATCCCGCGCGACCCGTCGACGCGCTGCCGGCGGACCTGTTGGGTCTGTTCGAGGCGCTTCCGGGCCGTGGCGGCATCGCGGCCGGTGATCTTGCGCTGCGGCTCGCCCGGGAGCTGCCGCGGGTGATCATCGACCTCGGCCGGCTGGAGGAGGCGGGGCTCGCCCTCCAGCTCCCCGACGGGCGGTGGAAGATCAGACCCGGCGGCGCAGGCTGAGGGGTCGTCTGGCGGGGAGCGTGGCATCGTCCGCCCGGCCCGGATGTCGATGGCGTGGAAGGCTGTGCTGCATGAGCTTCTATGCGCGAAGGTCGCCGCGGCTGGCGCGCCAGATCGCCGCCGACGTGTTCGTGGCCTGCTGGCTGGTCGCATGGTTCGTGGTCGGCCGGATCGCCGACAGTGTGGTCCGTGCGATCGCGGATCCGGTGCGGGGGATCGCCGGTTCGGTCGCGGACGTGCGGCGCGACCTGGACGGCGCGGCCGACCAGGTCGGCGGCGTGCCCGGCCTGGGCGACATGCTGCGGGCGCCGTTCGAGGCGGCCAGTGGCAATCTCGGCGGCGTCGTGGACGCCGCCGAGCAGCAGATCCGGGCCGTCGAACAGGCCGCGACCCTGGTCGGCGTGCTGACCTTCGCCGTGCCGGCGCTGATCATGATCGTCTGGTGGCTGCCGGGCCGGCTGCGGTTCCACGCGGACAACCGTGCGGCGCGGGCGATGCTGCGGGCCGGCCACGGCGCGGACCTGCTGGCGCTACGGGCGATCGCCCGCCAACCCCTGCCACGGCTCGCCCGCACCGGCGTTGACTTCGCCGAGGGCTGGCGGACGCGCGACCCGGAGACGATCGGCCGTCTCGCCGCGCTCGAACTGGAACGGGTCGGGCTGTAGCGCGGTCGCGACGTCGCCAGCGCCGCGCCCGCCGCTCAGGCGATCAGATCCGCATACTCGGAATGGTCGGCAACGAACCGTGCGGTGTAGGGACACTGCGGAATGACCCGCCAGCCGAGCTCGCGGGCCCGGTCCAGGGCGAAGGAGGTCAGCTTGCCGGCGATGCCACGGCCCTGGCGCGCGGGATCCGTCTCGGTGTGGGTGAATGTGGCCACGTCGCCGGCCAGCGCGTAGTCGATCAGACCGACCACCTCGCCGGCGTCCTCGGCCAGGAAGCGTGCCCCCGCCTCGTCGTGTCGCAGCTCCATCGTCTGTTCCTCCTCCGGTTCGCGGTCATCTCCGACGCTCGGACCGCACAGTGATCACATGCCGGTCCATGATCAGATCCAGCCGTTGCGCCGGGCCAGCTTGGCCGCCTCGTGCCGGTTGGCAACGGCCAGCTTGGTGACGGCCGCGGACAGATAGTTGCGGACCGTGCCCACCGACAGCGCAGCGCGGCTGGCGATCTCGTCGATCGGCGAGCCGTCGGCGGCCAGGGCGAGCACATCGGCCTCTCGCGGCGACAGCGGCGAGTCACCGGCCCCGATCGCCTCCGCGGCCAGCTCGGGATCGACATAGCGGCCGCCGTCGTTGATCGTCCGGATCACCGTGGCCAGCACCTGGGCCGAGACGGTCTTGGGCACGAAACCCCGCACGCCCGCGGCCAGGGCTGCCTTCAGGTAGCCGGGCCGGCCGTGGCTGGTGACGATCATGCAGGCGCACCCCGGCACCTGCGCCACGATCTGCTTGGCGGCCTCGATCCCGTCCAGCCCCGGCATCTGCAGATCCAGGACCGCCACATCGGGGGTGGCGTGACGGGCCGCAGCGACGGCCTCGGTGCCGGAACCGGCCTGGGCGACCACCGTGAGGTCGTCCTCCAGGTCCAGCAGGCCGGCGAGCGCGTCGCGGATCAGGCCCTCGTCGTCGGCGAGCAGGATCGAGATCACCGTGCCAGCCTTTCACGCCCGCCGGGCCGACCCGGGATCGCCGGTGGGGCGGCGAGACCGGGGCCGCCGCGGGCGGGATCTGCCAACGGCACCTCGGCCTGCACCGTGAAACGCCTGTCGTCGGACCGGGTACGCAGCTCGCCGCGGACGCTCGCCAGTCGCTCCCGCAATCCGGCCAGCCCCGACCCGCCGACGTGATCGGTCGGGGATTCGCGTACCCCGTCGTTGGTGATCACCAGGCGAACCCGGTCCCCGAGGTGGTCCAGTCGGATGGCGACCCGGGTCGCGGTGGCGTGCCGGAGCAGGTTGGTCACCGATTCGCGCAGCACCCAGCCCAGCGCCTCCGACACCGGTTGGGGTAGACCGTCGGGGTCGCCGGCGATCTCGGCCCGGACGCCGGCCGACTCCAGCACGGACCGGGCGCCCACCAGCTCGTGGGCCAGGGTCGTGCGCCGATAGCCGCGCACCACCTCGCGTACCTCCTTGCCCGCGTCCTCGACGAGCTGATGCACCTCGCGCATCTGGACCGCGGACTCGGCGCCGCGGCCGCGATCGGCGAGGCCCGCGGCCAGCTCGCTCTTCACGGCGACGGTCGACAGCGTGCGGCCGAAGACATCGTGCAGGTCCCGGGAGAAGCGCAGACGCTCCTCCGCCACCGCGAGCCGGGCCGCCGTGTCGCGGGCCGACTGCAGCTCCCAGAGCACCCGCAGCATCCATGCGGTGTGCCAGAACGTGAGCAACACGAAGGGCGCGATCGCCGCGACCAGGATCGTGAGGCCGAGCGTGGCCCCGGCCGAGCCGGGACCGGGGAAGATCATCAACATTGCGGCCGACAGTCCGGAGGTGACAACGGAGGCGACCAGCACATCACGGAAACCGAGGATCGGCGTCACGCAGGAGAATGCGTAGATCAGGGTGTAGGCGCCGAGCAGCGGCTGGATGAAGGCAGCGGACGCGACCGAGGCCAGCACACCCAGGGCGACCCACCCCACGAGCCTCCAGTCCGGCGGCCAGGACAGGCGCAGCGTGGAACGGCGGCGCATCGCCGCGAGAGTGCGACGGATGACCAGCGCCCCGACCACCGCCACGACCAAGGAGCCGACCAGGGCGAGAACTCCGCGCACCGGCTCGTCTGCGGCGCTTCGCCCCATCACGAAGAACACGAGCGGGATCGTCATCGGGGTGAGATACATGGTCCAGCGCAGGTAGAACTCCAGGCGCCGCGCATTGACCTGCGCCCATCCGGCGGTGTCCGACATGGCGACGATCCTGCCACCGACGAGCGGGCGCGGGCGCTCGGCGACTCATGCGCTGGGCATGACGCCTGTCAGGTGGACGCTGCCGGCCCGGGCCGGCCGAGCTCCAACCCCAGATCGCCGGGGGCGTCGGCGGGCACGGTACGCGGTGCCACCCACAGGCCGCGGGCGGTCGCGGTCACCACCCCATCGGCCTCGACCTCGCCGGTGATCCAGACCTTGCGGCCGCCCGGGTCGTCGGGACGCGCGCGGATCACCAGTTCGGTGAACAGTGGGGTCGCGGCCAGGTAGTCGATCGTCAGCGTGCGGGTGAACCGCAGCCCGTCGCGTGGTTGGGCCCGTCCCAGGACCGAGTCCAGCAGGGCGGCCACCATGCCGCCGTGCACCCGACCGGGCGGCCCCTGGTAGCCGACCCCGAGCGTCGTCCGGCCCACCCACGCATCCTCGGCCTTGTCCCAGCGCACCACGGGCGCCAGCGGATTCGCGGGGCCGCCGATCAGGGCGCGGCTCTGCCCGTGCACACCCGACAGCCGCTGCCAGAAGGCGCGAACGGCATCCTGTGGGTCCGCCGCGTACGGCTCCAGCAACTCCCGCGCCCGGTCCAGCACGTCCGCGAGCTCCGGCGGCGGTGTCTCGTCGTCGCCCGTCCGCACGACCAGGTCGATGATCTCGCGCAACCGCGCTGCCGTCGGTTCCCACGGTGACGAATGGCTCACCCGCGGGAGCTTAGCGTTCGATAGGTGGCCGACGGTGGGAGAGGCCCGCAGCGCCTACCGCGCGACGTCGTAGACGGCCTTGACGACCCCGTTGTCGTAGGCCTCGGACTCGCGCAGCGTCAGCCGCTGCTCGGCCTGGTTGCTGCGGCTGAAGATGCTCTTGCCCTCCCCGAGCAGGACCGGGAACACCAGCAGGTTGTACCGGTCGATCAGGCCCGCGTCGGCGAGGTTGCGGGCGACCTCCCCGCTGCCATGGACGAAGATGCCGCCACCGTCGGTCTGCTTCAGGGCCGCGACATCGTCGACCGAGCGCAGGATGGTGGTCTCGCCCCAGCCGTCGACGAGGTCCTGCTCACCGAGCGTGGTGGACAGCACATACTTCGGCAGATCCTGGTACGCCGCATGATCGGCCGACTGCGACCAGAACGGCGCGAACGCCTGATAGCTGCGGCGGCCGAAAAGCAGCGCCCCGGTGTCGGCCAGCTCCTCGCCCTTCAGGGCGAAGGCCGCCTCCTCGAACGGGGTGCGGAAGACCCAGCCGCCGCCCGGGTGCCCCTCGACGTCACCGCCGGGGGAGTCCATCACGCCGTCCAACGTGACGAACCCCGTCCATACCAATTCCCTGGCCATCTCGCTCAACTCCCTCGATGTGGGCCACTCGTGCAGCGGCGCTCGCGCGAAGAATAGGTGGGCAAAGGGTGACAGCGCTGGCCCTCGCTGGTCGGGCTAGCCTGTCGCGGTGCTGATCCTGCTGCCTCCGTCGGAGGGCAAGCGCCGCCCGGTCCGGGGTCGGTCGCTCGATCTTTCGGCGCTGTCCTTCCCCGACCTTGCCGGGCTCCGGGAGCAGGTGATCGCCGCCACCGTCGAGGCCGCCGGGCGATCCGATGCCGCACGGCTGTTCGGGGTCTCCGCCGGGCTGGCGGGCGAGGTGGCCCGCAATGCCGCGCTCGCCTCGGCGCCCACGGCGCGCGCCGACCGGGTCTACGACGGCGTGCTCTACCGGGCACTCGACCCGGGCTCGCTGGACGCCGCGGCCAGGCGTCGGGCGGGCCGGTGGCTGGTGATCAGTTCCGCCCTGTTCGGGGCGCTGCGGCCGGCCGACCGGATCCCTGCCTACAAATTGTCGATGGGTGCCCGGTTGCCGGGCCTGCCCGGGCTGGCCGCGCTCTGGCGTACCGCCCTGCGGGGTCCCCTCGATGCTGCGGCCGGCACCGGTCTGGTCGTCGACTGCCGGTCCGGCAGCTATGCGGCTGCCTGGCGGCCGGCGCCGCCCGCCCGCTGGGTCCGGGTTGAGGTGCCCGGCGCGACCCACGACGCGAAGTTCGCCCGCGGGCTGGTGGCCCGCGCCGTGTGCGCCCACCCGGGCGTGCCGACGACGCCGGAGGACCTGGCCGACCTGCTGCCGGCCGGCTGGGTGGTCGGGTTGGACACCCGATCCGCACCGGCTGCGCGGCTCGAGGTCTCGGCACCCGCCGGATCCGCGGTTCCTTGATCGTGGTCACGATTTGGTAGCCTCCCTCCTCGGGACTGCACCACTCGGCATCGGCCGAGGACCAAATCGGGGGTCGTGGGGTCCCGTACTGTCGGCGACCCCTGCGCACTTATCGATTGGGGGAGCGGTTGACTGCGACCATTACGCCGCCAGCAATCCCGGGTTCGTCCAGTCGCACGGCGTCACGCCTGCAGGTCTCCCATCCCTCGCACGTTCGTCGCCCGGTCTCTCATCGGCCGGGTCGTCGGCCCGGTCGGCTGTCGCGCTGGTTGGCGCTCCCGCCGCTCCCTCCTGAGGTGAATCCCGACGCCGGACCGCTCGGGCGAGTTGTCCTCGCCTTGTGCGCGGTGGCTGTCCTGCTCATCGGCGTCGCCGGTCGCGCGGCCGGCTGGCCCGTGGCAACGGTCCTGCTGGCGACCTACCTGAACTTCGGGCCGGGGCTCGCCGTCGCGCTGTTCGGTCGGATGCCGTGGCACCGCCTGGTGCTTCTCGCGGTGACCGTCTCCCAGGCCGTGCTCGTTGCCGTCAGCTTCCCCTTCGCGTGGACCGGTGCGGTCCGCATCACGGCCCTGTGGCCGGTGCTGGCCGTGGTCAGCGGCGGGCTGATGCTGCTGGCGGTGCGCGGCGACCTGCGCCTGCTCGCCGCCGGCCGCGCCCGGTGGCCGCGGCCGAGTCGTGATCTCGCGCCCACGGCCCTCGCCCTGCTCGGCCTCGGTATCTGCCTGTTCGCGGCGTGGCGCGTCGCCGGGCCGGCCCAACCGATGGGCGCGGCCATCACGGCCGGGCCGCTGTGGTTCGTCGGCGCCGCCGTGGTGCTCGCCGCGGTCGTGTGGTCCATGCTGGGCGGCTCGGTGTCCGGCACCGGTCGGCTCGCCGGCCCTGCCCTGATCGCGTCCTCCGTCGTCGTCACCAGCCAGTTCGTGATGTACCGGATGCCGACGGTGGGGGTCGCCGCCCGCCATCTCGGCATCGTCGACCTGCTCCAGGCGCGCGGCTACCTGTCGCCCGAGACCGACATCTACCAGACCTGGGCGGGCCTGTTCACCTCGACGGCCTTCGTCTTCGAGGTCGCCGGCGTCACCTCGCCGTTCGAGTACGCCGCGATCTGGGGCACGGTCGCGGCACCGGTCATGGTGCTCGCGGTGCGTACCCTCGCCGGTCGCTTCGTCATCTCGCGCAGGGCCTGGGTCGCGGGGCTGGTCTTCGCTCTGGCCAGCTCGCTGACGACCAGCTTCTATGCGCCCCAGGTCGTCGGATTCGTCTATGCCCTGATGATCCTGACCCTGCTCATCGGGCGCCCGCCCGCGCGGCACCCGTGGACCGATCCGTCGCTGCTGCTCGCCTCGGCGTTGTGTGTTGCCCTCACGGTGACCCACCAGATCAGCCCGTTCCTGTTGGCCTTCGCCCTCGGCGCCCTCGCCGTCTTCCGGCTCGTCCGGCCGGTCTGGCTGCCCCTGATCCCGATGCTGCTGGCGGGTGGCTGGGCCTGGCTGAATCTTGGCGTGTTGCAGCGCTATCTGCCCACCGGGGCCTCGTTCGGGCGCATCTTCGACAATCTCGCGCCACCCAGCCGTGCCGCATCGCCCTATCCGGTCTCGATCGTCAATCAGGTGACCTTCGGCGTGCCGGCCGCCGCTCTGCTGCTGGTCGGATGCTTCGCCGTGCTCACCGTGTTGCGATTGCGCACGCGGCTCGCGATCGGACTGACCGCCGCGGCCGCCAGCCCGGCGTTGCTGGCCGTCGGGACCGACTACGGGCAGGAAGGGATCTTCCGGGTGACGCTGTTCGCGCTGCCCTGGCTCGCGATCCTGGTCTCCTTGTGGCCGATGCCCACCCGCGTCCGGGTGCGCACGCCGGCGCGCATCGCGCTCGGCCTCGCGCTGGTCGTCATGTTCGCCGCCAACACCATCGGCCTGACCGGCATGGACTGGTCGCGGGTGATCCGGCGCTCCGACGTGGCGGCGGTGACCTACTTCGAGAACAACGCCCCGCCGGGTTCGCTCGCCTTCACCCTGGGTACCGGCGCGGCGACCCCGTCGCGGATCACGCGTCATTACGAGACGGTGGGCTTCCTCGGCCGCGAGACGCTCTTCCCGGCCGACCCGTTCGGCCAGACGGGCGGGCCGGACTACGACCCGGCCGCCGATGTCGACCGGACCACGGATGCGTTGCTGCTGACCGATGCCCCGCAGTACTGGGCGATCGCGACCACCACCACCGGCATCTTCGGCGACCGCTACGGCCAGCAGCGCCTCGCCGACTACGAGCGCCTGCGCGCGGCGTGGGCGGCGTCGCCCCGCTGGGAGCTCGTGTTCAGCGACGGCGATGTCCAGCTCTACCGCTATCGAGGGGAACGCGCGTGACCGAGCCGAGTCCGGTGATCGACGCCGACCCGATGCCCGCCGCCGTGATCGTGGCCCACGACCAGCCCACTCACCTGCACCGCCTGATCGCCGCACTCGATCCGCTGCCGGTCTTCCTGCACATCGATGCCGGCGCGCCGCGCGACCTGTGGCGCGAGATGACGGCCGGCCTCCCGGAGCGGGTCCGGCTGCTCCCGCGGGTCCAGGTCAGTTGGGCGGGCTTCGGCGTGCTGCAGGCCGAGCTGTTGGGTTACCGGGCGGCCCTGCGTACCGGTGCCGAGCACATCATCGTGTGCACGGGCAGCGACTACCCGCTGGTTTCCACCGACCGGATCGTCCGCACGTTGCGGGACCGTCGCGGATTCTCGTTCGGCTACATGCAGGCGCTGCCGATCGCCGAGTGGGGACCGACCCGCGGCTATGACCGTTTCGTGGTCCCGAACTGGCCGGTGCGGCGGCATCGGGTGGTGGCGCCGATCCCGCGTCGACGACCGCGCGGGCTGGCCCTCGCCGGGGGATCGCAGTGCAAGATTCTCGCCCGCCGGCACGCCGAACTGGTGATCGACCTGCTCGATCGCCATCCGCGCCTGCTGCGGTACTTCCGGCGATGCTGGGTCCCCGATGAGGTGGCCATCCCCTCCATGCTGCACAGTCCGGCACTCGGTGGTCGCTGGCCGGCCGAATCGGTGCCGGGCCACCCCTGGTGGATGGACTGGGGCGAGGCCGAAGGACGGACCCGGGTGCGCAGCCCCGACTGGCTCGGCATCGCCGACTTCGAACGGCTGGCCGCCGCGGTCGCGGCCGGTCCCCACGTGATGTTCGCCCGCAAGATCGGCGACGACGCGGGCGATCTGGTACGCCGGATCGACGCCGAGCTACGAGCGGGAGTGGCCGGTGTCTCGGGTTGACAGCGACCGCGGGTCGCGCCAGGACCTGTTCGGCCGGGGGATGATCTATGTCGTCGTCTGGTCCATGCAACTCGTCGTGGCGACGGCGATCTCGCCGGTCCTGGCGCACCTGCTGCCCGTCGAGGAGTTCGGCGCGCTGGCGGCCGCCATCGCGCTGTACCAACTGCTGTTGCTGCTCGCCGTCTTCGGCCTCGACCAGGCGCTCGAGATGCGCCGGCTGGAGGATCCCGACGCGGCCCGCACCCGCGGCCTGTTGGCTGCCGGGATCTGTTTCGCCTTCCTGATCGTCGCCGCCTTCGCGCTGAGCAGTCCGCTGTGGTCGTCGATGCTGGGCTTCGCCGGCTACCGCGACCTGGTCCTGATCACCTTCGGATGGGCAGCGCCGGGGGCGGCGGTGATGTTGATGATGGCGTTGCTGCAGGCCGAGGACCGGCTCGCCCAGTTCGCCTTCGTCAGCATCCTGTCCAGCGCCGGTGGCCCGGTGATCGGTCTGGCGATCATGTTGTCGATGGGCGATCGCAGCGCCGTCACCTACGCCTGGGGAGGGGTGTTCGCGCAGAGCCTGGCGCTGGTCCTCGGGCTGTGCTGGACCCGCCCGCGACCGGCCGGGCTGCGCGACCTGCCGGAGTTTCGTCGGGTGCTGGCCTTCGGCGCGCCTCTGCTGCTGGCCGGGCTCTCCCAATTCGTCCTCGCGGCGGCGGACCGGCTGGCCGTGTTGCGCGTGCTCGGCGAGGCCGAGGTCGCCCGCTACCAGATCGCCTTCACGATCGGCAATGTGATGTCGCTGCTGCTGACCTTCACCAATCGGGCGTGGCTGCCGCGGCTGAAGAGTCTCAGCGACGTGGCGCAGCGCTGGCAGGTCATCGAGCAGGCCCGCGACGGCATCTATGTGTTGCTCGGCTGGGCGATCCTCGGAGTCACCCTGGGCGCGCCGGTCCTGCTCCGCGTCCTCGCACCGCCCAGCTACCAGCCGGACAGCCTGGTGGTGGTCGTCTTCGTGGTGGCCTGTTGTGCGATCCCGGTCGCGTCCGGGGCGGCGAGCATGCAACTGCTCACCACCATCGGTGACACCCGGCCGCTGGGTTGGAGCGCGGTGCTCGCCGTGGCGGTGAAGATCGTGGTCACCGCCGCGCTGCTGGTCCCCCTGGGCATCCTCGGGGCCGCGATCGCCACCCTCGTCGCCCTGACCGCCCAGGCGGGCCTGCTGCGCTGGATCGCCACCCGCCGCCAGCCCGCGACCCGTCCCAATCGCCGGGTGCTCGGATTCGGCGCCGCCGCACTGGTGGTGGCCGCACTGTCGGTGCTGCTGCCGCAATCGGCAGGGTGGAACGCGGGCCGCTTCGCCATTAGCCTAGCCCTGACCATTCCGTTCTTCATGCGGATGCGCATTCTGCAGCGGGCAAACCCTGCTGCCCCTGACCCGGGAGAGAAATCGTGAGCCGACTGCGTTGGGCAGCCGCACTCGTTGGCATGGCATTGGTGGCCACGGCGACCTACTCCGTTGAACGGTCAACGGCGGCACCGTCGTTCAACGGCGACCAGGTGCCGCAGATCGACGGCTGGCGGGCGGATTTCTCCGAGGATTTCACCGCTGCCAGCGTGAATGATCAGAATTGGGGGCCCTACGGCTGGGGCTACCAGCCGGTCGGCAATGGCGCGATGGGTGTTTATCGACCCGAGAACACCACCATCTCCAACGGTACGCTGAATCTGACCTACGCCTACCGCGATGGCCAGTGGACCAGCGCCGGCGTCAGCGGCGCGCCGCTGTTCACGGCGGCCGGCGGCCGCTGGGAGTTCCGCGTCCGCCAGCCGCGCGCCGCGGGTCTCGGGTATGCCTTCCTGCTCTGGCCGGCCGGCGACAAGTGGCCGCCGGAGATCGACATCGCCGAGGGCAACTCCAACTCCCGGACCGTCAGCTCGTTCTACCACTTCCGGACCGCGGACGGTCGCGAGCGACTCGACGCGTCGCGGCAGGTCGACGATCCCTGGGTCTGGAACACCTACGGCGTGATCATCGAGGCCGACGAGTTGATCTTCACCCACAACGGCGAGCCCCACTCGCGGATCGCCCTCGACACCCCGGAGAAGCGGGCCGTGGTGAGCGAGCGCATGTGGATCGGGTTCCAGATCGGCGTGATGGACCCCAATGCCCCCGAGGCGGAATGGTTCGAGACGGTCAAGGGCGGCGTACCGAATGCGGAGACCCCCGCTTCCGGCACGGTCCAGATCGACTGGGTGGCGCACTACGTGCGTGACCCGGCCGCGTCCGGCGATGCCCGCTCCGACGGTGGGGGCGGTTCCCGCTCCGACGGCACCGGCGACCTGGCGTCCGGCGACGGCACGACCGCCACCGACAGCGGCGGCGCCGCCGGGGGCGAGGCGAGCCGCTCCGGGAGCGGTGATGTCGCCGACGATCAGGGACGCACGCGCGGCGATCAGGGACGCACGCGCGGTGATCATTTGTGGAATCGCTTGAGGGAGTTTGCGGCGGGCGAGCGCCCGGGGCTGCCGTACAGCGTCTATGACCGATGAGGCAGGCGAGACCCCGGGGGAGGTCGCGCCATCCGGACCGATGATCTCGGTCTGCGTGCCCGCGCACAACGGCGGGCGCTTCATTCGCGAAACACTCGACTCCGTCCTCGGCCAACGCGACGCCGACTTCGAGGTCGTGGTGATCGACAACGCCTCGACCGACCAGACCCCGGCCATCCTCGAGGCGATCGACGATCCTCGGCTCCGAGTGGTGCGTACCCCGCGATTGCTGCCGATGGGGGAGAACTGGCGTTTTGCGATGACCCAGTTGCGCGGCGCACTGGTGAAGGTGGTGTGCGCCGACGACCTGCTGCGGCCCGGGGCGTTGGCCGCCCAGGCGAAGATCCTCACCGAGGACCCGTCGATCGCCCTCGTCGCCAGCCGCCGTGACTTCATCAACGCCGACGGGCAGGTGCGCGCCGCCGATCGCGGACTGCGCGGCCTGACCGGCCCGTGCGAGGCGCGCACGGTGCTACGCCGCCAGGTGCGCTGCGGGATCAACCAGATCGGCGAGCCCGCCAACGTGATGTTCCGGATGGCCGACTATGCGCGCACCACCGGCTGGAACGCCCACCGCGTCTACCCGATGGACGCCCAGTTGTGGGTGGAACTGCTACGGCTGGGCCGGCTGTACGCGCAGCCGCAGACGTATGCGGCTTTCCGGCTGAGTGGCAGCAATCTGTCCGCCAGCCACTCGGCCGAGCAGTACGCCCAGACCGACGAACTGCTCGGTGAGGTGGCGCGCGAGTGGGGGATTCCCCGCTGGCAGGGCGCACTCGGTCGCCTCGCTCGGCGCGCGGTGTGGGCGGCCTGGCGGATCCGGATCAAGCTGCTGGCACGCTCGGGCGCGGCGCGGTGAAGCCGTTGCGGCCGGGGCCGCTGGCCCGCGTGGCGGTGTTGGGCGCGCACTGTGACGACATCGCCATCGGGGCCGGCGGCAGCCTGCTCACCCTGTGCCGGGCCAACCCGGGCGTGATCATCGATGCGCTGGTGCTGAGCGGGGCCGGCACCGAGCGGGAGGCCGAGGAACGGGCCGCGCTGGCGGCGTTCTGTCCTGGCGCGGAGTTGCGGCTCACCGTGGCCGATCTGCCGGACGGTCGGATGCCGGGGGAGTGGGCGCGGGCGAAGTCCCTGGTCGCGGCGCATCGGCGTACCGGCGACCCGGATCTCGTGCTGGCACCCCAGCGTCGCGATGCCCACCAGGATCACCGCCTGCTCGCCGAACTGGTCGGGCAGGAGTATCGCGATCATCTGGTGCTGGGCTACGAGATCGTCAAGTACGAGACCGACCTGCCGACCGTGTCGGTGCACGTCGCGCTGGAACCCACCGTGGTCGGGGAGAAGATCGCGCTGATCACCGAGCACTACCCGAGCCAGCACGGGCGAAGCTGGTTCGACGACGAGGCATTCCGGGCCGTGCTGCGGATCCGCGGTGTCCAGGCGCAGGCCCGCCATGCCGAGGGCTTCGTGTTGGAGAAGGCGGTCCTCGACCTCACCGGCGGTGCCCAGAGTTGATCATGTTCGACCCATCCATCGGAGGATCTTGATGCGAGTCCTGTTGACCGGCCAGTTGGGCTATCTGGGTACGGTGATGGCGCCCGTGCTGACCGCCGACGGTCACGAGGTGGTCGGCCTCGACACCGGCCTGTACGCCGCCGAGCTGCTGGGCCCCGCCCCCGCCGACCCGCCCGCGCTGGCCGTCGACCTGCGCGACGTCACCGCTGATCAACTCGCGGGCTTCGACGCGATCGTCCACCTGGCCGCGCTGTCCAACGACCCGCTGGGCGCGCTCGACCCGGAGCTGACCTTCGCGATCAACCGTGACGCGTCCGTCCGGCTCGCCCAGCTCGCGAAGCAGGCGGGGGTGCGGCGCTTCCTCTACGCCTCGACCTGCTCGGTGTACGGGGCCGCCGGCGACTCCCTGGTCGACGAGACGGCCCCGCTGGCTCCGGTCACGCCGTATGCCCGCAGCAAGGTCGAGGTCGAGGACGAGTTGATCACGCTGGCCGATGACGATTTCCATCCGACCTCGCTGCGCAATGCCACCGCCTTCGGCTACTCCCCGCGGCTGCGGGCCGACATCGTGTTGAACAATCTGGTCGGCCATGCCGTGCTGACCGGACGGATCCGAGTGTTGTCCGACGGTACGCCGTGGCGACCACTCGTCCACGCAGCCGACATCGCCGAGGCGTTCCGGCAGACGCTCGCGGCGCCGGAGGAGGCGGTGCACGCCCGGGCGTTCAATGTCGGCGACGAACGCAACAATGTCACGGTCGCGCAGATCGCGGACGAGGTCGCGCGCGCGGTGCCCGGCGCCGAGGTCGAGATCACCGGGGAGGCCGGGCCCGATCCGCGCTCCTACCGCGTCGACTTCTCCGCGATCCGGGAGGCGCTGCCGGGCTTCGGGTGTCGCTGGTCGGTTGCGGACGGCGCGGCCGAGCTTGCGGCGGCGTACCGCGATCACGGGCTGGACCGGGCGGGCTTCGAGGAGTCCTTCGTCCGGTTGGCGACCCTGCGCCGCCGGCTCGACGCGGGCGAGCTCGATGACGGGCTGCGGCCGGTCCCCTTCGACTCGTGAGCAGGGTCGACTCGTGAGCAGAGGGTCAGCCGCGGACGGAGGCCCACGGGCCGGCCGCCGCGTCGCGCTCGCTGATCAACCGCGGTTGCTCGCGCCAGGGCAGCGCAAGATCAGGATCGTCCCAGGCCACCGCGATGTCCTCGGCGGGGTCATGTGGCCGGTCGATCCGATAGCAGACCTCGGCGACGCGTTCGCCGATCACCTGGAAGCCGTGCAGGAAGCCTGGCGGGATCCACAGCGCGACGAAGTCGTCGTCGTCGAGCCGCATCGCGTGGTGCCTGCCGAGGGTCGGGGAGCCGGGCCGCGCGTCCACGACGATGTCCCAGACGGCCCCGCTCGCGCACCGCACGAGCTTGGCCTCGCCCGCACCGCCGCGGCCGTGCATGCCGCGCAGGACGCCGGGCACCGACCGCGACTGCGAGTCCTGGCAGTCGGGTCCGAGCTCCATGCCGTGTGCGCGCGCGAGCGCGGCGTCGAAGGTCCGGGTGAACAGTCCCCGCGGATCGCGGTGGGCGGTCGGCCGGAGCACGAACAGCCCGGCCAGGTCGGTCTCGGTGATCTCCACATGATGATCATGCCGCCCGACCGGACCGGCGGGCGAGACCGGTCTCGGGATTTCTCGACGGCGGGGCGGGCGCGATGATCTGCCGGGCGTGCGGCCGGGCGGGCGGTCGCGACGACGTGGTGCTCGACCTCGGCGAGCAGCCGATCACCCAGCACCTGCCGGAGCCGGGTGATCCCGGTCCCGATCCGCGGGCCCCGCTGGCGATGTGGTGCTGCCGGGGCTGCGGCCTCGCCCAGTTGGCCGGCGAGGTCGACCCCGGCCCCGAGGTGGTCGGCGTCGAACCCGCGGCGGTACGCGAGCTGGCCCGGTCCGCGCTCGTCGACGCGGGGGAGCGGGGGCTGCTGGACGGTGCGACCGTGCGCGAGTTCGGGTCGCCGCACGGCGGCACCTGGCTCGACCTGTTGCCCGGCCACCGCGTGGTGACCGACGGCGTCGCCGAGGTGGTGATCGACTCACTCGGGCTGATGCACGAGCCGGACCAGGCGCGTGCCGCGGGCAGGCTCGCCGCGGCGCTGGCGCCCGGCGGGACGGCGCTGGTCCAGTTCCACGACCTGGCCGCGATCGCCGAACAACGACAGTGGAATGCGCTGCGGCACGGGCACTACGCCTACTACAGCACGACGGCGCTGGTCCGACTGCTCGGCGTCGCCGGACTGGTCCCGGTTCATGCCCTGCGCCATGACCTCTACGGCGGCTCCGTGGTGCTGGCGCTGCGCCACTGGGCGGCGGCCCGGCCCCTGGACGGATCCGTCGCGGAACTGGTGGCCCGCGACGCCGCGCTGGGGATCACCGAACCGGCCGCGCTCGCCGGGCTGGGTGCCGCCGCGGCGGAGTCGGTACGCCGACTGCGGCGCCACCTCGCGGCGCGCCGGGCGGCCGGGGATCGGGTGGTGGCCTACGGTGCCGCGTCGCGCGCGGTCGCGTTGTTCGCGATAGCGGGGGTCGGCGCCGATCAGGTGCTGGCGGTCGGCGATGCCTCACCCGGCAAACAGGGCCGGGCGCTGCCGGGCAGCCGGATCCCGGTGGTGACGCCCGAACGGCTGGCAGAGCTCGCGCCGGACGAGGTGCTGGTCACGATTCCGGAGTTGCTGGTGGAGCTGGCGGCGGCCCGCCCGGAGCTTGCGGATCGGCTGGTTCGGCTGGATCGCGTGGACGACTGAGGCCGAAGGGCCCGCGCTCGGATCGGTAGCGCGGACAGTCGCACCGTCCACAGTCGCTGCCCGGGCGGTAGTGACGGTGCGCGTCGCGGCCGTGGCCGCAGCGGCAGGCATAGGTGGTCAAGTGCTGGCCTCCCCGAATGCGCCCCCGGTGATCACGGACGCCTCACCATAGCGGGTCGCCTCAGTCCGCCGCCGGTGCTCCGGGGCCCGGATCGCTGCCGCCGGGCCCGTGGCGATGCCGCATGTCGTCGGTGCTGATCGCGCCGGGGCGGCGTTCCGGTCGGCCGAACACCCGGACCAACTCGGCCTCCAGGCGCCCCGCATCGTAGGGCCCCGTGTGTCGCCGGTCGCCGACGAAGAAGGTCGGCGTACCGCGCGCGCCGCTGTCGTGCGCCGACTGCATGTCGGCGCGTACCCGGTCGGCCAACGCCTCGTCGTCCAGGTCGGTTGCGAACCTGTCGAGGTCGAGCCCGAGCTCGGCGGCATAGCCGAGCAGATCGTCGCGTTCGAGGCGGTCCTGGTGGGCGAACAGCAGGTTGTGCATCCCCCAGAAATTGCCCTGCCGCGCGGCGGCCTCGGCCGCTATGGCCGCATCGAATGCGTGCGGATGCACATCGGTCAGCGGCAGGTGACGGAAGATGTAGCGCCCGTTCACTCCCATCCGCTCGGTCAGATCCTCCAGCATGCCGGTGGCGTCCCCGCAGAACGGGCACTCGAAGTCGGCGTACTCGACCAGGGTCAGCTCGGCGTCGGGATTGCCGCGGTAATGATCACGGGTGACATCGACCGGCTCGGACAACAGGTAGGGCAGGCTCGCCTCGGTCTGGCCGAACACGCGCGCGGCGATCTGGAAGATCGCGAAGCCGAGGGCGGCGGCGAGCACGGCGGCGAGCAGCACACCGACAGTCGCCTCGGTCTGCAGCACGGGGTCGTCGAAGGCGAGGCCGATGATCAGCAGCGACATGGTGAAGCCGATGCCGGACATGGCGGCACCGCCCAGCACCTGACCGAAGCCGACGCCCTCGGGCAGGTCGCCGAGCCGCAGCCGGGTGGCGAGCAGTACGCCGAGCCCGATGCCGGCCGCCTTGCCGACCACCAGGCCGATCACCACGCCCCAGGTGAGCCGCGAGGTCAGGGCGTCGGTGAGGACGCCGCCGCCGAGCGCGACGCCGGCATTGGCGAGCGCGAACACCGGGACGATGAAATAGCTGGTCCACGGGTGCAGCGCGACCTGCCAGCGCTCGTTGATCGACACCACGCGTTGCAGCCCGCGCTGGGCCTGCTGGCCCGAGTCCGGCAGCGGCGACTGCCGGAACGCGCGGAACAGCGAGGTGGCCGAGTCGACGTCGTCGCGGGTGGGCTCGTGGGCCGGGATCATCAGACCCGCGATCATGCCCGCGACCGACGGGTGCAGGCCGGACAGCAGGGTCGCCAGCCAGAGTACGAAGACCGTGACGCCGTAGGGCCAGGTACGCCATACGCCGGCCCGACCGAGCAGCGCGAGCGCCACCAGGCAGGCGCCCATCACGGCGAGCGCGGCGAAGTTGATGTTGTCGGCATAGGCGACACCGATCACCGAGACCGCGGCGATGTCGTCGAAGACGGTCAGGGTGAGCAGGAAGATCCGCAACTGGGCGGGGCAACGCGGGCCCGCCAGCGCCACGGCCCCGAGCATGAATGCGGTGTCGGTGCCGATCACCGCGCCCCAGCCGCGCGCGGCCTCGCCGGTGGGATTGAGGGCGAGGAAGATCATCGCGGGCAGGGCGATGCCGAGCGCCGCGGCGATCAGCGGCACGGCGATCCGGCGCCGGTCGGTGAGTTCGCCCATCGACAGTTCGCGGCGTACCTCCAGACCGAGCACCAGGAAGAACAGGACCATGAGGCCGTCGTTCACCCAGTGCTGCAGACTCATCTCCAGGTGCAGCGGGCCGAGAGCGACGATGCCCTCGGTGTGCCACAGCTCGGCATAGGTCGCGCCCCAGGGGGAGTTGGCCCAGACCAGCGCGATCAGTGCGGCGGCCAGCAGGATCCCCGCGCTGCCGGCCTCGGTGGACAGGTAGTGGGTGAGCTGGCGCGGCGTCCGGACGCCGGTGGAGCCCGCGGTGGTATCTGCCATGGGCTCATCCTGCCGGTGAGTGCCACCGATCCGAAGCGGGCCGGTGATCTCTGAGTGTCCGAGGGGGACTTTGTCCAGTTGTATGTAGCCGTGCTTGGGCTGCTGGGCGCAGAACGTACGCAGATTCGGCCGCTGGGTAGCCGCCAGCAGACCGAAGGTGGCGTCCTGCGCCGCGGCGGCCAGGCGGGTGTCGTCCGGATGGCATGGCCGTAGATGTCCCAGGTGGTGCCGGTACTTTCACCTCATCGCATTGCTCTGCCGGCCGCCTCCCAGGCCTGTCCCTCGGAGACTTGGCTCGTCAACTTGGTCCGGATGCTCTCGATCGCGTCGTCGCCCAACGCCAACCGCAGTGGAGGCCGACCACTGGTGACGGCGTCGATGATGGCGGCAGCAGCCTTGTCCGGGTCACCTAGTTGCACGGGATCCATGGATGCGAAACCCTCGGCCGCGCGGCCGACACTGTCGGCGTAATCGGCGACTGTGGGTGGAGTCACGTGCAGTGCGCCGCCGAAGCCGGTGCGGAAGTCGCCTGGTTCGACGATCGTGAGACCGATGCCTAGGTGCGCCACCTCCTTCAACAGCACTTCACACATGCCCTCGACGGCGAACTTCGAGGCCGCGTACACAGCCAGCCCCGGAGCTGGTGGCGCGATTCCAGCGAGAGAGGAGATCTGCACGATGTGGCCGTGCCGCTGATCGCGCAGTGTCGGAAGGACCGCCCGGATGACGTTGAACGAACCAAAGACGTTGACGTCGAAGAGGTCTCGGACCTCAGAGTCGGGAGTCTCTTCCAAAGAGCCGAATGAGCCGCGCCCGGCGCAGTTCACGACCACGCTCAGAGCGCCGAATCGCGCCACGGCGCTGGCAACGCCGGCCCCCACTTCGTCACCGCTGGTGACGTCAACCTTCACGACGTGCACCTGCGCTGACCTCGCTAGCTCGATCACCGCAGTGTCCTCGGGTGATCGAACAGCTGCGATGACACGACCCCCGCGGGCGACGACCGCCTTGCTCAGGGCGAATCCGAAACCGGAACTCGCACCAGTGATGAACCATGTCTGGTCCTCGATGGCTTGCGTCATGGGTACCTCCGAATAGTTTCGATACTGCGCGATCAGTATCGTAACCTGTTAGGCTGGCGATGTGCACACGCAAGATGGTTCACGGCCTGGTCGTCCCCGCAGCGAACGGGCGCGGCGCGCTGTGCTCGAAGCGGCGAGGACTCTATTGACCGACGAGGGCCTGCCAGCGCTCACCGTCGACCAGATCGCCGCTCACGCAGGAGTCAGCAAGAACACGATCTATCGGTGGTGGCCCAACAAGGCGGCGGTCTTGATGGACGCGTTCACTGCAGCAACAAGCACCAAACTGGAAGCGCCCGCGGACGGCACAGCGGTTCAACGATTCCGAGCGCAAGTCCAACGCGTGGCAGCCCTCATGAGCGAGCCTGCAGCACGCAGGCCCTTCATTGCGCTGGTCGCCGCAAGTCAGCACGACCAGGATCTCGCGGCAGCGTTGCGAGATCGGTTCATCGCAGATCGTCGAGCGGCAGCAACCGCGTTACTCGCGGAAGTGGCCGAGGAGGATCCTCGCGCCGCATTCGAACCGGACATCGTCATCGATCTGATCTACGGTGCGCTCTATTACCGACTGTTGATCACCGGCGCGGACCTCGATCCGCCGTACGTGGACCGCCTACTTGACTTCGCCCTCGGCCCACCTCACGCGAGCGCGCTTTGAAGGCATCCCGCAGGGGGACCCAGTCGTTGCGGACAATCGCGCGTTCGGGCGAGGACGCGAAGGCGGACTGCACCTCGTCGGGCGTGCACGCCCGACGCGCCATCGGGAGATGGTCGTTGACCAACTGTGGAACTGGCAAACCTGTCTCCAACCCTGTGGTCGCTTGTTGGTTGCGAGCGCAGGGCAGGGCCTCCGCGCTGAAGCTCAGCGAGAGCTGTCGTGCGCAAACTGCCCCAGACGTGACGGTGGCCCCGACTCGTGTGAGTCGGGACCACTGGTCGCTTTCCCAATGTGCACAGGGATTCAGGGGTGTCCGAGGGGGGACTTGAACCCCCACAGCCATTTCTGGCCACTAGCACCTCAAGCTAGCGCGTCTACCTATTCCGCCACCCGGACGAGGTGTGCCCCGGGCGGGCCCGGAGCGCAGTGAACTATAGCAACTCCGCCCGGCGCGAGCACATCGCGAAGCCGCCCGGTGGCCCGTGTTCGGATCAGTGGGAGCAGTTGGGGCAACTGCAGTTCGTGCAGGTGCAGTCGGCGCAGTTGTCCGTGCAGTTCGGGCACTGGCACTTGGCTTCGGCCATGGCGTCCTCCTTGGTTGCCCCGATTGTCGACCCGACCCCGCGGCATGGGCAAGGGCCGCCCGCGCGACGATGGGTCCATGACCGACGCAGCGACCACGCGCCCCGGCACGAGACGACCCGATGCGGAGGTGGTCGACCTCTGCGCGGAACTGATCAGGATCGACACCACCAATTTCGGCCCGGGCGTCGACGGGCCCGGGGAACGGGCGGCCGCTGAGTATGTCGCCGCGAAGCTCGACGAGGTGGGTATCGAGTCCACCCTGTACGAGTCCGAGCCCCGGCGTACCACGCTTGTCGCAGACTTCGCGCCCGAGGGGACCGAGCCGGGCGCCGAGCCGCTGCTGATCCACGGACACCTCGACGTGGTGCCGGCCGATGCTGCCGATTGGTCGGTCGACCCGTTCGCCGGCGAGTTGCGCGACGGCATGGTGTGGGGGCGCGGCGCGGTGGACATGAAGGACTTCGACGCGATGGTGCTCTCGGTGGTACGCGACCGCGTCCGCACGGGCCGGGCTCCCCGGCGCCCGCTCCGGCTGATCTTCACCGCCGACGAGGAGGCCGGCGGGGTGCTCGGTGCCGACTGGCTGGTCCGCAAGCATCCGGAGACGGTCGAGGGCTGCACGCACGCGATCGGCGAGGTGGGCGGATTCTCGCTGACGGTACGCGATGACCTGCGGCTCTATCTCGTACAGACCGCAGAGAAGGGGATGGCCTGGCTCAAGCTGATCGCCGACGGCACCGCGGGGCACGGCTCGATGCGCAACGACGACAATGCGGTCACCGAGCTGGCCGCCGCCGTCGCCCGGATCGGCAGCCACCGCTGGCCGCACCGGATCACCGATGCCCAGCGCGCGTTCCTCGACGCGATCGCCGACGCCTGGCAGGTCGAACTCGATCCCGACGATGTCGAGACCACACTCGCGCGGCTCGGCTCGATCGCCCGGATGGTCGGCGCGACGATGTCCAACACCGCCAACCCGACGATGCTGCAGGCCGGTTACAAGGTGAACGTGATCCCGGGCCGCGCCACGGCGGGCCTGGACGGGCGGATCGTGCCGGGTGGCGACGAGGAGTTCTTCGCGACGCTGTCCGAACTGCTCGGGGACAAGGTGCGCTACGAGATCGACGTGCACAGCTCGGGGATCGAGACCGAGTTCGCGGGCGGGCTGGCCGATGCGATGCAGGCGAGCCTGGCCGCGGAGGATCCGCATGCCCGGGCCGTGCCGTTCCTGATGAGCGGTGGCACCGACGCCAAGGCGTGGCACCGGATGGGAGTCCGGTGCTTCGGTTTCGCCCCGCTCCGGCTGCCCCCCGAGCTCGATTTCGTCGGCATGTTCCACGGCGTGGACGAGCGCGTGCCCACCGATTCCCTCGAATTCGGCGCGCGCGTCCTGGACCGATTCCTCGACCTCGCCTGAAGAGTTCGATTTCGCCTCTTCCGCAACACGCGCCACACCCATTACCGTCACGCGCCACGAGGGCCCGACCGTGGCCCGGCGCCGCGCCAGCGGCCCGAACGAGGCGGTAGCCATGACGAACCCACCCGGCCGACCCAACTTCGAACCCCCCGCAGCGCCGCCGGCCGCGCCGCGGCGGACTGGCGTCTGGGCGACCGCACCGCGCGCGGGCACCGTCGTCGGGGAGCCGCCCGCCGGGCCCGAGCGAGTCGGCCGCGGGCTGTTGTTCGCGCTGCCGGCACTGGTTGTCGGCGCGGCGGTTGCGGTGGCGATCTGGTCCTTGGGCTACATCGCCTCGATCGCCGCGGTGGTCATCGCGGCCGGCGCCGTGGTGCTCTACGCCCGCGGCGCCGGTCGGCCACCCGAACGCGGCGTCGCTGCGCTGGTCGGGCTGATCGTGGTCGGGCTGGTCGGCACCTTTCTCGCCTGCATCGGCGCCGATCTGTCGGCCTACTACGACGCGGAAAGCGCACAGATCGACTACGGCCGCGCGGAGTTCCTGGCCGTCAACCTGGTCAATCCCGACGTGCTCGGGGGATACCTCCCCGACGCGTTGATCTTCCTGCTCCTCGGCGCGCTCGGCGCCGGCGGAACCCTGTTCCGGCTGATGCGCCGGGATTCGCACCCGACGGCCGACCCCGCCCGGTAACAACAGACCCTTTACGTAACACACGTCACAGCAGTAACCTGCCGCCGAGCCGCTCGCTCGGCTCTCCGGATCATCCGAGGAGGCCCCGATGCCACCCTTCCCCGTCCTCGGCCCGGCACCCGCCGGAGCGCCGACCCCGCGACTGCCGCTGTCCGCGCGCGGCGGTACGCCCGAGTGGCTGCCCGAGACCTCCGCGGGCCCACGACCGTCCTTGGAGGAGCCGGTCGACACCACCGAACACGTCGACCGCGGACTCGCGCTCGCGGCGCTCGGGCTGCTCGGCGGCGCGATCACGCTGATCGGCCTGTGGGCACCGGGTACGCCCTCGCCGATCTGGTGTTTCGCGATCGCCCTGCTCGCGTTCTGGCTCTACGGCAAGGGCGCGGGCCATGCTCCCGCCCGGGGCTTCCCGGCCCTGGTCGCCATGATCATCGGTGGCCTGGCCGTCACCTTCGTGGCGTGTCTGGCGGTCGGCCTGTACGCCTACTACCGCGAATATGCACCCCAGATCGCACTGCCCGCGCTGCCCTTCGTGATCGCGAACCTGACCGCTCCCCAGCTCTGGTCGGCCTATCTGACCGACGGAATGCTCTTCGTGCTGTTCGGCGGGCTGGGCGCACTGGCCGGAGTGGTGCAGTTGTTCCTCGGCCGCGAGCGCCGGCC
Source organism: Naumannella huperziae (assembly GCF_054073625.1). NCBI lineage: Bacteria > Bacillati > Actinomycetota > Actinomycetes > Propionibacteriales > Propionibacteriaceae > Naumannella > Naumannella huperziae. The sequence continues at coordinate 2,676,038 of NZ_JBSXPH010000001.1, read as the reverse complement.
GTTGCGGGCGCGGCGCGCCGCCTGAGCCGCGGTCCGCGGGGTTGTCCGCGCGGCTAGGGTGTCTCGCCATGGGAGTCACCGCGATCGAGTACGAGGAGCAGCGGGTACGCCTGGACCGGACGCTGTCGAGGCGAGCCGTCGCCCGCCTGCTCACCGATGCCGCGGAGTACCGGGGCTGGGAATTGCATCGGCTGCGCCGTTACCGCGACGGCACCCGGGACGCCTGGATGCGGCGCAAGATCATTCGCGCCCGACGTACCCTGCCGTGATCATCAGGCGCCGGTCTCGGCGCCACGGGCCGCGACCGGACCGCCGGAGACATCATCGAGGGCGGCCGCGATCTCGGCCGGCAACTCCATCTCCTCGGTGCGCAGGCAGGTGATCAACTGGTCGGCGGTCCGCGCGCCGAGCAACGGGGCCGTCACCCCGGGCGCATCGCGTACCCACAGCAGCGCGACCTGCAGCGGCTGCAGATCCATCCCGTCGGCGGCCCGGGTGACCGCCTCCACCACGCCGCGGTAGCGCTGCTCCAGATAGGGCTCGACGAACCAGGCGAAATGATCACTGGCACCGCGTGAGCCGCGCGGCAGGCCGGCGCGGTACTTCCCGGTGAGCACGCCGCGGCCCAGCGGCGACCACGGGAAGAAGCCCATCCCGAGCCGCCGGGTGGCCGGCAGGATCTCCATCTCGGCCCGCCTGGCCAGCAACGAGTACTCCGCCTGGCCGCTGGCCACCGGTGTGCGGCCGGGCACGGCCCGCTGCCAGGCCGCCGCATAGGCGGTCTGCCAGCCGACGAAATTGGACACCCCCACATAGCGGACCCGGCCGGAGGAGACCGCATAGTCCATCGCGGCCAGGGTTTCCTCGATCGGCGCCTCGCCGAAGGCGTGCACCTGCCACAGATCGATCCAGTCCGTGCCCAGGCGCTCCAGCGACTGATCGAGATCGTGCAACATCCCGCTGCGCGAGGTGTCGACGACCCGGTGCCCGTCGCGGACGCCGAACCCGGCCTTGGTGGCGATGATCATCTCGTCCCGCGGGACGACCGAGTCGAGCAGCGTGCCGAGCATCTGTTCCGCGGCGCCGCGACCATAGGCAGCGGCGGTGTCGATCATGGTCCCGCCCGCCTGGTGGAAGGTGGTCAGCAGCGAACGAGCCTCGGGCATGCCGACATCACTGCCCCAGGTCATCGTGCCGAGGCCCAGGCGCGAGACCTGCAGCCCGGTATGGCCGACATGGCGACGGATCATGCGTCGACACTACAATCACGCCCAGTCGGGTCCCGAATCCCACGCAGGAGGCGCAATGAAGCTGTCGCTGAACATCGGCTACATGACGGGTCGTGATCGCCCCGAGGACGCCCTGCGGCTGACCCGGCACGCGGAGATGCTCGGCTTCGACACCGTCTGGGCCGCCGAGGCGTACGGCGTCGACTGCGTCTCCTTCCTCGCCTGGCTCGCCGGGCAGACCTCGAAGATCAATGTCGGTTCGGCGGTGATGCAGATCCCGGGGCGTACCCCCGCGATGACCGCGATGACGGCGACCGGGATGGATGCCGTCAGCGGGGGACGGTTCCGGCTCGGACTGGGGGTTTCCGGACCCCAGGTCGCCGAGGGCTGGCACGGCCGGCCCTTCGCCAAGCCGCTCGCCCGCAGCCGGGAGTATGTCGGCATCGTCCGCGCCGCGTTGTCGGGCGAAGTGGTCAGCAGCGACGGTGAGCACTATCCGCTGCCGCTGCCCGGCGGGGCCGGCAAACCGCTCAAGATCATGGCGCGTCCGGTCGCCGATCGGGTGCCGATCTATCTGGCCGCGGTCGGTCCGAAGAATGTCGAGCTGGCCGGCGAGATCGCCGACGGACTGCAGGCGATCTTCTACGCCGCCGACGCCTCCGAGGGCCTGAACGCGGCGATCGACGCCGGCCTCGCGCGCTCCGGGCGTACCCGCGACCAGTTCGACGTGATGGCCAGCGTCCCGCTCGCCGCCGGCGACGACGTCGCCGCGGCCGCCGACTCGTTGCGCCCGCACGTCGCGCTCTACGTCGGCGGGATGGGCAGCCGGAAGCAGAACTTCTACAACGCACACGCCGTCCGGATGGGGTACGCCGACGCGGCCGCGCGGATCCAGGACCTCTACCTGTCGGGCAACCAGCGCGAGGCGGCGCGGGAGGTGCCGCAGGAGCTCGTCGAGCGGGTGGCGCTGGTCGGCGATGTCGGGCGCCTGACGACATCGTTGCGCGCCCTGGCCGACAGCGGCCTGACCAACTGCGCGGTCAGCCCCGCCGGCACGGGCGTCGACGCCAAGATCGCCCAGCTCGACGCGCTCGCCGAGGCGTACCGCAACCTGTGATGATCATCCGGTCGTGACCGGCGGGATGATCCCGGCCAGCAGCAAGATCGCCAACCCGATGGCCAGCGCCACCCGATAGATCACGAACGGCGCAAAGCTGTGGTTGCTGATGTAGCGCATCAGCCAGTGGATCACCGCGAGGCCGATCGCGAAAGCCAGCACCGTGGCGACGATGATCGGGCCCCAGGCGGGATCGGGCTCGTCGGCGACGTCGGTCAGCTTGTACAGCCCGGAGCCGAAGACGGCCGGAATGGCCAGCAGGAACGAGTACTCGGCCGCGGCCCGGCGGGTGTAGCCCATGAACAGCCCGGCCGTGATCGTGCCGCCCGATCGCGACACCCCGGGCACCAGCGCACAGGCCTGGGCGATGCCGAAGATGATGCCGTCGCGCCAACTGATCTGGTCCAGTTCCTTGGTCTCCTTGCCGACCCGGTCACCGAGGCCCATCAACAAGCCGACGCCGGCGAGCATCGCCACCGTGATCCACAGATTGCGGAACGGTCCCTCGATCAGCGGCTCGAGCACGACGCCGAGGACGATGATCGGGATCGAGCCGAGGATCACCAGCCAGCCGAGGCGGGCGTCGGGATCGTTGCGGGGGATCTTGCCGACGAGCGCCAGGCACCAGTGGCTGAGGATCCGCCAGATCTTCTTGCGGAAGTAGACGACGACCGCGGTCTCGGTGCCGAGCTGGGTGATGGCGGTGAAGGCGGCACCCGGGTCCGAACCGAACTGCTGCCCGACGATCGAGACGTGTGCGCTCGACGAGATGGGCAAGAACTCGGTGAGTCCCTGGACGATCCCCAGTACGATCGCTTCCAGCCAGCTCATGCTCTTCCTCGTCGTCGGTGGTTGCGCGGTGCGGGCCCGCGGGCCCCGGGCAACACTAGGCGCTTGCCGCCCCGGCACCGTCGGACCCGGGTCGGGCCCGCGCGCCGCGAACTGCCACCGGGGTAGCGCCCGGCACCATGGAGCGGTGAGCATCCATGCCGACCACCCGTTCCTGCCGCCCGACGACGCCCGCGATCCGCTGCGCCGGCTCCGCGGCCGGCTCGCGGCGCCGGTGACGGTGTGGACGATCGGCGCGCCGGGGCAGCGCCCGGAGGGCTGGACCCTGTCGTCGGTGCTGATCGCCGACGGCGATCCGCCGGAGGTGCTCGGGCTGCTGGACCCCGATTCGGAGTTGGCCGATGCGCTCCCCGGCGCGACGACCGCGACCGTCAACGTGCTCGCCGAGGGTCAGGCCGCGGTGGCCGAAGCGTTCGCCCGCGTCGCGCCGGCGCCGGGCGGGCCGTTTCGCACCGGCGAGTGGCTCGACGATGCCCACGGTCCCCGGTTGGCCGGCGCCGCCGGCTGGTTGGGGGTACGCCTGATGCCGGACCCCGGGCGCGCCGGTTATGCCCTGTTGCTGCGCGGGGTCGTCGAGACCGCGCAGGTCGGCGGGGCCGAACCGCTGTTCCATCTGCGTGGCCGCTACCTGTCCTGACCCGCTCCCGACGCGCGGGCGCGTCGGGCCGGCTCACTAGGCTGGCCTCATGACGACGGTGCTCCTGGTCCGCCACGGGCGTTCGACGGCCAATACCGCGCGCGTGCTCGCCGGCCGCACACCGGGGATCGACCTGGACGAGACGGGTCGGGGGCAGGCGAGCCGGCTCGGCGATGCGCTGCGGGAGGTCGAGCTGGCCGCCGCCGTGACCTCCCCGCTGGAGCGCTGCCGGCAGACGGCCGAGCTGATCCTCGCCGGCCGGGGGCTCGAGCCGGTCGTCGAGCCCGAACTGACCGAGTGCGACTACGGCGAGTGGACCAACCGGTCGCTGGGCGAGCTGGCGAAGGAGGACCTGTGGCGTACCGTGCAGGCCGCGCCGTCCGCCGTGACCTTTCCCGGCGGGGAATCGATGACGGCGATGGCGGCGCGGGGCGTGGCAGCGATCCGCGCGCATGCGGCCCGGGTCGCGGCCGAGCACGGACCGAACGCGGTCTGGCTGGCGGTCAGCCACGGTGACGTGATCAAGGCGATCCTCGCTGATGCGCTCGGCCTGCACCTGGACCAGTTCCAGCGCATCTCGACCCATCCGGCGGGCCTGTCGGTGCTGTCCACCCTCGACGGTCGGACCCGCGTGCTGACGCTGAATGCCGGGACCGATGTGGCGGCGCTGGTGCCGCGGGCGCCGGTGGGCGAGGGCACCCCCGGCGGCGACGTGGAGGATCCGACCGAGCCCGGCGCGGGTTCGCCCGCGGAGGAATCCGGCGTTGCTGCCGGTGGCGGGGCCTAAGCTGGTCGCTATGTCGATCGTCGAGCACCGGTACGACGCTCCGGACCGATTCGTCGCCGGGACAGTGGGGGAGCCGGGAGAGCGGACGTTCTTCCTGCAGGCCCGCGAGGGCAACCGGATCACCAGCGTGGTGTGTGAGAAGCAGCAGGTCTCGGTGCTCGCCGAGCACCTCGGGCGGATCCTCGACGAGGTGGTACGCCGAAGCGGTGACGTGCCCGATGCCTACGCCCAGCCCCGTGACGTGCAGCCGCTCGATGCGCCGATCGACGAGGAGTTCCGCGTCGGCACGATGACGCTCGCCTGGGATCCCGACCAGGCCCGCGTGGTGATCGAGATGTTCGCCCAGACCGACGCCGCGGACGACATGCCCGACGACGAGACCTCGGCCGACGAGGTCGCCGCCGCCGAGTCCGAGCGCGCCGGCGAGGTCTTCGTGGTGCGGATCACGCCGGCCGGAGCGCGGGAGTTCGTGGCCCGGGCCAATGCGGTCGTCGCCGCGGGTCGGCCCGCCTGTCCCTTCTGCGCCCAGCCGCTCGACCCCGCCGGGCACATCTGCCCGCGCTCCAACGGCTACCGTCGTCCCCTGTTCGCCTCGGGTGAGTGAGGTCTCCGCGCTGGATCCGTCCTTCGCCGGCGAGCTGACGATCCGAGGGCGGCTGACCACGGCATCGAATGCGACCTTCCTGGTCCAGGTCGGCGATCGGTTGGCCGTCCACAAGCCGGTCCGCGGCGAGCGCCCGTTGCACGACTTTCCCGACGGTACGCTCGCCGCCCGCGAGGTCGCGGCGTACCGCCTGTCCAGTCTGGCCGGGTTCGATCTTGTCCCGGCGACCGTGCTGGTGGACGGACCGCTCGGCCCGGGTTCCCTGCAGGCGTGGGTGGACGAGGCCGACTACGACCTGGTGGACCTGATCAGCGAACACGATGATCTTGCCGGCCGGCTGCCCGTGATGGACGGCTTCGGCGCGGCCGACGAACCCGTACTGGTGGTCCATGCCGACGATGATCGACTGCGCCGACTCGCCGTCTTCGATGTGGTGATCAACAATGCCGACCGCAAGGGTGGCCACATCCTGACCCGCGAGGGACGGGTGTTCGCCGTCGATCACGGCGTGTGCTTCCACACCCAGGACAAGCTGCGGACGGTGCTGTGGGGTTTCGCCGGCGAGCCGTTGACCGACGAGCACCGGGCGCTGGTGGCCGCGGCCCGGGACGCGGCGGGCGAGTTGTCCGGGCTGTTGTCGGCCGCCGAGGTCGCCGCGGTCGCGGCCCGGGCCGAGGCGCTGCTCGCGGCCGGAGTACTGCCCGAGCCGGCCGAGCACCGTTTCCCGTTCCCCTGGCCGCCGTTCTGAGCCGCGCGAGGCGGGTGCCGGCACCGGGCGCGAGGGCCAGCCGGATCGCGGTTCGTTTCGTGCGGGCGCCCCGGCTGGCCTAGCATCGCCCGCATGCAGGCGTGGCCATTCCCACCCGTTCCGTCGCTCGCTCCCGATCGAGACGCCGGCCCGGTCCGCATCTTCGACTCGTGGTCACGCGAGGTCGTGCCCGTCGGGCCCGAGCGCGGGACCGCACGGATGTATGTCTGCGGGATCACCCCCTATGACGCGACCCATCTCGGGCACGCGGCGACCTATGTCGCCTTCGATGTGCTGCAGCGGCAGTGGCGCGATCTCGGGCTGAACGTCAACTACGTGCAGAACGTGACCGACATCGACGACCCGCTGCTGGAGCGCGCCGAGGCGACCGGGGAGGACTGGGTCGACCTGGCGGAGCGCGAGACCGAGTTGTTCCGCACCGACATGGCGGCGCTGAACGTGCTGCCGCCCACGGAGTTCGTGGGCGCGGTCGAGTCGATCCCGTTGATCAACCGGCTGCTGGAGCAGTTGCCCGACGGCGCGATCTACCAGGTCGACGATCCCGAACACCCCGACTGGTACTTCCGCAACGAGCTGGCCCCGCACTTCAACGAGATGGCCCGGCTCGGCGACGACGAGGCGCGCGCGCTGTTCGCCGAGCGCGGCGGCGACCCGGATCGGCCGGGCAAGAAGCACCCGTTGGACGGCCTGGTCTGGCGCGTCGAGCGACCGGGCGAACCGGCCTGGGACTCGAGCCTCGGCCGCGGCCGACCGGGCTGGCACATCGAGTGCACGGCGATCGCGAACCGCTTCCTCGGGCCCGCGTTCGACATCCAGGGCGGCGGCTCCGATCTGATCTTCCCCCATCACGAGATGTCGGCCGCCGGGGGTGAGGTGGCCACCGGCGAGCCGTTGGCGAAGGCGTACGCCCACAGCGGGATGGTCGGCCTGGACGGCGAGAAGATGAGCAAGTCCCGGGGCAATCTCGTCCTGGTCAGCAAGCTGCGCGAGGCCGGGGTCGACCCGATGGCGATTCGGCTCGTGCTGCTGGATCATCACTGGCGCACCGACTGGAGCTATGACGACGACCAGCTCGAGGCCGCGACGCAGCGGCTGGCACGTTGGCGCGCGGCGGTCACCCGGCGCGCCGCGCCCGAGGCCGAACCCGCGCTGGCCGCGCTCCGTGCCGCGCTCCGCGACGATCTGGACACCCCGACCGCGCTGCGGGTGGTGGACGAGTGGGCCGCCGAGGACGGGGCGGACGAGCACGCCCCCGGACAACTCGCCGAGGCGATCGACGCCCTGCTCGGGGTGCGGCTGTCCTGACCCGGCCGCCGGGTGTTGCCGCCGGGCTGGCATGATGGGGCCAGCAGGTAGTTCCTGCGTGTTCTGGGGTCGGTGAAAATCCGAGCCGGCGGTGAAAGTCCGCGACCCGATGGCAGCCAGTCATCGGTTGATGGGGTGGAAGTCCCCGACCGACGGTGAGAGTCCGGATGGGAAGAACACGAGGGCCCGCGGTGTTGCAGCGGTCGCGCCCATCCGGCGCATCGCTGATCCGCGCGTCATCGCTCCGACCCCGGACCATGCGGGGCTCGTCGAGCGGAGATGATCATGAATGAGTTCGTCTGGCAGTTCCTGAACGCCCAGATCGATGTCGGATTCGGCCAACCGATCCTGTTGCGCGAGATCGTCGGCAACGGATTCGGCCTGGCGAGCGCGGTGCTCGGGATGCGCCGCAAGGTCTGGGCGTGGCCGGTCGGCATCGTCGGCAATGTGTTGCTGTTCACCGTGTTTCTCGGTGGCGCGTTCGGTACGCCACAGCAGCTCGACCTGTGGGGGCAGGCCGGTCGTCAGGTGTTCTTCTTCGCCGTCAGCGTCTACGGCTGGATCCGGTGGGCGACCTATGCCCGGCATCACCCGGGTGATCATGTCGGCGTCCAGCCCCGCTGGGCCGGTCGCTCGGGACGGCTGCAGTTGATCATCGGTGGCCTGGTCGGCTGGATCGGCTTCTATTTCGTGCTGACCGCGCTGGAGAGCTGGAACGCGCTGGCCGACGCCTGGATCCTGACGGGCTCCATCCTCGCCACCTACGGCATGGCCCGCGGTTGGACGGAGTTCTGGCTGATCTGGGTCGCCGTCGACATCGTCGGGATCCCGCTGCTGCTGGCCGGCGGTTTCTACCCGTCGGCGATCATGTACGCCATCTACGGCGGGTTCGTGATCGCGGGGTTCTTCGCCTGGCGGCGCGACACCCGCAATGCCGGCGATAGCGCTGCGCCCGCTCGGGTCGGCGCCTGAGGATCGGGGCTAGGGTGCGTGCGTGAGCAAGGATTTCGCCGCCCTGTACGCCGAGCTGGCCGAGAAGGCGCGTACCCGTCCGACGGGCTCGGGCACGGTCGCGCGGCTGGACGCCGGTGTGCACGAGATCGGCAAGAAGATCGTCGAGGAGGCCGCCGAGGTCTGGATGGCCGCGGAGTACGAGGGCCGCGAACAGGCCGCCGAGGAGATCAGTCAGCTCATCTATCACCTGCAGGTGTTGATGCTGGCCCTCGACCTGGCGCCCGAGGACGTCTGGCGCCACCTGTGATCTCGCCGGCTCGCGCCCGGGCGGCGAGTGTGTGCCGAGCGGCTAGGCTGGCGCCCCGTGGAACCCAGTCCTGACCGTCCGCTGCTGCGCGTCGCCGTGCCCAACAAGGGCTCGCTGTCCGACGCGGCGATCCAGATGTTGCGCGAGGCCGGGTACCGGCAGCGGGGTGACAACAAGGAGCTGATCCTCGCCGACCACGCGAACGGCGTGGAGTTCTACTATCTGCGACCGCGCGACATCGCCGTCTATGTCGGCGAGGGCACGCTGGACGTCGGGATCACCGGCCGGGACATGCTGCTCGATTCCCGGGCGGCGGCCGACGAGACGGCGGCGCTCGGATTCGGCGGTACCCGGTTCCGCTTTGCCGCGCCGGCGGGTCAGGACTGGTCGGTCGAGCGGCTGGCGGGCAGCCGGATCGCCACCTCCTATCCGGGACTGGTCGGCTCATATCTGGCCGACCGCGGCGTCGATGCGCGCCTGATCAAGCTCGATGGTGCGGTGGAGTCCGCGATCCGGCTCGGCGTCGCCGATGCCGTCGCGGACGTCGTGGAGACCGGGACCACGCTGCGCCGGGCCGGGCTGGAGCTGTTCGGCGAGCCGATCCTGGAATCCGAGGCGATCCTGATCGCGCGGCGCGGCGAGGTGCCGCCCGCCGGCCTTGATCAGCTCGCGCGGCGCCTGGACGGGGTGCTGGTCGCGCGCAACTGGGTGATGATGGACTACGACATCGCGGCCGAGCTGGCCGACCGTGCCGCCGCCCTGACACCGGGATTCGAATCGCCGACCGTGTCCCCGCTGGCCCGCGAGGGTTGGGTCGCGGTGCGCGCGATGGTACGCCGCGAGGGTTCGCAGTTGATCATGGACCAGTTGTATGCGCTCGGTGCCCGCGCGATCCTGGTCACCGACATCGCCGCCTGCCGGATCTGAGCGGGTTCGCGTGAGCGATCGGGCGTACCGCTTCACCTCGCGGGTGTCGATCATCGGTGCCGCCCTCGGCACGGGTGTGCTGACGGTCGCCGCGGTCCTCGGCTGGTTCGCACTGCCGGAGTCGAGCCGGGCGCTCTTCACGATCCCGCAGGTGCTCACGCTGATCGGCTTCCTGGTCGCCCTGGACGCGGTGATCTGGTCGTTGTCGGCCTCGGCGGTCCGCGCGGACGTCGGCGGCGTCACCGTGCGCAACGGGCCGCGCACCCGGCGGTACCCGTGGTCGGACGTCGCGGCGGTGAGCTACCGGCGCTCGGATCCCTGGGCCAATCTCGTGCTCCGGAACAGCGGCGAGCACGATCCGCCGCGTCGCCCGATGCTCGGCATCCAACGCGTCGACGGCGAACGCGCCGATCGAGCCGTGCGCATGTTGCGCGAGCTGCACCGCGCCGCGAGCTGACCGCACGCGCGGGCCTTCCGGCCGGCCGCGCTCAGTCCGCGCCCAACCCGACCCGGTCCGCCAGCCGGTCGAAGGCGAGTCGGGAGTACCGGTCGGCCGGGTCGATGGTGCCGACCAGGTGGCCGTTCAGCTCGAGGCTGGTGAATCCGATCAGCTCGCTGAGCACCGAGAACAGCGCGGCGACGGTCGCGGGCGCCAGCTCCGGGGCGCCCAGCCGGTCGGCGATGCCGCCGAGCTGGCGCACCAGGGCCGCGGGCCCCGGCACCTCCTCGGCCGCGCCGAGCGCGTCCCCGGCGGCGACGAGCACTTCGACGAACGGCGTGACCACCCGGGCCGCGGCGGGCACGGTATCGGCCGGGGCGGCGTACCCCGGGATCGGCGAGCCGTAGATCAACATGAACTCGTGCGGATGGTCGCGCGCCCAGTCGCGGAGCGCCGCACAGGCGGCGACGAACCGGGCGCGCGGTGTCGCAGCACGCCGCCCGGCGGCCTGCTCGACGGCATCACCCAGCCGCCCGAAGGAGTCGATCAGCAGCGCCGTGATCAGCGCATCCCGCGAGGGGTAGTAGCGATAGACCGCCGACGACACCACGCCGAGTTCGCGGGCGACGCCGCGCAGGCTGAGCGTCGCCGCGCCCTGCTCGGCGATCTGGCGTCGCGCGATCTCGGTGATCTCGTCCAGGGTGCGGGCCCGGGCGCGGGCGCGCGGTGTGCTCGATCCGGCCATGAACCGATCCTGCCAGCTCCGCGACGGTGCGGGAGGGTTTCGCTCACAACAGAGAGCAGTGCTCTTGACTTCGTGCCGGAGGCGCGGCAGCCTTGGTTGACAGAGAGCACCGCTCTCGAATTGTCCACCGAGGAGCGATCATGATCCGTCGCCTGTCCCTGATCGCGCTGCCGGCGCTCGCCGGCTCGTGCTTCGCGGCCTACCAGATACTGCGGCCCTATCCGCCCACGAACCCCGAGACCGGGGCTGTCGGAGCGGCCGCGGTCGCCTCGAACGCCTGGACGGGCGCCCACACGCTCGCCATGGTCGGCATCGTCGCCCTGATGTTCTGGGTGCCGCTGATCGCGGTCCGCTGGGGGAGGCGGTACGCCTGGCTGGGTCCGCTCGCCGTCGGCGCCGGGGCGGCCCTGCTGCCGTACTACGGGGCGGAGACCTTCGGCCTCGGTTCGATCGCCCGGCGCGCCGTGGCAGACGAGGACTGGTCGCTGCTGTCGACCTTCGCCGACGTCCGCTACGCGCTCGTGCCGACCATCACCTTCGCGCTCGGGCTGCTGGCGCTCGCGGTTCTCGGTGTGGCGCTCGCGGTCGGCTGGTGGCGCCGGGAGCGGCCGAGGGCGCTGATGCTGCCGATGGCGTTCGGACTCGTCGTCTACCTGCCGCAGTTCTTCACTCCGCCGGCGGGTCGGATGTCGCACGGGCTGCTGCTCGCCGCCGGCGGCATCGCCACCGCGGTCGCGCTGGTGCTGGCCCGGAGTGCGACCCCGATCCTTCCCGCAGAGCGACCGTCGGACGACGGCCGCACCCGCCCGACTGTGGCAGCCTAGGAGCCATGAATCCCCAGGCCTATCTCCTGCCGCTGTGCATCGGGCTGACCCTGGTCGGCCTGGTCGCCACCGTGATCACCTGGCGGACCAGCAAGCGGCGCGGCAAGGCCGTCCAGATGTTCGGGCTGGCGCTGTTGCCCGTCGGGCTCTACCTGACCGGTCTGTTGCTGCTGGTCTGGAACTTCGTGGCCGGGGTCATCGCCTGGGCCTTTGCGCTGATCCTCGCCCCCGTGGTCTGGGTCGGCCTCGGCTTCGTCGGCTTGGCGATCGTGTTGTGGGTGATCGGCGGCATCGCGGCAGCACGGGCCGCGGCCAAGGCGCTTCCCGCGGGGACGGCCGACGCCGGCGCGGTCGCACCCGCGCCCCGGAGCTCGACCGCGCAGCCCGGCACGCCGCCGAAGAAGGCCGCGGGCGGCAAGCAGCCCGCCGATCCCGAGCTGGACGAGATCGAGGCCCTGCTCCGCAAGCGGGGGATCGAGTGAGGGTACGCGCGTGAGCGGCCGGGAACTCGGCGGCTACGACGAACGATTCGCCGACGACGACGGCTCGCCGGATGCGCTGGTACGCGACCGGCTGGTCGCGGCCGGCAGCGGCCGCCCCGAGGCCTACCTGGACGCGGTCGTCGCCCTGTGCGGCGCGCGGCTGCTCGTCCCCGTCCTTGCCGCCGGGGACGAGACGCTGACCCCCGATCCGAACCGGGAGGGCGATGTCTCCGCCGTCTTGCTGCAGCGACCGGACGGCGCTCGAGCCCTGCCGGTGTTCACGGGCAGCGACTCGGCGGCGGCCTGGCATCCGCAGGCCCGACCGATTCCCGCGACCCTGGACCGGGTTGCCCAGACCGCTCTCGCGGAGGGGGCGGGCACGGTGCTGGTCGATGTGGTCGGCCCGGCGCCCCTGACGATCGAGGGCGAGGTGCTCGGCGAACTCGCCCAGGGGCATCGACTGGTCCGTCTGCCCGACGGCTTCGGCTGGGCCCGCACCGCCCCGGCGGAGCCGACGGAATAGTCGCGGCCCGGCACGCGTTCCACCCTTGTGGTCGCGCGATGTGAGATTCATCGCGCAAGCCGCTACCATTGACCGCGATCACCGACGGGTTGTCACCATCGGTGGTCCCACCGAACAAGCGGGGATCTGATCTCCCACCCGAGCGGCGCCACGACCACAGGTTGCGGAAGTTGCCGGGTTCACGGGTCGCGGGCGTTTGCCGTCCGCGCCCTCCGATCAGGCCTCCGCGGACGCGGGGGCCTTTCTTGGTTGCGCCAGGCGGTGGCGTAACCGGCAATCGTCCACGAGGAGGACACATCAGCACTGAACCGCGCATCAACGATCGCATCCGCGTCTCCGAGGTCCGACTGGTCGGCCCGGCGGGGGAGCAGGTGGGGATCGTTCGCATCGACGACGCTCTGCGGTTGGCCCGCGAGTCCGATCTCGACCTGGTCGAGGTCGCCCCGATGGCCCGTCCGCCGGTGGCGAAGCTCATGGACTACGGCAAGTTCAAGTACGAGAGTGCGCAGAAGGACCGCAACAGCCGGCGGAACCAGTCGAACACGGTGATCAAGGAGATGAAGCTCCGACCGAAGATCGACAGCCACGACTACGAGACCAAGAAGGGTCACGTGGTCCGGTTCCTGAAGGCGGGCGACAAGGTGAAGATCACGATCATGTTCCGCGGCCGGGAGCAGTCCCGCCCGGAGCTCGGCTTCAACCTGCTGAAGCGGCTGGCCGACGATGTCGAGGAGTTCGGCTTCGTCGAGTCCAATCCCAAGCAGGACGGCCGGAACATGCTGATGGTCCTCGGCCCGCACAAGAAGAAGTCGGAGGCCAAGGCCGACGTCGACGCCGATCGCGACCGCCGCGCGGCGGAGCGTACCGAGAGCGCCGAGGCCGAGCGCGTCGAGCTGGCCGAACGGCGCGAGAAGGTTGCCGCCGCCCCGGCGAAGAAGAAGAAAAAGGGTCCGGCCGACAACATGGACCCCGACATCGACCTGTAGGAACCGGTCGGCGCGAGCGCCGATCACAAGCAAGGCCGGTACGCCGGCCCTGGCAGCAGAAGGAGGGCCCACCATGCCCAAGATGAAGACGCATTCCGGTGCGAAGAAGCGGTTCCGGATCACCGGCTCGGGCAAGGTCATGCACCGCAAGGCCGGCAAGATGCACCTGAACGAGCACAAGCCGTCCACCCGGACCCGTCGTCTCGACGGCGATGCGGTGATGTCGACCGGCGACGCCAAGAAGGCCCGCAAGCTGCTCGGCAAGTGAGCCGCTGAACACCCCGTCCGCGCCCGACCGGCGCGACCAACTTCGTGCCGGCCCCCCCGGCGCCCCGACAAGGAGAGATCGACATGGCACGCGTGAAGCGTTCCGTCAACGCGCACAAGAAGCGCCGCGAGGTCCTGGAGCAGGCCTCCGGTTACCGCGGGCAGCGCTCGCGCCTGTACCGCAAGGCCAAGGAGCAGGTTACCCACTCGCTGGTCTACGCCTACCGGGATCGTCGCGCCCGCAAGGCCGACTTCCGCAAGCTGTGGATCCAGCGGATCAACGCCGCCGTCCGCGCGGAGGGGATGACCTACAACCGGTTCGTCTCCGGCCTGAAGACCGCCGGCGTCGAGGTGGACCGCAAGATCCTCGCCGAGCTGGCCGTCAGCGACCCGAAGGCGTTCACCGCGCTGGTCGAGGTCGCCAAGGCCAACCAGGGCGTCCAGGCCGCCTAAGCCGCAGCCGTTGACTTCGTCGACCCCCGGGCCGATCGCACCCGCCTCCGCGGCGGAGCTGCGGTCGGCCCGTCGGTTGTCGGCGCGCAAGCAGCGTCGCGAGCGGGCGGAGTTCCTGGTCGAGGGTCCGCAGGCGGCCCGCGAAGCGCTCGCCGTACCCGGCCTGGTCTCGGCACTGTTCGCCACCAGCGAGGCGGCCGCCCGGCACGCAGACCTGATCGCGACAGCCGACGCCGCGGGGGTACGCCTGCGTGTGGTCGATGATCAACAGCTCGCCCTGCTGGCGGACACCGTCCATCCCCAGGGCATCGTCGCGATCGCTCGCAGCATCGGGACCGATCTCGTCACGGCCCTCGCCGGGGATCCGCGCCTGGTGGTGATCTGCGCGCAGATCCGCGATCCGGGCAATGCGGGCACGGTGATCAGATGCGCCGACGCGTTCGGTGCGGATGCGGTGATCATGACCGAGGGTTCGGTGGAGCTGACCAGCCCCAAGGTCGCCCGGGCCAGCGTCGGGAGCATCTTCCACCTGCCGATCGCGACCGGCGTACCCGTCGCGGATGCGATCGCCGCGTGCCGCGACCGCGGGCTCGCCGTCTACGCCGCCGACGGCTCCGCGGATCGCCGCACCGATCAACTCGCCGCCGACGGCGCACTTGCCCGGCCGACCGCGTGGCTGTTCGGCAACGAAGCATGGGGTCTGCCGCCGGCCGACGCGGCGCTCGCCGATGCGCGGGTCGCGGTGCCGATCCGCGGGTCCGCCGAGAGCCTCAATCTGGCGACCGCGGCCGCCGTCTGCCTCTACGCCTCGACCACCGCGCAGCACCCGACCGGTCGTTGATTCGCGTCAGGAACCTGCATGGCCGGCTCCAGGCGATCATGGAAGATCAATCGCTACCGAATCGACGCCGGTCGTCTTGTCGAGCTGGACTGACCAATCGCGTCCGACAGACTGACTATCGTCGGGGAATGAGCGCCGAACTGCCCGCCACGATGCCCGCGGTCGCGATGACCGACTCGCTGCCCGCGACCGACGACCGGTCGCTGGTCGACATCGAGGTCCCGGTGCCCAGGCCGGGTCCGCGCGATCTGCTCGTCGAGATCGCCGCGGTCGCGATGAACCCGGTGGACACCAAGATCCGCCGCTCGGCGGGCCGACAGGAGCCGCCGAAGATCCTCGGTTACGACGCGGTCGGGACCGTCCGGGAGGTCGGCGCCGAGGTTGCGTTGTTCTCCGTCGGCGACCGGGTCTGGTACGCCGGGGACCGAAACCGGCCGGGTAGCAATGCCGCGTACCAACTCGTCGACGAACGCATCGTCGGCACCGCGCCGGCCACGCTCTCGGACGCCGAGGCCGCGGCGGTCCCGCTGACCGCGATCACGGCCTGGGAGGCGCTGTTCGATCGGCTCCGGGTCGGGACCCAGACCACCGGCCGGCTGCTGGTGATGGGCGGAGCGGGCGGGGTCAGCTCCATGATCATCCAGCTCGCCCGGCGACTGACCGGGCTGACGGTGATCGGCACCGCGTCCCGCGAGGAGTCCGCCGAGTGGGTACGCGAACTGGGCGCCGACGCCGTGATCGATCATCGGCGCCCGCTCACCGAACAGATCGACGGGCCGGTCGACCTTGTCTTCTCGTCCCACAGCGACGGCCGGGCGGCGGAGTTCGCGCAGGTGCTCGCCCCGCAGGGTTCGCTGGTGTTGATCGACGACCCGGCCGAGTTCGACGTCCGTGCGTTCAAGGCCAAATCGATCACGGTCTGCTGGGAGTCGATGTTCACCCGGCCGACGTTCGCCACCGCGGATCTGGTCCGGCAGCACGAGATCCTGGACCGGGTCGCCCGGCTGATCGACGACGGCACGCTTCGTACCACCCTGGCCGAGACGGTCGACGGCATCACGGCCGCGAACCTGCGGGCGGCGCACGCCCGCATCGAGGCCGGCGACGCCGTCGGCAAGCTCGTCCTGCTGCGCTGAGCGGTCGCGCGGGGCCCTGGCTGCACCCGGGTGTGCAGAATGGTTGTCATGACCACCTGCGACGCACCCGAGGACCGGTACGCGACGGACCCGCTGGGCGTCGCCGAGGCCGACCGGTTGGCCGAGGTGATGCAGGGGCTGGCCTCGCCGGTCCGGCTCCGGCTGCTCGGGGTGCTGCGATCCGGGCCGGCGACCGTGACCGAGTTGTGCGTGGCGATCGACGCCGGGCAGGCATCGGTGTCCAATCACCTACGGCTGATGCGCCATCTCGGGCTCGTGGTCGGCGAGCGCGAGGGACGCCGGGTCCGCTACCGGCTGTTCGACGATCACGTCTCCGCGGTCTACGACGAGGCGGTACGCCACCTCGGTCACCTGCGCTCCCAGCCCTGAGCGGCGACGCGCGCCCGGCGCCCGAAACCCGCACGCCGCCCCGGCGCGCATTCCCTAGACTGGCCGGCGCAGAACCACCCGAAGGAGTCTCCTTGACCAGTCCGAACGACAACGAGCCGGCGCCGCCCGCCGCGCTCGACGCCGCGAGCGTCGAGCGCCTGGTCGCGGAGGCGGAGGCCGCGTTCGCCGCGGCCGGCAGCACCGCCGAGCTCAAGGCCGCCCGGATCGCCCACACCGGCGACCGTTCGGCGCTCGCCCTGGCCAACCGGGAAATCGGATCCCTCCCTCCGGCCGATCGCAAGGACGCCGGCCGCCGGATCGGCCAGGCCCGCGGTCGTGTCAATGCGGCCCTGGCCTCCCGCGAGGCCGAGATCGTCGAGACCGAGCTGGCGCAGCGGCTGGCCGACGAGCGGGTGGACGTCACGCTGCCGGTCGAGCTCGGCCCGCAGGGTGCCGCGCATCCGGTCACGGCGCTGATCGACAAGATCGCCGACGTCTTCGTCGCGATGGGCTGGGAGATCGCCGAGGGCCCGGAGGTCGAGTCGGAGTGGATGAACTTCGATGCGCTCAATCTGCACCCCGACCACCCGGCGCGCGCCGAACAGGACACGCTCTTCGTCGAGCCCAGGGATCGCAGTCTGGTGCTGCGGACCCATACCTCCCCGGTCCAGCTTCGCGCGCTGTTGGAGCGGCCCTTGCCGGTCTACGTCGTCGCGCCCGGCAAGGTCTACCGCGCCGACGAACTCGACGCGACCCACCTCCCGGTCTTCCACCAGGTCGAGGGGCTGGTCGTCGACGAGGGCATCACGCTCGGTCACCTGATGGGCGCGCTGGAGCACTTCGCCCGCGAGATGTTCGGTGACATCCGGCTGCGGTGGCGACCCGACTACTTCCCGTTCACCGAGCCGAGCGTCGAGGTGGACCTGGAGTGCTTCGTCTGTCACGGCGAGTCGGTGGGCAATCCTGACCGACCGTGCCGGACCTGCCGGTCGGAGGGCTGGATCGAGTGGGGCGGCAGCGGCGTGGTCAACCCGCGGGTGCTGGCGGCCGCCGGTGTCGACACCGATCGTTACACCGGGTTCGCGTTCGGGATGGGCATCGAGCGCACATTGATGTTCCGCAACGGAGTGGAGGACATGCGCGACATGGCCGAGGGCGATGTGCGATTCAGCCGTTCGCTGGTCGGGGAGGCACGATGAGGGCGCCGATCGGCTGGATTCGTGAGTACGCCGACCTGCGCGATGATCTTGATCCCGTGGAGCTGCGCGAGCAGTTGACCCGCGGCGGGCTGGAGGTCGAGGCCATCGATCGCGCCGGTGCCGATGTCACCGGGCCGGTGGTGATCGGTCGCGTGGAGTCCTTCACCGACGAGCCGCAGAAGAACGGCAAGATCATCCGCTGGTGCGCCGTCGACGTGGGGGAGTACAACGCGACATCCGAGGTCACCGGCGGTGGCCCGCGGGGGATCGTCTGCGGCGCGCACAACTTCGCCGCGGGCGACCTGGTCGTGGTGGCGCTGCCCGGTGCCGTGCTGCCCGGCGATTTCGCGATCTCGGCACGCAAGACCTACGGGCACATCTCGGACGGGATGATCTGCTCGGCTCGCGAGCTCGGCCTGGGCGACGAGCACGAGGGCATCCTCGTGCTGCCGCCCACCGATGATCATGGTGTCGCGCTGCGCCCCGGTCAGGACGCGGCCGATGCCCTGCGCCTGCGCGAGGACGTGCTCGACGTTGCGGTCACGCCGGATCTGGCGTACTGCCTGTCGATCCGCGGGATCGCCCGGGAGGCCGCGTTGGCCAACGACGTGACGTTCACCGACCCGGTCGAGCAGCCGGTGCCGGCCGAGACCGCCGGCGGCTGGCCGGTTCGGCTGGAGACCCCGAAGGCCTCGCTCTACACGATGATCACCGTCGACGGCATCGACCCGACCAGGCCGACGCCGCAGTTCATCACCCGGCGCCTCCAGCTCTCCGGGGTACGCCCGATCTCGCTGACCGTCGACGTCACCAACTATGTGATGTTGGAGATCGGCCAGCCGCTGCACGCCTTCGATGCCGACAAGGTGGCGGGCGCGATCGTGGTCCGGGAAGCCGCAGCCGGGGAGCGGTTGACCACGCTCGACGACAAGGACCGCGAGCTGCAGCCCGGTGATCTGTTGATCACCGACGACTCCGGTCCGATCGGTCTCGCCGGCGTGATGGGCGGGGCCAGTACCGAGATCTCCGATGCGAGCACGCGCGTGATCATCGAGTCGGCCGTGTTCGACCGGATCCAGGTGGGGCGTACCTCGCGTCGGCTCAAGCTGGTCTCGGAGGCCTCGCGCCGGTTCGAGCGCGGGATCGACGCCGACGCGGCCTATGCGGCCGCGCTCCGCGCCGCCGATCTCCTGACCACCCACGGGGGCGGGTCCGTGACCGGCACGACGGTGGTCGGCAAGGTCGCGCCGATGCCGGCCCAGCGGATCGACGCGACGCTGCCCGGACGGGTGTTGGGCGCTCCGATCGGCACCGGCGAGGTGATCGACATCCTCGAGCGCAGCGGCGTCGAGGTGACCGCGCTGGGCGACTCACTGAGTCTTGTCCCGCCCACCTGGCGCGGCGACCTGATCGATCCGTTCGACTACGTCGAGGAGGTCGGGGCCAAATGGGGCGTCGACCGGATCGAGCCGGTCGTGCCGACGGCCCCGGTCGGGCGCGGTCTGACCCGTGGTCAGCGCGGGCGGCGCGCGGTGAACCGTGCCGCCATCGCCGCCGGCTTCGTCGAGGTGCTCAGCTTCCCGTTCATCTCGGTCGAGGACCTGGACCGGCTGGGGGTGCCCGACGACGATCCGCGCCGCGATCTCGTCACCCTGGCCAACCCGCTGTCGGACCGCCAGCCCAACCTGCGCAGCAGCCTGCTGCCCGGCCTGTTCGGCGCGGTCGCCCGCAACACCAGCCGTTCCAATGACGACCTCGCCCTGTTCGAGACCGGCACCGTCTTCACCGGCGCTGCCCGGCCGAGCGCGCCGGTGCCGCCGGTCGATCGCCGGCCCTCCGATGCCGAGCTGTCCGCGCTGGCGGCCGCGCTGCCGGACCAGCCCTGGCACTTCGCCGGGGTCCTGACCGGTCAGTGGGACCCGCCGGGCTGGACCGGGCCCGCCCGGCCGGTCGGGTGGCAACACGCCGTCGCGCTCGCCGAGTTGGCAGCACGCTCCGTCGGGGTGCGGCTGGACCGCCGGGCCGCCGAGCAGGCGCCCTGGCACCCGGGTCGCTGTGCGGCGCTGCTGATCGGCGAGGAGGTGATCGGGTACGCGGGCGAGCTGCATCCGAGCGTGATCGCGGCCTACGGGCTGCCGGAGCGTACCTGTGCCGTCGAGCTGGATCTCGATCGGCTGCTCGCGCATGCGCCCGCGCTCGGTGTGGTCACGCCGGTATCGGGTCACCCGGTCGCGAAGGAGGATGTTGCGCTCGTCGTGGACGAGGAGATCACCGCGGCGCAGGTGCAGCGGGCCCTGGCCGCCGGCGCCGGCGAGTTGTTGGAGTCGGTGCGGCTGTTCGACATCTATCGCGGCCCTCAGGTCGGCGACGGCCGGAAGTCGTTGGCGTACGCCCTGCGGTTCCGGGCACCGGACCGGACGCTGACCGACGCCGAGGCCGCGCAGGCGCGCGACGCCGCGGTGGCCCGGGCGGCCGAGGAGACCGGGGCCGTGCAACGCGCCTGAGCCGCCGGGTCGGTCGAGCGGCCGGCACCTGCCCTCGTGTCGTCAGTTATCGCCCCCTGGCGGGGTCGGCAGGCGGCGATACCTCACGAAGAGAGGTGGGTCTTGGCGGGTAGCCACCGGCCCGTCGGACGGGTCGGGGCATCATGAGGCATGGACATTTCCGTCGCGCTCGACTTCGCTGCCGCCAACCACCGTGCCGTGCTCGGCACCCGGCGACGCGATGGCGGACCCCAGCTCTCGCCGGTGGTCGCGGGGGTGATCGACGGCGCCCTGGTGGTGTCGAGCCGCGCCGGCCTGGCCAAGGTCAGCAACCTTCGCCGTGACCCTGCGGCGACTCTGTTGATCATGACCGACGCCTTCTTCGGCCCGTGGGTCCAGGTCGAGGGCCCGGCGACCATCCGTGATCAGTCCGATCCGCGCACGCTCGGCCTGCTGGAGGACGTGTACCGCTCGATCGCCGGCGAACACCCCGACTGGGCCGACTATCGGCGAGCCATGATCGAGGAGGACCGGGTGGTGATCGAGATCCGTCCGGAGCGCGCGGCCGGCGTACCTCCCCGGGGGTGACGTCTCGTCAACGATCCGTCGGGTCGGACAAACCCATCAACCGCGCGCCGTTGCGCCAGAGCACGGTGCGCAGCCAGTCCTCGCCGTGGTCGAGCCGGACCAGCGACTCGATCTGGTGGGCGTAGGGGTAGGGGATGTTGGGGAAATCGCTGCCGAGCACGACGCGCTCGGCCAGCTCGGCCAGGCGCCCGGCGTACCCGGATGGCATCGGCCAACGCGCCTGCGTGAAATCGGTCCCGACCATCGTGGTGTCGAGATGTACGCGCGGATGGCGCTCGACCAGGTCGGCGAACGCGTGGTACTCCGGCAGTCCCGCGTGCGCGATCACGAGCACCAGATCGGGAAAGCGATCAAGGACCCGGGCGATCGGCGAAACCCCGGTGAAGGCTCCCGGCTGCGGGCCGGAACCGCAGTGGATGACGATCGGTACGCCCGTCGCCTGCAACTGTTCCCAGCACGGATCCAGCAACGGGTCGTCGGGCGCGAAGGCACCCACCTGCACATGCATCTTGATCAACCGGGCGCCGGCGGCGAGTGCCCGGGCCAGATAGTCCGGTGCGTCCGGCTCCGGGTAGAGGGTGGCCGAGTGCACGGCATCGGGTACCCGCGCGGCGAAATCGGCACACCACTCGTTGAGCCAGCGGGCCATTCCCGGCTTGTGCGGATAGGTGAGTGAGGGGATGGCGCGCAGGCCGAGTCGGCGCGCGATGCGCAGCCGGTCGGGCTCGGGTAGGCGATACTGGATCGGCCAGGGGCGACCGAGGCGTTCGCCGGCCGTGTCGAAGTAGGCCCAGACCTTGTCCAGCATCCGCTCGGGCAGGAAGTGCACGTGGATGTCGGCCAGGCCGGGAATGCCGAGCTCGCGGCAGAACCGGGGAAGCTGCTCGTCGGTGAGGGGCACGGCCCGATCCTAGTTCGTGGAATAACTATTCCGCGTATGGCATAATCATCCGCATGACGTTCCGAGTGGCGGTGGCCGGGTGCACGGGGTACGCCGGAGGCGAGGCGCTGCGCTTGTTGTTGTCGCACCCCGATGCCGAGATCGGCGCCCTGACCGCGGGCTCCTCCGCCGGGTCGCGGCTGGCCGAGCACCAGCCCCATCTGCGGCCGCTGGCCGGGCGTACCGTCGCCGAGACCTCCGCGCAGAACCTGGCCGGGCACGATGTGGTGATCATGGCGCTGCCCCACGGCACCTCGGGGGCACTGGCGGCCGAGCTGCCGGACGACGTGCTGGTGATCGACTGCGGGGCGGATCACCGGCTGGCCGACCCGGCCGCCTGGCAGCAGTTCTACGGCAGCCCGCACGCCGGAAGCTGGCCCTACGGGCTGCCCGAGTTGCCGGGCCAGCGCGACAAACTCGCCGGCGCTCGCCGGATCGCCGTGCCCGGCTGCTATCCGACCACCGCGACGCTCGCGCTGCTGCCCGGCCTGACCTCCGGCCTGATCGACGGGCGCGATGTCGTGGTGGTCGCCGCGAGCGGTCCGTCCGGCGCCGGCCGGGCGCCCAAGCCGCACCTGCTCGGCGCGGAGCTGATGGGCTCGGCTTCGGCCTACGGCGTCGGCGGGGTGCACCGGCACGTCCCTGAGCTGCGGCAGAACCTCACGGCGCTGGGCGCCGAGGATCCATCCGTCTCGTTCACCCCGGTGCTGGTGCCGATGGCCCGGGGCATCCTCGCGACCTGCACCGCTCCCGTCGCGCGGCCCACCGATGCCGAGGAGGTACGCCGGGCCTGGCGCGACGCCTTCGCCGACGAGCCGTTCGTCGAGCTGCTCGACGAGGGCGCCTGGCCACAGACCCAGCACGTCATCGGCTCGAACGCGGTACACGTCCAGGTCGCGCTCGACGAGGCCGCCGGCCGGATCGTCGCGGTCGCCGCGCTGGACAACCTGACCAAGGGCACCGCGGGTGGAGCCGTGCAGTGCCTGAATCTGGCGCTCGGGCTGCCGGAGCGTACCGGCCTGAGCACGATCGGGGTCGCACCATGAGCGTCACCGACCCGGTCGGGTTCACCGCCGCCGGGGCGACCGCGGGCCTCAAACCGAGCGGGCGCCCCGATCTCGCCGTGGTGCACAACACCGGACCGGAGGACAGCGCCGCCGCCGTCTTCACCGGCAACCGGTTCCCGGCCGCCCCCGTCACCGTCTCCCGCGCGCACGCGGCCGACGGGCACCTGCGCGCCGTGGTGCTGAACTCCGGGGGCGCCAACGCCTGCACCGGCGAGCAGGGACTGGACGACGCCCGGGCGATGGCCGCCGCGACCGGTGCCGCGCTCGGCCTGCCCGCCGACGCGGTCGCCGTGTGTTCCACCGGCCTGATCGGCCAGTTGATCGATCTTCGCCTGGTCGAACCCGGCATCGCGAGCGCGGCCCGCGCGCTCTCCGCCGACGGCGGGCCCGCTGCGGCGGAGGCGATCATGACGACCGACACCGTGCCGAAGCAGGCTCGCGCCGGCCGGGACGGCTGGTCGATCGGCGGGATGGCCAAGGGCGCGGGGATGCTCGCGCCCGGCCTGGCCACCATGCTGGTCGTGCTCACCACCGACGCATCGGTCCCGCCCGATGCGCTGGCCGCCGCGCTGCAGACCGCCTGTCGGGTGACCTTCGACCGGGCCGATTCCGACGGCTGCATGTCGACCAACGACACCGTCATCGCGCTGGCCAACGGAGCGTCGGGCATCGTCCCCGACCCCGGTGTGTTCGCCACCGCGTTGACCGAGGTCTGCGCCGACCTCGCGCGGCAGTTGATCGCCGACGCCGAGGGCGCGTCCCACGAGATCGCGATCACGGTCGTGAATGCCGCGAGCGAGGACGAGGCCGTCACCGCCGCCCGCGCGGTTGCCCGGTCCAACCTCTTCAAGTGTGCGGTCTTCGGCAACGACCCGAACTGGGGAAGGGTGTTGTCGGCACTCGGCACCACCGATGTCGCCTTCTCGCCCGAGGACGTCGACGTGTCCTTCAACAAGATCACCGTCTGCCGTGGCGGCGCGATCGGCGAGGACCGTGCGCTGGTCGACCTGTCCGGCCGTTCGGTCGAGGTCGGGGTGGATCTGCGGGCCGGGTCGAGCACGGCCACCGTGCTGACCAACGATCTCACCTACGACTACGTCAAGGAGAATGCGGAGTACTCGACATGAACGAGCTGACCCTGGTCGAGAAGGCCGCCATCCTGACCGAGGCGCTGCCGTGGCTGGAGACCTATGCCGGCAAGACCATCGTGATCAAGTACGGCGGCAATGCCATGATCAACGAGGATCTGAAACGCGCGTTCGCCCAGGACGTGGTCTTCATGCGCCGCTGCGGGCTGTTCCCGGTCATCGTGCACGGCGGCGGGCCGCAGATCTCGGCGATGCTGCAGCGGCTCGGCATCTCGAGCGAGTTCCGCGGCGGCCTGCGGGTGACCACCCCCGAGGTGATGGACGTCGTCCGGATGGTGCTGGTCGGTCAGGTCGGCCGGGACCTGGTCGGGTTGATCAACTCCCAGTCCACCCTGGCGGTCGGAATGTCGGGGGAGGACGGCGGGCTGTTCACCGCGACCCGGCGTACCGCCAGCGTCGACGGGCAGGAGGTCGATCTCGGACTGGTCGGCGACGTCACCGGGGTACGCACCGAGGCGATCGGCGGCCTGCTGGCGGCGGGCCGGATCCCGGTGGTGGCGAGCATCGCCCCCGACGCCGAGGGCATGGTGCACAACATCAATGCCGACAGTGCGGCCGCGGCATTGGCGGTCGCGCTCGGGGCGGAGCGGCTGGTCATCCTCACCGACGTCGAGGGGTTGTACGCCGACTGGCCCAACTCGGCCGACATCGTCAAGGAGATGCCGGCCTCCAGGCTGCGCGAACTCTTGCCCAGTCTCGAATCGGGCATGTTGCCGAAGATGGAGGCGTGTCTGCGCGCGGTCGAGGGCGGCCTCAGCCGGGCGACGATCAGCGACGGCCGGGTCGCGCACGCGCTGCTGCTGGAGATCTTCACCAATGCCGGCATCGGGACCATGATCACCCGCGACGGGATGATCCGGCTTGGCAGCCGGGTGTTCTCCGCCGAGACCGGCATCCCGCAACACGAGTACTACAACGGAGGAGCACCGTGACCGACCTCGTTCCGCCTCACGTGGGCAGCGCCACGGTGCTGCGCGGCTACGCCGACGCGATGATCAACGCGTTCGGTACGCCGAAGCGCGTCTTCGTGCGCGGCGAGGGTTGTCAGGTCTGGGATGCCGACGGCCGCCGCTACACCGACCTGCTGTCCGGGCTCGCGGTGAACGCGCTCGGCCATGCCCACCCGACGGTGCTGGCGGCGATCACGGGCCAGTTGAGCACGCTGGGTCACGTCTCCAACCTCTTCGCCACCCCGGCCCAGGTCGCCCTCGCCCAGCGGCTCACCGAACTCGCGGGCGAGGACGCCCGGGTCTTCTTCACCAACTCGGGCAGCGAGGCCAACGAGGCGGCGTTCAAGATCACCCGGATGACCGGCCGGAGCCGGATCGTCGCCGCCGAGGGTTCCTTCCACGGACGCACCATGGGCGCGCTGGCGCTGACCCACAATCCGAAGTACCGCGAGCCGTTCGCGCCGTTGCCGGGCGACGTGACCTTCGTGCCCTACGGCGACGCCGACGCGCTTGCCGCAGCCGTCGACGACACCGTCGCCGCGGTGGTGCTGGAGCCGATCCAGGGCGAGAACGGCATCGTGGTCCCGCCCGCGGGCTATCTGGCCGCCGCGCGCGAGATCACCGCGCGACACGGCTCGCTGCTCTGGCTGGACGAGGTGCAGACCGGCATCGGGCGGGCCGGTGAGTGGTTCGCTCATTCCGCGGAGTCGGTCACGCCGGACCTGATCACGATCGCCAAGGGGCTCGGCAACGGGTTCCCGGTCGGCGCGTGCCTGGCGCTCGGCCCCGCCGCGGGACTGCTGCAGCCCGGATCGCACGGCAGCACCTTCGGCGGCAATCCGGTGGCCGCCGTGGCGGGGCTGGCGGTCCTCGGCGTGATCGAGCGCGACGGCCTGTTGGAGCGTTCCCGGGCCGCCGGCGATCGGTTGGCCGACGCGCTGGCCGCGCTGGGGCACCCGCTGATCGCGCAGGTACGCGGGCGCGGCCTGCTGCGCGGCATCGTGCTGAACGCCCCGATCGCGGCCGCGGTCAGCGATGCCGCCCTCGATGCGGGCTTCGTGATCAACGCGCCGCGGCCGGACGTGCTGCGCCTCGCGCCGCCGTTGATCATCTCCGACGCGGAGCTGGACGGGTTCGTCGCCGCCCTGCCGGGCCTGCTCGACGCGCACGAGGCGGCCGCATGACCAGGCACTTCCTCGCCAACGACGACCTGAGCGCGGCCGAGCAGGCGCGCGCGCTGGATCTGGCCGCGGAGCTCGCCGCCGACCCCTACGCGTACCGCCCGTTCGACGGCCCGCGCTCGGTGGCGATCATCTCCGACAAGCCGACCCTGCGCACGCAGCTCTCGTTCCAGGTCGGGATTGCCGACCTCGGCGGCAATGCCGTGATGGTGGACGGCAACCTCGCCGGCATCGGCACCCGGGAGTCGATCCCGGACTCGGCCCGGGTGCTCGGCCGTCAGGTCGCCCAGATCGTCTGGCGCACCGGCGCGCACGAGCGGATCGAGGAGCTCGCGACCCATGCCGGCGTACCGGTGATCAACGCGCTCACCGACGCCCACCACCCGTGCCAGGTGCTCGCCGACCTGCTCACCCTGGCCCAGCACCGGGGCGACGGCAGCGCGGCGTCGCTGCGCGGGATGCGGATGACCTATCTGGGCGACGGCGGCAACAACATGGCCCACTCCTACGCGCTGGCGTGCGCGCTGGCGGGGATGCGGTTGGCGATCGCGGCACCGGAGGGCTACCACCCCGATCCGGACATCCTGGTTCGGGCGCAGGCGATCGCCGCCGAGACCGGCGGGGCGGTGTCGGTGACCGACGAGCCGGGCGCGCACGGCGCCGACGCGGTCGTCACCGACACCTGGCTGTCGATGGGCCAGGACGGCGCGGAGGAGCGCGCGCGGGTGTTCTCGCCGTACGCCGTCACCCCGGAGCTGATGGCCCAGGCGCCCGACGCCGTCGCGCTGCACTGCCTGCCGGCCTACCGCGGCAAGGAGATCGCCGCCGAGGTGCTGGATGGGCCGAGGTCGCTGGTCTGGGACGAGGCGGCCAACCGCCGTCCGGCGCAGAAGGCGATCATGATCATGCTCGACGAATCGGCGGGGGAGCGATGAGCGTACCGATCACCACGAAGGCCGCCCGGCAGAGCCTGATCGTCACGCTCGTCGGCTCGCGGCTCATCCGCTCCCAGGCCGAGCTGGCCGAACTGCTCGGCCAACACGGCATCGAGGTGAGCCAGGGCACGCTGTCGAAGGATCTGCTGGAGGTCGGCGCAACCCGGATCCGCGCCGCCGAGGGGCAGTTGATCTACGCGGTGCCGGGCGAGGGCGGCGACCGCTCGGTCGTGGCGGGAGAGTCCGATGCGTTCGACAAGAAGCTGGCGCGGGTCTGTGAGGAGGTCCTGGTCTCCGCGGACGCCTCGGCCAATCTCGCCGTGTTGCGTACCCCGCCGGGGGCCGCGCAGTACTTCGCCTCCGCGATCGATCACGCCGCCTGGCCGGAGATCCTCGGCACCATCGCCGGTGACGACACGATCCTGGTGATCAGCCGGGACCCGGTGGGTGCGGCCGCGCTGGTGGAGCGCTTCGTGGCCCTGCGTCCGGCCGACGGCCGTCGCCCTGCGGGTGACGGGGACTGATCACTGCCCGGCGCGGGCCGCTAGCGTCGCCCGTACCGAGCCACCGACCGACGCGGGCAGCAGTGCTCGCGGGACCCGAGGAGATTTGCATGCCAGCCGACGCCACCGCGACGCCGGAGCCGAGCCGCGCGCCCGATGCCGGCGCGGCCGGACAGGGGCGGCTGTGGGGTGGTCGGTTCGCCGGCGGCCCCGCGGAGGCCATGTTCGAGCTGAGCAGGTCGACGCAGTTCGACTGGCGACTCGCCCGCCACGACTTGGCCGGGTCGCGCGCGCACGCCCGCGCGCTGCACGCGGCCGGGCTGCTCACCGCCGACGAGCTGGCGGGCCTGCTGCGCGGGATCGACGAGCTCGATGCCCGGGTCGCCTCCGGGGAGTTCGGGCCCGCGCCCACCGATGAGGATGTGCACGGAGCGCTGGAGCGAGGGCTGATCGAGATCGTCGGCGCCGAGCTCGGCGGCCGACTGCGGGCCGGGCGGTCCCGCAACGATCAGATCGCGACGCTGATCCGGCTCTATCTGCGCGAGGAACTCACGGTGATCGCCGATGGTGTACTCGCGGTGATCGCCGCCCTGACCGCCCAGGCGCAGGACCTGCTCGGCGTACCGATGCCGGGGCGTACCCATCTGCAGCACGCCCAACCCGTGCTCGTCTCCCACCACCTGCTGGCCCATGCGTGGCCGCTGCTGCGCGATCTGCAACGGATCGCGGATCTGCGCGGGCGGCTGGACGAGAGCCCGTACGGCTCGGCCGCCCTGGCCGGTACCTCGCTCGGGCTGGACCCGGAGGCCGTCGCCGCCGACCTCGGCTTCGCCGGTTCGGTCCCCAATTCGATCGACGGCACCGCGGCCCGCGACCTCACCGCGGAGGCGGCCTACGTGCTCGCCCAGATCGGGGTCGACCTGTCGCGGATCAGCGAGGAAGTGATCTTGTGGAGCACGCACGAGTTCGGCTTCGTCACGCTGGACGATGCCTGGTCCACCGGGTCGAGCATCATGCCGCAGAAGAAGAACCCGGATGTCGCCGAGCTCGCCCGCGGCAAGGCGGGCCGGCTGATCGGCAATCTGACCGGCCTGCTCGCCACGCTCAAGGGCCTGCCGTTGGCGTACAACCGCGATCTGCAGGAGGACAAGGAGCCGATCTTCGACGGCATCGACCAGTTGCGCATCCTGCTGCCGGCGGTCGCCGGCCTGCTGGGCACGCTGACCTTCCACCGCGACCGGTTGGCCGCCCTCGCTCCGCAGGGGTTCTCGCTGGCCACCGATCTGGCCGACTGGCTGGTGCGGCGCCGGGTGCCGTTCGCGCGCGCCCACGAGATCGCCGGCGAGGCGGTACGCCTGTGCGAGGCCCGGGGGATCGAGCTGACCGACCTGACCGCCACCGATCTCGCCGAGATCTCACCAGAACTCGACGCGGAGGTGCTGGAAATGCTCACGGTGTCCGGCGCGATCGCCGCCCGCAGCGGGCGCGGCGGCACCGCCCCGGCCCGGGTGGCTGAGCAACTGGCCGAGGTGGCGGAACTGGCCGCCCGGCTGCGCGCCGAAACCGGATTGCCGTCGGGCGACGCCGGTCGGGCAGGATGACGGCCGTGAGCACTGTGTACGACGAACTGTCCTGGCGCGGCCTGATCGCCAACTCCACCGAGCCGGAGGCGCTGTCCGCGGCGCTGGCCGGCGACCCGCTCACCTTCTATGTCGGGTTCGATCCGACCGCGCCGAGCCTTCACATGGGCAATCTGGTGCAGTTGACAATTGCCCGTCGCCTGCAGGCGACGGGACACCGGCCGCTGCTGCTGGTCGGCGGGTCGACGGGACTGATCGGGGATCCGAAGGACTCCGGCGAGCGCACTCTCAACGCGCCCGAGGTGGTGGCCGAGTGGGTGGCACGCATCCAGGGGCAGGTCTCCTCGCTGATCGATCTCGGGGGCGACAACCCTGCGCGGTTGGTGAACAACCTGGACTGGACCGCGGGCCTGTCGGTGCTGGACTTCTTGCGCGATGTCGGCAAACACTTCCCGGTGAACCGGATGCTGGCCCGTGACGTCGTGCGCAACCGGCTCGAGGACGGCATCTCCTACACCGAGTTCTCCTACGTGTTGTTGCAGTCGTTGGACTACCTCGAGCTCTTCCGCCGCTACGGATGCACCCTGCAGTTCGGCGGCAGTGACCAGTGGGGCAACATCACGGCCGGCGCCGAGCTGGTCCGGCGGGTGACCGGCGAGCGGGTGCACGCGATGGCGAGCCCGTTGCTGACCAAGGCCGACGGCACGAAGTTCGGCAAGACCGAATCCGGCACGGTCTGGCTAGACCCGAATCTGACCAGTCCGTACGCCTTCCACCAGTTCTTCCTCAATGCCGAGGACGCCAAGGTGATCGAGTACCTGAAGGTGTTCTCCGACCGGGATGCCGACGAGATCGGTCAGTTGGAGGTCGATACCGCCGAGCGGCCGCACGAGCGCCGGGCCCAACATGCCCTGGCAGACGATGTGACGACGCTGGTTCACTCGGCGCAGGAAACCGAGGCTGCCAACGCTGCCGCGCAGGCCCTGTTCGGACGCGGGGAACTGGGTGCCCTGTCCGCCGCGACCCTGGACAGCGTGCTGACCGAGATCGGTGCACCGGTCGTGGAGCGGCCCGAGCTGCCGACCGTCGCCGACGCCTTTGAACTCGCCGGGGTGGTCGGCAGCAAGTCGCAGGCCCGGCGGATGGTTGCCGAGGGTGGGGCGTACCTGAACAACGAGCGGGTGGCCGATGCCGACCGTCGGCTCGGCCCCGACGACCTCCTCCATGGGCGGTACGCCGTCCTCCGCCGCGGCCGCAAGACGGTCGGCGGCCTCCGATTTGCCCAGCGCGTGGCGGACGCGTAATCTCGCCATCCGCCTCGACGGAACCGGGCAACCGGGACCATGGCGGCGAGAGTTGACAAGGGTCGGCTCAACCCGTACAGTAGGCGAAGCCCAATGAGGCGGTCGCGCTCGGCGCGACGGCGTGGGCACCACCCAATGAGCGAGGGGTAAGGCGTGCGTCCAGTCTGGACCCGCTGAGGCCCGCCGCAGTGGTGCGCCTCCCGGTGAGAGTCCGGATCGGCCGAGTTGACAGAGCTCGACGAGGCCGGTAGAGTAGGCCAAGCCTTCTGAGGCAGAAAGCTCCTGAGGAGCACAGCCAGAAGGTACCAACCGCGAGAAGACAACGGGATACGTGCGCGTCCTGGACAGGATCCACGAGCACCCGGGGTTCGAACGACGGTCGGACCGGGGCCGCAGAGCGGATTTGACTCCGCCGAGCAGCCCCAATAAAGTAAGTCGAGTTGCCCCAAGCGGAGATCGAAAGATCGAAGCGCGGAGCGCGAGCGAAACTTGAGAACTCAACAGCGTGCTTAAAAGTCAATGCCAAGCAATGCATTTACCTCGTCAGTCGTGACGATCCGGCTTGCCGGAGAGTGACGACGATGAGTTCCTTTGATGAATGATATGGGTCCTGTTTCCTTGGACCCGGTCAGGCATCTCGAAGTTGACTTCCGCATCACCTCGCGTG
Source organism: Naumannella huperziae (assembly GCF_054073625.1). Classification (NCBI taxonomy): domain Bacteria; kingdom Bacillati; phylum Actinomycetota; class Actinomycetes; order Propionibacteriales; family Propionibacteriaceae; genus Naumannella; species Naumannella huperziae. Next base: position 2,644,922 of record NZ_JBSXPH010000001.1, on the reverse strand, counting down.
ATGTGGGCCAAATTTCAACGGAGAGTTTGATCCTGGCTCAGGACGAACGCTGGCGGCGTGCTTAACACATGCAAGTCGAACGGTAAGGCCCCTTCGGGGGTACACGAGTGGCGAACGGGTGAGTAACACGTGAGCAACCTGCCCTTGACACTGGGATAAGCGATTGAAAAGTCGTCTAATACCGGATACGACCCACACAGGCATCTGAGTGGGTGGAAAGCTCCGGCGGTCAAGGATGGGCTCGCGGCCTATCAGCTTGTTGGTGAGGTAACGGCTCACCAAGGCTTCGACGGGTAGCCGGCCTGAGAGGGCGACCGGCCACACTGGGACTGAGATACGGCCCAGACTCCTACGGGAGGCAGCAGTGGGGAATATTGCGCAATGGGCGAAAGCCTGACGCAGCAACGCCGCGTGCGGGATGACGGCCTTCGGGTTGTAAACCGCTTTCAGCTCCGACGAAGCTAACGTGACGGTAGGAGCAGAAGAAGCACCGGCCAACTACGTGCCAGCAGCCGCGGTAATACGTAGGGTGCGAGCGTTGTCCGGAATTATTGGGCGTAAAGAGCTTGTAGGCGGTCTGTCGCGTCGGAAGTGAAAACTCAGGGCTTAACCCTGAGCCTGCTTCCGATACGGGCAGACTAGAGGAAGGTAGGGGAGAACGGAACTCCTGGTGGAGCGGTGGAATGCGCAGATATCAGGAAGAACACCGGTGGCGAAGGCGGTTCTCTGGACCTTTCCTGACGCTGAGAAGCGAAAGCGTGGGGAGCAAACAGGCTTAGATACCCTGGTAGTCCACGCCGTAAACGGTGGGCACTAGGTGTGGGACTCATTCCACGAGTTCCGTGCCGTAGCTAACGCATTAAGTGCCCCGCCTGGGGAGTACGGCCGCAAGGCTAAAACTCAAAGGAATTGACGGGGGCCCGCACAAGCGGCGGAGCATGTGGATTAATTCGATGCAACGCGAAGAACCTTACCTGGGTTTGACATATACCGGAAACATCTGGAGACAGGTGCCCCGCAAGGTCGGTATACAGGTGGTGCATGGCTGTCGTCAGCTCGTGTCGTGAGATGTTGGGTTAAGTCCCGCAACGAGCGCAACCCTCGTCCTATGTTGCCAGCGGATAATGCCGGGGACTCATAGGAGACTGCCGGGGTCAACTCGGAGGAAGGTGGGGATGAGGTCAAGTCATCATGCCCCTTATGTCCAGGGCTTCACACATGCTACAATGGCTGGTACAAAGGGCTGCGAGACCGCAAGGTTTAGCGAATCCCAAAAAGCCAGTCTCAGTTCGGATTGGGGTCTGCAACTCGACCCCATGAAGTCGGAGTCGCTAGTAATCGCAGATCAGCAACGCTGCGGTGAATACGTTCCCGGGCCTTGTACACACCGCCCGTCAAGTCATGAAAGTCGGTAACACCCGAAGCCGGTGGCCCAACCCTTGTGGAGGGAGCCGTCGAAGGTGGGACTGGTGATTAGGACTAAGTCGTAACAAGGTAGCCGTACCGGAAGGTGCGGCTGGATCACCTCCTTTCTAAGGAGCCCATTGGCGACACGATGTGTCGTCCAAGCGCTTCGTACCGAGACGTTCGTTCTCGGCGAGGCAGGCTACGGAATGTGGAACATTGACCATTAAGCCGAGTCGAAGCATCGCGTCAGTACAACCCGGGCCCTCGTGGCACGGGAGTGGAACCTCGCGGAGCGGAGCTCGGCCCGGGCACGCTGTTGGGTCCTGAAGGGTCGGTCGCGTCAGCAACCACTCTTCGCGGACCAGGTATGGGAGGCCGGCAACGGTCGAACACCTGGTACCGCCCGTATCTTGAGAACTTCACAGTGGACGCGAGCATCTTTGTAGTAACAACAAGCTACTAAGGGCGATCGGTGGATGCCTAGGCACCAAGAGCCGATGAAGGACGTTGTAACCTGCGATAAGCCCCGGGGAGCTGGTAAACAAGCTTCGATCCGGGGATCTCCGAATAGGGAAACCTCGAAGGAAACCGGAGTCATGTCCGGCGACCCCTGCCTGAACACATAGGGCAGTGGGAGGGAACGTGGGAAAGTGAAACATCTCAGTACCCACAGGAAGAGAAAACAACAGTGATTCCGTAAGTAGTGGCGAGCGAACGCGGAAGAGGCCAAACCGCATCTGTGTGATAGCTGACAGGCGTTGCAGTTGCGGTGTTGAGGGGCCGTCCAGACCAGGCTGTCGACTGGTCAGGGAGTCATAAATGATCTCAGAAGACGAAGAACTCTGGGAAGGTTCGGCACAGAAGGTAATACCCCTGTAGTCGTAATGTGATCACTCTCGGACGTCACCCCAAGTAACACGGTACCCCTGAAATACCGTGTGAATCTGGCGGGACCACCCGCTAAGCCTAAATACTCCTTGGTGACCGATAGCGGACCAGTACCGTGAGGGAAAGGTGAAAAGTACCCCGGGAGGGGAGTGAAATAGTACCTGAAACCGATCGCCTACAAACCGTCGGAGCCCTACGGGGTGACGGCGTGCCTTTTGAAGAATGAGCCTGCGAGTTAGTGGTATGTGGCGAGGTTAACCCGTGTGGGGAAGCCGTAGCGAAAGCAAGTCCGAACAGGGCGACTGAGTCGCATGCCCTAGACCCGAAGCGGAGTGATCTATCCATGGCCAGGGTGAAGCGACGGTAAGACGTCGTGGAGGCCCGAACCCACTTCAGTTGAAAATGGAGGGGATGAGCTGTGGATAGGGGTGAAAGGCCAATCAAACTCCGTGATAGCTGGTTCTCCCCGAAATGCATATAGGTGCAGCGTCGCATGTTTCTTGCCGGAGGTAGAGCACTGGATAGTCTAGGGGGCCCACAAGCTTACCGAAATTAACCAAACTCCGAATGCCGGCAAGTCAAAGTGCGGCAGTGAGACTGTGGGGGATAAGCTTCATAGTCGAGAGGGAAACAGCCCAGATCACCAGCTAAGGCCCCTAAGCGATTGCTAAGTGGAAAAGGATGTGGAGTTGCGCAGACAACCAGGAGGTTGGCTTGGAGGCAGCCACCCTTGAAAGAGTGCGTAATAGCTCACTGGTCAAGTGATTCCGCGCCGACAATTTAGCGGGGCTCAAGCAATCCGCCGAAGCTGTGGCATTCACGTACTAGCCCGGTACTTGTACCCAGGCGCGTGAATGGGTAGGGGAGCGTCGTGTGCGCGAAGAAGCGGCGGGGTGACCCAGCCGTGGAGAGCACACGAGTGAGAATGCAGGCATGAGTAGCGAATGACGGGTGAGAAACCCGTCCGCCGAATATCCAAGGGTTCCAGGGTCAAGCTAATCTGCCCTGGGTGAGCCGGGACCTAAGGCGAGGCCGACAGGCGTAGTCGATGGACAACGGGTTGATATTCCCGTAGCCGGCTTGTGAACGACCCTGCCGAGGCAGGTAATGCTAAGCACGGAAGGCCGTCGGATGTCTTCGGACGGATGACGACTGACTCTGCGACCCAAACTTGTATTAGGCAAGCTGCGGAGTGACGCAGGAAGGTAGCCCAACCCGGGCGATGGTTGACCCGGGCCAAGTGCGTAGGGCGAGGCGTAGGCAAATCCGCGCCTCATGTGCCCGAGACAGGATGGCTCGGCGGCATACGTGCCGTCGGGTGGGTGATCCTAAGCTGCCTAGAAAAGCTTCGTGAGCGAGTTCACCGGCCGCCCGTACCCCAAACCGACACAGGTGGATAGGTAGAGAATACCAAGGCGATCGAGATAATCATGGTTAAGGAACTCGGCAAAATACCCCCGTAACTTCGGAAGAAGGGGGGCCGGATACGTGTAAGGGTTCGCCCCTGAAGCGTTGATGGCCGCAGAGACCAGGCCCAAGCGACTGTTTACCAAAAACACAGGTCCGTGCCAAGTCGTAAGACGATGTATACGGACTGACTCCTGCCCGGTGCTGGAAGGTTAAGGGGAAGCGTTAGTTTCGGCGAAGCGCTGAACTTAAGCCCCAGTAAACGGCGGTGGTAACTATAACCATCCTAAGGTAGCGAAATTCCTTGTCGGGTAAGTTCCGACCTGCACGAATGGAGTAACGACTTGGGCGCTGTCTCGACCATGAACTCGGTGAAATTGCACTACGAGTAAAGATGCTCGTTACGCGCAGCAGGACGGAAAGACCCCGGGACCTTTACTACAGTTTGGTATTGGTGATCGGTGCAACTTGTGTAGGATAGGTGGGAGACTTTGAAGCGGCCACGCCAGTGGTCGTGGAGTCAATGTTGAAATACCACTCTGGTTGTTCTGGTTATCTAACCTAGATCCGTTATCCGGATCAGGGACAGTGCCTGATGGGTAGTTTGACTGGGGCGGTCGCCTCCCAAAAGGTAACGGAGGCGCCCAAAGGTTCCCTCAGCCTGGTTGGCAATCAGGTGTTGAGTGTAAGTGCACAAGGGAGCTTGACTGTGAGAGAGACATCTCAAGCAGGGACGAAAGTCGGGACTAGTGATCTGACGGTGGCATGTGGAAGCGCCGTCACTCAACGGATAAAAGGTACCCCGGGGATAACAGGCTGATCTTGCCCGAGCGTCCATAGCGACGGCATGGTTTGGCACCTCGATGTCGGCTCGTCGCATCCTGGGGCTGGAGTCGGTCCCAAGGGTTGGGCTGTTCGCCCATTAAAGCGGCACGCGAGCTGGGTTCAGAACGTCGTGAGACAGTTCGGTCCCTATCCGCTGCGCGCGTAGGAGTCTTGAGAAGAGCTGTCCTTAGTACGAGAGGACCGGGACGGACTAACCTCTGGTGTGCCAGTTGTTCTGCCAAGAGCACGGCTGGTTGGCTACGTTGGGAAGTGATAACCGCTGAAAGCATCTAAGCGGGAAGCACGCTTCAAGATGAGGGCTCCCACTCCTTGTGAGTTAAGGTCCCCGGAAGACCACCGGGTTGATAGGTCGGATGTGGAAGTGCAGTAATGCATGGAGCTGACCGATACTAATAGACCGAAGGCTTGTCATTACAAAGATGCTACGCGTCCACTGTGGGGTTCCCGAGATACGGTCGGGAACATCCGATCACATCTCAATAGAGTTTCGGTGATCATGGCGAGAGGGAAACACCCGGTTCCATTCCGAACCCGGAAGTTAAGCCTCTCAGCGCCGATGGTACTGCACGGGGGACCGTGTGGGAGACTAGGACGTCGCCGGACATTACAACAACCCCCGGGCCGCATTCGTGCGACACCGGGGGTTGTTCTATTTCTGGGCGTTTTGGTGCCGCGTAGCCTCGAGGGCCTCGCGCGAAGTGCCAGGCGCGAGCTGAGCCGGCAGCCGCGAGTGTTACTCGTGCCGCGTCTGCCGATTGGGCTCGCGGCTCCCGACCGGGCCCGCATGTGCCGACTGAGTCCGCGTCTGCCGGGTGCGCCCGCGTGATGTGGCGTGAACCGCAGCCGCGAGCAGAACCGGCAGCCGCGAGTGTTACTCGTGCCGCGTCTGCCGATTGGGCTCGCGGCTCCCGACCGGGCCCGCATGTGCCGACTGAGTCCGCGTCTGCCGGGTGCGCCCGCGTGATGTGGCGTGAACCGCAGCCGCGAGCAGAACCGGCAGCCGCGAGTGTTACTCGTGCCGCGTCTGCCGATTGGGCTCGCGGCTCCCGACCGGGCCCGCATGTGCCGGCTGGGTTCGCGTCTGCTGGCTGGGGTCGCGCCTGCTCGCTGAGTCCGCGCCTGCCGGCTGGGTTCGCGCCTGCCGGGTGGGTTCGCGGCTGTCGGTTGGGTTCGCGGCTGTCGGCCTGGCCCGGGTGGGGCGGTCAGGCCGGGGTTGGTTTGCGGGCCGGCTTCGCATGCACAACGATGGGTAGGTGATGGATTCTTCGAGCGCCGGTGGCGATGAGAGCGAGCCCCGGGGCGATCGGCCGCGTCGCAGCAGACGGGACGGGCCGCCGAGTGGGGGTGCGGGCAGCCGCGGCAGGGGAGGCGGCCCACGCGGTCGTGGGAGTGGCCCCGCCGGGCGTTGGTCGAAGCGCGATGGCACGGGCGGCTCTCGACGAGCAGGTTCTGACGACTCCGGGAATGGTGCGGGCGGTTCCCGAGGCCAGGGAACGGGTCGATCCGGCGGCCGGGGCGCCGCTCAGCGTCCGGCCGGTTCCCGCGGCGCAGGCTCCGGCCGAGGCGAGGGCAGAGGTTTCGGCTCGGGCAGTGGCGGCCGGGGAGGGCCGGCCCGCGGCAGGTCGACGGGTGGCGGTTTTCGGCGCGAGGGTGCCGGGCGAGGGGATGAGCGGCGGCGTCGCGACGACCTGTCCGACGATCGCTCGGGTTCGAACAACAACGGCGCGGCGTCGGGTGGATCCCGGGCCGACGGGCGTACCCGCCGAGGCCCGGCCGGCGAGTCCCGCGGGGCGGGTCAAAGGTCTGGCGGCCGCGCGAGTTCTCGCGCGGGATCCGGGGAGCGCTCGCCGCGGTACGCCGCCCGCAGTGAACGGCCCGGCAGCGCGCGCCGCGCTGGCATCAACGATGAGCGCTCGCGGGGCGGGCGCGGCGGCGACGGCCGGCGGCGCGGTGGCGATCGGGATCGGCGCGACGACCGTGCTCGTCCGGCGCGCGAGCGTACCGATCGAGATCCCACCCTGCCGGACAACCTCGACCTCGGGCTGCTTCCGCGCGCGGTCCGGGCCGAGCTGCGTGGGTTGCCCCCGGAGCTTGCGGAGCGGGTTGCCGGGCACCTGCTGATGGCCGGCCAACTCGTCGACACCGATCCCGATGAAGCGCGGCGGCACACCGAGGTCGCGCGACGGCACGCGGCCCGGCTGCCGGTCGTGCGGGAGGCGGCGGCGGAGACGGCCTATGCCGCCGGGGACTACTCCGCGGCGCTGCAGGACTTCCGCACCCTGCGCCGGATGACCGGCTCGGAGGAGTACCTGCCCGTGATCGCGGACTGTCTGCGTGCCCTCGGCAAGCCCGAGGACGCGCTGGACGTCGCTCGCGACGGGGCCGGCAGGCCGCTGGACCCGGCCACCCGGATCGAGCTTCGGATCGTCGAGGCCGGGGCGCGGGCCGACTTGGGTCAGCGCGCCGAGGCGCGCCGGTTGTTGCGTACCACCTGGGACCGCGAGGCCCGGGCGCCCGCGATGGCACGTGCCCGGTTGGCGTACGCGGTCGCCGACCTCTTCGCCCAGGAGGACAACCCCGCGCAGGCGCGCGCCTGGTTCGCGCGGGCCGCCGAGACCGGCGGCGATGCCACCGACGCCGAGGAGCGCCTCGACCCGCTCGGCCTCGAGCTCGACGATGGTCCGGAACCCGAGGCCGACGAACCGGCCGGACCGGCGCGGCCCGACGAGACCGGTCAACCCGAGCCGGGCCAGACCGACCCCGAATCGCGAGGCCAGGGCCGGTGACCCCGGACGTCCCCGCCGGCAGCGTGATCGCCGGCCATGATGCGGTGCTCTGCGATCTCGACGGTGTCGTCTATCGGGGGCCCGAGCGGGTCCCGGGCGCGGACCGGGCGCTCGCGGAGCTGCGGCGGCGCGGCCTCGGCATCGCCTTCGTCACCAACAACGCCGCGCGTCCGCCCGAGGAGGTCGCGGCGCATCTGACCGAGCTCGGCGTACCCGCCACGGCGGGAGAGGTGGTCACCGCGGCCCAGGCTGCGGCCCACCTGCTGGCGCGTCGCGTACCGCCCGGGGCCAAGGTGTTGGTGGTCGGGGCGGACCATCTCGTCGACGAGGTCGGCCGCGCGGGCCTGCGGGTGGTCGGCTCCGCGGCGGACGACCCGGCCGCGGTCGTCCAGGGTTACGGCCCGCGCGTGGTCTGGGAGCAGTTGACCGAGGCGGCCTATGCCGTCCAGAGCGGTGCGCTGTGGGTGGCGAGCAATGCCGATCCCACCCGACCGACCGAACGCGGCCTCGCACCCGGCGCCGGCGCCGGCCTCGCGGCCGTTGCCGTGACGGCCCCGGGCCGGGCGCCGCTGGTCGCCGGGAAGCCCGAACCCGCGCTGGTCCTCGAGGCCGTCGAACGGGTCGGGGCGAACAGCGCCGTCTTCGTCGGCGATCGCCTCGACACCGACATCGCCGGCGCCCGCGCGGCCGGGCTGCCGGGGATCCTGGTACTGACCGGGGCCCACGGCAAGGCCGACCTGGTGGCCGCGGTACCCACCCAGCGCCCGGCGCAGGTGATCGCCCAACTCGGCGGGCTGGTCGGGCCGGCCCGGACCGCCGACGGTGACACCGACCAGGTCGCGGTGAATGCCGCCGTGGCGAGCGTCGACCAGGGCGTGTGCATACTCGATGGCCCCACGACGACGGTGGACGAGCAGCTCGACCTGCTGTGGGCGCTGGCCAATCTGTGCTGGAATCGGGACTCGGCCGGCGTACCCGCGGCGCGGACCGATGCCGCACTGGCGGCACTCGACCGACTGCCCTGAACGACCAGCTTGCCCGCCCACCGACCCGAGCCCGTCCGACCGAGGAGGACCGATGGCCGCCGACCACCCCGAGCACTCGCCTGCCGGCTCCGATCCCGGCACCGACGCCACCCCGGAGCCCGCGCGGCCTGACCCACCGAGCACCGGCCACCCGAGCACGGGACACGCCGAGGTGGACGCCGTCCTCGCCGCGCTCGCCGACATCGACAGCGCCGAACCGGGCATCGCTCGGGAACGACTCGCGAGTGCGCACGAGGCGCTGCACGGCATCATCGAAGGCCGCCGCCCGCAGTGAACGGCCGGCGACGGGCGCCGCGGTGACCGAGGGCGAGCGACTCGACATCGCCGTGGCCGCGGCCGGGCTGGCCCGGTCGCGTTCGGAGGCCGCGGCGCTGATCCGGTCCGGCGCGATCACGGTCGATGGTCGCGTGATCAACAAGCCGGCGGCCATCGTCACCGCAGCGGCCGAACTTGCCGGCCACGGCGAGCGCTGGGTCTCGCGCGCGGCACTGAAACTGACCGGCGCGCTGGACGCCCTCGACCTGACCGTCGGCGGGCGGGCACTGGATGCCGGGGCGTCCACCGGTGGCTTCAGCCAGGTGCTGCTGCGCCGCGGCTGCACCGAGGTGTACGCCGTCGACGTCGGCCACGGCCAGTTGGCCGAACCGGTCCGCGGCGACCACCGGGTGCACAACCTGGAGGGGCTGCACCTGCGCGACCTCACCGTCGCAGACCTCGGGGCCCCGGTCGATCAAGCGGTCGCCGATGTCTCGTTCATCTCGCTGACCAAGGTGCTGGCGCCGATCCTGCGGGTCGTCGACCCGGCCGGTTGGGCCCTGCTGCTGGTCAAGCCGCAGTTCGAGCTGGGCCGCGCGGCGCTGGACAAGCACGGCGTCGTCACCGACCCCGACTCCCACCGACGGGCCGTCGACGGCGTCGTCGCGACCGGCGTCGGGTTGGGCTGGCGGCACGCGGCGACCGTGCCCAGCGAACTGCCCGGCACCCACGGCAACCGCGAGTACTTCGTGCACCTGCTCGGCCCCCGACACCCGGGTGAGCGCGGAGCCGAACCGGGAGGTACGCCATGACACCGCAGGCCGGTCCGCCCCCGCCGCCCGCCGAGGTCGCCGCGCTCGGCGACGTCGTCGCCGCGACGCCCGGCAGCGCGCCCGGCACCGTCGACTATGCGATCCGCGACCGCGCCGGGCAGCGCCACGCCGTCACCGCCGCACCACGGGAGCGCCGCGGCCCGCTCGACGCCGCGGCGGCCCTGGCGGTGCGCGCCCGCATTCCGCTGCTGGCCCCGATCAGCGACCGCATCGAACTCGCCGGCGGCGGCCTTGCCCTGATCCGGCCCTGGCTCCCGGGCCGGCCGCTCGAGGTCGATCCCGCGCGCCCCGGGGACTCGGCGCTGGAGCTGTTCGTGGCCCAGGACACCGAGACCGTTCTCGGCTGCCTGGACAAGGTGATCGGGGCACATGTCGCGCTGGCCCGGCACGGACTGATCGCCGTGGCCTTCCACAGCGGCCGCGTCCGATGGGACTTCGATGCCCTGGAGCCGCATCTGGTCGGGCTCGAGAGCTATCGCGGGCCGTACCGGCTGGACTCCGAGCGGGCTCCCGGGGATCCCCGATTCATGGCGCCGGAGGAGTTCCGGCGGGGCGCGGCGATCGACCAGCCGGCCACGGTGTTCGCGCTCGGGCGTACCGCTCAGGTCCTGCTCGGCCGCACCGGACGCACGCGCATCGGCCCCGACCTGCTCGCCGTCGTGCTCCGGGCGGTCGCCGACGACCCGACCGACCGGTACGCCCGGGTCGCGACCTTCGCCACCGCCTGGATGGCGGCACGGATGATCCCGGCGCCGCGGCCGGAACCGGCCCCGGGCAAACCGGACCCCTAAGCTGAGCCGCGATGACCGAGCAGCGCACCACCACCTCCGGGCCGACCGAACCGCGTCGCGTCGCGGTGCTCACCCACACCGGGCGGGACGCCGCGATCGCTGCCGCGCGCGATCTGGCCCGCGACCTCGCCGAGGCCGGCATCGAGCCCATCGTGCCCGCCGCTGACCTGACCGAGATGGCCGGCCAGTTCGGCGACATCGAGGTGCACGCGCTGCCCGCCGATGCGACCTCGCTCGCCGGCTGCGAGCTCGCCGTCGTGCTCGGCGGCGACGGCACCATCCTGCGCGCGGCAGAACTCGCGCTGGCCAGCCACACCCCGCTGCTCGGCGTGAACCTTGGCCACGTCGGCTTCCTCGCCGAGGCGGAGTCCTCGGAGATCCACACCATCGCCCGGCGGGTGATCGATCGCGACTGGACCGTCGAGGAGCGGTTCGTGATCGAGGTGCTCGTCGAGGACGCCGAGGACCGCACCGTGTGGTCGTCCTTCGCGATCAACGAGGTGTCCATCGAGAAGGACGCCCGGGAGCGGATGCTCGAGGTGATGGTCGACGTGGACGGCCGCCCGCTGTCGCGCTGGAGCTGCGACGGCATCCTGCTCGCCACTCCGACCGGGTCGACCGCGTACGCCTTCTCCGCCGGCGGCCCCGTCGTCTGGCCCGAGGTGGATGCCCTGCTGCTGGTGCCGCTGAGTGCGCACGCGCTGTTCGCTCGCCCGCTCGTGCTCGGCCCCTCCTCCGATGTCCGGATCGATCTGCTGGACACCCCGCCCGCGCGCCGCGGCGTGGTCTGGTGCGACGGACGCCGTTCGGTGACGCTGCTGCCCGGGATGAGCGTGCGTGCGCACAAGAGCGGGCAGCGGCTCCGGCTGGCCCGCCTGTCCAGTGCGCCGTTCACGGATCGGCTGGTCAACAAGTTCGGGCTGCAGGTGGAGGGCTGGCGAGGGAGCCGGGAGTCGTGATCACCGCGCAGCGGGCCATGATCACCGAGGCCACACCATGATCACCGAAGTTCGCATCCGCAATCTCGGGGTGATCTCCGATGCCGTCCTCGAACCCGACGCCGGGCTGACCGTGCTGACCGGCGAGACCGGAGCCGGCAAGACCATGATCGTTTCCAGCCTGGGACTGTTGCTCGCGCAGCGGGCCGACCCCGCAACCGTGCGGACCGGCACCGACCGGGCCCTGGTGGAGGGACGCTTCGACGCCGACCGGCTGCCGTCCGCGCTGTCGGAGTCCGTGGCCGAGGCGGGCGGCGAGCTCGAGGACGGTGAGCTGCTCATCGCCCGCCAGGTCGGTGCGACCGGGCGCTCCCGCGCCTTCGTCGGCGGCGCCCAGACCAATCTCGATCGCCTCGGCTCGATGGCCGCGGAGTTGATCACCATCCACGGGCAGTCCGGGCAGCTCGAACTTGCCCGCGCCGACCGACAGCGCGACATCCTGGACAGCTATGCCGGTCCCGAGCTGCTCGAGCTGCGCGCGGCGTACCACGAACTGTTCTCGACCCAACGCGCGGAGCTCGACGAACTCGCCGCGCTCCGCGCCGACGCCCAGGCCCGCGCGCGCGAGATCGACCTGTTGCGGTTCGGCATCGCCGAGATCGACCAGGTGGCGCCCGAGGCGGGCGAGGACGATCGGCTCGCCGAGGAGGCGAACCGGCTGACCGATGTCGACGAGCTCCGGGTCGCCGCCCGCACCGCCGGCGAAGCCCTCGCCGGCGCCGACGACGAACCCGGGACCGGGGCCCAGTCCGCGCTCGCCGCCACCGCCGCTGCGGCCCGGCAACTCGCCGACCGCGACGGCGCCGCGGCCGGCATCGCCGACACGGCCGCCGAGCTGCTGGTCGCCGCGCAGGACCTCGGCGGGGAACTGTCGCGCTACGAATCGACCCTGGAGGCCGACCCGCAGCGGCTGGCCGCCGTGATGGACCGTCGGGCGGCGCTGGCCGGCCTGACGCGCAAGTACGGCAGCGATATCGACGCGGTGCTCGCCTGGCGTACCTCGTCGGCCGCCGAACTCGAACGGTTGGCGGGCAGCGACGATCGGATCGACGAGCTCGCCGCCCGGACCGAGAGCCGGGCGCGAGAGCTGGCCGAGCGCGCCACGCGCCTCACCGAACAGCGCCGGGCCGCGGCCGACCGGATCGCCTCGACGGTCGGCGCCGAGCTGGCCGCGCTCGCCATGCCGCACGCGCGGCTCGCCTTCACCGTGGAGCCGGCCGTCGAGGCTGGGCCGTGGGGCGCGGACCGGATCGAGCTGGTGTTCTCCGCAAATGCCGGCATGGCACCGCAGCCGTTGGTCAAGGCCGCCTCCGGCGGCGAGCTGTCGCGGGTCCGCCTGGCACTGGAGGCGGTCCTCGGCGACGCCGGCGCGGCCACCGGGGGCACCGTCGTCTTCGACGAGGTCGACGCCGGCGTCGGCGGTCAGGTCGGCCTCGAGATCGGCAAGCGGCTGGCGGCGATGGCGCGCGGCCACCAGGTCATCGTCGTCACCCATCTCGCCCAGGTCGCTGCCTATGCCGACCGGCACTTCGTGATCGAGAAGTCCTCCGACGGCCAGGTCACCACCTCGGGGCTGACCGAGGTCACCGGAAAGGCTCGCGAGGCCGAGCTGGCGCGGATGATGGCCGGGCTCGCCGAGACGGGCAGCGCCCGGGCCCATGCGCGCGAACTGCTGGCGGAGGCGGCGCGCGCGGGGAAGTGACCGCATTCGTTCGGCGTGGATTCCGCGCTGGGCGACCGCGCCACGTAGCATGAAAGCCCGTGGGAGCCGCGCATCAGACCAAGCACATCTTCGTCACCGGAGGCGTCGCCTCCTCGCTCGGCAAGGGGCTGACCGCCTCGAGCCTGGGCCAGTTGCTGGCGGCCCGCGGGATGCGGGTCACGATGCAGAAGCTCGACCCCTATCTCAATGTCGATCCGGGCACGATGAACCCCTTCCAGCACGGGGAGGTCTTCGTCACCGAGGACGGCGCCGAGACCGACCTCGACATCGGCCACTACGAGCGTTTCCTCGACCGGGACCTGAGCGCGGACGCCAATGTCACCACCGGCAAGATCTACTCCCAGGTGATCGCCAAGGAGCGCCGCGGCGACTACCTCGGCGACACGGTCCAGGTGATCCCGCACATCACCAACGAGATCAAGGACGAGATGCTCGCCATGGGCGGGGCGGACGTCGACGTCGTGTTGCACGAGATCGGCGGCACGGTCGGCGACATCGAGTCCTTGCCGTTCCTGGAGGCCGCCCGGCAGGTACGCCGCGATGTCGGCCGCGACAATGTCTTCTTCCTGCACGTATCGCTGGTGCCCTACATCGGCCCGTCGGGTGAGCTGAAGACCAAGCCCACCCAGCACTCGGTCGCCGCCCTGCGGCAGGTCGGCATCCAGCCCGATGCGCTGGTCTGCCGCTCGGACCGGGAGATCCCGGAGAGCGTGAAGCGCAAGATCGCGCTGATGTGTGACGTCGACGAGGAGGCCGTGGTAGCCGCCATCGACGCCCCGAGCATCTACGACATCCCCAAGGTCCTGCACGCCGAGGGGCTCGACGCCTACGTGGTACGCCGGCTCAACCTCCCCTTCCGCGATGTCAACTGGTCCCGCTGGGACGACCTGCTGGAACGCGTGCACAATCCCGCCGAGGACGTGACGATCGCCCTCGTCGGCAAGTACATCGATCTGCCCGACGCCTACCTCTCGGTGGTCGAGGCCCTGCGCGCCGGCGGGTTCGCCAACCGCGCCCGGGTCCACGTGCGCTGGGTGCCGTCCGATGAGTGCGTCACCGCCGAGGGTGCGGCGCGCAATCTCGGTGACGTCGACGGCGTGGTGATCCCGGGTGGCTTCGGGGTACGCGGGGTCGAGGGCAAGATCGGCGCCATCCGCTACGCGCGGGAGAATCGCGTACCGATCCTCGGCCTGTGCCTCGGGCTGCAGACGATGGTGATGGAGGTCGCCCGGAACCTGGCGGGGTTGGAGGGCGCGGCGTCCTCGGAGTTCGAGCCCGACACCCCGCACCCGGTGATCGCCACGATGGCCGAGCAGGTCGACATCGTGGGCGGCGACGGCGATCTGGGCGGCACGATGCGCCTGGGCTCCTATCCGGCCGATCTGGCCCGCGGCTCGCTGACCGCCGAGGCGTACGGCCGCCATCGGGTCACCGAACGACACCGCCACCGCTACGAGGTGAACAACCGCTACCGCGCCCAGTTGGAGGCCGCCGGCCTGGTGATCAGCGGCACCTCGCCGGACTCGACGCTGGTCGAGTTCGTCGAACTGCCCCGCGACAAGCATCCGTTCTTCGTCGCCACCCAGGCCCACCCCGAGCTGAAGTCGCGCCCGACCGCCGCGCATCCGCTGTTCTCCGCGCTGGTTCGGGCCGCGCTGCGGCACACCATCGAGGCCCGGCTGCCCACCGACGAGCCGGACCGCGCCGACGAGCCCGCCACTGCCCAGGACGCGGGCGTACCGGAGCGTGCCGATGTCTGAGCGGCCGGCGCCGGTCGAGCTGCCGGAGTTGAGCGGCGCCGACCTCGCGGACCGGCCCGAGCGGTGGCCGATCCTGGACCGGCAGGTACGCCATCGCGGCCGCGTCACCACGACGGTCACCGACACCGTGCAGGCGCCGGACGGCTCCACGATCGGTCGCGACTGGTTGCTGCATCCCGGCGCGGTCGGCGTGATCGCCCTGGACGAGGCGGAGCGGGTCGTGCTGGTCGAGCAGTACCGCCATCCGGCCGGGTTCCGGCTGATCGAGCCGCCCGCCGGGTTGCTCGATGTCGAGGCCGAGTCCTGGCTGGTCGCGGCGCAGCGCGAGCTTGCCGAGGAGGCGATGCTCGCCGCCGACGAGTGGTCCGTGTTGGTCGACCTGTTCACCAGCCCCGGGTCCAGCGCGGAGTCGACGCGGATCTTCCTGGCCCGGGGGTTGCGCCCGGCCGCGCGGCCCGACGGTTTCGACCTGGTCGGGGAGGAGGCGGACATGCGGGTCGCGCGGGCGCCGCTGGCGCGGGTCGTCGACGGGGTCTACGCCGGGCGCCTGCAGAATCCGCTGCTGGTCGCCGGCAGTCTGGCCGCGGCACAGGCCCTGGCCACCGGGCGGGAGCTGCGGCCCGCCGACTCGCCCTGGCCGGCGCGTTCGGTCCGGCAGTGAACCCGCCCTCCCTGGTGCGGGCCTTTCTCGACCATCTGGTGGTCGAGCGGGGGCTGTCCGGGCACACCGTTGGCGCGTACCGGCGCGATCTGGACCGCTATCTGGCGCACCTGGCCGGGGCCGGGATCGACGATGCCGCCGCGATCGCCCCCGCGGAGGTCGCCGGATTCGCCCGGGTGCTCGCCGAGCCGCCACCCACCGCCGGGCCGCCGCTCGCGCCGGCCAGCATTGCCCGCGCGGTTGCCGCGGTGCGCAGCCTGCACCGGTTCGCCGCGCAGGAGGGGATCACCCCCGGCGACCCGGCGGCCACCATCAAGCCGCCGAAGCTGCCGCGCCGGCTGCCGAAGGCGCTGGCCGTCGCGGAGGTGCAGACGCTGCTGGCCGCGCCGGACACCTCGACGGTCACGGGGCTGCGCGACGCCGCGCTGCTGGAGCTGCTCTACGGGACGGGGGCCCGGGTCTCCGAGATCACGGCGCTGGATGTCGACGACGTGACCGCGGCCCTGGAGGGTGGGGGACTGCGGTTGATCGGGAAGGGCGACAAGGAGCGGGTGGTGCCGCTGGGCAGCTATGCCCGGCAGGCCGTCGAGGCATGGCTGGTGCGTGGTCGCCCGGCGTGGGCGGGCAGCGTACCCGCCCTGTTGTTGAACAGCCGCGGCACGCGGCTCACCCGCCAGCTCGCGCACAACGTGCTCGCCGCGACCGGGGCCCGGGCGGGCCTCGCCGGGCGGGTGACACCGCACGCCCTGCGGCACTCCTATGCCACCCACCTGCTGGACGGCGGCGCCGATGTCCGGGTCGTCCAGGAACTGCTCGGCCACGCCTCGGTGACGACCACCCAGCTCTACACCCTGGTCACCGTCGACCAGCTCCGCGATGTCTACCTGAGCGCCCACCCCCGGGCGCGGTGACCTCTCGCCCTCGCCCTCTCGATTGTTTCCGTAGTTATGCCCGCTATCGGGCTCGGTTGGCGGGCATAACTACGGAAACAATCGAGAGGGGCGGACTGATGGCTCGCCTCGGGTCCCGGGTGGCGGCGCGGCGAAGCGGTAGGGTGAAACCGATCGCAGGATCTGGCTGGCAGGGGCGTGATCCGGTGGATGTCGGACCCGGGCTCGCCCGGGGGAAGGCGGTACGTTGCAGACGGTGGGCGAGCAGACGGTGGGCGAACGGGCCGGCGACGGCGCCGAGGCGATCCCGGCGGGCAACGGCGATCCGATCGCCAAGCTGATCGAGGCCGGCATCGGGCCGGTCGATGACGACGGGCTCGGCCCGACGGGCCGGCCGCTGCCGCATCTGCGGGCGCCCGGGCCGCCGCCGGAGGTGACGAAGGCGGTCACCATCGCCATGTGCAACCAGAAGGGCGGGGTCGGCAAGACCACGACCACGATCAATCTCGGCGCCGCGCTGGCCGAGTACGGGCGGAAGGTCCTGCTGGTTGACTTCGACCCCCAGGGTTCGCTGTCGGTGGGGCTGGGGATCAACCCCCACACGCTGCAGACCAGCATCTACAACCTGCTGCTCGACGACGAGGCCGACGTCGACGAGGTGCTCACCGCGACCTCGGTGCCGGGGATGGACCTGCTGCCCAGCAACATCGACCTGTCGGCCGCGGAGATCCAGCTCGTCTCCGAGGTGGCGCGTGAGTACACCCTCGGCCGGGTGCTCGACCGGTTCCGGGACTCCTACGACGTGATCTTGATCGACTGCGCCCCGTCGCTCGGCCTGCTGACGGTGAACGCACTGACGGCAGCCGACAAGGTGCTGATGCCGCTGGAGTGCGAGTACTTCGCGCTGCGTGGGATCGCGATGCTCACCGACACGATCCGCAAGGTGCAGAAGCGGCTCAATCCGGGTCTGGCCGTTCTCGGCGTGCTCGGGACGATGTACGATGCCCGAACGCTACACAGCCGCGAGGTGCTGGAGCGCGTGGTGCAGGCATTCGGCGAGCAGGTCTTCCACACCGTGGTCCGGCGCACCGTGAAGTTTCCCGAGACGACCGTCGCCGGTGAGCCGATCACCACGTACGCCTCCGCCTCGGCCGGCGCGGGATCGTATCGGACCTTGGCTTTGGAGGTATTGCAAAGATGCCACGAACAGTGAACGCGAGCACGTCGGGCAGTGCACTGCCCGACGTCAACCAACTCGACGTCAACCAACTCGACGGCAGCGACGTGTCGGCCGCGGACCGGCCCCAGGCCGACGAGGCGACCCAGACCCCGCCGCACCGTGGCACGGGGCGGGTCCGCCACGACGAGAAGATCACCGTCTACATCTCCACCGAGGAGTTGTTGGCGCTCGAGCACGCCCGGCTGGCGTTGCGGGCCGAACACGGGCTGGCCGTCGACCGGGGCCGGATCGTGCGCGAGGCCGTGGCGGCGGCGCTCGGCGACCTGGTCGAGCGCGGCAGCGACTCGGAGCTGATGAAGCGACTGAGGGGCGCGTGACCTCCGAGCCGGCCTTCGTGGTTCGGCTGGACAACTTCGAGGGCCCCTTCGACCTGCTGCTGCAACTGATCGCCAAACACAAGCTGGACGTCACCGAGGTGGCGCTGTCCCGGGTCACCGACGAGTTCATCGCCCATGTGCGGGCCATGGGGCCCGAGTGGGACCTGGAGCTGATGAGCAACTTCCTGCTCGTCGCCGCCACCCTGCTCGATCTGAAGGCCGCCCGGCTGATCCCCAGCGGCGAGGTCGAGGATCCCGAGGACCTGGCCCTGCTGGAGGCGCGGGATCTGTTGTTCGCCCGGCTGTTGCAGTACCGCGCCTTCAAGGAGGTCTCGCACTGGATCGCCGCGCGGCTGGAGCAGCAGTCGCGTCGGGCGCCCCGACCCGGCGGCCTGGAGGAGCGCTTCAGCGGACTGCTCCCCGAGGTCGAGATCCGCGCCACCCCGGACGATCTGGCCCGCCTGGCGGCGCGTGCGCTCGCGCCGAAGGAGGCCGTCGAGGTCTCCCTGAGCCACCTGCATGCCTCCACCGTGAGCGTGGTGGAGGAGGCCAGGCTGGTCGTGCGCCGGCTGCGGCAGCAACGACGCCTGACGTTCGCCGATCTGGTCGCCGACGCACCGGACAAGCTGACCACCGTGTGCCGGTTCCTGGCGCTGCTGGAGCTCTACCGCGAGCGGGCGGTCGGCTTCGAGCAGCCCGATCCACTGGGGCCGCTGCAGATCGCCTGGGTCGGCAGCGATTCCGGAGACCTGGCGATCAGCGACGAGTTCGACGAGGAGGCGGCGCCGGCCGACTCCGATTCCGGTACGCCCGATGCGCGGAAGGTGAGCACATGAGCACGGCCGAGGACGAGCCGCAGGTGATCGCGGAGCCCGATGCCGGGCCCGCGCCGGAGACCGAGCCCGGGAGCGAGGCCGCGAGCCCCGCGCCGACCGACCTGGGCGGTCCGGTGGAGGCGCTGTTGCTGATGGCCGAGGAGGCGGTCTCGACCGAGCAACTGGCCAGCGCCCTGCAGGTACCGGTGGCGCCGGTCGCCGCCTGCCTGGCGGAGTTGCAGGCCAGCTATGACCGGACCGGACGCGGATTCGAGTTGCGCAATGTCGGCGGCGGGTGGCGGCTGTGGACCCGGCCCGAGCACGCCGACGTGCTGGCCCGCGCGGTGCTGGAGGGGCAGCAGGCCCGGCTGTCCCAGGCGGCTTTGGAGACGCTGGCGGTCGTGGCGTACCTGCAGCCCGTCTCACGATCGCGGGTCGCCGCGGTCCGGGGGGTTAACGTGGACGGTGTGATGCGAACGCTGGTGGCGCGCAACCTGGTCGCGGAGGCCGAACCCGATCCCGCGGGCGGTCCGGCGACGCTGTTCCGGACCACCGACTACTTCCTCGAGCGGATGGGAATGCAGAGCCTGGACGAGCTGCCGGCCCTGGCGCCCTACCTGCCCGATGCCGCCGACCTGGAGGCCGAGCTCGGCCAGCTCGCCGCCGCAGATCCGGGGCCGGCGCCGGCGCCGGGTCAGGAGGCCGCCGCCGAGGATGCGGCTCCCGAGGAACCCGCCGATCAGGCTGGGCGCGACGATGGCTGACGAGCACCCGGCCGACCAGGACGGGGTCCGGCTGCAGAAGGTCCTCGCCGGGGCCGGCGTGGCGTCGCGCCGGGCGGCCGAGGCGCTGATCGAGGAGGGCCGGGTCGAGGTGAACGGCGCCCTGGTCACCGAGCAGGGCCGCCGGGTGGACCCCGAACGCGACGTGATCCGGGTGGACGGCTCGCGCATCCCGCCACCGCGTCGGCACCGCTACATGGTGATCAACAAGCCGCGCGGGGTGGTGACCACCATGGACGACCCGCAGGGCAGGCGTACCGTCGCCGACCTGCTCGAGTCCCGCGAACGGTTGTTCCACGTCGGCCGGCTGGATGCCGAGACCCAGGGGCTGTTGATCATGACGAACGACGGCGAGTTCGCGCACCGGATGAGTCATCCGTCGCACGAGGTGGACAAGACCTATCTGGCGGAGGTGCGCGGTCTGGTCGACCGCGCGACGCTGCGCCGACTCGCCGACGGAGTGGAGCTCGAGGACGGGCCCGTCCGGCCCGACCGGGTCAAGATCGTTTCCACGAGCGCCGAGAACACCCTGCTCCGGGTGGTCCTGCACGAGGGCCGCAACCGGATCGTGCGGCGGATGTTCGACGAGATCGGGCACCCGGTACGCAAGCTGTCCCGCACCGCGATCGGCCCGGTCCGGCTCGGTCGGTTGAAGCCGGGGGAGAGCCGCGACCTGACCCGCGAGGAGCTCGGTGCGCTGCTGGACCGGGTGGGGTTGTGAGGAGATGACCCCGACCATTGCGTCCCGTCCGCCGCACCCGAGGGACCGGCGGATCTTCGGAGTGGAGACCGAGTACGGCGTGTCCTGCACGGTACGCGAGGGCCGCCGGCTGACCGCTGACGAGATCGCCCGCGCGCTGTTCCGGACCGTCGTCGCCTGGGGGAAGTCGAGCAATGTCTTCCTGCGCAACGGATCGCGGGTCTATCTCGACGTCGGTTCCCACCCCGAGTACGCCACCGCCGAGTGCGACGACCCGCGCCAACTGGTTGCCCACGATCGGGCGGGGGAGCGGATCCTGCACGACCTCGCCGAGCAGGCCGCCGGTCGCCTGGTGGACGAGGGCATCGATGCCGACATCTACCTGTTCAAGAACAATTCGGACAGTCACGGCAACTCCTACGGCTGCCACGAGAACTACCTGGTGGACCGGACCGGAGACTTCTCCGCCTATGCCGATGTGCTGGTGCCCTTCCTGGTCTCGCGGCAACTGATCTGCGGTGCCGGCAAGGTCCAGCCGGGTGGGGCGTTCAGCATCAGCCAGCGCGCCGAACACATGTGGGACGGCGTATCCTCGGCGACCACCCGGTGCCGGCCGATGATCAACACCCGCGACGAGCCGCACGCGGATCCCGAGCGTTACCGTCGGCTGCACGTGATCGTCGGCGATTCCAACCTGTCCCAGACGACCACTCTGCTCAAGATCGTCTCGACCGATCTCGTGCTGCGGCTGATCGAGTCCGGCACCGCGATCCGCGATCTTGCCCTGGAGAACCCGATCCGGGCGATCCGTGACATCGCCACCGATGTGACCGGGCGGCGTACCGTCGTCCGGGCGAGCGGTCAGACGATCAGCGGACTGGAGTTGCAGCAGTGCTATCTCGAGGCCGTCACCGGACTGGTCGGGGAGCGGGTCCCGGAGACCCCGGAGATCAAGCGCAGCATCGATCTGTGGCGGCGCTGCCTGACCGCCATCGAGACCGGCGACTTCGGCTCGGTCGAGACCGAGATCGACTGGGTGATCAAGCGGCACCTGATCGACCGGTACGCGGCGCGGCACGGCCTCGCCGCCGATCACCCGAGGCTGGCCCAGCTCGATCTGGCCTATCACGACATCGCCCCGGGCCGGGGCCTGTTCCGGATGCTCGAGGCTCGCGGCGACGCGGCCCAGGTCTGCGACGACGTCGAGGTGGCCGAGGCCATCGAGCATGCCCCGGCGACGACCCGGGCGCGGTTGCGCGGCGCGTTCATCGAGGCCGCACAACAGGCGCGGGTGGACTACACCGTCGACTGGGTACACCTCAAGATCAATGACCAGGTGCCGCGGGCCTGGGCGACCCCGCGGCCGAGCCCGGCCGGCGGCTCGTGGGCGAACACCACCGTGCTCTGCAAGGACCCGTTCGCGGCACACGACGACCGCGTCGACCGCCTGATCGCCTCGATGCGGGCCGAGCCCGGACCCGGCGCCGGCGAGGATCGGTCGCCGGCCGGACCCACCGGGTAGCCTTCGGCGGGTGCGCACGAAGAAGACCCATCGTTTCGACCTCCGCCCGGCCGGCCGCGCGCTGGCACTGACCGGGGCCGGACTGCTCCTGCTGGCGGCCTGCGGCAACCCCGCGGCCCCGGCACCCGGCGCCACCCCGGGCGAACCGATGCCGACCGTTGCCCCGACCGGCGAGCCCGCGCCGAGCGGGTCGGCCACCCCGACGCCGACGATCAAACCGGCCGACAACCTCGACGCGATCAAGGTGACCGGCGACCCGCCGAAGATCGAGGTCAAGGCGCCCTGGGCGATCGACCAGACCCGCAGCAAGGTGCTCAAGGAAGGCGATGGTCCGACCGTGGGCGAGGCCGGCACGGTGGAGGTCAACTACATCGGCGTGAACGGCCGGACCGGGAAGGTCTTCGACGAGTCCTACAAGAACGGCCAGCCCGTGACGTTCCCGCTCGACCAGGTGATCCCGGGCTTCCAGAAGGGCCTGGCCAAGCAGCGCCAGGGCAGCCGGGTCCTGATCGCCATGCCCGGCAGCGACGGCTACGACTCCTCCGGTGGATCCGGCGACGGCACGATCCAGGTCGGCGACACGCTGATCTTCGTCGTCGACATCGTCTCCACCTCCCTCAGCGGTCCCGAGGGCGAGAAGCAGGCCGCGCCGGCCGGCATGCCAGCGGTCGGCGAGGGCGCCGACGGCAAGGTCAGCATCGAGATTCCCGCTGGCGATCCGCCGGCCAAGCTGCAGACGGCGACCCTGATCAAGGGCAAGGGAAAGAAGGTTGGCGAGAACGACCAGGTCACCGTGAACTACGTCGGCTACTCGTGGAAGACCCGCGCCGAGATCGATGCGGGACGCAACGAGACGACGCCGCTCTCGGGCGTGATCGAGGGCTGGCGTACCGGTCTGAAGGGGCAGACGGTCGGAAGCCGCGTCGAGCTGGTGATCCCGCCCGCCCAGTCCTACCCCGAGGGCAACCAGCCCGGCCCGCCCGTGGTGGAGAAGGGCGACACGCTGGTCTACGTCGTCGACATCCTCTACACCCAGCCCGCCCAGCAGACCCCGGGCGGCTGACGGGTCAGGAATCGCGATCCCGGCGGGTCGCTCCGGGATCAGTCGGCCCGGCCCCGCCATCGCGCGCCACCCAACACTTCCTCGGTGACCCGACAGCTATAGGTGTTGGGTCACCGAGGAAGTGTTGGGTGGGCGTCGTCGGGATCGGGGGGTGTGGGAGCGGGGGGCGGGTGATCGGGCACCGAGAGATCGGGGCCGCCGCGTGCCACCAGGGCATCGCCCATCGCATCGGCGGTCCGCAGCGCGCTGACCACGGTCGGCACCGCCAGCCCCGGCAGGCCGCGCAGCCCGCCCGGTGCCTGCCGCGCGATCCGGGCCTCGCGGGCGCGTCGCATGCCGCCGGCCAGCACAGGGATCGCGCGGATCGCCAGCGCCACCGCGAGCCCGATCCGCGCGGTGGGTACGCCGAGGCGGCGCAGGGGTCCGAGCGCCGCGATCACCGCATCGAGGATCGCGCTGACCCGGGTGGTCGCCGAGACCGTGACCGCCAGCAGCAACAGCCCGACCAGCCGCGCCGCGGTGCCGGCCGCGGCCTCGGGCCCGCGGCTCCACCACTGGACCGCGGCCAACGCGACCAGCAGCACGCCGAACGGCGCCAGCGCGGGGCGCAGCAGCGACACCGGCAGGCGCGCGACCAGCCAGGCGATCGCTCCGGCCAGCGCCAGCGCGCCGCTCAGCGCGAGCTGGGGCGCGCCGGTGAGCGCGCCGGCCACCCCGGCCAGCACCCCTGCCGCCAGCAGCGCCAGCAACTTCCCGCCCGCGCCCGCACGATGCAGCATCGTGGCGCCCGGCCGGTACAGCCCGAGGCCGCTCACCGCATCAGCCGATCATGGAAGGCGATCGCGGCCGCCGGGGCGTCGTCGCAGGCGACCCGGCCGGCATCCAGGACCAGGACCCGGTCGAAGTCGGCCAACAGCTCCGGGTGATGGGTCACCACGACCTGCTGCTGGTCCAGCTCCGCCAATGCCGCCCCGAGCCGGCGGGTGTTGCGCAGGTCGAGCAGCGTGGTCGGCTCGTCGGCGACCAGCACCGCCGGCTCCACCAGCAACACCGCCGCCAGCGCCAGGACCTGCTTCTGCCCGCCGGAGAGCAGATGGCACGGGTGATCGGCGTGCCCGGCCAGGCCCCAGCGGTCCAGTGCGGCGTCGACGCGCCGGTCCACCTCGGCCCGCGGCAGGCCGCGCAGCGAGAAGGCCAGATCCTCGCGGACCGTCGGCATGATGATCTGCGCGTCGGCGTCGGGAGACAGGAAGCCCACCAGTCGGCGCGCCCGCGCCGGATGCCTGGCCACGTCGATGCCGGCCACCCGGACCCGGCCGGTGTCCGGCAGGGTCAGGGCGTTCAGGCAGCGGACCAACGTCGACTTGCCGGACCCGTTCGCCCCGAGGATGCCGATCCGCCGCTCGGGCAGCGCCAGGTCGATCCCGGCCAGCGCGAGCCGGTCGCCGTGCCGGACGCTGACATTCTCGAAGCTGATCATGGTCGGCCGGCCAGCGCGCCGACGGCGTGCACGCCCGGCTCGGCCGCGACGGCCTCGCGGGCGTACCGGATCACCGCGAGAAGGCGTTCGGCAACGCGCGGACCACGCCGATCGTGATCAGCACCGCCAACGCGACCTTGATCAGATCGCCGGGCAGGAACAGCACCATTCCCGAGACCAGCGCCTGCGGCCACGGCAACCCGGTGACCAGTTGCAGGACCGGCACGCCGAGGGCATAGCTCGGCACCATCCCGCCGAGCACGCCCGCAACGGCCAGTCCGGCCGCCGCCCGGCCGGGCCCGATCCGACCCGCGGCCAACCCGCGGACCGCCGGCCGGGACAACAGCCCGACCAGCAGCGCGCTCACCGCGAACCCGATCAGGAACCCGCCGGTCGGGCCGACGAACAGCCCGAGCCCCCCGCGCATCCCGCTGCCGACGGGTAGCCCGATCGCCAGCAACAGCAGGTACAGCAGCACCGCGAGGGTGCCCAACCGGGGGCCGAGCAGCATCCCGCAGAGCAGCACGCCGAGGGTCTGCAGGGTGATCGGCACGGGACCGACGGGCACCCCGGGCAGGATCGACAAGACTGCGATCAGGGCGGCGAAGACGGCGACCCGGACCAGCGCGCGGGCCGCCCCGTCGTTCGATCGGGCGGCGGTGCCGGCGGGGGCGGAGGAGGGATTCTCGGTGCTCACGAGGGATCATTGAACACCATTCAAGTCGCGTGCTGCAGCGCCTGCGCGTCGACCCGCCACGATTCGCCCGGCAGGGCCGCCGGATCGAAGCGCGCCAGCAGCAGGTCGGCGTCCACCGGCTCGCCGGGCGCGGCCAGCCCGAGCGAGCCCGCCAGCAGGCCGAGCACGCGACCGGCCGGCCAACCGAGCTCGGTCATGGTCACCGCGCCGTCGCGCTTGGCGAGCCGCCGACCCTGCGGGTTCACCGCGAGCGGGACGTGGGCATAGCCCGGGGCGGTGCCGCCGAGACGCTCGGCGAGCCAGGCCTGCCGGGGCGCGGAATCCAGCAGATCCGCCCCGCGTACCACCTGATCCACGCCGGCCGCGAGGTCGTCCACCACGACCGCGAGGTTGTAGGCCCAGACCCCGTCCCCGCGGCGCAGCACGAAGTCATCGACCGGACCGGTGTAGCGGCCGGCCAGCGCATCGGTGACGGTCATCGTCGTATCCGGCGGCACCCGCACCCGCAGCGCCGCCGGTCGCTCGGTACGCCGGACCGCGCGCTCGGCCCCGGTCAGGTCGCGACAGGTGCCTGGGTAGGGCCGCCACCCGCCGTGCGGGGCCCGGGAGGCCTCGGCGATGTCGCGCCGGGTGCAGAAGCACTCATAGGTCTCCAGGCCCGCGGCCGCCGCGGCGTAGGCATCCAGCCGCTCGCTCTGCCGGACGATCTCGCCGTCGTGGTCCATCCCCAGCGCGGCCAGGTCGGCCAACTGCCGCCGCGCCACCTCCGGCGCGGCCGCGACCCGCGCGGTGTCCAGATCCTCGATCCGCAGCCGGTACGCACGCCCGGTCGAGCGCGCGAACAGCCAGGCCAACAGCGCCGTGCGCAGATTGCCCAGGTGCAGGTCCGAGGTGGGGCTCGGCGCGTAGCGCCCGGCGCCCGGGCCCGCTTGGTAGCGTTTCGACCCGACCGCGGCGGTCGATTCGCCGGGTGGGAGGGGAGGCATCGCGCCAGCATGGCAGCCAGCAAGTCCGAGCGCATCCTGAACCTGACGATCTGCCTGTTGTCGACCCGCCGCTTCCTCACCCGCGAGCAGATCCGCACGGCGGTCGACGGCTACGCCGGGCAGTCCGACGCCTCCTTCGAGCGGACCTTCGAGCGCGACAAGGACGACCTGCGCGCGATGGGCGTACCGATCCAGACCGGGTCCAACGACGCCTACTTCACCGACGACGTCGGCTACCGGATCGACCCGCGCGACTTCGAGCTGCCGGCGGTCGAGCTGACCGCGGAGGAGGCCGCCGTCGTCGGCCTGGCCGCGCGGGCCTTCGACGCCGCCGGTCTGCGCTCGTCCAGCCAGGGCGCGCTGGCCAAGCTGCGTGCCGCCGGGGTGGACGTCGATCAGCCGAGCGCCGCCGGGGTCGCGCCGGCGGTGCCGGCCCGGGAGCCGGCCTTCGAGCCGCTGTGGCGGGCCGTGGTCGAACGGACCCGGGTCGCCTTCGACTACCCGGATCGGCGCACCGGCGCCCTCGCGACCCGCACGGTGGAGCCCTGGGGGATCACCTCGCGGCGGGGCGCCTGGTATCTGGTCGGCCATGATCGCGACCGCGCCGACCGGCGCGTGTTCAAGCTGTCCCGGATCCGCGGTCGGGTCCGCGTCACCTCGCGGCCCGAGGCCTTCGAGGTGCCTGCGGGCGCGGACACCAGGCGGGTCGGCATCACCGAGACGGGAACCGAACGCACCGCGCTGCTGGCGGTACGCCCCGGCCGGGCGCCGGCCTTGCGCCGGCGCGGCACGGCGCGCGGCGGTGCGGGCGACGGGCGCGAGACGCTGGCCGTCGGCTATCGCAACTCCGCCGATTTGGTCGCCGAGGTCGCGGGCCACGGCGCGGACGTGCTGGTCCTCGACCCGCCCGAGCTGCGCGAGCTGGTGGTCGCGCGGCTCCGGGAGACCGCCGGCGCGTCCGTGGAGGGTACGCCGTGACCGCCGTCGACCAGGTGGCCCGGCTGCTGGCCCTGACGCCCTATCTGCAGGCGCGGCCCAATGCCCCGCTGCCCGAGGTCGCCGCCCACTTCGGCGTCAGCCCGGCGCAACTGCGCGCGGACCTGGGCGTGCTCTACATGTGCGGGCTGCCGGGCCTGCTGCCCGGCGACCTGATCGAGATCGACATGGAGGCCGTCGACGGCCGCGGCGTGATCAATCTCAGCAATGCCGACTACCTGGCGCGGCCGATGCGGTTCACCCCGGCGGAGGTGGCGCCGCTGATCATCGGGCTGGACCTGGTCCGCGGGCTGGCCGGTCCGGGCGTGGTCGAGGCCGTCGACAGCGCCCTCGCCAAGCTGCGTGCCGTCGCCGGCGAATCCGCCGCCGGGGCCGAGCGGCTCAGCGTCGCCGTCGAGGGGGCGGACTCGCCCGTCCGCGCCACGCTGGCCGCGGCGATCGCCGCGGGCCGGCGGGTCGAGCTCACCTATGACGCCGACTCCCGCGCCGAGCGGACCACCCGCGAGGTCGACCCGGCCGAGCTGAGCACGCGCGACGGGTACGCCTACCTCGAGGCCTGGAGCCTGACCGACCCGCCCGGCTGGCGCAGCTTCCGGCTGGATCGGATCGTGGCGGCGCGCGAGCTCGGCGTACCCGTCGAGGACCATCCGGACCGCCCGCTCGCCACCCCGGACTGGGCCGGCGCGCTGGCCGGCGCCCGGCGGGTGCGGCTGCGGCTCAGCCCGCAGGCGCGCTGGGTGGCGGAGTACTACACGACCGAGGATGTCGTCGAGGGGGCCGACGGGGTGCTCGAGGTCAGTCTGCCGGTGCTGGACCCGGCCTGGTTGCGGCGCTTGTTGCTGCAGCGCGGGGCCGAGGTGACCGTGCTCGATCCGCCGGCCGCCGCCGCCGATGCCGCCCGCGCCGCGGCCGAGGCGTTGGCGGCCTATGCGGCGCTCGGTGCCGACCCGGCCGGACCCGCCGCCGGTGGGGACGGCCCCGCCGGACCCGTGGACGGCGCGGACGACTAGGGTTCGCTTCGATGTGGTGGGCGCTGTTGTTCGGTGTGATCGTGCTGATCTGGCTGGTCAGCGCGGGCTGGCTGCTGCTCCGGCTCTACCGCAAGTTCCGTGCCCTGCTCCGGTCCGCCGACCGGCTGACCCGGCAACTGGGGGAGGGCCTCGATCTGCTGGCGCGGGTCGGCGGGGAGTCCGCTGTCGCGCCGGACGCGGACGACGTAAAGTGGAACCGACCCGGGCCGGACCCACACGCCGCGCGTCCGGCCTGAACAGAATCGAGGTAACCAGACATGGCTCCACTGATCGGGACACCGAGCATCTGGACGCTGCTCATCATCCTGGCGATCGCGCTGCTGCTGTTCGGTGGCAGCCGGCTCGCCGGGATCGGTAAGAGCACCGGCCGGGCGATCAAGGAGTTCAAGGAGGAGACCCAGGGCGTCGGGTCGGGCTCGCAGACCACCACGAGCGCTCCCCAGACCCCGGGCGAGACCCAGCGAGCGGCCGACGACGTGACCGAGGCCGAGGTCGTCGAGCGGCCCCGCAGCACCGACCGCTGATCGACCCGCCGCCTCGCCGATGACCGCGACGGAGGCGACCGGCAAGCGCCGTCGCCTGTCCCTGAGTTGGCTCAAGCCGCCGCCCGTCCCACCGGACGGCAACATGACGCTGTTCGAGCACCTGAGGGAGTTGCGCTACCGGGTGGTCGTGGCCGTGATCATCGTCGTTCTCGGCGCCGCGGTCAGTGCGTTGTTCTACCAGCAGTTGCTCGGCCTGCTGCTGCTGCCCTACCAGCGGGCGACCGCGGCGCTCGCCATCAGCCATCCCGGGCTCGCCACCTCGGTGGTGACGAGCGGGGCGAGTGCGCCGCTGCTGCTGGCCATGAAGGTGTCGGCGCTGAGCGGGCTGGTGCTGACCTCGCCGCTGTGGCTCTACCAGGTCTGGGCGTTCATCGTCCCGGGCCTGCTCGCCAAGGAGAAGCGCTGGGCGATCTTGTTCCTCGCCCTCGCGACGCCGCTGTTCCTCGGTGGCATCCTGCTCGGCTACTTCATCATGCCGTTCGCCATCGCCGTGATGCTCGGCTTCACCCCCGAGGGCCAGGGCATCACCAACCTGTTGAACATCGAGGAGTTCCTCAGCTTCATGATGCGCACCATGCTGGTCTTCGGCTTCGCCTTCCTGGTGCCGCTGGTCCTGGTGATGCTGAACATCCTCGGCGTGGTCACCGGCGCGCAGCTCGGCAAGGCCCGCAACTACATCATCTTCGGCAGCTTCGTCGCGGCCGCGCTGATCACCCCGGGTGACCCGATCTCGATGATCGCGCTCGGGATTCCGTTGTCGATCCTGTTCGTGGCCGCGGAGGTCTTCGCGCGGCTGCGCGACCGGGGCCGGCGGCGCCGCGGCGAGCTCGTGGTGGCCGATTCGTGAGTCCCGAGCGCCGCGGGCTGACCCTTCTGGTCAACCCGTCGGCCGGCCGCGGCCGCGCCGGCCGCATCCTGCCCCAGGTCAGCGCCGCCCTGGTTCGGTCGCTGCCCGAGGTCGCGCTCTCCGTGGTCCGCGCCACCGACTTCGCCGAGGCCGATGCGGGCGCGCGTGCCTGCGTCGCGGCGGCCCGACCCGGTGACGCGCTGATCGTGATGGGCGGCGACGGGATGATGGGCCTCGGCATGGATGCCGTCGCCGGCACCGGCGTACCCCTCGGACTGATCCCGGCCGGCACGGGCAACGACATCTGCCGGGGCCTCGGCATCCCGACCCACCCGTTGGCCGCCGCCCGGCTGATCGCGCGGGGCCGGCCGCGACCCGTCGACGCCATCGCGGTCCGCGGCTCGCTCGCCCGCGGCGGCACCGAGCGGTTCGTCGGCAGCGTCGTCGCCAGCGGGTTCGACGCCCGGGTCAACCGCCGTGCCAATCACATCCGGCTGCCGATCGGCTCGCTGCGCTATGCGGCCTCGGCGCTGGCCGAGCTGGCCACCTTCGAGCCGTTGCACTACAAGATCACCATCGACGGGCGGTTGCGGGAGCTGCCGGCGATGTTCGTCGCGGTCGCCAACACCGCCTACTACGGCGGCGGGATGCAGATCGCGCCCGGCGCGGATCCCTCCGACGGCATGCTCGACGTCACCGTGATCCACCCGGTCAGCCGGTTCACGCTGCTCCGGCTGCTGCCGACCATGTACGGCGGTTCCTTCGTCCGCGATCCGTCGGTCGAGCGCTTCCGCACACCCGCCATCGACATCGACGGCGCCGGGCTGTACGCGATGGGCGACGGCGAGGAGCTCGGGCCGCCCCCGCTGTCGCTGCGCGCCGATCCGGGCGCGCTGCTCGTCTACGCGCCCTGAAGCTCAGGCCGGCTCGACCGGTACGCCGAGCCTGCCGCCCAGCGCCTGCGCGAACTTCTCCACGTTCTTCTTGTGGTTGAAGTTGATGAACTGGGTCGGCAGCGCCGAGGCGGACTCGATGCTCACCCGCGCACCGCGGGCATCGGGGACCACCTCGACCGTCAGGTTCTCGCCCCAGGAGGTCAGCCCGACACTCGTCGAACCACAGATCTGCGCCCCGTTCAACCGGGCCGGCTGGCCGGTCGCGTCGGCCACCGCATCGAAGGATGCGCGGTGCACCTGCTCCGGGGGCGCCGAGACGACGAAGGACTGGGAATGTCTGCGTGCCACGGTCGGAGTCTGGCACGGCACGGGGGCTACGGTGGGCGGCATGGCCCGGACCTCGACAGCACAGCGGTTCGCCGAGTCCTTCGATTTCGAGCTCGACGACTACCAGCGCGAGGCGATCGATCACATCGAGGCCGGTGCCGGCGTACTGGTCGCGGCGCCGACCGGTGCCGGCAAGACGGTGGCCGGAGAGTTCGCGGTCGAGCTGGCGCTGGAGCAGGGCCGCAAGGCGTTCTACACGACGCCGATCAAGGCCCTCAGCAACCAGAAGTTCCACGACCTGGTCCGCCGCCACGGCGCCGACCGGGTCGGCCTGCTGACCGGGGACTCCTCGATCAACGCCGACGCTCCGGTGGTGGTGATGACCACCGAGGTGTTGCGGAACATGATCTATGCCCGGTCGGCGGCGCTGGACAATCTCGGCTTTGTGGTGATGGACGAGGTGCACTATCTCGCCGACCGGTTCCGCGGCTCGGTCTGGGAGGAGGTGATCATCGGGCTCGCCGACTCGGTGCAACTGGTTGCGCTCTCGGCGACGGTGAGCAACGCCGAGGAGTTCGGTGACTGGCTCGACGAGGTACGCGGTGACATCCGGATCGTGGTCTCCGAGCGCCGCCCGGTGCCCCTGTACCAGCACGTGATGGTCGGCCGCGAGCTGCATGATCTTTTCGCCGACGAGGCGCCGACGGCCGCGGCGGAGCCCGTCGCCGCGGCCCGGCACGATGTCAATCCGGCGCTGGTGCGCTTCGCCAAGGAGGAGTCCAGGCTGGTCCGCGACGACGCCCGCCGGCCGCGGGGCAGGTCGGGACGCGGCAAGAGCGGGCGGCGCTCCGGTTACGGCGGGGGTGCGCACCGAGATCACCGGGCCAAGGTGCCGAAGCGGTTCCAGATCCCGCGCCGAGGGGATGTCGTCGAGGCGCTGCGCCGCGACAACCTGCTCCCGGCGATCGTCTTCATCTTCTCCCGGGCCGGCTGCGACGCTGCCGTCGGGCAGTTGCTGCACGACGGGGTCGACCTGACCACGCGCGCGGACAAGGCGCGGATCGCCGCGATCGCCGACCGGCACATCGCCGGCCTGTCCGAGGCCGATCTGGCCGCGCTCGGCTACGGCGAGTTCCGCGACGCCCTGTTGCGCGGCATCGCCGCCCACCACGCCGGGATGCTGCCGGCGCTCAAGGAGTGCGTCGAGGAGTGTTTCGTCGGCGGGCTGATCAAGGTCGTCTTCGCCACCGAGACGCTGGCGCTCGGCATCAACATGCCGGCCCGGAGCGTCGTGTTGGAGAAGCTGGTCAAGTTCAACGGCGAGAGCCACGTCGACATCACGCCGGGGGAGTACACCCAGCTCACGGGCCGCGCCGGTCGGCGCGGGATCGACACCGAGGGGCATGCGGTGGTGCTCTGGCAGCCGGGGTTCGACCCGCGGGCGGTGGCGGGCCTGGCGTCGCGGCGTACCTATCCGCTGCGATCGAGCTTCGCGCCGACCTACAACATGGCCGTCAACCTGGTCGGCGCCGTCGGCCGGGACCGGGCGCGCAGCCTGTTGGAGCAGAGCTTCGCGCAGTTCCAGTCCGACCGCTCGGTGGTCGGGCTCGCGCGCAGGGTGAGCCGCAACGAGGAGGCCGCGGCCGAGTTGTGGCAGCGCGCCGCCTGCGAGCGTGGCGACTTCGCCTCCTATGCCAGGTTGCGCGAGGAGATCTCCACGCTGGAGGCGCAGGCCGCGCGCAGTCGGCGCAGCGATCGGCGCGCGGAGGCCCAGGTCGCGCTGGAGGCGTTGCGGCCGGGCGACATCGTCTGGGTGCCGAGCGGGCGGCACGGCGGCTGGTCCGTGGTGATCGAACCGGGGGTCGGCGACGACCGCCAGGGGCCGCGCCCGCTCGTGCTGGGCCAGGACCGGCAGGTCCGCAGGCTCGGCCTGGCCGACTTCGCGGTGCCGGTGCAACCGGTCAGCCGGGTCCGCGTGCCGAAGCGGTTCTCCCCGCGCGACTCGCATTCCCGGCGCAGCCTGGGCGCGGCGATGGATGCCCGGCTGGCGGAGATCGACGCCACCCCCGAACGGTTCCGGCCCGGCGCGATGGACGCGGAGGTGGCCGCGCGGATCGAGGAGCTGCGCGCCGAGCTGCGCGCCCACCCGTGCCATGGCTGCCCCGACCGCGAGGCCCACGCCCGGTGGGCCGAACGCGCGCTGCGGCTGGAGGACGAGAACGCCAAGCTCCGGGGGCGGATGCAGACGCGGACCAACACGATCGCGACCCGCTTCGACCGGATCTGCCGGGTGCTGGAGTCGCACGGCTATCTCGACGGTGACGAGGTGACCCGGGAGGGCCGGATGCTGGCCCGGATCTACAACGAGCTGGACCTGGTCGCCGCCGAGGTGTTGCGCGCCGGCGTGCTGGACGATCTCGATCCCGCCCAGCTTGCCGCCGTGCTGTCCAGCCTGGTCTACGAGGCCCGGCGCAGCGACGATCGCCGTCCGGTCTGGCGCGTGGCCGACGCGGCGGCGCAGGCCGCCATTGACGAGGTGTGGCGGATTCATCGGCGCGTCTCGCTGGCGGAGCGGGATGCCCGACTGGAGCGCGGCCCCGATCCCGACGCCGGGTTCGCCGGCCCCGCGCATGCCTGGGCCTCGGGCGCCGGCCTGGCCAGCGTGCTCGGCGAATCCGGGCTGACCGCCGGCGACTTCGTCCGTTGGGTACGCCAGGTGATCGACTTCGCCGACCAGATCGGCAATGCGGCGGGGCAGCTCGGCAATACCGCGGTCCGCGACGCCGCGCGCCGGGCCGTCGGGGCCATGCGGCGCGGGGTGGTCGACTTCACCGCCGAGGACGTCGAGGCCGATGAGGGACTGGACGAGGACCTCGCCGACGAGGCGTTCGCGCCCCGGCGTACCGATCCCGGCCGGAGCTGAGCGCGCCAATCGCCTGACAGCCGCCTCCGGGCTGGGTAGGTTGCCGCCACACTGTGACACACATCACGTCTGGCCCGGGTGTGATCCGCCCGGGTCGAACCGGAGGAGACTCATGAAGATTCAACCAGGAAGCGCGGTGCTGGCCGCGACGGCGGCGATCGCGCTCGCCGCGGTCTCGGTGCCGCCCGCGACGGCGGCCCCGGGGGGCAACCCGAACAACCCGAAGAAGTTCACCAAGGCGGTCACCGCCGAGGCGGTGATGGGTCACCTGGAGCAGTTCCAGGCGATCGCCGACGCCAACGGCGGCAACCGGGCGGCCGGTACGTCCGGCTACGAGGAGTCCGCGCGCTATGTGGAGCGGACCCTGCAGGCGGCGGGCTATCAGACCTGGCGCCAGCCCTTCAGCTTCACCTACACCGAGACCACCACCTCGCTGGAGGAGGTGTCACCGACCGCGCGATCGATCGACCAGCGCCCGATGAGCTACGGGCCCGACACCCCGGTCGGCGGCATCACCGGCGAGCTGGTCCAGCCCGCCACCGTGACCGGATGCGATGCCTCGGAGTGGGGTGACACCGACGCCACCGGCAAGATCGCCCTGGTCAGCCGCGGCGCCTGTTCGTTCAGCCAGAAGTCGCTGGCGGCCGGCGAGGCGGGGGCGAGTGCGTTGATCATCTACAACAACGAGCCCGGGATGCTGAACGGCACGCTCAGCGCGCCGAACGAGGGGTACGTGCCGACCACCGGGATCACCCAGGACGACGGCCAGGCGCTCGCGGCCGAGGCGGCCGCCGGTCCCGTGGTCGTCACCTTCAACCTGCAGTCGCTCGTCGAGGAGCGCGAGACCTTCAACGTGTTGGCCGAGACAACGACCGGTCGCGACGACAATGTGGTGATGATCGGCTCGCATCTCGACGGCGCGCAGGAGGGGCCCGGGATGAGCGACAACGGCTCGGGCGCGGCCGCGAACCTCGAGACCGCGGTGCAGATGGCGAAGGTCAACAAGGTCAACAACAAGATCAGGTTCGCCTTCTGGGGCGCGGAGGAGCGCGGGCTGGTGGGCGCGCGCCACTATGTCAACGATCTGGTGGAGAACGACCCGCAGGCGCTCGGCGACATCGCGCTGTACCTGAACTACGACATGGTGGGTTCGCCCAACTACATCATCGGCGTCTATGACGCAGACCAGTCGACCTACCCGGCGCCCGTACCCGTGCCGGAGGGTTCGGCCGCCGTGGAGAAGGTGTTCACCGACTACTACGACAGCGTGGACCAGCCCTGGGTGGACACCGAGTTCTCGGGGCGGTCGGACTACCAGCCGTTCATCGACAACGGCGTACCGTCCTCGGGGCTGTTCACGGGCGCCGACGGCGTGAAGACGCCCGAGGAGGTCGAGCTGTTCGGTGGCACCGCGGGCCTCCTGTACGACCCGAACTATCACACCGCCGCCGACGACATCGACAACATCAACCCGGAGGCGATCGCGATCAACACCAAGGCCATGGCCCATGCGGCGATCGTCTTCGCCTACGACACCTCGATGGTCAACGGCGAGACCAGCCCCGGCAAGTCCGGCAAGATCAAGCCCGGCAACCAGGGCAAGGCGAAGAAGGTCGGCGCCCAGGCGGCTCCGCACCTCGCGGCATCCTGACCGGGGTTGACGGTTCGGCGGGGCCCGGTCGACCGACCGGGCCCCGCGCAGGTCCGCCGGGTTCGCCGGTCAGTGCGCGTCGGAGACCGTGGAGAAGTTGAAATCGGGTACGCGGACCGGCGGCGCGACGGCGTCGGCGAACCAGTCCTGCCACTCCCGGGGCAGCGCCGGCTCGGCGCGGCCGGCCTCGCTGATCCGGCCGAGCAGCGCGACGGGTGACTCGTTGAACCGGAAGTTGTTCACCATGCCGACCACCTCGCCGTTCTCGATCAGGTAGACGCCGTCGCGGGTCAGCCCGGTCAGCAGCAGGGTCTCCGGGTCCACCTCGCGGATGTACCACAGGCAGGTCAGCAACAGTCCGCGTTCGGTGCGGGCGATCATCGCCTCAAGATCATCGCTCCCGCCGGCGTCCATGATCAGGTTCTCGGTGGGGAAGGCGAACGGCCCGGCCGCCGCACCCTCACCGGCGGCCAGGGCGCGGTCCCGGGCCAGGGCGGTCAGGACGCCGTCGCGCAGCCACTCGACGCGGCCCACGGGCGCCCCGTTGTCGAAGATCGACTGCTCGGCGCCCGAGGTGGCGTGCACGATCGCGAACGGCGCGCGTTGCAGCCCCGGGTACGCGGGGTCGCTGACCAGCGATACCGGCAGCGCGGCCAGTCGCTCGCCCTCCCGGGTGCGCCCGTCCGCCGCGGCGAACACATTGCGCCCCTGCGCCGCATCGCGGGCCGACAGACTCCACGACAGGTAGATCATCAGGTCGGCGACGGCCGAGGGCGGCAGCACGGCCTCGTACCGGCCGGCGGGCAGGTCGATCCGGTTCGCCGACCAGCCGAGGCGCCTGATCAACTCCTGGTGCATCGCGGCGACATCGACATCGGCGAAGTCGCGAACGTGCCGGCCGGTCCAGGCCGACGCGATCATGTCCGGTTGCTTGGCATTGATCTCGATCCGCCCGGATCGTTGGACGTGCCGGCGCCGGGTGCCGGTGCTGGCGCCGAGCCAGGTCGTGGTGACCATCAGCTCGGCGAACCCGAACAGCAGATGATCACGTTCCGCGGCCCGGGCGAAGGCCGACGCCAGCGCCTCGGGTACGCCGTCCAGGGCCGCGGCATCGGTGAGCGGCGCCGGCTCGGCGAAGTCGGCGTCGCGCCCGCCGTCGACCAGCTCGGTCGCATCGTCGGCGGGCGCCCCGGCGAGCGCGGCGGCTCGCGCCCGGCCCAGCAGGTCGGCGCAGTCGGCCGCGGAGCCGACCGGACCGCTCGCCGAGCCGGCCGCCACTCCCCGGGTGCCGCTGACAAAGGCGTGGGCCGTGGCCAGCGATTCGTGCAGCACCCCGTTGGTGGTCAGCGCATTGTTCGCCCAACGCAGATTCACCTGGCCGATGTCTTCGACGATCAGCACGGCGTCGCCCTCGGCCCCCGCGAGGGCTTCCTCGACCCACTGCGCGGCGCTCATGCTGCACCACCCTCCGTCACGGTGTTCAGGACGTTCACCCCGCGGAACAGCGCGCTCGGCGAGCCGTGCGAGACGGGGGCAACCTGGCCGGGCTGGCCCTTGCCGCAGTTGGCGGCGCCCGCCAACAGCCAGGTCTGCGGGCCGCCGACCGCCTCCAGCGAGCGCCAGAACTCGGTGGTGGTCGCCTGGTACGCGACGTCGCGGAGCTGTCCGGCGAGGCGCCCGTTGCGGATCCGGAAGAAGCGCTGCCCGGTGAACTGGAAGTTGTAGCGCTGCATGTCGATCGACCACGAGTTGTCGCCGACCACATAGATCCCGTCGGAAACGCCGGCGATCAGCCCGGCGGTGTCGGGGCCGTCCGCTGCCGGCTGCAGCGAGACATTCGGCATCCGTTGCAGCGGGATGTGCCCGGGGGAGTCGGCATAGGCGCAGCCGTTGGATCGGGGCAGCCCGAGCAGGGGCGCCATCTGCCGGTTCAACTGGTAGCCGACCAGCGTGCCGTCGCGGATGATGTCGAACTCGGTTGCGGCGACCCCCTCGTCGTCCCAGCCGACGCTCGCCAGGCCGTGTTCGGTGGTGCGGTCCCCGGTCACGTTCATCACCGGCGAGCCGTAGCGCAGGGTGCCGAGCTGGTCCGGGGTGGCGAACGAGGTGCCCGCGTAGGCCGCCTCGTAGCCGAGCGCGCGGTCCAGCTCGGTCGCATGCGCGACGGACTCGTGGATGGTGAGCCACAGATTGGTCGGGTCGATCACCAGGTCGTAGCGACCCGGCTCGACGCTCGGGGCGACCGCATGTTCGGCAAGCAGTTCGGGCAGCTCGGCGATCTCCGCGTCGAAGTCCCACCCGTCGCCGAGCAGATACTCCCAGCCGCGGCCCGCCGGCGGCGCCAGGGTGCGCATGGTGGCGAAGCCATGATCACCGATCGTCGTCGCGGTGAACGACGGCACCGTGCGCACCCGGTGCTGGCGGGTGCGGGTCCCGGCCAGGTCGGCATAGAACTTCTCCTCCGACACCGCCAGCAACGAGGCGTCGGCATGATCGACACCGCGGCCGCCCAGCAGCGCCCCGGACAGTTCGACCAGCCGGTCGGTGATCAGGTCGTCGGAGACGTCCAACGGGTCGAGCCGGAAGGCGGAGCGCCAGCGGCCGTCGGGGTGGGCCGGCTCTGCTGCCAGCTCGACCGGAACGGACAGCGGCGCCGATGCGCGGGCGATGGCCACGGCCCGCTCGGCCACGCGGGCCGCCGCGCCGGTGTCCAGGCTGCTGTCCGCGGCGAAGCCCCAGGCCCCGTCCACGATCACCCGGACGCCGATCCCGGCGGTCACGGAATTCGTCGCGGATTCGGTACGCCCGTCGCGCAGTCGGCGGTGCAGGCTGCGCGAGCTCTCGATCCGCACGTCGGCATGCCGGGCGCCCAGCTCGGTGGCGCGCTGCAGCGCTGCGTCGGCGAGCGCGTCCACGGGGAGTTGATCAAGCGGCATCGGGCGAGCGTAGCGTCCCGGCCGGCGGCGCGCTCACTGCGGTCGCAGGCGCAGGCCCTGCATCCCGCCGTCGACCGCGAGGGCGGTCCCGGTGGTGGCGCCGGCGGCGGGGGAGGCCAGATAGGCGACGGCCTCCGCCACCTCGGGTGCGCTGACCAGGCGACCGGTCGGCTGGCGGGCGTCCAGGGCGGCCCGCTCGGCGGCCGGGTCGGCCGCGCTGTCCAGCAGGCGGCCGATCCACGGAGTGTCGACGGTGCCGGGATTGACACAGTTCACGCGGATTCCCTCGCGTACGTGGTCGGCGGCCATCGCCAGGGTGAGCGAGAGGACGGCTCCCTTCGACGCGCTGTAGAGGGCGCGTTGCGGCAACCCGGCCGTCGCCGCGATGGAACAGGTGTTGACGATCGCCGCGTGCT
Organism: Naumannella huperziae; assembly: GCF_054073625.1. NCBI lineage: Bacteria > Bacillati > Actinomycetota > Actinomycetes > Propionibacteriales > Propionibacteriaceae > Naumannella > Naumannella huperziae. The sequence goes on along the minus strand of NZ_JBSXPH010000001.1, from coordinate 2,606,461 downwards.
CGGAACGCCGAAGCCAGGGCAGGGCGGCTCGGCTGACCCGGGCCATGCCGAAGACGTTGACGTCGAAGACCCGTTGCCACTCGCTGTCGGGATTGTCCGCAACCGTGCCCTGGGCGCCGATGCCCGCGTTGTTGATCACGATGTCGAGGCCGCCGAGCTCGTTGCCCACCCGTTCGACCGCGGTACGGACCGAGCCATCGTCGGTGACATCGCAGGCCACGGCGAGGAAGCGCTCGTCGGCGCCGTCGGGGTTCACGTCGAGCACGGCCACACTCGCGCCGAGTGCCGCGAGCCGATCGGCGATCGCGGCGCCGATGCCCGACGCGCCGCCGGTGACCGCTGCCACCAGTCCGCGCAGGGGGCCCGGGGTGCTCGATTGGTTCATGATCATCCTCCGTCCCGGGCACGTGCGGTGCCGGTCTCGGTGCGAGCGGGTGTTGATAACAGTTTGGCAGTCATCGGCCGTCCCACGGCGGCGGGATCGCCGATCGTGTGCCACCATACATCTGATGTTTGTGCCGGGCATCGGGTGTACGCGCCGGAGCGTACCCCCGCATCCGGCAGGAGAGGTGGCACGACGTGGCTCTGATCAGCGACTTCGACGTGATCGACGTCCGCTTCCCCACCTCGCGGCTGCTCGACGGTTCCGATGCGATGAATCCGGACCCGGACTACTCGGCGGCCTACCTGCGGATCGGGCTGGACGACGGTGGCTCCGGCCACGGATTCGTCTTCACCATCGGGCGCGGCAATGACGTGGTGGCCGGTGCCATCGAGGCGCTGCGCGAGCGCTACCTGGGCCGCGATGCCGAACCGCTGCTGGCCGATCTCGGCGCCGCCTGGGCCGAGCTGGTGCACGATTCGCAGTTGCGCTGGCTGGGGCCGGAGAAGGGCGTCATGCACATGGCCATCGGGGCCGTGGTGAATGCCCTGTGGGATCTGCGCGCCAAACGCGAGGGCCTGCCGTTGTGGCAGCTACTGGCCCGGATGAGCCCCGAGGAGCTCGTCGGTCTGGTCGACTTCCGCTACCTGACCGACGCGCTGACCCCCGAGGAGGCGTTGCAACTGCTGCGTGACGCCGAGCCCGGACGGCGCGAGCGCGAGGCGGAGCTGCTGCGTGCGGGCTACCCCGGCTACACCACCACCCCGGGCTGGCTGGGCTACACCGATGACAAGATGCAGCGACTGTGCCGGGAGGCCGTCGAGGCCGGCTTCGACCTGATCAAGCTCAAGGTCGGTGCCGACCTCGACGACGACATCCGGCGGCTCGCCCTGGCCCGCGAGGCGGTCGGGCCCGGCATCGGCATCGCCGTCGACGCCAACCAGCGTTGGGGCGTGGACGAGGCGATCGACTGGATCCGGGCCTTGGCCAAGGTCGGCCCGCTGGCCTGGATCGAGGAGCCGACCAGTCCCGACGACGTGCTCGGCCACGCGACCATCGCCCGCGCGGTGGCCCCGACCCCGGTCGCGACCGGCGAGATGTGCCAGAGCCGGATCATGTTCAAGCAGTACCTGCAGGCCGGCGGGCTGCAGGTGCTCCAGCTCGACGCCGCCCGGGTCGCGGGCGTCAACGAGAACCTGGCCATCCTCCTGCTTGCCGCCAAGTTCGGCGTACCCGTGTGTCCGCACGCGGGAGGGGTCGGGCTGTGTGAGGCGGTCCAACACTTCTCGATGTTCGACCATGTCGCGCTGAGCGGCAGCCAGCAGGGGCGTCGGATCGAGTTCGTCGACCATCTGCACGAGCATTTCGTCACCCCCGTGGTGATCCGCGACGGCCGCTATCTCGCGCCGACGGACCCCGGCACCGGGGCGGAGATGCACGAGTCGAGCCTGCGCAATTTCGCCTACCCCGACGGCCCGCAGTGGCGCGCGGAGGACAGCCGTGTCCGGGCCGGCTGAGAGGCTGCCGGCGCTGCCCGCCTTCGGTCTCGGCGGCGCGGGCCTGGGCAATCTGTTCCGGGCCGTCACCGACGAGGCGGCCGAGTCGACCCTGCGTACCGCCTGGGACGGTGGGGTACGCCTGTTCGACACCGCGCCGCACTATGGGCTCGGCCTGTCCGAGCGGCGATTCGGGCGCGTGCTCGGCGAGCACTCCCGCTCCGAGTACCTGCTGTCCACCAAGGTCGGTCGGCTGCTCGACCCCGTCGACGGTCCGGTCGGCGACGACCTGGCCAACGGCTTCGACGTGCCGGCCAGCCGGGTGCGCCGCTGGGACGCCAGCCGCGACGGCATCTGCCGGTCGCTCGATGCCTCCCGGGAGCGGCTGGGCATCGACGAGATCGACCTCGCCTTCCTGCACGACCCCGACGAGAACGACGAGGCCGACGGGCTGCGCGTCGGGCTGCCGGCACTGGCCGGCATCCGCGAGGACGGCGAGGTGCGCGCCGTCGGCGTGGGTTCGAAGAGCACCCGGACGCTGATCGACTTCGTCGCCGCGGGCGATCTGGACGTGATCATGATGTCCGGTCGCTACACGCTGCTGGAACAACCGGCGGCCGAGGAGCTGTTGCCGCTGTGCCTGAGCCGCGGCGTCGCGGTGATCGCCGTGAGCGTGTACAACTCGGGGCTGTTGGCGAGCCCGCGGGTGCCCGAGGATGCGCCCTACGAGTACGGTGCCGCGCCGCGCGAGCTGATCGAGCGCGCCCGCCGGATCGCCGAGGTCTGTGAGCGGCACGGCACGGACCTGCCGACCGCGGCTCTGCACTTCCCGCTGCGCCACCCGGCGATCGGCAGCGTCATCGTCGGCGCGGCGAGCCCCGAACAGGCCCGCAGCAATGTCGACCGGATGGCCGCGACCGTGCCGGATGAGCTGTGGCCCGAGCTGGTCGCCGCGGGGCTGTTGCGGGCCGAGCTGGCGGGTGCTCGATGACGACCGCGAACGCGCCGGCCGGCGAGGTGATCGACGCCCACCTGCACCTGTGGGACCCGCGCGGCGGGGGGTACGCCTGGCTGGGCGGGGCGCCGGAAGAGCTGCGCGGGCCGATCGGCGCGGACCGGGCCCGGGCCGAGCTGGACACCGTCGGTGTCGCGTCGGCGATCCTGGTGCAGGCCGACGACACCCTGGCCGATACCGACTTCCTCCTCGGCCAGCGCGCCGCCCAGCACTGGATCGTCGGCGTCGTCGGCTGGCTGCCGATCGACGACGAGGCCCGGACGGCGCAGTACCTCGAGACCTACGCCGGCCGGCTGGTCGGCGTCCGGCAGTTGATCCACGACGACCCGCGCGCCGGCCTGCTGGATGCGCCCGAGGTCCGCTCGGCCCTGCGCCGGATCGCCGGTGCCGGCCTGCCCCTCGACGTGCCGGACGCCTTTCCGCGTGATCTCGCCTCCGCCGCCCGGCTGGCCGCCGACCTGCCCGAGCTGACCGTCGTGATCGACCACCTCGGCAAGCCGCCGCTGGCCGCCGGGCCGGGCAGCGACGACTTCGCGACCTGGGCGCGCGAGATGCGCGCGGTCGCGGCCGCGCCCCGGGCCGTGGCAAAGCTGTCCGGGCTGCGCATCCCGGGAGCCCGCTACGACGTGGCCACCCTGCGGCCGGCGATCGAGATCGCCCTCGATGCATTCGGTCCGGACCGGCTGATGTATGGCGGCGACTGGCCGATGAGCCTGCCGGCCGGCGGCTACCTCCCGACCTGGCAGGTGCTCGCCGAGCTGATCGGCGAGCTGTCGGTGACCGAACAGGCCGCGATCTGGGCCGGGACGGCCCGGCGTACCTATCGCGGGATCGGTGACCGAGATGAGTGACGGAACGCTGCTGCGGGTACGCGGGATCGGCAAGTCCTTCCCGGGCGTGCGGGCACTGCACGATGTCGACCTGGCACTCGACCACGGTGAGGTGCTCGGCCTGGTCGGGGAGAACGGCGCCGGCAAGTCGACGCTGATGAAGCTGCTCGCCGGTACCTACGCCCCGGACTCGGGCACATCGAGGTCGACGGCCGACCGGTGCGGATCGCCGGTCCGCGGCATGCGCGCGATCTCGGGATCAGCATCATCCACCAGGAATTCAACCTGATGCCCGACCTGACGGTCGCCCAGAACATCTTCATCGGCCGCGAACCGCGGGTGGCCGGCTGGCTCAGCGAGTCGGCGCTCAATCGGCGGGCCGGCGAGCTGCTCGAGCGGTTGGGCATCCGGCTCGAGCCGCGCGCCCGGGTGCGCGATCTCAGCGTCGCCGGGCAACAGATGACCGAGATCGCCAAGGCGCTGTCGGTGGATGCCCGGGTGCTGATCCTGGACGAGCCGACGGCCGCGCTGAACGACGCCGAGGTCGACGCGTTGTTGACCATCATCGGCGACTTCGTCGGGCCGCGCACCGGGGCGATCTACATCTCGCACCGGATGGAGGAGTTGCAGCGGATCACCGACCGGATCACGGTGCTGCGCGACGGCGGCCTGGTCGGCTCGGTCCCGACGGCGGGCACGCGGCTGGACGATGTGATCACGATGATGGTGGGCCGCGAGCTCGACCTGGCCCCGCGCGAGCCCGAACCGGTACGGACCGGTACGCCGGCGCTGGAGCTGGTGAACGTGAGCACCCGCCACATCCGCGACGTCAGCCTCGCGGTGCGGCCGGGGGAGATCGTCGCCCTGGCCGGGTTGATGGGCGCCGGCCGCACCGAGGTCGCGCGAGCGATCGTCGGCGTCGACAAGATCACCGCCGGCGGCCTACTGCGCTCCGGCCGCCCCGTCCGGATCCCCGATCCCGCGGCGGCCGCGCGGCTCGGGGTGGGCTACCTGTCGGAGGACCGCAAGCGCTACGGCCTGTTGCTGGAGAGCAGCGTCACCGCCAACATCGACATCGGTTCGTTGCCGCGGATGAGCCGCCTCGGCTGGGTCCGGGACAAGCTGGCGGCCGCGGCCGCCGCCGACTGGGTCGAGCGGCTGCGAGTGCGTACCCCGTCGGTACGCCAGATCGTCCGCAACCTGTCGGGCGGCAACCAGCAGAAGGTGATCATCGCCCGCTGGCTGCTCAAGGACTCCGATGTGTTGATCTTCGACGAGCCGACCCGGGGCATCGACGTCGGCGCCAAGGAGGAGATCCACCGGCTGCTCGACGAGCTGGCCCGGCAGGGCAAGGCGATCCTGGTGATCTCCTCGGAGTTGCCCGAGGTGTTGCGGCTCGCCCACCGCGTCGTGGTGATGGCCCAGGGCCGGGTGGCCGGAGAGCTCGGCCAGGCCGAGGCGGACCAGGAGCAGATCATGAGACTGGCGACGCGCAGCGAGGCGGAGCTCCTCGCCGACACCACGGAGGTGACCCAGTGACGACAACGCAGTCGACGACGGCGAACGAGCCGCCGAAGGTGGCCCGCGGCCCGGGTGGGTGGCGATCCTCGGTGCAGCAGTTGCTGGCCTTCGCCAGTCTGCTGATCCTGGTGATCTTCTTCGCGGTGGCCAGCCCCCAGTTCCTCAGCCTGGGCAATCTCAGCGGCATCTTGTTGTCCGCCGCCGTGACCGGCCTGCTGGCGCTCGGCACCACCTTCGTGATCATCTCCGCCGGGATCGACCTGTCGATCGGCACCGGGATGACGCTGTGCTCGGTGATGACCGGCGTCCTGCTCACCTATCTCGGCCTGCCGCTGCTGGTCGGCGTGCTCGGCGGGATCGCGGCCGGCGTACTGATGGGACTGATCAATGGTGTGATCATCTCGCTGCTCCGGGTCCCGCCGTTCATCGCCACGCTCGCGATGATGATGGTCGCCCAGGGGCTCGCCCTGGTGATCTCCGGCACCCAGCCGATCTACTTCACCCGCACCCCGGACTTCTACCGGATCGCGATGGGCGAGGTGATCCCCAATCTGCCCAATGCGGTGCTGATCTTCTTCGCCGCGGCCCTGCTGGCCCATCTGGTGCTGAGCCGTACCGTCTTCGGTCGCTATGTGTACGCGATCGGCTCGAACGAGGACGCCACCGCATTGTCCGGTATCAACACCCGGCTGTGGAAGATCGCGATCTATGCCTTCGCCGGGGGCTTCACCGGACTGGCCGGGGTGGTGATGGCGTCGAGGCTCTCGTCCGCGCAGCCGGGACTCGGAATGGGCTACGAGCTGGAGGCGATCGCCGCGGTGATCATCGGTGGGACCTCGCTGCAGGGCGGCAAGGGCTCGGTGATCGGCACCGTGATCGGCGCGCTGATCATGGCCGTGCTGACCAACGGCCTGCGGATCATGGCCATTCCCCAGGAATGGCAGCGCGTCGCCGTCGGCATCGTCATCTTGCTGGCGGTCTATCTCGACATGCTCCGTCGTCGGCGGGCCGGCGACGCGTGAGCCAACCAGCAAGCGGAGCACTCGACCAATCGCAGCACTCGACCAATCGCAGCACTCGACCAATCGCAGCACTCGAAGAGGAGTCAGGAGAGAATCATGGGACGAATGGCAGGACGAGGCCGGACGACACTGCTGGCCGCGGCGGCGGCCGTGGTGGCGCTGGGCCTGGCGGCGTGCAATGGCCAGAGCGCGGCGCCCGGCGGGCAGGCCGGGGGTGAGCAGCCCTATGTCGCGATCGTGTCGAAGGGTTTCCAGCACCAGTTCTGGCAGGCCGTGAAGTCGGGTGCCGAGGAGCAGGCCACCAAGGAGGGCGTCCGGATCACCTTCGAGGGCCCGGACACCGAGACCAATGTCGCCCAGCAGGTCGACCAGCTCAATGCGGCGATGGCCAACAATCCGCAGGCGCTCGCCGTCGCGGCGCTCGACAGCCAGGCGGCGGCGCCGCTGCTGCAGCAGGCCCAGGACCGCAAGATCCCGGTGGTCGCCTTCGACTCCGGAGTCGACTCGGAGATCCCCGTCAGCACCGTCGCCACCGACAACTCGGCGGCGGCCGCGGCCGCGGCGGAGAACATGGCCGGGCTGATCGGCGGCAAGGGCAAGGTCGCCGTCATCGCGCACGACCAGACCTCGACCAGCGGACGCGACCGGCGCGACGGGTTCGTCGAGTGGATGAAGCAGAATGCGCCGGACGTGGAGATCGTCGACATCCAGTACGGCGGCGGTGATCAGTTGAAGTCGACCGACCTGGCGAAGGCGATCATCAGCGCCAACCCGGACCTGAAGGGCATCTACGGCACCAACGAGGGCTCGGCGATCGGCGTCGTGAACGCCGTCAAGGAGACCGGCGTGAGCGGCCTGACGGTCGTCGGATTCGATTCCGGCAAGGCCCAGACGGATGCGATCCGCAGCGGCGTGATGGCCGGTGCGGTGACCCAGAATCCGGTCGGGATCGGCCAGAAGACGGTCGAGATCGCGGCGAAGGCGATCCGCGGTGAGGCCGTCGAACCGTTCGTCGACACCGGGTTCTACTGGTACGACAAGAACAACATCGACGATCCGGAGATCGCGGCCAATCTCTACGAGTGAGCCCGGCTCTACGGGTGGATCCGACCGATCCGGCGGCGGGCGGGGCTCACTCCCCGTCGCCGGACGGCTCGGCCACCGCGCCGGATTCGTCGAGCACGGCGCGCCGGATCCAGTTCTCCACCCCACCGATGTGCACGATCATCGCCGACTCGGCGAGCCGCGGGTCGCCGATCGCGAGGGCATCGACGATGCTGCGGTGCTCGTTCAGCGTCCGCTCGACCGACCGCTTCTGGGTGATCCCGCGCCACAACCGGGCCCGCACGGTCGAGGACGCCAGACCATCGAGCAGGCCGGTCAGGTAGCCGTTGCCGCCGACCTCCGCGATCAGGTGATGGAACGCCATGTCGTGGCCCACCACGTCCTCGACATCGTCGGGGTCCACGTCGTCGACATTGGCCCGCAGTTCGGCAACCTGCGCCTCGGTGATCCGGGGCGCCGCCAGCGCGGCCGCCGACGCCTCCAGCACCCGGCGTACCGCCATCAGATCGAGGATCGACGAATCGCGCTGCAACTCGACCATGAACGAGACCGCATCGCGCAGCATCGCGGGCTGCAGGCTGGTCACATAGGTGCCGTCACCGCGTCGCACGCTCAACACGTTGATCATCTCGAGCGCCTTCACCGCCTCGCGCAGCGAACCGCGCGACAGCCCCAACTGTTCGCTCAGCTCCTTCTCCGGAGGCAGGCGATCACCGGAGCCGAGCTCGCCGGAAGCGATCATCTGCCTGATCTTCGCGACGGCCTCATCGGTCAGACTCATGCGCGCAGTGTAGGCCGACGTAGACTCACGTCCATGGCGTTGGCTCTTCGCGTGATCGCGTGTCTCGACGTCCACGACGGCCGGGTGGTCAAGGGCGTGAACTTCGCGAACCTGGCCGACGCGGGGGATCCGGTGGACCTGGCCGCCGGCTACGGGGCCGCGGGCGCGGACGAGATCGTCTTCCTCGACATCTCGGCCTCCGCGCAGGAGCGGGCGACCACCCGCGAGACGGTGCGGGCGACCGCCGAGCGGGTCTTCATCCCGCTCACGGTCGGTGGCGGCGTGCGCAGCGTCGACGATGTCGATCAGTTGTTGCGCAGCGGTGCCGACAAGGTGGGCATCAACACCGCCGCGCTGGCGCGGCCCGACCTGATCGGCGAGGTCGGCCAGCGATTCGGTGATCAGGTGCTGGTGTTGTCGGTCGACGCTCGGCGCGAGCCCGGTCAGCCGTCGGGATTCGGTGTGACCACCCACGGCGGGCGGCGGTCCGCGGGCAGGGATGCGATCGCCTGGGCGCGTGAGGCCGCGGAACGCGGCGCGGGGGAGATCTTGTTGAACTCGATGGACGCCGATGGCACCACCGACGGCTTCGACACCGAGCTGATCGCGGCCGTCCGCGAGGTGGTGGACATTCCGGTGATCGCCTCCGGCGGTGCCGGCCGGGTCGAGGACTTCGTCGCGGCGGCACGGGCCGGCGCCGACGCCGTGCTGGCCGCGAGCGTCTTCCACTACGGGGTTCTCTCGATCGACGAGGTGAAGCGCGCGCTGGCCGACGCCGGGGTCGAGGTGCGGATCGGGAGCAAGGCATGAGGGCCTGGCTGCCGTATGCCTCGATCGAGGAGGCCGAGCGGCTGGCCGGACCGCTGCCCGACGGGGTCGAGATCGACCTCTTCCGCGGGCCCGCCCGCGGCTGGCCGGACAGCATCGGCGACGTCGAGTTCTACGTGCTGCCCTACATGTTGGGCACGACGGCGCTCGACCGGGTCGGCGAGATGGCGTCGCTGCGCGTGGTGCAGGCCCAGACCGCGGGTTATGAGAACATCGCGCCCCTGATTCCCGAGGGTGTCACCTTGTGCAATGCGGCCGGGGTGCACGACACGGCGACCGCCGAGCTGGCCATCGCGCTGGCTCTGGCCAGCGGGCGGCGGATCGGTGAGTACGCCCGGGACCAGGCGAGCGGGACCTGGGATCCGCAGTGGGGCCGCTCGATCGCCGATCAGCGGATCCTGATCGTCGGCCACGGTCGCATCGGCAAGGCGATCGAGGCCCGGCTCGCCGGGTTCGAGACCGCGTCGATCACCCGGGTGGCCAGCCGCGCGCGCCCGGGCGTACACGGTGTCGACGAGCTGGACGAGCTGTTGCCCGACGCCGATGTGGTGTTCCTGATCGCCCCGCACACCCCGCAGACCGATCGGCTCTTCGACGCCGCCCGGCTGGCCCGGATGCCCGACGGGGCCCTGCTGGTGAATGTCTCACGCGGGCCGCTGGTCGACACCGCGGCCCTGGCGGCAGAGACCGCATCGGGGCGGCTGCGGGCCGCGCTCGATGTCGTCGATCCCGAGCCGCTGCCGAGCGAGCACCCGCTGTGGCGTACCGATGGCGTGCTGCTCACCCCTCACGTCGGCGGGGCCGCGTCATCGTTCCCGCCCCGGATCGGGCGGCTGATCGGTACCCAGTTGCGTGCCTTCGCCGCCGGCGAGCCGCTGCTCAATGTCGTGAACTGACTCCTGCGTCGTGAACTGACTCCCGCGGGTCGGCTCCGGCGGCGTTGTGGTCGAATGGGGCATGGCCACCCACGATCCCGACTGCCTGTTCTGCAAGATCATCGCGGGGGAGATCCCTTCGCGGCAGGTGTATGCCGACGACGCGGCGATCGCCTTCCTCGACATCAACCCCTTCCATCGCGGACACACCCTGGTGGTGCCCCGGGAGCACGCGCCGGACCTGCTGGCCGGCGATGCCGGGCTGGGGGAGATCGCACCGGCCGTCGATGCCACGGCACGGCTGCTGCGCGACCGACTGCAGCCCGCCGGGATGAACATCTTCTCCTCGGCCGGTCCGGTCGCCGGTCAGGAGATCTTCCACACCCACGTGCACCTGATCCCGCGCTATGCCGAGCGCCCCGGCCTGCGCGGCCTGTTCGACCGCGATCTCGCCGCCGGCGACGATCTCGACATCGTGCACGCCGAGCTCACGGCCTGACCCGCCCGGATGCGGGGTCACCCTGCGGGCGCGGGAGCCGGATCGTCACGCACGGGTCTAGGGTGGTGCCATGTCCGTTGATCTGCCCGACGCAGCCGTCGATTCCCCAGGCAACGCCGCCGGCGTGGACCCGAAGCCCCGCTCCCGTACCGTCACCGACGGGCTCGAGGCGACCGCCGCGCGCGGCATGTTGCGGGCGGTCGGGATGGACGACGACGACTTCGCCAAGCCGCAGGTCGGGGTGGCATCGAGCTGGAACGAGATCACGCCCTGCAACCTCTCCCTGGACCGGCTCGCCAAGGCGGTCAAGGACGGCGTCCACGCCGCGGGCGGCTATCCGCTGGAGTTCGGGACGATCAGCGTCTCCGACGGCATCTCGATGGGCCACGAGGGGATGCACTACTCGCTGGTCAGCCGCGAGGTGATCGCCGATTCGGTGGAGACGGTGATGGCGGCCGAGCGGATGGACGGCAGCGTGCTGCTCGCCGGCTGCGACAAATCGCTGCCCGGCATGCTGATGGCCGCGGCCCGCCTCGACCTCGCCTCGGTCTTCGTCTACGCCGGATCGATCCTGCCCGGTCGCCTCGGCGACAAGGACGTGACGATCATCGACGCCTTCGAGGCGGTCGGTGCCTGCGTCAAGGGCCTGATCACGCGCGAGCAGGTCACCGAGGTGGAGAAGGCGATCTGCCCGGGCGAGGGCGCCTGCGGCGGCATGTACACGGCCAACACGATGGCCAGCGCCGCCGAGGCGCTCGGCATGGCGCTGCCGGGTTCGGCGGCGCCGCCCGCGGTCGATCGGCGCCGCGACGGCATCGCCCGCCGGTCGGGCGAGGCCGTCGTCGAGCTGCTCCGCCGCGGGATCACCGCGCGCGACATCTTGACCAAGCCGGCCTTCGAGAACGCGATCGCCGTGACGATGGCCTTCGGCGGCTCGACCAATGCCGTCCTGCACCTGCTGGCGATCGCCACCGAGGCGGGCGTCGAGCTGACCATCGACGACTTCGCCCGGATCGGCCGCCGGGTCCCGCACCTGGGCGACCTGAAGCCGTTCGGCCGCTATGTGATGTCCGATGTCGACCGGGTCGGCGGCGTACCCGTCGTGATGAAGGCCCTGCTGGACGCCGACCTGATCAACGGCGACTGCCTGACCGTCACGGGCAGGACGGTGGCCGAGAACCTGGCCGACATCGCCCCGCCGGACATCGACGGGACGATCATCCGGGCGATGGATGCGCCGATCCATCCCTCCGGTGGAATCACCATCCTGACGGGCAATCTCGCGCCCGAGGGAGCGGTGGTGAAGAGCGCCGGCTTCGACGAGTCGGTGATCAACGGCACGGCGCGGGTCTTCGATGGCGAGCGCGCGGCGATGGATGCGTTGGAAGACGGCACGATCGCGGCCGGCGACGTCGTGGTGATCAGGTACGAGGGCCCGAAGGGCGGCCCGGGGATGCGCGAGATGTTGGCGATCACCGGCGCGATCAAGGGCGCCGGGCTCGGCAAGGACGTCATGTTGATCACCGACGGCCGGTTCTCCGGCGGCACGACCGGCCTGTGTGTCGGGCACATCGCGCCGGAGGCCGCCGACGGGGGCCCGATCGCGCTGCTGCGCGACGGTGATGCCATCACCCTCGATGTCGCGAACGGATCGCTCACCGTCGACGTCTCCGAGGAGGAGCTGGACCGGCGCCGCGCGGCCTGGACCGCTCCCGAGCCGCCGGAGCGAGCGCGCCGCGGTGTGCTGCGCAAGTACGCCGCCACGGTGCAGTCCGCCAGCCGGGGAGCCGTCTGTGGCTGACCGCATGACGACGCGCGCGTCTCGACATGTGGAAAATCCGTCCCGATGATTGACACGAGGGGGATGCCGCGGTTGAGTGTCCTCGTGCGCAGCATCCTCCTCGTAATCGTCAGGCGTGTCGGCTGAGACCACCAGCTCTCCGACGCGCCACCCCGTATGCCCACCGGCAGCGGGGTTTTTTGTTGGGATCACGAGTCCCGGCGAAGCACCTGATGATCACCGAGGAGGGTGCCGGCACCGCAGCACCCCGAGCGAACAGCGAAACGGTCAGAAAGGCCCACGATGTCCGACACCCGAGCGAGCGAAGCAGCTCCGAAGCCCGAACGCCCCGCCCGGCCCCGCCCGACGCGGCTCACCGGCTCCCAGGCCCTGGTACGGGCGCTCGAACTCGTCGGCGCGGACACCGTCTTCGGCATTCCCGGCGGCGCGATCCTGCCGGCCTATGACCCCCTGTACGACTCCGAGGCCGTCCGGCACATCCTGGTCCGGCACGAACAGGGCGCCGGCCACGCCGCCCAGGGGTACGCCATGGCGACCGGCAAGGTCGGGGTGTGCATGGCCACCTCCGGGCCGGGCGCGACCAACCTCGTCACCCCGCTGGCCGATGCCTACATGGACTCCGTGCCGATCGTCGCGATCACCGGCCAGGTGAACAGCGCCGCCATCGGCACCGATGCCTTCCAGGAGGCCGACATCCGCGGCATCACGATGCCGATCACCAAGCACAACTTCCTCGTCACCGATCCGGTGGAGATCCCGCACGCCATCGCCGCGGCGTTCCACCTGGCCGCCACCGGCCGGCCCGGCCCGGTGCTGGTCGACATCTCCAAGGACGCGCTGCAGGCCGAGGCGGAATTCGCCTGGCCCGAGGAGCTGGATCTGCCCGGCTACCGGCCGGTCACGCAGCCCCATGCCAAGCAGGTGCGCGAGGCCGCCCGGCTGGTCCGCGAGTCCTCGCGCCCGGTGCTCTATGTCGGCGGCGGGGTGGTCAAGGCCGCGGCCTATGCCGAGCTGGCCGAGCTGGTCGAGCTGACCGGCATCCCGGTGGTGACCACCCTGATGGCCCGCGGCGCCCTGCCGGACAGCCACCCGCTGAACTTCGGTATGCCGGGTATGCACGGTGCGGTGCCCGCGGTCGGCGCGCTGCAGCGCAGCGACCTGCTGATCTCCCTCGGGGCGCGCTTCGATGACCGGGTCACCGGCGACCTGGCCACCTTCGCCACCGAGGCCAAGGTGGTGCACGCCGACATCGATCCGGCCGAGATCTCCAAGAACCGGGTCGCCGACGTCCCGATCGTCGGCGACGTCAAGGTGATGATGCGCCAGTTGATCGACGAGCTGGCCGGGACCGAGCTGCCCGACCTGGCGCCGTGGCAGGAGCGGCTGCGCGGGATGAAGGAGCGCTATCCGACCGGCTGGGACGAGCCGGCCGACGGCACGCTGTCGCCGCAGCAGGTGATCCAGCGGATCGGGGAGCTGGCCGGGCCGGAGGCCTATTTCGCGACCGGTGTGGGCCAGCACCAGATGTGGGCGGCGCATTTCCTGCCCCACGAGCTTCCCGGCCGTTGGCTGAACTCCGGTGGACTCGGCACCATGGGCTACTGCGTGCCCGCCGCGATGGGGGCCAAGGCCGGGCAGCCGGATGCGGTGGTCTGGGGGATCGACGGCGACGGCTGCTTCCAGATGACCAACCAGGAGCTGGCCACCTGTGCGGTCGAAGGGATTCCGATCAAGATCGCCGTGATCAACAACCAGTCGCTCGGCATGGTCCGGCAGTGGCAGACCCTGTTCTACGAAGGTCGCTACTCCAATACGGATCTGAAGACCAACCAGATCCCGGACTTCGTCAAGCTGGCCGAGGCGCTCGGCTGCGTCGGGCTGCGCGCCGTGGCGCCCGAGCAGGTCGACGAGGTGATCAACCAGGCGATGTCGATCAACGACCGTCCGGTGGTCGTGGAGTTCGTGGTGCACAAGGACGCGATGGTCTGGCCGATGGTCGCAGCCGGCACCAGCAACGACGCCATCAAGATCGCCAGGGACATGGCGCCGGAGTGGGAGGACGAGGCACTGTGACTGAACCGACGAGTGCACCGAACAGCCGGACACTGAGCGTGCTGGTGCTGAACCAGCCCGGCGTCCTTGCCAGGATCTCCGCGCTGTTCTCCCGGCGCGGGTTCAACATCGACTCGCTCGCGGTCGGCCAGACCGAGGACCCGGCGATCTCCCGGATCACCGTCGCCACCAGCGTCGACGACCGCGTGCTGGAGCAGCTCACCAAGCAGCTCAACAAGCTCGTCGAGGTGCTCAAGATCGTCGAGCTGGAGTCCGGGGCGGTACGCCGGGAGCTGATCCTGGTCAAGGTCAGGGCCACCCCGGAGGCGCGCGGGCAGATCCTCGAGGTCGTGCAGCTCTTCCGTGCCAAGGCGGTCGACGTGACCATCGACACGATCACCATCGAGGCCACCGGGTCCCCGGAGAAGCTGGACGCGCTGCTGCGGATGCTCGAACCGCACGGCATCCGCGAGCTGGTGCAGTCCGGACTGGTGGCCCTCGGCCGCGGCGCGCGTTCGATCACCGACCGGACCGGACGCAGCGAACGGCTGCGCCCGGCGAGCGCGTAGGGTCGCCTCGGCGACACCACAAGTTTCAGCAACTAGTTCAGGAAATACCGAAGGAGCGCACCCACCGTGGCTGCAGAAATGTTCTACGACAACGACGCCGACCTGTCCGTGATCGCGGACCGCAGCGTGGCGATTCTCGGCTTCGGCAGCCAGGGTCACGCCCACGCGCTGTCGCTGCGCGACTCGGGCATCGACGTCCGCGTCGGGCTGCCCGAGGGCAGCCGGAGCCGGGCCAAGGCCGAGGAGCAGGGCCTGCGGGTGCTGACGCCGGCCGAGGCCTGCGCCGAGGTCGACGTGATCATGGTGCTGGTGCCCGATCACATCCAGCGCACGGTGTATGCCGAGGCGATCGAGCCGAACCTCTCCGAGGGTGACGCGCTCTTCTTCAGCCACGGCTTCAACATCCGCTTCGGCTACATCAAGCCGCCCGCCAATGTGGATGTGGCGATGGTGGCGCCGAAGGGTCCGGGTCACCTGGTTCGGCGCGAGTACACCGACGGCCGCGGCGTACCCGTGCTGGTGGCCGTCGAGCAGGACGCGACCGGCAACGCCTGGCCGCTGGCACTCGCCTACGCCAAGGCGATCGGTGGCCTGCGGGCCGGCGGCATCAAGACCACCTTCACCGAGGAGACCGAGACCGATCTCTTCGGCGAGCAGGCAGTGCTCTGCGGCGGCGCCTCGCAGTTGATCATGGCCGGATTCGAGACCCTGGTCGAGGCCGGTTACCAGCCGGAGGTCGCCTACTTCGAGTGCCTGCACGAGCTGAAGCTGATCGTCGACCTGATGTATGAGGGCGGCATCGCCAAGCAGCGCTGGAGCGTCTCCGACACCGCCGAGTTCGGCGACTACGTCTCCGGGCCGCGGGTGATCGACGCGCGCGTGCGGGAAAACATGAAGGCGGTCCTCGACGATGTCCGCAACGGCACATTCGCCCAGAAGTTCATCGACGACCAGGATGCCGGCGCGCCGGAGTTCAAGCGGATGCGCGCGGAGTCGGAGTCGCATCCGATCGAGAAGACCGGCAAGGAGCTGCGCGACCTGATGGCCTGGGTGAAGAGCCACGACGACGACTACGTCGAGGGCACCGCCGCTCGCTGAGCGAAGCCGATCACGGGGCCCGGAGCCCACCGGTCGTCCGGGCCCCGCTCACGTCGTCCAGACCTCGAGGCTGATCACCAGCGCGCCGTCCGGGCGTACCCCGCTGAAGACATGGTGCATGCTTCGGACGGGATCGCCGTCGGCACCGAAGGACTGGGTGGCCGAGCGGCGACAGGTATCGGTGTACTCGTCGGCGGGCAGCGCGTCGGCCGGCAGATCGCCGTCGCACTTGCCGAAGCGTTCGGTGAGCATCGCGTCGGTCGACGCGGCGTCGGCGGCCGGCACCACCACGACCGCTGACAACCCCCAGTCCTGGGCCTCGGAATAGCTGCTCTGCAGCACCTCGGTCTGCTCGGGCAAGGTGGTCTCGGCCCGCGCGTTGATCTCGGCGACGCTGACCTGGTCGCACGTGTGGCCGAGGATCTTGTTCGTGCACCGCGAACCGAGATCGTTGGTGTAGGAGAATCCCGGTACGCCCCAGCGCCCGGCCATGGTCAGCACCGCGATGATCGCGCCCGCCGCCAGCGCCATGATCACCCCGAGCGTGATCAGGTTGCGCCGGGTCCTCCGCCGCCGCTCGTCGCGGCGCTGGGCCAGGTGGCTGTGCGCTCCGACGTGGTGCCACTGCGGATCCGGCGTACCGTGCTGACCAGCGACATTGCCCGTCGACCCCTGCTCGCTCATGCCGCCCATCATGCCCGCCCGCCGGGCCGCCACGTCCTCGGCCCGGGGGTGCCCACATCACGGACCCGGGCCGCCGCGCCGCGCCGGATGATTGACTCGCGTCGTGAGCTATGACCCGGAAGTTCCCGAGCTCGTCCGCCGGGCGTTGCGGGCCTCGCTGCACCAGGGCTACGTGCATGCGACGCGCACCGAGACCGGGCGGCTGCTGGCGACCCTGGCGGCGACCCGGTCCGGCACGATCGCCGAATGCGGGACCGGGTGCGGGGTGGGCGCGGCATGGCTGCGCAGCGGCGCCCCGAAGGGCACCAGGGTGGTGACGGCCGAGCTGGATCCGACGCTGGCGCAGATCGCCACCTCGACCTTCGCCGACGATGACATCGACGTGCTGCAGACCGACTGGACCGAGCTCGCCGATCATGCGCCGTTCTCGCTGCTGTTCGTCGATGCGGCCTCGGCCAAGCAGGCCGACCGGGAACAACTGATCGAGCTGGTCGACGCGTGTGGGCTGATCGTGCTCGACGACCTGCAGCCGGCGCCGGAATGGCCGCCGATGGTCGATGGCCGCCTCGACGTGGTGCGACAGGAGTGGCTGACCGATCCGCGGGTCGCCGCGGTCGACGTGCTGGTCGCCGACGACACCTCGGTGCTGATCGCCGCCCGCCGCTGAGGGCAGGAACCGAGACGTGGCGGGTCTCGACACCGTGCAATCGGAACCCGTGCGGGCGATGCCGGACTCGTGCAGAGCGGGACCGGACGGATGTCCCGTTCGGTCGACACCGACGAAGGAATCGACGAAGGAGTTGACATGATCTCGGAACTGCGGCGAACGGTCGGACTGACGGCGGCTGCCACACTCCTGGGACTCGGCGCCCTCGCGGCCGCCGCAGAGCCCGCCGCCGCGCGGCCGGCGCCCGAGCCGCCGCGGACCGGTAACGGCGTGTGCAGCAAGATCAAGGAGCCCCGCGCGCGGTTTGCCTGTCAGGCCGGGGTGTCGTTGTCGAAGGTCCGCTACCGGTGCACCAAGAAGGAATGGCGGCTGGGTGAGATCAAGGTCAATCCGTCCACCGGCGGGACCTACCGACAGGGCACGTGGCACTGCGTCGCCGGCTATTTCTACGTGAAGCCCTAGCGGCCCCGTTCCGGCACGATCGCCGAAGCCGCGCGCCGTTGAGCGCGAACCGTGGCAGGATGCCCGGGTGAGCTCGCCAGCGGTCGCCGATCTGGTCGCGCTGCGCCGGGCGCGCGACCGGATCGACCGGCACTTCGCCCAGCCGCTCGATGTCGACGCGCTCGCCGCCGGCGCGCACATGTCGCCCGGTCACTTCAGCCGGCTGTTCCGTGCCGCGTACGGCGAGTCGCCCTATGCGTACCTGATCACCCGCCGCGTCGAACGGGCGATGGCGCTGCTACGGCGAGGCGATGTCAGCGTGACCGATGCGTGCTTCGCCGTCGGGTTCTCCTCCCTCGGCACGTTCAGTACGCGCTTTCGCGAGCTGGTCGGCGTACCGCCGAGCGTCTATCGCGCCGCGCCGGACGTGCCGCCCGGGTTGTTGCCGTGCGTGACCCGGCGCGTCACCCGTCCGACGCCGACCCGCTCGGCCCATGATCAATCGATCAGGAATCGAGAAGCCGCCGCGGCCGCGCCGAACTAGCGTCTCCGGCATGGACATCAGCATTTATTCAAGCTTCCTTCCGCAGACCGACCCGGACGCCGCGATCGCGTTCTACCGTGACCTGCTCGGCTTCGAGGTACGCGTCGACGTCGGCTGGGAGAACACGCGCTGGATCACGGTCGGCCCGGCCGATCAGCCCGACACCGCGATCGTTCTGCAGCCGGTGGGACCCGGCCTTCCCGAGGAGGACGCCAAGGCGATCCTCGCGCTCGTCAGCAAGGGCGCGTGGTTCGCGGTGAACCTCGCCGCGGCCGATGTGGACGCCACCTTCGCCCGGCTCGAAGCAGCCGGCGCCGACGTGGTGCACGAGCCGACCGACCAGGAGTACGGCGTGCGCGACTGCGCCTTCCGGGACCCGACCGGCAACCTGGTCCGGATCCAGCAGCGCGCCTGACCGACCGGATGGTGGTACGCCGTTCTCACCATGTGAGCCTGGGCGGCTAGGGTGACGCCATGGCGAAGGCGACATTGGCGGTGGTCGGCGGCGACGGCATCGGCCCGGAGGTGACGGCCGAGGCGATCAAGGTGATCGAGGCGGTCAGCCCCGGCGCGTTCGACCGGGTGGACTACGACCTGGGCGCGGCGCGCTGGCAGCGTACCGGCGAGGTGCTGCCGGACTCGGTGCTCGCCGAGCTGGACGCGGCGGACGCGATCCTGCTCGGCGCGGTTGGCGCGGCGCCCGGCGCCACCGACGTGCCGAGCGGGCTGCTCGAACGCGGGCTGTTGCTCAAGATCAGGTTCGCATTCGATCACTACGTGAACCTGCGGCCGAGCAAGCTCTATCCCGGCAGCGTGAGCCCGCTCGCCGACCCCGGTGACGTCGATTTCGTGGTCATCCGGGAGGGCACCGAGGGGCTGTACTGCGGCAACGGCGGCGTGGTCCGCGAGGGTACGCCGCACGAGATCGGCACCGAGGTGAGCGTGAACACCGCCTTCGGCGTCGAGCGAGTGGTGCGCGATGCATACGCCCGGGCCGCGGCGCGGCGCGGCAAGCTGACGCTGGTGCACAAGCACAACGTGCTGGTCAACGCGGGCAAGCTGTGGCGCCGGGTGTTCGAGGAGGTCGGGCAGGAGTTCGGCGGCGTCGAGACCGACTACCTGCACGTCGACGCGGCGACGATCTTCCTGGCCACCGATCCGGCGCGCTTCGACGTGATCGTCACCGACAACCTGTTCGGCGACATCATCACCGACCTGGCCGCGGCCGTCACCGGCGGCATCGGGCTCGCCGCCAGCGGCAACATCAACCCGGACCGGACCCACCCGTCGATGTTCGAGCCGGTGCACGGCTCCGCGCCCGACATCGCCGGCCAACAGCTCGCCGACCCGACCGCCGCGATCCTGTCCGGCGCGCTGCTGCTGGAACACCTCGGCCACGCCGCCGAGGCCGAGCGGGTGAACAAGGCCGTGATCGCCGACCTCGCCGCGCGCAAGCCGGGGGAGCGGCGCTCCACCGCGCAGATCGGCGACGCCATCGCCGAGTCCGTCGCCTGACCCCGGTCAGGCGATCTTGGTCATCCAGCCGTAGCGGTCCTCGGACCGCCCGTACTGGATGTCGAGCAGCTCCTGGCGTACCTTCTGCGTGACCTCGCCGACCGCACCGTCGCCGACCGGGTACTCGCCGTCGACGTCCTTGAACGCCCCGATCGGCGTGACCACCGCCGCGGTGCCGCACGCGAAGACCTCGCGGATCGCGCCGTCGGCGATCCCGCGCAGCAGCTCATCGACCGACACCTTGCGCTCGACGGGGGTGAGGCCCTCGTCGGCGGCAAGTTTGAGGATCGAATCGCGCGTGACGCCCTCCAGGATGCTGCCGGTCAGCTCGGGCGTGACCAGCTCGCCGGCGTTGGTGACGAGGTAGACGTTCATCCCGCCCAGCTCCTCGACCCACTTGCCCTCGGCGGAGTCGGGGAACAGCACCTGTTCACAGCCCTGCTCGGCGGCCTCGCTCTGGGCGAGCAGGCTGGAGGCGTAGTTGCCGCCGCACTTGGCCGCGCCCGTGCCGCCGCGGCCGGCGCGGCTGTAGGACTCGGTGATCCAGATGCTGACGGGCTTCACGCCCTGGGCGAAGTACGCGCCGGCCGGGCTCGCGATCAGCACGTAGCTGACCCGCTGCGCGGGGCGTACCCCGAGGAACGGCTCGGAGGCGAACATGAACGGGCGCAGGTACAGGCTGGTCTCCCCGCCCGAGGGCACCCAGTCCGCGTCGGTGCCGACGAGGGTGGTGATGCTGGACAAGAAGTCCTCGGCGGGCAGCTCGGGCAGCGCCAGCCGGCGGGCCGAGCGCTGCATCCGGGCGGCGTTCTGGTCCGGCCGGAACAGCCAGATCGACCCGTCGTCGTGGCGGTACGCCTTGAGGCCCTCGAAGATCTCCTGCGCATAGTGCAGCACCGCCGCGGCCGGGTCCAGGCGGATCGGCCCGTAGGGCACCACCGCGGAGTCGTGCCAGCCGTCCGCCGCGGTCCACGTGGCCACGGCCATGTGATCGGTGAAGTGCTGGCCGAACCCGGGGTTGGCGAGAATCTCCTCGCGCCGGCGCGCGGGCATCGGGTCCGAGGTGGGATGCACATCGAAGATCAGGCTCATGGGGGCAACCTATCCGAGCCGCCCCGGCCCGTGGGTCGAGCCCGTCTCGCCCGGCCCCGGCGCGACCGGCCCCGGCGGACCCGACGAACCCGGCGGACCCGCCCGGCGTCGGCGGGTCAGGCGCGCGAGCGGGCGGCCGCGTCGGTCCCGGAAGAGATCAGCGGCCACACGGCGTCGGTGCCGGCGGCGGCCACGGCGGTGCCGAGCCGGCGCGACCAGTGCTGCGCCGTGCCGCCCTCGTCGCGCCAGGACCACAGCCGGCGGCTGAGCTGGCCGAGCTCGTACTCCTTGGTCATCCCGATCGCGCCGTGCGCCTGGTGGCTGTGCGCGCTGGAGATGGTGGCCGCCTGGCTCGCGACGATCTTGGCCGAGGCCGCGGCCGGCAGGTCGAGCTCCTCGCGCTCGCCGTGGGCGGCAGCCTCGACGGCCATCGTCGTCAGGCTGGTCTGCTCGGCGGTCTTCACGACGTGCCGCTGGACCGCCTGGAAGCGACCGATCGGCCGGCCGAACTGCACCCGCTCGCCGGTGTAGCGCACGGTCAGTTCCAGCACCCGGGCCAGGGCGCCGGCGATCAGGGCGGCGCGCGCGAACGCGGTGCGCAGGCGTACCTGCTCCAACTCCTCGGCGTCGATCCGCCACGACTCGACCGGCGCGACACCGCCGAGATCCACCCGGTCGCGGGCCTCGTCGGCGAAGTTGCGCCCCGGGGTGATGGCGACGGAGTCGCCTGCCAGCACCGCGACCGACGCCCCGTCGTCGTCGGGAATGATCACCACGATCCGGTCGGCGCTGCGCGCCCACGGCACCCGCTGCACGGTTCCCCGAAGGGTCTCGTCGGCGGCCACGCTCAGCCCGGGCGCCACCGCGGCGGTCGCGACCTGCGCGTCGAGCTGCTTGCCGGCCCGCGCCGCCAACCAGCCGGCGATCAGCGCGTGCTCGGCGTAGGGCACCGACGCGCTGGCGCGACCGAGCTCGGCCAGCACGACCGCCGCCTCGGTCAGGGTGCCGTCGGAGCCGCCCGCGGACTCGGGTACGCCGATGCCGGCGAACCCGGTCTCGCGCAGCACCCGCCACGCGCCCTCGTTCCAGCCGGCGCCCTCGGCCGCGACCACATGCTCCGGCGTGGAGGTGTCGCCGAGCATCGCGCGCAGCGCGGAGCGGATCTCGTCGATCTCGTTGCTCATGCTCGCAGTCCCTTCGACGCGACGGAGCGGAGGATCTCGGTGGTACCCCCGCGGAGGGTGAACGCCGGCCCGCTGACGATGGCCCTGGCGAGCAGGGTCTCCAGCAGCGTCTCGCCGTCGGGGTCGACCTCGCCGTCCACGCCGTCGCGGATCAGCTCGATCACGTCCTGCTCGAACTTCGTGCCGATGTCCTTCACCAGCGCGGATTCGACGGCGGGCGCGCCGCCCGCGTCGATGATCCGCGCGACCGCGAGGGAGAGCTGCCGGATCGTCCAGTAGCGGGCGGTGACCTCGCCGACGATCCGCGCCTGCTGGGCGTCCAGGTCGTCGCGGTAGGTGTCGACGAAGTACTTCAGCAGCCCGAACGTGCTCATGAACCGGTCCGGCCCGGATCGCTCGTACGCCAGCTCCGAGGTCACCTGCTGCCACCCGGAGCCGGGCTCGCCGAGCACCATGTCGTCGGGCACGAAGACGTCGTCGAGGTGCACCTCGTTGAAGTGGTGGGTGCCGTCGAGGAACGGGATCGGCCGGATCTCGACGTTCTCGTCGTGCAGGTCGACCAGGAGCTGGCTGAGCCCCTGGTGCCGGTCCTCGCCGAGCGGGGAGGTGCGGCACAGCACGGCGAAGTAGTGGTTGCGGTGGGCGTTGCTGGTCCAGATCTTGGTGCCGTTCAGCAGCCAGCCGCCGTCGACCTTCTTGGCGGCGGTACGCACCGAGGACAGGTCGGAGCCGGAGTCCGGCTCGCTCATGCCGAGCGAGAACCACAACTCGCCCGCGACGATCTTGGGGATGAACCGCCGGCGCTGCTCCTCGGACCCGAAGCGCAGGATGGTGGGGGCCGATTGCCGATCCGCCGCGAAGTGCGCACCGAGCGGCGCGCCGCGCGCGAGCAGTTCCTCGGTCACGATGAACCGGTCGACGGCGGTCCGGTCGTGGCCGCCGTACTCACGCGGGATGGCCATCCCGAGCCAGCCGCGCGCGGCGAGCTTCCTGGAGAACTCGGGGTCGTGTCCGGCGGCCATGCCCAGGCCGGGCACGTGATCATCGGGGAGCTCGGCGTCGAGGAACTCGCGCACGTCGTCGCGCAGTTGTTGCTCGCTCGCGCTGAGCTCGGTCGGGGCGAACTGCATCGGGGGAGACTCCTTCTCGGGTGGCGGGTCAGTAGCTGTTGCGGCGGTACTGCGACCACATCTGGATCGCCCGCTCGAACTGCAGGGCGGCGTCCCAGTCGAGCGCATCGTTGGCGGTCTCGACCCGGAACGAGCGGGTCGCCTCGCGCGACAGCTCGGGATCCTTCGCCGGCCGGGCCGCGAGCTCCATCGCCCGCTGCTCGACCAGCTCGTCGTCGACGGCCTGCCAGGCGAGGCCGATCTCGGCGGCCCGGGCACCGTCGATCTCCTCCTGGAACAGGCCCATCGCCGCGGTCGCCTCCCGGCCCGCGGCGCGGTGGGAGATGGTGAAGTAGCCGCCACCGGGGTGCAGGTTGATCTTGAGGAAACCGGAGATCAGGCGGGCGTTCGTCGCGACGATGCGCAGGTCGGTGGCGAGCACGAGGTTCATCCCGGCGCCGACGGCCGCGCCGCGGACGGCCGCGATCGTCGGGACCAACAGATCACCGACGCGCCGGAAACCGCCGTAGACGGCACCGGTGTCCTTGTAGGTCTTGTCCTCCAGTTGGACGCGGTTGGGGTCCCAGGCCCGCCGGTCCGCGCCCGAGGAGAACGTGCCGTTCGCGCCGCGGATCACGGCGGCGCCGATCGAGGCGTCGGCGTCGATCTCGTCGCAGACGTCCTGCAACTGCCGGCCCATGTCCGCGGTGAGCGCGTTCTTCACGTCGGGGGAGTTGACGGTGATCAGCGCGATGCCGTCGGTCTTGTCCAGGTCGATCTGTCCCATGGCTGCCCTCTCGGTTGGCTGTCCGCTCGGTGGTCAGGAGTCACGCCCGTCGGGCGCGGGCGCGGTGTGCACGAGCACGTCGGCCGCCGTCGCGCCCTCGCCCGCCGCATGCACGATGAGCGGGTTGATCTCGAACTCGAACCGGTGCCCGCTCGCCGCGGCGGCCATCCTGCTCACGGCGCTGACCGCGTGCGTCACGGCGGCGACGTCGGCCGGCGGCCGCCCCCGGAAACCGTCCAGCAGCGGCCAGGACTTCAGGCGGCGGAGCAGGTCGGTCGCCTGCGCGGCGTCGATCGGCGCCGCGGTGGCCGCCACGTCGGCCAATACCTCGGTCGCGGTGCCGCCGAGGCCGACGGACACGATCGCCGGATAGCCGTCGCCGCTGGAGGTCGCGCCGACGATCAGCTCGAGGCCCGGGCGCGCCATCGGCTCGATGTCGACGCCGGCGAAGTCGGCGATCCCGTGCTGGTCGGCGATCGCGGCCAGCTCGGCGAAGACGGTCTCGGCCTGCTCGGGGGCGACGTCGAGGCGTACGCCGCCGATGTCGGACTTGTGCGTCAGGCTGGGCGCGTTGATCTTCATCGCGAACGGGCCCGGCCGGCCGGAAACGATCGCGGCGACGTCGGCGCCCCGTGCGGCCAACACCGGGCTCGCCCGGTCGACCGCGAGCGCGGAGAAGATCTTGTCCAGCCGGTCCGGGGTGTCGGCCAGCAGCGCGGCGGCCGCCTCGGGGTCGTCGGCGACATCGGCGACGGCGCGGGTCGGGCCGGGCACGACGCGCGCGAGGGTACGCGCCAGGTCGCCGACGGAGGCGAAGACCGGGATCCCGGCCTCGCGCAGCACCGCCCGAGCGTCCGCGGTCTGCTCGCGGCTGGCCAACCAGACGATCCACAGCGGTTTGTCGAGGCCGTCGCGGGCGAGTGCGGCGAGCATCTGCGCGACGTCCAGCGCGCGTTGGCCGATCACCATGGTCAGGATGAACGCGACGCTGTCGACTGCCTCGTCCGCGGCGGTGAGCCGGCAGATCTCGGCGAGATCCTGCATGGCGGTCGGCGTACTGAACGCCTGCGCGGTGATGTCGACCGGGTTGGCGACCGCCCCGAACGCCGGCACCAGCGCCGCGAGCTGCGTGGTCGTCCCCTCGCCCAGCGGCGGCACCTCGAGGCCGTTGTCCTCGGCGTGGTCGGTGAGCAGGATGCCCGCGCCACCGGAGGCCGTGATGACGCCGAGGCGATTGCCGCGCAGCGGCGCCGGGGCGGCCAGCGCCGCGCCGACGCTGAGCAGTTCGTTGACGTCGCCGACCAGGATCACGCCGTAGCGTTCGGCCGCCGCGACCAGCGCAAGGTCGTCGCCGAGCATCGCGCCGGTGTGCGAGGCGGCGGCCAACTTGCCGGTGCTGGATCGCCCCGAGCGCAACAGCACCAGCCGCTTGCCCGCCTGCGCGGCGCGGCGGGCGAGGCGGACGAAGCGCGCCCCGTCGGCGATCCCTTCGGCATACATCAGCACGACCTTGATCTGGTCGTCGGTGATCATCGCCTCCGCGACCTCGACCAGGTCGAGGTTCGCCTGGTTCCCGGTCGAGGCCCAGGCGGTCAGGCTCAGCCCCATCTCGGCGGCGAGGTCGAGCATCGAGCCGCCGACGGCACCGCTCTGGCCGACATAGGCGACGCCGCTGGTGCCGTGCATCTCGCGATCGGCCGCGTTGGTGAAGGTGCCGAAGAACTGGTTGCGCACGTGGATCAGGCCCTGGCAGTTCGGGCCCACGATGCGTACGCCGGTGCGCCGCGCGATCGCGTCGAGCTCGGCCTGCATCCGCCGCCCCTCCTCGCCGACCTCGGCGAAACCCGAGGCGAAGACGACGACGACCCGCGCGCCGACGGCGGCCGCCTCCTGCACGATCTGCGCGGTCTGCGCGGCGGGGACGAGCGACAAGACGGTGTCGACTCCGTCGGGGATCGAGGCCAGGTCGGGGAAGCAGGGGATGCCGTCGATCTCGTCGTAGCGCGGATTCACCGGGTGGATGCGCCCGGCGAACCGGTGCTGGCGCAGGAAGCGCAGGGGGCGGGCGGTGACGCCGACGCCGCGGCCCGAGGCCCCGACGATCGCCACCGATTCGGGGCGGAACAGCGCGCGGTAGAGCGAGGCCGGTTCATCATCATTGAGTGACATCGCAGCCAACCTCGGCTAGAACTGACGTGCGTGTCAATACTGCCGTTCCATCGCCCGTCGCCGGCCCCGCTCGGCTCGGATCGGACCAGCTCGGAGCGGCTCGGCTCGGCAGCGCACAGCAGAGGGAGGGGGTGCCGGTGAGCGAGGAGTCGGGGATCGGACAGGACCCGGCCGGTCGTCACGCGGCCGCGCGCCTCGAACAGCTCACCCCGAAGGCGCGGCGGACCCGCGAGCGGCTGCTGCGCGCGGCCCGCATCGTGTTCGAGCGCGACGGCTTCCTGAACGCCCGGGTGATGGATGTCGCCGAGGAGGCCCGGGTCGCCCACGGCACGTTCTACACCTACTTCGACTCCAAGACCGACATCTTCCGCGTGCTGTGCCTGGACCTGATGCCCGGCATCTACGAGCACGGGCCGGCGGAGAGATCGCTGACCCGGGTGCAGCGCATCGAGCGCGGCAACCTGCGGTTCTACCGGGTCTACAAGGAACACCGCCGGCTGATCGGGCTGCTGGAGCAGGTGACGACATTCGACGATGAGGTGCACGCCCTGCGGATCCACCTGCGGCACACCGCGGAGCGGCGCGTGCTCGGCATGATCAAGCGGCAGCAGGCGTGCGGCGCGCTGAAGCCCACGCTCGACCCGGAGGTGGTGGCGAGCGCGCTGATCGCGATGACGACGCACAGCTTCTACACCTGGCACGTCACCGAGGACCGCGACTACGACCTCACCGAGGCCAACCGCACGCTGACCTACCTGTGGGCGAGCGCGCTGGGCGTGCGGGCCGATCCGGCGGACGAGGAGTTCTACCAATCGCTCGGCCGCGCCGAACCGGGCGGGGACTGACCGCTCCGAGCGGTACGCGATGCGCCCCCTCAGGTGCACGGGCCGGGGATGATCGCGGCCCGCTCGCCGGGGCCCTGCGTACCGTATGTCGAGACAGGGGTTCCGCGTCCGGCAATCCGCGCCACACAATGGCGGGGTGCATCGCCTGAGCATCATCATTGCGCAGCGCGTCTGACCAGCGGATCGTCGGACGCGCAACCTCTCGTTCCCACGGGAGGTTTTTTCTTTGCCCGGCGAGTGCACCCAGCAACGAGGACGATCATGACCACAGCCCCCAGCCTGAACGGCCAGGCGACGGCGCCGCGTCAGCCCGGCACCTTCCACGTCTACGACACGACCCTGCGCGACGGCGCGCAGCAGGAGGCGATGCGCCTCACCGTCGCGGACAAGCTGCGAATCGCGGGCTACCTGGACGAGCTGGGCGTGGGCTGGATCGAGGGCGGCTGGCCCGGCGCGAATCCGAACGACACCGCGTTCTTCGCCGCCGCCGCCGACGACCTGAAACTGAAGAACGCGACGCTGGTCGCGTTCGGCGCCACCCGCCGCCCCAACGGCCGGGCCGCCGACGACCCGCTGGTCGCCGCGCTGCGCGACTCGCTCGCCTCGACGGTCTGCCTGGTCGCCAAGAGCCACGTCGGTCACGTCGAGCGCGCGCTGCGCACGACCCGCGAGGAGAACCTCGCGATGATCACCGACACCGTCTCCCACCTGGTCGAGGAGGGCCGCCGGGTCTTCCTCGACTGCGAGCACTTCTTCGACGGCTTCCGCCTCGACCCGGGCTATGCCACCGAGGTGGTACGCACCGCGGCCCGGGCCGGGGCCGAGGTGGTCGTGCTCTGCGACACCAACGGCGGGATGCTCCCGCCCTGGGTGGGCGAGATCGTGGAACAGGTGGCCGGGCTCGGCGTACCGCTCGGCATCCATGCCCACAACGACACCGGCTGCGCGGTGGCCAACACCCTGGCCGCGGTCGACGCGGGCGCCATGCACGTGCAGGGCACGATCAACGGCTACGGCGAGCGGACCGGCAATGCCGACCTGATCCCGGTGATCGCGAACCTGGAGCTGAAGTACGGCTGGGACCTGCTGCCCGAGGGGCGGCTCGCCGAGGCGACGCGGATCTCGCACGCCATCGCGGCGGTGACCAATGTCGCCGGCTCGGGCCGCCAGCCCTATGTCGGCGCCTCGGCCTTCGCCCACAAGGCCGGTTTGCACGCCAGCGCGATCAAGGTCGACCCGAATCTCTACCAGCACATCGATCCCGGGCTGGTCGGCAACGACATGCGGATGCTGGTCTCCGACATGGCCGGCCGCGCGAACATCCAGATCAAGGGTGAGGAGCTGGGCTTCGACCTGTCCGATCGTGATCTTGCCGCCCGGGTGACCGATGCGGTGAAGGAGCGCGAGGCGCGCGGCTATTCCTACGAGGCGGCGGATGCGAGCTTCGAGCTGCTGCTGCGCGATCACACCGGCGGCACCGGCTCGCTGCCCGGCGACCCGTTCGCGATCGAGCACTGGCGGGTGCACTCCCAGGCCAGTTCTGATCATGCGACCGTCACCGAGGCGACGGTGAAGCTGTCCGCCGAGGGCGAGACCCACCTGGTGGTGGGGGAGGGCAACGGCCCGGTGAACGCCCTCGACCAGGCGCTGCGCGACGCGCTGATCAAGGCGTACCCGCAGATCGCCGGCTATGAGTTGATCGACTACAAGGTCCGGATCCTCGATTCCGGGCACGGCACGGATGCGGTCACCCGCGTGCTGATCGACACCACCGACGGCGAGCACGTGTGGACCACGGTCGGCGTCGGCGCCAACATCATCGACGCCTCCTGGGAGGCGCTCACCGATGCCTACCGGTTCGGGCTCATCCGGGGCCGCGGCTGAGCCTGCGGAAGGCCGCATGGCTCATCGGCCGCAGCTCGAACCGTCTGCACCGGATAGCGGGCGGCCGGGTGGTGCCAAGGTTGACTAGGCTGCGCCCATGAGTGGGGCCGGTGGGATGCGGATCGGGCACGCCGAACGTGAGGCAGTCGTGGCGATCCTGCGCGACGCAGCCGCGGAGGGGCGGATCGATCTCGACGAGCTGGAGGAGCGGATCGAGGCGGCACTGGCCGCCAAGACCTTCGGCGACCTCGATCCGCTGGTCGCCGACCTGCCGGTCGAACCACCGTCGCGGGCGGGTCGGGCCGGCACCGCGCTCGCCCCTCGCGCCGCCACCCTGCCGGACGGCGTGCCGCACGCGCCGGGGATGAGCGAGCAGGACCCGTTGCGCCTCGACGGTGGTTGGTCGACGGTACGCCGTGAGGGCGCGTGGGAGTTGCCGCCCTTCCTGCGCATCGACGGCGGCCTCGGCTCGGTGATCCTGAACTGTCTGGAGGCCCGGCCGCTGGCCGAGGTGATCATGATCGAATCGCTGCCCGGCGCCGGTTCGATCAAGGTCATCGTGCCCGAGGGGTGGGCCGCGAACCTCGATCGGCTGTCCTCGTCCTGGGGGAGCGCGAAGTCCAAGATTCCGACTACCCCGGCGCCGGGCTCGCCGCTGCTGTTCTTCCACGGCGGCCTCGGGATGGGCTCGCTGGTCGTCCGGACACCCAACTGGTTCGACCGGCACACCGGCGCGGCCTAGTTGTTGCGGGTCAGGGCGTTCGTGACAGGGCTCGCGTGGTTGCGAGCAGGTCGTCGAGCAGTGACCGGGTGTGGGCGAGTTGATCGATGTCGCCGGTGATCCGGCGGCGCTCTGCTTCGAGTCGTTCGCGGCAGCCGTCCAGCAGCAGGGACTCGCCGGACAAGCAGGACAGGATCTCGCCGATGAGATCCATGCCGAGACCCGCGGCGAGGAGCGTCTGGATGTGTGCCACCGTGCGGATGTCTGCCTCGGCGAAGATCCGGTACCCGCTGGGAGTGCGTTCGGGGGTCAGTACGCCCTTTTCCTCGTAGTAGCGCAACGCTCGCACGCTGACCCCGGTCCGGTCTGCCAGCTCTCCGATCTTCACCCGGATTCCTTCGGTGTCGACTTGACTCTCACGTCGACGTGAGAGTTTAGCGTGCGGGGCATGCTTCGGCTCGTCATCCTCATGTTTTGCGTCTTCAGCATCACCACCGGGGAGTTCGTGGTGGCCGGGATCCTGCCCGAGGTCGCCTCCGACCTCGGGGTCACCGTCGGCACCGCGGGGTTGTTGGTCACCGCGTACGCCGTCGGCATGATCATCGGTGGCCCGCTGCTCACCGCGGTGACTGCCGGGGTCGATCGGAAGCGGCTGATGCTGGTCCTGCTGGCCGTCGCCGGGGTGGGGAACGCGGCCTCCGCCCTGGCTCCCGAGTTCTCCCTCCTGCTGGCGGCTCGGGTGGTCACCGCGCTGGTGACCTCGACCTTCTTCGCTCAGGCAATCGTGATCGCGGTGACCTCCTCGCCACCTGAGCGAGCCGGGACCATGGTTGCCCGGCTGGCGTTCGGGATGAACCTGGCCATGATCCTCGGGGCGCCCATCGGCACCCAGATCGGCAGTCAGTGGGGCTGGCGCGCCACCTTCGCTGCGATTGCCGTGGCGTGCCTGCTCGGGCTCGGTCTGGTGTTCTGGCAGCTCACGTCGCCAGGTGAGGAGGGTCGGACCTCGGCGGTCTCGGAGCTGCGGGTGCTTCGACGTGCCCCGGTGCTGGCGGCGCTGGCCATCACCGCGGTCGGCAACGTCGGGGTGCTCATGGTGTTCAGCTACCTTGCCCCGCTGCTCACGGATCTGGGCGGACATCCCAGCACCCGGCTGCCGCTCCTGCTCCTTGCCTATGGCGTCGGCGCGACGATCGGCAACCTCGTCGGCGGCGCGCTCTACGACCGCAACCCGCGACTGTTCCAACCCGTTCTCCTCGGCCTGCTGGCCGCAACCCTTGTCGGCACCTGGTTCGTCGCGACCTCCACGACGCTCACCGTGGCGGCGGTTGTGGTGATCGGCCTCCTCGGCTTCGCGATCATCCCCGGCATGCAGGCTCGCGTGATGATGGCCGCCGGCGACGCGCCGACGCTGGCGATGGCCGTCAACGCCTCCGGATACCAGGTCGCAGCCGCCTGCGCCGGTCTGATCGGCGGGCTGATCGCCGACTCGACCGCTGGTCCCAGGCCCATCTACCTGGTAGCCGCGGGCCTGACCACGTGCGGCCTGCTGATGACGGTCATGGCTGCCCGTGCCTGGCGAGGGAGCCGCCGACCCGGGCGGAACCCACGGTCGTCGATGGGTTCTCCCGGCTCGCCCGCACCGAGCCACTCGCCGACGAGAAGGGCGCCACGGCTGCGGCGTTCCTGACCCGCGCGGAGCCTGCCACATCCACCACACCTACCACCGCCCACACAGCGGGGCAGGAGGTCGACCACCGGCGTCGCGCCTTCGCGACGTCGTCACCAACGTTCACCCTCCTACGCCTGGTCAGCCGATCCGGTCGATCACCACCGGCCGCGGGTGCGGTGCGGCGTCGCCGATCGCGATCGCGCCGGAAAGGTCGGCCAACGCGGGCGCGAATCGTTCCGGGGTGTCGGTGTGCAGGGTGAGCACGGGATCGCCCGCGGCGACGCGGTCGCCGGGCCGGGCGTGGATCTCGATCCCCGCGCCGGCCTGGACCGGGTCCTCCTTGCGGGTACGCCCGGCGCCGAGCCGCCAGGCCGCCACGCCGACGCCGAGAGCGTCCAGGCCGGTGACGACGCCGTCGCGGTCCGCGCGTACCTGCTCGGTCTCGCGCGCCCGCGGCAGCGCCGCATCCGGGTCGCCGCCCTGTGCGCTGATCATGGACCGCCAGACATCCATCGCCGCGCCGGAGGCGAGGGCGTGCTCCGGATCGGCCGCCACGCCGGCCGCCGCCAGCATCTCCCGAGCCAGCGCGAGCGTCAGCTCGACCACGTCCGCCGGGCCGCCCCCGGCCAGCACCTCGACCGATTCGGCGACCTCCAGCGCATTGCCCACGGAACGTCCCAGCGGGGTGGCCATGTCCGTCAGCAGGGCGACGGTGTTCACGTCGGCTGCGCGGCCCAACTCGACCATCGTGGACGCCAGCTCACGCGCGCTCGCCTCGTCCTTCATGAACGCGCCCGAGCCGACCTTGACGTCCAGCACCAGCGCGCCCGTGCCCTCGGCGATCTTCTTGCTCATGATCGAACTCGCGATCAGCGGGATCGACTCGACGGTGCCGGTGACATCGCGCAGCGCGTACAGCTTCTTGTCCGCGGGTGCCAGGCCCGCGCCCGCGGCGCTGATCACCGCACCGACGTCCTCGAGCTGGGCGAACAGCTCCGCATTCGACAGCGACGCCCGCCAGCCCCCGATCGCCTCCAGCTTGTCCAGGGTGCCGCCCGTGTGACCGAGCCCGCGACCCGACAACTGCGGAACGGCGACGCCGCAGGCGGCCACCAGTGGCGCGAGTGGCAAAGTGATCTTGTCGCCGACGCCGCCGGTGGAGTGCTTGTCCGCCGTCGGCCGGGACAGCCCGGAGAAGTCCATCCGCTCGCCGGTGTCGATCATGGCCCGGGTCCAGGTGGCGAGTTCGGCCGGGGTCAGGCCGTTGAAGAAGATCGCCATCGCCAGTGCCGACATCTGTTCCTCGGCGACCGCGCCGTCGGTGTAGGCGCGGATCAGCCAGCGGATCTGGTCATCGTTCAGTGGCGTACCGTCGCGCTTGGCCCGGATCAGGTCGACGACGGCGAAGGACGACTGCTCGGTGCTCACCCGGGCAGTATGCCCGGCGGGCTCTGCGTTCGCGGCGCGGCGGCACGGCTGGCTAGGCTGAGGAAATGCGCGTTGCACGATTCTCCACCGGCGGTGAGCCACGCTACGGGCTGGTCGAACTGGCCCGCGACAACGGCGAACACCCCGACACCGTGGCCGTCCTGAACGGCGATCCGCTGGCCATGCCGGTCCAGTTGACCGGCGAGCGGCTGGCGCTCGACGCGGTACGCCTGCTCGCCCCCGTGATCCCGCGCTCGAAGGTGATCGGCGTCGGCCGCAACTACGCCGACCACGCCAAGGAGATGGGCAACGAGGTGCCCGCCACCCCGTTGACCTTCTTCAAGCCGAACACCGCCGTGATCGGCCCGGACGACCGGATCATCGCCCCGGCGGCGGCGAAGGAACTGCACTTCGAGGGCGAGCTGGCCGTGGTGATCGGCCGGATCGGCTCGCAGGTGCCGGCCGATCGCGCCCAGGACCTGATCTTCGGCTACACCGTCGCCAACGACGCCACGCTGCGCGACCTGCAACGCACCGACGGGCAGTGGGCCCGGGCCAAGGGCTTCGACACCTCCTGCCCGCTCGGCCCGTGGATCGTCACCCACCTGACGATCGAGGAGGCGGGCGAGCTGGAGCTCTCGACCTCGATCGACGGCGAGCAGCGCCAGGCCGGCAACACCCGCGACCTGGTCCACCCGATCGCCGACCTGGTTGCCTACATCTCCTCTTACACCACCTTGTTGCCCGGCGATGTGATCCTGACCGGTACGCCCGCCGGGGTCGGCGAGATGCGCCCGGGACAGACCGTCAGCGTCCACATCGAGGGGATCGGCACCCTGACCAATACGGTCGGCGAACCCGGCGAGAGCGCGATCAGCAGCGGGCAGAAGAAGACCGAACAGCCGGACGAGCAGGAGAAGGAAGCGAAATGAGCGATCCGGTCCTCGGCGACCTCGCCCCGCAGCAGGTGCGCGTCCGCTTCCCGCCCTCGCCGACCGGCAACCTGCACGTGGGCAACGTCCGCAGCGCACTGTTCAACTGGGCCTTCGCGCGCCACCACGGCGGCACGCTGGTGCTGCGGATCGAGGACACCGACACCGAGCGTTCCACCGCGGAGTCGATGCGTGGCACCATCGAGGCGCTGCGCTGGCTCGGCATCGACTGGGACGAGGGGCCCGAGGTCGACGGCCCCTACGCGCCCTATCTGCAGTCCGAGCGCGGCGAGATCTATCGCGATGTCGTCGCGAAACTGCTCGCGGGCGGACAGGCGTACGAATGTTTCTGCACCCCGGCCGAGATCGAGGAGCGCGCGAAGGCGCGACCCAAGGGCGCGCCGTCCGGCTACGACGGGCACTGCCGCGACCTGACCGAGGACCAGCGCGCCGCGTACCGGGCCGAGGGCCGCTCGCCGGTGATCCGGATGCGGGTGCCCGACGGCGAGCTCGGCTTCGACGATCTGGTCCGCGGGCCCGTGTCGTTCTCCTCCGAGCACGTGCCGGACTATGCGATCGTCCGGGCCAACGGCCACCCGCTCTACACGCTGGTCAATCCGGTCGACGACGCGCTGATGAAGATCACCCATGTGCTGCGCGGGGAGGACCTGTTGTCCTCCACCCCGCGCCAGTTGGTGATGTATCGCGCGCTGGGCGAGGTCGGCGTGACCGACGGCGCGGTGCCGCGCTTCGGGCATCTGCCGTTCGTGATGGGGGAGGGCAACAAGAAGCTGTCCAAGCGCGATCCTGGCGGCGGCCTGGCCGACTATCGGGAGGCGGGCTATCTGCCCGAGGGGCTGCTCAACTATCTGGCGTTGCTCGGTTGGGCGATCGCCGACGACCGCGATGTGTTCACCATGCGCGAGATGATCGAGGCCTTCGACATCCGTCGGGTCAACGCCAATGCGGCCCGGTTCGACCCGAAGAAGGCGCTCGCGATCAATGCCGCGCACATCCGGATGCTCGACCATGATCAACTTGCCGCCGCCGTGACGCCCTTCCTCGCCGAGGCCGGCCTGATCGCCGACCCGCCGACCGACGACCAGGCCCGACTGCTGGCCGGCGTCGTGCCGCTGATCGCGGAGCGGATCAACACGCTGTCCGAGGCCGTCGGCATGGCGGGCTTCCTGTTCCGCGCCGACGATCAGATCACCAGCGGCACCGACGCGGTGCTCAAGCCCGGCGATGCCGACACCCTGCAGGCGGCGCGCGACGCGCTGGCCGGGCTGCCCGATTTCGATCATGCGTCGATCGAGGAGGCGCTGCGCACCGCGCTCGTCGACGGTCTGGGGCTCAAGCCGCGGCACGCCTTCGGGCCGGTACGCACGGCCGTCACCGGTTCCCGGATCTCCCCGCCGCTGTTCGAGTCGCTGGAGCTGCTCGGTCGTGACTCGGCGCTGGCCCGGATCGACCGGGCGTTGGACGGGCTCGCCGCCGATGCCGAATCCGCCGGCTGAGCCGGTAGCCCGCCCGGTGGCGCCCGCCGCGGCGTACCCCCAACTGCTGCGCACCGGCGCCCATCCGGCGCGGCTGTTGATCTTCTGTGCCCTGTTCACCGTCGCCGGGTTCGTGCTGGTGGTCTCGCTGCTGGCACAGGGGATCCTGGCGCTGGGCTGGCTGGCCGCCGGGCGCCCCGGGGAGCTTGCGGCGGCCCTGGCCGCCGGGCTCGCCTTCGAGACGCCGCTCGGCCTGTTCTCCACCAATGTCGCGATCGCGGCCACCGCGCTGATCCCGGTCCTGCTGGCCGTCACCGTGCTGCGCGTGCGGCCGGGCTGGCTGGTCTCGGTCCGCGGCCGGGTACGCGGGCGCTGGCTGGTCGCCGCGACCGTCCTGGCCGCCGTGGTCCTCGCACCGGTCGTGGCCGTGACCCTGCTGGCGCGCCCGCAGCCGGCACCGCCGGCCGACTTCGCCTGGTTCGCGGTGATCATCGTCGCCACCTCCCCGCTGCAGGCCGCCGCCGAGGAGCTCGTCTTCCGCGGGTTCCTCGCCCAGACCCTCGGGGCGTTGGTGTCCGGGCCCTGGCTGGGCGTGGTGGGCCCGGCGCTGATCTTCGCGGCCCTGCACGGCGCCCAGGACCCGTGGCTGTTCGCCAACCGGTTCGGTTTCGGTGTCGTGATGGGGATCCTGGTCTGGCTGACCGGTGGGCTCGAGGCGGCGATCGCCGCCCACGTGCTGAACAATCTCGCCGCGCTCGGGCTGGCCGCGCTCACCGCCACGCTGCCCGCCGCGCGAACCATGACCGCGATGGCGCCGGCCGAGGCGCTGCTCGGTCTGGTGGGCTATGCCGTCTTCGCGGCGCTCGCGGTGCTCGCCGCGCGGGTACTCGGCGTACCGGTCCGCAGCGATTTGGCCGCTCCGCGCGGAATCGAGTAACGTTAGCCGTCGTTGCCGGACCCCCAGGGGCCGGTGATCGCCTGCCTCGGCAGTGATGTCAGGCAGATGGGGTATGGGGTAATTGGCAGCCCGACTGATTCTGGTTCAGTTAGTCTAGGTTCGAGTCCTAGTACCCCAGCGAACAGCGCGAATTGGCGGCGGGAGACCGCGTCCGGTACGCTCTGTCGGTCGCCTCGAGCGACATCTGGCCCCGTTGTGTAGCGGCCTAGCACGCCGCCCTCTCAAGGCGGTAGCGCGGGTTCGAATCCCGTCGGGGCTACCAGATCACCAGGGCCCCAGCGAACCGCTGGGGCCCTGGTGGCGTCTTCGGGGTCGCGCGGCTCCGTCCCGCACCCGCAATCCCTGCTGGTTCGCGCCGCGGCGCACGGCACTAGGGTGGTGCCTCACCCACGCCGACGTCGCCGAGGGGAGCGCATCGTGTCCGAACACACCGACCGCTACGGGGAACAGACCGAGTTCACCGAGACCGAACGGCAGGGGCGATCCCCGGGCGAGCAGGAGCCGGCCGACCAGCGTCGGCGCATCCGCTGGATCGGCCTCGGGATCGGCGTGGGCGTTGCCGTGTTGATCTACTTCGTGCTGCCGGCCGATCTCGGACATGCCGGCCGGCTGACGGCCGCGACCGCCGCGCTGATGGCGGTGTGGTGGATGACCGAGGCGATCCCGATCCCGGCGACCGCGCTGGTGCCGCTGGTGATCTTCCCCGCGTTCACCGAGGTCAAGTTCGACGATGTCGGCGCGTCCTACGGCAACAACATCATCTTCTTGTTCATGGGCGGTTTCCTGCTCGCCCTGGCCATGCAGCGCTGGAACCTGCACCGGCGGATCGCGCTGACGACCGTGCGCCTGATGGGCACCAGGCCGCCGATGGTCGTCGCCGGCTTCATGCTCGCCACCGGCTTCTTGTCCATGTGGGTGTCGAACACCGCGACCGCGGTGATGATGCTGCCGATCGGGGTCTCCGTGCTGATGCTCGCGACGGGGCTCGCGCGGCGGGTCGACCGGGGTGCCGGTCGGGAGGAAAGCCAGGGGTCGTCGGCCGTCGAGGATCCGGATCCGACCTCACCGGCGGTCAAGGAGGAGGTCGTCCGCTCCAATTTCGGCACCGCGCTGATGCTCGGTATCGCCTACGCCGCGTCGATCGGCTCCCTCGCGACCATCATCGGCACGCCGCCGAATGCCTTCCTGGTCGGCTTCTTGTCCAGCAACTACGACATCCAGATCGGCTTCGGGCAGTGGATGCTGGTCGGCCTGCCGATCGCGCTGATCATGCTCGTGGTGACCTGGTTGTTGTTGACCAAGGTGTTGTTCCGGCCCGAGATCTCCGAGATCCCCGGCGGCCGGGAGCTGATGAGTGAGGAACTGCGCAAGCTCGGTCCGATGGCGTCGGGGGAGAAGCGGGTCCTGGCGATCTTCGTGCTCGCCGTGATCGCCTGGGTTGCATTGCCGCTGCTCTTCGACAGCCCGCCGCTGTCGGATGCCGGCATCGCGATGGCCGTCGGCGTGCTGTTGTTCATCCTCCCGGCCGGTGCGGCGAAGGGGGTCCGGTTGCTGGACTGGCACAGCGCCGTGCAGTTGCCGTGGGGCGTGCTGCTGCTCTTCGGCGGGGGCCTGGCGCTGTCGTCCCAGTTCACCGACAGCGGCCTCACGGCCTGGGTCGGTGAGCGTGCCCAGGGACTCGGCTTCCTGCCGACGATCGCGCTCGTCGCCGTCCTGGTCGCCGGTGTCATCTTCCTGACCGAGCTGACCTCGAACACGGCGACCGCGGCCTCGGTGCTGCCGTTGGTGGCCGGGCTCGCCATCGGCCTCGACCAGCCGCTGCTGATGCTCACCGTGCTGGTCGCGCTCGCGGCCACCTGTGCATTCATGCTGCCGGTCGCGACGCCGCCGAATGCCATCGCCTACGGCTCCGGTTATGTGACCGTGGGGCAGATGGTGAAGGGCGGCCTGTGGCTGAACGTGATCGGCATCGTCGTGATCACGCTGCTCGGCATGGCGCTCATCCCGCTCGCCTTCCTCGGCGGATGATCATTCGCCGGACCGGCGCAACACCTCGCTGAGCCGGTCGGCGGCCGCGATCACCGCCGGCGCGTGCATCCGGCCGGGCTGACGGGTCAGTCGCTCGACCGGGCCCGACACGCTGACCGCGGCGATCACCTTGCCGCTGGGGGAGCGTACCGGCGCCGAGACCGAGGCCACCCCGGACTCGCGCTCGGCAACCGACTGGGCCCAGCCGCGCCGCCGGACATTGGACAGTGCGGCCGCGGAGAAGCGGGCATCGCGCAGCCCGCGCTGCATCCGCTCGGGCTCCTCCCAGGCAAGCAGTACCTGGGCGGCCGAGCCCGCCTGCATGGTGAGCTGGGAACCGATCGGCACGGTGTCGCGCAGCCCGGAGCTTCGCTCGGCGGCGGCCACGCACACCCGGAACTCGTTCTGTCGGCGGAACAATTGGGCCGACTCGCCCGTGATGTCGCGCAATCGCGCGAGCACCGGCCCGGCGGTGGCCAGCAGACGATCCTCACCGGCCGCCGAGGCCAGTTCGGCCAGCCGCGGCCCGAGGACGAACCGGCCCTGCAGGTCGCGGCCGACGAGCCGGTGGTGCTCCAGCGCCACCGCGAGGCGGTGCGCGGTGGGGCGGGCCAGCCCTGTCGCGCTGACCAGCCCGGCGAGGGTGGTCGGCCCACCCTCCAGAGCCGTCAAGACGACGGCCGCTTTGTCGAGAACGCCGACGCCGCTAGTGTTGTCCATGTGATGATACTGCCGTCTCGGATGCTGGAATGCAACTGGCGGCACCGACGGACGAGCAGGATTGCGATGAGCCGGAACGGCACCGGGTGCCGCAGGATCGGGGACGAGGAGAGGAAGCGATGGGCAAGACGCTGAGCGACAAGCTGTGGGAGGACCATGTGGTGCGGTCCGCGCCGGGGGAGCCCGATCTGCTCTTCATCGACCTCCATCTCGTGCACGAGGTGACCAGCCCGCAGGCCTTCGACGGCCTGCGGCAGGCCGGCCGGACGGTACGCCGACCCGATCTCACCCTGGCCACGGAGGATCACAACACTCCGACGCTGGACATCGACAAGCCGATCGCCGACCCGACCTCGCGTACCCAGGTCGACACCCTGCGCCGCAATGCCGCCGAGTTCGGCGTCCGGATCCACAGCCTGGGCGACCCCGACCAGGGCGTCGTGCACATCATCGGGCCCTGGCTCGGGCTGACCCAGCCGGGGATGACCGTGGTCTGCGGTGATTCGCACACCTCCACCCACGGGGCGTTCGGCGCGCTGGCGTTCGGTATCGGGACCTCGGAGGTCGAGCATGTGTTGGCCACCCAGACCCTGCCGCAGGCGCGTCCGAAGACGATGGCGGTCAACGTCACCGGGGAGCTGGCCGAAGGGGTGACCGCCAAGGACGTCGTGTTGGCGTTGATCGCCAAGGTCGGGACCGGCGGCGGCGCGGGCTATGTGGTGGAGTATCGCGGCCCGGTGATCGAGCGGCTCTCGATGGAGGGCCGGATGACGATCTGCAACATGAGCATCGAATGGGGGGCGAAGGCCGGCATGATCGCCCCGGACGAGACGACCTTCGCCTATCTCGAGGGTCGCCCGCATGCCCCCGAGGGCAAGCAGTGGGAGGCCGCAAAGGCCTACTGGCGAACGCTTCGTACCGATGATGACGCCTCCTTCGACGTCGAGGTCGATCTCGACGTCAGCGATCTCTCGCCGTTCGTCACCTGGGGCACCAATCCCGGCCAGGGCGTCGCACTCGGCGAGGCCGTGCCCGATCCCACGAGCTTCACCGACGAGGTGGAGCGCCACGCCGCCGAGCGTGCGCTGGAGTACATGGGCCTGGCCGCGGGTACGCCGATGCGCGAGATCGGTGTCGACACCGTCTTCGTCGGCTCGTGCACCAACGGGCGGATGGAGGATCTGCGGCTGGCCGCGCAGGTGATCGACGGGCACCGCGTCGCCGACGGGGTGCGCATGCTGGTCGTTCCCGGCTCCGCCCGGGTCCGGCTGCAGGCCGAGGCCGAGGGCCTGGACAAGATCTTCCTCGCTGCCGGTGCGGAGTGGCGGGCTGCCGGATGTTCCATGTGTCTGGGGATGAATCCGGACCAGCTCGCGCCCGGTGAGCGGGCCGCCTCCACCTCGAATCGCAATTTCGAGGGCCGGCAGGGCAAGGGCGGCCGGACCCATCTGGTCTCGCCGGCCGTTGCGGCGGCGACCGCGGTGGTCGGCCGGCTCGCCTCGCCCGCCGATCTTGCCCAACCGTCGCTCGTCTGAAGAATCGCGAGGAATTGATCATGGAAGCAATCACCACGCACACCGGGACCGCTGTGCCGCTGCGCCGCAGCAATGTCGACACCGACCAGATCATCCCGGCCGTGTACCTCAAGCGGGTCACGCGTACCGGATTCGCCGACGGTCTGTTCTCGGCCTGGCGCAACGACCCGTCGTTCGTGCTGAACGACCCGGCCCACGAAGGTGCGACGATCCTGATCCCGGGCCCGGACTTCGGCACGGGCTCCTCGCGCGAACACGCGGTGTGGGCCCTGATGGACCACGGCTTCCGGGTGGTGATCGGATCCCGCTTCGGCGACATCTTCCGCAACAACTCGGGCAAGGCGGGGCTCGTGATCGCGGTGATCGACGAATCCGATGTGCACAAGCTCCAGGAGCTGGTGGCGGGCGACCCGTCGCTCGAGATCACTGTTGATCTTGAGCACCGGACGATCACGGTCGCCGGGTGGACGATCGACTTCGAGATCGACGACTACACCCGGTGGCGGCTGATGGAGGGACTGGACGATGTCGCGCTGACCCTGCGCAACGAGTCCGACATCACTGCCTACGAAGGAAGACGCCTGCCGTTCAAGCCGAGCACGCTGCCGGTGGCCAGCGGTTCCTGAGGCCGCGGCGCCGGCGATCATCACCGCTGACCCCGCCGACATGATCGCGACTCGGCATGTCGGTATTTGTCATGTGCGATTGCACTGTTTAGCGTGAGTGCCAGCATTCGGGCCGAATGCTCCGCAACCCTGACCAGCAGGGTGCCTTAGGACTAAGAGGAAACCGTGAACAAGGCTGAACTGATCGAAGCACTGGCGCCGCAATTCGACGGCAACAAGGCCGAGGCGGGGCGCGCGCTCAATGCCGTCGTCGAGACGATCATCTTCTCGACGGCCAAGGATGGCCGCGTATCGATCACCGGCTTCGGCGTGTTCGAGAAGGTGCGCCGTCCCTCCCGGATGGTGCGCAACCCGCGGACCGGCGAGCGCAAGCGCGCCAAGGCGACCAACGTTCCGCGGTTCCGGGCGGGCACCGAGCTGAAGGCCTATGTGTCGGGGGAGAAGAAGGCCCCGCGCGCGACCGCGGCGAAGACGGCGACCGCCACCAGGTCCACGGCGAAGGCAACCGCGAGCAAGACGGCCGCGAGCAAGACGACCGCGAGCAAGACGACCGCGAGCAAGGCGACCGCGAGCAAGGCGAGCGCGAGCAAGACGGCGACGAAGAAGGCCACCCCGGCCAAGAAGACCGTCAGCAAGGCGACCGCCAAGAAGGCGACCACGGCCCGCGCCACCGCCAAGAAGACGACCGCGAGCAAGACGACCGCCAAGAAGGCGACTGCGAAGAAGGCGACTCCGGCCAAGAAGACCAGCGCCGCCCGCGCGACCACGCGCGCCACCGCGACCCGGAAGGCGCCCGCGCGCAAGAGCGCGCGTCGTTCCTGATCGCAGCACCATCTCCGCCGCGGCGGCCCGGATGATCCGGGCCGCCGCCGGCATCTCCGAGACATCGATCATCCTCGGACCGGCGTCTGCCCGGCGGATCGACGCCGTCAGCCGGTTCCGGTGATCATCTCCAACAGGGGGCGGGTCGCCGGCCCCAGTCCGAGCTCGGCGGCCCGGCGGAGGTCGGCGATCGTGTCGACATCCAGCCGCGCATCCGGCCACGCACCCCCCGGATCGAGCGCGCCGGATCGCAGATGCCGCAGCGCCGAGGCGCCCTCGAAGCCCGGTTGAAGATCGTTTCCGGTACGCAACGCCCGCCCGAACAGCATGGTCGAGCCCGTACCCGCGGCATCGCGAAGGAACGTCCGGGACCGGTCCGGCGCGGCGCCGACGAATGCGGCGACGCTGCTCGGCCGCAGGGCCGGCAGGTCGGCGACACAGGCCAGGACATTGCCCGATCCCTGCCTGAGCAGGCGATCCGCGCCGACGATCAGGGCGGCATTCAGATCCTGGCCCGGATCCTCGACCACTTCGACGGGTACCTCGGCGGTGACCGGTGCGAGGCCGACCCCGACGACGACGATCCGTTCGGCGACGCGCTGGAGGGCGCCGACCGTGTCCAGCAACATTGCCATCGCGAGCCGTTCCCGCAGCCGTGGATCGCCACCGATCCTCGTCTTCGCCCGGCCGAGGGCCTTCAACGCGACGACCGCGCCGAACGGGTGATTGTCGGTCGCACTGGGCACCGGACGATCTTGCCATGTGGCGAAGAACCGGATCTCCTACAGTGGAGCCGACCGCAGCCGAAGGAGAACATGCCGCATCGCTCACCGGTCGGGCCGGACCCGGCCGCCGCCCCGCTGGATCGCGTGAACACCGAGCCGGCCGAGCCAGGCCTGCGCCGGACGGTCGGCATTCTCGCCGCGCTGCTGCGCCGGATCACCCGGCGCGACTGGCGTGCGCAGGACAAGATCCCGCGCTCGGGGCCGGCGATCTTCGTGGTCAACCACATCTCCAACTTCGATCCGCTCGCCTATGGCCACTACCTGGCGTGGTCCGGTCGCTGGCCACGCTTCCTCGCCAAGGACGCGATCTTCCGGACCCCGGTGCTGGGCGCGATCGCCCGCGCCTGCGGCCAGATCCGCGTGCAGCGGGGGGCCGCCGACGGGGGCACCGCGCTGGCGGAGGCGGCGGCCGCGCTCGGCGAGGGGAAGTCGGTGACGATCTATCCCGAAGGCACCATCACCGCCGATCCGGAGGGCTGGCCGATGACCGGCCGCACCGGGGCGGCGCGCCTGGCGCTCGAGACCGGGGCGCCCGTGATTCCCGTCGGCCAGTGGGGAGCCCAGGAGGTGCTGCCCGGCAAGCGCCTGACCTGGCCGCGGCTGTGGCCGCGCAGGACGATGCGCCTGATCGCCGGCGACCCGGTCCCGCTCGACGATCTTCGGGAACGCCCGTTGGACGCCGGCACCCTGATCACCGCCACCGAGCGGATCACCGACGCGATCACCGGCCTGGTGGCGCAG
The DNA here is from genome assembly GCF_054073625.1 of Naumannella huperziae. Lineage (NCBI taxonomy): Bacteria > Bacillati > Actinomycetota > Actinomycetes > Propionibacteriales > Propionibacteriaceae > Naumannella > Naumannella huperziae. Next base: position 2,563,242 of record NZ_JBSXPH010000001.1, on the reverse strand, counting down.
TTGCGCGAGACCGAGCCGCCGGCCGGTCGGTGGGACCTGCGGCTCGGCCGGCGGGTGGGCCCCAGGGCGGCCGGCAGATGACCCGCGCCGCAGTCCTCGGTGCCGGCGCCTTCGGAACCGCGCTCGCGATCGTGCTCAGCGATGCCGGGCACACGGTGGTGCTGCAGGGGCGGCGGCCCGACCAGGTCGCCGAGATCAACCAGCGGCACACCAACGAGCGTTACCTGCCGGGCATCACGCTGCCCGACCGGGTGCGGGCGACCACCTCCGCCGACGACGCCTGCGAGTCCGCCGACCTGGTCGTGCTCGCGGTACCGGCCCAGGCTCTGCGGTCCAGCCTCGCCCGGTGGTCGCTGCCGACCGAGGCGGTCATCGTCTCCGCGGCGAAGGGCCTGGAGGCCGGCACCGGCGCCCGGATGAGCGAGGTGATCATCGAGTCCGGGGTGGCGGCCGAACGCCTCGCCGTGATCGCCGGCCCGAACCTGGCCCGGGAGATTGCGGCCCGCCTGCCCACCGGGGCGGTCGTCGCCGGTTTCGATCCCGAGATCACGCTGCGGGTGCAGCATGCCCTGCGCAGCCCGTCGTTCCGCCCTTACACCAACAACGATGTGGTCGGCTGCGAGCTGGCCGGTGCCGCCAAGAACCCGATCGCGATGGCGGTCGGGATGATCATCGGCCGAGGCCTCGGCGACAACCTGGTCGGTACGACGATGACGCGCGGACTGGCCGAGGCCACCCGGCTCGGTGAGGCGCTCGGCGCGGATCCGCACACCTTCGCCGGCCTGGCCGGGGTCGGTGATCTGGTCGCCACCTGTTACTCGCCGCTGTCGCGCAACCGCAGCTTCGGCGAGCGGCTCGGCCGCGGCATGTCGGTGGCTGACGCGCTCGCCGCCAGCTCCGGCGTGATCGAGGGCATTCCCACCTCGGGTTCGCTGGCCGCGCTGGCCGATGAACTCGGTGTCGAACTGCCGATCGTGTCGCGGGTGGCGCCCGTCGTCGAGGGCGAACTGACCGCGGACGAGGTCATCGACGCGCTGATGGCGCGCAGCGTCAAGCCCGAGCGATGACGCCAGAACGCGGCTTCGGCATCGGCTAGGGTCGCCCTCGTGACGAACCAGCAGCGACCCGACCGACCGATCCGGGTAGGGCTGATCTTCGGCGGCGCGAGCAGCGAGCACGGCGTCTCCTGCCTGGGCGCCGCCGGGGTTGTCCGGGCGATCGACACCGACCGCTACCAGGTGACCGGGATCGGGGTCGCGACCGACGGCCGTTGGACCCGGGTTGCTCCCGCCGACATCGAGCGGCTGCGGATCGTCGACGGCAGGCTGCCCGAGCTCGACGGCACGGGGCCGGAGGTTGCCCTGGTGCCGACAGCCAACGGGCCGGTGCTGGCGATGACCGACGGCTCGGGCAGTGAGCCGCTGGACGTGGCGATGATCATCATGCACGGGCCGGGCGGCGAGGACGGGACCGTCCAGGGGGTCTGCGAGACCGCCGGGCTGCGCTACACCGGATCGGGAGTCGCCGCGAGCGCCGTCTGCATGGACAAGCATCTGATGAAGTTGATGTTGAAGGCGGCCGGCGTACCCGTGGGACCGTTCGTGGTGATCACGCCCGAGGAATGGACCACCGACCGGGCCGCGGCGCTGGATGCCGTCGGCGCGCTCACCCTTCCGGTGTTCGTCAAGCCCGCTCGCGCCGGCTCGAGCCGGGGGATCAGCCGGGTCGCGACCGCCGGGGAGCTGCCGGCCGCGATCGAGGAGGCCCGGCGGCACGATCCGAAGGTGATCATCGAGGAGGGTTTCGTCGACGCCCGCGAGCTCGAGTGCGGGGTGCTGCAGGGGCCCGACGGTCCGCCGCGGGTCTCGGTGGTCGGCGAGGTGATCATGCACGGCAAGGACGGCTTCTACGACTACGAGTCCAAGTACACCCCGGGCGACGAGGTCTCCATCCAGGTTCCGGCCGAGGTGCCCGATGACGTCACCGAACGTCTGCAACAGCAGGCCCTGCGGGTGTTCGAACTGCTCGGTTGCGAGGGACTGGCGCGCGTGGACTCGTTCCTCACCCGCGAGGGCCGGGTGATGATCAACGAGATCAACACGCTGCCCGGCTTCACCCCCACCTCGATGTTCCCGAAGGTGTTCGAGGCCGGAGACATCGACTTCGCCGAGCAGATCGACACCTTGGTGTCCCAGGCGCTCGGGCGCCCGGCCGGCCTGCGCTGAGACGTCAGACGCAGGGGCGCTCCTGGGGCACATGGTCGGTGATCGGCCGGGCGAGATCGACCAGCACATTGGCCTCCGGCGCGTACTCCGGGGGCACCGTCACCTGGACCGGGGTGAGCCGCCCGAGGGTGGTGAACGTCCACCCCTGCTCGGACTCCTCGGCGTACCAGCCGACCTGGTTCACCTCGAAACACTGAGCGTCGGGGCCGGCCCCGGCCGGCAGTTCGCCACCGCAGGTCAGCACGATCGCCGGGTTTCCCCAGGCCGCACCGGTCCGGCCGGGCCGCGCCTCGCGACGGTCCTGGCCGCCGACGGTCGGCGGCAGGTCCGCGATCATCTTCGCGCAGGCCTGCGCCGCGGCCGCTTTCGGTTGTGGCTCGGCGATGTCCACCGGTCCGGCGCATCCGGCCAGGATCGGCAGCGCGGCCAGGGCCGACAGCACGGTCGGTAGGGCGCCACCGCCCGTGCGGTGCCGCCCGTGTGGATTCATCGGTGTGCGGTCCCGCACCGGTAGCGGGTCAGATGTTGACGACCGGGCAGGTCACCGTGCGGGTGATCCCGGGCACCACCTGGACCTTGGCCACCACGAGCGAACCGAGGTCGTCGACATTGGGCGCCTCGACGCGGACGATCACGTCGTACGGGCCCGTCACGTCGTCGGCCTGGGTGACACCGGAGATCTGCCGGATCGCCTCCGCGACCTCGGCCGCCTTGCCAACCGCCGTCTGGACCAGAACGTAGGCCTGCACCACCATCGGAACCTCCATGTCTCAACGCGCCCGGACCCGCCGGGCTGCCGCCACGCTACCGTGTGGCCGGTGAGCTCCGACAGCGCAGGACCGACCATCGCCGAGATCGGGGAATTCGGGCTGATCGACCAGGTGCTCGCCGGGTTGCCGACCCAAGAGGCAGTGCGCGTCGGACCGGGCGACGAAGACGCGGTGCGCGTCGGCCCGGGCGACGACGGCGCGGTGATCGACTTCTCCGGACCCGTCGTGTGCAGCACCGACACGATGGTCGAGGGCGTGCACTTTCGCCGCGACTGGTCGTGGGCGCACGAGGTCGGGCGCAAGGCGGCCGCCGTGAACCTGGCCGACATCGAGGCGATGGGCGCGCGACCGGTCGCCCTGCTGGTGGCATTCTCGGCGCCGCCCGAGCTGCCCGCGAGCTGGGCCCGGCAGTGCTCCCAGGGCCTGGCCGAGGAGGCGGCGGCCGCGGGAGCGGTACTCGTCGGCGGCGACATGACCCGCTCCGGTGAGGTCACCATCGCCGTCACCGCGCTGGGTACGCCGGCCGCCGGCGGCCCCGTGTTGCGCTCCGGGGCCCGCCCCGGTCAGGTGATCGCCCTCCGCGGCCGGGTCGGCTGGGCGGCCGCGGGGCTGGTGGTGCTCAGCCGCGGGTTCCGATCGCCGGGCGCCGTGGTGGAGGCGCAGAAGGTGCCGCAGGTGCCCTACGGCGCCGGCGCGGAGGCCGCCGCCGCCGGCGCGGGTGCGCTGATCGACGTCTCGGACGGCCTGCTGGCCGATCTCGGTCACATCGCCGACGCATCGGACGTGACCTGCGATGTCGATACCGGCGCCTTCGAGGTTCCCGACCCGCTGCGGGCCGTGGCCGCCGCCACCGGGAGCGATCCGCTGGCCCTGATGCTCACCGGGGGCGAGGACCATGCGCTGGCCGCCACCTTCGACGAGGGTCGGGTCCCGGAGGGCTGGCTCGTCATCGGCCGGGTCCGCGACGCCGGGCCGGACGGGCCCGGCGTGCTCGTGGACGGCGCGCCGTGGGAGGAGGCGAGCGGCTATGAGCACTTCCGGCGGTGAGCTGCCCACGGCCCGGGTGCTGACGATCGCGGGCTCGGACTCCGGCGGGGGAGCCGGCATCCAGGCCGACCTGAAGACGATGCTCGCGCACGGCGTACACGGGATGAGCGTGCTGGCCGCGCTGACCGCGCAGAACTCCGTCGGGGTGCAGGACTTCTGGCCGGTGCCCGCGGACCTGGTCACCGCGCAGTTCCGCAGCGTCGTCGACGACATCGGTGTCGACGCGATCAAGACCGGCATGCTCGCCGACGGCGAACTGGTCGGCCTGGTCGCCGACCTGCTGGGTACGCTGCCCGCGCCGGTCCCGGTCGTCGTCGACCCCGTCTGCGCATCGAAGCACGGAGACCCGCTGATCGCCCCCGACGCGGTGGTCGCCCTGCGCGAGCGGCTGTTCGCGCGGGCCGATGTGATCACCCCGAATCTGGGTGAGGCGGCGCTGCTGAGCGGCCTGACCGTGCAGACCCCGCCCGACGAGCTCGCGGCGGCCCTGGCCGGATTCGGCCAGACCTGGACGCTGATCAAGGGCGGCCACGCCGAGGGCGAGCCGATCGACCGGCTCTACCGCGGTGCCGAACCGGTCCGCAGCTACCCCGGCCCGCGCCTGAGCAACCGGCACACCCACGGCACCGGCTGCACGCTGGCATCGGCACTGGCCTGCCAGTTCGCGCTGGGCAAGGAGATGCCGGAGGCGGTCGGGGCGGCCAAGCGCTACGTCACCGGCGCGATCGCCGGCGGGTTTGCGCTCGGGTCGGGCATCGGGCCGGTCGATCACCTGTGGGAGCTGCGCGGCCGGATCGACTGAGCGGCCCGGAGCGGGATCCTGCTCGCCCGCCCGGCGTGGTGGCGCGCCAGCGGACGAGGAGTTGACTAGTCTCGCCCGCATGGCGACCCGCGCGTCTTCCCCACCGCGGTCGGCAGCCTCGAGCAGCGCCAGATCGCGGTCGTCCGGAAGCAAGAAGTCCACGTCCACCCGCACCGGTGGAAGCAGTCCGCGTACCCGCACGCCGGCCAAGGGCGCTCCGACCCGCCGGCCGGCTGCGCGCAGCGGCGCCGCGGCCAAGCGGCGGCCGGCGAAGAAGAAGCAGGGCCGCGGGTTCTTCGGCACGATCGGGTACGCCACCGTGCAGGTGTGGCGCGGCATCGCGCTCGCCACCGGATCCGGCGCCCGGGCGATCGGCGGCAGCGCCCGCGATCTCGACCCGGAGCTGCGCCGCGACGGGATCGGACTGTTCCTGCTCGGCTGCGCGATCGTGCTGGCGGCCGCGCTGTGGTTCGGCCTGCCCGAGCCGGTCGGGCCCGCCATCGTGACCGGCACCACCACGGTGATCGGTCAGTTCATGGCCTACGCCGCGCCCGTCCTGTTCGCGGTGATGGCCTGGCGTACCCTGCGCCACCCCGACCGCAACGGGCCGCTCGGCCGGCAACTGATCGGCTGGGGCGCGCTGGCCTTCGGCGTGCTCGGGCTGATCAGCGTCTCCCGCAACATCCCGCCGCCCAGCGAGCCGGCCGCGATGCGCGAGGCGGGCGGCGTGCTCGGCTACATCTCCTCGTCGATGCTGGCCGACCTGCTGACCACCTGGGTGGCGACGCCGCTGCTGGTGCTGCTGGCGGTCTTCGGTCTGGTCGTGGTCGTCGGCGTCGCCATCCAAGAGATTCCCGCCCGGCTGCAGGCCTTGCGCGAGGCGATCCCGCAGCGCCGGCCGGCCGGGACCGATGAGGACGAGCCGGAATACGGCGTGGACGAGGCCTATGACACCCCGATCGTCGGCGGCCGACAGGTGGCGGGCGACGAGCAGGAGGACCACGACGAGGCCGAGAGCGCGGACCTGCCGCCCGCACCGAGCCGTCCGCGTCAGCCGCAGGTCGCCACCGTGCACCTCGACCCGCCGACGGACGAGCCGGAGGACGTACTGCCCGTCGAGGACCACGACCGGGTGTTCGACTATGCCGAGCTGGAGCCGGACGAGCCGCCGCGGCCGAAGCCCGGGGCCCGGCCCGCGGACACGCGCAGCGAGCCGCGGCCCGAGCCCGCCCCGCCGGAGCACTCGCCGGCGCCGGCCCGTGCCGAGCAACAGGTGCTCTCCGGCGATGTGCAGTACGTCCTGCCGGACCCCGGCCGGTTGAAGCCCGGCAGCGTGCACAAGGAGCGGACCAAGGCATCCGACGACGTGGTGCAACGGCTGACCGGCGTGCTGGACCAGTTCAACATCGACGCCACGGTCACCGGCTACACCCGCGGGCCGACCGTGACCCGCTACGAGGTGGAACTCGGCCCCGCGGTGAAGGTCGAGAAGGTCACCGCGCTGAGCAAGAACATCTCCTACTCCGTCGCCAGCGCCGACGTGCGGATCCTGTCGCCGATCCCGGGGAAGTCGGCGATCGGCATCGAGATCCCGAACACCGACAAGGAGATCGTCTCGCTCGGTGACGTGCTCCGCTCGCCGAAGGCCCGCAATGATCATCACCCGATGACGATGGGCCTGGGCAAGGACGTCGAGGGCGGCTTCGTGATCGCCAACCTGGCGAAGATGCCGCACCTGCTGGTGGCCGGCGCGACCGGTTCGGGCAAGTCGAGCTTCGTCAACTCCATGATCACCTCGCTGCTGATGCGGGCCACGCCCGACGAGGTGCGGATGCTGATGGTCGACCCGAAGCGGGTGGAGCTCACCGCCTATGAGGGGATCCCGCACCTGGTCACGCCGATCATCACCAATCCGAAGAAGGCCGCCGAGGCGCTGCAGTGGGTGGTCAAGGAGATGGACACCCGCTACGACGATCTCGCCGCGTTCGGCTTCAAGCACGTCGACGACTTCAACAAGGCGGTACGCGCGGGTCAGGTCAAGCTGCCCGAGGGCTCCGAGCGACGGCTGGAGCCCTACCCGTACCTGCTCGTCGTGGTCGACGAGCTGGCCGACCTGATGATGGTCGCCCCGCGCGATGTCGAGGACTCGATCGTCCGGATCACCCAGCTCGCCCGCGCCGCCGGTATCCACCTGGTGCTCGCGACACAGCGACCGTCGACCGACGTGGTGACCGGCCTGATCAAGGCCAATGTGCCGTCCCGGCTGGCCTTCGCCACCTCGTCGATGACCGACTCGCGCGTCATCCTGGACCAGCCCGGCGCGGAGAAGCTGGTCGGGCAGGGAGACGCGTTGTTCGTGCCGATGGGGGCCTCGCGGGCGATCCGCGTGCAGGGCGCCTGGGTCAGCGAGGCCGAGGTACGCGGGGTGGTGAAGCACGTCAGCGAGCAGCTCAGCCCGCAGTACCGGGAGGACGTGGCCGCCGCGACCGAGGCGAAGAAGGAGGTCGCCGAGGACATCGGCGACGACCTGGAGCTCGTGCTGGAGGCCACCAAGCTGGTGGTCACCCTGCAGCTCGGGTCGACCTCGATGCTGCAACGCAAGCTGCGGGTCGGGTTCGCCAAGGCCGGCCGGCTGATGGACATCCTGGAGACCCGGGGCATCGTCGGGCCGTCGGAGGGCTCCAAGCCGCGCGACGTACTGGTCAAACCCGACGAACTGGACGAGGTGCTGGCCACTCTGGCCGAGGGCTGACGTCGGCCTGCGGCTGCGCCGACCCGGCCGGGCTCGTCGATGACCGTCGAGTTCGAGCTGGTCAAACCCGCGGGCCGGGACAAGTGGTTGATCGAGAGCATGTCCAGTAACTGACCCGGGCGCGGCGCGGATCGGCGTACAGTTGGGCGCCGACCCCGCAACCGATCCCGCAGCGAGGAGCGCCCGCGTGCCCGAACCCACGACCGTCCACCTGGTGTCGCTGGGCTGCGCGCGCAACGAGGTCGACTCCGAGGAACTGGCGGCACGGCTGGAGACCGGCGGCTTCCGGTTGGTGGACTCCGCCGACGACGCCGAGGCCGTGATGGTGAACACCTGCGGCTTCATCGAGGCGGCGAAGAAGGATTCGATCGACACGATCATGGCCGCCGCCGACCTGAAGGATGCCGGCTCGGCGCGCGCCGTCGTGGCGGTCGGCTGCATGGCCGAGCGCTACGGCAACGAGCTCGCCGAGGCGCTGCCCGAGGCCGATGCGGTGCTCGGCTTCGACGACTACGGGTCCATCGCGGACCGGCTGCGCGGGATCCTGGCCGGCGAGCGGCACGCCCCGCACGTGCCGCGCGACCGGCGTACCCTGCTGCCGATCACACCGATCGACCGGCCGGCGGCCCGTGGCTTCACGCCCGGCCACGGCGACCGGCCGGATCTTCCGTCCGGGATCGCGCCGTCCTCCGGGCCGCGGGCGGCGGTACGCCGTCGCCTGACCGCGGGCCCGATGGCGCCGCTCAAGCTGGCCTCGGGATGCGACCGGCGCTGCACCTTCTGCGCGATACCGGCCTTCCGCGGCTCCTATGTCTCCCGGCCGCCGGACGACGTGCTGGCCGAGGCGCGCTGGCTGGCCGAGCAGGGCGTGCGCGAGGTCTTCCTGGTCAGCGAGAACACGAGTTCCTACGGCAAGGACCTCGGCGACATCCGCGCCCTGGAGAACTTGTTGGGGCAGCTCGCCGGCGTCGACGGGATCGAGCGGATCCGGGTGTCCTACCTGCAGCCGGCCGAGACCCGGCCAGCGCTGGTCGAGGCGATCTGCGGCATTGACAAGGTCGCGCCGTACTTCGACCTTTCCTTCCAGCACGCGTCGGGGCCGGTGCTGCGGGCGATGCGCCGGTTCGGCGATGCCGAGTCCTTCCTGGGCCTGATCGATTCCGTGCGGGCGCTCGCGCCGGAGGCCGGCATCCGGTCCAACTTCATCGTCGGCTTCCCCGGCGAGAGCGCCGATGATCTTGCCGTGTTGCGCGACTTCCTGATCGCGGCGCGGCTGGACGCGATCGGCGTGTTCGGCTATTCCGACGAGGAGGGCACCGCGGCCGTCGACCTGCCGGGTCACCTCGATGCCGAGGAGATCGACGCCCGCCGCGGCGAGTTGGTTGATCTTGCCGATGCGCTGATCGAGCAGCGCGCCGAGGACCGGATCGGCAGCCGGCTCAGCGTGCTGGTCGAGGAACTGGGCGAGGACGGGCCGGTCGGCCGCGCTGCGCACCAGGGCCCGGAGGTGGACGGCCAGACCGCGCTCGTCCGCGGCAGTGCCGAGGTGGGCGAGCTGGTCTGCTGCCGGGTGCTGGCCAGCGAGGGCGCCGACCTTGCCGCGGAGGTGATCTGAGTGGCGGACGAGGGCCGGGTGTCGCCGTGGAACGTGCCGAACGCCCTGACGGTGCTGCGGATCCTGCTGGTGCCGCTGCTCGGCTGGATGTTGATCGCCCACCCCGCCGATCCCGGCTGGCGGATCGCCTCGACCGCGCTCTTCGTGGTGGCGATGATCACCGACCTGATCGACGGCCATCTCGCCCGCAAGCACAACCTGGTGACCAGTTTCGGCAAACTGATGGATCCGATCGCCGACAAGGCGATGACGGGGATGGCGCTGATCGGTCTGAGCGTGATCGGCGAGCTGCCCTGGTGGATCACGATCATCATCTTGGTGCGGGAATGGGGAATCACGATCATGCGGTTCGCGGTGATCAGGTACGGGGTGATCTCGGCCAATCGCGGCGGCAAGACCAAGACCGCCCTGCAGACGGCCGCGATCGTGCTCTTCCTGCTGCCGCTGCCATCGGTGGGCGAACCCTTCTCGGTGATCATGATCCCCGATGTCATCGGCTGGGTGGCGATGATCGGCGCCCTCGTGCTGACGGTGCTGACCGGCCTGGACTACCTGCGCGCGGCATGGCGGCTGGTCCGCGGGACGCCCCGTGATCTTGCCTGACGCCGCTGCGGCGGTCGCGGCGCTGCGCGCGGCCGGGCGTACCGCCGCAACCTGTGAGTCGCTGACCGGCGGCCTGCTCGGCGCGGCAATCACGGCCGTGCCGGGCGCCTCGGTCGTCTATCGCGGCGGGCTGATCACCTATGCGACCGACAGCAAGGAGACCCTGGCCGGCGTACCGGCGCGGGTGCTGGCGCGCTACGGCGCGGTGTCGCCCGAGACCGCCGAACTGCTGGCCGACGGCGCGCGGCGCCGGCTCGGCGCGGATGTCGCCGTGGCGCTCACCGGGGTCGCGGGTCCCGACCCCCAGGAGGGACACCCGGCGGGCACGGTGTGGGTCGGCTGGGCCGACGGGAGGGATCGCGGCGCCGACCGCGTCACCGTCGCCGCCGCGGCGGTGGCCGCCGGCCGTTCGGAGGTGCGGTACGCCGCCGCGACGGCCGCGCTCGCCCGGCTCGTCGACCTCGGCGCCGCCGCTTCGGGCGGGGAATGAACCCCGCCGCCGAGGCGTTGCAGGAACTGGCGAGTCCGGGATGATCAGCCCCCGGCCCGCCCGTCATCGCGTTGGGAAGGTTTGGGTAGAGTCGACACATGGTGGAGGTGGACGTGAGGCCGGTGCTGCTGCGCGAGGCCGTGGGGGAGTCGCTGCGCGAGGCCCGCACGGATCAGGGGCGTACCCTGCGCGAGGTCTCCGCCGATGCCCGGGTCAGCCTGGGCTATCTCTCCGAGGTCGAGCGTGGCCAGAAGGAGGCCTCCTCGGAGTTGCTGGCCTCGATCTGCGAATCCCTCGGCGTGCCGATGTCGGTGCTGCTGCGGACGGTCAGCGACAAGGTCGCGCGGACCGAGTCGCTGAAGTCGCTGCCGATCCCGCCGAAGCGGATCGAGCCCCCCGTCTACGCCGCCTGAGCCCCCCGTCTACGCCGCCTGAGCGCGACGCGACCGCTCAGCCGGCGACGGCCCGCAGCCGCAGACCCTGCGGGGTCAGCCGGAAACCGCTCCCCGTCAGTGCGTCGACCAGCGGGTGCGGCTCGAACACCGGTTGCGCGTCGATGCGTTCCACCAGGACCGTGCCGAGCCAGCCGCGGCGTACCCCGTCCGCGAGCGCAGCCGCAGCGGCGTCGAGCGCGTCCGTGTCGTCGGTGAAGGTGAGCACCGTCCTCGCCCCGCGCTCGACGAAGAGGGCCAGGTTGCCTTCCACGAGCACCACCAGGGCGCCCGGTTTACGACCCGGCCGGTGCCCGGCACGCTCGGGCCAGGGCAGCGCCGCACCGTAGGGATTCGCCGGGTCGGTCGCGGCGAGCAGCACCGTGCCCGCCGCCTGCTCGGCATCGGCGCGCAGCCGGTCCACCGCCCCCGGCAGCGCGAACTGCGCCGCGCCGAGCCCGTCGATCACGTAGCCGCGGCGACACTGGCCCTGCTCCTCCAGCACCGACAGGCCGCGATAGGCGGCACCGAATCCGCCCGCCGAGTTCTCCGCCTGGACGGCGCCGCGGGTCAGCACGGCGTACCGGTCGAGCTGCGCCAACAGCCCCGCGGTGAACCGCGAGTCCGGCGTACCCTCCGGCTCCGGCACCACGGACCAGCGCCCGGCCGTGGTCGGCGAACCGGTCCGCGCCACGCGCGCCGCCCGGACCGCGCTGAGCGCGGTGCGGCTGCGTGGACGGCTCGGCCGCGCGGGTCGCCCGCGCCGTGTGCCCTGGCTCGCCAGCAGCGCCCGCGCCGGTCCGAAGGAGTCGCTGCGCACCAGCCCCGCCCAGACCAGCTGCCACAGGGCGGAGGCCCATTGCGTCCGGCTGGCCTCGCCGGGCAGCAGATCGTCGAAGAACCACGCGCCGCCGCCGGCCAGCCGCCGCAGCAACTCGGTCGCCTCCGGCGATCCCGGGTCGCCCTGCGGCCGCTCCAGCTCGAGGCCGCTGACGCCGAACCGGACCCAGCCGTCATGCTCGCCGATCGCGCCGTCGCCGACCCAGTCGATCTCGCCCGAGGCGAGCAGTTCGTCCAGCATCGCGGGGGTGTAGTCCGCGACTCGCGAGGGAAGCAGCGTGGTTTCCACGCTGGACAGCGGGACCGCCGCCCCGGCAAGCTGCTCGATCGCGCTGAGCACCCCGTCCACCCCGTGCAGGCCGGGCCGCGCGGCGATGCCGTGCCACCGGGGCAGGAAGCGGGCATAGGCGGCCGGCTCGACCGGCTCGATGCCGTCGCGGAGCTTGGCCAGCATCCGGCGACGGATCAGCCCCAGCACCCGGTGGTGACACCACTGGTCGGCCCCGCTCCCGGCCTCGGTGAACCGGGCCTCGACCAGGGCGCCGGCGGAGGTGAGGGCGCGCAACTGCCGCAGCACCGGGGGCTCGCCGATCCCGTAACGATCGGCCAGCTCCGCCGCGGTGAACGGTCCGTGGGTCAGCGCCCAGCGCAGCGTCAGCGCGCCGATCGGGTCGTCGTCGGGCGGGTCCGGCGTGCCGTACCCGGCGGGGGTGGGTACGCCGAGCGCCTCGCGCAACAGGCCGAGATCATCGGCGGCGGCGATCATCGGCCGACCGGCGATCCGAACCTCCGCGACCCGGCGCGCGGCGATCAGGTCGGCCAGCCAGCCGCCCGGATCCTGGGTGGATCGCGCCGCCAGTTCGCCCGGCGCATACGGCCCGGCCGACCGGATCAGGTCGAAGAGTTGCTCGGCGCTGCCCGCCTGCCGCCCCTCGGTGCGCGCCTGCAGCCCGTCCTCGACGCCGGCGATCACGTCCGCGTCCAGCAGTTCGGAGACCGCGTCCTTGCCGAGCAGCTCCGCCAGCAGGCCGAGATCGAGGCTGAGCGCGGCGTTGCGGCGCTCGTTCAGCGGCAGGTCACCGGTGTAGACGTACTCACCGACATAGCCGAACAACAGCGATCGCGCATACGGCGAGGGCTGCGGCGTCTCCACCTCGACGACCGCGAGCTCGCGGCCGGCGGCCCGGCGCTGCACATCGACCAGCCCGGCGAGGTCGAAGACATCGCTCAGGCATTCCCGCATCGTCTCGAGCATGATCGGGAAGTCGGGATGCCGGGCGGCGATGGTGAGCAACTGGGCGGCCCGCATCCGCTGCTGCCACAGCGGCGAGCGCGAGGTCGGGCTGCGCCGGGGCAGCAGCAGCGCCCGCGCCGCGCACTCGCGGAAGCGCGCGGCGAACAGGGCCGAGTCGGCGACCTGCTCGGTGACCAGCTCCTCGACCTGCTCGGCGTCGAAGACGATCAGGTCGGCCGCCGGCGGCGGGGCGTCGGTGTCGGGGATCTGCAGCACGATCCCGTCGTCGCTGGCCCGCGCATGGACCTCGAGCCCGAGGCGGTCGCGGGCGCGGGCCTCGATCAGCAGCGCCCAGGGCGCGAGCACCGCGGTGCCGAAGGGGGCGTGGACGCAGACCCGCCAGTCACCCAGCTCGTCACGGAAGCGCTCGAAGATCACCTGCCGGTCGGTCGGCAGCGCTCCGGTGACGGCCCGCTGCTCGGCCAGATAGTCGACCGCGCCCCGGGCCGCGTTGGCGTCCAGCCCCATCGCCGTCAGCCGCTGCTTCGCCTCCTCCGCCGGAGCCGCCGACAGTTCCCGGGTGAAGGCGCCGAGCGCGCGGCCGAGCTCCAGGGGGCGGCCCTGGGCGTCGCCGCGCCAGAACGGCAGCTTGCCCGGCTGTCCGGGGGCGGGAGAGACCAGGACCTGGTCGTGGGTGATCTCCTCGATCCGCCAGCTCGTGGTGCCCAGGGTGAAGACATCGCCGACGCGCGACTCATAGACCATCTCCTCGTCCAGCTCGCCGACGCGGCGGCCGGGCCCGCGTCGGGTGCCCTCGTCGGAGCCCACCAGGAACACGCCGAACAGGCCTCGGTCGGGGATGGTGCCGCCGGAGATGATCGCGAGCCGCTGGCCGCCCGGCCGGCCGGTCAGCGTGCCGGCCTGCCGGTCCCAGACCAGCCGGGGCCGCAGCTCGCGGAACTCCTCGCTGGGGTAGCGCCCGGCGAGCATGTCGAGCACCGACTCGAACACCCCGCGGGTCAGTCGGGCGAACGGCTGCGCGCGGCGGACCAGGGCGTAGAGGTCGTCGACGCCGATCGGGTCCAGCGCGGTGATCGCGACGATCTGCTGGGCGAGCACGTCGAGCGGGTTGTCCAGGGTCGCCACCTCCTCGATGGCGCCCTCGCGCATCCGCTGCACGACCACGGCGGTCTCCAGCAGGTCGCCGCGGCTGGTCGGGTAGAACGTGCCGCGGCTGGTCGCTCCGACATCGTGGCCGGCCCGGCCGACGCGCTGCAGCCCCCCGGCCACGGACGGCGGCGCCGAGGCCTGGATCACCTGGTCGACCGCCCCCATGTCGATGCCCAGCTCCAGGCTGGAGGTCGCGACCACGCACGGCAGCGTGCCGGCCTTCAGCGCCGACTCGATCTGCTCGCGCTGCTCGCGCGAGACCGACCCGTGGTGCGCCCGGGCGATCACGGCGGTGTCAGGTAGCCCGGCCGAGGTGCCCGCCTGCGCGGGAATCTCCGCGGGCTGGTCGCGCTCGACCGCGATCCCGGACCGCTGGGCGTGCAGCTCGTTGAGCCGGGTGGTCATCCGCTCGGCCTGCCGGCGCGAGTTGGTGAACACGATCGTCGAGCGCGCCTGCCCGATCTGGTCGAGGATCCGCCGCTCGATGTGCGGCCAGATCGACCGGCTGGTCTCGGCCGGGTCGGCATCGGGCGGCGGGGCCAGGTCGGTCATGTCCTCGACCGGGACCACCACGTCGAGATCCCAGCGTTTCTCGCTCGGCGGGGCGACGATGTCGATCGGGCGGGTCGGCGCGCTGCCGGTGAGGAAGGCCGCGACCCGCTCGGGCGGCCGCACGGTTGCCGACAGCCCGATCCGCTGGATGTCGTTGCCGGACAGGGATGCGAGGCGCTCGAGGCCGAGCGCCAGGTGGGCGCCGCGCTTCGTCCCGGCGAGTGCGTGCACCTCATCGATGATCACCGTCTCGACCTCGCGCAAGGTCTCGCGGGCGGCGCTGGTCAGCATCAGGTGCAGCGACTCCGGCGTGGTGATCAAGATGTCCGGCGGGTTGCGCACGAGCCGGCGCCGGTCGCCGGTCGAGGTGTCGCCGGAACGTACCCCGACGCTCAGTTCACGGAACGGTTCGCCCATCCGCTGGGCGGCCTGCGCGATGCCCTGCAGCGGGGCCCGCAGGTTGCGGTCGACGTCCACCGCGAGCGCCTTCAGCGGGGAGACGTAGAGCACGGAGGTACGCGGGGAGGCAGGCGCCGGCCGGGACGCGAGCCGGTCGATGGCGGACAGGAATGCCGCGAGCGTCTTGCCCGAACCGGTGGGCGCGACCACGAGGGTGTGATGACCGCTGCCGATGGCCGCCCAGGCCTGCGACTGCGCCTGCGTCGGGGCCCGGAAGGCACCCGCGAACCACGCGCGGGTGGGCGCGGCGAACCCCGCGAGCGCGTCGCCGCTCGCGATGCCGGTCGTCCGTGCCGTGGTCATCGCACCGATGCTGCCACGCGGCACCGACAGCCGCGGCTCAGCCGAGCTCGACCGGTTGACCGGAGCGGGCGGACTCGTAGGCGGCGGCGACGATGCGCGCCGTGCGTACCCCCACGTGCCCGTCCGGTTGGCGTGCCGTGCGGTCGCGGATGCCGGCGAGGAAGGCGTCGAGCAGCACCGCGTCGGCATCCGCGCCGTAGGACAGCCACGTCTGCCGCCCGCCGGCGAACCCGTCCACCCGCTCGCCGAAGGCGTCCAGGTCGGCGATCCCGGCCTCACCCACGGCCTGCAGGGTGAGCCCGCCCCAGGTCGGATAGTCCGCCGGCTTGGACCAACTGCAGTCGATGGTCAGCAACAGCCCGTTCGCATAGCGCACCGAGACCAGGCCGGCCGTCTCCACGGCCGCGGTCGGGTGCAGCAGATTGTTGCTCTGGGCGTAGACGCTCGCGGCGGGCGTACCGTCGGTCAGCGCATCGACCAGATCGGCGATGTGCACGACATGGTCGGTGAGCGCGCCCCCGCCGGCGAGCTCGGGATCGGCGAACCATCCGCGGCCCGCGGGGAGCTGCCCGTTGTTGGTGCCCGTCAGGGCCCGCAGCTCACCCACCGCGCCCGCGGCGAGCGCCTCGCGGAGCGCCGCGAAGGCCGGGGAGAACCGGACGGGAAAGGCCACCATCAGCGCCACGCCGGCCCGTTCGCAGGCCGCCACCATCGCCTCGGCATCGGCGACCGTGGTCGCCAGGGGCTTCTCGCACAACACGGGTACGCCGGCCGCCGCGGCCTGCTCGACGAAGGGGCGGTGCCGGGCATTCTCGGTACAGATGATCACCCCGTCCAGCCCCTCGGCGTAGAGCTCGTCGACGGTGTCGACGTAGGGGATGGCCGCACTCTCGGCGAGTTCTGCGCCGCGATCCTCACCCGGCGCGTAGGGGCCCGGGTCGGTGGCGACCAGCCGCACGTCCGCCCGCTGCCCGAGCGCCCGCGCATAGCTCAGCGCGTGCGGGTGGGCGAACGAGACGATCCCGATGGTCAACTGATCCGTCGTCATGCCGCCACCACCCCTGCCGGCCGGAGCTCGACCGCGCGACCGGTCGCCAGCGATTCGTTCGCCGCCTCGCCGAGGCGTACCGCGGCCACCCCGTCTGCGGCGTCGACCGGCGGCTCGGGTCCGCCGCGGACCGCCTCGAAGAAGGCGCGCAGCTCGGTCAGGTAAGGGCTCTCCCCGAACGCGGCAGCGGGCAGCAGGCCGCGGGAGGCGCCGGCATCGCCGCCGTCGACCCGCAGGGCGGTGTGGGCCGCGGAATCGTGGTGCACCAGACCCGCGGGCCCCGCAATCTCGAAGGTCGTGCGGAAGGCGGTGCCCGGCGCGGCCCAGGTGCCGGTGACATAGCTCAGGGCGCCGCCGTCGTGGGTCAGCACGATCTGGGCCGAGCTGACGCCCTGCGGGCCGCCGGAGGTGGCGCGGGCGTGCACCCTGACCACCTCGCCGGCCGTCCAGCGGGCGAAGTCGAGGTCGTGGATCATCTGGTCCATCACGATGCCGCCGCTGCGCGCGGTGTCGTAGAACCACTCGCGGGCCGGCCGCGTACCGGTCCGGGAGAAGCGCTGCACCGCGATCGGGCCGAGCGCACCCGAGGCGACGTGGGCCCGCATCGCCCGGTACTCGGGGAAGAACCGGACGACATGGCCGGGAAACAACCGCACTCCGGCCTCGGCACAGATCCGCTGCATCTCGTCGGCCGCCGCAGCGGTCAGCGCGAGCGGCTTCTCGCAGACCACGTGCACCCCGGCGGCCGCCGCGGCGGCGGCGACCTCCGGATGGGACGGGGTGGGGGTGCAGATGTCCGCGATCTCCGCACCGTCGAGCGCCGCGTCGAGATCGGGGGCGACCTCGACCCGGGCGGCTCCGGCCGCCAGTCGTTCGGCGCCCTCGACGGAATGGATGCGGACGGTGGCACCGAGCGCGAGCCACGCGGCCAGGTGCGGTGAGGCGATGCCGCCGGCGCCGATCAGGGCGACGACGGGCGGGCGATTGTTCACGGGACTCCTTTGGCCGGTGTGGGCAGCGGCCGGTGTGGGCAGCGGCCGGTGTGGGCAGCGGCCGGTGTGGGCAGCGCGGGACCGAGTCTTGCAGGCTCGGTCTGGCTACGCTGACCGGGTGCGCGAGACCGAGCTCTGGGAGCGGCTGGACAGGCATCTGGGTGCGGCCTACAGCCATGTCTGGGCGGCGCAGACCGTGTTGCCGGATCTCGGTCGCACCGTGGAGGAGGCGATCGCGGTGGGCGTACCGTTCAAACGAATCTGGCGCGCCGTCTGGCTGGCGCTGGAACTGCCCGCAAGCGAGCGCTGACCTCCGCGGCGTGTCGCTTGGGTTCGAACACCTGTTCGCCTAGGTTTTCCACTGGGTACGCAAACGGCGGGATTTCTCCACAGATTCCCACCGGCCCACCCGATTGTCAGACCCCGCTCCTACGGTCTGGAAGTGATGAAGAAGCACAACAGCTCCCGCCCGAGCGGGGCGCGAACGCACAAGCAGCGTGAAGAGACCCACAAGCAGCGTGAAGAGAAAGGTGCCGGCATGGCCGTCGCAGATCGCGAGAAGGCGCTGGAGACGGCGCTCGCCCAGATCGAGAAGACCCACGGCAAGGGCTCGGTGATGCGGTTGGGGGAGGAGACCCGCGCGCCGGTCGAGACCATCCCCACCGGATCGATCGCGCTGGATGTCGCCCTCGGCATCGGCGGCCTGCCGCGCGGCCGGGTGGTGGAGATCTACGGCCCGGAGTCCTCGGGCAAGACGACGGTGGCGCTGCACGCCATCGCCAATGCGCAGGCCGCGGGCGGCATCTGCGGATTCATCGATGCCGAGCACGCGCTGGATCCGGAGTACGCCAAGAAGCTCGGCGTCGACACCGATGCGCTGCTGGTCTCCCAGCCCGACAACGGCGAGCAGGCCCTGGAGATCGCCGACATGCTGGTCCGCTCGGGCGCGCTGGACCTGATCGTGATCGACTCGGTCGCCGCGCTGACCCCGCGCGCCGAGATCGAGGGCGAGATGGGCGACAGCCACGTCGGCCTGCAGGCGCGGCTGATGAGCCAGGCACTGCGCAAGATGACCGGCGCGCTGAGCGGCGCCGGCACGACCGCGATCTTCATCAACCAGTTGCGGGAGAAGATCGGGGTGATGTTCGGCTCGCCCGAGACGACGACCGGTGGCCGCGCCCTGAAGTTCTACTCCTCGGTGCGGCTGGACGTGCGGCGGATCGAGACGCTGAAGGACGGCACCGACATGGTCGGCAACCGCACCCGCGTCAAGGTCGTGAAGAACAAGGTGGCCCCGCCGTTCAAGCAGGCCGAGTTCGACATCCTCTACGGCCAGGGCATCAGCCGCGAGGGCAGCCTGATCGACATGGGCGTCGACAACGGCATCATCCGCAAGGCCGGCGCCTGGTTCACCTACGAGGGCGATCAGCTCGGCCAGGGCAAGGAGAATGCCCGCACCTACCTGAAGACCAATCCCGACGTCGCCAACGAGATCGAGAAGCGGATCAAGGAGAAGCTCGGCATCGGCCCGCAGGTCGACGTGCCCGCCGGGGTCGACCCGGTGACCGGGGAGGTCGCGTTCTGAGCCGTCGCGACACCGGCCCCGGCCCGGGCGACGACCGCGCCGCGGATCCCGACGCCGATCCCGAGGAGCTGGCGCGCACGATCGTGTTGCGCCAGCTCACCGGGCAGGCCCGCACCCGCGTCGAGCTGGAGCGAATCCTTGCCCGCAAGGGGATCCCGGAGGACGCCGCGCGGGCGGTGCTGGACCGACTCGGCGAGGTCGGGTTGGTCGATGACCAGGCCTTTGCGCAGGCGTGGGTGGAGTCGCGCCAGCAGCGCCGGCACCTGTCCCGCAGCGCGCTGAAGCGTGAGCTGGCCCGCAAGGGCGTCGAGCCGGAGGTGATCACCGACGCCGTCGCCGGGGTGGACAGCGACGACGAATTGGGCGCGGCGCGCGCCCTCGCGGAGAAGAAGACCAGGTCGATGGGCGGCCTCGACCCCGAGGTTCGCCGGCGTCGCCTGGCCGGCGCGCTCGCCCGCCGTGGCTTCGGGCCCGGCATCGTCTACCGCGTCCTCGATGAGATGGCGGGCGGCCTCGACGAGTCCGCCGTCGAGGACGCCATGCGTACCGGCGACGGCTGAGCCCCGCGCGGCCCGGCTTCGCCGCCGCGGTCCGCGGCCGTCACGCATTAGGGTCGGGGCGTGCCGACACCGGACTTCATCCTCGAACTGCGCGACAAGATCGGCACGGCGCCGCTGTGGCTGACCGGCGTGACCGCGGTGGTGATCAAGGACGAGCCGGGCGCCGGGCGTCAGGTGCTGTGTGTGCGCCGCGCGGACACGGGGGAGTGGACGCCGGTGACCGGGATCGTGGATCCGGGCGAGCACCCCGCCGATGCCGCGGTTCGCGAGGTCGCAGAGGAAGCGGCGGTGACCGCATCGCCGACCAGGCTGGCAAAGGTCGGTGTGACGAGCATGATCACCTACGCCAACGGCGACCGGACCCGCTACATCGACCTGACCTGGCGGCTGACCTGGTCCGCGGGCGTACCCCACCCGGCCGACGGGGAGAACACCGAGGCGGCCTGGTTCGCCCCGGACGACCTGCCCGCGATGTCTGCCGAGATGGCCGCCCGCGTCGCGGCGGCGCTGCCCGAGCGCGGTGAGGCGGTGTTCTGACCCGGATCGGGACCGACCGTCGGGGCCCGGCCCCGGCGGCGCCGGTGGGCCGCGGGCGGGCTGCCGCCCTCCTGTGTGACGATGTTCGCCGTGGCGTACCACATCGAACGCATCCGTTCCGAGATCCCGGCGCTGGCCGGTGGCCCGGCCTTCTTCGACTCCCCGGGGGGTACGCAGCTTCCGGCGCCGGTGATCGAGGCGATGGTGGCGGCGATGTCCGCGCCCTTGTCGAACCGGACGACTCTCACCGAGGGTGGACGCAATGCGGAGCGGATCACGATCGAGGCCCGGGCCGCGATGGCGGACCTGCTCGGTGCCGCGCCGGAACGAGTCGTCTTCGGGCGCTCGGCGACCATGCTGACCTTCGACCTGGCCCGAACCCTCGCCTTCGGCTGGGCGCCCGGCGACGAGGTGGTGGTCACCCGGCTCGATCACGACGGGAACATCCGGCCCTGGGTGATCGCGGCCGAGCGGGCCGGGGCCACGGTCCGGTTCTGCGACTTCGATCCCGAATCGGGGGAGCTGACCCCGCAGCATCTGCGCAAGGTGGTGACCGAGGACACCGTCCTGGTCGCGCTGCCCGGCGCCTCGAATCTGATCGGCACGGTGCCGGACCTGCCCGCCCTGGTCCGGATCGGTCACGAGGTGGCCGCGCACGTACACATCGACGCGGTGCACCTGGCGGCGCACCGCCGGGTCGATCTCGCAGCTCTCGGGGCGGACACGCTGACGACCTCGCCCTACAAGCTGTGCGGGCCGCACCTCGGGGTCCTGACCGCGGCCCCGGACGCCATCGACGAGCTGCGGCCGGACAAGCTGCTGCCGTCGCCGGACATCGTTCCCGAGCGGTTCGAGCTGGGCACGCTGCCGTACGAGCTGCTGGCGGGGCTGCCGGCGGTGGCCGACTGGCTGGCCGGTCTGGACGACGCGGCCACGGGAACCCGGTCGGAGCGGCTGGATGTCTCGCTCGCCGCTGCCGAGCAGCACGAGGACGCGCTCGCCATGCAACTGCTCGAGGCGCTGCCCGACCTGCCGGGCGTCACGAATCTGTCGCGTGCGGCCGATCGCACCCCGACCACGCTGCTGATCTTCGACGAGATCTCCGCCGCCGAGGTGGCACAGCAACTCGCCGGCGAACGGATCCAGGCACCCGCGGGCCACTTCTACGCCTGGGAGGCGAGCCACCGGCTCGGACTGCGCGACGCCGGCGGCCTGCGGATCGGCTTCGCGCCCTACAACGACGCGGCCGAGGTCGAGCGGCTCGTCCGGGCCCTCGCCGCCGCGACGAGCTGACGCTGCTCGCGGCGCGGCGCCGCGGCTCGGTCGCCCCCGTGCAGGTCAGACCTCCTGGGCGACCGCTTCCTGTTTCGGCGCGCGCCCTCGGCGCGACAGCCGCCGCTGCACGGCCGTCGCCAGGCTGGTCAGGCCGAAGTTGAGCACGATCACGATGGCGGCTCCGACCAGGAAGGAGACGATCAGGTTGCCGCGGCCGCTGGCGAGCGTCTGCAGGCTACGCAGCAGCTCGGGGTAGGTGATGATGTAGCCGAGCGCGGTGTCTTTGAGGATGACCACAAGCTGGTTCAGCAGCGACGGCAGCATCGCGGTGATCGCCTGCGGCAACAAGATCGCCCGCAGCGTCTGCCCCTCGGTCAGGCCGACCGTCAGGCCGGCCTCGCGCTGGCCTCGCGGCAGCGACCCCACCCCCGACCGGACCAGCTCCGCGATCACGGTCGAGTTGTAGAGCACCAGGCCGCAGACCACGCCCAGCAGCGGCAGCATCGGACCGGACACCAGGCCGCTGAACAGAAAGGTGGTGTAGAAGAAGACCATCAGCACCAGCACCGGCACGCTGCGGAAGAACTCCACGAAGACCCCGCAGACGACCCGGATCGCCGGCACCGTGGACACCCGCCCCATGCCGAGCGCGATCCCGAGCAGCAACGCCAACACCACGGAGATCAACGCCGCCTGCAGCGTGTTGATCAGACCCGGAATCACGTAGTACAGCCAGGTGCTCGGCTCGGTGAAGGGCTGCCACATCTCCGGGCCGAGCTGGGCGCGCATCAACCAGATCACCCAGCCGACCGCGCCGGCGGCGAGCGCCACGGCCACCACGCCGAGGACAACATTGAGGCGCCGGCCCCGTGGACCGGGAACATCGAACAGCACGGGTACATCGCTCATCGCTGCACCGCCAGCCTGCGGGACAACCAGGTGAACAACGCGCCGACGGGCAGCGTCAGGATGACGAAGCCGATCGCGACGATCAGGAAGATCCACAACCCCAGGTCAGGCCGGAACTCGATCATCTGCTGCATCACGACCGACGGGCCGACGACGCCGATCGCGGCCGCCACCGTGGTGTTCTTGATCAGCGCCACCAAGGTGTTGCCGAGCGGCGCCAGGGCGCCGCGCAGCGCCTGCGGCAAGATCACCAGGCCCAGTGCCGCAAAGAAGCCCAGCCCGATGGTCCGGGCGGCCTCCGCCTGACCGGGCGGCACGGTGTTGATGCCGGAGCGCAACGCCTCGCACACATAGGCCGCGTGGTACAGCGACAGGCCGATGGTCGCCCAGAAGAACGTCTGGGCGGTGAAGTCGGCCCCCGGGCCGAGCGGCTGCAACCCCAGGGTGACCGCGAAGCCGATGTAGAGCAGCGTGATCAGGTAGGTCAGCGGGGTGTTGCGAAAGATGAAGACGTACGCTCCGCCGATCGCCCGCATCACCGACGACGGGGCCACCCGCATCACGGCGATCACCAGCCCGATGATGCCGGCACCGACGATGGTCGCGGCGGACAGTTTGATGGTGAGCCAGAACGCTCCCAGCACATCGAACTGAGCGATCGCCTCGGCCAGTCCCTCCACGTCACCTCCCGTGACTGGTGCCGCGCCGGATGCCCGCGAACGAGTTGCCGCGGGCACCGGCGTGGCGCTGTGTCATCTGATCAGGAACAGGCGTCCATCTGCTTCGGCGGGTTGTACTCGGCGTTCGGCTTGAAGCCCGAGGTGCCGACCGTCTTGTCCAGCGCGGTCTGCCACTCACCGGAGTCGACCATCTTGGTGATCGCGGAATTGATCTTGTTGCAGAGCTCGACATCGCCCTTCTTGATGCCGACGCCGTAGCGCTCCTCGCTGAACGGCTTGCCGACCACCTTGATCTTGCCCTCGTACTGCGGCTGGGCGGCGAAGCCGGCGAGAATCACGTCGTCGGTGGTGACGGCATCCACGCCGCCGTTCACCAACTGCGTGACGCAGGTCGCGTAGTCGGGGAACTCCTGCAGGTCCACCTGGTCGGCGTACTCGTCCTTGATCTTCTGCGCCGGCGTCGAGCCGGTGACCGAGCACAGCTTCTTGCCGTTCAGCGAATCCGGACCCGTGATGTCGGTATTGTCCGAGCGCACCAGCAGATCCTGGCCGGCCACGAAGTACGGCCCGCCGAAGGAGACCTTCTCCTTACGGGTATCGGTGATCGAGTAGGTGGCGAAGATCATCTGCACCTGCCCGCCCTGCAGCATCGTCTCGCGCTGGGCCGAGGGCGACTCGACGAAGTTCACATTGCTGTAGCCGAGCTCCTTGGCGACATAGCGCGCGACCTCGACATCGAACCCGGAGAAGTCGTTGCCCTCCTTCAACCCGAGGCCGGGCTGGTTGAACTTGATGCCGATCGTGACGGACTCGCCGCCACTCGCCCCGCCCGGGGCGGCGCCCGGCTGGCTGACACAGCCGGCGGCGGCGAGGGCGACCGCGGCGGTCGCGGCGGCCGCGGCCAACAACTTTTTCGTCTTCATTGGTTTCCTCCGGTTGCTCGACACGGGTCGGTAGGGGGTTCGGCGGTCAGTGGGTGAGGATCTTGCCGAGGAAGTCCTTGGCGCGGGTGGACTGCGGATTGGTGAAGAACTCCTCGGGGGTGTTCTCCTCGACGATCTGGCCGTCGGCCATGAACACGACACGATTGGCGGCCTTGCGCGCGAAGCCCATCTCGTGGGTCACCACCACCATGGTCATCCCGGCCTTCGCCAGATCGATCATCACGTCGAGCACCTCGTTGACCATCTCGGGGTCCAGCGCCGAGGTCGGCTCGTCGAACAGGATCACCTTCGGCTCCATCGCCAGCGCCCGCGCGATCGCGACGCGCTGTTGCTGGCCGCCGGACAACTGGGCCGGCAGCTTCTGCGCCTGGTTGGCGACGCCGACGCGATCCAGCAGCTCCATGGCGCGCTTGTTGGCCTCGCTCGTGCTCTTGCGGCGTACCTTGGTCGGTCCGAGCGTCACATTGTCGAGCACGCTCTTGTGGGCGAACAGGTTGAACTGCTGGAACACCATCCCGACGTCGGCGCGCAGCCGGGCGAGCGCCTTGCCCTCCGCGGGCAGCGCCTTGCCGTCCAGCGTGATCGTCCCGCTGTCGATCGTCTCCAGGCGGTTGATCGTGCGGCACAGCGTGGACTTGCCCGAGCCCGATGGCCCGATCACGACGACCACCTCGCCGCGATTGACGGTGAGATCGATGTCCTGCAGCACGTGCAGCGAACCGAAATGCTTGTTCACCTGATCGAGCACGACCAAGGGCTCGCCGGTCGGCGCGGTGGGCTCGGAGGTCATGGGGTGACCCTAGGGCAGCGGGGCCGCCGATTGCGCCCGGTAATGGTTGAGATTCGATTACGTTCGGCGCCGCTCGTAGGATCTGTGCTGCCATGACGACCACCATCACGCCGCGCACCTACCAGGTCCGCACCTACGGCTGCCAGATGAATGTGCACGACTCCGAGCGGATCGGCGGACTGCTCGAGGACGCCGGGTACGCCCGCGCCGCCGACGGCGAGGACGCGGACGTGGTGGTCTTCAACACCTGCGCGGTCCGGGAGAACGCCGACAACCGGCTGTATGGCAATCTCGGCCATCTGCTGCCGACCAAGCAGGCGCGACCGGGCATGCAGATCGCCGTCGGCGGCTGCCTCGCACAGAAGGACCGCGACACCATCACCGATCGCGCACCCTGGGTCGATGTCGTCTTCGGCACCCACAACGTGGGTGCGCTGCCGGTGCTGCTGGAGCGGGCGAGGGTGCAGCAGGAGTCCCAGGTCGAGATCGTCGAGGCGCTGCAGACGTTTCCCTCCGACCTGCCGACCCGGCGCGATTCGGCCTACGCCGCGTGGGTGTCGATCAGCGTGGGCTGCAACAACACCTGCACCTTCTGCATCGTGCCGGCGCTGCGCGGCAAGGAGACCGACCGGCGGCCCGGCGAGATCCTCGCCGAGATCGAGGCGCTGGTCGCCGAGGGGGTGCAGGAGATCACGCTGCTCGGCCAGAACGTCAACGCCTACGGCGTGGAGTTCGGCGACCGGCAGGCGTTCGCCAAGCTGCTGCGGGCCTGCGGCGAGATCGACGGCCTGGAGCGGGTCCGGTTCACCAGCCCGCATCCGAAGGACTTCACCTCCGACGTGATCGCCGCGATGGCGCAGACCCCGAACGTGATGCCGCAGTTGCACATGCCGCTGCAATCGGGGTCGTCGGCGGTGCTGAAGGCGATGCGGCGCTCCTACCGGCAGGAGCGCTACCTGGCGATCATCGACGAGGTGCGCGAGGCCATCCCGCATGCCGCGATCACCACCGACATCATCGTCGGCTTTCCCGGCGAGACCGAGGCCGACTTCGCCGAGACCCTGCGGGTGGCAGAGCGCGCGCGGTTCGCCGCGGCGTTCACCTTCCAGTACTCCAAGCGGCCCGGTACGCCCGCCGCGACGATGCCGGACCAGGTCGAGAAGGCGGTCGTCCAGGAGCGCTACGAGCGGCTGGTGGCCCTGGTCGACGACATCGCGTGGTCGGAGAACAAGGCGTTGGTCGGCGAGACCGTCGAGGTGATGTTCGCCGACGGGGAGGGGCGCAAGGACGCCGCGACCGCGCGGATGTCGGGGCGCGCCCGCGACAATCGGCTGGTGCATGTGGCGGTGCCCGAGGATCCGGCGCTGCGGCCCCGCCCGGGCGACATCGCGCACGCGCGGATCAGCCGTGCCGCGCCCCATCACCTGACCGCCGACGCCGGGATCAGCGGGCTGCGGCGAACCCGTGGCGGCGACGCCTGGGCCGCCCGCACCGCCGAGCCGACGCGCGCGGTCGGGCTGGGCATGCCGGGGATCGGCCGCCCAGCGCCCGAGCCGGCGTCCGGGCCGGCCTGCGGCGCGCTCTGACAGCCTCGGGTCGCGGCTGCTCGATCGCCCCCTTGGTCGGTCAGGATGTCGCCCATGTCCAATGACTGGAACTGGTGGTTCGCGAGCGAATACGGGCGCGACCAGATCTTGCGCGAGGGCCTGGAGAACGCGGCGGTCGAGGCCGCGGCGGCGGAGCGGCGTACCAGCCGGCTGCGCAGCGAGCTGACCGCACTGCAGGGCAGTCTCGAACAACGCATCGCCGCGCTCAGCCGCGCCTTCGACGCCTACGTCGAACTCGGCGATGTGCGCGAACAACTCGCCGCCTTTCCCGACACCTCACGCGCGCGGCTGGATGCGCTGCGCGCGATCGACGCGCTCGGCTCCGGGCGCAGCGCCCCGCCGCTGGCCGTCGGCGACGGCGGCTACTGGCTGGTCCACGGCTGCAATGCGGTGATCGCGCGCTCCGGCGGTACGCCCGATGCCGCCGTCGAGGCGGAGGCCGCGCGGCTCGGCGGCGGCGACTTCGAACTGTTCTGGGTGGCGACCCTCGGCGCGCTCGGCCGCGGCGCCGAGACTGCCGACAGGCTCGGCGCGGTGCTGGCCAGCGACGGCACGCTCAGCCCGCACCAGGCGGCCGTGCTGGACGCTGTCGCCCTCGGCGATTTCGGCCCGCGACCCGACCTGACGGCGCTGCGCGATGCCGTCGAGGCCGACCCGGCGGAGAACTGGGACGCCTGGCTCGGGGGGTTCGGGCGGACCGACCCCGACCGGATCACGGCGTTGGTCCGCCTGATCGATGCCGACACCGCCGCTGCGCCGGACGCGCCGGGCGGTGCCGACCCGTCCCCGGGGCAGGCGGGCTCGGGACAGGCGGCCTCGGACCCGGGCGCCGAACGCTCCGACGCCGTCCGCGCTCGGCTGCGCGGCGCGGTCGCCGAGATCGTCGGCCGCGGGCACGGCGAGGAGGCGCCGCTGCTGGCGCGGGCCCGTGAGCTGCGCGGGATCGTGGAGCATCCGGCGGCGCAGGCGATTCCCGAGCCGGAACGGGTGTCGGCGGCCGAGGCCGTCCGCTCGGCGATCGCCGATCCGAACACCGATCCGCAGGTACGCCGCGTCCTGGTCGGGGTGGCTGCCCGCCCGCTCTCCGACTGGCTCGATCGCGCCGGGCCGGCCGATCCGGAGCCGACCGCGGTCGTGCTGCGCAGCTACGGAACCTCGATCACGATCACCGCCGACAGTGTCGACGAGGAGCAGGTCGCGCAGGCCCGCTCGCGGATGGCGGCCGACGTGGCACCGGCGCGGGTCGTCCCGCTCCTCGCCGCAGCCGCGGCGGCGCTGGTGCTCGCGATCGTCTTGTTCGTCCTCCGGCAGCCGTTCGGTGGGGTGCTCGCGGTTCTCGCGGCGCTCGGGCTGGCGGGCTGGGCCGCGGTGCGCCGGAATCGCCGGCGGATCGCGCTGGACTCGGCGAGCGAGGAACGCCGGCGACTCGATCGTGAGGTGGACGAGGCGCGGGGGCAGGCGGCCGCCGCCGATCAGGCGGCGCGCCGCCGCGCGGTCGAGACCGCCGCCGCCGCCGGCGAACTGCGATCCCGCCTGACGCCGCCCGCGACCGTATCGGCGACCGCCGGATCGGCGGGTGCGTCGGCGTACTGGCCGACCGCCTGATCGCCGCCCGGGCGCGCACCGGGCCGAGAACGTGGAAGGGGTCCCACCGTTCGGTGGGACCCCGCGAGCTGTCGCGCCGACGCGTGTCCGAACGCGTCAGGCGGCCGTCACTGCTGTGGCGGGTCCGCCGGCGGCTGGTCGGCCGGCGGCTGGTCGGCTGGCGGCGCGCCCTCGGGCTGCGCCTCGCCACCGAACTGGCCGCGCGCGAACTCCTGGCCCTGGTCGACCTGTCCGGCGAACTTGCCGCCGGTCTGCTGGTCGACGAAGTCACCGGCCTTGTCGATGCCCTGATTCACGGCGTCGGGGTTCTGCCCGGCGAGATCCTTGGCCTTGTCGAAGATGCCCATCAGATTCCTTCCTCGGTTGGGTACTGACGGCGCGGCCGCGATGACGACCGCACCGCCCATCATGCTGGGGTCGCCGCGTCGCGTAAAGAACCCCATGGGGTGAACGGCTCGGGAACTTCCGGCGACCCGCGGGAAGCGGCACTGGAATACTTCGAGGCGTGTCCACGCCCCCGCTGCTCGTCCTGAACGGGCCGACCGCCAGCGGTAAGAGCGGCCTGGCGATCGCGCTGGCGGAGCGGTTGTCGGCGGCGGGCCGGCCGGCCGAGATCGTGAATGCCGACTCGATGCTCGTCTACCGCGGGATGGACATCGGCACCGCGAAGCCCACCCGCGACGAGCAGGCCCGCGTACCGCATCACCTGATCGACATCCTCGATCCGCACGAACCGGCGGCCGTCGCGGACTTCCAGCGCCTGGCGCGCGACCGGATCGGCGCCCTGCGCGATCGCGGGGTGCTGCCGATCCTCGCCGGCGGCTCGGCCCTGTACGTGCGCGCCATCGTCGACGAGTTCGACTTCCCCGGCACCGATCCCGCCGTGCGGGCCCGCTGGGAGACCGAGTTGGCGAGGGTCGGCGCACCGGCGTTGCACCGGGAGCTGGCCCTACGCGCGCCGGGTGCCGCGGCGCGCATCCTGCCGGGCAACGGGCGCCGGATCGTCCGCGCGTTGGAGCTGCACGAGCTCGGCGCCGCGGTCTCCGGACGGCTCCCGCCGCCGCGCTACGCCCTGCCCGCCGTCGCGCAGTTGGGCCTCGAGATCGACCGCGACGCGCTGGATCGCCGGATCGCCGATCGCGTCGAGCGGATGTGGGCGGACGGCTTCGTCGAGGAGGTACGCCGACTCGCCGCCGACGGCCTCGCGGACACCCCCACCGCCTCCCGGGCGCTCGGCTACTCGCAGTTGCTGCGCCACCTCGCCGGCGAGCTGACCGAGGACGAGGCGCGCGGCGCGACGATCGCCGCCACCCGCCGCTTCGCCCGCAAGCAACTCGGCTGGTTCCGCCGCGATCCGCGCATCCGCTGGTACCCCGCACTCGATCCCGACCTGGCATCGCGCATCCTCGCCGATGCGCAACACTGGGATCATGCGTAGCTGGCCTTTCGCGAAGGGACACGGGACCCACAACGACTTCGTGATCATCAACGACCGGCACCAGATGTATGACCCGACTCCCGACGAGGTCCGATTCCTCTGCGACCGGCGAGCCGGGATCGGCGGGGACGGCGTGTTGCGGGTCGTCCGCGCCGGCTATGTCGAGGACTGGGACGGCGATCCGGACGTGTGGTTCATGGATTACCGCAATGCCGACGGTTCCGTCGCGGAGATGTGCGGCAACGGGGTGCGGGTGTTCGCCCGCTACCTGGTGGAGGAGGGGCTGGCGATGGGGGAGCGGATCCCGATCGCCACCCGCAACGGTCTGCTGTCGGCCGAACTGCTGCCCAATCAGTGGGTGCGCGTCGAGATGGGCGCGGTCACGGTCGCCGAGGAAGGCGTACGCGTGGGCGTCGGGGGCCAGGACTGGCCGGCGCTGACGGTGGACGTCGGCAACCCCCACGCCGTCGTCGAGCCGGGCGAGTTGTCCCGCCTGGATCTGCGCACCGCCCCGGCCTGGCAGCCCGACACCGCCTATCCGCACGGGGTCAACATCGAGTTCGTCTCGCTGGTCGAGCCCGGGCGGATCGCGATGCGGGTCTTCGAGCGCGGCGTCGGGGAAACCCGCTCCTGCGGCACCGGAACCGTGGCGGCCGCCGCCGCGACGGCGTACCGCACGGGCGACGAGCGTCCGCGCTGGCGGGTGGACGTCCCCGGCGGAACCGTCGAGGTCGAACTCGCCGACGGTCGCGCCAGCCTGGCCGGCCCCGCGGAGATCGTCGCCCGTGGGGAGGTCCAGTTGCCGGATCGCGCGGCCGCCTGAGCGGCGCCGCCGATCCGCGCCCGCGCTCTGGGCGAGGTCGCGCAAATCGTTCGCGGGCCTTGGTGCGGTGTGCGATTCTTGGTCGAAGATGACGAACGCTGCACACCACCTGCCCGAGGAGTCGGCCGCCGACGAGTTCATCCCCGCCGATCTCGCCGACCCCGACGATCCGATCGACGACCTCTCGCCCGACGATCCCGAGAACTTCGACGGGGACCAGCTCGATCTGGCCGAGCGCAACTCCTTGCGCCGCGTCGCCGGTCTGTCCACCGAGCTCGCCGATGTCACCGAGGTCGAGTACCGTCAGCTCCGGCTGGAGCGGGTGGTCCTGGTCAGCGTCTGGACGACCGGATCGCAGGTCGATGCCGACAATGCCATGGCCGAGCTGAAGCTGCTCGCGGAGACCGCCGGATCACAGGTCCTGGAGGGCGTGGTGCAGCGCCGCGGCAAACCCGATCCCGCGACCTACATCGGCCGCGGCAAGGTCGCGGAGCTGCGCGAGATCGTGGTCGCCACCGGTGCCGACACCGTGGTCTGCGACGGTGAGCTCGCCCCGGCGCAACTGCGCAATCTGGAGGACCGGGTCAAGGTCAAGGTGATCGACCGGACCATGCTGATCCTCGACATCTTCGCCCAGCACGCCAAGTCCGTGGAAGGCAAGACGCAGGTCGAGCTGGCCCAGCTCAACTACCTCAAGCAGCGGCTGCGCGGCTGGGGCGGAAACCTGTCCCGGCAGGTCGGCGGCCGGGCGTCGGGCGGTGCCGGCATGGGTGGCCGCGGTCCCGGCGAGACCAAGCTGGAGACCGACCGGCGCCGGATCAACCACCGGATCGCCCAGCTCCGGGTGAAGCTGCGCGAACTGGACGTGACCCGGCAGACCAAGCGCGCCAACCGCGAGCGCAACAAGGTGCCGTCGGTGGCGATCGTGGGCTACACCAATGCCGGCAAGTCGAGCCTGCTGAACCGGCTGACCGGCGCCGGGGTGTTGGTCGAGGATGCGCTGTTCGCCACGCTGGACCCGACCACCCGGCGCTCGGAGGCCCAGGACGGGCGCGAGTTCACGCTGACCGACACCGTCGGGTTCGTCCGGCATCTCCCGCACGACCTGGTGGAGGCCTTCGCCTCGACGCTGGAGGAATCCGCCACCGCCGACCTGCTGCTGCACGTCGTGGACGGGTCCGACCCGGACCCCGCGGGCCAGATCTCGGCCGTGCGGGGTGTGCTCGCCGAGATCGGAGCGGGCCGGCTGCCCGAACTGCTGGTGATCAACAAGACCGACCGGGCCGACGAGGCGACGCTGACGGCCCTGCGTACCGCCCATCCGGATGCCGTGTTCGTGTCCGCCCGGACCGGCGCGGGGATCGCCGAGTTGCGCGAGCGGGTCTGGGCGGGGCTGCCCCGGCCGGAGGCGGAGGTGGCCGCCCTGGTGCCCTACGAGCGCGGGGACCTGATCAACAAGATCCATCAGCACGGCGAGTTGATCGACGCCGAGCACACGCCGGACGGTACGCGGGTCCGGGCGCGGGTCTATCCCGAGCTGGCCGCCGAGCTGGAGCCCTACCGGTCGGTCGACGCCTGAGCGGGTACGCCGTCGCGACACGGCCGCCCGCAACCGCGAGCCGGCCCGTCGCCGCCGCGTAGGGTGGGGCGGTGACCGAGGAGCCCGAGCCGCGCGATCTGCCGCGCGAGATCCTCGAGGCGGCGGTCGAGGGCATCGACGGCGCGGAGCGCCCCGGGCAGCAGGCGATGGCCGGGGCCGTCGCCGAGACGCTCGAATCCGGTCGGCACCTGCTGGTCCAGGCCGGCACCGGGACGGGCAAGTCGCTCGGCTATCTCGCGCCCGCGCTGGCGTACCTGTCCGAGCATCGCGACGCCCGGATCGTGATCGCCACCGCGACCCTGGCGCTGCAGGCGCAGTTGGCGGGATCCGACATCCCCGCGGCAGTGGAGGCCGTGGCCAAGGTGACCGGCCGGCGACCGAAACACGCGATCCTCAAGGGCCGGTCCAACTATGCGTGTCTGCTCAAGGTTCGCGACGGGGCGGTCGACGACCAGTCGGCCCTGATCTCTGCTGCCGACCTCACCGCCGGCATCCCACAGAGCCGGCGCACCCCCGAGTCCGAGCTGGGTGGGGAGGTGCTTGCGCTGCGCGAGTGGGCCGAGTCCGAGCTCGAGGGCGGAGGCGTCGCCGACCGGGATGACGCGCCGAGCCACACGCAGCGGGCCTGGGCCCAGGTCTCGGTGCCGGTCCGCGAATGCCTCGGTGCCCAGCGCTGCCCCTACGGCGAGGAATGCTTCGTCGAGAAGTCGCGCGAACAGGCCCGTGGCGCCCAGCTCGTGGTCACCAACCACGCGTTGCTCGCGATCAACGCGATGCACGGCGGCACCGCACTGCCCGAGCATGATCAACTGATCATCGACGAGGCACACGAACTGACCGCCCGGGTGACCGGCGCCGCGTCCGTCGAGCTTGCCCCGGCCGCCGTGGAGCGGGTCGGCCGGCGCGCCGCCGGCTTCATCGATGACGATCTTGCCCTGGAGTTCACCGAGACCGCCGACGAGTTGCGGGTCGCGCTGGACGACGCGACGCCCGGGCGGGTGGAGAGCGAGGACGCGGCGGTGGTCGCGGCGGCGCAGCGGGTACGCGATGTGGCCCGGCGGCTGGTCAGCGCGCTGACCCGGGGTCGCGACCCCGAGCCCGACCGGCGCCAGGCTGCCGCCGCGGTGCAGGAGATCCACGACATCGCCGAACGGGTAGCGGCGCTGGCGGAGAACGACGTCGTCTGGGTGACCGACTCGGAGCGCTTCGGCCGCGACGTCCGGGTGGCGCCCCTCTCGGTCGCCGGGCTGATGCGCTCCCGGGTGCTCGATGAGCATCCGACGGTGTTGACCTCGGCGACGCTGAAGCTCGGCGGCGGCTTCGGGCCGATGGCCGGCTCGGTCGGGCTGCGCGCCGACGAGGAAGGCGCCGAGCCCGACGAGGGGGAGTGGCGCGGCCTCGATGTGGGGTCGCCGTTCGACTACGGCCGCCAGGGCATCCTCTACGTCGCCTCCGGCCTGCCCGCGCCGACCCGGGACGGGATTGCCCCGCCGACGTTGACCGAGGTGGCCGAGCTGGTCTGGGCCGCCGGCGGGCGTACCCTCGGCCTGTTCGCCTCGCAACGCTCGGCCGAGGCCGCCGCGGTGCACGTGCGGCGCCAACTGCCGGAGCACACGATCTTGTGCCAGGGGGATGCGCAACTCGGCGAGCTGACTCGGCGCTTCGTCGCCGAGCCCGAGACCTCGCTGTTCGGCACCCTCTCGTTGTGGCAGGGCATCGACGTCCCCGGCGACACCTGCGAGCTGGTGATCATCGAGAAGCTGCCGTTCCCGCGACCCGACGACCCGCTGATGCAGGCCCGGCAGCGCGCGGTCGCCGAGGCGGGGGGCAACGGGTTCATGAGCGTGGCCGCCACCCATGCGGCGCTGCTGATGGCGCAGGGGGCCGGTCGGCTGATCCGGCGGATCACCGACCGAGGAGTGGTCGCGGTCCTCGATCCGCGCCTGGTCACCGCCCGCTACGGCTCCTATCTGCGGGCGTCGATGCCGCCGATGTGGACGACGCGCGACCGGGAGGTCGCCGTCGCGGCGCTGCGCCGGCTGCAGCAGGGCAGGTCGGGCGAGCGACCGTAGCGCTCAGACCCGGCGGAGCACGGCGACGACCTTGCCCAGGATCGAGGCGTGCGTCCCGTCGATCGGGCGGTAGGCGGGGTTGTGCGGCAACAGCCAGACCTGCCCGTCGATCCGCTTGAAGGTCTTCACCGTCGCCTCGTCGTCGAGCAGCGCGGCCACGATGTCCCCGTTGACGGCGTCGGGCTGCTGGCGCACCACCACCCAGTCGCCGTCGCAGATCGCCGCATCGACCATCGAGTCGCCGGAGACCTGGAGCAGGAACAGCGTGCCCTCGCCGACCAGTTGCTTGGGCAGCGGGAACACATCCTCGATGCGTTCCTCGGCCAGGATCGGACCGCCGGCGGCGATCCGGCCGACGATCGGCACCGAGACGGCGTCCGGCATCGCATCCCCGATGCCCGTCGGGTCGACCACGGACTCGTCCGCGGCGCCCGGCAACAACACCTCCAGGGCCCGCGGGCGATTCGGGTCGCGGCGCAGGAATCCTTTCGCCTCCAGCACCTTGAGCTGGTGGGCGACCGACGACGACGATGCCAGGCCGACGGCCTCGCCCATCTCGCGGATGCTCGGCGGATAGCCGCGCCGCTGCACCGACTCCTGGATCACCTCGAGCACCCGCCGTTGCCGCGGGGTGAGACCGTCGGCATCGGGCGGGCCGTCGAGATCGGTGCCGAGCTGCGACGCGACCGCGGCGCGCGTCGGGCGACCCGCGCCGCGTTGGGGCGCCGGCCTGGATGGGGTGCTCGCTGCCATGAGGCGAACGTTAGGGCAGCGGGGGAGGTCAATCAAACAACTGTTCGAGCGTGTCGCGCAGCCGGTCGCCGAGTGCCTCGACCACGAGAGTGTCAGACCCGACTGTTTGGCTGAGGTCATGACCCGATGGAACGGCGCGGTACGCGACTGGAACGGCGCGGTACGCGACTGGAACGGCGCGCTGCGCGACACGATCGAACGGATGTGCGAAATATGCTTGCGTTCGGTCGCGGGTCCCACTAGACAAGGATCGAACACACGTTCGACCCGCCTCGGACCACTTCCCACGGAGGCCACCATGACCACCAGCACCTTCGAGCTCACCCCGCGCCCCTCGCTCACCGAGCGCGCGCTGCGTCCGGCCCGGACCCCGGCCCCTGCCCGGCCCCGTCGGCCGCGGCGCGATCGGCGCGGCCCGCAGGCTCATCCCGCGCGTCGGGCCGGATCGGCCGCCGCCAGGGTTCCGGCCCGGGGCTGTGTCGTGGCGGCGGCTCCGGTTCCCGCCACCTGGCGACTGACCGACCGCGGGCTCGCGGTGCTGCTGGCGGTGGCCGGCGTGCTGGGCGTCGCTGCGCTGGTCTGCATCGGTGTGACGGTGGCGGGCATCCTCGCCCTGCCGTGATCCGCCACCACGTCAGTGCTCGACCGCTCCCCGGCCTTTCTTGATCTCGCCGCGCCGCTTCTTGGCCGCCAGCCGGCGCTCGCGTGAGCCGGCGGTCGGCCTCGTCGGCCTGCGGTGTGGCGCCGGTGGGACGATGGCCTCCCGGAGCAGGTGGGCGAGCCGCTCGCGCGCGGCTCGCCGATTGGCGAGCTGGCCGCGATGCTCGCTTGCCGCGATCGTCAGCTCACCGTCGACCAGCCTCGAGGCCAGCCGGGCGAGCGCCCGGTCGCGGAGGCCGGCGGGGATCGAGGGCGATCCGGCCACGTCGAATGTCAGCTCCACCCGCGAATCGCTCGTATTGACGCCCTGACCGCCCGGGCCGGAGCTTCGGGAGAATCGCTCGCGCAACTCCGCGGCGGGGATCACCAGCCGGTCGGTCACCACGAGATCGTCCACCACCCCCGCAGCATGACACGGCCTGTGCCCGCTACGCCTGCGCAATATCGGCGGCGGCCGAAAACGCAGGCGAGGGCGGCATCCCGGCGGACACCACCCTCGTCTGCGGTTGCGGAATCAGCGCTGGCCCTGCTGGCCCCAGTCGGTCTGGGAGGACTGGCCCTGCTGGCCGCCCTGGTTCCAGTCGGTCTGGGAGGGCTGGGTGCCCTGGCCCCAGTCACCCTGCGCGGGCAGCGCGGTCTGGTCACGATTGTCCGGACCGGTCTGGGCGCCGCCGGCGTTGTCGACCACCACCGTCTTCATGATCTTGTCGGCGATGGTCTGTCGCTTCTGGTCCCACAGCGGGAACAGCCAGCCGATGTAGCAGATCAGCGAATCGACAACGTGCGCGATGTCGCGGACGATCGTCATCCCGACGCCGATCGGCTGACCGGTCTCGGCGCCGATCAGCTTGGTGCCGGCCACCTGGCGGCCGACCGAGACACCGGTCGAACCGCCCTTGATCCAGCGGCTGTAGATGGCCCAACCGGCGGCCAGCAGCCACAAGATCAACAACACGATGCTGGCCGGACCTGCCGACTCGCCCGACATGGCGGCATTGTTGTTGACCACATTGAGGATCGTGCCGACCAGCACCAGCGGGAACAGGTCGATGAGCCAGTTGAGCGCACGCTTGCCCCACGGCGCGAAGGCACCGGACGCGGGAGCCGCCGGGTACGCCGAGTACCCCTGCTGCTGATAGCCCCCCGCCTGCTCGCCGTATCCCGGCTGCCCGTAGCTCGACTGCCCGTAGGCGGACTGGCCGTAACCGGACTGGCCGGAATCGGTGGGCTGGCCATAGGCGGACTGACCGGCGTCGGCGGACTGCCCGTAGCTCGATTGCCCGTAACCGGACTGGCCCGAGTCGGCGGACTGCCCGTAGCTCGACTGACCGTAGCCGGACTGGCCGGAGTCGGCGGACTGCCCGTAGCTGGACTGGCCCGAGTCGGTGGGCTGGCCGTAGCCGGACTGGCCATAACCGGACTGGCCGGAGTCGGTGGGCTGGCCGTAGCTCGACTGACCATAACCGGACTGGCCGGAGTCGGCGGGCTGCCCGTAGCTCGACTGGCCGTAGCTCGATTGCCCGTAGCCGGACTGGCCGGGCTGTCCGTAGCCAGTCTCGCCGGGGTCCGACTGGTCGGCGGAGGAGGTTGAGCCTCCCGAAGCGCTCTGCCCGTAGCTGCTCGACCCGGATGAGGATGACCCGGGCTCGGCGTCCTGCCCGTAGGCGGAGGCGCCATAGCCCTGGTTCCCGGCGCCCTGGTTCCCGTAGCCCTGGTTCCCGGCGCTCTGGTCGCCCGGGCTCTGGCCGTAGGGGTTCTGGCCGTACGGGTTCTGGCCGTACCCACCCGCGGTCGGCGACTGCTCGCCGGGCTCCTGCCCGTACTGCTGGTTGCCGTACTGCTGGTTGCCGTACTGCTGGTTCCCGTACTGCTGATTCCCGTACTGGGGCTGGCTGCCGCCACCGGGCTGCTCGCCGTAGGGGGACTGGCCGCCGTACTGCTGGCCGTAACTCCCCGGCGGCTGGCTCGATCCCTGACCGGCCGGCCCGTAGGGACCCGTGGACGGATTCTGCTCCCCCTGCCCGTAGGACGACGACCCGGGACCATAGGCCGGCGACTGGCCATAGGTCCCGCTCGACGAGGCGTCGTTGGGTGCATCGGACTCGTTGTCCGGGCTACCACCGTTCCCGGGGCGATAACTGCTGCTGCCGGGCTCATCCTTGCCGGACTGGTCGCCCCAACCCGGATTCTGGCTCGTCATGCTTGCTCCTTCGTCGATAGGTCACCCGGAGTCTAGAGCCCGACCGTGCTACCTGTCAGTGATGACGGGCCCATACCGGATGACGGGCCCATACTGGGCGGGTGGCGCCTCGACATCAGCCGGCCGGGTGGCGGCCCGCGGGCCCCGGCCCCGCTCACCGCCGGGTCGGCCGCGCCCGGGCGGGTCTGGCCGCGGTGGCCGGGTTCGCCGGCGTGGGGTTGGCGCTCAGCCTTGCATTCGGCGCGACCGGGATCGGCCTGCCGTGCCCGTTCCTGGCCCTGACCGGGTGGCGCTGCCCGCTGTGCGGCGGCACCCGGATGGGCGCCGCCCTGCTGCGCGGCGACCCGGTCGCCGCCTTCGCCGCGAATCCCGCTCTGCTGATCGTGCTCGCCCTGGTCGGGCTGCGTACCCTCGGATGGGCAGCCGAGCTGATCCGGGGCCGCGCGTCTGCGCCGTGGCCGGGGGGCGATGCCCGCGGGTGGTTGGCGCGCCACTGGCTGCCCGTCGGTCTCGCGCTGGCCACCGGGTACGCGGTCGCACGCAACGTGGTCGGCTTCTGACCTGATCTAGACTCACCGCGCCAACAGCGACCCGCGGCAAGGAAGGCCCCCGTGCACTGTCCCTACTGTCAGCACCCCGATTCGCGGGTGCTGGACTCCCGCACCGCGGACGACGGCGGCAGCATCCGCCGCCGCCGGCAGTGCCCGAACTGCGAACGCCGGTTCAGCACCGTCGAGCAGATCCAGCTCGGCGTGCGCAAGCGCTCGGGCGTGGTCGAACCGTTCAACCGGGACAAGGTGATCAGCGGGGTACGCAAGGCCTGCAAGGGCCGGCCCGTCGCCGATGAGGATCTCGCCCGCCTCGGCGAGCAGGTCGAGGCCGCGCTCCGGGCCTCGGGGCAGGCCGAGATCCCCGCCGACGAGGTCGGCGTGGCGATCCTCGGCCCGCTGCGCGAGCTGGACCGGGTGGCGTACCTGCGCTTCGCCAGCGTCTA
Organism: Naumannella huperziae; assembly: GCF_054073625.1. Taxonomy (NCBI): domain Bacteria; kingdom Bacillati; phylum Actinomycetota; class Actinomycetes; order Propionibacteriales; family Propionibacteriaceae; genus Naumannella; species Naumannella huperziae. The sequence goes on along the minus strand of NZ_JBSXPH010000001.1, from coordinate 2,524,877 downwards.
TCGGCAGTTCAACTCGGTCGACGACTTCGCCGCCGAGATCGACCGCCTGCGGACGGGCGCCGACGGCTGACGATCAGCCGACGGCCTCGGTGGGCGCGGCGGGGCGACGGCCGAGCTCCTCGTCCAGGCGGAGCAGGCCCGCGCCGTCGCCGTCGTTGAGCTCCAGGCGACCGACGATCTCGCGGATCGTCGCCTCCTCCTCGACCTGTTCGGACAAGAACCAGTCCAACAGCGGCCGCGACTCGAGGTCACCCGCCTCCTCACACTTCTTGTACAACTGGCGGATCGACTCCGACACGCGCTCCTCGTGCGCCAACGCGGCCCGGAACACGTCCAGCACCTCCGACACGGCGACCTGTGGGGCGCCGACCGCGCCGATCTGCGGGTGATTGTCGCGGGCCGCGACATAGTCGATGAACTTGTTGGCATGCATGATCTCCTCGTCGGCCTGGTGCCGCAGCCACAGCGCCATGCCCGGAAGATCGCGGATCTCCAGCTCGATCGCGAGCTGGCGGTAGGTGATCGAGGCCTCGAACTCCAGGGTGATCTGATCGTTGAAGGCGTCGGTGAGTTCGGACGAGAGCTTCATGGCGGGAACGCTACTGGAGCGCATCGGCGTCCTCCAGAGCGCGCAGCCTCACCTACACCCGCGCCGGGCGTAGCATCGCCGCCATGGATCCCGCGGCATCGCAACCACCGAGTCGACCCGCAGATCCGGCGTCGCTGCCCGGGCTGGAGGCCGGCACCCGGGTGCGGATCGTCGAGGTGGGGGCGCGTGACGGCCTGCAGATCGAGCGGGAGATCTTGCCGCCGGCGAGCAAGATCGCCCTGATCCGGGGCCTGGCCGATGCGGGGCTGCGCTGCATCGAGGCGACCTCGTTCGTCTCGCCCCGATGGGTTCCGCAGCTCGCCGACGCCGAGGAGGTGCTGCGCGCGGTGGCAGACCTGGGCGAGCGCGGCGTCGAACTGCCGGTGCTCGTCCCGAACGAGCGTGGCCTGGAGCGGGCTCTCGCGGCCGGCGCCCGCAGTATCGAGGTCTTCACGTCCGCTACCGAGAGCTTCGCGATGCGGAACTGGAACCGTGACCTGGCCGGGGTGCTCGCGATGGCCGCCCCGGTCGCCGCCGCGGCCAGGGCCGACGGGCTGCCCGTGCGCGGGTATCTGTCGATGTGTTGGGGAGATCCCTGGGAGGGGCCGACCGAGCCGGCACGGGTGGCCGGCATCGCGGCCGAGCTGCTGGCCATGGGCTGCGACTCGGTCAGCCTGGGCGACACCATCGGCGTCGCGACCGCCGGCGGGGTGCACCGGCTGCTGGGGGCCGTCACCGATGCCGGCATCGGACTCGAGCAGGTGGGCCTGCATTTCCACGACACCTACGGTCAGGCCGTCTCCAATGTCCAGGCCGGACTGCTCGCCGGCGTCCGGACATTCGACTCCTCGGCGGGCGGCATGGGCGGCTGCCCGTACGCCGAATCGGCGACTGGGAACCTCGCAACCGAGGATCTGGTCTGGTTCCTGGAGGGGATCGGCATCGACACCGGCGTCGATCTCCCGGCGCTGGCCCGGGTCAGCGCCGAGATGGCCGGTCAGCTCGGCCGGCCGGCGCCGTCGGCGGTCGCGCGTGCGCTCGCGCCGCACGGCTCGACCGTGCGCTAGGTTCGGCACGTGGGCGAGTACGAAGACTTCGACCTCGATCGGAGCACGCAACAGTCCTGGGACGCGTTCACCGACCGCCTCGCCGAGGTGATCTCGATGATGGACGACACCGCCGATCTGTCGATCAGCAGCGTCGCCGCGGGCAGCGACGAGGTGCCCTTCGTGTCGTTCAGCTCGGTGAACCGCGACGTGCTGCGGGCCGAGGCGGCGAGCAACGCCCGGCTGGGCGAGAGCTTCCAACTGACTGCCGACGAGTTGGATGCGATGGAGCGTCTCGGCTGGCAGCCGCCCAGCGCCGACGGCGAACGCCCGACCCCGAACTTCTGGATCGAGCTGCCCCAGGAGGACTCCGTCCGGTTGGCGCAGATCACCGTCGGTGCGCTGCGCGATGTCTACGGGATCATGCATCCGGTGTTCTTGTCCCCGGACCATCTCGCGGAGATCCTGACCCCGCGCAAGGCCCTGACGGGCGAGACCGAGTTCGACGTCGAGGACGTCAAGGCCGTCGTGCCGGTGAGCATCGAACACCTCAACGACATGGTGTCGGAGGAGCTGCAGGAGATGTTCGGTCACCCGCCGGTGATCGACTCCGAGGGCGACTTCGCGATCCGGATCGGGTCCACGATGTTGTTCCTGCGCTCCTCGGCAGACGGCCGCGAGGTCGTCTTGTTCGCGTCGGTGGTGCACGACGTGGAGGGTCGGTCGCGCGCCATGGAGGTCCTCAGCGACCTGAACACGGAGGCGCGTACCGTGAAGTTCCAGTTGGTCCGCGACCGCGTGTTCGCCACGATGTCGGTGATGGCGCATCCGTTCGTTCCGGCCCACCTGCAGCAGGCCGTCCGGATGCTCGGCGAGGTCGCCGACGGGATCGACAGCGAGTTGGCGACGAAGCTGCGCGGGCGTACCACCTTCGAAGAGACCTGAGCCGAAGTGCCCGACGAGCAGGACCCGACGAGCAGGACCCGACGAGCAGGAAGGGAGTCGATCATGAACGCCAAGGATGACGGCCCGGACGGCCGCTACCCCGACGATCAGGTGGTCGCCGGCGCGGTGGTGGTCGGCGTCGACGGTTCCGAGGACAGCCTGCGCGCCGTGCGGTACGCCCTGCGCGAGGCCAACAACTGGGACAAGGACCTGCTGATCGCCCACGCGATCGACGATTCCATCCTCGCCGGTGCCTGGGGAGTCACCTACGACCCCACGATGCTCGCCGATGCCGGAGCCGAGGTGGCCGACCAGTCCCGCGTCTATGCGATCGAGCAGGGTATCGCCCCCGAACGGGTGCGCTCGGAGGTCTTCTTGGGCAATTCGGCCGCGGTGCTGTGCCGGTTGAGCGACCACGCGCACACCGTCGTCGTCGGCCGGCGCGCGAAGAGCGGGCTGGAGCGGCTGTTCGTCGGCTCGACCAGCGTCAGCCTGGCCGGTTCCGGGCAGTGTCCGGTGATCATGGTCTCGGCGGCGACCAATCCGGAACGGACGGGCGGCAAGGGCGTGATCGGGGTCGGCATCGACAACACCGACCGGTCCAAGGAGGCGCTGCGCTATGCGTTCGTGGAGGCGACCCGCCGCGGGGCGCGGGTGCTGGCGGTGCACGCCTTCGAGGTGAATCGGCCGTTCTTCGCCGACGATGCCCAGGTCGAGCGGCGCGCCGCCGAACAGTCGGTCGCGGCGGAGGAGGGTGCGCGGGCGCTGCTGGCCCCGTTCGAGGCGGAGTTCCCCGGCACCGAGACCGAGCTGCGCGTCGTTCGCTCGCACCCGGTCGACGAACTGCTCGCCCGCACCCGCGAGGTGGACCTGCTGGTGCTCGGCGTCCAGGGGCTCGGCGTACCGGGCGTGTCGCCCGGCGGCACCATCCGGGCGGTGATGGCGCACGCCGAGGCGCCGCTGGCGCTGGTCCGGCACGCGCGCCGCTGACCGCCCGGGGTGATCAGCTCGCGGCGATCAGCTCGGGGCCACGGCGACGAGGATCGCAGTCGAGCCGAGCACGGCGAGTGCGAGACCGACCTCGGCGCCGAGCGTGACGCCCAGGGTGTGCAGCCGAGTACGCGCGAGGGTGGTGCCGCCCGCACCCAGGTGGCGCAGCCGGAAGACGACCGCTCGGGCATAGCGGCGACCGTGGTTGCCGAGGAGCAGCATCGCGCCGAAGACCCCCATCTTGATCAACAACACCAGCCCGTACCACGAGGTGAGCAGCTCGACCGGGCCGCCGGCGATCGCCAGCGCGTGCACCGTGCCGGTGACCGCGAGCGTCGCGATCGCCACGGTCGCCAGCGCCGAGAACCGCGGGATCACCTCGTCGAGGTCGGCGGTCAGGTCGCTCGGAATGAGCACCGCGGCGAGCACCACCAAGCCGCCCAGCCACGCCCCGGTGGCCAGCAGGTGGCCGGCGGTGGCGATCACCTTGATCACCATCCACGGCGGCTGGACCGCGTTGGACTGGGCGACCAGTGAGAGCGCGACCACCCCGACCAGCACGAGGGTGATCACGCGCCGTCGCCCCCGGATCGGCTGCGCGACCAGCTCGGGCCCGTAGAATCCGGCGACGCACAGTGCGGCCAGCCGGACCAGCAGCCACGCCCCCGACCCCGGCGCGACGACCTCGGCGTACGGCCGGCCGGCCAGCACCATCTGCACCGCCGGGGAGGCGATGGTGCCGGCGGCGAGCAGCACGATGCCGGCGGCGGCCAGCGCGACCAGGCGGCGCAGTGCCTGACCGGCGGGCCAGACCACCGCCCAGAACAGGGCGATGCCGGCGCACAGCACGAACCCGAGATAGATCAACATCCGCACGCACCCGGTGAGGAACAGGATCAGGTCATCGCTCAGCATCGGCGGCCCGACCTCATCGCGGCATCGGGGCGTCGTACTGGACCAACACCAGCGCCTGCGGTCGCGGCAGCGCCTGCACGGTCGCCAAGCGGGGGGCCGATCCGGACTGGCAACTGCGCGCGGGCGGGTCGAGCAGCGGGCAGTTGATCCCGAGCACCGTGGGGCCGGTGACCACGATCATGACCGGGGTGGCCTCGTCGGCGGCGGCGAGCGGCCCGAGCGCGGCCAGCCAGCGGCCGGCCTTCGACGGCAGGCTCGCCGTGCCCACGCCGGAGATGCGGTACGCCAGTTGCGCGGTGTCGGCCGGCGCCGGCAGCCCGAGGCTGACGGGCGCGGCCACGCGGCCCTGCGGCACCTCGACCGGCTGATCGGCGGCGGTCACCTGCACCTGTGCGGCCACCGGCTCGGCGGAGGCGAGGGCGCTGCCGGCACCGTCCAGGCGCGGCGGGCGCAACTCAAGGGACGCCGCCGGTCGCGGCAACCGCACGTACTCGACCACCCGGAAGCCGCCCTCGCTGTCCGGCGTGGCGATCATGGTCACGCCCACCCGGTCCAGCCCGGGCCCGGTGGTCGCCGCGGGCGGAGCGGGCGCGTCGGCGGTCGGCTGGGGAGCCGGGGCGGTCGGAGCGGTCGGGTCGGAGGAGTCGGTCGGGCCGGGGGAGTCGATCGGGCCGGGGGAGTCGGTCGGGCCGGGACTCTGCGGGGCGCCGGGGGCCGGGGGCGGGGCGGCGGTCGGCGATTGGCGTACCTGCACGGCCACCAGCACCGCGGCACCGAGCAGCGCGACGGTCGCGAGCGCGCCCGTCACGCGGCGCACAAGACCGGTCGGTCGTGCCACTTGCTGCCTCCCCCCGAAGACCGAACCGACGGCCACGCTCCGGCGAGATGTCCGACCGGTCGCGTGAAACGCGCGTCATTTCGTGATCCGCATCCTATGCTGGCGCCACGACAATCACGCCATTCGGGGGAATCGTGAACACATCATCGTGGCGCCGCTTGATCCTGCGCACCTGCGCGGTCGCGGCCGCCCTGACCATCGCACTCGCCGCGCTCGGCGCGCCGACCCGCAGCTCGGCCGCCAACGAGGCGACTGTCTATCTCGTCCAGGGGCTGCCGGGTCGCAGCCTCGACGTCAAGCTCGGGGGCAAGGAGGTCGCGAGCGGGGTCGACGGTGCGACCGTGGTCGGCCCGTTCACCGTGGCCGCCGGGCGAACGAAGATCGAGCTGGTGGACGACGACAAGGCCGTGGCCACCGCGACCGTCGACCTCGAAGCGGGGAGCAGCTCCGACGCGGTCGTGCACCTGCCCGCGGCGCCCGACGGCGACCCCGTCGTCACGCTCTACCGCAACAACCTGACTCCCGTGCAGGGCGGCAAGGCGGCCCACGCGGTGGCGCACGTCGCAGCGGTCGGCCCCGCCGACATCCGGGTGTCGGGCAAGGTCCTGTTCGCCAATGTGGCGAACGGCGAGTTCCTCTACAAGGTGGTGCCGGCCGACACCTATTCGGTCGACATCGTGCCGGCGGGCACCGACGGACCCGCGGTGATCGGGCCGATCGACCTCACGCTCAAGCCGGGGCGACTGACCTGGGCATTCGCCATCGGCGATCCCGGTCGCGATGAGATGACCGTGGTCACGCACGAGATCGACCTCGGCTCCGGCGGGGGCTCGGACCGGCCGGATGACGTGGACACCGGCGCCGGCGGACGACCGGCGTGGGATCGCTTCTGAGCGCACGGGCGGCGCTCGTCGCGCTGCTCGCGGCGGGCCTGCTCGCCGGCTGCTCCGCGGCTCCGCAGGAAGCGGCGCCGGAGCCACCCGCGGCGCGACCGGGACGCGCGGCCGATGACAGCGCCCGCTGGATCCCGGAGCGGATCGAGCTGCCCGGTCGGGGCGCGGCGCCGATCGCCGTCGCGAGCACGGTCAACGGCTCACTGGTCGTGCCCGAACGGGTCGGCGAGGTGGGCTGGTGGGACGGCAGCGCGTACGTCGGGGACCCCTACGGCTCGGTCGTGCTGGCGGGCCACGTCGACTCGATCGCCGGCGCCCCGGGCTACTTCCGTGCGCTGTGGGGCGCGCGCCTCGGCGACCGGATCGAGCTCGGCGCCGGCGCGCACCGGCAGGGCTACCGGGTCGCCGAGATTCGCAGCGTGCCCCGGGCCGAGCTGGTGGACGACGAGGAGGTGTTCGGCCAGACGGGATCTCCGCGACTGGTCATGTTGACCTGCATCGGCGAGTACGACGCGGCCGCGGGCGGGTACGCCGAGAACCTGGTCGTGGTGGCTCACCCCGAGTGAAACCGCGGCGCCGGCCACGCCCGGGGTCGGGGCGCCGATCCTCAGTTCCCGCACCCTGGCTGCGATCGGCGCCGGTGCGGCGCGACGGTTCGCCCCGGTGCTGGTACGGGTGTCCGCGCTCCGGTTCAACCAGGCGTTCGACGAGTACACGTTGTCGGTCATGCTGTACACGTGGACAACACCCCGCTCGGCGTCGCGATCGGTGCCGTCGCGGCCTCGCTCGATCCGGACAACGCCGGCGTGGCGACGGTATCGGTGGTGTTGAACACCGCGATCTCGCCGTTCGTGATCATGGCCGTCGACCGGGCGGCGCGAGGCGCGTCGGCGCGCGGGGTCGGAGCGCGGCACTGATGCGGGTGGTCACCTGGAACGCGTTGTGGCGCGATCGCGACCGGCGCCTCGATGCGCTGTGCCGTTGCCTGGCAGCCGTCCGGCCCGATGTGGTGTTGTTGCAGGAGACCTCACCTGACCATGCCGCCGCCGTGGCGCGGCGACTCGACCTGGCGGCGATCGCCGTGCCGCCGAAGGACCGGATCGAGCCGATGCCCGGCACCGACACGATCTCGGTGCCGGCCATCCTCGCCCGGCGTCTCGACCGGAAGAAGTCGATCAAGCTCACCGGGGGTGGACCGGCGTGCTGGCTGATCACCGCCGCCGTGCCCGGGCCGGACGGCGGGGCGGTGCGGATCGGCTCGGTGCATCTCGCCGCGACCCGCGCGGCCGGCCGGATGACCCTTGACCCGGACTACCTGGCCGCCGCCCGCGGCGAGCTCGGCCACGAGGCGATCCGCGAGCCCGGCCTGCGGGAGTCGGTCGCCACCCGATTGCAGCAACTCGCGACGGTGCGCGCCGAGTTCACCGAGCAGCAGCCGTGGCTGCTGGCTGGCGACTGCAACTTCGTCCCCGCCGGGATCGAGCACCGCCACCTGCTGCGCAGCGGCGCCGTCGATGCCTGGGAGGAGGGACCACGCCCCGGCAGCCGCTGCACCATCGTGGCCGCAAACCCGCTGGTGGCCGAGACCGCGGCCGACTATCCCGACCTCCCGCCGGGATTGCCGACGCTGGACTACACCCTCGACTTTCAGTTCCACTCAGGCCACGGTGCCGCGCTGGCCGGCTGGACGATTGGCGTACCCGCACCCGGACTGGACTGGCCGAGTGATCATCTTGGGCTGGCGGTGGACTACGCCTGGAGGCCCCGACGGCGGTGAACTCATCGCCGCGGCGCACGTCGCGGGAGCGTCGAAGGCAACGATGAGTCGGCGCCGACCGGCACACGCTGCGAGTGTAGGAGCGAAATCTCGGCCGGTGAGTCCGGTCCGGCCGGTACGCTGGAGCAGTCATGAGCGGATCGGTGCAGGAGCAGGGGCCCGTCCTCGCCCCCGATCCCGAACTACCGGTCAGTGCCCGCGCCGACGACATCGCCGCGGCGCTGCGCGAGCACCAGGTCGTCGTCGTGGCCGGCGAGACCGGCTCGGGCAAGACGACCCAGTTGCCGAAGATCTGTCTCGCCGCCGGCCGCCGCAGCATCGCGCACACCCAGCCGCGGCGGATCGCGGCGCGCACCGTTGCCGAGCGGATCGCCGAGGAGACCCGGACCGAGCTGGGCGACCTGGTCGGCTACCAGGTGCGGTTCACCCGCCGCGCCGGGCGCGACACCCGGCTCAAGATCATGACCGACGGGGTGCTGCTGGCCGAGATCGGCCGGGACCGCGACCTGCGCCGCTACGACACGATCATCATCGACGAGGCCCACGAGCGCAGCCTGAACATCGACTTCCTGCTCGGCTACCTCAAGCAGCTCATCGCGCGGCGCCCCGAGCTGCGGGTGATCATCACCTCGGCCACGATCGACACGGACCGGTTCAGCCGGCACTTCGACGACGCGCCGGTGATCGAGGTGTCCGGGCGTACCCATCCGGTCGACATCCGCTACCGACCCGATGACGGTGCCGAGGAGGGGCAGGCCGATCCGATCGGCGCGATCACCGCCGCGGTCGACGAGCTGATCGCCGAGGGCCCGGGCGACATCTTGATCTTCCTCTCCGGCGAGCGCGAGATCCGCGACACCGCCGACGCGCTGGCCGCTGCGAAGCTGCCGGACACCGAGGTGCTGCCGCTGTACGCCCGGCTGTCCGCGGCCGAGCAGCACCGCGTCTTCCGCCCGCACCGGGGGCGGCGGATCGTGCTCGCCACCAACGTCGCCGAGACCTCGCTGACGGTTCCCGGGATCAGGTACGTGATCGACCCCGGCACCGCCCGGATCTCGCGCTACTCGGCCCGGACCAAGGTGCAGCGGCTGCCGATCGAGCCGATCTCGCAGGCCTCGGCCAACCAGCGCGCCGGACGCGCCGGCCGGACCAGCCCCGGCATCGCGATCCGGCTCTACGGCGAGGATGACTTCGCGGCCCGCCCGGAGTTCACCGAGCCCGAGATGCTGCGTACCAACCTCGCCTCGGTGATCTTGCAGATGGCCGCGGCCGGGTTGGGCGAGATCCGCGACTTCCCGTTCGTCGAGGCGCCCGACGCGGCGGCGATCGGCGACGGTCTCCGGCTGCTGCACGAGCTGGGCGCGCTGCGCGGCAAGCCGGGCAAGGGCCCGGTGCGCCTGTCGCGGATCGGGCAGCAGTTGGCGCGGATGCCGATCGACCCGCGGCTCGGCCGGATGCTGATCGCCGCGGCCGAGCAGGGCGCGCTGGCCGAGGTGTTGATCATCGTCGCCGGCCTGTCCATCCAGGACCCGCGCGAGCGCCCGGCCGAGCATCGCGAGCGGGCCGACGAGCTGCACCGCCGGTTCTGGGCCCCGGTCGAGCCGGGTCCCGCGGCCGGCGCGCCGGGCGAGGACACCGAGCGCAGCGACTTCCTCGCCTGGCTGAATCTGTGGAACTACCTCACCGAACGCCAGCGATCGCTGTCGGGCAACGCGTTCCGGAGGATGTGTCGCGACGAGTTCCTGCACTTCCTGCGGATCCGGGAGTGGCAGGACCTGCACGGCCAGTTGCGCGGCATCGCCCGCGACCTCGACCTCGCGACGAATGCCGCGCCCGCCCCGCCGGACCGGGTGCACCTCGCGCTGCTGTCCGGGCTGTTGTCCAATGTCGGGCTGGCCGACCTGCGCGAGCCCACCCGCCGCTCCGGCGACCGGGGTCGGCGCCGGCCGGGTCCGCGGGAATACCTGGGCACGCGGGGCTCCCGGTTCGCGATCAACCCGGGCTCGGCCCTGGCCCGGACGCCGCCCGAGCTGGTGATGGCCGCCGAACTGGTCGAGACCGGCCGGCTGTGGGCGCGCACGGTCGCGCCGATCACCGCCGACCAGGTCGAGGAGGCCGGCGGGCATCTGCTCACCCGCACCTGGTCCGAGCCGCACTTCTCCGCCCGCTCCGGCGCCGTGCTCGCGCGCGAGCGCGTCACCCTGCTCGGCGTACCCATCCGCAACGACAAGATGATCAACTACGGCCGGATCGATCCCGCAGCGGCCCGGGAGATCTTCATCCGGTCCGGCCTCGTGGCGGGCGAGCTGCGTACCCAGCACGGCTTCCTGGCGCACAACCGGGTGATCCGCGAGCAGGCGGAGGAGGTGGGTACGCGGTTGCGCCGGCCCGGGCTGGTCGACGACCAGACGCTGTTCGATCTCTACGACGCCCGGCTGGGCCCCGAGGTCACCTCCGTCGGGCATCTCGATGCCTGGCTGCGCCGCCAGCCAGCGGCGGTGCTGGACTTCAGCGTCGACGACCTGATCGGCGACGCCGACCCCGACGCCGGCGCATTTCCGGCGCACTGGCGGATCGCCGACCTCGAGCTGGACGTCCGCTATGTCTACGAGCCCGGTGCGGGCCACGACGGGGTCCTGGTCGATGTCGATCTTGCTGTCCTGCATCGCCTCTCGCCGGCGCCGTTCTCCTGGCAGGTGCCGGGCCTGCGCGTCGAGCTGGCGACCGCGATGATCAAGAGCCTGCCGAAGCCGCTGCGGACCAGCTTCGTTCCCGCGCCGGAGTACGGCGGCCGGGCGCTCGCCGAGATCGCCGGGCTCGGGATCGACCCCGAACGGGTCCCGTTCGCCGACGCGCTGGCCCGCGCCCTGACCCGCCTCGCCGCGCCGGTCGACCCGTCCGACTTCGACCCGACGAGGTTGCCGACCCATCTGGTACCCACGTTCGTCATCCGCGGCGACGATGGCGCCGAGCTCGACTCCGGCCCCGACCTGGCCGCGCTGCAGCGCCGGCTCACCGTGGCCGCCGCGGATTCGTTGACCGCGGCCGTCGTCACCGAGCGGCCACTCGCCAGCGGGCAGACGCAATGGTCCTTCGGTGAGATCCCCACCGAGACCGCGACGGGGCCCGCCGTCGGCCATCCCGGTCTGACCGACGAGGGGGCGGCGGTCGGGATGCGGATCTTCCCCGAACGCGGCCCGGCCGAGGCCAGCCACCGGCGCGGCATCGCCCGGCTGCTCGTCCTGACCACGCCCAATCCGGCGAACTGGGTGATCGGGCGGCTCGGCAATGCCGACAAGCTGGCGCTGACGGCCGCGCCGTACCCGGGCCTGGCCGACCTGGTCGCCGACGCGCGACTGCGCGCCGTCGCCGATCTTGCCGCGCGGGTCGGCGATCCGGCCGCGGTCCGCGACGAGGCAGCCTTCGCCGCGTTGCGCGAGGCGGTACGCGCCGAGGCCGCCGAGGAGACCCGCCGCGTGGTGGCCATCGCCGCCGAGACCGTCCGTGCCCACGGTGAGGTGCTTGCCGCGCTCGGCGAGCGGCCCGCGGGGGACGCCGCCGCTGAGGACGTGCGCGAGCAGGTCCGCAACCTGATCTTCGACGGCTTCCTGGCCGCGACCCCGCAACCGTGGCTCGGGCAACTGCCGCGCTATCTGCGCGCCGCCGCGCGTCGGCTGGCGGCGCTGCCGGGCTCGGCCGCCAGGGACGAACGGGCCGCGGCGGAGATCTGGCCGCTGGAGGACGCCTACGCCGAGCTGGTGGACGCACAGCCCGAGGGCCCGCTGTCCGACGAGGTGGCCGAGATCGGCTGGCTGTTGGAGGAGTTGCGGGTCAGCCTGTTCGCCCAGAGCCTCGGCACCCGCGTACCCGTGTCCGCGAAGCGAGTACGCTCGGCGATCGCCCGCGCCGCCCACCGGTAGGGTTGCCGACATGTTGGACCCGCGGCAGCTCTACGACCTCGCAGAACCCGCCTACGCGACATTCATGGAGCGCAATGCCGGCCGCGAGCTCGTGCTGTTGCACTTTCTCGACGGGTTCGTGGACGCCGGCCAGGTGGGCCACACGCTGGGCCAGCAGGTGCTCGAGCACAGCGAGCACGAACCGCTGGCGCACTTCGACGTCGACCAGCTCCACGACTATCGCAGCCGGCGGCCCGTGATGACCTTCGACACCGATCACTGGGAGTCGCTGCGCCCGTTCGAGCTCCGCCTGGACCGGGTCGTCGACCGTGCCGGGACCGAGTTCTTGTTGCTGACCGGGCCCGAGCCCGATGTGCAGTGGGAGCGGGTCAGCGCCGCCGTGACCGGGTTGGCGGGCGAGCTGGGGGTGGGGCTGGCCGCGACGGCGTACGGCATCCCGCTCGGCGTACCGCACACCCGCCCGACGACCATCACCGGCCACTCGACGCACGGCAACCTGGAACAGGACAATGCCTTGTGGCTCGGCCGGATCGAGGTCCCGGGCAGCCTCGGCGGTGTGCTGGAGATGCGGCTCGGCGAGGCGGGGGTACGCGCGGTCGGGCTCGCCACCCACATTCCGCACTACCTGGCCGCCGCCCCGTTCGGGCAGGCAGTGCTCGCGGCGCATCGTCGGCTGGTCGACCTGACCGGCCTCGACCTGCCCGACGACGGCCTCGCGGAGGCCGCCGAGCAGAATCTCGCCGAGATCAACACCGAGATGGCGGCCTCGGCCGAGGTGCAGCAGGTGGTCGCGGGGCTGGAGGAGCACTACGACAACAGCGGGGTCACCCAGGCCGTGCCGTCGGCCGACGAGATCGGGGCCGAACTGGAGCGCTTCCTCGCCGACCGCGACAAGCGCGAGGGTCGCTGAATGCCGACCAACATGGCCGAGCTCGCCCAACTGCTCGACCTGGAGGAGATCGAGGTCGGGCTGTTCCGCGGCGCGCAGCCGCGCACCGAGCGGCAGCGGGCGTTCGGCGGGCAGGTGCTCGCGCAGGCGCTGATGGCCGCCTCCCGCACGGTGCCGCAGGAGCGGCTGATGCATTCGCTGCACGCCTATTTCCTGCGGCCCGGGCGCACCACGACGCCGATCATCTACGACGTCGAGGCGACCCGCGACGGCGGCTCGTTCAGCTCGCGCCGGGTGCTCGCCCGACAGAACGGCGCGGTGATCTTCACGATGTCGGGCTCGTTCCACCTGCCCGAGCCGGGGCTGGAGCATGCCGATGTGATGCCCGCCGATGTCCCCGCGCCGGAGGACTGTCCGCACCTGGCCGAGGTCCAGCAGCGGCTGACCGGCCGGTCGCCGCTGACCTGGCAGTCCGAGTTCGGGGTGCTGGATTTCCGGCTGGCCGGCTCGACCCAGCCCGGGGGAGGGATCGACGACCCCGAGCATCCGGCACGGGCACGGGTGTGGATGAAGGTCAACGAGCCGTTGCCGGCGGCAGCCGCCGGGCGGGAGGCGGTGTGGAACCAGGCCATCCTGGCCTACGCCTCCGACCTGACCCTGCTGGCCGCGGCCCTGGTGCCGCACGGGGCCACCCGCGAGGGACTGCAGATGGCATCGCTGGACCACTCCATGTGGTTCCATCGACCGTTCAGCGTCGAGGACTGGTTGCTCTACGACCAGGCCTCGCCCTCGGCGAGCGGTGCCGTCGGCCTGTCCACCGGGCGGATCTTCCAGTCCGGGGCGCTCGTCGCCTCGGTCGCCCAGGAGGGGCTGATCCGGCCGAAGGGCCGTGAGGCCGGCGCGCCCGCGCGGGGCTGAGACCGCCCGCGGCTCAGCGGTCGGCGCGATGCACGGCCAGGTCCTCGCGGCCGGGCGCGAGCTCTGGGCGCAGCACCCGATCGCCGTCGTAGTCGGCGAGCATCCGCCGATAGGGGATCGGGGCCTCGTCGGTTACGCCGGCGAGGCGTTTGCGTACCTTCGCCTCGGCGTCGTCGGCGCCCGCCCACACCGGCGTGTCCACGCCGAGGACCGTCAGCGGCTCCAGTGGGGCCGTGCCGGTGTAGAAGAAGATGCCGTGGGTGATCGGGAACAGCAGCTCGTCGATGCCGCCGTTGACCCCGCGGCGGGCAAAGGATGTCTCGCGGTCGCCGGCCGAGGTGATCACCAGGCCGCGCTTGCCGGCCAGGCCGCCGTCGCCGTACTTGCGGGTCCGCCCGGCCGCGTCGTCCAGCCCGAACGCGAAGCCCTGGGTGTAGACCCGGTCGACCCAGCCCTTGAGGATCGCCGGCATCCCGAACCACCACAGGGGAAACATGAAGACGATCAGCTCCGCGCCTCGCAGCAGCTCCTGGTGCCTGGCGATCGTCGGGTCGAGGGTGCCCGCGGCGATGGCCTGCGCGGCGTGGGTGCCCACCGGGCCGGTGATCGCCGACAGCCCGTAGTCGCCGGGTCGGACCACCGGGTCCCAGTCGATCGCGGCCAGGTCGATCACGTCGACATCGTGGCCGGCCGAGACGAGCTCGTCCTCGGCGGCCGCGAGCAGCCGGGCAGTCAGCGAGGTGGGCGAGGGCGGCGCGGCGACGATCAGGGTCTGCATGTCCTCGACGCTAGCCAGCGCGTATCAGCTTCGGAAGTACGGTCTTTTCTGTCACTATGGTGCGCAATCGAAAGTATTGGACGGTGCGTCGTGCGGGATGCGGTACGCCGGGCGGCGGAGATCTGCCCGATCGAGGTCGGCGTGGCGGTCGCCGGCGGCGACTGGAAGCTGACCGCCGTGTCGAAGCTGAGCGACGGTCCGCTGCGCTTCGGCGAGCTGCAGCGCTCGATCGGCCCCGTGTCGGCGAAGACGCTGACCCGCCAGCTCCGGGCGCTGGAGGCGGACGGCGTGATCACCCGGACCGTGCACCCGGAGGTGCCTCCGCGGGTGGAGTACGCCCTGACCGATGCCGGCCGCGACCTGGCCCGGGTGGCCGATGCGGTCGGGGAGTGGGGTCGGCGTTACCTGGCCGACCCCCGAACGCACTGACGCGCCGGTCGGGGACCGGCGCGTCAGTGAGGCGGGCCTGCTCAGGCGGCGAGGTCGCCCTTGCGGAGCTTGGCGATCGCGTGCCGCTCGATCTGGCGTACCCGCTCGGCGGTGATGCCCCAGATCGCGCCGATGTCGGCGAGCTTGGCCTGCCGGCCGTCCACCAGGCCGTAGCGGCGGCGGACCACGTCGGCCGAACGCTCGTCGAGGCTGTCCAACATCGCCTCCAGCCGGGCGGACTCCTCGGCGTTCAGCACCATCTCGTCCGGGCCCGGCATGGGCTCGCGGGCGATCAGGTCGCCGAGCGCGGTGTCGCCGTCCTCCTCGACGGGGGCGTCGAGCGAGACGTGGTCGCGGCCGTAGCGGATCAGATCCACCACTCGGCCGGGCTCCACGTCCATCTCCGCGGCGATCTCGTCCAGCTCCGGCTCCCGCCCGAGCTTGCGCTCCAGGTTCCGGCGTACCGCGTTCACCTGGTTGACCTGCTCGGCGACGTGCACCGGCAGCCGGACGATCCGGCCCTGCTGGGCGATGCCGCGGCTGATCGACTGCTTGACCCACCAGGTGGCGTAGGTGGAGAACTTGAAGCCCTTGGCGTAGTCGAACTTCTCCACCGCGCGGATCAGGCCGGTGTTGCCCTCCTGCACCAGGTCGAGCAGCGGCATCTGCGAGCGGCCGTACTTGCGGGCCACGGAGACGACGAGCCGCAGGTTCGCGCTGATGAAGCGCTGCTGGGCACGCTCGCCCTCCTCGGCGAGCTGCTCCAGCTCCTCGCGGCTGACGCGGCGCGCCCGGCCGGCGGCCTCGCGCCGGTCGGCGGGGGTCACGGTGCCGTCCAGCAGCTTCCGTGCGTACAGACCCACCTCGATCGCCCGGGCCAGCTCGACCTCTTCCGCGGCGGTCAGCAGCGGGGTCTTCGCGATGCCGTCCAGGTAGAGACCGACCGCGTCCTTCCCGTCGATGCCGTCGTTCGCTCGCTGGCGCGGTGCTGTGGTGATGGCCATCGGTTCCCTTTCGTTCGGGTTCACCACTCACAACGCCCGAACGGGGCCGAAGGATTCCCGAATCTCCCTGACCCGACCCTGAGAGGACCGCGGTGGCACGCGCCACCGCGCCGCCCAGACCGTGGTCCGACGCGCGCTCAGGCGCGCAGCGCGCGCAGCGTCAGGATCTGCTCCGCCCGCCCCCAGGCGCCGCGCTCGTCGAACAGCGTCGTACTGGTCAGGCCCACCCCGGTCTCGCCCCAGACCACGTCGACGACCAGGCCGAGCCAGCCGCCGATCGGCTGCCGGTACAGGTGGACGGTGAGATCGGTGTTCGGATAGAGCCACTCCCGCGGGTCGCGCCGCGGCGCGACCCCGTTGGCGGTGTCGATCAGCCCGGCCAGTCGGGCCAGATCGCTCACCGGGCCGCGGTCGCGCAGCGCCACGTCGGTGCCCAGCCAGACCTCGCCGTGCCCGGGCTCGGGCGGGCGTACCGGCCGGACCCGGAGGGAGTCGATGTAACCGCCGCCCCAGTCGGTGGCCAGCGGGGTCGACGGCAACAGGTCCGGGGTCGGCGGTGGCGGCGGCGCACCGCCGGCCACCGCGGAGGTGTCGGAGGCGACCAGGCGCCAACCGGTGGCGCGGAGGAAGGCGCGGCCGCCCGCGCTGGCCTCGGCCTGGACGAGTTCGATGGTGCGGCCGGGCCGCAGGGTGCGGACCTCGATCGTGAACTCGGCCAACGGGATCTTGCCCAGGATGTCGAAGGAGACGCGCGCGAGCTGCAGGTCGGTCCGCGACTCGTGGTCGAGCAGTTCCTGGACCAGCAGGCCGCCGATCGGTGCCATGTGCTGTTCGTCGCGGGCCCACGCGCCCTCGGTGTGCGCGGTCGGGGCGTACCGCCCGTCGCCGAGACTGCGGAAATACGGGTCTGCGGGAATCGCCGCCGGCTGCTGCACGGCGCCAGCCTGCCGGATGCGAGCGCCGGCTGGGCACGGGGGTCGTCCCACGGAGCGGACGCCGTCCACGCCGTGGCCATTGTCTGGTGAGCTTGTAGACAAGACGGACTTACTTCGGTTTCTCGGAAGGCCCTGACCATGCGCAATCTGATCGTTCTCGCCGTCGTCGGCTTCATCGCCCAGCTCGTCGACGGCTCGCTGGGCATGGCCTACGGCGTCACGTCCTCGACCCTGCTGCTCGCGGTCGGCCTCGCCCCGGCCGCGGCGTCCGCGGCCGTGCACTTCTCCGAGATCGGCACCTCGCTGGTCTCGGGCATCTCCCACTTCAAGCTGGGCAATGTCGACTGGCGGGTCGTCGGCACGATGGCGGTGCCCGGCGGCATCGCGGCCTTCATCGGCGCGACCTTCCTGTCCTCGATCGACGGCGATGTCGCCAAGCCCTGGGTGGCGGTGCTGCTGCTCGCGCTCGGGGCGTACGTGATCTTCCGGTTCCTGCGTCTCGGCGGTCGGCGGCCGACCTTCCGCGGGCGCCCCCGCACCGCGCTGCTGGTGCCGCTGGCCGGGGTCGCGGGCCTGCTGGACGCCCTGGGCGGCGGCGGCTGGGGTCCGGTCGGTACGCCCACGCTGCTGGCCTCGGGGCGGCTGGAGCCGCGCAAGGTGATCGGCTCGATCGACACCTCCGAGTTCGTCGTCGCTGTCGGCGGATCGCTCGGCTTCCTGTTCGCCCTCGGCAGCCAGGGCATCGACTTCCGGATCGCGCTGGCGCTGCTGGTCGGCGGGGTGCTCGCCGCCCCGGTCGCGGCCTGGCTCGCCAAGCGGCTGCCGGGTCGGGTGCTGGCCGTCGCCGCCGGTGGCCTGATCATCGTGACGAATACCAACACCCTGCTGGGCGCGTTCGACGTCTCGGGCGCGATCCGGGCGACGGTGCTGATCGTGCTGGCGGTCGTCTGGGTCAGCCTGATCGTCTGGGCGGTACGCCAGGAGCGGGCCTCCCGGCGTACCGATCCGGACCTGACGGAGGCCGCCGCCTGAGTCGCTGCGCGCCGATCCGCGTCGCGGATGCCAGACTGGCCCCGTGCGGATCACAGCGAAATCGGACTACGGCGTCCGGGCGATGATCGAGATCGCCCGCCGCGATGCCGACGGTCCGATCAACGCCGAGGAGATCGGCACCGCCCAGGACATCCCGCGCGGGTTCTTGCTGGCGATCCTGGCCGACCTGCGCCGGGCGGGCGTGCTGCTCTCGCTCCGCGGACCGTCCGGCGGCTGGCGGCTGGCCCGTCCCGCCGCCGAGATCAGTGTCGCCGAGGTGATCCGCAGCATCGACGGGCCGCTGGTCAGCGTGCACGGGCTGCGGCCGGAGGCCGTCGACTACAACGAGACCGCAACCCCGCTGCAACTCGTCTGGATCGCCGCCCGGTCCAGCCTGCGCGACGTCTTGGAGAACGTGTCCGTCGGCGACCTGGCCGCCGGGGAGCTTCCCGCGCCGATCGCCGGCCGAACCGTGGACGAGGACGCCTGGCAACCACGCTGAGGGCGCCCGATCAGAACTCGAAGTCGCTGTCGCGGAACTCGCCCGCGGGGCGGTCCTCGCCGCTCGCCTGAGCGGCCGTGCGCAGCTCGACCCGACGGATCTTGCCGCTGATCGTCTTGGGCAGCTCGCCGAACTCCAGCCGGCGGATCCGCTTGTAGGGCGCGAGGTGCTCGCGCGCATAACCGAGGATGTCGCGGGCGGTCTCGGCGCTCGGCTCGTGCCCGGCCGCGAGCACCACATGGGCCTTCGGCACGGCGAGCCGCGTCGGGTCGGGTGCGGGGACGACGGCGGCCTCGGCGACGGCCGGGTGTTCGATCAGCACCGACTCCAGTTCGAACGGGCTGATCCGGTAGTCACTGGCCTTGAAGACGTCGTCGGCCCGCCCGACATAGGTCAGATAGCCGTCGGCGTCGATCGAGACCACGTCGCCGGTGTGGTAGACCCCGCCCGCGAAGGCATCGGCGTTCAGCTCGTCGCTGGAGGCGTCGGCGGTGTCGCGGTAGCCGGTCATCAGCGGCAGCGGTCGCGGGTCCAGGCGCAGACACAGCTCGCCCTCGTCGGTGCGCTCCTGTCCGGTCGCCGGGTCGATCAGCACCACGTCGAAGCCGGGCAGCGGCCGCCCCATCGAGCCCTCGCGCAATGGCTGACCGGGCGGGTTGGCGACCTGGGCCGTGGTCTCGGTCTGCCCGTAGCCGTCGCGAATCGTCAGGCCCCACGCCCGGCGGACGTGCTCGATCACCTCGGGGTTCAGCGGCTCGCCGGCGCTGAGCAGTTCGCGAAGCCCGGTGGCGGTGGGATCGATCCGGCCCAGGTCGGCCTGGACCAGCATCCGCCACACGGTCGGCGGCGCGCAGAAGGTGTTCACGCCGGTGCGGGTGATCACGTCGAGCAGCTTGCCGGGGTCGAATCGCGCGTAGTCGAAGATCAGCACGGTCGCTCCCGCCAGCCACGGCGCGAAGACATTCGACCAGGCGTGCTTGGCCCAGCCGGGGGAGGAGATGTTCAGGTGCACATCGCCCGGCTGCAGGCCCAGCCAGTACATGGTGGTCAGGTGGCCGATCGGGTAGGAGGTCGCGGTGTGTTCGACCAGCTTGGGCCGGGCCGTGGTGCCCGAGGTGAAGTAGAGCAGGAGTTGATCATCGCCGCGACGGGCGGGTGGCTCGGGCGCGGAACCCGGATCGCGGGTGGAGGACTCGGCGAGATCGCGCCAGCCCTCGGGCACGCTCTCCCCGTCGGCCGCCACCGCGACCCGCACCGGATCGCCGGGCAGGTCGGCGAACTTCGCCGCGTCGGAGGCATGCGCGATGATCAGCTTCGCCCGGCCGCGATCGACCCGGTCGGCGAGGTCGGCAGGGGAGAGCTGCGGGGTGGCGGGGATGATCACCGCACCGAGTCGCATCGCGCCGAGCATCACCTCCCACAGCGGAACCGTGTTGCCGAGCACCAGCAACAGCCGGTCGCCCGCCGCGAGTCCGAGCTCGGCCAGATAGGCGGCTGCACTCCGGGAGCGCTCGGCCAGTTCGGCGAAGGTCAACCTGTGGTCGCGCTCCCCGTCGGTGATCCACAGCGCCACCTGGTCCGGACGCTCCTCGGCCAGCCCGTCGAACCAGTCGGTGGCGAAGTTGTAGCGCTCGGGCCGGGGCCATGCGAAGCCCGCGCGGGCGGAGTCGGCATCCTCGCGGTTGGCCAGGAGGAAGTCGCGGGCGGCGCGGACATCGGGATGCAGGGGCATCGGTGCTCCTTCGCTCGGGGCGCGGTGCGGTCATCGTAACCGGGCGGGCGAGCCCGAGGGCGATCAGGAAAGCCGGCCCGGTCCGATCGCTGCCACCGGCTGGGCGGCGGGTACGCCGGAGCCGTCGCGGCGGCCCTCGGCGGCGGGCAGCTCCACGGGCGAGCCGCCGGAGGTGGTGGCCAGGGCGGGAGCCGGGCCGGCCCAGGCGAGCAACAGCCGGTCCTCCCCGCGCAGGAACCGGTGGCAGCGCACGCCGCCGGTGGCGCGGCCCTTCCCCGGGTACTCCGCGAACGGTGTGACCTTGACCGTGCCCGCATCGGTTCCCGGCAGCGCGTCGGCCGCGCCGGCGATGCTGACCAGCACCGCGTCGTCACCGGACACCGCACCGAACCAGATCGCCCGCGCGCCAGCCCCGAGCTTGATCCCGGCGACCCCGCCGCCAGCCCGACCCTGCGGGCGGACCAGCGAGGCCGGGTAGTGCAGCAACTGGCCGTCGGAGGAGACGAAGACCAGCTCGGCGTCGGGGTCGGTGACCTGCACCGCACCCACCAGCTCGTCGCCGTCGGCGAGCCGGATGATCTCCCAGGCGTCCTTGTTCACCGCCTCGGGCAGCACACGCTTGACCACCCCGCCGGCGGTGCCCACGGCCAGCCCGGGGCCGTCCGGGTCCAGCGTCGTCAGCGCCAGTGCGCGCTCGCCCGCCTCCAGCATGATCAGCTCCGCCAGCGGCGCACCGCCCTGCAGATTCGGGGCGCCCGCCACATCGGCCAGGGTGGGCAGGTCGATCGCATTCATCCGCAGCAGCCGGCCGGCGCTGGTGATCACGCCGAGATCCGCACGGGCGGTTGTGGTGATCATGGAGGTGATCACGTCGTGTGCCGCCCGCGTCTCGGTCTGCCCGAGCGGCTCCGCATTCGTCGTCCGGGCGATCAGCCCGGTTCCTGACAACAACACGTGGCAGGGGTCGTCGGCAATCTCCAGTGGCGCGGCGGACGCGGTCGGTCGGGCGCCGGAGGAGGCCAGCAGGACGGTACGCCGAGGCGTACCGAATCGCTTCGCGACCTCGGCGAGTTCGTCGCCGACCACACCACGCAGTCGGTCGTCGTTGTCGATGATCTCGCCCAGCTCGGCGATGGTCGCGCGCAGCTCGTCGCGCTCGGACTCCAGCTCGATCCGGCTGTACCGGGTCAGTCGACGCAACTGCATGTCGAGGATGTGGTTGGCCTGGGTCTCGGTCAGCTCGAAGACCTCGATCAGTCGCCCGCGCGCCGCGGCCGCGTCGTCGGCGCCGCGGATGATCGCGATCACGTCGTCGATGTCGAGGATCGCGATCAGCAGGCCCTCGACCAGGTGCAGCCGGTCCAGCGCTTTGTCCCGGGCGAACCGGGTCCTGCGCAGCACCACGTCGAGGCGGTGGTCCAGGAAGATCTGCAACAGCTCCCGCAGGCTCAGCGTCCGCGGCTGCCCGTCGACCAGCGCCACGTTGTTGATCGAGAACGAGTCCTCGAGCTTCGTCCGGGCATAGAGCTGATCGAGCAGCGCGTCGGGATTGAAGCCGTTCTTCACCTCGATCACCAGGCGGGTCGGATTCTCCAGATCTCCGAGGTCCTTCACATCGGCGATGCCCTGCAGCTTCTTCGACTGCACCAGCGCCTTGATCTGTTCGATGATCTTCTCCGCGCCCACCCCGTAGGGCAGCTCGTTGATCACGATCCCCTTGCGGCGCGGGGAGGTCTGCTCGATCCGGGCGCTGGCCCGGATCCGGAAGCTGCCGCGGCCCGTGGCATAGGCGTCGGCGATCCCGTCCAGCCCGATGATCTTGCCGCCGGACGGCAGATCGGGGCCGGGCACGAACCGCATCAGCGTGTCGAGCTGGGCATTCGGGTGCTTCAGCAGGTGCCGCAACGCCTGCACCACCTCGACCAGATTGTGCGGCGGCATGTTGGTCGCCATCCCGACGGCGATCCCGGCGGCGCCGTTCACCAGCAGATTCGGGATCGCGGCGGGCAGCACGACCGGCTCGGAGTCCTTGCCGTCGTAGTTCGGCCGGAAGTCGACGGTGTCCTGGTCGAGCTCGGCCGTCATCGCCTGCGCGGAGGTGGCCATCCGGCACTCGGTGTAGCGCATGGCGGCGGGGCCGGCGTCGGGGGAGCCGAAGTTGCCGTGCGGGTCCACCAGCGGCAGCCGCATCACCCACGGCTGGGCGATCCGGACCAGCGCGTCATAGATCGCGACATCGCTGTGCGGGTGGAGCTTGCCCATCACCTCGCCCACGACGCGGGCGCACTTGACGTGCCCGCGGTCCGGGCGCAGGCCCATCTCGTCCATCGAGTACAGGATCCGTCGCTGCACCGGCTTCAACCCGTCGCGCGCATCCGGCAGGGCCCGCGCATAGATCACCGAGTAGGCGTACTCGAGGAAGCTCGTCTGCATCTCCGAGGAGACGTCGACATCGAGGATCCGTTCGGTGAAGTCGTCCTCCACGGTCGGCGTCTTCTTCCGGGCCATCGGCGCGGGTGCTCCTTCCTCAGCTTCGGTACGCCCTGCGGGCGAACCAAGCGATTCTCTCGCGCGCGGGCGGGCTGACCCCGGACCGTGCCGCGCGTGTCGCGGCCGATCAGGCGTGCTCGGCGACCCGCGCCCCGAGGGCGCGGCCGAGCGCGGCCCCGTCCGGCCCGCGCACCTCCGGCGTGTCACCCGCGACCGGCGGATCCTCCAGGCCGACCGGGGTGCCGTGGGCGAGCACCTGCTCGCCCGGCGTCAACTGGCGGATCGCGATCGCGCGCACCCGGTCGGGATTGGCCTGGGCGAAGCCGCCGTAGATGCTCGGGTCGTGCTGCCCGTCGTCGCCGACCAGCAGCCAGGCGACATTGGGGAACTCCTCGGCGAGCCGGGCGAGCATTCGTTCCTTGTGCTCGCGACCGCTGCGGAACCAGCCGGTGTTGGTCGGCCCCCAGTCGGTGAGCAGCAACGGCCCGAGCGGGAACCGATGGTGCTTGAGGAAACGGACCAGGGTCGGCGCCACATTCCAAGCGCCGGTGGACAGATAGAAGATCGGCGAGCCCGGATGGTCGGCCAGCAGGCGACGGTAGAGCTCGGCCATCCCCGGCACCGACTGCCGGGCGGTCTCGTGCAGCACGAAGGTGTTCCACGCCGCGAGCAGGGGGCGCGGGAGCGAGGTCGAGATCACCGTGTCGTCGATGTCGCTGACGATCCCGAAGTCGTCGGTCGGGTCGATGATCAACAGCGGGACCTCGACCTCGTCGCCGCCGGTCGGGCGGATCATCGCCCGGTGCCAGCCGGGGGTCAGGCCGCGGTGGGCCAGGCGCACGTCGACGAACCCGCCGCGGCCGGAACGCCCCTGCCAGGTGGTGTCGCCGATGCGTACCTCGATCGGGGCGAACTCGGCCGGGGCGGTGATGAAGTTGCGCCACCCGCGGCGGTTCAGCAGCGCCTCGGCAAGCTGACCGTGCTTGCGCGGAT
Organism: Naumannella huperziae; assembly: GCF_054073625.1. Classification (NCBI taxonomy): domain Bacteria; kingdom Bacillati; phylum Actinomycetota; class Actinomycetes; order Propionibacteriales; family Propionibacteriaceae; genus Naumannella; species Naumannella huperziae. The sequence goes on along the minus strand of NZ_JBSXPH010000001.1, from coordinate 2,501,262 downwards.
CGGGGCTGAGCACCACCCGGCACAGGATCCGGACGAAGTCGGGGCTGCCGTAGCTGATGTAGCCGATCACCCGCTCCCGCCAGCCGAGGTTGCGGACGAGCCGGCCAACCAGGCGCGTCAGAGCGTCCTCGATCCGGGCCGCGAAGAACGGCCTGTTCGTCGACATGGCCCCGACCCTACTCAATTGCGCCCTGTGCACTTGCCCGGACCCGGAGCCCGACCGGCTCCTGCCGCGGTGATCCCCGCGGTGATCATCGGGCCTCGTCGGCGCGGACCAGCGCGAAGTGCCCATCGCCGCGGGTGGACTCCGACACGTTCCACACGTCGGGGCCCTTGGCGTGGTCGCTGGCATAGCGCAGCATGAACTCGGTCGGCCGCGGCTGCTGGTCGAGGTCGAGCCAGCGGTAGTTGAACTCCAGCAGCGCCCGCTCGACCGTGCCGGCGCCCGCCAGCCGCTCGCGGATGGTCTGCGCCGTGCGGCCGCGGTCGGAGAAGCGGTCATAGATCCGGCACTCGCAGAAGTAGCTGAGGGTGCCGATCTCGCCGGGCCCGCTCACCCCGGCGTCGCCGACCCGCTCGCCGACGGCGCGGCCGATCCGCGCGTACTCGGCCGCCGATGCCCAGTTGCCGGTGACCCGCGACGACGGCCACGGTACGCCCGGCCGAACGTCGATCGCGATGCCCGCCGCGGCGAGCACCGCGCACGCGCACAGGGCGGCCAGCGGCACCCGGACCGAGAGATCGTCGCTGCCGCGCGCCAGGGCGTACCACCGGCCGAGCAGCAGCACCGCCGCCATGGTCAGCCCGGTGATCGGCGCGACGTAGTACCACGAGTACGGGCCGACGCCGAGCAGCGAATACGCCACGTAGTAGCCGATCGCGCCGCAGCCCAGCGCCGCGAAGGCCGACGGTACGCCGAAGGAGTCCCAGCGCCGGGCGAACCGCACCCCGAACCACGCGAGCGTCAACGTGATGCCCAGCGCGGCGATCGCCACCGCGACCACGACCCGCACCGGATCGGAATGGAAGTGGCGGACCAGCCCGGTCGTGAAGGTCCACTCGCCGAACAGCCCGCGCTGGGCCTGCTTGATCACCAGCGTGTCGGGGATGAACGAACCGAGCGCGACCCAACTGTAGGCAAACCACGGCACGGTGACCGCGACCCCCACCGCCGCCGAGAGCCACAGCCGGCGCCGGATCGCGCCCGCCGCCACGGCGATCACCAGCACGAAGACGATCAGATCGAGCCGGACCAGCACCGCGAGGCCCGCGACGATGCCGTAGAGCACGGGGCGCCGCTCGACCGCCGCGACCACCAGCCAGGCGAGCGCCGTCGGGATCAGCAGCACCTCCAGGCCGAGCGAGGACACCACATAGGGATTGGTGGCCGCGCCGACCAGGCCGACCGCGCCGACCCAGCCGGGCATCCTCGCCGCGCGCACCAGCCGCGACCAGGCCCAGCCCAGCAGTGCGCCGGCCAGCACCGACTGGGCGCCGAGGGCCGCGACCGCGTGCGGCGCGCCGCTGAGCAGCGACGCCCGGGTCAGCGCGGCGAGGGTCAACACGTTCAGCGGCGAGGTGGCCGAGTTGGCCGTGATGCCGGGCACCAGGCCCCACTCGCCGCGCACCGCGAGGTTCCGCGCGTAGGACAGCGTGATGTAGATGTCGTCGCCGAGGCTGTCGCGGACGAGCCAGAACGCGGCGCCGCCGAGCACCGCGCCGAGCACGGGCAGCCACCAGCGCGACGGGTGGAGCCGGGTGAACACGGCGGGCAGCCTACGCGGCCGCAGTCGGGCGTGCGACAAGGTGAAGCGGCCGGCGACGCCGCGCGGGGATCTGCTGCCCCGGGGCGGCCAGCCCGTACGCTTGCGCCGTGACGACACCACGGCCGGAGCCAGCCGAGGGAGCGTATCCGCGCGAGTGGGAGGCCGATGTCCTGCTGTCGGACGGGGCCGTCGCCCATCTGCGCCCGATCACCCCGGCCGATGCCGGGTTGTTGGTGGAGTTCTATGCGCGGGTCTCGCCCGAGTCGAAGTACCTGCGGTTCTTCGCGCCGTATCCGGTGCTGTCGGAATCAGATGTGCAGCGGTTCACCACGGTCGACCACGTCGATCGCGTCGCGTTGATCATCACGGTGGCGAATCCGGACGGTACGCAGCGGATGCTTGCCGTCGGCCGGTTCGACCGGATCGGGCCGGACGAGGCCGAGGTGGCCTTTCTGGTCGAGGACTCCCAGCAGGGCCGCGGCATCGGGCAACTGTTGCTGGAACACCTGGCCGTTGCCGCGCGGCAGCGCGGGATCGGCCGGTTCGTCGCCGAGGTCCTGCCGCAGAACCGGCGGATGGCGCAGGTCTTCGCCGATGCGGGCTATCACGTGCACAAGGAGTTCGACGACGGCGTGATCATGGTCGAGTTCCCCATCCTCGCCACGGACACCGCGGTCGGGGTGATGGAGCGGCGCGAACACCGGGCCGAGGCGGCATCGGTACGCCGGTTGGTCAGCCCGGCCCGCCTCGCGCTGGTCGGCGTACCCGACCGGATCGCGCTGCTGGAGCGCCAGCTCGCCGGATCCGGATACACCGGCGAGGTGATCATGGTCGGCTCGGACCTGCCGGCGGCGGGCACGGTCACCCGCGCGGCATCGATGGCCGACATCGAAGGGGAGATCGATCTCGTCGTGGTCTGTGCGCCCGCGGCGAAGGTCCGGGCGCTGCTGCTCGATGCGGCGTACCACAAGGCCCACGGGGTGGTGGTGCTGACCGGCGGCGATCCCGACCCGCGGACCCGGCCGCGCGACTTCGCCGAGGACCTGGTCGGCATGGCCCGCTCCTACGGACTGCGGATGCTCGGTCCGGACGCGCTCGGCCTGATCAACACCGACCCCGCCGTCCGGATGAACGCGAGCCCCGCACCCGCCCCGCGGCCCGGCGCCATCGGGCTGCTCACCCAGTCCTCGCCGATCGCGGTCACCCTGCTCACCGCCGCCCACCGTGACGGCGTCGGCATCTCGACCTTCTTCAGCTCCGGCATCTATGCCGATGTCTCGGTCAACGACGTGATGCAGTACTGGCAGGACGACGACGACACGGCGGTCTGCGTGTTGTCGGTGGACCGGATCGGCAACCCGCGCAAGTTCTCCCGGATCGTGCGCCGGCTCGCCCGGCGCAAGCCGGTGGTGCTGTTCGCGCCGGGACGGTCCCAGCGGGCCAGTCACGAGGGCGCCCGCGGTGGCCTCGCCGCCGCTCCCTCGGAGGCGATCGATGCGCTGTTCCGACAGTCCGGAGTGATCGTCTCCGAGCGGCGCGACCAGATGCTCGCCGTCGCCCTGATCCTCGCCCGGCAGCCGCTCCCGCGCGGTGAGCGGGTACGCCTGATCAGCAACTCGCCCTCGCTGCTGCGGCACATGGGACGGTTCGCCGAGCGGTCGGGCCTGATCGCCGACGATCCGGTGCTGGTGCCGCGCGACACCACGCCGCAGGGTTATGTCGACGCGGCGGAACAGGCGCTGGGCGCCGAGGACAGCGATGCCGTGCTGGTCGCCACGGTCGATCCGTTCGGGGTGCTCGGCGGCGGGGTGCGAGAGGCCCTGGGCGGCCTGGCCGGGCGGACCGACAAGCCGCTGCTCGGCGTCTTCGTCGACTTCGACGAGAGCGTCCCCGCCGATGACCGGCCGGACGGCCGCGGACAACTGCCGGTGTTCAGCAGCTATGTCGACGCGCTCGCCGGGCTCGCGGCGGCCACGGCGTACGCCCGCTGGCGCGACCGCGACGCGGGCGCGGTGCCGCTGCTCGATCACGACGTGCCCGCCGCTCGCCGGGTCATCTCGGCGGTGCTGCGCGAGGCGCCCGACGGGCGCGAGTGCACCCCGGAGGAGGCGACCGCGATCCTGCGGGCCTATGGGATCAACCCGGTGCCGAGCTACCCGGTCTCCTCGCTCGCCGACGCCGACGAGCGCGCCCGCGACCTCGGCTGGAGCGTGGTGTTGAAGGCGTCCTCGCCCGCCGTCCGCGGGCAGCGCGACCTCGCCGCCGTCCATCGCAACATCGATGACCCCGACGAGATGGCCGAGGCCTGGCGCGACCTGGCGAAAGTCACCGCCCAGTTGGTCACCACCGACGCCGCCGAGGGCGCGCCGGACTGGACCGAGATCGCCCGGCCGGTCGTCCAGGCGATGATGCCCCCGGGCACCTCGCTGGTGCTGCGGAGCCGCGAGGATCCCTCGTTCGGGCCGATCATCTCGGTCGGCGTTGCGGGCATCGCCGAGGAGCTGCTCGGCGACACCAGCTATCGCGTACCGCCGCTGACCACCCAGGATGCGCGGGCGATGGTCCGCGACCTGCGGGCGGCGCCGGTGCTGTTCGGCCGGCACGGGGCGGCCGGCGTCGACGTCGCGGGGGTGGAGGACGTGCTGCACCGGTTGGCCCAGTTGGCCGCGGATCTGCCGCAGGTCGCGCAGTGCACCCTGAGCCCGGTGATCGCCTCGACCCACCAGGTCGCCGTCGCCGGCGCGCGGATCACCCTCGCGCCGACGGCCGACGAACGCGACGCCCGGTCCCGGCGCCTCGGCTGAGGCCCGGACCGGGGCGCGGCCAGTGACCGGGCGCCGAGCGTGTGAGAATGGATCGGTGACTTCGTTGCAACGAGCCGGATCCCGGGCCGCCCTGCGCGCCGAGATCGACGCCTGCGGGTACTTCCCCGATCTCGTCGAGGACACGGTGCTGCTGGCCCTCGGTGACGAACCGATCGATGCGTTCGTGGTGCACCACGAGCCGACCTTCAACCGCGACGAGATCCGGCGCCACCTGACCATCCTGGTGCTGACGCCCACGCGGTTGTTGGTGGGTCACACCGACGAGCAGCCCGGTGAGGGCCCGAATGCGCAGGCCGCCTCCTCGACGGAGTCGGTGCGGCTGGACCGGATCGGCAGCGTCACCGTGACGCGCGTGGTCACCGCTCCGGAGAGCTATCGTCCCGGCGCCTCCACGGCCGAGGCCTGGCTGACCGTGGGCTGGGGCGTGATGAACCGGATCGACCTCGAACCGGCCGGCTGCTCGGACCCGAACTGCGAGGCCGACCACGGCTACACCGGCACCTCGACGACGGAGGACCTGATGGTGCGGATGAGTGTCGCCGCCGACGGTCAGGGCCCGGTCAACGATCTGATCCACCTGGGCACCCTGCTGCAGCAGCGGACCGGGGTCGGCGGCGTGCGCTCCGTCTCCGGCCCGGTCGAACAATCCGGGGGCCTCGGGGGGTCGGCCACCCGGTGAGCCGCGACGAGACAACCTCCGTCCCGACCGAGCTGCCCGTGGTCCCGCACTACGGCACGCGTACCCTCGCGGATCTGCTGCCCAGCATCGCCCACCAACTCGGCCACGGCGGCGAGGATCGGGTCGGGATCGGTCCGGGCGAGCGCTTCGTGGTGCTGCTGATCGACGGGCTCGGCACCGAACAGCTCGAACAGGTCGCCTCGCGTGCACCATTCCTCGCCGGCGCGCTGCGTCGCGGGGGCCAGGTGATCACCGCGGCGGTGCCCAGCACGACGGTGACCAGCCTGACCAGCCTCGGCACGGGCCTGCCGCCGGGCGAGCACGGCGTTGCCGGATTCACCTTCTGGCTGCCCGAGGAGCGCGAGGTCGTCGCGCCGCTGTTCTGGGAGTCGGCGCTCGGCCCGTTGGAACTGCAGCCGCGCGAGACGGAGTTGCAGCGCCTCGCGGCCTCCGGGGTCGCCGTCTCCTCGGTGCTGCCGAGCAGGTTCGAGAACAGCGTGCTCACCGTTGCGGGCCTGCGCGGCGGCGATTTCGTCGGCGTCGCCGAGGACGCGGACTCCGCGCAGCGGATCGAGGCCGTGGCCGCCGCCGCGACCCGGGCCCCGCAGACCTTGGTCTATGCCTACGAACGCGAGCTCGATCATTGCGGGCATGCCTACGGTTGGCAGTCCGAGGAGTGGCTGGAGTGCCTGATCCGGATCGATCGCTGGGCCTCGTGGCTGCGGGCCGAGCTTCCCGAGGACGTGCGTCTGATCATCACCGGAGATCACGGGATGGTCGACGTGCCGGCGGAGAACCGGCTGCTGGTCCAGGATGAGCCCGGCCTGCTCGACGGGGTGCACCGGCTGGCCGGCGAGGGCCGGTTTCGCCAGATCTATCTCGACCAGGGTGTCTCCGCGGTCGAGGTGGGGGAGCGCTGGGCGCGCCGATTGGGCGAACGCGCCTGGGTACGCACCCGCGACGAGGCCGTCGAGGACGGCTGGCTGGGCGAGCTCGACCCGCGAGTGGCGGCGCGCTTCGGTGACGTGCTGGTGGCGATGGCGGGCAACTGGGCGGTGATGACCCGCGAGATGCCGGGCGAGTTCGGTCTGGTCGGGATGCACGGCTCGCTGACCGCGGCCGAGATGCTGGTGCCGCTGCTGCAGCCCTGACAGCGCCGGCGTGCCCTAGACATCCGATCTTTTTGTGGGAGGATTGGCCCAGCGGTCAGCGTCGTCCGCCGACGAGTCCGCAGATGGCCCCAGTCCCCGCATGATCCCCCCGGGAGTGTCTGATGTCTCGTCCCCACGACCCCACCCGCCGTCGACTGCTACAGGCCGGCGGGGCATTCGTCCTCGTCTCGGCGGCCGCGCCGGCGCTGCGCGTCCTACCGGCCCACGCCGCACCCTCGCCCACCGGCCCGCTGGCCGCGGGCAAGCTACCGGCCGTGCCCGAAGGTGCGCTGTGGTACGCGCGACCGGGGCTCGACTGGCAGTCCGAGGCGCTGCCCATCGGCAATGCGCGACTCGGCGCCATGCTGTTCGGTGACCCCGCGAACGAGCGGATGCAGTTCAACGAGCAGAGCCTGTGGGGCGGGCTGAACAATTACGACAATGCGCTCGCCGGCCAGCCCGACTCCGCCTTCGACCTCAGCGTGCGTGGGTTCGGTTGCTATCGAGACTTCGGCGAGTTCACCGCCCGGTTCGGAGCCGAGTCGGGCGCCGCGCGGCTGTTCGTGCGCACGCCGGGCGTGATCAGCTCCGGTCACGCCGACCCGTTGCGCGCCCTGACCGGTGGCACCAAGACGCTGTGGCGCCCGGCCCGGGCGCCCGAGGTGATCTGGCAGGTCGATCTGCAGGCCACGGCGACGGTGCGCCGCTACTCGCTCACGCCGGGCACCGTGCGCGGTCGGTCGCGGTTCGACCCGGTCGGCTGGCGTCTGGAGGGCTCGGCCGACGGGTACGCCTGGACGGTGCTCGACGAACGCGCCGGCGCCCTTGCCGACCGCGGCGAGGCGGTCGAGTTCACCGTCGCGCAGCCGAGGGCGTACCGCAGCTACCGCTTCGTGTTCACCACCGAGCCTCGCAGCCAGCGCCTCGAGCTCGCCGGCATCGGGCTGACCGGTGACGGGATCGACTCCGCCACGGCGGTGGTCTTCGGCGACTACCGCCGCAGCCTCGACCCGCGGGCCGCCGTACAGACCACGGCGTTCCGGACGTCGAAGGCAACCGTGATCCGGGAGTGTTTCGCGAGCCGGCCGGCCGATGTCCTGGTACTGCGCTATCGCACCGACACCGCAGGCGCGCTCGACGCCGTGTTCGCGCTCTCCTCCGCCCAGGGCGCCGAGACCGCCGCCGATGCCGACGCCCGCGCGCTCGGCTTCGCGGGGGAGATGGCCAACGAACTGAAGTTCGCCTGCCGGATCCAGATCACCGACACCGACGGGACCGTGAGCGCCGATCGCGACCGACTGCGACTGGCCGGCGCAACCACCGTCACGCTGCTGCTGGATGCCCGCACCAACTACCGGATGAGCGCGGCCGACGACTGGCGCGGGGAGGACCCGCTCCCACGGATTGACGCCGCGCTCACCGACCTGGCCGGCCGCACGTTCGACGAATTGTGGGCAGAGCACGCCGAGGAGGCGACCGAACGCGCAGAGCGGGTCGCCGTGGACTGGGGCAGCACGGCCGACGAGGTCCTCGCCCAGCCGACCGATGTGCGACTGGCCCGCTACGACGACGGTGAGGACGACCCGGCCCTGGAGCAGCAGTTGTTCGGCTACGGCCGTTACCTGCTCGGTTCGAGCTCGCAGCCCGGCGGCCTGCCCGCCAATCTGCAGGGCCTGTGGAACAACAGCAACGAGCCGCCGTGGGCATCGGACTACCACACCAACATCAATCTGCAGATGAACTACTGGGGCGCGGAGACCACGGCGCTGGCGGACAGCCACGTCGCGCTTGTCGAGTACATCCGCCAGGTGGCCGTGCCGAGCCGGGTCGCGACCCGCAATGCCTTCGGGGAGGTTCGCGGCTGGACGGCCCGGACCTCGCAGAGCATCTTCGGCGGCAACTCCTGGGAGTGGAACACCGTGGCCAGCGCCTGGTACGCCCAGCACCTGTGGGAGCACTATGCGTTCGGCCGCGACGAGGCCTACCTGCGCGACCTGGCGTACCCGCTGCTCAAGGAGGTCTGCGAATTCTGGGAGGACCGCCTGATCACCAAGGACGACGGTCTGCTGTACGCCCCGGACGGCTGGTCGCCCGAGCACGGCCCGCGCGAGGACGGGGTGATGTATGACCAGCAGATCATCTGGGACCTGTTCCAGAACTACCGCGAGGCGTCGGAGGTCCTCGGTCTGGATCCCGACTACCGGGCGCGGGTGGCGAAGCTGCAGGAGAAGCTGGCGCCGAACAAGATCGGCCGTTGGGGACAGTTGCAGGAGTGGCAGACCGACCGTGACGATCCGGCCGACGTGCATCGGCACACCTCGCACCTCTTCGCGGTCTACCCCGGTCGCCAGATCACCCCGGACACGACTCCGGAGCTGGCCGCCGCGGCCCTGGTCTCGCTCGATGCGCGCTGTGGCGTACGCGAGGGACAGCCGTTCACCGAGGACTCGGTCACCGGAGACAGCCGGCGATCGTGGACCTGGCCATGGCGGGTCGCGCTGTTCGCCCGGCTGCGCCAGGCGGAGAAGGCCCGCACCATGATCCGGGGCCTGTTGCGGTTCAACACCTTGTCGAACTTCTTCTGCACCCACCCGCCGTTCCAGATCGACGGCAATCTCGGCATCACCGGCGCGATCCCGGAGATGTTGCTGCAGAGCCACACGGGAGTGATCGAGCTGCTCCCGGCACTGCCGAAGGCCTGGGCCGACGGCTCGTTCCGCGGACTGCGGGCGCGCGGCGGCCATCGCGTGGACTGCACGTGGCGAGGCGGTCGGGTGACCGACTTCACGGTGACCGCCGACCGGGCCGCGGACGCCTCGCCGGTCACGGTTCGGGTGAACGGCGCCGAGCGGCAGGTGACCCCGCGGCGTTGAGAGCCCAGCGGTGCGGGAGACGGCAGAATGGGCCCACGTGGCAGAACTCGTCTTCTTCACCGGCCCGATGGACTGCGGCAAGTCGACCCTGGCGCTGCAGGTACATCACACGCAGCGGGTCGCCGGGCGGGCGGGCGAGCTGTTCACCAGCCACGACCGGGCGGGGGAGTCGCTCGTGTCGTCGCGTCTCGGGCTGGCCAGCCCGGCCCGCGAGGTCGGCCCGGGGTTCGACTTCTTCCGCCACGTCGTGTCGGCGCTGACATCCGGTCAGCGCCTGGACTTCCTGGTCTGCGACGAGTGCCAGTTCTACTCGGCCGAGCAGATCGACCAACTGGCCCGGGTGGTGGACGATCTGCAGCTCGACGTGTTCGCCTTCGGCATCCTGACCGACTTCCAGACCCGGATGTTCCCGGGATCGCGGCGGCTGGTCGAGCTCGCCGACCGGGTGGAGACCCTGCAGGTCCAGCCGTTGTGCTGGTGCGGGCGCCGCGCCACCCACAACGCGCGGGTGGTCGACGGGCGGATGGTCACCGAGGGCAGTCAGGTGGTGGTCGGCGACACCGAGGAGCCGACCGCGGTCGGCGATCAGGTGCTCAGTTACGAGGTGCTGTGCCGCCAGCACCATCGGCGCCGGATGACCCGCGCGGTCGCGCAGGCCACGCTGAGCCCCGAACCGCTGCCGTTCGGCGAGGACTGAGGGTGTCGGGGCGGAACCGGCATGACAGGGTGTCGCCATGACTGAGTTGGGTACGCCGAAGCGCCTGCGGGTCGGCCTGATCGGCACCGGGCACTGGGCGCGGGAAACACACGCGGCGGGCCTGGCCGCGGCCCCCGAGGTGGACTTCGCCGGCGTCTGGGGCCGCAACCCGGAACGTGCCACGGCGCTGGCGGCGGATCTGGGGGTTCGCAGCTACCCCGACCTGGACGGGTTGCTCGCCGACGTGGACGCGGTGGCCATCGCCGTACCGCCCGACGTCCAGGCGGGCCTTGCGGTGCGGGCGGCCGAGGCGGGCAGGCATCTGCTGCTCGACAAACCGGTCGCGCTGAGCGCCGCCGACGCCCGCGCGGTGGCCGACGCCGTCGAGCGATCCGGCGTGCGCGCCCTCGTCTTCTTCACCCGGCTGTTCCTGCCCGAACAGCGGGCCTGGCTCGACGAACTCGCCGCCACCGGTGGCTGGTCCGGCGGCTGGCTGCGGATGATCTCCGCGATCGATCAGCCGGGGAGCCCGTATGCGGAATCGACCTGGCGCCGCGAGCGTGGCGCCCTGTGGGATCTCGGACCGCACGCGCTGTCCACCATGATCACCGTGCTCGGCGATGTCGAGGAGTTGATCATGAATCGCGGCGTCGCCGACGTGGTGAACCTGCTCGCGGTGCATCGTGGCGGAGCGACCTCGGTTGCCACGCTGTCGCTGTTCTCGCCGCCGGCGGCCGCCGGCAATGCGAACGGCTTCTGGGGTCGCGCCGGCATCGCGGAGATGCCGCCGTGGCGTACCGAACCGAGCGAGGCATTCGCACTCGCCGCCCGCGCCCTCGCCACGGGCGAACCGCACCCGGCCGATCTCGCGCTGGGGGTCCGGATCACCGAGCTGTTGGAGGAGGCCGAGCGTGCTGATCACCGCTGACGAACTCCGGCGCCGTCTCGGCGGTGCAGCGACGCCGCAGGTGCTCGATGCGCGCTGGTCGCTGGCGGGCGGACCCGGTCGCGCCGAGTTCGCGGCCGGCCACCTGCCCGGATCGCGCTACGTCGATCTCGAGACGGAACTGACCGACCACGACCTCGGGGCCGGGCGCCACCCGCTGCCGCGGATCGCGGACTTCGCGGCGGCGATGCGCGCGCACGGTGTCTCGGCGGACCGTCCGGTCGTGGTGATCGACGGCGGTGACGGGCTGGCCGCGGCGCGGCTGTGGTGGATGTTGACCGGTGCCGGTCATCTCGACGTCTCACTGCTCGACGGCGGGTACGCCGCCTGGGTCGGGAGCGGTGGCGAGATCGAGACGGGGGAGACGCCGCCCGTCGAACCGGGCGATTTCACGGCGGCCGGCGACGACTGGCCGGAGGTGGTCGGGGCCGACGACATCGCCGGCGTGCTCGCCGCGGGGCACAACGTGTGGGACGTGCGGGCGGCGGAGCGTTACCGCGGCGAGGTCGAGCCGATGGATCCGGTCGCCGGGCACGTGCCGGGAGCGCGGAATCTGCCCGATGCGGGACTGCACGAGGCGGACGGACGCTTCCTGCCGGAGCCAGCGCTGTCCGAGCGGTTGGCGAGGGTGGCACCCGGGGACGTCGTCTACTGCGGTTCCGGCGTCACTGCGGCCCGCACCCTGGCTGCGCTGCGGCTCGCCGGCATCGCGGGGGTACGCCTCTACGCCGGGTCGTGGAGCGACTGGATCGCCGATCCCGCCCGTCCGGTGGCCACCGGCGGGGAGTGAGGCGGCGCCGACGGCTCGTCCGGGTCAGCCGGCGGGCGGGGTGTCCCGCGGCGCGGGGCCGGTGCCGGGTTGCACGGGGTCGGTGGCGATCGGATCGGTCGCCGCCGGGATGTCGTCCGTCGACGCCTTGTCCACCAGGTTCGCCGCGCCGGTCTGCACGTTGTCGACCTGCTCGGAGAACCGGCCACCGGTCTTCTCGTCGACGAAGTCGCCGGCCTTCTCGATGCCGTCCTTGATCTTGTCGGCGTTCTCGTCGATGAAGCCCTCGGCCTTCTCGCGCAGTTGATCGGCCTTGCCCTTGAGGTTGTCGAACATGCTCACGTCGCGCTCCTGTCGTGTCCCTTGTCGCGGTCGCCCGATCGGCGACCGCAGGTTCATTCTTCGTCGTTGCCCGGGCCGCCGAACATGATCTCGTCCCAGCTCGGCACGGCGGCGCGCTTGCTGCGCTTCTTGCGGGTACGCGGGACGCGCACGGTCTCCTCGGCCGCCTCGTCGGACGCCTCCGTCGGGGACTTCTCGGGCGTGGGCTTGCCCGACGTGTCCCGGGCCGTGTCCGACGGGGCGGCGTCGTCGCCACCGGTCGGGTCGCGGTGCTCGGGTGCGTCCGGCCCCGGCTTGTCCTGAACGGGCTCGTCCTGCACCCGCTCGTCCTGAACCGGCTCGTCCTGAACCGGCTCGTCCTGGGCGGGCTCGTCTCGCGCCGGCTCATCTCGAACCGGCTCGTCCGGCCCGGCGTCGAAGTCCAGGGACGGCTGCTCGGGTTCCTCGGGCGCCAGCCCGGCATAGTCCTGCCGGTCGCCCGGGCGGTCGAGAAAGTCGTAGAGCAGGTCGAGGCCGCCGGTGGCCGGCCCGTTGTCGTAATTGGCGAGCTCGGCCTCGATCTCCTGGCCGATGTCTTGGGGCGTCGGCTGGCTGCGCGGGAGCGGCAGGTCGGGCGGCGCCGGCGGGCCCGCCTCCGGGCCCAACTCGATCCGCCGGGTGGGCTCGTCGGCCTCGTCGCCGGCGGGCGGGTGCAGCAGCCGCACCGGCGGCGGATCGGCGTCGTCGCCGGGCAGGCGTACCGGATCGTCGGACTCGGGTTCGCGCAGGGCGCGGACGAGGGCCAGCTCGTCGTTCAGGTCGACCGTGGGCTCGGTCGGATCGTCGGGGGCGCCGGGCAGCGCGGACAGCTCGCCGGTCAGCCAGCGGGCATCGTCGTTGGCCGGGACCGAGAACCGATTCTGCTGATTGAAGTAGAAGACCGCCTCCCGCGGCGCAGCGCCCAACTCGTAGCGCGCGACCAGCGTCCAGCGGCGGTCCTCGCGCCGCCAGGCGTCCCAGTCGATCTGCTCGGCCCGCACCCCGCGGCTGCCGAGCTTGTCCGTCACCGCCACGTTCAGGGTGCGGTGGGCCGAGCCCTCGCCGCGCCGCCGGACGGGGGCGGCAAGTGCCAGCGCGGCGACGTGCTCACGCTCGGCCAGCACCGGAGCGGCGAACCCGCGAATCTTGTCGGAGGGTGCCCCGGCGGCCTCGGCCACTTCCTCGAGGGACGCACCCGCGCGGATCCGCGACTGGATCTCGCGGGGGGTAAGTCCGATCTCCACCCTCGTGTCCCTCCGTGGGTCGTGCGGCCGACGCCTGCGGGCCGGACCGGGTCTGCGGGGCCGGGCCGGTGAGCCGGACCGGTCAGAGTCCCAACGTACCGGGCTCGGCTGGCTGCGCGGGGGAGGCGGGCGGTGTGCCGTGTCAGGATGGCCGGGTGTCCGAAGCTTTGTCGCCCGCTCCCGATTCGCCCACCGCCGATCCACTCGCCCCCTACGACGCCGTCGTCCTGGTCTCCTTCGGCGGCCCGGACGGTCCCGACGATGTGCTGCCCTTCCTGCGGCGGGTCACGGCCGGCCGCGGGATCCCGGACGAGCGGCTGGCCGAGGTCGGCGAACACTACGCCCTGTTCGGCGGTCGCAGCCCGATCAATGCCCGCACCGACGAGCTGCTGACGGCGCTGCGCAGCGAGCTGGCCGGCCGGGGGAGCGCCCTGCCCGTCGTGCTCGGGAACCGCAACTGGCATCCGCTGTTGGACGACGTGTTGCCGGCGCTGGCCCGCGACGGGCACCGGCGGGTGTTGGCCGTCACCACCTCGGCGTACCCGTCGTGGTCGTCGTGCCGGCAGTACCGGGAGAATCTCGCAGCGGCCGCCGGCGACGCGCTGATCGTCGAGCGGGTGCGCAACTATGCGACCCATCCCGGTTTCGTGGCCGCGAACGTCGCGGCGGTACGCCGGGCGCTGGCGGGCATCGCGACACCGCCCGAGGCGACCCGGCTGCTCTTCGTCACGCACTCCATCCCGGATGCGATGGCCCGCGCGGCCGGGCCGCAGCCGCGGCCAGCGGAGGGCGGGTATGTGGCGTGGCACCGCGCGGTGGCCGGAGCCGTCGCCGCCGAAGCGGCGCCCGGCGTGGGCTGGGACCTCGCGTACTGCTCCCGCTCCGGCCCCCCGCAGCAGCCCTGGCTGGAGCCCGACATCAACGATCAGCTGGCCAAGCTCGCGGCCGACGGGGTGCGGGCCGTCGTCGTCGCCCCGATCGGCTTCGTCTCCGACCACATGGAGGTCGTCTACGACCTGGACCACGAGGCGGCGGCCACGGCCGACGACCTGGGCCTGGAGTTCGCCCGGGCCGCCACCGCCGGCACCGACCCGGCATTCGTCGCGGCGCTCGCCGACATCGCGCTCGAGCGGGCCGCCCTGGCGCGCGGCGAGGCCGTCGAACCGGCGGTCATCGAGGGGGCCGAGGCCGGCCGCGTGGTCTGCCCGGAGAGCTGTTGCGTCAACCTGCGGCACCCGGGCACCCCGGCGATCTGATCGGGCCGCGCACCGCCCGGACCGGCCCGGCTGTCCTGCCGGGTCCGGTTGTGGTACACATGTCCCGCTTTCGGCGGAATAGCCCGCGGGTCCGGTGCGTTGGGACCATCGCCCGCAGCGGCCGAAGGGGCCACTGTCCGGGACGAGAACTCGCGAGAGGAGAGGTCATGGCGACCGACTACGACGCACCGCGCAAGAGCGACGAGGAGATGAGCGAGGACTCGATCGAGGAGCTCAAGAACCGCCGCAACGACAAGAACTCCGGCAAGGTCGACGAGGACGAGGTCGAGGCGGCCGAGTCGTTCGAGCTGCCGGGCGCCGATCTGTCGCACGAGGAGCTGACGGTCCGGGTGCTGCCGCGCCAGTCCGACGAGTTCACCTGTGCGAGCTGCTTCCTGGTCCGCCACCGCAGCCAGCTCGCCGAGGAGAAGAACGGGATGGCCTACTGCGTCGACTGCGCAGGCTGAGCACGCGCGGATCTGATCACGCAGGAGGAGCCGGGCACCGCATCGCGGGCGCCCGGCTCTTGCGTACCCGGCTGGGTCCGACCCGGCTTCCGGAGTGCTGGTTCCGGATCCGGGGACGCTGCGCGGGGCACGCGGAATGCGTTGTGGACAACGGGTTCTCGGTGGCCCGGGATTGTCAGACCTGGTCTCTAGGGTGGGTGTCATGGATCGGGGCACAGGCGTGGTGACGGCGGGTGAGTTGCTCGGCGTTGCTGCAGGTCTGCGCCAAGATCAGTTGCGGGCGGAGGCGGAGATCCTGGTCGCGGCGGTGGAGTGGGCGATCCTGCACCCGGAGCTGGATGATCAGCCGGCGACCTTGTGGTCGTGGGGTGAGGACACGCTGATCACGTTGGCCGGAGACGGCGCGCCGGGGGTGGATCCGGCCTGCATCGCCGAGTTCGCCGCCGTGCTCGGGATCACGACCGAGGCCGGGCAGCGGCTGATCGGCGACGCCCTGGAGTTGCGGTTCCGGCTGCCGATGTTGTGGGCGGGCGTGCAGGCGTTGCGGGTGCCGGCGTGGCGGGCCCGGACCGTGGCGGAGGCCACTCGCGGTCTGTCGCGCGCGGGCGCGGGGTTCGTGGACCGGCAGGTCGCCGCCGCCGCCGGACGGATCGGGCCCACCCAGCTCGCCCGGCTGATCGCGACCGCCGTCGCCATCCATGGCGAGCCTTCGGGTGACGGTGTCGCTGATCCGGATGACGGCGTCGGGGAGGCGGATCTGTTCGTGCAGGTCGAGTGCGACACCACCAGCGTGGATGGCCGCGCCCACCTGACCGGCACCCTCGAGCTGCCCGACGGGCTCGCCCTCGCCGCCGGCGCGCAGGCGCTGACCGCGTGGGGCTCGGATGCGCCGCTACAGGCCCGCCGAGCCCGGGCCCTGGGCGACCTGGCCCGCCGACAACCGCTCCTCGACCCCGCACCGCCCGAACCTGCGCCCGACAGCGCCAGCCAGAACTCGACCGGCCCGGATCCGGAAGCTGCGGGCCCGGCACCACGAACCCTCACCATCTACGCCCACCTGACCGTCCACCACGACACCACCGTCGACTGCGACACCGTCGCCCACCACGACACCGCCGGGCCGTTCGGGCCACTCGGGCGGCTCGGCACCACCAACTCCCCGGTCACGGCCGAGCAGGTCCGCCACTGGTGCCGCGCGCCCGGCACCCGGGTGATCGTGAAACCCGTGATCGACCTCAACCAGCCCGTCAGCTCCGAGCGCTACCAGGTCCCCGACCGGATCCGCGAACACGTCCTCCTGCGCGACCCGACCTGCGTGTTCCCGTGGTGTGCCAAGAACAGCCTCCGCGCCGACATCGACCACATCACCCCCTGGCCGAACGGCCCCACCCACACCGACAACCTCGCACCCCTGTGCCGCCGACACCACCGACTGAAAACCCACACCGGCTGGACCTACCACCGCAACCCCGACGGCAGCTACACCTGGACCAGCCCCCACGGCTGGACCCTCACCCGCGACCCCAGCGGCACCCACCCCGGACAACCACCACAGTCGCGGCCGGACCTGCCACCACCCGGGCCCGACGGCTGATCGGCAGCATCTCGGCGCGTTCTTCAGTGATCAACAACCCCAGCCGCCCCCGCGGCCCGTCGTCGTGCCCGAACACATCTCGGTGGATCGCTGCGCTGGTCGGAGATGTCGGTCGTGTCGCGGGGGGTCCGGTTCAGGCCGTGAGCTTGCTGGCGGCTCGGGCCACGACCTCGCCGACCTTCGACCCGGGGTGCACGGGAATGGTGATGGCGTCCAGCACGGCACCGTTGACCAGGTGGTGAAGCCACAGCACTTGCTCGCGGCCGCCGGGCAGCCCGCGAGCCCGGTGGAACGCCACATCCGTCGCGAAGCCTTGATGCAGGACGGGCTCCAGTACCGCTCGAACGTCGTCGGAGCGGGTGGCTTCCAGTCGTAGTTCGATCAGGGCCGCCGCCACGTAGGGGTGCTCGAGGAGACGCTCGGTGACGTACTCGGCGTACCGGGCTGGTGCTTCTGCGGCCGGGAGGTCTGCGAGTTGATCAAGCCTGTCCGGATCGGGTGCGAGCAACTCGAAGACCCGTTGCGTCATGGCCAGCAGCAACTCGGCCTTGCTGGGGAAGTAGTTTGCGCAGGTGCCCGGAGGGAGCTCGGCCTTCCTGTCCACGGCACGGTGGGTCAGTGCGCGTGGGCCCTCGCTGCCCAGGATTGCTACCGCCGCCTGGGCAAGCTGCGAGCGTCGGGCGGGATTGGCGACCATGGCACAAACCTAGGGCAACCAGTACGGGTGTTGTGATTAACTCAACCACAACATCCGTTGTGATTGGAGTCCCATGAGAAAACTCGTCTACTACATCGCCACCAGCATCGACGGCTACATCGCCGACTCGACCGGGGACACCTCGGCCTTCCCGGTCTGCCAGGAAACCCTGGATGACCTGTTCTCCCGGTATCCCGAGACATGTCCCCAGCATCTTCGCGGCCCACTGGGGGTGACGGGATCGGCTCGCCGCTTCGACACCGTGATCCTGGGGCGCAGCACCCATGAGCCAGCACTGCAGGCCGGGCTCACCAGCGCCTACCCGCACCTGCGTCAGTTGGTGGTGACCCATCACGCTCTGCCCGAGGACCCCACCGTCGAGGCGCTGTCCGGCGACCTCGGCACCCAGGTTTCCCAGCTCAAGCGCGATGCGGGCGACGACATCTGGCTCTGCGGTGGCAGCGACGTCGCCGGCCAACTTCTCGACGAGATCGATGAGATTCAGCTCAAGGTCAACCCGATCACCCTGGGCAGCGGCATGCCCCTGTTCCGCTCCACGGTTCGGCGTACCTGGCACGTGTCCAGCGCCGAACCGCTCGCGGGCGGCATCGTGCTCGTGACCTACACCCCGGCGGATCAGTGAGGCCGGTGCCGGTGGCAGGTGAAGGGGCCCGCTGTCAGATGTTCAGCCGGATCCGGCCGACCTGGGGCGGGTTGTCGTCGCCCATCGCGGCGCGCCAGCGCCGGGCCGTGAACCGATTGATCAACAACTGGGTGACACCGATGCCGATCGCGCTCGACAGCGCCCAGATGACGGCTTGGCCGAGCGGGGCATCGGGATCGCTGGGCGACGGCGGTTCGTCGCCGGTGACCGCCTTCCACGCGCCACTGACCGCCTTCTGCGCCACGAAGGTGGTGGCGGCGCCCAGCAGGCCGGCGTAGATCTTCCACAAGATCGCCTTGGACGGTTCCATGGGTCTCCTTCGCTCGTGTGCCGGGCGCAATCGCGCATTGGCTGCGGTCGCGCGGACCGGCGTATCGTGTCGCGCAGTTTCATCCTAGGGGTAGCGCCGGAGAGGACGAGTGTGGAACCCACCGGGCCGTACACCGAGCGTCAGTGGGCGCCCATCTGGTGGTGGCTGGTCGCCGCGGCGCTCTGGGCGACGCTGGTGATCGCGATCGGGGCGTACCTGCCCTGGTGGGCCGGCCTTGCCGGCGCGGTGCTCACCGGCGTACCGATCGCCCTCGCCCTCGGCGGCTGGGGTGCGCGCCGGGTGACGGTCGACGACGCCGGGGTGCGCGCCGGGCGCTCGTTGCTCGAATGGTCCTACGCCGGCGAGCCGATCGCGCTCGACCGGCCCGCGGCCCGCGAGCGGCTCGGGCCCCGGGCGGCCGTGCGGGCCTGGCTGGTGACGCGGCCCTGGCTGCCCGAGGCGGTCGAGCTGCCCGTGCGGGACCCCGCCGATCCGCACCCGTACTGGCTGATCGGCACCCGCGACGCCGGCCGGTTGGCGAGCGCCATCCGCGCCGCCCGGCCCGCAGCCGGTACGCCGCGACCGGCATCCGATCCGGCCCGACCGGACGGTTCGATCGGTACGCCCGCCAGTGGCTAGGGTGGCCACGTGTCACCCGCGGAGGAAGTCGTCAGGGTCGGGATCCGGCTGCTCGACCCGATCGCCATGGTCCCGGACTATGCGCGCCCGCTGGATGCCGGCGCCGATCTCGTCACGGTCGAAGATGTCGAACTGGCGCCGGGGGAGCGTCGGCTGGTGGGCACCGGGATTGCTCTCGCGATCCCGCCGGGATGGGCCGGGTTCGTCCATCCCCGCTCAGGTCTCGCGGCCCGCCACGGCCTGTCGGTGGTGAACACCCCGGGCACGATTGACGCCGGCTACCGGGGCGAGATCAAGGTCTGCCTGCTGAACACCGATCGGACCGAACCGATCACGATTGCCCGCGGGGACCGGATCGCCCAACTGGTCGTGCAACGGGTCGGCCGGGCGGAGTTCGTGATCACCGAGGAGTTGGCCGACTCCGAGCGCGGGGCCGGCGGCTACGGCTCCACCGGCGGGGTCGCCACATGGGTAGAGAAGAACCGGGAGGGTTCATGATCTTTGGCCGCAAGAAGCGCAGGGAAGAAGCCGAGGAGGTCGCCGACGACGAGTCGGTGACCACCGAGGCGGAAGGTGACGACGTCGATCAGCGTGACGACACCGACACCGATACCGATGCGGACACCGAGGCCGACGACACCGATGCCGACGACACCGATGCCGACGACACCGATGCCGACGAGAACGAGGCCGACGAGAGCGAGGCCGACCCGGACGAGGAGCCGGTCGACCGCGAGCACGACGAGGACGAGTGGGCCACGCTGGATCGCGGCGAGTTCCGCGATGAGGGACCCTTCGACATCACCGAGGTCGATCTGGAGGACGACGAGGTCAGCCGGCTCGACCTCGGCTCCTTGATCATCACCCCGTTCGAAGGCGCCGAACTGCGCCTCAACGTCGTCGAAGGCACCCGGCGCATCGTCTCGGCGATGCTGGTCTCGGGCAATTCCGCCCTGGACCTGACCGTCTTCGCAGCCCCCCGCAGCGGCGGCCTGTGGGCCGACACCCGCACCCAGTTGATCGCCGAGACAGAGCAGGCCGGCGGTCAGGTGACGCTGGTGGAAGGTCCGTTCGGCACCGAGGTACGCCGGCTGATGCCGGCCAAGGGCCCGGACGGTCAGGACGCCGTCCAGCCCACCCGGACCTGGATGGCACAGGGGCCGCGCTGGGCCCTGCGCGGAGTACTCTATGGAGAAGCCGCGCTCAGCGAAGCGCTCGAGGAGGACCCGGTGCTGCCGTTCTACGACGCCTTCCGCGATGTCGTGGTCCGCCGCGGCGACGGACCGCAACGCTCCGGTGAGGTCTTGTTGATGACGATCCCGGAAGGGATGGGTCCGCCCGCCGACCAACCCGCAGGTTGATCACCACCGTCGGCCCGAGGAGGCCGCTGTCATGAATGCTGAAACCACGTCCAGGCGTCGCTCCGGGAATCCGCTGACCCGGGCGCTGCGCCGCTTCACATCCTCCAACGACGAGTTGGTCGCGCAGGACCGTCGCGAGGCTGCCGCGCGCGACGGCGCGACGCCGGTCGCCGACTGCACCGACCGTCAGGAGGTCGTCCTCACCGGGACGGTGTCCTGCCTGACGCTCGCGCCGGCAGGCGGTACGCCACGGCTGGTCGCCGATCTCGACGATGGTTCGGGCCAGGCCCGGCTGGTCTGGATGGGCCGCCGCGAGATCCGCGGGATCGAGGCCGGCACCGTGCTCCGGGTCACCGGTCGGGTGAGCTGCCAGCAGACCGGCCGGGTGCTGTACAACCCGAGCTACGAGATCATCAGCACCCCGAACTGAGCCGGCGTACCGGCCCGGCGCCGTTCAGTCGATGTCGCCGAGCTTCGGGGCCAGCATGCGGGCCAGGGCGCTCTCGTCCTCCTGGGCCGTGACGAACAACAACTCGTCCCCGCCCTCGAGCGCCCCCTCGCGCTCGGGGGCCATCGCTCGTCCGTCGCGGATGACGGCGACGAGGACCGCGTCCGCCGGCCACTCCAGGTCGCCGACCCGTCGCCCGATACAGGGGCTGTCGGCCGGCAGGGTCATCTCGACCAGATCGGTATTGGACTGACGGAAGGTCAGCAGCCGGACCAGGTCGCCGACCGCCACCGCCTCCTCGACCAGCGCCGACATCAGCCGGGGCGTGGAGACGGCGACGTCCACGCCCCACTCGTCGTCGAACATCCACTCGTTGCGGGGATGGTTCACCCGGCCGACCGTCCGCGGAACGCTGAACTCGGTCTTGGCCAGCAGCGCGTGCACCAGATTGGCCTTGTCGTCCCCGGTCGCCGCGATGGACACGTCGCAGGACTCCAGCCCGGCCTCCTCCAGCGAGGACAGCTCGCAGGCGTCGGCGAGCAGCCATTCCGCGCCGGGCACCGAGTCGGTCTTGAAGGCATGCGGATCCTTCTCGATCAGCAACACCTGATGGCCGTTCTCGGTCAGCTCGGTCGCGATCGAACGGCCGACATTCCCGGCCCCGGCAATCGTCACGCGCATCGGCTCGTCCTCGTCTCGAATGGGCTGATCATCTGCATCTGTGGGTACGCCGGCCTCAGTCGCGCGGCGGCTCGGCCTCGAGGACGGACTCGACCTCCGCGACTCGGTCCCGGGTGACGGCCGCATAGACGAGATCGCCGTCCTGGAAGTGGGTCGACCGTTCCGGAACCAGCGCGCTGCCCATCCGCTGCAGGAACGGCAGTTGGCACCGCGCCGCGTCGGCCATCTGGCCGACCGTGTGGCCGACCCAGGCGGGATTCGCGTGCACCTGGATCAGCCGGACCGCGCCGGTGGGGTCGCGCCAGACCGGCTCGGACCCCTCGGGCAGCAGCCGGCGCAGAACCTGGTCGGTCGTCCACTTCACGGTGGCCACCGTCGGGATGCCGAGACGTTCGTAGACGGCGGCGCGCCCGGGGTCATAGATCCGGGCGACGACATTGTCGACGCCGTAGATCTCGCGTACCACGCGGGCGGACAGGATGTTGGAATTGTCTCCGCTGGACACCGCCGCGAACGCGTCCGCCTGCTCGATCCCGGCCTGGGTGAGCACGGCCCGGTCGAATCCGACGCCCTTCACCGTCCGGCCGCCGAACTCCGGGCCGAGCCGGCGGAAGGCGTCGACGTTCTGATCGATCACCGCGACCGAGTGGCCGCGCTTCTCCAGCGCGAGCGCGAGTCCGGATCCCACCCGGCCGCAGCCCATGATGACGATGTGCACGATGTTCATCGTGGGCGAGGACGGTGTCTCGTGTCCACCGCGGCGAATCGGAGATGTTGGCGCGCGGGTCTAGGGTGACCACCCGTGAACCTGTCCGATGTCGGCAAGCGGGTCCTGGTCGGCCGCAAGCTGCCGAGCGACCAGTTGCACCAGACGTTGCTTCCGAAGCGGGTCGCGCTGCCGGTGTTCGCCTCCGACGCCCTGAGCTCGGTGGCCTACGCCCCGGACGAGATCCTGCTCACCCTCTCGCTCGCCGGCCTGGCGGGCTTCGCCTTCTCCTGGCCGGTCGCCATCGTCGTCGCGGCGGTGATGCTGATCGTGATCACGTCCTACCGGCAGAACGTCCGCGCCTATCCCTCGGGCGGCGGGGACTACGAGGTGGCCACGGAGAATCTCGGCGCGAATGCCGGCCTCGGCGTGGCCTCGGCGCTGCTCGTCGACTATGTGCTGACCGTCGCGGTGTCGGTGTCCTCCGGCGTCCAGAACGCTCGGGCGATCTTTCCGTGGATCGCCGGCCACGAGGGGATTCTGGCCGCGGTGCTGATCGGCGTGCTGGCCGCGATCAACCTACGCGGGGTACGCGAATCCGGCACCTTGTTCGCGATCCCGACCTATGCCTTCATGGTGGCGGTGTTGGGCATGGTCGGCATCGGCCTGTTCCGGATCCTGGCGCTCGGCCACGACATCTCGGTGGAGACGACCGATCTGCAGGTGATCGGCGAGCCCGACTACGTCCCGTTCGCCGGCATCGCGATGGCGGTGCTGTTGATGCGGGCGTTCTCCTCGGGTTGTGCCGCGCTGACCGGTGTCGAGGCGATCTCCAACGGGGTGCCCGCATTCCGGAAGCCGAAGAGCCGCAATGCCGCCACCACGCTCGGGCTGCTGGGGCTGGTCGCGGTGTCGATGATGCTCGGTGTGATCACGCTGGCCAATCTGACAGGGCTGAAGCTGATCGAGGACGGCAACTCGACCTTCGCGCGCGACGGCGTACCGATCGACTTCGAGGCCCACACCGCGATCGCCCAACTCGCCGATGCGATCTTCGCCGACTTCCGGCCGGCCTTCTACTTCGTCATCGCCGCGACCATGGTGATCTTGTTCCTGGCCGCCAACACCGCGTTCAACGGATTCCCCGTGCTCGGCTCGATCCTGGCCCGCGACGGGTTCCTGCCCCGACAGTTGCACACCCGCGGCGACCGGCTGGCCTACAGCAACGGGATCGTCGCGTTGGCGGTGCTGGCCATCGTCTTGGTACTCGTCTTCAATGCCAGCGTCACCGCGCTGATCCAGCTCTACGTGGTCGGGGTGTTCGTGTCGTTCACGCTCAGCCAGTTCGGGATGGTGCGGCACTGGAACAGGCAACTGCGGGGTGACCTCGGCCCGGGCGAGCGACGCACCGTGATGCGTTCGAGGGTGATCAGCCTGGTCGGCTGTGTGTGCACCGGCACCGTGCTCGTCGTGGTGCTGATCTCGAAGTTCACCCACGGCGCCTACATCGCCATCATCGCCATGTTGGTGATCTTCGCGATGATGAAGGGGATCAACCGCCACTACGCGGCCACCGCCCGCGAGCTGGCGATCACCAGCGACGACGAGCGCCTGCTGCCGAGCCGGGTGCACGCCGTGGTGCTGGTCTCCAAGGTGCACAAGCCGACCATGCGCGCGCTGGCCTTCGCCAAGGCGTCTCGGCCCAGCACGCTGGAGGCGATCACCGTCGCGATCGACCCGGACGAGACCGAGGCACTGGTGCGGGAGTGGGAGGCCACCGGGGTGGGGATGCCGCTGAAGGTGGTCGCCTCGCCCTTCCGCGAGATGGTCAATCCGGTGCTGAACTTCGTCAACGGCATCCGGACCGAGAGCCCTCGTGACGTCGTGAACGTCTACATCCCCGAGTACGTGGTCGGGCGCTGGTGGGAGCGGGTGCTGCACAACCAGACCGCCTTCTTCCTGCGCGCGCGGCTGCTCTTCACCCCGGGCGTGATGATCACCTCCGTGCCCTACCAGTTGGAGTCCTCCAGCGGCCGCCGCGATCGGCTCGCCCGGGAGGACCCGATGGCGTTCCGGCTCACCGGGACCGTCGGAAACGACGATCCCAGCCAGAAATGACGGCCGCGCCGGGAGAGATCGTCGGCCCGGTCCGGGTGGGCCCGGTCGCCCACGGGGGGCACTGTGTCGCCCGGGTGGATGGCCGGGTGATCTTCGTCCGGCATGCGCTGCCGGGCGAGCTGGTCCGGGTCGCGATCACCGACGATTCCCACGACCGGTTCTGGCGCGCGGATGCGGTGGAGGTGCTCGAGGCGGATCCCGAACGTGTTTCGCCGGCCTGTCCGGTGGCCGGGCCGGGCGGCTGCGGCGGTTGCGATCTGCAGCATGTCTCGGCCGTCGGCCAGGTGGCCTGGAAGACCGCGGTGGTACGCGAGCAGTTGCAGCGCCTCGGCGGGTACGCCTGGCCCGGCGAGGTCGAGGCGGTCGAGCCGCGCTGGGGGTGGCGTACCCGGCTGGGGCTGGTGACCGGCGATGACGGCCGGACCGGGATGCGGCGGCACCGTTCGCACGACGTGGTGCCATTGCCCGAGGGCGGCTGCCGGATCGCCGCGCCCGACCCGGTGCTGATCGTCGACGGCGTACCGACCGGGCCCGCCGAGGTCGTGGAGCGCGCCGCGGGGCGCGACTGGCGGGTCGCCGCCGACGGTTTCTGGCAGGTGCACCCGGCCGCGGCCGACACGCTGGTGTCCGCCGTGCTGGAAGGACTGGAACCCCGTGCGGGGGAGCGGGCGTTCGACCTGTACTGCGGGGTGGGCCTGTTCGCGGGCGCCCTGGCGGCGCGCGGCGTCCGGGTGTGGGGCGTGGAGTACGCGCGCGACGCCGTCGAGGCGGCGCGGCGCAACCTCGCTGATCTCGAGGGTGTCCGGTTCAGCGCCGGGCCGGTGGAACGGGTCCTCGACCGGCTGCCCGCGCGCACCGACCTGGTCGTGCTCGACCCGCCGCGCAAGGGTGCCGGCCGGCGCGTGCTGGAGCGGGCGGTGGCCCGCCGGCCGCGCGCGATCGCCTATGTGGCCTGCGATCCCGCCGCGCTGGGGCGCGACCTGGGCTACCTGCTCGCAGGCGGCTGGCGGGTGCGCAGCCTGCGCGCGTTCGACCTGTTCCCGCAGACCCAGCACATCGAGGCCGTCGCCATCCTCGAACCCGGCCCGGCCTGATCGGTCTCAGGCCGCCCGGCCGCTGGCCGCCGGCGCGGTTGCTCCGCGCGGCGCCTCGTCGCGCCACGGCCGGTCGGCGATGATCAGCAGCAGACCGGCCGCCGCGCTGAGTGCCGCGGCGCCGAGCACCGCGGGCGGCGACCAGGTCAGGGCGAGGCCCCCGAGCGCGCCCCCGGCGGCGGCCCCGAGGTAGATCGCGGTCGAGTTCAGCGCCAGCATGGCCGGGGCGGCCGCCGGATCGAGGCGCAGCAGCCGGAGCTGTTGGGGGACGGTGATCGCGCCGCCGAACAGGCCGAGCGCGACGAGGAAGGCGGTCGAGCCGGGCCCGGAGGCGAGCGTGAGCGTGCCGAGTGCCTGCGCGGCGATCACGCAGCCCGCGACCACCCCGATCACGACCCACGCCGGGCGGTGGTCCGCCGCCCGCCCGGCGATGGCATTGCCGATCACGGCGGCGATGCCGAAGCCGGTCAGCACGGCGACGATCGTCCAGGGTTCGGGGTGGGTCGGGCCGAGCAGGACGGCCGCGTAGGTGCTGGTCGCATACATCGAGCAGAGCAGCAGCGACGTGGCCCCGGCCACCCGCAACACCGCGGGGCGGCCGAGCGGCGCGATGCGGCTCGCCAGGGAGGCCGCGGGCAGCCGCACCGGCGGGAGCCGGCGGGCGATCGCCAGCGCGACCCCAAGCGCCAGCACGGCGATCGCCACCAGGGTGAACCGCCAGCCCGCCAGGCCGATCACCAGGCCGAGCGGTACGCCGATCGCCGACGCCGAGATCAGCCCGCCCATCACCACGGAGAGCGCCCGGCCCCGGCGCTCGGGCGCGACGAGCGCTGCGGTCGCGCTGGCCGCCGCGGAGGTGAGCACGGAGGCCCCCAGCGCGGTGACGATCCGGCCGAGCAGTGCGAGCGGGAAGTTCGGCGCGAGCGCGGTTCCCATGCTGGCGGCCGCCAGCACGCAGAGCCCGATGATCATCACCCGCCCGCGGTCCCAGGCGCCGGTGACCGCGCTCAGCACCACCGCCGCGACGGCGAAGGTGAGCGCGAATGCGGTGACGAGCTGCCCGGCCAGCGCCGGCGTGACGTGCAGGTCGGCGGCGATCTGGGGCAGCAGCCCGGCGATCACGAAGCCGTCGGTGCCGACGACGAACGTGACGAGCGCGAGCAGCAGCAGCGGTGGGCGGGGCTGATCCGACATGGCTTCTCCGAAAAGTTGGATGAGCATCAAACTAGCGAATGATTGGAAGATCATGCAACAAACGTCGGGTAGGCTCGGGGCGTGGTCCCCGAAGAGCTCTTCCACCCCGACGCGGGCGATGTCGAGTTGCCCGAGCTGCTCGCCGCCGTCGCCGACCCCGTGCGGCTGTCGATCGTGGAGCGGCTGAGCCGGGTCGGCGTGGAGTCCTGCGGGGCGATCAATGCCGACCTCGCCGTGCACAAGTCGACGCTGTCGCACCACTACCGGGTGCTGCGCGAGGCGGGGATCACGCGTACCTCGCTGCGCGGCCGGCAGCGCTTCGTGCAGTTGCGCGCCCCCGAGCTCGCCGAGCGATTCCCCGGCGTGCTGGACTCGATCATCGCCTCGGCCGCCCGCCCCGACGGCGACGGCATCCGGCTCCGGCTCGCCAGCGCGCACGACCTCGAGCTCATCGCCGACCTGGTCTCCGCCGGGTCGCGACGGACGCGCCCGCGCGCGGCGGCCGAGTTCGCACCGCTGCTCGCCGAGCGGGAGTGCTGGCTCGCCGAACGCGAGGGTCGGGCGGTGGGCGTCGTGGTCGTCTCCGGCGGCGAGCACGAGCTGGTCCTCGACCGGCTGGTGCTGGGCGAGGGCGGGTTCGGCGAGCGTGCGGGCGAGGTGTTGTTGCGGGCCGTCGCCGAGCGGGCCCGGATCGACGGCTACGCCGAGGTCCGGATCCGCATGGACGGGTCGGCGGCGCGCCCTGGTTGGTGGCGCGAGCAGGGATACATCGCGCATGAGATCGACGGCGAGACCTGGCTGGTCCGTCGCGTCGATGAGCGCGCCGCATGAGTGCCGTGGCGCCGAACATCGTCCTGATCCTCTCCGACGATCACGGGTACGCCGACCGCAGCACCCTCGGCCTGCGCGACGACATCGTCACTCCGCACCTGGATCGCCTGGCGGCGGACGGCACGACCTGTACCCAGGGTTATGTGACCGCACCGATCTGCAGCCCGTCGCGGGCGGGGCTGATGGCAGGCGTCCACCAGCAACGATGGGGTGCGTACTGGTTCGACACGTCCTCGTTCGGGGACGACCGACCGAGCATCGCCGAGGTGCTGGGTGGGGCGGGCTACCGGTGCGGCTACTTCGGCAAGGTGCACTACGGCCAGGAACGCCGGGGCGATCGCGCCTGCCCGCCCAACCACGGCTTCGACGAGTCGCTCTACGGGCTCGCCGGCCAGTCGATGGGCCGGCTGCACTACCTGCACCACTCGCGCGCGGCGGAGGAACGCTACGGCCCGGCCGCGTGGCGCCACGGCGTCGGCCCGCTGCTGGCCGCCGACGAATCGGGCGAGACCGAGGCCGAGATCGAGCGGCATCTGACCCGCGAGCTCGGCGAGCGTACCCGTGGCTTCATCGGCCGCGCGGTCGCCGACCAGCGGCCCTTCTTCGCCATGGTTGCCTTCAACGCGGTGCACAACTTCAACGGCCAGCTCCCCGCGGAGGTGCTGCGGGAGAGGGGATTGCCGCCCTTCGCCGATCTTGATCCGGCCGTCGACGACTATCTCGACTGGTACGACGGGGCGATCTGGCCGAACGATCCGAACGGCCGCGCCTACTATGCCGCTCAGCTGGCGATCATGGATGAGGAGATCGGCCTCCTGCTTGATCAACTCGACACCCTCGGCGTCGCCGAGGACACGCTGGTCGTCTACCTCACCGACAATGGCGGCTCGACCTGCAACTTTGCCGAGAATGCGCCGCTCGCGGGCGGCAAGTACTCCCTCTACGAGGGCGGCGTCCGCGTCCCGTTCCTGGTCCGCTGGGCGGGCGGCGGCGTACCGGCGGGCGGCGCGTGCGCGGAACTGGTCAGCAGCCTGGACCTGTTGCCCACCTTCGCCGCCGCGGCCGGACTCACCGGCGAGCAGGTGCCCGAGACCGACGGAATCGATCTTGCCCCCGTGCTGCGCGGCGAGGGCGCCGGGCACGAGGTGTTGCACTTCGACACCGGCTTTCAATGGGCGGTCCGCGAGGGCGAGTGGAAGCTGCGCTCCATCGATGTCGGCGCGCACGTCGATGCGATCAACACCGTGGAGCACGCGGGCATCGAGCCGGGCGTGGCGCTGCATCACCTGGGTCGGGATCCGGGCGAGCGGACCGACCTGTCGGAGACGTATCCGCGCGTCCGTGAGCGCCTGACCGCTCTGCACGAGGCGTGGCGAGCGGAGATGGCCGCGTCCGCGCGCAGGTGACGGCGCGCTTTTCGCCGTGGGCAGAGGGGCTGGCGCGGGCGGCCCGGACCGGCTTGGCTGACCCGGTGAAGATGCTGATTCTGGGCGGCACGGCGATGCTCGGCCGCGCGGTCGCCACCGACGCGATCACGCGCGGGCACGCGGTGACCTGCCTGGCGCGGGGGAGCGCCTCGGTCGCGCCCGGGGCGCGCTTCGTGGCCGGGGACCGCGACGACCCGGCCGGCCTCGCGCCCGTGGCGGGGGAGGGCTGGGACGCGGTCATCGACGTGTCCCGCCAGCCCGGGCAGGTGCGCCGCGCGGTCGGCGCCCTGACCGCGGGGCACTGGGTCTTCGTCTCCTCGGCCAATGTCTATGCCGACGCGAGCGAGCTCGATCGCGACGAGTCCGCCGCGACCCTGCCTGCCCTGACCGGGGACGTGATGGAGTCGATGGAGTCCTACGGGAACGCCAAGGTCGCGTGCGAGGAGGCGGTGCGGGCAGGGCCGACTCCGGCGACGATCGCGCGGGTCGGGCTGATCGGCGGCCCGGAGGACTGGTCGGGACGGTCGGGCTACTGGCCGTGGCGGTTCGCGCACCCGAGCGGGCCGGACGTGATCGTCCCGGACGATCCGGCGTGCCCGTGCGCGATGATCGACGTGCGCGACCTGGCGGGCTGGCTGGTCTCGGCGGCCGAGCGCCGGCTCGACGGCACCTTCAATGTGACGGGGCCGACCACCGACCTGGCCGAGGTCCTGCGCACCGCCGCGCTGGTCGCCGGCGGTGCGACGCCGGCCCGACCCGTCGCGCCGGACCGGCTCGCCGCGCTCGGCGTCGCCGCTTGGATGGGGCCGCTGTCGCTGCCGCTGTGGATCGACGATCCGGCCATGCGCGGGTTCGCCACCCTGGACACCGCGCGCGCCCGGGCCGCGGGCCTCGCCTGCCGACCACTGCGCGACACGCTGGCCGCCGCGCTGGCCCACGAGGAGACACGCACGGACGAGCGGGCGGCGGGGCTGAGCGACGCCGAGGAGCAGGCCGTTCGGCGCGCGATCGACGCCGATCCGCCGCGGGGCGAGTGAGGGTGCCCTGCATGGGTCGGTACGCCGGGCCTGCGGCAGACTGACCGGCGAACCGTCGAGCCGCCCGAATACCGTGGTATCTTGACGTCGAGAGAGTTTCCGAGCCGGGAGTTGCACAATGAGCGTGAACAGTTTCGGGGCCGAGGATCGGCTGGACGTCAACGGCACCAGCTACCAGATCTACCGGCTGGACGCCGTCGAGGGTGCGGACAAGCTGCCCTACAGCCTGAAGGTCCTGCTGGAGAACCTGCTGCGCACCGAGGACGGCGCCAACATCACCGCCGACGACATCCGCGCGCTGGGCTCGTGGGACCCGAAGGCCAAGCCCAGCAAGGAGATCCAGTTCACCCCGGCCAGGGTGATCATGCAGGACTTCACCGGCGTACCGTGCATCGTCGACCTCGCCACCATGCGCGAGGCGATCGCCGATCTCGGCGGCGATCCGGCCAAGGTCAACCCCCTCTCGCCGGCCGAGCTGGTGATCGACCACTCCGTGATCGCCGACGTCTTCGGTCGCCCGGATGCCTTCGAGCGCAACGTCGAGATCGAGTACGGCCGCAACCGCGAGCGCTACCAGTTCCTGCGCTGGGGCCAGACCGCCTTCGACGACTTCAAGGTCGTTCCGCCCGGCACCGGCATCGTGCACCAGGTCAACATCGAGCACCTGGCCAAGGTGGTCTATCCGCGCACGGTCGACGGCGTGCTGCAGGCGTACCCGGACACCTGTGTGGGCACGGATTCCCACACCACGATGGTCAACGGCCTCGGCGTCGTCGGTTGGGGCGTGGGCGGCATCGAGGCGGAGGCCGCGATGCTCGGCCAGCCGGTGTCGATGCTGATCCCGCGCGTGGTCGGCTTCAAGCTGACCGGCGAGCTGCCGGAGGGCGCGACCGCGACCGACCTGGTGCTGACGATCACCGAGATGCTGCGCGAGCACGGCGTGGTCGGCAAGTTCGTCGAGTTCTACGGCGCCGGCGTCGGCGCCGTGCCGCTGGCCAATCGCGCCACCATCGGCAACATGAGCCCGGAGTTCGGCTCGACCATCGCCGTCTGGCCGATCGATGACCACACCACCGACTACCTGCGCCTGACCGGCCGCGACGAAGATCAGATCGCCCTGGTCGAGAGCTATGCCAAGACCCAGGGACTGTGGCACGACCCGGAGCGCGAGGCCGAGTACTCGGAGTACCTGGAGCTCGACCTGGCCACCGTCGTGCCGTCGATCGCCGGCCCCAAGCGCCCGCAGGACCGGATCCTGCTCGCCGATGCCAAGAGCGCGTTCCGCGAGGTGATCGGCGACTACGTCGACGATGATCAACCGCAGCAGGTCAAGGGCTACGACGTCGGCGTGGACGGCAGCTTCATCGCCTCCGACCCGACCGAGAACGGCCCGGGCGACGAGCACGTCGACGACTCGGCCAAGCCCGTCGAGTACGACACCTCGGCCGAGCTGGACCGCCCGCGCAAGCCGACCACGGTCACGCTGGAGGACGGATCGAGCTTCGAGATCGATCATGGTGCGGTGACGATTGCCGCGATCACCTCGTGCACCAACACCTCGAACCCGAGCGTCATGGTCGGCGCCGCGCTGGTGGCGAAGAAGGCGATCGAGAAGGGCCTGACCCGCAAGCCGTGGGTGAAGACGACGCTGGCGCCCGGCTCGAAGGTCGTCATGGAGTACTACGACAAGGCCGGTCTCACGCCCTATCTGGACAAGCTCGGCTTCAACCTGGTCGGCTACGGCTGCACCACCTGCATCGGCAACTCCGGGCCGCTGATCCCCGAGGTCAGCGATGCCGTGAACAACAACGATCTTGCCGTCACCTCGGTGCTCTCGGGCAACCGGAACTTCGAGGGCCGGATCAACCCCGACGTGAAGATGAACTACCTGGCCAGCCCGCCGCTGGTCGTGGCGTACGCGCTGGCCGGCACGATGGACATCGACCTGTTCAACGACCCGCTGGGCACCGACGAGCAGGGCAACCCCGTCTACCTGAAGGATGTCTGGCCGAGCCAGGCCGAGGTCGACGAGGTCGTCGGCGGCGCGATCAACGCGCAGATGTTCACCAAGGGGTACGCCGATGTGTTCGCCGGCGACGACGAGTGGCGCAGCCTGCCGACGCCCGAGGGCAAAATCTTCGAGTGGGACGCCGACTCCACCTATGTCCGGCGCCCACCGTACTTCGAGGGCATGCAGGCCGAGCCGCAGCCGGTGACCGACATCTCCGGTGCCCGGGTGCTGCTCAAGCTCGGCGACTCCGTGACCACCGACCACATCTCGCCGGCCGGTGCGATCAAGACGGACAGCCCGGCGGGCAAGTACCTGACCGAGCACGGCGTCGAGCGGCGCGACTTCAACTCCTACGGGTCGCGGCGCGGCAATCACGAGGTGATGATCCGCGGCACCTTCGCCAACATCCGGCTGCGCAACCAGCTCGCGCCGGGCACCGAGGGCGGCGTGACGCGCGACTTCAGCCAGGCCGACGCGCCGGTGACCACCGTGTTCGAGGCGTCGGAGAACTACCAGGCGGCCGGTACGCCGCTGGTGGTGCTCGGCGGCAAGGAGTACGGCTCGGGCTCGTCGCGCGACTGGGCCGCCAAGGGCACCGCGCTGCTCGGGGTGAAGGCGGTGATCACTGAGTCCTACGAGCGCATCCACCGGTCGAACCTGATCGGCATGGGTGTGCTGCCGCTGCAGTTCCCGGAGGGGGAGAGCGCGGAGTCGCTCGGCCTGACCGGCGAGGAGACCTTCGACATCTCGGGGATCACCGAGCTGAACGAGGGGCGTACCCCCGAGACCGTCAAGGTCGTCGCGACCTCGCCGGAGGGCAAGGAGACCGCCTTCGACGCGGTGGTACGCATCGACACCCCCGGCGAGGCGGACTACTACCGCAACGGCGGGATCATGCAGTACGTGCTGCGCTCGCTGAAGAACAAGGGCTGATCGCCGCCCGCGATCCCTTCGTCAGTTGTCGCCGCCCGGCAGTGCGTCCGGGCGGCGACAACTGACGACAAGGAGGGTGTGGCCACGGCCGCCGCGGGCGACAGATACACCTAGGCGACGACGAGCTCCTGCAGTCTCTGCAGGGTGCCGCGTTGCTCGTCCAGTTCTTCCATCCGCCGAGCCAAGGAATCCATGTGCTCGTCGAGATAGTCGGCGACGCAGGAGGCCAGTCGGTCGCCGCCTTCGAAGCAGGGCAGCACCCGGGCCACGATCGCGAGCGGCAGGCCGGCATCCCGGAAGAGGCGGATCCGGCGTACCGTCTCGGCCGCTTCCGGGTCGAAGCGGCGGTGACCGGCGCTGGTGCGGACCGCGGGCAGCAGGCCGTGCTGCTCGTAGTAGCGCACGGCTCGGACGCTGAGCCCGGTGTGCGCGGCCAGCTCACCGATGCTGATCGTTCGGTTGTGCCGATCTGTCATCGAAAGATCCTCTCCGAACCGGCTTGCACCTGACGCTGACGTCAGCTCCTAGCCTCGGTTTCATGACCGCTATTGATGATGCAACACAGCCCGTCGATGAGTTCTTCCGGATCGGCGGCCATCTTCGGGTACGCCGGATCGGGCTCGGCGCGATGCGGCTCACCGACGCCACCGGTGACGGCACCCAGGCCGGCGCCCAGATCTGGCGAGCCGCCGCCGACCCGGCCGACGCGATCACCCTGCTGCGGCGGGCAGTGGAGCTCGGCGTCCAGCTGATCGACACCGCCGACGCCTACGCACTGGGTGAGAACGAGGAGCTGATCGCGAAGGCCCTGCACCCCTATCCCGAGGACGTGTCGATCGCCACCAAGGTGGGCATCACCCGGCCCTCGCCGACCGAGTGGGTGCCGGCGGGCAACCCGGCGTATCTCAGACAACAGGTGGAGCTGAGCCTGCGCCGGCTGCGGGTCGAGACGATCGACCTGTTGCAGCTGCATCGCCTCGACCCGGCGTACCCGGTCGCCGAGCAGGTCGGCGCGCTCGACGAGCTCCGGATCGCCGGAAAGATTCGCCACCTGGGCCTGTCCGAGGTGAGCGTTCCTGAGCTCGACGAGGCACGAACGACCGCGCCGATCGCGTCGGTGCAGAACGCATACAACCTCTCCGCGCGCACCAGTGACCCGGTGATCGATCACGCGGCCGACCTCGGAATCGCTTTCCTGCCGTACTTTCCGCTGGCCATCGGGGATCTGGCGCGGGCCGGCAGTGTCCTTGATCAGATCGCGCGTGAGCTGGGGGCCAGCGGCTCCCAGGTGGCTCTCGCCTGGCTGCTGCACCGGGCGCCCAACGTGCTGCCGATCCCGGGTACCACCTCAATCCGGCATCTGGAGGAGAACCTCGGCGCCGCTGAGGTGCAGCTGACCGCCGAGCAGGTACGCCGGATCGAGGAGGCCTCGGGCGGACGGGATCCGGGCGAGGACCACTGACAACACGAGGGGGTGGCGGGTCAGCGTCGGCGGACCGGAGCGCCCTTGGGCGGGTAGCCGGTGACCTGCTCCTCGTCCTGCCAGAACCAGACGTCGCCCTTGGGCTGGAACTCCTGCACGGTGAAGATCGGGTCCTCGCCGCGCCGGTACTGATCCGTGTAGGACTTCAGCAGCTTGAACGCGACCCCGGAGAGCAGCGCGAGCGCGATCAGGTTGATCAGGGCCATCACGCCCATGATCTGGTCGGCGATGGTCCAGACCAGCGACGCGGAGGCGAGCGCACCGCCGAGGACGGCCAGCAGCGCCAGGATCCGGTAGGCGGTCAGGGCAAAGCGGTTCTCGCCGGTGATGAACTCGATGTTGGACTGGCCGTAGTAGTAGTTGCCGAGGATCGAGCTGAACGCCAGCAGGAAGATGATCACCGCGAGCAACACGCCGGCCCAGGGTCCGAGGTTGTTGATCATCGCATTCTGGGTCAGCGCGATGCCCTCGCCGGCACCCCTCAGATCCGGGGTGGCGGAGAGGATGATGAACGCCGTGATCGAGCAGACGATCATGGTGTCGAAGTAGACGCCGAGCGACTGCACCAGGCCCTGCTTCACCGGATGGGTGACCGCGGCGCTCGCGCCGGCATTCGGTGCCGAGCCGAGGCCGGCCTCGTTGGAGAACATGCCCCGCTTCACGCCGAGCAGGATCACCGTGCCGACGGCCGCGCCGGTCACGGAGTTCGGGGTGAACGCGTCCCGGACGATGGCGACCACCATGCCCGGCACGTTCTCGATGTTCATCGCGACGATGACGATCCCGACGCCCAGATAGAGCAGCGCCATCACCGGCACGATCTTGTCGGTGATGTTGGCGATCCGGCGCAGGCCGCCGAAGATCACCAGGCCGGTCATCACGACCAGCGCCAGGCCGATGCCCAGGTTGATCCCCATCCCCTCGACGCCGGCCGCGGAGGTGACCGCGTCGGCGATGGTGTTGGCCTGCAACGAGCTGAACGCGAACGGGAAGCAGATCACCAGCACGATCGCGAAGGCGATTCCCATCGCTCGGCTGCCGATGCCCTTCTCCATGTAGTAGGCGGGACCGCCCCGGAAGCCGAACGGCTCGTCCTTGACCTTGTAGACCTGCGCCAGCGTGGACTCGATGATCGCCGATGCGGCGCCGATCGCCGCCATCAGCCACATCCAGAACACCGCGCCCGGGCCGCCGAGCGCGATCGCCGTGCCGACGCCGGCGATGTTGCCGACCCCGACCCGCGACGCGGCCGAGACCGTGAAGGCCTGGAAGGAGCTGATGGACTGCGCCTTGCCCGAGGCGTCCG
The DNA here is from genome assembly GCF_054073625.1 of Naumannella huperziae. Taxonomy (NCBI): domain Bacteria; kingdom Bacillati; phylum Actinomycetota; class Actinomycetes; order Propionibacteriales; family Propionibacteriaceae; genus Naumannella; species Naumannella huperziae. The sequence goes on along the minus strand of NZ_JBSXPH010000001.1, from coordinate 2,465,695 downwards.
GCGGGGTCTTGTTGCCGAGCGTCTTGATCATCGCCGGGAGCAACCGGATCTGCGCGACCCCCGTGCGTACGGTGAAGTAGATGCCGAGCAGCACCACGACCGGCAGAACCAGCCACGTCCAGAAGGTGTCGCCGACATCGCCGATGATGCTCTCGAGTGCGTCCATGACCAGCACGCTAGGCCACCGGGTGTGCCGGGTCCACCCGCCCGCTCGGCGATCTCGCCGTGAGGTATCGCCGCCCGGTGGGGCGTGTGGAGGGCGATAACTGACGACACGACGGCGGGGTTGGCCCTCTGCTGCCGCACATGCCGCGGATGGCCTCAGCCCACCCGGTCGGCGGGCGCCGTGTAGGTGCGGCAGGCGTCGGGGTCGCCGGACTCGAATCCGGCGCGGAACCAGCGCCGCCGGCTCTCCACCGAACCGTGGGTCTCGTTGCCGACGTAGCGGCCCAGCACGGGCCCGAGGGTGAAGTCGCGAATATTGTCCTTGCCCTCGGCGAACCAGACGCCGGCCAGGCACTCGGCCTGCAGTTCGGTACGCCGCAATGCCCCGGTCGAGGCGGCGTCGTCGACCGGCCAACTGTTGGTGGCCTGCTGCACGTGGTGTCCGAACTCGTGGGCCAGCACCGCCATCGGCAGCCAGTCCGCCCGCTCGGCATAGCGCCGCGCCCCGTCGGTGAACAGATAGATCGTCGCGTTGTCGGTGCAGTAGAACGCGAGCACGAGGTTCTTGCTGCTCATCGGGCCGCACGGGGAACTCGCCTCGGCGGTGGTGACGATCTTGATCACCGGCCGATCGAGCCGTACGCCGACCCGCCGCAGCGCGGGCGACCATGCGGGCATCAGGCAGCGGTCGACGGCATTCTCGGCGAACTCGCGCAACCCGTCTGCCGACGTATCGCCGACCGCGGGCCGCGGGCAGTCGACGGCGGGCAATGCGCCGGCCGAGTAGAGCCGCTCATCCAGCGTCGGCGCCGACCGCTCCGACCCGGTCTCGCCGCCGGACTCCCCGTCCGGTCGGCCGCCGTCGTGTTCGATGCTCACCTCGGGCGCGGGCGCATTGTCGGGGGGCGGGCCGGGCGCGGGCGGCCGGATCGCGAACCCGAGCAGGATCAGGGCCAGCCCGACGGCCGCGGCGAGCGCGGCGAGCGCCCGCGGGCGCCGGGTCATTCCGCTCCCGGCAGCGCGGCCCGGATCCGGGCGGCGACCTCCGCGGCCTCGCCGTCGGCGTACCTGGTGCGGGGCCAGAAGAACCCGCGCAGCCCGTCCCCCTTGGTGCGCGGCACCACATGCAGGTGCAGGTGCGGCACCGACTGGCTGACCACGTTGTTCATCGCGACGAACGTACCCTGCGCGCCGAGCCCGTCGCCGAGCGCGCGGGCGATGCGCTGGCCCGCGGCGAGCAGCGGCTCCATCTCGGCCGGCGGCAGCTCCAGCAGGGTGTCGATGTGGCGTACCGGACAGATCAGCGTGTGGCCGGCGAACACGGGCCGGTGGTCCAGGAACGCGATGGTGTGCTCGTCGCGGGCGATGATCTCGGCGGGTTCATCGCCGGCGATGATCTTGCAGAAGAGGTCCATCGGACGCGCTCACGGATGGCGGAACTGGGTGATCAACGTGCCGTCCGGGCGTACCTCGTGGAACGCGAAGCCCGGCGGCAGATCGCGGTTCAGCAGCTCCCCGGGCTCGCCCTCCAGCGTGATCGTGGACGCCACACCGGGCGCGATCCGCACCGGCAGCCCCGCGAAGGTGGCCGCCGTGGCGGTGTGCGCGTGCCCGCAGACGATGCCGGCGATGTCGCGGTGCGCGTTCAGCACGTCGGCCAGATCGTCCGGATTGTCCAGGCGGATCGCGTCCATGGTCGGGTGCCCGAGCGCGACCGGCGGATGATGCAGCGCGACCAGCGCGGTCCGCCCGGCGGGGCGGGCAGCGAGCTGGCGGTCCAGCCAGATCAGCGAGGACTCCGCCAGATGGCCGTGGTCGATTCGCTCGCCGTCGGCCGACGGGACGGTCGAGTCCAACGCGATCACCGTCAGCTCCGCCAGCTCGACCGCGAGGTCGAGCGGGCCGGCCGGATCGGAATCGGCGGTCAGGCCGGGCAGCCCCTCGGCGAAGTCGGTACGCCGGTCGTGGTTGCCGGGGATCGCCGCCACCCGGTGCCGCCCGGCGACCCGGCGCGCCGCCTCCCGGTACTCGTTGGACAGCCCGTGATCGGTGACATCGCCCGTGTGCAGCACCAGCTCGGGATCGAACGGCAGCGCCTCGAGGTAGTCCCAGACCCGCGCATTGCGCTGCGCGGTGGCGGGACTGTTGTCGAAGTGGGTGTCGGAGACCTGCACGATGAGGGTCACGGGCCGAGCTTAGCCACCGGCCCGCGCGATCCGCGCCCCCGTAGGCTGACCCCGACCGGGCACCGCACCCGCCGGGGCACGACGCAGCCGGGCATGACGCAGAAGGAGCACCCTCGTGAGCAGCAGGACTACCACCGACCCGTTGGACCTGATCGACCTCGCCTCGCAGCTCAGCGAGAGCGAGCGCGCGATCGCGGCCAGCGTCCGCGGCTTCGGCGAGCAGCGGGTCCTGCCGGACATCGCGGAGTGGTACGAGCGGGGCGAGCTGCCGGAGGCGCGTCAGTTGGCCAAGGAGCTGGGCGCGCTCGGCGTACTCGGGATGCACCTGGAGGGCTACGGCTGCGCCGGTGCCAGCGCGGTGGACTACGGATTGGCGTGCCTGGAGCTGGAGGCGATCGACTCGGGCCTGCGCTCGCTGGTGTCGGTGCAGGGCTCGCTGGCCATGTTCGCGATCTGGCGGTTCGGCAGCGAGGAGCAGAAGAACGAGTGGCTGCCGCGGATGGCCGCGGGCGAGGCGATCGGCTGCTTCGGGTTGACCGAGCCCGACCACGGGTCGGACCCGGCGGGGATGACCACCCGCGCGCGGCGCGACGGCAGCGACTGGGTACTGAACGGCGCGAAGATGTGGATCACCAACGCGCCGATCGCCGACGTCGCGGTGGTCTGGGCCAACGCCGGGGAGGCCGACGGCGGCATCCGCGGCTTCGTGGTGCCGACCGACACGCCCGGCTTCAGCGCGCCCGAGATCAAGCACAAGCTCTCCCTGCGGGCGTCGGTCACCGGCGAGATCGTGCTGTCCGACGTGCGGCTGCCGGACTCGGCGGTGCTGCCGGAGGTACGCGGGCTGAAGGGCCCGCTGTCCTGCCTCAGCGAGGCCCGCTACGGGATCGTCTGGGGCGCGATGGGCGCGGCGCGCAGCGCGCTGGAATCCGCGGTGGACTACGCCAAGCAGCGCCGCCAGTTCGACCGGCCGATCGCCGGCTTCCAGCTCACCCAGGCCAAGCTCGCCGACATGGCGCTCGCCGTCTGGACCGGTACGCTGCTCGCGCTGCACCTGGGACGCCGCAAGGACGAGGTCGGGCTCCGCCCGGAACAGGTCAGCGTCGGCAAGCTGAACAACGTCAGCGCGGCCATCGAGGTCTGCCGCACCGCGCGTACCATCCTCGGCGCCAACGGCATCTCGCTGGAATATCCGGTGATGCGGCACGCCAACAACCTCGAGTCCGTGCTGACCTACGAGGGCACCCCGGAGATGCACACGCTGGTGATCGGGCAGGCGTTGACCGGGGAGTCGGCCTTCCGCTGATGTCGGTCGCGCCGCTCGTGGGCATCGGGAACGGATCGGGGACCGTCGTTCGATGCGTACTGCACACGGAGCGTGGCGAGCGCTCCTAGACTGGTCGTCATGTCGTTTCTCGATCGCATCCGCGGACCGCAGGACCTGCGCGACCTCGACGGTCGCGAGCTCGAGCGGCTCGCGGAGGAGATTCGCGGCACGCTGATCCATGCGGTCAGCCGGACCGGCGGCCACCTCGGGCCGAATCTCGGCGTGGTCGAGCTGACCATCGCCCTGCACCGGGTGTTCGACTCCCCGAACGATCCGATCGTCTTCGACGTCGGGCACCAGGCCTATGTGCACAAGATGCTCACCGGCCGGACGGGAGACCTGCCGACCCTGCGCCAGCGCGGCGGCATGGCCGGCTATCCCAGCCGGGCGGAGAGCCCGCACGACTGGGTCGAGAACTCGCACGCCTCGGCCGGACTGTCCTGGGCCGAGGGGATGGCGAAGGGTTTCCGGCTGCGCGGCGAGGATCGCACCGTGGTCGCGGTCGTCGGCGACGGGGCGCTCACCGGAGGGATGGCCTGGGAGGCGATGAACAACATCTCCGCCGATCCCGACCTGCCACTGATCATCGTGGCCAATGACAACGGCCGGTCCTACACCCCGACGGTCGGCGGGATCGCGCAGGCGCTCGGCGCGGTGCGTACCGACCGCCGCTACGAAGACGTCCTGGACCTGGTCCGCCGCAGCATCTCGGGTACGCCGTGGATCGGCCGGACCGCCTATGAGTGGCTGCACGGCATGAAGGCCGGACTGAAGGATGTGCTCGCGCCGCAGGGCCTGTTCGCCGACCTGGACATGAAGTACGTCGGGCCGATCGACGGCCACGACATCGGCGCGGTCGAGCAGGCGCTGCAGCAGGCAAAGGGCTTCGGCGGCCCGGTGATCGTGCACGTCCGGACCCAGAAGGGTCGCGGGTTCAAGGCCGCCGAGGACCATGTGGAGGACCAGTTCCACTCGATCGGGCAGATCGACGCCGTGACCGGTGCGCCGTTGTCGTCGAAGACGACGCAGAGCTGGACGAGCGTCTTCGCCGACGCGATGCTCGACCTGGGCCGGCGCCGCGCGGACGTCGTCGCGGTGACCGCGGCGATGCTCTATCCGACCGGACTGCACCGCTTCGCCGACGAGTTCCCCGAGCGGACCTTCGACGTCGGCATCGCCGAGCAGCACGCGGTGACCTCGGCCGCGGGCCTGGCCAGCGCCGGCCTGCACCCGGTGGTGGCCATCTACTCGACCTTCCTGAACCGCGCCTTCGACCAACTGCTGATGGACGTCGCGCTGCACCGCCAGGGGGTGACCTTCGTCCTCGACCGGGCCGGGATCACCGGCCCCGACGGGCCGAGCCACCACGGCATGTGGGACACCTCGATCGCCGGCCTGGTGCCCGGGCTCTCGCTGTGGGCGCCCCGGGATGCGGTCCGCCTGACCGGCGCGCTGGAGGCGGCGGCGGAGATCGCCGACGCGCCGACCATGATCAGGTTCCCGCGCGGTGGCGTGCCGGAGGAGCTGCCGGCGGTGGAGCAGCACGAGGGCATGGACGTGTTGGTACGCGGGGCCGACGCCCGGGTGCTGGTCGTGGCCTACGGCCCGATGTGCCGGGTGGCGACCGAGGTCGCATCGCGGCTGACCGATCAGGGCATCGGCACCACCGTGATCGATCCGGTCCGGGCGCTGCCGGTGAACCGGGCGCTGATCACCGAGGCCGCCCGCCACGATCTGGTGATCAGCATCGAGGACGGTGGCGAGGTCGGCGGGCTCGGGTCGCGTCTGGCCCAGGAGCTGCGCCGCGCCGGCGTGACGGTCCCGCTGCGCGAGTTCGGGATCCCCCAGCAGTTCCATGATCACGCCTCGCGCGATGAGCTGCTGGAGGACTGCGGGCTGAATCCGCAGGAGATCGCCAGGTACGCCGTCGAGGCGATCAGCAGCAGCGACTCCGATCCCGTCGCGCCCCTGCGCTGAGCGGGCGTACCGGGTGCGGGGGAGGGCCGCGGCGGCGCCCCAGGCCCGCTGGCTGACGATCGCGCTGGTCGCGGCGGGGACGATCTTCACGGCGATCAACCTGGTCAGTGTCTCGGCCCGGCCGGGCGACCTGCCGATCACCTGGGCCGCCTGGCTGCTGGCCCCGGGCATGGGAGCTGTGCTGCTCCTTGCCGGCCGGCGCTGGCCCGTCGCGGCGCTCGTGATCTCCGCGGCGCTGCTCTTCGGCTACTACGCCACCGGCCGGCCGCCGATCGGGTTCGCGATCCTGCTGGTGCCGGCCGTGGTGAATGCCGCCGAGCGCGGCCGGGTCCGGGCGGCCGCGATCGTCGGCGCCGGCCTGTTGCTGGTGGCCTTCGGGGTACGCCTGTTCGCGCTCGGTCAGGGATCACAGATCCTCGGCAACCAGTTGCTGACCGACGCCGCGGTGTTGGTCGGCGGCCTCGCCGTCGGCGATGCGCTGCTCTTCCGCAACCGGTGGCACGCAGAGCTCGGGCGGCGGATCGCGCTGGAGCGTACCGTGCACGAGCGCGAGGTGGAGGCACGGGTGGAGGCCGAGCGGCGCGGGGTCAGCCGCGACATCCATGACGGGATGGGCCACGCGCTGGTGATCATCGCGCAGCAGGCGAGCATCGCCCGGGCGGTGCTGGGCACCGACGGCGAGCGCGCCCGGGCCGCCCTGGACATGATCAGAAGCGTCGCGCGCGGCGCCCGCCGCGATGTCGACCAGGTCGTGGCGATCCTCCGCTCACCGCTGGAGCGGTCCAGGCTTCCGGTGCCGCGATTCGCCGATGTGGAGGTGGCGATCGAGGCGCTGCGCGAAGCCGGGACCGAGGTTTCCCTGACCCGGAGCGGAGAGCTCAGATCGGTCGGCGCGCTGGTCGAGGCCAGCGCGACCCGGCTGGTCCAGGAGGCACTGACCAACGTCCAGCGGCACTCGCGCGCCCGGCGGGTCGACATCGCCATCGTTCGCGAGCCCGGCCGGCTGCGGGTCGGGGTGGTCGACGACGGGGGAGCGGCGGCGGACTGGCAACCCGGGTCCGGGATCACGGGGATGCGCGAACGGGCGATCCTGGTCAACGGCGAGGTGACGATCTCGGCGGAGCCGGACCGGTTCGAGGTGGCGGCCAGCTATCCGTGTGAGGATTGATCGGTGAGCGAGATCGGCGTACTGGTGGTCGACGACCAGGCGATGGTCCGGGCCGGCATCCGGGCGCTGCTCGAGCTCGGTGCGGAGGGGGACGACCGCGGCGATCGAATCGTGGTCACCGCGGAAGCCGCGAACGGAGTGGAGGCGCTGGAGGCGCTGCGTGCGGCCGACGGCGGGCGGATCGATGTCGTGCTGATGGACATCCGGATGCCGGTGCTCGACGGAATCGGGGCGCTGCAGGCGCTCCGCGCCCGCGACGACACAGCCGCAGTGCCGGTGATCATGTTGACCACCTTCGACAGCGACGAGTTGCTGTTCGACTCGCTGGAGGCGGGCGCCGCGGGATTCATGCGCAAGGACCTCGAGCCGGCCGAGCTGCACGCAGCGGTACGCCGGGCGCACGCCGGGGAGGCGGTGCTCGATCCTGCCGCCACCCGGTTGGTGGTCCGACGAGCCCTCGCCGGGCGTGCCCGCGCGGCCGAGGCCGAGCGGCGGATCGCCGGGCTCAGCGGGCGCGAGCGCGACATGCTGGCCTGGGTCGGGCGCGGCCTGTCCAACGACGAGATCGCCGCACAACTGTCGCTGAGTCCGGGCACCGCGCGTACCTATGTCAGCAAGCTGTTGACCCGGCTGGACTGCCGCGATCGGGTGGCGCTGGTCGTGCTGGCCCACGCCGGCGGACTCGTCTGAGCAGCGCCGCCGGGTCGGACCGCGGAACGAACCGGGGTTGATCCGGATCAATGCCCGGCATCGCTTCCGGGCTGCGCAACTGTTGATCATGTCCGCTGTTGTGGCCGGTGTTGCCGGGCGCAGGATGGACGTCATGACGCGCAACCCGGACCCACTCGCCCGTGGCTGAGCTGACCATCGCCCGACTGCTGTTCGCGACCACGGCATCGGTGCACTACCTGTTCGTCGCCACCACCCTCGGCCTGACCCCGATCATCGCGGTGCTGTCGACGCTCTCCGCGCTCCGCGGCCGTCGGCAACCCACGCCGATCATCGACCTGCTCGCCCGGATCTATGTGGCCAACTACGGCATCGGCATCGTCGCCGGGCTGGTGATGGAGCTGCAGATGGCGATGCTGTGGACCGGCCCGGGGACCGACGAGTATGGGCCGATCGCCGGCCTGCTCGCACTGGAGACGGTCGTCGCATTCTTCCTGGAGTCCACGCTGCTCGGCGTCTGGCTGGCCGGGCGCAAGATCATCCCGCTCTGGCTGCAGTCAGCCGTCTTCTGGGGGATCACGATCACGGCGTACGCGTCGATGATCTTCATCGTCACCGCGAACTCCTATCTGCACGACCCGATCCCGACGCCGCAGCTCACGCCCGCCGCCTTCTGGGCACTGGTGGACCGGCCGGCCGCGGTTTGGCCGCTGATCCACATCGCCGCCAGTTCGTTGATCATCGGCGCCTTCTGGTGTGCGACCTTCGGGGCGAACTGGCTGCGCACGGACCCGCTCAGCGTGCCCGGTCGCCGACTGATCCGGATCGGGGTCGGGATCGCGGCGCTGGCCAGTCCGCCGTTGGCCGTCGCCGGGTTCGCGCAGTTCGACGCGGCTCGCCCCGAGGGCGTACCGACCGATGAGCCGGACTGGCTGCACGCGCTCGTCGGCGTGATGATCCTGACCGGGCTGGCGATCTGGTTGCTGACCTGGTTCGTGCTGGGGCCACTCACCCTGAACGGGGCGATCTTCCGCGGCAAACGATGGCTGGCCCTGTTGCGGATCGGGCTGTGGGTGCCGATGCCGGTCCTGCTGATCGGCTGGATCTATCGCGAGCTCTCCCGCCAGCCGTGGTTCATCGTGGGGCGGGTCACCGTGCAGGAGGCGGCCAGTCCGATCGGTACGCCGGCCATGCTGACCCTCGCGGTGGTCTTCGCGGTGCTCTCCGCGGGCACGCTGGCGGTGGCGTGGCTGGTCTTCCGCCGGGTCCTGCGCGGTCATCCGACGACGGTCGTCGCATCATGACGAGTGTGATCGTCGCCGCGGCCGTGGTGCTGGCCGTGCTCGCCGAGGGGCGGACGATCCTGGTCTGCCTGAGCGCGCCCGCCCCGGGTGGCGCCGCCCGGCTGACCCGCCTCGGCTCGGTCTTCCTGGGCACCGAGGCGTGGGTGATCGCCGTGATCGGCATGGTCAACGGCGTTTATCCCGATCTCGCCCACCCGCTGCTGGCGGCCGCCGGCGGCGGAGCGGTGGCCTACATCGCGGGCTGGATGGTGCGCGACCTGTTCCTGTGGACCGGTCCCCGGCTGGGGCCGGGGCTGCCGGCGCGGGTGCTGATCGCGGTCGGCGCGTCGGCCCAGGTCGTCGGCGCGGCAGTGCTCGGGGTCGCGCTGGTCGCCGCGCTCGTGAGCACCGGCCCGCCGGACGCGGGCCCGCCCGGCGATCTGCTCGGGTTCGTCCTGTTGCCGGTGCTGGTGGCGGGCCTGGTGATCCAGGTCGGGCTGGTGCGGCTGCCGCCGGCCTCCTACTTCCGGTGGGCCGAGGGCGCCCGGCCGGCCGCCGACGCGCGGGTCAACTGAGCTCGGGCAGCGCGACGAGGTGCCCGTCGCCGAGGTCGGTGAGCGGGACATCGCGCCAGGCGGGCGCACCGGGCGCGGCGGGCAGGTCCCACTCGCGGCGCGGGCGACGCTCACCGCGCCGGCGCCGCCGCGGATCCGGGGTCGGCACTGCGGCCAGCAGTTCGCGGGTGTAGGGGTGGGCCGGGTCGTCGAACAACTGGTCGCGGGTGCCGGACTCGACGATCACGCCGCGGTACATGATCGCGACCCGATTACACAGGTGATCGACCACGCCGAGATCGTGGGAGATGAACAAGAACGCGGTGCCGCGCTGTTCGCGCAGGTCGCTGAACAGGTTGATGATCTGGGCCTGGATCGACACGTCGAGCGCCGAGACGGGCTCGTCGGCGACCACGAACTCCGGTTCGAGCGCCATCGCGCGGGCGATCACGATCCGCTGCCGCTGGCCGCCGGAGAACTCGTGCGGGAAGCGGTCCAGGCTGTCCGGGCCCATCTCGCACAGCGCCAGTACCTCGCGTACCCGATCCCGCACGTCGTCGCGGGTGGCGCGGCCGTGCCGCAGCAGCGGTTCGCCGATCGCGTCCGCGATCTGCAGCCGCGGATTCAGGGCGCTGAACGGATCCTGGAAGATGTACTGCATCCGGGGCCGCAGCCGGGTGAGCTCGCGGCGCGACAGCCCGGACAGGTCGGTCCCGCGGAACCGCACCGAGCCCGAGGTCGGCTCGTGCATCCGCAGCACCGTCTGGCCGAGGGTGGTCTTGCCGCTGCCGGATTCGCCGACCAGCCCCACCAGCTCCCCGTCGGCGACGGTGAGGCTGACCCCGTCCACCGCCCGGACGAGTTGGTCGCGGCGGCGGCCGAACCCGCGATCGCCGAAGTGCTTGACGAGGTCGGTGACCTCGATCAGCGGGGCGTCGGAGCCGGTCACGACGCGGGCTCCTCGGCGGCCGGGCCGCGCAGCGTCGCCTCGCGTACCTGTTCGGAGATCGTCGGCAGGCGGTCCAGCCGTTGACCGAGCACCGGCTTGGTCCGCAGCAGAGCGTCGGTGTAGGGATGTTGCGGATCGTCGAAGATCGAGAACACGTCGCCGCGCTCCACGATCCGTCCGCCGTACATCACCAGGACCGAGTCGGCGACCTGGGCCACGACGCCGAGGTCGTGGGTGATGAACAGCATCGCCATCCCGGTCTCGTCGCGCAGGTCGAGCAGCAGGTCGAGGAGCTGCGCCTGGATGGTGACGTCCAGCGCGGTCGTCGGCTCGTCGGCGATCAGCAGCCGCGGGCGACAGCACAGTGCCATCGCGATCATCGCCCGCTGCAGCATCCCGCCGGACAGCTCGTGCGGGTAGCTGCGCATCAGCCGGTCGGGACGCGCCAATCCGACGCGATCGAGCCATTCGACGGCCCGGTCATAGGCCTCGCGGCGGCCGATCGATTCGTGCGCGCGCAACGTCTCGATCACCTGCCGGCCGATGGTGAACACCGGATTCATCGAGTGCATCGGCTCCTGGAAGATCATCCCGATGTCGCCGCCGCGCAGGCGTTGCAGTCCGCTGCGCCGCAACGCGAGCACATCGCGGCCGGCGAAGCGGACGCTCCCGCCCGCGATCCGGCCCGGCTCGGCGACCAGCCGCATCAGCGACATCGCGGTGACGCTCTTGCCGGAGCCGGACTCGCCGACCAGGCCGACCACCTCGCCACGGCGCACGGTGAAGCCGACATCGTCGACGACTGCGCGCGTCCCGCCGGGCGCGGGGAACTCCGTTCGCAGCCCGCGCACCGTCAGCAGGGGTTCCTCATCGGCCACGCGAGCCACCCCCACTCCGCGGGTCGAACGCGTCGCGCAACCGGTCGCCGAGCACGTTGATCGCCGCCACCGTGATCAACAGCGCCATCCCGGGCGGCACCCACAGCCACCAGTGCTGCCGGAAGTCGATCAGATTGTTCGCCGCGGTGATCATGTTTCCCCAGGAGGCGCTCGGGGCCATCACCCCGAGCCCGAGAAAGCTCAGCGCCGACTCGCTCAGGATGCCGGAGGCGACGCTGAGGGTGGCGACCACGATCAGCAGTGGCAATACGTTCGGCAGCAGGTGATGGAACAGCTTGGAGCGGGTGCTCAGCCCGAGCACCTCGGCGGCCCGCAGGTACGGCTCCTCGCGCAGCGACAACACCTGTCCCCGCACCAGCCGGGCGATGCTCGGCCAGCCGATCAGGCTGAGCAGCACGGTCACCAGGTAGATCCGGGTCTCCGGTGCGACCTTGAACTCCGACAACAAGGCGGCCAGCACGATCAGCAGCGGCAGCCCGGGCAGGGCCATCAGCAGGTCGGCGAGCCGCATCAACACCAGGTCGAGCACGCCGCGGAAATAGCCGGACACGATCCCCAGCACCGCGCCGAGCACCAGCGAGAGCAGCATGGACGCCAGGCCGATGGTCAGTGAGATCCGCCCCGCGAGCATCAGCCTGGTGGCGACATCGCGGCCGTAGTCGTCGGTGCCCAGCCAGTGGTCCATCGTGGGGACGTGCTCGGCGATCCGCAGATTGATCTCGTCGCCGGTGTAGGGAGAGATCAGCGGCCCGACGAAGCAGAACAACAACATCAGAACCAGGACGGCGAGCGCGACGACGGCGATGGGGGTCCGCAGCAATCGCCCGATGGCCTGCGACCACAGCGAACGTGAGCGGACCGGCCGCGGCGGGCGAGCGCCGGCGGGGGCCGGCGCGGTGGCGAGCAGGGGCAGGTGCTGTTCGGTCATCCGTGCCGCACCTTTGCCACGAGCCGGATCCGCGGGTCGGCCACGGCGTACAACACGTCGGCGAGGAAGCTGCCCACGACCGTGAGCAGCGCGAGCAGCATGGTGAGTGTCATCAGCACGTCGTAGTCGCGGGTCTGCACCGACTCGATCTGCAGCCGGCCGACGCCGGGCCAGTTGAAGATCTGTTCGGTGATGATCGCCCCGGAGAACAGGGCGGGCAGCTCGAAGGCCAGCAGGGTGATGGCCGGCAGCAGCGCATTGCGCAGGGCGTGGGAGAACACCACGGCCCGCTCGCCGAGACCCTTCGCCCGGGCGGTGCGGATGAAGTCGGCGCGCAGCACCTCGAGCATGCCGGAGCGGAAGTAGCGGGTCAGCGATCCCGCGCCGAGGAAGGTCAGGATCGCGACGGGCAGCGCCAGGTGGTGCACGATCTCGACGACCCGCGCGGGCCCGCTGGTCAGACTGCCGGTGTCCAGCATCCCGCCGGCCGGGAACAGTTGCAGGTCGATGGCCAAGATCTTGATCATCATCAGCCCGAGGAAGAACGACGGCACCGACAGCGAGGCGAACAGCGCGACGGTGACCAGCCGGTCGAACCACGAGTACTGCCGGGTCGCCGCGAGCACGCCGGTGACCAGCGCGATCAGCCAGGTGAGCACGAACGCGGCGAAGGCCACCAGGAACGAGTTCCACAGCAGCGGCGCGAGCACCTCGGCGACCGGCCGGTTGTACTCCAGGGAGTAGCCGAGGTCGCCGCGGAACAGGTTGCGCAGCCAGATGCCGTAGCGCACGACGACCGGCTGGTCGAGCCCGTAGAGCGCCCGCAGCTCCGCGACCCGCTGCGGGGTGAGCGATCGGTTGCCGGAGAAGTGATCGCCCGGCATCAGCGCGAACAGCCAGAACACCAGCACGGACACGCCGAACAGCAGCGCCAGCATCGTGGCGAGGCGCCTGGTCAGGTAGCCGATCATCGCCGAGCGGTCGGGCCGGGCGCGCTCAGCTCGACCTGATCTTCAACTTGGCGAGCGCCTGCGCCGCGTCCTCGCCGCCGGTCCGGAAGGCGTCCGCGCCCTCCACCCGCGCGTTGTACGCCGAGATCGACTTGCGGTAGTCGAGCAGGATGGTCGGCGGGTCCTCGCTGAGGCGCTGGTAGAGCTCGGCATAGATCTTCTTGCGCTCGGCCTCGTCGAAGGTGCCGACCCCCGCGGCGACCAGCCGCGTGACCTCGGGATTGCGGTAGCGGGAAAGGTTGATGTTCGGGTCGTTGGTGCCGAACTCGCGCACGGCATCGTCCGGGTCGGCGAGCCCCTCCGTGCGGAACCCGGCCAGGTCGTAGTCGCCCGAGTTGAAGCGCGCGAACGCCGTGTTGGAGTCGAGCACCTCGGGGACGAAATCGATGCCGAGCGCGGTGTAGTTCTGTTCGCCGATCGGGATCACCGGATCGTCCGGCTTGGTGGTGATGTAGGACAGCGTCAGCTTCTTGCCGTCCTTCTCCCGGATCCCGTCCGCGCCCCGGACCCAGCCCAGCTCGTCCAGCAACTGGCCGGCCCGGTCCGGGTCGAAGTCGTAGCGGGTCACACCCTCGGTCGTGTACGACCACAGCGGCGGCGCCGCGTAGGTGTCGGCCACCTGGCCGAGCCCCTTGAACCTGGCGTCGACGATCTGTTGCCGGTCGAGGCCGTAGTTGAGCGCCTGGCGGGCCTGCGTCGGGGCGAGCGCCGGGTTCGAGTTGTTCACCCAGATCTGGCCGATGTCGGGGATCACCCGGGTGTTGATCGTGGCGTAGCCGAGCTCCTTCAGCTCGTCGATGACCGCCGGATCGCTGCCGAACCCGCCCTGGTCGATGTCGCCGTTCTGGAAGTTCTGCAGCGCCGCGTCGGTGCTGGGCAACACCTTGTAGATCAGGTGCGCGATCGGGGGCTGGCCGCCGTAGTAGTGCGGGTTGGCCGTGTACCGGACCTCCTGGCCCTCGACGAACCGGTCGAGCTGGTAGGGCCCGGCGCCGAGCGGCTTGGCGTACAGGTCGCGCAGGTAGTCGAGCTTGCCCTTGGCGTACCCCTTGCCGTAATGGGCCTTCGAGATCACCGGACCGCCGAGGATGGTCAGGGCGAGCGGATTGGGCCTTTCGGTGGTGATCGTGATCGTGCGCGGGTCGATGACCGTGATCCCGGACAGGCCGGGAGCGTCGCCGTTGCGGAACTCGTCCGTGCCGGCGATCACGATGTCGGAGAAGTCGATGTAGCCGGAGTACGCGGGGTCGTTGAGCACCGTCAGGGTGAACGCGACGTCATCGGCGGTCAGCGGCGAGCCGTCGCTGAACGTCAGCCCGTCCCGCAGGTGGTAGGTGTAGGTGAGGTTGTCCGGCGAGATCTCCCAGGATTCCGCCAGGTCGGGCTTGGGCTGACCGGACTCGTCGCGCACGACGAGGGAGGCGAAGATCGGCACGATCGCGTTGCCGTCCCAGCCGTTCTCGTAGAAGCCGGGCAGGAAGACCCCGCCGGGCTTGAGGATCATCGAGACGAACGTGTCGGTGCGGCGGTTCGCGTTGGCGGGGCTGCGGCCCGGATCGGTGGCCGGGATCACCTCGTCCCGCAGGGTGGTCAGATCCGCCTGCGGAGCCGTCGGGCTGTCCTCCGCCGTGGCCGCGCAGGCGCCGAGCGGGAGCGCCAGTGCGAGCGCCGCGGCGACGACGACCAGACCCTGCTTCGTTCTCATCTGTTCCGACTCCTGGGACGTCCGGCACCCAGTGCGCCACTGAGCCAGTTGGAAACGTAGGACTCCCGCGTCCGGCCGCGGACGGCGTCCGGATCATGGACGCCGTCCGCCGGCTCAGGCGAGGGAGGCCACCCCGGGCTCGGCGAACCGCCGCCCGGTCGCGCGCTCGGCCGCCCCGGAGCGGTCCAGGTACGGCGTGATCCCGCCCAGGTGGAAGGGATAGCCCGCGCCGAGGATCAGGCACAGGTCGATGTCGCGGGCGTCCGCGACGACCTCCTCGTCCAGCATTCGTCTGATCTCGTCGGCCAGCGCGTCCTCGACCCGCGTGCGGACCTGCTCCTCCGTGCTCGGCTGGTCGCCGACCGTGAACAGGGCGCGCGTCTCGTCGGAGACGAAGGGCCGGCCCTGGTCGTCGTAGTCGTAGATGCCGGACCGCTTGGCCTCGACGAGTCCCCGGAGATTCTGCGAGACCGGGAACCGATCGCCGAATGCCGCGTTCAGGGTCTCGTTGACGTGCAGCGCAACGGCCGGGCCGACCAGTTGCAGCAGCACGAACGGCGACATCGGCAGGCCGAGCGGCGCGAGCGCGCGGTCGGCGACCTCGAAGTCGGTGCCCTCGTCCAGGGTCGCGGTGATCTCCGACAGCATCCGGGTGAGCACCCGGTTGACGACGAACGCCGGCGCGTCGGCAACCAGGACGGCGTTCTTCTTCAACTGCTTGGCCACGGCGAAGGCGGTGGCCAGCGTCGCGTCGTCGGTGTCGCGCCCGCGGATGATCTCCAGCAGCGGCAAGATCGCGACCGGATTGAAGAAGTGGAAGCCGACGACCCGCTCGGGATGGCTCAGGCCAGACGCCATTTCGGTGATCGACAGCGAGGAGGTGTTGGTGGCCAGCACGCATTCGGCGGAGACCATCTTCTCCAGGTCGGCGAAGATCTGCTGCTTCAGCCCGAGCTCTTCGAAGACCGCCTCGATCACGAAGTCGCAGTCGGCGAAATCGCCCGTGTCGGTGGTGCCGGAGATCAACGCCTTGTAACGGTTGACCTTGTCCGGGTTCAGGCGGCCCTTGGCGTGCAGCTTGTCGATCTCGCCGTGCACATAGCCGACGCCCTTGTCCACCCGCTGCTGGTCGAGATCGGACATCACGACGGGTACGCCGAGCCGCCGCGCGAACAACATCGCCAACTGGCTCGCCATCAGCCCGGCTCCGACGATGCCG
Organism: Naumannella huperziae; assembly: GCF_054073625.1. NCBI lineage: Bacteria > Bacillati > Actinomycetota > Actinomycetes > Propionibacteriales > Propionibacteriaceae > Naumannella > Naumannella huperziae. Next base: position 2,449,656 of record NZ_JBSXPH010000001.1, on the reverse strand, counting down.
ACCTTGGTGATCTTGCGGGCCAGCGCCTTGTCCGGGGCCCCGGCGGGGCGCTTGGCGCGCTTCTGGACGAGATCGAAGGCGTACAGCCCCGCGCGCAGCTCGTCGCCCATGATCAGATCGGCCAGCCCGTCGTCCTCGGCGGCGAACCCGGCGGCCCGATCCCGGGTCGCGTTGGCCGCCAGGATGTCCAGCGCACGGTAGGGGGCGGGGGCCACGCCGCCGACCTTGGAGTCGGCGAACGCCCGCGCCTTCGCGACCGCGTCGGACCACTCCTGGCCGGTGTCCACGGCGCGCCGCTGCACGGTCACCTCGCCGGTGATCACCCGGGCAACCCAGTCCAGCGAACGCTCCAGGAAGTCCGCGCCCTCGAACATCGCGTCGGCGATGCCGAGCTGGTGGGCCTGCGGCGCCTTCAACATCCGGTTCTGGCTCAGCGCATTCTCGATGATCACCTTGGTGGCGCCCGGCGCGCCGATCAGGTGCGGGAGAAGCCACAGCCCACCCCAGCCGGGCAGCAGGCCGAGGAAGCACTCGGGCAGACCCAGTGCCGGAGCGGCCGCGTTGATCGTCCGGTAGTCGCAGTGCAGCGCGATCTCCAGGCCGCCGCCGAGGGCGAGCCCGTTGATCAGGCAGAACGTCGGGACCTCCACCGCGTGCAGCTTGTCGAACACGCCGTGCCCGATCCGGGCGACGAGCTTCGCCTGCTCGCGGTCGGTGATCTTTCCGACCTGGGAGAGGTCGGCGCCGGCGGCCAGGATAAACGGCTTGCCGGTGACGGCGATGCCGACGATGTCGGTGCGCGCGGCGGCGGCGTCGATGGCGGCGTTCAGCTCGGTCAGGCCGGCCGGGCCGAAGGTGTTCGGCCGGTTGTGGTCCAATCCGTTGTCGAGGGTGATCAACACCAGCGTGCCGGCGCCGCCCGGCAGGGCGACGTCGCGACTGAGGGCGTGCGTGACGACCTCGTCGGTGGTCTGCTCGGCGGCCAGGGCAAGCGCGTCGTCCAGCGCCGGCCCGGACAGGATCTCGTCGGTCACGGTGCTCTCGCTCACTTGTCGCCTCCGGTGAAGTGCGGGTTCTCCCAGATCACGGTGCCGCCCATGCCGAGGCCGACGCACATGGTGGTGATGCCGTAGCGGATGTCGGGACGGTCGGCGAACGTCTTCGCCAGGTGGATCATCAGCCGTACGCCCGAGCTGGCGAGCGGGTGGCCCAGGGCGATGGCACCGCCGTAGGGGTTCACCCGGGGATCGTCGTCGGCGATGCCGAAGTGATCGAGGAAGGCCAGCACCTGCACGGCGAAGGCCTCGTTGATCTCGAACGCGCCGATGTCGTCGATGCTCAGGCCGGTCCGGGCGAGCGCCTTCTCGGTCGACGGCACGGGCCCGACACCCATCACCTCCGGGTCGACGCCCGCGAAGGCGTACCCCACCAACCGCATGGCGACCGGCAGACCGAGCTCTTGTGCCGCATCGGCGGAGGCGAGCAGGCAGGCGGTCGCGCCGTCGTTCAGGCCCGCGGCATTGCCCGGCGTGACCCGTCCGTGGGGGCGGAACGGCGTCTTCAGCCCGGACAGTCCCTCGAGGGTGGTGTCGGGGCGGGGCGGCTCGTCGGCGGTCGCCAGCCCCCAGCCCAGCTCGCTGCTGCGCGCGGCGACGGGCACCAGCATCGGCTGGATCACCCCGGCGGCGTACGCCTCCGCGACCCGTTGCTGCGAGGCGACGGCGAACGCGTCCGCCCGCTCCTTGGTGATCTCGGGAAAACGATCATGGAGATTCTCGGCGGTGTTGCCCATGATCAACGCCTCGGGATCGACGAGCTGCTCGGCGAGGAAGCGTGGGTTCGGGTCGACGCCCTCGCCCATCGGGTGGTGGCCCATGTGCTCCACGCCGCCGGCGATCGTGACGTCGTAGGCGCCGAACGCGATCCCGGCCGCGGTGGTGGTGACGGCGGTCATCGCGCCCGCGCACATCCGGTCGATGGCGTAACCGGGGACCGACCGGGGCAGTCCGGACAACAGCGCGACCGTGCGGCCGATGGTCAGACCCTGGTCGCCGGTCTGGGTGGTCGCGGCGATCGCGACATCGTCGACCCGTTCGGGTGGTAGCTCGGGGTGGCGGCGGAGCAGTTCGCGTACGCAGTCCACCACCAGGTCGTCGGCACGGGTCTCGGCGTACAGGGAGCCGGCCTTGCCGAAGGGGGTGCGCACGCCGTCGACGAAGACGACATCGCGGGATTCACGTGGCATGCGGGCAACATTACCTGCTGGTAACTTCCGAGTGGAAGCGGTGCCGGCGATCCGCCGGAGTCAGCGTGCGATGCGGCGAACGGTGTCCCAGGTCCGCGTGGTGATGTCCTTGCCGAGTGTCCGCTCGATGACGCCCATGAATTCCCCGCCCCGCGCGCTCGGCACGTAGGCGCAGTACGCCTCGGCGCCGCGCACGGCGTACAGCGTGGCGCCGGCGCGGGCCAGCGGGAGCTCGGGCACCGTCTCCGGCTCCGCGAGGAAGAAGGTGACCACCCGCTTCGCGCCGTCCGGCACCGGCCACTGTTGCCACGGGTCGGCGGCGAGCAGCCCGCGCAGGGCCTCGATCGGGCGCAGGATGGTCAGGAACCGGCGGCCCAGCCGCTCCTCCAGCGCGTCCTCGGCCCGGCGGCGAATGGTCGCCGGGGACAGTCGCGCGCCGGCGGTGAAGACGACATTGCCGCTGGTGATCACCGTGCGCACGTCGGCGAAGCCTGCCGCCTCGAAGGCCTCGCGCAATGCGGCGGACGGCGCATTCATCGGGCTGACGCCGCGGAGCAGCGCAGCGTAGGTGCGTCCGGACACCTCAGTCGGCCCGTTCGAAGGCCGCGGCGAGCGCCGGTGCAACCAGGTCGCGCTGCCAGGGTCGCGCGCCGAGCTGTTCCAGTTGGGCGGCAATGGCGGTGGCGTCGGCGGGCTCGGGCGGGGCCCAGGCGACCCGGCGCCAGTGTGCGGGAGTGATCAGGTTCTCGGCCGGTACGCCGAGGTCGCCGGCCAGCGCATTGATCGCGTCGCGGGCGGCCAGCCAACGGGTATAGGCCTCCGGGCGGCTGCGGGCCCAACTGCGCGGCGGCGGCAATGCATCGCTCTTCACCCTCACGGGCGGTCGCTCGGCGGGGGGCAGCGCCAGCGCACGCTCGATCGCCTGCAGCCAGTTCGTCTCGAACCGGCGGGCCATCCTGCGCTTGAAGCCGTCGACGCCGCGCAGCGCCGCGCGCCCGGGGCGGCGATCGGCGGCCAGCTCGGTGATGGCCTTGTCGGCGACGATCTTGCCGGGCGCCTTGTCGTAGCGGCGCGCCAGTTCGTCGCGGGTCAGCCAGAGTTCGCGTACCACGGCGAGCTGCGCGGGCGTGCGCAACTGATGGATCCCGGCCGTGCGTCGCCACGGATCGGTGCGCGGTTCGGCCGGCACGGCCGCCCGCGCGGCGAGGTGGGCGAACTCCTGCTCGGCCCAGACCGTGCGTCCGGCCGCGGCGAGCTGTTCGGTCAGCCGGTCCCGCAGTTCGACCAACAGCTCGACGTCGAGGGCCGCGTAGTTCAGCCATGCCTCCGGCAGTGGGCGCGCCGACCAGTCGGCCATCGAGTGTTCCTTCGCCAGCCGCAGCCCGAAGGTCTCCTCGATCAGCGCGCCGAGACCGACCCGCGGCTTGCCCAGCAGCCGGCCGGCGAGCTCGGTGTCGAACAGCCGCGACGGCACCAGTCCGAGCTTGGCCAGGGACGGGGTGTCCTGGGAGGCGGCATGGATCACCCATTCCGCGTCGCCGATCACGCCGCCGAGCCCCGCCCAGTCCCGTTCGGCGAACGGCAACGGGTCGACCAGATGGGTGCCCGAGCCGGCCCGGCGCAGTTGCAGCAGGTAGGCGCGCGCGGAGTAGCGGTAGGCCTGTGCGCGTTCGGCGTCGACCGCCACCGGCCCGGTGCCGCCCGCCAGCGATTCCAGCATGGCGGCGAACGCGGCGTCGGTGTCGACGACGGCGGGTACGCCGTCGGCCGGCTCGGCCAGCAGCGGGAGCTGCGGGGCATCCTCGCCCGCCGTGTCGTCGGGCTTGGTCGTGTCGTCGGGCTTGGTCGTGTCGTCGGGCTCGGCGGCGGCGGTGGGGGCCTCGTCGGCGGTCGACGCGCCCGGTGCGTCCGGAGCCGTGCTCACCGCGCCCCGCGGCGGCGGTCGGTGATCATCACGACGCCCTCCGGCAGTGGGGGCAGGCCCGCCATGGTGCACAGCAGGTCCTGCCAGGCGGCCAGGTGCGGCGCGAGCCCCGCGCCGTCATCGAGCAGCGGCGTCCAGGACGCGCGAATCTCCATCTCGGCACGGGATTCTTCGTCGCCGAGCTGCCCGAAGGACTGGCTCGACACGCTGGTCACGGTGCCGCTGGGGTTGGTGAATCGCACGTCGCGGCTCTCCAGCGGCTCGGTCAGCCAGGACCAGCCGACCGGATTGATCATGGGATCGGCGACCATCTCGGCGTCGATCTCGGCCCGGGCGAAGGTGACCAGCCGGAAGGTGCCGTCCCAGGCGCCGTTGCCCGCGGGATCGTGCAGCAGGATCAGCCGGCCGTTGGCGATGTCGGCCTCCTCGCCGCCGGGTGCGTCCGGCCGGACCACATCGGCGCTGATCGCCACGGCGTGCGGAGCGATCCGCTGCGGCGCCGGCATGTCCTCGATGCGCACCTCGGCGCGCCAGGTCGCCCGGGCAAGCTCCGCACAGGCCCGCTGGAATGCCGCGGGCGTCACCTCACTGCCGTTGATCGCCGCCACCTGCCCCAGCCTAGGCAAGGTCGGCCGCGGCGGTGCGCCCGACGCGCCGGTTCGACGGGCTGGCGGGCGCGCGGCAGGATGCACCCGTGCAGTGGGATGACTCGTCGCTGGTCCGCGCCGCGACCGGCCGACAGACCGACGGACCGGTACCCGTGTGGTTCATGCGACAGGCGGGGCGCTCCCTGCCCGAGTACCGCGCGGTCCGCGACGGCACCACGATGCTGGAGAGCTGCCGGCGGCCCGAGCTGGTCGCCGAGATCACCCTGCAGCCGGTCCGCCGGCACGGCGTCGATGCGGCGATCTTCTTCTCCGACATCATGGTGCCGCTGGCCGCCGCCGGGATCGACCTCGACATCGTGCCGGGGACGGGTCCGGTGATCGCCGAGCCGATCCGCGATCTCGCCGCCGTCCGGGCGCTGCCGGAGCTGGACCCGGGCGCGCTCGGCTTCGTCACCGAGGCGGTCGGTGCGCTGACCGAGCAGCTCGGATCGGTGCCGCTGATCGGCTTCGCCGGTGCACCGTTCACGCTGGCCAGCTATCTGGTGGAGGGCGGTCCGAGCCGCGATCACGCGCGGACCAAGGCGCTGATGGCGGCCGAGCCCCGGGTCTGGGCCGAGTTGTGCGAGAAGCTCGCCCGGATGTCGGCGACCTTTCTCGCCACCCAGGCGGCCGCCGGCGCGGCGGCGGTCCAGCTCTTCGACTCCTGGGTCGGCTCGCTGGCGCCGGCCGACTATCGCGAGCACGTCGCACCGCACTCCGCGGCGATCCTGGCGCAGATCGGCCGCGAGCACCCGGGCGTACCGCGGATCCACTTCGGGGTCGGCACCGGCGAGCTGTTGTCCGACATGGCCGCGGCCGGCGCGGACGTGATCGGCGTGGACTGGCGGGTGCCGCTGGCCGAGGCGGCGCGACGCACCGGCGGCGGGTACGCCGTCCAGGGCAATCTCGACCCGGCGCTGCTCGGCGCACCCTGGCCGGTCCTGGCAGAGCGGGTCCGCCGGGTCATCCGCAGCGGCGCCCACGCGCCCGGCCACATCTTCAATCTGGGCCACGGCGTGCCACCGCAGACCGACCCCGCGGTGCTCACGCGTATCGTCGAGCTGGTCCACGCGGAGTCCGCGCAACTACGCGCGGCCGAACAGGCAGGAGCGGGCGAGCGGTGAAGGCGCGGGAGATCAACGAGACGATCCGCTACACCATGTGGTCGGTGTTCGCGCGCGGCGCGGCACCGCCGGCCGAGGCCGCCGCCGACGCGCTGGAGCGGGTGGCGCGGGCCACCGAGGGCGCCGACCTGGACATCCGGGGCTGGTACGACGTGGCGGGACTGCGCGCCGATGCCGATCTGATGGTCTGGTGGCATGCGCCCGACTCGGCGACGCTGCAGGACGCCTACCTGGCGCTCCGGGCCAGCGAGCTGGGCGCGTTCCTGGAGCCGGTCTGGTCCCAGCTCGCGCTGCACCGGCCCGCCGAGTTCAACAAGGGCCACGTCCCGGCGTTCATGTCCGGCGAGCAGGCCAGGGACTTCGTCTGCGTCTACCCGTTCGTCCGGTCGCTGGAGTGGTACCTGCTGCCCGACGACGAGCGGCGCGACATGCTCCGCGAGCACGGGATGCTGGCCCGCGACTATCCGGATGTCCGCGCCAACACGGTGAGCGCGTTCGCGCTGGGCGACTACGAGTGGATGCTGGCCTTCGAGGCCGACGAGCTGCACCGGATCGTCGACCTGATGCGGGCGCTGCGCGCGGCGCGGGCCCGCCGGCACACCCGCGAGGAGGTGCCGTTCTTCACCGGTCGGCGCCGCGAACTCGCCGACATCGTGACGAGCTGGTCGGCGGCCGGCTCATGATCGCCGCGGGTCCGCGCCGATGATCGTTGCCGCCGCCGACGGTTCCGCGTTGGGCAATCCCGGCCCCGCGGGCTGGTGCTGGTTCATCGACACCGACCGCTGGGCCGCCGGCGGCTGGGCCCACGGCACCAACAACATGGGCGAGCTGATGGCGGTGCTGGACCTGTTGCGGGCCACCGCGGGCAGCGACGAGCCGCTGCTGGTGCTCTGCGACAGCCAGTACGTGATCAACGCGATCACCAAGTGGATGGCGAACTGGAAGCGCCGCGGCTGGAAGAAGGCCGACGGCAAGCCGGTACTGAACCAGGAGCTGCTGCGCGAGCTGGACATCGCGATGACCGGCCGCACCGTGGACTTCCAGTGGGTGAAGGGCCATGCCGGGCACGCGCTCAACGAGGCGGCCGACGAGCGAGCCCGGGCGGCCGCATCGGCGTACCAGCGCGGTGGGCGCCCGGACCCCGGCCCCGGATTCGGCGGCGAGCCGGTCGCGGGTACGCCCGCCCCGGTCGGCGACGCGCCGGGCGAGAGCGAGCCCGAGGCGCTGTTCGCGCTGGAGCCCACCGACACCGAACAGGTGGTGGCGGCGGAACGCGAGCTGCTCGATCCGGCGGTACGCGGCGACGTGGGCCGCCTTGCCGCGCTGCTCGCGCCCGAGTGGGTCGAGATCGGCGCGTCCGGCCGCCTGTGGAACCGGGCGGACATGATCGATGCCCTGGCCGCGGACCCGGCCTGCGACGCGAGCCTGGAACTGCTGGAGGCGCGCCCGCTCGGCCAGGATGTGATGCTGCTGGTCTGGCGCGCGGTCGAACCGGGGGAGAGTCGGCTGCGCAGCTCGGTGTGGCGGCGTACCGCGTCGAGCTGGCGGCAGGTGTTCGCCCAGGGTACGCGCGAGCCCTGAGCACCTGAGTGGGGAGTCCCGAGCGGGAGTCCCTCAGGCGGCGCGGGCCGGCTTCGGTTGCGGGGTCATCCGGCGCTCCACCAGCCACAGGACCAGGACCACCGCCACGCCCAGGACGAAGAGTCCGACGGCCGGCCACGGGTCGGGCCCGGGCGCCCGGAACGAACCGTCGGCGCCCTGCCACGGCCACAGCGCCCGGAGCGAACCCGCCATCAGGCCGAGCATCACCAGCAGGGTCCAGCGCCGGTGCTCGCGGAGCAGCCAACTGAGCACCTGGACGAAGGTGGCGAGGCCGACGATCGCCCCCAAGGCGAAGACACCGAGATAGCTCGCGTTGCGGTCGCTGACCGCGGCCAGGGTCGGCGCGTACAGGCCCATCGCCAGCAGCAGGAAGGAACCGGAGACGCCCGGCACGACCAGGGCGCAGATGGCGATCGCGGCGGCGAGGAAGACCAGGGGCAGCGGCGGTTCGGTCGCCGACCGGGCGGGGTCGCGCAGGCCGAGCAGCAGGAACAGGGCAACGGCTGCGGCCGCGACCACGGCGAACTCCAGGACGCGTCGGCCCGCGCCGCCGGGCGCCCTGGTCTGGCTGCGCAGCATCGAGATCGGCACCAGCAGGCTGGCCAGCACCATCCCGGCGAAGAGGGCCCGGGACAGTTCGGGGGAGTCCTCGACGAAACCGTGCATGATCCCGGACAGTGCGACGATCGCGGTGCCCATGCCGATCAGGGCCGGAATCACCAGCGACCAGCGCACGTCGCCCAGCTCGGACCTGAACGCCGCGCCCCGCGTCTGTCCGTGCGGCGGGCGGATCAGCGAGACGAAGCCGCGCACCACCTTCGCGGCCGAGCCGATCAGGTCGTCGTAGCAGCCGACGACCAGGGCCACCGTGCCGCCGGAGACGCCGGGTACCAGTTCGGCCATGCCGATCAGGATGCCGCGCAGCCAGTTGCCGAGCAGGCCGAGGAGCGAGGGTCGGGAGGAGCCGGCACGGTCGGCCGGGGTGAGTGGGCGCGCGCTGGACGTCATGACTCCGGTGGGGGTGGGAGGTACGGAGCGGTCAGCCTAGCCGCGTCGACGCCGATTCCCCATTCGCGGCGCAGCGGCGCCGACGCGGGACTCAGCCCTGCGCCGGCTCCAGGGTCATGCTCAGCGAGTTGATGCAGTAGCGCAGATCGGTCGGGGTGCCGTAGCCCTCGCCGGAGAAGACGTGGCCGAGGTGGGAGTCGCAGGCGGCGCAGCGTACCTCCGTGCGCGGCATGCCGGGCAGCGAGCTGTCCTCGATGTAGCGGATCGCCTCATTGCCGGTCGGGGCGTAGAAGCTCGGCCAGCCGCAGTGGGAGTCGAACTTGGTGTCGCTGCGGAACAGCTCCTCGCCGCAGGCGCGACAGCGATAGACGCCCTCGGTCTTGGTGTCGGTGTACTCGCCGACGAACGGACGCTCGGTGCCGGCCTCGCGGAGCACGTGGTACTCGTCGGGGCTGAGTTGGGCCCGCCACTCGTCCTCGGTCTTCAGGACCTTCAGCTTCGGGGCATCCTGCGGGGTGTTGGTCATGATCAACTCCTTCCGTCCGGGCAAACCGTGCCGTCGGTGCAACGCGGGAGGGGACCAGCGTATTCCACCGGTCCCGCGGCGCACGTCGTCAGGCGTGCACATCGCGGCGGTCGAGGTACCGGGCGGCGAGGACGGTCACGGCAGCGGTGAGCAGCACGCTCGCGATCAGCAGCGCGACCACGGTCGGGGCGGTGAGCCGGCCGCTGTCGCAGAAGGTGCCGGTGGCCAGTTGGGTGCTGCGCGCGGTGACCGCATAGGGCAGCAGGTACGCCACGCCGGGCAGCTTCGCCATCAGCGCGACGGCCGCGACGCCCGCCCCGGCGGCGGCGATGGCCACGGGGACGGCGAAGGACCGGATCGCCAGCGACAGGGCCGACTGGAGGGCGACCACCGGCAGCGTGGCGATGATCAGGACCGCGGTGATGGCGAAGTAGCGCGCCGGCAACATGCCGGGCAGGCCGAACAGCAGCGTGCCGGCGGCGATCACGACGAGCAGCAGCAGCACCTGCATGGCCGCCGCCAGCACGCCGATGGCCAGAGTCTTCGACAACACGATCTGCCAGGACGGGACCGGCGTGGTCATCAGCGCGTTCCAGTTGCCGTCGCGGTGCTCCGTGCGCCAGGCCAGCGAGGCCAGGATCGCGAGCCCGAGGGTGAGCGGGAGCAGACCATAGAACACGAGCGACCGCAGCCACAGGGTGTGCCAGCCGTCGGCGAGCGGCTCGCCGGAGACGACGGTGGTGAACGCGCCCGCGAAGACCATGATCACGGGCAGCCCGACCACGACGCTCCAGCCGAGCGAGCGCCTGAGCTTGCCCAGCTCGGTGGCGACGCCGGCGAACAGATCGGCGGTCATGATCAGCCCTCCCTGCGGTCGAAGGCATTGGTGAGAAGGCCGAACAGCGCGGCCGCGACGACGAACATGACGAGCACGCCGAGGTAGTCCGGCGTTCGGATGATCAGGTGGCCGTCCTGGTAGCGCGCGGCCTCGGCCAGCGAGTAGTAGCCCCACGGCGTGGCGTGGGCGAACCAGACCGGCAGGCCGGTGGCGAACACTCCGATCACCGTGCCCACGAGGCCGATGCCGAGGGTGACGAGCTGGTTGCCGATCTTCGCGGCCAGCAGCAGGTGGCCGGCGAGCACGACGATGTTGATCAGCAGGGAGCAGGCGGCGGCGTACCCCGCCCACAGCCCCGCCGGCACCGCGGTTCGGATGCCGGCAAGCCGCCCCAGTCCAAGGATGGTGAGGTTGGTGGCGATCGCGACGCAGGCGAGGATGCTCGCGCCGATGATCAGCTTGGCCCGGCACAGGGCGCCGGGGGTCGTGCCGCTGGTCTGGTTCATCAGCCAGCCGTTGCCGCGGTGCTCGATGTCGATCAACCGGCTGGCGATGACGGCGATCAACAGGGGGCAGAGCAGGGGCGCGGACCGGGAGAGCCCGGCGAGCACCACGGTCCAGTCCCTGGTGGCCGGGTCGGCGAACTCGGCGCTGGACACGGTCGTCAGCATGACCACGCCCGCCTGGGCGACGACGAGCACGGCGGCGAGCATCCCGATGCGCAGGTGGCGCAGCTTGGCCAGCTCGTTGATCAGCACCGCCGACCGCGACGCCACGCCGGCCGACCGCCGGGCCCCGGTGATCGCGCTCACAGCCGGCCGCCGCTGGTCAGGTTCAAGAACACGTCCTCCAGGGACTGTTCCTCGCGGCGGACGCCGTGGATGGGTACGCCGGACCGCACCAGGTCGGCCACCACGCGCGCGGTGACCGCGTTGTCGATGCCCTCGATCCGGATGCCGCCGGCGAGTGTGGAGGCGGCGATCCGGCCGCGCAGGGCTTCCTCGGCGCGCGCCGGAACCGGGGTGTCGATCAACACCGCCGGGGTGGCCGCGGCGAACAGGTCGGCGCGGGTGCCCTGGAAGACCAGCCGGCCGCGGGAGATGATGCCGAGCCGGTCGGCGGTCTTGTCGATCTCGCCGAGCAGGTGGCTCGACACCATCACCGTGACACCGCGGCGGGCGAGGTTGCCGAGGAGTTCCCGAATCTCCTCGATGCCCGCCGGGTCGAGCCCGTTGGTCGGTTCGTCGAGGATCAGCAGACTGGGTTGCCGGGCCAGTGCCATGGCGATGCCGAGGCGCTGCTTCATGCCGAGCGAGTAGTTGGCGACCTTCTTGTCCAGTTGCCGATCCAGCCGCACGGTCCGCACCGCCCAGTCGATCTTGTCGGCGCTCAGCCCGAGGGCGCGTCGGACCAGCCGCAGGTTCTCGGCGCCGGTGAGGTGGGTATATCCCGGCGGCGCCTCGATCAGCGAACCGATCCGGGCGAGCTGTCGGCGCCGGGTCCGGCGGGTCATCGGCTCGCCCAGGATGCGCACCTCGCCCGCGCTCGGCCGGACCAGGGAGAGCAACAGCTTCATCGTGGTCGACTTACCTGACCCGTTCGGCCCGAGGAAGCCGTACACACAGCCGGCCGGGATCTGCAGGTCGAGCCCCTCGACCACGGTGTGCTTGCCGTACCTCTTGGTCAGGTTCGCGGTCGTCACGGTGTCCATGGCTCCAGCGTGCTGTGATCACGCGCGCGGATCGTCGCCCGTGGGCAGGATCTTCGGCCTCCTACCCAAGGAGGATCTTTGATCACCCGCCGCCGCCCGGGGATTAGCATCGCGATGGTGGAGGCGGTGACGAGAACGCGGGACCGGACCGGGCGGTGGCCGGGAATGATCACCGACGGCCTGGTCGCGTCCGCTGTGTTCGCCTACGACCTGCCCATCCAGGGATTCGGGGCGGGGCCGGGCGGGTACCGCCCTGCTGATCCCCCTCGGCCTGTGCCTGCCCTATCTCTGGCGTCGCCGCCGGCCGGTCGCCGCCTTCGCCGCCATCGTCGCGGTGGCCGCGCTCCAGTTGCTGGTGGGCGTCGGCCTGCTGGCCGCCGACGTGATGTTGCTGGCCGGCCTCTACGGCGTCGCGCGGCTTCGGTCCTGGCGGTGGTCGGTCCCGGCCGCCGCGGCCGTGGCGGGGTGGGTGATCGCCGCGGTCGCGCCGCGCCTGGGGGAGTACTTCCTGGGTCCGCGCGACCTGCTGTCCCTGCTGGGGCTGGTGCTGGTGGCCTGGTTCGCCGGGACGCTGGCCCGCACCCACAGCGACCACCTGGCGAGCCTGCGGGCGCGGGCCGAGCAGGCCGAGCAGGAGCGGCACGCGCAGGTGGAGGCCGCCGCGGTGGCCGAACGGATCAGGATCGCGCGCGAATTGCACGACGTGGTCTCGCACAACCTGAGCGCGGTGGGCCTGCTCGCGGCGGGCGCCGCCTCCTGCATCGACACCGATCCCCGGCAGGCCAGGTCGGCCCTGCGGAGCCTGGAGGACAGCAGCCGCAGCGCCATGCAGGAGTTGCGCTCGATGCTCGGCGTCCTGCGCAGCACCGAACCGACCGGTCACGCGCCGCTGCCGGGGATCGGGCAGTTGCGTGGGCTGGTCGAACAGTCGGTCGCGCTCGGCGTACCGGTCCGGATGACGCTCGCCGCCGGGAGTGCGGAGCTGCCGGCGGGTCTGCAGCTCGGCGCGTACCGGATCGTGCAGGAGGCCCTGACCAATGTCCGCAAACACGCCCCGACGGCGCGCGCGGTCGAGGTGTGCCTGCGGCGTACCGGCGACGAGTTGTCGATCATGGTGCGCGACGACGGGACCGGCCCGGCGGCGCCGGACCGGGAGGACACCGGTCACGGATTGATCGGGATGCGGGAGCGGGTCGGCGCCCTGGGCGGGCGGCTGCGCGCCGGGCCACGCGCCGGCGGTGGGTTCGAGGTGGTGGCGGCGCTGCCGGTGCGGGGGACCGGATGAGCCCGGTCCGGGTCTTGTTGGTCGATGATCAGGAACTGGTCCGGACGGGCCTGCGGATGGCACTCGGCAGCCAGCCGGGGATCCGGATCGTCGGCGAGGCCGCCGACGGGCGGGAGGCGCTCGCGCTGCTGGACCGATGCGCCTGCGATGTGGTGCTGATGGACGTCCGGATGCCGGGGATGAGCGGGATCGAGGCGACCGCCCGGATCTCGCGACGGGCCGACGGGCCGCGGGTCCTGGTGCTGACCACCTTCGATCTCGACGAGCACGTGTTCGATGCGCTGCAGGCGGGCGCCAGCGGGTTCCTCGTCAAGGACACCCCGCTGGCCGAGCTGCTGCAGGCGATCCGGCACGTGCACCGCGGTGACGCGGTGGTCTCGCCCGCGACCACCCGGCGGCTGATCCGGCACTTCACCGATCCGGCGCGCCGCGACCTGCCGAGGCGCCCGCCGCCCGGGCTGGCGGAGCTCACCCCGCGGGAGCGGGAGGTGTTGTTGCTGGTGGCCGACGGGCTGAGCAATGCCGAGATTGCGGCGGCCCTGACGGTCGAGGAGGTCACGGTGAAGACTCACGTCGGGCGGGTGCTGGCGAAGCTCGGGCTGCGCGATCGCACCCAGGCCGCGATCTTCGCCTACCGGCACGGGCTGGTCGAGCGCGGGTGACCACGCCCCGGCACTAGGTTGGCCCCATGGCCAAGACGCCCGCCGCGGAGCTCGTCGTCGGGGGACGCGAGGTCCGGGTGTCCAGCCCGGACCGCGTGGTCTACGAGGCGACGGAGCGCACCCCCGCCATCTCCAAGCTCGATGTCTGCCGCTATTTCGCCGAGGTCGGTGAGGTGATGCTGCGCAGCATCGGCGAGCGGCCGACGGCGATGGAACGCTGGCCGGACGGCTGGCGGGAGGGAATGCGGCTGGCGACCGGGCCGCAGGATCGCGACGGTGACGGCTTCTACCAGAAGCGGCTGCCGAAGGGGGCGCCCGACTACGTCGAGACCGTCAAGATCACCTTCCCGAGCGGGCGTACCGCCGACGAGCTGTGCCCGACCGAGCCGGCGTCGCTGGTCTGGGCGGCGCAGATGGGTGCGCTGACCTTCCACCCCTGGCCGGTACGCCGGCCCGATGTCGATCATCCCGACGAGTTGCGGATCGACCTCGATCCCCAGGAGGGCACGGGATTCGCCGATGCCCAACGGGTCGCCGCCGTCGCGCGCGAGCTACTGGAGGAGCTGGGGCTGCGCGGCTATCCGAAGACCAGCGGCAATCGCGGCGTACACATCTACGTGCGGATCGAGCCGCGCTGGGGCTTCGACGAGGTACGCCATGCCGCGATCGGTCTCGGCCGCGAGCTGGAGCGCCGCGATGGTGGCGTGACGACCGCCTGGTGGAAGGAAGAGCGGGGCGCCCGGTTGTTCCTGGATTACAACCAGAACCTGCGCGACCGGACGATCGCCAGCGCCTGGAGCCTGCGCGCGCGTCCCGGCGCCCCGGTCAGCACGCCGATGACCTGGCAGCACCTGGCCGAGGTGACGGACCCGGGCGAGTACAACCTGACGACGATTCCCGACTACCTCGCCGCCGGCGACCCGTGGGCGGGGATGGACGATGCGGCGTACTCGATCGAGCCGCTGCTGGAGCTGTGGGAAAACCTGCCCGGCGGCGAGCTGAACTGGCCGCCCGACTATCCCAAGCAGCCGGGCGAGCCGCCGCGCGTGCAGCCCAGCAAGAAGGTCGCCGCGCACTGGGACGAGCAGGGCAACCGAATCGAGGACGCCTGACCAGCCGCCACCCTCTCGGCAAGCGACGCCATATGTGTTGTGCTGGATTCTGTCGTGGGTCCGCCATATTTGAAGACGGGAATGATCCCATAATGCGTACTGGCTTGTCGATGACTTGCTACCGCTGGCGAAGAATATCGATTGCCCTGATGGCTGTATTGGCCGTCTGGACTCCATTCAGTGGGTGCGGCTCAAGGTTGCAGGAGTCTCAAGTTGTCCGTGTTCTGCCGCCCGGGGCTGCGGTCGATGCCCGCTGTCCCCCACATTCTGATTGGCGTATCTGGGATCGGGACAACCCGGCGGGTAGCTTGCCTCGTGGAGTGAAGGTGGATCGTGTCCTGTGGTGCACCGGCGATACGGAGACTGCGCAAGGTTATCGACAAATGGAGTCAACTGACCCCGTGGCGGTGAAGGCGCTCGCTTTACCGTCCTACCGTGAGACCAATCCAACGGTGGCGTGTCCGGCGGACGGAAGCACGAAGCTGGACTTGTTCGTGGCGGTTGATGGCGGCGAGCAGGCATGGCACATCGCTGCACCCTCAGCGCCTTGTGGTGATTTCACCAGCGAGTTTGCAAATGCTGTCGAATCCGCAGAATGGATTCGCTCCGTCGAGCAACCGTCGGATTGAACGCGGCTTGCGCGGACTCGTCTCGCGTGGCGTGTTCCGCCCGCCCGCGTCAGTGACGCCAGTGGATCACGAGCACGACAGCCCGCATTGGAGTTGGGCGGTGCGTCGGTGCGAAACGCCTGCGCGGATGAGGTCGGATGTCTAGCATGCAAGGACCCGATCCCGGAGGCCCCCAGATGTTCCGAGCATCGTCACCCGGTCCGCGGCTGTTCGCGCGTCGCCCGATCCGCTGGCTGATCGCGGTCGCCGCGCTCGCCGGCCTGCTGGCCGGCACCGCCCCGGCGCACGCCCTGCCCGGGGGTCCGCAGATCGCCATCGAGCCGGCGTCGGAGATCGCGCCCGGCGTGGCGCCGATCGATCCGCAGCAGGTCGCCGATCTCGACCAGCTCACCTGGGACGACTATGTCGCCACGCCGGGCACCGACTGGTCCGACCCGGACCGGGAACCGACCGTGAAGAAGTGGCGCGCGGCGATCGTGCTGCTCGACTACCCCGACGAGCCGTTCCAGGTCACCCAGCCGAAGGGCTCGACACCGTGGGGCAACCCGGACCTGGTCAGCGACCTGTCCCGCGAGGACGTGCCGCAGTTCTATGCCGACTTCCTGAACAAGCCCTCGGAGCTGAATCGTGGCCACACCCTGAACGAGTACTGGATGGAGACCTCTGCCGGCCGCTACGGCGTCGAACTCGTGCCGTTCGGCCCGTACCGGCTGCCGAAGAAGTCCTACCAGTACCACTTCGCCGGGTTCAGCGCCGGTGGTCCGCCGGAGACCCAGTGCCCGAAGGCGCTGAAGTGCAACGGCGACTTCCGCCGCGATGCGCTGGCCGAATGGAGCGCCGACACCGGGATGGACGATCCCATCGGCGAGTTCGACAACGTGTTCTACGTCGGCGCCGGGATGGACGAATCGGCGACCTGGCTGGAATTCGGCCAGAAGCGGTACGCCTCGCCCGCCGACATCCCGGACGAGCTCGGCCCGCCGCCGGAGTGGCGCGAGGCCGTGGCGGCCGAGACCGGCAAGGAGGCCCCGAACTGGGCCGACACCCGCTATGTCGACTGGACCTCGTGGAAGTCCGCGGCGTCGATGTGGCCCAATGCCAGCGGCACCACCTCCATCGAGGCCGAGTCCTCCGGCGCCGCGGTCTATGCCCACGAGCTCAGTCACAACCTGTCGATCGGCGACAACTACGGCAACCCCTATGCCGCCGACCCGAGACGCGACGCGTCCGGCGTGTGGGACATGTTGAGTCGCGGCTCGTTCAACGGGCCGGGCGGGCAGCACGAACGCTGGCACGTGCCGTCGGACCGCGGCGCGGTGATGGGCGCGCAGCTCATGCTGCGGGACAAGATGACCCTGCAGATGGTGGACAAGGACGCGGTGGTCCGGACCAACCGCTCGGAGCTGACCGCGAAGGGCATCGTGCGTACCCGGGTGCAGGCGCGCGCCGTCCAGGGCCCCGACGATGCGGCCGGAATGGTCATCGGCCTCGACGGCGGGGACCGTTCCAGCTGCGTCTCGCAGGGGGCGGGCGGGCCGCGCAACGAGTGGCGCTGCGACGGCGGCGGCTATGACGCCTACACCCTGGAGGTCGTCGACCGGATGGGCAGCGACTCCTTCACCGCCGACTCGGGCGTGCTGCTGGCCAAGACCAAGGACGACCGTTGGGCGAATCCCGGCAAGTGGGTGATCGACGCGAACCCCGACGACATCGGACTGACCGACTACGTCGACGCGAGCGGTACGCCGGTGCCGATGACCCGCGGTGATCATCGCCAGCTCAACGACGGGCTGTTCAAGGCCGGTGCCGGGTCCGGATCGGCCGCCGAGTACACCGACCGCCGCAACGGCCTGCGGTTCTACGTCCTGGGCACGAGCCGCGACGAGCGGGGCGTGCTGAGCTACGACCTCGCCGTGCGCTCGCTGGAGGGGGCCGGGCCCCAGCGCCGCGGGGTCACGGCCAGCGCGGCAGCGGCCGAACCGCTGAACACCGAGGTGGTCCGCTGCACGTTCACGCTGACGAACACCGGCCGCGCGGCCCGCGATGCCGACTTCGCCGACGATGTCTACCGCGTATCGGGGGATGTCGCCGACGGCAGCAATTGGCGCGCGGTGGTGCCGAACGAGTTCGTCGCCGCCGCGCCGGGGGAGACCGTCACCGTGCAGGGGTACGCCGTCCGCGAGCCCGGCGCCTCGGCGGCCGCGGTGATCACCTTCTCCGCCGCCTCGGAGGCCCGGCCCGGTGCGCGGGCGACCTCGGACTGCGCCGCCGGCTGAGTTGGGGAATGATCAGTCGGCGAGCAGATAGCGTGCGACACCGCCGTCGGTGATCAAGGTGTTCACGATCCCCGCGCGCAGCGTGGCAAGGATGGCGGGCGCCTTGCGCTCTCCGCCGCCGACGACGATCACCTGGTCGATCGCGGCGAGCTGATCGACGGTCAGACCGAGCACCCGGTCGTCGAAGTCCGTCACCGGTCGTCCGGCGGCGTCGATCAGCGCGCCGCCGACATC
Source organism: Naumannella huperziae (assembly GCF_054073625.1). Taxonomy (NCBI): domain Bacteria; kingdom Bacillati; phylum Actinomycetota; class Actinomycetes; order Propionibacteriales; family Propionibacteriaceae; genus Naumannella; species Naumannella huperziae. Next base: position 2,431,833 of record NZ_JBSXPH010000001.1, on the reverse strand, counting down.
GGCGATCACTCCGCGGGCGAGCAGTTCGGAGCGGTGGGCGTCGCTCACCTCGTCGTGGAACCGGGAGTCCGCCGGGCTCCAGCAGCCGACGGCGACGAGGGCGATGGTCACGTCGCCGAACCTGGCATATGCCTGCCGCACCCGGGGATCCGCGCGCAGGGCCGCCGCCGCCTCCGGTGTCGACACCGTCAGCGGGGCGTACATGCTGTGCGCGGCCCCGCCCGAGACGGCCGCCACCCGGCGCAGCACCTCGACGGAATTCTCGTCCAGATTCCCGCTCATGCCGGTCAGTTGGACGATCTCGCACCCGGCGAGGCTGGTCAGGTGGCGCACGGTGGCGTCGATCGTCCGGCCCGAGGTCACGCCCAGCACGTCGCCCTCGCCGACAAGGTCACCGAGCAGCCGCGCCGCGGCCGCGCCGAGCGCGTCGCGGATGACTTCCGGTGAGGTGCCCGCGGTCGTGGTGACGAGGGCCCGGTCGAGCCCGTAGCGCTCCCGCAGCTTCACCGAGAGCTCGGCATCCACCGCCTGCGGCATGGCGATCTCGATCCGCACGATCCCGGTACGCAGTGCCGCCTCGATCAGGCGTGCCACCTTGAACCGGGACAGCCCGAACTCGGTCGCGATCTGGACGCGGGTGCGGCCCTCCCAGAAGTAGCGGCGCGCCACCTCTGCCATCAGCAATTGCTCGTCGATCGCGACCGTCGGCCGGGCCGCATCCCCCATGCTCATATGAGCATCATAAGGCCCTTGACACGCTCCAGTGTGCAATCTAGCGTCGACACCACGCACGAGCACTCATGTGGACATGGGGCGCTCACATGAGCAGATCGCAATGAGGCGGGGAGGCGACGTGGCGCCGGTGCTGTCGGTCCGGGACGTGACCAAGGGGTTCGGCGGCGTGCCGGTCCTGACCGGCGTCGGCCTCGACCTCGAGCCCGGCACCGTCACGGCACTCGCCGGTGAGAACGGGGCGGGCAAGTCGACCCTGCTGAAGATCGCCTCCGGTCAGTACCGGGCAGACGGCGGGAGCGTCAGCGTCGACGGGCACGAACTGCACGGCAGCGTCGCCGACGCCCACCGAGCCGGGGTCGCGATCGTCCCGCAGGAGCTTGCCTCGATCCCCGAGCAGTCGGTCTATGAGAATCTCTTCGTCGGCCGTGAGCTGCACCGGTTCGGCCTGCTGGACCGGCGGTCGATGATCAAGGCCGCCCGCTCCGCGCTCGCCGACTTCGGCGTCGAGATCGACGTCACGGCGCCGATGCGCCGGCTGCCGGTCGGCATCCAGCAGATCATCGAGATCGTCAAGGCCACCCACACCGGGGCCCGGGTCCTGCTGCTGGACGAGCCGACGTCGGCGATCTCCGAGCGAGAGGTCGAGCAGCTCTACCGCGTGGTCCGGCGGCTGCGCTCCCAGGGCGTGGCGATGATCTACACCACCCACAAGATGGAGGAGATCCGGGCGCTGGCCGACCGGGTCGTGGTACTGCGCGACGGCAGTCTGATCATGGACCAGCCGATCGCGGCCGTCAGTGACGAGGACATCGTGACCGCCATGATCGGTCGCGAACTCGGCACCCTGTTCCCCGACATCACACCCGCCGGCGAGGATGTCGTGCTCGAGATCGACGGCCTGCACGTCACCGGCGCCGGCGGGCCGGTGAGCCTTCAGGTGCGACGCGGCGAGATCGTCGGCCTGGCCGGGCTGGTCGGCGCCGGTCGCACCGAGCTGCTGGAGGCGATCTTCGGGGTACGCCGAAGCGATGCGGGCGTGATCCGGGTGCACGGGAAGACCCTCGCTCGGGGCGCGCCGCGGTCGGCGATCCGGCGCGGCTTGGCGATGGTCCCCCGAGGACCGCAAGGCCTCGGGTGCCGTCCTCGGCATGTCGGTGCTGGACAACGGCAGCCTGCCCCACCTCGCCCGATTCACGCGCGGCGGCGTGCTGCGGCCGCGGGCGCGGACCCAGGCCGTCCAACAGGCCATGACCTCGGTCCGGCTCCGTTCGCGGGGCCTCGGCCAGGAGGTCGGCACGTTGTCCGGGGGAAACCAGCAGAAGGTCGTGTTCGCGCGCTGGCTGACCGGAGAGATCGATGTCTTGCTGCTCGACGAGCCGACCCGCGGTGTCGACGTCGGCGCGCGGTCGGAGATCTACCGCATCATCACCGACCTCGCCGCCGGTGGGGTCGCAGTGATCATGGCGTCGTCCGACATGCCCGAGATCCTGGGGCTCGCCCACCGGGCCCTGGTCCTCGCCGACGGGCAGGTCGCCGGCGAGCTGGATCGGGCGGCGCTCGGTGCCGACGACGCCCAGGCCCGGATCTTCACCCTCGCCACGGGTGATCAGGAAGCTCCGCCCGCCGCGACCGGGGCGGCGACCGACGACGAGCACGGGAGTGAGGACGTTCGATGAGCGATTCGACCAGCCAGGTCGCCGGTCCCGACCAGGTGCCCGACAGCACCGAGCTGGGCGGGGAGGCGCGACGCTTCTCCCGGCAGTGGTGGATCGGGCTGCTGCTGCGCAACGCGATGTTGATCGTGGTGTTGCTGGTGATCTGCTACTTCAGCTACCGCAGCGCGCGATTCTCCAGCCTCGACAACGTGCAGACGATCCTGATCGCCGCCGCGCCGTTCGCGCTGATCGCGCTGGGCCAGACCCTGGTCATCCTGACCGGCGGTATCGACCTGTCCGTCGGCAGCGTGATCGCGGTGTCGGCGATGGCCGGCGCCGCCGTTGCCAAGGCGAATCCGGGACAGGTCTTGCTGACCGTGCTGACGGCCGTCCTGGTCGGGCTGCTCGCGGGTGCGATCAACGGCTTCTTCGTCGCGGTGGTGAACGTGCCACCGTTCATCGCCACCCTCGGCATGTTGACCGCCGGTTCGGGGGTCGCGTACGCGATCGGTGGCGGCGCCCCGATCAACGGCCTGCCGCCGGAGTTCGGCGCGATCGCGAACACGACGATCTTCGGGCTGCAGATCCCGGTCCTGGTGATGATCGCCGGGATTCTCGTGCTGGCGTTCGTGATGCGACGGACGTCGTACGGGATGCGCGTCTACGCCGTGGGCGGGAACCGCAATGCGGCCGAGATCGCCGGCGTGAATGTCCGTGGAATCCTGTTCAGCGTCTACGTGATCTCCGGCGTGCTCGCCGGCCTGTCCGGGGTGATGCTCGCCTCCCGGGTGATCTCGGGCCCGCCCAATCTGGGCCAGGGCTATGAGCTCGATGCCATTGCCGCGGTCGTGATCGGCGGTGCCAGCCTGATGGGTGGCCGCGGATCGATCTGGGGCACCGCGCTCGGCCTGATCCTGATCCAGACCCTGAACAACGGCCTCGACATCTTGCTGGTCCCGGCGTACTGGCAGGACGTGATCAAGGGAGTCCTGATCGTCTTCGCGGTTGCCGTCGATGTCTGGACGGCCAAACGCCGGACCTGACCGTACCCACCACACGCCCACCAACGAAGGAGACATGATGCGACGACGGACCCGACAGATCACCCGTCCACTGGTGGCGGTGATCACCGCCGCGCTGGTGCTGCTGGCCGCGGCCTGTGGCGCCGGTGACCCCACGCGCAACCAAGGGGGTGAGGGCGGCGAGGGCGGCGACCGGCTGCGGATCGGCGTCACCGTCTACGACATGAGCTCGTTCATCACCGCCGGCAAGGAGGGCATGGACGCCTATGCCGCGGCGAACAACATCGAGGTGTTGTGGAACTCGGCGAATCTCGACGTGAGCACCCAGGCCAGCCAGATGGACCAGTTGATCGCCGCGGGCGTCGACGCGATCGTCGTGGTCCCGGTCCAGGCCGACTCGCTGCAGCCGCAGGTCGCCGCGGCCAACGCGGCCGGAATCCCGGTGATCCCGGTCAACGCCTCGCTGAACAATCCCGATGTCGCGGGCGACGTCCAACCCGACGACGTGCTCGCGGGGGAGAACGAGATGCAGATGATGGCCGACGCGCTCGGCGGGCGCGGCAACATCGTGATCCTGCAGGGCCCGCTCGGGCAGTCGGGCCAGATCAACCGGCAGACCGGTATCGAGAACGTGCTGGCCGAGAATCCCGACATCAAGGTCCTCGCCCAGGACACCGCCAACTGGAAGCGCGACGAGGCGGTGAACAAGACCAAGAACTGGATCTCGGCCTATGGCGACCAGATCGACGGAGTCGTCGCCCAGAACGACGACATGGGACTCGGCGCGCTGCAGGCCCTGAAGGAGGCCGGTGCGACCGATACGCCGATCGTCGGCATCGACGGCATCGAGGACGGGCTGAAGGCGGTGGAGTCCGGTGAGTTCATCGGCACGATGCTGCAGAACGGCACGGTCGAGCTGTCCGCGGGTCTCGCGGTCGCCGCGGCGATCGCCCGCGGGGAGCAGATCAACACCAAGCCGGTCTACATCATGCCGCGGATCACGAAGGACAATGTCGGCGTGGCGATGGAACACGTGGTCACCAACCGACAGGAGTTCCTGTCCCAGATCCCCGAGCTGACCGCGGAGAACCTGAAGACCGGCAACATCGCCTACGAGGGCATCCCCGGCCAGGAACCGGGCGGGCAGTGAGCGCCGGTTCCGGGCTGATCACCGAGATCGCCGCTCCGGCCGACGACATCCGCGTCGACCTCACCGGTCGCAGCGCGGTCGTCACGGGCGGGGCCTCGGGGATCGGCGCGGCGATCGCGCAGCGGTTCGCCGACTCGGGTGCCGATCTGGTGATCATGGACGTCGACGAGCGGGCCGCCGAGTCCGCCGCGGGCGCGATCGGGGAGTCCGGCGGTCGCGCGAGCGCGGTGGCCTGCGATGTGACATCGACCGAATCGGTCACCCGAGCGGTGAGCATCGCCGAGGAGCGCCTGTCGGGGATCGACATCCTGGTGAACTCCGCGGGCATCGCCCGGCTGGCACCGGCCGAATCCTTGCCGGAGGAGGACTGGGACACCACGATTGCGGTGAACCTCAGCGGGAGCTACCGGATGTGCCGGGCCGTCGGCACCGGCATGCTGGACCGCGGCCGGGGCGTGATCATCAACCTCGCGTCCCAGGCGGCGCGGGTGGCGATCGCCGAACACGTCGCCTACTCGGCCTCGAAGTTCGGAGTGATCGGCCTCACCCGCGTCCTCGCCCTGGAGTGGGCCGGTCGCGGGGTCCGGGTGAACGCGATCTCGCCGACCGTGGTGCTGACACCGCTCGGGATCGCCGCCTGGGACAACCCCAAGGGGGTCGCCCACCAGGCGCAGATCCCGGTCGGCCGGTTCGCCGTGCCCGCCGAGATCGCCGCCGCCGCGGCGTTCCTGGCCAGCGACGCGGCCGCGATGATCAACGGTGCCGATCTGGTGATCGACGGGGGATTCACGATCTGGTGACCGGTCCGGCGCCGAGCACCGAGCGCAGGTCGGTGCTCGGACGCGCCTCCAGCTGGGCGAACGTGCACTCGGCGGGCAGCCGGTCGGGGCGGAACCGGACGAAGGCCGGGCTGCTGCGAAAGCGCAGGTCGTCCTCGAGGTGGTCGTAGGAGACCTCGCAGACGAGTTCGGGCGCGAGCAGATAGGTGGCCTCGTCCGGGCCGCCGCTGCGCGGACCGGGTTGCGGGCGCCGAGCATCCCCGGGCAGCGTCGGGGGGGCCCAGGGATGCTCGGCGTGGGCCGGCGTACCCGGCGTCAGCGCGAGCGGCAGCAACACCTCGAGCAGCCGCTCGCGGGCATCGCGGGAGAAACCGGAGCAGGCACCGACCCAGGCCAGCCGCCCCCGCTCGTCGTGCAGGCCGAGGTGCAGCACGCCGAGCAGCGGTCGGCCGGGCGCGGAGTTCTTGTGCAGGCGGAACCCCCCGATCACGGTGTCGGCGTCGCGGCGATGTTTGATCTTCGTCATCGCGCGCACGCCCGGCAGGTAGGGGCCGTCCGGTGACTTGGCGATCACGCCGTCCAGACCATTGCCCTCGAAGCGCGCGAACCACTCGCGCGCGGTGTCGGGGTCGGTCGTCATCGGGCTCAGGAACAGCGGCCCGGAGAGGTCGGCGAACAGCGCCTCCGCGACGGGGCGCCGCTCCCGATAGGGCAGCCGCAGCATCGCAAGATCGTCCACGGCAAGCACGTCGAAGACGATCATGGATGCCGGGCGCAGGCGTACCAGTTGGGCGACCCGGTGCGGTGCCGCCCCCGACCGCTCCAGCAGTCGGGTGAAGCGCAGGGCATCGCCGTCGATCACCACGAGTTCGCCGTCGAGCACGCAACGCTGCGGCGCATCGGCGCGCACGGCCTCGACGACATCGGGGAAGTAGGGCGTCAGGTCGCGGCCCGAGCGGCTGATCAGGCGTACCTCGTCGTGATCACGAAAGACCAGCGCGCGAAATCCGTCCCACTTGGGCTCATAGGCCATCCCGGGCGGAATCGTCGTCGCCGGCGCCGCGAGCATCGGCGCCAGCGGGGGAGACAGCGGCAGGTCCACCCGGTGATGGTAGTTCGCACAGGTACGCCGAACCGCCGCGTGCGGCAGGATGACGCCATGACGACTCCGATCTCCGACCTCCTGCGGTTGCCGGCCGGGCCGGTCGACCTGTCCGCGCTCGACCCCCGCGCCACCCACGGGTTCCCCGGCAAGGACAAGTCGGACCAGCCGAAGCTGATGGCCGAGCTGGCGCCCGTGCTGGACGATCGCCAGGAGCGCCTGTTCGCCGCCGGCCGGGCCGATCCGGAGAGCGCGCCGCGGGTGTTGATGATCCTGCAGGGCATGGACACCTCCGGCAAGGGCGGCGTGATCCGGCACGCGGTCGGGCTGATGGACCCCCAGGGCGTCCGGATCACCGGCTTCAAGGCGCCCACCGAGGAGGAGCGGTCCCACGACTTCTTGTGGCGGATCGAGCGCGCGCTCCCGTCGCCCGGCCAGGTCGGGATCTTCGACCGCTCCCAGTACGAGGACGTGCTGGTGGTCCGGGTCGAGCAGCTCGTGGACGAGGCCGAATGGCGCTCGCGCTATGACCGGATCAACGAGTTCGAGGCCCGGTTGGCCGAGCAGGGCACCTTGATCATCAAGTGCTTCCTGAACGTGTCCTATGCCAAGCAGGGTGAGCGCCTGATGGAGCGGCTGGACAACCCGGACAAGTACTGGAAGTACAACCCGGGCGACCTGGTCGCCCGCTCCCGCTGGGCGGACTACCAGGCGGCCTATGCCGACGCGTTGGCCAACTGCAACACCGAGGTCGCGCCCTGGTACGTCATCCCGGCCGATCGCAAGTGGTACCGCAACTGGGCGGCCGCCCAGTTGCTCGCCGAGCAGTTGGAGCGGCTGAACCTCGGCTGGCCGCCCGCCGATTTCGACGTGGCCGAGCAGAAGAGGCTGCTCGCGGCGACCATGTGACGCCGGGGCCGCTCAGGCGGCCTCAGGCACCGACCACGCTGAGCGACGGGCGCGCGGGCTCCGCGGTCTCGTCGAAACCGAAGTCGACCAGTTCCATCGCCGCCACGGCGTAGCGGGCCAGCGCCAGATCAAGGACGGTCTCGTCGGCCCCGAGCGGATCGCCGACCGCGACGACGCCGGCCGACCGCGCCTGCTCGGCCCGTTCCACCCAGTGCGCATCGGCGGTCAGGCAGAGCGAGCCGACGGCCACGTTGCGCCGCCCCTGGGCGTACAGCGAGTGCAGCGCCTCCGCCATCGCGCCGGCGCCGGCATCGGTGAAGACGGGTACGCAGGGCAGCTTGTGGTGCTGGCCCCACTGCCGGGCGCGGCGGGCGACGAGCGCCGCTCCGCGGGAATCGGGGGTGCCCTCGGCCAGCAGCACCAGGCCGTCGAGCTCGGTGGCCCGGGCCCGGCGCAGCGCCTGCCGCAGTTGCGCGTCGACCCGGGACAACAGGCTCGCCTCCGGGCCGATCGACCCGGCGACCGCGGTGCGGATCTCCGGGTGCGTGGCGCGGGTGCGGCGTACCAGCGTCGCGACGCGCTCGTCGGTGGCGAACGGGCTGGACAGCAGTGCGGGAACGAAGGCGATCTCGCGCACGCCGGCGCGCGCCAGGTGGCTGACCACCTGCGGTCCGGTCGGCGGACAGTGATCGAGGAACGCAGCGCGGACGTCGAGTTCGGGACGCATCGCCTGCAGCCCGACGCGCATGGCGTGGGCTACCTGGTTGACCTGAGAATCAGAGCTGCCGGCGGCCAGGACGACGAGAGTCGGTGCGTTCATGCGGACACTCTCGCGGCTCGGACACGCGTCCACAAGCTGAGATACCAAAGTATGAGATTGAATCTCACATCTTGAGCATCGACCTCGTGGCGTCGGGTCACGGCTGGGCGACATATCGTGCCGGCGTCTCGTCAATCGTGGCCGGATCGGCAAAACTGTGCGCGGCAGTGTGGCTCCCCCAATGCGGAAGGACGACGCGATGCGACGAGGACTGATCAGGACGGCGGCCGGGCTCGGCGCGGCGCTGGTGCTGGCGGCGACGGCGGCCTGTGCGCCCGGCGGCGCCGGGGGCGAGGCCGAGCAGACGGGCGACCAGACGCTGACCTACCTGTACTTCACCGACGGTCCGGACGAGCAGGCGACGCGCGACCTGATCGCCCGCTTCGAGCAGGAGACGGGGGCCACGGTGAACCTCGAACTGATCCCGTACGCCAATCTGGAGCAGACGCTGCAGGCCAGGCTCTCCGGTGGCAATCCCCCCGACGTTGCCCGCCTGACCACGCTCACCCCGGTCCGCGACGACCTGGTCGATCTGACCGCGCTGCGCCCGGAGCTCGCGGGGCAGTACCTCGACGGCATGGCCGGACCGGCCACCGGGCCGGGCGGCGAGCTGCTCGCGGTGCCCAGCGACCTGACGCTGAACGGGCCGATGATCAATCTCGACCTGTTCGAGAAGGCCGGCGTCGAGCCACCGACGGCGCAGCGGCCGTGGCGGTCGTGGGACGAGGTCGTCGAGGCGGCCGAGCAGGTGAAGAAGGGCGCCGGCACCGAGTTCGGTCTGGCCATGGACGTGTCGGGTCACCGGTTCTCCACGATGATGAGCCAGTACGGGACGACCGTCTTCGACGAATCGGGTACGCAGGTCGCGCTCGCCGAGGAGCCGGCCGTCGCGGCCGTGACCAGGTTCGCCGAGCTGAATGCCGACGGCGTGATGCCGCGCGACCTGTGGTTGCAGGCCGGTACGCGCTACACCGCGGCGAACGAGATCTTCCTCGCCCAGCAGGCGCCGATCTATGTTTCGGGCAACTGGCAGGTCGCGGCCTTCGCCGAGTCCGCCGAGTTCGACTGGGCGGCGGTGCCGAACCCCTGCCAGGAGCGCTGCGGCGGATTCCCGGGCGGCAAGTTCATGGGGGCGTTCAAGGCCAGCCCGCGCCAGCAGCTCGCCGCCGACTTCATCGCGTTCATGAACTCCGCCGACTCCCAGCGCTATCTGGCGGACAAGGCCAACTTCCTGCCGACCCGCAAGGACCTGATCGAGTCCGGGGTGGAATACAGCAACCGCGATGCCGACATGCAGGTCTTCCTCGCCGATGTCCAGCAGACCCCGCCCGACACCTTCGGCACGTCGTTCTCGCCCGCCTTCAGCGCCACCAGCACCGAGATGACCAAGGTGCTCGCCGCCGTGTTGGCGGGGCAGCAGGATCCGGCCCAGGCCGTGGCCGCCTTCCGCAAGGGCGCGGAGAAGTCGCTGCAGGACGCGGCCGGGTGAGCCGGCCCGTCGCACGCCGGCGGCGGTTCACGGCGCGTACGCTCGCGCCGTACCTGTTCATTGCGCCGAACCTGGTGATCTTCTTGCTGTTCACGATCTGGCCGGCGATCAACATGGTCAACATCTCCCTCTACGACTCCCGCGACGGGCGCAATTTCCGGTTCGTCGGGACCAGCAACTACTCCGAGCTGGTCAGCGATGCCGAGTTCTGGCAGGTGGCCGGTCAGACCGTCTTCTACGTGATCTGCTTCGTGATCGCGACCACAGTGCTGGCCACGGCGTACGCCGTGCTGCTGAACGACGCCTTCCCCGGGCGGGGGTTCTTCCGGGCCGTGCTCTTCCTGCCGAGCCTGCTCTCGGCCGTGGTGATCGGGCTGTTGTGGCGCTGGCTGCTGGACCGGACGAACGGTCTGGTGAACATCGTCCTCGGCACGCTCGGCCTGCCCGAGCCGGGTTGGCTGATCAACGGACCGCTCGCGATGGGGGTGATCATCGCGGTCGGGCTGTGGATCCACCTGGGCTTCTACACGCTGATCATGTTGTCCGGGCTGCAGGGAATCGACCCGACGGTCTACGAGGCGGCGCATGTCGACGGCGCCTCGCGCTGGCAACAGTTCCGGCACCTCACCTGGCCACTGCTGCGCCCGACGACCCTGGTGGTGGTGATCCTCGGCACCATGTCGGCCTTCCAGTCCTTCGACTACATCTACTCGCTGACCGGCGGTGGCCCGGTCGGCGCGACGATGCTGATGGTGCAGTTCGTCTACGAGCGGGCCTTCGTCTCGCCCATCCGCTACGGGATCGCCGCGGCCGGCTCGGTGGTGTTGTTCATCTGCGTGTTCGCCTTCACCATGCTGAACTTCCTCAACGCGCGGCGTCGGGGCATCGCATGAGCGCCCCGGCGACGAACCCGCCCGATGTCGCCGCAGGGCGGCCGGCCGCGCCGACCTGGACCGGCACCGGCCGCCGCCCGCCGACGGGCTGGGCGATCGCGCGTTACGTGATCCTGATCGCCACCGCGCTGCTGATCCTCGGCCCGCTGGTCTGGACCTTCGTGTCGAGCTTCAAGACCCCCACCGAACTGGCGCAGCGGCCGCCGGTGATCCTGCCCGCGCAGTGGAGCCTGGAGAACTACACCGGGGCGCTGGAGCGATTCCCGTTCGCGACCTATCTGCGCAACTCGGTGATCGTCACGGTCGCCGCCACCGCGTTGACGGTCGTGATCAACACGATGTGCGCCTACGGCCTGGCCAAGTACAACTTCCGCGGCCGCAACTTCGTCTTCCTGCTCGTGCTGGCGACGATCATGATCCCGCTGCAGGTGATCCTGATCCCGGTCTACCAGATGGCCTACCAGCTCGGGCTGGTGAACACGTTGTGGGGCCTGATCATCCCGCCGGCGGCGACGCCGACCGGGGTGTTCCTGATCCGGCAGTACATGCTGGGGATACCGGACGATCTGATCGAGGCCGCGCGGGTCGACGGAGCGAGCGAGTTCGGCATCTTCGCCCGGGTCGTGCTGCCGCTGTGCGGTCCGCCGATCGCGGTGGTCACCATCTTCTCGATCATGTGGCGCTGGAACGACTTCTTGTGGCCGCTGGTGATCTCCCAGCAGCAGGACAACTACACCCTCCCGGTCGCGTTGGCCCAGTTCAACGCCGAACTGATCGTGCCGTTCAACTACATCCTGGCGATGTCAGTCGTCTCGATGGTTCCGGTGATCATCATCTTCTTGTTCCTCCAGCGCCAGATCGTCACCGGCATCGCCAGCAGCGGCCTGAAGTGAGTCCTCGGCCCGTCGCGGAGTCGGGCGTACCCCCGCAAACCGGGGAAAGACCTCGGCGACGGAGGCGTTGATGGCCGCGCCGATCAGCACGGCCAGCGAGGTCAGATAGAGCCACAACAAGACGGCGATCGGCGCTGCGAGCGGCCCGTAGATCGAGGTGGTGTCGCTGGCGAAGGAGAGCACCAGGCGCAGGAGCTGGCTGCCGACCAGCCACATCACCATCGTCCACAACGCGCCCGGCAGGTGCGAGTGCCAGGCGTGGCGTTCGGGCACCGCGAGATAGAACATCGTGGTGACCAGCCCGATCGAGAGCAACGTCACCACGGGCCAGTAGAGCCCGGCCAGCCAGGCAACCCGCTCGGGCAACAGCTCGCCGATCAGCGAAGGCCCGGTGAGGATCAGCGGGATCAGCACGATGCCGATCACCAGCAACAACAAGAACAGCGCAAAGCTGAGGGCCCGCTGCCGCACGATGCTGCGCCTGCCCTGGTAGCCATACATCAGGCTGACGGTCTCGACGAAGACCGCGATCGCCCGCGATCCCGTCCACAGGGCGATCAGGAAGCCGATCGACACCACATCGGAGCGCCGGCTGCTGATCACCTCGTCGATGGTGGGGGCGAGGATCGACTCGATGCTGGTCCGGGTCAGGAACTGGCCCGCGAAACCGAGAATGTCGTCGCGCAGCCCGAAGATCGTCGACGGGTCGGTCTGTGCGGCGACGAAGCCGAGCGCTCCGACCAGCGCGAACAGCATCGGCGGCAGCGACAACAGGGCGAAGAACGCGCTCTCCGCCGCGAGGCCGATCACGCGATAGCGAAACCCGGCGCGGAAGGCCAGCACACCGACCTTGCGGAGCCGTCCCGGAACGGTGTCCGTGCCGGGGATCGCGTTCATTGCTCCTATCCTGACAGTCCCGGCGCGCGGTCCGGGCAACGACACGCAACGCACGGAGGCGGCGGTGGCATCGATCCTGGTGGCAGGGGCGACCGGTTTCGTGGGACGGCGGCTGGTGCCGGCCCTCGCGGAGGCCGGGCACGATGTGCGGGCGATGACCCGCAACCCCGACGAGTACGCCGGGCCGGCCAGACCGGTGGCGGGTGATGTCGCCGACGCCGGGTCGCTGGCCGCCGCGATGGCCGGCGCGAACGTCGCCTACTACCTGGTGCACGGACTCGGGTCGCGGGACTTCGAGACCGAGGATGCCCGCGCCGCGGAGAACTTCGGTGCAGCCGCGGCCCGGGCCGGGGTGCGCCAGATCGTCTACCTCGGTGGCCTGGGCAGCGATCGCGACGACCTGTCGCCGCACCTGCGCTCGCGGCGCGAGGCGGAGCGGCTGCTGGCGGCGGCAGGCGTACCCGTGACCACCCTGCGGGCGGCGATCATCGTCGGCCACGGCGGGATCTCGTGGGAGATGACGCGCGAGCTGGTCGATGCGCTGCCGGTGATGATCGCCCCGCGGTGGGTGAACACGCGGGTGCAGCCGATCTGGATCGGCGACGCCGTGCGCTATCTCGTCGGGGTCGCGGAGCGGGAGGAGGCGCTGGGCCGCACGTATGAGATCGGCGGCGCCGACGTGCTCACCTATCGCCGGATGATGCAGGTGCTGGGGCGGATCCTGAACCGGCGGCCGCTGCCGGTGTTCATCGCCCCGGTGGCCACGCCCCGGGCATCCGCGCTCTGGCTGTCGTTGATCACCCGGGTCGACCCCGTGACGGGTCGCAACCTGCTGGAGTCGGTCTCCAACGAGGTGATCGTGACCGACGACGCCATCACCGACCTGGTGCCCGGCCCCGTGCTCGGCTATCGGCAGATGGTGCTCGCGGCGCTGCGCGAGCGGCTGGCGGCGCTGACCGGGTCAGCCGACGACGGCGGGGAGCGCGAGCAGCATGGTCAGTGACCACACCACATGGGTGACCGCCGGAAGCACGATCCCTCCGCTGGAGCGCCGCTGCAGGCCGGTGACCGTGCCGAGCACCAGCGCGGCGAAGATCATCATCGGGTTCAGCGATCCGGCGGTGACCGCCGCATAGGCCAGGGTGCTGACCAGAACCGGCCGGCGGGCGAGCCGGGCGTAGACGGCGCCGCGGAAGAACAGTTCCTCCGCGACGCCCGTCAGCGCCGTGATCGCGACCACCGCCACGAACGGCGTGTGATCGGCCTGCCCGGTGACCGCTCGCACGGCGTCCGCCAGTGCGGGAACGGCGCGCACGACGAACGCCCCGACGACGAAGACCGCCGCCAGCAACGCACCGGCGCAGACACCCGCCGCCAGGACGGACCGGAGCGGTCGCCCGCCGCCCGGATCGCGTCGCGTGGCGAGGGCGGAGCCGACCACGGCGTACAGCAGACACAGCGCGACCGACCAGCCGAAGAACTCCGGGTCGCCGGTCGCGGCAAAGATCCGGAACACGCAGTACGCGGCGATGACCAGCGTGGCGCCGATGACCGTCGGGACGACCCACGAGGGGTAGTGGCGCGGCGGTTCGATCATCAGGGCTCCGTCCCCGGCCGGGAGAGCGAGGGGCTGCCGACCGTCGCCGGTCGGCAGCCCTGGGTGGTGGGCGATACTGGAATCGAACCAGTGACCTCTTCCGTGTCAGGGAAGCGCGCTAGCCCCTGCGCCAATCGCCCGAGGTGGAGACGGGATTTGAACCCGTGTAGACGGATTTGCAGTCCGTTGCCTCGCCTCTCGGCCACTCCACCAGGTGAGGAGCCCAACCTTGGTGGTTGAGACCCTGGTCGAGACCACCGGGGCTGAGACCCGCTCCGAGCGGACGACGGGATTCGAACCCGCGACCCTCACCTTGGCAAGGTGATGCTCTACCAACTGAGCCACGTCCGCATCGCTGTGCCGTTTCCGGCAGCAGCGCGTGGAAGAGACTAGCCGACGACTCTGGCCGCGCACAAACCAGCGCGCTAGCGTCGGGTGCATGGGACAGTGGGAGTGGGTGCGCAAGCAACTGGCGGACATCGACGCCGCGGGCGACACCGCGGCGGCCAGCGTGAAGGGGATGGCCGTCGTGGTGATGAACCAGCAGGGAGCGAAGACCGGCGAGCTTCGGCGGGTGCCCGTGATGCGGGTCGAGGCCGACGGAAACTACGCGGCCGTGGCGAGCAAGGGCGGTTCGCCGGAGAATCCGGTGTGGTTCAACAACCTGGTCGCCCACCCCGACATCGAGCTGATGGACGGCAGCGACACCTTCCCGGTGCGGGCGCGGCTGGTGGACGACCCCGAGGAGTACCGAACCTGGTGGGACCGATCCGTCGCGGCGTACCCGCCCTATGCGGAGTACCAGACCAAGACCGATCGCAAGATCCCGATCTTCGTGCTCGAGCCGCGCTGACGGTCGTCGCCGTGGCAGCATGGGCGGGTGAGTGAAGCCCGCCCGCGTGTCTGGATCGACGGCACGCTGTACGCCGATGCCGCCGAGGCGACCGTGCCCGCCGATGATCATGGGCTGGTCGACGGCGACGGCGTCTTCGAAACCCTGAAGATCGAGCCGTGGGGCGCGTTCGCGATCGGCCGGCACGTCCGCCGGTTGGAGAACTCCGCCAAGGTTCTCGGCCTGCCGACGCCCGAGGAGTCGGCGGTACGCGAGGGTATCGCCGCCGTCCTGGCGGGGCGGGACTTCGAGTTCGGGCGGCTCCGGATCACCTGGACGGGCGGTATCGGCCCGCTCAGCAGCAATGCCGCGTACGGGCCGCCGCGGCTGGTCGTCGCAGCAGGTCCGGCGGCGCGCACCAGCGAACCGGGGCGGATCGTCACCGTGCCCTGGACCCGCAACCCCGACGACCCGCTGTCGGGGATCAAGACGACGTCGTACGCCGGCAATGTTCGCGCTCTGGCGTACGCCCATGATCACGGCGCCGGGGAGGCGCTGTTCTGCAACACCCGTGGCCAGGTCTGCGAGGCGTCCGGGTCGAACATCTTCCTCGTCTTCGGCGACCGCGTGATCACGCCGACGCTGGCCGCGGGTCCGCTGGCCGGCATCACCCGGGCCTGTGTGATCGAGCAGTCCGGTGCGGTGGAGGAGGACATCGACCTCGCCGCCGCGCAGCGGGCCGACGAGGTCTTCCTCACCGGCTCGCTGCGCGACGTGCACCCGATCGTCGCCTGGGACGAGCACAGCTATCCGGTCGGACCGGTGACCGCCGCGATCGCCGAGGAGTTCGCGCGCCGTTCGGTCGACGAGCCCGATCCCGCCTGAGCGGCTACTCGGCGACGGCGCCGCGGCGTACCGCTGCCAGGGCCGTCACCACGCCGAGTGCCGCCAGGACGGCCAGCCCGACGAAGAGGTTGATCGCGGCCTGCGGCATGGACGGCAGGCCCGCGTTGACCAGGACGCCGGCGAGGGCCGCCCCGAGGCTCTGTGCGGCCAGGCCGACCAACGGGATGGTGGCGGCCGCCTTGCCGGCCTCTGCCGCATCGGTGACATTGCTCATCGTCGCGTAGCTGAGCACGGGGAAGCCGAAGCCGATGCCGGCGCCGGCGATCACCAACAACACGAACCAGACGATCGCCAGGCCGGGCCCCGCCGGCTCGCGCTGGGTGAGCGCGGCGCCGAGGAAGCCCGCCGCCAACAGGCCGGGCCCGATGATCAACAGCGCCGAGCGCGACCGCGGGGTCGCGGCGCGGGCGCCGAGCAGGCCGAAGAACGACCAGCCGACCGAGACCGCGGCACCGAAGAAGCCGGCGACCACCGGGGCGAGGCCGGCCATGCTCTGGCCGAACAGCGGCGTGAAGGCCTCGCTGACGACGGCAATGGTCAGCATCGCATTGGTCAGCATCAGCCAGCGCATCGGCGATCCCGGCCGATAGGTGGAGTCCGGCAGTACCGAGGAGCGGGCCCGGCGGTCCCAGGCGACGAAGGCGACGAGCAGGACCGCGGCCGCGGCGAGCAGCGCGACCCGCGCCGCACCCTCGGTGATCGAGGCGACGCTCAGCGCGGCCACCGCGGCTGTCAGCAGCGCGACCGAGCCGAGCGGGAACGGCTCGACCTGCCCGGTGCGACCGTGCCCGCGCAGTGCCCGCGGCGCGACGAACCCGAGAGCAAGGCCGGCCAGCGCGATCATCGCGAAGGCCAGCCGCCAGGCGTCGAACTGGGCGAAGAGGCCGCCGAGGACCGGCCCGACGAGCGTGCCGACGCCGAACATCGCCGAGATCAGCCCGGTGGCCATTCCCCACAGGCGTTGCGGAAGCACGGTGCGGACCAGGGCGTACCCGAGCCCGGACAGCAGCCCGCCGCCCAGCCCGACGACGGCGCGGCCGGCGAGCAGCACCGGCATCGTCGGCGCGAGCGTGCAGACGATCCCACCGACGAGGTAGGTGGCGAAGGCGAGCAGGTACGCGCCGACCGCCCCGAGCCTGGCCAGAGCCTGGCCGACGCCCATCACGCCGATGATCGAGACGACGACATAGATCGTCGTCGGCCAGGCGTACAGCTCCCGGCCGCCGATCTCGGCGACGACCGAGGGCATCAGGGCCGTGGTGACGAACATCGTGATCGCGGCCAGCAGGAAGCCGCCGGCGAGGATGCCGACGGCGCCGGCATTGCCGTCACGGAAGAGATCGGCGAAGCGCGGGGAGTCGCTGCGTGGGGCGTGGACGGATGGGGATTCCGAGGTCATGCAGCAAACCTAGAAACTCAAGTTGACTTGAGATCAAGGGCCGAACAGCGCGAAGATTCGATCATGGAGGGGCATCCACATCCCGGCGACCTGTTGAGCATCGGCGAGATCGCCGCGCGGACCGGGGTGGCGAAGTCGGCGCTGCACTACTACGAGCAGCTCGGGTTGATCGTCGCCACGCGTACCGTCGGCAACCAGCGCCGCTACCACCGCCACATGGTGCGGCGGATCTCGCTGATCGTGGTCGCCAAACGGCTGGGGATCCCGCTCGCCGACGTGCAGCAGGCGTTCGGCGAGCTGCCGATGGATCGCCAGCCGACCGCCCGCGACTGGCGGCGGGTGTCGAAGGTCTGGCGCGCGACCCTGGCCCAACGCCGCCACCAGATCGAACGCCTGGAACGCGAACTGAACGGCTGCATCGGTTGTGGCTGCCTGTCGATGAGCGCTTGCAAGCTGCTGAATCCCGACGACGAGCTGTCCCAGGAGGGGCCGGGTCCGCGGCGGCTGGAGGTCGACGGCTAGGTGTATGCGCGAGGCAGGCGAGCGGTGATCAGTCAGGCGTGGTGCAGGGCGAGCACGTCCTGGACCACGTCGCGGATGGTGCGGGCATCGGCGTCTGTGACGTGGGTGGCTGTTTGTGTTCTCATCACGACGCTGGGCGGCTCGGGCAAGCCGGAGGCCGCGTAAATGCTGTCGGGAAGCCGGCCGAGGGCGGGTAACAGGGTGTAGCCGAGGTTGGTGCGTACCGCCGCTTGAATCCCGGCCAGGTCGGGTGATTCTGCACTGATGTCGTAGCGCAGGCCGGCTGCAGCGATGGTGTCTATCGCGCCGCGGCGCAGGCCGCAGTCGTGGTCGAACAGGACGAGCGGTACGCGGCGCCTTGAGGGGTCTTCGGCGGTTGCGAGCTCTCGCCCGGCGACCCATTGGGTGGGAATCGCTCCGATCTCGGTGGGGTCGCTGGTGAGTCTTTCGAGAACGAGTGCCGCGTCGAGCTGGTTGCGGTTGACGGCGTCGCGCAATCGCGCGCTGCGCCCGAGTCGTAGCTGGATGTTCTTCCGTGGCAGGGCTGCTCGTAGCTGATGCACCAGAGCCGGAAGGAGGATGTCGACGGCGTGGTCCATCGCCCCGATCGTGAAGGTCTGGGTGCGGTCGATGAAGTCGTCCAGGGCGGCGTCGTGTGCTTCGAGGATTTGTGTCGCGTGCGTGAGGAAGCGTTCGCCGTCCTGGGTGAATCGGATCGCCCGACCTTCGCGGGTCACCAGCTGCACCTTGAGGGTGTCCTCCAGCCGCTGAACGTGTCGGCTGACGGCAGCCTGAGTGAGGTGAAGAACCCGAGCCGCCTTGTGAAAGCCGCCGCACTGGGCAACGGCGACCAGGCTACGCATGGTGACGATGTCGAGCGTCTCGGGCACATCTCATCGTAGACGATACGCAAACGGTATCGATGCCGATGCAGAATCATTGTTGGACCAACCGGTCAGCCTCTGGTGACGATGAAGGCATGCCTCGTACCACGCGTCTCGTGCGGCCCGGTCTCGTGCTCGGTATCTGTTGTCTGAGCCTGCTGATCGTCGGCGTGGACAATACGATCGTCACGATCGGGCTGCCACAGATCCGGCAAGACATGCACGCCTCGTTCTCGGCCGCACAGTGGACGGTGGATGCCTATCAGCTGGTCCTGGGCGCCTTCTTGCTGACGGCGGGTGCGACAGCGGACCGATGGGGACGGCGGCTGACGTTGCAAACAGGCCTGGCCGTCTTCACGATCGCCTCGGCGTTGTGCGCCGCGGCGCCCACCATCGGTTGGCTCATCGGGTCCCGGGTCGTCCAGGCGCTGGGCGGCTCGATGATGAATCCCGTCGCGATAGCAATCGTCACGCAGGTCTACCCCGACGCCCGTCGCCGAGCCCACGCCTTCGGTATCTGGAGCGGGGTCTACGGGCTGAGCATGGCGATCGGCCCGGTGCTGGGCGGTTTCCTGGTCCAACACGCCGGTTGGCGATCGATCTTCTGGGTGAACATCCCGATCGGTGTGATAGCGATCGGGCTGTGCGCGTGGGCCGTTCCGGAGTCCAAGTCACCAACCCGACGCCGGTTTGACGCGATCGGGCAAGCACTGGTCGTCGTGATCTTGCTGGCGTTGACGTACGCCATCATCGAGGGCAACTCGCTGGGGTGGGCATCGGCTCGGATCATCGTCCTGGCAGTGATCGTCCTGGTGTGTGCCGCCGCGTTGGTGTGGTGGGAGGGCCGCGTCCCCGAGCCAGTCGTCGACCCGCTGTTCTTCCGCAGCGCACCGTTCTCCGGTGCGGTCCTCATCGCTCTGATCGGCATGGGCGGCACCGCCGGTTACCTGTGGGTGGTGACGTTCTACCTGCAGGATGCCCGCGGTCTTTCACCCGCCAGTGCTGGCGCGTTGATGCTGCCGATCGCGGCGATGGTGCTGATCGTTGCCCCCCTGTCGGGTCGGCTGGCAGCACGCCATGGCCCGCGGATCCCGCTGGTGATCAGCGGCTGCTGCGTGGCGATCTCCGCCGCGCTGCTCACCCATCTGCATCAGCACACGTCGCTGTTGGTGCTACTGACGTCCTTCGTCGTGTTCGGCATCGGGTTCGGCATGCTCAACGCGCCGATCACCAACGCTGCGGTTGCCGGGATGCCGAAGAGCCAGGCGGCCGTCGCGTCTGCAGTGGCATCAACCGGCCGCCAGGTGGGCCAGGCACTCGGCGTCGCCATCGTGGGTGCCGTCGTCGTCAACCGCATCAACCTGCACGCAGTGGCCACATCACTACCAGCGGCCTCTCGCCCCGGATGGTGGGTCATCACCGCGGCCGGAGCACTCGTTGTGGTCATCGCAATCCTCACCACAACCCGCCGAGCCCGACGCACCACCGAACGAGTCCGTGAACTGCTCGACGAGGAACACCCAGAACCTCCTGACCCGCAACAGCCGGGCAGCGAGTTGATCACTCGGCGATTTCCGCAGTCCGAGGACGTACGCTAGTCTTGGCGCTCGCCCGGGCGATTGGCGCAGTGGTAGCGCGCTTCGTTCACACCGAAGAGGTCACTGGTTCGAACCCAGTATCGCCCACAGCAGAGAACCCTTGGTCAGGCCAGGGGTTCTTTTTCTTGGGCGGTACGCAACTCCGGCTCCGACCTGGGCCCGCACCAACTCGATCTTGGTCAGGACGCCCAGTGTGATCGCCCCGACCTCGAGGTATCCGCACGGTGCATCTGAGAACCTGCCGCAACCAGATGAGAGATCACGCGCTCGGAGCGGGTGGTATACCATCGGTGTCGTGCCGAGAACCGCTGCCGTCGTGGCCGAGGCCCGGGATGCCATCCGGGACAAGATCATCTCCGGCGACCTGTCCCCGGGGGACCGGCTGGTGGAGCGCACGCTCGGCGCGGAGCTGGCCGTCTCCCGCGTGCCGGTACGCGAGGCGCTGCGCGAGCTGGTCGCCGCCGGGTACGCCGAACAGCGGGCGACCGGCGGTATCGCCGTCCGGGCCTACACCGCCGACGAGATCGACGAGCTGGTTGCCGCCAACGCCGCCCTGGAAACCCTGCTGGTGACCAGACTCGCGCGTGAGGCGAGCGAGGGTGACGTCACCGCGCTGCGCGTCGTCCTTGCCGAGACCGCGACGGCCATCGCCAACGGCGACACCGCGGCGGCGATCGACGGCAACGCGCGCTTCCACGAGGTGCTGAGCGCCCGCGCGCGCCCCGGGGTCACCACCGAGCTGCTCGCCCTGATCGGGCCCCGCCTGCGCTGGCTGCAGCGGCAACACACCGACCCCCGCGCGATCCACGCCGAGCACGTGGCGATCACCGATGCGATCGCGGCCGGCGACGCGGAGGTGGCGGCCGGCCTGCTCCGCGATCATGCCGTGACCAGCCGGGCGGCGGCGGTCAATCTGCACGGAGGTACCTGATGCGCCCGAGGCCGGCACCGGTCGCGGTGGCTGCCGTGGCCGTGGTGCTCGGTGCGTGTGCCGCGCCCAGCGCCGGGCCGGAACCGACCGCCCCCGCGGTGCCGACCGTCTCGCCGTCGGTCAACCGGGGCGACCCGTCCCAGCCCACCACCGAGACCCCGACCCCGACCTCGACTCAGACCCCGACAAGGAAGGCCAGCGCCGTGCGCGATCCGGCACTCGACGACGATCTGATCCGAGCCGCCTGGGCGAACGACGTGGATGCCGCCCGCGACCTGATCGAGCGCGGCGCGGACGTCAACGCCAAGGACGCCACCGAGCAGAGCGCGTACCTGATCGCCACCTCCGAGGGCTTCTCCGAGCTGCTCCGCCTCACCCTCGACCACGGCGCCGACGTCGCCAGCCTCGACTCCTACCGCGGCACCGGCCTGATCCGCGCCGCAGAGCGCGGTCACGCCGACATCGTCGGTGAGCTGATCCAGCGTGGAGTCGACATCGATCACGTGAACCGGCTCGGCTGGACCGGGCTGCACGAGGCGCTGGTGTTCGCCGAGCGGGCCGGCGGGGAAGCGCGCGGCGACGAGCGCGACTACGTCGACACCGTTCGCGTCCTGGTCGCCGCCGGCGGCGACGTGACCCTGCGCTCACGGCGCGACGATCGGTCTCCGCTGGAGCTCGCCCGGGAGAGCGGTCTGGACGCCCAGGCCGAGCTGATCGACGCGGCGACATCCCAGGGCCGGGTGTCGCGGGCCGAGGCGAATCGCCGCCTGCTGGATGCGGCAGCCGGTGACGACGCGGATGCGGCCGCGCTCGCCCTGCGCGGCGGCGCAGAGCTCGAGGCCCGCAACGACCGTGGCCAGACCCCGCTGCTCGTCGCCGCCGCGGCCGACAGCACGCAGGTGGCCCGGCTGCTGACCTATCTCGGCGCCGACCCGGACGCGGTCGACGACCGCTCGGACACGCCGTGGCTGGTGACCGGGGTGACCGGCAGCGTGCAGATGCTGGAAATTCTCCTGCCGGCCGATCCCGACCTGACCGCGACCAACCGGTTCGGCGGACTGTCGCCGATCCCCGCCGCCGAGCGCGGCCACGTCGACTACCTGCGACGCGTGGTCCGCACCGAGGTCGACCTCGACCATGTCAACGACCTGGGCTGGACCGCGCTGCTGGAGGCCGTCATCCTCGGCGACGGGGGAGAGCGGCACCAGCAGGTGGTGAAGATCCTGCTCGACGCGGGCGCCGACCCGGCCATCCCCGACGCCGATGGGGTGACCGCGCTGCAGCACGCGGAGCGCCGCGGGTACGACGAGATCGCCGAGCTGCTGCGCTGAGCGGGGCGGCCCGAGAGCCCGAGGCCCGAACGAACCGCAGCCGGGAAAACAAGGGGCCCCGCAACCTCATACGTAGCGGGGCCGACACCATGCGACCACCTTCGGGGCGGGGATGCACGGCGCCACGCCGAGAGGCTGCCACTCCGGCGTACCAACGGATGACCTGTGGATGAACCTGTGGTCAACCCCGCGCGAACGGTGGACAACCATCCGTCCGCGGTGGGAAAGCCTGTGGACGGCAGGATTCGTCCTCCGAATTTCCCGAAACCCCTTGCAGAACTGCGATTGCGGGGCGTAGACATGTCTCACGTTCCTCCTCGGAGGAACTGCAAAGGACCGGGAATTGGTCCTACCCGAAGCTTCGGCGGAGGGTGTGGCCCGTGAGGGGGCTGCAGATCCGATTCCCCCCGGCGCGGTCCGCAGCCTCACCGCGGGTCACCCAGAGGCCCCGCCAACTCATACTTGGCGGGGCCTCACCCATTTCTCGACCACCACGGCCCGCGCGACACCGCGCGCCGTCAGCCTGCCGCGGTGAACAACGAAGCCGGCCGCGAGGAGCCCGCCGACCCGGCCTTCCCGACGACCGGACTCGGTGCCGGCGCGGGCTACGACCCGAAGACACCCCGCCGCCCGACGGGATTGTTCGGCCGCCTGTTCGGTCGCTGAGCCGCTCTCGGCCCACCGGAAACCGTGGCGACCGCGCCCGCACCGGTGCGGCATGATGGGGCATTGCGACGCCGGTGGGAACAGCCCGCGGGATCCCGAGAGAGGAAGCGCAGTGTCGGTGCAGATCACCCTGGTACGCGACGGAGACGACGACGTCCGGGAGCTGACCACCACGACGACCGGCCTCGACCTGTTCGGCGACGACAAGACGATCGTCGCCATGCGGGTCGACGGCGAGCAGCGCGACCTCGCCCGCGAGCTCGCCGGGGGCGAGCGGGTCGAGCCCATCCGGATCGACGAGCCCGAGGGCCTGGCGATCGTCCGGCACTCCGCCGCGCACGTGCTCGCGCAGGCCGTCCAGGACGCCCATCCGGACGCCAAGCTCGGCATCGGCCCGCCGATCACCGACGGCTTCTACTACGACTTCGACGTCGCCGAACCCTTCACCCCCGAGGACCTGAAGGGGCTGGAGAAGTCGATGACCAAGATCATCAAGGCGCGGCAGCGGTTCGCCCGCCGCGAGGTCAGCGACGACGAGGCGCGCGCGGAGCTGGCCGACGAGCCGTACAAGCTCGAGCTGATCGGGCTGAAGGGCGCCACCTCCGACGACGACGGCAGCTCCGTCGAGGTCGGCACGGGGCAACTGACCATCTACGACAACCTGAATCGCGACGACTCACGCGCCTGGTCCGACCTGTGCCGCGGGCCGCACGTGCCGCACACCGGCTACATCCCGGCGTACGCGCTGACCCGCACCGCCGCGGCGTACTGGCGCGGCAGCGAGAAGAACCCGCAACTGCAGCGCATCTATGGCACCGCCTGGCCGAGCCGCGAGGAGCTCAAGGCGTACCAGCACCGGCTGGAGGAGGCCGCCAAGCGCGACCACCGCCGGCTCGGCCGCGAGCTGGACCTGTTCTCCTTCCCCGAGGAGATCGGCTCCGGCCTGCCGGTCTTCCACGCCAAGGGCGGGGTGATCAAGCGCGAGATGGAGGACTACGTCCGGCAGCGCCACCTCGACGCGGGCTTCGACTACGTCGGTACGCCGCACATCGCCAAGGAGGAGCTGTTCCACACCTCGGGCCACCTGCCCTACTACGGCGAGGGCATGTTCCCGCCGCTCGACGTGGACGGTCAGGACTACCGGCTGAAGGCGATGAACTGCCCGATGCACAACCTGATCTACCGCTCCCAGCAGCGCTCCTACCGGGACCTGCCGATCCGGTTGTTCGAGTTCGGCCACGTCTACCGCAACGAGAAGTCGGGCGTGATCCACGGGCTGACCCGGGTGCGCGGCTTCTCCCAGGACGATTCGCACTCCTATGTCACGCCCGAGCAGGCGCCGGCCGAGGTGCAGCACCTGCTGGACTTCGTGCTCGCCCTGCTGCGCGATTTCGGCCTGGACGACTTCTACCTGGAGCTGTCCACCCGCGACGACTCCAAGCCCGACAAGTTCATCGGGTCCGACGAGGACTGGGCGATCGCCACGCAGGTGCTGGCCGATGTGGCCACCGCCTCGGGCCTTGAGCTCGTGCCCGACCCGGGCGGTGCCGCCTACTACGGGCCCAAGATCAGCATCCAGGCCCGCGACGCGATCGGGCGTACCTGGCAGATGTCGACCATCCAGTACGACTTCAACCAGCCCTCGCCCGACCGGTTCAACCTCGAATACGTCGACGCCGACGGCACCCGCCGGCAGCCCGTGATGATCCACTCGGCGAAGTTCGGCTCGATCGAGCGGTTCATCGGCGTGCTGGTCGAGCACTACGCGGGCGCGTTCCCGCCCTGGCTCGCGCCCGTGCAGGTGGTCGGCATCCCGGTCGCGGCCGAGTTCGACGGCTACCTGCAAGACGTCGCCGCCCGCCTGCGTGATCATGGCGTACGCGTCGAGGTTGACACCTCCGACGACCGGATGCAGAAGAAGATCAGGAACGCGACCAAGGCGAAGGTCCCGTTCCAGTTGATCGCCGGCGGCGAGGACCGCGACGCGGGAGCGGTGTCCTTCCGGTTCCGCGACGGCAGCCAGCGCAACGGCGTACCCGTCGACGAGGCGATCGCCGAGATCACCGACGCGATCGCCGACCGGTGCCAGGTCTGAGGCCCGGGGGTGGGAGAGTTGAACCCGGCCGCGGGTGAGGATCCGGCGACCCTGCCGGGCGAGCCGGACGGCTTCGCCCGGCTGTGGACGCCGCACCGGATGGTCTACATCGACGGGCAGGACAAGCCGGCCGACGACAGCCCACGCGAGTGCCCGTTCTGCCGGGCGGCGCGGCTGCCGGACGCCGAAGGGCTGGTGGTAGGCCGCGGCGCGCACTGCTATGTGGTGATGAACCTCTATCCCTACTCGCCCGGGCACACCCTGGTCTGCCCGTATCGGCATGTCGCCGACTATCCCGACCTGACCGATGCCGAGACCGACGAGCTGGCCCGGCTCACCCAGCAGGCCATGATCGTCACCCGGGAGGTCTCGGGCCCCGCCGGCTTCAACCTCGGCATCAACCAGGGCGTCGTCGGCGGCGCAGGCATCCAGGCGCACCTGCACCAGCACGTGGTGCCGCGCTGGGCCGGCGATGCGAACTTCATGCCGATCATCGCGCACACCAAGCCGCTGCCGATGCTGCTGGAGGACGCCCGCTCCCGGCTGCACGAGGCCTGGCAGCGGCTCTTCGGCGCTCCCCCCGAGCGGGCGGCGGACTGATGCTGGAGAACCTACGGGCCTTCGGCGATCGTCTGGTACGCCCGATCGCCCGGCTGCTCCTGGCGCTGCGGGTCGCGCCGGATGTGGTCACCTGGCTCGGCACGGTCGCGGTCTGCGTCACCGCGCTGATCACGGTCCCGCAGGGCTGGCTGTGGCAGGGCGCACTGATCATCGGCGTGCTGTCGTTGTCCGACACGATCGACGGGGCGATGGCCCGGTTGGATGATCGCGTGGGCCGGTGGGGGGCCTTCCTCGACTCCAGCCTGGACCGGGTCGCCGACGGGGCGATCTTCGGTTCGGTGGTGATCTTCTTCGCGCTGCGCGGTGAGCAGGCGTGGGCCGTGCTGGCGTTGGCGGTGCTGGTCACCGGCCAGTTGATCTCGTACCTGAAGGCCCGCGCCGAATCGCTCGGCGGGACCGGCGGCGGCGGGCCCGCCGCCCGCGCGGATCGGATCGTGATCATCCTGCTCGGCATGCTGGCGCACGGGCTCGGCCTGCCCTGGGCGCTGCCGGCGGCCCTGGTCGTGCTGGCGGTGCTCGGCGGCTGGACGGTCGCGCTGCGGATGCGGCGGGCCGCGCGCAGCCTGGCGGAGTGACCCGTGCCCGCCACCCCCGAGCAGG
Source organism: Naumannella huperziae (assembly GCF_054073625.1). Lineage (NCBI taxonomy): Bacteria > Bacillati > Actinomycetota > Actinomycetes > Propionibacteriales > Propionibacteriaceae > Naumannella > Naumannella huperziae. The sequence continues at coordinate 2,405,507 of NZ_JBSXPH010000001.1, read as the reverse complement.
TCGATGCCCGCAACCGCCGGCTCTTCGCCGCCGGTGAGCGAATCGTGCCCCGGCTGCCGCGCCCGGTCCGGAACCTGATCATGAACCTGGGGGCCGAGTGGGCGGTGCGCTCCGACATCGCGCCGCTGCGGACCTGGGCGACCAATATCGAGCTGGCGACCGGCGAGTCGCCGGGGCCCGGGCTGCGTCGCCAGGCGATCCGCTCGTGGCTGCGTACCTATCTGGAGGTGCTCGCGCTGCCGTCCTGGCGGCCCGAACAGATCGCCGGCCGGGTCAGCGCCGATCCCGAGGGCGAACGCGTGCTGCGGCTCGCGCACGCCGGGCCGGGCGTCGTCTGCGCCCTGCCGCACAGCGGCAACTGGGATCTCGCCGGCGGCTGGGCCGCCAGCACCGGCCTGCCCGTCAGCTCGGTCGCCGAACGGCTCGGCGAGGCCGAGTTCGCCGCCTTCACCCGGATCCGCGCCGGACTCGGCATCGACATCCTCGCCCACGACGACCCGGGAGCGGTGCGCGCGCTGATCGGCGCCGTCCGGGCCGGCCGGGTGGTCTGCCTGATGGCCGATCGCGAGTTCGGCACCGGCGGGGTGGCCGTGCGCTGGAACGGGCGGTGCGTGATCATGCCGGCCGGCCCCGCGCTCGTCGCCCGGCGGACCGGCGCCGTGCTGCTCGGCGTGGGCTGTCACTACACGGCGGCCGGGATGAAGATCGAGTTCTCCGACCCGATCGAGCATCGGCCCGGCCGCACCGGACTGGCCGCGATGACCCAGGACCTCGCGGACTGGTTCTCCCGGTTCGTTGCCGCGCACCCGGCAGACTGGCACGTGATGCAACCGTTCTTCGACACCGGCTCGACGAGATGAGTGGGCTACGGGTCGGGCTGGTCTGTCCCTATTCGCTCGCGGCCCCGGGCGGGGTGCAGAACCACGTCCTCGGCCTGGCACGCGAGTTGCGCCGCCTCGGGCACCAGCCGCGCGTGCTGGCACCGGGCCGCCTGGGCGCCGAGGCTGACCCGGAGCTGCGTCGGCTCGTGGCCAGCGCCGGAGCCGGGGTGCCGGTGCGCTACAACGGCTCGGTCGCCCGGGTGAACTTCGGCCCGCGCAGCTATGCGCGGGTCGCCGCCTGGCTGGCCCGCGAACGGGTCGATGTCCTGCACGTGCACGAGCCCGTCACGCCGAGCGTCGCGCTGCTGGCCCTGCGGGAGGCGCGGGCCGTCCCGGTCGTCGCGACCTTCCACACGGCCACCCCGGGCAGCACCGCGATGCGCCTCGCCGGACGCGCGCTGGGACCCATGATCGACCGCATCGATCTCGGCCTGGCGGTCTCCTCCAGCGCCCGGTCCGTCGTCCGGCGCCACCTGGGGCTCGATCCGATGATCATTCCCAACGGGGTACGCGTCGCCGACTTCGCCGGCCCGCGGGCCGAGCCCGGCCGGGCGCCGCGGGTCACGCTGCTCGGGCGACTGGACGAGGAACGCAAGGGCCTGCCGGTCTTCCTGCGGGCGCTGCCGCGGATCCGCGCCGCCCGCCCCGATGCCGAGATCGTCGTCGCCGGCCCGGGCCGGACTAAGCTGCCCGGGGGAGTGCGGCGTACCGGACTGATCAGCGACGCCGAACGCAGCGCACTGCTGCGCGGCACCGATGTCTTCGTCGCGCCGAACCTCGCCCGGGAGAGCTTCGGTCTGATCCTGGTCGAGGCGCTGGCGGCCGGCGCCCGCGTGGTCGCCTCCGATCTGCCGGCATTTCGTGCGGTGCTGGCGGAGGGCGGCGGCCGGGCGCACGGCGCGACCGTGCCGCCCGGTGATCATCGCGCACTCGCCGACGCGGTCGTCTCGGCGCTCGACCGGCCGCCCGCCCCGCCCGCGGGCCGCGCCCACGCCCGCCGCTACGACTGGTCGGAGGTCGCCCCGCAGATCCTGCAGGCGTACCGAACCGCGATCCGGATGCGCACCCGCGCCGCCGGCATCGCCTAGGCTGGCCGGGTGTCCCGCGGCTCACCGCTTCCCGCACCCGACGGGGACACCGATGGCCTCGGCCGCCAGGTCAGCAACCGGATCTGGACCGCCCCGAATGTCTTGTCGATGGTGCGGCTGGCCGGGGTCGGCGTGTTCTTGTGGGTGCTGCTGGTGCCCCGGGCCGACCTGCTCGCGGTGGCCGTGCTGGCGGCCGCCGGCGTGACCGACTGGCTGGACGGCTGGCTCGCCCGCCGGCTGGGCCAGGTGACCAGGCTCGGCCAACTGCTCGACCCGATCGCGGATCGGCTCTACATCCTCGCGATCGTGGTCGGGTTGGCGGCGCGCGGTGTCATCCCGTGGTGGCTCGTCGCGATCCTGATCGCGCGGGACGTGATGCTGGTGCTCGTCGTCCCGTTGCTCGGCGGTCGCGGATACCGGCCGCTACCGGTGCACTTCCTGGGCAAGGCGGCGACGTTCTGCCTGCTGTACGCCTTCCCGCTGGTGCTGCTCGGCTCCGGGGAGGTGCCCATCGTGCCCGACGGGTGGGCGGTCGCCGCCCGGATCGTCGGCTGGGCGTTCGCGCTGTGGGGTACGGGCCTGTACTGGTGGGCCGGTTTGCTCTATGTGGCGCAGGCGCGCATGCTGCTGCGCGAGCGAACCGACTGAGGGAGGCGCGGACATGGGGCCGAACTGGTCGCAGATCCTGCGCCGCCGGGTACGCCCACCGCGTGACCGGCGCCGCGACGCCTCGATGGACCTGCTGAACCAACTCATCGACCAGCCGATCGAACCGGGGTACGCCGAGGCGAGCGGCGGGAGCAGGTCCGCCGGGGCCACGACCGGGCGGCGCCGCGGTGCGCTGATCGTCTTCGGCTGCCTGCTCGTCGCGGGCGCGATGATCGGGCTGTCGCTGGCCCAGACGCTGCGGGCGGCACCGGCGGACGAACAACAGCGGCTGGATCTGGTCGACCGGATCGCCCGGCAGGAGCAGACCGTGGCGGACCAGCGGGCCCGGATCGGGACGCTCACCGACGAGATCGACGCCGCCCGCGAGCAGGCGCTGGCCGGCGACGCCACCGGCGCGCGCACCCGCGACCGGCTGGAACGCTACGGCGAGGCGGCGCAGACGGTCGACGTCCGGGGGCCGGGCCTCGTGATCACCGTCGATGACGCACCGGCGGACGCGCAGGGCACCAGCAACCGGGTGCTGGACCGGGACCTGCAACTGCTGGTCAACGGCTTGTGGCTGTCCGGCGCCGAGGCGATCGCGATCAACGGGCACCGGCTCGGTTCGCGTACCGCGATCCGCGCGGCCGGCGACGCGATCACCGTCGACTACCGGTCCCTGACCCGGCCCTACCGGGTCGAGGCGATCGGCGATCCGCGGAACCTGCAGAGCCGTTGGGTACAGTCGTCCGGCGGCGTGCTGTGGAACTATCTCAAGGACAACTACCAGATGCGCTACGAGCTCACCGGATCCGATGAGCTCACCTTGCCGGGCAGCCCGCAGGCGCCCCTGGAACGAGCGGAGGTGGCACGATGATCGCGATCGTCGGACTGGCGCTCGGCATCCTGATCGGAGCGCTGCTCCAGCCGACCCTCCCGGCGTACCTGCAGCCCTATCTGCCCATCGCGATCGTTGCCGCGCTGGACGCCCTGTTCGGCGCTTTCCGCGCCTGGCTGGACGGCAAGTTCAACGATCGCGTCTTCGTGGTCTCCTTCGTCTCGAATGTGCTGATCGCGGCGCTGATTGTCTGGGTCGGCGACCAGATCGGGGTCGGCAGTCAGCTCTCGACCGGGGTGGTCGTGGTGCTCGGCATCCGGATCTTCACCAATGCCGCGGCCATTCGACGGGCGCTGTTCCATGCCTGAGGACACCCCGGCCGAGCGCGCGCCCGAGGAGAACGCGGAGACCCGGCGGCTGCCGCGGATCGACACCGCGCCGCACACCCCCGAACACGCGGCGCCGACCCGGGCCGCGGACGCCGAGCCGGCCGCCGACTGGCGATCGCTGCTGCGGCCCAGCCGCGCGCAGGTCGTGGTCGGCCTCGTCTTGTGCCTGGTCGCGATCGGCGTCATGGTCCAGTTGCGGGCGCGTAACGACGACGACGCCTATGCGACCGCCAGGCGGGCCGATCTGGTGCAGATCCTGGACGGGCTGAACGCCGAGTCCCGGCGCCTCGACGAGGACCTGCGCGAGCTCGAGCAGACCCGCGAGGAGCTGCGCACCGGCGCCGATCGTGAGCGGGTGGCGCGCGAGGAGGCGACCCGGCGCGAGGAGAATCTGGGCATTCTGGCCGGTACGCTGCCCGCCGTCGGACCCGGCGTCCGGATCGTCATCGACGACCCGCGCGGCGCGGTCAGCGACGCCGTACTGGTGGACGCGGTCCAGGAGTTGCGCGACGCCGGGGCGGAGGCGATCGAGATCAACAACTCGATCCGCGTCGTCGCCTCCACCGCCTTCGGGCAGGGCCCGGACGGCCCGACATCCGGCGGCACCGCGATCACCCGTCCGATCGTGATCGAGGCGATCGGAGATCCGAACAACCTCGAGGAGGGGGCCCGGTTCCGCGGCGGCCTGGTGAGTGCCGTGACGGGCGACCAGGTGGGCGGGACCGTCACGATCACCCGGGAGTCCGAGGTGCGCGTGGAATCCTTGCACAGCGCGAGCGAGAATCAGTACGCTCGCCCAGCCCGGTAGCAGCCCCAGCGGAAGAGGTGTCGGTCATGGCGGATTTCCCCGAGGACCTGAGATACAGCAACGACCACGAGTGGGCGCGGGCCGGCAACTCCGGAATCGTCCGGGTCGGCATCACCAGCTATGCCGCGGAGCAGCTCGGCGACATCGTCTTCGCCCAGCTTCCCGAACCCGGCGAAGAGGTCGCCGTCGGCGATGCCGTCGGGGAGCTCGAGTCGACCAAGAGCGTGTCCGATCTGTTCACCCCGGTCGCCGGCGTGGTGACGGCGGTCAACGAGACGCTGGCCGCGGCGCCGGAGACCGTCAACAACGATCCGTACGGCGACGGCTGGCTGTTCGAGGTCGAGGTGGCAGACACCTCCGCGCTGGAGGAGTTGCTGGACGCGGATGCCTATGCCGAGTCGGTGGCCTCCTGATTGCGTCCTGGCACTAGGATGACCAGACCTCACGCGGGGTAGGACGGAGAAGGAGTCCATGCCTTACTGCACGCACTGCGGACACAACAACCCGGACGGGGCGAACTTCTGCGCCCGCTGTGGTGAGCCGATGGTGCGCCCCGCCGATGCCCCGGACGAGACCGAGGTCGACGCCCTCGGCGGCGACAACACCCGCATCATCCAGATCGCCGACGAGGGCCTGCTCGCCGAGCTCACCGAGGAGGACGAGGCGGCGATCGAGAACCTGCCGCAGGGTTCGTCGCTGCTGATCGTGCACCGCGGCCCGGGATCGGGTTCGCGCTTCCTGATCGACCGCGACACCACGAGCGTCGGCCGGCACCCCGATGCCGACATCTTCTTCGACGACATCACCGTCTCCCGCCACCATGCCGAGCTCCAGCGCACCGAGGGCGGCGTACTCGTCAAGGACCAGGGAAGCCTCAACGGCACCTACGTGAACCGCGCGCTGATCGACGGCGAGGCGCCCCTGAAGTCCGGTGATGAGGTGCAGATCGGCAAGTTCCGGATGGTCTACTTCGCGAGCGCGCGCGGCGTGGGCTGATGCCGGCAGAGAAGCGCAGCATCGGGCAGGTGCTCGCCATGCTCAAGAACGACTTCCCCGACATCACCATCTCCAAGATCAGGTTCCTGGAGGGGGAGGGGCTGGTCTCGCCGGAGCGGGCCAAGTCGGGCTATCGCCGCTACACCGAGACCGATGTGGAGCGGTTGCGCTACATCCTGACCGTGCAGAAGGACCACTATCTGCCGCTGAAGGTGATCCGCGAGCATCTGGACATGATGGATCGCGGGATGGAGCCGCCGGCGTTGGAGACCCCGCGACCCCGGCTGGCGGCCGCTCCCGCCGAGCGGCCCGCGCCCGCCGACACCGAGGCCGACCCGAGCCCGCGGCCCGCCGCCCAGCGCCGACCCCAGCTCCGGCTGTCCCGCGAGGAACTGCTCGAGGCGAGCGGCCTGAGCGAGCCGGCGCTGATCGAGTTGGAGAAGCAGATGCTCGTCCTGCCGCGACGCGGCACGAACCACTACGGCCGTGAGGCCGTGACCGTGGCCGTGGCCGCGCGCAAGCTCGCGGAGTTCGGGATCGACGCCCGGCACCTGCGCGCCTTCAAGATGGCCGCGGAGCGCGAGGTCGGCGTGATCGAGCAGGCGATCGCCCCGCACCAGCGACGGATGGGCGGGTCCCGGCAGGCCGCGCACGAGGTGGCCAACATCGTGATCCATGTCCACGCGGCGCTGATGCGTACCGCGATGGACCGCTGACGGCGCGGCTCCCCGAGACCGACCGGTGGGCGGGCACCGCCCGGGCGTGGGCGACTGGAGGCTCGGCGTAGGCTGGGCGACATGCGGGAACTGGACCTGGTCGGCGTGCGCGTCGAGATGCCGCAGAACGCGCCGATGGTGTTGCTCCGAGAGGTCGGTGGCAAGCGCTATCTGACCATCTGGATCGGCGCCAGCGAGGCGTCGGCGATCGCGAACGCGCAGGAGGGCATCGTGCCGCCGCGGCCGATGACGCACGATCTGCTCGTCGATGTGCTGGCCGGTCTGCAGCGCAGGTTGGTGGAGGTCCGGATCACCGAGCTGAGCGGCGGCACCTTCTACGCCGAGCTGGCCCTCGACGGCGGCGTCGAGATCAGCGCGCGGCCCTCGGACGCGATTGCCCTGGCGGTCCGCACGGGCGCGGAGATCTACTGCGCCGAGGAGGTGCTGGACGAGGCCGGGATCGACGTTCCCGAGGAGGAGGACGACGAGGTCGAGCGGTTCCGCGAGTTCCTCGACCACGTCAACCCCGACGACTTCGTCACCGACGAGGGCGGCGGCCGCCAGGACTGAGCCTCCCCGGGGTCGGGGCTGCAGAAGAAGTCGAGGGTTCCCGGCGTGTCGTTGACCCTTCCGTCCGTGGCGCCGTAGCGTGGCCGACAACGGTGTAACTACCACGCCGTGAAACGTGGTAGCCCTTCCCCAGGAGCAGACAGTGAGCAAGCAGTCCGAGACACACGAGCCGCTGCCCGGCCTGGAGATCGACGCGCCCGAGCAGGCGCAGGAGTTGCTGTTCGACGGGGATTTCTCGCCCGTCGCGGACGACATCGGCTACCGCGGCCCGGTCGCCTGCAGCGCGGCCGGTATCACCTACCGACAGCTCGACTACTGGGCGCGAACCGGCCTGGTCAAGCCCGGCGTGCGCGGCGCGTCCGGCTCCGGGAGCCAGCGCCTGTACAGTTTCCGCGACATCTTGCTGCTCCGGGTGATCAAGCGCCTGCTCGACGCCGGCATCGCGCTGCAGCAGATCCGGGTCGCTATCGACCACCTGCGCGCCCGCGGCGTCGAGGATCTGTCGCAGGTCACCTTGATGAGCGACGGAATCTCGGTCTATGAGTGCACCGAGGACCACGAGATCCGCGACCTGCTGGCCGGCGGCCAGGGGATGTTCGCGATCGGCCTGGGCAGCGTGTGGAAGGACGTCCGGGGCAGCCTGCACGAGCTGCCCGCCGAGCGCGCCGCGGCCGAGGAGGAGTCCGAGGAGCCGATGGTCGCTTTCGAGGGCGACGAACTCGCCAAGCGCCGGGCAGCCAAGCGCCGCGCCGCCGGCTGAGGCCGCCGCGTACCTGTGCACAACTGACCGCTCGGGACGCGCCACCGATCCGGCATCGGTGCACAGCCGTCGCGTGTAACCTTGGCGGCGCGACAACCGGCGCGGGAGAGACCGCAGCGGCGGCGCCGAAGGGGCAACCTCCCCGGAACCTCTCAGGCACCCGAGACCGCGTCGGCGCTCCGCAACGGGGCTGGCAACTCTGGAGCACCGGTGACAGAGGGGGAGCGGGCAGCACTGCCCGGATCCCGCCTGCACCGAGGAGTACGCCGTGGCCCAGCAACTCGCCGACCAGCCCATCGACGAGGTCGCCGACACCACCGCCGCCGACAGCGCCAATCCGGGTTTCGCCGCCCGCCACATCGGGCCCGACGACGACCAGCGCGCGACGATGCTGCGGGCGGTGGGGCACGACTCGTTGGCCGGCCTGGTGGACGGGGCGCTGCCGGCGAAGATCCGGCTGCATGAGGCGCTCGACCTGCCCGACCCGCTGACCGAGGCGCAGGCGCTGGCCCGGATGCGCGAGCTCGCCGCGCTCAACAACCCGCTGCGCGCGATGATCGGCCTCGGCTATCACGGCACGATCACTCCGCCCGTGATTCGCCGCAACGTCCTGGAGAGCCCCGCCTGGTACACCGCCTACACGCCCTATCAGCCCGAGATCTCCCAGGGCCGGCTCGAGGCACTGCTCAACTTCCAGACCGTCGTCGCCGATCTGACCGGCCTGCCGACCGCCGGGGCGAGCCTGTTGGACGAGGGCACCGCCGTCGCCGAGGCCGTCCAGCTCGCCCGCCGCAATGTCCGCAAGGGCAGCGTCGCCGTGGTCGACGCCGGGATCCTGCCGCAGAGCCTGGCGGTGCTGCGTACCCGCGCGGAGGCGATGGGTATCGACGTCGTGGTCGCCGACGATCTCGTCGCGGCGCTGCAGTCCAACGAGGCCTTTGCCGTCGTCGTCCAGACGCCGACCGCCGACGGCCTGGTCCGCGCCGCCGATGAGCTGGGCGCGATCGCCGACAAGGCGCACGAGAACGGCGCGCTGGTGATTGCCGCCGCCGACCTGCTGGCTCTCACGGTGACCCGGGCCCCCGCCACCTGGGGTGCCGATGTCGCGGTCGGCTCGACGCAGCGCTTCGGCGTACCGCTGTTCTACGGCGGCCCCCATGCCGGCTACATCGCCGTCCGGGACAAGCTCGAGCGCACGCTGCCGGGACGCCTGGTCGGCGTGTCCAAGGACGCGGCCGGTACGCCGGCCTACCGGCTCGCGCTGCAGACCCGCGAACAGCACATCCGGCGGGAGAAGGCCACCTCCAACATCTGCACCGCGCAGGTGCTGCTCGCGGTGGTGGCGGGCATGTACGCCGTCTATCACGGCCCGAGCGGCCTGGCCCGGATCGCCGAGACGATCATGCACCGGACCCGACGGCTGGCCGCGGCCCTCGATGCGGCGGGGCATCCGCCGGTGCACCGCTCGTTCTTCGACACGCTGCTGGTCGAGGTGCCCGGCCGGGCGGACGCGATCATCGCGGCCGCCCGCGACGGCGGCGTGCACCTGCGGCGCATCGATGCCGATCATGTCGGGATCAGCGTCGGTGAGGACGCCGAAGAGGCCGACCTGGCCGCGGTCGCCGCGGCCTTCGGCGCCGAGCTGACCGGGCGCGAGCTGGGTGATCTTGCGGGACAGACGCGCGACACCGAGTACCTGACCCACCCGGTGTTCAACAGCCACCACAGCGAGACCTCCATGCTGCGCTACCTGCGGGCGCTGTCCGATCGCGATTTCGCGCTGGACCGGGGGATGATCCCGCTGGGTTCGTGCACGATGAAGCTCAACGCGACGGCGGAGATGGAGCCGATCTCCTACCCCGGGTACGCCGAACTCCATCCCTTCGCCCCGGCCGAGGATGCGCGGGGATATCGCGAGCTGATCACCGAGCTGGAGGACTGGCTGGCGCGGGTTACCGGCTACGCGAAGGTGTCGGTCCAGCCGAATGCCGGCAGCCAGGGTGAGTTGGCGGGCCTGCTCGCGATCCGGGCGTACCACCGATCCCGGGGCGATGATCAACGCGTCGTCTGCCTGATCCCGTCCTCGGCGCACGGAACCAATGCGGCCTCCGCCGCCATGGCCGGGATGCGGGTGGTCGTGGTCGCCGCCACCGCCGACGGCTCGGTCGACCTGACCGATCTTCGGGCCAAGATCGACTCCCACCGCGACGAGCTGGCGGCGATCATGGTCACCTACCCGTCGACGCACGGCGTCTACGAGGAGACGATCACCGAGTTGTGCGCGCTGGTGCACGATGCGGGCGGTCAGGTCTATGTCGACGGCGCCAACCTCAACGCCCTGCTCGGGCACGCGCTGCCCGGCCGGTTCGGCGCCGACGTCAGCCACCTGAATCTGCACAAGACCTTCTGCATCCCGCACGGCGGCGGCGGTCCGGGCGTGGGACCGGTCGCCGTGGGCGAGCACCTGGCCCCGTTCCTGCCCAATCACCCGTTGGCGAGCGAGGCCGGGCCGGAATCGGGAGTGGGCCCGATCTCGGCCGCACCCTACGGGTCGGCTGGCATCCTGCCGATCAGTTGGGCCTACATCGCGATGATGGGCGCCGACGGGCTGCGGTCGGCCACCGAGCATGCGGTGCTGGCGGCGAACTACGTGGCCGCGCGGCTGCGCGAGCACTACCCGGTGCTGTACGCCGGGCGCGGCGGTCTGGTGGCCCACGAGTGCATCCTCGATCTCCGGCCGCTGACCAAGGCGAGCGGGATCACCGTCGACGATGTCGCCAAGCGGCTGATCGACTACGGCTTCCATGCCCCGACGATGAGCTTCCCCGTCGCGGGCACGCTGATGGTGGAACCGACCGAGTCGGAGGACCTGATCGAACTGGACCGGTTCTGCGAGGCGATGATCAGCATTCGCGGCGAGATCACCCGGGTCGAGTCGGGGGAGTGGCCGGCGCAGGACAATCCGCTGGTCAACGCCCCGCACACCGCCGACCAGGTGAGTGCCGACGAGTGGGATCACCCGTACCCGCGCCGGATCGCGGCGTACCCGTCCGGGCTGCACCGCGGCCCGATCGCGGGAGCCGGGCACGACAAGTACTGGCCGCCGGTGGCGCGGATCGACGGCGCCTTCGGCGATCGGAACCTGGTCTGCTCCTGCCCGCCGCCGGAGGCCTTCGAGTGAGGTGAGCCCGCCGGCTCGCGGGCGAGTCCGGCGCGCGCGCCGAACCCGGTGCTGCGTACCTGTCGTTCCCCGACCCGCTAAGGTCGCCCACGAGGCGGAGGAGGCGTCGTGTCGGACAGGATCGAGAAGCTGCAGCGCCGGCCCTGGGTGGCGCACCTGTTGCGGTCGAATGCGCGCTACGGATCGCGCCTGGGCGCCCAGTTCGCGGCGGCGATCACCTATTTCTCGGTGCTGTCGCTGGTGCCGATCATCTCTTTCGCGTTTGCCACGGCGGGGTTCATCGTCAGCCGGGATCAGGGGCTGCAGCAGGCCGTCGCCGATCAGATCACGCGGGCGATGAGCGGCGCGCCGATGGCCGGTCAGCTCAGCGAGACGGTGCTGAATGCCTTCAACAACTGGGCCGCGGTCGGCATCTTCGCGGTGCTCGCCGGGGCGTACTCGGGTGCGAACTGGATCGGCAACATCAAGAGCGCCATCCGGGCGCAGATGCGGCCGGTCTTCGACATGACCGAGAACAAGCGCAACATCGTGGTCGAGACGCTGGCGAATCTGGGCACGTTGATCATCTTCTTGCTGATGCTGTTGATCACCTTCGCGCTCTCCAGCGTCGCCACCGCACTCGCCGCGACGGTGATCGATCTGCTCGGGCTGGACGGCGTACCGGGCATCGGCGCGCTGGTTCGGCTGGTCCCGATCGCGGCATCGCTGGTGGCCGGCTTCGTGCTGTTCTGGTTCATCTTCCGGGTCTTTCCGGAGTACCGGCCGCCGCGGAATGCGTTGGTGCGAGGTTCCGTCGCGGGCGCCGTGGGCCTGGCGATCCTGCAGTACCTGCTCGGTTACCTGATCCAGCTCTTCAGCAACAGCCCGACGGCCAGCCTGTTCGGGCCGGTCATTGCCCTGATGCTGTTCTTCAATCTGTTCGCGCAGTTGATCCTGCGGTTGGCGGGTTGGATCGCGACTGCCAACCAACCGGCCGTCGCGGGCGAGCACCAGTTGGTGGACGAACCGCTGGAGGAGAGCGGTGACCCGATCCTCACGCCGGAGGCGTATGAGGAGGAGACCGGGCGCAATCGCGACGACGAGGTCGACGAACCCCGGGCCGCGCGGGTACGCCGCCCGAGCGCCCAGGCTTGGACCCCGCCCAGCTATCCGAAGCCGGTGTCCTTCGACGGCGAGCCGGGCGAATCCGAGGAACTGGTCCGCGCCGATGTCGCCGCCCGCGGGGTGCGGGTCGGGATGGCGGGCGGCTGGCTCGTCGGGATCGGCTCGGGCCTCGGCATCGGCGCCCTGATCACCGCGGTGGTCAGCAAGATCGCCCGCCGCTGACCGGCCCCCCGGGCGACGATCCCACCCGTCCGCCCCGATTGTTTCCGTAGTTATGCCCGCTTTGGGCGCCCCGGAGCGGCATCACCTGCGGGAGAGATGTGCGGCTTCCTTCGTGACCCCGGAGCGGCGCTCGGAGCGAGTCGCCGCGCTCGGGCTTCAGCTCGGGCGCGGTTGGCCGATGGCATCGAGGGTGGCGAGGTACCAGTCGGTCGAGGTGTCGAAGGGCTTGCCGCCCGCGATCCGGTCGAACTCGATGGGCCGCAGCTCGTCGCCGCGCTCGTAGTCCTCGCCGATCACCCCGGGCCGGCCAGCGATCGCGGCCTCGACGGCCGTGTCGGCCATCCGCGAGATCAGCGCCAGATCGGCCTCATTGGCCGCCGCCGAGCGCGAGTAGTAGCCCGACTTCTGGACCAGCACCTTCTCCGCGCCGAGCTTGCTCTTCAACCGGTCGGCGAACCACGCGCCGGGGTTTATCTCGTCGAGTCGCACATGTCCGAACGGGTCGCGTGGCACGTCCTCGCCGGCGGCCTCCATCTCGGCCACGATCGCGTCCAGGCCTGCGCCCTCGGACAAGAAGATCGTCACATTGCCCTGCTCGTCCATGATCGACTTCAACCGGGCCACCTCGGACTCGAGATCGATCGGCGCCTCCGGGATCCACACCGCGTGCACGTCCCAGGCTTCCTTGGAGAGCCCGATCTCGGGCAGCCACTCCCGGCCATCCAGCCAATCGCGGTACGCCCTCGCGGTGGCGGCGGTCAGCCAGCCGCAGTTGCGGCCCATCACCTCGTGGATGATCAACATCCGCGGGCCGACATTGTGCTCGGCGAGCACGTTCTGGGCGAACCGCGAACCCATCTCGGCGGCGGTCCACGCCCCGAGGGTCTGCTTGATCGGCACCACGTCGTTGTCGATGGTCTTGGGCAGGCCGACCACCGTGAGGTCGTGGCCCTGCTCGGCCAGGAAGCGGGCGAGATCGGCGGCGGTGGTGTTGGTGTCGTCCCCGCCGATGGTGTGCAACACGTCAACGCCGTCCGCGGTCAGCCGGTCGGCCGCCACCTGCAGCGGGTCCTGGCCTTCGGCCACCAGGCCGCGCTTGACCAGGTCTTGGGCGTTGGTCAGCTTCACCCGGGAGTTCCCGATCGGCGACCCCCCGTACTCGGTCAGCAGTTCGGCCCGCTCCCGGACCTGCGGCGTGATCGACACCGAGTTGCCGCTGAGCAGGCCGTGATAGCCATTGCGGTAGGCGATCAGTTCGGTGTCGGGCGAGACCTCGCTCCAGCGCCGGATCAGGTATCCCAGCGACGCCGACAGGCAGGGTGCGAAGCCCCCGGCGGTGAGAAACGCAACCTTGGCGACCATCGTGATCCTTCCAGCAGGGGACTCGGTGGCCGCACCCTATCGGTCCGGCCGGGGGCGGCTCAGCCGCGCTCGATGCGGTGTTCCATGTAGACGGCCCCGGGGCCGTCGGCATGGGCGCGATCCTCGGGATTGCTCAGGGCGCAGGTGGACAGGCTCAGGCAGCCGCAGCCGATGCAGGTGTCCAGCCGGTCCCGCAGTTCCTCCAGCCGCCTGATCTGCTCGTTCAGGCGCGGCCGCCACGACTCCGACAGTTGCCGCCAGTCGGCGCGGGTCGGCGTGCGGCCGCTCGGCAGGGACGCCAGCGCGGTGCGGATCTCGCCCAGGGTCAGCCCGACGCGCTGGGCGGAGCGGATGAACGCGATCCGGCGCAGTTCGCTGCGCGGATAGCGGCGCTGGTTCGCCGCATTGCGTTCGGGGCTGAGCAGGCCGTGCTGCTCGTAGAACCGCAGCGCCGAGTGGGCGAGGCCGGATCGCTCGGCGAGCTCGCCGATGGACAGGGAGTTCCGGTCGGGCACGCCTGCGAGCCTAGGCCAGCCGGTCAGGCCGGGGCGACGGCGCGGCCCATCCGCGCCACCACCTCGGTGAGGATCTCGGGCGAGGTGGCGAGGTTGACCCGGACGAACCCTTCGCCGCCGCTGCCGAACGCGGCTCCGTCGCTGAGCGCGACCTGGCCTCGGGTCCGGAACTGCTGCACCGGACGGTCCAGGCCCAGCCTGCGCGCATCGACCCAGGCCAGGTAGGTCGCCGCCCCCGGCCGATACACCGCCCCGGGCACGTCCCGCGCGAGCAGCTCGGAGAAGAGTGCCCGATTCGCCGCGATCTCGTCGATTGCCTCGTCGAGCCAGTCGCGGGCCTTCTCGAGCGCGGCGACGTGGGAGAGGATGCCGAGATGGCTGGCGCTGCCGGTCACCTCGTTGGGCAGGGTACGCAGGGCCGCGGCCGCTCGCGTACCGCCGATCGCGACGGCCGCCTTCAGCCCGGCCAGATTCCAGGCCTTCGACGCCGACGTGACCGTCACGGCGTCCTCGGTGGCGGGCAGCGACAGGTAGGGCACGAACCCGGCGTCTGCCGGGACCAGCGGCGCGTGGATCTCGTCGCTGATCACTGCGACGCCGTGCTCGGCCGCGAGCTCGGCGACGCGCGTGAGCTCGGCGGGGCTGTGCACGGTGCCGGTCGGGTTGTGGGGATTGCACAGCAGGTACGCCGATGGCCGCTCCGGCCCGGCGAAGGCGGCGGCCAGGGCGTCGAGGTCGAGCCGCCCGTCGGCGCCCAGCGGAACCTCGAGAACCCGACGCTTCGCCCAGGGTAGATAGCCGTAGAAGCAGTTGTAGACGGGATTGTTGACCACCACCGCGGTGTCCGGCGGGGTCAGCAGCTCGGCAACCTTCGCCACACCCTGCATCACGTCCGGCACGATTACGGCGTCATTCGGGTCGAAGTCCCAACCCCAGCGCGTCGCGGCGAAGTCGGCGTAGGCCGCCTGGTAGTCCGAGCCCTCCGGGTAGCCGGTGTCGCCGGACTCGATCGCCGCGACCAGGGTCTCCCGGACGGCGGGCGCGGGGCGGCAGTCCATCTCCGCGACCCAGGCGGGCAACACGTCCGGGCCGTAGCGGCGCCACTTCATGCTGGTGCGCCGCCGCAATTCCGCCAGGGTGAGGTCGAATATCGCCACCCGATCACCCTATGTGACACCCCGCCGGGCGTCGGTCCGGCGGTCTAGGATCCGGACATGGCGAGGTATTTCGACGTGCACCCCGACAATCCGCAGCCACGCGCGATCGGCCAGGTGATCGACATCGTGCGCGACGGCGGGCTGGTGGCGTACCCGACGGACTCCTGCTTCGCGCTCGGCTGCCGGCTCGGCAATGCCGATGGGCTGAACCGGATCCGGGCCATCCGCCAGCTCGACGACAAGCACCACTTCACCCTGGTCTGCAAGGACTTCGCTCAGCTCGGGCAGTTCGTCCAGCTCGACAATGCGACCTTCCGGGCGGTCAAGGCCGCCACCCCGGGGAAGTACACCTTCATCCTCCCGGCGACCCGGGAGGTGCCGCGGCAGATGTTGCACCCGAAGAAGCGCACGGTCGGCGTCCGGATTCCCGAGCACACGACGACGCTCGCGCTGGTCGAGGCGCTCGGTGAGCCGATGATCTCCAGCACGCTGCTGCTGCCCGGCGAGGAGGACCCGCTGACGGAGGGCTGGGTGATCAACGACGAGCTCGGCAATCAGCTCGACGCCGTGGTCGATTCCGGTGACTGTGGCGTGGAGCCGACGACGGTCGTCGACCTCTCGGGCGAGGAGGTGGTGATCGCGCGCTACGGGGCGGGCGATCCCGCACCGTTCGAGTGACGGTACGCCCGCGCGGCCGCCGCGAGGCCGCGGAAGAGGGCGTCCTCCTCCCGATGTTCGGGATGCCACTGGATGCCGAGCCAGAACTCCCGGTCCGGATGCTCGATCGCCTCCAGCAACCCGTCCGCGGCCCGCGCGACCGGGTTCAGTCCCGGGTGTGCGGCGACCGACTGGTGGTGGTGACACGACACGATCGTCCGGGCCTCGCCCAGCACCTCCGCCAGGCGCGACCCGGCGTCGATCACCACTTCGGTGTCGCCGAAGGCGTCCGGGCCGGGGGAGTGCCGCTCGTGGCCGACCAGGTCGGGCACGTGCTGGTCGAGCGACCCGCCGGCGTGGACGGCCATCACCTGCATCCCGCGGCACACGCCGAGCACCGGCATGCCACGCGCGGCCGCCCCGTCCAGCAGGTCCAGTTCCCACGCATCTCGCACGGTTCTGGGCTCACCCGCGCGCGGGTGCGGCCGGGCCGCATAGCGTGCGGGATCGACATCGGGCCCGCCGCTGATCACCAGGCCGTCCAGCCGGTCCAGGACCGTTGGGTCCGAGGCGGGCAGCAGCACGGGTATCGCGCCGGCCTTGGTCACGGTGGCGCTGTAGTTCCCGGTCAGCAGGTCGGCCACCTCGTGCCAGGCGCCCCAGCGGGTCGGTTCGCGGTAGCTGGTCAGCCCGATCACGGGCGGTACGCCGCTCACAGTGGCGTCACATAGGCAGCGGAGATGCCGCCGTCGACCAGGAACGTGCTCGCGGTGATGAAGCTGGCCTCGTCGGAGGCCAGGAAGAGGACGGCATTGGCCATCTCCTCCGGCTCGCCGAAGCGGCCCATGGGCACATGCACCAACCGGCGCTCGGCTCGCTCGGGGTCGGCGGCGAACAGATCGCGCAGCAGCGGGGTGTTCACCGGGCCGGGGCACAGCGCATTCACCCGCACGCCCTGACGCGCGAACTGCACGCCGAGTTCACGGCTCATCGACAACACCCCGCCCTTGGAGGCCGAGTAGGAGATCTGTGAGGTTGCGGCACCCATCACCGCGACGAACGAGGCGGTGTTGATGATCGACCCGCGCCCCTGCTCGATCATGTACGGCAGCGCGGCCTTGCAGCACAGGTACACGCTGGTCAGGTTGACCTCCTGCACCCGCTTCCACGCCTCGAGGTCGGTGTCGAGGATCGAGTCGTCCTCGGGCGGGGAGATGCCCGCGTTGTTGAACGCGATGTCGACGCTGCCCCAGGTCTGCTGGGCATGATCGAACAGCGCCGAAACCTGCTCGGGATCGGTGACGTCGGTGTGGCAGAAGCTGCCGCCCAGGCGTTCGGCAAGCTCCTTGCCGGCGCCGTCGTCGACATCGGCCAGCACCACGCGGGCGCCCTCTGCCGCAAGACGTTCGGCGCTGGCCCGGCCGATCCCGGACGCGGCGCCGGTGATCACCGCCACCTTTCCGGCCACCCGGCCCGTCGCGGCACTACTCATGATCATCCTTCCGGTCGGTGGCGATGAAGACGTTCTTCTCCTCGGTGAATCCGTGGGCGGCGTCCGGCCCGAGCTCGCGGCCCAGCCCCGATTGTTTGTATCCGCCGAACGGGGTCCAGTAGCGCACCGAGGCGTGGGAGTTGACGCTGAGATTGCCGGCGCGTACACCGCGCGCGACGCGCAGCGCGCGCCCGACATCGCCGGTGTAGATCGAACCGGACAGGCCGTACTCGGTGTCGTTGGCCAGCGCGATCGCCTCGTCCTCGTCGTCGAACGGCAGCACCGAGAGGACCGGGCCGAAGACCTCCTCGCGCCAGATGGGCTCGTCGGTGCTGTCCACCCGGGCCAGCGTGGGCGCCACCCAGAAGCCGGGCCCGTCGGGCACGGCTGCCTGCTGGTCGATCTGGGCATGATCGAGATAGGCGCGGACGCGATCGCGCTGCTGTGCGGAGATCAGCGGCCCCATGTCCGCCCCGGCGTCGGCCGCGGGGTCGGCCACCCGGACGTTCGCGATCGCCGGCCGGAGCAGGCCGAGAAACTCCTCGTAGACGCTGCGCTGGACCAGCAACCGCGACCGTGCGCAGCAGTCCTGCCCCGCATTGTCGAAGACCGCGCCGGGTGCCGCCGCGGCCGCCGCGGAGAGATCGGCGTCGGCGAAGATGATGTTGGCGCTCTTGCCGCCGAGCTCCAGGGTCAGCCGCTTCACTCGGTCGGCGCAGCCGGCCATGATCGACTTGCCGACGGCGGTCGAACCGGTGAAGACGATCTTGCCCACGTCCGGATGCTCGACGAAGCGGCGGCCGACGACCGAGCCCTGGCCGGGCACGACGGTGAGCACCCCGGGGGGCATCCCGGCCTCCAGCGCCAGCTCGCCGAGCCGGATCGCGGTCAGCGGGGTCAGCTCGGCTGGCTTGAGGACGACGGTGTTGCCGGCCGCCAGCGCCGGCGCCAGACCCCAGCCGGCGATGGGCATCGGGAAGTTCCAGGGGACGATGATCCCGACCACGCCGATCGGCTCGTGGAAGGTCAGGTCGACGCCGCCCGCCACCGGGATCTGCTTGCCGAGCAGGCGTTCCGGCGTACCCGCGTAGTAGTTGAGCACGTCGCGGACGTTGCCGGCCTCCCAGCGCGCATTGCCCCGGGTATGGCCGGCATTGCGCACCTCGAGCTCGGCCAGCTCGTCAAGATGCGCGTCGACGACGGCGGCGAAGGAACGCAGCAGCCGGGCCCGCTCGCCGGGCGCTACCTCGGCCCACGCGGGCGCGGCCGCCGCCGCGCCGGCGACGGCCTGGTCGGCGCCGGCCTCGTCGGCCGACGGGATCTCCGCGACCAGTTCCTCGGTGGCGGGATTGATCACCTGGTGGGTGGACATGCGCTCCTCATCGAATGGGTTGGTCGGACGGTCACAGGCGTTCGAAGCCGCGGCGCAGCTCCCAGTCGGTGACGGCGGCGCCGAAGGCCGCCAGCTCGACATCGGCCATGTTCACGTAGTGGTCGACGACCGCGTCGCCGAATGCCGCCCGGGCCGCGGCGGACCCGGCGAAGGCGTCGCGGGCCTCGGCGAGGGTGCCCGGCACCCGTTCGCGGCCCGCGGCATAGGCATTGCCCGCCAGGGCGGGCTCGAGTTCGAGCTGTTGCTCGATCCCGTCGAGGCCGCTCGCCAGCATCGCGGCGAGCGCGAGGTAGGGATTCACGTCGCCGCCGGGTACGCGGTTCTCCAGCCGGGCCGAGCCGCGGTGGCCGACCGTCCGGATCGCACAGGTGCGATTGTCCTCGCCCCAGGCGATGGCCGTCGGCGCGAAGGAGGCATCGGCGAAACGCTTGTAGGAGTTGATGTTCGGCGCATACAGCAGGGTGTGGTCGCGCATCGTGGCGAGCATCCCGGCGATGAAGCTGCGATAGATCGGGGTCGGGCCGTCGCCGGTGTCGAAGACCAGCTCGCCGTCCTTCCCGCGCAGCGACAGGTGGATGTGGCAGGAATTGCCCTCGCGCTCGTTCGGCTTGGCCATGAAGGTGATCGACTGGCCGTGCTGGGCGGCGATCTCCTTGGCCATCGTCTTGTAGACGCTGTGGTTGTCGGCGGTGACCATCGCCTCGTCGTAGAGGAAGCCGATCTCGTGCTGGCCGAGATTGCACTCGCCCTTGGCGCTCTCCACGTTCATCCCGGCCGCATAGGTGGCATTGCGGATCGCGCGCAACAGCGGTTCCACCCGCGCCGTGCCGAGCAGGGAGTAGTCGATGTTGTAGAGGTTGGCCGGCGTCAGCTCGCGGTAGTCGCGCCGCTGCGCCTCCTCGTAGCTGTCCCGGAAGATCACGAACTCCAGCTCGGTGCCGGCGAGCGCGGTGTAGCCGAGGGCGGCGGCCCGGTCGAGCTGGCGGCGCAGGATCCGGCGCGGCGACTGCTCCACGGGCCGCCCGTCCAGCCAGGTCAGGTCGCACTGCACCATCGCCGAGGCCGGCTCGTGCGGCAGCCGGCGCAAGGTGCTCAGGTCGAGTTCGAAGGCGAGATCGCCGTAGCCCCGCTCCCAGGACGAAATGGCGTACCCGTCGACGGTGTTCATCTCGACATCGACGGCAAGCAGGTAGTTGCAGCCCTCCGTGCCGTGTTCGAGGGCGAAGTCGAGGAAGTACGCCGCATGCAGCCGCTTGCCCTGCAGCCGGCCCTGCATGTCGGTGAAGGCGACGACGACCGTGTCGATGGTGCCCTCGTCCACGGCGGACCGTAGGGCGGCGAGGTCGAGCATGCGGGGATTGGTCCGGGCGGGTTCGGTCGCGGTCATGGCGTGCCTTCTCTCTCAGCCGAGGAAGCCGCGCAGCAGCGCGGCAGTGTCGTCGCAGTGGCGTTCCATGGCGCGGCGCGCCCGGGCGGGGTTGCCGGCCAGCACGGCCCGCACGATGCTGCGGTGCTGGTCGGTGGAGTGATCGATGTTGACCGGCAGCGACGGGATGGCGCAGAGCATCGTGTGCAGGTCGGCCTGGACATGCGTCACCGCAGAGGTGATCGCGGCCGAGCCGGTGACGCCGGCCAGCGCGAGGTGCAGGCGGGCGTCGGCCTGCCGGTGCTCGGCGGGATCCCCGGCGTCCTCGACCTCGGCGAGGCTGGCGGCGAGCAGTTCGCGTTGTGCCGGGGCGAGCGTGAGGCTCGCGGCGTACTCGCAGGCGCCCGGCTCGACGATCCGACGATAGACCAGGGTGTCGAGGAGCTGCTCGGTACGCGGCGGCTGGCCGGGCAGCGGGCCGGCACCCAGGATGGCGCCGGCTTGGTCCGGGTCGTCGTTGGGCACGGTCGGGCTCGACGTGACCTCGGTCCCGCCGCCGCGCCCCCGTCGGGTGCGGACCATGCCTGCCGCCCGCAGCGCCGCGATCGCCTCCCGCAGGGTGGCACGGGAGACCTGCAGCCGGGCGGCCAGCTCGCGCTCGGGCGGCAGCAGTTCGCCCCGCGCCCAGGCGCCGAGCCGGATGGCCGTGGCCAGTTGCTCGACACAGGCCTCGAACGCGTGATGGGCCCGTACGGGACGCAGCACGACCGCGGGGATCTGCCCGACGGCGGTCGTGGCGGCCCGTTGTGTCATGGTCCCCAGTCTGTCGGGGCACCGCCGGTCCCTGTCAATGGTCTGGAGTCAGACCTTTTGAACTTTCTGCTCAGCAGCAGCGCATGCCGGGGCGCGCGTCGGCCTCGGCGTGTCTGGTACGCCAGAACTCCCGCTCGGTCGGCACCGACGCGTCCGGGTGGGTGGCGCGCAGGTGTTCGACATAGCGCCGGTACGCCCGATCGCCCATGATCGAGCCGACGTACCAACTGGCCACCCGCCAGGCCCGCTCCAGCACCGCGGTCATCGTCGCTCACCGTCGGCGGGTGCGGTGACCGGCCGCGGCCGGTCCGGCGACGGGTCCAGGCCGGCCTGTTGCCACTCGGCCAGCACGGCCCGCTCCGTGGCGGTCGGGATGAATCCCGCCGGGGCGAAGATGCGGGTCGGCACCACCGCGTCCTCCGTCGGCGGCCCGGATGACCCGCGAACGGCCTTCGCGCACGCCCACAGGGCGGCGATGACGACGATGATCACGAGCAACGCATAGATCACCGACAGGGTGCCCTGGACCGTGGTGTTCCTGATCACCGCGTCGATCTGGGCGGGTGTGGTCGCCGTCTGGAAGCTGTCCGCGCCGGACGCGCGCGCCTCCCGGGCCGCGGCATTCAGCGCCCAGTAGCCGATCTTCGGGTTCGCGGAGAAGACCTTCTGGTAGCTGGCGGTGAGGGTGACCGCGAGGTCCCAGGCCAGCGGCAGCCCGGGGATCCAGGCCCACTTGTAGAGCCCGCGTTTGACCACGACGGTGAACACGACCGCCAGCGCGATCGCGGCAAGGAGCTGGTTGGCGATGCCGAACAGCGGGAACAACATGTTGATCCCGCCGAGCGGGTCGGTGACGCCCATCAGCAAGATCGCCCCCCAGGCTGCCACCACGATCGCCGAACAGAGCCAGGCGCCGACGCGCCAGGAGGGGTCCTTGAAGCGGCTCATCCCGGGGAAGTTGCCCAAGGTGTCGGTCAGCATGAAGCGGGCGACCCGCGTACCGGCATCGATGGTGGTCAGGATGAACAGCGCCTCGAACATGATCGCGAAGTGGTACCAGAACGCCTGGGCCGCGGGCAGGAACGGGATCTGGGCGAGGATGTGCGACATCCCGAAGGCGAGCGTGGGCGCGCCGCCGGTCCGCGAGACGATCGACTCCTCGCCGACCGATTGCGCGGCGGCGGCGATCTGCTCGGCCGGGTAGGGCGGCAGCGGCTGGCCGCCGGGGGAGAGCAGGCCGAGGCTGTTCACCCAGGCGGCTGCGGTTCCCGGCTCGCCGCCGGTGACGCCCTTGGGGGCGTTCATCACGAAGTACAGGTGCTGATCGATCGCCACCGCCGCGACCAGCGCCATGATCGCGACGAACGACTCGGTCAGCATGCCGCCGTAACCGATCAGGCGGGCCTGCTTCTCCTTCTCGATCAGTTTGGGCGTGGTCCCCGAGGAGATCAGCGCGTGGAAGCCGGACAGGGCGCCGCAGGCGATGGTGATGAACAAGAAGGGGAACAGCGCGCCGGCGAAGGCCGGGCCGGTCCCGGTGAAGGCGAAGGAGGTGACCGCCGGCATCTGGATCACCGGCTGCGCGATCACGATGGCCAGGGCCAGCAGGATGATCGTGCCGACCTTCATGAAGGTCGACAGATAGTCGCGGGGAGCGAGCAGGAGCCAGACCGGCAGCACGGAGGCAAGGAATCCGTACGCGGCAAGCCACAGCGCCAGGGTCGCGGGCTCGAGGGTGAAGAACTCCGCCCAGGAGGAGTTGGCCACCCACCCGCCGGCGATGATCGCGAACAGCAGCAGCACCACGCCGATCGCCGAGGTCTCGGAGACCCGACCGGGGCGGATGAATCGCAGGTAGATCCCCATCAGGATGGCGATCGGGATGGTCATCGACACGGAGAAGACACCCCACGGGCTCTCGGCCAGTGCGCCGATCACCACCACGGCGAGCACCGCGATCAGGATGATCATGATCGTCAGCACGCCGATCATCGCCGCCCAACCGCCGATCGGGCCGAGCTCGTCGCGGGCCATCTGCCCGAGGCTTCGACCGCGGCGGCGCAGGGACAGGTGCAACACCAAGAAGTCCTGGACCGCGCCGGCGAAGATGACCCCGACGATGATCCAGATGGTGCCGGGCAGGTAGCCCATCTGCGCGGCGAGCACCGGGCCGACCAGCGGTCCGGCACCGGAGATCGCGGCGAAGTGGTGCCCGAACAGCACCCGCCGATCGGTCGGCAGGAAGTCCTTGCCGTTGTTCAGGATCTCGGCCGGGGTGGCCCGGGTGTCGTCGGGCTGGACGATCTTGCGGTCGATCAGCTTGGAGTAGAAGCGAAAGCCGATGATGTAGCTGCCGACGGCGGCGAACACGAACCACAGTCCGTTCACCTGCTCGCCCCGGACGACCGCGATCATCACCCAGCCGATCGCGGCCAGCAGCGCGATGATGCCGATCACGATCTTGGCCCGCAGGCTGGTCCCCGGCGGCTCCTGGACCGCCACGGGGGGCAGGTCGGGATCGGTGCGGATCGCGTTGCCCTGCGGAGCGTCGATGCTCATGTCGCGGCCTCCAAGCCCTCGAACTGACAGGGTTGAGCTTAGGGCGAGCAGGTCGCCGGCGCACGTGTCAGGCCTAAGCTGCCCGCATGTGTCGCAATATCCGCACCCTGCACAATTTCGAACCCGAGGCGACCAACGACGAGGTCCACGCCGCCGCGCTGCAGTACGTTCGCAAGATCGCCGGGACGACCAAGCCCAGCCAGGCCAACCAGGCGGCATTCGACCGAGCCGTCGCCGAGGTCGCGCACAGCACCCGGCACCTGCTGGATGCCCTGGTCACCTCCGCCCCGCCGAAGAACCGCGAGGTCGAGGCGGCCAAGGCCAGGGCGCGTTCGGCTGCTCGCTACGCTGGCTGACCGGATTCGTCGGGAGTCCTGACCAATCCGACGGGGGAGACGCAGATGCATCGAGCGGAGGAGTTCGAAGCGCTGCGACCCCTGTTGTTCTCGATCGCCTACCGGATTCTGGGCAGTGTGGCC
Source organism: Naumannella huperziae (assembly GCF_054073625.1). NCBI lineage: Bacteria > Bacillati > Actinomycetota > Actinomycetes > Propionibacteriales > Propionibacteriaceae > Naumannella > Naumannella huperziae. The sequence goes on along the minus strand of NZ_JBSXPH010000001.1, from coordinate 2,381,513 downwards.
GAGGCCGAGGACGCCGTCCAGGAGACCTGGTTGCGCTATGCGGCGGTCGGCACCGTGCCGAGGTCGCCGAAGGCGTACCTGTGCACAGCGGTCACCCGGGTCTCGATCAATGTGCTCGGATCCGCGCGGGTCCGGCGCGAGGAGTACGTCGGAGAGTGGTTGCCCGAACCACTGCTCGACGATCCGTACGCCGACCCGCAGCGCTCGGCAGAGTTGGCGGACTCGGTGTCGATGGCCGCGCTTCGGCTCCTGGAGCACCTGAGCCCGCCGGAGCGGGCCGTGTTCGTGCTGCGCGAGGTCTTCGACTTCGCTTTCTCCGACATCGCCGTGACGCTGGAACGTTCCGAAGCAGCCTGCCGTCAACTGGCGGTTCGCGCTCGTCGCCACATGGAGTCGGGAGGCCCCCGCTTCGAGGCGGACGGTCGTGACCGGGACGAACTTGCCGCGCGCTTCTTCGCGGCCTTCACCGATGGCGACGTGGACGCCCTCCGGGCGCTGCTTGCCCGGGATGTCCGGATAGCCGGCGACAGCGGTGGCAACGCCCCGGCCCTGGTCCGGCCCGTCACCGGTGCGGAACAGGTGGCACGCGTGCTGGGATCGGTCGGCCCGGTGCTCGCGCAGATCGGGATCAGCCACGAACGGCACCCGATCAACGGACAGCCCGGCGCCATCGCGCGCGATTCCGGCGGCCGGGTCGTGTACGCCCTCGTGCTCGACGTCGCAGGCGATCAGATCTCGACCATTCTTGCGGTGAGCAATCCCGACAAGCTCGGCCATCTCGGACGAGTCGGCGACGCCTGGGCGATCCGGGCCGACTTCCAGCGGGCGCGCCGCACGGCGCGCTGATCGCGAGAGCGGCTGTGCAGAGGTTCCCGCGGCACTGTCACAGCGGGCGGCCCGGTTCTGTCTGAGAGGCGTCACCTTTTCCGCCGCAACACCCTGAGGACGACGCCATGATCACCACACCGTCGGCAACCGCCCCCGCCCCTGCGGGCAACCGTCGCGCCGCCCCGAGCTTCGGGCGGTTTGCCCGCACCGCCGCCACCGTCTCGCTGATCGCGACGACGCTCAATCTCGCCTGCTTCGGCGTCGCCCGCGCTGTTGGGGCCACCTTGTTGGTGGACCCCGGGATCGGGCCGGCGAATCATCTTGTCACGGGTGTCGATGTCGCGTGGAAGACCGCCGTCCCGGTGCTCGCCGGGTCCCTGGTCGTGTGGCTGGCGGCGCAACGATCCCGACGTGCGGCGAGCGGCGTCATCGTCCTCGGCGGCGTGCTCGCCGCCCTCAGCATTCCCCTTCCGCTGCTGGGCGCCCACGATCCGCGCACCGCGACGACGCTCCTCGCCCTGCACACGATCGCCGGCGCTGCCTTCGTCCTGATCGGAGTCCGAACCGTCGCCGCCGCGACATCGGCCGCGGGCGGTCCGATCAGCCTCCGGAGCCGTCGGTGAGCGCGTCCAACATCCGCTCGCGCTCCTTGACGAAGGCAAGACCCGCGCAGTCCCAGTTGTGTCCGCCGTTGCAGCGCCGGCCCTGATAGGTCACGTTGCGGCCGTACATGTCGAACCGGTGCTCCACGCCGGCGGCGGCCAGCGACCTGGCGAAGGTGCGGGTCGACCAGCCGGCCCCGCGCTCGAAGATGTCTGCGTCATTGGCGCCGGAGCCGGCGTACAGGCTGACCGTGGTGTCGGCGAGGTCGCCCGCATGCCGCACCGGGTTCTGTTCCTTCCAGCCCCCGTCCTTCGGCCAGACGACCGGGCCGAACGGACCGTACGGGTTCCAGCCCTGCACGGTCAGGCTGCCGATGACCGCGCCGCGGATCACCTGGTCCTCCAGGTCGAGACCCCCGGAGAACGACGCCGCGTAGGAATAGAGCTCGGGATACTGCTGGGCGTACCGGATCGCGCCGAAGCCACCCATCGAGAAGCCGGCCACGCCGCGGTGGTCGCGATCGGCGATGGTGCGCAGATTGGCGTCGATGAAGGGCACCACCTGCTCGTTGTGGAAGGTCCGCCAGTCGTTCTTCCGCCCGGAGCCGTTGGACCCCTTCCAGTCGGTGTACCAGCTCGTCTCGCCGCCCTCGACCGACACATAGATCACCTCGGTGCCGTCGGTCGCGTCCTCGAGGCCGGCCTTCTCGGTCCACTCGCGGTAGTTGCCGGGATTGCCGTTGTAGATGTACAGCACGGGGTAGTCCCGGTCGGAGGAGAAGTAATCCTCGGGCAGCGTCACGCGCAGGGACAGGCCGTAGGTCGTCTGGACGTCGTCGGTGACCTTGTCCGAGGAGATCCGGTAGTCATAGGAGCGCTCCAGGTTCTCCACCCGCTCCACCCGCTGCACGGTGATCCCCTTGGCGTCCTCGGCGGGCGGCAGCGGCTCGGCCCGGGCGGGAGTCATCGGCGCGAACCAGGCGAGTGCGCCGACCGCGACGGCGGCCAGCAACCTGCGGCCGGGCCGTCGCGGGCCGTCGATGTCGTCAATGACCGTGGGGGGCATGCGGTCCATGGCGAGTCCTTTCGAAGTGATTCGATTGCTCTCACCCTGCCGAACCCCGGTCGCATCGGGCAAGGGGGGTCCGGTTGTCGTTCGCCGGGCGCGCGCGGTCGCGGCGGGGCCCTAGATTGTCGCCGTGATCGATCCGGACCCGAGCCAGACCGCAGGCCCCACCCGCAGCTTCCGTTGGCGACGCGTACCGGACCGGCCGGGAGCGATCGTCGCGCCGGACGAGCGGTTGTCCTGGCCGCGGACCGTCGGACTCGGCGTCCAACATGTGCTCGCCATGTTCGGCGCGACCTTCCTGGTGCCGGTGCTGACCGGGTTCCCGCCCAGCACGACCATCCTGTTCTCCGGGATCGGGACGATCCTGTTCTTGTTGATCACCGGCAACCGGCTGCCGAGCTACCTGGGGTCGTCGTTCGCGTTCATCGCCCCGGTGACTGCCGCCGCATCGCCGGGCGGCGCGCTCGGTGGGATCGTCGCGATCGGCGTCTTGTTGATGATCGTCGGCGCGATCGTGCACGTCGCCGGTACGCGGTGGATCGATGCCCTGATGCCGCCCGTCGTGGCCGGCGCGATCGTCGCCCTGATCGGCTTCAACCTGGCCCCGGCCGCCCGGGACAACTTCGTCCAGCAGCCGGTGACGGCGGTGATCACGCTGGCGGTGGTGATCTTGTCCACGGTCGTGTTCCGGGGCCTGCTGGGGCGGATGGCGATCGTGCTCGGCGTGGTCGTGGGCTATCTGGTCGCGGTGGTACGCGGCGAGGTCGACTTCGCCACCGTGGCTGCGGCCGCCTGGATGGGGCTGCCGCAGTTCTCGACGCCGACGCTGGATCCGGCCGTGTTGCCGATCTTCCTGCCCGTGGTGCTGGTCCTGGTGGCCGAGAATGTGGGCCACGTGCGGGCGGTCAGCCAACTGACGGGCCGCGATCTCGGACCGTTGACCGGGCGCGCGCTGTTCGCCGACGGGCTGGCGACGACGCTCTCGGGCTCGGCCGGCGGTTCCGGCACCACCACCTACGGCGAGAACATCGGGGTGATGGCGGCGACCCGGGTCTACTCGACCGCCGCGTACTGGGTGGCCGCGGTCGTCGCCGTCGCGCTCGGCCTGTCGCCGAAGGTCGGCGCGTTGATCAACACCATTCCGCCCGGGGTGATCGGGGGCGTGACGACCGTGCTCTACGGGCTGATCGGGGTGATCGGAATCAGGATCTGGATCGACAACCGGGTCGACTTCTCCCGGCCCGCGAACCAGTTGACGGCCGCGGTGGCGCTGATCATCGCCATCGCCGACTTCACCTTCAGCGCCGGCGCGCTGAGCTTCAAGGGGATCGCACTGGGATCGGTCGCGGCGATCGTCGTCTACCACCTGATGAGCGGGATCGCCCGCCTGCGCGGTACCGACCGCGATGCCGGCCCGGCGGCATAGGCGGCGGGGATGAGCGTACGCCGGATCACTGATGCGCAGCGGCGCGCCCGGCTCGGCGCTCGTCACCTGCTGGCCCCGGCGGCGCGGTGCGACGACGCGGGCGCGATCGCCGACGCCGTGCTCGCGCTCCACGCCACCGACCCGCCGACCGTGCATCTGTCGGCCTGGGCCCGGATGGCGACGCCGGAGCCGTCGGCGGTCGAACAGCGATTGGCCGACAAGACCCTGGTCCGCCACCACGCGATGCGACGCACCCTCTGGGTGGCGGGCGTCCCCACGATGGCGCTGATGCACGAGGCCGCCACCCGCAAGATCGCCGCCAACGAACGCCGGCTGCTGGTCCGCATGCTCACCGACAGCGGGATCGATGCCCCCGAGCGCTGGATCGCCGACGCCACCGCCGAGGTGCTCGCGCTGCTGCGCGCCGAGGGTCCGCTGAACTCCCGGGCCATCGGCAAGCGCCTGCCGCGGCTGAACACCGGGCTCCGGGCCGGGTCCGGCACGAAATGGGAGGTCGCCCAGTCCGCGCACACCCGCCTGCTCACCCTGCTCGGCTTCGAGGCTGTGGTGACCCGAACCACCCCGGTCGGGGGCTGGCACACCTCGGAATTCGCCTGGCTGCCGACGGCCGACTGGCTCGGCCGCGGGCTCGCCGGCCCGCCACTCGCCGAGAGCGCGGCCGAGCTGGCCGGCGCCTGGCTGCGGCGATTCGGTCCGGCGACGGCCGAGGATCTGCAGTGGTGGATGGGCTGGACCAAGACGCTGACCGGGGACGCGCTGGCCGCGGCGGGGGCCGAGCCGGTGGAACTGTCCGAGGGGCCCGGCTGGCTGGCGCCCGATGATCATGATTTCGCCGACCCGGGGCCGTGGGTCGCCCTGTTGCCGACGCTGGACCCGACGACGATGGGATGGAAGCACCGGCGGTGGTACCTCCCGGAAACGGCGGCCCGGGACGCCTTCGACCGCGCCGGCAATGCCTCGCCGACCGTCTGGGCCGACGGCCGGGTGGTCGGAACCTGGGCGCAGCGCGCCGACGGGGAGATCCGGATCCACTGGTTCGAGGAGGTGCCGGCCAGGCGTCGCCACGAGATCACCACCCGCGCCGAGGAAGTCGCCGGGTGGATCGGGGAGACCCGCTTCCGGGTCCGCTTCCCGAGCCCGCTGCACAAGACACTCCTCACCGACTGAGCCGGGCCCGATCGGAGCGCTCACCCACCACTTGCTCGGTCACCCAACAGCCATAGGTGTTGGGTGACCGAGGAAGTGGTGCGTCGGCGGGGGTCGGGGAGGGATTGCGCCGGGCGGCCCGGGCTCGGGCAGACCCGGTTGTCCACAGGGGGGCTGGCGAGTGGCCCGCGTGCTGATCAAGACTCTGGGCATGGGCGAGCAGATGCCGCGGGCGGAGGCGGGTCTGATCTTGTCCCCGGGAGACCTCGCCGCGCGCGGACACTCGGCCGACGGAATCGCCGCATTGGTACGCCGCGGCGAGCTGATCCGCGTGCGGCGCGGTGCCTATGCCTACCCGGAGCCCGCGGCCTCGCCCGAGGCGCAACATCGACTGGCCGTGCGGGCGGCGCTGGCACACGTGGGCAACGACGCCTGCGCCAGTCACATCTCGGCGGCGGTGCTGCACGGTCTGCCCGTCTGGCGCGGAGACCTGTGGCGGGTGCACCTGACCAAGCACCGCGAGCACGGCGGGCGCATCCGCCCCGGCCAGGTCATGCACGCCTCCGTGCTGCGCGAGGACGAGGTGATCACCGTCGCCGGGATGCGCGTCACCTCGCTGGCGCGTACCGTCGTCGATCTTGCTCGGCGCTACCCCGGTGCGCTGGCCGTGGCCGCAGGCGATGCCGCGCTCGCCCGAGGTCTGAGCGGGGACGAGCTCGACGCGGCCCTCGACCGGGCTGCGGGATGGCGCGGGATCGTCGGTGCACGCCGCATCTGTGGCCTGCTCGACGGGCGGAGCGAGTCGCCGGGGGAGTCGGTCAGCAGGTTGATCTTCCACGATGCCGGACTGCCGGCACCGGTCCTGCAACACAAGATCACCGACGGATCCGCGACGGTGGCGATCGTCGACTTCTACTGGCCGCAGTGGCGCCACACCGGCGAGTTCGACGGGATGATCAAGTACGGGCGGCTTCGCCGGCCGGGCGAGGATGTGTCGGCGGTGGTGATCCGCGAGAAGGTACGCGAGGACGCGGTCCGCGATCTGGGTTATGGCATGACGCGCTGGATCACCACCGATCTGGACGAGCGGTGGCCCCTCATCGAGCGCCTGCGCCGGCGACTCCGCGGCGACCTCGCGAGCTGAGACACCCGCTTGCCCAACACTTGTTCCCGCTCGCCCAACACTTGCCCGTCACCCAACCGCTCACCCAACACTTGTCCCGTCACCCAACAGCTATAGGTGTTGGGTGACCGAGCACGTGTTGGGTGAGCGGGGGAGAGAGGGGTACGCCCCGGGGGTCGGGCAAGGCCGGGGTTTCGGGCAAGGCCGGGGTCCGGGCAAGCCCAAGGGGTCCGGGCAAGCCCAAGGGGTGGGCAAGCCCGGGAGCGGCGTGCCGCCGAGGCTCAGTCCTCGGCGTCGCGGAAGATCTCGGCGGCGGGGCCGACGATCTTGCGGTCGGGGGTGCCGACGATCTCGCGGTCCTTGTTCTCGTAGTCATAGCGCGACAGCACGTGCCGCATCGCCTCCAGCCGGGCGCGCTTCTTGTCGTTGGACTTCACCACGGTCCACGGCGCATCCGGCTTGTCGGTCAGGGCGAACATGTTCTCCTTGGCCGCGGTGTAGGCGTCCCACTTGTCCAGCGAGGCGAGATCGGTGGGGGAGAGCTTCCACTGGCGTACCGGGTCCACCTGGCGGATCGCGAACCGGGTGCGCTGTTCGGCCTGGGAGACCGAGAACCAGAACTTCACCAGGTCGATGCCGTCGCGAGTCAACAGCCGCTCGAAGGCCGGCGCGTCGTCCATGAACAGCCGGTACTCGTCGTCGGTGCTGAAGCCCATCACCCGCTCGACTCCCGCCCGGTTGTACCAGGACCGGTCGAACATCACGATCTCGCCGGCCGAGGGCAGATGCGCCACATACCGCTGGAAGTACCACTGCGTCTGCTCGCGGTCGGTCGGCTTCTCCAGTGCGACCACCCGGGCGCCACGGGGATTCAGGTGCTCGGTGAACCGCTTGATCGTTCCGCCCTTGCCGGCGGCGTCGCGACCCTCGAAGATGATCACCAGCCGGCGTCCGGTCTTCTGGATCCACTTCTGCAATTTCAGCAGCTCGATCTGCAGCAGCCGCTTCTCCAGGTCGTAGCGATCGCGGTCGAGCTTGTCGGTGTAGGGGTAGCCCTCTCGCCAGGTCTCGACCGGCCGCCCGGAGGCGTCGAGCAGGATGGGGTCGTCGTCGTCCACATCGACCACCCGATAGCCCTCGAGCCGGGCCAGGTCGATCGGCCACCGCTCGCCGACCTGCGACACGACGCCCCCGGCAGAATTCGCCGGGGGCGTCTCGGACTGGGTCGTGCTGGTCTCGCTCACCGGTTCAGGGTACGCAGATCCCGCGCCCCCTTGGTGTCTCGCGGTTGACGAGACGGTGAACGGCTCAGCGGCCGACCTCGTGCGTCGCGGCCAGCGTGTCGTCGCCGGTCAGGACGGCGGCGAGCTTGCGGTGCGGCCGGGCTTCCTCCGCACGCGACTGGCGTTCGAGGGTCCGGGCCAACAGCAGGTGGGCGTACGCCTCGGTCGGCTGCTGGTCGAGCACGACGCGCAGTTGCTCCGCGGCGGGCTCCAGCGATGCCGAGTGGTAGTAGGAGCGGGCCAGCAGCATCCGCACCTCGACGGCCTCGGGCCGGTCGGCCAACAGCCCCTGCAGGACCGGGATGGCGCTGCGGTAGTCCTTGGCCTCGAAGGCCTCCACGGCGCGACGGTAGTTGATCCAACGGGTGTCCACGGTTGCCTCCTTCGGCTCGGCGGCGCGCGGGGTGCGCTGCCCGGACACCCGCTCAACCGTTCGTTGACGCCGGATATTCCGAACCCCCTTCCGCCGGCCGGCTCGATGGCCCAGCATGGGCCCATGACGACCTACTACACCGCAGCAGATGACGATCAGGCCGTGCAGGCGCTCAAGAACCCGCCGACCGGCGATGAGGTGCTGACCAGCGACATCGCTCCCGACGACGACCGGTTCACCGCGTTGATCGAACTGGTCACCGGCAAGCAGCTCGACCAGCTCGACGGCGACGAGTACACCGTCCGCGACGATGTTGCGACCGATGCCACCCAGAGCGTCGTCGCCCTGGGCTCGGGGCTGGTCGCCCAGATCGCCGACCGGGACGCCCAGGAGTTCACCGATCTCGCCGGACCGTGGAGCGCGACCGATGCCTTCGACGGCAGCGCCGACCCGGCCGAGCTGGTCGACTACCTGACCGATCTGCAGCACCTGGCTCGCAATGCCGCGGCGACCAACGGCGGGGTGTACGCGGTCGAGTCGTTCTGAGGCGAGTCGTTCTGAGGCGAGTCGTTCTGAGGCGGCTCGCGTTCTGGGGCGGGTCGCGTCCACGAGTCGTTCCGGGCCGGGACGCGATCCGGCGGAGGGGCTAGAGTGCCGACACAATCTCGATGTCGACATTTGGAGGAATCGTGCGCCTTCCCTGGCAGTCCCGCAACGATGACGAGGCCGGCGTGTTGGAACAGGCCCGGCAGGTGGTCGAGCAGACCAAGAACGAGGGCCTGGAGGGCCGTGCGGACTCGCTGGTCCGGGCCCTGCTCGAGATCGGGATCGATGGGCGCGGGCCGTTCGCGTCGGCAGCGACCGTCGCCGACCGGGCGCTGGCGAGCTCGTCGAGCGAGGAGGCCGCAATCGGCAAGGTGGTACGCCAGACCCTGGCCAAGGGCGCGGCGGGCGGATTCGTCACCGGCCTCGGCGGCTTCGTGACGATGCCCGTCGCGCTGCCGGTGAATGTCGTGGAGTTCCACTTGCTGGCCACCCGGATGATCGCGGCGATCGCCAAGATCCGCGGCTACGACATCGCGGACCCGCAGGTACGCACGGCCGTCCTGCTCGCCCTGACCGGCTCGAATGCCGACGAGATCCTGACCAAGGCCGGCGTGGTGGTGCCGGGCGGCAGGCTCGCCGGGTTGGCCCTGAGCCGGTTGCCCCGCTCCGCGATGATGGTGATCAACAAGGCGATCGGCTTCCGCCTCGCGGCCTCGCTGGCCAGGAGCGGCCTGAGCCGGCTCGGCAAGGCCTTGCCCGCGGTGGGTGGGGCGATCGGCGCGGGCGTCGACACCTTCATGATGCAGCGGATCGCGTCGTTCGCCCGCAAGGAGTTCCCGGCGGTGCACTGACCGGCGGCACCCGGGCTAGGCTCGCTGATCATGAAAGCGACCATGATGCATCCCGGCGGCACGATCACGCTGGAGGAGCGTCCGGATCCGACGATCCGACGCCCGACCGACGCCGTGGTCAGGGTCACCGCGGCCGCGGTGTGCGGGTCGGACCTGTGGCGCTACCGGGGAGTGACTCCGGTCCCGGACGCGCGCCCGATCGGGCACGAGTTCGTCGGCGTGGTCGAGGCCGTGGGTGAGCAGGTGCGCACGCTGCACCCGGGCGACTTCGTGGTCGCCCCGTTCAGGTGGTCGGACAACACCTGCCCGGAGTGCCGCTACGGCGTACAGCCGTCCTGCCGCAACGGCGGCAACTACGGCGCGCCCGATCGTGAGGGACTGCCCGTCGACGGCGGGCAGGGCGAGGCGGTCCGGGTACCGCTGGCCGACGGGACGTTGATCAAGGTCGTCGAGCACGACGAGAGCCACCTGCCCTCGCTGCTGGCGCTGACCGACGTGATGGCGACCGGCTGGCACGCCGCGGTCTCCGCCCGCGTGGGTCCGGGCGCCACGGCGGTGGTGATCGGGGACGGTGCCGTCGGGCTGTGCGCGGTGCTGGCGGCGTCGCGGATGGGCGCGCACCGGGTGATCGCGATGTCGCGACACGAGCCGCGGCAGCGCCTGGCCCGGGCCTTCGGCGCGACCGACATCGTCGCCGAGCGCGGCGCGGACGGAGAGGCGGCCATCGCCGAGCTGACGGGCGGACTCGGCCCGGACTCGGTGCTGGAGTGTGTCGGTTCGGCACAGTCCATGCAGACCGCATTCGGGATTGTGCGGCCGGGCGGCGTGATCGGCTTCGTCGGTGTCCCGCACGAGGTCGAGCTGCCCGCAGAAACGATCTTCGGGCGCAACCTGACGGTCGCCGGCGGGATCGCCCCCGCGCGGGAGTACCTGCCGCGGCTGCTCGACCTGGTGCTCGACGGCGAGATCGAGCCCGGGCGCGTGTTCGACCTCGAGCTGCCGCTCGCCGAGGTGGGCGAGGCGTACCGGGCGATGGACGAGCGACGCGCGATCAAGAGTTTGCTGCGCGTACCGGCCTGATGGGTCTAGTCTCGAAGGAGGCAGTGATCGTCGGCGCCCGGGTAGGAAGGGAATCGGCATGAATGAGATCAGGCTGGACGCCCAGTGGATCGACTACGTGTTGATCGCGGTCTATTTCCTGTTCGTCCTCGGGATCGGTTGGTACGCCCGGCGCGGCGTCTCCAACAGCATCGAGTTCTTCTTGTCCGGGCGCAGCCTGCCCGCCTGGGTGACGGGCCTCGCGTTCATCTCGGCCAACCTCGGCGCGGTCGAGGTGATGGGCATGTCGGCGACCGGCGCCCAGTACGGCTTCCCGACCATGCACTACTTCTGGGTCGGCGCCATCCCCGCCATGTTGTTCCTCGGTGTGGTGATGATGCCGTTCTACTACGGGTCGAAGGTCCGCTCGGTGCCCGAGTTCATGCGAATGCGATTCGGCACCGGTGCGCACCTGGTGAATGCGCTGTCCTTCGCGCTCGCGCAGATTCTGATCGCCGGCGTGAACCTGTTCCTGCTCGGCACTATCGTCAATCGCCTGCTCGGCTGGCCGCTGTGGGTGGCGTTGATCGTCGCCGCGGCGATCGTGTTGTCCTACATCACGCTCGGCGGCCTGTCCGCCGCGATCTACAACGAGGTGCTGCAGTTCTTCGTGATCGTCGCGGCGCTGTTGCCGCTGACGCTGATCGGCCTGAACCGGGTCGGCGGCTGGGACGGGCTGATGCAGCGCGTCGCGAACGACGGGATGCTCGGCGCGGAACAGTTGCACACCTGGCCGGGCGAACAGCTCTCCGGTTTCGCCAATCCGGTGCTGTCGGTGGTCGGGATCATCTTCGGCCTCGGCTTCGTGCTCTCCTTCGGCTACTGGACGACGAACTTCGTCGAGGTGCAGCGGGCGATGGCCTCCAAGGACATCAACTCCGCGCGGATGACCCCGATCATCGGGGCGTACCCGAAGATGTTCGTACCGTTCATCGTGGTGATCCCCGGCATGATCGCGGCCGTGCTGGTGCCGCAGCTCACGCAGTTCAAGGAGATCTACTACCGCGCCGGCGAGGAGGCGGCCGTGGCGCAGACCGGCGTCACCTACAACGACGCGCTGCTGTTGCTGATGCGCGAGGTCTTGCCCAACGGGCTGCTGGGGGTGGCGATCGCCGGCCTGTTGGCGGCGTTCATGGCCGGAATGGCGGCCAACATCTCGGCCTTCAACACGGTCTTCAGCTATGACCTGTGGCAGCAGTACGTGGTCAAGGACCGCGACGACGCGTATTACCTCAAGGTCGGCCGGTACGCCACGGTCGCCGCCTGCATCATCGCCATCTTCACCGCGCTGATCGCGGGGAACTTCTCCAACCTGATGGACTACCTGCAGACGCTCTTCGGCTTCTTCAATGCGCCGTTGTTCGCCACATTCATCCTCGGCATGTTCTGGAAGCGGATGACGCCGACCGCCGGCTGGGTCGGCCTGGTCTGCGGCACCTTGTCGGCGGTGCTGGTCTTCATCCTGTCCGAGGTCGGCGTGATCAACCTGCCCGGCCAGGGCGCCGCGTTCCTGGCCGCGTCGGTGGCGTTCGCGGTCGACATCGTGTTGTCGGTGGTGGTCTCGCTGGTGACCACCCCGAAGCCGGCGCACGAGCTGCGCGGGCTGGTCGCCTCGGAAACCCCGCGCGCGGACCTTCGCGACGAGAACGATGCCAAGCTGAAGCCGTGGCAGCGGCCGGTGCCGGTGGCGGCGGTCGCGCTGGGCATCGTGATCATCCTGAATGTGATCTTCGGCTGAGGAGCTGATCATGACCGAATCGAGCGTGCACACCGAGCGGGTCGGTGCCTTCGACATCCGCAACTTCATCGGCGCTCTGATCGGCCTCTACGGGGTCGTGCTGATCATCGTCGGCCTGGTCGGCTTCACCCCGGACGAGGCCGCCCGCACCGGCGGTGTCGATGCCAATCTGTGGACCGGGATCGCCATGACCGCCGTCGGGGCGCTGTTCCTGCTCTGGGCCAGGTTGCGGCCGATCACCATCCGGGTGCACGAGGATCCGACGGGGGAGGCCGAGACCGACCTCGCGCCGGAGTGAGGCGTACCGCGCTGGACGATCTTTACTACTGTGAGTAGTATCTTTCTGGTCCGTACCCGGCTGGAAGTGAGATCTCGTGCCCAGGCTGACCCTGACCGTTGGTGTGTTGCTCACGGTGATCGGGCTGATCGCCTACCTGGCGACGGGCGCGGTGAGCGTGACCGCGCTGATCCCGGCCTTCGTCGGCGTGCCGATCGTGATCTGCGGTGTGCTGGCCCGGCAGGATGGATTGCGCAAGATCGTCGTGCACATCGCGTTGATGATCGCCCTGTTGGGTGCGCTCGGTTCGTTGATGAACGTGGTAAAGATCGGCCAACTGTTCGCCGGCACCGCCGAGCGGCCGTCGGCGATCATCACCAGCGTGCTGCTGTTCGTGATCACGGCGTGCTATGTCGTGATCGGGGTGCGATCGTTCGTGAACGCCCGGCGGTCCCGCGCCGGCTGACCGGTAGGGTCCGGGCCTTGTGAGTGAACAGAGCCGGCCCCGGGCGCTGACCGAGCCCGCGCAGTTGCGCGCCTGGACCGATGAGGCGCGCGCGGCCGGCCGCCGGATCGGCCTGGTGCCCACGATGGGCAATCTGCACGCGGGGCATCTGTCGCTCGTCGCCGCCGCGAGGGAGCGGGCCGATGCGGTCCTGGTCAGCATCTTCGTCAATCCGACCCAGTTCGGCGACGGCGGGGACTTCGACCGCTATCCGCGTACCGTCGACGCCGATCTCGCCGCGCTCGCCGACCGCGCTGACGCGGTCTGGCTGCCCTCGGTGGAGGCGATGTATCCCTTCGGGCCCGGGGCGGCAACCACCGTGCACGTGCCCGGGCTGACCGACGTCCTGGAGGGTGCGCACCGACCCGGCCACTTCGACGGGGTGGCCAGCGTCGTGACGCGGCTGTTCAACCAGAGTCGCGCCGAGGTCGCCGTGTTCGGCGAGAAGGACTACCAGCAGTTGCAGGTGATCCGCCGGATGGTGGCCGACCTGTCGGCGCCGATCGAGATCGTCGCCGCGCCGACCGTGCGCGAGCCGGACGGTCTCGCGATGAGCTCGCGCAACGGATTCCTCGACACCGAACAGCGGGACCGGGCGGGCCTCATCCACCGGGTGCTGTCGGCGATGGCCGACGCGGCGCGGGCGGGTACGTCGCTCCCCGCCGTCGAGGCCGAGGCGATGGCCGCCCTGAGCTCTGCCGGGTTCGAACCCGACTATGCGGTGCTGCGCCGCGCCGACCTGTCCGAGCCGGCGGGCGCGGGCGAGGCGGAGGTCGCCCTGGTCGCCGCCCGACTGGGGCAGACCAGGCTGATCGACAACCTGCGGATCTGACCCGCCTCAGCGTCGCAGGAGCGCGGTGAGGGGCAGCACCTGCCACAGCATGACCACCATGATCAGCACGACCGCGGCGGCGACGGCGCCGGCGACGAGCCCGAGCACCATGGTGAAGATCAGGAACATCACACAGGCCAGGCTGAGTGCCAGGCTGGCCAGGCCGAGCCGGGCCATCCGGTCGCCGAGATCGACGAGCTGGGCCTTGCGCCCGCGACGGAACAGCAGCCGGTGCGCGCTGACCGGAGCGAGCACGAGAATGGTCGTGATCACGGTCAGCCCACTGGCGGAGAGGTAGACGATCCGGGGAGCGAGCGAGAGCTCGGCGAAGGCGGGCTGGAACGGCAGGATCAGCAGGAAGCCCGCCAGGATCTGCGTACCGGTCTGCAGCACGCGAAGCTCCTGCAACAGCTCGACCCAGTTGCGGTCCATCCGCTCCGCGGGCGTCTCGTTGCGCTCGGGCAGGGCCTCCGGATCGGGGGTAGGCGTCACGGCTCGAGTCTGGCATGCACGGCGCTGCGGGTTCCGATCGGGCATCGGCCCGAATCGGTGGTGGAACCCGCCCGGATCGGGCAGGGTGGGGCCACGGGACGCAGCTCGGGGTCCCGGGCGATCCTGGGAGGCGACATGCGGCATCCGCGTTCACCGATTCTGCTGCTGGTGGCGGTCCTCGCCGCCGTCGGGCTGCTGGCGCCCGGCATGCGTCCGGCGCATGCCGAACCGTCCGACGGGCGCGGCGAGGACTCCGCATCCACTGCCCCCGCCTCGCCCGCCGCACTGGCTCGGGCGGCCGCGAAGGGACAGGGGCAGGCAGCACCGGGCGCCTTGCCGATGCCCGCGTCCTATCCCTCGCAGCCGGTGCTGCGTACCTTCCCCGACAACCCGGACGATCGCTCGTTGACCGGGGGTCTGACCCCCTACCACGCCATCGCCCCGAAGCTGAACGCGTGGATGCGGTCCTCGGATCGGATCTCGGCGCAGGTCGTCGGCGAGACCACGGGTGGGCGAGACCTCTACCTGGTCACCGTCACCGCCCCGGAGTCGCGTTCCGAGACCGCGAAGCAGGCCCGCTGGCGCGACAAGATCAGGGACCGGCCGGATGTCGCGGCCCGGGATCGCGGGCTCGCCCGCGGCTACAAGACCCCGATCTGGTTCAGCGGCAACATCCACGGCAACGAATGGGAGGGCACCGACGCCGCGCTGGCCAACATCGAGAAGTTGATCACCGCGAAGGATGCGGCCACGACGAAGCTGCTGGCGGAGAGCCGGCTCTACTTCAGTCTGACCCTGAACCCGGACGGCCGGGCGCTCGGCACCCGGCAGACGGCACTCGGGCTGGACGAGAACCGCGACATGATCACCAACGCGACACCGGAATCGATGAGTTTCGTCCGTACCGTCCAGGCCCTGCAGCCGCTGTACGCCGCCGATCTGCACGGCTACACCGGCGTGCTCCAGGTCGAGCCCTGCGGCCCTCCGCACGGCGACAACTACGAGTACGACCTGTTCCTGCCCCACGCCTACGCCGCGGCGCTGCGGGTCGAGCGCGATGTTGTCGCGGCCGACATCGACGGCAACACCTACCTGAACATCGAGACCGGCCAGGTGGTCAACGAGAACACCGGGCCGGCCACCTCCCACATCAAGATTCCCTACCGCGACACCCCATCGGGCTGGGACGACTTCCCGCCCATCTTCACCGCGCAGTACGCGGCCTTCCACGGTGCCGTGACCAGCACCGTTGAACTGCCGAAGCAGCGTCCGAACGGCAACTCCCAGACGCCCGGGAACGGCGTGATCAACACCGCCGTCGGCGTGCAGACGATCGACAGCCTGGTCGCCTACACCAACGAGAACGCCGAGGACATGTTGGCCAATCAGATCGAGTTCTTCCGCCGCGCCGTCGCGGGCGAGCCGAAGGCCCAGCTCACCGGCGCCACCATCGACCAGGTGCCCGGACCCGCGGAGTGGAAGGAGTTCTGGGACGCCGCCGATGACCAGGAGCCGGTCACGCTGCCGCGCGCGTACCTGATCCCGATGGGCGATGATCAGCGTTCGCGCAGCGATGCACAGCGTCTGGTGCGGCAGTTGATCGCGCAGGACATCCGGGTCACCCGGCTGGACCGCGAGCTGCGACTGGGCGGGCGTACCTATCCGGTGGGTTCGTATGCGGTGGACATGAACCAGCCGCTGCGCGCGCTCGCCAACGCGCTGCTGGACCGCGGCTCCGACATCAGTGCCAAGGTCCCCAGCATGTACGACGTGTCGGCCTGGTCCTACTCCTATCTGTGGGGAGCGGACGTGATCAAAGCCGGTGACATCACCGACCGGACCCGGATCCGCGGCAGCCGCGTCGATGCCCCGGACCGGATCGGCCGGATCGACGGGGCCGCCCGCTCGTTCACCTTCGAGCTTGCCGGGCTGACCGAATACCAGGCGTTGAACGCCCTGCTCGACTCGGGCGTCGAGGTGGCGTTGCTGTCCGACGGTACGCCGGTCCTCGGCCGCGACGCCTTGCCGAAGTTGCGTGAACTGTGGCGCAGCCACGACCTGACGATCACCTCGGCCACCGCCGAGCAGGTGGGGCAACTCGACGATGCCGGGACCCGCCGGCTGTCCGGCCCGCTGCGGATCGCCTACACCGGCACCGCGGACGACCGGCTGGCGCTGACAGAACTGGGCTTCACCGACCTGGTCCCGATCGGCGCCCAACTGCTGACCGAGGAGCCCGGCCTGCTCGACGACGCCGACGCGGTCTGGGTCGGCAGCGATCTTCGGTTCTCCACCGAGCAGGCGGTCGGGCGGGCCGCGCTGGAGGCGTACCTCGCCGACGGCCATCCGCTGCTGGGCCGCGGGCTCGCGGCGGCGCGGGCCGCCGGCGGCCTCGGGGCGATCGATGCCCGTGCGGTGCAGGGGACCGGCAGCGGCAACGGGATCGTCGCCGTCGAGACGCCGGCCGACGGAGTGCTGGCCGCGTCGGCCCAGGACAGCGCCTTCGTCTACCCGCCGGTGACGTTCGTCGACCTGGGCGCCGGCACCCGCGCCGAGCAGCGATACGGGCCCGGCAACCCGCTGTTGGCCGGGCACTGGCGCGGTGCCGGCGAGTCCGGCCCCGAGTTCGCCGCCGGCCGGGCATCGGTGATCTCCGCCGAGTCCGCTTCGGGATCGCGCGTGCTGCTCTTCGGCACATCGCCGTTCTTCCGGACCCACACCAAGAACGGCATGGCCCAGGGCGCCGCGGCGATCTTCTGGGGTGTGGCCGACCAGGCCCGGTGACCGTGGGGCAGACCGGTGCGGCGGTGACGGTGTTCGCGGGCTCGGCGCCCGGGGTGGATGAGCGCTGGTCCGACACGGCGTACCGATTGGGCGCGGCCATCGCCGGGCGCGGGGCCGCCCTGGTCTACGGGGCCGGCGGCGTCGGCCTGATGGGCGCGGTGTCGCAGGGCGCGCTCGACCACGGCGGCACGGTGGTCGGCGTGATCCCGCAATCGATGATGGATCGCGAGTGGGGTCGGGGCGACCTGTCCGAGCTGGTGATCACGGAGTCGATGCACCAGCGGAAGAAGATCATGGCCGACCGCTGCGACGGTTTCATCTGCCTGCCGGGCGGGTCCGGAACCCTGGAGGAGCTGGTCGAGATCTGGAGCTGGTTGAACCTCGGCTACCTGCGTCAGCCGCTGGTGCTGCTGGACGACGGCGGCTTCTGGCAGCCGCTGCTGGGGCTGGCCAAGCACTTCGAGAGCGCGGGCTTCCTGACACCCGAGGCGCGGGCCAGGCTGCTGGTCGCCGCCGATCCCGACCACGCACTGCGGCTCGCCCTGGGCTGACCGGCTGCCCGACGGAGGTCGGACGGGCGTCAGGTCCGCACGGCCACCCGCTGCGCCAGGCGGAGGAATCCGGCCAGCGCGCCGCCCCGTTCCGGCTCCCCGTGCCAGGCCAGCCGCAGATCGACCCGCAGTGGTTTGGCGAACGGCAACGCAGTGATCCCGGGATGGTCATCCGGTACGCGGATGCGGTCGAGTACGCCGAAGCCGCGCCCCTCGGCCACGGCGTCGAAGGTGCTGGCGTTGTCGGCCTCGAGGATGATCGGCCGGCGGGAGCGGTCGCGGACATGGGTGACGATCCGGTCGTAGAAATCCGGTCCCAGTTCCCGCGGCCAGATCACCAGCGCCTGGCCCGCGAGGTCGGCGATGCCGATCGGCCCGCCGCGCCGCGCCGCGGGATGTCGGTCCGAGACGACGGCGACCAGCTCGCTGCGCGCGAGGCGCATCGTGCGTACCCCCGGATGACGCGGATGGCCGCGGACCACGGCCACGTCGAAGGTGCCGATGGTGAGCTGGGTGAGATTCCAGGCTGTCCAGCCGGTCGAGGTGTGCACGGCCACGGTCGGGTACGCGTCCTGGAACCGGGAGACCAGATCGGTGATCAGGGGGTCGGTGCTCGACCTGGTTCGCGCCAGGCGAAGAGTGTCGGTCCGGCCCTGCGCGGCGGCGCGGACATCCTCCCAGAGCCGCGCGTGGGCACCCAGCAGCTCCTGCCCTCCCGTGCGCAGCCGCTCGCCGGCGGCGGTCAGCGTCGGCGAGCGATTCGTCCGGTCGATCAAGGTGGCCCCGAGCTCGGATTCCAGCTTCTTGATCTGCTGGGAGAGAGCGGGCTGACTGATGTGCACGCGTTCGGCCGCGCGGCCGAAATGCAGTTCGTCGGCCAGCGCAAGGAAGTACTCGAGTCGTTCCAGTCCCACGTACCGATGATAAGCGTGACTTATCGACGCCGAAGAACCCGGTCTTGGACCGGACGGGTTCCCGGGGGTCACCATGGGAGTGTGACGACCACTACGCAGACGACGAGGACGGTTCCCGTGCAGACGCCCTGGCGTCAGCACGGGCTGTTGTATCTGGTGTTCTTCCTGATCGGTGCCCAGATGTTCGTCGTCTCGCCGATGCTGGCCGATGTCAGCACAGACCTCGGGGAGCCGCCGTCCGCGGCGGCGATGATCATCACCGCCTACGTGTTGGGGTACGCCCTGGTCAGCCCGGTCCTCGGCGCGCTGGCCGACAACCGTTCCCGGCGCCGGGTGATCCTGTTGGGGGGAACGATCTTCGGAATCGCCGACCTGGTCTGCGCGCTGGGGCCGTCCCTGCCGATCATCGTCGTCGCGCACGGTGTCACCGGCGTCGGAGGGGCGCTGGCGGGCCCGGCGATCTGGGCGTACTTCGGCGAGACGGCGGCACCGCACCAGGTCGGCCGGGCGATCGGCCGCGGCACCGCCGCGTTTGCCTCCGGCCAGATCCTGGGCGTGCCTCTCGGCACCTTCGTGGCCGGCGCGGCGAGCTGGCGCTGGTCCTTCGCCGCGCTCGGGGCGTGCATGCTCGCAACCATGCTGCTGCTCGCGTTCCGGCTGCGCGATCCTGACCGCCCCAGGCCCGCGGAGCGCTCCGCGACGCAGGCGTTGCGTGCCTCGGCGGCGTTGTGGCGGCGCCCGGAGTTCGTGTTGATCATCGTCATGACGACGCTGGCGCAGGCCTCCCGGATGGGTGCGTACTCGTTCGTGGGGCTGCTGTTCGGCCGGCGATTCGGGCTGGGTGTGACCCAACTGGGGTTGGTCGGTGCCGTGGCGGGGGTCGGCGCCCTGCTGGGCTCGTTCGTGGCGGGCCCCCTGGTGGACCGTTGGCGGCGGTCGGGCTGGTCGATCGCCTCGATCAGCGTCGGGGCGGGGACGGTCCTGGCCGTGGCGATGGGCGTGGCCCTCACCGCGAGCCACGTGCAGGTGGCACTGGCAGGACTCGTGGTCTGGTTCGCGGCCGGCGGGACGCTCTTCGGGGCGACCCAGGCGCAGCTTGCCACCCGGTTCCCCCGGCAGCGGGGCAGCGTCGTGTCCTGGAACAACTCGGCCTCCAATCTCGGCGTCGCGGTGGGTACCACCGTCCTCGGGGCCTTCGTCCCGGGTGTCGCCGGCTTCGTGATCATGGCCTGCGGGCTGGCAGTGGCGTCGACGCTCGCCGCGGCCGCGCTCTGGCGAGCGCAGGCCCGGGGTGGGCGCGGGCGTGCCCGCGAGGCAGGGTGAGGCTCAGCGGGCGGGCAACCGGTCGGCGAGAAAACGCAGCGTCGCCTGCCACGCGCGGGCCGATGCCTCGGGGTGGTGCCAGGGGGCCACGTCGTTGTCGAAGGCGTGGTCGGCGCCGGGGTGGGTGATCCACTCGGCCTCGGTGTTGGCGGTGACGGCGTCGCGTACCCGGGCCTGGGCGTCGGCATCGATCAAGGAGTCCGCGTCGCCGAAGTGGTGCAGGCTGGGTGCGGTGACCCGGGGGGCCAGCTCCAGCAGGCCGGGCAATCCCGAGCCGTAGTAGCTGACCAGCGCGTCCGGCTCCGCCTGCGCGGCGATGGCGAAGGCGAGCCCGCCGCCGAAGCAGAAGCCGACCAGGCCGACCGCGGTCCCGTGCTCGCGGGCGTACGCCACGGCGGCCACTCCGTCCGCGGTTGCCGCGGCGAAGTCGAGCTGCTGGGCCAGCCCCATCGCCTGCTGCAGGGCGTTCTCGTCGGTCTCGGCGATCTCCGGTGCGTCGCCGGTGGGGGAGAGGCGCCAGTAGAAGCGGGGGGCCAGGACGGCGTACCCGGCGTCGGCGAGATCGCGGCAGCGACGCCGGATGTAGTCGGTGACGCCGAAGATCTCCTGGCAGACCACGATCACGGGCACGGATCCGTCGGTCGGCCCGAACCACTCGGCAGGCATCGGTCCGTCCGGGGTGGGAACTTCGACCCGCTCGCTGTCGATCATGTCCGAAGTCTGACACGCGGCGCCGCGCGGCATACGGTCGGACCATGAGCTGCCGGCTTTCCGAACTGGTGTTGAACTGCAACGATCCCGCCCGACTGGCGGACTTCTGGTGCGCGGTCCTCGGCTATGTGGTGCTGGACCGCGACGGCGAGGACATCGAGATCGGCCCGGAATCGGGCTTCGGCGGGTTGGCGCCGACGATCATTCTGGCGAAGGTCGCCGACGCGGGGCAGGCGAGGAACCCGCTGCGGCTGCACTTCGACGTGAACCCGGTCGACCGTGATCAGGAGGCCGAGCTGGACCGGCTGCTGACGCTGGGTGCCCGGCCGGCCGATGTCGGTCAGACCGGGGAGGAGGAGTGGCACGTGCTGGCCGATCCGGAGGGCAACGAGTTCTGCCTCCTGCGCCGCCGGATCGCCGAGCTGTAGTCCGATCCGCCGGCGTTGGTACGCCCGCTCAGCGGTTCAGCTCCTCGAGCAGGCCGATCACGACCGCCTCCGATTGGGCACGCGTCGCATCGTTGTTCCATTCGGTGATCGTGACCGTGTCGGCGACCCGGAGCTTCACGCCCCAGGGCGGCATGAACTCGACGTCCTGCTCCGGCGCCACCGGGCGGGCGAGCAGGTCGCGCAGGAATCGGGCCGCCGTGCTGCGCAGCAGGGGATCGTCGGCGCCCCCGATCCGTTCGGACCTTGGAGACAGTTGCCAGCTCACCCGGTTGTCGAGGAAGCCGAGCCTGATGCTGCGCATGATGCCGATCATCGGGGTGGCAAGAGAGGTGAAGGGGATCGGGTAGATGCGCTGGTCGGGGAACACGACGACATCGACCCAGGTGAACGTGCCTGCGGAATCGCTCGCGGTGAGCCCGCGGCCGACCCGGACCCGGTCGACCGGCGCCAGCAGGGCACGATCGTCCATCCGTTCCCAGGAGGAGCGGACGCCGTACCGGTCGAGTTGGACGGAGCTGGCCGCGCGATCGAGCTCGGCGTAGGCGGTCTCGACCGTGGGTCCGACCAGCTCGCCCGGCGCAGCCAGGTCCATCTCCCAGCTGAACTCGTGACCGTCGAGCGATGTGGTGAGCCGGCCCTCGGTGAGGTACGGCGGAAACTGGTGGGCCTCGAGCGCGGCGCGGAAGGCCCGGGCGACCCGTGTCAGTTCGGCGAGATCGAGATCGGGGCGAACGGTGACATTGCCGACGATCCGCGCGCGGGGAGAGCGGCGGGGGATGTGCACCCTCGCCTCGGACGAGGTGACGCCGTCGATCTCGGCGAGTGCCGTGCCGAGCCGCGAGGCGGTCGCCTCGGCCTCCGGCGCCGGTTTGGCGTCGCCGCAGCCGACCAGCCCGGCGGCGAGAGCTGTGGCGACGGGCAGCAGCGCGACGAGCGTGCGCCGGGGCAGCGACATGGCGCCAGTGTCACACCGGGCGGGGTCGCCGCTCCGATGTCCACGACCGCGGGGCGGCAACCGTGAACTCGTTGCCATCGGGGTCACTCATCGCGGCCGAATCGGCCCGGTCGTCGGTGGGGGAGACCAGGGCGGCGCCGAGGGCGGTCAGCTGATCGACCTCGTCGCGTACCGATGTCTCGGTGATCAACTCGTAGCGCCAACGGTTGCGCCCGTCGCGCTCCATCAGCGGCGGGCCGCCCCAACTGATCTTGGTCCCGCCGGCAGGGGACTGGATCGCCGTTTCCTCGCCCTCGTCCCAGACCAGCGGCCAGCCGAGGGCGGCGGCCCAGAACTCTCCGACCGCGCGGGTGCCGTCGCTGGCGAGCGCGCCGATGCGGCCGGTCCGCGCGAGGAAGGTGTTCCAGTGCGGGGTTACGCAGAACTCGTTGCCCTCGGGGTCGGCCAGCACATCGTGCACGGCATCGGGGCCCTGTCCGAAGTCGATCAAGGTCGCGCCGAGCCCGAGCGCCCGGGTCACCGTCTGTTTCTGGTCATCGAGCGAGGTGCTGGTCAGATCGAAGTGGGCCCAGTTGGGAACGCGCTTGGCGCGTGCGGTGGGTTCGAACCGGATGGCCAGCTCGCGGTCGTCACGGGCCGGCAGAGTCGGCCGGGCGGCGTCGCTGATCAGGTCGCGTCGGAGCAGGGCGGCCCAGAACCTTGCGAGCAGCGCGGGGTCGTTGGCGTCGATGATCACGGCGAGGCGGGTGCGGGCCACGAGCCGAGGGTACGCCCGTGCCCGCGCGCCGGGTAGCCTGCCAGCAATGAGGTGGCGATGAGGCGGCAGGCCCGGGCCGATCGAACGTGGCTCGGCGGCGAGGTGGCGATGCGGATGTCCGCCACGCCGGATCGCGTGTGGGCGCTGGTCAGTGACGTGACACGGATCGGCGAGTTCTCCCCGGAGACGTTCGAGGCGCGCTGGACTCGCGGCTCGACCGGCCCGGCGGTCGGCGCGACCTTCAGTGGGCACGTGCGCCGCAACGGGATCGGGCCGACCTACTGGACGCCGTGCACCGTGACCCGGTGCGAACCATTGCGGGTCTTCGAGTTTTCGGTCGGCACCGAGCGGGTCACCGTGAACAACTGGGGCTACCGGATCGAACCCGACGGCGACGACGGCTCCGTCGTCACCGAGTACTTCCGGCTGGAACCCTCGGTGCCGGTCCGTGCGTACTGGCTGTTGTTCGGGCGGGCACGACGCCGGACCAACGAGCGGGGGATGAGGCAGACGCTCGAAGGTATGAGGGCGGTCCTGGAGCGGTAGCCGGTACCGGCCCGGCGATCGTGAAGTGTCATAATGTGGCTTATCGGACACGACCTCTGCGGAGGCTGAAGTAGATGTAGCGTCTTGCCGCATCTGCGCAGGTAGTCGTAGATTGCATGCATCAGATGGCGAGTCAGAGCGCATGTTGGCGGACAGAGTAACTGTGCGAGTTTCCGAATATTTTAACCTCGGCGCTAGCCAGAGCGGCGTGGACTTTGTCGATGTCGACACGACGGCGGACATCCCGGTTTATATTGACCCGCAGGCCATCCGTTTGCAGACAGGTGACTGGGCCGATGAGTGCATTCTTTCTATCCAGACCTACTTTGCCGCGTTACTCGGTGCCGTTCGGCGCGACGACATTGCACGAATCAAGGAACTGATCGTGCCGCTGCAGGAGCCCAACGAGACGCATCTTGGCGAAAGTATAGGTCGCTCCCGCGGACGCTCTTTAGGGTCACAAAAAAAGGCCGATGAATTGATCAGCAACCTAAGAAGTAGTCGTGCTGCTCAGACGGGCCGCCTCCGAGACCTCGAGGATGCAGCTCTCTTTGTCGCCGGCGTTGACCGGGACGTCATCAGCGACATGACAACCTGCATCATCCGCGAGCAACTGATCCTGTACACGCAAGACCAATGCAGGTTCCACAGCATACCGATGGAACTACAGGACTCCGGGCCGATGTGGGACAGCGGTGCATCAACGTGGATGGACGCCTACGTCGACTTACCCCGTGCAGGCGAGAACAAGTTGCTTCTTGTGCCGAAATCGATCGTGCGGCTCCGCCTTTCCGTGGACACAGGCAGGTACTATCGCGGCTACCTACGGCCCTACTACGAGGACATCGAGCTAAGCAAACCTTCATCCGAGTTCGTTCGCACCGTCAAGCAGAGGCCGCGCGCTAAGCGCGGAGGCGCTGAAGGAACAACGCGACGAGTCATGAAGGGCAAACTTGACAAGCACCTAGGCAAGAACAAGGCTGCGATCGAAGCTCACACGGAAAGGTTTCCGCAAGCCCTCCGCGCTTACAAGAGAGATCTCGACGCAGAGGGGTCGACGCCTCTGCCTGATAGTACGATCCATGGGCGTACTAATTCTGGCCAGGAGTCTCTGGCTGATCTCCTCGACGAGATCAAAGCGGTCGCGCCCGGGCATGCGGGGGCGAACAACTACCACCGATCAGTCGCCAAGTTCTTGACTGCTCTGTTCGATACCCAGCTGGGCAATGAGCGGATTGAGCAGCATATCCACGGGGGCTTGAAACGAATCGACATTACATACGATAACGTCGCGGGAGAAGGTTTCTTCCACTGGCTCCGTAAGAACTACCGCTCTGCATTAGTCCCGGTCGAATGTAAGAACTACCGGAGTGATGTCAATAATCCGGAATTCGATCAACTTGCGTTGCGGTTTTCTCCTCACCGCGGGCAGTTCGGCCTCCTTGTGTGCAGATCGTTGCAAGACATTGCTGCCGCGAACGCTCGTGCCGCCTCGATCGCTCATGACGGGCACGGCTACGTTATCGTCCTCACAGACGATGATCTCGGCACCCTCGCCGAGGCTGCGGCGGATCCCAGCGCTCCCTACGACTACCCGCTCCTGCGTGCCAAGTTCGAAGTCCTGCTGGGAATCGGCTGAGCGCCTTCGGTTGTAACTGGGCTTGTCGATCGGACCCATGCTGTCTGGGTAGCCGAGGCTGCCTGTCGTCTTGCCTCCGTCGCAACGATCCCGCTTTTTCCAAGCGACCCGATGATCGAGGCCCGACAAGCGCAACCAAGGGTGCCTCAGGCGACCATGCCGTGCGGGTCGATCACGTACTTGCGCGCGACGCCCTGATCGAAGCTGGCATAGCCCTCCGGGGCCTGATCCAGCGTGATCACGGTCGCGTTCACCGCCTTCCCGATGTCGGCCTTGTCGCTCAAGATCATGTTCATCAGCTTCCGGTTGTACTGCTTCACCGGGCACTGGCCGGTCACGAAGTAGTTCGACTTGGACCAGCCGAGGCCCAACCGGACGCCGAGCGTTCCTTCCTTGGCGGCGTCGTCGACGGCACCGGGGTCGCCGGTGACGTAGAGGCCGGGAATGCCGATCCCTGCGCCCGCCCGCGCGATGGTCATCGCGTCGTTGAGCACAGTCGCGGGCGCCTCCGCGGCGCCCTCGCCGTGGCCGCGCGCCTCGAATCCGACCGCGTCCACGGCCGCGTCCACGACCGGCTCGCCGACGATGTCGGCCACCTTGTCGCCCAACTCCCCTTCGCTGGTCAGGTCGATCCCGACACAGCCGAACGATTCGGCCTGGCGCATCCGCTCGGGATTCATGTCACCGACCATCACCACCGACGCGCCGAGCAACTGCGCGGCGTACGCGGCGGCCAGCCCGACTGGCCCGGCGCCGGCGACATAGACCGTCGAGCCCGTCGTCGTGCCGGCGGTGATCGCGCCGTGATAGCCGGTCGGGAAGATGTCGGACAGCATCGTCAGGTCCAGGATCTTCTCCAGGGCCTGATCGCGGTCGGGGAACTTCAGCAGGTTGAAGTCGGCGTACGGCACCATCACATAGTCGGCCTGCCCGCCGATCCAGCCGCCCATGTCCACGTAGCCGTACGCGGCACCGGGCCTTGCCGGATTGACGTTCAGGCAGATCCCGGTCTTGCCCTCGTTGCACAGCCGACACCGACCGCAGGCGATGTTGAACGGCGTCGAGACGATGTCGCCCTTCTTGACGAAGAGCACGTCCTCCCCGGTCTCGACGACCTCGCCGGTGATCTCGTGCCCGAGCGTCTGCCCCACGGGCGCGGTGGTACGCCCGCGCACCATGTGTTGGTCGGAGCCGCAGATGTTGGTGGTGACCAGCTTGAGGATGGCCGCGTGTGGGGCCTTCTGTGCGATACCGAAGTGACTCGCGACCTCCTCGGGGATCTCCAGCTTCGGGTAGTCGATCGACTCGACCGCCACCTTCCCGGGACCCTGGTACACGACGACGCGGTTGGAGTCAGCCATGACTCATCCTTTCCTCGGATGACTCCACAATGCGCCGACATCGACGCTCTGGCTACCCCTTCCCCGCGGCTGCTCCATCCGCGACGTACTCGGCCAGGTGCTGGCCGGTGAGCGTCGAGCCGTCGGCGACGAGCTGCGCGGGCGTACCCTCGAACACCACGCGGCCGCCGTCGTGGCCCGCGCCCGGTCCGATGTCGATGATCCAGTCCGCGTGCGCCATCACCGCCTGGTGGTGCTCGATCACGATCACCGACTTGCCCGAGTCGACCAGGCCGTCCAGCAGCTCCAGCAGTTGCTCGACATCGGCGAGGTGCAGGCCCGTCGTCGGCTCGTCGAGGATCAGCACGTCGCCGCCCTTCTCCCCCATCTGCGTCGCGAGCTTCAGTCGCTGGCGCTCGCCGCCGGACAGCGTGGTGAGCGGCTGCCCGAGGCTGAGATAGCCCAGCCCGACGGCAGCCAGCCGTTCCAGGATCTTGTGTGCGGCGGGGGTACGCGCGTCGCCCTCGGCGAAGAATCGCTCCGCCTCCGCGACGGGCATCGCCAACACCTCGCTGATGTCAGAGCCGCCCAGCTTGTAGTCCAGCACCGCCGCCTGGAAGCGCTTGCCCCCGCATTCCTCGCAGGTCGTGGCCACGGTCTCCATGAAGCCCAGCTCGGTGTAGACGACGCCGGCGCCCTTGCACACCGGGCAGGCGCCCTCGGAGTTGGCGCTGAACAGGGCGGGCTTGACGCCGTTCGCCTTCGCGAAGGCCTTGCGGATCGGGTCGAGCAGGCCGGTGTAGGTGGCCGGGTTGCTGCGCCGCGAGCCCTTGATCGCGCCCTGGTCGATCGCGATCACGCCGTCGAGGTTGCCCAGCGATCCGTGGATCAGGGAGCTCTTGCCGGATCCGGCGACCCCGGTGATCACGCACAGCACACCGCGCGGTACGTCGACGTCGACGTCTTGCAGGTTGTGGGTCGTCGCGCCGCGGATCTCCAGCGCACCGGTCGACTCGCGCACCTCGTCCTTCACCCGCGCCCGGTCGTCCAAGTGCCGTCCGGTCAGGGTGTCGCTGGCCCGCAGGTCCTCGACCGTTCCCTCGAAGCAGATCGTGCCGCCGCCCGATCCGGCACCCGGACCGAGGTCGACGACGTGATCGGCGACGGCGATCGCCTCCGGCTTGTGCTCCACCACGAGCACGGTGTTTCCCTTGTCCCGCAGGCGGATCAGCAGGTCGTTCATCCGCCGGATGTCGTGCGGGTGAAGCCCGATGGTCGGCTCGTCGAAGACATAGGTGATGTCGGTCAGCGAGGAACCGAGGTGCTTGATCATCTTTGTCCGCTGCGCCTCGCCGCCCGACAGCGAACCGGACGAACGATCCAGGCTCAGGTAGCCCAGCCCGATCTCCACGAACGAGTCCAGGCTGTCGCGCAGGGCCGTCAGCAGCGGCGCCACCGATGGGTCGTCGATCCGGCGTACCCACTCGGCGAGATCGCTGATCTGCATCGCGTTCGCGTCGGCGATGCTGACGCCGTCGATCTTGGACGAACGCGCCCCCTCGTTCAGTCGGGTGCCGGCGCACTCCGGGCAGACGTCGAAGGCGATGGCCCGGTCCACGAACGCTCGGATGTGCGGCTGCATCGCCTCGCGATCCTTGCTCAGCATCGACTTCTGGATCCGCGGGATCAGGCCTTCGTAGGTGACGTTGATGCCCTCGACCTTGATCTTGGTCGGCGGCTTGTGCAACAGATCGTTGAGCTGCTTCTTGGTGAACTTCTTGATCGGCTTGTCGGGATCGAAGAAGCCCGCGCCGCGGAAGATCCGGCCGTACCAGCCGTCCATGCTGTAGCCCGGGATCTTCAGCGCGCCATCGTTGAGCGAGAGCTCCTCGTCGTACAGCGCGGTGAGGTCGAAGTCGCTGACCCGGCCGGTGCCCTCGCAGCGCGGGCACATCCCGCCGGTGATCGAGAAGTCCCGGCGCTCCTTGACCTGCTCTCCCCCGCGCTCCAGCGTGACCGCGCCGGCGCCGCTGATCGACGCGACATTGAACGAGTACGCCTGGGGCGAGCCGATGTGCGGCTGACCCAGCCGGCTGAACAGGATCCGCAGCATGGTGCCGGTGTCCGTCACCGTGCCGACGGTCGACCGAGGATTGGCGCCCAGCCGCTCCTGATCGACGATGATCGCGGTGGTCAGGCCCTCCAGCAGGTCCACATCGGGCCGGTCCATCCGTGGCATGAAGCCCTGGACGAACGCGCTGTAGGTCTCGTTGATCATCCGCTGCGACTCGGCGGCGATGGTCGCGAAGACCAGTGAGCTCTTGCCCGACCCGGATACCCCGGTGAACACCGTGAGCCGCCGCTTGGGCAGTTCGACGCTGATGTCGCGCAGATTGTTCTCCCGGGCACCCCGTACCCGGATCGTGTCGTGGTTGTCGGCGATGTGCGGCGTGGTCGACATTGCGCTCCCGTCCCTGACTCGGCCGCGCTCCACTCTAGTCGGCCGTCAACGGTCCCGGCGCTGGTTGCCGCGGGTGAGGTTCGTCGCCGACCGCGGCCTGGGCCTGCCACAGCTCGCGCTTCAACTGCTCGCGGATCTCGCCGTAGGCGGGGTCGTGGTACACGTTGTGCAGCTCGTCCGGGTCGTTCGCCAGGTCGTAGAGCTCCCATTCGGGCGGGTAGGTGTAGGGGCCGGAGCCCGGGACCCCCAGGCCGTCGTTGTAGAAGTAGATGATCTTGTAGCGTTCCGTGCGCAGGCCATAGTGCGCCAGGACGTGATGGTCGGAGGAGTCGTTCTCCCAGTACCGGTAGTACAGGCCGTCGCGGGCCGGCTCCGGCGTACCTGGTGCGAGATCGCGCCAGAAGCTTCTCCCCTGCATCCGCGGATCCGGCTGGACCCCGGCCGCCTCCAGCAGGGTCCGGGCGAAGTCGACATTGGCGACCATCTCGCCCGATTCGGTGCCCGCCGCGATCGCCCTGGGGTAGCTGATCAAGAACGGCATCCGCAGCGACTCCTCGTACATGAATCGCTTGTCGAACCAGCCGTGCTCGCCGATGAAGTAGCCCTGGTCGGAGGTGTAGATGACGACCGTGTCGTCGAACTGGTCGCGGTCGTCGAGCCAGTCGATCAGCCGGCCTACGTTGTCGTCGACGGATGCGATCACCGCCAGGTAGTCCTCCATGAACCGCTGGTACTTCCACGCCGCCAGATCGGAATAGCTCAGCCCCTCCGGCGGATCGATCTTGAGATCGTCGCGGCGCAGGTAGTCGGCGACCCGCATCGTCGCATGGTGGGCGGCAACGCTCCTGGTGTCGTAGTCGTCATCGAAGGTGTCCGGCAGCGGAATCGGGTCGGCATACATCCCGGCGTGCTTCGCGTCCGGCTCCCAGGGACTGTGCGGCGCCTTGTGATGAACGAGCAGGCACCACGGTTCGTCGGGAGCCTGGCTGTCGAGCCACCCGATGCCGAGATCGGTTATCACGTCGGTCACATATCCGGTCTCGGTGCGTTCGCCCGCCGCGGTGCGGAACCGCGGGTCGACATACTCCCCCTGGCCGAGCAGGACGTCCCAGTAGTCGAAGCCCTGTGGGTCATGCGCCTCGCCGTGCCCCAGATGCCACTTGCCGACGAGCCCGGTGCGATATCCGTCCTCCTTCAGCCGGGAGACGAAGGTCGGCTGCGACGCGTCCATCGGTATCGCGAGCGTCAGCACCCCGTTCACGTGGCTGTAGGTTCCGGTCAGGATGCTCGCCCGGCTCGGGGCGCAGATGGCGTTGGTGCAGAAGCAGGAGTCCAACCGGGCACCCCGGCGAGCGATCTCGTCGATCCGGGGAGTGGCATTCACCACCGATCCGTACGCCCCGATCGCGCGAGCGGCATGATCGTCGCTCATGATCAACAAGATGTTCGGTCGGGTACGCATCAGGGCCCTCTCCGTGGTCACTCCTTCACTGCACCCGACAGCATGCCCGAGATGAATCGGCGCTGCAGGAACACGTAGACCACGAGCACGGGCAGGGCGACGAGAACGGCGGCGGCGGCGGTGACGCCCGGATCGCCGGTCCGGATGTTGCCGGCGAAGAACGACAGGGCCAGCGGCGCGGTCTGCACCGCCTGGTTCGTCGGCACCATGACCAGCGCCAGGAGGAACTCGTTCCAACTGAACAAGAAGATCAACGTGGCGAGCGTCCCGACGGCGGGACTGACCACGGGAAGCAGAACGTGGCGCAGTCCCTGCAGGCGGCTCGCACCGTCCAGGGCGGCGGACTCGGAGAGGCTGGGTGGGATGTCGGCGAACGCTGTGCGCATCCAGAAGGTGCCGAAGGCGAGTTGCAGACCGAGTTGCGGGAGGATCAGGGCGAGATAGCTGTTGGTCAGCCCCAGGCCGCGCAGTTGGTAGTAAAGAGGCACGATCATCGCCTCGACCGGCATCACCAGACCCAGCAACAACAGGCCCATGATCAGCCGCCCGAACGGCACCCGCATCATCGCCAACGGGTACGCCGCGAGCGCCGACAGCACGACCGTGCCGCAGACGACCACCGCCGAGACGATGGCCGAGGACACCAGCGCCTGATCGAAGTGGCCACCGGTCCATGCCCGCGCGAAGTTGTCGAGGGTGAAGCTGCTGGGCAGCGACATGCCGGTCGGCCGGCGGCCGGGCTCGCTGACGGCGAGCGCCAGGATCGAGAAGAACGGGTACAGCGCGACGATCGAGGCGAGGATCAACAAGGCATGGGTGATGCCTACTGCGGCGGGACGTTCCTTCATGATCGTCGCTCCCTCAGCGTCCACAGCACGATCCCGGTGACGGCCAGGATCAGGATGGTCAGCAGCACGCTGATCGCCGCGGCATAGCCGACCTCGCGGGTGAGGAACGCGCCCTGGTAGATGTACACCGAGGGAACCGCCGTGGACGATCCCGGGCCGCCGGCGGTCGTGTTCCAGACGATGTCGAAATTGCGCAGGGCGAAGGTGACGGTGAGCACGAGCGCAACCTGGAGTTCCCCGCGCAGGGCGGGCAGGGTGACGGTCAGGAACTCGCGGACCGCACCGGCGCCGTCGAGCCGTGCCGACTCGTAGAGTTCGCGAGGAATCTTCTGCGCACCCGCCAGGAACAAGACCATGCACAACCCGTAGGTCATCCAGGCGCCGATCATGCCGACCGAGGGCAGCGCGAGGTCGAAGTCGCCCAGCCAGGCCCGGGTGAGTCCGCCCAGGCCGATCGCCCGCAGGCCGGCGTTGAGCGGTCCGTCGATGTCGTAGATCCAGCGCCAGGCGACCGCGATCACCACGGTGGCGAGGATCTGCGGAAGGAAGAGCACGGCGCGGAAGAAGGTCAGCCCATACACCCGCACCCGCGAAAGCAGGCCGGTGAGGACCAGCCCGATGGCCGTCGGCAACAACGCGTAGAAGCCGATGAACGCGAAGGAATGGCCCAGTGCCCCGGTGATCCGCCGGTCGCCGAACGCGCGCAGGTAGTTGTCGGGGCCCGCCCAGCGCCCGGCCGTCAGCCCGTTCCAGTCGAACAGGCTGAGCCACGCCGTCTGGGCAATCGGCCAGAGCACGAAGATCGCATAGACGATCAGCCCCGGCGCCAAGAACCAGTACGCCGAGAAGTCACCCAGGATCCGCCGCCGGCGGACGGGCCTCACGGCCGCCGGGGCAGACCTCGGTGCCGGGTCAGTCACGATGCTGGTCATCTGCCGGTGGCGCGCTGTTCCTGGAAGTCGACCCAGTCGGCCTGCACCGCATTGACGTACTCCTGCGGCGTGATCCGTCCGGCCAGCAACTCCTGCAGTCGGGAGCCTGCCGTGTCGGCCATGGTCGGGGTCGCCCAGTCCACGAAGAAGGTCGCCCCGCCGCCGGCGCGGATCTCCCCCGCCGCCGTCATGGCATCGGCGAACAGTTGATTCGGCGCGGTGACGCCATCCGCGGCAACCGGAATGCGGTTCAGGTCCGCGAGCTGCTGGGCGAAGCTCGGATCGTTCAGCATGGCCACGAAGGCGACGGCCGCCGGCAGCTTCTGCGTACCCGCATTGATGTGCCAGCCCAGCCCCAGCGAGCCCGGCCCCGTCCGCTCGCCGCCGGCGCCGACCGGCGGCGCGACGAAGCCGAAGCCGTCGCCGCCTCCGACCTCGGCCAGCGCATTCGCATTCCACGATCCACCGATCAGGAACACGCCCTCCCCCGCCGAGAACTTCGCCACCGCGTCGTCGGGGCTGATGCCGTCATAGCCCTCGACGACGTAGCCCTGCTCGACCCACTGCCGCATGATGGATGCCGTCTCGAGATTCGCCGGGTTCGCATAGTTCTCCCCGCTTCCGGTGATCCAGGCGCGGGTCGCGTCGGGCGCCTGGAACGCCGACTGCACGACCGAGAAGACCTGGTTCGCCGGGTACTTGCTCGAGTTGCCGAGCATCAGCGGCACCTTGCCCGCGGCCTTGGCGGCAGCGAGCGCCTGCTGGAACTCCTCGAAGGTCTTGGGCGGGGTGGTGATGCCGAGCTTCTCCAGCTCGCTGCGGTTGTAGAAGACGCCGACGAACTCGTCGACCGGCGATACGCCGTAGAGGGCGCCCTCGCCGAACGCGGCGCCCCCCTCGGTCCAGCGGAACTGCTCCAGCGTGGCCGCGCCGAACTGTTCCTCCCAGCCGTAGGCCGTCGCCACATCATCGAGATTGCGGATCAGGCCGGCCTCGACGAGAGCGCCGTCGACGGCGTAGCCCTGGTTGCCCTGCACCACATCGGGCGCGCCTTCGCTGCTCACCACGTTGACGACCGTCTTCATCAGGTCGTCGAAGCCCTTCACGGTGATCCGGACGTCCACGTTCGGATAGCGCTCCTCGTAGAGCGGCTCGAGCGCCGCGAGGGTCCCCTCCTCACCGGAGTCGGCGAGGACATCGAGCGTGGTCTCGCCGAGCGCCGCGACCTCCTCGACGGTCACGGGCGCGGTGATCGCCGGGCCTCCCTCCTGCGGTGCGGACGGGCCGGAGGCGCCGGGCACGCAGGCGGACAGCAGCAGGGTGGCCCCACTGGCCACGATGAGTGCCGCGCGGGGCAGTCGGTGCTTCATTGCTCCTCCAGGGCTTACGGGTGTCAACTCTGACAAACCAATTAGACCAGATGATTCGGTCCTGCGCCATAGATGGCTCCAAGCGTTCATTGGTACGCTGCCGCCATGGCTCCCTGTGCACCGGCCCGAGCGGACGGCGGCTCCGAGGCGCGCGACCTGACGCGTGGCCGGCCGGCGGCCGAGGCGGTCTACCGCCAGCTCCTCGGTGATCTGAACCGCGGCGTCTACGGACCCGGTTCCCGGTTGCCGGCCGAGCGCGAGCTCGCCAACCGCCTGGAAACCTCGCGGTCGACGCTTCGCCTTGCCCTCAATCGGCTGGCCCGCGAGGAGCGCGTTGCCTCCACCGGGCAGCGTGGCTGGCACGTATCCGGCGAGCGGATCGGTGAGCCGCCCAGCATCCTGCAGAGCTTCACCGAAATGGCGACGGCTCGCGGCCTCACCGCGCACTCGCGGATCCTCCTCCAGGAAATGCGACCGTGCAGCTACGACGAATCGCTTCGCCTCGGGGTCGCCCCCGCGACGCCGGTGGTCGAGATCCGGCGGCTCCGGTTCCTCGGCCCCTCCCCCGTGTGCGTCGATCGCAGCGTCGTGCACCTGGCAGAGCCCGGTGCCCTGGCCGAGCTCGATCTTGTCGACCGGTCGCTGTATGCCGCGCTCGCGGACCTCGCCGGCGTCGAGATCACCCGCAGCTCCTATGCCGTGGAGGCTCGCGCCGCCGACGAGGAGCTGGCCCGACAGCTAGGGATCGATCTGGGCAGTCCGGTCCTCGTCGGGACCGAGACCGCCTATGACGACCGGGGTCGCCCGATCATCCTGGGCGAGGTGAAGTACCGCGGCGATGCGTACCGTTTCAAGGCCGATCTCTTCCGCCCGGTGAGCTGACGGCCCGTCCGGGCGCCAAGGATCGTGTGGCAGACCGTATGGACTAACTGGTATCTTCTCGGCGACGGGTTCGATCGACGACGACGGGACTGCCGATGACAGACGCTGCACGCCGCATCCGGATCGGGGTGATCGGTGCCGGGACCATCTCGCAATCGGTGCACTTCGCGAGCCTGCGACGCGCCGGATTCGAGGTGGCGGCGGTGTGTGATGCCTCCCCCAGCCGCGCCGCCGAGGTGGCTGCCCTGCTCGGCACGCGCGGGTTCACCGACCCCGCCGAGGTGTTGGGGTCCGACGTGGACGCCGTGCTGATCGCCACTCCCGGATCGCATGCCCAACTGGCCGCGGCGGCCATCCGGGCCGGGAAGCACGTGTTGGCCGAGAAGCCGCTCGCCTTCACTGTCGGTGAGGTCGACGAACTGGAACGGCTCGCAGCCGAGCAGCGGGTGGTCACCCAGGTCGGCTACATGAAGATGTTCGATCCCCTGGTGGAGACGGCGGCCGCGGAACTCGCCGAGTACCGCGACACGCGCCTGGTGCGGATCACCGTCTCCCACCCCGCCGATGATCCGCAGGTCTCACACCTGCGGATGGGCCCGGCTCCGCACGATGCCGACCCGGAAGCCATCCGCCCGTTCGTGGACTACGACTCGGCGCGGGCGCGGGAGGCGCTGCCCGGGGCCACCGAGCCGCTGACCCGCTACTACGCCGACGTCCTGAACGGATCGATCATCCACGAGTTCAGCCTGTTGCGGGCGCTCGGCCTGCCCCTGCCGACGCGCTGGTCGGCCGAGCTGCTCGGTCCGCTCGGCGCCGCGGAGCCACCGTCGCTGCTCGCCCACGCCCGCGTCGGCGATACGGCGTACCTGCTGAACTGGAACTGGCTGCCCGATCACCCGGAGTACCACGAGGAGTTGGCAGTGCTGGCGGCCAACGGCCGG
This sequence comes from Naumannella huperziae, assembly GCF_054073625.1. Classification (NCBI taxonomy): domain Bacteria; kingdom Bacillati; phylum Actinomycetota; class Actinomycetes; order Propionibacteriales; family Propionibacteriaceae; genus Naumannella; species Naumannella huperziae. The sequence continues at coordinate 2,346,438 of NZ_JBSXPH010000001.1, read as the reverse complement.
CTGGAGTTCAGCCTCGCCAAGCCGTACCTGCTGGAGGCTCGCAGCCGGCTGCGCAGCCAGCGTCACGAGGGCGAGCTGCGCCGGGACACGACCTACACCAGCGGCCACGAGACCGGATTCCTGCGCCAGCTCGACGCCTTTGCCGCGGCGATCCGCACGGGTCGAACCAATGCCGCCGACCTGGCCGGGGTCAAGACCGACATCCGGCAGTTGCAGCTCCTCGCCCGAGCCGTCGCGGAGAACCTCGGCGAGTCGATCGGAATCGAGGACGAGAGCCTAATCGAGGATGAGCGATGATCCGGCTGGCCAATGCCCCCGTCTCCTACGGCGTGTTCGGTGATCTTGATGTCGACGGCGTCGTGACCACCGCCGAGCTGCTGGACACCATGGCCCGCTCGGGTTACGCGGGATCCGAGCTCGGGCCACCCGGATTCTTCGGAGATCCCGACGGCGTCGCCCGGGTCTTCGCAGACGCGGGCCTGACCCCGGTCGGGGCCTACGTTCCGCTGCACACGCAGGATCCCGACGCACTGGAGCGCGACCTGGCCCGGATGGAGCAGACCTTCGCCGAGCTGGAGCGGACGAACCCGGACGGCCTGGCCATCCTCGCCGACGAGGGCTCGGACGATCTCCTGCGCCGGCCCCGCAAGGACCCCGCGCAGAGCCTGGCCGGCGACGACTGGGCCCGACTGGTCCGCGTCTTGTCCGACGCCGCGACCCGCGCCCGGGATCGCGGCCTGACGCCGAGCGTCCACCCGCACATCGCCACCTTCGTCGAGCTGCCCGACGAGGTCGACCGCCTGCTCGACGCCACGGACCTGTCGCTCACCTTCGACATCGGGCACCTGGTGCTCGCCGGCGGAGACGGCATCGCCTTGTACCGGCGCTGGCGCGAGCGGATCAACCACGTCCACATCAAGGATGTCCACATCGACGTGCTCGAGACCGCCCGCGCCGAGCGGCGTACCGATTTCGACGAGTGGTGGTCCGGTGTCTCGACGACCCTCGGGCGCGGAGACTCGCGGCTGGACGAGTTCGCCGAGGCGCTGCTGGACACCGGGTACGACGGCTGGGTGGTGGTCGAGCAGGACCGAGCGCCGTTGACCGCGGCGGACTACCCGGCGGTGGTGGCCGACCAGGCGGCGAATCTGCGTTGGCTGGAAGATCATCTCGGCCCCGCGCTGGCGCGGAAGGACCGGTGAGATCGATGCCGCAGATCCAGATCGGTCCCGACGCCGCCGCGGTCGGCGCGGCCGTTGCCGGCCGGATCGTCGACGACCTGACAACGGCCCTGCGCGGTGGTCGGAGATTCGTGCTCGGCTGCCCCGGCGGTCGGACACCGGTCAGCACCTATCACGCCCTGGCCGCGCTGGCCGCCGCGCGCGAGCTGGACCTGTCCGGCCTCGTGATCGCGATGATGGACGACTACGTCGTGTCCGATGGGACAAGCTGGCGCAATGTGGCCGGCGACGCGCACTACTCGTGCCGGCGGTTCGCCCGGGTGGAGATCCAGGGCGTACTCAATCGAGTGCTGCCCGCGGGTCGCTGGGTGCGCGACGAGCATGTCTGGTTCCCCGATCCCAAGGACCCCGCAGCCTACGAGGAGCGCATCGCGGATGCGGGTGGCATCGACTGCTTCCTGCTCGCCAGCGGCGCCGGCGACGGGCACGTCGCATTCAATCCCCCGGGCTCACCGGTCGACTCGCTCACCCGGATCGTGCGGCTCGGCGAGCAGACGCGGCGCGACAACCTGGCCACATTTCCCGGTTTCGGCGGCCTGGACGACGTGCCGACGCACGGCGTCACGATCGGCATCGGCACGATCGTGCGGCATTCCGCGAGCGCCCCGATGATCCTCCTCGGTGCCGACAAGCGACACGCCTACACCCGGCTGACCACCGGGGAGGGCTACGACCCCGAATGGCCGGCCACCGTCTATCGGCTGGTCCCGCCGGCCATGCTGTACGCCGACCGCGCCGCCGCCGGCGAATCCCCGGACCGCGAGCAGCGATGACGGCGACCGTGTTGTCGCTCGATGTCGGCGGCACCAAGACGCTGGCGGCCGGCGTCGCCGCGGACGGTCGGGTCGTGCGCGAGTGGACCGAGGCGACCGGGCCGGGCGCGGCCGACGGCGATCAGGTCGCCTGGGTGATCGACTTCGCGGCCCGGGCCGCCGCGGATCTCGGTCGGCTCGGCCACCCCCCGCTCTGCGTTGCGGCCGGATTCCCGGAATATGTCGTCGACGGGCGTCTCACCTCCCACGAGGTGCTGGACTGGGCGGTCCAGCCCCACGACGCCTACCTCGCCCGCGATCCCGGGGCGGCTGAGCGGCCGCTGGTGATCGATTCCGATGTCCGACTCGGGGCGCTGGGTGAGGCCCGCTTCGGGGCCGGTGCCGGATTCGCATCGTTCCTCTACGTGTCGCTGGGCACCGGATTGTCCTCGGCCCTGGTCATCGACGACCGGATCTGGGCCGGTGCCCGCGGCGAGGCAATCGGCTTCGGCGAGTTTCCCCTGGCCCTACCCGCGGATTCCGCGGACCGGGCCACCCTGGAGACCTATTCCTCGGGGAGCGCCGTGCAGGCCCGCTACGCCGAACGGACCGGTCGCCGCGCCGACGGGCGCGCGATCGCCGCCGCCGCCCGCGCCGGCGACGCGGCGGCGCTCGACGTGCTGACCAGCGCCGGGACGGCGCTCGGCGAAGGGATCGCGGCGCTGGTTGCCGTGTTGGACCCGCACGCGGTGGTCCTCGGCGGCGGGCTCGGGACCGCCGACACCCCGCTGCGTACCGCCGCGACCGAGGCCTACCTGCGGCGGTCCGGACGCCGCACCGGGGCAGCCGCCCTGGTCCCCGCCCGCTGCGGACATCGCTCGGGCATGCTCGGCGGGGCGGTCGCGGCGTTCCGGGCGATCGGGCAGGACCTTCGTGGCGCCCCTGCGGAATCGCCGCCCGCTACTGACCGATGACCTTGTCGATGCTCATCTGCAATACGATCCGATCGGCCGCATCCGGGGGCGGCGTGGTGCTGGGATTGCCGTACCGGTTCTGCAGCTCGACGTAGTAGGCGCCGGTGGGGTCGGGATCGACCCCGACCAGCCGCCCGCGTACCTCGATGTAGGAGAACGGGTTGTCGGGATCGAGCAGCATCAGCGACATCGCCGGGTTGGCCTGCAGATTGCGGTACTTCGCCCGGCCGGGGATGTGGGTGAACCTGATCGTGTCCCCGCCGTCCCAGCCGAACCACATCGGGTTCACCTGCGGGGTGCCGTCGGGGCGCGTCGTCCCGAGCGAGGCATAGATCGGCTGTTCCAGCAGTCGCCGCTGGTGGTCTGTCAGTTCGGTTGCCATGGTCGAGAATCTGCCACATGGGCCCGCCCGGCGATGCGGTGATCCCCGTCGGGCCGAATCCCGACGCGATCATGAAGTCGGTCGCGGTTCAGCGCACGTCGATCATCATCTTGTTGATCCAGCGCGACAGCAGGGCGACCAGCACCCCGACCGCGATCGACGCGCCGCCGATGATCAGGAAGTACGGTCGCTCGCTCGACTCGGTGTAGAAGCCGCCGAGCGCACCCGCACCGGCCGAGCCGACCGCGATGGACAAGAAGAACAGCGCGATCATCTGGGTGTGGAATGCCCGCGGGGCGAGCTTGGTGGCGAGCGACTGGCCGACCGGTGACAGACACAGCTCGGCGAAGGTGAACAGCAACAGGATCAGCACGATCGCATACAGCGGGGTGCTGTTGGGGCCGCCGCCGGACCACGGAAGAAAGGCCAGGAAGGCCACGCCCATGATCACGGTTCCCAGGGCGAACTTCATCGGGGCGGACGGCTGGCGACTGCCGAGCCTGGTCCACAGCGTCGCGAACACACCGGCGAAGATGATCACGAACAATGGGTTGATCGAATTGACCAGCGACGGGGGCAGCTCGACCCCGAACAGGTTGCGGTCAAGGCGCTGGTCGGCATAGATCGCGACCACGCCGAACTGTTGCTGGAACAGCGACCAGAACACCGCGCTGGCGATGAACATCGGAACGAACGCAATCACCCGGCTACGCTCGGTCGAGGTGATCTCGGAGCTGGTCAGGATCACGGCGAACATCACCACCGCGGCCACCAGGGTCAGGCCGACAACGATGGCCGAGAGTCGCTCGGCGCGGAGCACCCCGGTCGCGGCGAGGACCGCGATCAGTGCGATTGCCCCGACCAGGATGATCAACAGGCGCGCCCGCTGCGCGGCGGGCAGCGGATTCGGCGCGGGCCGGCCGACGACGCTGATCGTGCGGCGCCGCATCAGCAGGTACTGCACCAGCCCGACCGCCATACCGATCGCGGCCAGCCCGAAGCCCCAGTGGAAGCCCCGCCAGCCCCACAGCGCGCTGGTCAGCAACGGACCGATCAGCGCGCCGAGGTTCACGCCCATGTAGTAGATCGAGAACGCCGCATCGCGCGTGGTGTCACCAGGGGCGTACATGTCCCCGAGCACCGAGCTGGTCGTCGTCTTCAGGGTGCCGGAGCCGAGCGCGATCGCGACCAGGCCGACCCCGAGACCGGCGACACCGGGCAGCACGGCCAGGGAGATGTGACCGATCATGATCACCACGCAGGCGGTGAGCACCGCGCGCTCGGCGCCGATCAGGCGGTCCGCCACCCAGGCGCCGACGATCGAGGACAGGTAGACCAGGCCGCCGTAGGCACCGACGATCGAGGTGGCCGCCGCTTCCGGCAGCCCCAGGCCGCCCTCGCTCACCGAGTAGTAGATGTAGAACGCGAGGATCGCCTGCATACCGTAGAAGCTGAACCGCTCCCACATCTCCACGCCGGCCAGGTTGGCCAGCCCCCACGGATGTCCGAAGAAGGTGCGCTCCGCGGCGGGGACCACGGTGCGGGAATCCGCGGCTGCGTCGGTCGGGTTCGTCGGGGGGCGAGATGACATGGCTCCACTCCTACTCCCGCGGTCGTGGCGGGCACAAGTCGCGGGCCGCTGCGCGCCGGGCGCGGAAAACCGTTCGACCGCCACGCGTGCTGGGCCTACGGTGGCCCCATGTCGACCTGTGCCCTCGCTGTCGGAGTTGCCGTGCGTCTGCGCCGCCGCTGACGGCGGAGTGTTCGGTGCCGCGCGCCGCGCGGCGTACCTGTTGATCGCGTTCCGCCGTCCTCCGGTCCCTGGCCGGGCGGCGATCTTGTGCTGCCCGGCTGTCCGAATCGACAGCGGAGCACCACCCATGGCACGCAAGAATCCGTCATCTCGCTCGACCCGGCCCAGGCGCGCCGGATCCGCGGGCGGCCCACACGAACTCGGCCAGAACCTTCTCATCGACCGCGCGGTCATCGGTCGGATGGTCGAGCTGGTGGCACCGACCGACGGCCCGATCACCGAGATCGGCCCGGGCGACGGCGCCCTGACCGCACCACTCGCGCGTCTCGGCCGCCCACTCACCGCCGTCGAGATCGACGACCGGTACGCGAGGAGGCTGCGGTCCCGGCTGCCCGGGGTTCGCGTGATCACCGGGGACTTCCTCGACCACCGGCTCGCGCCGGGGCCGCAGGTGCTGGTCGGCAACCTGCCGTTCCACCAGACCACGGCGATGCTGCGTCGGGTGCTGCAGGCACCCGGTTGGACCCGGGCGGTCCTGCTCCTGCAGTGGGAGGTCGCGCGCCGGCGAGCGGGCATCGGCGGATCCACCCTGATGACGGCGCAATGGCTGCCCTGGTTCGACTTCCGGCTGGATCGCCGGGTGCCGTCGCGCGCGTTCGAACCGCGCCCGGGCGTCGACGCAGCCATCCTGATCATCGAGCGGCGCAGTCCGCCGCTGTTGCCGGCGGGTGAGCGAGGCGCCTATCGCGAGCTGGTGCGGCGGGTGTTCACCGGACCCGGCGCCCGCCTGCCCGCCATCCTGCGACGGGCCGGCTGCTTCTCCTCCACCCGTGCCGCGGCCGGTTGGCTCGGCCGGTCCGGGATCGCCGACGGCGCACTGCCTCGCGACCTGACCGTCGAGGACTGGGTCGCGCTGTACCGCCGGACGTGACGATCAACCCCCGAAACGTCAACCCCCGAACGGCGAACTCGAAACGGTACGAATTATCGCTGGCATGCGCGGCTCACGAAGCGCAGACTCGTGACATGCAGTGGTGGCAGTTCGGCGTGCTCGTGGCATGCGGTATCGCGGTCGGCGGTATCGCGGTGGCGGTCGTGGCCGGTGCGCTGGGGGCGCGCAGGCGGCGCGCGGCCCCGCAGCCGATGTTGGACCCGCGGGATGTGAGTGAACTGAGCGAGCGGTTCGCGGCCATTGCCGCCGATCACGCGCCCGTCCGGGCCGCGGCGATCGACGCGCGGCTGCGGGTCCTGCGGAGCCGCCGCGTACCGGTTCGCGCCGTGCTGCCGGCCCAGCGTGCCGGCACCGCGCGGGTCCGCTTCGCCGACGGCACGGTGGTGCTCGTCGGCGCGACCTGCCGCCGAGACCTGTTCAGCCTGGCCTGCGGGGTGGACCGCGATGTCAGTCTCGCCTCGTGGCGCAGCGCCCCCGACCGCACGACCGTGCACTTCGTCTGGCGCGCTGGCGGCTCCGCCGATGTGATCGCCCTCGGGCTGGACCAGGCCGACTGAGCGCGAGGCGAGGTTCGCCGCGGCGGATCCGGCGGCGTACCATGGTCGCCAGCACAGGGTTCTGGGCGTGTCGGATGGGTGGGACGGCACGCCGCTGATCGAACCCGGAGGCATCAGTGTCCCAGTCCACCGCCCCGACCGGCCTCATCGCGGGCTATCGGGAACTCTTCGGCCAGTCGGGCTGGCCGTTCGTGGTGATCGCCGCGATCGCGCGCCTGCCCCTGGCCATGGCCCAACTCGGCACCCTGCTGCTGGTCGCCGGCGCGACGGGCTCCTACGGCGCGGGGGGCGTGAGCGCCGGCGTGCTCGCGGTCTGCAACGCCGTCGTGGCGCCGCTGATCGGTGCGCTCACCGATCGGATCGGCCAGCGCTGGGTGCTCCTGATCAGTTCGGTCGCGGCGGCCGCGGCGCTGCTCGGGCTGGTCGCCGGCGCCGCTGCCGGGCTGCCGTGGCCCGCGCTGGCCGCGCTGGCGGGTCTGTCGGGCATCGCGCTCCCCCAGGTCGGCTCGCTCGCCAGGGTGCGCTGGCCGCTGATGATCAACGCTGCGACTCCGGCCGCCGGCGAGCGCCGACGCCGACTGGAGACCGCGTTCTCCTACGAGGGCACGGCCGACGAAGCATCGTTCATGCTGGGGCCGGCCCTGGTCGGACTGGGTGCTGCGCTGATCTCGCCGGCGGGAGCCCTGGTCGCCGCGGCAGTCATGATCATCGTGTTCGGTTCGGCCTTCGCGCTCCATCCGAGCGCCGCGCTCACCCGGCCCGAGGCCCACGCCCCGGCGACCACCCCGGGCGGCCCGGTGCTGACCCGGGCCCTGGCGCTGCTGCTGGTCGCGATGCTGCTGATGGGAACGATCTTCGGTTCGGTACAGACCGGCAACTCGGTTCTCGCCACGCAGGCCGGCCAACCCGGACTGGCCGGCGGGCTGCACGCACTGCTCGGTGTCGGCAGCGTGATCGCCGGCTTCTCGCTGCCGGCTCTCCCCCCGCGATTCGGGCTGGTCGGGCGCTATCTCGCGTTCGCCGCCGCCATGGTCGTCCTGACGTTGCCGTTGCTCGTCGTCGGATCGATCGACCAACTGCCCGTGCTGCTCGTCCTCCTCGGCCTGACGGTGGCGCCGTACATGATCACTGTGTTCACGCTCGCCGAACGGGTCGCGGACCGCCGGCGGCTCGGCACCGTGATGACGGTGCTCGCCGGCACCATCGGTCTCGGGTACGCCATCGGCTCCACCGCGGCCGGACAGTTGGCCGATCTCGGCGGTCACCGGCTGGCCTACGCCGTCACCTGCGCCGGGGCCGCCTGTGCGCTCGTGCTGGCGGTGTTCGGCCGGCGCCTGCTCGACGCCCGCCTGGCCACTCGCCCGGCGGCCGCAACCGCGTCGGTGGCGCCGCTCACGCCCGGGGGGTGACCTCCCCGGCGCGGTCGGCGATACTGCGCCCATGGGAAGCCCGGGAGGCGGCGCCGCGGACCGGCCGCGCCGGATCGCGATCGTCGGCGCCGGACCGTCCGGCATCTACGCCGCCGAGGCGCTGGCCCAGCAGGCCGAGACGCCCGTCGAGGTGACGGTCCTGGACCGACTGCCGACCCCGTTCGGGCTGGTCCGCTACGGCGTCGCCCCCGACCATCCGAGCATCCGCTCGATCCGCAACACCCTGGAACGCACGCTTGACTCCCCGGCGGTCAGCTTCGTCGGCAACGTGGAGATCGGCCGCGACCTGACCATCGACGAGCTGCGCCGCCACGTCGATGCCGTGATCTATGCCTACGGCGCCGCCACCAGTCGGCTGCTGGACATCCCCGGTCATGAACTGCCCGGTGCGATCGGCGCGGCCGATCTGGTGGCCTGGTACTGCGGGCACCCCGACGTGCATCCCGGGGAGGCGTCCGCGACCGATCGGGCGAGCCTGCCCAGCCTCGTGGAGACCACCCGCCGCGCGGTGATCATCGGTGCCGGCAATGTGGCGCTCGACGTCGCCCGGATCCTGATCAAGGACGGGGCGGATCTCACCACCACCGACATGGCCGACCCCGTGCTCGCCTCACTGGCCCGCAAGGATGTCGAGGAGGTGCACCTGGTGCACCGGCGCGGCCCCGGCGAGACCTCGTTCACGACCAAGGAGGTACGCGAGCTCGGCGGCCTGCCCGACGTCGAGATCGCCTTCCATCCCGACCCGCTCGACCTGCCGGCGGTCCTCGATCGGGTACGCGCGTCGGACAAGGTCGCTGCCCGCAATGTCACCGAGTTCCTCGCCTGGCAGGCCAAGCGCCCGGGCGCCGCCCGCAAGCGGGTGCACCTGCACTTCTGGACCGTCCCGGTCGCGCTGCTCGGTTCCGATCGCGTGACGGGGGTACGCCTGGCCACCGCCCCGCCGGGCGGCGTACCCGCCGAGCACGAGGTGGCCGCGGACCTGTTCGTGACCTCGATCGGCTATCTCGGCCAACCGCTGCCGGGCGTACCGTTCGACGACCAGACCGGCCGGGTGCCCCACGTCGACGGGCGGGTGCTGCGCGACGGCGCCTTCTCCCCCGGCGAGTACGTCGCCGGCTGGATCAAGCGCGGGCCCACCGGCGTGATCGGCACCAACAAGCACGACGCCGTGGAGACCGTCGGTGCGCTGCTGCACGACCTCGCCGAGGACGACCCGCCCGCGCCGCCCGATCCCCGCCCGCTGACCGCGCTGCTGGCCGACAAAGGCCTGCACCCGCTGGACATGGCGGCCTGGCACCGGATCGATGCCACGGAGGCCGCGCTCGGCCAGGCCCAGGGCCGCGACCGGGCGACCATCGCCGCCCGCGCCGACCTGATTGCCGCCGCGGACGAGGACGCGCCGCCCGGCTGAGTGGCCCTCGGGGCCGCAATGTGATGGGCTGTGAGCCGGAGCCGAGCACGCTCGACGCCACTGCCGCCCCCGTCCGATCGCGAACCAGGAGCCCCACCGGCCGCCATGACTACCACCATCCAGCACGTCGTCTTTCCCCAGGACAACGACCCGGACATCCTTCCCCTCTATGCCGATCCGGAGACCTGGACCCGCATCGGCCCCCAGGACGTCCGCGTGTCCGCCCTGGCCCACATGGACAACGTGTTGTCGCGGAGCAGCGCGCGGGTGCCGGCCGGGCGACGGGTGTCGTATGCCAGCTACTTCAATGCCTTTCCCGCGGCGTACTGGCAGCGCTGGACCACGATCGACAAGATCACGCTGCGGGTGACGACCTCCGGCGACGGCACCGTGCTGGTCTACCGCTCCAACGCCGCCGGCAACGCCCAACGCGTCGACTCCGCGATGGTCTCCGGCGAGCAGACCTCGGAGTTCGAGCTGGCGGTCACCAACTTCGGCGACGGCGGCTGGTACTGGTTCGAGATCGTCGCGAACGACGACGACGTGATCCTGCGCGGCGGCGAGTGGACCACCGAGCGGGAGCCCCGGGTCGGCGGCAACGTCTCGCTCGGGATGACCACGGTCAACAAGCCCGACTACGCGGTACGCACGCTCGGCACGCTCGCGGCCGAGAAGGATCTGCGGCGCGAGATCGACAAGGTCTACGTCGTCGACCAGGGCACCAAGCTCGTCTCCGACGAGCCCGGCTTCGCCGAGGTCGCTGCCGATCTCGGCGACCAGCTCGGCCTGATCCGCCAGGACAACATCGGCGGTTCCGGCGGCTTCTCCCGCGGGATGGCCGAGACGATCAAGGCCGGCACCAGCGACTTCGTGATGCTGCTCGACGACGATGTCCAGGTCGAGCCGGAGGGCATCTTCCGGGCCCTGCAGTTCGCGCGGTACGCCCGCACGCCGACGATCGTCGGCGGCCACATGTTCGACCTGTTCGACAAGCCGGTGCTGCACGCGTTCGCCGAGGTCGTCGACATGAAGTACTTCTTGTGGCGGCCGCTGTTCGACGAGCAGATTCGGCACGACTTCCGCAAGACCAACCTGCGCCAGACGCCGTGGATGCACGCGCGGATGGACGCCGACTACAACGGCTGGTGGATGTGCCTGATCCCGGTCGAGGTGGTCAAGGACATCGGCTTGTCGCTGCCCGCCTTCATCAAGTGGGACGACTCGGAGTATGGGCTGCGGGCGCGCGAGGCCGGCTACCGCACCGTCTCGCTGCCCGGCGCCGCGCTGTGGCACGTGTCGTGGGTGGACAAGGACGACTCCCAGGACTGGCAGGCGTACTTCCACGCGCGCAACCGGATCGTCGCGGCGCTGCTGCACTCGCCGTTCAAGCACGGCGGGCGGTTGATGTCGAACAGCCGCCGGATCGATCTCAAGCACCTGCTGTCCATGCAGTACTACGCGGTCGCCGCCCGGCATCGGGCGCTGCGCGACATCTTGTCCGGTCCGGCGCACATGCACCCGACCCAGCGCGAGCGGCTGCCGGAGCTGCAGGCCGCGAAGGCCGACTTCCCCGAGACCCGGGTGATCTCGGGCACCGAGGAGGAGATGCCGCACGCCAACCGGGGCAAGAAGATCTATCCGCCGGTGATCGAGCAGCCCCCGCAGGGGCCGAGGCTGTGGGCGTTCGGTGCGCGCGGCACGATCCGGCACCTGCTCACCCGCCCGCGGCCGGAGAACGTCGAGCAGCCCGAGGTGGAGCTGGCGAAGAAGGACGCCGCGTGGTGGCGGGTCCCGTTCTTCGACAGCGCGCTGATCTCCACCGCCGACGGGCGCGGCAAGTCGGTCTACCGGCGCGACCAGGCCGAGTTCCGCAAGATGCTGGCCGAGAGCCTGCGGCTGCACCGGGAGCTGGAGCGGCGCTGGAACGAGCTGGCCGCCGAGTACCAGCGCGCGCTGCCCGAGATCACCTCGCTGGAGGCCTGGGAGCGCAGCTTCGCCGGCGAGTAGGAGCCGGGATTACTCGGCCGGCTGGCCGAAGATCGGGCGCAGCTTGTTGCGATACATCGACAGCGCGGAGCCGATGGCCATGTGCATGTCGAGGTACTTGTAGGTGCCGAGGCGGCCGCCGAACAGCACGTTCGGCTCCCCCTCGGTGAGCTCGCGGTATGCCTCGAGGCCGGCGCGGTCCTTCGGCGTGTTGACCGGGTAGTAGGGCTCGTCGGTGCGCGAGGCGAAGCGGGAGAACTCGCGCATGATCACCGACTTGTCGCTCGGGTAGCGATCGGCGCGCTCGGGGTGGAAGTGCTTGAACTCGTGGATCCGGGTGAACGGCACGTCCGCGTCGGCGTAGTTCATCACCGAGGTGCCCTGGAAGTCGCCGGTCGGCACGACCTCGCGCTCGAAGTCGAGGGTACGCCAGGACAGCTCGCCCTCGGCGTAGTCGAAGTAGCGGTCCACGGGCCCGGTGTAGACGACGGGCACGTTGCCGACGGTGGTCTGCTTGGCGACCTCCTGACCGGCATCGAAGAAGTCGGTGGACAGGCGTACCTCGATGTTCGGGTGATCGGCCATCGCCTCCAGCCACGCCGTGTAGCCGTTGACCGGCAGGCCCTCCCAGGTGTCGTTGAAGTAGCGATTGTCGTAGTTGTAGCGGACCGGCAGCCGGGTGATGATCTCCGCCGGCAGCTCGGTCGGGTCGGTCTGCCACTGCTTGGCGGTGTAGTCGCGGATGAACGCCTCGTACAGCGGGCGGCCGATCAGCGAAATGCCCTTCTCCTCCAGGTTTGCCGCCGTCTTCGAGTCGAACTCGGCCGCCTGTTCGGCGATCAGCGCGCGCGCCTCGTCCGGCGAGTGGGCCGCGGAGAAGAACTGGTTCACTGTGCCGAGGTTGATCGGCAGCGGATACACCACGCCCTTGTGCCGGGTGTAGACGCGGTGGGTGTAGTCGGTGAACGCGGTGAACCGGTTCACGTAGTCCCACACCGTCTCGTTGGAGGTGTGGAACAGGTGGGCGCCGTAGCGGTGGATCTCGATCCCGGTCTCGGGGTCGTCCTCACTGTAGGCATTGCCGCCGATGTGGTCGCGTCGGTCGATCACCAGCACCTTCAGCCCCAGCTCGGCGGCGGCGCGTTCGGCGATCGTCAGCCCGAAGAACCCGGACCCCACCACCACCAGATCGGCATTCATCCTCGTCCACTCCCACTCTTTGTCGGCCAGAACCGCGGCGAGTCTAACCGTGACGCGCCCGCGGGCCCGAACCGGCGGTTTCCGTGTCGGGCGGTCGGTTCGCGTATCGTGGCCGGGGCCGCCGACCGGCGGTGGTGCGGACGCAGGAGGATCTGGCACAGATGAAGATGTCGGTTATTGGGTGCGGGTACCTCGGTGCCGTGCATGCGGCGGCGATGGCATCCCTCGGACACGAGGTCGTCGGGGTGGATGTCGATCCGGCCAAGATCGAGGCGCTGGCAGCCGGCCAGGCGCCGTTCTTCGAGCCCGGACTGCCCGAGCTGCTGACCGAGAACCACGACAGCGGCAAGCTGCGCTTCACCACCGACATCGCCGAGGTCGCCGACTGCGATGTGCACTTCGTCGCGGTCGGTACGCCGCAGCGCCGCGGCGGGCACAGCGCCGACCTGACCTATGTCAATGCGGCCGTGGAGTCGCTGCTGCCCCACCTCAAGCCGGGCGCGCTCGTGGTCGGCAAGTCGACCGTGCCGGTCGGCACCGCCGAGCGGCTGGCCGAGCGGATCGAGCCGACGGGCGCCGAGCTGGCCTGGAATCCCGAGTTCCTGCGGGAGGGTTTCGCAGTCAAGGACACGATCGAGCCCGACCGGATCGTCTACGGCGTCCGCAGCGACCGCGCGCGGCAGATCCTCGACGACGTGTACCGCACCGCGGTGGATGCGGGTACGCCGGTCGTGGTCACCGACTATGCGACCGCCGAGCTGGTGAAGACCGCCGCCAACGCCTTCCTCGCCACCAAGATCAGCTTCATCAACGCGATGGCCGAGATTGCCGAAGTGACCGGCGCCGATGTCACCAAGCTGGCCGACGCGATCGGCCACGACGCCCGGATCGGGCGCAAGTTCCTCAATGCCGGCGTCGGCTTCGGCGGTGGCTGCCTGCCGAAGGACATCCGGGCCTTCCGGGCCCGGGCCGAGGAGCTCGGGCGCGGCGAGTCGCTGGCCTTCCTCAAGGAGATCGACGAGATCAACCTGCGCCGCCGGCAGCGGGTGGTGGACCTGGCGACCGAGCTGTTGGGCGGCTCGGTCTATGAGAAGCGGATCGCGGTGCTCGGCCTTGCGTTCAAGCCGAACAGCGACGACATCCGCGACTCGCCGGCCCTCGACGTCGCCGTGATGCTGAACGGTCTCGGTGCCGAGGTCCTCGCCTTCGATCCCGAGGCTGTGGAGAATGCGCGGCGCGCGCATCCGCAGCTCGTCTATGCCGAGTCCGCCGAGGCGGCGCTGAAGGACGCGCAGGCGGTGGTGCTGGTCACCGAGTGGTCGGAGTTCCGCGAGCTGGACCCGACGGCGACGGCCGGCCTGGTCGCCCAGCGCCTGGTGATCGACGGCCGCAATGTCCTCGATCCGGCCGCCTGGCAGGGCGCCGGCTGGACCTACGCGGGCCTCGGCCGCCCCTGACGCGGGCCGCGGTCACCGAGGAAGGTCCGCAGAACCGCGCGCGCCATCGCGGGCCAGTCATTGTCCCGGGTGAATTCGCGCGTACCGGCGCTCCGCCTCGCGCAATCCTCGGGAGTCATGGTGCGAATCGTGTCGGCCAGCGCCTCGGGATCGTCCACCGGCACGACCCAGCCGGTCGACTCGTCGACCACATCGATCAGGCCGGGCACATCGGTCGCGATCACCGGCGTGCCGTGGTGGTACGCCGAGGCGACGATCCCGCTTCCGGTGGCGGTGCGGTAGGGCAGCACCACGGCATCGGCACGGTCCAGGTAGGCGGCGGCCTCGGAGTCGGTGACGTACTCCAGCCTGAACTCCACCGGTAGGTGACGCACCCGCTCGACGAGCTCGGAGACGTCGTCCCACGACTCCCCCACCACCGAGACCGAGACGCTCGGATCGTCGAGCCGCCGCAGCGCGTCGATCAGCACGTCCAGCCCCTTGTAGGGCCGGATGAATCCGAAGAAGAGCAGCTCGAGGCGCCCGCGGCGGGGCAGGTGTTCGACCACCGGCGGGTAGTAGTCATAGACCGGGTGCGGGCGGCGAAGCACCGTGGCCCCGGGCTTGATCGTGGTCAGTTGTTCCACCTGGTGCGCGGAGTGCACGACGTAGCCGTCCGCGCCGCGGAGCAGCGCATGGCTGGCCCGGCGCTGCAGACCGGGTGCGTCGTGGTCGGCGAGATTGTGCACCAGGTAGACGACGCGGATGCCGCGGCGCCGCAGGATCTGAGTGATCAACGCCCACGCCGGCTGCCAGTAGACGGTCCACCAGTTGATCAACACCAGGTCGGGCCGGGACGCGGCGATCAGGCGGCCGGTGCGGACCCAGCTCAGCGGGTTCAGCGCATGCAGGGTGTAGTGCACGTCCTCGCGGCGCTCCGCCCCCTGATCGACATCGGTGGCGCCGGGATAGAGCCGCTCGGGATACATCTTGGCGAACGACCACACGGTCACATCGGCGACCTCGGCCAGCGCGTCGGACAGGCTCGCGGTGTAGCGGGCGATGCCGCCGCGGTACGGCGCGACCGGCCCGACGATCGCCACCCGCGGCCGGCGCTCCGGGTTCGCGTCGTGGGTCATGGCGAGTCCTCGCCGCGGTCGGAATCACCCGCCCGCCGGGCGGTGCGCGGCCTGGGGTTGAGCCGGGTGATGACCAGTCCGGCAAGGGCGAACAGCAGATCGGACGCGACCAGCAGCAGCCGGCTGACCAGCACCAGCAACAAGATCGCCCCCTCCGGCAGCGCTCCCAGCAGCGCGAGGGTGGTGACGCCCTCCCGGATGCCGACGCCCGCGGGCGCCGGCAGGAAGAGCAGCCCCGCTGCCCAGGCCAGCGCGGAGACGCTGACGGTCATCACCATGTTGCGCGGGGTCGGCGGCAGGCCGAGGTCGCCGGCGAGGAACCACAGTTGCAGACCGGCGCAGATCCAGGCGAGCGCCGCGAGGCCGGTCGCCACGAGCAGCGTCCGGTAGCCCAGCGGGCGCGGCGGCTCCTTGAGCCGGAACACGCGGAAGGCGAGACCGATCACCCGGTTCAGCACCGGCGGGAAGAGACAGAGCAACAGCGGGACGAAGCACCAGACCAGCCAGCCCCAGTCGCGCAACAGCGGGCCGGGGGCGAGCACGAAGGTCAACGATCCGATCGCCAGGGCGACCAGCACGTTGAGCATGGTCGCGATCGCCATCGCCGCGACGGAGGAACGCCGCGGGACCTGCCGGTCCGCCCCCAGCTCGGCGGCGGCGAGATAGTTCCACACCCCGCCCGGGATGTACTTGCCGACCTGCCCCACTCCATACATCGATGCCGCGTCGCCCAGCGGCAGTGGCGAGCCGAGACCGCCGAGGATCACCCGCCAGGCGCACATCGTGAGGAATACGTGCAGCACGGACAGGGCGAGCGCGGCGAGCAGCGGGCCGGGCGCCATCTGCTCGAAGGCGGCGCCGAGCTGGTCGCGGTAGCGGACGATGGCCCAGGCGCCGAGCCCGAAGGCGACGACCAGGAAGCCCACGCGTACCCACGTCGAGCGCAGGACGCCGACCGCCCGGCCGAGCACGGTGCGGCGACCGGGTTCGGGCGCGGGGTCGGCGGGTGCGGTCACGCCGTGGTCCGGCTGCCGGTCGACTCCCCCTGTGCAGGCTGCGCCGCGCCGTCGCGGACCGCCGGGTCCTCGGTGACATATCCCTTGACCGGTCCCGGGCGCGACTCGGCGCCGATGGCGGGCAGCTCGGTCGGCTCCGCCGATACCGCGGCGCCGACCGACGGCAGCGGCTGCTCCGACCAGGTCGGACCGGCGGGCGGGATGACGCGCTCGGGCGCGTACTGGATCTCCTTCAGCCGCTCCAGGGTGTCCTCCAACAGCGTGCGATTGGTCTGCAACATGTCGGAGATCACCAGCAGCGCGACCGAGATCAGGGCGCCCATCAGCATCGCCGAGCCGAAGATCAACGACTGGATGAACTGCCCGTCGCTGCCCATCGCGCGCAGGACGAGGAAGCGGACGAAAGGCACGGCGGCGCCGAGGGCGAAGATCGCGGCGAGGGTGAGGAAGACCACATGGGGGCGAAACATCACATAGCTGCGCATGATCGCCTGCCCGGAGCGGGCCATGTGCTGGAAGATGTTGTTGAACAGCCGCGACTCGCGGGTCTTCGCATTCGTGGTGACCGGCACGCTGGCGATGCGCAGCCGCTTGTTGCCGGCCTGGATGATCGTCTCCATGCAGTAGGAGAACTGGGTGACGATGTTCAGCCGGACCAGCGATTCCGCGGAATACGCCCGAAAGCCGCTCGCCGCATCCGGCAGATCGGTCGTCGCGGCGAAGTTGACCACCTGGCTGCCGAAGCCCTGCATCACCTTCTTGAACGGCGAGAAGTGCTCGATGGTCTTGGTCTGCCGGTCGCCGATGGCGATGTCTGCCTCGCCGCTGATCAGCGGGGCGACCAGGTCGGCGATCCTCGCCTGCGGGTACTGATTGTCGCCGTCGGTGTTCACGACGATGTCGGCGCCGTGCGCCATGGCGTAGTCGACGCCGTCGCGGAAGGAGCGGGCCAGGCCCATGTTCCGTGCGTGGCGGACGAAATGCGTCACCCCGTAGGCCTTCGCCACCTCGATCGTGCGGTCGGTCGATCCGTCGTCGACGATCAGCACGTGGATCTCGTCGATGCCCGGGATCTGCTTCGGGATCGACTCGAGCACGAGCGGCAGCGTCGCTTCCTCGTTGAGGCATGGGATCTGCACGAACAGCCGCATCTGGTCCAGGATTCCTTTCGTCGGGCGAGCCCGCGACGCCGGCGAAGCCGCCCGTCGCGGACGCGCCCTACACCTTAGACGATCGGGCCGCCCGAACCCGCATCACGCGGGCCGATCCGAACGGTGTCGGCCGACTAAGCTCTCGTTCTCGTGACGAGCAGCAAGGCGGATCCGGCCGAACGGACCTGGCGGGTCGTGGCGATCGCGGCGATCTTGGCGGCGCTGGTCGTCAATGTGGCGGTCGCCGCCAGCGCGACCCACCCCTCCTTCCCGTTCGACGAGGTCAGCCCGCTGCAGATGAGTCGCCTGCTCGCCGGGCAGCCGGTCCCGCCGGTCGGCGGCGGCGGCTACTTCCCGGGCTGGTCGGTCGTCCTGGCCCCGATCTGGTGGTTCGGTGTGGACCCTCTCGTCGCGTACCGGATCGCCGTCGCGCTCGGGATCGCACTCGCCATGGCGACCATCGTCCCGCTGTCGCGGATCGCGGTCGCGCTGGGCCTCTCGACGGCGCAGGCGATCACCGTCGCCGCGACCGTCATGATCATGCCGAGCCGCTCCCTGCAGTCGGACAATGTGCTCAGCGAGCAACTGCTGTTCTTCCTCGTCGCGTGCACCTTCTGGGCGGCCTGGCGACTGTGGGACGCGCCGTCGGCCGCCCGGGCGGTGATCTTCGGGGTGCTGCTCGCCGCGGTCCAGTTCACCCATGTCCGGATGGCCCCGATGACGGCCGCCGCCGGGCTGTGGCTGGTGCTGTTGTGGTTGCGTGACCGACGCGCCGCCGTGATCGGGCTGCTCACCGCCGTGCCGCTGTGTGCGCTGGCCTACTGGGGTGGCGTGCGCCTGAACCTGCTGCTGGTCGGCGGTTTCGGCCAGGACGAGCGCGCCCTCGGCGAACTCGCACTGACCCGCCCGTCGCTGGTGCTGCGAGCCGGACTGGGCCAGACCTGGGAGCAGGTGGTCGGCAGCCTCGGGCTGGTTCTGGTCGGCGTGGTCGTGCTGGTGGGCATGGTGGTCCGGCAGTTGCGGGCGCGCCGGGTCGGCCCCGCGGGACTGGTGCTCGGCGCGACGACGGCGATGTTCTTGTTGTCGGTCCTGTCCTGGAGCCGCGACTCACAGCTCTTCTCCGACGGCTGGCGCCGGCTGGACGTGTGGATCTACGGCCGCTACGTGGAGCCGCTGACCGCGGTGGTGGTCACCATCGGCCTCGCCCTCGTCGTCCGCGGGCTGCGGCGGCGTACCGCCTGGCTGGCCCTCGGCGCGGCGCTGGCGCTGTTCGCGCCCGTCCTGCTGTGGCTGGCACCGCAGGCACCGACCTGGGCGTACGCGACCCCGGCGCACCTGGCCGGGGTGATGCCTTGGTGGTGGGCGCTGCCGACCGAGCGGTTCGCCGAGGGCGCGTGGATCGTGCCGACGCTGACGAACGAGAACCGGTTCTGGCTGATCGCCTCGGTGTGCACGGTGGCGATGCTCGTCCTGATCATCGTGCTGCGCCGACAGGCCCTGCTGCTCGCGGTGCTGTTCGCGGTCGTCTTCGGCGCCGGGAGCCTGGTCGGCAATGTCCGCAGCGACGAGTTCCAGCGGGCCAACGGATCGCCGGGGCCCGTCGTCGAGGCGGTCACGGGCATCCGGGCGAGCCATCCCGGGCTCCGGATCGGCTATGACCGCGAGTGCCAGCGATCCGGGTTCAACACCGACTCCGGGCTCAACTACTACGCCTACTACCTCCTGCCGACGGTCCTGACCGCGACGAGCTCCCCCGGCGTCCAGCAACCCGACGTCATCCTCGGCTGCGCCGATTGGCCAGCCGGCGAGGCAGCCGGTGCCCGGCGCTATCGCGACGTGAAGAGCCGCGACAGCGTGATCTGGGTGCTGCCCGGACCCGTCCAGGACGAACTCGCGGCACAGGGTCGGTTGAGCTGATCGAGCGGGCGAGACCGGTAGGATCTCGTGCTCGTGGATGCTTGGCGCCAGGATGAGCGATGACCGCGACGCGGGTGAGTGACGCGTTGCCGTCGTGGGTGGTGGAGGCGAGTTCGTCGGAGCGTGACGGCGGCCGCGTCTGGACCGCCGTCGCCGCCGCTGCCGTGATCGTCGCGCTCGTGGTGAATGTGGTGGTCGCCTGGAGTGCGGTCGCGCCGTCGTTTCCGTTCGACGAGGTCTCCCCCCTGCAGATGAGCCGGATGCTGGCCGGGCTGGAGGTGCCGGCCGTCCGGGGCGCGGGCTACAACCCGGGCTGGTCGGTCGTGTTGGCGCCGGTGTGGTGGTTCACCTCGGACCCCGGGGTGATGTACCGGGTCGCGATCTGGATCGGGGTCGCCGTCGCGATGATCACCATCTGGCCGCTCAGCCGCTTCGTGGCCGAGCTGGGCCTGTCGGTGACGCAGTCGGTGACGGTGGCCGCGGTGGTGATGACGATGCCGAGCCGCGCGCTGCAGTCGGACTACGCGCTGAGCGAGAAGTTGTTGTTCCTGCTGGTCGTGTGCAGCTTCCTCGTGGCCTGGCGGCTGTGGGAGCGGCCCTCCTGGTGGCGTGCCGTGCTGTTCTCGGTGCTGATCGCCGCCGTGCTGTTCACCCATGTCCGGATGGCTCCCCTGGTCGCTGCCGCGGTGATCTGGTTGGCCCTGTTCGCCCTGCGCAACTGGCGGGTCGCCCTGGTCGGGCTGGCATCGCTGATCCCGCTGGCCGGCTTCGCCTACTGGGCCGGTAGCCAGCTCAACGTCATCCTGCTCGGCGGCTTCGGCCAGGCCCAGGAGGCGTTCATCGGTCTGTTCGACAGCCGCCCGTCGCTGTTCGCCCGGGTCGCGCTCGGCCAGGCCTGGAACCAGACCGTCGGATCGCTGGGCATGATCGCGGTCGGCGTCGTGGCACTGGCGATCATGACCTGGCGGGAGCTGCGCCGGTTCCGGGTCGGCCGGGCCGGCTGGCTGTTGGCCGGCACGCTCGCGATGTTCCTGCTCTCGGTGATGTCGTGGGCGAACGAGTGGGACCTCTACTTCACCAACTGGCGGCGGTTGGATGCCTGGATCTATGGCCGCTACATCGAGCCCGTCACCGCACTCGTGGTCGCGGTCGGCCTGGCGGTGGTGGTACGCGGGCTGCGCCTGCGTCCCGGCCTGGTGGCCCTGGCCCTGACCGGGTTGTTGGTGGCGCCCGTGGTGCTGTGGGTCGCGCCGACGGCACCGACCTGGGGCTACGTCACGCCGGCGCACATCGCGGGCGTGCTCCCGTGGTACCAGACGCTGCCCGGTCAGGAGTTCCCCGAGTTCGCCTGGGTCCTGCCGACGCTGACCAATGAGAACCGGTTCTGGCTGATCGCCTCGTTGTCCGCGCTCGTCGTGCTCGCGGTCGTCGTCATCCTTCGCCGACGCCCGGTGCTGGTCGCGGGACTGCTCGGCGTGCTGTTCGCGGCAGGCTCGCTGGTCGCCAATGTCAGAAGCGACCAGTTCCAGCGTCAGGAGGGCTAAGTCGGTCAGGTCGTCGCCGCCATCGACGCCATCGAGGCCAGGTACGGGCCGGTACGCATCGGCTACGACCGCGGCTGCTGGCGCCCCGGGTTCAACACCGCCGTCGGGCAGAACTACAACGGCTTCTGGCTGCTGCCCACGGTGATCAGCGAGGTCGACCGGCTGCGGCAGACCCCCGAGCAGATGAACGTCGATCTGATCATCAGTTGCGATGACGGATGGATCACCGGGCGCGACGCGGGAGCACTGCGCTACAACGCGGCCAGCACGCGATGGAGCGTGATCTGGGTGATGCCCGGGCCGGTCCAGGACGGCCTGGCCCGCGAACGTCTGGTGGACTGACCCGGGCCCCGCCCGCTACTCCCGGCCGAGCATCACGTCGAGCGCCTCGTCGGTGGGCCCGTCGAAGACGCGCTGGCCGTGCTTGATCACGATCCCGCGCTGGGTCAGCTCACGGACCATGTCCTCGTCGTGGCTGACGATCACCATCGTCTTGCCCTGCGCAGCCAGCTCCTTGATCTTGGCCCGGCACTTCTCCTGGAACGGGGCATCGCCGACGGACAAGATCTCGTCGACCAGCAAGACATCGAGCTCGGTGTGGATGGCGACCGAGAACGCCAGGCGCATGAACATGCCCGAGGAGTAGTGCTTGACCTCCTGGTCGATGAACTCCTCGATCTCGCTGAAGGCGACGATGTCATCGAAGCGCGCGTCGATCTCGTCCTTCTGCATCCCGAGGATGGCGGCATTGAGATAGACATTCTCCCGGCCGGACAGGTCGGGGTGGAAGCCTGCGCCGACCTCGATCAGACCGGCCAGGCGACCGCGTACCAGCACCTTGCCGCGATCCGGTTCCAACACACCGGAGATCATCTTCAGCATGGTCGACTTGCCCGACCCGTTGAAGCCGAGCAGGGCGACCGACTCCCCCTCGTTGATCGTGAAGGAGACGTCGTCCAGAGCGGTGAACGTGTTCGCACGGACCTGTTTGCCCTTGATCCACTCGACGAAGGTCTCCTTCAGCGAGTGGGTCCGCCGCATCGAGAATTCCTTGGTCACCCCGGTGACGATGATCGACGGCTTGGCGGTCGCCGGCGGCACGGGAAGGTCCTCGGTCGAAGTCATCGCGTGCGCTCAGAGCTCCTGGGCGAAGCGGCGTTCGAGGCGGCGGAAGGCAAACTGCCCGCCCACCAGGATCACCGCGCAGATCGCGACGGCGATGGCCGAGTGCTCCCACAGCGCGGGCATCGGCATCAGTCGATCCGGGCGCGGATCGCCGCTGGTGGTCAGGAACCAGGTCGCCTTGTGCATCAGCTCGACCGCGACGGTCAGCGGGTTGAGCTGGTAGACGGCGAACAGCCACGCCGGCACGGCGTCGCGGACCAAGGTCCAGGGATAGAGCACCGGCGCGGACCAGGTCGCGAACATCAAGATCAGCTCGACGAAGTTGGAGGCGTCGCGGAAGGCCACGTTGACCGAGCCGAAGAACAGGCCCAGGCCGAGCGCCAGGGCGGCCGTGATCAGCAGCGAGAGAACGAAGGCGACGACCGCCCCGAGCGTCGGCACCCAGCCGAGCAGCAGGCAGACGATCAGCAGGATCGCCGCCTGCGGTAGGAAGTGCACGAAGGCAACGATCACCGCCGCGATCGGAAACAGCTCGCGGGGCAGGTAGATCTTCTTCACCAGCGGTGCATTGTCGATGATCGAGTTGGTGGCGTTGTTCAGCGCCTCGGTGAAGAAGTTGATCACGATGATGCCGGAGAACAGGTAGACGGCGAAGTTGTGGATGTTCTCGCCGAGGCGCAGGAATACACCCATCACCAGATAGAACACGGCGAACTGGGCCGCCGGCTTCACATAGGACCAGGTCCAGCCGAGGACGGAATTGCGGTAGCGGGTCTGGGTGCCCTTGCGCACCAGCAGGCGTAGCAGGTAGCGCCACTCGAACACGTCGAGGATGCCGCGTCCGCGGCCGGGTGAGTGGAACTCACTCAGATCGGTTGCGGTCACATCGCTCCGGTAGGTGTCGGTCACTGGTCGGTCTCGCGGTCGTGCATCGGGCATTCATAGTACGCAGCCACGCACCCTGCAACGCGAATCGGCGCGCGCGGGCGCCGGCCTCAGCGTGGCGCGGTCAGGGGTCGGGCGAAGCGCCGCTGGTAGAGGGCGCGGCGCACGCGTACCGGCACGAAACGGTATCCGCCGCGGACGATGACGTTGCGCAGGAACTGCAGCGGCGAAACGAACCCCGAACGCAGGAACTCCTGCTGCAATCGCAGCTCGCTGACGAACAGCCGCCACCCGCCGCGCCGGTTGTAGGAGCCCTTGTCCGTGCGGTACATCACCAGCGGCTCGGGCACGTTCGCCACCCGCGCCCCGGCGGCGATCATCCGCGCGAACAGCCAGTAGTCCTCCATCAGCGGCAGCTCGCGGTAGCCGCCGGCGCGGGCCACCACGGCGCGCCGGTAGACCACGGTCGGGTGGTTGAACGGATCGTGGAAGGTGGCGAACCGCGCGATCTCGCGCTCCCCCGTCGGCGGGGTACGCACGGCGGTCACCTCCTCTCCGCCGGTGAACTCGAACATCCCGGTTCCGACCAGGTCGGCGCCGTCCTCGATCAGGGGGAGCTGGCGGGCGAACCGCTCGGGCAGCGCGATGTCGTCGGCATCCATCCGGGCGACGACGTCGTTGCGGCAGGCGGCCAGCCCCTCGGTGAGCGCTCCCGAGAGCCCGATATTGGTGCCGATGGACACGTGCACGAGCCGGACAGGGCAGTCCCCCCGGGCGTGCTCGATCGCGGCAGCCAGCTCGACCGACACCGGCCCGTCCTGCACCAACACCACCTCGTCGGGGGCGCGCTGCTGTTCGGTGGTCACGCTGCGCAGGGCGCGGCGGAAGTGGTCGGGGCGGTCGCCGGCATAGACCGGCAACAACACGGAGAACGGTTCGACGCTCACGGGCGGCCCCCCAGCGCGCGCTGCCCGACCACCAGCGGTGCGGGCAGGTCGGCGAGCACGTCGGCATTGTGCCGCGGGCCACGGGCCAGCCCGTCCCGCAGGCCGCGGACGAGTCCGTCGGCCAGCACCCGTCGCCGACGCGAGCGCGCGATCGTCCTGGCCCACCGCCGCAGCGTGGACCCGGCATAGAGCAGCCGCTCCAGCGGCCCGAGCGAGCGGCCGCGCCCGAGCAGCCAGACCTTGTTGCGTACCTCCAGATAGAACCGCGGGCCGGGATCGGCGTCGGTACCGCCGAACACCTTGGTCTTGTGCGTGACGGTGCTCCCCCGCACCAGATAGCCGCGGCCGTGACGCAGCAGCCGGGTAGTGAACTCGAAGTCGTCGTTCCACAAGAAGTAGTCGGCGATCGGCAGCCCGGCGCGGCGCACCGCCGAGGCGCGGACCAGGGTGGAGACGAACGAGGCCGAGCGGACCGGATACGCGCCGACGCGCTCGGCGTCCCCGCGATCCGCGGCGTCCGCGAACGGCCGCACCCGGGGCATGTTCATCGGGTGGTCGCGGCCGTCGGTCCAGACCACCCGCGAGGCGAGCAGCTCCGGCTCTGCCAAACGATCCGCCGCGTCGAGCAGCGCGCCCAGGGCGCCCGGCCCCGGCACGGTGTCGTCGTCCATCAGCCAGACCCAGTCCGCCCCCTGCCCGGCCAGCAGCGCGCGTTCGACACCGACGGCGAACCCGCCCGCCCCGCCCGTATTGCGCGGCAGGGTGGTCAACTCGACGGCGGGAAACCGCTCGGAGACGAGCTCGCTGGTGCCGTCGGTCGAACCGTTGTCGACGACGACGATCCGGTCGGGGACCCGCTCCTGGGCCAGTAGCGCCGTGAGGGTCTCGGTCAGCAGCTCGCGCCGGTTGTACGCGACCACGACGGCCGCGACGGACTTGCGCTGCATGCATCTCCCTGGAGGTCGCTCGGCGGGCCACGGTTCGCCCGCGCGGGAACGCTACCCGACGAGGCTGTGCGCCGCATGAGCGAACGCGGCCACGCGCCGACCAGAATCGTGGCTGCTGCGTGTTAGCGTCGGCGTCGCGTTGTGCCCGGGACGGGCGGGCGCGAAGCTTCCCGAAAGGCCGATCCGACCGATGTCAGACCGATCCCCCGCCACGCGTCCTCCCGCGGCTTCCGCCGGATCGACGGCCGTGCCGTCGGCCGGCGATCTCTACACCGCCGGTCTGGCTCGCGTCCGCCCGCAGTCGGGTGAGCGCGGGCCGGTGCGACAGCGGGTGGCGTCCACCGGAGCGTGGTGGGCGCTCGCGGCGCTGGCGACCACCGCCGCGATCGTCATCCGGGTCATCGTGGCGCAGTCGGCCGTGGCGCCGCGCGCCCCGTGGGACGAGATCGGAATCCTGGCGATGGCGAAGCTGATCGCGGGCGTACCGCACGTCACCTTGATGTCTGGCGCGGGCTACTACCCCGGCTATTCGTTCCTGCTCGCCCCGATCTGGTGGGTCACCGACGACCCGCGCACGGTCTACGTGGCGGCCGTCGTCGTCGGGAATGTGCTCTCGGTCGCGACGATCTGGCCGATCGCCACCGTGGCGCGGCGCCTCGGGCTCGGCCTCGCCCCGGCGATCACCGTCGGCGCGATTGTGGCCTGCCTGCCGTCGCGTACCGCCCTCGGCGATTACGTGCTCGCCGATCAGCTCCTCGGCTTCCTGCTCGCCTGGGTCGTCGCGGCCGCGTTCTGGGTCTGGGCCCGCCCGACCGTGCCGCGCACCCTGGTCTTCGTGGCGCTGGTCAGCGCCGCGCACCTGACCCACATCCGCGCGCTCGTGGCGGTTGTGGCGGCGGGGGTCTGGCTGGTCTGCCTGCTGCGCCGGCGGATCGTGCCGGCGCTGGTCGGGCTCGCCGCGCTGGTGGCCGGCTACTTCGCCGTGCGCTGGCTGGTCGGCGTCACGACCGCACGCATCCTGCTGAACGACTTCGGTCAGGAGGGCAACTTCCTGGAGAACCTGCGCACGACCTGGCCGGAGTTGTTCGCGCGGGTGACGGTCGCGCACACCTGGGCCCAGCTCGTGGCCACCTTGGGGCTCGCCCTGCTCGGCGCGCTGGTGATCATCGCCTGGAGCTGGCAGGAGTTGCGCCGCTTCCGCACGGTCGGCCCCGTCGGCTTCGTCCTCGGCCTGGTCCTGCTGGGCACCGCGGTGGGCATCCTCGGCTGGGTGGGCCCGGCCGAGACGATGTCGAAGGCGGCGGACCCGCGCTTCGACGTGTGGATCTACACCCGCTATCTCGACTCGTACGCCGCGCTCGCCGTCGCCTTCGCGCTGATCGCGTTGTTCCGGGTGACGCGGCTCGGCCTGCTCGCGCTCGCCACCGTGCTCGGGGTGACGCTCAGTCTGATCATGATCTTCGCCGTCGCACCGATCGTGCCGACCTACGGCAGCAACTACGGGCCGGGCAACACGGCCGGTGTGCAGACCTGGTCGTGGCTGTGGCCGCGCGGCGAGAAGTTCCGCCGACCGCTCGTGCCGACCCTGGACAATCCGAATCGGTTCTTCTGGTGGGCCTCGATCGCCGTACTCGCGACCTCGCTCGTCCTGCTCGTGTTGCGCCGCTGGGCGAAGGCGGTGGCGCTGTTCCTGACGGCGCTGTTGACCACCGCCGCAATCATCGGCAATCCCGAACAGGGCCGCGACACCCCCGACAAGATCACCGCGGCCGTGGTCCGCGCCGAGCAGCTCACCGGCCGCACGCAGAACGTCGACGTCGACGTAACCTGCCGGATCTCGGAGTACCGGCGCGCGCAGGCGTTGAACTGGGTCGGTTACTGGCTCGGGCCGCGCCAGGTCGACGTGGTGTCGAACCTGAACGGCTTCCACGACGATCTGGTGTTGGCGTGCATCCGGTGGTCCGTCGCCGACGACTTCCGCGCCGTGCCGGTCGACGGTACGCAGTTCTACGGCTATCAGTTGTATGTGATGCCCGGCGCCACCCAGGACGCGATGCGGCGCGACGGGATGATCAAGTAGGAGCGCCCGGCAGCCCGTCGCGGCGCATTCGGTCCACCATCGGCCGGTCGGGGTCCAGCCAGTCCAGCCGGGAGAGCTCGTCCGGCGGGAGCCAGACCAGCCGGTCGTGACCGTGGCCCGGCGTGGGCTCGGGGCTGTCCGGGCGTACCCATGCCCACCACAGGCGCAGCTCGAGGCGCTCGTCGATCGGCCAGGCGCCGCCGGCATCGGGAGCGATCTCGGGCCCCAGCTCCGCGCGCACGCCCAACTCCTCCACGAGCTCGCGGTCCAGCGCGTCCTCCGCGCGCTCCCCCGGTTCGACCTTGCCGCCGGGGAACTCCCAGCGGCCGGCCAGCGCGGGCGGATAGCGCCGCCGGGTGGCCAGCACCCGCCCGTCGCGGACGATCGCGGCCGCGACCACCAGCGTGCGGGTCATGCCTTCTCGTGGCGGGCATTGCGTGCCCAGACGAAGCAGTAGACGCCGAAGCAGGCCAGGCCGAGCGCCAGCGCGCTGAGCAGGAACGGGCCGAACGGCTGGTCGAGCAGGGTACGCAGGGCGTCGTCCATGCCGCCGGCCGCGCCCGGGTCGTAGCTGATCCCGGCCCAGGCGAACAGCGCGCCGACGATGCCGAGCGCGACCCCCTTGGCGACGTAGCCCGCGGTGCCGAGGCGCAGCGCCCATTGCGGGACGGCGCCGTCGAGGTCGTCGCGGAAGCTGCGGCGTACCCCCTTGACGATCTGGGCGACGCCGATGCCGAGGATCACCGCCCCCGCGAGCACCACCAGCGCCTGCCCGAACGGCAGCGCCAACAACTGCGCCGAGGCGCTCTCCTGGCTGGCATTGGAATGGGACTGTGCCCCGCCCGTGGCCGCCCGCGCGGCGCTGATCCCGAGCAGCAGGTAGATGATCGCCTTGCCGACCGAGCCCGCCCGGCGGGCGTACCGCTTCGGGGTCTCGATGTGGGTGTGGCCGATGGCCGCCTCCAGCAACTGCCACAGGGTCAGCGCGAACAGCCCGACCGCGACGATGATCAACAAGACGTTCCCGAAGGGTTGGGCCGCGAGCTGGCGCAGCGCGCCCGTGTTGGACGCGTCTCCGCTGCCGAGGCCCCAGGCGAGCTGTAGCGCGATCCAGGCGATCAGCAGGTGAACGATCCCGTAGCTGACCAGCCCGAGCGCGACGAGCGCCTGATAGGGCTTGCTCTGCTGGATCGCCTCGCCGGCCTGCTCGCCCCGGTCCGCGGCCTGTTGGCCCGCTCGTTTCGCCCGGTCACCCACGTCGCCCATCGCACACTCCTCCCTGTGCCTACTCGTCCCGGATCACGACTTGTCCGCCGCGGCGGCTTTGGCGGCCGCCTTCTGCTCCTTCTTGTACGCCCGCACCTGCTGGAGGCTGGCCTCGTCGGTGACGTCGGCGACCGATCGGTGGCCCGCCACCGCGTAGTCGCCCGCGGCCGTCTCCCAGCCGGTCGGGCGTACCCCCCGCTGCTTGGCGATCAGGGCGAGGAAGATCCTGGCCTTCTGGTCGCCGAAGCCCGGCAGCGCCTTGAGGCGCTTGAGCACGGTCGCCGCGTCGTCGACGCCGGCCCAGATGTTGGCGGCGTCGCCCGCGTAGTCCTCGACCAGCGCGCTGGCCACCTGCTGCACCCGCTTGCCCATCGAGCCCGGGAAGCGGTGCACCGCGGGCGGGCGCGAGCACAGCGCCACGAAGGCGTCCGTGTCCATCGCCGCGATGGCCGCGACATCGAACCTGCCGCCCATCCGCTCCGCGATCACGGCCGGGCCGGAGAAGGCCTTCTCCATCGGGATCTGCTGGTCCAGCGTCATCCCGATCAGCAGCGCGTTGTCGTCGCGGTCGAGCAGGTCGTCGGCGGCCGGATCGCCGGTGATGTGCATCGCCATGAAGATCATCCTCTCGCACCCCCATCGTGCACCATCCCCGGCCCGCCGCGGACCGAACCGCAGCCGCGGGTCGAACCGGCAGTCTCGGGTCGAACCGGCAGCCGCGGGCTGAACCGGCAGCCGCGGGCCGAATCGGCAGCCGCGAGGGTTACTCGGCTCGCGTGTGCCGGTTGCGTTCGCGTCTGCGGGTACGCCGGGTCATCCGCGGGCTGAACCGGCAGCTTCGGGTCAAACCGGCAGCCGCGGGTCGAACGTGCAGCCGCGGGTCGAGCCGGCAGCCGCGAGGGTTACTCGGCTCGCGTGTGCCGGTTGGGTTCGCGTCTGCGGGTACGCCAGGTCATCCGCGGACTGAACCGGCAGCCGCGAGGGTTACTCGGCCCGCACCTGCCGGTTGGGCTCGCGGGTGCCGGTTGCGTCCGCGGCTGACGGTCGGGTACGCCGGGACCGCCGGCTCAGAGGTTGATCATGTGGCCCGCGATGCCCTCGACGCCCTCCTTGAGCACCTCGGTCAGCGTCGGGTGGGCGTGGATGTTGCGGGCGACCTCGTCGGCGGTCAGGTCCCACATCTGGGCCAGCGTCAGCTCGGGCAGCAGCTCGGTCACCTCGGGCCCGATCAGGTGCGCGCCGAGCAGCTCGTTGTGCGCCGCATCGGCCACCACCTTGATGAAGCCGACGGTCTCGCCGAGGCCCTGGGCCTTGCCGTTGGCGCTGAACGGGAACTTGGCGACCTTCACGTCGTAGCCGCGCTCCTTGGCCTGGGCCTCGGTGTAGCCGAACGACCCGATCTGCGGCTGGCAGTAGGTGGCGCGCGGGATCATGTCGTAGTTGATCGGCATGGTGTCGGCGCCGGCGATGGTCTCCGCGGCGACGACGCCCTGCGCCTCGGCGGTGTGGGCGAGCATCAGCTTTCCGGTCACGTCGCCGATGGCGTACACCCCGTCGACATTGGTACGCATGAAGTCGTCGATCTCAATCGCTCCGCGGTCGGTGGTGGCGACGCCGGCCTTCTCCAGGCCGTAGCCGGTCAGCCGCGGCGCGAAGCCGATGGCCTGCAGGACCTTGTCGGCCTCCAGCACCTGGGAGTCGGATCCGTCCGCGCCGCTGACGGTCACCCTCACCCCGTCGGGATGCTCCTCGATCTTGTCGACCTTGGTCGAGGTGAGCAGTTTCACGCCGAGCTTCTTGTACGCCTTGGCGAGCTCGGCGGAAATCTCCGGGTCCTCGGTCGGCACGATCCGGTCCAGGAACTCGACGATGGTCACGTCGACGCCGTAGTTGGCCATCACGAAGGCGAACTCCACGCCGATCGCGCCGGCGCCGGCGACGATCACCGACTTCGGCAGCTCGTTGGTGAGGATCTGCTCCTCGTAGGTGACCACTCGGTCGGACACCTCGGTGCCCGGCAGCAGCTTGGTGGTCGCCCCGGCCGCGATGATGCAGTTGTCGAAGGTCAGCGTCTCGGTGCCGCCCCCGTTCAGCTCGACCTCGATCGTCTTCGGGTCGGTGAAGGTGCCCCAGCCGTCGAACTCGGTGATCTTGTTCTTCTTCATCAGGTAGTGCACGCCCTTGACCATCCGGTCGGCGACCTGGCGGCTGCGCGAGTGCGCCACGCCGAAGTCGAAGGTCGCCTCCCCGCTGATCCCGAAGGTCTTGGCCTGGTGGTTGAAGATGTGGGCCAGCTCCGCATTGCGCAGCAGCGCCTTGGACGGGATACATCCGACATTGAGGCACACCCCGCCCCAGTACTTCTTCTCCACGATGGCGGTCTTCAGGCCGAGCTGGGCGGCCCGGATCGCCGCGACGTAACCGCCGGGGCCGGCGCCGAGCACGACGACGTCGAAGTGTTGTGCACTCATGGGCCCCAACTCTAGGGCCCTTGATCGGCCACGTATCGTGAGGTCTGAGCGCGTCGACTGGAAATATCTCGTATATGAGTTACGGTGGTCCGCGTGACGATGACCGATACCTCACTCGACCGCATCGGCTCCCTGATCCGCGACGCGCGCAAGCATCGCGGTCTGACCCAGCATCAGCTCGCGGAGCTGTTGGGCACGAGCCAGAGCGCGATCCACCGGATCGAGGCCGGGAACCAGAACCTGAGCATCGACATGGTCGGCCGGATCGCCCGCGCGCTGGACAGCGAGTTGATCACCGTCGGCCGGACGGGCCCCGAGCACCTGCGGGTGCAGGGCGGGCGCCCGCTGTCGGGCCGGATCTCGGTGCTCACGTCCAAGAATGCCGCCGTGGCGCTGCTCTGCGCCTCGCTGATCAACCGCGGCACCACGACCCTGCGCAACATCGCACGGATCGAGGAGGTGAACCGGATCCTGGAGGTGCTGACCAGCATCGGGGTGCGGGCGACCTGGCTGCCTGGCACGAGCGACCTGGTGCTGGAGCGGCCGGACGAACTGGACCTGGACGGCATGGACGCCGAGGCCGCCCGGCGTACCCGCTCGATCATCATGTTCCTGGGCCCGCTGCTGCACTACTACGAGGACTTCCGCCTGCCGTACGCCGGCGGATGTGATCTTGGCGCGCGGACCATCGAGCCGCACCTGCAGGTGCTGCGCCGGTTCGGGCTGCAGGTGGAGGCGACCGAGGGCTACTACCACTGCACGGTCGATCCGGACGCCGCGAGCCTGGACCGCCCGATCATCCTCACCGAGCGCGGAGACACGGTCACCGAGAATGCCCTGATGGCGGCGGCGATGACCCCCGGTACGACCGTCCTGCGTAACGCCTCGTCCAATTACATGGTCCAGGACCTGTGCTTCTTCCTGCAGCAGTTGGGGGTACGCATCGAGGGCATCGGCACCACCACGCTGACCGTGCACGGGGTGGACG
Organism: Naumannella huperziae; assembly: GCF_054073625.1. Lineage (NCBI taxonomy): Bacteria > Bacillati > Actinomycetota > Actinomycetes > Propionibacteriales > Propionibacteriaceae > Naumannella > Naumannella huperziae. The sequence goes on along the minus strand of NZ_JBSXPH010000001.1, from coordinate 2,314,888 downwards.
AGATCCACACCGATGTCGAGTACTCCCCCAGCGAGGACCCGATCGAGGCGATGAGCCTGCTCACCGCCGCGATCGTCACCAACTCCGAGCTGACCATCGAGCGGGTGCCGATCGAGTTCCTCGAGATCGAGCTGGCGATCCTCACCGAGATGGGTCTGGACTTCTCGCTCAGCGAGGAGTACGCGGCGCGCAACGGGTTCACCCGGCTGGTCGACCTGACGGTACGCCCGTCCAAGCTGCGGGCGCCGATCGACAAGCTGCACCCGATGCCGTTCCCCGGGCTGAACATCGACAACCTGCCGTTCTTCGGGGTGATCGCGGCCTCGGCCGAGGGCGAAACCCTGATCAACGACTGGGTCTATGAGAACCGCGCGATCCGGATGACCGACCTGAATCGCCTCGGCGCCCAGGTCACGCTGCTCGACCCGCACCGGGTTCAGGTCAAGGGGCCGACCCGCTGGCGCGGCCAGGAGGTCGTCTGCCCGCCCGCGCTGCGGCCGGCGGTCTGCCTCCTGCTCGGCATGCTGGCCGCCAAGGGCACCTCGATCCTGCGCGATGTCTATGTGATCAACCGCGGCTACGAGGACCTGGCCAACCGGCTGAACGCCGTCGGCGCCCAGATCGAGCGTTTCTCCGACTGAGCCGGCAGCGAGATCAGCTCGCCGGGCTGATCCGTAGCGTCAGCAACTGGAAGGGGCGCAGCGCCAGCGCGGTCCCGTCGCCGTCGGTGCGCACCGCTCCGGACGCCTCCGGTGGCGTGCGCTCGATCAGGTCGGTCTCGCGGATCTCGCCCGCCGGGAAGCCGGTGGTGAGCAGGCCGTCGGCCCGCCCGCCGAGCGATTCGTAGAGCCGCACGATCACGTCGCCGCTGCGGTCCTCGGCGAGCTTGATCGACTCGACCACGATCGCCGGGTTGTCGATGCTGATCAGCGGATCGACCGGCTGCGTCGCGGCGAGCCGGCGGGGCTCGAGATTGGTCCGGTAGCCGAGCTCGACGGCCTCCGCGATCCCCGCCCCCGGGCGTACCGCCACCACGTGGCGATGCTCGCCCTGATCGGCCTCGGGGTCGGGATACAGCGGCGCGCGCAACAGCGACAGCCGGACCGTGGTCGCGCGCCCGCCGCCGGCTCGCGGGGTCGCGACGACCTCGTGGCCGTAGGTGGCGTCGTTGGCGATCGCCACCCCGTAGCCGGGCTCGCCGACATGGAGGAAGCGGTGCGCGCAGAACTCGAACCGCGCCCACTCCCACGAGGTGTTCACGTGGGTCGGCCGTCGGACGTGGCCGAACTGGGTCTCGGCGCTGGAGTGCTCGGCATGCACGTCGAGGGCGAAGCCGAGCTTGAGCAGCTTCTGCCGCTCGTGCCAGTCGATCACGGTCTCGATCTCCAGCGCGTCGGCGCCCGGTCGCAGCACGATCCGCTGGGTGATCGTCGACCGCCCGTGATCGCGACTCACGGTGACGACCGCACTGCCCTCGGGCCCGACCGCGGCCTCGCGGGCCGAGGCGTCGGCGAGCTCGACGACATTGCGCCGGTAGTGCTCGTCGATGTCCCAGGCGTCCCACTGATTGGGGATGTCCCGGTGCAGTTCCAAGACATTGCCCGCACCGCCGGGCGCGATGGCCTCCCGTCCCGACGCGGCGTCGATCAGCGAGGTGATGCGGCCGTGCGGGTCGATCACGGCGCGCACCGATCCGTTGTCCAGCACGTGGTTGTCGCCGTCGGCGACCACCGTCGCCGGCGTTGCGGTGGCCGGCGCGCCGATCGCCATCGCGGGTACGCCGTCGCGCGCGTGCGGCGCCGCATTGGCGATCATGGTCGACCCCGCGGCGGAGTCGCCGAGCACGCTCAGTGCCCGGGCGATGATCTCCTCCAGCCGCGACTGGATCGCGGCGTAGTTGCGCTCGGCATCGGAGTGCACCCACGCGATCGAGCTGCCCGGGAGGATGTCGTGGAACTGCTGCAGCAGCACGAGCTGCCACAGTTCGGTCAGTTCGTCATAGGGGTACGCCGCGCCGCGCAGCAGCGTCGCCGTGCTCGCCCACAGCTCGGCCTCGCGCAGCAGATGCTCGCTGCGCCGGTTGCCGCGCTTGGTGCGGGCCTGCGAGGTGAGCGTCCCCCGGTGCAGTTCCAGGTACATCTCCCCGCGCCAGGTCGGCGGATTGGTGTCCAGCTCCTGGGCCTCGGTGAAGAACGCCCGGGGCGTGCTGAACCGGACCCGCGGCGAGCCCTCCAGGTCGGCGGCCCGCCGCCCGGCCGCAAGCTGCTCCCGGGTGGGACCGCCGCCCCCGTCGCCCCAGCCGAAGGGCGCCAGCGACAGGTTCGCGCGGGCTGCGTCGGCGTAGTTGCGCTCGGCATGGGCGAGTTCGTCCTGGCTGAGTTGCGCGTTGTAGGTGTCGACCGGCGGGAAGTGGGTGAAGATCTTGCTGCCGTCGATGCCCTCCCACCAGAAGGTGTGGTGCGGCATCTTGTTCGTCTGGTTCCAGGAGATCTTCTGGGTCAGGAACCAGCGGGCGCCCGCGGCTCGGGCGATCTGCGGCAGGCCGGCGGAATAGCCGAAGGAGTCCGGCAGCCAGACCTCCTCGGTGTCCACGCCGAAGTTGTCGAGGAAGAAGGTCTTGCCGGCGACGAACTGACGAGCCATCGCCTCGCCGCCGGGCATGTTGGTGTCGGATTCGACCCACATCCCGCCGACCGGCACGAAGCGGCCCTCGGCGACCTTCTCGGTGATCCGGGCGAAGACATCCGGATAGTGCTCCTTCATCCACGCGTACTGCTGGGCCGACGAGCAGGCGAAGACGAAGTCGGGATCGCGGTCCATCAGGTCGCAGACATTGGAGAAGGTACGCGCGCACTTGCGGATGGTCTCGCGGACCGGCCACAGCCACGCCGAGTCGATGTGGGCGTGCCCGACCGCGTACACCGTGTGCGCGCTGGCGCTCGCCGGACGCGCCAGCACGTCCGCGAGTTGATCACGCCCGGCCCGGGCGGTGCCGGGCACGTCGTCGGGGTCGACGGCGTCCACCGCGCGCTGGGTGGCCGCCAGGATCTCGGCGCGGCGCGGTGAGCTCTCGGGCAGTTCGGCCATCAGCCCGTCCAGCACGTCCAGGTCGGCCAGCAGCTCGATGATCACCTCGTCGAGCAGTGCCGCCTCAACCGTCCGCAGCCGGTACAGCGGATCGCGCGGTGCCGTGGCCTTGTCCCCCATCGGACTCGGCCGGAAGTCGGTGTTGAGATCGGGGTTGCCGGCGGCCTCGACCAGGACGTCGATCGCGTCGCCGGTGACCGGAAGCCAGGAGTTGTAGGGCTCCAGCGCCTTGATGATCGTTCCGTCGGGCCGATACGCCAGCGCCTCGGCCTGGAAGCCGGGACCGCCGGTCCAGCCGAGATCGACGATCAGCTCGGCTCGCGTGCCCGGCTGATCATGCCAGGCGCCGGGGATCGCCCCGGTCAGGCGGAACCAGGTGGTGCCCCACGGTCGACCCCAGGGATCGCCGATGTCGGCCCGGGTGTAGCTCGCGGCCGCCGCTTCGTCGAACGGCACGGGCTCGTCCGGCGCGTCCCATCGGGTGATCGTCAGCGGGACGCGGTCGCGGACCACCGCGGGCTCGAGATGATCACGACGGAAGCGGGCCAGCCGCTCCTGCAGCAGTGCACGTTCGGGGTACATGACTCACTCTCGGTCGGGTCCATTCATTCAATCCGATGGACTTAATCCTGGTCAAGACGATTCAGGCTCCGATCAGGCTCCCCGGCCGGGGAGCCAGGAAGCGGTTCATCACCAGGGCCGCGGCACCGTAGGCGGTCACCGTGTCACCCTGCACCGAAGGCAGCACCCGGACATCGTCCCGATCGACCAGCCGTGGCCGCATCGTCGACGCGAGGTCGGCGAGGTAGCGATCGCTGACCCGCGACCACAGCGGCCCCCCGACGACGACATGATCGACATCGACGAGGTTGATCAACTGGGCCAGCACGGCGCCGGCCGCCGTCACCGACTCGTCGAGGACGCGGCCGGCCGCCGGGTCGCCGTCGGCCGCGAGCAGCACCAGCCGGGTGAACGCTTCGTCGACCGCGACCGGGTCGTCGGGGTCGACCTCGGGCACGTCGACCCCGAGCTCGCGTGCCTGGCAGATCAGATCGCCCGGGATCACCCGGTCGGCGAACCGGAGCGGCGCGCCGGAGCCGTCGGTGGTCAGCACGCCACCGATCTCGCCGCTGTTCCCGCTCCGGCCGCGCCAGACCTCCCCGCCCAGCACCAACCCGGTTGCGACGCCCGTGCCGAGGTAGAGCAGCACGAAGTCCTCGTGACACCCCTCGCGCGCCCACACCTCCGCGACGGCCGCCGCGTTCACGTCCTTCTCCATCAGCACCGGTACGCCGGCCGCCGCCGCGAGGTCGTCGCGCAGCGGGACGTCGTGCCACTGGCTCAATTGGGGTGGCGTCAGCAACACTCCACGGCTGTCGTCGATGGGGCCGGGGACGGCCAGGCCGATGCCGAGCAGCCGGTCGGGGTCGGCGCCGCAACTCCCGGTCAGATCGGCGACGGTCTCCACCACCTGGGCCACGATGTCGGCAGGTTTCGTTCCCGGCGGGGTCCGCCTGCGCAGCCGCCCGGCCACCCCGCCGGCCAGATCGAGCAGCGTGTAGGAGACGGTCGCCGGGTCGAGGTGGACGCCGACGGCGCAGGCGCCGGCGGGATTGACCGTCAACGGGCGCGGTGGTTTGCCGCGGCCGCGCGGGACGGCCGCCCCTTCGGTCACCAACCCACTGTCCAGCAGCCGGCCGACGATGTTGGACACCGTCTGTGGCGCGAGCCCGGAGCGGTCGCCGAGATCGATCCGGCTCACCTGACCATTTGCCCGCCGGATCAGGTCGAGCACCAGCACCTGGTTGAAATCGCCCATGGCGAGTTGTGATGCCGCCTTCGGCATGTGGCCCACCCCCTCGATCATCGCCCGCCTTCCCCGGGGCCTGCCGGCCCTTGACGGTACGTGCGCCGCAGCCTAATGTCCGTGATTACTCCAGCGATGAGAGTAAATCAGGCGGCGCGCCTGAGATCCATCTCCGACAACGATGTTGGGAGGCGATGCAGGTGGCACCATCGACGCCGACGGGCACGCGGCACGGCGGACGAACCGACCCGGCCGGCCCCGCGAACCGGGCCAGCAATGCGACCCGGGCCGGCAATGCGACCCGGGCCGGCAACGCGATCCGGCGCCGCAATCTGCGGCTGGGGTTGGCGTTCATCAGCCCGTGGATCATCGGCTTCCTCGCCTTCGTCGCCTATCCGCTGATCTACTCCCTGGTCGTCTCGCTGCTCAACTACACCGGCCTGCAGCAGCCGACCTTCGCGGGAGTCGGCAACTACACCCGGATCGCCCAGGACCCGCTGGTGGTCAAGTCGACCTGGAACACCCTGTTCTACGCCGGCCTCGCGGTCCCCCTCGGGCTGGCGGTCGCGCTCGTCCTGGCGCTGTGCATGAATGCGCGGGTCCGCGAGGTCGGCCTCTATCGCACCGCGCTGTATCTCCCGTCGCTGGTGCCGGTGTTTGCGCTGAGCTTCATCTTCGTGGTCTTCGTGAATCCGCAGTACGGCCTGTTCAACCGCATCGTCGGTTGGTTCGGCCTTCCGCCGGAGAACTACCTCGGCGACCCGACCTCGGCCAAACTGATCATCGTCTTGATGGCGCAACTGGCGGCGGGCAATGCGGCGCTGATCTTCCTCGCCGGACTGAACAACATCCCCGACTCGCTCTACGAGGCCGCGACGGTCGACGGTGCGGGGCCGCTGCGCCGATTCTTCGTGATCACCCTGCCACTACTCTCCCCGACCATCCTGTTCAACCTGGTCACGGGGATCAGCGGCGGGCTGCAGATCTTCACCCAGGCCTACATCCTGACCGAGGGCGGGCCGAACAACGGAACCCTCTTCTACCTGTACTACCTGTACAAGAACGCCTTCTCCTACGCGCAACTGGGGTACGCCTCGGCGCTGGCGGTCGTGCTCTTCCTCGTCGGACTGCTGCTGGCGGTGCTGATCTACACGCTGTCGCGGCGTTTCGTGACCTATGAGGTGAACGGATGACGACCGAACTCACCCGCCCCGCGGGGGCGACCGATGCCGGCCCCACGGGCACGACGGACACCCCACCGGGTCGGCCGGGCGGATGGCAGGCCCAGCAGCGACGCGGCCGCTTGATCGGAAAAGGCCTCGCCCGGCTGATCATGATCGTCATCTCGTTGCTGTTCCTGGTGCCGCTGTACTGGATGGTGATCACCGCGCTGAAGACCAGCGAGGAGCTTGCTGCCTTCCCGCCGACCTTCTGGCCGACCGACCCACAGTGGGGCGTGTTCGCCGAGACGGTGCAGGCGTTCCCGTTCTTCCGAATGTTCGCCAACACCGTGCTGGTCACCGTGGCGTCGACCGTGCTGGTCACGCTGTCCAGCTTCGTGGTCGCCTACGGCTTCGCCTGCATCGACTGGCCCGGACGCGACAAGATCTTCTATCTGGTGCTCGCCACCTTGTTCATCCCGTTCCCGCTGGCGATCATCCCGATGTTCGACCTGTTCGCCTGGTTGGGTTGGGTGAACACGCTGCTGCCGCTGATCGTCCCGTCGATGTTCGCCAGCGCGTTCTACATCTTCCTGCTCCGACAGTTCCTGAAACAGACCGCCCAGGACACCATCGACGCCGCCAGGATCGACGGCGCATCGGAGTGGCAGATCTGTTGGCGGGTGGTCTTCCCGATCGCCCGGCCGGCGCTCGTCGCGGTCTCCATCTTCGCCGCCGTGCTCGCGTGGAACGACTTCATGGGTCCGCTTATCTATCTGCAGGACCCGTCGGTGCAGACCCTGGCCATCGGCCTGCAGATGTTCAGCACGGAGACCGACACGCAGTACAACCAGCTCATGGCCGCCTCGATCATGACGCTCGCCCCGTTGATCGTCTTGTTCGCGATCTTCCAGCGGTACTTCGTGCGCGGACTCAATGTGGGAGGTTTCCGGTGATGCATTCGTTGCCAGTGAGTCGCCGGACCCTGCTGCTGGCCGCGGCAGGCGGAGCGGCTGTGCCCACCTGGGCAGCCTGCGCCCCGGCCCGCAGGCCGAACGAGATCGTGGTCTGGGTGAAGAGCGGTTCGTCGGACATGATGGAGTCGCTCGGCATACTCGCCGAGACCTACCAGCAGCGCAATCCCGGCAAGCTCGTCCGGCTGGTCACGGTGCAGAGCCGCGGCGACGACGATGCGACGCTGCTGATCACCGCGATTCGCGGGAACACCGCGCCGGATGTGTTTCTCGGCGACCGGTTCACCTTCGCGCAGTTCGGCAGCCGTGGACTGTTGCAGGACCTCTCCCCGCTGCTGGCGGGCGAGGACGCCGATCTGCTGGGCGACTTCCTACCCTTCACGGTCAACGAGGCGGCCTACAACGGGGCTGTGTACGGCATCCCGTTCGACACCGACAGCCGCGGTCTCTACTTCAACAAGGGCCTGTTACGAGACAGCGGCGTCGACCCGGCGGTGCTCGATCCGGCCCGCGGGGCGCCCACCTTCGATCAGGTGTGGGAGATCGCCGACAAGGTCAGCCGGACCGACGCCGCCGGCAGCTACACCCACCTCGGCTTCATCCCGTGGGAAGAACAGGCCTGGCCGTTCACCTGGTGTCTGGCCAATGACGCGGTCATCTTCGACGAGGCGAGCTGTCGGATCGCCGTGGACGACCCGGGCTTTCGTCAGGTCTATGCCGACTACCGCGACTGGGCCCGGCGACTCGACTACCCCAAGGTCGACGCATTCGTGGCCACCTACAAGCCGCCGAACGCACCGCCCAGCCAGTCGCCGTTCTTCAACGACCGGCTCGCCACCAGCGTCGTGTTCTCCAACTTCATCTTCAACCTCAAGAAGTACGCCCCCAAGCTCGACTGGGGGGTCACCTACCTCCCGGTGCGGGCCGACGGCGACGAACCCTACTCGTGGTCGGGTGGGTCCGGCTTCACCATCCCGACCGGCGCCGCCAATGTCGAGGACGCCTGGGAGTTCATCAAGTTCATGACATCGCCGCAGGGTCAGGCGGTCTGGGTGCAGCGGCAGAACTACCTGCCCACCCGAACGGCGATGCTGAGCGACGAGTCACTGATCGCCGACCAGCGCTTCTTCGCCGATCTGCTGATCGGCGGCTACGGGCATTCGCGTCCGCCCCTGCCGGTCGGGCCCGCCCTGTGGGAGGCGATGAACACCGCGCGCGAGGGCGTCCTGCTCGGCCAGAGCGGGCCCGACGAGGCAATGGCCGAGATCGCCCGCCGGGTGCAACCCGAGCTCGATCAGTACTGTCCGGTCTCGCCCGGGCTCGGGCGTTGATCACGCTCAGCCGGCCGGGCGTACCTCGAAGGTCCGCGACGGCTGCGCGATCTCGTCCTGGGCGGCGACCAGGGCCAGCTCGGCGCTGTCGGCCTCGGTGGTGATCCGCAGCACGGCATGGACCACGTCCGCCGTGGTGCCGAGCGCCTCGGCGGTGCTCCGGCCGCCCAGCAGCTCGGTGAAGAATGTCGCCGCCGTCAGGTCGCCGGAGCCGGTGAAGGTCCGGTCCAGCCGCGGGGTGGTCACGCTCCAGGCGCCATCACCGTCGACGGCGACCATCGACAGCCCCTCACCCTGCCGCCCGTCAGCCTGCAGCCCCGCCTGCAGTTCGGGCACGTCGACGCTGGTCACCAGCACCACGCGCGGCCCGCGCTCGCGCAGCTCACGGGCCCCCGCGAGCACGTCCGGCAGCGTCGGCAGGGCCCGGCCGACCAGGAACTCCAGCTCGAAATGGTTCGGGGTGACGATGTCCGCGGCCGGCACCACGGTGTCGCGCATGAACTCGGGAATGCCGGGCCGGACATACATACCGCGACCGACATCGCCCATCACGGGATCGCAGCAGTACGCCGCGGCCGGATTGCGCCGGCGAACCTGCGCCACGACGTCGAGCACCGCCGCGCCCATCGCCTCCGCACCCTGATACCCCGACAACACCCCGTCGACCCGGCCGAGTACGCCACGCTCGTCGATGCCGGTGACCACCTCGCGGACGTCGTCCGGCGTGAGCAGCGGGCCGCGCCACTGGCCATAGCCCGTGTGGTTGGAGAAGTGGACGGTGATCACGGGCCACACCTCCACCCCGCGCCGCATCATCGGGAAAGTGGCGGCCGAGTTCCCGACGTGGCCGTAGGCGACGGTGGACTGGATCGACAAGACGGTGGTCACCGCGGAATTGTGCCACTGCCGCGCCGTCGGCGGGCGATGCAAGAATTCAGCGTGCCGCCCGTCCGCGACGATTCCTCGCCTCCTCCGCGTCACCCGTACTTCGACTCCCCTTTCGTCGCGCTCGCGCATCGCGGCGGCGCGCTGCTGCCGGCCAACCTCGGCAAGGAGAACACGCTGGCCGCGTTCGCCAACGCCGTCGAGCTCGGCTATCGCTACCTGGAGACCGATGTGCATGCGACCGCCGACGGCGTGCTCGTCGCCTTCCACGACAGCGTGCTGGACCGGGTCACCGACGAGACCGGCCGGATCGGCGAGCTGCCATATGCCCGGGTACGCCGGGCGCGGATCGGCGGCAGCGAGCCGATCCCGACCCTGGCCGAGGTGTTCGACGCCTTCGACGCGCGGCTCAACATCGACCTGAAGGCGGACGCGGCCGTCGCGCCGCTGGCCGCCGCGATCCGGCGGCACGGTGCGGCGGACCGGGTCTGCGTGGGGTCGTTCTCGTCATCTCGGCTGCGGGCGTTCCGCCGGCTCGCCGGACCGTCGGTCGCCACCTCCGCCGGACCCCTCGCCGTCGCGCGCAATGCCTTCGCCCCGCTTGCCCCACGCCGGGACCCGGATGCGGGGTACGCCTACCAGGTGCCCGTCAGTCACACCTGGCGGGGCATCCGAGTGCCGGTGATCACCCCGCGCTTCGTCGCCCGCGCCCACGCGGCGGGACGGCAGGTACACGCGTGGACGATCGACGACCCCGACGAGATGGGCCGGCTGATCGATCTCGGCGTCGACGGCCTGGTCAGCGACCGGATCGATACCCTGCGCGATGTGCTGGTCGAACGGGGTCTGTGGTGAGCGTCGGCGACGCGGTGCCGCCGCGTCCGAGCCGGGTCGCCGCCGCCGCGTGGGCGCTGTGGGACTGGGGATCGGCGGCGTTCAATGCGGTGATCACGACCTTCGTGTTCGTGCCCTACCTGGCCCGGGCGGTCGCTCCGGCCGAGGGGCCCGTCAGCGGCACCGAGTACGTCGCCCGCGCGATGGCGATCACCGGCCTGGTGATCCTGGTCTTCGCGCCGGTGATGGGCCAGCGCGCCGATGCGCGCGGCCGCCGCCGCTCCAGCCTCGGGGTGTGGTCCGCGCTTACCTGGCTGATCATGTTCTCGCTCTTCGCGATCAAGGACTCCCCCGACTATCTGCTCGCGGGTCTGGTGCTGATCGGGCTCGGGAATGTCTGCTTCCAGTTCGCCGAGGTCAACTACTTCGCGATGCTGCCGCAGGTCTCGACGCCGGCGAATGTCGGCCGGGTCTCGGGACTCGGCTGGGGCATGGGCTATTTCGGCGGGATCGTGTTGTTGGCGCTGGTCTACTTCGGCCTGATCGCCCCCGAGGTCGGCTGGTTCGGTGTGACCGCGGACGAGGGGATGAAGTATCGGGTCGTCGCCGTCGGGGCCGCGGTGTGGTTCATGATCTTCGGCCTTCCGGTGCTGTTCGCGGTGCCGAGGAATGTCCCGCCGCCGGGGTCGCGACCGCTCGGGCCGATCGCGGCGTACCGCAAGCTGTATGCCGATGTTCGCACCCTCTGGCAGACCAGGCGGTCGGCGGTCTGGTTCCTGCTCGCCAGCGCGCTCTACCGAGACGGGCTGGCGGGCGTGTTCACCTTCGGGGCCGTGCTCGCGGTCACCGTCTACGGGCTCAGCGAGAGCCAGGTGTTGATCTTCGGCATCGCCGCGAACGTGGTCGCCGGCCTGGCCGCGGTGATCGGCGGCCGGATCGAGGACCGGGTCGGCCCGAAGCCGGTGATCATGGCCTCGCTCGCCCTGCTGGTCGGCGCCGGCACCGTGCTGCTGTTCGTCAGCGGCCCGACGATGTTCTGGATCTTCGGGCTGATCCTGTGCCTGGCGGTCGGGCCCGCGCAGGCCTCGTCGCGCAGCTACCTGGCGCGACTCGCGCCGCGGGGGCACGAGGGCGAGATGTTCGGCCTGTACGCCACGACCGGCCGCGCCGTCTCGTTCGTCGGCCCGGCGCTGTTCGCCGCGTTCGCTGCCTGGGGAGGCGACCGGCTCGGCACGCTCGGCATCGTCGTCTTGCTGCTCGCGGGCGGTCTGTTGCTGTGGCGGTTGCCGAACACCCCGGCGGCGGCACCGGATCCGGCCGTCGGCGACGGCTCGCCGGGCGGGAGGAAATGATCCCTGCGGGACAGACGTTGGACAGCGGTGACGGCTCGACACGGGCGACAGGTTGCCCTCACGCGTGCCACCATGAGAAGGCGGCGGGAACATTCGTGGCCGCCGCGACGTTGTAGGAGCTAGTCCAAGGAAAGGCAGGGAATCATGGCTGACCGTTCACTGCGTGGTACGGGCTTGGGCAGCAAGAGTTTCGAGGACGAGGCCGGCGTCGAGTTCGCCGCCCGCCAGGAGCTGGGTTTCGACTGCCCGAAGGGCCACCACTTCACCAAGATGTTCGCCGTCGAGGCCGAGCTGCCCACCGAGTGGGAGTGCCCGCGCTGCGGCGCCGAGGCCGTCCGCTCCGACGGTGTCAAGGGCGAGGCCAAGGAGGCCAAGCCGGTACGCACCCACTGGGACATGCTGCTGGAACGGCGCTCCATCTCCGAGCTGGAGGAATTGCTGCACGAGCGCCTCGACCTGCTCCGCGCCGGCGAGCTGACTCCGATGGAGATCTCCAAGGCCGAACGGCCGCGCGCGTCCCGGCGTACCAGTCGCTGACGCACGATCGGCAACGCTGACCGATGGCCCGGGTCCGATGATCCGGGCCATCGGCATGTCCGGGCCCGGTCAGCCCTCGATCGTGCGCCGCTGCCCCGGCTCGGGATCGTCCGGCGGATCGACCACCTCGCCCTCGATCACCATGCCGGCGCCGCGTGCTCGGAAGGTGTCGACCTGGTCGCGCAGCCGGCCGAACCGGCGATTCAGGTACGCCCCGAGCGCGGCCCGGGCCACCGGGCGGGTGAACGGCAGCAGCAACAGCAGGCCGATCACGTCGGTGATCAGCCCGGGGATGATCAACGCCACCCCGCCGATCAGCACCAGCGCGCCGTCCAGCAGCGGGCGCCCCGGTTCGGCCCCGCTGCGGGCGGCGCTCTCCAGCTTGCGCCAGGCGCGGGCACCCTCCCGGCGGATCAGCCAGCCGCCGAGCAACGCTCCGGCGAGCAGCACGAGGAGGGTCCACCAGCCGATCTGTCCGGCCAGCGCGATCAGCACCCAGATCTCGGCCACCGGCAGCGCGATCAGCCCGGCCAGGATCGCCAGCGAGGCCCATCCGTTGCGGCGCCGCGGGGTGCCGGCCGGCGACGGCTGCACGGGCGAGGTCATGACCCCATGGTGCCAAGCCGCCCCTAATGTCGGGCGCGGTGGACCTGCTTCGACCGGCCGCGCAGACGGCGGGCCCGATGCACGCCACCGGTGAGCAGCCGCTGCAACTGACCGACGCGATGCTCCAGCCCCCACAAGGCGGTGCGGATCATCGCCTCGATCACGATCGCGCGGCCCATCTTCGACGCGCCGTGCTCGCGCTCGACGAACGTGATCGGCACCTCGGCGACGCTGAACCCATTGCGCACGGCCCGCCAGGTCAACTCGACCTGGAAGCAATAGCCGGCCGACGCGATGTCGTCGAGCTCCAGCCCGCGCAGCGTGCGGGCATGGAACGCGTTGTAGCCGCCGGTGGAGTCCTTGACCCCGATGCCGAGCCACATCCGCACCCACAGGCTCGCGCCGCGCGACAGCAGCTCGCGCGAGCGGGGCCAGTTCACCAGCCGGCCGCCGCGGACCCAGCGCGAACCCTTCACCATGTCGGCACCGGACAGCGCGTGCAGCAGCCGCGGCAGCTCCTCGGGCGCGTGCGAGCCGTCGGCATCGCATTCCACGAGGATCCCGTAGCCGCGGTCCAGCCCCCAGCCGAAACCGGCCAGGTACGCGGCGCCGAGGCCTTCCTTGCCGCGCCGGTGCAGCACATGCACGTGATCATCGGCCGCCGCCAGGGTGTCGGCGATCCGGCCGGTGCCGTCCGGGGAATTGTCGTCCGCGATCAGCACGTGCGCGGCCGGTACCGCCCGGCGCAGGCGGCCGACGAGCGACGGCACGTTGTCGGCCTCGTTGTAGGTCGGCACGATGACCAGCGGGGTCGTCGCCAGGGCCGGGTCAACTGACAAATTCGTCACCTCGGTGATGGTGGGTCGGGGCGCGTCACCGGCCGGCCGCGCGGCCGGAAGCGATGCCCGTCGATGCTACCCGCCCGCGGAGCACCGTCCGCGCGATGGCCACACCGATCGCCCCGGCACCGAGCGCCGCCAGCAGCCAGGTCAGCGGGGCGCCGATCGCCATCGCCGGGGTGGTGGCCTCGCGTACCGGCATCTCCACGACCGTCGATGCCGGCTCACCGGGGGTGGCCTCCCACAGCACCGTGCCGTTGCGGTCGACGAAACCCGACAGCGCATTGGTCGTGGCGATCGCCACCTCCCGCCGGGTCTCCATCGCCCGGGCCCGGGTGATCGCGAACTGCTGGTCGAGCTGCCCGGTACGCAGATAGGTCGCGTTGTTGGACTGCACCACGAACAACTGCGCCCCCGACGTCGCCTCGCGGACCGTGCTGTCCCAGGCCAGCTCGAAACAGATCACGTCGCCGATCGCCAGGGCCCGCCCGTCGCCGAGGCGTACCTGCATCAGGCCGGGTTCCGTGCCGGGCACCGACTGGGCACCGACCAGCCGCAGCATCGGCACGAGCGGCAGCAACACCTGGCGCAGCGGGATGTACTCGCCGAAGGGGACGAGATTGCGCTTGTTGTAGCGGGCGGTGATGCCGATGTGCGGATCCCACCACAGCGCGGCGGTCTGCCGCTCGTCGGCGCCGGGGCCGTCCATCACGGCGCCGACCAGGATCGGTACGCCGGTCAGCTCGCTGGCGGCCTGCACGATCTGGCCGGTCTGCGGATCGGTGGTGGGGTCGATGTCGGTGGAGTTCTCCGGCCACAGGACGAAGTCGGGCCGGGGCAACTCCCCCGCGTTCACCCGCGCCATCAGGCCGACGGTCTCGCTCAGGTGATTGTTGGTCACCGACCGGGCCCGGCCCATCGCGCCGATGCCCACGCCGTCGACATTGCCCTGGACGATGCCGACCCGCACCGGCACGCCGACGCCGGCGGCGGGCTCGGGCTGCCATGCCCGCCCGCCGAGACCGGCCAGCAGAACCACGGTCGCCACGACGATCACCTGTGCCGCGACGCGGCGCCGGGCGGCCGGGTCGGGCCGGGCCGCGACGATGGCGGCGAGGCCCTGGCCGGCGAGCGCGACGAGGAAGCTGACCCCGCTCACCCCGACGAAGGCGAAGAGCCCGGCCAACGGGGTGTCGACGGCCACATAGGCCAGCCGCGTCCAGCCGAAGCCGTCGAACGGGACGCGGGAGTAGCTGAACTCGCACAGCGACCAGGCCGCGGCGGCCCACACCGGCCAGCCCGGCAACCGGGTGACCAGGGTCAGCGCGGCACCGAGCCCGCCGAAGAACAGAGCCTCGAAGGCGACCAGCGCCGCGGCCACCGGCACGGCGATCACATAGGTCCAGCCGACCGTGACCGCCATCAGCCCGAGCCCGAATCCGAAGCCGACGCCGAATCCGGCCCGCGGTCGCAGCCCGATGCAGGCGAGGGTCAGCGCCGCCACGCCGAACAGCGTGAGCGGCCAGGCGGCGGTGGGTTCCCAGCCGAGTCCGGCGAGCAGGCCGATCAGCGCCGCGGCGCCCATCCTGGCCGGGCCGCGCAGCCGCGGCACCAGCACCCGGGGGGTCGTCGGCTGCGGCGCGCGTACCTGCTGAGCGGTCACCAACACAGCGTAGGCGACGCCGCGCAGCGCGGCCGGATGTGCGTACGCCCTAGACGACCGGGCGGTCCTCGAACGGTACCGACAAGACGAGCGTGGTCAGGGTGGAGACGGCGAGCTCGGTCCGGATCCGCGTCAGCAGGGCCTCCAGCGCGAGCGGGTTCTCCACCTGCACCTTGATCAGATAGCTCGGGTCTCCCGCGACCGAGTAGCAGGAGGTCACCTCGCTCATCGGTTCCATCCGCTCGGCCAGGTCGTCGGGCTGGCTCGGGTCGAACGGGCGGAGCGCGATGAACGCGGTCAGCGTCCGGTCGAGCGCGCCGGGGTCGATCCGGGCGTGGTAGCCGGTGATCGCCCCGCGCTGCTCGAGCCGGCGTACCCGCTGTTGCGCGGCCGAGGTCGACAGGCCGGTCTCCTTGCCGATGTCGGTGTAGGACATGCGGCCGTCGCGGGCCAGCAGCTCCAGGATCAGGCGATCGGTCTCCTCCATCCCCCCATCCTTGCAGTAGCGATCCGACCGGGGGCCGCGTGATTGAATCACCGGGTGAGTCACGGGCGCCTGATGTTGTTGGACACCGCTTCGTTGTACTTCCGCGCGTTCCATGGGCTGCCGTCGACATTGCGCTCGCCCGACGGGCGCCCGGTCAACGCGGTGCGGGGCCTGCTCGACTTCATCGCGCGGTTGATCACCGACTATTCCCCGGACGCGCTGGCCTGCTGCTGGGACAACGACTGGCGGCCGTCGTGGCGGGTCGAGCTGCTGCCGAGCTACAAGACGCACCGGGTCGCGCCCCGGGTGCCGGCAGGCGCGCCGGTGGGGGCCGGCGGGGTGGGCGCGGAGTCCGGCGCCGCCGAGGAGGCGCCGGACGAGCTCGAGGCGCAGGTCCCGGTGATCATGGAGGTGCTCGATGCGCTCGGGCTGCCGGTGATCGGCGCGGACGGCTACGAGGCCGACGACGTGATCGGCACGTTGGCGACGACCTGGTCCGGCCCGGTCGACGTGGTGACCGGTGATCGTGACCTGTTCCAGCTCGTCGACGACAAGCATTCGGTGCGGATCGTCTACACCGCCCGCGGGATGAGTCGGTTGGCCGAGGTCGACGACGCGTGGGTCCGCTCGAAGTACGGGATCGCGCCGTGGCAGTACGCCGACTTCGCCGTCCTGCGCGGCGATCCGTCCGACGGCATTCCCGGGGTGGCGGGGATCGGTGAGAAGATCGCCGCCAGCCTGCTCGGCGAGTATGACGATCTGGCCGGGCTGACGCGCGCGGCGATGGATTCCGATTCGTCGCTGACCACCGCCACCCGGCGCAAGCTTGCCGGCGCCGTGGACTATCTCGGGGTCGCCGGCGAGGTGGTACGCGTGGCCCGCGACCTGCCCCTCCCCCAGCCCGGACCGCTTCCCGGCCCGCCCGGCGCCCGGTTCGACGAGCTGGCGGAGCGTCACGGCCTCGGCAGTTCGGCCGACCGGATCCGGAAGGCCCTGGCCGCCCGGGCCGGCTGAGAACGGGTCGGGCGGGCCTTTGGTTCGGGCCGGGTCGGCGGTCGAGGTCGCGGGTGGCGCACCAATCTGACTCTCGTCGCGGGTGGCGCAGACCGCAACCGCGCCGCCACGCCGCGCGCGCTCCCGCTGCCGCCCCCGAGAGTCAGATCGGTGCGCTCGGGCGCCGAGCGGCCACATCCCGCACCCTGCCGGTCGGGTCCGCGGCTGCCGGTTGAGCCCGTGCCTGCCGGTTGAGTCCGCGTCTGCAGATTGAACCCGCGGGACCGGCGTACCTGCGACATCCGCGAGCCGAACCGGCACCCGCGAACGGTGCAACCCTCGCATCTGCCGGTTCAGCCCGCGTCTGCCAGTTGAGCCCGTACCTGCCGGTCCAGCCCGCGCCTGCCGGTCGAGCCCGCGGCGACCGGAGAAGTTCGGTGACAATTCCCCGGATGCTCATTACTCTGTTCCCGTCCGGCCGCTCGGGTCGGGCACCGTCGGCGATGCGCCCGAAGCAGCGGAGGAGGCGAGATGCGACAGTTCATCGGCACGCGGCCGGAGGACGGCCGCGCCGTCCTGCTGCCCCACCACCTCGCGACGCGGATAGGCAGCCGCCCGCCGATGGGTGTGCGTCTCGTCGCACACCTCGCTGAACCGCTCGCGCCGTGCGCCGGGCGGTTTTTTGATCCCCGCGTCCCGGGCCGGCGCGAGGGCGCGGCGCGATGAGCGGGGTCCTGGTCCTCAACGCGGACAACACGGCGCTGCACACGGTCTCGGTCAAGCACGCCATCGGCATGCTGGTCCGCGAGGTCGCGATCGTCGAGGAGGCCCGCGAGGGCGCGGTGATCGGGCCCTATCCCTGGCCGCTGGTGCTGCGGCTGGTGCGCTACGTCAAGACCGCTTTCCTGTACGCCCGGGCCCCCGGCTGGACCAAGCGCGGCGTGCTCCGCCGCGACCGCCACACCTGCGCCTACTGTGCCGGCCACGCCAGCACGGTGGACCACCTGGTGCCCGTCTCCCGGGGCGGCAGAAATACCTGGTCGAACACGGTCGCAGCCTGCGGCCCGTGCAATGCACGGAAGGCCAACCGGACCCCGGAGGAGGCGCGGATGCGGCTGGCCTGGATCCCGCGGACGCCGACCCGCGCCGCCCTCGCCGCCCGCTGACGGGGTCAGTCGCGGCGCAGCTCGTAGACGGCCGAGCCCGCACGCAGGTTCGCGGCGCGGCGCGACCAGCGGCGCACCCGGCCGGACTCGTCCAGCACCACCCGGGTCCGGATCCGCAGCCCGAGGGACGCGAACAGGTCCTCCAGATCGACCAGGGTCGTGTGGTGCAGGTTCGGCGTGTCGTACCAGGCGTGCGGCAGCTCCCGCGACATCGGCATCCGCCCCCGCAGCAGCCGGAGCCGGTGCCGCCACAGCCCGAAGTTCGGCACGGAGACGATCATGGTCGGGGCGATCCGCCGCATCTCGGTGAGCACCTGTGCCGGGTGCTGGATCACCTGCAGGGTCTGGGAAAGGATCACCACGTCGTAGGAGTCGTCGGCGAAGTCCGCGACCTGGTCGTCGACATCGCGCTCGATGACGGGTACGCCCGCCCGGATCGCGGCCAGGACGGCGTCCGGGTCGATCTCCACCCCGGTGCCGCTACAGCCCCGGTCATCGCGCAGGTACGCCAACAGCGCGCCGTCGCCGCAGCCCAGATCGGCCACCCGGGCGCCGCGCGGCACCAGCTCGACCAGGGGCAACTGGTCGCGGCGCAGGCCGCCGACGAGGCTCACGCGGCCACCGCGCGGGCGCGGGCGGGGCTGTCCAGGAAGGCGGCCACGGTGGACTGGTAGGCGGGTAGTTCCAACAGGAACGAGTCGTGGCCCCAGGGCGAGGGAATCTCGCGGAAGGTGACCGGCGCCCCCGCCTGTTCCAGCTCCCGCACGATGCGCAGGGAGTGGCCGGAGTCGAAGCGCCAGTCGGAGTCGAAGGACATGATCAAGAAATCGGTGCCGGCGTCCACCGCGCCCGCCGCCGCTGCCGGCCCGGCGAACGGGTCGAAGTAGTCCATCACCCGGGTCAGGTAGAGATAGGACATCGCATCGAACCGGGTCAGGAACGACTTGGCCTGGTGGGCCAGATAGGACTCCACCGCGAAGTCGACGCCGAAGCCGCCGCCGGCGCGGTCCGGGCTCTGGAACCGCCGGCCGAACTTCTCCGACATCGCCTCCTCCGACAGGTAGGTGATGTGGGCCATCATCCGGGCGATGGACAGCCCGGTCGCCGGCGTGGTGCCGCGTTCGGCGTACCGTCCGCCGGCGAAGCCGGGATCGCGCAGGATCGCCTCCCGGGCGACCGCGGAGAAGGCGATGTTCTGCGCGGTCAGCCGGCTCGAGGCGGCGATGATCACCGCGCGGTCGATCTGCCCGGGATGGGTGAGGGTCCATTCCAGTACCTGCATCCCACCCAGGGACCCGCCGACCGCGGCATGCAGCCGGTCGACGCCGAGGTGGTCCAGCAGCGCCCGGTGCACGCTGACCAGGTCGGCCATCTGCAGCAGCGGGAAGTCCAGGCCCCAGGCCTCGCCGCCGTCCGCCCGGGCGCAGGACGGACCGGTGGTGCCGCGACAGCCGCCGAGCAGATTCGGGCAGATCACGAAGTACCGATCGGTGTCCAGGGGCCGGCCGGGACCGACCATGGTGTCCCACCAGCCGCGCCGCCCGTTCTCGTCGACCCCGGCGACGTGGGAATCGCCGGTCAGGGCATGGCAGACGAAGATTGCGTTGTCGCCGGCGGCGTTCAGGGTGCCGTGCGTGGTGTAGGCGACATCGACCTGATCGATCATCGCCCCGCTCGCGAGCGTCAGGGGATGATCACGATCGAACAGGCGGACCGTCGGCACCCCGGCACGCTAGGCGGGGCCCCGCGCCGAGCGCTCGGCATCTCAGGAGGTGGACCGGGCCAGTGGGAGCGCCGCCAGGCGTTCGTGTCGCGCGCGGCCGCGAGGTCCCTCGCCGAGGTGGGAGGCGATCAGCCAGAGTTCGTCGACCGTCCACTGCCGGCTGCGGTGGGTGTCGAGGATCTGCAGCCAGCGGCCGGCCTCGAAACGGCGGTTGGCCCGGGCGAGGGTGAGGTGTGCGGTGAAGTTGCTCCCGTCCGGTTCGGCGCCGACCCGGTTCGCCGCGCTCCGGGTACGCCGGGACAGCCGCGCGAGCTCATCGGCGCCCGGCGCCAGACCGAGCCACAGCACACGCGCGGCATCCGGCGGACCGAAACAGCCGGCACCCGTCAGGGCCGCGGCGAAGGGCGGCACGACGGAGGTGGCGGCCGTCAGCTCCGCGATCAACGGCTCCACGGCGCGATCGGGGACCCGCGGCAGAAACGCCGTCGTCAGGTGCCACTGCTCCGCCGGCGTCCAGCGCAGCCGCGGGTCGGCGCCGCGGCGCGGCTCGACGAAGGCGTCGAGATCGTCGATGACATCCTCGGGCGGCAGGGCGGCAACGAACATCCGGTGCGACATGACCCGGCGAGTCTAGGCCCCTGAGCAGAGCCAGGCCGCTGGAAGAATGCCGGTCGCGGATGATTGGCTGGGCCCGTGCAGGAGGTACGCCACAGCGCGGTCACGGTCGCGGTCACCCGGCTCGTCGACCCGGCCCAGGCGCGCGAGGCCGATGCCTGGGCGCGGGCGGGTCAGGATCTCGCGCGGCAGGCGCCGGGCTATCTCGGCTCGGGTTGGGTCCGCGATCCCGGTGAGCCGCGCGCCTGGCACATGCTCTACCGGTTCGCCGATCCGGAGAGCCTCGCGGCCTGGGAAGGGTCGCCGGAGCGGGCCTGGTGGATCGCGGCCGGCAGCGACCTGGTGCGTACGCATCGCGAGCAGCGACTGACCGGCATCGAGGGCTGGTTCGACGTGCCGGTCGGCGAGACCGGCGCCGGCGAACCGATGATGATCACCGCACCGCCGCGCTGGAAGCAGGCGGTCAGCATCTTCGTGGTCTTCTTCCCGTTGAGCCTGCTGGTCAACTGGCTGCTCGGTCTGGTCATCGGCGGGTGGCCGTTGCCCGTCCGGGTGCTGCTGGCGACCGTCGTCCTGACCCCCCTGATGACCTATCTTTTCCTGCCGTGGATCACGGCGCTGCTGCGCCCGTGGCTGCACGCGCGACCGAGGGGGCGGCGATGAGGAACGGGATTCCCGATTTCGGCACCATGGTGACGATGATCCGGGTCGTCGCCGCCGTGGTCGGCGCGGCCTTCGTCCTGATGGGCTGGTCGGCGATGCGCCGGGCACGGGCCCTGCGCCGGGACGGGGTCCGGGCGTCGGGCCAGGTGGTGGCGCTCGACGTTGACCACGACTGGTCGATGGACCGCGGCGCGAGCGTTTCCTACCCGGTGGTCGAGTTCGCGCTGCGCGACGGCCGGATCCATCGCGCCCGCTCCGATGTCGGCTCCTCCCCGGCCCCGGCGCGCGAGGGCGATCAGGTGACCGTCTACTACGACCCCGCCGACCCCGACCGATTCACCCTGGACGGGCCGGGCAATGCGATCGGCCCGCTGCTGGCCGCGGTCGGCGCACTGGTCCTGCTGGGTGCCGCGATCGGCCCCTGGCTGTTGACGGCCTTCGGCTGACCGGCCCGCCGGCCGAGGGCCGCCGCCGCAACCACGACCACGGTCGCGTTGGTGCCGGTTGTCGCGGTGGGCACAGTTGGGGTGTCGACCGGAGGAGAGCATGACCACCTACCTGAGCCTTGCCATGCAGGCGATGCTGCTCGGCGCGCTCACCTTCGGGGTGGTCCTGATCCCGCTGATCGTGGTGCAGGCGCGGCGTTTCGGCGGGCTGAGCCTGACCCGGATGGCGGCCTTCGGGATGGTCGCGGTCTATGCGTTCGCGCTGCTGGCCTACACCATGTTGCCGATTCCCGACGGATACGGCGAGGCCTGGTGCGCCCGCTACGACGTGCGGGTCCAGCCGGAGCCGTTCGTCTTCGTCCACGACCTGGCCGCGGCCTATGCCGCGGGCGGCGCGGGTGGCCTCGCGTCATCGTTCGCGCTGCGCCAGCTCTTGCTCAATGTCGTGCTGTTCGTCCCGCTCGGCGTCTTCGGCCGGCGCCTGCTGGAATGGCCGGCCGCGGTCACGATCCTGGCCGGCATCGGCGTCTCCGGGCTGATCGAACTGACCCAGGGCACGGCGGCGTTCGGCCTGCTTCCGTGCCGCTGGCGGATCGCCGACGCCGACGACCTGATCGCCAACAGTGTCGGCGCGGCGATCGGGGTCGCCATCGCCCCGCTCGTGCTGTCCTGGGTGAGCCGGGCCCGCGCGCTGGAGGGGCGTCGGCTCGATCCGCGCCCGGTGACCCGGGCCCGCCGCTGGCTGGGCGCGGTCGTCGACGCGGCGCTGTTCGCGGTCGTGTTCGCCGCGGTCGAGCTGGGTGCGCGGGCGCTCGATGCGATCGCGGACGCGCCCGGCTTCCTGCCCGAGACCGGGGTCGGCGTGGCGCGCTGGCTGCTGCCGGCACTGTTGGTCTTCGTGGTTCCTGCGCTGTCCCATCTCGGTGCGTCGGCAGGCCAGCGGCTGTTGTGGCTGGTTCCGCGCTGGACCGACGGGGCGGGTACGCCGATGCGCCGGCTCGCCCTGGCGCTGCTCGGGCCCGCGCTCCCGGCGCTGGCGATGGCGGCGGCGCAACTGCCGGGGCTCGGTGCGCTCGGCTACGCGGCGCCGGTCTGGCTGCTCGGGCTGCTGGTCGCGGGACTGCTCAGCCGCGATGGTCTGGCTGCCGCGCTGACCGGGGCGCGGTACGCCGACTCCCGCACGGCCCCGGTGCTGGCCGATCGCCCGGAGCACCACTCCGAATCCCGCGACGGAGCCGCCCGGCCACACTAGGGTCTCCGCATGGAGCAGGCGGCAGGTGAGCGGGCCGAGGAGTCGACCCGGACGGTGGTCATCGCGTTCGCGGCGAATGCGCTGGTCGCCATCGCCAAGTCGGTCGCCGCGGCCTTCACCGGTTCGGCCTCGATGCTGGCCGAGGCGGCCCACTCCTGGGCCGACACCGGCAACGAGGTGTTCCTGCTGGTCGCCAACCGACGCAGCCGCCCCCGCCGCGATCCGAGCCACCCCCTCGGGTACGGCCGCGAGGCCTATGTCTGGTCGATGTTCGCGGGCTTCGGGCTGTTCACCGTCGGCGCCGTGGTCTCGATCCTGAACGGGGTAAACACGCTGCTCCATCCGGAACCGGCCGAGCACCTGGTGATCAACTACGTGGTGTTGGCGATCGCCTTCGTGCTGGAGGGGTTCTCCTTCCGGCAGGCGCTCAAGGAGGCTCGGCAGGAGGCGGAGCTGGCCCACATGTCGGTGCTCGGGGTGATCAACCACACCTCCGTGCCGACGCTGCGTGCGGTCTTCGTCGAAGATCTCGGCGCGCTGATCGGTCTGCTCATCGCCGCGCTGGGCATCGCGGCGCACCAGCTCACCGGCAGCCCCGTGCCCGATGCTGTCGGATCGATCATGATCGGCCTGCTGCTGGCGGCGATGGCGATCTTCCTGATCCAGCGCAATCGGGAGTTCTTGGTGGGGCAGACGGTGCCGGCGCGCTGGCGCAACCGCGTGCTGCGGATGCTGCTGGCCCGACCGGAGATCGACCGGGTCAGCTATCTCTACTGTGCCTTTGTCGGTCCGCGCCGGGTCTACATCGTGGCGGCGGTGGATCTGGTCGGCAATGACGACGAGACGCGGCTGGCCGAGCGGCTGCGCGCGTTGGAGGCGGACCTGGAGACTCATCCGGACATCGCCGACGTGGTGCTGACGCTGGCGGCGCCGGCCGAACCGTCGCTGCATCCGACCGACGAGGCGCCGGCCGGCAGCGGCGGTGCCTGATCAGCCCATCCCCGTCACGGTCAACACGATCAGCACCGCGTTCAGAGTGCAGACGATCGCCGCAATCGCCACCCCGGCGGCCCGGAGCGCCGGCGGGTCGACGAACGACCCCATCAGCGACCGGTCACCGGTCAGCCTGATCAGCGGCAGCACCGCGAACGGGATGCCGAAGCTCAGCACGACCTGACTGATCACCAGCGCCCGGGTCGGATCCGCCCCGAGGACGAGCACGGCCAGCGCGGGGGCCAGCGTGATCGCCCGGCGCGCGAGCAACGGTATCCGGGTACGCAACAACCCGCCCATGATCGAGGCGCCGGCATAGGCCCCGACCGAGGCCGACGCGAGCCCGGAGGCGAGCAGTCCGACCGCGAAGATGGTGCCGATGCCGGCGCCGAGGCTCGCGGCGATGGCGGCATGGGCGCCGCCGATGCTGTCGGTGCCCGGCGCGCCGCGCAGGCTGGTTGCCGCGAGCAGCAGCATCGCGATGTTCACCGCCCCCGCGACGGCCAGCGACAGCCCCACATCCCAACGGGTCGCGGCGAGCAACCGGCCCAGCACCGCCGGCGGGTGGCCGCCGCCGTGCCGGTCGCGGGCCAGGGCGGAGTGCAGATAGATGACGTGGGGCATCACCGTGGCGCCGAGCATGCCCGCCGCGAGCAGCACCGTCTCGGTGCCGGCGAATCGCGGCACCAGTCCCCCGGCCGCGGCGGCCCAGTCCGGCGGGGCGACCACCAGCCCGGCGAGGAAGCCGACGACGATCACGGCGAGCAGCCCGATGATCACGAACTCGAACGGACGCTGACCGCGCCGCGACTGGACGACCAGCAGGGCCATCGAGACGACGCCAACGATGGCGCCGCCCAGTGGCAGCGAGATCCCGAACAGCAGGTGCAGCGCGATCGCCCCGCCCACCACTTCGGCGACATCGGTCGCCGCCGCCACCAGTTCGGCCTGTGCCCAGTAGGCCAGTCGGGTACGCCGCCCCAGGCGCTCGCGCAACAGCTCGGGCAGGCTCTGCCCGGTGACCAGGCCCAGCTTGGCCGACAGGTACTGCACGACCACCGCCATCGCGTTCGCCACCACCAGCACCCACAACAGCAGGTAGCCGAAGGCCGCACCGGCCGTCAGATTGGTGGCGACATTGCCCGGATCGACATAGGCCACGGCGGCGACGAAGGCCGGACCCAGCAACACCGGGGTCCGGCGCAGCGATGTCCGGACCGCTCCCACGAACAGAAGTCAAGCATGTCCCGCTTCCGCGGGGCGACCTCAGCCCCCTCGCGAGTTGCGCGCCAGCATGATCACGCTGACGATCAGGCCTCCCCAGATGGTCAGCATCGCGAGCAGCATGAAGAAGATTGCGACGGTGGTCATGGCTCAGTCCTCCTTCGTCTGGCCGGTTGTCCCGCCGGCCTCGGTCGCGGCGAACTCGGCGTCCTCGTCGGGGCGACGCGGCAGTGCCGTCAGCACGTAGGCCATCACCAACATGAACAACAGCGCGCCCCAGCCGAAGACCCCGAGGAACCATCCGGCGTACCCCTCATAGCCCTCGGTGACCACGCCGTAGCCGGACCAGAGCAGCATGATCAACAGCACGGCGGGGATCAGCCACTTGATCAGCACCTCCCACCAGGACCCGATCCGTGGGCGGGACACGTCGTTCAGGTGGGCACGCAGCGCCGGCGTCTGCCGCGCGAGGTGCCCGACGATCACCACGGTGGCGATGGCCGAACCGACGATGCCGAACTCGTTGGTGAACTTGTCCACGGTGTCCAGGGTGACCAGCCCGGTGGTGGTGGAGAACAACAGGCAGGACACGATCGCGCACGGGATGCCGACCGCCAGCGCCCCGGTCCGCGCGGTCAGCCCGAACCGGTCCTGGAAGGCCGCGGAGATCACCTGGACCACCGAGATCAGCGAGGTCAGGCCGGCGACCACCAGGGAGCCGAAGAACAGGGTGCCGATCAGCGCACCGCCCGGCATCAGGCTGATGATCTGCGGGAAGGCGATGAAGGACAGGCCCACGCCGGTGATCGACATCTCGTCGATGGGCGTCTGGGACTGCAGCGACATGAAGCCCAGCACCGCGAAGACGCCGAGCCCGGCGAGCAGCTCGAACGAGGAGTTCGCGAAGGCCGCCGTCAGTCCGGTGCCGGTCAGGTTGGAGCGGCGCTTCAGGTAGCTGGCGTAGGTGATCATGATGCCGAAGGCGATCGACAGCGAGAAGAAGATCTGGCCGAAGGCAGCGATCCAGACGGCGGGGTCGGCGAGCGCGGCGAAGTCGGGGGTGAACAACGCGTTCAGCCCCTCGGCCGCACCCGGCAGGAACAACGCGCGCACGACCAGGATGCCGAAGGCGAGGAAGAGCAGCGGCAAGAAGATCACGTTCGCCCGCTCCAGGCCGTTGCGTACCCCCATCGCGAGGATGCCCACCACGATCACCCAGACCACCAGCAGCGGGACCAGAACGCCCGGTACGAACGCCAGGCTGACGCCCTCGCCGGCGGCCTGCAGGAAGTCCTCGGTGAAGAAGGTCGCGGGGTCGTCGCCCCAGGCGAGCGTCAACGAGAAGATCGTGTAGCGCAGCGCCCAGGCGATGATCACCGCATAGAACGTGGCGATCACGAAGGCGATGATCACCGCATAGAACGTGGCGATCACGAAGGCGATCATCACCTGGAACCAGCCGAGGGTCTCGGCTGGCCGCCACAGCCTGCGCATGGTGGTCGGCGCCGAGCCGCGATAACGGTGCCCGAGGGCGTAGTCGAGCAGCAGGATCGGGATACCGACCACCAGCAGCGCGACCAGGTACGGGATCAGGAACGCCCCGCCGCCGTTGCTGTAGGCCACTCCCGGGAAGCGCCAGATGTTGCCGAGGCCGATTGCGGATCCGATCGCGGCGAACAGGAATCCGGCCTGGCCGGACCACTGTTCGCGCGGGGGCCGGTCCACGGCAGGTTGGTTCGCCATGATCGCTCTCCTTGTCGCCGCACCATTGGGAAAGACCCCCAGCCAATCAATCCAGCACATCTGGTGCAAGCGTGATGGCCCCGGTAGAGTGCGTGCGATTCTCGAAGAACTTCGATAGGAGTGCGGTGCCCGGCAACGACGCCACCGAGACCCGGTTGAGCGAACTCGATCTCGACCCGGCCGTCCACACCTGGCTGGCCAGGGAGACCGAGTTGCGGTCGTCCTTGCCGGACCTCACCGCACCGGATCCTGCGGTCCAGCGGGCTGCTGCGCGCCGGTTGTCGGACCGGTTGGCCGTCATCTTCACCGCCGAGGCGCCCGCCGGCGTGGCGATCGCCGACGCATGGCTGCCGGCCACGGGCGGTGCCGCCCTGCGGGTGCGCTGCTACCGCCCGGACGGCATCTCCGACCGGGCCCCCGCACAGCTCTTCCTGCACGGGGGCGGATTCGTCCACGGCAGCCCGGACGAGCTCGTCAACGACCGGTTGCTGGCCGCCCGTGCCCTTGCGGCCGGGCTCGTGATCTTCAGCCTGGACTACCGGCTCGCGCCGGAACACCCCTACCCCGCCGCGCTGTCGGACGCGGTCGCCGCCTGGCTCGAGCTGACCGAGGCCGCCGACCGGCTGCGGATCGACCCGGCCCGGATCGGCGTCGGCGGATCGTCCGCGGGCGGCACGCTGGCGGCCGGGACCACGCTGGCGCTGCGCGACCGGCACGGCCTGGTGCCGACCCATCAGGCGCTGGAGGTGCCAGCGGCGGCGGTCCGGCCGTACGGGCGCTCCGGCGAGCTCTACGGCGACGAGTTCGGAGCGGCGGCAGCACACGCGGTCGTACCGCTCTATCTGCCCGGCGGGACCGGACGGTACGCCGAACCGCTGGACGTCCCGGACCTGACCGGCCTGCCGCCGACGTTGATCATGACCGCCGAGCACGACTTCCTGCGCGACGGCGCCGAGGAGTACGGAGCCCGACTCGCCGCGGCCGGGGCCGATGTCTGCGTGCTCCGCGGCGCCGGCCATCTGCACGGCACTCCCGCGCTCACCGCGACCATGGCGGGCGCGCGGGAGTGGCAGGAGAACTGCGCCGCCGCACTTCGCGATGCCTACCACACCGAACGGAGTCCCAGATGAGCACCGATGCCATCGAACCGACCGAGGCCGCCGCACCGGCCGTCGACCCGGCGGGCGACGAGGTCCACGGCGCGCCGCAGCGGCGGGTCTTCCTGCCGATGTACGTGCTCGCCTGGTTCGGGGTGAGCCTGGCCCTGAGCACCCTCGGCGGGGCCGCCATCCCGAAGGCGCTGGCGATCCTCGACAATCAGAACAAGGGCACCAACCTCGCCCTGGTGGCCGGCATCGGCGGCATCGTCGTGGTGATCATCACCCCGCTGTTCGGACGGCTCAGCGACCGCACCCGGTCCCGATTCGGGATGCGCAATCCATGGATGGTGGGTGGCGTCGCCGTGGGTGTGGTCGGCGTGGTCGGCCTCGCCTTCAGCACTACCGTGCCCGCCATGGCCCTGTTCTGGTGCGTCACCCAGATCGGCTTCGGGGCGACCAATATGGCCGTGCACGCCCTGCTCGCCGACCAGATTCCCCGTCGGATCCGCGCCCGCATCGCGGCCGTCACCGGTGTGTCGGCCGGTATCGCGCTGATCGTCGGCGCGCAGACGGTCGCCATGTTGCCGAACGACCAGCAGGCCACCTGGTTCCTGGTGCCCGGGCTGATCGGTGCGGCGCTCTCGCTCGGGCTGGTCCTCGTGCTCCGCGACCGCGTGCGCACGGAGCCGGCCGAACCGTTGTCGATCAAGGAGATCGTCTCGACCTATTGGCTGAATCCCGTGGTCTACCGCAACTTCGGGTGGGCCTGGGTGTGCCGCTTCCTGGTCACGATGTCCATCGTCTCGGTGACGCTCTACCTGCTCTATTTCATCATCGACAAGCTCGGCATCCCGATCGAGCAGGCCTCCGGCGTGCTGGCGCAGGCGATGCTCTTCTTCTTTGCGGGCAATGTGGTGACCACGCTCGTGTTCGGCTGGCTCTCCGACCACACCGGGCGCCGCAAGCCGATCGTCTTCGTTTCCTGCCTGGTCACCGTGATCGGCCTGATCATCGCGGTCTTCGCCGGTTCGACCGGCGTCTTCATGGTGGCGATCCTGATCGTCGGCGCGGGCCAGGGCGCCTACGTCGCGGTGGATGTCGCGCTGATGACGGAGGTGCTGCCCACGTTCGAGGAGGCCGGGAAGGATCTCGGCATTGTCGCCCTCGCCTACCAGCTTCCGCAGTTGCTCGCCCCCATGCTGGCGATCCCGGTGCTCGCGATCGGTGGCGGGCAGAACTACTCCGCACTCTTCGTCTGCTCGATCGTGCTCAGTCTGCTGGGTGGACTCGCGATCCTCGGGGTACGCGGGGTGCGCTGAGCGCGGAGCCGATCAGGCCGGTGCCGGCGCGGTGGTCGCGCGCTCGACGAGCTCGGGGTCGAGGATGATCGATTCGGACTCGCACGCGCCCTGATCCATCAGGTCGAGCAGCATCCGGGCGCCCGCCCGGCCGGTCTCCTCCAGCGGTTGGCGTACCGTCGTCAGCCCCAGGGTCTCGGCAAGTTCGCCGTCGTCGTAGCCGACCACCGAGAACTGGTCCGGTACGCCGATGCCCCGCGCGATCAGCCCGGCGCGCAGCCGGCCGGCGATCAGATCGGTGTGCGCGAACGCCGCTGTCACCCCGGGCACGGCCAGCACTTGTTCGGCGATCGCCGCCGGGTCGGGATCGGTCACCTCGACCGGCACCACCGCCGTCGGGCCGTCGGCGCGGCCGAGCGCGCGGACCAGACCGTCGTGGCGCAGCATCCCCGCGGAGACGTAGCTGAACGATCGCTGCGGGGGGTGCACGAACGCCACCCGGCGATGTCCCAAGGCGGCGAGGTGGCTCCCGACCAGCTCACCCCCGGCAAGATCGTCGACCCGTACCCCGCCGACTTCGCTGTTCGCCACGTCGATCAGGACCACCGGCGGGCCCCACGCCGACAGCCGGGCCGCGCCCTCGGCCGAGAGCGGGATGCCGAGCACGATGATGCCGTCCACCCCCGGCCGGATCGGCAGCGTGTCGAGCAGGGGAGCGTCGACCCGTTCCGCGCTCGGCAGGTCGTAGACCGTGACGTCGATCCCGGTGCCGCGGAGCTCGGTGAGGATGCCGTTCAGGCGCCGTGCGTAGCTGGCCACCGAGGTGAAGGGGCCGGCGACCCCGACCCCGCCGCGGCGACCGCCGCGCCGCTCGCCCGACGGTGTGTCCGGTCGGTAGCCGAGCTCCGCCGCGACCTCGGCGATCCGCCGACGGGTGTTGGGCGCGACGCGTTGCGGGTGGTTGATGGCGAGCGAGACCGTGGAGATGCTGACTCCCGCTCGTTCGGCGATGGTGTAGATCGTCGGGCGGCCCCTGGCCATGCACGCTCCCTCCGGCCCTGGACGGTGAGCCGAACATTACACTCGCTGCAGCGACTCGAAGTGCTTCGAAGGAGCACGAGACCCAAGGAGATGCCGTGCGCCTCGATCCGTTCGTAGCGGCCACCGAACGACTGCTGGCCGCGGGAGACAACCCAGCGTTCAACCCCGACCCGGCCGAGCGCCGCCGGCTCACCACCGCCGCGGATCACCGGGCCTACTCCGTGCTCGGCCGCCGCCGCATCGAGGTGGCCACTCGTGAGCAGGAGGTCGTGGTGCCGGGGTACCCGTCGGCGCGGCTGCGCGTGTACTGGCCGACCGAGAGCCCGGCCGAGCCCGGGGCGGACCTGCCCGTCCTGGTCCACTTCTTCGGCGGCGCGTTCACCATCGCCGGTATCGACTGGCCCGGCTGGGACCATCAGTTCCGGACCCGGGCGCACGAGGCCGGCGTGATCGTGGTGGCCGGTGAGTACTCCCACGCCCCGGAAGTGCGTTTTCCCGCGCAGCCCGAGCAGTGTTACGCGATCTTCGACTGGGTGGTCCGGCACGCCCGCGAGCTCGGCGCAGATCCCGCCCGGGTGGCGATCGGCGGCGCGTCGTCGGGCGCGAACCTGGCCGCTGCGGCGACGCTGATCAATGCCGAGCGGGCCGATCACCCGGTCCGGCTGCAACTGCTCGAGGCGCCGGTCGTCGACCTCACCGGTGGGCACCTGGACCCGCGGGCGGTCTCCCGATTCCTGCCGCGGATCGCGCTGCGCCCGGTGTTCGAACCGGTGGTCAAGGAGTATCTGGGGCCGGACCGGCGACTGCGCCGGCATCGGTACGCCTCCCCGCTGCGCGCCCCCACGCACCGGGGGCTGCCGCCGGCGGTGATCCTGACCGCGGAGCTCGACCCGCTGCGCGGCGACGGCGCTGCCTACACCCGGGCCCTGTGGCGGGCCGGCGTACCCGCCACCTGCGTGCAGTACCAGGGGCAGACGCACACCTCGGGCGGGCTGACCGGTCATGTGCCCGCCGCCGACCACCTGCACCGCGATGTCGTCACCACCCTGCGTACCCTGCACGACGACCCGCCGGAGTATGCGACGCCGGCGGCGCCCGACACGGTGGGTCCGCGGCAACTGCTGGCGGACCTGCTGCCCTGGCTGCGGCGCCGCTGATCAGTTCGCCGGCGGATCGACCTGCAGCTCGCCGTCGGCATAGGCCCTGCGGATCACCTTCTTGTCGAACTTCCCGACCGAGGTACGCGGCACCTGGTCGATGAAGGTGAAGGCATCGGGCAGTTGCCACTTCGCGAACCGGGTGGCCAGGTAGTCGCGCAGTTCCTCCGCGGTCGCGCTCGCGCCCTCCTTGATCACGACCGCCGCCATCGGGCGTTCTTGCCATTTCTCGTCCGGGATGCCGACGACCGCGGCCTCGGCGACCGCGTCGTGGCCCATCAGGGCGTTCTCCAGGTCGACCGAGGAGATCCATTCGCCGCCGGACTTGATCACGTCCTTGGCCCGGTCGGTGAGGGTGATGTAGCGCAGGTCGTCCAGGGTGCCCACATCGCCGGTACGCAGCCAGCCGTCATGGAACTTGGCGCCGGTCTCGGGATCGTCGCTGTTGTAGTACTGCGCCGTCACCCACGGCCCGCGTACCTCCAGCTCGCCGACCGACTCGCCGTCCGCGGGCAGCACGGCGCCGTCGTCAGCGACGATCCGCGCCTCGACACCGACCAGCGGTCGGCCCTGTCCGCCCCGGTAGCGCCAGGCCTCCTCGCCCTCGACGCCGACCGGCGGGGTCGCCATCGATGCCACCGGCGAGGTCTCGGTCATCCCCCAGGCCTGCCGGATCGTCAGCCCGTGCCGCTCGGCGAGCGCCTTCTGCAGGCTGACCGGCACGGCCGATCCGCCGCACAGGATCAGCTTCAGCGAATCCAGCGTGATGTCGGGATGGGCGTCGAGGTACCGCAGCACGTCGTTCCAGATCGTCGGCACCGCGCCCGACATGGTCGGCCGGCTCTCCTGGATGAAGCGGACCAGCGGTTCTGCCTGCAGCCAGCGGTCGGGCATGCACAGCGATGCGCCGCTCATGATCGCGGCGTAGGGCAGGCCCCAGGCGTTGGCGTGGAACATCGGGACGATCGGCAGCATCCGGTCGGCCAGCGACATCCCCGACGCATTGCCGGTGCAACAGGCCTGGGAGTGCAGCCACGACGAGCGGTGGCTGTAGACGACGCCCTTGGGGTTGCCGGTGGTGCCGCTGGTGTAGCACATCGCCGCCGCGGATCGCTCGTCGACGGCCGGCCAGTCGAACTCCTCGGGCTGCTCGGCGAGCAGGGTCGCGTAGTCGAGCACCTCCTTGCCGCTGGCCCGCAGCGCGTCGAGATCGGCGCCGGCCGCGTCCGGGCCCGCGACCAGGACATGGGTCACCGTCTCCAGGGTCGGAAGCTGGCGGGCCAGCAGCGGGACCAGGGAGTCGTCGACGATCACCACCCGGTCCTGCGCGTGGTTGGCGACATAGGTCAGTTGCTCGGGGAAGAGGCGGATGTTCAGCGGATGCAGGACCGCGCCCATCGAGGGGATGGCGAGATAGGCCTCGAGATGTTCGGCGTTGTTCCACTGGAAGGTGGCGACCCGCTCGTCGCCGGAGATGCCGAGTCCGCGCAACGCGTGGGCCAGTCGGGCGGCACGGGCGCCGAGCTCGCCGTAGGACTCCCGGCGTACCCCGTCGGCGGTGGCCGTCACCACCTCCGAGTCGTGATGCACGGTCGTCCCGTGGGTCAGGATCGACCCGATGGTCAGGGGAAAGTCCTGCATGGTGCTCTTCATCGAAGCCCCTCCGGAGGATGCTGGCGCTGCCTTGGCGGCAATCCTCCCCTTCCCGGGCCGGGCCACACAAGCACTTCGATGGATCTTCCGGGCCCGCCGGACACGCACCGATCGGCCTCGCTGGCCAACACCGCGGGCAGTGGCTAGTGTGAGGCGGACCACGATTGTAGACAATCCTATTTGGCGTCAGGAGTGGTGACATGACTGAACAGGCGGATTCCACAGGCGGAGGCACAGCAAGCCCCGCCGAGCACGAGGTGGACCCGAAGACCCTGAAGCGGGCGGTCGGAGCCTCGGCCATCGGAAATGCGACGGAGTGGTTCGACTACGGGCTGTACGCCTACGGCACCGCCTTCATCACCGCGAACCTCATCCCCAACGAGAATCCGCTGATCACGCTCGGCATCTTCGCCGTGTCGTTCCTGATCCGGCCGCTCGGCGGGATGGTCTGGGGCCCGCTGGGTGATCGGCTCGGCCGCAAGCAGGTGCTGGCCGCGACGATCGTGATGATGGCCGCCGCGACGTTCTGTGTCGGCCTGCTGCCGAGCTTCCAAACCATCGGCTACTGGGCGCCTGCCCTGTTGATCCTGCTGCGGATGATCCAGGGCTTCTCGACCGGTGGCGAGTACGGCGGGGCCGCCACGTTCATGGCCGAGTACTCCCCCGACAAGCGCCGTGGCTTCTTCGGCAGCTTCCTCGAGTTCGGCACGCTCGGCGGCTTCTCCCTCGGCGCGCTGATGATGCTCGGCACGCTGCTGGTCGTCGGCAACGACGCCATGTACGAGTGGGGCTGGCGGATTCCGTTCCTGGTCGCCGGACCGTTGGGCATCGTCGGTCTCTATCTGCGGTCCAGGGTGGAGGACACCCCCGTCTTCCGCGAGCTCGACGAGAAGGACCAGACCGAGGAGAACGTCGGCGTCGTCTTCAAGGAGATGCTGGTCACCTACTGGAAGCCGATCCTGCAGCTGTTCGGGCTGGTGATCGCGCTGAACGTCGTGAACTACACCTTGATCACCTACACCCCGACCTATCTGCAGACCACCATCGGTCTGACCGAGGAGGGGGCGCTGGTCGTCCCGATCATCGGCCAGTTGGCGATGATGATCTTCCTGCCGTTCGCCGGCTCGCTGTCGGACCGGGTGGGCCGCAAACCGATGTGGTGGTTCTCGCTGGTCGGCCTGTTCGTGCTCGCGATCCCGATGTATCTGCTGATCGGCACCTCCGCGATCGGCGCAGCGGTCGGCTTTGCGGTGCTGGGGCTGCTCTACGTCCCCCAGCTCGCCACCATCTCGGCGACCTTCCCGGCGATGTTCCCCACCCAGGTGCGCTATGCCGCGCTGGCGATCTCCTACAACGTCGCGACCTCGCTGTTCGGCGGCACGGCGCCCTACGTCAACGAGGCGGCGATCGAGGCGACCGGGATCACCATCTTTCCGGCGATCTACATGATGATCGCCTGCGCGATCGGCGCGGTGGCCCTGATCGGCGTGATCGAGACCAAGGGCGTCTCGTTGCGCGGCCGCGGCGTACCCGGGGTGATCTCCCGACCCGCGGGACGCCGGCCCGGCAGTGGCCATCGGCCGCGGCCGGCGTCCTGAGCGGCAGCGCACTGCGGAAGACCGGGCGTCTGGTCAGTTGAACGGGCGGAGTCGTCAGGACTGCGCCCGTTCGACGGACCACTCCGGCAACTCAACGGAGGCGAGCAACCCGCCACCGGCCCGTGGTCGCAGGGCGAGGGTGCCGCCGTGTGCCGCGACGATGCTGCGGGCGATCGCCAACCCCAGCCCCACTCCGGCATGATCACCGCGAACCCGCCCGGTGCCGCGCTGGAACGGTTCGGTGAGCGTCGCCACCAACCCGGCACCCAGGGACGGTCCGGTGTTCTCGATGATCAGCACCGCCTGCCCGGAATCTGCCGACGTGCGGATCGTCACGCGAGGGTCGCCGGCCACGTTGTGCACGATCGCGTTGTGCACCAGATTGGTGATCAACTGCAGCACCAGTGCCCGAGAACCGGCGGCGACGGCGACATCCCCGGTGAGCTCGATCGCGACGCCGCGCCGTTCCGCGAGCGGCAGCAGCGTCTCGACCGCCTCCTCGGCGAGCAGGGACAGGTCGACCGGGTCCCGGCTGAACCCGCCCCGCTCGGCGCGGCCGAGCAGCAGCAGGGCCTCGGTCAGATCGATCGCGCGGCCGTTGACGCGACGCAGGATGGCGATCAGCTCGCTGGTGTCGCGGTCCGGGTCGGCCTGGGCCACGTCCAGCAGCGTTGCGGTGATCGCCAGCGGGGTGCGCAGTTCGTGCGAGGCATTGGCCGCGAACCGTTGCTGTTCCTCGACCTGTGCCTCCAGCCGGGCGAGCATGGTGTCGAAGGCGTCGGCCAGCTCCCGGAACTCATCGCGGCGGCCGGGTAGCCGGATCCGGTGCCCCAGCGAGCCGTCGGCCGCCAGCCGGGCCGCCTCCGTGACTCGGTCGAGCGGCGCCAGCATCCGGCCGGCGAGGAACCAGCCGCCGACCAGGCCGAAGATCAACAAGAAGGCGAAGACCAGTACGGCGGCCGGCACGAACACCGCCGGACCGAAACCCTGCAGGAGCAACACATTGGAGAAGAGCGTGCGCAGGTCGTCGGTGCCGGCGACGAATCGGCCGCGGAGCAGGAAGACCCACACCGCACCGAGCAGCGCGAGACTGGCGATGATCAGGAAGCCGGCATAGCTGAGCGTCAGCTTGAGGCGGACACTCAGGCCGGGTCGGCGATCCATGATCAGCGCGCCTCGCCCGCCGGCGTACCGTCCGATGACGCCGGATCGATCCGATAGCCGACACCGGGCACGGTCGCGATCAACCACGGCGCGCCGAGGCGCTTGCGCAGGGCGGAGACCGTGATCCGCACCGCGTTGGTGAACGGGTCGGCATTCTCGTCCCAGGCGCGCTCGAGCAGTTCCTCGGCGCTGATCACTCCCCCGCCGGCGGCGACCAGCACCTCGAGCACGGCGAATTGCTTGCGGGTCAGGGCCACATAGCGGCCGTCCCGGTACACCTCCCGGCGGAACGGGTCGACCCGCAGGCCCGCGATCTCCCACACCGGCGGACGGTTGTGCGCCCGACGGCGGTCGAGCGCGCGCAGGCGGAGCACCAGTTCGCGCAGTTCGAACGGCTTGGTCAGGTAGTCGTCGGCCCCCAGCTCGAAGCCCGACGCGAGGTCGTCCAGCCGATCAGCGGCGGTCAGCATCAGGATCGGGATCGGCTTCGCCGAGGCGACGATGTGGGCCGCGATGTCGTTCCCCGACGGTCCGGGAATGTCGCGGTCCAGCACGGCCAGGTCGTAATTGTTGACGGCGAGCATCTCCAGCGCCGTGTCGCCGTCGCCGGCCAGGTCCGCCGCGATCGCCGCAAGACGCAGCCCGTCCCGGATCGCCTCCGCCAGATCGGGCTCGTCCTCGACGACCAGTACGCGCACGCCTCGATGGTAGGAGGCCGCAGATATCGTCGGTGTAAGGAAATCGGGATACAACCGGGCAACGCGCACCTGCCTTGACTGGCCGCATGAATCGCATCCTGATCGGCGCCACGGCATTCGGCGTCGCTGCCTCCGTGTTGATCCTCGCCGCGATCGTTCTCGGTTCCGACCCCGCACGCTCGGCCCGATCGCCCTGGGGCGATGGCGTCCTGCCGGATGGCGTCGGGGTGTTCACCGAGTCCTATCCGGGCATCCGCCGTCTCGATCCGGCGCTGCTGAGCGCGCTCCGGCGGGCGGCCACGGACGCCGAGGACTCCGGTGTGTCGTTCACGGTCAACAGCGGGTGGCGCTCCCGGGCGTACCAGCAACGACTGTTGGACGAGGCCGTGCGGAAGTACGGGTCGGCGCGGGCGGCCGCGCGCTGGGTGGCCACCCCGGAGAACTCGCCGCACGTGTCGGGCGACGCGGTTGATCTTGGGCCGGCCGCGGCGACGACCTGGCTGGCCCGGCACGGCGCGGGCTACGGGCTGTGCCGGATCTACCGCAACGAGCCCTGGCACTTCGAGTTGCGGCCGGACGCGCCCCGGGTCGGCTGCCCGGACCGGTACGCCGACCCGACCCGCGATCCCCGGCTGAGGATGGCGAATGAGCGGTAGGCCCCGATCACCCCTTCAGGTAGGCCAGGACTGCGCGCACCCGGCGGTTGCCGTCGTCGGCGGTGAGCCCGAGCTTGTCGAAGACGTTGCCGAGGTGTTTCTCCACCGCTGCCGCGCCCACGACGAGCTCGGCGGCGATCTGAGCATTGGACAGCCCGCGCGCCACGCAGGCGAGCACCTCCCGTTCGCGCGGGGTGAGCCGGAGCAGCGGGGAATTGCGGCGGGCATCGGCGAGCACGGTCTGCAGCACGTCCGGGTCGATCACCGTGCCCCCGGCGAGGACGACCGAGACGGTACGCCGGAATTCGGCCACGTCGGCGATCCGCTGCTTCAACAGGTACCCCAGCCCGGCCCGGCCCGCGCTGTCGATCAGTTGCGCGGCGTAGGCGGCCGCCACGTACTGCGACAGCACGAGGATGGGCAGGTCGGGACGGTCGCGGCGGATCTCCAGCGCGGCGGCCAGGCCGGACACCTCGGCACCGGGTGCGTCGGCGAACCCCTCCCGCACGGGCATCCGCACGTCGGTGATCAACAGATCGGGCTCGTGTTCGGCCACCGCACCGGCGATCTCGTCGGCCCGCCCGACGGCCGCGACCACCTCGTCGCCGCCGCCGCGCAGCAGTGCGACCAGTCCCTCGCGCAGCAACACCGAGTCCTCGGCCAGCACGATCCGGCTCATCACCCCACCGCCTCGTCACTCTGCCGCAGCGCGCCCGGGATGAGCAGCGAAAGCGTCGTCGGGCCGCCGGCCGCGCTGTCGATCGCGATGCTGCCGTCGTGCACCGCCGCCCGGTCGATCAGGCCCTGCAGGCCGCCACCCGGGCGCACCACGGCGCCGCCGTGCCCGTCGTCGACGACGGTGAGGACCAGGTCCCGGTCGCGTTCGGTGATCGTGATCATCACCCGCGTGGCCCCGGCATGCCTGGTGGCATTGGTCAGCGCCTCCATGGCGACGAAGTAGGCGCAGCTCTCCGCGGCCGGATCGAACCGGACCGGCGCGATATCCAGCGCTACCGTGCCCCCGCTCCGGCCCGCGATCTCGGCCAGGGCGGCCCCGAGGCCGTGGTCATCGAGGACCCTGGGCCGGATCCCGCGTACCAGCGTGCGGAGTTGATCACTCGCGCGCGCCGCCTCGTCCGCTGCCCGGTCGAGCAGCAGATCGCGTTCGGGGCCAGCCGCCTCGCGCGCCAGCCCGATGGTCAGGCCGAGCGCCAGCAACTGCTGTTGGGCGCCGTCGTGCAGGTCGCGCTCGATCCGGATCCGTTCCGCCTCGAAGGCGGCAGCCAAGCGGGTTCGCGACTCGCGCAGCTCGCCGACCTCGGCGTCGAGGTCCCGGCCGCCGAGCAGCCGGGAGGCGAGCCAGCCCTGACCCTCGGCCACCGGCCAGGAGATCACCCCCGACAGTGTCACCAGCCCCACGGCGAGCAGCGCCCACTGCCAGGGGCCGATCACCGCCTGTCGGGCGAAGATCACGCCGCCGACGAGCAGCGCGGGCACGGCCCAGGCGACCAGCGACGTGACCAGCCAGGCGCCCGCGTAACGGAGGTCGTCGCGGGTCGCGGCCTCCGACCAGCGCAGCCGCCACCAGCGCTCCCCCTGCCCCCGCCAGCGTCGGTGGCGGTCCCGGGCGTACCGGCCGATCAGCGGGAGCAGCGCCCGCTCGCTCGCGGCGATGGCCAGCGCGATCGGCAGCAGCAGCGGAATGGTGATCACCAACACCGTGGACGCGATCACGGCCGGCCAGGCGACGATCGACCGGGCGGCGGTCAGCAGAGCGTAGGCCCAGCAGCCAAGCGCCCGACCGACCGCCGCCCGTGGCAGGCCGGGGCGGTCCGCCTCAACGGGCACGGCGCCGCCCGATCACGGCCGCGGCGAGCAGGCCGGCGAGGCCGAGGCCCGCGGCGGCGGGGAACCAGTCGCCGAGTACGGCGTAGACGGTCCGGACGCCGCGGGTCGAAACGTCGGCCAGCACCACGGTCTGGCCGCTGTCCCCGTCGGGAGTCACCGAACGCCAGCGCCCGTTGCCGTCGATGATCATCGACCAGCCGCCCGCAGTGGAGCGGACGAACTGCACGCCGGTCTCGACCGACCGCAGCGTCGCCGACATCGCGTGCAGGCGCTCGATGCCCGGCCAGTCGAACGTCGGGGACAACAAGATGTCAGCCCCGCCGGCGGCGCGGGCCGTGCTCGGGAAGTCGGTGTCGTAGCAGATCATCGTGGTCAGCCGACCATACGGGGTCTCGGCGATCGGTAGCTTGCCATCCCCCGCGGTCAGGTTGTCCTCCAACCCGGGGATCGGCCGGGCCTTGTCGTAGGTCCAAACCACCGAGCCGTCGGGCCCGACCAGCACGCTGAGGTTGCGCACCTTCGCCTCCGGCGAGGTCAGCTCGCCGTGGCCGAGGCCCAGATTGATCCAGGCGTCGTGCCTGGCGGCCAGGTCCCCGATCCGCGCCAGCAGGGCGTCGTGGTCCCGCTGGGTACGCGTCAGGCCGGCCGCCTCGGACCAGGAGACGATCTTCGCGCCGGCCTCCAGCTCGCGTTCGGTCGCGCTGACCATCGCCTCGGTCCGGGCGACTGCGCCGCTGCCGGTGTCGGTGTTGCGCAGCTCGGCGGGCACGCTGATCGAGGCGACGCGGACCCGTTCGGCCGGCACCAGGTCGGCGACCGCGAGCCGGATCGAGCCGCCGATGATCACCGCCGCCAGCGCGGCCAGGCCGATGAACCAGCGTCGCGCCGCGGCCGAGCGGAGGCCGCCGAGTAGGACGCCCGCGCCGAGCGAGCCCACCCAGCCGATCATGAACGACACGCCCCAGACCCCGGTCACGGACGCGAGCTGGATCAGCGCCGGGAACTCCGCCTGGCTGCTGCCGAGCAGTCCGAGCACGCCGCCCAGCGGCATCAGGCAGGCGAAGGCGTACTCCCCGATCACCCGCACCGTCGGGTAGCCGAGGCTGGCGAGCAGCGGGCGGTCGCGGAAGCTTCGGGCGAGCCAGCGGTCGGCGAGCATCGGGACGACATTGAGCGGCAGGTACATGATCGACAACGCCAGAATGGTCGGGTCGAGGACCTTGACATCGGCGAGGGCGGCACTGAGGAAGGTCCAGACCGTGCTGGCTCCCCAGACCGCGCACTGGCCGGCCAGAGCGGCACGCCACGACGACGCCGAGCGGCCCCAAACGATCATCGCCGGGATGGCGACGAAGATCAGCAGCGGGACCTGCAACGGGCCCGGCGCGGCGAGGATCGCGGCGGCCGCTCCGACGATCAGCCAGGCGGTACGCCGGGCCCGCCTCGGCGCGGCGGCCGGATCGGTGTTCGTGGGGTCGGTGGTGGACGGGGCATCGGTGAAGGGCATGTGATCATTCCAGCCGCACCGGCCCCGTTACACAGTGGCGCTGACCGACGAGCTGGCGGTCCGGTTTTCCCTACCGTCGAACCACTCAGCCCGCGCTGCGGCGGGTTGCCCGCCAGATCGCCGTGATGATCACGAACAGCACAACTGCCTGGCCGATGGCGATCGCCGCCGTGACGGCCAGCGGCATCGACCCGCCCGGCAGGAAGTAGCTGCGCAGGTAGTTGGTCCCCAGCAGCACGATCAGATAGATCCACCACGGCGCCCACCGCCCGGATGTGGCCCGGGCGCGGGCCTCGGGTGCCTGCCTTCGCTGGGTCATGCGTTCTCCTCCTTGCGGGTCGGCTCCTCGCCGGGCAGCAGCGCGCGTCGCAGCAGCGCAGCGGCCTGATCCCTGTCGATCAGCTCCGGGACGGTCAGTAATTCGAGGGTGAGGCCGTCGATGACGGCGTTCAGGTGGGCGACGTCGGTGCCGGTGTCGGTGCCCGGGGCCCGAACACCGAGGGCCACCAGGTCGGACAGGAGTTTCGCGAGGAACTCCCGGATGGCGGTGGCCTGCTCGGCGACGATGCGGGCGAGTTCCGGGTCGTGTCGAGCCTTCGCGACGAACGCCATCCAGACGGACAGCTCGCGCTCGGTGTCGTCTCTCAAGGGCATCAGTTCGCTCGCCATTGCCAGGGCGCGGGCGCTGGGATCCGGCTCGGCGGTCGCGCCGCGGATTCGCTCCCGGACCCGCTCGGCAAGGCTCGCCATCGCGAACTGGTGCAGCCCTGCCTGGGTCGAAAAGAAGAACCGGATCGATCCCGACGACAGCCCGGTCTCGGCGATGACCCCGCGTACCGATGCCGACTCGACCCCGCCGTTCTCCAGTAACCGCCAGACCGCCTCCGCGATCTCGCGCCGCCGTTGCTGATGGTCCACACGTGCCATGGACGAATACTAGCACGCCTGTGCTAGCGTGATGTTCACGAGATCACCAACAGGAGGCGGGATGGGTCTTCGAATGCCGACCGAGGCGGTGCTGGCGGGATATCTCGTCGCGGTGCTCCTGACGGCGGGCTGCGCACTGCCTGAGCGCCGCGACGGTGAGAACGTGAGCGGCCCGGTCGAGGCGTGGGTCGGCAGTGCCTGCGCCGCCGTCGGCACGGTAGCCGAGACCGCCGATCGCCGAAGCGAGCTGGACTGGTCCCGGGTCTCGGATCCGGCGACGGCCGCCGAGCTTGTGTCGCATCTCAAGGCCGTCTCCACCCAGATCAGATCGGCACGAGCATCCATCGAAGCACTCGGTTCGCCGCCGGTCGAGGACGGCGAAGCGGTGCTCGCCGACCTTCGCGGGGCCTTCGACGAACGCCAGCAGGCGGTGGACAACGCCGCCGACTTCATCGAGGGCGCAGCGTCGCGCATCGATCCTCTCGCCCAGCCTCAGATCGCGCGGGCCGCACAGGCGGCGTACACCGCGGCCCCGAAACTCGCCCGCGAGATCGAGCGCAAACGCCAGCTCCGCGATCCCTTCGCGGCCAACTCGGTGTGTGCCAACCTGTAGGCCTGTGCCCCGGGAAGCTCCGTGGCTGACCCAGGATGAGTTCGGAAGCCAGATTTTCTTGTCGGCGCGCCCGAAGCCGGACTTCATCGAATGGGCGCACGGGGACCATTTCAGTTGGCAGAGGGCTGGTAGCCATGCAGAAACAGACCGACGCCCGAGGTCACGATGCGGGTGATCTCTTTGGCGTCTGGTGCGTCCCCAACATGTGTGGGGTGTACCACTGAGAGCAGCGACATCAATTGTGATGCTGCGAGTTCTGGATCAGGAACCCGCAACAGTCCGCGGTCTTGTGCGGCAGCGAGGTGTTGCCCCAGGACGCGGCGAACGTGGCGCGGTCCGGCCTCCTGCCAGGCGGTGACGGCCTCGGCCGGGATGTGCTCTGCTTCGGCGATGACCTGGCGAACGAGCCCGAAGTGCTCGGCGTATCCCTCTGGTGGCACGGCAAGTTCTTCACCGAAGGAGATGAGGTCGGCTTCCAGGTCGAGGATCTTGGCCAAGTGCCGTTCGATGATCGCGACCTGCAGCTCGGCGGCACTCGCGGTGCTCTCGACGATGACGACGCCGAACAACTCGGCCTT
Source organism: Naumannella huperziae (assembly GCF_054073625.1). Taxonomy (NCBI): domain Bacteria; kingdom Bacillati; phylum Actinomycetota; class Actinomycetes; order Propionibacteriales; family Propionibacteriaceae; genus Naumannella; species Naumannella huperziae. Next base: position 2,272,670 of record NZ_JBSXPH010000001.1, on the reverse strand, counting down.
GTCGGTGAAGTGGTTGTAGATCGTGCGTGAGGAAACGCCCGCCTCGGCAGCAATGCCGTCAATGCTGGCTCGGGTGTAGCCATCACGAGCGAACACGCGCAGTGCACCGGCAAGTATCGCCCGACGCTTGTCGGCCTGCCCGCCGCGTGGACGCGGACTCTGCGACTCGGCCATCTCCACTCCTTACAGTATGTGTTGTACGCATTGCTACGCTCGTTGTAGCCTACCGGACAGACATCCCCGAGGTAAGACCAAAAGCCAGGAGCACCGCATGACAATCCGCCTCGCCGTCATCATCGGCAGCACCCGCCCCGGACGGCGAACCACCGCCGTCGCCGACTGGGTGGCTCACTCCGCCCGCACCCAGCCCGCGATCGCCGCGGGCGAGGCGAGCGTCGACCTCGTAGATCTCGCCGACTACAACCTGCCACTGTTCGATGAGCGGCTGCCGCCCATGATGGGCCAGTACGAGAATGCCCACACTCGGCGCTGGGCAGAGACGATCGGTAGCTACGACGGCTTCATCTTCGTGACCCCCGAGTACAACCACTCCATGCCCGCGGCCCTGAAGAACGCCATCGACTACCTGTTCGCCGAATGGAACAACAAGGCCGCCGGGTTCGTCAGCCTCGGCACCCAAGGCGGCACGCGCGCAGTCGAACATCTCAGACTCTCCCTGGCCGAAGTCAAAGTCGCCACCGTGCGCAGCCACGTCGCACTGCCCGTGTTCACCGAGTTCGAGTTCGCCGACCCGACAGACCCCACCGACCCAGGCGCACTGAAGCCCAACCCCCACCAAGAGGCCGCGCTAAGCACGCTGATCGACGAGGTCATCGCCTGGACAGAAGCACTCGCTTCGCTACGGGTAACCAGGTATTGACCTAGCCTCCGCAGCGGACGAGTCACGGGCGAGCAGTCGACCCGGAAGTTCGACAGGCCCGGGGGCAGACCAAGCGAAACGGCCCGCGTGGGCGGCGTCGGTGGTGACGCCCTGGGCACAGCGCGCGGTGACCGCGAAGCCGAGATTCAAGGTGCTCCGCCACTCGCAGTGATCGCGTGCCGCCGCCCCGACACTGGCGATATCGACGTGCGCCACCCGCACCGTCCGGACCGGTCGCATCGACCCGAGAGAGCGTCGTCGCGCTGTTCGATCCGCACGCCGATCGAGGCGAGCTGCTGGTAGGCCGGCCCAGCGAATCGCGACCGGCACGAGCGGGAACGGCCGAGGCTGCTGGTAGGCGAGTACGGAGAGTTGAACATGTACGCCGCGACTACATCGGGATGCGGGCAGCGAATCCGCACGGCACCGCGAGCTCGACAGCAGGCAGCAGAACGGGCACGGCAGTTGCACGACCTGTTCGAGCACGACCCCCACCGCCATGACCCACGCCGCGATGGACCAGGGCGTGGTCTGTAGCCCTCCGGCCGACTGATCCCGGGTTTAGAGCGTCGCCAGAACTGCCGCACCATGACAGAGCACGGCGAATAGCGCACCGGCGGTCATCCCGGGTAGCCGATGCAGACCCCCGATGATGACGTCCCCGACTTGCGCGAGGATCGCGGCCCCGAGCAGAAGCAGAAGCGTTGACGTGGCGGGCAACCAGACTGCAATGCTGACCGCGAGGCCGAGCGGGATCGCGCGAGCAGCGTACATCGCTGGGTAGAAGCGGCTGATTGTGCTGTCGTCGGTTCGGGGTGCGATCAGGGCGGGCTTGACCAGCGCGGCGACGCCGAAGCCGGTCGAGGCGAGAGCCGCCAGAGTGTTGAGCAGCGCGATCCACCAAGGCATACTCATTCTCCAATCATTCATTCACTACTGAATAATTCACGATGCTACCGTAGCGATCATGAGCGAGGAGGACACCGAGGCGATCCTGGGCACGGCGTGCTTCCGGCTGGGTCTGCTGGGGGCGCGGCTCACGCACGCGTTCTCCGAACGCATCGAGCAGATCGGAGTCACGCACAAACAGGTCGGCCTGCTCGCCGTGGTCAACGCGGGCCTCGCCCACTCACAGCGCGACATCGCGACACGACTACAGGTTGCACCCAGCTTGGTGGTATCGCTGGCCGATCAGCTCATCGAACTCGGCGCAGTCACCCGCTCGCGCAGCGCCACAGACAGGCGAGTGCAGACCATCGAGCTCACCAAGCGAGGCCGTGACCTTCTATCGAAGAGCGAAAGTGCTGCCGCCGAACTCGACGCCGAGTTCCGGGCCACCCTCTCGCAGGCCGGGCAGGCCGCGCTCGACGCGCTGCTGCGCGAGCTCGACGCGCGGCGCCCCGCAACCTACGCGACCCCCAGAGTCACGGAGTAGACGAAGAACCGCAGAAACAAGCCGATCAAGACACCTTTGGGCAGGGAGTTGTAGCAGTCGCCCGTACGCACCACCCGCATCGAAACCGCCACACGGCGCAGGTGCGCTTCCGACTGGACGGGCTTCGGGAACTCCCTCGCTACATGACGAAGTCTTGCCAGTTGCCGGTCGTCTCCACGCCGCACGCACCATTGCGGTTGAAAGTGAGCCATGTCCTGGAAGAACCGTCCTCGACACCCCAGCCAAATGCCCGCTCCACATCGCGGCGACGCGGCTCGTCGCCGTAAGTCACGATGAGGACGGTGGGTTTCGGATCGCGGTTGATGAACTCCGCCCGTAGCGTGGAGTTCACGGGATCGTCCTTGAAGGAATAGCCGATTATGAGCCAGTGTTCAGCGTCAGCCAGTCCGTCCGCCAACATCTCGTATGCCAAATTAAAGGGGAACTTAGCGACGTGTTCTGCCTTGTCCTTCCGGTTCGCGAGAACAACGACTGGTCGGACGTTCGTTGTGTCTTCACGGATCGCACGCCACTGGTCGTCATTATCGAGCACCTCCTTGGGCAGCTTCGCGTGAATCGTCCCGTCTCGCGTCGCCCAGAAGGTCAGCGATCCGTGAATGTGTAGTAGCTGCACCCTCTTGTCCGTCGGAAAATCCGCGCTGCTTGATCTGAGCTTCGGCACCTCGTGTAGGACTCCGTCGGCAACCAGAACCTTCACGCGGTGGTACCCGTGCCCCATATCTGCTAGCTCGGGTTGGCAGACCTTCAGCAGAGCGGCGAGCAGAAGCGTGTCGTAGTTGAGATTGGCAATGACAACTTTGCCACCGAAGGACGTGGTGATCGCTGTCACCAGGTCGTAGAGGCTCTGGGCTTCATCAACATAAGCGTGTGATCGCTCAGCAATCACTTCAAGAACATGCGATACGCCTGTGTCTCGCACTTGTTCAGCGAACCTAGAGACTCGTTTGATGGCCTTCCTGAGCTCTATGTCAGCGGGTTGGGTCAACTCGGCGAGAGTATTCAGAACATCCAGTGTACGCGACTCGGCCCCGAAGGCACCCACAAGCACTTCGAAGTCCTCGGCACTCGATGCGCCGCCGGGAAGAGCCCGCTCGGCAATCTCTTTCATGGCGACAACAACGTCACCACCGTCTGACTCTTCGATACGACGAAGCACCTCTTCAGTGATGCACTGGAGGTTCAATTCCGGGTTGAACGCGATGGATAGACCGTTGCCAACGAGTGTTGCGATGTTCCGCTCAGGGGTCATGTTCACACCGCCATTCAGATCGTTCATGCGGGCCGAATGGCCCGCCCGCTTGCCCCTCAGCCTAGCCGGAAACCCTCGTCTGAAGGACGTGGGGGACGAAGCGAGACTCACCGGATCGCGAGTTGGGTGCTTCCTAGTCTGATGCGCTCATCCCGAGAAAGTGCGTTGAGCGAGAAGAAGTTGACGGTTCTCCACGCGCGATCCGATGCCCTCCGTTGGTGAGTTCGATGATCGCATCGCGTCGATCTCTCGGGTGTGAAGTCCGAGACCCAAGACCATCGAGCTCGAGTGACTAGCTGAGTGGAAGCGGGGGTCGTGTCATCAACGCGACCGCCAGCGAAATCCTCCGCGAACTCACGCTCGACTACCGAGGCACTGGAGCATCCAGCGGACCCACACGCACTAAGCCGACCAAAACCATCGCAGGTCCGGCTATCCGATGTCCTGAGACATCACATTGTCGGGCTGACAGGATTCGAACCTGCGACCCCTTGACCCCCAGTCAAGTGCGCTACCAAGCTGCGCCACAGCCCGCCGCGCCGATCCCGGCGCGGGTGGAAGGTTATCAGTCGGACTCGTCCGGGTCACCTTCGTGGGGGCGCGCCGTCGATCGCCGGCGGGTCAGCCACAGCCCGATCGCCAGGCAGACGCCCCAGACCAGGAACAGCGGGTCCCACAGCGCAGCGTGCCCGATCATCGCGTCACGGTCGTAGCCGCCATCGGGCCGGATCGCGCCGCCGAGCACGAGCCAGGCGATCAGCATGTTCGCTCCCCCGTAGAGCACCAGCCCACCCGCGCCGATCCAGGCGATCGCGCGCACCGCCCGCCGCAGCCAGCTTGGCCCCCGGCGCTCGGTGAGCACCGGCGCCAGGGCGGCGACCAGCTTGATCACCCCGATTGCCGCCAGGCCCCCGCCCACGACGAGCGGGCTCTCGGCGCGCGCGCGTACCGCCCACTGCCCGACCGTCGCCAAGAGCCAGGTCCCGCCGACCGCCCGGTACAGGCTGAACGCCGCGTGCAGACAACCCGCGGCGGCCGCCAGCCACAGCCAGCGCGTACCGACCATCCGACCTCCGGGCGCCCTCACGCAACCATCCTCTCGCGACCAGCCACGCGTCACGGTCCGGGTTAGGGTGACCCATGTCGATCCTCGGCCTCCCGCTGCACCCGTTGATCATCCACGCCGTCGTGATCTTGGTCCCGCTCGTCGCGATCGGGGCCATCGTGACCGTCTTCTGGCCCGCCGCCCGGCGCCGGTACGGCAGCCTGATCGCCGTCTTCGCGATCATCGCGCTGGTCGCCACGCTGACCGCCCGCCAGTCCGGCAAGGACCTCTACGAATCAATCCCGCGCCCGACGCCGGCGATGACCACCCACATGGGGTTCGGCAGCCCCGTGCTGTGGTGGGTGATCGCGCTGGTGGTCGGCTACCTGATCACGCTGTGGGCCACCGGAACCGACGACCGGCCCCGCGCCCTGCGCTGGATCGGAACGATCATCACGGTCGTCGGCGGCCTCGGCGCGTTGGTGCTGACCATCCTCGCCGGACACTCCGGCGCAACCGCCGTCTGGGGCTAGCGGTTCTTGCGCTTCTCCCTGGCCCGAACCTGCAGGTGGATCGGCGTACCCGGGAATCCGAACTCCTCGCGCAGCCGCCGCTCGACGTAGCGCAGGTACTGCGGATCAAGATCACCGGTGGTGAACAGGATGAAGGTCGGCGGCCCGGCCTGGGCCTGGGTGCCGAACAGGATCCGCGGCTGCTTGCCGCCCCGCACCGGGTGCGGATGGGCAGCGACCAGCCGGCCGAGGAATGCGTTCAGCTTGCCGGTGGAGATCCGCTGCTCCCAGCCCGAGTAGGCCTCCTCGATCGCCTTGCCGAGCCGGTCCACGTGCCGTCCGGACAGCGCCGACAGATTGACCCGGGGCGCCCACCAGTAGGTCTGCAGATCCTTCTCGACCTCGCGCGCCAGGTAGTAGCGCCGCTCGTCGTCGGTCAGGTCCCACTTGTTGAAGACCAGCACCAGTCCCTTGCCGGCCTCGACGACGCTGGTCAGGATCCGCAGGTCCTGGTCGCTCACTGTTTCGGCCGCATCGATCACCATCACGCAGATCTCGGCTCGCTCGATCGCGCCCTGGGTGCGCAGGCTCGCGTAGTACTCGTGCCCCGACGCCTCCTTCACCCGCCGCCGGATCCCGGCGGTGTCCACGAACTGATAGGTACGCCCGTCCAGCTCGACCAGCTCGTCCACCGGGTCCACGGTGGTGCCGGAGGCGTTGTCGACCACCGACCGCTCGGCGCCCGCCAGCTTGTTCAGCAGCGAGGACTTACCCACATTCGGCTTGCCGACGATGGCGACGCGCAGCGGCCCGCGTACCTCCTCGAAGCTCTCCGGCGGCGCCGGCGGCAGCGCCTCCAGCACGGCATCCAGCAGATCGCCGCTGCCCCGGCCGTGCAGGGCGGAGACCGCATACGGCTCCCCCAGGCCGAGATTCCACATCGCCGCCGCCTCGGCCTCGGCGCGCGGGTCGTCGACCTTGTTCGCGGCCAGCACCACGGGCTTCTTCGACCGCCGCAGCACCCGCACGACGGCCTCGTCCTCGTCCAGCGTGCCAACCGTGGCGTCCACGACGAACAGCACCGCATCGGCCGCGCCGATCGCCAGCTCGGCCTGCTCTGCGATCCGCGCGGCCATCCCGTCGGCGTCGGAGGCCCAGCCGCCGGTGTCCACGACCACGAACTCGCGGCCGTTCCAGACGGCGTCATAGCTCACCCGGTCCCGGGTCACCCCCGGCGTGTCCTGCACCACCGCCTCCCGGCGGCCGAGGATCCGGTTCACCAACGTGGACTTGCCCACATTCGGTCGGCCGACCACCGCCAGCACCGGCCTGCTGGCCGGGACCGCGGGTGCGGCGGGTTCCGGTTCCGTCATCGCATGTCCTCCGGCCGTCAGTGATCAGCGTCCCCGCAGCTCGACGCCGCGGAGGCCGCCACACCCTACCCCCTCCCGCCGTCCGCCGGCCTGCGGAACGCGGGCGCAGGTCAGGAGGCCGCCCGCCCGAGGACCTCGACCTCGGCAAGATCGAGTTCGCGGGCATCGTCGCCGGGGAACCAGATCCGCACGTAGCGGGCGCGGGCGTCCCACGGCAGCGTCGTCGGCACCCCCGCGACATCGTCGCGGCGCACCTTGGTCACCGCCGGGTCCGCCAGTGCGGCGTCCAGCGAATCCGGGAACGGTCGCTCCGAGGTCAGCACCCAGTAGTCGGCCAGTCGTGCGGTGCAGCAGTCCGCCCGGTTGTAGACCGCGACCGATTCCACGTCGAACGCCCCGCCGAGGTCGACCTGCCACCACGGCTGCACCTCGCGGCCCGAGCTCGCGAAGAGGTTGCCCGTGTTGCCGTCCACGGCGCGCTCCGGGCCGAAGCCGTCGCCCCACTGCGAGATCGCGGTCGCCTGCTTGCCCCGGCTGGCGTTCACCAGCGGCTCCAGCCCCATCGACCGGTCGTGCAGGGCGGCGACATCGGCGATGAACACGTCCAGCACCCCGTCGCCGATCTTGACCGGGCCCTCGATCCGGGTCTTGCCCGGCTCGGACCGGACCGCCGCTGCCTCGGCGGCCGCGCGATCCATCTCGGCCCGGGCCCGCTCGGCGGCGTCGGCGTCGCCGGTGTCGAGCGCGCCGAGCAGGCGGTACGCCGCCCGCAGCGACTCGCCCCACAACGTCGTCGCGGTGAGGTTCCGGTCGGCGTCGGCGACGAAGCCCGCCTCCGTGCCGGCGCGAATCAGGGCGGGCGCCTCCTCGATCCCGGTCACCACCGGATCGAGTTCGGCCAACGCGCCGGGCGGATCGGCGTCCCAGCGGTCCCAGAACCGGGCCAGCTCGGCCGCGAGCCGCGGCGCCTGCGGCAACCAGTTCTCGCCATTGAAGCGGGGTGCGGCATGGTTGAGATCGACGAACGTCTCCAGCGCCGCCGCCACCTCCGGGTCCCCGTCGGCGAGGAACCGCGCCGCCTGCGCTCCGGAGACCTTCGGGTCGTAGGCCCGGTCGTTCCAGGCGAAGTCGGCCATGGTGAAGATCACCGGCTTGCTCGCGTAGGCCTGGTTCATCGGGTTCGACACGATGCCCTGGGTGGTGTCGGACAACCCCGGCTCACGGTGGTCGTAGGGGCCGAGCAGCAATCGCCCGGCCGTCTGGGCGAAGTCGTTGACCGGGTAGTTGTCCCAGACGAACACCTCGCGACCGAAGAGCTCGCCGATCCGTTCGGTCTGCTCCACCGTGATGCTCGACGGGACGACATCGGTACCGGTCCACATCACCACGACCGCCGGATCGAGGTACTCGCGCCAGGCCGCCTTGTAGGGCGTCTCGGTCAGGTCGCCGTACTGGGTGGGAACCGTCTGCAGCGGGTACACATCGCCCTTGGTCGCCACGAACTCACGTTGCACGAAGCTCAACAGCTCCGCCTGCGCCCGCCCGACCGTGCCCTGATTCGCCGCGCCGTAGCGTTCGGTGTCGGCGGCGCAGCGAAACTGCAGGGCGATGTCGTCCAGCGGGATGGAGAAGGCGCGGACCCCGGCCGCATACATCGCCTCGAACTTGGCCAGCAGCGCGGCGCGGTCGGACTCGCCGCTGAAGCAGATGGTGTTGCCCGGGGAGAGGGCGAAGGAGAACCGGACGTGGTTGGCCGCCGCCTGCTCGACGAGCTCGCGCAGCTCGGCCAGCTTCTCGGCCGGGTACGGGTCACGCCACCGCTCGCGGTGGTAGGGATCATCCTTCGGGGCGTAGATGTAGGTGTTCGCCTTGATCTGCCCGTAAAAGGCGAGCTGGTCCAGCCGCTCGGCCTGGCTCCACGGCTTGCCGTAGAACCCTTCGATGGTGCCGCGCAGCGCCATCGCCGGCGCGTCGCGTACCTCCACCCCGGCCACCCGCCAGCCGCTGCCGCGCGGCGTGAGCACCTGGCGCAGCGTCTGCACCGCATAGAACTGCCCGGCCCCGTCGGCGCCCGCCAGCGCGACCCGGCCGACGGAACCACCGCCGCGGGTGACCCGCAGCGCATAGCCCTCCTCGTCCGAGACGGGCGCCGTGTCGCCCAGCGCGTCGCGAACGTCGGCGCGCTCCGGGCCGCCGAGGTGGAAGGTCAGCACACCCCGCGGCGCCGCACCCTCGACCACCTGCGGCCGGGCGCCGCGCTCGCGCAACACCCCGAGCAGCAGGTCACGCGCCGCGGGATCGGTGTCGGTGCCGACGACCACGGCCACGCGACCCGCCAACGGGAGGTCCGGCCCGGCGGCGCGGACCTCCCGCGGGGTCGGGGAGATCACCGGTACGCGGCCCGGCGGTGCGGCGGCCGCGGGCGGGGCGAGGGTGAGGGCGGTGCCGAGGGCGAGCACCGAGCCGGCGAGGACGGCGACCAGGCGCCGGAGGCGGGGGGCGGGAATCATCGTTGACCCTTTCGCGAGACTGTCGCTGCGCGACAAGCTACACGATTGATCGGATGTCTCAGGGCCGACCGGGGCGCGAGGGCCGAATCTCCGTCCCGGTCGCGGCGTCCGCCAGTGCAAGGATCCGATCGATCACGCCGGCCAGATCCAGCGCGGTCGAGTCGATCACGGTGACGCCGTCGGCGGCGGTGGTGAAGTTCGCCACCGTCGAGTCGTCGGCGTCTCGGCGTACCACCTGGTCGGTGACGTCGGCGGCGCTGACCCGCTGACCGAGCTCGGTGTGCCGGCGCCGCACCCGCGCATCGGCATCGGCGACCAACAGCACCCGGACATCCGCATCCGGCGCGACCACGGTGGTGATGTCGCGACCCTCCGCGACGATCCCGCGCTCGGCGCCGGCGATGATCGCCCGCTGCCGGGCGATCAGATCCTCGCGGACGGCGAGATTGGTGGCCACCCGCGACACGGCGGCCGAGATCCGCGGCTCCCGGATCGCCGCCGTCACGTCGATGTCGGCGATCGCGATCGCGAAGGCATCGGGATCGGTGACGATGTCAAGACGGGCAGCACGCACCAGCCGGGCCGTCGCCTCGGTGTCGGCGAGATCCACACCGCGGTCGAGGGCGAGCCAGGCGCCCGCTCGATACATCGCACCGGTATCCAGGAAGGCGAGACCGAGCCGACGGGCCACCCCGCGGGCCGCGCTGGACTTGCCAGAACCCGACGGCCCGTCGATCGCCACGACGAGGCGGATCGTCGCTTCCTGTCCTGTGCCCACGCAGCTTCCCTCCTCCGGCCCGATGATCGGGCCAAGCTTGCCGACACCCGGACGGTTTGGCCAAACCTGCACCGGTCCGCCCCGCTCGGGATGTGCACGGCACATGACCTCTCGGGATGTGCACGGCACATGACCTCTCGGGATGTGCACGGCACATGACCTCTCGGGATGTGCACGGCACAATGGGCTCTCGTGCGCGCACCATGGATCGCAGCAACGCTCGCTGCGGCCGGCCTCGCCGGGCTGGCCGCCCAGGACCTGGTCCAGCGCAAGCGGGCGATCCGGCGCAACTTCCCGGTCCTTGGTCGAGCGCGGTACGCCATCGAGCGGATCGGGCCGGAGCTGCGCCAATACATCGTCGCCTCCAACAACGAGGAGCGGCCGTTCAGCCGCGACCAGCGGAGCTGGATCTATGCCTCGGCCAAGCAGGAGAACAACTACTTCGGGTTCGGGACCGACAACGACGTCGAATACACCGTCGGCTATCCGATCATCAAGCAGCGCACGTTCGCCCGGGTCGCGCCGCCCACCCGGATGGACTCCCACGACGCCTGGTTGCCCTCGGTCAAGGTGCTCGGCGGCGCGCGCGGGCGCCGGCACGCCTTCCGCCCCGGCTCGGTGGTCAACATCTCCGGAATGTCCTACGGATCGCTGTCGGCGAATGCCGTGCGCGCGATGAACACGGGCGCCCGGCTGGCCGGGGTGCTGCACGACACGGGCGAGGGCGGCCTGTCCGCTCATCACCGGCACGGCGGCGAGTTGATCTTCCAGATCGGCACCGGCTACTTCGGCTGTCGCGACGCCGCCGGGCGATTCGATCTTGCCCGGCTCAAGGACCTGGTCGCCTCCGCGCCCGTGCGAGCGCTGGAGATCAAACTGTCCCAGGGCGCCAAGCCCGGCCTCGGCGGGATGCTGCCCGGGGTCAAGGTGACGCCCGAGATCGCCCGCATCCGTGGCATCGAGGAGGGCGTCGACTGCGCCAGCCCGTCGCGGCACACGGCCTTCGGCGACGTCGATTCCATGCTCGACTTCGTGGAGCTGGTGGCCGCCGAGACCGGTCTGCCCGTCGGGATCAAGACCGCCGTCGGGCACCTGACCTTCTTCGACGAGCTGATCGAGGCCCAGGCCCGCGGCGACCGCGGCATCGACTTCCTGACCATCGACGGCGGCGAGGGCGGCACCGGCGCCGCTCCGTTGATCTTCGCCGACTCGGTCGCCTTCCCGTTCCGGGTGGGGTTCGCCAAGGTCTGGTCCCGGTTCGCCGAGGCGGGGCTGGCCGACGATCTGATCTTCATCGGATCGGGCAAGCTCGGCGTACCCGACAATGCGATCGTCGCGTTCGCCCTGGGCGCGGACCTGATCAACGTCGGCCGGGAGGCGATGCTCGCCGTCGGTTGTATCCAGGCGCAGAAGTGTCACACCGACCACTGCCCGACCGGCGTCGCGACGCAGAACCGCTGGCTCGCGCACGGCCTGGACCCGCACGACAAGTCGATCCGGGTGGCGAACTATCTGGGTACGCTGCGCCGCGACCTCGCGCGCGTCGCGGAGGCGGTCGGCGTACCGCACCCGGCCCTGGTCTCCCCCGACGATGTCGAGATCATGGACGGCGCCTCCGGCTCGGCCACGGTACGCGAGGTCTACGGCTACCGGCCCGGCTGGAACGTGCCGACCCCCGCCGCGATCGCGGCCTGCGAGGAGCTGCTCGGGCCCCATCGCTGATCAGAACGCGCTGCTCAGGCGGGCCGGACGGTCCAGCCGGACCCGGTCATCACCCGGTCCAGCTCCGCGCGGCGCTCCGGGCGTACCGACAGCCGAAGATGCCCGACCAGCCGCGCGGGATCGTGCTCGATCGCGATGTCCTCGACGTTCACCCCGGCGGCGTCGACATCGGCGAACAGCCGGGCCAACGAGCCCGGCGCATCGGGGATCTCCACGACGACCTCGGCATAGTCCACCGGCGCGCGACCGTGCTTGCCGGGCAGCCGCCGGGTGCCGGCGACGCCGTCGCCCAGCCACTGCGCCACATCCGCGCCCGGCTCGGCGAGCTGGTCGGCAACGACCGTCAGCCGCTTCGTCAGCGCCCGCAGCTCGGGCACCAGCATCCGCGCGTTGGCCGAGACGATCTGCTGCCACAGCGCGGGATCGCTGCCGGCGATGCGGGTGACATCGCGCAGCCCCTGGCCGGCCAGCGACAATTCCTCGGGCGGTACGCCGAGCAGGTGGCCGGCCATCGCCGCGGAGACCAGATGGGGCAGGTGGGAGACCCGGCCGACGGCCCGGTCGTGCTCGTCCGGGGCCAGGCTGATCACCCGGGCGCCACACAGCTCGGCGAGCCGGGTGACGGCCGCGACCGCCGCCGGCTCCGCGTCGGGGTGCGGGGTGATCGCCCAGGTCCGGTCGACGAACAGCTCGGGATCGGCAGCAAGCGGACCCGGCAGGTGCGATCCCGCCATGGGGTGCGAGCCCACATAGCGGCCGAGCGAGCGATGCTCCATCAGCTCACGCAGCACGGGTTCCTTGACCGAACCGACATCGGTCACGGCGGCGGAGCGGTAGGTGTCCAGCGCCTCGTCGACCACGCCCGCGATGGCCCGCGGCGGCACGGCGACGATCACCAGGCCGACCTCGTGCGGCGCGGAAGCCGACGTCAGTGTGCCCGCCCCCCGCTCGGCCGCCACCCGGGCGTGGGCGGGATTGGCGTCCACCAGGTGCACGGTCTCGCCCGCCCGGGTCAGGGCCTGCCCGATCGAGGCGCCGACCAGGCCGGCGCCGATCAGGACGACCGGGCCCAGCGGCGAGCCGGCAGCGGTCACGCCTTGGCGCCGAGCAGCTCGGCCAGCGCCGGCTCGGTCAACCGTCGGAACTTGCGCTCCTGCGGCCTGGTCCGGTCGAGCACCGCGGCCTCCAGTGCCTCCGGGGCCAGCAGGCCCGGCTCGCCGGTGGCGGCATTCGCCCCGTCGGTGGAGGTGGCGAGCCCGCGCACGGTCAGTTGCAGGGCCTCCGCCAGCGGCAGGTCGGGCCGCCAGTCCGGCTCGATGGCCTTGGTGATCGCGTCCGCCGACCCGCCCATCACGGCGAAGGTCTCCTCGTCGGCGACCGACCCGTCATAGCTCAGCCGATAGATCACGTCGCCGGCCGGCTCCTCGCCGAGCTCGGCGACGGCGAGCTCCACCTCATAGGGCTTCTCACCGCTGGTGGAGAAGATCGTGCCGAGGAACTGGGCGTACATGTTCGCCAACGCCCGGCCCGTGACATCGGCCCGGGCGTAGGAGTAGCCGCGCAGGTCGGCCGAGCGGATGCCCAGCACCCGCAGGTGCTCGAACTCGTTGTAGCGGCCGACGGCGGCAAAGCCGATCCGGTCATAGACCTCGGAGATCTTGTGCAGCGCGCGCGAGCGGTTCTCGGCGACCAGCAAGATGCCGTCGGCGTACCGGCTGACCGCGACCGAACGCCCGCGGGCGATGCCCTTGCGCGCGAAGTCCGCCCGGTCCTTCATCAGTTGCTCGGGCGCGACGTAGAGCGGCATGCTCATCGCGGTCTCCTGCCTGTCGGGTCATCCATGATCATTTCCTCCGGCTCAGAGCAGCGGCGCCGCGGGACCGTCGGGACGCTGCATCCGGGCCGCGACGACCCGGTCGACGATCTCGCCGACCTCGTCGTCGGTGAGCCGACGGACGCCGTCGGCGGTGGCCATCATCACCACCGGGAAGATCCGCCGGGTGAGGTCCGGCCCACCGGTCGCGGAGTCGTCATCGGCCGCGTCGTAGAGCGCCTGCACCACCGCGGTCGCCGCGCCCTCGGCATCCAGGTCGTCGCGATAGAGCTTCTTCAGCGAACCCCGGGCATAGGTCGAGCCGGAACCGACCGCATGGAAGGCCGTCTCCTCGTAGCGGCCGCCGGTCGCGTCGTAGGAGAAGATCCGGCCCACGCCGCGCACCGGATCCCAGCCGGCGAACAACGGCAGCACCATCAGGCCCTGCATGGCCAGGCCGAGGTTGCCGCGGATCATCGACGCCAGGTGATTGGCCTTGCCGGACAGCGACAGCGGCGCTCCCTCGATCTTCTCGTAGTGCTCCAGCTCGACGCGGAACAGCCGCACCAGCTCGACCGCGATCCCGGCCGTGCCGGCGATTCCGATCATGGAGTACTCATCGGCGGCGAACACCTTCTCGATGTCGCGCTGGGCGATCATGTTGCCCATCGTGGCCCGGCGATCGCCCGCCATCACCACCCCGCCGGGAAATCCGGCGGCGACGATGGTCGTGCCGTGCGGGGCCAGCTCGGCGGCGCGCGTGCCGTCGGCGGCGGTCGAGGAGCCCGGCAGCGAACCGGGCGAGCCCGCCGCCGCGAGGTCGGCGATCGTCATGGGCAGGAGCTTGCCGGGGCTGCGCTGTGCGTCGGTCACTGGCCGCCCTTCTGCACGAAGGAGCGGACGAACTCGGCCGCATTGGTCTCCAGCACGCCGTCGATCTCGTCGAGCAGGTCGTCGAAGTCGTCGGTCTGCGGCTGGGCCTGCGCCTGGCCAGGGGCGCCGGCGTCGGCGTCCTCGCCGCCGTCGCCCGAGCCCGGCCGATTGCTGCGTTCCTGCGACTGCGCCATGTCGGCACCTCCGTCCCTGCGTCCGGCCGCCCTGGCCGGAACTCCAGCCTAGCGACCGCGACCGACCCTCACAGGTGCAGCCGTTCCAGCAGGTCGGCCAGCCCGTCCGCCGCATCCATCAGCTCCCCGACGTGACGCCGGGTGCCGCGCGCGGGATCGGTCGTCGGCACCCGCAGCAGGCTCGCCCGCCCCGGCACCTCGAAGATCAGCGAGTCCCAGGACGCGGCGAGCACCGAGCGGCCGTACTCGGCGACGCAGCGGCCACGGAAGTACGCGCGGGTGTCGTCCGGCGGCTCGGTGATCGCGGCGGCGATCGCGTCGTCGGTCACCAGCCGCCGCATCCGGCCGCGGTCGAGCAGGCGCCGGTAGAGCGACCGGGCGGGATCGAGGTCGGCGTACTGCAGGTCGACCAGCGCCAGCTTGGGCGCATCCCAGCCGAGGCCGTCGCGGCGCCGGTAGGACTCCGCCAGCCGCCACTTGGCCACCCAGTCCAGCCGGTCGGCCATCGCCAGCGGATCGGCGCGCAGCCCGTCGATCGCCGCCTGCCACTCCTCCAGCACCCGGTACGCCTCGGCGTCCGCGCCGCCCGGATCGACCCGGCCGAGGTGTCGGCGACACGCCTCCGCATAGGCCTCCTGCAGGTCCACCCCGCTCATCGCCCGGCCGTCGGCCAGCGGCACCAGCTCGCCGAGCGCGCCCGCATCCAGATCGGCGTCGTGGCTGATCGCCCGGAAGGCGGCCACCGGATCGGCCAGGGTGAGCGAGCCGTCCAGGTCGCCGGCCTCCAGGGCGCGCAGCACCAGGGCCGCCGTACCGATCTTGAGGAAGGTCGCGGTCTGCGAGCAGTTGGCATCGCCGGTGATCACGTGCAGCCGGCGATGCAGCGTGGCATCGGCATGCGGCTCGTCGCGGGTGTTGATCAAGGGCCGGTTCATGGTCGTCTCCAGGCCGACCTCGGCCTCGAAGAAGTCGGCGCGCTGGCTGAGCTGGAACCCCGGGCGCTCGCTGTGCTGGCCGATGCCGATCCGCCCGGCGCCGGTGATCACCGGACGCGAGGCGAGGAACGGGGTGAACTGGACGACCACGCGGTGGAACGGGGTGCGGCGCGACAGCAGATAGTTCTCGTGGGTCCCGTACGAGGCGCCCTTGCCGTCGGTGTTGTTCTTCCAGATCCGCATCTGCGCGCCGATCCGCCGGGACGCGGCCCGCGCGGCGCGGAGCAGGATCTCATCGCCGGCGGCGTCGTAGCGCACGGCGTCCAGCGCGCTGGTCACTTCGGGCCCGGAGTACTCCGGATGGGCATGATCGACATAGAACCGCGCACCGTTGGCGAGCACCACATTGGCCAGCCCGTCCTCGACATCGGTCAGCATGTCGGGGCTCGCGCCGCTGCGATCGACGTCGAAGCCGCGCAGGTCGCGCAACGGGGACTCGGTCTCGTAGTCCCAACGCATCCGGCCGCCGGCGATCTCGTCGGCATAGGCGCGCACGAGATGGTTGGACAGGTACATCGGGTGCAGGTCCAACTCCGCGCCCGGGGCGAGGGTGATGCCGTACTCGGTCTCGATCCCGAAGATCGGACTCATCGCGCCCCGGCCGATGCCGCGCGGCGGGCGAGGGCGCGGACGAGCGCGACCAGCGCCCGCCAGCCCAGGAGTCCGGCGAGCAGGGTCAGCGTCGCCACCACCAGGAAGGCGGGCGCTCCGGCGCCGACCGCGATCCGGTAGCCCAGGCCCACGCCGAGCGTGGCGGCGGCCACGATCGCGCCGGAGGAGATCCGGTCCGCTCGCCGCCACCGCCGTGCCGCGCCGAGGACCAGCCAGCCGATGGCGGCTCCCGCCGCGAACGGCGCGGCCACGGCCAGCACCTGGCTGGCGTCCTGCGCGCCGCCGTGGCTCGCCCGGCCGACGGTGGCGAAGCCGACGATCACGATCGCGTCCAGCAGCGCGGCCAACACGACGGTGTTGACCGGCCCGATCCGGCCGGTGGCCGCGGTCCGGTCGTCGACGTCGGTCACAGGTACTGCCCCGTGGTGCTGATGTTCTCCACGGCGCGATCGGTGGCCTGCTTGGAGGTGAAGAGGGTACGCACGTGCACGATCCGCTCCCCCTTCTTGCCCGAGATGCGCGCCCAGTCGTCGGGATTGGTGGTGTTGGGCAGGTCCTCGTTCTCGGCGAACTCGTCGGTGCAGGCCTGCAGCAGATGCTGGATCCGGATGCCGCCGACGCCGGTCGCCAGTCGCTCCTTGATCGCCAGCTTCTTCGCCCGGCCGACGATGT
Source organism: Naumannella huperziae (assembly GCF_054073625.1). Taxonomy (NCBI): domain Bacteria; kingdom Bacillati; phylum Actinomycetota; class Actinomycetes; order Propionibacteriales; family Propionibacteriaceae; genus Naumannella; species Naumannella huperziae. The sequence goes on along the minus strand of NZ_JBSXPH010000001.1, from coordinate 2,255,986 downwards.
TGTTGATCATCGCGCCCGAGTTGAAGTCGCGGAAGTAGAGCACCTCGGTGTCGCCGCCGGCATAGGTCACCTCGAGGAAGCGGTTGTCGTCGGAGTCGGCGTACATGTGTTCGACGGTCCGGTCGATCATCGCCGCCCGGCAGCGCGCCGGATCGTTGTCGAACTCGGCCAGGTCGTCGGGATTCAGCGGCAGGGTCGCCGACAGGTACTTGTCGAAGATCTCCCGTGCCGCCTCCGCGTCGGGCCGCTCGATCTTGATCTTCACGTCCAATCGCCCCGGTCGCAGGATTGCCGGATCGATCATGTCCTCGCGGTTGGAGGCGCCGACGATGATCACATTGTCCAGACCCTCGACGCCGTCGATCTCGGCGAGCAACTGCGGGACGATCGTGTTCTCCACATCGGAGGAGACGCCGCTACCGCGGGTGCGGAAGAGCGAGTCCATCTCGTCGAAGAAGACGATCACCGGCATCCCCTCCGACGCCTTGTCCCGGGCGCGGGTGAAGATCAGCCGGATGTGCCGCTCGGTCTCGCCGACATACTTGTTCAACAGCTCCGGGCCCTTGATGTTGAGGAACCAGCTCCGTCCCTCGCGGCCGGTCGTCTCGGTCACCTTGCGGGCCAGCGAATTGGCCACCGCCTTGGCGATCATGGTCTTGCCGCAGCCGGGCGGTCCGTAGAGCAGGATGCCCTTCGGCGGCGCCAGCTCGAACTCGGCGAACAGGTCGCGATGCAGGAACGGCAGCTCGACCGCGTCCTGGATCTGTTCGATCTGGCGGCCGAGGCCGCCGATCGAGGTGTACTCGACATCCGGCACCTCCTCCAGCACCAGATCCTCCACGTCCACCTTCGGCACCACGTCGAAGGCGTACAGGATGCGCCGGTCGACCAGCAGCGAGTCGCCCGGCCGCAGCGTCTGGCCGCGGAGCTGGTCGGCCAGCCGGACCACATGCTCCTCATCGGCCTGGGCGACCACCACGGCCCGGTGCCCGTCCTCCAGGACATCCTTCAGCACGGCGACATCGCCGACCGCGATCGGGGCGAAGGCATCGACCACGACATGGGCCTCGTTCAGCACCACCTCGGCGCCCGGCGTCAGCATCGCCTGATCCACCTCGGGCGCGACGCTGACCCGCAGCTTCCGCGCGCCGAGCCAGACATCGGCATGGACCAGCGGCTCCGCGCCCGTGCGGGCGGCCTCCACGATCTGGTCGAGGATGCCGAAGCTGACCGGGGGCTGGGCCATCTGCTCCACCTCGGCGCGGACCTGGGTCAGTCGCTCGCGCGCCTGGCTCAGCGTCGCCGACAGCCGCTCGTTCTGGCCGGTCAGCTCGCGGACCTGGCCGCGGGCCTCGGCGAGCCGGCGCTCGAGCGCGGTGAGCTGTGCCGCCCGGTCCGGTTCGGGCGTACCACCCGTGACGTTCTGGGTCATCCTGGCCTCCCCTGGCTCGGCCTCCCCCGGCTGGGGGTGTCCCACGAGCCTACCCACCGGTCGACCCGCGGCCCGGGAGTTTCACCCCCCGCGCCGGTCAGCCGCCCACCCCCGGCGGTCGTGGCCCGGTGTAGTCCGGGCCGTAGGCGCCCGGCGCGGGCCGCCGCTTGCGCGGCGGTGCCGCGACTCCCGGGGCCAGCCGCCGCGCCGTGACCAGGAAGCCGGTGTGACCGGTGGCGGCGTGACCGGGCCGGATGGCCAGTCCCTCGGCGTGCCAGGGCCGCAGCGAGGACTCGGTCGCCTCCGGCTCGGTGAAGCCGGTGTGGGCGCGCAGCGTCTCCACGATCCGGCCGAGCTGGGTCGTGGTGGCGACATAGGCGCAGAACACGCCGCCCGGCTCCAGCGCGTCGGCCACCGCGGGTACGCAGTCCCACGGCGCGAGCATGTCCAGGATCGCCCGGTCGACAGGTTCCGGGCCGAGATCGGTGGCCAGGTCGCCGAGGCGTACCTGCCAGTTGTCGGGGCGTACGCCGAAGAAGTTCGTCACATTCCGCTCGGCGATCTCGGCGAAGTCGGCGCGACGCTCGTAGGAGTACAGCGTCCCGGTCGGACCGATCGCGCGCAGCAGCGACATGCTCAGCGCGCCCGAACCGACACCGGCCTCGACCACCCGGGCGCCCGGGAAGATGTCGGCCGCCATCAGGATCTGCGCGGCGTCCTTGGGGTAGACCACCGCGGCACCGCGCTTCATGGTGACCGTGAACTCGGCGAGCAGCGGGCGCAGCGCGAGGTACTGCGCGCCTCCGGTGGACGTCACCAGCACGCCCTCCGGGCCGCCGATCAGGTCGTCGTGGGCGATCGCGCCCTTGGCCGTGTGGAAGGAGCGCCCGGCCTCCAGCAGCACCGAGTGCCGCCGACCCTTAGGGTCGTGCAGCGTCACTCGGTCCCCCGCCGCCAGCGGGCCCCGACCGACCCCTGACAGCGGGCCCTGCGGTTGGTCCTCGGACGAAACTTCGTCGGTCACCAGCGAAACCCCCAGACGGCAAGTTGTCCGCCGGGCCCGAGGTAGGCCCGGCCGGTGGTCGAGATACCCGGCCCCATCCAGGTGTCGCGGTCCTCGCGCCACAGCGGCAACACGGTGGCGTCGCGGGCGGAGAGCACCTGCAGGTCGGCCAGCACTGCCCGCCGGTCGGCCAGCGTCGCCGCCGCGCCCAGCCGGGCCGCGAGCGCGCGGGCCTCGTCGGCCGATTCCGGCAGGGGCGCCGCCAGCCAGGGCAGCAACTGGGCGATCGGGCTGTCGGTCGCCGGTTCCGGCGAGCCCAGCCACAGGTCGGCTCGCCGCTCGTCGGGCTGGACCAGCACGTCGAACCCGGCCCCCCGCAACGCGGCGGACACCCGCTCGGCGCGCAGCGCCTCGTCGGCGACGTCGTTGTCGAAGCCGAGGCTGACCCGAACCGGCGGGCCGGTCCGCGGCTCGGTCGCGTCGCCGAACACGGCCCGGTAGCCGGGCGCGTCCGGCGGCAGCAAGGAGAAGTCGGTCCGCAGCGGAGTGACCGCGTCGGCCACCCGGCCGCGCAACTCGGCGTCGGCGCGCAGGGCCGAGCGGGGCGACCAGGCGAGCGTCCACGAACGCCCGGCCGGCTCGACCAGGCGGCGGAATCCGTCCCGGGTGGTGCCGAGCGGGTTCGCCTCGACCTGCACGCCCAGCGCGCCCTCCTGCTGTTCGTCGAGGCCGCCCCAGACGACATCGACCTCGGCATTGGTCATCGCATTGCGCAAGAACTCGCTCGCCTCGTAGCGCTGGATGCTGAGCCGCTCCTGGCCCGACGGCGCGAACCCGACATAGTCGGGGTAGGCGGTGAAGCCGACGCGGTGCTCGGTGATGATCTCCATCCGGTACGGCCCGCTGCCCACCGCGAGCTGGCTGGCCGGGCGGACCCGATCCGGCCGGTAGGCGGCCGGGCTGACCAGCGAGGCGACCGGTGCGGCGAGGGCGTACCCGAACTGATTGTCCGGCCGGCTCAGCCGGAAGACGACGGTGTCGGGGCCCGTCTCGATGCCCGCCAGCGCGGCGAAGAGCGTGCGCGCCTCGCCGGTGTCGTCGAGGGCGATCGCCCGCTCGATGCTGAACTTCACCGCCGCGGGGTCGACCGGCGTACCGTCGATGAACTCCAGGCCCTCCACCAGGGTGCACCGATAGCTCACCGGGGTCCGATAGACGCAATTGGCCGCGTCGGGTTTCAGCAGCCCGTCGCCGGGATCCAGCGCGAGCAGGCGCTGGAAACTGGCCAGCACCATGGCGTCGGACATGCCGACACCGTTGGCCGCGGGATCGAGCCGGTTGAACGGTTCGGTGACGCCGACGGTGAACGCCTTGCGCTCGGGGTGGCCCGGCTGGTTACCGGCCCAGGTGCACGACGCGAGCAGCGTGGCGGCGGCGGTGAGCGCGACCAGGCGGGCGGCGAGGCGCCGCGCGCGGCTCATGACGCGCCGGCGACCAGCCGGGCCATGGCCTCCGCGTCCAGGCCGGCCAGGGTGTCGATCACCACCCGGCGCGGCTGCGCGGGCAGCGCGACCAGGTGCCGGATCCCGACGACGACGGCGCCCGCGGCATTGCCCGACGCCGCGCCCGGCACGGAATCCTCCAGCACGACGCAGTCGGCGGCCGACACCCCGAGCCTGTGGGCCGCGGTCAGGTAGGGCTCCGGGTGGGGCTTGCCGTGGGTTACGTCGTCCCCGGCCACCACGGTGGCGAACGTGTCCGGCGCCAACCGGTCCAGCACGGCGTCCAGGATCACCCGGTACGACGCCGACACCAGCGCGGACGGTACGCCCGCCGCGGCGAAGGAGGCCAGCAGCTCCCGGGCCCCGGGCCGCCACGGGATGTCGTGCTCGCGGATGTGCGCCACCACCCGGGTCACCAACTCATCGACCACCCCGGCCGGCGTCCAGCCGTGCCCCGGACCGAGCTGGGCGTCGAGCACCGACACGATGTAGCGCCCCGAGTCGAGCAGCGCGTTGCCGACCAGCCGCTCGGCGTCCTGATCGGTCCAGCGCACGCCGAGCCGGTCGGCAAGGGCGTACTGGGCCTGCACCCAGACGGGCTCGGTGTCGACCAGCGTCCCGTCGAAATCCCACAGCGCGGCGGCGGGCGGCCGTGCCGGGACGGGCGGCCGCTCGGCGGCGGCCTGCGAGGCTGACATGTTCATCGGCGTCATCTTCCCAAACCCGTCGCCGTCCGGACAAAAGCGCCGCCCGCGGGCCGCGTGAGCAACAATGGCCCGGTGAGCCCGCAACCCGATCGCACCGCCGAACTGACCGACGCCCTGCAGCGCCGGGTGATGCTCTTCGACGGCGCCATGGGTGTCACCATCCAGGGTCTCGGGCTGACCGAGTCCGACTTCCGCGGGGAGCGGTTCGCCGACTGGCCGGTCGACCTGCAAGGAAACAACGACCTGCTCAGCCTGACCCGCCCCGACGTGATCGAGCGGATCCACCGCGACTTCCTGGAGGTCGGCGCCGACTTCATCTCCACCAACACCTTCAACGCCCAGGCGATCTCGCTCGCCGACTACGCGATGTCTGACCTGGCCCGCGAGTTCAATGTCGCCTCCGCGCGGCTGGCCCGCGCCGCAGCGGATGCGTACTCCACGCCGGAGCGTCCCCGCTATGTCCTGGGCGCTCTCGGCCCGACCAACCGGACCGCGTCCATCTCGCCGGACGTGAACGACCCCGGCGCGCGCAATATCGGCTTCGCCGAGCTGGTGACCGCCTACCGCGAACAGGCCGAGGGGCTGGTCGAGGGCGGCGTGGACGCCTTGTTGATCGAGACGATCTTCGACACCCTGAACGCGAAGGCGGCGATCTTCGCGCTGGAGGAACTGTTCGCCGAGCACGGTCGCCGCTGGCCGGTGATCATCTCGGGCACCATCACCGACGCGTCGGGGCGGACCCTGTCCGGGCAGACCGTCGAGGCCTTCTGGAACTCGGTACGCCACGCGCGCCCGCTCGCCGTCGGCCTGAACTGCGCCCTGGGTGCCGCCGAGGTGCGGCCCTGGCTGGCCGAGCTGTCCCGGGTCGCCGACTGCTTCGTCTCGGCGTACCCCAATGCGGGCCTGCCGAACGCCTTCGGCGAGTACGACGAGTCGCCGGAGCAGATGGCGCAGGTGATCGGATCGTTCGCCACCGACGGGCTGGTCAACATCGTCGGCGGCTGCTGCGGCACCACCGCCGAGCACATCGCGGCGTTCGCCGAACAGGTGGCCGGCACCGCGCCGCGCGAGGTGCCCGAGGCCGGGCCGGCGCTGCGGCTGTCCGGGCTGGAGCCGCTGAACGTCACCGATGAGTCGTTGTTCGTCAACATCGGCGAGCGGACCAATGTGACCGGCTCGGCCCGGTTCAAGAAGTTGATCACCGCCGGCGACTACGACACCGCGCTGGAGGTCGCCCGCCAGCAGGTCGAGGCCGGCGCGCAGGTGATCGACATCAACATGGACGAGGGCATGCTCGACGGCGTGGCCGCGATGGACCGGTTCTGCAAGCTGGTCGCCTCCGAGCCCGACATCTCCCGGGTGCCGATCATGGTCGATTCCTCCAAGTGGGAGGTGATCGAGGCCGGGCTGCGCTGCATCCAGGGCCGGGCGATCGTGAACTCGATCTCGCTGAAGGAGGGCGAGGAGCCGTTCCTCGAGCACGCGCGGCTGTGCCAGCGCTACGGCGCCGCGGTCGTCGTGATGTGCTTCGACGAGCAGGGTCAGGCCGACAACTACGCCCGCCGGATCGAGATCGCCGAGCGGGCGTACCGGCTGCTGACCGAGATCGGCTTCGCCGGCACCGACATCATCATCGACCCGAACATCTTTGCCGTCGCGACCGGCATCGAGGAACACGCCGAGTACGGGCGCGACTTCATCGAGGCGACCCGCTGGATCACGCAGAACCTGCCCGGCGTCTCCGTCTCCGGCGGCGTGTCCAATGTGTCGTTCTCCTTCCGTGGCAACAACCCCGTGCGCGAGGCGATCCATGCGGTCTTCCTCTACCACGCCATCGAGGCCGGGATGGACGCCGGCATCGTCAACGCCGGCCAGCTCGCCGTCTACGACGAGGTCGACCCGGAGCTGCGGGAGCGGATCACCGACGTGATCTTGAACCGGCGGCCCGACGCCACCGAGCGGCTGCTGGAGATCGCCGGCGATTACGCCGCCGACGGCGCGGCCGCCGAGCAGCGCACCGAGGAGTGGCGCGAGCTGCCCGTGGCCGAGCGGATCACGCACGCCCTGGTGAAGGGCATCGACGCCCACATCGAGGCCGACACCGAGGAACTGCGGGCGGAGCTGGCCGGGCAGGGGCGCCGGCCGATCGAGGTGATCGAGGGGCCGCTGATGGACGGGATGAACGTCGTCGGCGACCTGTTCGGCGCCGGCAAGATGTTCTTGCCGCAGGTGGTGAAGTCGGCGCGGGTGATGAAGAAGGCCGTCGCGCATCTGGTGCCGTTCATCGAGGCCGAGACCGACGAGGGCGCGCCCAGCAAGGGCAAGATCGTGTTGGCCACCGTGAAGGGCGATGTGCACGACATCGGCAAGAACATCGTCGGCGTGGTGCTGCAGTGCAACAACTACGACGTGGTCGACCTCGGGGTGATGGTGCCGGCCGAGCGGATCCTGGACGCCGCCGCCGACGAGCGCGCGGACGTGATCGGCCTGTCCGGGTTGATCACGCCGTCGCTGGACGAGATGGTCCGCTTCGCCGCCGAGCTGGAGCGGCGTGGCCTGCAGACTCCCCTGCTGATCGGCGGGGCGACGACCTCGCGCGCCCACACCGCGGTCAAGGTCGCGCCCGAGTACTCCGGACCGGTGGTCTGGGTCAAGGACGCCTCCCGGTCGGTGCCGACCGTGTCCCGGCTGTTGTCGGCCGAGCAGCGGCCGGCGCTGCTCGACGAGGTCGCCACCGACTATGCGGCGCTGCGCGAGCGGCACGCCGGGAAGGCGGAGAAGAAGCTGTTGGCGTACCCGGATGCGCGAAGCGACGCCTCGCCGATCGACTGGTCCGGCTACACCCCGCCCGTGCCGCAGCTCGCGGCGGACGGCCAGCCGGTCATCAAGGAGCTGATCGATCACCCGCTGACCGATCTGGTCGACTACATCGACTGGTCGCCGTTCTTCGCCGCCTGGGAACTGCGCGGCCGCTTCCCCGACATCTTGAACAACCCGGCCAGCGGCGAGGCCGCGCGCAAGCTCTATGCCGACGCGCGGGCCATGCTCGACCGGCTGATCGCCGACGGGTCGCTGCGCGCGAACGGTGTGGTCGGCTTCTTCCCGGCGAATGCGGTGGGCGACGACATCGAGGTGTACGCCGATGCCGGCCGCGGGCGGCGGCTCGAACTGCTGCACCACCTGCGCCAGCAGGGCGAGCACCGGCCGGGCGTACCGCATCGCAGCCTGGCCGACTTCGTCGCGCCCCGGGCGAGCGGGCTGACCGACTGGGTCGGCGGGTTCGCGGTCAGCGCAGGCTTCGGCGCGGCGGAGGCCGCGGCCCGCTACAAGGAACAACTGGACGACTACAACGCGATCTTGTTGGAGTCGCTGGCCGATCGGCTGGCCGAGGCCTTCGCCGAGCGGATGCACGAGTTGGTGCGCACGCAGTGGTGGGGGTACGCCCCGGCCGAGCGGCTGGGCAACGAGGAGCTGATCGCCGAACGCTACCGCGGGATCCGGCCCGCGCCCGGCTACCCGGCCTGCCCCGACCACACCGAGAAGGCGACGCTGTGGCGGCTGCTCGGCGTACAGCAGCGGACCGGCATCGAGCTGACCGAGTCGATGGCGATGTGGCCGGCGGCGGCGGTCTCGGGCTGGTACTTCGCCCATCCCGACAGCCAGTACTTCGTGGTCGGCCGCCTCGGCGCGGATCAGGTCGCCGACTACGCCCAACGCAAGGGCTGGAGCCTTGCCGAGGCCGAGCGCTGGCTCGCCCCGAACCTCGGCTATCGGCCCGAGCCCGTGCCCGTCGGCTGAGCAGGTCCCGGGGCGTGGCCGCACGGACTGTTCGGGCGGCAGGCGGATGGCTGCCAACACCGGGCAACGTCTCGCGATCGGCTCGGGTTCCCGAACGGGCAACTACAGTGGCGGGCATGGCAGAACATCGCCCCGAGCTGAGGGACCTGCACGACCCGGTCGTGGTGATGGCCTTCTCCGGTTGGAACGACGCGGCGAGCGCCGCGAGTTCCTGCCTGGAGCACCTGCGGGACACGCTCGGGGCGGAGCAGGCGTTCGCTATCGACGGCGAGGACTTCTACGACTTCCAGGTGAACCGGCCGACGGTACGCCGGGACTCCCCGACCGAGGCCATCCACAGTTGGCCCGAGACCACCGTCAGCGTGGCCCGGGTGGCCGGCGGCAGCGGCGAGACGCGTGACCTGGTTCTGGTCACCGGGCCGGAGCCGAACCTGCGCTGGCGCGGCTTCACCCGGCTGGTGATGTCGGCCCTGCGCAGCGCCCAGCCGTCCGTCGTGGTGATGCTCGGCGCGCTGTTGTCGGACTGCCCGCACACCCGGCCGGTGCCGGTCTCGGGCAGCACGGTGCATCCCGATCTGCTCGAGCGGCACGGGCTCGACCTGCCGGACTACGAGGGGCCGACCGGGATCGTCGGGTTGCTCTCGGAGGCGTGCAGCGAGGCGGGCTGGCCGACGGTGAACCTGTGGGCGGCGGTCCCGCACTATGTCGCGCACCCGCCCTGCCCGAAGGCGACCCTGGCGCTGCTCAGCCGGCTGGAGGACGTGATCGACCTGCCGCTCGAGGTCGGCGAGCTGCCGGAGATGGCCCGGGCATGGCAGCGCGGCGTGGACGAGCTGGCGGCCGAGGACGGCGAGATCGCGGAGTACGTGACGCAACTCGAGGAGAGCCAGGACGCCGACGGACTGCCCGAGGCCAGCGGGGACGCGATCGCCGCCGAGTTCCAGCGCTACCTGCGCCGCCGCGACGCCTGAGCATCGTGCGTCAGCCGACGGGCGTACGAGCCTTCCAGTAACCGAACACGCAGGTGGAGGCGGGCGGTCGCCGCAGCACCCGCCACAGATGGTTGCGGGCCGCCCGGCAACCCGCCGACTCGCCGGCGCCCCAGACATAGGTGTCGGCGGGCAGCTCCGCCACCTGATCGACGACCGCCCGCGCCAGCGCCGCGCCCTGACCGGGGAACGGCACGTGCAGCCACCGCAGGTCCAGCGCCGCGGGGCTGGTCAGCGGCAGTTCATCGGCGTTGCCGGGAACGATCCCGACCATCCGGAAGCGTTCGTCCGGGGCTGCCTCCGCCAGGATCCGGCCCGCCGCCGGCAGCCCGCTGAGGTCGGTGACCAACAGCCGATCCACGGCCCCGGCGGGCGGGCGGTAGCTGCCGAAGGCGGGCGACAGGGCGACGCCCGACCGGCCCGGCGCGGCCTGTCGGGCCCAGTCGGCGGCGACGCCTCGCCCGTGCAGGACGAAGTCGAGGTCGATCTCGCCGCGGGTCCGGTCCAGCCGCCGGATGGTGTAGTTGCGCATCGGCGCCGACTCCGCCGGGTCGCGGCCGGTCCGGCCGATCACCGGTCGCTCGCGGCCGGGGTCGGGAAACAGCACCCGGCAGTAGTCGTCGGCCAGCCCTTCGGCCCGGTAGCCCCGCACGCCTTCGCCGGTCAGGGTGATCCGTTGCAGGTGCGGCCCGATCCGGCTGGACGCGCGTACCGTCGCCTCGACCCAGCTCATCGAGCGGCCGGCACGCTCACCCGGCCACCTCGGCGCGCAGCAGGTCGACCATCGCGGCCGGATCGTCGGCATTGAACACGGCGGAGCCGGCGACGAAGACATTCGCCCCGGCCTCGGCGCAGCGCTCGATCGTCTCGGGGCCGACGCCGCCGTCGACCTGCAACCAGATGTCGCGGTCGCCGAGCAGCTCGCGGGTGCGGGTGATCTTGGGCAGGCACAGGTCAAGGAACTTCTGACCGCCGAAGCCCGGCTCGACGGTCATGATCAACACCATGTCGACCTCGCCGAGGATGTCGCGGTAGCCGTCGATGTCGGTCGCCGGGTTGAGCGCCATGCCTGCCCGGGCGCCGATCCGGCGCAGCTCGCGGGCGAGGCGGATGGGCGCCTTGGCGGCCTCGATGTGGAAGGTCACCGACTCGGCCCCGGCCTCGGCATAGGACGGCGCCCAGCGGTCCGGGTCGGTGATCATCAGGTGGATGTCGAGGAACTGGTCGGTCGCCTTGCGGATCGACTCGACGACCGGCAATCCGACGGTCAGGTTGGGGACGAAGTCGTAGTCCATCACGTCGATGTGCAGCCCGTCGGCATTCGCGACCGCGTCGATGTCGCGCTGCAGGTTGGCGAAATCGGCACTGAGCAGGCTCGGGGTGATCATCGTCTCCACCCCGGCAGGTTAGCGGTTGCGCGCCGGCTCAGCCGGTCGCGCGCTTGCGCAGCAGCGCGAGGAACATCGCGTCGGTGCCGTCGCGGTGCGGCCAGAGCTGGACGCGACCGTCCGGGCCGGTCGCCGCGGGCGCCTCGGGCAGCTCCGCGCGGACCGGCTCGGCGTCGGCGCGGGCGGCCAGCACGGCGTCCAGGACCTCGGCGGTCTCGGCGCGATGCGGGGAGCAGGTGACGTAGGCGACCAGGCCGCCCGGCTCGGCGAGGTCCAGCGCCGAGCCGAGCAAGGTCTCCTGCAGCGGCCGCAGCGCGGCGATGTCCTCCGGGTCGCGCCGCCAGCGCGCCTCCGGGCGCCGGCGTAGCGCGCCCAGGCCGGAGCAGGGGACGTCGGCGAGGACCCGGGCGAAGCTGCCCGCGGCCCAGGGCGGCGCGGTGCCGTCGGCGACGACCACCTCCGGCGGCGACGGGTACGCCCGGAGCGCCCGCTCCACCAGCCGGGCCCGGTGCGGTTGCGGCTCGGCCGCGATCAACTCGTCGCCGCGCTCGCGGGCCAGCCCGGCGAGCAGCGCCGCCTTCCCGCCCGGACCCGCACACAGGTCGAGCCAGCGCCCGGCCGGCGCGTCTCCCCGGGCCAGCGCGAGCGCGACGAGCTGCGAGCCCGGGTCCTGGACCCCGACGCGGCCCTCGCGTACCCCGGGAGCAGCCGAGGGATCACCGGACCAGCGCGCCCCGAACGGGGCGATCGGGTCGAGCGCGGCGCCCGCGGCGACCAGCTCGTCGACCTTGGCCAGCCCCGGGCGCACGGTCAGCCAGGTCTGCGGCGGGGCGTTGTTGGCCTCGAGCGCGGCCACCAGTTCGTCTTCCGGCAGCAGGTCGGCATAGGCCTGCACGATCCAGCGCGGGTGGTGCGTGCGGATCGCGATCGCGCCCAGCTCGTCCTCCCCGGCGCTCAGCAGCTCGGTCCAGGCCGGCAGGTCGCGCGCGGCGATCTTGCGCATCACCGCGTTCACCAGGCCGGTCACCCGCTCGCCGACCTCCACCCCGGCCAGGTCGACGCTGGCGGCGACGGCCGCGTGGTCCGGCACCCGCATGGCCAGGGCCTGGTGGGCGCCGAGGCGAAGCACGTCGAGCAGCGGCGGGTCGAACTCGCCCGGCGCGCGACCCGAGGCCGCCTCGATGATCAGGTCGTAGCTGCCCAGCGCCCGCAGCGTGCCGTTGGTCAGCTCGGTCGCGAAGGCGGCATCGCGCCCGGACACCCCCGCGCCGCGCAGTGCCTCGGGCAGCACCAGGTTGGCGTACCCATCGTGTTCGGACACCTCACGCAGCGTCCGGTACGCCGCGCGCCGCGCCGGATCGATCCGGCGCCGGCCGTGGCTGCGGCGCCGGGCCGGTCCGCGCCGCTCAGCCATCGAACCGCTCACCGGCGGCGAGTCCGGCGCCGCGGGCCCAGTCGGGGGCGGGCATCGCGCGCTTGCCGGGCGGCTGCACGGTGATCAACTCCAGCGGTCGGGTCCCGGTGCCGGCGAGCACCCGGCCACGTTCGATCCGCAGCTCGCCCGGCGGAAGTTGATCACCACCGACCATCCGCGCCCGGATGATCTTGAACCGCTCGCCGCGCAGGGTGGTCCAGGCGCCGGGCGCGGGCGAGCACGCCCGAATCTGCCGGTCGAGGCGGTCGTCGGGGTCGGCCCAGTCGAGCCGCGCGTCACGGGTGTCGATCTTGGGCGCGCGGGTCGCGCCGTCGGCGGGCTGCGGGACCGGGCGCTCCCCCGCGGCGATCGCGTCGAGGGTCTCGACCAGCAGGCCGGCGCCGTCGACGGCCAGTCGGTCCAGGAGTTCGCCGGCGGTCTCCTCCGCGCCGACCGGCGTGCGCAGGGTCCGATAGATCGGGCCGGCGTCCAGCTCGCGGACCAGGGAGAACGTGCAGGCGCCCGTCTCGGCGTCTCCGGCCAGGATCGCGTGCTGGACGGGCGCCGCGCCGCGCCAGCGCGGGAGCAGGGAGAAGTGCAGGTTGACCCAGCCCTGGTCGGGGATGTCGATCACCTGCTGCGGCACCAGCGCGCCGTAGGCGACCACCGGAACGCAGTCCGGCGCGAGCTCTGTCAGGCGGGCGACGAACTCCGGGTCGCGGGGATGGCCGGGCTTGAGCACCGGCAGTCCCAGCTCGTCCGCGCGGGCGGCCACGGGGCTGGCGCGCAGCTTCTTGCCGCGCCCGGCCGGGGCGTCGGGCCGGGTGATCACGCCGAGCAGCTCGTGTCCGGATGCGGCGACCGCGTCCAGGGACGGGACGGCGACCTCGGGGGTTCCGGCAAGCAGCAGGCGCACCTCGCCATCCTAGGAGCCGCAACCAGCCCAGAAGCCGGACCACCCGCGCCCGAACCACAGGCGAGCGGAATGCCCTTGCCCGCACCGCGCGGCGGTGGTTGGCTCGCGGCATGCCCGCCGACGCACCCACCATCCTCGCCACGTCCGGGGGCATTGGCCCGGGCACGCGTACCCGATGGGAGTTCACCGCCCTCACCCGTCATGCGGTGGATCTGTCCGGTGTCGCGGGTACGCCAAGGGTCTGCTTCCTCGCCACGGCCGGCGGCGACGACTCGGCCTATCTCGTGAACTTCTACACCGCCGCCCAGGCGGCCGGGTTCGCGCCCAGCCATCTCGCGCTGTTCCCGATGCCGAACGTCGCCGACCCGACCGAACTGCTGCTCGACCAGGACGTGATCTTCGTCGGCGGCGGCAGCGTCGCCGGGTTGCTCGCCCTGTGGCGGATGCACGGGGTCGACACGGCGATGCATGCCGCCTGGCGCGCCGGCGTGGTGCTCACCGGAGTCTCCGCGGGTTCGCTGTGCTGGCACGCCGGCGGGACCACGGACTCGTTCGGCCCGCGCCTGCGCGCCGTGACCGACGGGCTGGGCTTCCTGCCGTACGCCAACGGCGTGCACCACGACTCCGAGCCGCAGCGCCGCCCGCTGTTCCAGCGGCTGATCGCCGACGGCACCCTGCCGGGCGGGTACGCCACCGACGACGGCGCCGGGCTGCTCTACCGCGACACCGAGCTGGTCGAGGCGCTCAGCGAGGAGCCCGGCCGCTACGCCTACCGGGTCGACCCCGGCGGCGACGGCACCGCCACCGAGGAGCGGCTGGACACCCGCCTGCTCCGCTGAGGCCCGCGCCCCTCACTCCATCACCAGCGGGTCGATCCGCACCCGCGTCGCGCCCGCCGCCTTGCGCGCGCTGCGGATGCCCTGGGCCTCCCGCAGCAACCGCGCCAGCTCCTCGCCGGCACCGCGCGGCACCCGCAGGGTGAGCCGCTGCAGCTCGCCGCCGTCGGGCAGCTCCCCGACCGCGACCGGGCCGAGCACCTCCGCCCCGGCGGGCAGCTCGTCGCGGATCGGGTCGAGCAGCTCGCCGATCGCCGCCCCGCCGCCCTCCAGGGTCGCCACCCGGGCCCCGGGCGGCAGGTGCGCCTCCGCCCGCTCGGCGAGCTCGCGGCGGGCGAATCCGGCGGGATCGAGGCGGACCAGCGCCTGCAGGGCACGCGCCTCGGGCGGCCCGACGGCGAGCACCGTGCCGCCGTCACCGGCCGGTCGGACGAGGGCCGCCGCGTTCAGCCACCGCCGCAGCGCCTCCTCCCCGGCGCGCAGATCCGGCCGGGCGAGCAGCGCGGTGGCATCGACGAGCACCGCCGCGGCGTACCCCCCGGCGGCGACCGGTTCGGCACCGGGCGTCGCCACGACCAGGGCCGGCTCGTCGTCCACGGCCGCCACCACCTTGTTCCCCGAGGACCTGATCACCCGGGTGTTGGGGAAGGCGCGGCCGAGTTCCTCGGCCAGCCGGGTCGCACCGACCACGGGCGCCCGCCAGCGGGTGTCCCCGCACTGCGGGCAGTGCCAGCCGGGGAGGATCCGGCCGCACCAGCCGCAGTCCAGCCGGTCGCCCGCCTCGGCTCGCACCGGTCCCGCGCAGTGCGGGCAGCGCAGCGGGCTGCGGCACTGCGCGCAGACCAGCCCGAGCCGATAGCCCGCCCGCGGTACCTGGACCAGGACCGGCCCCTGCGGCAGCGCCCGGCGTACCACCTCGAAGGTGTCGTGCGGCAGGCGGGCGGCCCGGGCGGCCGGATCGCGGGCGAGCGCGCGGTCGGTGTCGGCCGCGATCCGGACCAGCGGCGCGACCCGGCGCACCGTGCCCCGGGGCTGCGCCAGCGGGGTGAGCCAGCCCGTCTGCACCAACTGCTCGATCTCGGCGCTGCGCCCGTAGCCGGCGAGGACGACCGCGGTCCGCTCCCCCGCCGCCCGCAACGCCAGCACCTCGCGCGTGTGCGGATAGGGCGCTCGCGGCTCGGCCAGCAGGTCGTCGCCGTCGTCCCACAGCGCCACCAGGCCCAGGTCGCGGACGGGCGCATAGGCGGCCGCCCGGGTGCCGATCACCACCCGGACCTCACCGCGGGAGACCCGGAGGAACTCCCGGTAGCGGGCCGACGGGCCCAGCTCGGCGGTCAACCGGGCGAAGCCGTCCGGCCCGAAGCGGGCGGCGCAGGCGCGCGCCAGCCGATCGAGGTCGCGATGATCAGGAACGACGATGATCGCGCCGCGCCCGGCCCGCCGGGTCGCGGCGGCGGCCTCGGCCAGCCCGCCCGCCCAGTCCCCGTCCGGCCCCGCGGTCGGGGTCACCTGCCAGTACGCGCGGGGGTTCTCCCCGCGGGCCAGCGCCTCGGCGAGCTCGCGCCCCGTCGGGTAGCGGTCGAGGACCGACGGCGCATCGGCGGGCGCCGCGTCCGCCTCGGCGCTCCGCTCGGCCTTCTCGGTGGCGGCGTGTCGGGGCGGCACGGCCAGCCGCGAGACATCGGCGAAGGTGCCGGCGTAGTGATCGGCGACGCGGCGGATCAGCGCGGCCACCTGCGGGGTGAGCACCGGCTCGGGAGACGTCACCGCGTGCAGCGGTGCGAGCCTGCCCTCGTGATCGGTCTGCTCGGTTCGTTCGAGGACGAACCCGTCGCGCAGCCGGCCGGCGAAGCGGACCCGGACCCGCGCGCCGACCACGGCGGCGGCGTCCTGCCCGTCGGTGACCGCATAGTCGAACGGGCGGTCCAGGTGCGGCAGGGACACGTCCACCGCCACCCTGGCCACCCGCGCCGATGCCGGCCGGGGCGCCGGGATCAGGGCGGCTGGTTCGGTCACCGGGTCATGGTAGGCGGGGCATCCGACGGACACGACCGGCCGCGGGTCCGGCGATCACTAGGGTGAGCGCACGGCCGGCAGACGAGCGAAGGAGCCAGATGCGGACGTGGGGCGTGGCGCGGCGAGATCATTCCGTGGACGACATCGTGACGGTGGCGCGGGCGGCCGAATCGGCCGGCGCGAGCTACCTGCTGTTGCCGGAGACCGGCCTGAGCGGCGACGAGGGGCGCGACCCGTTCCTGGTCGCCGCGGCGGCGCTCACCGCCACGGAGCGGCTGGTGGTGGCGACGGCGGTCGCGGTCGCACCCGCCCGGCCGGCCCGGCTGACCGCGGTCCAGGCCGCCACGCTCGCCGAGTTGTCCGGTGGTCGGTTCGTGCTCGGCCTCGGGACCTCGCACCACCGCGTGCTGGAGCGGCTCGGTCTGCCGATCCCGGAGCGCCCCATGAGCGAGCTGCGCGACTACGTCGCCGCCGTCCGCGACAACCGGCCGGCGTTCGGCCCGAAGGCGACGCCGATCTGGATCGGCGCGCTCGGCCCCAAGATGATCGAGTTCGCGGTCACCGACACCGACGGCGTCGTACTGAACTGGCTCACCCCCGAGACCGCCGCCGCGCCCGCCGCGCTGGCCCGCGACGGCGGCGCCGAGAGTGCGCTGATCATGCGCACCGGGCCGTACGCGAAGGTCTCCGGCGATGCCGCCGCCTACCTCGCGATGCCGAACTACGCCCGGCAGTTCGCCCGGATCCAGATCACCGAGCCCGAGCAGCTCGTCGCGCAGACCTGCGTCTCCGAGCCCGACGACGCGTTGATCGTGGAGCGCCTGCACGCCTACGCCGATGCCGGGATCAGCATCCCGTGTGTCTACCCCGTCGGCATGGACGCCGACGCGACGGGTGGCCTGCTCGCCCGCGTGGGCCGCCGGCTCGCCTGACTCGCGCGGGACAACCGTGACCGGTCCTGCGCTCAGCCGCGGACGGCCGCGGCGAGCTTGTCGGCGTACGGCGTCTGCTCCCAGGTGAACTCGGGCAGCTCGCGACCGAAGTGCCCGTAGGCCGCCGTGCGGGCATAGATCGGGCGGCGCAGGTCGAGCTGCTCGATGATCGCCGCCGGGCGAAGATCAAAGGTCTCCCGGACCGCGGCCTCGATCTGGCCGACCGGCACCTTCTCGGTGCCGAAGCAGTCGAGATAGAAGCCGACCGGATGTGCGCGACCGATGGCATAGGCCACCTGGACCTCGCAGCGCTCGGCCAGCCCCGCGGCGACGACATTCTTGGCGACCCAGCGCATCGCGTAGGCGGCCGAGCGATCGACCTTCGACGGGTCCTTGCCCGAGAACGCGCCGCCCCCGTGCCGGGCCATCCCGCCGTAGCTGTCGACGATCACCTTGCGCCCGGTCAGTCCGGCATCGCCCATCGGGCCGCCGATCTCGAAGCGCCCGGTCGGGTTCACATACAGCTTGTAGTCGTGGTGGGTCAGGTCGAACGCCTCCAGCACCGGCTTCACCACCTGCTCGCGCAGGTCCGGCGTCAACAGATTCGCCAGGTCGATGTCGGCGGCGTGCTGGGAGCTGATCACGACGGTGTCCAGGCGTACCGGCCGGTCGCCGTCGTACTCGACCGTCACCTGGGTCTTGCCGTCCGGGCGCAGATAGGGCACCTCGCCGCTCTTGCGCACGTCGGCGAGCCGTTCGGCCAGCCGGTGCGCCAGCGTGATCGGCAGCGGCATCAGCTCCGGGGTCTCGGTGCTCGCGTAGCCGAACATCAGGCCCTGGTCGCCGGCGCCGAGCAGGTCGTAGGACTCCGCGGACCCGTCGCGGGCCTCCTCCGCGCGATCCACGCCCTGGGCGATGTCCGGCGACTGCGCGCCGATGCTGACCTGCACGCCACACGATGCGCCGTCGAAGGACTTGTGCGAGGAGTCGTACCCGATCTCGAGCACCCGCTCGCGGACGATCCGGGGGATCTCGGCGTACGCCTCGGTGGTCACCTCGCCCGCCACCACGACCAGTCCGGTGGTCACCAGCGTCTCCACCGCCACCCGGCTGTTCGGGTCCTGCCGCAGCAGCTCGTCCAGCACGCTGTCGCTGATCTGGTCGGCGATCTTGTCCGGGTGCCCCTCGGTCACGGATTCGGACGTGAACAGTCGTCGGCTCATGCGCCCGACCCTAGCGAAACACTCCCACGCAGCGGGGCCCGATCATCATCTGGCCGGCACCCGGGCGGCCGCGTCGAGGACGACATGGGCGCAGCGTTCCTTCGAACCCTGCCCCTCGGCGATCACCCCGTCCGGCCCGAGGATGCTGATCGAGGTGTCCGGCTGTCCGAAGATCCGGCCGTCGCCGACATCGTTGACCACCAGCAGGTCCGCGCCCTTGCGTTCCAGTTTGGTACGCCCGAGCGCGATCAGCTCCTCGGCGCAGCGCGGGGTCTCGGCGGCGAAGCCGACCAGGACGGGCCGGGACCCGACCCGCTCCCGCCCGAGGTGGGCCAGGACGTCGGTGGTCTCGACGAGGTCGAGCGTGAGCGTGCCGGAGCCGTCCTTCTTGATCTTGGCGCCGGCCGGCTCGCGGGCGGCGAAATCCGCCGCCGCGACCGCCATCACCACGATGTCGGCTCCCGGCGCCAACCGCGCCATCGCCGCATCCAGATCGGCGGTGCTGGCAACGCGTTCGATGCCGACGCCGCTCGGCGCGTCCTCCTCGGTGTGGGCCAGGACGAGCGTCACCTCGGCGCCGCGCAGCCGCGCGGCCCGGGCCAGTGCGATGCCCATCCGGCCGGAGGAGTTGTTGCCGATGTAGCGGACGGGGTCGAGCGGCTCCCGCGTACCGCCCGCGGAGATGACGACCCGCCGACCGGCGAGATCGCGGCCCCGGCCGAGGATCGCCGGATCCTCCAGCACCGTGCCGGCGATGGTGGCGAGCTCGGCGGCCTCCGGCAAGCGTCCGGGGCCGGAGTCCGCGCCGGTCAGCCGGCCCGCCGCCGGGTCGACGACCAACACGCCGCGCTCGCGCAGAGTGGCGACATTCGCCCCGGTCGCCGGGTGCTGCCACATCTCGGTGTGCATCGCCGGGGCCATCACCACGGGACAGCTCGCGGTGAGCAGGACGTTGGTGAGCAGGTCGTCGGCCCGGCCCGTCGCCGCGCGGGCGAGCAGATCCGCGGTGGCGGGAGCCACGAACACGAGGTCGGCCTCCCGGCCGAGCCGCACGTGATTCACCTGATCGGTGGCGGAGAAGACCCCGGTGTGCACGGGGCGACCGGACAACGCCTCCCAGGTCGCCGCCCCGACGAAGTTCAGCGCGGCCGCGGTCGGCACCACGGTGACCTCGTGTCCGGACTCGGTCAGCCGACGCAGCAGCTCGCACGCCTTGTACGCCGCGATGCCGCCGGCGACCCCCAGCACGATCCGGCTCACGTCCGGCCCCGGGGCTCGCACGGGCGGGTCATGGACGTGTGCTCAGGCGGAGAAGTCGGGGTCGCGGGAGAACTCGTCGTCGCCGTCGACCGCGGTCAGCGAGGGACGTTCGGTCTCGTCGGCTGCGGGCTCGGCGTCCGGATCGAACTCCTCGCACTCCAGCACGCCGTCCTCGATCTCGCGCAGGGCGATGGACAGCGGCTTCTCCTGCACGCCGGCGTCCACCAGCGGGCCGACGTTCTCCAACAGGCCCTCGCCGAGCTGGGAGTAGTAGGCGTTGATCTGCCGGGCGCGCTTGGCCGCGAACAGCACCAGGCGGTACTTCGAGTCGACCTTGGTCAGCAGGTTGTCGATCGGCGGATTGGTGATGCCGACGGCTTCGGTGTTCGTCAAGAGAAATGCCTTCGCGACGGTTCTGGGAAACGGTGTGGGGGCAGCGGCTCGCGGCGCACTGCGGACAACCGCGCCAATGCTACCCGACCGAGCCGTCGAGGCCCAAGATCTCGGCGATCTCGGCGACCGTCGTGTCGAGGTCGGCATTGACCACCACATCGTCGAACTCGTCGAAGGCGGTCATCTCGGCCCGGGCCGTCTCGAGCCGCCGGGCCCGCTCCTCGGCGTCCTCGGTGCCGCGCAGGTTCAGCCGGCGGACCAGTTCCTGCCAGGACGGTGGCATCAGGAAGATCGAGTGCGCCTCCGGCAGGCTGCGGCGTACCTGCTGGGCGCCCTGCAGATCGATCTCGAGCAGCACCGTGTGCCCCTGCGCCACGGCGGCCGCGACCGGGGCGCGCGGGGTGCCGTAGCGCGCCTTGCGGTGCACCACCGCCCACTCCAGCAGCCCGTCGTGGGCGATCAGGTCGTCGAACTCGGCGTCGCTGGTGAACAGGTAGTGCCGGCCGTCCACCTCGCCCGGGCGCGGGCGCCGGGTGGTGGCCGAGACCGACACCCACAGCTCGGGATGGCGCTCCCGGAGTGCCGCGACGACCGTCCCCTTGCCGACGGCGGTCGGCCCCGCCAGCACGAAGACCCGCCCGGGCGCGCTCAACGAAACTCCGCCAACAGGCCGGCCTGCTGGTGCCGGCCGAGCCCCCGCAGCCGGCGGCTCGCCGCGATCTCGTGTCGGTCCATCGTCTCGGCGGCCCGCTTCTCCCCCACCCGCGGCAGGGCCTTGAGCACCTCGACCACGCGCAGGTGCGCCAGCACGTCATCGGTCTGCGCCAACTCCAACAGCTCCGACAGCCGCAGATCGCCCGAGCGCAACCGGGCCTTGGCCGCGGCCCGGTGGCGCCGGGCCTGGGTGGCCGCGGCCCGCGCCTGTAGCCGCTGGTCCGCCGAGAGCGGGGGAACCGAGATCACGGCGTCAACCTATCGAGCTGGCCGCGCGACTGCCATTCCGGCGCGCTCGACCGGTCTCAGTCGCGGCGGCCCCGCCGGATCAGCCAGGCGCCCGCGGCCATCGACGCCAGCCCCGCCAGCAGCGCGGACAGGTCCTCGCCACCCGTCCGGCCGAGCGGCGGCCGGCCGACCGGCGGCTCGCCCGGCTCGACCTCGGCCGGCAGCGGCACGGTCACCGTGTCCTCGCCGGTCACGATCGGCCGACCGTCCGGACCCGGGTCCCCGCCGCGTACCGGCTCGCCGGTCACCGCGACCCGGTTGACCACCTCGCCGCGGCCGAGGTCGGCCGCGCTGACGACGTAGCCGGTCTCGGGCTCGCAGGTCAGCGAGGCGCCCGGGGCGAGGCTGTCGGCCGAGCAGCGCAGCTTCCCGACCAGCGGGTCGTCGGCCGCGATGTCGTCGATCGTCACGTTGCCGACATTGGTCACCCGGATCACGAAGCGGACGTGATCGCCGACCTCGGCATACCCGTCACCGTCGGGATCGACCAGCGATCCCTCCTTGACCACGTCGAGCGCCGGGGCGGCCTGCTCGGCGGGAATGGCCAGCTCGTCGCGCGCGGTGACCGGATTGCCTCCCGGGTCGATGCCCGTGACGCCGGCGACGTTGTCGACGCCGCCCGCGTCCACCTCGGCCTGGGTCACGGTGTAGGCCCGGTCGGCCGTGCAGGAGGCCTCCGCGCCCGGCGCGAGCGGATCGCTCGGGCAGGTCACCGAGCCGATCTTGGGATCGCTGATCCGCAGGTCGCGCACCGGCACGTTCCCGGTGTTGGTCACGGTGAAGCGGTAGCGAACCGGCTGTCCGGCGCGCACGGTGTCACCGGCCGGGACATCGGAGGCCTTGATCAGCGTGAGCTGGGCGGCCGGCACGGTGGCCGGGAGCACGAGGTCATCACTCGCCCGCACCGGATCGTCGCCGACCGTGGGCCGTCCGGTGGCCTCGGCGGTATTCGTGACCTTGCCCTCGGCGGCCTCCGTCGCGGTCACGACGTAGGCATCGGCCGCCGCGCACTCGATCTCGGCGCCCGGCGCGAGCGCGCCGGCCGGGCAGTTCACGGCCCCGATCTTCGGGTCGGTCACCGCCACCGGGTCGAGCGTCACGTTGCCGGTGTTGATCACCCGGAACGAGTAGCGGACCGGCTGACCGACCGACAGCGTCTCGCCGGCCGGGAGGTCGGACAGCTTCTGCAGCGCGATGGCCGGCCGCGGCTCGCTCGGGGTGGTGGTCGTCGCCGTCGAGGTGAGCGGCTCGCCGCCGCCCACCGGCACCGCCGTCGTCGTCGCGACGTTGGTCAGCACGCCGCGGTCGACATCGGCCTGGGTCACGGTGTAGGTGCGGTTGCCGACACAGGACACGACATCTCCCGGCTCCAGCGTGGTCCGCGGGCAGGTCATGTCGCCGACCATCGAGTCGGCCACGACGACCCCCTCCAGGGTGACGTTGCCCGTGTTGGTGACGATCACCGAGAAGCCGATCGACTCGCCGACGGTCATCGGGGAGTCCGGGGACCCGGTGCGGGCCGCGACCTTGGTCGTCGTCAGCCCCGGTACGCGCGGATCGGTCGGCACCACGTTGTCGTCGGTGGCCGTGACCGGTTCGCCGTTGGGCCCGGTCGCCGTCAGGGTCGCCGTGTTCAGCACCTGACCGGCGTCGGCGTCGGCCTGGGTGGCCGCGTAGGTGCCGGTGCACTCGGTGACCTCACCCGGTGCGAGCGGGGCGGGCGGGCAGCTCACCGCGCCGATCTTCGGGTCGGTGATCGCCACGCCGGTCAGCGTCACGTTGCCGGTGTTGGTGACCCGGAACGTGTAGTCGATCCGATCGCCCGCGGCGACCGTCTCCCCCGCCGGCACGCTGGACAACTTCTCCAGCGTCGCGGCGGGCGCGGCCGGGCTGGTCGGCACGACGTTGTCGTCACTGGCCGTCACCGGCTCGCCGCTCGGCGGCGTACCGGACACGGTGGCGGTGTTCACGATCCGGCCGGCGTCCACGTCGGCCTGGGTCACCGCGTACGCCTCGTCGGCGGCGCAGTCCGTGCTCGCCCCCGGGGCCAGCGGCTCCGGCGGGCAGGTCACCTTGCCGACCAACGGGTCGTCGATCGCGATGTCGCTGAGCGTCACGTTGCCGGTGTTGGTGACCCGGAACGTGTAGTCGATCTCGTCGCCCGCCGCGACCGTGGCGCCCTCGGCCACGCCGGACAGCTTCTCCAGCGCGATCGCCGGGGCGGCCGGCGTCGCCGGGATCGACGTGGTGTCGGTCGCGGTCGGCGGCTCACCGCTCGGCGGCCGGCCGGTCGCCGTCGCCGTGTTGTCCACCTGGCCCGCGTCCACCTCGGCCTGGCTGACGGTGTGGCTCGCGTCGGCCGTGCACTCGATCGTCTGTCCCGGCGCCAGCGGCCCCTCGGGGCAGGTGACGGAGCCCAACAGCGGGTCGTCCACCGTGACCTCGGTCAGGGTGACGTTGCCGGCATTGGTGATCAGGAACCGGTATGCGACCTGGTCGCCGGCGGCGACGGTCGCCCCCGGCGGCAGCAGCGCCTGCTTGTCCAGCTCGAGCGCCGCGTCGGCGGGCACCGTCGGCACCTGGTTGCTGTCGCGCGCCTCGACCGGCGTACCCGACGGCGGTACGCCGGAGGCGACCGCGTCGTTCACCACCCGGCCGGCGTCCACGTCGGCCTGCGTGACGGTGTAGCTCGCCGTGCAGTCGGCCGCGGCCCCCGGTGCGAGCGGCTCCGGCGGGCAGGTGACCGCACCGACCTTGGCGTCGGCGACCGCGAGCCGGTCGAGGGTGACGTTGCCGGTGTTGGTCAGGGTGAAGGTGTAGTCGATCACCTGGCCGAGGCCGACAGTGTCGCCGTCCGCGACGTTGTTGGACTTGACCATCGCCAGGCCGGGCTGCTGATCGGCCGGCGTGGTCGTGGAGTCCTCGGCGCTGACCGGGTCACCGGTCGGCGGTTGGCCCGTGGCGCTCGCGGTGTTCTCGCGTACCCCGGCGTCGACGTCGGCCTGGGTCACGGTGTAGGTCGCGTCGGCGGTGCAGGTCACCGACCGCTCCGGCGCGAGCGCGCCGTCCGGGCAGGTGACCGCGCCGACCAGCGGGTCGGTCACGGCGACCGGATCGAGCGTGACGTTGCCGGTGTTGGTCACCACGAACGTGTACGCGATCTCGTCCCCGACGGCCAGCGGATCGTCCGGCGACTTGCCGTCCCGCGAGGCGATCTTGTCCAGCGCGATGCCCGGAGCCGGGTCAGCGACGCCGGCCGTGTGATCGTCTCGCGCCGAGACCGATCGCCCGTCGGGCGCCGTGCCCGTCGCGGTCGCGGTGTTCACCACCTGGCCGGCGTCCACATCGGCCTGGGTCACGACGTAGCCGGTCGCGACACAGGTACGCGACTGCCCCGGCCCGAGCGGCCCGGCGGGGCACTCGACGCCGCCCACCTTCGGGTCGTCGACCGTGACGCCGGAGAGCGTCACGTTCCCGGTGTTGGTGACGGCGAACGTGTAGTCGATCCGATCGCCGGCCCGCAGTTGGGCGTCGGGACCGAAGCTGCCGGTCTTGTCGAGCGCGATGGCCGGGTCGGCCGGCTCGGCCGGGGTCTGCACGGTGTCGTCGTCGGTCACCGGCCCGCCGGTCGGCGGCTGCCCGGACACCGAGGCCGTGTTGATCACTGCGCCCGCGTCGACATCGGACTGCTGCACGGTGTAGCTGCCGGTGCAGGTCAGCGACTCCCCCGGCGCGATCGCGTCGGCATCGCAGGTGAGCGCGCCGATCAGCGGATCGCTCACCACCACGCCGGTCAGGGTCACGTTGCCGGTGTTGGTCACCGTCATCGTGTAGTCGATCACCTCGCCGAGGCTGACGTCGGCGCCGTCGTGGGCCGCGGTCTTCTCGATCGCGATCGAGGGCGCCGCCGGCTGCGTGGGCACCGTGTCGTCGTCCTGCGCGTCGACCGAGCCGCCGCGTGCGCCGGTCGCGGTCACGCTCGCGGCATTCACCACGTTGCCGGCGTCCACATCGGCCTGGGTCACTGTGTAGGTCGCGGTGCAGTCGGCGAAGGCACCGGCCGCGATCGGCCCACCGGGGCAGGTCACGTCGCCGATCTTCGGGTCGGTGACCGCGTACTGCGTCAGCGTGACGTTGCCGGTGTTGGTCACCCGGAAGGTGTAGGTGATCTGGTCACCAACCGCGACCTGGGTGCCCTGCGGCACGTCGGAGAACTTGTCCAGCGTCACCGCGGGCGCCGCCGGATCGGTCGGCACCGTGGCCGAGCCGCTGCCCTCGATGCGGTCCCCGCTCGGCGGCTGACCGCTGGCCGTCGCGGTGTTGTCGATCTGGCCGCGGTCCACGTCCGCCGGCGTGACGGTGTAGCTGCCGGTGCAGGTCAGCGGCGGGTCGGTCGGCGCCAGCGACGGCGCGGTGCAGACCAGGTCGGCGATCAGCGGGTCGGTCAGCGCGACATCGGTCAGCGTCACGTTGCCGGTGTTGGTGACCGTGAAGGTGTAGGTCACCTGGTCGCCCGCGGCGACCGTGTCACCGTCGGCGACGTCGGAGGTCTTCACCACGGCCAGGCCCGGCTCGGCCGGGTCCGCGGGCACCTCGGTGGTATCGGTGCCCGGCGGCGGCTCGTCGCCGGACGGATCGGTGCCCGACACGGTCACGGTGTTCTCGATGGTCCCCGCGTCCACGTCGGCCTGGCTGACCACGTAGGTACCGGTGCAGGTCAGCGTCTCGTTCGGCGCCAGTACGCGGTCGGCAGCGGGATCACAGGTGATCTCGGTGAGTCGCGGGTCGTCGATCGTGACATCGCTCAGCGTCACGTTGCCCGTGTTGGTGATCACGAACGTGTAATCGATCGGATCGCCGGCAGATACCGTCTGCTGGTCACCGATCGCCGCCTGCTTGTCGACGGCGATCGCCGGGACGGCTGGGTCGGTGGGCACGTCGAGCGAGTCGTCGTCGCCGACCGAACTGCCGTCCGGGGCAATGCCGCTCGCCTCCGCAGTGTTCGCCACGACCCCGGCGTCGACATCGGCCTGGGTGACGGTGTAGCTGGCCGTGCAGGCAACGGAGGCGCCCGGGCCGACCAGGGTCGGGTCACAGGTGACGGCGCCGACCTTGGGGTCGTCGACAGCGAGGTCGGTCAGCGTGACGTTCCCGGTGTTGGTGATGGTGAACGTGTAGTTGATCACCTGATCGACGGCGACGGTGTCGCCGTCCGCGATGTCGGAGGTCTTGACCATCACCAGCGACGGCTGCTGGTCGGCCGGGGTGGTCGTGTCGTCGCTGTCCTCGACGTCGCCGCCGCGCGCTCCGGTTCCGGAAGCGGTGGCGGTGTTGGTGACGACGCCTGCGTCCACGTCGGCCTGGGTGACCTCGTGGGTCACATCCGTGGTGCAGGTCGCAACGCCGCCGGGCGCGATCGAGGTCGGATCACAGGTGATGTTGTCGATCTGCGGATCGTCCACGGCCAGCGAGTTCAGCGTCACGTTGCCCGTGTTGGTGATCACGAAGGTGTAGGCGATCACGTCGCCCACGACGAGCGGATCGTCGGGCTGTTTGCCGTCGCGGCTGGCGATCTTGTCCAGCTCGATCGCGGGCTCGCCCGACCCGGCGTTCACGGTCACGCCGGCGTCGTCGGTCGGCTGCTCGCCGGCCGGCGATGTGCCCTGCGCGGTCGCGGTGTTCACGATCTCACCCGCGTCGAAGTCGGCCTGGGTCACCGTGTAGGTGGCCCGGCAGGTCGACTCCTCCCCCGGCGCGAGCGTCGTCGGCGTACAGGTCAGCGCGCCGCCCAGCATCGGGTCGGTCACGCCGACATCGGACAACGTCACATTGCCCGTGTTCGTCGCCACGAAGGAGTAGGTGATCTGCTGACCGACCTGGTAGGTCCCGTCCGCAGGCACGTCGGAGGTCTTGGTCAGCTCGATCGAGGGATCCTCGTCGACGGTGTCCACCACCGCCTGGGCCGGCGCCTCCACCGCGGTCCCCGCCGGGGAGGTCCCGCTCGTGGTCGCGTCGTTCACGATCTCGCCCGCGTCCACGTCCGCCTGCGTCACCGTGTAGGTGCCGGTACAGGTGAACGTGCCGTTCGGCGCGACCGTCGCGGCATCCGGGCAGTCCAGTGTCTCCAGCCTCGAATCGGTGATCGAGACCCCCGACAACGTCACATTGCCGGTGTTCGTCGCGACCAGCGTGTAGGTCACCTGCTGACCGACCTCGACCTTGTCGTCACCGACATCGGAAGTCTTCGTCAGGCCGATCGAGGGATCCTCGTCGACGGTGTCCACCACCGCCTGGGCCGGCGCCTCCACCGCGGTCCCCGCCGGGGAGGTCCCGCTCGTCGTCGCGTCGTTCACGATCTCGCCCGCGTCCACGTCCGCCTGCGTCACCGTGTAGGTGCCGGTACAGGTGAACGTGCCGTTCGGCGCGACCGTCGCGGCATCCGGGCAGTCCAGCGTCTCCAGCCTCGAATCGGTGATCGAAACCCCCGACAACGTCACATTGCCGGTGTTCGTCGCGACCAGCGTGTAGGTCACCTGCTGACCGACCTCGACCTTGCCGTCACCGACATCGGAAGTCTTCGTCAGCCCGATCGACGGATCCTCCTCGACCGTGTTCACCGTCACCTGATCATCAGCCGTCGGCTTCGCACCCGCCGGCGACGTGCCGGTCGCGGTCGCGTTGTTCACGATCGACCCGGCATCCACATCCGCCTGCGTCACCGTGTAGGTCGCCGTGCAGTTCGACGTCTCCGTCGGCGCCAACGTGGTCGGATCACACGTCACCGGACCCGTGATCAAGTCATCGGTGACCGCGACATCGCGCAGGGTCACATTGCCGGTATTGGTCACCGCGAACGAGTAGGTGATCACATCACCCACCGCCACCCGGCCATCGGCCGGCACGTCGGAGGTCTTGGACAGGCCGATCGACGGATCCTCCTCGACCGTGTTCACCGTCACCTGATCATCAGCCGTCGGCTTCGCACCCGCCGGCGACGTGCCGGTCGCGGTCGCGTTGTTCACGATCGACCCGGCATCCACATCCGCCTGCGTCACCGTGTGGGTGCCGGTACAGGTGAAGGTGTCGTCCGGTCCCAGCGTCGAGGTGTCGTCGCAGGTGAGCGCGCCGAGCAGGTCGTCGGTGATCGACACCTCGGACAAGGTGACGTTGCCGGTGTTGCGGGCCACCAGCGTGTAGGTCACGACCTGGCCGACCCGGACCCGCTCGTCGCCGACATCGGCGGTCTTGGTCAGGCCGATCGACGGCTCCTCGTCGACGGTGTCGATGGTGAGCGTGTCCGGCGCGGTCACCCGCACGTTGCCCGGGGATACGCCAGCGGCCTCGGCGTTGTTCACGATCGACCCGGCATCCACATCCGCCTGGGTCACCGTGTAGCTGGCCTCACAGGTTGCCGTGCCGGCCGGCGCGAGGGTGGTCGGTGCGCACTCGAGCGGCCCGCCGAGCATGGTGTCGGTGACGCCCACATTGGCCAGCGTGACGTTGCCGACGTTGGTGACCAGGAACGAATAGGTGATCTGGTCGCCCGCGGCAACCTTGTCGCCTTCGGCCACGTTCGAGGTCTTCTGCAGTGCGATCGCCGGAGCTGGCTCGCTCGGCGTGGTGGCCGTGTCGGTCGCGTCCACCTCGTCACCGCGGATGGGCGTACCTGTCGCCGTGGCGGTGTTGGACTTCTCGCCGGCGTCGACATCGGTCTGGGTCACCGTGTAGGTCTGGTCGGTCTCACAGACGACGGAAGCTCCGGGCGCGAGCGGCGCCGGGCAGGTGATGCCGGCGATCTGGGGATCGGTGACGGCGACCTCGGTCAGTGTCACATTGCCGGTATTGGTCACGACGAACGAGTAGCTGATCACGTCGCCGACCACCAGCGGATCGTTCGGTGC
The DNA here is from genome assembly GCF_054073625.1 of Naumannella huperziae. Lineage (NCBI taxonomy): Bacteria > Bacillati > Actinomycetota > Actinomycetes > Propionibacteriales > Propionibacteriaceae > Naumannella > Naumannella huperziae. The sequence goes on along the minus strand of NZ_JBSXPH010000001.1, from coordinate 2,227,274 downwards.
CTTGCCCTCGCGGCTGGCGATCTTCTCCAGGCCGATCCCCGGCGCCGCGTCGACCGTCGGTACCTCGTTGCGGGCCGTGGGGTCGGTCAGCTCGCCGCGCGCGGGCGTACCGGTGGCGCTGGCATTGTTGATCACCGCACCGGCGTCGACATCGGCCTGGCTGACGGTCTAGCTCGCCGTGCAGGTGGTCTCGGCGCCGATCGCCAGGCTGGTCTGCTGACAGCTCACGGCTCCGGCCTTGGGATCGGTGACCGCGAGGTCCCCGATCGACACATTGCCGGTGTTGCGGACGGTGAAGGTGTAGTTGATCACCTCGCCCACCGAGACCTGCTGGCCGGCCGGGACATCATTGGTCTTGGTGAGCTCCAGCGCGGGCGCGGCCGGCAACGGGACCGTGGCTTCGTCGGTGTCGGTGACCGCGCCCCCGAGGCTGTTCGCCCTGACCGTGGCGGTGTTGTTCACCTCACCCGCATCGAGGTCCGAGGGGGTCAGCACATACGCGGCATCCGCCTGGCAGTCGGTGCTGGCGCCGGGGGCCAGCGTGGTGTTCGCGCAGGTGACCGAGCCGATCTTGGGATCGGTGATTGCGATATCGGTCAGGACCAGGTTCCCGGTGTTACGCACCGTGAACCGGTAGCGCACCGGGTCGCCGGGCAGGATCTGGCCGTCCGGCCCCGATCCCGTCGCCTCACCGGTCTTCTCCAGGTCGATGGCGGGAGCCGCCGCGATGGGGGTCGTGACGCTGTCATTGGCCGTCGCGTTCGGCAGGTTCGCCGCGGTGCCCGTCACGGTCGCGGTGTTGGTCACCCCGCCCGCGTTGACGTCGCCCTGGGTCAGTGTGTAACTGGCGGTGCAGTTGACCGTTGCCCCGACCGCCAGCGGGCCGGGCGGACAGCTCACCGAGCCGACCTTGGGATCGGACACGCTGATCGTGTCCAGTGGCACCGTGCCGGTGTTCCTCACCACGAACGTGTAGGCGATCGTGCCGCCCGCGGTATTGCTACTCGGAGCAGCCGCCTGCTTGTCCAGCGTCACGGCCGTGATCTGTGCGTCGTTGGTGAACGTGCAGACCGCGGCAACACCGGCCGCACCGCCGGAGGGCATGGTGAACTCGCCGGAGGTGCCCGTCCCGCTCGCGATGGTCTCGCCATTGTTGGCGTTGACGCAGGTCCAGCTCTGCCGATAGCCGAACGCAGTAGCGCTGCTGTTGCGCGTGCCGGAGCCGGATTCGGAGACCGTGTAGGTGGTCCCGACCAGGGCGAGAACCGGTCCGGCCACCTCGGCCGGCGTGTCCTGCAGTCCGGGATCGCTGCCCTCGGTGGTTGCGGTGTTGCCACGGCTGAGGCCGCCCCCGGTGACGGTGAGCGTCGCCTGGTCGTTCGCGCTCACGCGGCCCTGCGGAAAGTCCTTCTGCACACTGATCGTGTTCGGCGAGGCACAGGACGCGAGATCGACCGTGCCCGAGCTGACAAACGGGACGGAAGTGACCAGTGCGCCGGTCGTCGGGTTGATCTTCAGCAGCTCGGTCGCGGTGGTGACGTAGAGGTAGCCGTCGCTGCCGAATGCGATGCCGTTGCCCGCGCCCCGCGCGATCGTCGCCAGCGACGTCGCGGTGATGGTCAGTGGGGTCGCCTGCGGGGTGGTCGGAATCGGCTCATTGACCACCGAGATGATGCTCGTCTCGGCGGCGGTGCCACCGCCGACCACGTAGAGATTGCCCTGGCTGTCGAACGCCCAGTCGCCGTTCGTGCCTGCGGTCGGGATGGTCCCCTGCGCGACCAGGCCGAGCGGCTGCCCGGTCGCGACGTTCACGCCGTAGATGTAGATCTGGCCCGCGTTGAAGCCGCCGTAGTAGTAGATACCCGTCGCGGCGTTGAATGCCCCGTGGGTGACCAGCCCACCGGTGGCAGCCGTCGCGATCAGGGTTGTCGTGCCGGCCGCCGCGTCGTAGCGATAGATCTGGCGATCATTGCTGTTCGCCACCGGGTAGACGCCGTAGGCGAAAGCGCCGTCCCCGGTGATTCCCAAGCCGTTGATCGCGTTGGTGGCCGGGCTGAATGTGAAATTGCCGACCGTGGTCTGGGCACCGCTCGTGGGGTTGACCTGCCAGATGTTTCGGGTTCCCGTTCCCTGGACGGAATAGAGCGCGCTGCAATCGAAGGGACCGACGGCTGCCGCGCGCGGCAGTTGCGCGGGCGCCGGCGCGAGCACGGTCATCGGGCCGACCAGGAGCACGAGCCCCAGCAATACCCACAGCCGAGCGAAAAAGGCACTGCGCACCGATATCCCCATTCCCCTGAACCCCGCTGTCTCCGGCAATCCCCCGATCACGCTCCCACCGCGGGAGCTGCAGAGACAGAACGGCTGCAGTATTGCATCGCGGCGCCGCGAGTACCAGATCGGCACGCGACGCGCCGCTGGCCCTCAGCCCGCGAGCAGCCTGTCGACCGCCTCGCACAGGGCAGCGGCAGCCGGACCGGCTGCGGCGACCTGACGACTCGTGGTGGGCAGCAACGAGGCGCCGGTCCCGGCGAAGCGCCGGTCGATGTCGGCCATGGTCGCCCCCTGCGCGCCGAGCCCCGGCACCAGGACCGAGCCGGTGAAGCGTGCGAGATCCAGCCCGAGATCGTCATGCGTGCCGCCGACGACGAGCCCGAACTCCGGGCCGACCACGTCGTTGCGTACCTGCACGTCGTCGGCCACCTGCTGGGCGACCGAGGTGCCCTCGCCGGTGCTGGCCAACTGGACGATGCCGCCCTCGGGGTTGGAGGTTCGCGCCAGCACGTAGAGGCCACGACCGGATTCGGCAGCCGCGTCGAAAGCAGGTTGCAGCGACCCGACGCCGAGATAGGGGCTGACGGTCAGGGCATCCGCCGCGAACGGCGAGTCCGCCATCAGGTACGCCCGGGCGTAGCCCTGCATCGTCGGCTGGAAGTCCCCGCGCTTCGCATCGAGGATGACCAGCGCGCCGGCCTCCCGGCACGACCGCAGGACCCGCTCGAGCACGGCGACACCGGGCGAGCCGTAGGCCTCGAAGAGTGCCGACTGGGGCTTGAACACCGCGACCCGCGAGCCGATCGCCTCGATCAACCCGCGAGCGAAGGATTCGGCCCCCGCGGCATCGGGGGTGTGTCCCCAGGCGGAGACCAGCGACGGGTGGGGATCGATGCCCACGCACAGCCGGCCGCGTTCCTCGACCGCGAGCGCGAGGCGTTTCGAGTAGGGCTCGGTCATGGTCACTCCTCGGGTCGGCACGGGTACGGGAGCCGATTGATCGCATTGACCAGCGCGGGACCCGAATAGATCCAGCCCGTGTAGAGCTGCACCAGCCGGGCGCCCGCGTCGAACATCGCGCATGCGTCGTCGGGGGTCATGATGCCTCCCGCTCCGACCACCGGCAACGGCCCGCGTCGGGCGAGGTGGCGAACGACGCCCAACGCGCGCCGGGTCAACGGCCGACCGGAGAGGCCACCGGCGAGGTCGGTGGCCGGGCGCCGGTCGGCGGGCGCCAGCCCGGTGCGGTCGAGCGTCGTGTTGCCGGCGATCAGTCCGGCGACTCCGGCCCCCACACAGACGGAGAGCAGTTCGTCCAGGGCATCCGGTCCCAGGTCGGGCGCTACCTTGACCATGATCGGCACGGGCCGCGCCGGATCGGCGGACCGCGCGGCCGCGGTGAGGGCCCCCAACAGCTCGCCCAGCGTGCCGGCATCCTGCAGGGTCCGCAGGCCGGGGGTGTTGGGGCTGGAGACGTTCACGGCGATGTAGTCGGCGTGGGCATGCAGCGCGGCGAATGCGGCGAGGTAGTCCCCGGGTGCGTCCGCCAGCGGGGTGTCCTTGTTCTTCCCGATCGAGATCCCGATCCGGGCGCCGGCGGCGCCATCGCCGCGACGGATGCCCAGCCGGGCCAGGCGCGCGGCGAGAGCGGTGGCTCCCTCGCTGGGAAATCCCATCGCGTTGACGATGGCGCCCGAGCGCGGGAAGCGATGGATCCGTGGCCGGGGATTGCCCGGCTGCGGTCGGGGGGTGACGGTCCCGAGCTCGACATGACCGAAGCCGAGGGGACCCCAGGCGCGGACCGCCGCGCCCTGCTTGTCCAGACCCGCGGCCAACCCCACCCGATTGCCGAACGCGATGCCGGCGACCTCGATCGGCTCGCCCGGGGCGTGCAGGGCCGACAGCCCGGCCCGGGCCGCCGGTATCGCCGAGACCCGGGCCAGCAGGCCGAGCGCGCGCTCGTGCGCGGACTCGGGATCGCCCCGCCCGAGCCGGAACAGCGCCGGCCGCAGCAGGCGCCGGTAACCGATCAGCAGCGGATCGGTCACGCCGGGCCGCCGGGCTCCGACTGCTTCGCGGCCCAGTCCTGCAGCGATCGCACGCCGACGCCGCCGGCCCGCAGCGCCTCGATCCCCTGGACCGCCGAAGCAAGCCCCTGGACCGTGGTGATGCAGGGAATGTCGTTCAGTACCGCGGCAGTGCGGATCTCGTAGCCGTCCATCCGGGGGCTGCCGTGATCGCTCGCCCCGTGCGGGGTGTTGAAGATCAGATCGACCTGCCCGTCGTTGATCAACTCGACGATCGTCGGTTCGCCGTCGGGACCGGTGCCCTGGCTGAACTTGCGGACCGGCCGGGCGGCCACACCGTGGCGGCGCAGCATCGAGGCCGTCCCGGCGGTCGCCAGCACCTCGAAGCCGAGGTCGGCGAGCCGCTTGACCGGAAAGATCACGCTGCGCTTGTCGCGATTGGCGACCGAGACGAAGACCCGGCCCTGCATCGGCAGCGAGCCGAACGAGCCGGCCTGGCTCTTGGCGAAGGCCGTCCCGAACGTCGTGTCGAGCCCCATCACCTCACCGGTCGACTTCATCTCCGGGCCGAGGACGGTGTCGACGAACGAGCCGTCCGGCGTGCGGAACCGGTTGAACGGCATCACGGCCTCCTTGACCGCGATCGGGCCGTGGTCCTCGGCGTCGGCGCCGTCGCCGCTCGCCCGGAGCAGGCCGGCCGTGCGCAGGTCAGCGATCGATTCGCCGACCATGATCCGCGCCGCGGCCTTGGCCAGCGGGGTGTCGGTGGCCTTGGAGACGAACGGCACGGTACGCGAGGCGCGCGGATTGGCCTCCAGCACGTAGAGGGTGTCGCCGGCCAGGGCGTACTGGATGTTGATCAGTCCGCGTACCCCGACCCCGTCGGCGATGGCCCGGGTGGCGCTGCGGATCCGGTCGATCACCTCGCCGCCGAGGGTGATCGGCGGCAGCGCGCACGCCGAGTCGCCGGAGTGGATGCCGGCCTCCTCGATGTGCTCCATCACCGCGCCCAGGTAGAGCTGATCACCGTCGTAGAGCGCGTCCACGTCGATCTCCACGGCGTCGTCGAGGAACCGGTCGACCAGCACCGGATGCTCGGGGGTGATCGTGGTGGCCCGCTCGATGTAGCCGCGCAGCGAATCGTCGTCGTAGACGATCTCCATGCCGCGGCCGCCGAGCACATAGGACGGCCGGACCAGCACCGGGTAGCCGATCTCGGCAGCGATCGCCACCGCCTGCTGGTGCGATGTCGCCATGCCGTGCTTGGGTGCCAGCAGCCCGGCGCGCGCGAGCACCTGCCCGAACGCGCCGCGCTCCTCGGCCAGGTCGATCGCCTCCGGGCTGGTCCCGATGATCGGTACGCCGGCGTCCTTGAGCCGCTGTGCCAGCTTGAGCGGGGTCTGCCCGCCCAGCTGCACGATCACCCCGGCGACCGGTCCGGCCTGGGATTCGGCGTGGTAGACCTCGAGCACGTCTTCGGCGGTCAGCGGCTCGAAGTAGAGCCGGTCGGAGGTGTCGTAGTCGGTCGACACCGTCTCCGGGTTGCAGTTGATCATGACCGTCTCGTAGCCGGCCTCGCTCAGCGTGAGCGCGGCGTGCACGCAGGAGTAGTCGAACTCGATGCCCTGCCCGATCCGGTTCGGCCCGGAGCCGAGAATGATCACCGCGGGCCTGCTCCGCGGCGCGACCTCGGTCTCGTCGTCGTAGCTGCTGTAGTGATAGGGCGTGCGGGCCGCGAACTCGGCGGCACAGGTGTCGACCGTCTTGTAGACCGGGCGTACGCCGAGCGCCCAGCGCACGCCGCGTACCACGTCCTCGTCGAGATTGCGCAGGGCCCCGAGCTGGGCATCGGAGAAGCCGTGCCGCTTGGCGCGGATGATCACCTCCGCGGTCAGTTCCGGCGCCTGCGCGACCTCGCGGGCCACCTCGACCAGCAGCACGAGCTGGTCGGCGAACCAGGGGTCGATGCCGGTCGCGGCGTACACATCGTCGGCACTCGCACCGGCCCGGATCGCCTGCAGCACCAGGCCGAGCCGACCGTCGTGCGGGCGCATCGCCTCGGCCAGCAGGTCGCCGGCCGACCGCTCGACCGGGCTGGCGAAGTCGAAGATCGCCTCCGGCTTCTCCACGCTGCGCAGCGCCTTGTTCAGCGCCTCGGTGAAGTTGCGGCCGATCGCCATCGCCTCGCCGACGCTCTTCATGTGGGTGGTCAGCGTCGCCTCGGCATTCGGGAACTTCTCGAACGCGAATCGCGGCACCTTGACCACCACGTAGTCCAGGGTCGGCTCGAAGCTGGCCGGGGTGACGCCGGTGATGTCGTTGTCGATCTCGTCCAGGGTGTAGCCGACCGCCACCTTGGCCGCGATCTTGGCAATCGGGAAGCCGGTGGCCTTCGACGCGAGCGCACTGGAGCGCGAGACGCGGGGATTCATCTCGATCACGACCATCCGGCCGTCGGCCGGATTGATCGCGAACTGGATGTTGCAGCCGCCGGTGTCGACGCCGACCTCGCGAATCACGCCGATCGCGACATCGCGCATCCGCTGGTACTCCCGATCGGTCAGCGTCATCGCCGGCGCGACCGTGATCGAGTCGCCGGTGTGCACGCCCATCGGGTCGAGGTTCTCGATGGAGCAGATGATCACGACATTGTCGGCGCGATCGCGCATCACCTCGAGCTCGTACTCCTTCCAGCCGAGGATCGATTCCTCGATCAACACCTCGCTGGTCGGACTCGCGGCCAGCCCCGCGCCGGCGATCCGGCGCAGGTCGGACTCGGTGTGCGCGAAGCCGGAACCGACGCCGCCCATGGTGAACGACGGCCGCACCACCACCGGGTAGCCGAGGTCCTCGGCGGCGGCCAGCACCTCGTCCATGCTGTGGCAGATCCGGCTGCGGGCCACCTCGGCGACCGGGCCCTGGTAGGACGACCCGTCCCGGGCCTCGCTCGCTACGCCGGCTGCCGGCTCGGCACCCGCGATCCGCCGGACGATCTCCTTGAACTCCTCGCGGTTCTCGCCGCGCTGGATGGCCTCGATCGACGCACCGATCAGTTCCACCCCGTACTTCTCGAGCACACCGCTCTCGTGCAGCGACACCGCGGCGTTCAGGGCCGTCTGACCGCCGAGCGTCGCGAGCAGCGCATCGGGGCGCTCGAGCTCGATGATCTTCTCCAGATACTCGGGTCGGATCGGCTCGACGTAGGTCGCGTCGGCGAACTCCGGGTCGGTCATGATCGTCGCCGGGTTGGAGTTGACCAGGATCACCCGATAGCCCTCCTCGCGCAGCACGCGGCAGGCCTGCGTACCCGAATAGTCGAACTCACAGGCCTGGCCGATGACGATCGGACCCGAGCCGATCACCATGATCGAGGAGATGTCGTCGCGGCGCGGCATCAGCGCTTCCCTTCCCCGCTGCGCTCACCGAGCACGTCGGCAAAACGATCGAACAGGTACGCCGCATCGTGCGGCCCGGCCGCGGCCTCCGGGTGGTACTGCACCGAGAAGGCCACCACCCGGTCGTCGCGGACCAGTTCGAGGCCCTCGACCACATCGTCATTGAGGCAGACGTGACTGACCCGGGCGCTGCCCCACGGCGTCTCGCGCTCCTCGCCCGGACGGGCGTCGACGGCGAAGCCGTGATTGTGCGCGGTCACCTCGACCTTGCGGGTCGCCAATTCCATCACCGGTTGGTTGATGCCGCGATGTCCGTACTTCAGCTTGAAGGTGCCGAAACCGAGCGCGCGGCCGAAGATCTGGTTGCCGTAACAGATCCCGAAGAACGGCAGGCCCGCATCGAGGGTGCGTCGCAACAGTTCCACCGCATGATCATCGGCGGCGGGGTCGCCGGGGCCGTTGGAGAAGAAGACACCGTCGGGGGCCAACGCCTCGATCGCGGCGAAGTCGGTGTCGGCGGGCAGGACATGGACCTCCGCGCCCCGTTCGGCCATCCGGTGCGGGGTCATCGACTTGATGCCGAGGTCGATGGCGGCGACGGTGAAGCGCCGCTCGCCGACCGCGGGCACGACATACGGCTCCGGAGTGCTCACCTCACCCGACAGCCGCGCTCCCGACATGGCGGGGGCCTGGCGTACCTTCGCCAGGAGCGCGTCCGGATCGAGAGTGGTCGTCGAGACGCCGACGCGCATCGCGCCCTGCTCGCGCAGGTGCCGGGTCAGCGCGCGGGTGTCCACATCGCTGATGCCGACCACGCCCTGTTCGGCGAGTTCGTCGGCCAGCGAGCGGGTCGAGCGCCAGTTCGACGGCCGGCGGGCGAGATCGCGAACGACGTAGCCGGCGACCCAGACCTTTCCGGACTCGTCGTCGACATCGTTCCATCCGGTGTTGCCGATGTGCGGCGCCGTGGCGATGACGACCTGGCGGTGGTAGCTCGGGTCGGTGAGGGTTTCCTGGTAGCCGGTCATCGGCGTGGCGAACACGGCCTCGCCGAAGACCTCGCCCTCGGCGCCGAACGAGCGTCCGCGGAAGGTGCGGCCGTCCTCCAGGACCAACAGAGCGGGCGCGGGCGATGATGGTGCGGGCATGAACCGTCCTTTCCTGCCTCACAGGACAGGACTTAAAGGGTGGCTGTCCCAGCGACTCTAGCGCATACCCGACCGGATTCCGGTACGCCGGATTTGCGGCGTCGGCCACACTCGGCACATGCGCCCGCGCCTCCTGCTCGCCGTGCCCGCCGCCGTTCTGCCGCTGGTCCTCGCCTCCTGCGCGGCGCCGGCCGATCCGCCCGCGCCGTCCACCGCGCCCCCGGGCACACCCTCGGCAACGGGCACACCCTCCGCACCGAGCAGCCCTACCGCCACCACCCCGCCCGAGCCGCGCGACCCCTCCCCGGTGGCGACCGGCCTGACCAGCCCGTGGGGGCTGGCCCGGTACGCCGCGACGATCTTCGTCACCGAACGAGACACCGGCCGCATTCTGCGCCTCGACGGCGACCGGGCGGTCGAACTGGCCCGGGTCGGCGATGTGGATGCCAGCTCCGAGGGCGGCCTGCTGGGGCTGGCGATCAACCCCGCCGGGGATGGATTGTTCGTCTACTACTCGACCGCGCGGGACAACCGGATCGCCCGTTATCCGTTCGACGGGCGCGCGATCACGGGCGACCCGGAGGTGATCCTGGACAACATCCCGGTTGCCAGCATCCACAACGGCGGGCAGTTGGCGTTCGGGCCGGACGAGCTGCTGTACGCCTCGACCGGAGATGCCACCGAGCGCGGCTCAGCCCAGGACCGCAACAGCCTGTCGGGCAAGATCCTGCGACTGACCCAGGACGGCCGGGCGGCGCCGGACAATCCGTTCGACAACGAGGTGTTCTCGCTCGGGCACCGCAATGTCCAGGGTCTGGCCTTCGACGACTCCGGCCGGCTGTTCGCCAGCGAGTTCGGGCAGAACACCTTCGACGAGCTGAACCTGATCGAGCGCGGCGGCAACTACGGCTGGCCGGAGGTCGAGGGCACGCAGGGCTCCGACAGCGACGAGTTCATCGCGCCGCTGCGGGTCTGGCGTACCGATCAGGCCTCGCCGTCCGGGCTGGCCCATGCCCGCGGTTCGCTGTGGATGGCCGGGCTGCGTGGCGAACGGCTGTGGGAGATCCCGCTGACCGCCGACGGCACCGGGGAGCCGCGCGCCCACTTCGCCGATGAGTACGGCCGGCTGCGCGCGGTGCTGGGCGAGGGCGACTCCCTGCTGGTCGGCACCTCCAACACCGACGGCCGCGGCGATCCGCGCGACGGCGACGACAAGATCCTGCGGGTCGCGCTCGGCTGAGGCGATCGCTCGGCGGTGCTCCCACGGGAACGTCCTGCTGAACAGATGTGCTTGACATTCGTTCAGGCACTCGACAGGCTGCTCGCACACCCAACCAACGGGGGTTGTCGGTCCCCGCTCGTCCGCTCGGACTGGCCCGGCCGCTCGGCCCCGGACCGACCCGAAGCGACGGCTGATGACCAAGATCTTCAACGACCCCGCCCAGTTCGCCGAGGAACAGCTCGCGGGCTTCTGCGATCTCTACGCCGACCGGCTCAGCGCCGTACCGGGCGGCGTCGTCGCCCACCACGCCGAGGAGCCCCAGGTCGCCGTCGTGATCGGCGGCGGCTCTGGCCACTACCCCGCGTTCTGCGGGACCGTCGGCCCGGGCCTGGCCGCCGGCGCGGTGGTCGGCAACATCTTCACCTCGCCGTCGGCCACCCAGGCCTACAACGTCGCGCGGGCCGCCGACCGCGGCCGCGGCGTGATCTTCAGCTTCGGCAACTACGCCGGCGACAACATGAACTTCGGGATCGCGGCGAAGCGGCTCGCCGATGACGGCATCGACGCCCGGATCGTCGTGGTCACCGACGACATCGCGTCCGCCGACGAACCCGAGCGCCGCCGCGGGATCGCCGGCGACTTCACGGTCTTCAAGATCATGGGCGCCGCCGCTGCCCGGGGCCTGGACATCGACGAGGTCGAGCGCCTCGGCCGGGCGGCGAACGATGCCACCCGCAGCCTCGGCGTCGCCTTCTCCGGCTGCACCATGCCGGGCGCCGACGAGCCCCTGTTCTCCGTGCCCGAGGGTCAGCTCGGGCTCGGCCTCGGCATCCACGGTGAGCCCGGGATCCGCGACATCGACATGCTGCCGGCCGGCGAGCTGGCCGAGCTGCTGGTGAACGACCTGCTGGCGGCCACGCCCGAGGGCGCCGGCACGCGGGTCACGGCGATCCTGAACGGCCTGGGCACGACGAAGTACGAGGAGCTGTTCCTCCTCTGGGGCCACGTCGCCCGGTTGCTGCGCGAGCGTGGCCTCGAGATCGTCGAGCCCGAGGTCGGCGAGCTGGTCACCAGCCTCGACATGGGCGGCTGCTCGCTGACCCTGATGTGGCTCGACGCCGAGCTCGAAACGCTGTGGCGGGCCGACGCCTACACACCGGCGTACCGCAAGGAGGCCGCGCCGCTGGCGGGTCTGCGGCCGCCCGCGGCCGAGGCGGCCGGCGAGGGGCAGGCGGCCGCCGCCGAACCCGCGTCGCCGGCCGGGGTCCGGGCGGGCGAGGCGTTCGCCGAGGCCATCCGCGCGGCGGCCGACATGATCACCACGCAGGAGGCCGAGCTCGGCCGGATCGACGCGATCGCCGGCGACGGCGACCACGGGCGCGGGATGGTACGCGGGTTGCGCGCGGCCGTGGCGGCCATCGATGCCGCGCCGACCGACAGCGGCATTGCCTCGCTTTCCGCCCTCGCCGGGCGCGCCTGGGCCGACCATGCGGGCGGCACCTCGGGCGTGCTGTGGGGCGCCGCTCTCGAGGCCTTCGGGCGCAGCCTGGACCAGTCCGCCGCGGAGATCACGCCGACCGATGTCGCGGCCGCGGCGCGTTCCTTCGTCGACGAGATCGCCGAACTCGGCGGCGCTCGTCCGGGCGACAAGACGCTGCTCGATGCGAGCTACCCCTTCGTCGACGAGCTCGACACCCGGCTGGCCGCCGGCGACGATCTCGCCGGCGCGTGGGCGGCCGCCGCCGCCAGCGCCCGGGCGGCGGCGGAGGCAACCGCGGACCTGCGACCGCAGGTCGGCCGCGCCCGTCCGCTGGCCGAGAAGAGCCTCGGCCACCCCGATGCCGGCGCGGTGTCGATGGCGATGATCCTCACCACGGTGGCCGATGTGCTGGCCGATCGTGGCGACACCCAGCAGCAACCAGACCAGGAGGCGCGAGATGAGTGAAGGGCTGCGGATCGTGGTCGGCGGGGACGACGCCGGCTATGAATACAAGGAGATGATCAAGGCCGACCTGGCCGCCGACGGCCGGGTCGCCGAGGTGCTCGACGTCGGTGTCGGCGCCGACCAGCACACCCCCTATCCGAGCGTCGCGATCGCCGCCGGGGAGATGATCAACGACGGAGCCGCCGACCGGGCAATCCTGATCTGCGGCACCGGCCTCGGCGTCGCGATCTCCGCGAACAAGGTGCCGGGGATCCGCGCCGTCACCGCCCACGACTCCTACTCGGTCGAGCGGTCGATTCTCAGCAACGACGCGCAGGTGCTGTGCATGGGCCAGCGGGTGATCGGTCGCGAGCTGGCCCGGCGCCTGGCGGCCGAGTGGATCGGCTACACCTTCGACCCGGCCAGCGCGTCGGCGGAGAAGGTCGCCGTGCTGACCGAGTACGAGACCGCGGGCGGCCGCGCAGGCTAGTTCCTCGCCAAACGCGGGGTCAGTTGGCAGCCGCGGGCCGAGTCGGCAGGTGCGGGCCGAGTAACGCCCGCGGCTGCCGGTTCGGCCCGCGGATAGACACCGCCGGGCCCGGACGCGAACTCAGCCGGCAGACGCGAACGGAGTAACGCCCGCGGCTGCCGGTTCGCCCCATGGATGCCGGTTGAGTCCCCTGGTGCCGGTTACGCTCGCGACTGCCGGTTCAGCCCGCGGATGGAAACCGCCGGGCCCAGACGCGAACTCAACCGGCAGACGCGAACCGAGTCACGCCCGCGGCTGCCGGTTCGGCCCATGGGTGCCGGTTGAGTCCCCTAGTGCCGGTTCGGCTCGCGGATGCCGGTTGAGTCCCCCGGTGCCGGATGAGTCCGCGGGTGCCGGATGAGTCCGCGGGTGCCGGATGAGTCCGCGGGTGCCGGATGAGTCCGCGGGTGCCGGTTGGGTTCGCGGATGGTGCAACGGGGGTGAGCCGGGCGAGGGGCTCAGGAGCGTTGGGCGACCCGGCCGAGTACGCCGCTGAGGAAGGCGGGCGAGTCGTCGGTGGACAGGTCGCCGGCCAGCGCGACGGCCTCGGCGATGGCAATGTCGTCGGCGACATCGGTGTGCAGGATCTCGTAGACGCCCAGGCGGGCAGCGATCCGGTCGACGCGGGGCATCCGCTCCAGGCTCCAGCCGCTGGACAGCGACTCGCGCAGGGCGGAGTCGATCTGGTCGGCATTGTCGATCACCCCGCGCACCAACTCCCGGGTGAAGTCGCGCACCGGCGGGTCGGCCGCCGCGATCTGGTCGGCCAGCAGCCGCGCCGGGTCGAAACCGCGCAGCTCCGCGGCGAACAAGATGTCCAGGGCGTGCTTGCGCGCCTTCGAGCGGGTGGACAGCTTCGCCCGTGGGCCGCGCCGCTCCGGGCCCGGCGCGGGGTCGTGCCCCGCCGCGGGATCGGCGGCCACCTCAGACCCGGCTCAGGTATTCACCGGTACGGGTGTCGACCTTGACCCGCTCCCCGGTCGTCAGGAACAGCGGAACCTGGATCTGCTTGCCGGTCTGCAGCGTGGCGGGCTTGGTGCCGCCGGTGGAGCGGTCCCCCTGCAGCCCGGGCTCGGTGTAGGTGATCTCCAGCTCGACCGAGGTGGGCAGCTCGATCGACAGCGGGTTGTCCTGGTGCAGCGCGACGGTGGCCAGCGCCTCCTCCAGCAAGAAGTCCTTCGCGTCGCCGACCACGGCGTCCGGGATGGTCATCTGGTCGTAGGTGGCGGTGTCCATGAACACGAAGCCCGCACCGTCGTGGTAGAGGTACTGCATCTCGCGGCGGTCGACATTGGCCGTGTCGACCTTGGAGTCGGAGTTGAAGGTCTTGTCGACCACCTTGCCGGACAGCACATTCTTGAGCTTCGTCCGCACGACCGCATTGCCCTTGCCCGGCTTGTGGTGCTGGAACCACAGCACCTGCCACAACTGACCGTCCAGGTCGAGGACCATGCCGTTCTTGATGTCGTTGGTGGATGCCACCCGCTGCCCCTTCTCGTCGAGTCGTGCTGTCCGGCCCGCCGGGACCGGCGGGGAACAACGCCACAGCTTAGCCGCCTCCGGCGCCGTTCAGCCCAACTCGATGAGCAGGCCCGCGTCCTGTTCGGCGGCCGCCGCAAGGATCGGTGCCACCGCAGCCGCATCCTGGAAGCCGAGCCCGACGGAGTTGTACACCACGATCCGTTCCGGGTCGCGGCCGGGCGGGTCGTTCAGCAGTTCGCCGAGCGCATGCAGCCGTGGGCGTACGCCCGCGGCACCGGCCCGCACCAGGCAGCCCGCCTGCTCCCGAGCGGTCGCGATGTCGTCGACCACGACCAGGCCAGCCCGGTCGAGCAACGCCGGGGTCAGCTCGGCGGCATGCGGGGCGAAGGAACCGACCGAGATCACCAGCGCCCCCGACGTCACGTCACCGGCATCGAGGACCGGTTCGGTGCTGGTCGTCGCGCAGACCACGATCGCGGCATCGCCGACCTGGGACAGGGTTCCCGCGGCGAGCGGTACGCCCAACTCGGGTCCGAGCTCGGTGACCAGGGCGTCGGCCGAACCCGCGCTGCGCCCGATCACCACGGCCTCGCCGAGCAGCCCGACCGCGGCCAGGGCGCGCAGGTGGGCGCGGGCCTGCACCCCGGCGCCGAGCACCGCGACCCGGCCCGGTCCCGGCGCCGCGAGCAGTTGCGCGGCGACCGCACTGGCGGCGGCGGTCCGCGCGGTCGTCACGGCCTCGCCGTCGAGGATCGCGGCCAGCCGGCCGGTGGTCGGATCCTGCGCCAGAATCGTCGCGCTGATGGCGGGCCGCCCGGCCGCGGCATTGGCCGGATTCACGCTGCCGAACTTGGCCACCGCTCCGGCCCACTCGCCCGCCCGGGCCGCGTAGGCGAAGGCGGTGCTGCCGTCGGGCCCCGGCAGCAGGCCGCGCGGTGCCAGTGCCACCTCCCCGCGCGCATACGCGGCGAACACCGCGCGCTGGGAGTCGATGATCGCGAGCGGGTCGATCAACGCCGCGACCGTCGCGTGATCAAGAACGCGGATCGGCACCTGGTCCCCCGGCCGGCTCCGTGCCGGTGTCGTCGGTGGTGATCTTGGCGATGTCGACCGAACCGCCCGGCATCACCCGCCGGGTACGCCGGTAGCCGTAGAGCACGTAGACGACGATGCCGATCGCCATCCAGCCGAAGAACCGGATGAATGTGTCGAGCGGCAGTTGGGCGATCAGGAACAAGGAGAACCCGACGCCGACGATCGGCAGCACCGGCATCAGCGGCATCCGGAACTCGCGCGGCAGGTCCGGGCGGCGGTAGCGCAGCACCAGCACCGCCAGGCTGACCACGATGAAGGCGGCGAGCACCCCGATGTTGACCAGCTCGGCCACGATGCCGATCGGCGCGACGCCGGCCAGGATGGCGGCGAGCACCGCGATCACCCAGGTCGGCCGGTGCGGGACCTTGTTCTTGCGGTGCATCGTCGCGAACCAGCGCGGCATCAGCCCGTCGCGGCTCATCGCGTACCACAGCCGGGCACCGGCCATCATGAACGTGAAGCAGACCGTGACGATGCCGACCACCGCGCCGATCGCGATCACCAACCCGAGCCAGCCCAGCCCGTGTGCCTGGAAGGCGTAGGCCAGGGCGGCCTCGGGGTCGAGCTCGGTGTAGAGCACCATGCCGCACATCACCAGCGCGACGGCCACATAGAGCACCATGCAGATGCCCAGGCTGAGCAGCATCGCCTTCGGCATCTTGCGCCGGGAGTCCTCCGACTCCTCCGCGGCGGTGGACAGCGCGTCGTAGCCGAAGACCGCGAAGAAGACGACCGACGCGCCGGCGAAGACGCCGGGCCAGCCGAACGGCATGAAGTCGGCCAGATTGCCCGGGTCGACGTAGAAGACGCCGACCCCGACCACCACGCAGACGATGATGATCTTGATGATCGTCAGGACGGTCTCGACCCGCGCCGACGACTTGGTGCCGCGGGTCAGCAGGAACCCGACGCCGAGGCAGACGATCACCGCGCCGAGATCGACAACGCCCGGATTCTCCTCGGCGAACGGCGAGGCGGCCGCCCATTGCGGCAGCCCGAGGCCGATCGCCTCCAGCACATAGTTCAGGTACCCCGACACCCCGATCGCCACCACCGCGACGATCGCGGTGTACTCCAGCAGCAGGTCCCAGCCGATCAGCCAGCCGACGAACTCGCCCAGCACGGCCGCGCCGTAGGTGTAGGACGAGCCGGCGCGCGGTACCAGCGAGGAGAACTCGGCATAGGCGTACGCCGCGCACAGCGACGCCGCGCCCGCGATCAGGAAGCTGATCACCACCGCCGGGCCGGCGGTGTTGCGCGCCACCTCGCCGGCCAGGCTGAAGATGCCGGCGCCGATGATCGCGCCCACGCCGATCATGGTCAACTGCAACAGCGTCAGCGACCGGGTGAAGGTCTGATCCTTCGGCACATCCGCCGGCAGGGTACGCCGGAAGATCCCCCGCTCACCGGTCGAGAACAGCCCGCCGCTTGGCGGCGGCCCTCCCCCTTCTCGGGTCGTGCTCATGGCGAACTCCCCTTCCCGCTCGGTTCCCCCGTACGGTCGTCCACTGATTCAGGCTCGCTCCCCGAGGCTGCCGCGTCCAGCGTTTCGCCCGAATCAGACGAACTCGACCCCCTGGGCGAGCGGGAGCTGGCCGGAGTAGTTGACCGTATTGGTCGCGGGCCGCATGTAGGACTGCCAGGAGTCCGAACCCGACTCCCGGCCACCACCGGTCTCCTTCTCGCCGCCGAAGGCGCCGCCGATCTCCGCGCCCGAGGTGCCGATGTTGACGTTGGCGATCCCGGTGTCGGAGCCCGCACTGGAGACGAACAGCTCGGCCTCGGCCTGGTCGCCGGTGAAGATCGCCGCGCTCAGGCCCTGCGGAACCGCATTGTTCATCGCGATGGCGTCCTCAATGTCGTCGTAGGTCATCACATAGAGGATCGGGGCGAAGGTCTCCTCGGTGACGATCGCTTCCTGGCCCGGCATGGACACCACGGCCGGCTCGACGTAGTACGCCTCGGGCGCCTCGTCGGCCAGCACCCGCTCGCCACCGGCGCGGACCTTGCCGCCCTGGGCCTGGGCCTCGTCCAGCGCCCGCCGCATCCCCTCGAATGCCTTCTCGTTGATCAACGGGCCGACCAGCGTTCCCTCGGCCTCCGGGTCGCCGATCGCCAGCGTGCCGTAGGCGGCGGTGATCCGGCCGACCAGCTCGTCGGCGATCGAGGAGTGCACGATCAGGCGGCGCATGCTGGTGCAGCGCTGCCCGGCGGTGCCGGCGGCGGCGAAGACGATGCCGCGTACCGCAAGATCGAGATCGGCGCTCGGGGTGACGATCGCCGCGTTGTTGCCGCCCAGCTCGAGCAGCAGCTTGCCGAACCGCGCGGCGACGCGCGGCCCGACCTCGCGGCCCATCCGGACCGAGCCGGTGGCAGAGACCAGCGCCACCCGCGGGTCGTCGACCAGCCGCTCGCCGCCGGCCCGGTCGGAAACGATCACGTGGTGCAGGTCGGCCGGCGCACCGACCTCGGCGACGGCCTTCCCCAGCAGCGCGTCCGCGGCCAGCGCGGTCAGCGACGTCAGCTCGCTCGGCTTCCACACCACGGTATTGCCGCAGACCAGCGCGAGGGCGGTGTTCCACGCCCAGACCGCGGCCGGGAAGTTGAATGCGGAGATGATCCCGACCACGCCGAGCGGGTGCCAGGTCTCCATCAGGCGATGCCCCGGCCGCTCCGAGGGCATCGTCTTGCCGTAGAGCTGGCGCGACTGGCCGACGGCCAGATCGCAGATGTCGATCATCTCCTGGACCTCGCCGAGCGCCTCGGAGGTGATCTTGCCCGCCTCGGCGGTGACGATCCGGGCAAGGTCGGCCTTGTGCTCGGTGAGCAGCTCTCCCCAGCGCTTGATCAGATTGCCGCGCACCGGTGCCGGGGTGTCGCGCCAGGCCGGGAACGCCGCGGCGGCACGGGAGATCTTGTCGTCGATGCTCGCCGCATCGTCCCCGGTCGCGCCGGGCAGCGCACCGCCGGTGATCGGGGTACGCGTGGCGAAGTCGCCGCCGATCCGATCCGGGGCCACGCCGCAGGCGGCGAGGGCGTCGGTGACGGATCCGGCGATGGTCGCGGTGCCGGGCAGGGTCATGATCGATCTCCAATCGGTTCGGTGCGGATGCTGATGCCGAGTCGGTCGGCCGCGGCGGCCAGCGACTCGGTACGACGCGCGGCGTAGAGCCGCTGGGGATCGGCGATGGCGACGCCGATCAGCTCGGACAGTCGGGCGAGATCGTAGTCCTCGCCCGACCGGGAGGCATCGCGCGTACCCTCCCCGGTGAGGTTGGACTGGAAGATCCCGGCGGCCGAGCGGGGCAGGAAGTCCTCGTAGACGATCGGTTCGGCGACGAGCACGCCGCCGGCGACCAGGTCGGCAAGGTCGTGCTCGCCGCCGCGTACCACGGAGTCCTCGCCCACGGTGTAGCTGAACCAGCCCAGGCCCTGCTCGGCCAGCCCGGACTCGGTGTCCGGCAGTCCCGCGGCCCAGACCGCCCGGGCGGTGCGCTGGCGGGGCGTGCCCAGGGCCCGGATCCGTGGCCCGTCGCCGCTCGGCCTCGCCTCGGCGGGCCCGTCCGGGTCGGCGGCCAGTCGGCAGTCGATCTCGGTGAGCAGCTCGTCGTAGCGGTCCCGTCCCGCCGGGGTCAGCGCGATCCCGCGCGCCTCGACCTCGCCGAACCGGACGCGGAGCGCGCCGGGGCCCTCGGTGCCGTCGGCGAAGCGGAAGCTGCGTTCCTCGTCCAGCGCCCGGAACGAGGTCTGGCGCAACAACACGTCGGGCCCGTTCCAGCGCGGCGGGCCCTGGATCTCGTCGATCATGGTGATCCCGCGGCGTTCCATCCGGTCGTAGAGCTGATCGATGTCCAGCACCCGGGGTGTCAGGTGGTTGATGTGGGTCGACGTCACACCCGCGATGTCGGCGGCGACCGCGCTGACCCGTTCCAGGCGCCGGTACCAGTCGTGGTCGACCGGCTCCGCCGACAGTTCGAACGCGCCGGTGGCGAGCTTGAGCAGTCGCTCGGCGTCGTCATCGCGCAGCCCGCCGCCGGCGATCGCGGCATCGGCGAGTTCGAGCAGCTCCGGGCCGAACAGTTGCCGCGAGGCGACGAAGGCCTCGACCTGGGCGCCGAGCTCGGGATCGAAGAAGCGCCGATCGCCCGGGGTGAGCATCGAGGTGAACACTCGGAAGGGGTTGCGGGCCAGCTCGTCGGCCGTGGTCGGCCGGAACGCGGTGGAGACCACGGGCACCGCGGAGGCGGCCGCATCGCGCAGGTCGTAGAAGCCGACCGGGCTCATCCCGAACGCGCCGAACACCCGCGCCACTTCCGCGAGCTCGCGCGGGGAACCGACCCGGATCGCGCCGTGCCGCTCGGCGGTCACCCGGTGGATCGACCCGAGCCGTTCCGCGCCCGCCGGGTCGGCGGCCGCGACATCGGTGTTCACCTCCGTCGAGACCTCGACCAGCGTGGTGTAGGCGGGCACCTCGGCCCCGTACATGGCCGACAGCCTGCGGGCGAACGCGGCCCGCAGTTGCCAGGCCGGGACGAAACTCATCGCTGCCCTTTCGATCGATCGTGGACGGTTCAGATGATGTGCAACTCGCGCGGCCGTTCGGCACGGCGGGCGAACCGCTCGGCGCTGAACGGCGCGGGATCCATGAAGGGGCGCCGGCCGAGCACCAGATCGGCGACGATCCGCCCGGCACCGGGCGCCTGGAGGAATCCGTGGCCGGAGAAGCCGGTGGCATAGAGGAATCCCGGCACCCGATCGCTCGCCCCGATCAGGGCGTTGTGGTCGGGCGTGTTCTCGTACAGCCCGGCCCATCCGCCGGTGGTGGGCAGGTCGGCCAGCCCGGGTGCGCAGACCCGTGCGGCGGCCCGGAACCCGGGGAGCCACTCCTCGCTCGGCTCGCGGTCGAAACCGTCGGGGGTGTCGGGATCGGAGATGCCGACCAGCAATCCGTCGTCGGCCGCGGCGGTCCGGGCGCCGAAGCTCGCGTTGTGGAAGTACATGGTGGTGGCGAGGTCGAGGGTGAACGGCACCCGCGGCCAGCCTCCGCGCCGAGGCGGGGTGATCGCGATCTGTCGTTTCACCGGGGTGACCGGCAGGTCGACGCCCACCCAGTCCCCGACGCGGGCACTCCAGGCCCCGGCGCAGCAGATCACCGTGTCGGTCGCGACCAGGCGATCGCCGACCCGGACCCCGGCCACCCGGCCGCCGGTGAGCTCGATGCCGGTCGCCGCGGTGCGGGTGCAGATGGTGGCGCCGGCGCGGGCGGCAGCGGCGGCGTACCCGTCGACGACGCGGGCCGGCTGGGCGAATCCGTCGCGCGGCGACCACGACGCCGCCACGAGGGCGGCGGGATCCACCGGCGGACAGAGCGCCGCCGCCTCCTGCGGGCCGATCACCCGGGCGCCCGCGCCGAACGCGTTCTGCACCGCGACGGCGTCCTCGCAGACCGGGAGGTCCGCATCGTCGCGGACCAGGAACAGGTAGCCCACCCGGTGCAGCCCGATGTCGCAGCCGACCTCGGCGCCGAAGTCCAGATAGCGCCGCAGGCTCCACGCGGCCAGCTCGACATTGGCGGGATCGGAGAAGGTGGCGCGGACCCCGCCCAGCGGCTTGGCCGAAGATCCGGCGCCCAGCTCGGCCGCCTCGAGCACCACGACATCCGACAGCCCGCCGGCGGCGAGGTGGTGGGCCACCGAGACCCCGAGCACGCCGCCGCCAATGACGACCGCGGCGGCGCGGTCCGGGAGCGGTGCGGACATGGCGCCATCCCACCCCGCCGATCCGTTTACGTCAAGTGAAGTTTCCTTGACCAATCACTTCACAGCTTGCGAAGCTTTCCCGATGCAGTGGTCACCGCAGCAATTGGAGGCATTCCTCGCCGTGTCCGGCGAGGCGACCATGGCCGAGGCCGCCGACCGGCTGGGCCTCAGCCTGGCCGCGGTGTCCCAGCGCATCGCGGCCCTGCAGGCCGGACTGCCCGAACCGTTGCTGGTCCGCGACGGTCGCCGCCTGGTCACCACCGACGCCGGCCGCACCTTCGCGCGGTACGCCGAGCGCATCCTCGCCACCGCCCGCGAGGCCGAGCAGGCACTGGCGGCCGATGCGACCCGGCGGGCGACGGTGACGCTGGGCGTGTTCGGGTCGGCCGCGGCCACCATCGTCCCGGCGGCGATGCACGAGCTGGCGGGCCACGCGGCGATCGCGGTCGAGACCCGCGAGATCGGCGTGGACGAGTTGGGCGCCGCGGTAGCCGCCGGCCGGGTCGATCTCGGCCTCGGAGTGGGGTACGCCGATGCGCCGGAACCGCCCCTGCGCGGCGTCGACACCGAGGTGCTGCAGACCGAGGAGCTGCTGTTGGCGCTGCCCCCGGGATCGGATCCGGATCCGGCCGACCGCGCCGCGCTGGCCGATCGGCTCGACTGGATTCTCGGGCCGGCGAGTTCCTACTTCGGTCGGGCGGTCCGGGTCGCCTGCGGGCGTGCCGGCATCACGCCGCGGGTGCGACACGAGGTCACCGACACCGCCGTGGCGATCGCGCTGGCCGAGGCCGGCGCGGGCATCACTCCCGTCACCGCCCGCATGGTGCGGCTGCGCCCGACGAGCTCACCGCTGGTGCCGCTGCCGGTCCCGGCGTACCGACAGGTCGTGATTCGCGCGCGGCGGGCCCAGTTGTCGCGACCGAGCGTGCGCGCCGTTGCGGACGCGCTCACCCGCGCGACGATCGGCACGGCCGGGGGCGCCGCCGGCGTGCCGTAACGTCGGCCGCGCACGCGAGCGAGGGAGGCAGCATGCACAACCCGTTGGTCGATCGGATGCGGGGCTTCGGCACGACGATCTTCGCCGAGATGACGGCACTCGCCGACGCCACGGGGGCGATCAATCTCGGCCAGGGCTTTCCCGACACCGACGGACCACCCGAGGTGCTCGAGGCCGCGCAACGGGCCATCGCCGACGGGCACAACCAGTACCCGCCGGGCCGGGGCATCCCGGCCCTGCGCCGCGCGGTCGCCGAACACCAGCGCGCCTGGTACGGCCAGAACTGGGATCCCGACACCGAGGTGTTGATCACCGCCGGCGCCAACGAGGCGATGACCGCCACCATCCTCGCCCTGTGCGAGCCGGGCGACGAGGTGATCCTGCTCGAGCCCGCCTTCGACTCCTACTGGGCCTCGATCGCCCTGGCCGGCGCGCGGGCGGTGCCGGTCCCGCTGCAGGGCCACGACCTGCGCCTGGACCCCGACCTCCTGCGCGCCGCGGTGAGTCCGCGTACCCGGTTGATCATCGTCAATTCCCCGCACAACCCGACCGGCCGCGTCCTCGATCGCACCGAGCTGCAGACGATCGCCGACCTGACGACCGAACGCGACCTGCTGGTGGTGACCGACGAGGTCTATGAGCACCTGACGTTCGATGATCATGCCCACCTTCCGCTGGCCGGGTTCGAGGGCATGCGGGACCGCACGATCTCGATCTCGTCTGCCGGCAAGACCTTCTCGGTCACCGGCTGGAAGATCGGCTGGGTCTGCGCGGTGCCCGAGTTGATCAACGCGGTCACCACGGTCAAGCAGTTCATGACCTATGTGAACGGCGCGCCGTTCCAGCACGCGATCGCCGCCGGGCTGGGGCTGCCGCCCGAGCGGTTCGAGCAGATTCGCGCCGACCTGCAGGCCGGTCGCGACGTGTTGGTGCCGGCGCTGGCCGAGGCGGGCCTGGACGTGCTGCCGAGCCAGGGCACCTATTTCGTCACCGCGGACGTGTCGGCGCTCGGCGAGAGCGACGGGCTCGCCTTCTGCCGGTCCCTGCCGGAGCGGTGCGGCGTCGCGGCGATCCCCAGCCAGGTGTTCTACGCCGAGCAGACGCCCCGGCCGCTGGTCCGCTTCGCGGTCTGCAAGCGACCCGAGGTGCTGGCCGAGGCCGCAGACCGGCTGTCGGCGCTGCGTCGCTGATCGCCGAGGTCGCGGTCCGGGTCGGCGGCAGAGCGCGCCACAACCGACCACTGGTCGGGGTTTGGTCCGGCCTTCGGCGTTCGCACTCGCCGTTACCGACCACTGGTCGGGGTTGTGGCGGCGCGATGTCGACGGCGCCGAATCGCGTCGGCCGAGGCTGCCCAAAGGCTGGCGGCACTCGGGCGGTGACGGTTAGGGTCGCAGTGGTTTGACCTTTCCGGCTGCCACTCGCGGGTAGCCGGCACCCCCGACCGTCCGACCGAAGGAAACATCAATGCCGATGTACAGATCCGCCCCGCGGCGGTTCGCCGCGGCCATCGCCGCCGTGCCGCTCGCCGCCGCCGGCCTGTTCGTGGCGTCGCCGCCACAGATCGCCGGCGCCGACCCGCTCGATCCCGCCGACGGGATCACCCGCGCGGAGAATCCCCGCGTACCCGAGGGCGCCGTCTGGTACGAGCAGTACTTCGACTCCCCCGTCGCCTCCAACGACGGCAGCGCCGTGGAACTGCATGCCGACGTCATCCGGCCGGCCGACATCCCGGCCGACCAGCAAACCCCGGTGATCTTGTCCGTCGGGCCCTACTTCGCCCACGCCGGACAGACCAGTGTCGAGCAGTCGGCGACCGGCCCCTCGGAGCGGTTCAACGACCTGATCGAGGGCGCGGACCTGATGGATCGCGGCTACACCTTCGTGATGGTCGACCTGCGCGGCTTCGGCGGCAGCTCGGGCTGCCTGGACTGGGCAGGGCCGGGCGAGCAGGCCGACGTGAAGGCGGCCGTCGAGTGGGCCGCCGACCAGGAATGGTCCAACGGCAAGGTCGGCATGTACGGCAAGTCCTACGATGCCGTCACCGGCCTGATCGGTGCCAACCTGCAGCCCGAGGGGCTCGAGGCGGTGATCGCCCAGGAGCCGGTGTGGAACATGTACAACTACCTGTACTCCAACAACGTGCCGCGGCCCAACCAGATCTACACGCCCTCGGCGTACAACTCGATCGCCAGCATCCCGGGATTCCCCGAGGACAGCCAGCGCTACCGCGACAACGCCGCCTACACGGGTACGCCCGCCGGCGCTTGCTACGAGACGAACTCCCGCGAGCCCGCCGAGAACACCAGCCTCGACACGGCGTACTGGCAGGCCCGCGATCTCGCGGCGCAGGCGCAGGGTTCGACCGTGCCGCTGTTCGTCACCCAGGGCTTCATCGAGACCAACACCAAGCCCGAGGACATGGACACCTACCTGGCCAACCACGCCGGCCCGCAGCGCGGCTGGCTCGGCCAGTGGAACCACGTCCGCGGCAACGATCTCGACGACCCCGATGATCCGAACAGCCCGCTCGCGATGGGCCGCGAGGGCTGGTTCGACGAGGTGATGTCGTTCTACGACGAGTACCTCCAAGGCGTCGAGCCGACCGTCGACTACCCGAACTTCCTGATCCAGGACAGCGACGGCAACAGGCGCGGCCAGGAGACCTGGCCCGGCAAGGCCCGCACCGTCTCGGTCAGCCTCGGCGGCGGTCGCTATCTCGACGACGGCGTGGCCCAGGGCCCCGCCCCGGACCGGACCCAGGCAGACCAGACCCAGGCCGACCAGAGGCAGGCAGACCAGAGGCAGGCGGACCGGGGCCGATCCGGCGAGGGTGCCGCCCGCGAGGGCGACATGGAGTATGTCGAGCGCACGCCGCCGGGCCTGCGCAAGGACCGGGACAAGCGTGGCGGCCCGCGGCACGGCGAGGTCGGCCAGAACTATGCGACCTTCTCCGATCCGGTGCGCAGCGAGGTACGCCTGACCGGTACGCCCGCGATCAACCTCAAGACCAAGGGTGAGCGCAATGTGATGGTGCGACTGTGGGACGTCTCGCCGGACGGCACCGCGGTGATGATCAACGAGAATGTCGCGGTGCTGGAGGCCGACGGGAGGACCCGCTTCGACCTGAAGTCGATGGAGTGGACGCTCCATCGGGGCGATTCGCTCGCGGTGACGATCGGTACGCTCACCGACGGCTACTGGTGGCCGGAGCCCTCCGGGCAACAGGTCACCGTGCAGTCGGCCAAGCTCGACCTGGCCCTGCAGTCGACGGCCGATGACGTGGCGGCCGAGGGCGAGCGCGCGCCGTTCCTCGATCGCTACATCGCCGCCTACACCGCCGACGAGCCGATGACTCCGCCGGCCAAGGGCAGGTTCCGCCTGGCCCTGCCGGGCAAGTGAGTCTGCCCGGCCGGTAGGTCAGCCCGGATCGGGCTCGCGGCGGGGGCCGTCGGCCGCCGCCGCGAGCCGGATCACCGGGTCCGGGTGCCCGCCCGCGACGACCCCGGCGGTGATCGCGGCCGCGAGCTGCTCCGCGCGGTCGGTCGGCACCAGTGCCAGGCACGCACCGCCGAATCCCCCGCCGAACAGCCGGGCCCCGAGCGCACCCGCATCGACGGCGGCCGCCACGGCCGCGTCGATCGCGGGCACGGAGTTCTCGAAGTCGTCGCGCATCGAGGCGTTGGAGGCGGTGAGCAGGTCGCCGATCTCGGCCGCGCGGCCGGCGTCCAACAGCTCGGTCACCCGGGCCGTGCGGGCGTTCTCGGTGACGACATGGCGGACCCGGCGAAACACATTCGGGGCCAGGCGCGGGCGTACCCGATCAAGATCATCGACGCCCAGCTCGCGCAGCGAGGTCAGGCCGAGCACCGAGGTCGCCTCTGCGCACTCGGCCCGGCGCTGCCCGTAGCCGCCCGTGCCGTGCTCGTGCCGGGTCCCGGAGTCGATGATCAACACGCCGAGCCCCGCGGCGGCCAGGCCGAGCGGGACCGCGCGCCGGGCGAGATCGGCGAAGTCGATCAGTACGCCGTGATCGCGCCGGGCAAACATCACGGCGGTCTGGTCGAGGATGCCGGTGGGTGCGCCGACCGCGACATTCTCCGCCCGCTGACCGGCCGCCGCGAGCTCGGCGGGACCGAGGTCCAGCCCGAACAGCTCGGCCAGCGCGGTCCCGACGGCCATCTCCAGGGCGGCCGACGACGAGACGCCGATGCCGACCGGGACGTCGGAGGTGACGGTCGCCTCGAACGGCCCGATCGCCCCGGGCACCGCCTGTGCGAGCGCCCACGCCATCCCGATCGGGTACGCCGCCCAGCCGTCGACGGCCGGGGGTTCGGGCAGCTCCAGGACCCGGGCGGGGACGCTCACCGGCCCGGCACCCGGGCTGTCGCTGCGCACCCGCAGGATCGGGTCGTCGGCGCGGCGCACGGTGACCGACGTTCTGCGGTCCAGGCCGAACGGCAGCGACAGGCCGGCGTTGTAGTCGGTGTGATCGCCGATCAGGGTCACCCGGCCGGGCGCCGACCAGGTCGTGCTCATCGCGCGACCACCGGATGCTCCCGCTCGGCCCGGGCGATCGCCTCGCGCAACCGGTCGGCCTGCTCCTCCGGGGCCACGTCACCGACCCAGCCACCCATCGCGGCCTCGCTGCCGGCGAGGTACTTCAGCTTGTCCGGGCCGCGGCGCGGCGAGGTGATCTGCCAGGTCAGGCGTACCGTGTCGCGGTGCTGGTGCACCGGGGCCTGGTGCCAGCCGGCGATATAGGGCGTCGGGGTGTCGTAGAGCGCGTCCACCCCGCGCAGCAGCTCCAGCGTGGCAACCGCCAGCTCGGCGCGCTCTTCGGAACTGGTCGCGGCGAGATCGGGAAGCTGCCGATGCGGGACCAGATGCACCTCCAGCGGCCAGCGGGCGGCGAACGGGACATAGGCCGACCAGTGTTGACCGCGCAGGACCACGCGCGGCCCGGACAGCTCCGCGGCGACGATGTCGCCCATCAGCGTCGGGCCGTAGCTGTCGATCTGGCGCAGCAGGGCCGATGTCCGCGGAGTGATGTAGGGATAGCCGTAGATCTGACCGTGCGGATGGTGCAGGGTGACGCCGATCTCCACGCCCCGGTTCTCGAACGCGAAGACCTGCTCGACCCCGGGCACCCGGCTCAGGGCGGCCGTGCGCGCGGCCCACGCCTCGACCACGGTCCGCGCGCGGGTCGCGGTCTGGGTGGCGAACGAGCCCGTGCTGTCGGGGCTGAAGCAGACCACCTCGCAGCGGCCGACCGCGCGCCGATGGTCGAACAGGCCGGGATCGCCGGGGCCGGCGCCGACCGACTCCGCGACGTCCGGGCCGAAGGCGGGCGACCGGTTCTCGAAGACCGCGACGTCGTAGTCGTCCGGGATCTCCGAGTTGGGGTTGTCGGTGCCCTGCGGTGCCAGCGGATCCAGGGTGGGCAGCACGGCGCGGGCCTGGCGGGCCGTGGCCATCGTGATCCAGTCGCCGGTCAGCGGGTCGCGCCGCAGTTGCGGCGTCTCGGGGCGCGGCGCGAGGCTGCGGCGGTCAACCGAAGGCACCGGACGCGGAGGCGTACCCGGGTCGTCGAAGTAGATGATCTCGCGGCCGTCGGCCAGCCGCCCGGCGCGCTGCGTGACCTCCGATGCCGGCTCCCGCCGGGTCGTCGCCACTCGTCCGCTGCGCGATGCCACGTGTGTCATCCTCCCGCCGCCACGCCCCCGCCGACCCCGTTTCGGGGGCAAAACTAACACTTCGTTACACAAACGCGTTCATACGCACCAACCATGTGCAGGTTTTTTCGTTTATGGTCGTTTCAGAACGTCAGTCGGCGTTCACCCGCCGCGGTCGGCCGCGTCGGTCTGGACAATGTCGTCAGGAGTCAGCGTGACCACTCATCCCGCCCTCACCCGCCGCCGCCTTCTCGGGCTCGGACTCGGGGCCGCCGCCATCGGCGCCGTACCAGCGCTCGGTGCCTGCACCGGGACCACGACCCCGCCGGGCGCGGGCTCGCCGGGGGCCACCGGTTCGGCCACCTTCGGTTCGAACGCCTCCGACCCGGTGCCCCGGGCGGCCTATGCCGCGGTGGTCGAGGCCTACTCCGCCGGCGGCAACACCGTGACCACCAACACGGTCCCGCACAACGACTTCCAGAACAACATCAGCACCTACCTGCAGGGCAGCCCGGACGACGTCTTCACCTGGTTCGCCGGCTACCGGATGCAGTACTACGCCGAGCAGGGTGTGCTGGCGGACGTGGACGACGTCTGGGCCGAGATCGGCTCGAACTTCTCACCGGCTCTGGCGGCCGCCTCGACGGGGCTGGACGGCAAGAAGTACCTGGTGCCGAACTACAACTATCCGTGGGTCGTGCACTACCGCAAGAGCCTGTTCGCCGATCGCGGCTACCAGGTGCCGACGACCTGGGACGAGTTCGTCGCGCTCTGCAAGCAGATCCAGGGCGACAAGATCATTCCGATCGAGTTCACCAACAAGGAGGGCTGGCCCGCGTTCGGCATGTTCGACTACCTCAACATGCGGACCAACGGCTACCAGGCCCATGCCGACCTGTGCGCCCACCGGTCGAGCTGGGACAGCCCGGACGTGGCCGCGGTCTTCGACGGGTGGCGCGAGATCCTGCCCTTCCAGAATCCCGGCGCGCTGGGCATGACCTGGCAGGACGGTGCGGCGAACCTGGGCGAGAAGAAGTCGGCCATGTACCTGATCGGCACCTTCGTCACCCAGGAGTACGCCGACAACAACGAGGTGCTCGACGACATCGACTTCTTCCCGTTCCCGGCGATCGGCGACGAGGGGCAGAGCGCGGTCGAGGCGCCGATCGACGGGCTGCTGCTGTCACGCCGCGGCGGGGAGAATCCGGTCGCCCGCGATTTCGCGAAGTTCGTCGGTACGCCGCAGGGGCAGGATGCCTACTCCGCCAAGGACACGTCCAACCTGCCGACGGCAGCCGAGGCCGATCGCAGCTATCTGACCCCGATGCTGACCAAGGCGGCCGAGCTGATCGCCGGGGCGAGTGCGGTGAGCCAGTTCTTCGACCGCGATGCCCTGCCGGCGATGGCCAGCAATGTCCTGGCTCCGGCCCTGCAGGAGTTCACCCGCGACGGCAAGATCGACCTCGCCAACATCGAGGCGCAGGCCGCCCAGCTCTACGCAGCCCAGTGACCGCAACGCTCGATGCGCCGGCCCGCGACCGGGTCCGGCCGCGCCGCCCCCTGCGCACGCTCTCGATCACCGACAAGATCGCGCTGGCGATCATGGTCGGCGTCCCGACGCTGGTGCAACTGCTGCTGGTCTGGCTGCCCGCACTGGCCTCGATCGGCCTGTCCTTCACCCGGTGGAACGGGATCGATCTCGACCGCATCGAGCCGGCGGGACTGGCCAACTACGACTACATCGTCTCGCTCTACCCGCCGTTCTGGCCCGCCGTGGCGCACAACGTCATCTGGCTGCTCTTCCTGGCCGGCATCGCCACCCCGCTCGGGCTGCTGCTCGCCGTGCTGCTGGACGGCAAGCTCGCCGGCAGCCGGATCTACCAGAGTGTGTTCTTCGTCCCGGTGATGATCTCGCTGGCTCTGACGGGCGTGATCTGGCAACTGTTCTACCAACGCGACAACGGCCTGCTGAACAACATCCTCGGCACGGCAGGTACGCCGGCCGCGATCGACTGGTTCGGCGATCCAAATGTCAACCTGCTGGCGGCGATGGTGGCGGCGACCTGGCGGCACGCGGGCTATGTGATGATCCTCTATCTCGCCGGCCTCAAGGGCGTCGACCCGGCGCTGCGCGAGGCCGCCGCGATCGACGGCGCGAACGGCTGGCAGACATTCTTCCGGGTCGTCTTCCCCGCCATGCGGCCGATCAACATCATCATTGTGGTGATCACGATCATCGAGTGCCTGCGCGCCTTCGACATCGTCTATGTGATCAACCGGGGCACGAACGGCCTGGAGCTGCTCGGCGCGCTGGTCGTGCAGAACCTGGTCGGCGAGGGCCAGGTGATCGGCATCGGCTCCGCGCTGGCGGTGATCCTGCTGGTCGTCTCCCTCGGGCCGATCATCTTCTACCTCACCCGCGCCTTCGGAAGGGAGGACTGATGGCGACCACCGCGCGTACCATCCGACCCCGATGGGGGACCCATCTGTTCTTGTTGGCCATGTCCGTGATGTGGCTGGCCCCGCTGCTCTGGGCCGCCTACACCGCGCTGCGGCCCTACGGCTCCACCCAGCGCCTCGGCTACTTCTCGGTCGGCGGCGAGTACAACCTGGACAACTTCGCCAGGGCGTGGACCCAGAGCGGATTCCTCACCTACCTGACGAACTCCGTGATCATCGTGGTCCCGACCGTCTTCTTCACCCTGGCGTTGTCGTCGATGATGGCCTATGCGGTGACCCGGGTGCGCTGGGCGCTCAGCATCCCGCTGCTGATCGCCTTCACCGCGGGAAACCTGCTGCCGCCCCAGGTGTTGGCCGCCCCGTTGTTCGCGATCTTCAAGAACCTGCGACTGCCCTACTGGTTCTCCGACTCCGGCTCGCTGCTCAACACCTACATCTCGGTGATCATCGTGAACCTGGCCTTCCAGGTCGGGTTCTGCACCTTCGTGCTCGCCAACTACATGAAGGCGCTCTCCCCCGATCTCACCGAGGCCGCCCTGGTCGACGGCGCCGGCGTCTGGCGTCGCTACTGGTCGATCGTGCTTCCCCTGTGCCGACCCGCGCTGGCCGCGCTGGCCACCTTGGAGATCATCTTCATCTACAACGACTTCTTCTGGCCGTTGCTGTTCATCACCTCCGGGGACCGGCTACCGGTGACCACGGCGATCAAGAATCTGCAGGGCCAGTTCTTCAGCGACTACAACCTGCTGGCCGCGGGCGCGCTGATCACTCTCATCCCGACGTTGATCGTCTATCTGCTGCTGCAACGCCACTTCGTCGCCGGGCTTACGCTGGGATCGAGCAAAGGATGAGAGCGATGAACCAACGCACGCGCACGATGATCGCCGCCGAGCGGCAGGCCGCGATCATGCAGACCGTACGCGAGCGACGGATCGTCCGGGTCAGCGATCTTGCCGACGACTTCGAGGTCTCCCCGATGACCATCCGCCGCGACATCGACGGGCTGCACGAGCAGGGGCTGCTGGAACGCGTGCACGGCGGCGCCCGGCTGGCCCGACACGGCGCGACGGAGGAGCCCCGGCCCGGCGAGAAGGCACGGCAGCAGCAGGCCGAGAAGGCCGCGATCGCCGAGGCGGCGCTGGCCCAGATCCAGCCGGGACAGGCCGTCGGACTGTCGGCCGGCACCACCACACTCGCGCTGGCGCGCCTGCTCGGCCGGGTCAGCGAGCTCACCGTGGTGACGAACTCGGTGCCGATCGCCGAGGCCCTGCGGCAACATGCCGGGGCCAGCACCGTGCTCACCGGCGGCCAGCGAACCGTCTCCGACGCGCTGGTCGGTCCGATCGCGGTGTCGGCGCTGCGCCAGTTGCACATCGACCTGCTGTTCGTCGGGGTGCACGGCATCGACGAACGCGCCGGGTTCACCACACCGAACATGCTGGAGGCCGATGCCAACCGCGCGTTCCTGGAATCGGCGCGCCGGCGGGTGGTGCTGGCCGACCACAGCAAGTGGGGCCTGCTCGGGATCAGCTCCTTCGCCGGCCTCGACGACGTCGACGAGGTGATCAGCGATGTCGGTCTCGACCAGGGGGCGCGCGCGCTGCTGGCCGACGGGGTCGGGCGGCTCACCCTGGTGGATCCCGGCGCCGGCGAGCCGCTGGTGCTCACCGGCGGAGACGGATGAGGCCGGCGCGTCCGCGGCTCGAGGAGCCGGTCGGCACGCGCGCGGAGCTGCGCTCGGACACGGTGCTGGAGGCCGTGTCCGTGGACGCACCCGGCTGGGCGGCGACCGACACCGAGTTCGCCGAGCTGCTGCAGGTCGCGCTGCACGGCGGCTCGCTCGCGGACGCGCAGCTCTATCGGACGCGCTGGACCGACGTGGAGGTGGTCGGGTCCGATCTGGCGAATCTGGTGCTTCGGGAGAGCATCTGGTCGCGGGTCGCGCTGGAGCGTTGCCGCGCCACCGGGCTCATGCTGGCGGGCTGCCGGATCGCCGATCTGACGGTGGTCGATGCCGTCGCCGAGCTCGCCAACTGGCGGCAGGCGCGCGTGCGCCGGGCGGCGTTCACGGGCTGCCGGCTGGCCGGGGCCGACTTCGGTGGCGCCGAGCTGGAGTCGGTCACCTTCGATCGTTGCGACCTGACCGACGCGCGGTTCGCCGGGGCGCGGCTGTCCTCGGTCCGGTTCGTCGGCTGCACGATGACCGGGCTGACCGGCGTCGCATCGCTCGCCGGCGCCCGTATCGAACCGGTGAATCTCGCCGAGCTCGCCGGGCAGTTCGCCGACGCCCTCGGCATCGAGCTGGTCGTCGAGAACGACGCCTGACCCGCAGCCACACCTGCGCCCGCCGCACCGGGGCGCTCAGGCGGGCTCGAGGAACTCCCAGATGGCGGCATTCAGGCCCCCGTCACCGAGTCGGGCGTACCGCCCGTCGGGCAATCCACGCTCGACCAGCCGGACCGCGCGCTCGTCGGCACCATCGGCGAGGACCAGGGACGCAGCCCGCACCTCCCCGAGGCGCCCGGTGACATCGACCCGGCCGAGCGCATCGATGGCGGCCAGCAGCCGGTCCTTGTCGATATTGCGGTCGGCGAGGCGGCTGCGCGGCATCAGCTTCACCGCCATCCGCTGGCTCGCCCGGGCCCAGCCCGGCAGGCCGAGCAGCGGATCCACCAGCACCAGCCGGTCGACCAGCTCGGGATGGTCGGCGGCCAGCCGGATAGCGACCGCCGCGCCGAGGCTGCGCCCGCACAGGCTGATCCGCTGCACACCGTGCAACTGCGGCAGCCGCGCCAGCGCGTCGACCGCCGCGCCCAGATCGAACGCGCCGCTGTCGGTCGGCTTGGTTCCCGCGATCCACGGCGTCAGCGGCCGCCAACCCGGCGCCATCGCCACCACCTGGTCCTGCCAGACCAGCGGCGTCTCCCCCAGCCCGTGCAGGAAGACCAGCAGCCGTGGGGCATCCTGCGCGCCGGGCTCCGGCTGCGGTTCGCTCACGCGTCACCTCCGAGTTCTCGGTACGCCGCGGCGAGCGCCGCCTCGTCCGGGCCGGCGACCACGCACGCGCTCGCCAGCCCGTCCAACAGCACGAAGCGCAACACCGCGCCGCGGGCCTTCTTGTCCAGGGCCATCGCCGCGCGCAGTCCGGACCATTCCCCGGCACCCGCCGCGGTCGTGGGCAGCCCCACCGCGGCAAGCACCTCCCGGTGCCGGTCCACCAGCGCATCGTCGGCCAGCCGCAGCCGGCGCGCCAGCAGCGCCGCATAGACCATGCCCACCGCGACCGCCTCGCCGTGCCGCCAGCGGTACTCGTGCAGCCGTTCGATCGCGTGCGCCAGCGTGTGCCCGTAGTTCAACAGTTCCCGACCGACCCGCGTGCCCTCCGAGGTCGCCTCACGAAGATCGGCCGACACCACGCGGGCCTTGACCGCGACGCCGCGGGTGATCAACTCCGTCAGCCGCGCCGAGTCCGGGCGTACCGCGTCGGCCGGATCATCCATGATCAGGTCCAGGATCTCCGGGTCGGCGATCAGTCCGCACTTGATCACCTCGGCCAGCCCGGCGACCAGGTCGGCCCTCGGCAGGGTGTCCAGCAGCGCGGGGTCACACAGCACCCCGGACGGTTCCCAGAAGGCCCCGACCAAGTTCTTGCCGGCGGCGATGTTGATCCCGGTCTTGCCGCCGACCGCGGCATCGACCATGCCGAGCACGGTGGTCGGGATCGTGATCAGGCGTACCCCCCGCAGCCAGCTCGCCGCGACGAATCCCGCCAGATCGGTGGTCGCACCGCCGCCGAGACCGACGACCAGGTCCGAGCGGGTGAATCCGTCGGCGGCCAGTCGGTCCCAGCACCGCGCCAGCACCGTCGGGGTCTTCGCCGCCTCGGCGTCGGGAACCTCGATCAGGCTGGCCGGTACGCCGAGATCCGCCGCGAGCCGCTCCGCCCGCTCCGCCAGCACGGCCGGGTGCAGGACGGCGACCCGGGACGCATCGCCCGCGAGCTCGCCCAGCCGCTCACTGGCGCCGCGTTCGATGATCACCGGGTACGGCCGTTCGGCGGCCACCTCGATCGTGCTCACCCGGAGCGCTCCGCGATGATCAGGTCGGCCACCTCGGCGGCGGCCAGATCGTCGGTGTCGACGGTCAGTCCGGCCGCGGCCGCATACAGCGGGGTTCGCTCGCCGAGCAGCTTGATCAACCGGCCGCGGACGTTGCCGAGCAGCAGCGGCCGCGCCACGTTCAGGCCCACTCGATCGGCGGCGCGACCCGCGCTCACCTTCAGCCACACCACCTCGTGGGCGGCCAGCGCGTCGCGGATCTGCGGGTCCAGCACGGCACCGCCGCCGAGGGAGACCACCCGCTCCCCCGGCTCCGCGAGCACCGCCAGCGTGGCCTCGCGCTCCAGGTCCCGGAACGCCTTCTCGCCGTCGGTCGCGAAGATCTCCGCGATCGCGCGACCGGTGCCGGCCTCGATCAGTTGATCGACATCGACGAAGGGCAGCTCGAGCCGCTCGGCGAGCGCCGGGCCGACCGTCGACTTGCCCGAGCCGGGGGCGCCGACCAGGACCAGGCTCACGCGTGCACCTCCGCCGGCGCGACCGCCAGTCCACGCGCAGCGATGTCGGCGAGATAGGCCTCGGCATTGCGCCGGGTCTCGCCGACCGAGTCGCCGCCGAACTTCTCCAGCGCCGCCTCCGCCAGCACCAGCGCGACCATCGCCTCGGCCACCACGCCGGCGGCCGGGACGGCGGCGACATCGCTGCGCTGGTGATGCGCCGAGGCCGCCTCGCCGGTGGCCGTGTCGACAGTACGCAGCGCGCGCGGCACCGTCGCGATCGGCTTCATCGCCGCGCGTACCCGCAGCACCTCGCCGGTGCTCATCCCGCCCTCGGTGCCGCCGGAGCGACCGCTGGCGCGCCGCACCCCGCCGGCCGCCGGCTCGATCTCGTCGTGTGCCCGGGAGCCCCGGGTGCGGGCCAGCGCGAAACCGTCGCCGATCTCGACGCCCTTGATCGCCTGGATACCCATCAGCGCGCCGGCCAGCCGCGCGTCCAGGCGCCGATCGCCCTGGCTGTAGCTGCCGAGGCCGGGCGGCAGCCCCCACGCGACCACCTCGACCACCCCGCCGAGGGTGTCGCCCGCCTTCTGGCAGGCCTCGACCTCGGCATACATCGCCGCGGCCGCCTCCGGGTCCAGGCAGCGCAGCGGGTCGGCGTCGATCGCCGCGAGGTCACCCGGCCCGGGCAGCGTGCCGGGCGCCACCGCCACCGGCCCGAGCTCCACGACATGGGAGAGGATCGCGACGCCGAACGCCTGGGACAAGAAGTTCTGCGCCACCCGCCCGACGGCAACCCGCGCGGCGGTCTCGCGCGCCGAGGCGCGTTCCAGCACGGGCCGGGCCTCGTCGTGGGCGTACTTCTGCATCCCGACGAGATCGGCATGCCCGGGCCGCGGCCGGGTCAGCGCCGCGCCGCGCGCCTGCCCGGCCAGCACCTCCGGATCGACGGGATCGGGCGACATCACGGTCTGCCACTTGGGCCATTCGGTGTTGGCGACCTCGATCGCGACGGGCGAGCCCATCGTCTGCCCATGGCGTACCCCGCCCAGCAGGCGCACCCGGTCGGCCTCGAACTTCATCCGCGCCCCGCGACCGTGACCGAGCCGGCGGCGCGCAAGCGCCTCGGAGATCTCGGAGGTGGTGATCGACACGTGCGCGGGCAATCCCTCGATGATGGCCACCAGGGCCTCCCCGTGGGATTCGCCGGCGGTCATCCAGCGGAGCATGGGCGCCAGTGTGTCACGGGGCCGCGCGCCGACGCAGTTCCGCCCGGCCGGCGGTCACCAGCGTCCCCGCGGGCACGCCGCGGCCGATCATCAGCTCCAGTTGCAGCACGGCCTGGTCGGCCAGCAGCTCGAGCCCGTCGAGCACCTGGGCCCCGCGCTCGGCGGCGACGGCGGCGAGGGTGCTGGGCCAGGGGTCGTAGGCGAGGTCGAAGACCACCGGCGCCGTCGCGAACCGCGCCGCGACCGCCTCGGTCAGCGCGCCGCCGGGCAGCGCGCTGACCACCAGATCGGTAGGCGGTGCCGCCGCGGACCAGTCCGCGATCTCGAGGCCCACCCCGGCGCGCGCGGCCAGCTCGCCGAGCGCGGCCGCCTTCTCCGGTGCCCGCGCGGCGATCAGTACCCGGCTGACGCCGAGGTCGGCCAGCCCGAGCAGCGCCGAGCGGGCGGTCGCGCCGCTGCCGAGCAGCAGCGCCGTCCGCGGCGCGAGCCCCGGGGCGCAGCGGCGCACGGCGCGGGCCAGCCCCGCGATGTCGGTGTTGTACACGGTGACGGTACGCCGGTCCGCCGGCGCGTCCAGGATCACGGTGTTGCCGCCGCCGGCCAGCCGGGCCGCCGGGTCGATCGTGGCGCCGGGCAGATCGAGCAGCTCGGGCTTGTTCGGCATCGTCACGCTCAACCCGCGCCAACTCACGTCGAGGCCCTCGATCAGTGCCGCCACCCCGCCGCGCGGCACCTCGACCACGCCGTACTCCCAGTCCAGGCCGAGCTCGGCATAGGCGGCGCGGTGCATGGCCGGCGACAGCGAGTGCGCGATCGGGCTGCCGATCACCGCACAGCGCCGGATCGCGAGGGAGATCTCCGGCCTCAGCACTTGCCCTTGTTCTCAGAACACCAGCGTCGCCAGGTCTCGACATTGCGCTGGTGCCCGGCGGCATCGTCGGCGAACTTGGTCTCGCCGGTCTCCAGGTTCACCGCGACGAAGTAGAGCCAGTTGCCGTCGGCCGGATTCGCCGCCGCCTCCAACGCGGCCTTGCCGGGCGCCGCGATCGGGCCCGGCGGCAGGCCGTCGGCGACATAGGTGTTGTAGGGCGAGGGGTTCTTCCGCATCTCCTCGCTGGTGGACGCGCCGCCCCGCTTGTTGTTGGCGTACATGACCGTGGTGTCGAGCTGCAGCTTCATGCCCTTGTCCAGGCGGTTGTACAGCACCCGTGCGACCTTCGGCCGGTCCTCGTCGCGGCGTACCTCCTCCTCGATGATCGAGGCCACGGTGACGATCTCGCGCGGCGAGCGACCGAGCTCCTTCGCCCGCTTCTCCAGGTCGATGTCGCCCGCCACCTTGTCGAACTGGCCGGCCATCGCGGCCAGCACCGGGGTCGGGCCGGCGGCCACCTGCACGTTGTAGGTGTCGGGGAACAAGAAGCCCTCGGGATTGCCCTCGGCCCACGGCGACAGCCCGTAGGACTTGCCGTCCTTGGCCGCCGCCTCGAACTCCTCGACGCTCATCCCGGTCGCCTTGGCCAGCGCCTCGTACTGCTCGCCGATCCGCAGGCCCTCGCGGATGGTCACCTTCTCCTGCTTCAGCGCATCGGGGGCGAGCATCCGGTCCAGCGCCTGGGCAGCGCTCATCTGGGTCAGCAACTGGTAGTAGCCCGCCTGCAGGTTCACCTCGTCGGTGCGGTTGCGGACGGCATTGCGCCAGGCCTCGGTGGACTTGATCACGTCCTTCTCGACCAGCAGCGCGCCGATCTCGCTGACACTCGAGCCGGACGGCACCTCGACGAGGATCTCGGTCTCGCCCGGGCCGCGATAGTCCTCCGCGGTCAGGAAGCCCTCGATGCCGCTCTGCAGCTTGGTCATCGCGAACCAGCCGCCACCGACCAGCACGGCGAGGGAGATCAGCACGGCGATGGCGCTCTTGCCGTGATAGGCGACCGAACGCAGATTGACCCCCGACGGCGGGGTGGGCAGCTCGCCGCGGCCGTCGCGCGGCTCCGGCGCCTCCGCCGCGCCCCGCCCGTGCGGTCTGGTGTCCACCGGGTCACTCACTGTTGCGTACCTCCCCGGTCCGGCTCTCGCCGGATCGTCACTTCCTCGCCGGGCGGCTGCCCGGTCGAGCGCTCGGCCTCCAGCGCGTCGGTCAGGATCGCCACCGCCGCAGCCTGGTCGATCACGGAGCGCTGCCGGCGGGCCTTGCGACCCTGACCGGTCAGCATCCGCGAGGCGCTGACGGTGGTCAATCGTTCGTCCACCAACCGTAGCGGAACCCCGGGCAACGCCCGGGCGAGCTGTGCTGCGTGTTCCCGGATGCGAGCCGCCGCCGGACCCTCACCGCCGGCGAGCGAGCGCGGGAGACCGACGACGATCTCGATCGGATCGTACTCGGCGACCAGCGCAACGATCCGGTCCACCGGGGCCGGCGAGGCGGGCACCGTCTCGACGGGGTACGCCAGGGCGCCGCGCGGGTCGCAGGCCGCGACCCCGATCCGTGCCTCGCCCCAGTCGATCCCGAGCCGGGTCCCGGTCCGCATGGCGCTCAGCCGCCGGACACGGCGCGCTCGACCGCCCCGAGCGCTTGGTCGGCGCGGGCCCCGTCGGTGCCGCCGCCCTGGGCCAGGTCGGGTTTGCCGCCGCCCTTGCCGCCCAGCTCGGACGCGCCGATCCGGACCAGTTCCCCGGCGTTCAGCCCGCGATCGCGGGCCGGGCCGTTGACCGCGACCACGATGCCCGGCTTGTCGTCGGGCCCGCCGATCAGCGCCACCACGCCGGGCCGCTCGCCCAGCCGGTCGCGTACCTCCTGGGCGAGCGTCCGCAGGTCGTTGCCGGCGGCGTCGGCCCGCACGCCGACGAAGGCCACGCCGCCGAGGTCCTTGGCCCCGGCCAGGTGGTCCCCGATCGCCGCCCGCGCCCGCTCCGCGCGCAGGGCCGCGATCTCCTTCTCGGCCTCGCGGAGCTGGGTGACCATCCGGGAGACCCGGTCGGCGAGCTGGTCCGGCTGGACCCGGAGGGTGTCGGCCAGGCCGAGCACCAGGCTGCGCTCGGCGGCCAGCCGGTCGAAGGCGTCGCGGCCGACCAGCGCCTCGACCCGGCGTACCCCCGAACCGACGGAAGACTCCCCGGTCAGGGTCAGCAGGCCGATCTGGGAAGTGTCGGCGACGTGGGTACCGCCGCACAGCTCGCGCGACCAGGCACCGCCCAGCTCGACCATCCGGACCCGCTCGCCGTACTTCTCGCCGAACATCGCCATCGCCCCGAGCGCCTTGGCCTCGTCGAGGCTCATCTCGGTCGCGCTGACCGGCAGGTCGTCACCGATCGCCTCGGCCGAACGGCCCTCGATCTGGTCGCGCAGGTCCTTGCTCAGCGGCTGGTTGCTGCGGAAGTCGAAGCGCAGGTAGCCGGGCCGGTTGTAGGAGCCGGCCTGGACCGCCGTCGGGCCGAGCGCCTCGCGCAGCGCCGCGTGGATGATGTGGGTCGAGGTGTGGGCCATGCAGGCGCCGCGCCGGTTGTCGGCATCCACCTGGGCGGTGACCCGCTGCCCGGGGTGCAGCTCGCCCGCCTCCAGGCGGACCTTGTGCACGATCAGCCCCGGCACCGGCCGCTGCACGTCCAGCACCGTGAGGTCGGCGCCGTCGGCGCGGATGGTGCCGGAATCGGAGTCCTGCCCGCCGGACTCGGCATAGAACGGGGTCTCCTCCAGCACGACCTCCACGACCTCGCCGGCCGTGGCCGCGGGGACCACCGCGCCGTCGCGGACCAGGCCGCGGATCCGGGTCTCCTCGCCGAGTTCGGTGAACCCGGTGAACCGGGTCTCGCCGTCGGCGCGGAGCTGGCGGTAGGCCTCGGTCGAGGTCGCGAGCCCCTTGCGGGCGCGGGCATCGGCCTTCGCGCGGTCGCGCTGCTCGGCCATCAGCGACGCGAACGCCTCCGTGTCGACCTTGAGCCCCTGTTCGGCCGCCATCTCCAGGGTCAGGTCGACCGGGAAGCCGTAGGTGTCGTGCAACTGGAACGCGCTCTCGCCGGACAGCGTGTCGCCGCCGGCCGCGCGGGTCCGGGCCGCGGCGCCGGTGAAGATCTGCGTGCCCGCGGTGAGGGTGCGCGCGAAGGCACCCTCCTCGGCATAGGCCGCGGTCGAGGTGCCGTCCCAGTTGGCCTCCACCTCCGGCCAGGACTGCGCCATCAGGTCCTTGCTCACCGGCAACAACTCGGGCAGCACCGCGGTGTCGACGCCGAGCAGCCGCATCGCGCGGACCGAGCGGCGCAGCAGGCGGCGCAGCACGTACCCGCGGGCCTCGTTGCCGGGGCGTACCCCGTCGGTGAGCAGCATCAGCGAGGACCGCACGTGGTCGCCGACGACGCGCAGCCGCACATCGTCCTCGCGGTCCGCGCCGTAGGTTTTGCCCGCGAGCTGTGCAGCGCGCTCGATGACGGGGAAGATCTCGTCGATCTCGTACATGTTGTCGACGCCCTGCAGCAGGTACGCCGTGCGCTCCAGCCCCATGCCGGTGTCGATGTTCTTGCTGGGCAGCGGGTGCGCAATGTCGAAGTCGGACTTCGACCGCACGGCCGACAGCTCCTCGGACATGAACACCAGATTCCAGATCTCCAGGAACCGGTCCTCGTCGACGATCGGGCCGCCGTCCGGGCCGTAGGCCGGGCCGCGATCGATGTAGATCTCCGAGGACGGGCCGCCGGGCCCCGGTACGCCCATCTGCCAGAAGTTGTCGGCCAGCCCCCGGCCCTGGATCCGCTCGTCGGGGATGCCGACCTTGCGCCACAGCTTGCGCGCCTTGACGTCGCCGTCCGGATAGTCCGGGTGGTGGCCCGGCCCGAGCACGGTGACCCAGAGCTGGTCGGGGTCGAAGCCGAGGCCGCCGACGCCCTGCGGGGTGGTGATCAGCTCGAACGCGTAGCGGATGGCGTCGGCCTTGAAGTAGTCGCCGAAGGAGAAGTTGCCGAGCATCTGGAAGAACGTGCCGTGCCGGGTCGTCTTGCCGACCTCGTCGATGTCGAGCGTCCGCACGCACTTCTGGGCGCTGGTGGCCCGGTCCCACAGCGGCTTCTCCTCGCCGGTGAAGTACGGCTTGAACGGCACCATCCCGGCCGGCACGAACAACAGGGTCGGGTCCGGGTAGACCAGCGACGACGACGGGACCAGCTCGTGGCCGTTGCGCACGAAGAAGTCCAGGAACGTACGCCGGATGTCGGCCGTCTTCATCGAGTTCCTTCGGGGTCGAGCGATGTGGGTACGCCCGCGCGGGCGGGCGGCGTACAGCCTAGCGCCGCGCCCGCCGAACGCCTGTCGAGCAGCGATCGCACCGCCGGTCGAGCAGGCTCGCGAAGCGGGCGCCGTCGAGACAAGCCTCGAGCACAGCCCGAGCACGCGGCGTACCCACCCCGCCCGCCGAAACCGACCACTCGCCACGATTGTGGTGGCCTTCCCAGGCCCAAGGCAGCCGAAAGCCCGACGAGTGGTCACTTTTGGCGCGGAGAACCCCGAGCGGTCTCGACAGGTTCGACCAACGCCGGTCGAGCAAGCGAGGAAGCCAGCGCCGACCAAGCCCCGAGCACAGCCCGAGCGCGCGGCGTACCCACCCCACCCGCCGAAACCGACCACTCGTCACGATTGTGGTGGGCTTCCCAGGCCCAAGGCAGCCGAAAGCCCGACGAGTGGTCGCTTTCGGCGCGAAGCGCCCGTCCGGTCTCGACAGGCTCGACCAACCAATCTCGCGGGGCTGACCGACGAGGCTCGACCAGCTCAGGCGCGGCGGCGGGCCAACGACTCGGCCGGCTCCGGGTCGATCTGCTCGACGACGGGGGCCATGCCCAGTTCGGCCCGGATCTCGGACTCGCGGCGGCGGGTGTTGATCAACACATCGTCGGCGAAGTCGGCGATCTGGTTGCCGACGTGCTGGGCCCCGCGGGCGACGCGGGCCACGACGGCGTCCGGCCGGGTCTCGGCGATCACGGCATCCACCTTGCGTCGGGCCCAGCGGAAGACCAGCACCCCCGCGACGGCGCCGACGCCGAGCAGGACGACGTTGCGGATCACCGGGGCTCCAGATCCGTCCGGGTGACGATGTCGGCCCGATCGGGACGGGGGCCGCGCGCCCGCCTGCGTTCGCCACGCCGACGCCGCTGTCCCACGGCCAGCCGGAGCCCGTGCACGAAGGCGGTCAGCCGGATGATCGGGCCGCCGACGGCGGTGGTCATCAGATTGGACAGTTGGGCGCCGTTCTCGGCGATGGTGCTCACGCTGCCGGACAGCTTCGCGGCATCGTCGGTGACCACTCCGACCTTGGTCAGCTCGACATTGGTCGCCTGGACGGTGCCTTGCAGCTCGGTCAGGATCGGCACCGATTCGTCGCCGATCTCGTCGACGGTCTCCCGCATCGAGTCGAACAGCTTGCCGAGCTTGTACAGCGGCACCGCCAGGAAACCGACCAAGATCAACAGGGCAATGGCGGCCAGCAGGCCGGCCACTCCGCCAAGGGTCACAGTCATGGCCGCGAGCCTAGCCGTCCGGCGCCGGCCGGGGTCGCCCGGTGGTCACCGCGGCCCGTCGACGGTCCACCCCGTCGCGCGGTCCAGGGCCTTCTCCACCTGCGGCCGCGCGGTCTGCAGATAGCTGCGGGTGAGGTGGTGGGTGTCGAGGTAGACGCCGACATTGCCGATGGCGGCCGGGCAGTACCCGTCCGGGCACAGCAGGTCGGTGAAATCGATGCCGACCACCCGGGGGTCGCCGGTCACCTCGGCCAGTGGCGAGTCCGCCGCCAGCATCTCCTCGGCCGGCGCCCCGCACAGCGGCGAATCGCTGCCGTACCGGGCCAGGCACTCCGCGGGATCCTTGGCCCAGCGCGGGTTGTCCCGGACCGCCAGCACGGTCATCCCGGCCTGCACGAACGGGGCGACCGCCTCGGCGTACCCCGGAACGGCAATCTCGTCCGGCTCCTGCCAGCCGGTCCGGGTCGCCACGGTCAGCACGGCGTCGGCGCGCTCGTCGAGCACCTTCTGGGTGGCCTCCCGGTTGAAGGCCGCGCAGTCGGCGGCGGCGTCGTCCAGCTCGCCGCGCAGCTCGCAGTCGGCCATCTCCAGTTGCAGCAGCCGCCAGCCGCGGTCCCGGGCGATCGGCAGCAGGGCACCCACCCACTGCGCGGCGTGCGAACTGCCGACCACCGCTACGGTCGCGGTCGTCTCACCCTCGGGTTCGAACAGCTTGCAGCGGGCGGCGACGCCTTCGCCGAAGGCGTAGTCCGGGCACACGTCGATCTCCGGCGCCCATTCGGCCGACAGCCGGTTGGGCAGCGGGAGCAGCGGCCCGGGCACCGCGTCGGCCGGGTCGTAGCCCGGTTCGAGCACCCGCGCGCCCGGATTCGCCGAGATGGGCTGCGCCGACGCCCGGGCGGCCTCCGCGTCCTCCCAGCGCTGGACGCCGAGCACCAGGCCGACCACCAGGACCAGCGTCACGCCGGCCACCGCGCCGTCTCGGGTCCAACCCGGCAGCGGGCCGAACCGCGGGCGCCAGTCCCGCAGCGGCACCTCGACGAAGCGGCGGGTCAGCGCCGCCAGGACCAGGCTCGCGGCGATCACCGCGGCACCCTGGACCACCCCGACGGACGGGTCGTCGGTGACGATGATCCAGAACGTGAGCAGCGGCCAGTGCCACAGGAACAGCCCGTAGGAACGCTCGGCCAGCCAGCCCGTCACGCGGTGCTGCAGCAGGCCTCGGGTGATCCGGCCGCCACCGCCGCTCAGGATGACGGCCGCGGTCGCCAGCGTCGGAACCAGGGCGACC
Source organism: Naumannella huperziae (assembly GCF_054073625.1). Lineage (NCBI taxonomy): Bacteria > Bacillati > Actinomycetota > Actinomycetes > Propionibacteriales > Propionibacteriaceae > Naumannella > Naumannella huperziae. The sequence goes on along the minus strand of NZ_JBSXPH010000001.1, from coordinate 2,183,717 downwards.
ACACCCGGATAGCGGACGTCGGCGGGCAGCACGAATGCGGCGCCCAGCAGCGTCGTCAGCCCCAGCGCGCCGAGGACGGTGCCGGCCCGGCCACCGACCTGCCAGCGCTCGACCGCCAGGGCCAGCAGCCCGCCGAGCGCGAACTCCCACAACCGGCCGCTGGTCGCGAAGTACGCTGCGACCGGCGCCTGCGCGGTGCTCGCGACCCCGTGGGCGAAGGACGCCACGAACAGCACGCCGAACGCCGCGGCCAGCACCCGCCGCATTCGCCGCCCGTCGCGGATGGTGGTGATCGCCCCGAGGCCGAGGCAGAAGGCGATGATCACCTGCCCCTGGATGGACAGGGACCAGAAATGTTGCAGCGGGCTGGTCAGCTCCGAGGCGGCGGTGTAGTAGTTCACGGCCGAGTCGATCAGCACCTGGTTCTGCCGGAAGGTCAGCGCCGCGACGGCCTGCTGCCAGATCGCGGCCCAGCGCGTACCGGGAATCAGGAACGGGGTGGCCAGCACGACCGCGGCCACGGTCACCGCGGCCGCGGGCACCAGGCGCAGCATCCGCGAGAACAGCACCTGCAGCGGCCGTCCGTCCTCGCCCCGGTCATGCCGGCGCAGGAAGGTCCCGGTGAGCAGGAATGCCCCGATCAGCAAGAACGCGTCGATTCCACCGGAGATCCGCCCGAACCAGACGTGGTGCAGCACGACCAGCCCGATGGCTACGGCGCGCAGGCCGTGGATCTCGGGGCGGAACGTCATCCGGGCACCTCGCTGGTCTGGGTCCGTACTCGGCGGTCGGTGTCGACAAACAGTCGCCCACCCTACCCGCTCAGCGCCTCCGGCCGAGCAGCTCCTCGATCACCCGCAGCCGCTCGGCAACGGCGGCCTCGCGCCCGTGCTCGGTCGGCTCGTAGTAGCGGGCGTCGGCCAGCTCGTCGGGCAGATAGGCCTGCTCGGCGACGCCGTGCGGGGAATTGTGCGCGTGCCGGTAGCCCACGCCGTGCCCGAGCTGTTTCGCGCTGGCGTAGTGGGCGTCGCGCAGGTGCGGCGGGACCTGCCCGATCCGGCCGGCGCGGACATCGGCGCTGGCGCGCTCCAGCCCCTGGTAGGCCGCATCGGACTTCGGCGCCATCGCGCAGGCGACGGTGGCGTGGGCGAGATTGATCCGGGCCTCGGGCATGCCGATCAGTTGCACGGCCTGGGCGGCGGCGACGCAGGTCTGCAACACGCTGGAGTCCGCCATCCCGATGTCCTCGGAGGCCAGGATCACCAGTCGGCGCGCGATGAACCGGGGATCCTCGCCGGCCTGCAGCATCCGCGCCAGGTAGTGCAATGCGGCCTGCACGTCGGAGCCGCGCATCGACTTGATGTAGGCGCTGATCACGTCGTAGTGCTGGTCGCCGTCGCGGTCGTAGCGCACCGCGACCACGTCGACGGCCCGCTCGATGGTCGCCGGGTCGATGCTGGTCGAGCCCTCGGCGCTCGCCCCGGCGGCGGCCTCCTCGAGGAAGGTGAGCGCGCGGCGCGCATCGCCTCCGGCCATCCGGAGCAGCGTCTCGCGGCCGTCGGCGGTCAGGGCGTACCGCCCGCCGAGACCGCGTTGCTCGACCAGGGCCCGGTCGATCAGGGTGCCGATGTCGTCATCGGTGAGCGGCTTCAGGGTAAGCAGCAGCGACCGCGACAGCAGGGGGCTGATCACCGAGAAGCTCGGATTCTCCGTCGTCGCGGCGATCAGGGTGACGATCCGGTTCTCCACCGCCGGCAGCAACACGTCTTGTTGCGCCTTGGAGAAGCGGTGCACCTCGTCGACGAAGAGCACGGTGGGTACGCCGCGCGCGAGATCACGCCGGGCCTCCTCCAGCACCGCGCGGACCTCCTTGACCCCCGCGGTCACCGCCGACAGCTCGACGAACCGGGCATCGGCGGTCTGCGACACCACGCTCGCGATGGTCGTCTTTCCCACGCCGGGCGGGCCCCACAAGAAGACCGACATCGCGGCCTCGCCGGTCGCCAGGCGGCGCAGCGGCGCGCCCGGCGCGAGCAGGTGTTGCTGGCCGAGGATCTCGTCGACGGTACGCGGGCGCATCCGCACCGCCAGCGGCAGCCGGTCGTGGTCGGCATCGAGGCTGCCGCCGCCGCGGCCACGCCCGGTCGCGGCCGGTGTGATGTTGCCGAAGAGGTCCTCGCTCATCCGGCGACCAGGAACGCATCGAGGTCGGCGATCACCCGCGCGTCGAGGGAGTGGCCGAGCCCGGGATAGGTGTGGGCATCGACCCGCGCGTGTCCGTCGAGCCAGGTCTGCGTCGCCTCGGCCCAGCGGGCCGGCACGACCGGGTCCGCGACATCGCGCGACCAGAAGACCCGCGGCAGCGGGTCGGCCGGCGCGGGCTCGGGCGTACCCGGTGCCACGAAGCCCGACAGGACCAGCCAGCCGTCCGCGGCCTCCGGTCGGGCCGCCATCGCGGCGAGACCGACGCTCGCGCCCTGGGAGAAGCCGCCGATGAAGACCTCGCGCCAGCGCCCGGACTGGCCAGCCAGCCATTCCAGCACCACCGCTGCGGCCGCCGCGGCCTGGGTGGCATAGGCCGGGGCGTCGACGATCCCGCCCGGCACCAGCTCCAGCGGATACCAGGCGCGGCCACCCCAGGGCAGCGCGAACGGCGCGCGCGGAGCGGCGACGACGAAGCCGTCCGGGAGGTGCGGCGCGACGCCGAGCATGTCGGCCTCGTCGGCCCCGAAACCGTGCAGCAGCACCACCAGCCGGTCAGCGCCCGAGGCCGACGGGTCGGCGGAGAATCGCACCTGCAGCTCGGCCGGATCTGGGGCAGACATGGCCGCCATGTTAGGGGGACGGTCCGACAACGACCGCTCAGTGCAAGATCGGAATCTGTGCCGGGTAGCGGTACAGCTCGCCGCGGGATGCTCGCAGGGCGCCGATGACGTGACAGACGACGGTGAGCACGGCGGCGATCACCCAGAGGATGATCGCGACCGGGATCCCGATCACGGTGATGAACAGGATCCAGCCGATCACCGTCATCAGCCAGGCCCACAGGTTGAAGTTGAACGCACCGGCCGCCGAACCTCGGACCAGGGGCCCGCGCCCGCGGAACAGCAGCCAGATCAGCAGCGGCCCGGCGAAACTCAGCCAGCCCGCGGAGATGATCATGGCAATGATCGCGGACAGGTGCGCCAGCACCGCTAGCGTCCGGTCGTCGCCGCCCGCCCGCATGTCGCCCGTCATCTCTGCTCCTCGCCCGGCTCGGTGGTCCGGTCGCCGTCCTGCGCGGGTCGATCGGTCTTGTCGCCCTGCTCCGGCCGCGCGTCGACGCCGGCCTCCTTGCGCTGCTGGCTGGTGATCGGCGCGGGTGCGCCGGTGAGCGGGTCGTAGCCCCCGCCGGACTTCGGGAAGGCGATCACGTCGCGGATCGAGTCGGTGCCGGCGAGCAGCGCGACGATCCGGTCCCAGCCGAACGCGATGCCGCCGTGCGGCGGCGCGCCGTAGGCGAACGCGTCGAGCAGGAAGCCGAACTTCTCGGTCGCCTCGGACTCGCTCAGGCCCATCACCTTGAACACGCGCTCCTGCACGTCGCGGCGATGGATACGGATCGAGCCGCCGCCGATCTCGTTGCCGTTGCAGACCAGGTCGTAGGCATAGGCCAGCGCGGAGCCGGGGTCGGTGTCGAAGGTGTCCATCGATTCCGGCTTCGGCGAGGTGAACGCGTGGTGCACCGCCGTCCAGGCGCCCGAGCCGACCGCGACATCGCCCGAGGCCACTGCCTGGGCGGCGGGCTCGAACAGCGGCGCGTCGACCACCCAGCAGAAGGCCCAGGCGCCGGGCTCGATCATGCCGGTACGCCGGGCGATCTCGACCCGGGCGGCGCCGAGCAGCTCCTGGGAACCGCGGCGCTCCCCCGCGCCGAAGAAGATCGCGTCACCGGGCTGCGCCCCGACCCGCTCGGCCAGGCCGGCGCGCTCGGCGTCGGAGATGTTCTTGGCGACCGGGCCGCCGAGCTCGCCGTCCGCGCCGACCGTGACGTAGGCCAGCCCCTTCGCGCCGCGCTGGCGCGCCCACTCCTGCCAGGCGTCGAACTGCCGGCGGGGCTGGTCGCCGCCCCCGGGCATGATCACCGCGCCCACGTAGTCGGCCTGGAAGACGCGGAACGGGGTGTCGGCGAAGAAGTCGGTCACCTCGACGATCTCGTTGCCGAACCGCAGGTCCGGCTTGTCGGAGCCGTAGCGATCCATCGCGTCGTGCCAGGTGATCCGCGGGAACGGCGGGGTCAGCTCGACGCCCTTCAGCGCCCAGATCTCGCGGGCCAGCTCCTCGCCCAGGGCGATCACGTCGTCCTGGTCGACGAAGCTCATCTCGATGTCGAGCTGGGTGAACTCCGGCTGCCGGTCGGCCCGGAAGTCCTCGTCGCGATAGCACCGCGCGATCTGGTAGTAGCGCTCCATCCCGGCGACCATCAGCAACTGCTTGAACAGCTGCGGGCTCTGCGGCAGCGCGTACCAGGAACCGGGCGCCAACCGGGCGGGCACGAGGAAGTCGCGGGCCCCCTCCGGCGTGGAGCGGGTCAGCGTCGGGGTCTCGATCTCGACGAAGCCGCGCCGGCCCAGCACGTCGCGGGCGACCCGGCTGACCTGCGAGCGCAGCCGCAGCGCGTCGCCGGCCGAGCGGCGGCGCAGGTCCAGGTATCGGTAGCGCAGCCGCGCCTCCTCGCCCACCCCGGAGCGATCATCGATCTGGAACGGCAGCGGGGCGGACGGATTGAGCACCTCCAGCTCGCTGGTCACCACCTCGATCTCGCCGGTCGGCAGGTCCGGGTTCGCGTTGCCCTCGGGGCGCAGCTCCACGGTGCCGGCGACCTTGATCACGAACTCGTTGCGCAGGTCGTGCGCGCCCGAGGCGTCCAGCACCTCGTCGCGGACCACCACCTGGGCGATCCCGGAGGCATCGCGCAGGTCGAGGAAGGCGACGCCGCCGTGATCTCGGCGCCGGGCCACCCAGCCGGCGAGGGTGACGGTGGTTCCGGCATCGGCCGCGGTCAGGGTCCCGGCCTCGTGGGTGCGCATCACGGGTGTCGCTGTTCCTCTCGTCGTGGCCCCGCATCGACGGTGCGGGCGCCGGTCAGGGCGATGCTATGCCCCGCCCGGCAGCCGGCGCACACCCATTACCCCGGCATCACCTCAGCATCGGCGGCGGTGGGTACGCCGCCGCCGGCGAGCGCCATCAGAACGGCAGCCACTGCCCGGTGGGCCTGCCCCCGCTGACCCCGGTCAGCACGAAGGACGCCGTCGGCTCGCCATCGCTTTCGAAGGTGCACGACGCTCCACCGCGGCAGGTGCCGGTGGCGCTGAACTCCCACTTCACGGTGGTCCGGATCGTCGCCACGTCCGGGCTGTACTCGACCTTCGCGCCCCGCATCGGGTCGTTCTTGATTTTCCAGTCGATGCTGCCCGAGTCGACCTTCTGGCTGGTGCCCGCCTGAATGCCGAACGGGCACCCCTCCGGCGCGAGCTCCTTGGCCGAGGCGCACTTGTCGAGCGACCGCTTTGCCTGGTCCAGGGCGAACTTGCGGCCGTTGTCGGTCAGCTCCATCGTGCCGGTCCACTCGGCCGGTCCGGGCTTGCCGACCACGATCTCCCGCTCGGTGTACTGCACCCGGTCCGAGCCGGTCGTCATGGCGTACCCGCCGGGCAGTGCCAGCGCAGCCGATCCGGACTCGATCGCCTGGCCGTTCACCTGCAGCGCCCCGTCGGAGACCAGGGTGAGTTCTGCGAGCCCGTTGTCGATCATCCAGCCGTCGCCGGCACCGGTGAGCTCGAACGTGTAGCTCTGCGAGTCCCCGCCGACGGTGTAGGTCGCATCCACCTGAGCGCTGTCGAGCGCGTCGGAGACGGTGACCTCGCCGACCTCGGCGCCGCCCACCGCGGCGATGTCGCGGGACTGCTTGACGGCCTTGTCCGCCAGCAGCGGCGCATCGTCCGGCACGTTGCTCAGCAGGCCGAGCGCGTCGGCGGCATTGCCGTCGGACAGCGCGGCGAAATACCGCTCGACCGTCTCGGTCGCGCCGTCCGCACGACGCTGCTTCTCCGCCTCGTGGGCGGCCGCGGCCTGCTCGGCCGCCTGCCGGTCGAGCTGTCCCTTGATCAACACACCCCCGCTGATCAGCACGATCAGCCCGACCACGCCGGCCGCGATTCCGATCAGCAGCTTGCGCGACTTCTTCGGGGCCGGGCCACCCGGCGGCATCGGGCCGTAGCCCTGCTGCCCGTGCCCCTGCTGCCCGTATCCCTGCTGCGGGCCCTGGTAGGGCGGCGGGGGCTGGTTCGGGCCGGGCTGGTTCGGGCCGGGCTGGTTCGGGGGAACCTGGTTGGGCGGCCCCTGGTAGGGCGGTCGATGCGGTGGCCCCTGGTTGGGCGGGCCCTGCCACGGCGGCTGCTGTTGCGGTCCCTGACCGGGCCCGCTGGGGCCCCATCCGGGACCGTTGGGCGGTTGCGGCGGCTGGCTCATCGAGACTCCCTGGAAACATGCGCGGGGACCTGCGGGCGGGGGCCCGGCAGCGGTACGCCGAGACTAACTCCGCGACGGGCCACCCGACCCGCTCAGTCCCGGGTGTCGCCGTAGAGCCTCGCGATCTGCTCCGAGCCGAGCCATCCCGAATACGCCGGCGACCGCGGCCAGCCGTCCGGCGAATCCTGCCAGTCCTCCTGCCTGCCGTAGGGCAGGACGTCGATCAGCGCGAAGCTGAAGCTCAGTTGTTCCGCGCCGCGCCCGCCGGTGGTCCAGGTGCGATAGACCTGATCGCCGTCGCGGAGGAACACGTTGAACCCGAATTCGCCGCCGGGCGGCGCGCCGACGTCGGCCCCGAACGGGCTGTCGGCCGTCGAGTACCACTCCATCCGGTTCCCGACCTTCTCCCGGTAGGCCAGCGCCTCGTCGATGGCACCCTGCGCTCCTCCGTCGGTGATTTCTGCGAACCTAGGCCGTCGCGCGCTTCTCCGATCCTGCGGCTCAGTGCAGGCGTACCGCCGGGCGCCGGTCGCCCGCTGGCGGCTGCCACGCATCGGGATCGGCCGCGACCTGCTCGCCGCTGCGGATGTCCTTGACCTCACCGGAGCCGAACCAGACGAATGGGATGCCGCGCCGCTCGGCGTACCTGATCTGCTTGCCGAACCGGTCCGCCCTCGGCGCCACCTCCGTGGCGATCCCCCGCGAGCGCAGCCGGCCGGCGATGTCGATCGCGGCGGGCCGGCTGGCCTCGTCGTCGACGGCGACGAGCACCGCGGTCGGTACACTGCGCGACGCGTCGGCCCGCCCCGCGGCGACGAGCGGGGCGAGCAGCCGGGTCACGCCGACGCTGATCCCGACACCCGGCCAACTGTGCCTGCCATCGCTGGCCAGCGAGTCGTAGCGTCCGCCGGAACAGATCGAGCCGAGCTCGGGGTGGCCAGCCAGCTCGGTCTCGTAGACGGTGCCCGTGTAGTAGTCGAGCCCGCGCGCGATCCGCAGATCGGCAACGACGCCGCCGGGCCGGTACGCGCGAGCCGTCTCGATCACCGCGGCGAGCTCGGCGAGCCCCTCGTCCAGCAGTTCGTGGGACACGCCGAGGGCGCGTACCCGCTCGACGAAGCCGGTGTCGGGGGTCCGGATCTCGGCCAGTCGCAGGCAGGCGGCCGCGGTGTCGGTGTCCAGCCCGAGCTCGTCGACCAGCAACGCGGCGACCTTCTCGGACCCGATCTTGTCCAGCTTGTCGACGCGCTGCAGCACCCCGGCGGGCTCGGCGATGCCGAGTCCCCGGTAGTAGCCCTCGGCCAGCTTGCGGTTGGCCACGTGCATGGTGACCTCGGGCAGGCCCAGCTCGTCGCTCAGCCGGCCGAATGCCTCCAGCATCACCAGGGGAATCTCCGCGTCGTGGTGGGCCGCGAGCTGATCGGCGCCGACGATGTCGATGTCGGCCTGGGTGAACTCGCGGTAGCGGCCCTGCTGCGGTCGCTCGCCGCGCCAGACCTTCTGGATCTGGTAGCGGCGCAGCGGGAAGTTCAGCTTGCCGGCGAACTCGGTGACATAGCGGGCGAACGGGACGGTGTTGTCGTAGCGCAGTCCGAGCTCGGCCTCGGTCTCGGCGTCGGCGTGCAGGCGGCGTACCGCATAGACCTCCTTGTCGATCTCGCCCTTGCCTGCCAGCACCGACAGCGGCTCGACGCTTCGGGTCTCCAGCGAGCCGAAGCCGTGCAGCTCGAAGGTCTCCCGCAGCAGGTCCAGCACGCGCTGTTCGACGATGCGCCCCGCGGGCAGGTACTCGGGGTATCCGGACAGGGCGGTCACGCGCGGGCTCATGGCGGCCCAGCCTAGCCACGGCGCGACCGCTCGCCCGGCCCCGTGCACTGCCCGGGACGGGAGTGCCGGATGCGGCAGTATGGATCCATGACCGAGTCCGACAAGCCGACCCCTGCCCCGCCGCCCGGCCCCGCGCCGGCCGCCGGGTCGCCGGCCGGCCCGCCCGTTCCGGGCGCCGCCCCGCTGCCCACCGCTCCGTCCCCGGAAGCCGCCGCCCCCGGACCTGCGCCGGACTCGTTCGGCCGGGTCGCCGAGGACGGCACGGTCTATCTGCGGACCGACGAGGGCGAGCGCGCGGTCGGCCAGGTGCCGGACACGACCCCGGAGGAGGCGTTGGCCTTCTTCACCCGGCGCTATGACGCGCTGGCGCTGGAGGTGCAGTTGCTGGAGACGCGGGTCCGCGGCGGCGCGCTGTCTCCGGAGGAGGCGCGCAAGGCCGTCGGGACGGTACGCCGCAGCATCGACGGCGCCAATGCCGTCGGCGACCTGCCGGGACTGCTCGCGCGACTGGACGGGCTGGAGCCGGTGCTGGCGCAGGCGCAGCAGCAGCGCCGCGAGGAGCGCGCCCGCAACCAGGCCGAGACCCGGTCGGCCAAGGAGCGGATGGTCACCGAGGCGGAGAAGCTCGCCGCCGGCAACGACTGGCGGGGCGGGGTGAACCGGTTCCGGGCGCTGCTGGAGGAGTGGAAGGGCCTGCCCAGGATCGACCGGGCGACCGACGACGAGCTGTGGCACCGGTTCTCCTCCGCGCGCACGCAGTACACGAAGCGCCGCAAGGCCCAGTTCGCCCAGCAGGCGGAGCGCCGCGAGCAGGCCAAGGGCGTCAAGGAGAAGATCATCCGCGAGGCCGAGGGCCTGGCCACCTCGACCGAATGGGGCCCGACGGCGGGCGCCTTCCGGGACCTGATGTCGCGGTGGAAGGCCGCAGGGCCGGCGCCGCGGGAGGTCGACGAGAAGCTCTGGCAGCGCTTCCGCGGCCTGCAGGACCAGTTCTTCGAGGCCCGCAATGCCGCGATGAGCGCCCAGGACGAGGAGTTTCGCGGCAACCAGGAGGCGAAGGAGGCGCTGCTCGCGGAGTACGAGCCGCGGGTCCGCCCCGATGAGGACCTGGCCGGCTCGCGGGCCGCGTTCCGGGAGTTCCTGGAGCGCTGGTCGGAGATCGGCAAGGTGCCGCGCGATGCGATCCGGCCGCTGGACGCCCGGGTGCGGGCGATGGAGCAGTCGCTGCGGAGCACCGAGGACGCGGAGTGGAAGCGTACCGATCCGCAGGCCCGGGCGCGCGCGGAGGACACGGCGAACAAGCTGACCGCGCAGATTGCCGGGCTGGAGGAGAAGGCCGCGAAGGCCGAGGCACGCGGCGATGCGTCGGCGGCCCGAAAGGCGCGCGAGTCGGCGGCGACCTACCGCAGTTGGCTGGAGCAGGCCGAGAAGGCCGTGCAGGACTTCTCCCGTTAGTCGGCCGTCCGGCCGGTCAACGTCGGGCCGCCCCGAGCCACCCGCACTCCGACCCCGGTCCGACCCGGGAAGGTCGGCGCGGGACCGCTCTCGGCTGGTGGCGGGGCGCGCTGATGGGTTGAATCAGCGTCATGGACCTGCTCGCGGTGCTGTCGCACCTCACCGAAACCATCACCGCGCTGGCGAGCACGCCGTGGGTGTACCCGGTGGTCCTCGCGCTGACCACCATCGACGGATTCTTCCCCCCGGTGCCGAGCGAATCAGTCGTGGTGTCCCTCGCCGCGCTGTCGGTGAGCGACGGGAACCCCTCGCTGCCGCTGCTTTTCCTGGCGGCGGCCCTCGGTGCCGTCGCCGGTGACAACGTCGCCTACCAGATCGGCCGGGTGCTGCATCCCGGGGGCGAGCGCGGACCCCGATTCCTGCGGGGCGAGCGAATGGCCCGAGCGTTCGCGTGGGCGCGGCGTGCTCTCGAACACCGCGCGGCGGTGATGATCCTGGTCGCCCGGCACATCCCGGTCGGCCGGGTCGCGGTGAACATGATGGCCGGGGCGACCGGTTATCCCCGGCGCCGGTTCGTGCCGCTGACGATCCTGGCGGGCACGCTGTGGGCCGCGTACGGCATCGGCATCGGCACCGTGGCCGGGAGTTGGGTGAAGGACCAGCCGCTGCTCGCCGCCGCCCTCGCCGTGGCCCTGGCGCTGGTCCTCGGCTTCGCGCTGGACCGGGTGCTCGAGTGGTTCAACCGCCGTCGCGGGGTCGGTACGCCGGGCGGCCCCGACGCCCCCGCACCCGACCCCGCGTCCAGCTCCTCGCCGCGCTGACCCCGGTCCGTGCGCCGGCGTCCGCGTCACCAAGACGCGCGGCCCGGCGCCATGATCACTTTGTGGTCACTCGCGCGCCCTGAGGTGACCACAAAGTGCTCACGCCGCCCGCGGGGCCGAGGAGAAGATCATCGGCGAGGCTGCGGCGGTGCTCCCGAGGCCCGAGGCGCGGCCCCACCGGGGCCCCCGCCACCCGCCGCGGGGGCGGTCCGGGTGTCGACGCCGACGGCCAGCTCGACCCGATAGCCCGTCTCGGCGTCCCCGGTCACCGTGGCGAGCTGCGGGGCTCCCCCGTCGTCGCCGAACACCATGTCCGTGGCGAGGCTGACCCGCGCCAGGTTGGCCGCCGAGGTCTGGTAGCCGTCCGTCGCGTACACCGCCTCGCAGGCGTCTCGCGGGAGCGCCACCTGGGAGGTGGCGATCGCGTTCGCGGCGTCGGTGATCGTGTCCGCGGCGGGATAGACCTCGAAGTGGATGTGCGGCCAGCGCCCGTCGTAGCAGGCGGGGAAGATGCTGGTGAAGCCGACCCGGCCCTCGGCGTCGGCGACCTGCACGCCGCGCAGGTAGTTCTCGTCCTCAAGCCCCGCGGCATACATCGAGTACCGGCCCTCCCGGTCGCAGTGCCAGACATAGACGGCCGCGCCGGCGAAGGGCGTACCCGCGGCGAGGTCGGTGATGATCAACTCCAGCTTCATCGGTACGCCGGCCGCGGTCGCGCTGCCGGTCTCGAAGCTCGACCGGATGTCGCTGCGCAGCACCCCGCTGCGCTCCAGCAGGTCGGGGCCGTTGGAACCGTCGCCGGGATACGGGCCGGCCGTCTCGTCGGGGATCTCCCCCGTTCCGGCACCCTCCGCGCCGGCCTGCGGGAGCGCCCCGCAGGCCGCGAGCCCGAGCCCGGCGCCCGCGGCGCCGATCAGGGCCAGCATGCGGCGCCGGCCGAACAGGGTGCCGAGATCGAAGGCCAGCCCCTGGTCCTCGACGTCCTCGCCCGGCCGGGGCAGCGGCCGGCCCCGATAGCTCGTCGGTTCGTTCATGATCATCCTTTCCGCCTCATCGGGGCCGAAGCTAGCCCCGCGGGCGCGCGGGATGCTGTGCGGCGCCGCTGGCGCGGCTGTGAACCTGCCCGGGCGCGGTGCCCGTGTTTGCGCGCGGATCGCGCCGCGAGCTAGGACGTCACGCGGTAGACGTCGTAGACGCCCTCGACGCGGCGCACGGCCTTGGCGAGGGCGTCCAGATGCTTGGGGTCGGAGGTCTCGAAGCTCATCCTGATCTTGCACACCCGGTCGCGGCCGGTGTTCACGTTCGCGGAGACGATCGACACGTGATGCTCGGTCACGGCCCGGGTCACGTCGGACAACAGGCCGTGCCGGTCCAGGCCCTCGATCTGCAGCGAGACCAGGAAGCTGCTCTGCGCGGTCGGCGCCCACGACACCTCGACCAGCCGCTCGGGCTGGTCGAGCAGCGCCGCGGCATTGGTGCAGTCGCGGCGGTGCACCGACACGCCCGCGCCGCGGGTGACGAACCCGAGGATCGGATCGCCCGGCACCGGCGTACAGCACTTGGCCAGCTTCACCCACAGATCCGTGGCGCCGTGCACGGCGACGCCCGTCCCGGAGGCCTTGTCGGTCCAGCGCCGACGCTCCACCCCGACATCGGTGGCGGTCTCGTCCTCGGACTCCCCGCCCTCGAGCACCAGCAGCCGGCTGACCACCGATGCGGCGGTGACATTGCCCTCGCCGATGGCCGCGTACAGGGCGTCCACGTCGCGCAGCCGGTTGTGCCGGGCCGCCTCCGCCAGATGTGCGCCGGTGAGCAGCCGCTGCAGCGGCAGGCCCGCCTTGCGCAGCTCGCGGGCGAGCGCGTTCTTGCCGTTCTCGATGGCCTCCTCGCGGCGCTCCCGGGTGAACCAGTGTTTGATCTTGTTCCGCGCGCGGGGGCTCTTGACGAAGTTCAGCCAGTCGCGGCTCGGCGCGGCGTTCTCGGCCTTCGAGGTCAGGATATCGACCACATCGCCGTTGCTCAGCACCGATTCCAGCGGGACCAGACGCCCGTTCACGCGGGCACCGATGCAGCGCTGCCCGACCTCGGTGTGGATGGCATAGGCGAAGTCGACCGGGGTCGCCCCCTGCGGCAACGCCAGCACGTCGCCCTTCGGCGTGAAGGCGTACACCTCGGAGGTGTTGATCTCGAACCGCAGCGAGTCCAGGAACTCGCCGGGATCGGTCGTCTCCCGCTGCCACTCGGTCAGCGACCGCACCCAGGACAGCTCGGTGCCCGGCGCCTGGCCCTGGCCGTTCCTGGTCTCCTTGTACTTCCAGTGGGCCGCGACGCCGTACTCGGCCTTGTGGTGCATGTCCCAGGTCCGGATCTGCAGCTCGACCGGGGCACCCTTCGGCCCCAGCACGGTGGTGTGCAGCGACTGGTACATGTTGAACTTCGGCACCGCGATGTAGTCCTTGAACCGGCCGGGGAGCGGGTTCCACCGCACGTGCATCACGCCGAGAGCCGCATAGCAGTCGCGCGGGTTGTCCACCAGGATGCGCAGCGCCACAAGATCATAGATGTCGGAGAAGTCGCGGCCGCGGACCACCATCTTCTGGTAGATCGAGTAGTAATGCTTCGGCCGCCCCTGCACGGTCGCCTTGATCTTGGCATCGCGAAGGTCGTCATTCACCTGCGCGGTGACCTCGCGCAGGAATGATTCCCGCGACGGCGCCCGTTCGGCGACCAGGTGCACGATCTCGTCGTAGATCTTGGGATGCAGCACCGAGAACGCGAGATCCTCCAGCTCCCACTTGACGGTGTTCATGCCCAGCCGGTGGGCCAGCGGGGCGAAGATCTCCAGCGTCTCGCGCGCGATCCGGCGCTGCTTGTCCGGCCGCAGGAACTGCAGCGTGCGCATGTTGTGCAGCCGGTCGGCGAGCTTGATCACCAGCACCCGGATGTCGCGCGACATCGCGATCACCATCTTGCGGATGGTCTCGGCCTTCGCCGAGTCGCCGTAACGAACCTTGTCCAGCTTGGTCACCCCGTCGACCAACTGGGCCACCTCGGCGCCGAAGTCGGCCTCGAGCTGGGTCAGCGTGTAGGAGGTGTCCTCGACGGTGTCGTGCAACAGCGCGGCACACAGCGTCGGCTCGTTCATGCCGAGTTCGGCAAGGATCGTCGTCACCGCGAGCGGGTGGGTGATGTAGGCGTCGCCGGACTTGCGCTGCTGACCGGAGTGATAGTGCTCGGCGGTGCGGTACGCCCGCTCGATCAGCGCGGTGTCCGCCTTCGGGTGATGGGACTTGATCACCTTCAGCAGCGGATCCAGCACGGCCATCTGCGGGCTGCGCGACGCGCCCAGCCGCGCCAGCCGCTGGCGCATCCGCAACCGAGGTTGCTCGGGCCCGGAGCTCAATCGATTGGTACGCCCGATCGGCTCGGCGAGCACATCCACCGGCGCGGGCACGGGCCGCTCCCGTGCGTCGGCGCGCGCATCGTCCGGTGTCGCATCGCTCATCCGCACCCCTCCCGCCTCGGGCTCGGCCCGGCGAGTCGGGCCGGCTTTGACCAGTCGGTCCAGTCTAGTCAGCCGTGGCGGTGCGCGAGGGCGGGCGGGGGCCTCAGTCCAGTTCGGCGCGGGATTCGCGTCCGGGGCCGGGGGCCGAGTTCTCGCCGCCCCGCAGCCGTGCCACCTCAGCCTCGGACCGGCGTACCACGATCAACTGGTCCCCGGTCGCGAGCGTCTTCACCGACGGGTCGTAGAACCGGCGCAGCGTCTTGTTACGGACCACGGCGAGCACCTGTTCGCCGGCGATCTCGACCGGCGAGCGGCCGACCTCGTCGGGTCGCACCAGCCGTTCCGCCACCTCCAGGCCCTCGCCGGAGGCGAGCAGGTCCTCGATGGTGGTGCCGATGTCGGGACTGACGGCGGACAGCCCGAGCAGGCGGCCGACCGCATCGGACGAAGTCACCACCGAGTCTGCGCCCGACTGCCGGAGCAGGGAACCGTTCTCCTGTTCGCGGACGGCGACGACGACATGCGCGCTCGGGTTCAACTGACGCACTGTCAGCGTGCACAGGATCGCCGCGTCGTCGCGGTCCAGGGTGATGATCACCTCGCGGGCCTTGGAGATCTCGGCCCGACGCAGGACGTCGCGCCGCGTACCGTCGCCCTGGATCGACGCCACCCCATCCAGGCTGGCGTCCTCGATGCCCACCGGGCTCTGGTCGATCACGACCACCTTCGCCAGATCGGCATCGTGTCGGCGCAGCGTGCCGACCGCGCTGCGGCCCTTGGTGCCGTAGCCGACCACCACCGTGTGATTGCGCATCCTCTTCCTCCAGCGGTTGTCCAGCCACATGCGCCGGCCCTGGTTGGCCAGCACCTCCAGGGTGGTGCCGACCAACAACACCAGGAAGGCGATACGCAGCGGCGTCACGACCAGCGCGTTGATCAACCGCGAGTGCGGCTCGATCGGGGTGATGTCACCGTAGCCCGTGGTGGTCACGGTGACCGTCGAGTAGTAGATCGCGTCGATCAGCGAGACGCCGTCGCTGTTGGTGTTGTCGATGTAGGCGTCCCGGTCGAACCAGACCAGCGCGGTCGAGATCGTCACCAGGGCGACCGCGACCAGCGCGCGGATGGCGAGCTGGCGGACCGGGGAGGCGTCGCGAACCGGCAGATTGACCAGGATCTTCTGGGCACTCCATCCCGCCCGCACCGGATTGCGCATCGCCCCGCCTCAGGCGCGCAGCACCGAGGAGACCCGCTCGATCCCGTGCTCGGCGAGCTTCGCGCGACCGTCCAGCGCGGTCAGCTCCAACAGCACCGACACCTGGACCAGCTCGGCGTCGAGCTGCTTCAACAGCGCGGCCGTGGCGGCCACCGTGCCACCGGTCGCGAGCACGTCGTCGACCACCAGCACCCGCGCACCGGCGGGGATGGCATCGGAGTGCACGGTCAGGGTCTCGGTGCCGTACTCCAGGGCGAAGGTCTCCGAAACCGTTGCGCCGGGCAGCTTTCCGGGCTTGCGGACGGGCACGAACCCAGCCCCCAGCGCGAGCGCGATCGGGGCGGCGAAGATGAACCCGCGCGCTTCCATCCCGACCACGAGGTCCACATCGCGCGGCGATGCGGCGACCAGCTCGGTCACGGCGGCGGCGAGCCCCGACGGGCGGGCCAGCAGCGGGGTGATGTCTTTGAACATGATCCCGGGCTTGGGGAAGTCGGGCACGTCGCGGATCAGGTCCGCGATCAGTCCGGCATTCGCCTCGCTGGGGCTCTGGGTCACAGATGTCATCGAGATTTCCTCTCGCTGCGGGTCTTTCGGCTGGGTTGTGGGCGCCCCGCTGCGCCGCGTCTGAGATCGTCGACCTTGGTCCGCGGCATCGTGAGTACCGAGCCGTCGGGTGTGCCTTCCTCGTCGGCGGTCTCGGTGATGCTGACCTTGGCCGAGGAGGCATTGCGGGCCTTCAGCTCGGCCTCGTCGCGGCGCTTGTGCACCCGCTTGTCCTGGCGTACCACGTCTTCGTCGCGGCGCTTGAAGTCCACCACCAGCGGCGTGGCGATGAAGATCGAGGAGTAGGCGCCGGCGAGCATGCCCACCAACAGGGCCAGGCCGACGTCCTTCAGGGGTCCGGTGCCGAGCAGCACGGCGCCGGTGAAGAGTAGCGCGACGACGGGCAGGATGCCGATCATGGTCGTGTTCAGCGACCGGATCAGCACCTGGTTGACCGCGTCGTTGGCCTCCTCGGCATAGGTCTTGCGGGACAGCTCGCGGGTGTTCTCCCGGAGCCGGTCGAAGACCACCACGGTGTCGTAGAGCGAGTAGCCGAGGATCGTCAGCACGCCGATCACCGTGGTCGGGGTGACGGTGAAGCCGAGCAGCGCATAGACACCGACGGTCAGGATCAGGTCGTGCATCAAGGCGACGATGGCCGCCGCCGAGTACTTCCAGTCCCGGAAGTAGATGGCGATCATGATCATCACCAGGGCCAGGAAGATGCCCAGCGCGAGCGCGGCCTTGCTGGACACCTGCTGGCCCCACGATGGGCCGATCACGCTGTTGGCGACCTGGTCCGGGGGGATCTGCAGGCTGTCGGCGATCGCCGTGCGAACCGTCGTGGTCTCCTCGGGCGTCAGGGCACGGGTCTGGGTTCGGACGCTGGCGCCGGTCACCTGGACGGTGACCTCCTGCATGTCGGGTACGCCGGAGTTCTGCACCGCCTCGCGCACCACCGGCACCGCCGCGGCGGCGTCGGGCGCCGGAGCGGTGAAGGCGGCGCCGCCGGTGAACTCGATGCCGAGCGACAGGCCGCGCACCAACAACCCGATCAGGCAGATCAGGATGACGACGGCGGAGGCGGCGTACCAGCGCTTGCGGACGCGGATGAACTCGAAGGCCAGATTTCCGGTCCACCACCGGTGCGCCAGCCGGCCGAGGGCGCTGCCGCCCCGGTCCGGTCCGGTGGTCCGTTCGGCTGCCTCCATCGGCTCGCCCGACGTGTCGTCGGTCGGATCGGTCTGCTTGGTTGCCATGTCAGGCCCCCTTCCCGGCGAGTGCGGGTTCCGCGCCGCGGGTCCGCCCGCCGGGCAGTCGGCGGACGCCCATGTGGTCAGCGCTCAGGCCGGACAGCCGGTACTTGCCGGAACCGAAGAATCGCGTCCGCACCAGCAACGACATGAGTGGCTTGGTGAACCAGAACGCCACGGCGAGATCGATCAGCGTGGTCAGGGCCAACGTGAACGCGAATCCGCGGATGCCACCGATCGCCAGGATGAACAACACGATCGCGGAGAGCAGCGAGACCGCATTGGCGATCATGATGGTACGCCGGGCCTTGACCCACGCCGTCTCCACGGCCGAGCGCAGGGTCCTCCCCTCGCGGACCTCGTCACGGATCTTGGCGTAGTAGATGACGAAGGAGTCCGCCGTCAGACCGATCGCCGCCACCGCCCCGGCGATGGCCGGCAGGTTCAACGCGAAACCGGTGATCGAACCCAGCAGCACCATTGCCTCATACGTCAGCGCACCCGCGATCACCAGCGTGGCGACCACCACGATGCCGAGCGCGCGGTAGTAGAGGAAGCAGTAGCCGAGCACCAGCAGCAGGCCGACGGCGCCCGCGATCAGGCCGGCGCGCAACTGGTCCGCACCGAGCGTCGGCGACACCGTCTCCGCCGAGTCGACCGTGAACGACAACGGCAGCGCGCCGTACTTCAGCACGTTGGCGAGCTCGTTGGCGCTGTCCTGGTTGAAGGAGCCGGAGATCTCGGCCTGGCCGCCGGCGATGGGCTGGTTGACGCTCGGCGCGGAGACGGTGTCGCCGTCCAGCACGATCGCGAACTGGTTCTGTGGCTGCTGCTTCGTGGCCAGCGTACCGGTCGCCCGTTCGAAGGCGGCCGATCCCTGACCGTTGAACTGGAGCGTGACAACCCACTCGAAGCGGCCCTGCGGGATGCCCGCCTGCGCGCCGGTCACGTCCTGGCCGCTGATCAGCATCGGACCGAGCAGGAACTTCGCCGTCCCGGCCGTGTCGCAGGAGAACAGCGGCTGGTCGGCCACGTCCGGGAACGGCTGACCGCAGGTCCACTGGGCAAAGTCGGCGAGGTCTTGTTCCGAGGGCTGCCAGTTGAGCGCCTGGTCGGGCGCCGTCGCGCCCGGCTGGCCCTCGACGCTGGGGCGCGGCGCGAGCGGCTCCGGCGGGGCCGTCGGCAGACCGGGCCCGGGACGCCGGTTGCCCTCGGCCGGCGGTGGTTCCTCCGGCGGTGCGGTCGCCTCGGCGCCGGGCTGACCGCCGGCGTTCGGCGGCGGGGTCACCGATTCCATCTGGTACACGGGCCGGAACCGCAGTTGCGCGGTGGTGCCGACGAGGCGGACCAGTTCTTCCTGGTCGACGTTCGGCACGGCGACGACGATCTGCCGGTCACCGGAGGTGGTGATCTCCGCCTCGCCGACGCCGAGCCCGTTCACGCGCTGCTCGATGATCTGGCGGGCCTGTTCCAGGCTGGTCGGGTCGACGGCGCCGGTTCCAGTGGTGTTGGTGGCCGTCAGGGTGACGGTGGTGCCGCCGCGCAGGTCGAGCCCGAGCCGGGGCACCCAGGTCCCGAAGGCCGCCATCGCGCCGGCCAGGGCCGCGATCACCACGCCGAAGATGATCAGCGTGCGGACAGGATGAATCTTTCGTGCTGCCACGGATCGGTTACCTCATCAGCCGTTCAGCGGTCGGCGGGTGGCTTGGCACCGCCGGTGTCCTGGTCGTCCACCGGGTCGGATGCCGGCGGGATGCTCTCGGGTCCGGAGGGCTCCGCTGCCGGATCCTCGACCGCCGGCACGTCGGTGAACTCGTCGCCGTCGCCGTCGGGCAGCACCTGCACGATCGCCTGCTTGACCACGGTCACGATCACTCCGGGGGCGATCTCGATCCGGGCCTGCCGGTCGCCGACCTCGGCGACGGTGCCGATGACCCCGGACGCCGTCATCACGCGGGCGCCGACGGTGGCCGACTCGAGGGTCCGTGCCTGTTCCTTCTGCCGATTGCGGGTCGGGCGGATGATCAGGAAGTAGAAACCGACGACCATCAGGGCGATCAGCCCGAGCGTGGTCAGGTTCTCGAGATTCATTCGGCTCCTCGTTCGGCGGTGCTCTGCTCGTTGCGCACGTGTCCCCGCGCCTACCCGGCGGGCACGGCGCGCACACTCGTGCCTTCCGACCGCCGGAGTCTACCCAGACAACCCGTGAATCCCGCACCGGCCGCGCCGACCCGCTGCGCTCAGTCGGCGTCGAAGAGGCTCGGATCGCTGCGATTGTTCGGCGGCAACAGGCCCAGATGCGCCCAGCCCGCGGGCGTTGCGACCCGTCCGCGGGGGGTACGCATCATCAACCCCTCCCGGACCAGGAACGGCTCGGCAACCTCCTCGACCGTCTCCGGCTCCTCACCCACGGCGATGGCCAGCGTGGACAGCCCGACCGGGCCGCCGGCGAAGCGCCGGCACATGGCCTCCAGGACGCCACGGTCCAGCCGGTCGAGTCCGCGCTCATCCACCTCGTAGAGCGCCAGTGCCGCCCGCGCCAGCTCCAGGGTCACCGCGCCGTCGGCCTTGACCTGGGCGTAGTCGCGCACGCGGCGCAGCAACCGGTTCGCGATCCGCGGCGTACCCCGGGAGCGGCCGGCGATCTCGGCGGCGGCGTCGGGCGCCAGAGCGACGCCCAGCCGCTGCGCCGACCGCGAGACGATCTCGCACAGGGCGTCGGCATCGTAGAAGTCCAGTTGGGCGGTGAACCCGAAGCGATCGCGCAGCGGACCCGGCAGCAGCCCGGCCCTGGTGGTCGCGCCGACCAGGGTGAACCGCGGGATCTCCAGCGGAATGGCCGTGGCGCCCGGCCCCTTGCCGACGACCACGTCGACCCGGAAGTCCTCCATCGCGAGGTAGAGCATCTCCTCGGCGGCACGCGACATCCGGTGGATCTCGTCGAGGAAGAAGACCTCGCCCTCCCCCAGCCCGGACAAGATCGCCGCCAGGTCGCCGGCGTGCTGGATCGCCGGCCCGGACGAGATCCGCAGCGCGACGCCCAGCTCATTGGCGATGATCATCGCCAGCGTCGTCTTGCCCAGCCCGGGCGGCCCGGACAACAAGACGTGGTCCGGCACGTGCTCGCGCCCGCGCGCGGCAGACAGCACGAGCCCGAGCTGGTCGGCGACCCGCGGCTGGCCGCCGAAGTCGGCCAGCCGCTGCGGTCGCAGGGCGGCCTCCGCGGCCGCCTCGTCCGGGCCGGCCGCCGGGTCGACCGGTGATCCGTCGCGCCGGCCGCCGGGATCGCGGGAGTCGCTGTCGGCAGACACCCGGCCATTCTGCCAGCCGGTCATCCGCCGCCCCCGGTGCGCGATCGGGCGATCACTTGCGCGCGAGGGTCTGCAGCGCGGCCCGCATCAGGTCGGCGACGCCCGCGCGCTCGTCGGCCATCGGCGCGACCCGGTCGCACGCCGCCTCGGCTTCCTTGGCCGACCATCCCAGGCCCTGCAGGCCGGCCAGCACCTGCTCGCGCCACGCCGCCGTCGGCGAGGCGGGCGCCGCGACCCCCGCCGGACCGACCGCGTTGATCTTGTCGCGCAATTCGATGCAGATCCGTTCGGCGCCCTTGCGACCGATCCCCGGCACCCGGGTCAGGGTGGCAAGATCACCGGCGGCAATGGCGGCCCGCAGATCGTCCGGCCCGTGCACCGCCAGGGCCGCCTGGGCGAGCTTCGGCCCGACGCCATTGGCGGTGATCAACAGTTCGAACAGATCGCGCTCGTCGGCATCGGCGAAGCCGTAGAGGGTCATCGAGTCCTCGCGGACGACCATCGAGGTGGCGAGCCGGGTCCGCTCGCCGGGCCGCAGCTCGCTCGCCGTCGCCGGCGTGATCAGCACCAGTACGCCGAATCCGGAGAGATCGATCACCGCCGAGGTCGTGCCGACCCGGTCGACCGTGCCTGCCAGATGCGCGATCACGCCTTCCTCCCGCCGCGGGCGTGGGCGGCCACCGCGGCCGCGTACCCGTTCGTCGGTCGGGAGGCGCCCGCCACCGCATCGGCGTACCGTCCGGCGGCGCCGCCGCGCCACAGGTGACAGATCGCCAGGGCCAGCGCGTCGGCGGCATCCGCGGGCCTCGGCGCCTCCGGCAGGCGCAGGATCCGGGTCACCATCTCGCCGACCTGGCGCTTGTCGGCGCGGCCGGAGCCGGTGATCGCCGCCTTCACCTCGCTCGGCGTGTGCAGCACCACCGGCAGCCCGGCGCGCGCCGCGACCAGCATCGCCACCCCTGCCGCCTGCGCGGTGCCCATCACCGTCTGTACGTTGTGCTGGGCGAACACCCGCTCGATCGTCACCACCTCGGGCCGGTGTTCGGCGAGCCAGTCCTGCACCGCCCGCTCGATCTGCACCAGCCGGCGCGCCGGATCGAGCTCGGCCGGTGTCCTGGCCACCCCGACCGCGACCAGCGCCGGCGGCCGGCCGACGGTCCCCTCGACCACGCCCAACCCGCAGCGGGTCAGGCCCGGGTCGATCCCGAGCACGCGCATCCGGCCTCCTGATCGATAGAACACGTGTTCGGATGTTAGCGGCGGGCGCGGCGGTTGGCGGTCCGGCGCGCCGGGCCCGCCGCCGGTCGGCCCCCGGCGTTGCTAGCTTGCTCGCGAATCTGTCGGCGCCGGGCGGTCGGGGACCAACATGCTGCGCATCCATTTCACCGAGCGGGACCTGACCAGCGTCGTCCTGGCCGACGACGTCTCGTTGATGTGGGAGCTCGTGTTGAGCGTGCACCGGCTCCAGGCGCGTCGCCGGCACCGGGCGTTCGATGCGTGGCAGGCCGAGGTGCTCGCCGCCGGCCTGCCGGAGCAGTGCCGCGTGCTGCTGCACCTCGCGCCCCCGATCGGCTACACCCCCGACTTCCTCACCCCCGAGGACGCGGTGACCAGCATCGATGCCGGCCGCGACGCCATCGCCGACACCGACCGCAGCATCGTCGGCGCCCAGGTCGCCGAGCTCGACGCCGAACGGGGGCTGGCCGCGGCGCAGCGGCCGGCCGTCGACATCGACGCGCTCGTCAAGGCGCTCGACGTGTACTGGCACCTCGCGCTGGCGCCCTACTGGCAACGCATCCGCCGGCGCGTCCACGAAGACCTCGAGGTACGCCGCCAACTGCTCGCGACCAGCGGCATCGCGGCGCTGCTGGAGTCGCTCGGGCCTGGGATCGAGTGGCAGCCGCCCTTTTTGATCATCAAGGGCCCGCGCCGCTCGGCGGACCTGCACCTCGACGGCCGCGGGATCGTGCTGCAGCCGGCGTACTTCTGCCTCGACGACCCGACCAAGCTGCGCGACCCGCTGGGCCGACCGACCCTGGTCCACCCCACCGCGCACGACCCCGAGGTGCTGGCGGCCGGGGAGGACACCGCCGATCCGGGCGTCGCCCGGCTGATCGGGCCGGCCCGGCACGAGATCCTCGGCGCCGCCGCCGTACCCGGCACCACCAGCGATCTGGCCGACCGGGCCAGCGTGTCGGTGTCCGCGGCCAGCCGGCATGCCGCGGTCCTCCGGGCCGCGGGGCTCCTGGCGTCCTACCGGACGGGGCGCAGCGTCGAGCACCGCCTCACCGACCTCGGCCGGACCCTGCTCGACGGCGCCTGAGCCTCCGCCCGCCGGAACCCGCGTACGCCTGCTCGCCCCGGCCACCGGCCGCCGCCCCGCCGGAACCGACCGCTCGCCCGGGTTCTGGTCGCCGACGCCGGCCGATGCCGGCCGAAACCCCGACGAGCGGTCGGTTTCGGCGGCGATGCGGCAGCCCGGGCCAGCCAGAACCTGGGCGAGTGGTCGGTTCCGGCGGGGCGGCGACCCCGGACCAGCTCGACGCAGTCAGGCGCCGGGCACCTTTGCGTCCTTCTGCAAAGGATTGTCGTCCCCGATCCGCTCCGGCCAGCGTGGTGTTCGCAACAACCGGACACTCACGAAGGGCAGGAAAGATCATGACCACCACGACCATCCGTCCCGACGGAATCCGCAGGACGATCGCCGGCATCGCCGCGACCCTCGCGCTCGGCGGCGGCCTCGCCGTCGGCGTCGCGACCACGGCGCCGATCGACCGGGCCAGCGCCGTGAGCTGCGCCGCGCAGACCGACGCCACCGCCGAGGCGACGGCGATGATCGACGCCGCCTGCGCCGAGGTCGCGGCCGGCACCCTCTACTCGTGGGGCGGCGGGCACGACGCCGAGCCCGGCCCGTCGACCGGCATCCCGAATCCCGACGCCGGCTACGACCACACCAACCGCACCGGCCTGGACTGCTCGGGCCTGGTCCGCTGGGCCTGGTTCAAGGCGACGGGCGTCGACTTCGGCGGCGTGGCCACCAGCGGGATGCCCGACGCGCTCGAGGCGAACGGCTTCACCGATGTCGGAACCGACGAGGCCAATTGGCAGCCCGGCGACATCATCATCTGGACCGGGCACACCGCGATCTACCTCGGCGGCGGGCAGATGGTGCAGGCCCAGGGCGCCGACGAGGGCCTGAACGTGAAGCCGGTGAGCTCGCAGGGCGACCGGACGCGGGTGGGCACCTTCCGGCACGGCGGCGACGGCGGCGGAACCGTCCCGCCACCCAGCCCGGGCGGACAGTCGATCACGGTGTACGCCACGGACGTCAACGTCCGCAGCGACGCCACCAGCCAGAGCACCTCGGTCGGCAAGGTCAGCCAGCGCGCGGCCAACTTCACCTGCCAGAAGCGGGGCGAGAGCGTCAGCTCCGAGGGCTACACCAACGACCTGTGGTCCTACTCCGACGAGCTCGGCGGCTATGTGAACAACGTGTTCCTGCAGGGCCCGGCCGACTTCGGCCTGCCGACCTGCTGACCACCCGCAGCCACACCGACTCCAGGAGATGATCATGAACACCAGCAAGCTTCGCACCGGCGGCCTCACCCTGGCAGCGACCGCGCTCGCCGCGACCGGCGCCCTGGCCCCGACCTCCCTGTCCCCGACCGCCCCGGCGCATGCCGCGGACGGCCAGTCGATCACGGTGTACGCCACGGACGTCAACGTCCGCAGCGACGCCACCAGCCAGAGCACCTCCGTGGGCAAGGTCAGTCAGCGCACCGCGGTCTTCACCTGCCAGAAGGCCGGCGAGACCGTCAGCTCCGACGGCTACACCAACAACCTGTGGTCGCGCAGCGACGAGCTCGGCGGCTACGTGAACAACGTGTTCCTGCAGGGCCCGGCCGACTTCGGCCTGCCCGCCTGCGACGGCGACTCCGAGCCGACACAGCCGCCGGCGCCCGGGGGCGAGGACGTCACGCTCGACCAGCTCAAGACGCTGTTCCCGAACGACATCCACGACGAGGCGACGCTGGCCGAGGACCTGGCCAACCTGAACGCCGAGATGAAGGCGGCCGGCATCACCACGCCGGCACGCAAGGCGGCGTTCCTGGCCACGCTCGCCTCGGAGAGCGGCCTCGCCTACGACCGCGAGGAGGGCGACCAGTCGCACAACCAGCCCTACTGGGGCCGCGGCTACATCCAGCTCACCACCGCGGACAACTACGCCGCCGCGTCGAACGCGCTGGGGGTCGACCTCTCCAGCAACCCTGAGCTGGCGATGAGCCGGGACCACAGCGCCAGGATCGCGACCTGGTACTGGACCGATCGCGACCTGAACGCGGCGGCCGATGCGCTCGACATGGCGGCGGTCAACAAGGGCATCGGCTACCGCGCCAACGACGCCGAGGACACCAAGCGCTGCAACAACTTCACTGCCGCGCTGACCCTGTTCAACGGCGGCTCGCTGCCCGGCGAGGTGAACTGCGCCCGCTGACCGGGAACCGCTCCGGCGCACGAGAAGCGACGGGGCGGCCGGCGAGAGCCGGCCGCCCCGTTTCGCTGCCCGGGTCGGGCGCGCGCTCAGGCGTCGGCCAGCGCGTCCTCGGGGACGTCGGCATTGGTGTAGACGTTCTGCACGTCGTCGGAGTCCTCGAGCGCGTCGACGATCTTCTCCAGCTTCGCGGCGTCGTCGGCGTCGACGGTCTGGGTGTAGTCGGGCACGAAGCCGACCTCGGCGGAGTCGTAGTCCAGGCCGGCGGCCTGCACGGCCTTGCGGACCTCGACCAGCTCGTTCGGGCCGGAGACGATCTCGAACACCTCGCCCAGGTCGTTGACCTCCTCCGGCCCCGCATCGAGCGTGGCCTCCAGCAGGTCGTCCTCGGACACCGCGCGTCCGTCCTGGTTCTTCTCCAGCACCACCACGCCCTTGCGCTGGAAGATCCGGGCCGTCGAACCGACATCGGCCATCGTGCCGCCGTTGCGCGTCACCGCGACCCGGACATCGGAGGCCGACCGGTTGCGATTGTCGGTCAGGCACTCGATCAGCATCGCGATCCCGGCCGGGCCGTACGCCTCGTACATCACGGTCTCGTAGTTGGCACCGCCGCCGTCCAGGCCGCCGCCGCGTTTGACCGCGCGGTCGATGTTGTCGTTCGGGACGCTGGACTTCTTCGCCTTCTGGATGGCGTCGTACAGCGTCGGGTTACCGGCCGGATCGGGGCCGCCCAACCGGGCCGCCACCTCGACGTTCTTGATCAACTTGGCGAACAGCTTGCCGCGCTTCGCGTCGATCACGGCCTTCTTGTGCTTGGTCGTCGCCCATTTGGAGTGTCCACTCATAACTTGCCCATCCTACTGCTCCCGCCCGTACAACAGCACCGTGTCGGTCACCTCGTAGCCGACCGACTCATACAGCTCGAAGCGGCGCTCCGTCGCGTCCACGCCGAGGCCGCCGCCGTCCAGCCCGGCGGTGGCGAACGAGGCGAGGGTACGCTGCAGCAAGGCCCGCGCCACGCCGCGCCCGCGCCAGTCGGGGCGGACGCCGAGCCGGTCGGTCCAGCCCTCCGCATACGCACCCGGGTGTTCCTGGGCGGTCGCGGAGTTCAGGGCATAGCCGACGACCTCGCCGCGTGACAGCGCGACCCACGACCACTCCGGGCGGGCCGCCCGCCGTTCGATCGACTGGCGCCAGGCGTCGGGCGGGACCGGCTGGCTGCCCCAGCCCTGCGCGAATGCGTCGTTGTGGGCGAGCCGGACCGGCTCGGACAGCGCCGCGGTGAACGGGACCAGCTCGATGCCCACGGGATCGGGCGCGATCGGTCGCTCGCCGGCGCGGTCGAGCTGCACGTGCAGGTCGCTGAACCAGCGCAGCGGTGCGAGCCCGTTGCGTTCGTACAGCCGGCGGCGGCTGTTCAGGTGCTCATCGGCGTACGCCTCGACCCGCAGGCCGCCGCTCGCCCCGGTCTCGCGGTGGTGTTCCCGGGCGCGGCGGAGCTGCCACTCGAACACCCCGCGGCCGATCCGGTGGTAGCGCCACGCCGGGTGGACCACGCCGGTCAGCACCACCCGCACCGGGTCCACGTCGCCGGCACGCGGATGGTTCCAGCCGTACGCCACCACCGAGCCGCCCTCGCTGCCGATCACCGCGTGCTCGGACGGGTCGACCGGCGACTCGTCGAAGTCGGCGCGCAAACGCTCCAGGCCGTGCCGATCGGCCGGGTCGTCGAGATGTTCGGCGGCGGCGAGGAGGTCGGCCAGCGCCCCGAGGTCGTCGCGGCGCAGCGGGCGCCAGTCCAGATCCGTGCGCGCGAGATCGCTGTGGGCGAGATCCTGGATCACCGTTGATCCTCCTCGGTTGTCGACAATGCCCACCCTATGTCCGACGGGGTCGGGCGCCTACCGTCGCGGCCGGCCGGTCAGCGATCCGGCCCGACCCGGGCATCGATCACCGCGGCAAGCGCGGCGAGCACCCCCTCGGTGACCGCGCCGGCGTCGTCGCCGGCATCGAGCCGCGCGAAACCCGCATCCACGAGCTGGTGCGTCATCGCCACGAGCAGCGCGAGATCGGCGGGCCTCCCGGGTCCGAGCAGTTCGCGCCACGCCCCCGTGACCGCGTCGCTGCCCGCATGGACGTCGGCGAGTTCGCGGCGAAGCTGCTCCGGCAGCGCCCCCTCGCGCGCGATGCCCATCAACCAGCCGTGGCCGGACCGTGCGGCCTGGTCCAGGTTGCCGCGCGCCCAGGCGAGCAGTCGCTCCCGCGCGTCGTCGCGGCCGGCGACGGCGGCGTCGACGGCGGCCAACCAGGGCGGCAGGTGCCGGGTCAGCACGAGGCCGCGCAACTCGTCCACCGAGCGCACATAGCTGTAGAGCGAGTTGCGGGCGATCCCGACCTCACGGCTGACCGCCGCCGCGGTCAGCGCACCCGGGCCGCCGCTACGCATGATCGTCTCGGCCGCGTCGATCAGCGCCGCGAGCACGCGCTCGTGGTGTTCCTGGACGGTGGGGGCGGCGATCCGCGGCATGCCGGACACCCTACCGCCGGGATTTGTTCCCGACACCTGCGTCGGTATGATGCCGACACAGGTGTCGGAAACTGTCCGGCCGAACGAGAGGAACATCGATGGGACGAAAGATCTATCTGGCCACGGCTGTCTGGACCGCGCTCGGCCTGGCCAGCGGGCTGTTCTACCGCGAGTTCACCAAGCTGAACGGGTTCACCGGCGACACCCAGCTCGCCGTCGCCCACACGCACGCGCTCGCCCTGGGCACCACGGTGGGGCTGGTGGTGCTCGGTCTGCGTCAGGTGTTCGGGCTGACCGGACGCCGGTTCGCCGCCTGGTTCTGGCTGTGGAACGCGGGTCTCGCGCTGACCTTCGGCACGCTCGTGGCGAAGGGGTCGCTGCAGGTGCTCGGCAGCGCCGCCGCCGACTCCAAGATGCTCGCCGGCATCGCCGGGCTGGGCCACATGAGTCTGACCGCGGCGCTCGTGCTGCTCTTCCTCGCGCTCGCCCCGCGGCTGCGCTCCGACGCCGCGCACCGCAGCGACGACGCCGCCGCGCTCGCGACGCGCTGAGCGGGCTCAGCGCCAGACAGTGCTGCCGCGCCGGGCGAGCACGGGGCTGACCGGCCGGCGCTCGCGGCCCAGCCGGGCCTCCGCGTCCTCGACCACCGGGCGTACCCGGGTCCACTCGACCATCGGCCAACCCTGCGCATCGGCGACCCGGAGCAGGCCGAGGTCCGGGCACACCGCCACCGGCCGGCCGACCGCGCTGAGCATCGGCTCGTCGGCATGGGAGTCGGCATAGGCGTAGCTGCGGTCCAGGTCGATCCCGTGCAACTGCGCGTAGTGCCGCAGCCACGCGCCGCGCGACTCCCCCACCATCGGCGGACCGGTCAGGAATCCGGTGCAGATGCCGTCGTCGTCGGTCTCCAGGTCGGCGGCCACGATCACGTCGAAGTAGCGGCGCAGCGGACGGGTCAGCGGGCGGATCACGCCGGTGATCAACACCGTGGTGTGCCCCGCGGCCCGGTGCTCCTCGACGCGACGCAGTGCATCGGGCGACAACCGGCCGAGGATCTGCGCATCCAGCTCGGTGTCGACGAGGCGATCGAGCGCGGCCAGATCGGCCCCGGCGTAGCGGCGGTAGAAGCTGCGCAGGAACGTGCCGCGGTCCCGGCTCTCCGCCACCAGGTAGTCCGGCACCCGGCGGGCGAGCGCGGCGACCTCGCCGAGCCGACCGGCCGGACCCAGCTCGGGCAGCCGCGCCCACAGATAGGTCTCGACGACATTCGTCGCCAGCATGGTGCCGTCCAGGTCGAAGGCGGCGAGGACGTCGGTGGCCTTCGGCAGCGGGGCGGCACCCCGGGCGACCTTCTCCTGGCGGGAGCGCCGGTGCTCGCCGCGGCGGACGGGCGCGGTGACGCTCGGCGTGTGCACCTCGCCCATGTAGTGCCGCCAGTCATAGGCCCCGGAGTCGAACGCCCAGTCCGCGGCATCGGCAGGGTCGAGCGAGCGGTGCAACGCGAGCGTGTGATCGTCGACGAAGTGCAGCTCGGACTGCAGGTACTCCCCGTACAGGGTCAGGTAGCGCTCCAGGAATTCCAGCTCGGCGCTGGCCTTGTCCACCCGGCGGGCGAGCTCGCGCGTGGTCCGCGATCGGGGCAGGAAGCGCAGGGCCCCGCGGGCGGCGTCCACCCCGGTCCGGTACCAGCGCAGCTTCCGGTCGACCGCGGCGGCGCCGGGGAAGTCCCATTCGGGCAGCTCCGGATTCTTGCCGTTGATCTCGAACGGATGCTCCTGGAAGTACGCGCGGATGATCTGGTAGATCCGCGAATAGGTCAGCGGATTGCGCGCTCCCGAGTTGAGATGGAAGTACTCCGGCCGGCCCACCTCGGGGTCGGTGGCACAGACCGCCAGCGTGGCGTTGACGACGAGGTCGACCGGAATGATGTCGATCACCGAGTCGGGCGACGCCGGGAACTCCGGCATCTGGCCCTTGCCGTAGGCCATGATCAGCGGCTCGGCCATCTTGAAGCCCTCGATCCAGCCCGGGTAGGGCTGGCTCAGCGCCGACTCGACGATCGCCGGCCGGACGATGCTGACCTTGATCGTCGAGCCCAGATCCTCCACGGCCCGCTCGGCCATCGCCTTCGCGAACGTGTAGACATCGGTCCAGCCCAGCGACCGGGCGCGCTCGGTGCCGGCCTCGACGAGCCGCTCGGCGACCCATTCCAGCCGGCGCCGCTCGGTGTCGCGGGAGGTGGTCAGGTACCCGGCCTTGCGGTGGTCGCGCTCGGCCGCGCGGCGCAGCTCGGCCAGTTGGCCCGGGGTGCGGGACTGCTTCTCGATGGTCTCGCTCATCTCCATCGCCTGAGCGGTCTCGGCCAGATAGTCGACATCGTGGTCGTGCGCGGCCTCGGGGATCGCGCCGCGGCGGCGGCCCGCGGTGTAGGCGGTGGAGACGTGGACATAGTGCGGTACGCGCTCCAGCGTCCCGTCGGGACCGGTGCACGCCTCGATGGTCCGCTCGATCAACGCCCGGGTGCCCAACACATTGGTGCTGAAGGCCTTGTCGATGGGCGGGTCGAAGGACACATCGCCGGCGCAGTGCAGGACGATGTCGAGGTCTCGCGGCAGCGCCGGCACGTCCGGCAGATCGCCCGCGATCACCTCGATCCGGTCGGCCAGCAGATTGGCCACCCCGTCCGGCCGCTCGGGCGTGGCGGCGGCCTCGCGCGCGGAGGCGAAGATGCTCTTCTGCAGCAGGGCGCGGACCCGGGTCTCCGCCGGCCGCTTGCCCTTCGGGCGTACCAACAACGCCACCTTCGTGTCGGGCAGCTGCGTCAGGATCTTCCACAACAACAACTCACCGATGAAGCCGGTGACGCCGGTCATCACGATCTTCTTGCCGCCCAACAGCTCGGCGAGTCGCCCGTCCAGGACCGTCCCCGTCGGCTGGCCGGGGGCGACGCCGAAGCTGGCCGCGGGCGCGTGCTCGCCGAACCCCGCGTGGCCGGAGTCGGGGCTGTCCGGCGGGGCGCTCGACGTCATCTGGGCTGCTCTCCTTCGGCGGATGTCGCACCGGCGGGGTCCGGGCCGGCGGGCTCGGCGCCCCGGCAGATCGCCAGCGCGTCGGGCAGGGAGAAGTTACCGACATACAGGGCGGTTCCGACAATCGCGCCCTCCACGCCGATCGGCACCAGGCCCCGCAGACGCCGCAGGTCCTCCAGCGTGGACACGCCACCGCTGGCCACGACGGCGGCGTCCGTGCGGGCACAGATGTTGCCGAGCAGTTCGTAGTTGGGCCCGGACAACATGCCGTCGGAGGCGACATCGGTGACCACGAAGCGCGCGCAGCCCGCCTCGGACAGCCTGGCCAGCGTGGCGTAGACGTCGCCACCCTCGCGGGTCCAGCCGCGGGCGGCGAGTCGGTCGTTGCGCACGTCCAGCCCGATGGCGATCCGGTCGCCGTGCGCGGCGATGATCTCCTCGCACCAGTCCGGGTTCTCCAGCGCGGCGGTGCCGATGTTCACCCGGCGGCAGCCGGTCGCCAGGGCCCGCTCCAGGCTGGCATCGTCGCGGATGCCCCCGGACAGCTCGACCTGCAGGTCCATGGCCGCGACCACCTCGGCGATCACCTCGGCATTGTCGCCGCGGCCGAACGCCGCATCGAGGTCGACCAGGTGGATCCACTCCGCGCCGCCGTCCTGCCAACGCCGCGCGGCCGCCAACGGATCGCCGAACACCTTCTCGGTGCCGTCGACGCCCTGGACAAGCTGGACGGCCTGACCGCCCTTGACGTCGACGGCGGGCAACAGCTCGAGTTGAAGCACCAGCCGACCCTACTCGACACCGGCCGGGCCGGACCGCCACGACAGGACAGGGCGCCTCAGCCGGCCGGGACCAGGCTGTCGACCCAGTTGTGCAGCAGCCGCGCACCGGCCTCGCCGGACTTCTCCGGGTGGAACTGGGTGCTGGCCAACGCCCCCCACTCCACCGCGGCGACGAACCGGTCGCCGTCGTGCTCGGCCCAGGTGACCACCGCGTCGCCGGGCAGCCCCGCCGCCTCGCGCACCGCATAGCTGTGCACGAAGTAGAAGCGCTCGTCCGCCACCTGGTCGAACAGCCGGCTGCCGGCGCCCGGTTGCACGGTGTTCCAGCCGATGTGCGGCAGCCGCCGGGCCTGGAGTCGCTCGACCGTCCCCGGATAGATCTGGCAGCCGGTGCTGGCGACGCCGTGCTCGACGCCGCTGGTGAAGAGCACCTGGTGTCCGACACAGATGCCGAGCACCGGGCGGGAGGCGGCCAACCGGTCCGCGATCAGGCTCGGGCCGTCGACACTGACCAGGCCGTCCATGCAGGCGGCGAAGGCGCCCACACCGGGCACCACCAGGCCGTCCGCGGCGGCCACCGCCTCCGGGTCGGCGGTGATCTCGACCTCGGCGCCCGCCGCGGCGAGCGCGCGGGAGGCCGAGTGCAGATTGCCGGATCCGTAGTCGAGCAGGACGACCCGCGGCCCGCGCAGCAGGCCGAGGGCCGACGTCACAACGCACCCTTGGTGCTGGGCACCCCGTCGACCCGGGGATCCGGCTCGACCGCCGCCCGCAGCGCGCGGGCCAGCGCCTTGTACTGGGCCTCGGCGATGTGGTGCGGGTCGCGCCCGGCCAGCAGCCGCAGGTGGACGCAGATGCCCGCATGGTGGGCGATCGACTCGACGACATGCGCGGTCAGCGACCCGGGATAGGGCACCTGTCCGCGGCCGCCGCCGATCAGGGCGTACGCCTGCAGCTCCGGTTCCCCGGACACGACGCTGTACGGCCGCCCGGAGGCATCCACCACGCAGTGCGCCAGCGCCTCGTCCAGCGGGACCGTGGCGTCGCCGAAGCGGCGGATGCCGGCCTTGTCGCCCAGCGCCTCGCGGATCGCCTGCCCGAGCACGATCGCCGTGTCCTCGACGCTGTGGTGCGCATCGACCTCGACATCGCCCACGGTCTCGATCTGCAGGTCGATCAGCGAGTGCTTGCCGAGCGCGGTCAGCATGTGGTCGAAGAACGGTACGCCGGTGCTGATCGCGGTCCGGCCCGTCCCGTCCAGGTCGACGCGGACCGTGACGCGCGATTCCGCCGTCTCGCGGGTCAGTTCGGCGGTGCGGCTCATCGGGGGGCCTCCTCGGCGGACGGGCGGGGGTCGGTGATCGGCAGGTCCAGCTCGCGGGCGACCTCGAGCAGCGCGTCGCGGAAGGCCGCCATCTCCTGCGGCGTACCCGCCGAGACGCGCAACCAGCCGGCCGGCCCGGTCTCGCGGACCAGCACGCCGCGGTCCAGCAGACCCTGCCACACCGCGTGCCGGTCGGTGAAGGTACCGAAGAGCACGAAATTGGCATCGGACTCGGCCACGCGCAGCCCGGCCCGGGTCAGCCAGTCGGCCAGCCCGTCGCGCTCGGCACGCAGCGCGGCGACCTGACCGAGCAGCTCCGCCGAGTGCCGAAGCGCGACCCGGGCCGCACGCTGGCTGAGCGCGGACAGGTGGTACGGCAGCCGGACGATCCGGCAGGCGTCGACCACGGCCGGATCGGCGGCCAGATAGCCCAGCCGCCCGCCCGCGAACCCGAAGGCCTTGGACATCGTGCGGCTGACCACCAGCCTGGGGTGGCCCGGCAGCAGTTCCAGCGCCGACCGGGTGCCCGGCCGGGCGAATTCGGCGTACGCCTCGTCGATGATCACCAGGCCGGGTGCGGCGGCCAGCACCGCCTCGATCAGCTCCGACGGCGTCGCGGTCCCGGTCGGATTGTTCGGCGAGGCGATCAGGACGACGTCCGGGCGCCGCTCGGCGATCTCGGCCACGGCGGCGTCCGGGTCGATGCTGAAGTCGTCGCGGCGCGGGACGTGCAGCATCGCCGTGTGGGTGTTGCGGGCGTACTCGGGATACATCGAGTAGGTCGGCGGAAAGGTCAGCAGGCTGCGGCCGGGACCGCCGAAGGCCTGCAGGAGCTGGGTCATCACCTCGTTGCTGCCATTGGCGACCCAGACATTCGCGGCGGTCAGGCCGTGCCCGAGGTAGGCCGCCAGGTCCGCGCGCAGATCCGCGGCCTCGCGGTCGGGATAGCGGTTCAGCCCGGCGGCCTCCTCCGCGATCGCGGCCCCGAGTTCGGTACGCATGGCCGCCGGCGCCGGGTAGGGATTCTCGTTCACGTTGAGGCGTACCGGCACGTCCAGTTGGGGCGCGCCGTACGGCTCCTGTCCGGCCAGCTCCGGGCGCAGCGGCAGATCGGCGAGGCGGCTCATCGCGGATCCTCCTCGACCCCGGCCCCATCGACCCGGGCCCCGTCGACCCGGGCCCCCTCGACCAGGGCCAAGTCGAATCGTGCGCTCACCGCGGCCCCGTGCGCGGGCAGGTCCTCGGCCTCGGCGAAGGTGACCACGGCGTCGGCGATCTCGGCCAGCCCGGAGCGGTCGTAGTCGATCACGTGCACGGCCTTGAGGAAGGTGCGCACGTTCAGGCCCGAGGAATGACAGGCACAGCCGGCGGTCGGCAGGACGTGGGTGCTGCCCGCGGCATAGTCGCCGAGCGAGACCGGCGACCACGCGCCGACGAAGATCGCGCCCGCATTGCGGATCCGGGCCGCGACGGAGGCGGCGTCGCGGGTCTGGATCTCCAGGTGTTCGGCGGCATAGGCGTCGGCCACAGCGATCCCGGCAGCGAGGTCGTCGACCAGCACCATCGCCGACTGCGGGCCGCCCAGCGCGGTGGCGATCCGCTCGGCGTGCTTGGCGGCGGCGACCCGCGATTCGAGCTCGGCGGCGACCGAGTCGGCCAGGGCGGGCGCATCGGTGATCAACACGGCGCCGGCGAGCGGGTCGTGCTCGGCCTGGGAGATCAGGTCGGCGGCGACGTGGGCGGGCTCGGCGCTGTCGTCGGCGAGGACGGCGATCTCGGTCGGTCCGGCCTCGGCGTCGATGCCGACCTGGCCGCGCAGCAGGCGCTTGGCCGCAACGACGTAGATGTTGCCGGGCCCGGTGACGAGATCGACGCGCTCGCACAGGCCGGGGACCCCGTGGGCGAACATCGCGATGGCCTGCGCCCCGCCGACGGCGTACACCTCGTCCACGCCGAGCAGGCCGCAGACCGCGAGCACCGCCGGGTGCGGCAGCCCGCCGAAATCGCGTTGCGGCGGGGAGGCCACGGCGATTCGGTCGACGCCTGCGACCTGGGCCGGAACGACGTTCATCAACACGCTGGACGACAGCGGCGCCAGCCCGCCGGGCACGTAGAGCCCGACCCGGGAGACCGGGATCATCCGCTGGCCGACCCGCGCGCCGGGCGCGAGCTCGACCACCGTGGACCGATCGCCGCCCTCGGCCGCGGCGACCCGCCGACGCCGGTCGATCGCGACCTCGAATGCGGCACGAAGTTCGGGATCCAGGCCGGCGACCGCGTCCGCG
Source organism: Naumannella huperziae (assembly GCF_054073625.1). Lineage (NCBI taxonomy): Bacteria > Bacillati > Actinomycetota > Actinomycetes > Propionibacteriales > Propionibacteriaceae > Naumannella > Naumannella huperziae. Next base: position 2,148,831 of record NZ_JBSXPH010000001.1, on the reverse strand, counting down.
ATGGCGGCTGCCGGCACCCGGAAGCTGTCGGGTACCACATGATCGAACCGCTCGGAGTACTCGGCCAGCGCATCGGCGCCGCGCGCGGCCACGTCGTCGATCACCGGCGCGACGACTCGCGCCGCGGCGGCCACGTCGAACGGCGCGCGCGGCACGATCGCGGTCAGGTCCTCGGCGGCCAGGTCGCGGCCGCGCAGGTCGATGGTGCGGATCACCCGCCCGATTCTAGGAGCCGGCACCGCCGGGCGCCTGCCGGTTCCGCCCGCGCGAGACACCCCCGGAAGAATGGGCCGCATGGCACGACGCGACAGCACTGGTACGCCGGCGATCGCCGCCCTGGTCGCAGCCGGCGCGGCGCACACGTTGCACCCCTATCCGCACGACCCGCGCAGCTCCGCGTTCGGCGACGAGGCGGTGGCCGCGCTCGGACTGGATCCGCGGCACGTCTTCAAGACCCTGATCGCCCGGGTCGGACCGGCGGGCGGCTTGGTCTGCGCGGTGCTGCCCGTTGCCGACCGACTCGACCTCAAGGCGTTCGCGGCCGCCGCCGGCGGCAAGCGCGCCGAGCTGGCCGATCCGGCCGCGGCGCAGCGGTCCAGCGGCTACGTGGTCGGCGGCATCTCCCCGCTGGGCCAGCGGCATCCGCTGCCGACGATCATCGACGACAGCGCGCGGGCATGGCCGACGATCTTCGTCTCGGCCGGTCGCCGGGGCCTGCAGGTCGAGCTGGCGCCGACCGACCTGGCGGCGCTGACCGATGCGCAGTGGGCCGCGATCGCCCGCTGATCAGCGGCGACGCCAGGGCAGTCGCAGCGGCGTCGGCTCCTCGTGGTCCGGGGCGAGCGAGGACCACAACAGGACCGGCAGCACGCCCGCCAGCGGCCAGGCCAGCAGCGCCGCGCTGCCGCGTACCGTCAGCGCGACCGCGACCACGTCGCCCGGCTGGGCCATCGCGATCCGGGACTCGAAGTCGCCGGGGCCGAGCAGCCAGCCGACCAGCCAGCAGACCAGACCCGCCGCCAGCGCGCCCAGCGCCGCCAGCACCGCGACCGGCCAGCCCAGCTCGGACAACCAGCGCCAGCAGATCACCCCGAGCGCGAGGCTCAGCACCAGCCCGATCACCACGAACCAGGCGTCCGAGGCGTAGTAGCTCGCCAGGCCGCGTTCGGTCGTGGTGGCGGCTCCGTCCGGGGCGATCTGGTAACCGGGCAACGCGACCACGGCGAACCACAGTGCCCCCGCCAGGGCGCCGGTCGCCGCGCACAGGGCGAACCAGATCGCCGCCCAGCGGGCGATCCTGGTGGCGGAGAAGGCCGGGCGCAGCTCCGGCGGGGTGGCCATGTCATCGGTGATCACGGGGATCGACCCGGTGGTCACGGCGTCACCGACATAGCGCACATCGGGCTGCTCGGCGGCGGGCCGCGTCTCGTGCCCCTCGGGTGCCTGCCTGCCCCCGGCCGGTTGTTGGAAAACCATGATCAGCTCGCCAGGCAGGCCGGGCCGAGCAGCGCCTTGAGATCGGCCATCAGGGGCGGTGACGGGGCGACCCGCAAGGTGTCCGGCAGCCGCCAGCGCTCCAGCATCTCCCCCGCCGGCACCAGCACCTGGACATCGGTCGTGCCCGGGTAGCGACGCAGCACGTTCTGCAGCTCCGCGACGCTGTGGGAGTTGATCCGGGTCCGGTTCAGTGTCAGCACGACCGGGCCGGCCGGGCCGGTCGTCACATCGGGCAGGGTCATCTCCTGCCCGATGATCTCGACGGCATCCTCCTTGGCGCGCGCCTTGCCCTTGACCCGGACCACCGTGTCCGTCGCCAGCACATGTGCCACCAACTGGTACGCCTTGGGGAACATCAGCACATCGATCGACGCCTCCAGGTCCTCCACGGTGACGACCGCCCAGGTGTCGCCGGCCTTGGTCACCCGGCGGTTCACGGCGGTGATCATCCCGGCGATCGTCACCGTCGCCTCCCGCGGGCCGTCCTCGCCGAGCAGCGACCCGATCGTGGTGTCGCGCGCTGCGGCCAGCACGTGCTCCAGTCCCTGCAGCGGATGATCACTGACATAGAGCCCGAGCATCTCGCGCTCGAACGCCAGCCTGGTCCGCTTGTCCCAGTCCTCGATGTCGGGCAGCACGGGGCCGGACGCGGCCCCGGCCCCACCGTCGGGATCCGCGAACTCGCCGAACAGGTCGTCCTGACCGTTGGCCTCGTTGCGCTTGAGCTCCACCACCTGGTCGATCGCGGTCTCGAAGACCTCCATCAACGCCCGGCGGCCGTGCCCCATCGAATCGAACGCGCCGGCCTTGATCAGGGATTCGGTGACCCGCTTGTTGCAGGCGACGAGCGGGATCTTGTCCAGGTAGTCGCCGAAGTCCCGCGCCGGGCCGAGCTCCTCGCGGGCGGCGATGATGCCGCTGACGACATTGGCACCGACATTGCGGATGGCGGTCAGCCCGAAGCGGATGTCGTCGCCGACCGGGGTGAAGTCGTGCGCGGACTCGTTGACGTCCGGCGGCAGCACCCGGATCCCCATCCGGCGGCACTCCGCCAGGTAGATCGCCATCTTGTCCTTGTCGTTCTTCACCGACTCCAGGACCGCCGCCATGTACTCGGCCGGATAGTGCGCCTTCAGGTACGCCGTCCAGTAGGAGACCAGGCCGTAGGCCGCGGAGTGTGCCTTGTTGAAGGCATAGGACGAGAACGGCACCAAGACGTCCCACAACGCCTTGATGGAGGCGTCGGAGTAACCGTTCGCCCGCATCCCGTCGGAGAACGGACCGAACTCGGCGTCCAGCACCTCCTTCTTCTTCTTGCCCATCGCCTTGCGCAGCAGATCGGCCTGGCCGAGGCTGTAGCCGGCGAGCTGCTGGGCGATGCGCAGCACCTGCTCCTGGTAGACGATCAGCCCGTGGGTCTCGCCGAGGATCGGTTCCAGCGCCTCGGCCAGCTCGGGGTGCAGGTACTCGACGTGCTGTTGGCCGTTCTTGCGCATCGCGTACTTGGTGTGCGATTCCGCGCCCATCGGCCCGGGCCGGTACAGGGCGCCGAGGGCGGAGATGTCCTCGAACCCGTCCGGACGCATCAGTCGGCAGAGCTGCCGGTAGCCGGTGGAGTCGAACTGGAAGACCCCCAGGGTCTCGCCGCGGGTCAGCAGCGCATAGACCGCCGGGTCGTCCAGGGTCTTGGACAACTGGTCCAGGTCGACGTCGATGTCGCGGTTGGCCTTCACGTTCTTCACCGCGTCGTCGAGGATCGTCAGGTTGCGCAACCCGAGGAAGTCCATCTTGACCAGCCCGAGCGTCTCGCAGGTCGGGTAGTCGAACTGGGTGATGATCGCGCCGTCCGCCTCGCGCTTCATGATCGGGATGATGTCCAGCAACGGCTCGCTCGACATGATCACGCCCGCGGCGTGCACGCCCCACTGCCGCTTCAGACCCTCGATGCCCATCGCCTTGTCGACGACCAGCTTGGCCTCGGCGTCGGACTCGTACAGCCCGCGGAACTCCCCGCCCTCGTGGTAGCGCTCGTGCGAGGGGTCGAAGATCTTGTCCAGCGGGACGTCCTTGCCCTGCACCGCGGGTGGCATCGCCTTGGTGATCTTCTCCCCCGTGGAGAACGGGAAGCCGAAGACCCGGGAGGCGTCCTTGACGGCCTGCTTGGCCTTGATCGTGCCGTAGGTGACGATCATCGCCACCCGGTCATCGCCGTACTTCTCGGTGACGTAGCGGATCACCTCGGGGCGCCGACGGTCGTCGAAGTCGACGTCGAAGTCCGGCATCGACCTGCGCTCGGGGTTGAGGAAGCGCTCGAAGATCAGGCCGTGCTGCAGCGGGTCGAGGTCGGTGATCCGCATGGCGTACGCGCACATCGAACCGGCGCCCGACCCGCGACCCGGGCCGACCCGGATGCCGTTGTTCTTGGCCCAGTTGATGAAGTCGGCGACCACCAGGAAGTAGCCCGGGTAGCCCTTGCCGACGATCACCTCGGTCTCGTACTCGGCCTGCCGGCGCGCGGAGTCGGGTACGCCACCCGGATAGCGCTCGTGCAGCCCGCGCTCCACCTCCTTGACGAACCAGGAGGTCTCGTCCTCTCCCGCCGGGACGGGGAACTGCGGCATGAACCGGCCCTCGCCCTCGGTGAACTCGACATTGCACCGCTCGGCGATCTCCAGGGTGTTGTCGCAGGCGTCGGGCAGCTCGGCGAAGAGCTCGCGCATCTCGGCTGCCGACTTCAGGTAGTAGCCGTCGCCGTCGAACCGGAACCGCTTCGGGTCGTCCATGTTGGAGCCGGACTGCACACACAACAACACCTCGTGCGCGGCGGCGTCCTCGCGGCGGGTGTAGTGCAGATCGTTGGTCGCGACCAGCGGCAGGCCCAGATCCTTGGCGATCTTGAGCAGATCGGCCCGGACCCGGTTCTCGATGTCGAGGCCGTGATCCATCAGCTCGACGTAGTAGTTGCCGGCGCCGAAGATGTCGCGGAACTCCGCAGCCGCATCGCGGGCCTGGGCGTACTTGCCGAGCCGGAGCAGCGTCTGCACCTCCCCGGACGGGCAGCCGGTGGTCGCGATCAGGCCCTCGGCATAGGTGTGCAGCAGCTCGCGGTCCATCCGCGGCTTGTAGAAGAAGCCTTCCAGCGAGGCGCGCGAGCCGAGGCGGAACAGGTTGTGCATGCCCTGGGTGGTCTCGGCCAGCAGGGTCAGGTGGGTGTACGCCCCGGCGCCCGAGACATCGTCGCCGCCGCCGTCGCCCCACTGCACCCGCTTGCGTTCGCCGCGATGCGTGCCCGGCGTGAGATAGGCCTCGAGGCCGATGATCGGCTTGACGCCGGTGCCCTTCGCGGCCCGGTAGAACTCGTGGGCACCGAACGAGAAGCCGTGGTCGGTGACCGCGATCGCCGGCATCTGCTGCTCCGCCGCCACCTCGAACAGGTCGCCGACCCGAGCGGCGCCGTCCAGCATCGAGTACTCCGAATGCACGTGCAGGTGGACGAACGAATCGCCGTTACGGGCGTCACGCGGCATCTGGTGCGGCCTCCTCGAACTGCGGTGGGCTCGAACTGCGGTGGGGCTCGAACTTCGGTGGGGCGGTGCGGCGGGCGGCGGCTGACGGGCCGCCCGGGCTCACGCGGAGTCCCAGACTAGACGGGCCGACCGACCTCTCGGGGACGCGCGCCGCGGGGCGGCGTACCTCACTTCTTCTCCCACCCGTTGCGCTCCAGCCAACCGGTGAAGAACTTGCGGGTCAGCCAGATCGCCCCCGCCACCAGCGCCGCCATCAGCACACACAACACGATCAGCGCGATCAGCGCACTGTTGCGGTCCATTCGCTTCCTCTCGCCCTCGGCGCATCGCAGTCTAGGCTGATTGCGTCCGGGGCGATCGCGCGCGACGTGGGCGCTCTCACAGCCCGATCCGCTTGGCCTGCGGGGGCCCCGCGTGTTTCCATCGATGCGGGTACGCCGGGACCGGCCCGGCGCCGGACTTAGGCTATCCTCACTTGAGTCCCCCAGCCCGAGCCCACGACAAGCCACGAAGGAACTCCGCACCGATGAGTCAGTTGACCCTCGACCGTTACTCCCACCTCGACACCGTCGTCCGGGCCGTGCCCAGCGACCACGATCTGTCGGTGCTGGGCGAGCAGGTCGAGGCCCTGCATCCGGAGCTGACGGGGCTGGACCACGCGACCGCCTTCGACCGGATGTATGCGGCCGGGGAGAGCCTGCGCGAGGAGGTGCCGGAGCTCGCCGAGCTGCTGGCCGACATCGCCAGCCACACGTCGTTCAAGGCGACCGTCCTGGTGCTGCCGCCGGCGGCGGAGAACGAGCTGCCGCCGACACCGGTCGACTACCGCAGCCCGGAGGACAACGAGTTGCTCAAGGTCGGCATCTACCGCGGCCTGGTGCTGGGGCTCGCCGGTTGGTACGGCTTCGGCTACACCTCCCAGCAGCCGGGGAACGTGATCAACGACGTGATCGCCATCCAGCGCCTGGCCGGGGTGCACGGCGTGAGCGCCAACGCCGCGGCCGAGCTCGGCCTGCACACCGAGGACGCCTCCTACAACCTGGCCGATGCGGTCGCCGAGGACGGCTCGCGGCTGGACGCCAGCTACGACATCAGCCCCGACTGGCTGACCCTGCACTTCCTGCGCAATCCCGACCGGGTGCCGACCTTCGTCTCCGCACCGGACCCCGATGCGCTGTCCGACCGCGCCAACGAGCTGCTGCGCCAGCCCTACTACATCAACCTGACCAATCCCGGCCAGGGCGGTGCCGACAACAACGCCGACCTGCCGCAGGCGCTGCTGTATGAGTCCCCCGGCCGCTCGGAGACCTTCATCCGGGCGAACACGGCGAACCTGATCGTGGTCAAGGACGCACATCCCGAGGCCCAGGCCGCGCTCGATGAGTTCCGCTCGGTGCTCGGCGACTTCGCCGTGGACCTGCCGACCGACCCGGGCTGCCTGGTGCTGATCGACAACCGGCGGGTGCTGCACGGGCGGCGCAACTACACCGAGGCCAAGTCCCCGCGCTTCGACGGCACCGACCGCTGGCAGCAGCGCGTCGTCTGCGCCGACGACGCCTCCCGGGTGAAGACCTACGAGGACGCCGCGCGGATCATCAACCCGCAGAACCTGCTCGCCCGGCTCAAGTGAGCGAGCGCGCCGCACCGTTGCGCGTCGCCGTCGTCGGGTACGCCACCGACGGCCGCGCCACCGCGGCCTACCACGCCGCCCGGGGCGACCGGGTCGAGATCCGCGACGCCAACCCCGCGACCGAGATCGACCCCTCCTTCGACCGCCTGCTCGGGCCGGACCATCTGTCCGACCTGGACTCCTTCGACCTGGTGGTCCGCAGCTCCGGCGTCCACCCCGACAAGCTGTTGGCCGCCAATCCCGCGGCACCGGGGCTGGCAGACAAGATCACCACCAGCGTGAACGAGTTCGTCCGCCACAGCCCGAGCAGCCACCTGTACGGGGTGACCGGCACCAAGGGCAAGGGCACCACCGCCACCTTGATCGCCGAGTTGCTGCGCGCGGCGGGGCGCACGGTGCATCTCGGCGGCAATATCGGCATCGGCATGTTGTCCCTGCTGCCCCTGGTCGGCCCCGATGATCATTGCGTGCTGGAGTTGTCCAGCTTCCAGCTCTTCGACTTCACCGGCCGGGTGCCGACCGCGGTGGCGCTGAGCATCACTCCCGAGCACCTGAACTGGCATGCCGATCTTGCCGACTACCAGGGCGCCAAGGCGCGGCTGTTCGCCCACCAGGCGCCCGGGGACGTGACGGTGTTCAATGCGCGCTCGGCCACGGCCGCCGCGGCCGCCGCGCACAGCCCGGGCCGGCGGCTCGGTTTCGACGTGCCGCCGATCGGTGAGTCCCCGGCGGCGCGCGAGGCCGCATTCGTCGACGGCGAGCGACTCTGGCACGGCGACACGATGATCATGGACGTCGCGGAGATCGCGCTCCCGGGCCGGCACAACCTGGAGAATGTCTGCGCCGCGGTCTCGGCCACCTGGCCCGAGATCGCCGGCGATCTGGACGCGGCCCGCGCCGTGCTGCGTCGCTGGTCGGGCCTGAGCGAGCACCTCGAGCTGATCCGCGAGACCGGCGGCGTGCGGTGGTACAACGACACCTACGCCACGGCGCCCGATGCCGCGCTGGCGGCGATGCGCAGCTTCGACCGGCCCAAGGTGTTGATCATCGGCGGCATCGACAAGCAGGTGCCGCAGGCCGATTTCGTGGCCGCGATCGCGGCCGAGCAGTCGGTCCGCGGGGTGGTGCTGATCGACGACCTCGCCCCGCAACTGGCGGAGCTGTTCGCCGGGCGCGGATACGACCGGGCGGTTCTCGGCGGGGACTCGATGGACGCGATCGTGGCGACCGCCGCCCGACTGGCCGAGCCGGGCGATGTGGTGCTGCTCTCCCCCGGCGCCGCCGGTAACGGCGGGATGTTCGCCGACAAGTGGGACCGCGGGCGCCGGTTCACCGCGGCGGTCGCCGCGCTCTGAGCGCGCGGCCCGCCCCTAGCTCGTGCCGACCGCCCGCTCCTGCTCGTCGGTGACCGGCGCGCTGAACTGGGCGTCGTAGAGCCGTCGGTAGGCTCCGTGCCGCTCCAGCAGCTCGGCGTGCGTACCCTGCTCGACGATCCGCCCCTTCTCCATCACCAAGATCACATCGGCGTCGCGGATCGTGGACAACCGGTGGGCGATCACGAAGCTGGTCCGGTCCGCCCGCAGCCTGGCCATTGCCTGCTGCACCAGCACCTCGGTGCGGGTGTCGACCGAGCTGGTCGCCTCGTCCAGGATCAGCAGCGCCGGGTCGGCGAGGAAGGCCCGGGCGATCGTGATCAACTGCTTCTCGCCGGCGCTGACGTTGTCGGCCTCCTCGTCGATCACCGTGTCGTAGCCGTCGGGCAGCGCGTGCACGAAGCGGTCGACATAGGCGGCGCGGGCGGCCGCCAGCAACTCCTCCTCGGTCGCGTCGAGGCGACCGTAGGCGATGTTGTCGCGGATCGTGCCGCCGAACAGCCAACTGTCCTGCAACACCATCCCGGTGACCGCACGCAGTTCCTTGCGGGGTACGCCGGCGAGGTCGACGCCGTCCAGGGCGATCACCCCACCCTGCACGTCGTAGAAGCGCATCAGCAGGTTGACCAGGGTCGTCTTGCCGGCCCCGGTCGGCCCCACGATGGCCACGGTCTGGCCCGGCTCGGCGACCAGGTCGAGGCCGGTGATCAACTCGCTGTCCGGATCGTAGGAGAAGGACACATCGTCGAAGACCACCCGACCCCGGACCGGCCGCGCCAGCGCCCCGGAGGGCTCCGCCGACTGTTCGGCCGCATCCAGCACCTCGAACACCCGCTCGGCCGAGGCGACACCGGACTGGAGCAGGTTGGCCATCGCGGCGATCTGGGACAGCGGCTGGGTGAACTGGCGGGAGTACTGGATGAATGCCTGCACCTCGCCGATGGTCATCTGGCCGCCGGCAACCCGGAGGCCACCGACCACGGCGATCACCACATAGTTGAGGTTCCCGATCAGCATCGTCGCCGGCATGATCAACCCGGACAGGAACTGCGAGGCGAACCCGGCGGCGAACAGCCGCTCGTTGCGCTGCGCGAACTCGGCCTCCACCTCGCGCTGCCGGCCGAAGACCTTGACCAGTTGATGGCCCGTGTAGGCCTCCTCGACCTGGGCGTTCAGGGCGCCGGTGGCGGCCCAGTTCTCGATGAATCGGCGCTGCGCGCGCGAGCCGATCACCGCCGAGATGCCGAGCGTGACCGGGACGGTGATCAGGGCGATCACGGCCAGGATCGGCGAGGTGAGGAACATCATGATGATCACGCCGATCACCATCAGCAGCGCGTTGACGAGCTGGGCCAGGGTCTGCTGCAACACCTGGGCGACGTTGTCGATGTCGTTGGTGACGCGGCTCAGCAACTCCCCGCGTGCGGTCTTGTCGAAATAGCTCAGTGGGAGGCGGTTGAGCTTGTCCTCGACCTGGCCGCGCATCCGGCGTACCGACCGCTGGACGGCACCGTTCAGCAACCAGCCCTGCGCGAAGCCCAGCAGCACCGCCACCAGGTAGCACCCGGCGGCCAGCATCAGCACCATGCCCAGTTCGCCGAAGTCGATCCCGGCCGCCCGGTCGACCACGGCACCGTTCCAGACGACATCGGTCGCCCAGCCGAGGATCCGGGGGCCGATCACGTTCAGCAGCACCGCGCCGAGGGCGAAGACCAGCGCGCAGCCGAGCACCGCCCGCTCGGGCCGCAGATGGCCGAGCAGCCGGCGCACCGACGGGCCGAAGTTCAGTGCCTTCTCGGCGGGGGCCTGGGTGGCGAGGGGGCCGCGGCCGTGGCCGCGCATGGGCGCCGGACGGGCGTTGGTGCTCGTACGCTCGCTCATGCCGCGGCCTCCTCGGCGCTCAGTTGGGAGGCGACGATCTCGACGTAGGTCTGACAGGTCTCCAGCAGCTCCTGGTGGGTGCCGATCCCGACCACCTCGCCGTGTTCGAGTACCACGATCTGATCGGCATCGCGCACGGTGGCGATGCGCTGACCGACCATGATCACCGCTGCGTCGCGGGTCTCGGCGCGCAGCGCGCCGCGCAGCCGGGCGTCGGTCGCCACATCCAGCGCGGAGAACGAGTCGTCGAAGATCAGGATCTTGGCGCGGGCCACCAGCGCACGGGCGATCGACAGACGCTGCCGCTGACCGCCGGAGACGTTGGTGCCACCCTGGCTGATCGGTGCGTCCAGCCCTTCGGGCAGATCGGCGACGAAGTCGGCGGCCTGGGCCACCTCGAGTGCCCGCCACAGCTCGTCGTCGGTGGCGTCGGGATTGCCGTAGCGCAGGTTGGAGGCGACGGTGCCGGAGAACAGGAACGCCTTCTGCGGCACCAGGGCAAGACTGCGCCACAGCGCGTCGGCGGCGATCTCGCGGACCGGTACACCACCGACGGACACGGTGCCGGCGGTCGCGTCGAAGAACCGCGGGACGAGCGAGATCAGGGTGGTCTTCCCGGCACCGGTCGAGCCGATGATCGCCGTGGTCTGCCCCGGGTGGGCCGAGAAGCTGATGTCGCGCAGCACCGGCGCGTCGGCACCGGGATAGGTGAACGACACCCGGTCGAAGTCGACCCGACCCGGCTCGGGCAGCGCGGTCACCCCGTCCGGGTCGAAGTCCACGCTGGACCCGGTGGCCAACACCTGTCCGATGCGATCGGCAGAGACCGCCGCACGCGGCGCCATCACGAACAAGAAGGTCGCCATCATCACCGACATCAGGATCTGGATCAGGTAGGCGATGTAGGCCGTCAGTTGCCCGACCTGGAGCTGGCCCTCGACAATCCGTGCCGCGCCGAACCAGACGACGGCGACGCTGGACAGGTTCGCCACTCCCATCACGATCGGGAACATCGCGGCCATCCAGCGGCCGGCGGACGTGGCCACCTCCGCCAGCGCGACGCTCGCCCGGTCGAATCGCGCGGCCTCGTAGTCCTCGCGGACGAATGCGCGGACCACCCGGATCCCCATGATCTGCTCGCGCAGCACCCGGTTCACGCCGTCGATGTTCTCCTGCATCCGCCGGAACAGGGGTCCCATCCGGGAGACGATCACCGCGATCAGGCCGACCAGGACAGCCACCGCGACCACGATCAACCAGGACAGCCCGATATCCTCGCGCACGGCGAGCACCACGCCGCCGATCATGGTGATCGGCGCGGCGACCAGCAGCGTCGCGGCCATCACCACGAGCATCTGCACCTGCTGCACGTCGTTGGTGTTGCGGGTGATCAGCGTGGGCGCACCGAAGGAGTTGAGCTCGCGCGCGGAGAACGACAGCACGCGATCGAAGATCGCGCCTCGCACGTCGCGGCCGAATGCCATCGCCGCCCGGGCGCCGAAGTAGACGGCCGCGGCCTGACAGCCGAGCTGCAGCAGGCTGGCACCGAGCATGATCGCGCCGGTACGCCAGATCAGCCCGATGTCACCGACCGCGACCCCGTCGTCGATGATCCGCGCGTTCAGTGTGGGCAGATAGAGCCCACTGATCGAGGCCACCAGTTGCAGGCAGACCACGACCACGATCCAGCCGACGTAGGGCCGCAGGAAGCGCCGGAGCAGTCGAATCAGGTTCATCAGCTTCTGCCCCCAACGAGCGCCCCGTGCAACACCAGGTCGACGACCGTGGCCTTGTCGCGCAGGGCCGACTCGCGCAGCATCGGGTGCGCCGCCTGCATCGCCAACGCGTTGATCAACAACATCAGCGACCTGATGTCGACGGCGAGCCGCCGGCGGTCGGCGTCGAGCACCTGACCGGCGGCCTCGACGACCAGCCGCTGATAGTCCGCGTGCCGCCGGCGGTGCTGGTCGGCGGCCTCCCCCTTGCCGGCGTTCGGGGGGCCCAGTGCGAAGACCAGCGCCAGCACTTCCTCGTGCCGATGCAGCAGGATCTGCCAGATGGCGCCGATGCGCTCCTCCAGCGAGCGGGTCGGGTCGATCGCGAGGATGCGTTCGCCCAGCACGCTGGCATCGGCGAGGCGAGCCAGCGCGGCCTCGATGATCTCCTCCTTGGAGGCGAACGCCCGAAAGATCGTGCCCTCGGCGATTCCGGCGGCGTCGGCGATCTGTCGCGTCGTGACCTGGCGCCCGTGCTCCCTCAGCAGGGGCAACGCGGCGTCCACGATCTGATCGCGTCGCTCGGTCTGCGGCAGGGCGTCGGCTCGGGGTGACACGACGGGAAGCCTATCGGAGTGAGCACTCACTCACAATCGCATTTCCCGGGCCCGGCACGGCCGCGGCCGGAATCTCTTGGCGCGCTGTCGGTGCCGCCCAGCACAATGGCGCAGGTGACCTACAGCAGCCCACTCGTGGGGCGGGGCGAGGAACTGACCGCTCTGGCCGACACGGTGCTCGGCCGGGCAGGCGGCGCGGCGCTGCTCGGCGGCGATGCCGGGGTCGGCAAGTCACGCCTGCTCGACGCTCTGGCCGGGCTCGCCGCGGATCGCGGGGTCCGGGTGCTGGTCGGGCACTGCCTCGAGCTCGGCGACGCGGCGCCGCCCTATCTGCCGTTCGCCGAGTTGGTCGCGGGCCTGGGGTCCGGGCTGGCCGATGAGTTCCCCGCGCTGGCGCCGTTGTTGCCGGCCGGGTCCGCCGGCGGGTGGTCGGAGCGCGCCGCGCTGCTGCTCGGCCTGCACGGAGCGATCGAGCGGGCAGCCGCCACGGGCCCGCTGCTGCTGATCGTCGAGGACGTGCACTGGGCCGACTCCTCGACCCGAGATGCGCTCGGCTACCTGTTGATCCGTGGATTCACCGGGCCGGTCGGCCTGGTGATCAGTTGGCGCACCGACGACATCGATCGGCGCCATCCGCTGCGCCGCTCGCTCGCCGAATGGACCCGCCTGCCCCGCGTCGGACGGGTGGTGCTGGGCCCGCTCGGCGATGAGGAGATGCGCGCGATCCTGGGCGATCTGGGCGACCCGGATCCGGCGCCGGAGCTGCTCGAGCTCGCCGGCGGCAATCCCTTCTATGCCGAGGAACTGCACGCCGCCCGCAGCCTGGGCGCGACCCGGATCAGCGATCAGCTCACCGAGTTGTTGGCGGTACGCCTGGAGCGCCTCACCCCGCAGGCCCGGACGGTCGCTCGGGTCGCGGCGCTGGCCGGACACCGGGTCGGTGACGACCTGCTCGCCGCGGTGACCGGGCTGCCGCGTCCCGAGCTCGAGGCGGCGCTGCGCGAGTTGCTGGACCAACACGTCCTGCAGACCACCGACACCCCGCCCGGCTATCGGGTCCGGCATGCGCTGCTGGCGGCCACCATCCGCGAGGAATTGTTGCCCGGGGAGCGCTCGCGACTGCACGGCGCCCTCGCCACGGCGCTCGGCGAGCGCCCGGATTCCGCGCCCGCCGAGATCGCCGAGCACGCCCGCCAGGCCGGCGACGCCCGGCTCGCCTTCCCCGCCCTGATCGCCGCCGGCCGCCGCGCCGAGGAGTCCTCCGCCCCCGACCGCGCCGCCCGGCACTATGCCGACGCCCTCGAACTGGCCGGTCGCGACCCCGCTCTGCTCGAGTTGACCGATGCGCCCGATGTTGACGCGCTGGTGATCTCCGCCTCGCGGGCCTGGCGGGCCGCGGGCGACGAGTTCCGCGCCGCCGAGTTGGTCGAGGATCGGCTCGCCCGCCTCGGTGAGGCGCCGATCGGCGCCTCCGACGCGGAGCTGCAGACGCGCGCCGACCTGCTGATGGAGCTCGCGCTGGCGCACGACGTGCTCGATGTCGCGGGGCAGCCGCTGGAGCGGCTGCTGGCGATGATCGGACGCCTCGACCGCCCCAGCCCGCAGCGGGCCCGGCTGCGCCACATGGCGGCCCGGATGGCGGTCCGGATCGACGACTTCGAGCTGGCCCGCAGCCAGGGCGAGGCGAGCCTGGCGGAGGCCCGGGAGCTGGCCGTGCCCGGACTGGCCGCCGACATCGAGACCACGCTCGCCCGGCTCGACGACTTCGCCGGCCATTCCGAGGCCTCGGCCGAGACCCTGCGCTCCCTGATCGCGCGCAGCGAGCGCGCGGGCCGGCAGGCAGCGGAGCTGCGCGCCCGCTACCAGTTGGCCAGGGTGCTCGCCCGGCTCGACGATCACCCCGACACGCTGACCGCGCTGCTGGCGCTCGTCCGCCGTGGCCGCGAGCTGGGCGTGGCCACCGCCAATCCGCATGCCCGCGACGGCCGGGCACTGGCGGGCCACTTCGCCATCCTCACCGGGCGGTGGCAGACCGCGGACGAGCTGCTCGCCGCCGACGGTGCGCCCGGGGTCGAGGCGGCCGCCATCCGCGCGCTGCGCCTGGTGCTCGACGCCCAGCGCGGGCGTACCGATGCGGCACTGGCCGCGCTCACCCTGGTCCGTCCGGCCTGGACCCGCGACATGTTCGTCGCCGTGCACAGCGCGGTCGCCACGATCGACATGCACGGCGCGCGGGGCGATGTCGCGGCCATGCTGGCGGTGTATGCCGACCTCGCCGCGGTCGACGGCGCGATCTGGTCCGACCGGGCCGATTTCTGGGTCCGCGCCGCGACCACGACGCTGCTCCGGATCGCCGATCTGGCGTTGGCCGATCCGGCGCAGGCGGCCCGGCACCGCGAGGCGGTGGCCCGGCTCGGTTCGGATGTCGACCGGGTACGCACCGCGTACGCCGAGGGCCGGGTGCCCGGCTCCGGCACCACGCCGGGTGTCGAGCTGCGCGCCTGGGCCGCGCGGGCCGACGCGGTGCGGCCCCTGCTGGCGGCGATCGCCGCCGGCGATCGCGTCCCGCCGCCCGAGTCGGTCGAGGCCGCACGCGCCTCGCTCGCCGAGTTCGTCGCCGGCGACATCCCGTTCGAGGAGGCCCGCGCCCGGATCCTGCTCGCTGACCTGCTCGAACGCTCCGGCGATCGCGCCGGCGCGCGGGACGAGCGGCGCGCGGCGCTGACGCTGGCGGAGCAGCTCGGCGCCGGCGAACTGGTCGCGCGCCTGCGACCCGGCGGGACCGTCGGCCCGCTGACCGCGCGCGAGACCGAGGTGCTGCGGTTGGTCGCCGCCGGCTCGACCAACGGTCAGATCGCCGAACGGCTGCACATCAGCACCAAGACCGCCAGCGTGCACGTGTCCAACATCTTGGCCAAGCTCGGCGCGGCCAATCGTTCGGAGGCGGCCGCCACGGCGACCCGGCAGGGATTGCTCTGAATCCCGTCCGTCACCGACCGGATAGCGCTCGCGCCCGACGAGCGCGGAAGCATCCCGGGTCGCCGGATCGGCTGCCCCCGCGCCCGCCCGATGCGGTGCCGCGGCGGTGTGTCACGATGCGGCCATGAGCGCTGTCACCGAGCCCACCACTGCCGCGGGGACGGGTTCCCTGCCCACCGATCCGGCCGAGATCGCCCGCCTCGATCGCGCGCACGTCTTCCACTCCTGGTCCGCCCAGGACAAGGTCGACCCGATGGTCGTCGTGGGCGGCGAGGGCAACTACGTGATCGCCGGCGACGGCCGCCGTTACCTCGACTTCTCCGGGCAACTCGTCTTCACCAACATCGGCCATCAACACCCCAGGGTCACCGAGGCGATCGCCGCCCAGGCGGCCCAGCTCTGCACCACCGCGCCCGCGCACGCCACGGCGGCGAAGTCGGAGGCCGCACGACTGATCGCCGAGCTCACCCCCGGCGACCTCGATTCGATCTTCTTCACCAACGGCGGCGCGGAGGCCACCGAGCACGCGATCCGGATGGCGCGGCAGTTCACCGGCCGGAACAAGATCTTGTCCCGATACCGCTCCTACCACGGCGCGACCCAGACGGCGATCAACGTCACCGGCGACGAGCGACGCTGGCCGTCCGACACCGCGACCGCGGGCACCGTGCACTTCTTCGGCCCCTTCCTGTATCGCTCGGTCTTCCACGCCGAGACGCCCGAGCAGGAGCGCGACCGGGCCCTGGAGCACCTGGAACAGACGATCCGGATGGAGGGACCCGACACCATCGCCGCGGTGATGTTGGAGACCATCCCCGGGACCGCCGGAATCATGCCGCCGCCGGAGGGCTATCTCGCCGGGGTACGCCGGATCTGCGACCGGTACGGGGTGTTGCTGATCCTGGACGAGGTGATGGCGGGCTTCGGCCGCACCGGCCGTTGGCTGGCGCTCGACCACTACGAGGTGACCCCGGATCTGATGACCTTCGCCAAGGGCGTCACCGCCGGCTACGTGCCGCTGGGCGGCGTGGCGATCTCGCGCGCGATTCGTGATCACTTCGGGCAGCGTCCCTATCCGGGCGGGCTGACCTACTCGGGACATCCGCTGGCCTGCGCCGCGGCGGTCGCGACGATCACCACCATGCGCGCAGAGGGCATGATCGACAACGCCGACCGGATCGGCTCGCAGGTGCTCGGTCCCGGGCTGGCCGAGATCGCGCAGCGCCACCGCAGCGTCGGCGAGGCGCGTGGGATCGGCGTGTTCTGGGCGCTGGATCTGGTGGCCGATCAGGAGACGCGCGAACCGCTCGGCGCCGATCGGGTCGCGGCGACGGTCGCCGCCTGCAAGGCGGCCGGGTTGTTGCCCTTCACCGCCGGGAACCGGATCCACGTCGTGCCGTCGTGCACCATCAGCGACGACGAGGCCCGCCAGGGCCTGGCCATTCTCGACGAGGCTCTCGCGGTCGCCGACGGCCACTGAGGCGGGCTGCGCCGGCGTGCGTGATCGCGCGCCGGCGCCGCCGAGACCGCCCCGCAGGTCCCCCCCAATCCGCGAGGCGGCCCGCGATCAGGCGATCGCTGCCCGGCGGGCGCGGACGAAGCCGAGCACTCCGAGCAGGGTGCCGGCGGCGAGCAGCGCTCCACCGCCGAACACGAGCAGGCTGACCAGGGGGCTGAAGGCGCTGGCCAGCAGCAATCCCGAGGTCTGCGGGGCGAGCACCGCGCCGATCCGCCCGACGCCCAGGGCCCAGCCGAGCCCGGTACCGCGCAGGTGGGCCGGCAGCGAGGAGGTGATCGCGGCGATGATCAGGCACTGCGTGCCGTGGGTACCGATGCCGGCCAGCACCAGCGCCGCGTAGACCGCAGGGGTAGGCAGATCGGCGACGAAGATCGCGATCAGCGCGGCGCCGGCGATCACCGCCGCGATGATCGCCGACGGCACCGGACCGAAGCGGTCGCCGGCCCAGGCAGTGATCAGCGACCCGGCAACGGCGCCGAGATTGAGGGCGAGCGTGAACGACAGGGCCGAGCCGAGATCGAAACCGGAGTCGCCCATGATCTTGGGCAACTGCGTGCCGAGGCCGTACCACGCGAACAAGGTGGCGAAGGAGGCCGCCGCGAAGAGCAGGCTGGCGCCCAGGTAGGGCGCGCGCAGCAGGGTCCCGAAGCCGGCCTTCTCCGCGCCGGGCGCGCGAGCCTGCAGGGTCTCCGGGATCACCCGGGCACCGATCGGCACCAGGACGACCGCCGCGATCAACGCGATCCCGAACATCGGCCGCCAACCGGCCGCGGGGATCACCGCCATTCCCGAGGTGGCGGCGATCACGCCGCCGATCGGCACGCCGGACATCATCAAGGTGGCGACCATCGCGCGCCAGCGCGGACCGACCAGTTCGGCGGCCAGTGCGTTCGCGGTCGGCACGAGGCCACCGAGACCGATGCCGGCGATCAGCCGGAAGGCTCCGAACATCACCGGCCCGGTGGCGAGCGCACAGGCCGCCGTGAACACGGAGAAGATCAACGCACACGCGAGAATGGCGCGCTTGCGGCCAAGGCTGTCGGCGATCCGGCCGGCGGCGAGCGCGCCGATCATCATGCCGATGAAGACCATCGACCCGATGGTGCCGGCGGAGGCGGCGTTCAGCCCCCATCCGGTCGCGTTGATCAACTGGTTCTGGACCGACCCGTAGACGATCAGGTCGTAGCCGTCGCAGACCACCAGCAACCAGCACACGGCCACGGCGGCGAGCGCCTGCCGGGAACCGGGCACGACCGCGGGCGAACCGGTGGACGGCGAATCGGTGGCCGGCGGGGCGGCGGGTGTGGCGGCGGTGCGCTCATCATCGAGTCGACTCATGGCGCACAGAGTTCACCACGCGCGGCTGCCGACGGCTAACATTCTGATATGCAGAAACACCCGGTCCGCACCAGGCCGACCTACCTGCCCGAGTCGGTCGACCACGCCCTGGTACTGATCGAACTGCTCCGCGACACCGGGAGCCTCCGGGTCTCCGAGGCCGCCGTCGAACTCGGCGTCGCCCCCTCGACCGCGCACCGGCTGCTCTCGGCGCTGGTCTATCGCGGTTTCGCCACCCAGGACGAGTCCCGGCGCTATCTGCCCGGGCCGGCGGTCGGGCTCGGCCCGGCGAAGCAGCGCTGGACCAGGGAACTGCGCTCACTGGTCAGCCCCTACCTCGAGGCGCTGTCCTACCGGCTCGACGAGACGACCAACCTGCTGGTGCGGATCGGCACGAAGGTCCGCTTCCTGAGTACGGCCGAGGGCAGCCAGGCCCTGCGGGTCGGCGACCGCCAGGGCTTTGCCCTGCCGGCCCATCGCGCGTCGGCGGGCCGCGCCATCCTCGCCGAACTGCCCTGGCCGACCGTGCGCCACCTGTTCACGGGCGCGGCCGCCGAGCTGGCCGGCGATCGGCTCGACGAGGACGGGCTGCAGCACCTGCGTACCCAGCTCGACGACGCCCGCGAGCGCCGCTACGCGATCAACGTCGACGGCACCGAGGAGGGCGTCAGCGCGATCGGCATCGCGCTGCACGATTCCCGGGGTACCGCCATCGCGGGGCTCACCGTCACCGTGCCGACGCGGCGTTTCGAGGCGGTGCACACGCCCCGCACCCTGCGCGCGGTGATGGAGGTGGGCCGCTCCATCGACGGGGAGCTGCGCCAGGCGGGCCTGACCGCCGACGACTGACGGACGCCGTGTTCTGGGGGAGGCAGGAGTTCTGTGGTGCAGAATCCTCCCCGGAGACCTCGGATCCGCGCCTAGTCTCGCGACTCGCCCCGTCCGGACTCCCCAGGAGGTCATCGGTGACCCCGACCAGCAATTCCACCGCCCCCGATCGCCCCGCGAACGTGATGACTCCCCCGACGGCCGCCGAGGCCGCGGAGCTGGACGCGTTGTATGCCCGGATGGGCGCGGAGAACATGATTCCGCTGTGGACCGAGATCGGCGACCTGATGCCGCAGACTCCGCGCCCGGCCGCGGTGCCGCACGTCTGGCGCTGGTCGACGCTGCTGCCGATCGCCGAGGACGCGGGCCGGCTGGTGCCGGTCGGTCGCGGCGGCGAGCGCCGGGCGATCGCCTTGGCCAATCCCGGCCTGGGTGGCCGGCCGTACGCGACACCGACCCTGTGGGCGGCGATCCAGTATCTCGGCGGTCACGAGGTCGCTCCCGAACACCGCCACTCGCAGAACGCCTTCCGGTTCGTCGTCGAGGGTGAGGGCGTGTGGACCGTGGTGAACGGCGACCCGGTCGCCATGCGCCGCGGTGACTTCCTGCTCACCCCGGGCTGGAACTTCCACGGCCACCACAACGAGACCGATGCGCCGATGGCCTGGATCGACGGCCTCGACATCCCGTTCGTGCACTACACCGACACCACGTTCTTCGAGTTCGGCATTGACCGGGTCACCGACGAGGCCACTCCCCCGGTGTCTCGCTCGGAGCGGCTGTGGGCGCACCCGGGCCTGCGGCCGCTGTCCGGGCTCGACGACACGGTGAACTCGCCGATCGCGGCGTACCGCTGGGAGCACACCGACGCCGCCCTGGCCGAGCAGCTCGCCCTGGAGGACGAGGGGCAGCCCGCCACGGTCGAGTTGGGGCATGCCGCGGTGCGCTTCGTGAACCCGACCACCGGCGGCGACGTGATGCCGACCATCCGTGCCGAGTTCCATCGACTGCGCCCCGGCGCATCGACCGCGACCACCCGCGAGGCCGCCTCCTCGGTCTACCAGGTCTTCGACGGCGAGGGCACGGTCAGCCTCGGCGGCACCGAGCATCGCGTCGGCACCGGCGACATGTTCGTGGTTCCCTCCTGGGTGCCGTTCACCGCGCAGACCGATGCCGGCCTCGACCTGTTCCGCTTCGGCGACCAGCCGATCAGCGAGCGACTCGGGCTGGCGCGTACCCATGTCCAGCGGCCGTGAAACACCGGCCGCGTTGACCTCCCGCCAGCACCCATCCCCGTCCCGGAACCGAAGGAAGAGACCCACGTGAAGCTTGCCACCCTGCGCCTGCCCGGCCGGACCGCCGCCGCCCGTCTCGACGGCGACGAGTTCGTCGAGACGCAGGCCACCGATGTCGGCGCGCTGCTCGCCGACGCCGACTGGGCGCAGGCGGCGGCCGCGGCGAACGGCCCGCGGCACGCCGCAGCCACGGCCGATCTGGCCCCGGTCGTGCCCCACCCGTCCAAGATCATCTGCGTCGGGCTGAACTACCGCACGCACATCCTGGAGATGGGTCGCGACCTGCCGGAGTACCCGACGCTGTTCGCCAAGTTCACCGACACCCTGACCGGCCCGAACGATCCGGTCGAGGTGCCCGCCGAGGATCCCGAGGTCGACTGGGAGGCCGAACTGGTGGTGGTGATCGGCAAGGAGGGCCGGCGGATCGACGAGACCGAGGCGCTCGGCCACATCGCCGGTTACACCGTGGCGAACGACATCTCGATGCGTGGCTGGCAGTTCCGGACCAAGGAGTGGTTGCAGGGCAAGGCCTGGCAGGCCAGCACGCCGCTCGGCCCGGTGCTGGCCACCCCGGACGAGTTGGGCCGCGGCGCGCGGGTCTCGACCACGGTGAACGGGCAGGTCATGCAGGACGCGACCATCGGCGACCTCGTCTTCGGGCCCGCCGCGCTGGTGGCCTATGTCTCGACCATGACGGTGCTCCGGCCCGGCGACCTGATTCTCACCGGCACCACCGGCGGGGTCGGCCGCGCCCGCAAGCCGCCGGTCTACCTGCGGCCCGGCGATGAGGTGATCACCGCGGTCGGCGGGATCGGCGAGCTGCGCACGCCGATGGTCGCCGGCTGATGGGGGCGCGCACGGACCTCGTCACCGATCCGGCCGTGCGAGCGGACCTGCTGCTCGCGCGGCGCGGCACCTCGTTCTGGGCGCGCGAGCTGTCCCGGGTCCCGGACGCCGGGCTCGACGAGCCGAGCGGCCTGCCCGGTTGGTCGCGGCGCGCGCTCATCGCGCATGTCGGCTACAACGCGCGGGCGATCGGCCGGCTGGTCGAGTGGGCGACCACCGGGGTCGAGACGCCGATGTATGCCTCGCCGCAGGCCCGCAACGAAGAGATCGAGATCGGTGCGACGCTCCCGCCGCACGCGCTGCGACACCTGTCCGAGCACGCCGCGATCAGCCTGGACGTGCAGTGGCGCGACGCGCCGCCCGCGGCATGGTCTGCTCCCGTGCGTACCGCGCAGGGCCGCACCGTGCCGCTGTCCGCCACGCCGTGGATGCGGATCCGCGAGGTCTGGCTGCATGCCGTGGACCTGCGGGCGGGCGCGACCCTGGCCCAACTGCCCGGCGAGCTCGCCGACCCGCTGCTCGCCGATGTCGTCGCGACCTGGGATCGCAAGGGTGTGGGCGCGGGTCTCGCGCTGGTCGACACCGATTCCGGCGCTCGCTACGCCACCGCCGGCCCGCTGACCCGTGAGGTGGCGGCCCCGCGTACCGCACTGCTCGGCTGGGCCACCGGCCGCGCCGATCTCCCCGGTGAGGAGCCGGCGCCGGCCTGGCTCTGAGCGCACGACCCGCGGCGGTCGCCTCGCTCAGACGGTGATCGGCCGCTCGTGCGGGCCGATCGGCCGAGGCAGCTTCGTCTCGCCCGACAGGTAACGATCGACCTCGGCGGCGCAGGCCCGGCCCTCGGCGATCGCCCAGACGATCAGGGACTGGCCGCGACCCGCGTCGCCGCAGCAGTACACCCCCGGCACCGACGTGCGGTAGGTCTCGTCGCGAGCGACGTTGCCGCGCTCGTCCAGTGCGGTGTTGAGCTGCCGGGTGATCGAATCGGTCTCCGGTCCGGAGAAGCCGATCGCCAACAGCACCAGGTCGGCCGGGATCTCGCGCTCGGAATCCGGCCTCGCCTCCCACTGCCCGTTCACCCGCCGGCCCTCGCTGAGCCGGATCGCCCGGACATTGCCCTCGCCGTCGTCGACGAACTCGGCGGTGTTCAGCGCGTACTGGCGCTCGCCGCCCTCCTCGTTGGCCGCCGCGACCCGCAGGATCCGCGGATAGGTCGGCCACGGTTCGTGATCGGCGCGCCCGCCCGGCGGCTCGGGGTGGATGTCGAGCTGGGTGACGCTGGCCGCCCCCTGGCGCAGCGCCGTGCCGAGACAGTCGGTGCCGGTGTCGCCGCCACCGACGATCACCACGTGCCTGCCCTCGGCACTGATCTGGTCCGGCACCTCCTCGCCGCGGGCGGCCCGGTTGCCCTGCGGCAGGTAGTCCATCGCCTGGTGCACGCCGTTCAGGTCACGGCCGGGCACCGGCACCTCGCGCGGCACGGTCGCGCCGGTGGCAACGATCACCACGTCGTAGCGCCGCTTCAGGTCGCGCCAGGAGACGTCGACGCCGACCTCGGTGTCGCAGCGGAAGATGGTGCCCTCGGCGCGCATCTGCTCCAGCCGTCGCTCGAGCACCGCGGTCTCCTGCTTGAACTCCGGGATGCCGTAGCGCATCAGCCCGCCCGGCGCGTCGTCGCGCTCGATCACGGCCACGGTGTGCCCGGCGCGGGTCAACTGCTGGGCGGCGGCCAGCCCGGCGGGGCCGGAACCGACCACGGCGACGGTACGCCCGGTGTGCCAGTCGGCCACCTGCGGGCGTACCCGGTCCTCGGCGAAGCCGCGGTCGATGATCGACACCTCGACGTTCTTGATCGTCACCGGGTCGTCGCTGATCGCCACCACGCACGCCGACTCGCACGGCGCCGGGCACAGCCGACCGGTGAACTCGGGGAAGTTGTTGGTCGCGTGCAGCCGCTCCAGCGCGCGATCCCACTCGCCGCGCCAGACCAGATCGTTCCACTCCGGGATCAGGTTGCCCAGCGGGCAACCCGTGTGACAGAAGGGAATGCCGCAGTCCATGCACCGGCCGGCCTGCTCGGAGATGATCGGCAGCAGCGCCCGCCCGGGTCCGCCGGGATAGACCTCGCCCCAATCGCCCAGCCGCTCGGCGACGGGCCGGCGCTGCGCGTGCTCCGCGCCGTGCTTCATGAATCCGCGCGGATCACCCATTGGCCGCCTCCATCATCCGGATCGTCGTGGCCTGCTCGTCCAGGCCCTCGGCCTGCGCGGATTCCCGGGCGGCCAGCACCCGGGCGTAGTCGCGCGGCAGCACCTTGGTCAGCCGCCGGGCCAGCTCGGCATCCTCGGCGGCCAGCAGTGCCGCGGCCACCGCCGAGCCGGTCTCCTCGGTGTGGCTGACCAGCAACTGCCGCACCCGGGCGAGATCGTCCTCCTCCACCGGCAACGGGTCGACCAGCGCGGTGTTCAGCTTGTCCCGATCCAGGTCGAGCACATAGGCGACACCACCCGACATCCCGGCCGCGAAGTTGCGTCCGGTCGGTCCGATGATCAACACCTCGCCGCCCGTCATGTACTCGCAGCCATGATCACCGATGCCCTCGACCACCGCGACCGCCCCGGAATTGCGCACGCAGAAGCGTTCGCCGACCTTGCCGCGCAGGAAGAGCTGCCCGCTGGTCGCCCCGTAACCGATCACATTGCCGGCGATGATGTGCTCCTCGGCGACGAAGGCCGACGCCGAGTCTGGGCGTACCGTGATCCGGCCGCCGGACAGCCCCTTGCCGAGATAGTCGTTGGAGTCGCCGACCAGCCGCAGCGTGATCCCCGGGGGCAGGAAGGCGCCGAAGCTCTGCCCGCCGGAACCGCGCAGGGTCAGGTCGATGGTGTTGTCGGGCAGCCCGCGGCCGTCGGTGGCCCTGGTCACCTCGTGACCGAGCATGGTGCCGACGGTGCGGTTGACATTGCGGACCGCGAGCTCGGCCTGCACCGGTTGGCCGGTACGCAGGGCCGGGCGCGCGATCTCGATCAGCTCGTTGTCCAGCGCATCAGCCAGGCCGTGGTCCTGCCCGATCACCGCGCGCAACGGCGCGCCGTCGGCGACCTCGGGCCGGTGCAGGATCGGGGTCAGGTCGAGCCCGTGCGTCTTCCAGTGCGCGACCGCGTCGCTGGTGTCCAACGCCTGCGCCTGTCCGATCGCCTCGTCGAGGCTGCGGTAGCCGAGCGAGGCGAGGATCTCGCGTACCTCCTCCGCGATGAAGGTGAAGAAGTTGATCACGTGCTCGGCGCGACCGGTGTACTTCTTGCGCAGTTCGGGGTTCTGGGTGGCGATGCCGACCGGGCAGGTGTCGAGATGGCAGACCCGCATCAGGATGCAGCCCTCGACCACCAGCGGCGCGGTCGCGAATCCGTACTCCTCCGCGCCGAGCAGCGCGGCGATCACCACATCGCGGCCGGTCTTCATCTGCCCGTCGACCTGGACCACGATCCGGTCCCGCAGCCCGTTCAGCAGCAGGGTCTGCTGCGTCTCGGCCAGGCCGAGTTCCCAGGGACCGCCGGCGTGCTTGAGCGAGGTCAGCGGCGCGGCGCCGGTGCCGCCGTCGTGGCCGGAGATCAACACCACGTCGGCCTTGGCCTTGGACACGCCCGCGGCGACCGTGCCGACGCCCGACTCGGCGACCAGCTTCACGTGCACCCGAGCCGCCGGATTGGCGTTCTTCAGGTCGTGGATGAGCTGTTTGAGGTCCTCGATCGAGTAGATGTCGTGGTGCGGGGGCGGGGAGATCAGCCCGACCCCGGGGGTCGAGTGCCGGGTCTGGGCGACCCACGGGTAGACCTTGGAGCCCGGCAACTGGCCGCCCTCCCCCGGCTTGGCGCCCTGGGCCATCTTGATCTGGATGTCCGTGGCATGGCTCAGGTAGTCCGAGGTGACGCCGAAGCGCCCGGAGGCGACCTGCTTGATCGCCGAGCAACGCTCGGGATCGCGCAGCCGCTCGGGATCCTCGCCGCCCTCGCCGGTGTTCGACTTCGCGCCGAGCCGGTTCATCGCGATCGCCAGGGTCTCGTGCGCCTCGGCGCTGATCGAGCCGTAGCTCATCGCACCGGTGGAGAAGCGCTTGACGATCTTGCTGACCGGCTCGACCTCCTCGATCGGCACGGGCTCGCGGTCGGGCGCGAAGCGCAACAGCCCGCGCAGGGTCATCAGCCGGTTGGCCTGGTCGTCGACCCGCGCGGTGTAGGTCTTGAAGATGTCGTAGCGGCCGGCCCGCGACGCGTGCTGCAGCCGGAAGACGGTCTCGGGGTCGAACAGGTGCGGCTCGCCCTCGCGGCGCCACTGGTACTCCCCGCCCGTCTCCAGCTCGCGGTGGGCGAGCGGGATGCCGTCCACCGGGTAGGAGGTGACGTGCCGGGACCGGATCTCGCGGGCGATCTCGGGCAGACCGATGCCGCCCAGCCTGGAGGTGGTGCCGGTGAAGTAGCGCTCGATCACGTCGGCGCCGAGTCCGTAGGCCTCGAAGATCTGCGCGCCGGTGTAGGAGGCGATCGTCGAGATGCCGATCTTGGACATCACCTTCAGCACGCCCTTGCCCAGCGCCTGCTTCAGGTTGCGCACGGCCTGCTCGGGGGTGACATCGACATAGAGGCCGTTGCGGGCGAGATCCTCCGCGGACTCGAACGCGAGGTAGGGGTTCACCGCGGCCGCGCCGTAGCCCATCAGCAGCGCGACGTGGTGCACCTCGCGGACATCGCCGGCCTCGACCACCAGGCCGACCTTGGTCCGGGTCTTCTCCCGGACCAGGTGGTGGTGGATCGCCGCGGTGAGCAGCAGCGACGGGATGGGCGCCTTCACCGCATTGGAGTGCCGGTCGGACAACACGATGGTTCGCGCGCCGCCCTCGATGGCGTCGGAGACCTGCCGGCAGTACGCCTCGAGCGCACGCTCCAGCGACTCCGGTCCGCCGTGCACGGAGTAGAGGCCGCGTACCACGTGCACGTCGTAGCCGGGCAGGTCGCCGTCGAGGTTGACGTGCC
The DNA here is from genome assembly GCF_054073625.1 of Naumannella huperziae. Lineage (NCBI taxonomy): Bacteria > Bacillati > Actinomycetota > Actinomycetes > Propionibacteriales > Propionibacteriaceae > Naumannella > Naumannella huperziae. The sequence goes on along the minus strand of NZ_JBSXPH010000001.1, from coordinate 2,122,756 downwards.
GGATCTTGGTCAGCTCGTCGTTGTCCAGGACGGGGAACGGGATCACCAACTGCCGACACGACGCGGGTCCGGGCTCGAGCAGGTTGTGTTCGGGGCCGATGGTGCCGGCGAGCGAGGTGACCAGTTCCTCACGGATCGCGTCCAGCGGCGGGTTGGTCACCTGGGCGAAGATCTGGGTGAAGTAGTCGAAGATCAGCCGGGGCCGGGCGCTGAGCGCGGCGATCGGCGCATCGGTGCCCATCGAGCCGATCGGCTCGGCCCCGGTGTTCGCCATCGGGGCGAGGATCAGCCGCAGCTCCTCCTCGGTGTAGCCGAAGGTCTGCTGGCGCCGGGTCACCGAGGCGTGGCCGTGGATCGTGTGCTCGCGGTCGGGCAGGTCGGACAACCGCAGCCGACCGGCGTGCAGCCACTCGCCGTACGGCGCGGCGCCCGCCAGTCCGTCCTTGATCTCGGCATCGGGCACGATCCGGTGCTCGTCGAGGTCGACGAGGAACATCTGCCCGGGCTGCAGCCGGCCCTTGCGGACCACCCGCTCCGGGGCGATGTCCAGCACCCCGGCCTCGGAGGCCAATACCACCAGCCCGTCGTCGGTCACCCAGTACCGGCCGGGGCGCAGGCCGTTGCGATCCAGCACGGCGCCGATCTGCGTACCGTCGGTGAAGCAGATGCAGGCCGGGCCGTCCCACGCCTCGATCAGGCAGGCGTGGAACTCGTAGAAGTCGCGCAGGGCCTGCGGCATCTCCGCGTTGTTCTCCCAGGCCTCCGGGATCATCATCAACACCGCATGCGGCAGGGACCGGCCGCCCAGGTGGAGCAGTTCGAGCACCTCGTCGAAGGACGCGGCATCGGAGTGCTCGGGGGTACAGATCGGAAACAGCCGTTCGAGGTCGCCCGGGATCAGGTCCGAGGCCAGCAGCTCCTCGCGCGCCCGCATCCAGTTGCGGTTGCCGCGGACGGTGTTGATCTCCCCGTTGTGGGCGATCAGCCGGTAGGGGTGGGCCCGGTCCCAGGACGGGAAGGTGTTGGTGGAGAACCGGGAATGGACGAGCGCGAGCGCGCTGGTGATCCGCTCGTCGTGCAGCTCGCCGAAGACCTGCTCGAGCTGCAGCGTGGTCAGCATCCCCTTGTAGACAAGGGTCCGGGCCGACAGCGAGGCGAAGTAGGTGTCCGCCTCGCGCTCGGCGCGCCGGCGGAGACAGAACGCGAGACGGTCCAGCTCGATCCCGGCCGGGCGGGCGCCGTCGGCGGCCGGCGGGGCCGCGACGAGCAGGTGCTCGAAGTGCGGCATCGCGGCCGTGCTGACGGGGCTGAGGGTGTCGGTGCGGACGGGGACCACGCGCCAGCCGAGGACGACCAGCCCCTCCTCGGCCGCGAGCTCGGCGATCCGCGACCGGGCGGCCTCGCGTGCATCGGGATCGGCGGGCAGGAAGGCCAGCCCGACGGCGTAGCTGCCCGCCGGTGGCAGCTCGAAGTCGCACTCGGCACGCAGGAAGGCGTCCGGAACCTGGATCAGGATGCCCGCGCCGTCGCCGGCGAGCTCGTCGGCCCCGGTGGCGCCACGGTGGTCCAGATTGCGCAGCGCCTCCAGGCCCTGGGCGACGATGCGGTGTTCGGGTACGCCGGACAGGGTGGCCACGAAGGCCACGCCGCAGGCGTCATGCTCGAACGCGGGATCGTAGAGCCCCTGCGCCGCGGGGGCGACACTCGGGAGGGGAAGGGCACCTTGCGGTGTCGCAACCATCTCGGACCTCCGTCCATCCGGGCACACGCGACCCGCCCGCGCCGACCGCGATGTCGGCAGGGGCGCGGTGAGGTGCGCAATGGGAGCCGAGACTAACCAGTTGTCCCACGATCCGGAAAATGAGTCTCAGCCTTCGGGCGGCGCCGGTGGGTGCCGAGCGGGCGTGTCCGGCACGGGTACGCCGCACGCCCGCGTGCAGCATAGACCAGCGGGCCGGTGCTTCGCGCGGAGCGGGCCGCTCAGGGGCGCGTCCGCCGGTCGGCGGCGGTGGCGTACCTGTCGAGCGCCGGCGCCCCCCACCACGCGATCGCGGCGGCGAGTGCGCCGACGCCGGCCAGCACGGCCAGCGCGAAGACGTTGCCGGCCTCCTCGTCGCCGAAGACCAGCAGCCCCATCGCGAGCACCCAGCGGAACGCGATCGCCACCAGCAGCCGGCCACCCGGCAGTCGGCCCTGCAGCCGTTCGATCACGACCGAGTAGCCGACCAGGGCGATCGCGAGCAGCACCACCTGCGCCCCGCCGAGCACGGCCAGCCCGGGCAGCGCCCACGCCGTCCAGGCGCAGCCGGTCAGTGCCGCGGCGGCCGGCTCGCCGAACCGCGCGCGCAGCGTGGGTGCCAGGACGCCCCGCCAGCCGATCTCCTGCGCCGTCACCGCGACCAGCGTGATCGCGGCGACCACGGCCAGCGGCGCGGGCAGGACGACGAGTTCCAGCGGCACCAGACCCCAGTCGAGAAAGGTCCGGGTCTGGATCAGCCCGAGCACGACCGCGAGTCCGGCCAGCCCGGCGAGCAGCGCCCGGCGCCACGCTCGGCGGCCCACCGGCCCGCCGAGATCGGTCACCACGGCGAGCGCCGCCGGGCGCCGCAGCACCAACACCGCCAACGCCCCGACCAGGGGCGCGGCCGACGCGAAGGGGTAGGCGGCCGCGAGCGCCGGGTGGACCGGGGTCAGCAGCCAGCCCGGCACCGCGGCCAGCGCCGTCGCCGCACCGAACACCGCCACCGTCGCGGCAACCGGTCGCGTCGGTGCGGCGAGCGCCGTCATGTCCGGTCGCCGGCGGCGGTCTCCCCCGCCCCGGGTGGCTCGGCCGCCGGCTCGGCGCTCGGCTCGTCCTCTGCCGGCTCGTCCTCTCCCGGCTCGTCCTCTGCCGGCTCGTCCTCTGCCGGGTCGCCGGACCGGTCCACGCGCTCCTCGCGGCCGGGCCGGTTGCGGACCAGCCACAAGAACCAGACGAACCCGGCAAGGCCGACGATGGCCGAGGTGTAGTTGTTCAGCCGGAAGCCGCCGATCTCGTTCACCGTGTCGATCCGCACCGCCTCGACGAAGAACCGACCGAGCGAGTAGAGCGCCACATACAGCGCGAAGAGCTTGCCGTGGCCGAGCCGCCAGCGCCGATCGGCCCACAACAGCAGGCCCGCGATCAGCAGGTTCCAGATCATCTCGTACAGGAACGTCGGGTGGAAGGTCGCGAACTGCTGATAGCCCGCGGGGCGGTGCGCCGGATCGATCAGCAGACCCCAGGGCAGATCCGTCGGGGCGCCGAACAGCTCCTGGTTGAAGTAGTTGCCGAGCCGCCCGATCGCCTGGGCGATCAGCAGCCCGGGCGCGATCGTGTCCGCCACGGCGAGGAAGCTCGCGCCGCTGCGCCGGCAGCCGATCCAGGCGCCGAGCGCGCCGAGCGCGACGGCCCCCCAGATCCCGAGCCCGCCCTCCCAGATGTAGAGCGCACGGATCGGGTCGCGGCCCGGCCCGAAGTAGAGCTGATAGTCGGTGATCACGTGATAGAGGCGCGCGCCGACGATGCCGAACGGCAGCGCCCACAACAGCACGGTCTCCAGCGTCTCGGGATTGCCACCGCGCGCCTTCCACCGCCGGATGCTCAGCCACGCGGCGACGGCGATGCCGGCCAGGATGAACAGGGCGTACGCCCGGATCGGCACCGGCCCGAGGTACCAGACCCCGGTCGGCGGGCTGGGCAGGTAGGCGGGGATCACGCCGCCCGCAGCGCCTGGCCGAATTGCTCCGGCGTCATCCCGGCACTCCACTGGATCTGCGTGCCGTTGACGTAGATGGCGGGCGTACCGGTGAAGTCCGGCGGCTTCGGGGCGCCGTTCACCGCGTCGACCCAGCCCGAGTTCTGGCGCCGGGTGATGCACCCGGAGATGTCGCTGCCGGCGTCACCGCCGACCTGACGGGCCAGATCGACGAGCTGGTTGTCCGACCACTGCAGGCCCTGGTTGCGGAACAGCTCGGCCATGTAGGCCTGACCGAAGCCGCGCTCGGCGGCACAGGCGAAGGCATTGGCGGCGTTCACCGACGCGCCGGGGCGGACCATGAAGGACAGCGGATGGTAGGCGACCTTGAACTCTCCGGATTCGGCAAGCTGCTTCAGCGTCGCGCCCTGCTCGTTCTCGAAGTCCTTGCAGTGCGGGCAGGAGAAGTCGAGGTAGACGTCGACGGTCTTGGCCGCCGAGGCCTGCCCGTAGACGATCGGGTCCGACCCGGACGGGGCGGGCACGGACTGCTCCGGTCCGGCGGCGACCGAGCCGCTCGGTCCGCCGAACTGCCGGTACAGCATGAACCCGACGCCGCCTGCGATGGCGAGCAGCACGACGGCAACGGCGATCCCGATCACGATCCGCACGTCGCGCTTCTTCCTGGCGGCCAGCTCGGCCTCGGCGCGCGCCCGGTCGCGGGCGGTCCGGGAATCGGTACGCGGGGCCTGGCTGCGCTTGAGCTGCTTGTTCTGCCGGGTCTTGTTGCTCATCGGTTTCCTCGCTCGGGCGCCGCGGTCGCGGCGGTACTTGCTACCCCCGGGGGGCTTGTTCGGGGACGACACCCAACTCCACGAGCGAACTCGCTCGCCAGTTCCCGGACCGCACTCAGGCCGTCGGCGACGTCCACGTCGAAGGCCCGCTGGATCAGCGCGGAGCCGACGATCGCGGCGTCGGCGTACTCGACGACCGCGGCGGCCTGCTCGCCGGTGGAGACGCCGAGGCCGACGCCGACCAGCGCGTCCGGGGCGGACTCACGGATTCGCTGCACCAGCAGCGGCGCGGCCTGTGACACCTGGGCGCGCGCGCCCGTGACGCCCATCACCGCGGTGGCATAGACCCAGCCTCGGCAGGCCCGCAGGGTCGCCGCGATCCGCTCCGGGGTGGACGACGGCGCGAGCAGGAAGATCCGGTCCAGTCCGTGTGCCTCGGAGGCCTCGAGCCACGGGGCCGCCTCGTCGGGGGTCAGGTCGGGTGTGATCACTCCCTGTCCCCCGGCGGCGGCGAGATCGCGCGCGAAGGCGTCGACCCCGTACTGCTCGATCAGATTCCAGTAGGTCATCACCACCGGCGCCCGGCCGGCCGCGGCGACGGTCTCGGCGGCGGCGAACACGTCGCGGGTACGCACCCCGTTCGCCAGGGCCTGGGTGGTGGCCCGCTGCACGGTTGACCCGTCGATCATCGGGTCGCTGTAGGGGATGCCGATCTCGACCAGATCCGCGCCGGGCTCGTCGCGCTGCCCGCACAGCGCGCGCAGGTACTCCAGCGAGGCGGGCAGGTCGGGAAAGCCGACGGGCCAGTAGCCGACGAAGGCCGAGCGGTCCTGCTCGGCCGCGAGCCGGCGCATCAGCGTACCGGTGCGACCGGGGTCGAAGGCGATCATGCGCCCCCCTCGGAGCGGTCGACGCTGCCGTCGAGGCCGGCCCAGCGGATGGCGGTGTCGACGTCCTTGTCACCGCGGCCGGACAGGTTGACCACGATCAGCGGGCGGGCGTCCGGGTCCGTCTCGGCCAGTTGCCGCCCCCAGCGCAGGGCGCCGGCCAGCGCGTGCGCCGACTCGATCGCGGGCAGGATGCCCTCGGTGCGGGTGAGCAGGGCGAGCGCCTGCATCGCCTCGGTGTCGGTGACGGAGGTGTAGCTGCCGCGGCCGGTCTCGGCCAGCCAGGCATGTTCCGGTCCGACGCCGGGATAGTCCAGTCCGGCCGAGATCGAATGCGACTCGATGGTCTGGCCGTCGTCGTCCTGCAGGACGAAGGTACGCATGCCGTGCAGGACGCCGACCCGTCCGCCCTCGATGGAGGCTGCGTGCCGCCCGGTCGCCACCCCGTCGCCGCCGGCCTCGAAGCCGAGCAGGGCGACGCCGGGATCGGCGACGAAGTCGGCGAACATGCCCATCGCATTGGACCCGCCCCCCACACAGGCGGCGACGGCATCGGGCAACCGGCCGTAGCGCTCGCGTACCTGGGCCTTGGTCTCGGCGCCGATCACCCGCTGGAACTCGCGGACGATCATCGGGAACGGATGGGGTCCGGCGACCGAGCCGATCAGGTAGTGGGTGTGGTCGACCGAGGCGACCCAGTCGCGCATCGCCTCGTTCATCGCGTCCTTGAGGGTCTGCGAGCCCGATTCCACGGCGACCACCTCGGCGCCGAGCAACTGCATCCGGGCGACGTTGAGCGCCTGGCGGTCGGTGTCGACCTTGCCCATGTAGACGGTGCAGTCCATGCCGAGCAGCGCGGCGGCGGTCGCGGTGGCCACGCCGTGCTGACCCGCGCCGGTCTCGGCGATCACCCGGGTCTTGCCCATCCGGCGGGTCAGCAGCGCCTGACCGAGCACGTTGTTGATCTTGTGCGATCCGGTGTGGTTCAGGTCCTCGCGCTTCAGCAGCACCAGCGCGTTGCCGGCCTGTTCGCTGAACCGGCGGGCCTCGGTGAGCGGGCTCGGCCGACCCGTGTAGTCGCGCCGCAGCCGCTCCAGTTCGGCCACGAAGTCGGGATCGGCCATCGCCGCGGCGAACTCGTCCTCGAGCTGGGCCAGCGCCGCGTAGAGCGCCTCGGGGACGAATTTGCCACCGAACCGGTCGAAGTGACCGGCCTTGTCCGGGCGGCGTTCCTGCTCGTCGTCGAGAGCCGGGCCGGTGCCGGCGGTCGGGGCGGGGGGCTCGTTCGGGGTCACGGATTCCTCGGGTGCTGCAGGGCGGGGTGGGCGCCGGCGGCCACCAGATCGGCCACCCCGGCGCGGGGGTCCTCGCCGGTGACCAGGGCCTCGCCGACGAGCACGACATCGGCACCCGCGCGGGCGAACTCGATCACGTCGTGCGGGCCGCGGACGCCGGACTCGGCGATCCGGACGATGCCGTCGGGGATCAGCGGGGCGAGCCGGTGGAAGGTGCTCGGGTCGACCTCGAGGGTCTTCAGGTCGCGGTTGTTGATGCCGATCACGTCGGCCCCGGCATCGACGGCGCGGCGTACCTCGTCGGCGGTGTGCGCCTCGACCAGCGGCACCAGATCCAGGCTGCGGGCGCGCTCGATCAGCCCGACCAGCTCGCAGTCGTCCAGCGCGGCGACGATCAGCAGGGCGAGGTCGGCGCCGTTCAGCCGGGCCTCGACGAGCTGGTACGCCGTGACGATGAAGTCCTTGCGCAGCACGGGGATGTCCACGCTGCGGCGGACCGCGACCAGATCGGCGAGGCTGCCGGAGAATCGCCGCCCCTCGGTGAGCACCGAGATCGCCGCGGCGCCGCCGGCCTCGTAGCGTTCGGCCAGCACCGCGGGGTCCGGGATGTGGGCCAGCGTTCCGCGGCTCGGGCTGGCCCGCTTGACCTCGGCGATGACGGCGACGCCGTCCGCGCGGAAGGTCGGACGCGGGTCGATCGTCTCCCGTGCGCTCGGCAACTGCGCCTTCAGCTCGGCCAGCGGCAGCGCTCGCTCGCGCTCGGCCAGGTCGGCGCGCGCGCCGGCGACGATGTCGGCCAGCACGGAGGTGGTCGGGGCGGCCATGATCAGCGCCGCCGGCCGCCCTGGCCGTAACCGAGGGAGCGGAGCAACTGGGCCGCGATCAGGCCGACGAGCAGGATCGCCGCGGCGACGATCCCGATCACCGGGTTCAGGACGGGCACGACCGCGAAGAAGCCGACGACGAAGGCGACCATGGTGGCCATCGACCCGACCCAGGCCGCGGGCGACCGGCCGTGGTGGTAGAAGTGCCCGCCCTCGTCGCGCGGCCGGACCGCCGACTCCGTGGCACCGGTGGCGGTGTCGCTCATCTGTGACCTCCTCGCTCTGCATCGCCATTCTGGCGGGTGGAGGTGCGCGGGTGGTAATCGGGATCGGTGCCCGCGTCGGAATCGGGCACCTCGCTCGCGTCCTGGCTCGGGTCGTCCCCCGCGTCGAGCGCGCGCCACCAGCCCTCGGGATCGTCGGCGGCGAGCGGAGCGGTACGCCGATAGCGGGCCGACCGGTCCGGCCAGCGCGGCGCCGTGATCGCTAGGGTCAGCGCCGCCGCGACCAGCACCAGCCCGGCCAGGGCGTACAGCCACGGCAGCGGGGTCGGGTCGAGCTGCCAGGCCTCGGCCAGCGACAGGTTGCGCAGCCGGGCCTGCACCTCGGCGGGCGGGGGCGCGGGCCGGCTGGCGCCGAGCACACCGATGGCCGCCCCGAGCGCGCCGAGCACGATGCCGACGACCCGGCGCCCGGCCCGGCCGGTCGCGAGCAACAACAACACCCCTGCCCCGGCGGCGAGCACCAGCAGCATCGCCAGTCCCCCGGTGGACTCGCCACCGGAGAAGGTGGCGCTGCGGGCCTGGACGGTGAGCGTCCACCAGGGCCCCGCCCCGGCACCGGCCGCGCCGGCGATGCCGACCAACAGCCCGCCGAGGACGAGCCGACGCACCGGCGCCGGCACGGTCGGCCGGGCGGCGGTCACGAGCCGTCCCGGGATGCCAGCGGCGCGAGCCGCTCCGCGGCGGCGATCGCGCGCAGCACGGCGGCGGCCTTGGTCCGCGACTCGGCCTCCTCGTAGGCCGGCGTGGAATCGGCGACCACCCCGCCGCCCGCCTGCACGTGGGCGATGCCGCCCTTCAGGACGGCCGTGCGGATGGCGATCGCGTTGTCGGCATCGCCGGCGAAGTCGAAGTAGCCGACGGTCCCGCCGTAGAGCCCGCGCCGGGTCGGCTCGAGCTTGTCGATGATCTCCATGGCGCGCACCTTGGGCGCCCCGCTGAGGGTGCCGGCCGGGAAGCAGGCGAGGGTGGCGCGCAGCGGCGTGACCCCGTCGGCGAGCCGGCCGGTGACCGTCGACTCCAGGTGCATCACGTGGCTGTAGCGGCGTACCACCATGAACTCGATCACCCGCACGGTGCCCGGTACGCAGACCCGGCCGAGGTCGTTGCGGCCGAGGTCGACGAGCATCACGTGCTCGGCCCGCTCCTTGGGGTCGGCGAGCAGCTCGGACTCCAGGGCGGCATCGGCGTCGGGATCGTGGCTGCGCCAGCGGGTGCCCGCGATCGGGTGGGTGGTCGCGGTGCGGTCGCTGACGGTGACCAGCGCTTCCGGGGAGGAGCCGACCACATCGAAATCGCCGAGCCGCAGCAGGTACATGTAGGGGCTGGGGTTGGCGGTCCGCAGCTCCCGGTAGATGTCGAACGCGTCCGCGCGGGTGGGTACGTCGAAGCGCTGGCTGACGACGATCTGGAATGCCTCCCCGGCATGGATCTCCTCGACCGCGGCGGCGACGGCGGCGTGGTGGTCGGCGGTGCTGCGCTGGTCGCGGACCTGGGGCAGCTCCGGCCCGCTGGCGCGGACGGCGACCTCGGAGGCGCGCGGGCGGGCGAGCTGATCGGCCATCGCCTGCACCCGGTCGCGGGCGTCGCGCCAGGCCTGCTCGGCGCGCTGCGGCGATTCGTCCCAGTTGAGCGCGTTGGCGATCAGCCAGACCTCGCCGCGGTGGTGGTCGAAGGCGGCGACGTCGGTGGCCAGCAGCATCGCCACATCGGGCAGGCGAAGGTCGTCGGTGCCGGTGTCGGGCAGATGTTCGAGGCGGCGGACGACGTCGTAGCCGAGCGTGCCGACCAGGCCGGAGGTGAAGGGCGGCAGGTCCGGATCGCGCGGGGTGTGCAGCACCGCCAGGGCCTGCTCGATCAGGGCGAGCGGGTCGCCCGTGCGGTCCAGCGCGGCGGGCAGCTGACCGGTCCAGGCGCCCTCGCCCCCGTGGGCGCTGAGCGTGGCCGCGGAGCGGACCCCGACGAAGGACCAGCGCGACCAGACCCCCGCCTCGGCCGACTCCAGCAAGAAGGTGCCGGGGCGATCGGCGGCGAGCTGGCGGTAGAGGGTGAGCGGGTTCTCGGTGTCGGCCCGCAGCCTGGTGTGGACCGAGACGACTCGACGGGTCTTCGCGCGGACCAGGAACTCGTCGAGGGCCGGTTCGATCTCGATCTTCGCGCTCATCCGCGCTTCCCCGCGAGCGGCAGCTCGCCCCCGTCGGAACCCGCGAGCGGCAGCTCGCCCTCGTCGAAACACGTTTCGGCGCCGGTGTGGCAGGCCGGGCCGGCGGGGACGACCTTGATCAACAGGGCATCGCCGTCGCAGTCGTGGCGTACCTCGCGGACGGCCTGGGTGTTGCCGCTGGTGGCGCCCTTCACCCACAGCTCGCCGCGGCTGCGGGACCAGAACGTCGCCAGCCCGGTGGTCAGGGTGGCCCGCAGGGCCTCGGCGTTCAGCCAGGCGAGCATCAACACGCGGCCGTCGGTCGCGTCCTGGACGATGCCCGGCACCAGCCCGTCGGGCCCGAACCGGACCGCCGCGACGTCGGTCGTCACTCCTGCCTCGCTCACGCAGGCAACTCTAGGCGGTCCAGCTTGTCCGGATTGCCGACCAGGTGCACCGCCGAGATGGCGCCGTCGCGGGTGTCGATGCGCAGGAGCCGGCGCTCGGCTCCCTGGCGCAGCAGCAGCGCGGCACCGGCATTGACGTCGATCGCGGTCAGCGTCGCGCCGGGCACCGCGCGGGAGATGCCGACCAGGAACCGGACGATCTTGTCGGGTCCGAGGATCGGCCGCAGCGCCGACTTGACCTTTCCCCCACCGTCGGAGATCAGCACGGCATCCTCGGTGATCATCGCGACCGCGTCGCCCGCACGACCGTCGGCGATCGCCGCGACCAGCCGGTCCAGCAGGGCGCGCTGGGCGGAACGAGAGCCGCCGACCCCGTCCGGGGCGACCCGCGCCCTGGCCCGGTGGGCGAGCTGGCGGCAGCTCGCCGGGGTTCGCCCGAGCATCTCGGCGATCTCGGCGAAGCTGTGGTCGAAGGCGTACCGCAGCACGTAGACCGCGCGCTCGTCCGAAGTCAACCGCTCCATCAGGTGCAGCAACCCGAAGGCGAGGGATTCGCGCTGCTCGACCGTCTCGTGCGGCAGCCGGCCCGGATCGATCGGCTCGGGCAGCCACGGCCCGACATAGTCCTCGCGACGCCGGGCGAGGGTCCGCCAGCGGTCGAGGCTGAGCCGGGTGGCGACCGTGGTCAGCCAGGCCTGCGGGTGGACCAGATCGTCCGGTCGCGAGGTGTGCCAGCGCAGCCACGTCTCGGCCGCGACGTCCTCGGCATCGGCCCAGCCGCCGAGCATCCGGTAGGCCAGTCCGAGCAGCCGGGTGTGCAGCCGCGCGAACTCCTCGGGGCCCAGTTCGTCGGCTCCGGGTCCGCTCACCGGGTGCTCACAGGTCGGCGGCCTCCAGCCCGGTCGGGATGGCGATCCGGTTCCAGGCGTTGATCACCACGATGGCCATGATCAGTCCGGCCACCCCCTTCTCGCCCCAGCGGGCGACGGCCTCGTCCCAGGTGGCGTCGCTGACCCCGCCCTCGCCGAGCCGGGTCACCTCGTCGGTCAGCGCCAGCGCGGCGGCCTCGGCCGGCGACCACAGGTCCACGGCGCGCCAGTCGCCGGCCAGCGCGGCGATCCGTTCGTCGGACTCCCCCTGCTTGCGGGCGTCCCGGGTGTGCATGGCCAGACAGTAGCCGCAGCCGTTCAGCTCCGAGGCACGGATCTTGATCAGTTCGTACGTCCGCGCGTCGTTGTGGGTCCGGGCATAGGTCTCCAGCGCGACCATCGGCGCATAGGCCAGCGGCGTCACCTTCTGCAGCTTCATCCTGGGCATCTGGGCTCCTTGGGTCATCGGGTACGCCCGTGCGCACCCCGTACCGGTTGGACGACGGCGGCTGCTCGGATGTGACAACTCGGATGTGACAACTCGGATGTAACAGGCCCGTGGGCGCAGGCCGCCGGTCGGGTCAGGAGACCTTGATGATCAGCTTGCCGCGGTTCTTGCCGACCAGCAGCCCCCGGAAGGCCTCGACCGCATGATCGAGGCCGTCCACGATGTCTTCCAGATAAGCGATCTGGCCGTCGGCGACCAGCGGGGTCACCTCGGCCAGGAACTCGGGCTCCTGGTCGACGAACTCGGTCTGGATGAAGCCGCGCACCGTCAGGCTCTTGCGCAGCACCGAGCCGAGGAACACCATCGTCTTGTCCGGCCCGGCCGGCAGCTCGGTGGCGTTGTAGCTCGACACCAGCCCGCAGACGGGCATCCGGGCGAACGGGTTGAAGCGCGGCAGCACGGCCTCGAAGACGGCTCCGCCGACGTTCTCGAAGTAGATGTCGATCCCGTCGGGGGTCGCCGCGGCGAGCCTTCCGGCGAGATCGGGCGCGCGGTGGTCGAGCGCGGTGATGCCGTGCTCGTCGAGCCAGGCGCACTTCTGCGGGCCGCCGGCGATGGCCACCACCCGACAGCCCCAGGCGCGGGCGAGCTGCGCGACCACGGAGCCGACCGGTCCGGTCGCCGCCGCGACCACGACGGTCTCGCCGCGCTTCGGCCGGCCGATGTTGCGCAGCCCGGCCCAGGCCGTGAATCCCGGCATGCCCAGCACGCCGAGGGCCGTGGTGGGCGGGACCACCGCCGGATCGAGCTGGCGCAGGTGGTCGGCACGCTCGACGCTGGCGGTCTGCCAGCCGGCCTGACCCAGCACGAGCTGGCCCGGCGCGAGGCCGGTGTCGTTGCCGTCGATCACCTCGGAGACGGTCGCGCCGACCATCGGCTGGCCGATCGCGACCGGCGGCGCATAGGAGGGCGCATCGCTCATCCGGCCGCGCATGTACGGGTCGAGCGAGAGGTAGCGGGTGCGCAGCAGCGCCTCCCCCGGGCCCGGCGGGGGAAGCTCGACGGTCTCGGTGCGGAAGTCGGACGCGGTCGGCTCGCCGTGCGGTCGGGCGGCCAGCACGATCCGGGTGCTCGCGGTCGGGGCGGCGGTGCTCATGGGTTGTTTCTACCAGCGAGGCGATCCCGGTAGCACCACAGCCGTCCCCCGCGCCGGACCGGCTCGGCATCGCCGACCGCCGCGTGGTGGACGAGCCGTGGCGTACCGGCGACGTCGTAGCGCACCACCGCGTGCCACGGCGTCAGCCACGCGTCGTCGGTCGCCGTGCGGTCGAGCAGGGCGATCCCCAGCTTGGCCGCCCCGAGCGGCTGCGGGTGGATCGACAGTCGCACGGCGTCGGGTCGCCTGGCCAGCAGCAGCGCACCCCAGGCGCGCGAGCGGGCGAGCAACTGGTACGCCCGCCGCTTCGCCTCGCGCTGGCGCTGGGCGGGCGTACCGGTCAGATCGACGGCGTCGGCGAGCACGAACCTGATCATGCCGCGCAGCGTGCGGGCGACCTGTTCGTCGGAGCGGGCCCGGACGCGTAGCTCGTCGACCGGCTCGGTCCAGCCGCGAATCAGCCGCGCCCGCCGTTCGGCATGATCATCGCCGGGCCACAGATCGCCGAGATCACAAAAGCCGATCCGGGTCCGCCCCTCGGCATCGGCCAGAGCGCGAAGATGATCACCGTAGGCGGTGACCGTCTCGTCGGGCACGCCGACCACGTCGGCGAAGACGTGGCCGTCCGAGCAGATGATCACCCGGGCTCCGGGCGGATGGATGTCGGCAATCTCGTCGCAGATGCCCTGCAGGTAGGAAAGGGCCAGCCGCTCCCCCTCGTCCGGCAGCGGGCCGCACACCTTGGCGGGGTTCGGCGACTTGCACGGGAAGGCGGGCAGCGCCAGCTCGATCGGCACCCCGGCCAGCACCCGGTCCAGGACCTTGATCAACTGCGGCCGCGGAGCGGCGGTCGGGGCAGGTTCGCCGGGAATGCCCCGTCGGTGCCGCAGCAAGACCTGCACGATCCGTTCGGCGGTACGCAGCGCCCGCTCGGTGATCGGCGACTCGCGGGTGATCGTCATCGCCGCGGCCCCTTCCCGCGGTAGGTCACCGGGAGCCGACGCACGGCGCGGGTGAGCGGCGCGGTGGACCACTCCAGGGCGTCTCGGGGGCAAGCGAGCCGCAGTCCCTCCAGCCGGCTCGTCAGCGCGATCAGCGCCTCGGCGAGCTGCACCCGTGCCAGCGCCGCCCCGGGGCAGCGGTGTGCTCCGTGACCGAAGGCAAGATGGGGGCGGCGGGGACCGTCGACGTCATGGCGACGGGGACCGTCGACGGCATAGCGATCGGGGTCGATCGCGTCCGGGTCGGCGAAGGCGTCCGGATCGCGATTGGCCGCACCGAGGGAGACGATCACCGAGTCACCGGCCGGGATGTCCACGCCGCCGAGCCGGTCGCCGCGGTCCAGGAAGCACCAGGTGGTCAGCGAGAACGCGGCGTCGTGGCGCAGCAGTTCCTCCACGATCGCCGGCGCGGCGGACGGCTCGGCGCGCAGGCGATCGACCAGCCCGGGATGCTCCAACAGGCCGAGGACGCACAGGCCTAGTTGCGCGCTGACCGGGTCCTGGCCGGCGACCAGGAGCTGGAAGATGATCGAGTCGCGCTCGGCCGCGGTGATCACGCCGGCCGCCGCTGCGGCGACAACCTCGCCGAGGATTCCGGCGCGCCGCTGCGGTCGGGCGGCGTCGACGACGACGGCCGCGATGTAGTCCTCCAGCTCGCGGAGTCGTCGCTCGTAGGTCGGGCGTTCGGGGTGCTCCGGACCGACCGGCGCGACCACGGCTCCCCAGTCGGGGTCGAAGGCGTCCCGCAGGTCATCGGGCAGACCGATGGCCTCGGCGAGCGCGGTCAGGGCCAGCGGCCGGCCGAGGGCCGCCGCGAGATCGACCTCGGCCGTCCCACTCCCCGGCTCGGGGAAGTCGTCGATCAGGTCGTCCACGAACGCGCGGATGCTCGGCCGCGCCGACTCCGCGGCGGGCGCCGACAGGCCGCGGGCGACGAGCGCGCGCATCCGGCGGTGCCGCTCGCCGTCGACGTGCAGCAGGTGTACCTGCAGCCGCGAGCGCTGCGGTTGCGGCATCACCGATGCGTGGGCCAGGAAATGTGGATTGGCCCGCGCATGGTCCTTGCCGAGCCGCGGGTCGGTCAGTGCCGCCCGCGCCGCGGCGTACCCCGTGATCAGCCAGGCGTGCACGGCCGGGAAACGCACCGGATGAGCCTGGCCGGCGGCGGTCAGCGCGCGCAGCAGCGGGTAGGGATCGCGATGGTAGGCCGCGCCGCTCAGCGGCGTGCGGGGCAGGTCCGGATCGGGTGCGCCCGGCAGGTGCGGGCAGGCGGGGGCGGTCATGGCCGATGATCATTCCCGGCCGCGATCGGACGCTCACACCCCGCTGGGGTAGAACCAGCGGCCAGCACCCGCAGCGGTTCACCGTCGCCTAGCATCGGGCGGGTGAACTTCGCCCAATCCGAACGCGCCGCCCTGTGTCAGTTGCTGGACGAGACGGGGCCGGCGGCACCGACGCTGTGCGCGGGCTGGACCACCCATGACCTCGCGGCACACCTGTGGATCCGCGAGACCGACCCGCTCGGCGCGCCCGGGATCCTGGCCCGCCCGCTGGCCGGGCTGACGGAGCGGCGGATGGCGGAGGCGAAGGACCGCTGGAGCTATCCCGAGTTGGTCGAGCGGGTACGCCGCGGCCCGGCGCCGCTGTCGGTGTTCGCGATCCCCGGGGTGGACGAGGGCGCCAACACGCTGGAGTACTTCGTGCACCACGAGGACGTCCGGCGCGCCGCCGAGGCGCCGATCGAGCCGCGCGAGCTGGACGCCGAGGCCGAGGACTGGATGTGGCGACGGCTGCGGCTGATGGGCCGCGCGTTCTTCCGCCGCGCGGGCGTCGGCGTCGTCCTGGAGCGCTCCGACGGCGAGGCGGGCGGGGATCGGGAGCCCGAGACGATTCGGGTCTCCTCGGGCCCGGAGACCGTCACGCTGGTCGGCCGACCGTCGGAGTTGATGTTGTACGCGTACGGGCGCGGCGACCGCGCCCAGGTCCTGTCGGTGGGCGAGCCGGCGGCGTTGATCAAGCTCGGCGAGGTCGAACTCGGCCTGTGAGGATCAGGGAGCGGTGACCATCCGCAGCAGTTCCTCGCGGTACGCCACGCGCGCGCCGGGCGGGCCACCGGGCAGCGCGTCGAGCTGGCGCCCGCCGAGATAGGCGGCATAACAGATCCGCGCCCGCGCCTGCGCCCGAGCGGGAGGCAGGCCGCGGTCGGCGAACAGCCGGCACAGGTACTCCACCCGCGCGGCGTGCACCCGCGCCACGGCGGGCGTGACCCTGGGGTCGTCGGCGGCCGCCAGGACCGCGCGCTCGAGCGCCTCGTCTTCGTCGTCCGCCTCGCCCAGGGCGTGCGCGAGCAGCGCTGCGAGTCGTTCGTCGTCCGGCGCGCGCTCGACCTCGGTGATCACGGCCGCCGTCGCGCGGTCCGACCAGTCGGCGAGCACGGCCTCGAGCAGCGCGCCGCGGTCGGCGAAGTGCCAGTAGAAGCTGCCCTTGGTCGCGCCCACGCGGCGCGCGAGGGGCTCGACGGCAAGGCGTTCCACCCCCTGCTCGGCCAGCAGCGCCCGCGCTGCCGCGATCCAGTCGGCGCGACTCAGGCGCCGGCGGGCGGAGGCATCGGCGGACACGGGCACGACGCTACCCTCGACATCGGCCATACGCAGGCGTACGGTTAACCATACGCCAGCGAATGGAGAGGACGATGGGTTGGACCAGCCGCACCCCGACCGGCATCCGCAACGTGCACAGCCGCCTCACCGCGGGACCGCCGGAGGCGGCAGCGGCCCTCTTGCAGGGCATCGCCGAACCGGACAACCCGCTGTGGCCGACCGACCGGTGGCCGCCCCTGGTCCTCGACCGCGGGCTGGCCACCGGCAGCGCGGGCGGCCACGGCCCGATCCGCTATCGGGTCGAGACCTCGGCCCCCGGCACGATCACCTTCGGCTTCGACGCGGACGACCTGGTCGGGCGCCACACCTTCACCCTCGCCGGCGAGGGCTCCGGGGTCCGCTGGACCCACGAGTTGATCATCGAAGCCCCCGACCTGCTCACTCGGCTGGTCGTGGTGCCGCTGCATGATCAACTCCTGGAGGACCTGCTGGACGGCGCCGAGGCGGCGATGGCGGGTACGCCGGTGCGGCGTACCCCGTTCCGGATGGGTGTCCGTGCGCGCCGCTGGCTGGTCGACAGGCTGGCGCCGGCGGCGCCCGAAACGGCGGCGCTGTAGGTCCCCCACAAGGCCGTGGGACAGAATCTGTAGCCCTCGACAAAGCATGCGCGACGACCCGCGCGGGGCCGCTTGTCGTCTGGGCGTTCCGCCTCCGAGGTGGCAGGGTCGGGGCGTGCCCGAGCTGTCCCGAACCGCCCCGTCGTCCCGGATCACCCCGTCGTCCCGGATCGCCCCGTCGTCCCGGATCGCCCCGTTGTCCCGGATCGCCATCGTGAACCGGGGTGAGGCCGCGATGCGACTCATCCATGCCGTCCGCGATCTCAACGGACGCTCGCCCGGCGGCGAGCCGCTGACCGCCGTCGCCCTGCACACCGATGTCGACGCCGGCGCGGCCTTCGTCCGGGAGGCCGACGAGGCGTACCTGCTCGGCGCCGCCGCCGACCGCCCCTACCTCGACCTTGCGGTGCTGGAGCGCGCCCTGGTCGACACCCGGGCCGACGCCGTCTGGGTCGGCTGGGGCTTCGTCGCCGAGGACCCGGCCTTCGCCGACCTGTGCGCGCGGCTCGGCGTGACCTTCATCGGACCCAGCGCCGAGGCGATGCGCCGGCTGGGCGACAAGATCGGCTCCAAGCTGCTCGCCGAGGAGGTCGGCGTACCCGTCGCCCCGTGGAGTGGTGGCGGCGTCGACACCCTCGACGACGCGTTGGCCGCCGCGCAGCGGATCGGCTACCCGTTGATGCTGAAGGCGACCGCCGGCGGCGGCGGGCGCGGGATCCGCAAGGTGGAGAGCGCCGACGAGCTCGCCGACGCCTACCAGCGCACCCGCGACGAGGCCGAGCGCGCGTTCGGCAGCGGCGTGGTCTTCCTGGAGAAGGCCGTCTCCGGAGCCCGGCACGTCGAGGTGCAGCTCATCGCCGACGGGCAGGGAGAGGCCTGGGCCGTCGGCGTCCGCGACTGCTCGATCCAGCGCCGCAACCAGAAGATCATCGAGGAGTCCGCGTCGCCGCTGCTGGATGCGGAGCAGACCGCAGAGCTTCGGGCCGCCGCGGAACGGCTCGCGCTGGCGGTCGGGTACGCCGGGGCGGGCACCGTCGAGTTCCTCTACCACCCCGCCGACCGCACGTTCGCGTTCCTCGAGGTGAACACGCGGCTGCAGGTCGAGCATCCGATCACCGAGGTGGTGACCGGGCTGGACCTGGTCGCGCTGCAGATCCAGATCGCCTCGGGGCGCAGCCTGACCGAGGCCGCGGGCACCCGGCCCGAGGAGCGCGGGCACGCGGTCGAGGCCCGGCTGAACGCCGAGGATCCCGATCGCGATTTCGCGCCGTCGCCGGGACGGATCGCGCGACTGGAGTTCCCGGCGGGGCCGGGGATCCGGGTGGACACCGGGGTGGCCGAGGGCGACACCATCCCCGCCGACTTCGACTCGATGATCGCCAAGATCATCGCGCACGGGCCCGATCGGGAGACCGCGCTCGCCCGGCTGCGCCGCGCCATGTCGGAGACGACCGTGGTGATCGACGGTGGCGCTACCAACTCCAGCTTCGTGCAGGAGCTCCTGGCAGCGCCCGAGGTGACCCGGGGGGAGCCCGACTGGGCCGACACCGGCTGGATCGACCGGGTACGCGCGCAGGGGCGGCTGGTGGCCCGTCAGCACGCCGGCGTGGCGCTGGTGGCCGCGGCGATAGACGCCTATTCCGAGGCCGAGCGGACCGAGATCGCGCGCTTCCTGCAGACCGCCCAGGGTGGGCGGCCGCAGTTGCAGCACGAGCCGGGCCGGACGGTCGAACTGTCGCTGCGCGGTACGCCCTACCGGGTCAGCGTCTGGCAGACCTCGCCGCAGCGCTACCGGGTCACGGTCGCCGACGGCGATGTCGCGCACACCGTGACCGCGGAACTGGACCGCCTGGACGAGGTGCACGGGCGGCTCACCGTGGGCGGTCGTCGGTACCGACTGGTGACCGCGACCCACGGCCCCGTGCACCTGGTCCAGGTCGACGGGGTCACCCATCGGATCAGCCGCGAGGAGGGGGGCGTGCTGCGCTCCCCGGCCCCGGCGCTGGTCGTCGCGACCCCGCACGGTGTCGGCGAGGAGGTGGCGGCCGGTGCGCCGGTGCTGGTGCTGGAATCGATGAAGATGGAGACGGTCCTGCCGGCGCCCTATGCCGGGCGGATCACCGAACTGTTGGTACGCACCGGCAGCCAGGTGGAGACCGGCGCCGCGCTGGCGCGGCTGGAGCCGGTCGGCGAGGAGGCCGACGAGGCGTCCGCGGTGACGGAGCGGCCCGATCTCGACCTGCCCGAGCCGGCGGACGGCGTACCGTCGGCCGGCGAACGCGCGCGGGCCGCGCTCGGCCGCCTGCGCGGGCTGTTGATGGGCTACGACGTCGACGCGGACCACCGCGGCGATGTGCTGGCCGACTACCTCGCCGACCGCGACGCGCTGGCGGTGGCCGGAATCGATGTCTTCGGCGCCGAGATGGCGCTGCTCGACCTGTTCACCGACTATGCCGAGCTGAGCCGGAACCGCCCGGCCGGCGAGGAGCTGCACACCGAGTTGCGGGTGCACAGCTCGCGCGAGCTGTTCCACAGCTACCTGCGCAGCGTTGACGCCGAGCGCAGCGGACTGCCGGATCACTTCACCGAGAAGCTGCTGCGCGTCCTCGGGCACTACGGCGTCGCCGATCTCGAGCGGACACCGCAGCTCGAGGAGGCGCTGTTCCGGATCTCGCTGGCCCAGCAGCACGTCTCCGATGTCGACATCGCGCTCGGGCTGCTGCAGCACTGGCTGAGCGAGCCGGCGCCGCCGGCCGACCGCGCGATCCGGGCTCGGGCGATGCTGGAGCGGATGGTCCGAGCGACGCAGTTGCGGTTCCCCGTGGTCGGCGACATCGCCCGGTCGATCCGGTTCCGTTGGTTCGACCAGCCCGCGGTGGATGCGGAGCGGGACAAGGTGCTGGCCGGTGTCGGCGCCGAGGTGGCGCAGCTCACGGACTTCGACGCGCCGGACCGTGCCGCCCGGATCGCCGCCCTGACGGCGATCCCCGAGCAGTTGGTCTCCTTCCTGCGCGATCGGATGGCCGACGGGCTGCCCGAGCGCGAGCCGCTGCTGGAGGTGCTGATCGGGCGTCACTATCTGGAGCTCGATCTGCACGATCGATCGGTCGCGACGGCGCTCGGGCGACCGGTGGTACGCGCCGAGTACGACGCGGGGGCCAAGGGCCCGACCCGGGTGATCTCGACGATCGGCGACGTCGCCGAGCTCGCCGACGGCTCCCTGGGTGAGCTGGTCGCGGGCGAGTTCGCCGATGATCATGACAATGTCGTGGAGATCTATCTGCGCTGGCCGCAGCCTCCAGCGCGCCCGGACGATGTGTCCGCAGAGCTCGCCTCGACCCTGGCGGACCAGCCCTGGGTGACCCGCTGCCGCCGGGTCTCGGTGGCGGTCTGCCCGCGCGCGCCGCGCCCGGTCGACTACTTCACCTTCCGGCCGGGTGGCGAGGGGCTGGTCGAGGACACCCTGGTCCGCGGGATGCACCCGATGGTGGGCCGCCGGCTGAACCTGTGGCGGCTGTCCGAGTTCGACGTGACCCGGCTCGACGCGCCGGACGATGTGCTGCTCTACGAATGCGTGGCGAAGTCGAATCCGGCCGATCGCCGGCTGGTCGCGGCGGCCCAGGTGCGCCAGCTCGCCGTCGTCCGCGATGACGAGGGACGGGTGGTCGGGCTGCCGCATGCCGAGCGGGCCGTGGAGAACTGCCTGGAGGCGATCCGGCGGGTACGCACGTCGCGCGGCCGGGCCGGCGCCCGGCTGGACCAGAACCACGTCTGGGTCACGGTCTGGCCGGTCGTCGAGGCCGACATCTCGCAGTTGACGGCGCTGCAGGACAAGATCATCCCGCTCTCGGAGGGGGCGGGTCTGGAGGAGGTGCTGGCCCAGGGCCGGATCGCCAGCGAGGGCGGGCCGGCGCAGCCGATCGCGATCCGCTTCCACGCCCAACCGGGTGCCGGCACGGTCGCCGATGTGATCGCCCCGCCCACCGAACCGCTGGCCCCGGTGGACGACTACGCCAGCCGGGCGCTGCGGGCCAAGCGCCGCGGGCTGGTCTATCCCTACGAGCTGGCATCGGTGCTCGCCGGCGGCGGCAGCCTGGTGGAGCACGATCTCGATCCGTCCGGGCGGCTGGTCCCCGTGGACCGTCCGCCGGGCCGGAACACCGCGGGGATCATCGTCGCCGTGGTGACCACCCCGACGCCGTTGCATCCCGACGGGATCACCCGGGTGGTGCTCTGCGGCGACCCGACCCGGGCGCTGGGGGCGCTGTCGGAGGCCGAGTGCCGCCGGGTGATCGCGGCGATCGACCTGGCCGACGAGCTCGGCGTACCGCTGGAATGGTTCGCCCTGTCCGCCGGCGCCCGGGTGTCGATGGACAGCGGCACCGAGAACATGGACTGGGTGGCGGCGGCGCTGAAGCGCATCGTCGAGTTCACCCAGGCGGGCGGTGAGATCAACGTCGTGGTGGCCGGCATCAATGTCGGCGCGCAGCCGTACTGGAATGCGGAGGCGACGATGCTGATGCACACCAAGGGCATCCTGGTCATGACTCCGGACAGCGCGATGGTGTTGACGGGCAAGCAGTCGCTGGACTTCTCCGGCGGCGTGTCGGCCGAGGACAACTTCGGGATCGGCGGCTACGACCGGGTGATGGGACCGAACGGGCAGGCGCAGTACTGGGCGCCCGACCTGGCCGGCGCGATGGAGGTCCTGATGGAGCACTACGCGCACACCTACGTCGTGCCCGGGGAGGCGGGTCCGCGCCGCGCGCCGACCGCTGACCCGTCGGATCGAGACATCAGTGATCATCCGCACGGCGGCGACTTCGCCACGGTGGGCGATGTCTTCTCCGCCGAGCACAACCCGGACCGCAAGCGACCGTTCGACATCCGCACGGTGCTGCGCGCGCTGGCCGATGCCGATCATCAGCTGCTCGAGCGCTGGGCACAGATGGCCGATGCCGACACCGCGGTGGTCACCGATGCCCGGATCGGCGGCTTCGGCGTCTGCCTGATCGGGATCGAGTCCAAGCCCGTCGCCCGGCACGGCTTCCCGCCCACCGACGGCCCGGACACCTACACCGCGGGCACGCTGTTCCCGCAGTCGTCGAAGAAGGTCGCCCGGGCGATCAATGCCGCCTCGGGCAACCGGCCGCTGGTCGTGTTGGCGAACCTGTCCGGCTTCGACGGGTCGCCGGAGTCGATGCGCAAGCTGCAATTGGAGTACGGCGCGGAGATCGGCCGAGCGATCGTCAACTTCGACGGCCCGATCGTGTTCTGCGTGATCTCGCGCTATCACGGCGGCGCCTTCGTGGTGTTCTCCAAGCGGCTCAACCCGAACATGACCGTGTTGGCGCTCGACGGTTCCTTTGCGTCGGTGCTCGGCGGGGCGCCGGCGGCCGCGGTGGTCTTTGCCTCCGAGGTGGACAAGCGCGCGGCGGCCGATCCCAGGGCCACCGAGCTGGAGGCGCGGATCGAGGCAGCCGATGCGGCCGAACGCGGCGAGCTGGTGGTCGAGCAGGCGGAGCTGCGCGAGCAACTGCGCGCGGAGAAGATCGCCGAGATCGCCGCGGAGTTCGACGGCGTACATTCCATCCACCGGGCGGTCGAGGTGGGCTCGGTCGACGAGGTGATCTCCGCCGCGCAGTTGCGCCCCAAGATCATCGCCACCATCGAGCGCTGGGCCGCCGGGCAGTCCCCCCGCCCCTGACCTCCCCAGCCGCATGCCCAACTTGCGGTTGCCTGCTGGGCCCCGCAGGCAACCGCAAGTTCGGCATGCATCCGTCCCGCGAACCCGACCGGCACCCGCGAACCCGACCGAAGCCGCACGGGCGGAAGGAAAACCGCGGGCAGTGGGGACGAGCCGGGAGTAGCCTCGACCGCCGGAAAGGAGCCCGATCCGCATGGAGCCCATCACCGCCGAGCAAGTCCGCGCCAGCTTCGTCAACACGACCCGGTCGCAGCTCAAGAAGCTCACCGTTCCGGCCGACCTGGCCACGGAGCGGTGGGACGATCTCGACTTCCTGGGCTGGCGCGACCCGAAGGCGCCCCAACAGGGCTACCTGGTCGCGTCCCGCGACGGTGGCCTGACCGGGGTGGCGCTGCGCACCCAGGAGCCGTCGCGGCGGGACCCGAAGGCGGCCATGTGCTCGCTGTGCCTGACGGTGCACCCGATGGCCGATGTCGCGCTCTTCGCCGCGCGTCGCTCCGGGCCCGGCGGTCGCCGGGGTGACACGGTCGGCACCTACATCTGCGCCAACCTGCGCTGCCCGCTCTACGTGCGCGGCGTACTCACCTCCGAGGCAGCCCGCCCGATGGGCGAGACGCTGTCGGTCGAGGCCAAGATCATCCGGCTCCGGGCCAATGTCGACCGCTTCGTGGATCGCGTACTCGAGGACTGATCCAGCCGGACTCGACTCAGCTCAGGCGTTCGATGATCAACTCGCGGACCCGGCCGGCGTCGGCCTGGCCCTTCATCTCCTTCATCACGGCACCGATCAGCGCGCCGGCGGCCGCGACCTTGCCGCCGCGGATCTTGTCCGCGACATCGGGATTTGCCTCGATCGCGCGGTCGACGGCATCGCCGAGCGCGGAGTCGTCGGAGACCACGGCGAGCCCGCGGGCCTCGACCACCTGCTCCGGGTCCCCCTCGCCGGCCAGCACCCCGTCGATCACCTGCCGGGCCAGCTTGTCGTTGATCGTCTTCGCCTCGACCAGCGCCTGCACCTGCGCCACCTGCTGCGGCGTGATCGCGAGTTCCTCCAGCTCGACGCCGGCCTCGTTCGCGCGCCGCGCCAGCTCCGACAGCCACCACTTGCGCGCCGGCTGGGGCGCCGATCCCGCCGCGACGGTCTGTTCGATCACGTCGACCGCGCCGGCGGCGACCACATCGCGCAGTTCCAGCTCGGAGAAGCCCCACTCGCCGGCCAGCCGCTTCAGCCGTTCGGCCGGCGGCTCCGGCAGGGTCGCGCGCAGCGACTCGACCCAGTCCCGGTCGGGCGCGATCGGCACCAGGTCCGGCTCGGGAAAGTACCGGTAGTCCTCCGCGGTCTCCTTCGACCGGCCCGGCGTGGTGATGCCGGAACCCTCCTGCCAGTGCCGCGTCTCCTGGGTGATCGTGCCGCCGCCCGCCAGCACCTGCGCCTGGCGAGAGATCTCGTAGGCGACGGCCCGCTCCACCGAGCGCAGGGAGTTGACGTTCTTGGTCTCGGTCCGGGTGCCGAACTCGATTTGCCCGATCGGCCGCAGCGACACGTTCGCATCGCAGCGCACATTGCCCTGCTCCATCCGCGCATGGCTCACCTTCAGCGCGCGCATCAGGTCGCGTACCAACTGCACGTACGCCCGCGCGACCTGCGGTGCCCTGGCCCCCGTGCCCTCGATCGGTTTGGTCACGATCTCGATCAGGGGTACGCCGGCGCGGTTGTAGTCAAGCAGCGAGTGGCTCGCCCCGTGGATGCGACCCGTGGCCCCGCCGACGTGCAGCGACTTGCCGGTGTCCTCCTCCATGTGGGCGCGCTCGATGCCGATCCTGATCACCTCGCCGTCCACCTCGACGTCGACATGGCCGTCGTGCGCGATCGGCTCGTCGTACTGGCTGATCTGGTAGTTCTTCGGCATGTCTGGATAGAAGTAGTTCTTCCGCGACATCCGCGACCACTCGGCGATCTCGCAGTTCAGCGCCAGGCCGATCCGGATCGCCGACTCGACGGCGGCGCCGTTGATCACCGGCATCCCGCCGGGCAGCGCGAGGCAGACCGGACAGGTCTGGGTGTTCGGGTCCGCGCCGAACTCGGTGGAGCAGCCGCAGAACATCTTGGACGCGGTGCTCAGCTCGACGTGCACCTCCAGCCCCAGCACCGGATCGAAGCGCTCGAGCGCGTCCGCATAGTCCATGATCGAATCGCTCACTTCGCGCCCTCCCCCAGCTTCGCCAGACCCCACTCGCCCGCAAGCTCGCGCTCCAGCGCGGCGCCGACGCGATAGAGCCGGTCGTCGGCCATCGCCGGCGCCATCACCTGGAAGCCGACCGGCAGCCCGTCGTCGGCGCTGACGCCGACCGGGAAGGACGCGGCCGCGATCCCGGCGAGATTGGCCGGAATGGTGCACAGGTCGTTGATGTACATCGCCAGCGGGTCGTCGATCCGCTCACCGATCCGGAACGCCGTGGTCGGCGCGGTCGGGCTGATCAGCACATCGGCCGCGCCGAAGGCTGCGTCGAAATCGTTCTTGATCAAGGTCCGGACCTTCTGCGCGGAGCCGTAGTAGGCGTCGTAGTAGCCCGCCGACAGCGCATAGGTGCCGAGGATGATCCGCCGCTTCACCTCGTCCCCGAAGCCCGCCTCGCGGGTCAGGCTCATCACCTCCTCGGCCGATCGGGTGCCGTCGTCGCCGACGCGCAGGCCGTACCGCATCGCATCGAACCGGGCCAGGTTCGACGACGCCTCCGCGGGCAGGATCAGGTAGTAGGCGGCCAGCGCGTACTCAAAGTTCGGGCAGGAGACCTCGACCACCTCGGCGCCGAGCTTCTCCAACAGGGCAACGGTTTTCGCGAACATCGCCTCCACGCCCGGCGCGTACCCCTCCCCGCCGAGCTCGCGCACCACACCGACCTTCATCCCGGCGACATCGCCGTTGCGGGCCGCGCCGACGACGTCCGGGACGGGCGCGTCGATCGAGGTGGCATCGCGTGGATCGTGGCCGCCGATCACGGTGTGCAGCAGCGCCGCATCGAGCACGGTCCGGGTGCACGGGCCCGGGGTGTCCAGGCTGGAGGCCAGCGCGATCAGGCCGTAGCGCGAGGTGCCGCCGTAGGTCGGCTTGACGCCGACGGTTCCCGTCACGGCGCCGGGCTGACGGATCGAGCCGCCGGTGTCGGTGCCGATCGCCAGCGGGGCCTGGTACGCGGCGAGGGCCGCGGCGGAGCCACCGCCCGATCCGCCCGGGATCCGCTCCACGTCCCACGGGTTGCGCGTCGGCCCGTAGCCGGAGTTCTCGGTCGAGCTGCCCATCGCGAACTCGTCCATGTTGGTCTTGCCCAGGATCACCAGCCCGGCATCGACCAGCCGCCTGGTCACCGTCGCGCTGTAGGGCGGGATCCAGCCCTGGAGGATCTTCGAGCCCGCGGTGGTGGGTACGCCCTCCTGGGCGAGCACGTCCTTCAGGGCCAGCGGTACGCCGTCCAGCGGCCCGCGGGCCTCCCCCGCCGCGCGGCGTTCGTCCGCCGCCGCGGCAGCGGCCCGGGCGCCGTCGGCGTCGACATGCAGGAAGGCATGGATCTCGCCATCGGTCTCGGCGATCCGGTCCAGGTGCGCGTCGGTGACCTCGGCGGCGCTGACCTCGCCGTCGGCGATCAGTCCGGCCAGGTCGGCGGCCGAGCGGCGCAGCAACTCGTTCACTGCTCCTCCCCGAGGATCCGCGGCACCCGGAAGCGGTCGTCCTCGACGGCCGGGGCGCCGGCCAGCGCGGCCTCGGCGTCCAGCGACGGCGCCACCTCGTCGGCGCGGAACACATTGCGCAGCGGCAGTGGGTGCGACGTCGGCGCGATGTCGGCGACGGCCACCTCCTGGACCCGGGCCACCGAGTCCAGGATCACCTCGAGCTGCGGCGCGAGGCGGTCCAGTTCATCGGGGCTCAGCTCGATCCGGGCCAGCCTGCCCAGCCGCGCGACGTCGTCCGCGCTGAGGCGGGTCTCGGGGCTCGTCTGCGCCACGTGGGGTCCTCTCGATCGGGGTGGGTGCGCGAGCGGCGTACCGCCCGCGGGTCGGAGCCAAGATAGTGCTCCGCCGAACGGTGCGCCGAATCGCCCGCACACCCGGATCGCCCAGGACACGGATCGCCCGGGACACGGATCGCCCGGGACACGGATCGCCCGGGACACGGATCGGACGCAGACCGCCGCCCACCCCGGTACGGAGTGGGCGGCGATCCGCTCGGTACTGCGGTGCTGCCTCAGCGGCGACGCCGGGTCAGGGCGTACCCGGCACCGGCGAGGGCGACCCCGGCCAGCGCGCCCGGCACCAGCAGGTTCGCGGCACCGGTGTCGGCCAGCGGCGGGCGCGGCTTCACCGGCTCGGCGTCGTCGTCATCGGGTGCCCCGGTCGCGCTCGGCTCCGTGGTGGCGGTCGGGCTCGGCTCCGCCGTCCCGGTCGGGCTCGGCTCGGGGGTCGGCTCGATCGGGTACTTGCCGTTCACCGACGACGCGTCGTAGGCCAGCGTGAAGATCGCGTGGGCGATCGACGGGGTGAAGATCGCGATCGCCTCGGCGCTGACGTTGTCGAGGTCATCGGCGGCGGAGTGGTAGTTCGGGTCGTACAGCACGCCGGCCTGGCCACCGAACTTCGCGACCTCCTCGGCCGTCTTCTCCCCGTCGGCGCCGGAGAACAGGCCCGAGGACGGGATGTCGGCGTCGATGAACGGCTGGTAGTCCGAGCGGCCCGAGAACTCGGTGTCCACCCACGCCTGGTCGACGGCGGCGAAGCGATCGGTGAAGATCTTCTCCAGTGCGGCCGAACCCGCCGGGATCGGAACGCCCTCCGGTGCCGGGTAGGTCGACTCGTCCGCGTCGTAGACGCCGACGATGTAGTTCGGGGAACCCACCATGTCGAAGTTCAGGTAGCCGGCGATGTTCTTCAGCTCGGCCGGGTTGTTGGCCTGCAGGTCGCTGACGTAGTTGGTCGCGCCCAGCAGCCCGAGCTCCTCGGCACCCCACCACGCGAACCGCACCTTGTTGTTCACGCTGTCGGGGTACTTCGCCAGGGTGACCGCGGTCTCCAGCAGCGCCGCCGAACCGGAACCGTTGTCGTTGATGCCCGGTCCCTCGACGACGCCGTCCAGGTGCGCACCGGCCATCACGACATTGTCGGTCCGCCCGCCCGGGGTCTCGGCGATGATGTTCCAGGTCTCGCGGACCTCGCTGGTCGCGTCCAGGTTGAAGGTCAGCGACACCGGGCCGGCCGCCATCGCCCCGACCAGCGCCTCGCCGTCGGCCTGGCTGATGCCGGTCGCGGGGACGAAGCCGTCGTTGGTCTCGCCGAACGTGCCGTTCAGGGCACCCTCGGCATTGTTGTAGATGACGACCGCCTCGGCACCGGCCGCCGCGGCGGCCAGGTCCTTCTCGCCGAAGGTGCAGGTGCCGCGCTTGACGAGCGCGATCTTGCCGGTCGCGTCCACATTCCCCCAAGCGGCGGCATCGCAGCCCTCGGCCGTCGGCGGCGCCACCAGTTCCGCGGTCAGCTCGCCGTCCGTGCTCGGGGCGAAGACCATCGGGTTGTTCTCGTACTCGGTCCCCTCCGAGCCGACCAGCGAGCTCGAGTTCACCTCGTAGTAGGGGAACTGGAACGTCTGCCGCACCGGCTCGTAGCCGGCCTCGGCGAGCACCGACTCGACGTAGGCCGACGACTGCTCGTAGCCGGGCAGCCCGGAGGCGCGGTTGCCGCCGTTGGCATCGGCGATCTTCTGGAGCTCGGCCAGATGACCCATCACGTTGTCCGGGTTGACGGCCGCGACCATCTCGTCGATGTTCGGCGGCTCGGCGGCCCACGCGGGCACCGCGCCGCCCACCGCCAGCACGGTCGCGGCGAGCACCGCACCGGCGTACGTCTTGCGCATTCTCATCTCACTCCTGGCTCGGTCGATCGGGGGGAAAATCGCAGGGGAAGCCGATGCCTCACCTAAGCGTTTCCTCACGATTCCATGTGAAAATCTGTGGCAACCGTCACCAGATCGTGACCTGACGGGGTCTGGTGACGCGAGTCACTCTATGCAGGATCCCTTCCGCTGGCAGCACGTCGGTGCGGTCGGGAATGATGGTGGGTGTGTTCCTGATGCGCGTCGCCCTCCCCGACCGCCCCGGCTCCCTGGGCGCGGTCGCGTCCATCGTCGGCACTGTCGGGGGCGACATCCATGCGGTCGAGGTGGTGGGTCGCCAGGACGGGTACGCCATCGACGACTTCATGCTGGCGCTGCCGCCCGGCACCATGCCCGATGAGCTGGTCAGCGCCTGCACCGCACTGGAGGACGTGCGCGTGCTGTGGTTCTCCCGCTACCCCGAGGGCGAGGGGCTGGAGGCCGACATCGAGACGCTGGAGCGGATGACTGCCGCACCCGACACGGCTCCTGAGATCCTGGCCGGCGCGGCCCCCTCGGTCTTCCACTGCGAGTGGGCACTGCTCGCCGACCGCTCCGAGTCGGTGGTCCGCTATGCGACCGAGATGGCGCCCGATCTGACCGCGGAGACGCTGCAGTTGCTCGGCCCGTTCGACGACATCGGTACGCGGGAGCTGCTGGAGGGCTGGTTGCCCGACTGGGGCGAGGCCGTCGTCGCCGTGGCGCCCGTGCGGGACAACCTCGCGCTGATCGTCGGTCGGCAGGGCGGCCCCAGCTTCCTGCCCTCGGAGCTGGCCCGCATCCGGCATCTGGCCGCGATGGCCGGCTGAGCCCCACCCACACCCCATGGCGAACGAGCTCTGGCAGGTGCTCGGGGCGTTCGGCTACGGCCTGCTGTCCGGCGCCGTGCCGGTGTTTGCCGCCGAGCCCGTCGTGATCGCTGCCCGGGTCCTCGGCTCACCGCTGCTCGCCGCCGTCTGCATCGCGCTGGCGCTGGGCAACGCGGCCGCCAAGACCGGCCTGTTGATCGGCCTGCGGCATGGCTATCGACTCCCCTGGCTGCGCCGCCGGAGCAGCGCGCTCGCCACCCGGGTCACCTCCGGGGCGGGCGTGGTCGCGCGGGTCGCCCGCTGGGGGGCGCGGCTGTCGGAGCTGGCCGCGCGCCCGCGCTGGGGCGGCCCGGTCGTGGCGCTCTCGGCGGCCTGCGGCATTCCCCCGCTCTACCCGCTGACCGCCGTCGTGGCCGGCACCCGTCTGCCGGCGGCCCTGTTCGCGGTCGCCGCAGCCGCGGGCCTGACGGTCAGGTTCGGGATCGTCGGGCTCGGCATCAGCCTGCTCTGGCGCGGCTGACGGGCCGGCGGCAGGCGAGCAGCGCCCGGCGGTGACTCAGGGCGCGATCAGCGGATCCAGACCGAAGCCGATCCGGCCGGTCATCAACGAGTAGTTCAGCCAACCGGTCAGGAACAGCATCAGCAGGGCCGCGGCGAAGACGAACGGCACCAGTCGCCGCTGTCGCCGCTTCGCCTTCGTCCCCGGGACCTCGGTCGGACCCCACTCGCCGAGCTTCGGGCGTACCCGGGCGGGAGTCGGACCGTTCAGGTTCAGGTCGGAGAAGGACACCCTCGCAAATGTACCCTCCGCAGGGTCGCGATTGTCACCTGCGCCACTTGACGCGATCGGGCGATCCTGGTGGACACTGATCCCGCACCGAAGAACTTCGGCCGACCGGCCGCGCCTGCGCGGCGGTACGCAATGACGCGTTGAGGAGCAACGAATGAAGACCACCGGATCCATCCTGCGCAGCCAGCCCGGAACCTTCGAGACCGCCGAACTGGAACTCGACGAGCCGCGCCAGAACGAGCTGTTGATCAGGCTGGTCGCCTCCGGCCTGTGCCACTCCGATGATCACGCCGCGACCGGCGACATGCCCACCCGGCACCTGCCGATGTGCGGCGGCCACGAGGGCTCGGGCGTCGTCGAGCAGGTCGGGCCCAATACCAGGGGGTTCGAGGTCGGCGACCACGTCGTGATGACCTTCCTGCCCGCCTGCGGGCGCTGCCTGTGGTGCGCGCGCGGGATGCAGCAACTGTGCGACCAGGGCGCGTACTCGCTGACCGGCGCGCGGATCGATGACCAGTCGAGCTACCGGATGAGCCTGGACGGCGAGCCCGTCGGCCAGCAGCTCGGCGTCTCGACCTTCAGCCAGTACACGACGGTGAACGTGATGTCGGCGTACAAGGTGCCCAAGGAGGTGCCGCTGAAGCCGCTGTGCCTGCTCGGCTGCGCGGCCGGCACGGGCTGGGGCGCCGCGGTGAACGCCGCCGAGGTGAGGCCGGGCGATGTGGTGATCGTGATGGGCGTCGGCGGCGTCGGGATGAGCGCGGTGCAGGGCGCGGCGGCGGCCGGCGCCGCGAGCGTGATCGTCGTCGACCCGGTGCCCTACAAGCGCGAGGCCGCCAAGCAGTTCGGCGCGACCGACACCTTCGAGACCCTCGACGAGGCCACCGAGGCCGCGCGCGCCGTCACCAACGGCCAGGGCGCCGACTCCACCATCGTCACCATCGGCGTGGTGACCGGCGACCACATCTCGGGTGCGCTGGAGTCCATCCGCAAGGGCGGCACGGTCGCGATGACTGGCATGGGCAAGTCCGAAGAGCCGATGCAGATCACCACCAACGCGCTGATGTACCCGATGATGCAAAAGCGCCTGCAGGGCGTGATCTTCGGCAACTGGAGCCCGTTCAACTCGGTGCCGACGCTGCTGCACGCCTACACCTCGGGGCTGCTCAAGCTGGACGAGATGATGACCAAGTCCTACACCATCGACCAGGTGGCCAAGGGCTACGAAGACATGCACGCCGGCGACACCGTGCGCGGCTGGATCGACTACGAGTCCTGAGCGGGCGGCGACCTGACGGCCACCGCCCGCGCGGTGGCCGTCAGCCGCCCAGCCGGACCTCGAAGCCCGGCGGGATCACCAGGTCCTCTGGGGCCAGCTCGTCGACCGAACCCCGGCCCAGGCCGAGCAGGGTCGAGTCCAGGCCCGAACGCAGGATGTCCAACACGTTCTCCACGCCGGCCTGCCCGTTCGCCGCCAGCCCCCACAGGTAGGCCCGGCCGATCAGCACGGCGCGGGCGCCCAGGGCGAGCGCCTTGGCGACGTCGGAGCCGCGGCGTACCCCGCCGTCGAGCAGCACCTCCACCTGATCGCCGACCGCCTCGGCGACCGCGGCCAGCGCCCGGATCGTCGCCGGGCTGCCGTCGAGGTTGTTGCCGCCGTGGTTGGACACCGAGATCGCGGTCGCGCCGGCGTCCACCGCCCGCCGCGCGTCGTCGGTACGCAGCACGCCCTTGATCACGAACGGCCCGTCGCCCCACTGCTCGCGCAACCAGGCCACGTCCTCCCAGCTCGGCGGCGGGGTCCCGTACCACTCGCCGTAGGCGCCGAAGAACGTCGGCGCGGGCGTACCCGGCTCGGCGACCATGTTCGGCACGGACAGGTCGGGCAGCTCGCCGGCCCGCAACCAGCTCGCGAGCCACGCCGGGTGGGTCAGCGCCTCCGGCGCGAAGCGCAGCGCCTCGCGCAGGGTGATCCGCTCGGGGATGTGCGGGCTGTTCCAGTCCCGCGCGTGCGAGAACGACCAGTCCAGGGTGGCGATGGCGCCGACCGCGCCGGCGCGCCTGGCCCGGGCCAGCCGCTCGGCGATCTGCTCGCGCGAGCCGGACCAGTACACCTGGAAGAACGTCGGCGCGCCGGCGGCCACGACCTCCTCCACCGGCTGCGAGGCGAAGGAGCTGAGTCCCATCGCGATCCCCCGCGCGGCCGCGGCCCGGGCCACGGCCAGCTCGCCGTCCGGGTGCACGGCCTGCACGCCGGTCGGCGAGATGATCACCGGCATCGACAGGTCCTGGCCGAGCACCCGGGTGGCCAGCTCGCGCTGCGCCGGCTGGCCGGCGGTGTGCGGGGACAGCCCGATGGCATCGAAGGCGGACAGGTTGGCGCGCAGCGTGCTGCCGCGCTCCGAGCCGGCGATCAGCGCCTTGTAGACCGATCGCGGCAGCCTCCGGCGGGCGAGCCGCTGGGCCTGGGCCACCGTCTCGAACCATTGCGTCATCTGTGACTTCCTTCCTTGCTGGTGGGACGCCGGTCGGCCGGCGGTGTCGACGCGCCGCCGAGGCGGACGCGAGGCAACAGGGCGCGCGGGTCGCGCGCGCGCAGGGCGCCGGCCCAGACGCCGGCGCCGTAGGCGATCTCCTCGGCCAGGCCGAGCGCCCGGGGCGGGCGGGTCGCGGTCAGGGCGGCGCCGAGCAGCAGCGCCGCGGCGGGTCGGGTGCGGCGCGCGAGCAACCCGGCGAGCAGCGCGGCCGGTGCGAGCTGCACCCCGGCGCGCCCGAGCGCGCGCAGCGTCAGCCAGCTCCCGCGCAGCGCCTCGGGCGCTGCGCCGCGGGCCGGCAGGCCCGCCGCGGCGAACCGCCGGGCCAGCCGCAGCGTCACCGCCGCCTGGCCGAGCGCGGCCATTCCCGGGCGCCGGGCGAGCAGCGCGGCGGCGGCCAGGGCATGGCCCGGGTGCAGGTCCAGCGGCGTGTACGCCGCCGGGTGCCGGGCGGCGAGCGGCGCCGCCGAGGTGCCGTAGCGGTAGCGCCGGACCAGGATCGCGCGCGCGCCGACCGGCTCGGCGTGGGTCACCTCGGCGCCCGGCTCGTAGCGGACCCGCCAGCCGGCCTCGACGAGGCGCCAGACGAGGTCGACGTCCTCCCCCACCCGCAGCCGCTCGTCGAAGCCGCCGGCCCCGAGCACCGCGCCTCGGCGCACCAGCAGCGCCGCCGACGGCACCCAGGGCACGCGCGATCCGGGGCGCACCGGCGCCGGCCGGTCGCCCAGGTCGAGCGCGCTCACCGCGCCGGCCCGGTCCCCACGCACCCGCGGTGCCACGGCGGCCAGGGTCGGGTCGGCGAAGTGCGGAGCGAGCGCGTCGATCCAGGCGGCGCCCCGGCAGTCGCTGTCGAGCAGCGCGACCAGCTCGGTGTCGATCCGGGCCAGCCCGGCGTTGCGCGCGGCCGCCGGACCGCGATTGCGCGGCAGCCGCAGCAGTTCGGCGCCGCCGCGGCGTACCACCGCGCCGACGCCGGGATCGTCGGAGCCGTCGTCCACCACGAGCACCCGCCGCCCGGGCGGCAGCGCGGCCAGGCACGCCGCGAGCGGCTCGGGCCGATTCCAGGCGGGAATCAGCACGGTCACGTCCGGGACGACCGCGGCGGCCGGCGGCACCGGGTGCGCGAGGCCCGCATCGGTCAGGCGGCGGGCCAGGCCCGCGGTGCGTGCGTCGGTCGGCGCGCCGGCGGCAAGGGCGCGCCAGGCCCTGGCGCCGGCGGCGCTCAGCGTGAGCCCGCGCGCCGGCGTACCGCCCCGCAGCGTGCGCCCACCGATCGCGCGGGTGTCGCGGTCCACGCGCAGCCGCCAGCCGCTCGGCAGCGGGCTCGCGGGTTCGGGAGACCGGGGCGGGCCGGTCACAGTGCCAGGCCGCCGTCGACCGGGACGACCGCCCCGGTCACCGCCGAGGAATCCTCGCCGGCCAGGAAGGCGAGCGCGGCCGCGATCTCCTCGGGCCGCAGCAGCCGGCGCTGCGGCTGCTGGTCGGCGAACGCCTCGGCCGCCGCCAGCCGGTAGATCCGCGCGCTCTCGGCCAGCATCGCCGTATCGGTCGAGCCGGGGCTGACAGCATTGGCCGTGACACCGCTGTCGCCCAGCTCGGCGGCCAGCGCCCGGATCAGCCCGGCGACCCCGGCCTTGGCGGCGCAGTACGCGGCGAGCAGCGGCAGTCCGCGGGTCGCCGCCGCCGAGGCGACCGCCAGGAACCGGCCCGAGCGCGGCTGCGGCGCGGCCAGCAGGGCCGGCAGCGCTGCGCGGGCCAGGTTCAGCACGCCGCCGAGATTGATCTCGATCAGCGCGCGCTCGGTGGCCGGGGCGAGTTCGGGTTGCGGTACGCCGCCCGCGATCGCGCCCGCCGCCCCGATCGCCGCGTGTAGGACGCCCCAGCGCTCCTGCACCTCCGCAACGGCGGCGGCCAGCGCGTCGGGGTCACGCACGTCGGCGACCCGGTGGGCGATCCGCGGCTCGCCGGCACCGGCCCGCTCGGCCATCCGCCCGGCCTCGGCCGCGACCGCGGCCAGCTCGTCCTTGGTGCCGAGCGGGTACGGCAGGTTCGGGTCGTCGGCCGCGGCGTCGACCGCGAGCACCGCCCAGCCGTCGGCGGCGAGCCGGCGGACCGTCGCGGCGCCGATGCCCCGCGCCGCGCCGGTGACGACCGCGACGCGCATCAGGCCAGCGGTGAGGTGTCGCAGGCGCGATCGGGCCGGCGGCCGAGCGTCAGGAAGACCCGCTTGCCGCGGTGGGAGTGATCACCCGAGGGTCGCGGGGCGGCGTCGGGGTCGACCGCCGCCAGCCCGGGCGCGCCGTGGCCGCGCACGCACTCGGGGTCCGGGCCGTCGAGCGGCAGGCCGGTGAAGAACTTGGCCGCCATGCAACCACCGCGGCACGCGTCGTAGGCCGAGCACGAGGAGCAGGCCCCACCGGACTGCGGCGCGCGCAGCTCGGCGAACAGCTCCGAGTCCCGCCAGACCGAGCCGAAGCCGCCGTCGGTGAGCAGGTTGCCGGCCCGGAAACGATCATGGATCGCGAACGGGCAGGCGTACACATCGCCGACCGGGTCGATCAGGCACACCACCCGGCCCGCACCACACAGGTTCAGGCCGGGCAGTGTCTCGCCATAACCGGACAGGTGGAAGAACGAGTCGCCCGTCAGCACGCTGTCCCCCCGGACCAGCAGCCAGTCGTAGAGCGCCCGTTGCTGCTCCTGGGAGGGATGCAGCTCGTGCCAGGTGTCGGCACCCCGGCCGGCGGGTCGCAACCGGGTCAGGCGCAACGTTGCGCCGTAGCGGTCGGCCAGCTCGGCGAACTCGTCGAGCTGGGAGATGTTGTGCCGGGTCATCACGACGCTGATCTTGGCGTTGCGCATCCCGGCGGAGGCGAGGTTGTCGAGCGCGCGCACCGCCAGGTCGAACGACCCCGGCCCGCGCACGGCGTCGTTGACCTCGGCCGTGGCGCCGTCGAGCGAGACCTGCACGTCGACGTAGTCGTTGGCCGCGATCTCGCGGGCCCGGCGCTCGTCCAGCCGCACCCCGTTGGTGGAGAACTTCACCCCGACCCGGTGATCGGTCGCGTAGTCCACCAGCTCGAAGAAGTCGGGTCGCACGGTCGGCTCACCGCCGCCGATGTTCACGTAGAACACCTGCATGCGTTCGAGCTCGTCGATCACCGCCTTGCACTGCTCGGTGCTCAGCTCGCCCGGATCGCGACGACCCGAGCTGGACAGGCAGTGCACGCAGGCGAGGTTGCAGGCGTAGGTGAGCTCCCAGGTGAGGCAGATCGGCGCGTCCAGCCCGTGGCTGAACGTCTCGACCAGAGGTTGTGCCTGCGCGGTCACGACTGTGCTCCGTTCGGTTCTCGCGGGGATTCCGCCTCGTCGGCGGGGATGATCATCTGGGTTGCGGCGAGCCCGGCCAGCGCCTTGCGGTAGGCCGCCGACCCCCCGACCCCGGCGGCCTGACACGCCTCCTCGGCGCTGGCCCGCTCGCCCAGGTCGCGGACCAGCTCGACGAGCGTCGGCGTCTTCAGGAAGGTCAGCCGGCGCGTACCGAAGTGGTAGAGCATCGCGCCGAACGGCTCCGGGCGGAGCGCGACCTGCGGGTGCAGCCGCCACGGGCGCGCCGCGTCGAAGACCGGCTCGGCCGTCGCCGTCGTCGGGGTGGTCATGATCGCGACCGATCAGTAGACGCCGCACATACCGTCGATGGAGACCTCCTCGATCAGCAGTTCCTCGGCGTCGTCGGCGGACTCGGTGTTCGCCGGGCCGGTGAGCGGCTCGGTGCGCTCGTCCTCGAGCACCGGTGCCTGCTGCTCGTCGATGATCGTCATGATCGTCTCCTCTCGTCGGTGAGTCGCTCCGCCGATTTTGGCACTCCGTGTCGCTATCCGCAAGGGTGCCGACGGCGCGGCCGACCGCTAGGGTCGACGGCCATGGCGCGCTCCCCCGCGGATTCTTCCCGCCCGGCCGTCGCGGCCGGTCCCGGGCGGCCGCGGTCGACGACGCGACGGGAGCTGGCGCTGGTCGCGATGAGACTGTTCGAGCGGCAGGGCTATGCGACGGTCACCGTCGACGAGGTCGCCGCCGCGGCCGGCGTGTCTCGGCGTACCTTCTTCCGGTACTTCCCGAACAAGGCGTCCGTGGTGTGGCTGGACTTCGATTCCGAGGTCGCCCAGATCCGGCGGCTGCTGGCCGCCACCCCAGCCGGCACCGCCATGTTCCCGGCGATCCGCGAGGCGGTCCTCGGGGCGAACCGCTACCGCCCCGAGGACCTGCCCGAGCTGCGCCTGCGGATGCGGCTGATCGGCACCGCGCCCGAGCTGCAGGCGCTCGCGGTGCGCCACTACGGGGCCTGGGAGGCCGCGATCACCGAGTTCGCGGCGGACCGGCTCGGCGCCGACCCGGACGGCCTGGCCGCGCGGGCCCTGGGTGCCGCCACACTGGCGGTCTGTCGCGCGGCCTACGAGATCTGGGCCGAGCACGCCGACGCGCCGCTCAGCCGCTACCTGGCGCGGGCGCTGCGCGAACTGGAATCCGGATGGGCCGCCGACGGCAGCGACGATGGATGAGCTGCGGCTGGAGCGGGTGCTGGCCGCCGTCGAGCTGATCCCGCCGGGCCGGGTCGCGAGTTATGGCGACATCGGGGCGGTCACGGGCAACTCCGCGCGCCTGGTCGGGCGGATCCTGCGCGAGTACGGCTCGACCGTCCCCTGGTGGCGGGTGACCAATGCCGCCGGTGATCATCCGGTACGCCCCTCCGAGCGCTGGATGGAGCACTGGGCCGCCGAGGGCATCCGCCTCAAGCCGAACCGACAGGGCTGTCGGATCGGCGACCACCGGGCGGACCTGGCCGCCCTGGCCGAGGCGTACGCCGCCCACATGCGCGCCCTCGGCGAGGAACCGTGACCGGCGCGGTCAGGACTCCCCGACCCGCGCCACCCGGCCCGCGGCATCGGGGCCCTCGTTGATCAAGATCTCGAAGCCGGCGGCGTCCAGGATCGGGCGCTTCAGCGCGACCGCCTTGTCGTACTTGGAACCCGGCGCGTCCCCGACCACCACGAAGTCGGTCTTCTTCGACACCGAGGAGGCGGCCTTCGCGCCCCGAGCCGTGACGGCGTCGGCCGCACCGTCGCGGGTGTAGCCGGGCAGCGATCCGGTGATCACGATGGACAACCCGGCCAGGTTCTGTTCGAGGTCGCTGACCGCGCCGGGTTCGTCGGCCATGATCACGCCGGCGGCGCGCCACTTGTCGACGATCGCCCGGTGCCAGTCGACGGCGAACCAGTCGATGATCGACTTCGCGATCGTCGGCCCGATCCCCTCCACGGCGGCCAGCTCCTCCTCGCTGGCAGCAGACAGCGCATCGATGTCGCGGAAGGCGGCAGCGACATCGGGCGCGACCCCCTTGCCGATGTGCCGGATGGACAGCGCGATCAGATACCGGGCGAACGGCCGATGCCGGGCATCGGCGAGATTGGCCAGCAGCTTGCGGCCGTTGGCCGACAGGGTGCCGGCCTTGGTGGTGAACAGCGGTACGCCCGTCAGCCGCTCCTCGGTCAGCGAGAACAGGTCGCCCTCGTCGGTGAGCAGCCCGGCACCGAGCAGGGCGTCGGCGGCCTGCCAGCCGAGCACCTCGATGTCGAGGGCATTGCGGCCGGCGAGCGCGAACAGCCGCTCGCGCAACTGGGACGGGCAGGAGCGGTGATTCGGGCAGCGCAGGTCGGCGGCGCCCTCCTTCTCGAAGGCCAGCTCGGTGCCGCACGACGGACAGTGCGTCGGCATCTCGAACTCGCGCTCGGAGCCGTCGCGCAGGTCGGTGACCGGCCCGAGGATCTCCGGGATCACGTCGCCGGCCTTGCGCAGCACGACGGTGTCGCCGATCAGCACACCCTTGCGGCGCACCTCGCCCGCGTTGTGCAGCGTGGCATTCGCCACGGTCGAGCCGGCCACCAGCACCGGCTCCATCACCCCGTAGGGAGTGACCCGGCCGGTCCGCCCGACGTTGACCCGGATGTCGAGCAGCTTCGTGGTCACCTCCTCCGGCGGATACTTCCAGGCGATCGCCCAGCGCGGCGCGCGCGAGGTGTAGCCGAGCTGGTCCTGCAGCCGCCGCTCGTCGACCTTGATCACCACGCCGTCCATCTCGTGGGCGAAGTCGTGGCGGTGCTCCCCCGCCCAGGCGATGTAGTCGTGCACGCCCGCCAGGTCGCCCACCACCTTGCGGTGCGGCGAGACCGGCAGCCCGTAGCCGGCCAGCAGGTCGTAGGCCCCCGACAGCCGCGCCGGCTCGACGCCTTCGATCGCACCGATGCCGTGTGCGATGAAGCCGAGATCGCGACCGGCGGTGACCTTGGGGTCCTTCTGCCGCAACGAGCCGGCGGCCGAGTTGCGCGGGTTGGCGAACGGCTCCTTGCCGGCGGCGACCAGCGACTCGTTCAGCGCCCGGAAGGCCTCCAGCGACAAGAACGCCTCGCCCCGCACCTCCAGCAGGGCGGGCACGTCGTCGCCGGCCAGCCGGGTCGGCACCGCGGCGATGGTGCGCACGTTCGCAGTGACGTCCTCGCCGGTCCGCCCGTCGCCGCGGGTGGCCGCCCGGGTCAGCCGGCCGTTCTCATAGACCAGGTCGAGCGCCAGCCCGTCGATCTTCAGCTCGCACAGGTACCCCGACTCCGTGATCGCCTGCTCGCCGACCGCACGGACGACGCGCTCGGCCCAGCGGTCCACCTCGGCGGGCTCGAAGGCATTGTCCAGACTCGTCATCGGTTGCAGATGGGTCACCGGGGCGAACGTCGCGCTCGGCGGTGCGCCGACGGTCTGGGTCGGTGAGTCCGGGGTACGCAGGGAGGGCCAGCGCTCCTCCAGCTCGGCCAGCTCGCGGATGCCGGCGTCGTACTGCCCGTCGGAGATCGTCGGCGCGTCCAGCACGTGGTAGCGCCAGCGGTGCTCGTTCAGCTCCTCGGCCAGCTCCTTGTGCCGTTGGCTGGCCTGCGCCGGCGGCTGCTGCACGGTCGGGGTCTCGCTCACCCGCGACAATCTAGCGGCGGACGGCGACAATCAGCCGCGCGCGGCGACCGGGAGCGCCGCCACGATCTCGTTCACCCGCTCCTTGGCGTCGCCGAAGAGCATCTCGGTGTTGTCGCGGAAGAACAGCGGGTTCTGCACCCCGGCGTACCCCGCCGCCATCGAGCGCTTGAACACCACCACCCGGCCGGCCTTCCAGACCTGCAGCACGGGCATCCCGGCGATCGGGCTGCCCGGCACCTCCAGCGCGGCCGGGTTGACGGTGTCGTTGGCGCCGATCACCAACACCATGTCGGTCTCGGCGAAGTCGTCGTTGATCTCGTCCAGTTCCTCGACGATGTCGTAGGGCACCCGCGCCTCGGCCAGCAGCACGTTCATGTGACCGGGCAGCCGGCCGGCGACCGGGTGGATCGCGAAGCGCACGGCGACCCCCCGTTCGCGGAGCCGGGCGGTCAGCTCCGCGACGGGGTGCTGGGCCTGGGCGACGGCCATCCCGTACCCCGGCGCGATGATCACCGACCGCGCCCCGGCGAGCTGCTCGGCGACCTGTTCGGCGCTCACCTCGTGGATCTCACCGTCCGCCTCGTCGGCGCCGGTCGCGGCCGGCGCGTCGCCGAATCCGCCCGCGATGACGCTGACGAAGGATCGGTTCATGCCCTTGCACATGATGTAGGACAAGATCGCGCCGGAGGTGCCGACCAGCGCCCCGCCGATGATCAGCAGTGGATTGCCGAGCATGAATCCGGAGAACGCGGCGGCCCAGCCGCTGTAGGAGTTCAGCATCGAGACGACGACGGGCATGTCGCCACCGCCGATGGCCGCCACCAGATGCCAGCCCAGGGCCAATGCGAGCACGGTCATGATCAGCAGCGGGGCCGGGTGGTTGGTCGGCACGAACCAGATGCCGAGCGCGATGCTCGCGAGCACGATCGCCAGATTGATCAGGTGTCGCCCGGGCAGGGTCAGTGGGCGGGCGGCGAAGCGGCCGCTGAGCTTGCCCCACGCCACGATCGAGCCGGTCAGGGTGATCGCCCCGACGAAGACGCCCAGCCAGATCTCGATCCGCAGGACGGGTGTCTCGGGCGCGAGTGTCGAACCGTGGGTCAGGTAGGTGATGAAGCCGACGAAGACCGCGACCAGGCCGACGAAGCTGTGCAGCAGCGCGATCAACTGGGGCATGCCGGTCATCGCGACGGTACGCGCGCGCCACAGCCCGACCGCCGCCCCGGCCAGCATCGGCACCGCGATCAACAGCACCGTGACCAGCGGTGGCCGGTCGGAGTTGGCCAGCGCCAGGGGCACGGTCGCGGCCACGGCGATGATCATTCCGACCATGCCGAAGCCGAGCCCCCGGCGCGCCGTCTCGTGCCGCGACAGGCCCGCCAGCGCACCGACGAAGAGCAACGCCGCGACCAGGTAGCCGACCTGCACGACCGATCCGACACCGCCGATGATCATCACTCGCTCCTTCGGAACATCGCGAGCATCCGCCGGGTGACGAAGAAGCCGCCGAAGACATTGATGGAGGCCAGAAAGATGCCCACCATGGACAGCCCCGCCACGAGCGGGTCGCTGTCGCCCACCTCGAGCATCGCCCCGACCAGGATCATCCCGGAGACGGCGTTGGTGATCGACATCAACGGCGTGTGCAGGGCGTGGGTGACCCGGGAGATCACGTAGTAACCGAGCAGCACGGCGAGCGCGAAGATCACCAGATTGTCGCCCAGCACCCACTCGAGCTGGATCGCGGCGACGATGCCGAGGATCGCCACCAGACCGAGCGTGATCGCCCGGGACGGCCCGCGCGGTCTCGGGGCCGCGGGTTCGGCCGTGACCGGCGCAGGCGCGGGCGCGGCACTGACCGCGATCGGGGGCGGCGGCCAGGTCACCGCGCCCTTGTCGGCGACCAGCATCCCGCGCTGCACGTCGTCGGTCTCGTCGACGACCAGCCGCCCGTCGCGGTCCGGCGTGAGCAGCTTGATCAGATTCACCAGGTTGGTCGCGTACAACGTGGATGCCTGCCGGGGCAGGCGGGCGGGCAGGTCGGTCCAGCCGAGGATGGTCACGCCGTTGTCGGTGATCACCTGCTCCCCGGCCACCGTGCCGGCGACATTGCCACCGTTGGCCGCCGCCAGGTCGACGACCACGGAGCCCGGCCGCATCCGCGCGACGGTCTCCGCATCGATCAGCCGCGGCGCCGGGCGGCCCGGAATCAGCGCGGTGGTGATCACGATGTCGGCGGCGGCCGCCTCGCGGGCATACATCTCGGCGGCCGCGGCCTCGGCGGCACCGGTCAGCTCACCGGCGTACCCGTCGCTGCGGTCGCTGCCGGTCGCGACGTCCAGCGACACATTGGTCGCGCCCATCGACGCGACCTGCTCGGCGACCTCGGGCCGCACGTCGAATGCGCGGACCTCCGCGCCGAGGCTCTGCGCCGTCCCGATAGCGGCCAGACCGGCCACGCCGGCGCCGACCACGAAGACCCGCGCGGGCGGCACCTTGCCCGCGGCGGTGACCTGGCCGCCGAGCATGCCCCCGTAGGCACTCGCCGCCTCCACGACCGCGCGATAGCCGGCGAGATTGGCCATCGAGGACAAGACGTCGAGCGACTGGGCGCGCGAGATCCGCGGCACCGCGTCCAGCGCGAGGGCGGTGAGATCGCGGGCGGCAAGCTCCTCCAGGAGGGCTGGTGATCGTCCGGGCGCGAGTTGCGCCGCGAGCCGCGTCCCGGGCGCCAGCCGGCCCAGCTCCGCAGCGTCCGGCGGGTCGACCTTGAGCACCAGGTCGGTGCGCCACGCCTCGCCGTCGTCGACAACGCGCGCGCCGGCCTCCGCATAGTCGGCATCGGTGAACCCGGCCCGCTCGCCGGCCCCGGCGGCGATCAGCACGTCGTGGCCGAGCCTGCGCAGGGCGGTCACGCTGGCCGGCGTCGCCGCCACCAGAGGGGTACGCGATTCCGCCGGCACACCGATGAGCACGGGTGCAGGGTAGCGGGCTGGCCAGGTCCTCACCGGTCACGTCCCGCCGCACTGGCCTCCCGAGTCTCTTCACGGCTGCATCGTCTGACGACATGCCTTCCCAGCAACCGGTTGATGGAGAACAATCGAGAGATCCCCGCAGGTCGCGGGAGCACGGACAACGAGAGGTGAGGCAGATGACCAACAACCCGGACGAGACCGGCTCGACGACCGCCTCGGAGGCCGGCGAGATCCTCGCGGATCCGAACGCCAGCGCCGAGGACCGCTCGATCGCCGGCAGCGATCTTTCCCAGCGCAGCACCGGAGACCAGACCTCCGAGCGCGTCGCCTCGGAGGCCGGCGAGGTGCTGAGCGACCCGAATGCCACCGAGGAGGAGCGCTCCGTCGCCGCCAGCGACCTCGCGCAGAGCCGCCGGCACGAACACGACAACGGCTGAGCAGCGGCCGCCCGTCCGGACCCAGGGGTGACCCCCACTCGCCCCTGAGCCGGCCGGGATCGGTGGCGCGGGCGAGTAGCGTTGTCGACATGCGATTCGTCAAGGGTCTGGTCAAGGGCGCCATCGTCGCCAAGGTGTTGCAGGTCGCCCAGCGTGAGCTGAGCAAGCCGGAGAACCAGCGCAAGGCCCGCGAGGCCTGGCAGAAGTTCCGCTCGCGGCGCTGACCCGCGTCAGCGCGTGAGCTGTTCGGCCACCGGTTCCGTCGCGTCGCGCAGGGTGCGCAGCACCCGGTGCGCGTCGGCGGCCGACCATCCGGCCAGCCCACACGCCGGCGT
The DNA here is from genome assembly GCF_054073625.1 of Naumannella huperziae. Taxonomy (NCBI): domain Bacteria; kingdom Bacillati; phylum Actinomycetota; class Actinomycetes; order Propionibacteriales; family Propionibacteriaceae; genus Naumannella; species Naumannella huperziae. The sequence continues at coordinate 2,079,199 of NZ_JBSXPH010000001.1, read as the reverse complement.
GAGCACCAGGTTCTGCACCGCGGCCTCCCCCAGCTCCAGCGGGCGCAGCACGGACAGCGTGCGCCCGATCACCTCGTCGACCCCCGGCACCCGGCCGGGGGTCGTCGTCGGCACCACCCCGAGCCGCAGCTCGCGGCCGGACTCCAGCCAGCGCGCAATCTCGTCCCGATCGCGTGTTCCCAGCCGTTCGCCGTCCAGGCTGACCGAGTCCAGTTCGGCGCTCAACTCCCACGGAAAGTCCGCGGCGCAGCTGTGCAGTCCGAGCGGTACGCCGGCCAGGGCTCGCGCCAACTCCGCGTACTCCTGGGCCGCCTGCGGCGCGGGCAGCGGACGGTGCCGGTCGTAGCCACTCGCGGTCGGCACCGAGCCGGCCAGCACGGCGCCGGCCTGCGGCTCGTCCAGTTGCAGCGACCACTCGATGTCAGGGAGTCGGCCGCGCAACTCATCGACCAGCCCGCGCAGCCCCTCGGTCAACGCCTGTCCCAGGTCGCGCCGCGCGCCGGGATCGGCGAGCACCTTGTCCCCGCGCGGCAACTCCACGTTCGCCGCCAGGGTCAGCGGCCCGGCTGCGGAGACCGTGACCGGCCCGACGAATCCCTGGGCCGCCTCCTCGAAGCGGTCCAGGTCGTCGCGCAGCAGCGCCCGCGCGCGCCGGGCGTCGGCGCTGTCGCCGACGCCGAGCGCGCCGCCGGTCAGCCGCCAGCCAGCCGGCTGCAGGTCGAAGGCGAGCCCCGGTGCCAGCGCGGTGGCCCGTCCGACGAGTTGCGCCGGGGCCCCGCGGGCGGGCAGTTCTGGTAGGTGCGACGGGTCGGGGGTCTCGGCCAGGGCGAAGCGGGCGGCGGCGTCGAAGTCGGTGCCCGGCAGCGACCCGACCTGGGCGTGGCGGACCCCGGCCATCAGGCGGCGGCCGAGATCGTGGCCGAGCCGACCACCCGGTCGCCGTCGTAGATCACCACGGCCTGCCCGGGCGCGATGCCGGTGGCGGCCTCGGCCAGCCGGACCCGGACCGCGCCGTCGGCGGCGCTCACCCGGGCGCGCAACGGCGCGCCGTGTGCGCGCACCTGGACGGTGGCGGCCCAGTCCTCGCCGGGTCGCGCCGGGCCGGTCCAGACCGGCCGGATGCCGTCGATGGTGCGTACCTGCAGGGCCTCGCGCGGTCCGACGGTCACGGCGTTGTCCACCGGGGAGATGTCGAGCACATAGCGGGGTCGGCCGTCGGCGGCAGGTACGCCGAGCCGCAGCCCGCGGCGCTGACCGATGGTGAAGCCGTGGCTGCCGTCGTGCCGACCGACCACGGCCCCGTCGGCGTCGCGGATCTCTCCCGGCCGGGCGCCGAGCCGCGCCTCGAGGAAGCCGCGGGTGTCGCCGTCGGGGATGAAGCAGATGTCGTGGGAGTCGGGCTTGTCGGCCACCAGCAGGCCGCGCCGGGCGGCCTCCGCGCGTACCTGCGTCTTCAACGAGTCGCCCAGCGGGAACAGCGAGTGGGTCAGTTGGTCCCGGGTCAGCACGCCCAACACATACGACTGGTCCTTGTCGGTGTCGCGGGCGCGAAACATCGCCGGCTCCCCGTCCACCTCGGCCAGCCGGGCATAGTGGCCCGTGCAGACGGCGTCGAAGCCGAGCGCCAGCGCGCGGTCCAGCACCGCGGAGAACTTGATCTTCTCGTTGCAGCGCAGGCACGGGTTGGGGGTGCGGCCGGCCGCGTACTCCGCGACGAAGTCGTCCACCACGTCCTCGGCGAACCGGTCCGACAGATCCCAGACGTAGAACGGAATGCCGAGCACATCGGCGGCCCGGCGGGCATCCCCGGAATCCTCCTTGGAACAGCATCCCCGCGCGCCGCTGCGGAAGGACTGCGGGTTCTTGGACAGCGCGAGGTGCACGCCCGTGACGTCGTGGCCCGCGTCGACCGCCCGCGCCGCCGCCACGGCCGAGTCGACGCCGCCGGACATCGCCGCCAGCACCCTCATCCCGCTCTCCTCCCGGCCCGGTCCCGGGGCCGCTCGTTGTTCGGGTCCACCTGCCCGTCCGGCCGCACAGTCTAGTCCCGGGGCCCGCCCCTCCCGAATCGCGGCGCCCGGTGCAGCGCGGCTGCCCCGGACCGGTCCTCGCCGCGTCTACGCTGGGCCGCAGCGCGCGTCGACAGGCGCCCCGAGGAGGTTCGTGTGAGTCAGGCTGATCATCGATGGCGTCGCTGGCTGGCGGCGCCGATTGCGCTGATCGCCGTGGCCGCCGCCGGCTGTGGCACCGAGCAGTCCGCGGGCGGCCCGGCCGACGACACCCGGCCGACCCCCGTCGCGAGCGCGCCGGTCGATACGACCGCGGCGCCCACACCGACACCGGAGCAGGGCCCGGCGGCCGCGAAACTGAACGTCGCCGACGGCGCCAAGCGGGTGAAGGTCGACACCGTGCTGAAGGTCGAGGCGGCGCCCGGCACCCGGATCGAATCGGTCAGGATCGAGCACGGCAACGGCGACGCCAAGGGCAAGCAGGACGGCCCGGTCGCCGGCGAGCTCGCCGATGACGGCGCGACATGGGAGGCATCGGAGGGGCTCGACCCGGGTGAGAAGTACCGCGCGACGCTGAAGCTCAGCGGGGCCGACGGCGAGAGCGTCGAGCAGCGCTCGCAGTTCAGCACCGCCGAGCTGACCCTGGACGATCAGGTCTACCCCGAGACCGCGACCAGTGACGGCGAGACCTACGGGGTCGGGATGCCGATCCAGATCACCTTCGACCTGCCGGTGAAGGATCGCGCGGCGGTCGAGAAGCGGCTGAAGGTGACCGCCGAGCCGGCCCAGCAGGGAAGCTGGCACTGGTTCTCCGACACCGTGGTGCGCTATCGGCCGGAGAAGTACTGGAAGGCCGGCAGCAAGATCAAACTCGACGCGTACCTGAACGGCGTGAGCGTCGGCGGCGGGCGCTACGGCCAACAGAGCGTGCACGAGAAGTTCAGCATCGGCAAGAACGTCGTGGAGAAGGTCGACCTGCGCAAGCACACGCTGCAATACATCGAGGACGGCAAGGTCACCAAGACGCTGCCGATCAGTGCGGGCAAGGAGGGGTTCACCACCCGGTCCGGCATCAAGGTGATCAGCGAGAAGAGCGACTCGCGACAGATGAACTCCGAGACCGTCTCGATCTACGGCTCCGAGGCCTACAACCTCAAGGTGCAGTGGGCGATGCGGATCACCAACTCGGGCGAGTTCCTGCACGCCGCCCCCTGGAATGCCGGCAACATGGGCGAGACCAACGCCAGCCACGGCTGCACCGGGCTCGACACCGACGACGCGTACTGGCTGTACGAGCGCTCGCCGATCGGTACGCCCGTGGAGTACACCGGCTCGGACAGCGAGACCGACCCGGACAACGGCTATGGCGATTGGAACCTGTCCTTCGCCGACTATCGCAAGGGCTCCGCGCTCTGATCGCCTGACACCGTGCTCAGCCGAAGGCGGCACGGGCCCGGTCGAGGGCCGCGGGCAGGGCCGCGACCAGGCGATCGACGTCTCCGTCGGTGGTGGTCGAACCGAAGGAGAAGCGCAGGGCGGCCGACGCCGCATCGTCGTCTCGGCCCATCGCCAACAGCACGCTGCTCGGCCGCGACACACCCGCCGAGCAGGCGGAGCCGGAACTGGCGTCGATCCCGGCGGCATCGAGCAGCAACAGCAGGTCGCTGGCCCGCGTACCCGAGAACTCGACGTTCACGATCGCCGGGCTGCCCGGCTCCCCGTTGATCGCGGTGCCGGGCAGGGCGGCCACCGCCGCCACGACCCGGTCCTTCAACGCCCCGAGGCGCGCGGCCTCGCGGTCCCGTTCGGCGACGGTCACCCGCAGGGCCGCCGCGAACGAGGCGGCGAGCGCCGCCGCCAGCGTTCCCGACCGCACGTCGCGCTCCTGCCCCCCGCCGTGACCGAGCGCCGCCGGGGCCAGTTCCTTGCGGGCCAGCAGTACGCCGATGCCGACCGGTCCGCCGATCTTGTGGGCGGTCGCGGACAGCAGGTCCAGCCCGCTGGCGCGGAAATCGACCGGTTGCGTCTTCACCGCCTGGACGGCATCGCTGTGTGACCAGGCACCGGCCTGCCGAGCCGCGGCGGCCAGCGCGGAGACCGGTTGCAACGCGCCGGTCTCGTTGTTCACCCAGTGCACCGACAGCACCGCCGTGGGTACGCGCAGCGCCCGCCCGATCTCGTCCGGGTCGATGCGGCCGTCGGCATCCACGCTCGCGACGATCAGCTCGGCCCCTTCGGCGGCGCAGGCGGCTGCGCTCGCCGCCACCGCGGGATGCTCGGTCGCGGAGATGATCATCCGGTTGGCCTGTGCCCGCCGCGCGATCCAACTGCCACGGACCGCGATGTTGTCGGCCTCGGTGCCGCCCGAGGTGAAGATCACCTCCGGCGGCGCGGCGCCGAGATCGGCGGCGATGGACTCCCGGGCCTCCTCCAGCACCCGGCGGGCGCGGCGACCGGAGGCGTGCAGCGACGAGGGGTTGCCCGGTTGCCCGGCCTCGGCCGCGAACGCAGCCGCGGCCTCCGCCCGCATCGGGGCGGAGGCCGCGTGATCGAGATAACTGCGGGCGTCGGGCACGCTCAGCCCCGGGCCGCCTTCACCTGCTCGGTCGCCGCGGGCAGCACGGTGTGCAGATCGCCGACGATGCCGAGGTCGGCGAGCTCGAAGATCGGCGCCTCCTCGTCCTTGTTGATCACCACGATCGCCTTCGAGGTCTGCATCCCGGCGCGGTGCTGGATGGCACCGGAGATGCCCGCCGCGACGTAGAGCTGCGGGGACACCGTCTTGCCGGTCTGGCCGACCTGGAAGTTGTGCGGGTACCAGCCGGAGTCGACCGCGGCGCGCGAGGCGCCGACGGCGGCGCCGAGCGCATCGGCGAAGGCCTCGACCTCGTCGAAGTTGCCGCCGGTGCCACGGCCGCCGGAGACGACGATCGCCGCCTCGGTCAGCTCGGGCCGCCCGGTCGCGGGCTTCTCCTCCGAGGACACGATCCGCGCGCCCTTGGCCGCATCGGAGATGGTGACCGCTGCATCCTCGACGGCGTCGCTGCCTGCCGCCGCCTCGGGTGCGACCGAGTTGGCCTTGACGGTGATCACCGGCGCGGCGCCGGCATCGGCGTTCACGGTCCAGTTGCCGGCGAAGACCGACTGCTTGGTGCTCACACCGTCCCCACCGGCGTTCACGTCGACGGCGTCGGTGATCAGACCGCCGCCGCGGCGTACCGCCAGGCGACCGGCGATCTCCTTGTTCTCCGGCGTCGAGCTGAGCAGCACCGCCGTGTCGTCGCCGGCCAGCCCGGCCAGCGCATCGACCTTCGGCACCACCAGGTACTCGGCGATCGCCGGATCGCCGACGGCCAGAGTCTTCGTCGCCCCGTACTCCGCGAGCTGCGGCGCCAGTGCGGCCGCGTCGTCGCCGAACACCACGGCGACCGGCTCACCGATCCGGCGCGCCAGGGTCAACAGTTCGAAGGTCGGCTTGGCGACCTTGCCGTCAGCCGCCTCGACGACCACCAGGACATCACTCATTCTCGGTTCTCCTTATCGCTCGTCGTCGGGATCACAGGTACTTGCCGGCGACCAGGAACTCGGTCAGCGCCGTGGCGCCCGACCCGTCCTCGTCGGTCACGACCTTGCCGGCCTCCTTGGGCGGACGCGGCGCGGTCTCGGTGACCTTGGTCCGGGCGGCGGCCAGGCCGACCCCGCCGGCGTCGACGCCCAGGTCCTCCAGCGTCCACTCGTCGACGGGCTTCTTCTTGGCGGCCATGATCCCCTTCATCGAGGGGTAGCGGGCCTCGCCCGACTGGTCGGTGACGCTGACCACCGCAGGCAGGGTGGCCTCGATCCGCTGGCTGGCGGAATCGCCGTCGCGGCGGATCTTCACCGTGTCGCCGTCGACCGACAGCTCACTGGCCAGCGTGACGCCCGGCCAGCCGAGCCGCTCGGCGAGCATCGCGGGCACGACGCCCATCGTGCCGTCGGTGGAGGCCATGCCCGCGATCACCAGGTCGGGGCCGATCTTGCCGATCGCCGCGGCGAGGATCTCACTGGTGGCCAGCGCATCGGATCCGTGCACCTGCTCGTCGCTGACATGGACACCGGCATCGGCGCCCATCTGCAGCGCCTTCTTGATCGCATCCGCGGCGTCGTCCGGGCCCAGCGTCAGCGCGACCACTTCGACGTCGTCGCCGTTCTCGGCCACCTGGAGCGCCTGCTCGATGGCGTACTCGTCAAGCTCGGACAAGATGCCGTCGGCGCCGTCGCGGTCGACGGTGCCGTCATCGGCAAACTCGCGGTCGCCGGTGGCATCGGGCACGTACTTCACCAGTGCAACGATCTTCATCTCTCTCCACTTCACCGTGTAGGGGTCGCCGTCGAGGATGGAGCGTACCAATGCTACTCCCGGGTAACTTCCGCGACCATGACCAGCCTAGCGGTCGCTCAGGTAACGTTGCGTGGCGGTGCCGACCCACCGACCGTGATGCGCTAGAACTGACCCGTTCATCGTCGAGCGAGACCATGCGGCGAAAGCGCCGAACCCCGACGGAAGGGACAGCATGTCGACCCCACCGCCCCCCGTGATCGACTCACGCGTCCTCGGCGCGCGGCTCTGCGAGGGGGGCACGCGCTTCGGGCTCTGGGCGCCACGCGCCACCCGGGTCGAGCTGGCGTTGGTCGATCCCCAGCGCAAGCAGCGCAATCTCGACATGCAACGCTCCGATGCCGACGGCGTGTGGACGGTGTTCGCGCCGGGCGTCGGTCCCGAGCAGCGCTATGGCTTTCGGGTGCACGGCCCGTGGGACCCCGACGACGGGGCCCGATTCAATCCGGCGAAGCTGCTGCTCGATCCGTACGCACGGGCGATCACCGGCGGGGTGGACTACTCGGGGCCGATCCTCGATCACACCGCCGAGTCCGACTACGAGGTCGACACCACCGACAGCTACCTGGCGGTGCCGCTGAGCGTCGTCGTCGCCGACTCCCCGCCCCCCACGCCGATCGCGCGGCGCCGGCCGCTGGCCGAGAGCGTGATCTACGAGGCGCACGTCAAGGGCCTGACCCGGCTGCACCCGGCCGTGCCCGAGCACCTGCGCGGCACGTTCGCCGGGCTCGCGTACCCGGCCATGATCGACTACCTGACCGAGCTCGGGGTGACCGCGGTCGAGCTGCTGCCCAGCCACTACTTCGTCTCCGAGCCGTTCATCGTGGGCCGCGGGCTGTCCAACTACTGGGGTTACAACACCCTCGGCTTCTTCGCCCCGCACTCGGCGTACGGCTCGGTCGGCACGACCGGGGAGCAGGTGCGCGAGTTCAAGGACATGGTCAGCGCGCTGCACGAGGCCGGCATCGAGGTAATCCTGGACGTCGTCTACAACCACACCGGTGAGGGCGGCCATGAGGGCCCGACGCTGAGCTTCCGGGGGATCGATCACGCGGGTTATTACCGGCTGACCGAGGACCTGCGCAACGACTACGACGTCACCGGTTGCGGCAACTCCGTGGACACCGCGCATCCCGGCGTGCTCACCATGATCATCGACTCGATGCGCTACTGGGTGACCGAGATGGGCGTTGACGGCTTCCGCTTCGACCTGGCCACCGAGCTGATTCGCGATGATCAACACCATGTGGACCAGGAGCACGAGTTCAAGGCGTTGATCGAATCGGATCCCACCTTCGACGGGATCAAGATGATCGCCGAGCCCTGGGACCTCGGACCCTACGGCTACCAGGTCGGCAACTGGGGGCCGGGCTGGAGCGAATGGAACGACCGCTTCCGCGGGTACGCCCGGGACTTCTGGCGCGGGCACACCGACGGCGTGGACGAGCTCGCCACCAGGCTCGCCGGCTCCGCCGACATCTTCGACCACGACGGCCGGCCCGCGTCGAGTTCGATCAACTTCGTCACCGCGCACGACGGGTTCACCCTGCGCGATCTGGTCACCTACGACGGCAAGCACAACGAGGCCAACGGCGAGGACAATCGCGACGGCACCGACGACAACCGTTCCTGGAACTGCGGCGTCGAGGGCGAGACCGACGACCCGGCGATCAACGCGCTCCGGACGCGCCAGATGAAGAATCTGATGATCACGCAACTGCTCGCCGTCGGCGTACCGATGATCACCGCCGGCGACGAGTTCGCCCGCACGCAGGGCGGCAACAACAACGCCTACTGCCAGGACGGGCCGATCTCCTGGGTGCACTGGGACCTGCTCGACCGACACGGCGAGCTGCACGGGCTGGTCCGGGCGACGCTGGCGCTGCGGGCGAAGTACCCGGTGCTGCGCCGCAATCGCTTCCACTACGGTCGCGAGCTGTCCGATCTGCAGGGCAAGCCGCTCGGCCGCAAGGACGTCGCCTGGTTCTCCGAGTCCGGTACGGAGATGACGGGCGACCAGTGGGCCGACGGGTCCCGGCGCCTGCTCGGCTGGTACGTCTCGGATCGGCGCGCCGCGTTCCTGAGCTGGTTCAACGGTGGCCCCGACGAGGTCGAGGTGGTGCTGCCGGCCGCGCCCTGGGCGACCTCGTGGCACCTGGAGATCGAGACCGGTCCGCCCGGGGAGCTGCCGGCACACCCGCTGGAGCCGGGCACCACGCTGCGGCTGCCGGGCCGCACGGTCGCGGTGCTGCGCGCGGACGTGCCGGTCTGGGCCGCGGCGAACCGGGCGCGCGAGCAGGCACGCCCGGCCGCCGGTGAGGCGGGCGACCCGAGCCAGCGGGGCCGCCCCGGTCCGCGCTGAGCCGAGCGCCCGTCCGACTCGGGCCGATCAGCCCCTCGCGCGCGCCGCGCGGCGCGCCAGGCGCTCGTGGGAATCGATGCTCGCCTGCTCGGCGAGCTCGTGGGCGAGCACCTGGCCCATCCGGCGGCAGAACGCCGCCGGCTCCTCGGCCGCATCGGGCCGCTCGGGCACGATCTTGTCGACGATGCCGGCCGCCAGCAGCTCGGCCGAACTGACGCCCTGGGCCTGCGCGAGCTCGGCCGCGTGATCGGTGTCGCGGTGGATGATCGCCGACGCGCCCTCGGGCGGGAGCGGTGAGAGCCAGCCGTGCTGGGCGCAGATCACCCGGTCGGCCGGCAGCAGGGCGAGCGCGCCGCCGCCGGTGCCCTGACCGATGATCACCGACACGGTGGGCGTCGGCAACGTGGCCAGGTCGGTCAGGCAGCGGGCGATCTCGCCGGCCAGCCCGCCCTCCTCGGCCGCCACGCTGAGCGCGGCGCCCGGGGTGTCGATCACGGTCAGCAGCGGCAACCCGAGCTCGGTGGCCAGCCGCATCCCGCGGCGAGCCTCGCGCAACGCGCCAGGCCCGAGCGGCTGCTCGGCGGTCTGGCCGCGGCGATCCTGGCCGAGCAGCACGCAGGGCACCCCGCCGAAGCGGGCCAGCGCCAGCATCAGCCCCGGATCGCGCTCCCCCTGGCCGGTGCCGTTCAGCATCGACACATCGGTGGCCGCATATTTCAGCAGCCGGCGTACCCCCGGCCGGTCGCGGCGCCGCGAACGGGTGATCGACTCCCAGGCCGGCACCGGCTCGATCGGTTCGGCGGGCGGTTCGGCCGGTGCCGCTATCCGGTCGCCGACGAGCACCCGCAACGCCCGCGCGGCGATCTCGGCGAGATGGTCGGGTGGGACGACCGCGTCGATCAGCCCGTGGGCGTAGAGGTTCTCCGCGACCTGGATGCCCTCGGGGAAACTCGCGCCGTAGAGCGCCTCGTAGACCCGCGGCCCGAGGAAGCCGATCAGCGCACCGGGTTCGGCCACCGTCAGATGCCCGAGCGCGCCCCAGGAGGCCAGCACACCGCCGGTGGTCGGATGGCGCAGATAGACCAGATAGGGCAGCCCGGCCCGCTTGTGTGCGGCGAGCGCCGCGCCGATCCCGATCATGCCGACGAAGGCCGGCGTACCCTCCTGCATCCGGGTCCCGCCGGAGGCCGTGGCCGCGAGCAGCGGCAACCGCTCGGCGGTGGCCCGCTGCACGGCGTCGATCAGCCGTCGGGTCGCGGCGCGCCCGATGGATCCGCCGAGGAAACCGAACTCGCAGACCATCACCGCGACCCGGCGCCCGTCCAGGGTGCCGCAACCGGTGATCACCGACTCGTCGAGCCCAGTCCGGTTCCGGGCCGCCGCGAGTGAGGCGGCATAGTCCGGGTCGGCCGGCTCGGGGACCGGGGAATCCCAACTGACGAAGGAATCCGCGTCCAGCGTCGCGGCCAGCAGTTGTGGACCGCTGAGCCGCGGGGCCTCAGTCATCGCCGGCAACGGACTCACCGGCCACCCACCGCCGCAGCGCGTCGGCGTCGGCATCGAGCACCGGCGGCGCGGCGTGCCGCGTGCGGGTGACCTCGCGCTCCGCACCGGAGGAATCGACCGAGAAGAACCGCAGCGGAGGGCCGGGCAGCCGGATTCCGCCGAGCTGATCATGGTCGACATCGATCAGCAGCCCCTGGGAGGCGGTCTGTTCCCAGTTGTAGACCTCGGCGAGATCGCGTACCCGACCGGCCGGCACCCCGGCCGTCGCCAGTTGGTCCAACACCTCGTCCGGCGACAGGTCGGCGAAGGTCTGTTCGAGCAGCGCGGTCACCTGCTGCCGATTGCCGACCCGCTCGGCATTGGTCACCATCCCCGGAGTCTGCGGATCGAGCCCGAAGGCCGCACACAGCTTGCGCCACAGCGAATCATTGGCGGCGGCGATCTGCACCGAGCCGCCACGGCAGTGGAACAGTCCGTAGGGCGTGATCGACGGGTGACTGTTGCCCTGGGCGCGTCCGGTCTGACCGGCGACGGTCTGGCGGGTGCCCTGGAAGGCGTGCACCCCGACCACCGAGGCGAGCAGCGAGGTCCGCACGACCTGGCCGTGACCGGTGCGCTCGCGCTCGTGCAGCGCGGCCAGTACGCCGAAGGCGCCGTACATGCCGGCCAGCAGGTCGGCGATCGGTACGCCCACGCGGGTCGGCTCGTCCGGACCCGGGCCGGTCAGCGACATCAGCCCCGCCTCGCCCTGCAGGATCTGGTCGTAGCCCGCGCGGCCGCCCTCCGGCCCATCGTGCCCGAAGCCGGTGATGGACAAGATCACCAGGCGCGGATTCAGTTCCAACAGCTCGGTGGTGCCGAGACCGAGACGATCCATCACCCCGGTCCGGAAGTTCTCGCAGACCACGTCCGCGCGGGCGATCAGCTCGCGCAGCACCTGGCGCCCGTCATCGGACTTGAGGTCGAGCGCGACGGACTCCTTGTTGCGATTGCAGGACAGGAAGTAGGTGGACACCCCGTCGACGAACGGCGGGCCCCACCCTCGGGTCTCATCGCCCGAACCCGGCGCCTCGACCTTGATCACGCGGGCACCGAGGTCGCCGAGCATCATTGCCGCATGCGGCCCGGCCAGCGCGCGGGTGAGGTCGATGACGACGAGGTCGGACAGTGGGCCGGGGTGCGAGGGATTCGAATCGTTGTGCATCACAGCCATCCTGGCACCACCAGCGCGAGCCAGGCCACGACGGGCGCGATGACCATGATCGACATCCCCCAGATCAACAGCGTACGGAACACCCGGTCACGATCCTCGGTCTCGGAGTTGGCAACCACGAGCGCGCCGTTGGTCGAGAACGGGCTGCAGTCGACGACCGAGGAGGCGATGGCGAGCGCGCAGATCATGCCGACCGCGCCGACCTGCCCCGTGACCAGGAAGGGCACGGCGAGCGGGATCAGGGCGCCCAGGATGCCCGTGGTGGAGGCGAAGGCCGAGACCACCGCGCCGATCACACAGATCAGCAGGGCCACCAGGAGCGGCGTACCGATACCGGCGACGGACTCACCGAGCCAGGCGACGACACCCTGCTCCTCGAGCAGACCGACGTAGGTGACGATGCCGCCGATCAGCAAGACGGTTCCCCAGGCGATCTTGTCCACCGCGCCCTTGGCACTGCCGGGGAAGATCAGCGTGAGCACGACGGCGATGGCGAGCGCGGTGAAGCCGACGTCGAGCTTGAAGATCAATGCGCCGACGGCGAGCGCGACCAGGCCCAGCAGGGTCAGCGCGCGCGGGGCATTCAGCCGGTGCCCCTCATCGGGCGGCTCTGCCGCGGCGCTGCCCGCCGAGCCGGCCTGGCCGCGGCGGACGGCCGCCTCGGGGGTCCCGGTGACCTCGGCGTGGGCGACTCGTTCGGCCTGCTCGGCCGCGGCATCGAGATCGGCGCCGGCGCCGCGGCCGACGAGGCGCGGGCCACCGAAGACCACGAAGGCGAGTCCGGCGATGAGCAGCGAGGCGCCGAACGTGGTCAGGAACAGCACCAGCGGATTGCCGGGCAACTGGCTGCGCTCGACGACACCGTTGGTGATCGAGCCGAAGATGCCGATCGGTGAGAAGCTGCCGGCGGTCGCGCCCTGCACCACCATCATGCCCATCATCACCGGGTGGATCCGGTAGCGGCTGGCGAAGCCGAGTGCGATCGGCGCGACGATGGCCACCGCGGCCGGGGACACGGCACCGACCGCCGTGATCGCCGCGCAGACGGCGAACATCGCCCACGGAATCAGCGCGACGCGGCCGCGCACCGCGCGCACCACGGCATGCACGATCCAGTCGACGGTGCCGTTGTTCTTGGCCAGCGCGAACAGGTACGTGACGCCGACGAGGATGACGAACAGGCTGGCCGGAAAACCCGCCAGCACATCGTCGACATCGCCGCCGAAGACGACGATCCCGACCACCGCGGCGGCGACCAGGGCGAGGGCGCCCATGTTCACCGGACGCACGGTCGCGATCAGGAAGACGGCTGCGAGTACGAGGAGTGAGATGATCTGGACGCTCATTGGTGCGCGACCTCCCTGTCGGCGGGCCCAGCGGAATATTGGCCTGGCCTCTAGGCCGGTGCCATGATTGTCAAGCACGTCGAAGTCGACCGACGGGAGATCCGATGGCCACCTCGGGCCCCGGGCCGCTGGCCCGTCCCCCGCTGTACGAGCAGCTCGCCGAGCACATCTCCGCGTTCATCGACGCCCAGGGCCTCGGCCCGGGCGATCGGCTGCCGCCCGAGCGCGCACTGGCCTCGGAGCTGGGCGTCAGCCGGGCGACACTGAGCCGCGCCCTGGTCGCACTCGAGGTCCGGGGGCTGGTCTCGGTGCAGCACGGCAACGGCGCGGTGGTGTTGGGGCGCGTCGACCCGGACCACCCCTGGGCAACCGGCCGACTCGCGCCGCCCCAGCTCGCGGGCCTGCGCGCCAGCCTGGTCTCCGGTCTGGCGCGGCTCGCCGCCGAACGGGCCGGGGCAACCGCGCGCGAGGCGATGCTCGCGCCGGACGGTACACCGCCCACCTGGCCCGACCTGTGGCGCGCGTTGCGCCGGCTGGCCGACGACGAGGCGCTGGCCACGGCGGTGCAGGAGGTCGTCTCCGCGGCGGGCGGCGCGGACCCGGACACGGACGCCCTGACCCGGCTGGCGGCCGCCGTGCGCAGCGGCCGGCCCGAGCTGGCCGCTGAGGCCGCGTGGGGGCTGTGGTGAACATTCCCCGCTCTGCGCCCCGATTGGGTGCCCACCGCCGCTGCCCATCCAGCACCGCGCCCGATAGCGTGGGAGCGTGACTCCGGCAACAGCGGCGAAGGGCAAGAAGCGCAAGGATCCGGCGGGCGGGTCGACGGCCAGCACCGGCCCGGCGGGACACAAGGGTGGCCGGCGCAAGCCGCCGCGCCCCACCGGCATCGGCCGGATTCCGGTCACCAAGGTCTCCCCCGTCGTGGAGGGCGGCGCCTATCCGGCCAATGCCGTCGTCGGCGAGGAGCTGCCGATCCGGGCCAAGGTCTTCCGGGAGGGGCACGACGCGGTCAACGCCTCGGTGGTGCTGACCGATCCGAACGGCGCCGAGCGCCGCGTCGACATGGCGCGGTTCGGGCCGCTCGGGCTGGACGGCTGGGAGGCATGGGTACGCCTGGACGCCGAAGGCCCGTGGACGTTCCGGGTCGAGGGCTGGGACGACCCCTGGGGCACGTGGCACCACGTCGCTGAGGTGAAACTCCCCGCCGGCATCGACGTCGAACTGGTCTGTGCCGAGGGCCGGGCCCTGATCGAGGAGACCGCCGAGACCGCCCGCACGGCAGGCGACCGGGCCGCGGTCACCGCGCTCGGCGACGCCGCGCGCGCACTGGACCCGGGCCGGCCCGGACACGACCTGTGGCAGAGCGCCGACTCCCCCGCCCTGGCCGCCGCGATGCGCGCCCACGGCCCGCGCCGGTTGGTCTCCCCGACGCCGGACTATCCGTTGTGGTGCGAGCGCCGGCGGGCGCTGTTCGGCTCCTGGTATGAGTTCTTCCCCCGCTCGGCGGGCGCGGTCCACCACGAGGACGGCAGTTGGACCTCGGGCACCTTCGACTCCTCCCACGAGCGCCTCGAGGCCGCCGCGGCGATGGGCTTCGACGTGGTCTACCTGCCGCCGATCCACCCGATCGGCCGGGCGTACCGCAAGGGACGCAACAACACCCTCACCCCGGGCCCGCACGACCCCGGCTCGCCGTGGGCGATCGGCGCCGCCGAGGGTGGCCACGACGCGATCCACCCCGATCTCGGCGATTTCGACTCCTTCGACCGATTCGTGGCGCGCGCCCGCGAACTCGGCCTGGAGGTCGCCCTCGACCTCGCGCTGCAGGCCTCGCCCGACCATCCGTGGGTGCATGATCATCCGGAGTGGTTCACCACCCGCGCCGACGGCACGATCGCGTATGCGGAGAACCCGCCGAAGAAGTACCAGGACATCTACCCGATCAACTTCGACAACGATCCCGAGGGGATCTACAGCGAATGCCTGCGGATCGTGAACCTGTGGATCGATCACGGGGTGACGATCTTCCGGGTGGACAATCCGCACACCAAGCCGGTGGAGTTCTGGGCCTGGCTGCTGGCCGAGGTACGCCGTGATCATCCGGAGGTGATCTTCCTCGCCGAGGCGTTCACCAAGCCCGAGATGATGCACACGCTGGGCAAGATCGGCTTCCAGCAGTCCTACACCTACTTCACCTGGCGCAACGAGAAGTGGGAGCTCGAGGAGTATCTGACCGAGCTGACCACGAAGACCGACGCGTTCTTCCGGCCGAACTTCTTCGTCAACACGCCCGACATCCTGCCCGGATACCTCGTCCACGGCGGCCCGCCGGCGTTCACCGTCCGCGCGGTGCTGGCGGCGACACTGTCGCCGACCTGGGGCGTCTACTCCGGTTTCGAGCTGTTCGAGAACGTCAACCTGCGGCCCGGCAGCGAGGAGTACCTCAACTCCGAGAAGTACGAATACCGGCCGCGGGACTACGCCGCCGAGCCGAATCTGGGCATCTTGTTGACCCGGCTGAACGAGATCCGTCGCGCGCACCCCGCGCTGCAGCAGTTGCGCAACCTGACCTTCCACCACGCACCGAATGCGCAGGTGATGTGTTACTCCAAGCGCGACCCGGCGCACGTGGACGCCGACGGCGCACCGGCCGCGGGCGACTTCGACGAGGTCATCGTCGCGGTCAGCCTGGAGCCGAAGGCGACGGTCGAGTCGGAGGTCTTCCTCGACTCCGAGGCGCTCGGCCTCGAACCGGACGAGTTGATCACCGTCCGCGACGAGCTGACCGGTGAGACCTTCGAGTGGGGCGCGCGCAATTTCGTCCGCCTGACGCCGGAGCACCCGGCGCACGTGTTCAGCGTCCGGCGGGGCGCGGGAAGGGGTGTGCGATGAGCCCGACGCTCGTGGCGACGGAACTGGTGTGGCGACACATCCGGTCGAGCCGCTGGTTCTCCGGCCGCTCCGGCCGGTTGGTCAACATCGTCGCGCTGCCCTGGCTGTCGGGGCGGCCGCTGTGGGTGCGCACCGAGCTCGCCGAGGTCGAGCTGGACGACGGCTCGGTGCACCAGTACCAGGTGGTGCTCGCCTATCGGCCGGCCTGGGGCGCGCCGGAAGGCGCCCTCGGGGTGATCGAACACCCGGAGCTGGGCCGGGTGGCGGTCTTCGACGCGACCGCCGACCGCGAGGCGCTCGGCGTGCTGTTGGACCGGTTGATCTCCGGTGGCGAGGTTCGCGACGGCGGGCACCTGCTGCGGTTCCGCACCTTCGGAGCGCTGCGGCCGGGGCTGGCGGTACGCCCGGTCGCCGGCGAGCAGTCCAACACCTCGCTGCTGGTCGGCGGGGACTATCTGCTGAAGATCTTCCGGCGACTGCAGCCGGGACCGAGCGTGGACATCGAGGTGCTTCGCGCCCTGCCCGCCGGCCCCGGCAGCCCGACGGTCGATCTTCGCGGGGTCGTCGAGGCCGAGTGGCCCGGCGAGGACGCCGACGACCAGCCGGGTCGGGCCGACCTGGCGATGATCACCGACCAGGTGCCGGCGGCGACGGACGGTGCCACCCACGACGGCTGGGAGCTGGCGGTCGCGGCGGCGCGCGAGGGTGCGGACTTCACCGGGCCGGCCGCCGAGCTGGGCACGACGCTGCGCCGGCTGCACGCCGCGCTCGCCGAGGCGTTCGGGACCTCCGAGGTCGCCGGCGACGTGTTCGCCGGGCGGCTGCGGCACGAGTTCACCCGCGCATCGCGTGAGGTCGCGCAGCTCGAGGCGTACCTCCCGCACGCGGAGCGGCTGCTGGAGCCCGTCGCCGCCCAGGACCGGGTGCCCACCCAGCGGATCCACGGCGACTTCCATCTCGGCCAGGCCCTGCGCACGGCCGACGGCTGGAAGATCATCGACTTCGAGGGCGAGCCGCTGCGCGCGATCGACGAGCGGCGGGCGCCGGACAGTGTCTGGCGCGACGCCGCCGGAGTGCTGCGCTCGCTGGACTACGCCGGCGCGACCGCCCGCCGCGCGGGTGGCGACGAGGCGGCCACGGCCGCCTGGGTACGCGAGGCGCAGCGAGCCTTCATCGACGCCTACGCACCCGAACGCGACGAAGCGGGCGAGCAGTTGCTGGCCGCCGGCGCGGCGACGAAGGCCGCCTACGAGGCCGCGTACGAGACGCGGCACCGCCCGGACTGGCTGCCGATCCCGCTCGCGGCGCTGGCCGCGCTGGCCGGGACCGGCACGACACCCGATCCGCCCGCGCCCGATGCGCCTCCACCCGATGCACCCCCATCCGATGCACCCGCACCCGATGCACCCGCACCGGACTCCGACCCGTCGGCCGCGGAACGGCCGGTCGACCAGACCCGCTTCGGCGGCCTGGCCGGCTGGGACCTGGAGGGCTTCCACAGCGGTGGCGACACGGAGGCGTGGAAGCGCCTCGGCTCGCACGTGCTGACCGTGCCGGGCCCGGACGGTCCGGTCAGCGGTACCCGGTTCGCGGTCTGGGCGCCGCAGGCCCGCGCGGTCTCGGTCGCGGGCGACTTCAACGGCTGGGCGGGCACGCCGCTGGAGCTGATGCCCGGGACCGGGGTGTGGGCGGGCTTCGTGCCGGGCGTCGGCGTGGGTGCGTTGTACAAGTTCCAGATCCTGACCCGGGACGGCGAGTGGCTGGAGAAGGCCGACCCGATGGCGCGCTACGCCGAGCAGCCGCCGGCCACCGCCTCCATCGTCTGGGAGTCCGGCTACGAGTGGCGAGACGAGGAGTGGCTCGCCCGGCGCGCCCGGAGCGAGCCCAGGGTCGAGCCGATCAGCATCTACGAGGTT
Source organism: Naumannella huperziae (assembly GCF_054073625.1). NCBI lineage: Bacteria > Bacillati > Actinomycetota > Actinomycetes > Propionibacteriales > Propionibacteriaceae > Naumannella > Naumannella huperziae. The sequence continues at coordinate 2,061,577 of NZ_JBSXPH010000001.1, read as the reverse complement.
CACCTCGGCTCGTGGCGTGGCGCCAAGGGCTATCGGGAGCTGGCCGACGAGCTGATCGAGTACGTGACCTGGCAGGGCTACACGCATGTGGAGTTCCTGCCGCTCGCCCAACACCCGTTCGCCCCGTCCTGGGGCTACCAGGTGACCGGCTATTTCGCGCCGCAGTCGACGATGGGCGACCCGGATGATCTTCGCTACCTGATCGACCGGCTGCACGCCGCGGGCATCGGCGTACTGCTGGACTGGGTGCCCGGGCACTTCCCGAAGGATGCCTGGGCGCTCGGCCGCTTCGACGGCTCGGCGCTGTACGAGCACGCCGATCCCCGACAGGGCGAGCACACCGACTGGGGCACCTACATCTTCAACTTCGGTCGCAACGAGGTGAAGAGCTTCCTGGTCTCCAATGCCCTGTACTGGATCGAGGAGTTCCACATCGACGGGCTGCGGGTCGACGCCGTCGCCTCGATGCTCTATCTCGACTACTCCCGCAACGAGGGCGAGTGGGTGCCGAATCAGTACGGCGGCCGGGAGAACCTCGAGGCGATCGACTTCCTGCGCTATGTGAACACCCACCTGCACGACCGGGTGCCGGGGATCATGACGATCGCCGAGGAGTCGACCTCGTTCCCGGGGGTGACCAGGCCGGCCGCCGAGGGGGGCCTGGGCTTCACCTTCAAGTGGAACATGGGCTGGATGAACGACACGCTGTCCTATCTCGGGCGCGAGCCGATCCACCGGCAGTACCACCATCACGACATGACCTTCTCGATGGTCTACGCCTGGAGCGAGAACTTCATCCTGCCGATCAGCCACGACGAGGTGGTGCACGGCAAGGGCTCCATGATCAACAAGATCCCGGGCGACGACTGGCAGAAGTTCGCCACGCTCCGGGCCTACTACGCGTTCATGTGGAGCCATCCCGGCAAGCAGTTGTTGTTCATGGGCCAGGAGTTCGGGCAGCGGCCGGAGTTCGACGAGTCGGTGCCCCCCGAATGGTGGGTCAGCGACCTGTGGGGGCACAACGGTCTGCAACAGCTCGTCCGCGACCTGAACCGGACCTACCGCGACAACCCCGCACTGTGGAGCATCGACAACGCACCGAGCGGCTTCGCCTGGATCGACGCCGATGACTCCGGTGGCAACGCCTTCTCCTTCCTGCGGTTCGGCGCGAACGGCGAGCAGTTGGCCGCGGTGATCAACTTCTCGCCCGAGCCGCGGGAGGACCTGCGGATCGGACTGCCCGCCGAGGGCACCTGGCGCGAGGTGCTGAACACCGATGCGGAGTTCTACGACGGGACGGGGCGCTTCGGCAACTCGGGGCAGGTGATCGCCCGGCCCGTCCCGCACGGGAACTTCCCGGCGAGCGCATCGATCGTGCTGCCGCCGCTGGCCGCGCTCTGGTTCGTTCACGATCCGCACGGCCCGGTCGATGACCTCGGTTGACATCACCATCGGTCCCGACCGGACGGCCCGGCTGCGCTGGGACGGCGCTCCCGACCGCGCGATGATCGCGACCGCCGCCGCGCAGGCGCTGGACCAGGCCGACCGGGTGGAGGCCGAGGTCGCAGACACCGACGTGCCCGCGCGACGGGCCCTGCACCAGGCCGGCTTCCGCTCCGAGGGGGTACGCCGCCGCGCCCTGCCCGGTCCGGGCGGCGCGATGCTCGATGCCCGGATCTATGCGCGGCTCGCCGACGACGAGGTGGCGGGCCCGCTCGCCTTCTCCCAGGTGATGAACACCGTCCTGCCCCGCACCCGGCTGATCGCGCATGTGCTGTTCCGGCGTACCGATCCCGCCGGCGGGCCGATGCAGTATCTGTTCTGCCAGACCGTGTTCAAGACCGACTGGGAGTTGCCGGGCGGGGTGGTCGAGCCCGGCGAGTCCCCGCGCACCGGCGCCGTTCGCGAGGTGGCCGAGGAGCTCGGGCTGGCGGTCGAGGTGGGCGAGGTGCTGGCCGTCGACTGGCTGCCGCCCTATCTCGGCTGGGACGATGCCCTGGAGTTGATCTTCGACGGCGGCGAGCTGAGCGCCGAGCAGTGTGCGGCGATGGTGCTGCAGCCGAGCGAGATCGCGGCGGTGCACTGGACCAGCGCCGAGCAGGCCTACCCGATGCTCCGGGCCGGCGCGGCCCGGCGCCTGAAGTTGATCACGGAGCGACCCGGCGCGACGCACTACCTGGAGGATGGCGACCCGCCGGGGTGAATCGCCGCTCGTGCCAGACTGTCGGCATGACCGAACCCCATCGCGAGTCATCGGCAGCACGGCCGACGGAGGACGCGGTCGAGGCCCCCGCCGCGGAGCCAGCGCCCGACCCGGGCCACTTCCGGCACTGGCGTCGCTGGTTGATCGTCGGCGCCCTGCTGGTCGCTGCCGGATTGCTGCTGTTCTTCGTCTGGACCTCGTTCCTGCCCCGTTGGTGGGCGCAGACGATCAGTCGGCAGACGGGCGGCACCTTCTCCGGTGGGGTCGGCTGGGGCCTGATCCTCGGCTTCCTGTTCACCCTGGTGCCGCTGTTGATCATGGGCGTCGCGCTGTTCCGGAACTGGAAGTACCTCGGCGTGCGCATCGCCCTGGCGGTGCTCGCGATCCTGCTCGCCGTGCCCAACCTGATCACCCTGAGCGTCTCGGTGGCACCGGGGCGGGCGAACGAGATCGCGCGTACCACGATGGACGTGAACGCGCCCTGGTTCCGCGGAGCGACCGGTATCGGCGCCGCGATCGCCGGTGCGGTCGCGATCGTGTTGTGGATCCTCGGCTACATCCGCCGCAGCCGCGGCCGCGAGGTCCGTCGCCTGCGCGCCGAACTCGACGCCGCCGACTGACCGGCACCGAAATCGTTCCCGCGAAACTCTGGCGCATCGCGGCGGCAGCTGATTAAAGTACTTCGATATCCCTCTCGGGGAGTCGAAGGAGACGCTGTGCGACGACGGAGCCGCCACATGAGACAACCGATGCGCCGCTGGATCCCCGCCGTCCTGGCCGCGACCGCGCTGCTGGGTCTGACGGCCCCGGCCACGGCCCACGCGGCCGACGGGTTCGAACCGTACGTGGCGATCGCCCCCGCGGCAGGCAAGCCGAACGTGTTGCAACTCGGCGACTCCTACTCCTCCGGCGTCGGCGCGCACGAGTTCGGGCAGGTACTGAACTACGCGCAGCTTCGGTGCGGCCGCTCCGCGACCAACTGGGGTCAGCAGTTCGCCGAGCGGATCGGCGGCAGCTACGTGAATGCGGCGTGCGGCGGCGCGACCTTCGCCGACCTGACGGGCGAGCAGGACTTCTGGGGTCCGGTGGCGCCACAGCTCGACGCCGTCAGCACCGACGCCGACCTCGTGCTGATGACGATGGGCGGTAACGACTTCGGCTTCCCCGCGCTCATCGGCCCCTGCTTCGACGACAAGGACGCGGCGAAATGCCGCGAGGCCCTCGCGTCCTCGCTCGATTCGGTGCGGCCGGGCGGCAAGGTCGAGAGGATCGCCGACGAGGGGATCGGGCTGATCCGCGGGAAGCTGCGTCCCGATGCCAAGCTGATCTGGCTGTCCTATCCCGACCTGACGAGCGCGGACTCCGTGCCGCTGGGCACCGGCGACGACACCTACGACTATGTCCCCGACCTGCGCCGGCTGATCGACGACTTCATCGACCTGCAGCACCGCGTCGCCGACCGGGCCAACGCGGAAGCGGGCGCCGAGGTGCACGTCGTCGACACCATCCCCGACGCGTTCGAGGGCAACTCGCTCGACCAGAGCCAGGGCCGGTACCAGACAAACCTGCCGGCCGAGTCCGACGACTCGTGGCTGATCGGCCTCGACGACCCGTACGGCTTCGAGAGCTACCACCCCAAGCAGCGCGGCTACGACGCGTACGCCGACGCGCTCCACGACTACTACGTCGCGAACATCGCCCCCACTCCTACTCCTACTCCTGCTCCTACTCCTGGCCCAACCACACCCCCGCCGACGACGCCCCCGCCGACGACCGCCCCCGCCTCGGCACCGCCGACGGCGGGCGTACTCCCCCCGTACGTGGCCATCCCGGCGCAGGCGAGCAAGCCTGCCGTGGTCCAGCTCGGCGATTCCTACTCCTCCGGCGTCGGCGCCCACCCGTTCGGCCGGTTGACCTACGTACAGAACCTGCGGTGCGGCCGCTCCGAGACCACGTACGGTCAACTGTTCGCCGAACGGATCGGTGGCAGCTACGTCAACGCCGCATGCGGCGGCGCGCAGTTCCCCGACCTGACGGGCCAGCAGGACTCCGGCGGGCCGGTGGCGCCGCAGGTCGACGCGGTGACAAGCGACACCGACATCGTGTTGATGACGATGGGCGGCAACGACTTCGGCTTCGGCGGCCTCGGCGTGTGCGTCGACCAGGAGGATGCGGTCGCCTGCCGCCAGAACCTGGCCCAGACCCTCGACTCGGTACGCCCCGACGGCCTGGTCGAGCGACGCGCCGCCGAGGGCATCGCGCGTATCCGCGAGAAGCTGCGGCCCGACGCCAAGCTGATCTGGCTCTCCTATCCCGACCTGACCGAGGCCGACTCCGTCACCATCGGCACCGGTGACGAACGCTACGACTACGCACCCGACCTGCTGCAGACGACCGACGACTTCATCGCGCTGCAGCGCCGCGTCGCGAACCGGGCGAATGCGACGCCTGGGGCCCAGGTCTACGTGGTCGACACGATCCCCGAGGTCTTCGATGGCCACTCCATCGACCAGAACCGGGGCAAGTACCAGACCCACAATCCCGCGCGGCCCGAGGACGCCTGGCTGATCGGCATCCGCGACCCCTACGGCCCCGAGGCGTACCACCCCAAGCAGATCGGCTTCGACGCATACGCCGACGCCCTGCACGCGTTCTACACCGAGCGCATCCTCGCGCCGTCGGCGACGCCCACGCCGAGCCCGACGGGCCCCGACCACCCGGGACCGACGAGCGCCAGCCAGCCGCCCCTCGGCACGTCGTCCCCGACCGGCGCGAGCGGCGAACCGAACAAACCTGCCGACGGCGCGGGCACCACGGCGCGCCCACCGCTGGCCGACACCGGCGGGCCCGGACCGGGCCTGCTCGTGGGCCTGCTGGGTGGGGCGACGGGAATCGGATTGCTGATCCGTCGGCGCCATTGAGTGCGTCGACCGCCTACCGCCCGTTTGCCCACTGCTCGGCAACCAGCCGATCGCCCAGATTGGTGCGTCGGTAGATCACCTCGCGGCCGCTCCGCCGGCGCTGGACGAGCCCGGCCCCGCGCAGCACCGCGAGCTGATCACCCACCGTGCCCAGACCCAGCCCGGTCAACTGAACGAGTTGCGTCGTGCTGAGCGGCGCGGCGAGCCGCTGCAGGACCTCGGCCCGATTGGCGCCGAGCAGCCGAACGAGCCCACCGGCGGCCGGTGCCGGGTCGGCATGGACCCCGGCAACGGGGTACGCCGCGCCGAATCGGCGTGGCGGATCCCAGACCACAAAGGCCCGCGGCGAGTCCGCCGGATACCAGACCAGCTCGTCTGCGCTGGTCAGGTCCTTGTCCGGCAGGTCGTTGTTGCTGATCCGGAGCGAACCGTCGGCCAACCAGGCCATTCGCGGATGCAGCTCGGGTAGCACCGCCGACCAGCCCCGCGCGCCGAGCACGGCGGATCTGAGCAGCACGTCGGCGCGAAGAATCCTCTCCCGACGCGACCAGTCCGGCGCGATGCCGGTCTCCCAGACCCACTCCAGGAGTGCGGCCACGTCTCGCCCCAGCCCTCGCCGCCGGCGCAACCGGGGCGTGAGTTCGCCGATCATGCCGAGTTCGGTGCGAATCATGCGGTCGGGTCGTTCGCTGACGCAACGCAGCTCGGCGGCGAACCCGTCAGCCGTGGCGGGCGGCGCGACGGTCAGGCAGTCGGCCACCCACCCGGGGCCCGCCGCGAGCCGGGAGATGTCTGCCTGCACCGGATGGTCGGCCAGCTGCGCCCGTAGTGCGGGCCGGTGCCGCCGACGCCACTCGAGCTGCCATGGCTCACACCGAGCGCCGACCAGGATCAACAGCCCGGCGACCGTCTCCAGCAGCGGTGAGACGGCGAACCGGCTGCGCGCCAGCAGGTCGGCATCGACCAGCCATCGTGACATGTTTCGCCTCCCAGCGAAACATTAGGCGGAGGGTGTGAACAAGCCAAGGCTGAGCAACATGACTCCCGGCTACCGCGCGCTGTTGTCCATCCGCGACTACCGCATCCTGTTCGCGGTCAGCAGCCTGCAGACCGCTTCCACCACAGCGGCATCGCTCGCCCTGGCCACCGGGCTCCAGCAGAGCACCGGTTCACCGCTGCTGACTGCGCTCGGAATGTTTGCCTCGCCATTGGCGGCGGTGATCGGGGCCAACACGTTGCTCGCTGCCGCCGACACGGTGCCACCAAGAACTTTGTTGCGCGTGATCTACCTGCTGATTGCGGCCTGCCTCGCAGTGCAGACCATGCCCGGTCTCTCCCCGGTCGCGCGCCTGGCGCCGATGCTGATCATCGGCGCCGCATCGGCGGTGGCCGCCGGTGCTCGTTGGGGGCTACTGGGTGACCTGCTGAGCCCGATCCAGTACGCCCCCGGCCGATCCCTGATCAACTCCAGTGTCGGGGCCCTGCAGATAGCGGGTTTCGCCGGCGGCGGGGCCCTCCTGCTCGCCTTCACCGTGGATACGGTGTTCTGGGTGGCTGCCGCCTGCAGCGCCCTGGCGGCCGCGCTCACACTCGGGCTACCCGCACATGCCGCGCGTCGCACCGGCAGGCTAGCCCTGCTGTCGAGCTGGCGGGCCAACCTCCGCCTGCTCGGTGACGGGAGAATCCGGCGGCTGATCATCGCCGCCAGCGTGCCGAACGGCCTGATTGTCGGCTGTGAGGCCCTGTTCGTGCCGTGGGCGAACGCTCGCGCGTCCGTGCTGTACCTCGCCGGAGCGTTCGGCATGATGCTCGGCGACATCGTCCTCGGACGACTGTTCTCCCCCGCCCGTCGCGCACGCCTGCAATTGCCGCTACGCGTACTGCTCGCCGGCTCGTTCCTGATCTTCGCCGCCTCACCGACGCTGGTCGTCGCCGCAATCGCCGTGGGCATCGGCTCCATCGGCTACGCGGCGACACTGGCCCTGCAGGAGGGGCTGCTGCGGGCCACGCCCCACCATCTCCTCGGCCAGGCACAAGGACTGGAGAACGCCCTCCGGATGACCGCCCAGGGCGTCGGCGCGATGCTGGGTGGCAGCCTGGCAGAGTTCATCGGTCCGGGACCGGCGATCGTCGCTCTTGCGGCGACGTCCCTCGCGATCACCACGACTGTGACCCGCCGGCCACTGGCGGACCTACCGCCGACCTGACGATCAGCGAATCCCGAGACCGTCCAGCAGGAACGCGTAGTCCCAGGCGATGTCCTCCCAGCCCTTGTAGCGCCCGGAACCGCCCCCATGACCGCCGTCCATCTCGATCTTGAAGACGATCGGCTCGTCCCCGGTCGTGACCTCGCGGAGTCGCGCCACCCACTTGGCCGGCTCGACATAGAGCACCCGGGTGTCGTCCAGGCTGGTCACCGCCGCGATTCGCGGGTACGCCGCGGGCCGGATGTTCTCGTACGGCGTGTAGGCCTTGATCGTTTTGTACGCCTCGGCATCGGTGATCGGGTTGCCCCACTCCTCCCACTCCAGGGCGGAGAGTGGCAGCTCGGGATCGAGGATCGAGGTGAGGGCGTCGACAAACGGCACCTGCGCGACGATCACCCGATAGAGCTCCGGCGCGAGATTCGCCACGGCCCCCATCAGTAGGCCACCAGCCGACCCGCCCATCGCCCCGATCCGATCGGGATCCGACCTCCCGGACTCGACAAGATGCCGGGTCACCGCGACGAAGTCGGTGAACGAGTTGATCTTGTGTTGCTTCTTGCCGTCGGTGTACCAGCGGCGACCGAGCTCGCCGCCGCCGCGAACGTGCGCGATGGCATACAGCACCCCGCGGTCGAGCAGGCTGAGCCGCGGGATCCGGAAGTCCGGATCCATCGAGATCTCGTAGCTGCCGTACCCGTAGACGATCGTCGGCTGCGGGATGCCCGGGTCGAGGTCGCGCCGCCGTACCAGCGTGACCGGGATCGCGGTGCCGTCCTCGGCCCTGGCCCAGACCCGCTCGGCCAGATAGTCCTCGGCGCGGTAGCCACCGCGTACCGGAATCTCCTTGCGCAGCAGGAGTTCGCCGCCGGCAGGGTCGTAGTCGTAGACCCTCCCCGGGGTGACGAAGGACTCATAGCCGAGCCGCACGACCGGCGCCTCCAGGCTGGCGCGCACCACATCACAGGAGTACAGCTGCTCGCCGAAATCCGGCGAGGAGAGCTCGACGGACGCGTCGCCGGCCAGGCCGTCCAGCGGCGCGAAGGCGACCGTCGGGATCGCGTCGCGGCGCAGGCCGACGCACAACTGGCCGGCCGCCGGGAAGGCGACGGCGATCCGGACGTCGTCGCGGTGCGGGACGACTGTGCGCCAGTGCTGCTCGGCGAGCGGCAGCGGCAACTCATCGACCGCCAGCAGCGAGACCATCGAGTTCTCCGCGCCGTCCCGGTTGTGCGTGATCAACAACTCCCGGCGGCCGTCGAGGTCGAGCGGCTCCACCGCGTACAGCGCCCCGGCCGCCCGCGGCAACACCACCCGCGGCTCGACCCGGTCGGACGCGTCGAGCTCGGCGAAGTCGATCAGCCGGGTCTCGCTCACCTCGGAGTTGCCGGCCGAGATGATCAGGGTGCGGTGGTCGGCGGACCGGTCGATTGCGGTCCACAGCGTGGGGTCGTCCTCGCGGAAGATCACCCGATCCTGCGCCGGGTCGCTGCCGAGCACGTGCCGGCGTACCTCGTGCGGGCGCCAGGTCTCGTCCACCACGAGGTAGGTCACCGACGCCGAGTCCGGTGCCCACACCGTGCCGTAGAACGTCTCCGGGATCGTATCGGCAAGATCATTTCCGGTGGCAAGATCGCGGAAGCGCAGCGTGAACTTCTCGTTCCCGGTCACATCGACCGCGTACGCCAACAGCTTCCCGTCGTCGCTGACCGCGCTCGCGCCGAGCGAGAAGAACGCGTGCCCGTCGGCCTCGGCGTTCTCGTCGAGCATGATCATCTCGTCCGCCGGCGGCGCGGCGGGGTCGATCACCGGCGGCGTCCAATCGTCGCCGCGCGCGGGGACCCGGCAGTGCAGGGCGTACTGGCTGCCCTCGACGGTACGCCGGTAGTACCACCACTCGCCGCGCCGCCAGGGCACCGACAGATCGGTCTCCTCCGTCCGGGACCTGATCTCGTCGAAGATCGCCCGGCGCAGCGACGCCTGGTCGGCGGTGACCGCCTCGGCATAGGCGTTCTCGGCCCGTAGGTGCGCGATCACCTCGGGGTTTTCCCGATCGCGCAGCCACTCGTAGTCGTCGACGAAGACATCGCCGTGGTTGCGGCGCTCGGCGGGGCGCCTGTCGGTGAGCGGTGCCCGCAACGGCTTCTCGTACTCGTATTCCTCGGTCTGCGACCGGTCGCCGAGCTCGCGCTCGCGGCCCGTCGCCCGATAGCCGAGTCGCTCGTACAGCCGGTGGGCATCGGCGAACCGCGTGTCGGTCCACAAGATCATCCGCTCGGCGCCCGCGCGGCGCGCGCGGTCCTCGATGAACCGGACGAGCCCGGAGCCCAGCCCGCCGCGCCGTCCGGCCGCGGCGACGTAGAGCGACTTCAGCTCCGCGACCCCGTCCCCCGCCGGGCGCCAGGCGATCGTGGCGACGGGTACGCCGGCGTCCTCGGCGACGAAGAGCTCGCCGCCGGTCGTCGCGTACGCCTGCGCCGGCGCGCGCAACCAAGGCTCCTCGCCGTCGACGTCTAGCACGATGCCTGGGTACTCGGCCCAGATCTTCTCGATCAGGTCGATCAGCGCCGCCGAGTCCGCGTCCCGCGCCGGGCGCACCGACCGCCCGGCGACCGCCGGGTCCACCGCCGCCATCAGAAGAGCGCGGTCATCAGGTCGCGGCGTGCCTTCAGCACGGCGGAATCGGCCGGGTCGACGGTCTCGAACAGCTCCAGCACGCGGCGGCGTACCTTCTCCCGATCATCGCCGGCGGTACGCCGGACCAGCCCGATCAGGCGGTCGAAGGCCTTGCCCGGGTCGCCGCCAACCAGTTCGAAGTCGGCGGCGGCGAGCTGGGCCTCGACATCGTCGGGCTCGACATCGGCGCGCGCGATCGCCACCTTGGGGTCGTTGTTCACCCCGCTCGTGCGGGCGAGCAGGCCGACCTGCGCCTTGCCCGCCTTCGCCTCGGCGTCGTTCGGCGTCTCGGCGAGGATCTTGTCGAACTCGGCCTCCGCCTTCGCGAAGTCGCCCTCGGCCAGCGCCGCGTCCGCGGCCTCGAAGCGCGGGTCGGCGGGCGGCTCGGGAGCGTCCTCGCCGGCGGCACCGGCGGGCGCGCCGCCCTGGCTCGGCGCGGTGCCGACGATGCCGTTCGCGACGGCGGCCTGCAGCACCTGGTCGACGATCGCGCGGACCTGCTCGGGCGGCTGGGTGCCCTGGAAGAGGGGGGCGACCTGGCCGCCGAGCAGCGCGAGAACGGTGGGAACGCTCTGTACGCCGAGCGCCTGGGCGATCTCGGGCTGGGCGTCCACGTCGATCCGGCCGAGCAGGAAGCGGCCGCCGGAGGAACTGGCCAGCCCGCTCAGGGTGGCGCTCAGTTCGTCGGCGCCCTGGGCGCGGGGCGACCAGAACTCCACGATCACCGGGTACTTGACCGACTCACCGAGGACCTGCTGCAGGTTGGCCTGGCTGATCTCGACGACGTAGTTACCGGCGCCGCCGGGCGCGCCGCCGCCCTGCGCACCCGCCTGCGCCTTGGCCTTGAGCGCCGACAGGTCCATTGCACCGCTGAAGCTGGAAGACGTCATGGCGCCCATTCTGGCAGGCGGGTCGGCCGGTGCGGCGTACCGGACGCCTCCCGGCACGCGGCCGTGCGGCAGGATGGGGGCATGGCACACGAGCGGGCCGGCCAGCCGGCGCAGAGCAGCGACCTGATCGATGTCGACGCGGTGCTCGCGGCGTACCACGACGTCGCTCCCGATCCGGACAACCCCGACCAGCAGGTGGTCTTCGGGACGTCCGGGCACCGCGGCTCCAGCCTCGACGGGGCCTTCAACGACGCGCACATCGCGGCGACGACGCAGGCGATCGTCGAGTACCGCGCAAGCCAGGGCATCGACGGGCCGATCTACCTGGGCAAGGACACCCACGCGCTGTCGCTGCCCGCCTGGCAGACCGCCACCGAGGTGCTGATCGCCAACGGCGTGCCCGTGCTGGCCGAGGGCGAGGGCGACTACACCCCCACGCCTGCGCTGTCCCGGGCGATCGTGGTGCACAACTCGGGATCCGGGGCGCGGGCGGACGGAATCGTCGTCACCCCCTCGCACAATCCGCCGCGCGACGGCGGGTTCAAGTACAACCCGCCGCACGGCGGTCCGGCCGACACCGATGCCACGTCCGCGATCGCGGCGCGCGCGAACGAACTGCTGCGCGATCCGAGCGGCATCCGCCGGATCGCCTACGCCGAGGCGGCGCGGCAGGTGGAGCGCTTCGACTATCTCGGCCGCTATCTCGATGATCTTGACTCCGCGATCGATCTCGATGCGATCCGCGGGTCCGGGCTGCGGATCGGGGCCGACCCGATGGGCGGGGCGAGCGTGCAGTACTGGCAGGCGATCGCCGAGCGGCTCGGCATCGACCTGACGGTGACCAACGACTCGGTCGACCCGACGTGGTCGTTCATGACGCTGGACTCCGACGGCAAGATCAGGATGGACCCGTCCTCGCCGGACGCGATGGCCTCGCTGCTGGCGAGTCGCGATGCCTACGACCTCGCGACCGGCAACGACGCCGATGCCGATCGGCACGGCATCGTCACCCCCGATGCGGGCCTGATGAACCCGAATGCCTACCTCGCGGTGGCCATCGGCTATCTGTACGCCAATCGTCCCGGCTGGGCGGCGGGCGCCGGGGTCGGCAAGACGCTGGTCTCGTCGTCCATGATCGACCGGGTCGTCGCCGACCTCGGTCGCCGGCTGGTGGAGGTGCCGGTCGGCTTCAAGTGGTTCGTGCCGGGGCTGAGCACCGGTGAGCTGGGCTTCGGCGGCGAGGAGTCCGCCGGTGCGTCGTTCCTGACCCGCGACGGCGCCACCTGGACCACCGACAAGGACGGCATCTTGTTGTGCCTGCTCGCCTCCGAGATCACCGCCGTCACCGGGCAGACACCGAGCCAGCTCTATGCCGGCCTCACCGAGCGCTTCGGTACGCCGGCCTACGCGCGCACCGATGCCACCGCGGGTCGCGAACAGAAGGCGCGGCTCGCGGCCCTGTCCCCCGATGACGTCTCCGCGAGCGAGCTGGCCGGCGAGCCGATCACGGCCGTGCTCACCCGCGCGCCCGGTAACGATGCGCCGATCGGCGGGATCAAGGTCACCACCGAGAATGCGTGGTTCGCCGCGCGCCCCTCGGGCACGGAGGACAAGTACAAGATCTATGCCGAATCGATGCGCGGCGAAGATCATCTTCGCGAGGTGCAAGAGCAGGCCCAGAGCCTGGTCGACGGCGTACTCGCCGGCTGAGTCAACCGGCGTCAGGCCCGCGGGGGTGTCTGGCGCGTCGCGCGGATCGCCTCGATCAGCCCCGGCAGGTCGGGCTCGTCAGGGGCCGGCTCGACGGTGATGTCGGTGGCCCCGGCGCGCGCGGCGGCGGTGATCGCCTCCGCGGCGCCGGGGATGTTCGCGCCCTCCTCGGGCCCGATCCCGAGCACGATGCCGGCACGCGAACCGGTCTCGTCGAGCACGCCGCGCATCCGCCCCACGGCCTCGGCGCCACCGCGCGCCAGCAACACCCCGTCGGCGAGTTCGGCCGACAACCGCAGCGTCCTCTCCCCGAATCCGCCCATCAGCAGCGGCAGCGGCTCGGTCGGCGGGTAGCGCAGCCGCACCCGGTCCAGCTTCACGTACCGGCCCGACACGGTGACCTCCTCGCCCGCCAGCAGGGCGCGCAGCGCCACGGCGTACTCCCGCAACAACGTCATCGGCGACGCGACCTTCGCCCCCGCCTGGGCCATCCAGTCCTGCACGCCGTGCCCGATGCCGGGAAGCAGTCGGCCCGGATACAGCCGCGCCAGCGTCGCGAGCTCCATCGCGGTCAGCGCGACATTGCGCAGGGGCGTGGGCAGCAGCGCCACCCCGACCCGGATCCGCGACGTCCCCGCGAGCGCGGTCGCCGCGCAGGCCAGCCCGCTCTGGGCGAAGCAGTCCTCCCACAGCCACAGCGTGTCCAGGCCCGAGTCCTCCACCAGGCGGGCGAACGCCGGCAGGTCCTCGGGCGGGCGATCCCATGGCACGAAGGTCAGGCCCAGTCGCGGGGCGGCGCCGGCATCGGCATGCACATCGGTCATGGCGCCAGCATGCCCGGTCCCACCGACACCCACACGGGGTGCGGTCGGACCGGGCATCCGGTGCGGGCCGGGTGGTCGGTCAGGCGGCGACGCTCGCCGCCCGATCGGCGGGTTCCAGCGCGGCCTCGACCAGGGCGGCGACATCCGTGCTCGGCACCACCGTCAGGGCCTCGAGCACCTCGGCCGGGACCTCGTCGAGATCCGGTTCGTTGCGCTGCGGCACGAAGACCGTGCTCAGGCCCGCGCGCTGGGCGGCAAGCAGCTTCTGCTTCACCCCGCCGATCGGCAACACCCGGCCGTTCAGGGTGACCTCGCCGGTCATCCCGACATCGCCGCGGACGGGACGCCCGGTGGCCATCGAGGTCAGCGCGGTGACCATGGTGACGCCCGCGCTCGGCCCGTCCTTCGGGATCGCGCCCGCGGGCACGTGGACGTGGATCCGCCGGTCGAGCACGCTCGGATCGGCGATCCCGAGCTGCTCGGCGTGGGCACGCACGTAGGAGAGCGCGATGTGCGCGGACTCCTTCATCACCTCACCCAGTTGGCCGGTCAGCGTGAGCCCTCGCTCACCGTCGACGGCATTCGCCTCGACGAAGAGCACGTCGCCGCCGAGCCCGGTCACCGCGAGCCCCGTCGCGACGCCCGGCACCGATGTCCGCTCGTGCGCCTCCGGGGTGAATCGCGGCCGGCCGAGGAACTCGGTCAGGTTCGGCTCGTCGATGATCACCTTGCCGTCGACACCCTGCGCCAACCGGGTCGCGACCTTTCGCAATCCCTTGGCCAGCAGTCGTTCCAGTTGCCGCACGCCCGGCTCGCGGGTGTAGTTCGCCGCGATCTCCCGCAGCGCGGCGTCGGTGATCTCCACCTCGTCGGCATCCAGCGCCGCCAGCTCGCGCTGCTTCGGCAACAGGAAGTCCCGGGCGATGTTGATCTTGTCGTCCTCGGTGTAGCCGTCGATGGTGACCAGTTCCATCCGGTCCAGCAACGGGCCCGGGATGTTCTCGATCACGTTCGCGGTGGCCAGGAACAACACATCGGACAGGTCGAGATCGACCTCGAGGTAGTGATCACGGAAGGTGTGGTTCTGCGCCGGATCGAGGACCTCGAGCAGCGCCGAGGACGGGTCGCCGCGGTAGTCCGAGCCCACCTTGTCGATCTCGTCCAACAGCACGACCGGATTCATCGAACCGGCCTCGCCGATCGCCCGGACGATCCGGCCCGGCAGTGCCCCGACATAAGTACGCCGGTGCCCGCGGATCTCGGCCTCGTCGCGCACGCCGCCGAGGGCGACCCGGACGAACTTGCGGCCCAACGCGCGGGCGACGGACTCCCCCAGCGAGGTCTTGCCGACACCGGGCGGGCCGGCCAGCGCCAGCACAGCTCCCGAGCCGCGGCCGCCGACCACGTGCATCCCGCGCTCGGCGCGCCGGGAGCGGACCGCCAGGTACTCGATCATCCGGTCCTTCACATCCTCCAGCCCGTGGTGATCGGCGTCCAGCACCTGCCGCGCGGCGGCGATGTCGGTGTTGTCGGTCGTCGTGGTGTTCCACGGCAGGTCGAGGACCGTGTCCAGCCAGGTCCGGATCCAGCCAGCCTCCGGGGTGGAGTCGGAGCTGCGTTCGAGCTTGCCGACCTCGCGCAGGGCGGCCTCGCGCACCTGCTCGGGCAGGTCGGCCGCCTCCACCCGCGAGCGGTAGTCGTCGGCGCCGTCTGGCTCGTCCTCGCCCAGTTCCTTGCGGATCGCGTTCAGTTGCTGGCGCAGCAGGAACTCGCGCTGGGACTTCTCCATCCCCTCGCGCACATCGCCGGCGATCTTGTCGTTGACCTCGGTCTCGGCGATGTGGTCGCGGGTCCACTCGGTCAGCAGCCGCAACCGCTCGGCGACCTCCGGGGTCTCCAGCAGTTCGCGCTTGCGGTCATCGGACAGCCAACTGGCATAGCCGGCGAGGTCGGCAAGCTGATCGGGATCGGTGATCTTCTGCACGTTGTCGATCACCTGCCAGGCGTCGCGGCGCTGCAGGGTGGCGATGACCAGCGACTTGTACTCCTTGGCCAGCTCGCGAACGCCGTCATCGACGGTGCCGGTGTCGACGTCGTCGGTCTCGACCCACAACGCAGTGCCGGGACCGGCGACGCCGGAGCCGATCTTCACCCGACGCCCGGCGCGCAGCACGGCGGCAGGCTCGCCGCTGGCGAGGCGGCCCTCCTGGACGATCTCGGCGATCACGCCGTAGCTGGCGTACCGATCGGACAGGCGGGGGGCGACGACCAGCCGGCCGTCGCTGCTGGCCCGCGCCGTGTCGACCGCGGACCGGGATGACTCGTCGAGCTCGATCGGCACCACCATGCCGGGCAGTACCACCAACTCGCCGAGGAAGAGAATGGGAAGTTGCACGTCGTCCTCCAGGAATTGAGTGTCACCGACTCAACCCCCGGGCTCGGGCGATTCTTCCCCTGATCGCCCACAGCGAACACCGCCGGAGATTCAGTTCGCCGGGCGCCGGCCGCGCGCGGCATCGGCGTACCTGCTGATGCCCGGCAGCCGCAGCCGTAGTTGCCGCGCCACCCGGGCCCGCGGGGCCACCTGCCCCGGCGTCGCCGCCCCCAGCGCCCCGGAATTGCGGCGCGCCACGAGCCCGTCCAGCCGGGCCAGCCAGTCGGCCTCGGCCGCCGGCTGGAAGTAGTTCGCGAGCAGCCAGTCCCGCACCGGCGACCGGAATCTCGCCTCCCGCAGGTCCCCGAGGCCGCCGAACAGGCCCGAGTCCTCGAACACCTCGTTGCCGAGCGCCGGGCCGATCCCGAAGTCGTCGAGGGCCAGCACCGGTATGCCCCGCGCGAGAGCCTGCAGGGCCACCGTCCCCGAGATCGTCGCGCAACCCGCGGCATGGTCGAGCGTCTCCGCCGCCCCACCGTGGCGGAACTCGATCCGCGGATGCGGCTCCAGGTCGGCATAGGCCGCCGGTGCGCCCGAGCCGCGCCGCCGTCCGGGGATCCCGGCCTGGATCACCGGCATGTACTCCGGCGGCACCGCGGCCAGCGCATCCAGGATCGCTCGGCGCTGCCGTGCCGTCGCGGGGACCGCGTCCTGCGCCGCGAACACGACCAGTGCCTGGCGCCCGCGCCGGACCTCGGCCCCGGCCAGCGCAGGCAGCGTGGCGAGCCCGATCTGGGTCGCCTGGTCGGCGAACTCGGTGTCGTCCACCAGCAACCGTCGGTACGCCGCCCGCTCCGTCCGGCTGTGCACGATCAGCAGGTCGATCCCGGCCATCGCGCGCAGCTTCGTCGGACCGACCGGGTACGCGATGCCCGGCGTGCCCGCGATCAGCACCGGCCGCGCGGGACCGCGCAGGGCCGGATAGTCCAGCAGGGCGCCGACGACGCCGCTGCTGCAGGCCAGCAGCACGGCGTCCGGCTCCAGTTCCCCGACCAGCGCCAACAGCCGGTGGGCGCCGACCACGGGCACCACGCGGCCCGCTGCCGACCGGATCTGTGCCCTGGTCGGCGGATCCGGACCGCGCAGCACGACCGAATAGTGATCGATCCGGTCCCGGGCGCCGCCCAGCAGACCCTCCCCCCACTCGAGGTTCGGGTCCGAATCCGCGACGGCGAGGACCCTGATCACACGGTCAGCCTAATCCGCCGGGCGGTCGCGGCGGCGGCGTTCGTCAGTCACCCACGGCGTGCAGGATCAGGGCATCGCCCTGTCCGCCACCGCCACACAGCGCCGCGGCGCCCGCCCCGGAACCCCGGCGATCGAGTTCGGTGGCGAGCGTGAGCACCAGGCGCGCGCCCGAGGCGCCGACCGGATGGCCGAGGGCGATCGCGCCGCCGTGGATGTTGATCTTGTCGTCGATGGCCTGCTCGTCCAGCCCGAGCGACCGGGCACTGGCCACCCCGACGGCGGCAAAGGCCTCGTTGATCTCGATCACGTCGAGGTCGGCGACGTCGATGCCGTCCCGTTCGGCCGCCCGCCGGATCGCGTTCGCCGGCTGCAACTGCAGCGAGGAGTCCGGTCCCGCGACCTGGCCGTACCCGCCGATCCGTGCGATCGGGGTCAGACCGAGCCGCCGGGCCGCCTCGGGGCTGGCGACGATCACCGCGGCCGCGCCGTCGGAGATCGGGCTGGACGAGCCGGCGGTGATGGTCCCGTCCGGGGCGAACGCGGGGCGGAGCTTGCCCAGGCCCTCCGCGGTCGCGTCGCCGCGTACCCCCTCGTCGGCGGCGATCACCACGGGATCGCCCTTGCGCTGCGGGATGCGTACCTCGACGATCTCCTCGGCCAGCACGCCCGCGCTCGCGGCCGCACGCTGGTGGGACCGGGCGGCGAACGCATCGCCGTCGGCGCGGCTGACCTCGACGTCACCCTTGTTGTACTGCTCGGTCAGCGCGCCCATCGACTGGTCGGTGTAGACATCGGTCAGCGCGTCCAGGGCCATGTGATCGGCCGCGGTCACCTCGCCGTACTTGTATCCGGCCCGCGATCCCGTGAGCAGATGTGGTGCCGCGGTCATCGACTCCATCCCGCCGGCGACGACCACCTCGGCCTCGCCGGCCCGGATCAACTGGTCGGCCATCGCCACCGCAGTGAGCCCCGACAGACACACCTTGTTGATCGTCATCGCCGGGACGTCCATCGCGATGCCGGCCTTCACCGCCGCCTGTCGGGCGGGCAACTGACCTGCCCCGGCGGGCAGCACCTGTCCCATGATCACGTAGTCGATCTCGCCGGGATCCACGCCGGAGCGTTCGAGCGCGCCGGCAATCGCCAGACCGCCGAGGTCGGTCGCCGACAGACTCGCCAGGCCGCCGAGCAGCTTGCCGAACGGGGTACGCGCCCCGCCCACGATGTAGGACCCGCCGCCCCGGCGGTCATCTCGCGCCTGTGTGCCCTGCGAAGCCATTCCCGGCACCTCCCTGTCCCGAACGCCGCCCGTCGCGGCGGCCGATGTCGGGCCCACCCTACCCGCGCGACGGCGCCCCGGGCGCGGCATGCTTGGCCGCATGAATGAGCTGTTCGAGGGGGATGAGCTGTTCGAGGGGATCGACCATGTCGGGTACGCCGTCCCCGACCTCGCCGAGGCGGTGCGCTTCCACACCGAGGTGCTGGGCTGGCGCGAGGTGCACCGCGAGACCAACGAGGAGCAGGGCGTGGCCGAGGCCATGCTCGCCGCGGGCGACGGCTCCGGCGCCCAGGTGCAGTTGCTCGCCCCGCTCCGGCCGGATTCTGCGATCGGTCGGTTCCTCGATCGTTCGGGTCCCGGCATCCAGCAGGTCGCCTACCGGGTCCGCGACGTCGCCGCGGTCTCGCAGACGTTGCGCGAGCGCGGCCTGCGCCTGCTCTACGACGAACCGCGGCGCGGCACGGGCGGCTCCCGGATCAACTTCGTGCACCCCAAGGACACCGCAGGAATCTTGCTCGAGCTCGTCGAGCCGGCTCCGACCAGCGGCTGAGGGCTCGTTGCCACCGGGCACGCTAGCGTGGTACCAGGCGCCGTTCACCGAGCCTCGCACGACTCAGCTACCAGGAGCACCACCGTGACCGAGATGACCGGACTCAATCTTTTCGATGACAAGGCCAGCGCGGCCGGCAACTTCCCCACCTCACTGCGGGGATATGACCGCAACGCGGTCGATGAGTACGTGCTCTCCCTGGAGGAACGCCTGGCCCAGGCCCGCGACTACATCCGCGACCTCGAACAGCAGAATGCGGACCTGAGCGCCGCGGAGCCGACGCAACCGATCGTGCCGGCCGAGGGCGACTTCGAGCATCTGGGCAATCACGCCACGGAGATCCTGCGCGTTGCCCAGGTACAGGCCCGCGAGCTGACCGACCGGGCCGCGCTGGAGGCCGAGCGGATCAAGGAGGAGGCGCGGCGCGCGGGCGATGAGCTGCGCACGGCCGGCGCGCGCGAGGCCGAGGACACCAAGGCCGCGGCGCTGGGCGACCTGCGACAACTGCGCGACAACCTCGACCGGCAGGCCACCCAGCACGTCGAGATGGCCCAGGCCGAGGCGGCCAATGTCGTGCAGGCGGCCGAGCGGCGCGCCCAGACGATCGTCGCCGAGGCCGAGCGCCAGGCCGCCGCGCGGGTCGAGCAGGCCCGGCTGAGCGCCGAGCAGACCCTGGAAGGCGCCAAGCGCCAGGCCGCGGAGGCGACCGCCGAGGCCGCCCGCAAGCGCGAGGAGATGCTCGGGTCCGTGCGTAGCGAGCACGAGAAGGTCAGCACGGAGACCACCAAGCTGCTGGCCGAGGCCAAGCAGCAGCACGCGGAGTCCAACGATGTCCTCGCCAAGCAGGCGGCCGAGGCCAACCGCATCCGCGGCGAGGCGATCAAGGAGGCCGAGCGGGTCAAGGTGCTCGCGGCGCGCGAGACCGAGGAGCAGATCGCCAATGCCCGCAAGCAGGCCGAGGCGATGACCAGGCGCGCCGAGGAGCAGTTCGCCTGGCGCAAGGAGCAGTTGGCCCGCGAGACCGCCATGCTGAACCAGCGCAAGCAGTCGATCCTGGCCCAGCTCACCAGCCTGTCGGCCCTGGCCACCCAGACCGCGGAGGAGTTTCCCGACATGACCGTCGGCGACTTCGGTGCTGAGCTGGAGAGCAAGTCGGCGACGCTGGCTGCCGAGCCCCCGGCCGCGCAGCCGAAGACCAAGCCCGCCGGGAACAAGCCCGCCGCCGAGCCGGCCGGGAACAAGCCCGCGGCCCAGGCGACCCGCTCGCCGCAGCAGCCCGCCGCCGGGCCGGCCGGGAACAAGCCCGCCGCGCCGGCCGATCCCACCGGGCCGGCCAATCCCACCGAGCCGGCCAATCCCACCGGGCCGGCCGAGGACGACGAGCCGACCGCGACCGAGGTCAGCACCCGCAAGCTGACCCCGGGCGAGGACACGCCCGGAAAGGCCGCCACCAAGCAGTGAACCCCACCCGAGCAGGGAGCGACAGCCGGTGAGCGCCGACCCCGCCCGCCGCGGATTGTTGGGACGACTGCGCGGCCTGACGACCAACCAACCCACTGACCCGCCGGCAGGCGAGGGCGTACCCGGCGATACCGACCCGGGCGAGGCTCCGCCGCCGGCACCATCGGGGCCGATCCGCAGCGGGCTCGCGCAGATGTCGCCGTTCGCGGTCGGCTTTCTCGGCACGCTCGGTGTGCTGGCCGCGCTCGGCGTCGGCCTGATGGTCATCCGGCTCCAGTCGGTGATCATGCTCGTGGTGTTGTCGCTGTTCATCGCGCTCGGCCTGAACCCGTTGGTGGAGTTCCTGACCCGGCGCGGGTTGCGGCGCGGTATCGGTGTGCTCGGCGTCGCGGTGATCGGGCTCGGGCTGGTGGCACTCGCGCTGTGGGCGATCATCCCGATCGTGATCGACCAGGTGAATTCGCTGTCGGCGGCGATGCCCGCCGTCCTCGATCGGTTGCTCACCAATCCGCGAATCGCGGCACTCGACCACGACTACCAGATCAGCCAGCGGCTCTCGGACTTCATCGGGTCCGGACAGTGGGCCAACCAGGCCTTCGGTGGTCTCCTCGGGGCCGGCGTGGCCGTCGCCAACACGGTCTTCTCGCTGGTGGTGACGATCGTGCTGACCCTGTACTTCCTGATCTCGCTGCCGAGCATCAAACGCGCCATCTACCAACTCGCGCCGGCGTCGCGGCGGCCACGGGCTCGCTACCTGGCCGACAAGATGATGCGCCAGGTCGGCGGCTACCTCACCGGGATGTTCTTCGTGTCGCTGTGCGCGGCGACCTGCGCCTTCATCTTCCTCAACATCGCCGGGATCGGCCGGTACGCCCTGGCGCTGGCGATCGTGGTGGCGCTGTTCGCCTTCATCCCGCTCGTCGGCTCGACGATCTCGCTGACCATCGTCGCGCTGATCGGCTTCTCCCTCAGCATCCCGCAGGGGGTCGCCTGCGTGATCTACGGGCTCGTCTACCAGCAGTTCGACGCCTATGTGATCCAGCCCCGCGTGTTCCAGCGCTCGGTCGACGTGCCGGGCGTCATTGTCGTGATCGCCGCGATCTCCGGCGGAATCCTCTACGGCGTCGTCGGCGCGATCCTCGCCATCCCGGTGGCCGCGGTGTTGCTGTTGCTCTACCGCGAGGTGCTCGTCCCGCGACTCGACCGGAGCTGAGCCGGCGCGTCGCCCGACCGGGCGCGGGAGAATGCCCCCATGCCGATCACGCCCGACGACCTGGACCACCTGCGCCGCTGCGTCGAACTGGCTCGCCAGGCCCTGGCCGACGGGGACGAGCCGTTCGGCTCGATCCTCGTCGCGGCCTCGGGCGAAACTCTCTTCGCCGACCGCAACCGGGTCCGGGGCGGCGATGCCACCCGGCACCCGGAGTTCGCGATCGCCCGCTGGGCGGCAGAGCACCTGACCCCGGCCGAGCGTGCCGGCGCCACCGTCTACACCTCCGGTGAACACTGCCCGATGTGCGCGGCTGGTCACGGCTGGGTGGGGCTGGGGCGGATCGTGTACGCCGCGTCGTCGGCACAGCTCGCGGGCTGGCTCGACGCGTGGGGCGTGCCGCCCGGCCCGGTGGCCGCCCTGCCGATCCTCGACGTGGTGCCGGGAGCCGTCGTCGACGGGCCGGCGCCGGAACTGGTGGACGAGCTCCAGGCGTTGCACCGCGCGCGGTTCCCCGACAGGGGCACCTCGGCTCAGTAGGGCACGGGGAACCACTGTTGGAGCCAGCGCATGATCGCCCGCTCGGTCAGCGCCTCCCCCAGCGTCGCCGGGCGGTCGAAGGCGTGCCCACCGAAGGGATAGCTCACATAGCGGACCTCGTTGCGGGCGCGGCGTACCTGCTCGGCGAAGGCCGAACTGACGGCCGGGTCGACCAGCCGGTCGGCATCGCCCTGCACGATCAGGGTCCGGGGCAGCCCGCGCCGGATCTTCGTGCTCGGCGAGGCGTAGGCGTAGGCCTCGGCTGCCTCGTCGGGCCCGCCACCGAGAAAGTCGCGATAACGGAACTCGCCGCTGGGGCTCGGCCGGGTGAGGTCGACCGGCGGCGAGACGGCGAGGACGGCGGCCGGCGGCTTCGGTCGATCGCCGCAGCTCGATGTCACCCCGCCCTCGTCCTCAGGAAGGCCCAGCCCGTAGGCGACGTTCAGGGCGAGGGTCCCGCCGGCCGATGCACCGCCGAGCACGATCTTGTCGGGGTCGATCCCGAACTCCTTGCCTCGCCCGCGCAGCCAACCCAGCGCGCAGGCGACATCGCCGTTGGCATCGCGCCAGCGCGGCGGCGGGGACAGCCGGTAGTCGATCGAGATCGCCGGGTAGCCGGCATCGGCGATCCGGCGCAGCCGCCGCGCATCGTCGCCGAAACCGCCGCCGACGAATCTTCCACCATGCACCCAGAGCACCGCCGCACCGGGATCCAGCGCCTCGCGCGGCGGGAGCCAGATGCCGGCCCGCAGTTCGGTGCCGTCCGGCGTCGCGTAGACCTCGACGCGGTCGGGTTCGGCGGGCGGTCCCGTCTCGATGCCGAGGGCATTCGCCGGCCCGATCGCCGAGCCCTCGCTGAGCGCCAGCACCACCTGCGGTGTGACCACGACCAGCCCGGCCAGCAGCGACACCGTCGCCAGCGCGGCGACGAACCAGCCGAGCACGGTGCGGCCGAAGCGGCGACCGAGCAGACCGATGCCCAGCACCGCCGCCGAGATCGGCAGGACCCACGGCCCGTAGCTGCCGAACACCAGCACCCCGGCACCGGCCAGCGGCCCGATCGACCACCAGCCGGCGGCCGCCAGTGCCACCAGCGCCAACCCGACGACACCGGCGAGCCCGAGCAGTGCGAGGAACGCTGCACGCTTCATGGGCCAACACCCTATTGGTCGACCCTGCGATCTGTGAGGATTCGCCCAT
The DNA here is from genome assembly GCF_054073625.1 of Naumannella huperziae. Classification (NCBI taxonomy): domain Bacteria; kingdom Bacillati; phylum Actinomycetota; class Actinomycetes; order Propionibacteriales; family Propionibacteriaceae; genus Naumannella; species Naumannella huperziae. Next base: position 2,038,287 of record NZ_JBSXPH010000001.1, on the reverse strand, counting down.
GCCAGCGAATGCGGACGCCGCGGCGGGCAAGATCGACTTCAAGCGCGAACTCGCCTGCTACAGCGCGCCGCGCGGGCGCTTCGAGTTGATCACGGTGCCGCCGTTGCGCTACCTGATGATCGACGGACACGGCGATCCGAACACGGCGAGCAGCTATGCCGATGCGCTGGCCACGCTCTACCCCGTGGCGTACCGATTGAAGTTCGCCAGCCGCTCCGAGCTCGGCCGCGACTACACGGTTCCGCCGCTGGAGGCGCTGTGGTGGGCCGACGACATGGCCGCGTTCACCGCCGCCCGCGACAAATCGCGCTGGGACTGGACGGCGATGATCATGATCCCCGACTGGCTCGATGCGGCGGCGGTCGCCGAGGCCCGCGAGACGGTACGCCGCAAGGGTGGCGCCCCGGCGATCGACGCGCTGCGGGCCGAAACCCTGGCCGAGGATCTGGTGGTGCAGACGCTGCACATCGGCCCCTACGACGCCGAGGGCCCCGTGCTGGCCGCGTTGCACGACGAGTTCCTGCCGGCCAACGGGCTCGGACTGACCGGTCGGCACCACGAGATCTACCTCGGCGACCCGCGCCGGTCGGCGCCGGAGAGACTGCGGACGATCCTGCGCCAGCCGGTGGTCCGGACTCAGAACAGCCGCGAATCCGGATCGTCGAGACCGCGCAGCGCGTCGTAGTCCACCGTCACGCAGGCGATGCCGCGATCCGTCGCGAGCACCCGGGCCTGCGGCTTGATCGCCTGCGCGGCGAAGACCCCGCGTACCTTCCCCAACAGCGGATCCCGGTTCAGCAGCTCAAGGTAACGGGTGAGCTGTTCCACCCCGTCGATCTCGCCGCGGCGCTTCACCTCGACCGCGATGTGCGTGCCATCGGCGTCGCGACACAACAGGTCGACCGGCCCGATCGCCGTCGGGAACTCGCGGCGGACCAGCGCCCAGCCCCGCCCCAGGGTCTCGGGATTGGCCGCCAGCAACTCCTGCAGATGGGCCTCCACGCCGTCCTTGCGCAGCCCCGGATCGACCCCGAGCTCGTGGGAGGAGTCGTGATGCACCCGGGCGATCGAGATCTGCAGCAGCTCGCCGTCCTTACCGCGGACCTGCCAGCGGGCCTCCAGCGCCACCCCGGGCGCCGCCTCGTCCGGTTCGGGTGACTCGTCGATGGTCAGGGTGCACGGCGGGCTCATCCAGTTCAGCGGCTTGTAGGCCCGGTCGTCGGCGTGGATCGAGACCGACCCGTCGGCCTTGATCAGGATCAGCCGGGTCGCCATCGGCAGGTGGGCGGTGAGCCGGCCCGCGTAGTCGACGGAGCAGTCAGCAACAACCAGGCGCACGGCATCGGAGCGTAGCTGACAGACTGACGAGGTGAGCGAATCGGTGTCTGCGAACCCGCCCGCCGGGCGATGCTGATCATGGCCCGCCGCCCCAGCAAGCATCTGCGCCCGGCCCGGCCGCTGTCCGCGGGCCTCGCGGCAGACGCGTCCGCGCCGGCCGGCTGGGTCGTCCGCCGGGTGAGCGGCGCCGGAGCGCTGAAGGAGTACCGCTGCCCCGGCTGCCAGCGGCCGATCGCGGCGGGTACGCCGCACCTGGTGGCCTGGCGCAGCGCCGACGGAGCCGCCGAGCGCCGGCACTGGCACCATCCGTGCTGGCTGCGCTTCGGCCCGGAGGGCGGGCGATGAGCCTGGCGACCACCACGGTCGGTGCCGGAGAACCCGATGTCGCGTTCGCCCACGGGCTGTTCGGCCAGGGCAAGAACTGGACGCAGATCGCGAAGGCCCTCACCCCCGGGCACACCTCGCTGCTGGTCGACATGCCGGACCACGGGCGCTCGCCGTGGACCGAGCTGGTCGACTACCCCGGCTATGCCGATCTGGTCGCCGAGACGTTGGCCCCGCACGCCCCCCTCGATCTGGTCGGGCACTCGATGGGCGGCAAGATCGCGATGCAGGTCGCGCTGCGCCGGCCGGAGCTGGTGCGCCGGCTCGTCGTCGTCGACATCGCACCCGCCGACTATCGCGGGCTGAGCGCGTTCGGCGACTACGTGGCGGCGATGCGGGCGATCGACCTGGCCGCCCTGCCCGACCGGGAGGCCGCTGACGAGGCGCTGCGCGACGGCGTACCCGACCCGGTCGTGCGCGGCTTCCTGCTGCAGAACCTGCGCCGGGCGTCCGCGCCGGAGAACTGGCGCTGGCAGATGAACCTGGGCCTGCTCGGCGACCAGCTCGACCGGCTCGGCGAGTGGCCCGCGACCGATGCCACCTTCGACGGGCCGGTGCTCTGGGTCGCCGGCGCCGAATCCGACTACGTGCGCCCCGAGCACCGCGAGGCGATGCGCGCGCTGTTCCCGCGCGTGCGCAGCGTGCGGGTGAAGGGCGCCGGGCACTGGGTGCACTCCGAACAGCCCGACGCGTTCGTCCGTACGCTGCGCGCCTTCCTCGACGCCTGAGGTCAGCCGGGCGCCACCGTGAGCAGCTCGGCGGCATTGTTCGGCCGCCCGCCGCCGGACGGCGAGGACCCGTCCTGGCCCTCCGCCGCGATCCGGTTGACGACCTCCAGGCCGGCCTCGTCCATCGTCGCGAAGACGGTGTAGTCGGCCGGCAGGGGCGTGTCGGCATAGACGAGGAAGAACTGCGAGCCGTTGGTGTTCGCTCCCGCGTTCGCCATCGCGATCGTGCCCGGCGGGTACTGCTCCGACCCGGTCAGTTCGTCGTCGAAGACGTAGCCCGGTCCCCCGGTGCCGGAGCCGGTCGGGTCGCCGCACTGCAGCACGAAGATCCCCGTGTCGACCAGCCGGTGGCAGGTGGTGCCGTCGAAATAGCCCTGGGTGGCAAGCGAGGCGAAGGAGTTCGCCGTACACGGCGTGCCGGTCACGTCGAGCGTGATCGGGATCTCGCCCTCGTTGGTGGAGATCACCCAGTCGGGCCGGACGGATCCGGGCGCGACCTCGGCCGGCGGCGGGTCGGCCGGGCGCGCGGGCGTACCGTCCGGGCGATAGACGCACGACACCGTGCCGGGCGCCGGGCCGTCCGCCCCGTCCGGCGCCGGCGGCGCACAACCGGCGACGGCGGCGGCCAGGAGCAGGGCGGCAGGCACGGCGAGTGCACGAGATGTCACCCGCGTACCGTGCCATATCGGACGCGGCGCCCGGGTTAGGCTCGACCTGACAGAGGAGAGACGCATGGTCGTGCTGAGCCGCATCTACACCCGCACCGGCGATGCCGGGACCACCCGCCTGTCGGATCTGTCCGAGGTGGCCAAGACCGATCCCCGGGTCGCGGCCTACGGCGATGTCGACGAGGCGAATGCCGCGATCGGCGTCGCGCTCGCCCAGGGCTCGGTGCCCGACGAGATCGCCGAGGTGCTCGGCGTGGTGCAGAACGAGCTGTTCGACCTCGGCGCGGACCTGTCCACGCCGCTCGCCGTCGATCCCGAGCATCCGCCGCTGCGGATCGAGCAGTCGTCGATCGACCGCCTGGAACGCTGGTGTGATCGCCATGCCGAGGGTCTGCCGACGTTGCGCTCGTTCATCCTGCCCGGCGGCTGCCCGGTGGGAGCACAACTGCATGTCGCCCGCACGGTGGTGCGTCGGGCCGAGCGCTCGGCCTGGGCCGCCGTGGCCGAGTTGGGGACCGAGCCGGGGAGCGAGCGCGGGTCCGGCGGCGTGAATCCGCTCGCGGTGACCTACCTGAACCGGCTGTCGGACCTGTTGTTCGTCCTGGTCCGGGTGGTCAACGGCACCGACAACGAGGTGCTGTGGCGGCCCGGCACCGACCGCGATCCCCCGGCCTGACCGGGTGGCCGGGGGCGATCGGCCTCAGGTGCCGCGCTGGCGCAGACCGGGCGGGGCGGCCTCCAGCCAGCTCATCAGGCCGGTCACCGATTCGGCCGCCATGGCCAGGTCGACGGGGCCGACGGTCGGCGGCTCGACCGGATCCAGCCGCAGGATCCGCTGCCCGTCGTAGAGCATCGCCTTCTCCTCGGCATCGGGATCGCGCACCGCGATCACCGAGGTACGCCCGCGCCGGAACACCACCTGCGGGGCAAAAGAAAAGGAGAAGACCCGGAACCATTCCAGATCTTCTCCGCTGTAGCGCGCCACCCCGAGGGCCCAGTTGTCCCGTCCGGGACGGAGCTTCACGCTGCACTCGAACAGGCCGCCATGTCGGGCCAACCAGCGCCGGCGGAAGATCAACACCACCAACGGCACGGTGATCAGCAGCGCGATGAGGATCAGCGCCACCTCGACCACCGGCAACAGCATGGCGGAAACTTACCGGGCTCTCAGCATCGCGCCAAAACCGGGCGGTAACGATTCGGGCACGCCGGTGGCAATGCGAACGCCCGCCGCCCCGGCTCGGACCGGGACGACGGGCGGTACGCCGGGTCGGGTCAGCTCGCCTTGCGGGCGGCGCGGACCTGCGCCTCGGCGCGCTGCATCTCGCGGCGCGCGTCCTCGTCGTCGTCGCCGGTGGTCTCCAGCCGCGAGGTCGCCGCCGCCAGCCGCTTCTCGGCATCGGCCAGCGAGATCTCCTCGGCCAGGGTGGCGTACTCGCTCAGGATCGACACCCGACCGGCAGCCACGGAGACGAATCCGCCGTCGACGGCGACGATCTCACGCCCCCCGGCGGTGGTGACGATCTCGACGCCGTTCGGCACCATCACCGACAGCATCGGGGCGTGGCCGGCCATGATGCCGACATCGCCCTCGACGGTACGCGCGACGACCATGGTCGCCTCGCCCGACCAGACGACCCGGTCGGCCGAGACCACCTCGACGTGCAACTCGTTGGCGGCCTGCTCGGCCATCTCAGTTGGCCTTCTCGAGCTCGGCGGCCTGCTTCTCCACGTCGTCCATGTTGCCGGTGTTGAAGAAGGCCTGCTCGGGCAGGTTGTCGACCTTGCCGTCACAGATCATCTTGAACGACTCGACGGTCTCGGCCACCGGCACGGTCGAACCCGGCACATTGGTGAACTTCTCCGCCATGTAGGTGTTCTGCGACAAGAACTGCTGGATCCGCCGGGCGCGGGCGACGATGATCTTGTCCTCCTCGGACAGCTCGTCGACACCCAGGATCGCGATGATGTCCTGCAGCTCCTTGTTGCGCTGCAGAATCCCCTTCACCTCGGTGGCCACGTCGTAGTGCTGCTGGCCGATGTATTGCGCATCGAGGATGCGCGAGGTCGAGGTCAGCGGGTCCACGGCCGGGTAGAGGCCGCGGGAGGCGATCTCGCGGGACAGCTCGGTGGTGGCGTCGAGGTGGGCGAAGGTGGTCGCCGGCGCCGGGTCGGTGTAGTCGTCGGCGGGCACGTAGATCGCCTGCATCGAGGTGATCGAGTGACCGCGGGTCGACGTGATCCGCTCCTGCAACTGGCCCATCTCGTCGGCCAGGTTCGGCTGGTAACCCACCGCGGACGGCATCCGGCCGAGCAGCGTGGAGACCTCCGAGCCGGCCTGGGTGAACCGGAAGATGTTGTCGATGAACAACAACACGTCCTGGTTCTGCACGTCGCGGAAGTACTCGGCCATGGTCAGCGCGGTCAGCGCGACGCGCAGCCGGGTGCCCGGCGGCTCGTCCATCTGGCCGAAGACGAGGGCGGTGTCGCCGAGGACGCCCGCCTCCTCCATCTCGGTGATCAGGTCGTTGCCCTCGCGGGTCCGCTCCCCCACCCCGGCGAACACCGAGGTGCCACCGAAGTTGTGGGCGATCCGGTAGATCATCTCCTGGATCAGCACGGTCTTGCCGACGCCGGCGCCGCCGAACAGACCGATCTTGCCGCCCTGCACGTACGGGGTGAGCAGGTCCAGCACCTTGATGCCGGTCTCCAGCATCTCGGTCTTGGACTCCAGCTCGTCGAACTTGGGCGCGGGACGGTGGATCGGCCAGCGCTCGTCAATCTTCAGCTCAGACTGCTCGATGTTCAGCGCCTCGCCGGTGACATTCCAGACCACGCCCTTGGACACCTCGCCGACGGGCACCGTGATCGGCGCGCCGGTGTCGGTGACCTTGGCCCCACGCTGCATGCCGTCGGTCGGCTTCAGGGCGATCGCGCGCACCATGTTGTCGCCGATGTGCAGCTCGACCTCCATGGTCATCGTGCGCTTCTCACCCATCACGTCGGTCTCGACGGTCAGAGCGTTGTAGATGTCGGGCATCTGGTCGGCGGGGAACTCGACGTCCACCACCGGGCCGATCACCCGGGCCACGCGGCCCACGCCGGGCTCGCGCTGGTCGGTCGTCTGCTGGTCAGGGGTCGTTGTCGCGGTCATGCTCGCCTCACTCGCTGGTCGCGTCGGCGAGCGCGCTCGCGCCACCGACAATCTCGCTGATTTCCTGGGTAATGGACGCCTGCCGGGCCTGGTTGGCCTGGCGCGTCAGGCTCTCGATGAGCTGCTCGGCATTGTCCGTGGCCGCCTTCATCGCGCGCTGCCGCGCCGCCAGCTCCGAGGCCGAGGACTGCAGCAGGCAGTAGAAGATCCGGCTGGAGACATACAGCGGGAGCATCTCGTCCAGCACGGTCTCGGCATCGGGTTCGAACTCATACAGCGGCAGGGCCTCGTCCTCGGCGGGCGGTGCCTCACCCTCGACGACCTCGAGCGGCAGCAGCCGGATCACCTCGGGGCGCTGGGTCAGCATCGACACGAACCGGGTGTAGACGACGTGGATCTCGTCCACCCCGCCCTCCTCGGTCGGCGTCAGGAACGCCTCGAGCAGCGCATCGGAGATCTCCCGGGCGTTGGCATAGGTCGGCGAATCGGAGAAGCCGTCCCATGCCGCCTCCAGCGGGCGCCGGCGGAAGTTGTAGAACGCCTGCCCCTTGCGCCCGGTGATGAAGGTGACGACCTCCTTGCCCTCGCGGTGCAGCTTCTCGTTCAACTGCTCGCCGGCCTTGATCACGCTCGAGGAGTACGCCCCGGCCTGGCCGCGGTCGGAGGTGATCAACAACACGCCGGCCCGCTTCGGCGCCTCCGGCTCGGTGGTCAGCGGATGGTCCACATTGGAGAAGGTGGCCAGCGCCGACACCGCACGCGTCAGCTCCCGGGCGTACGGTGCCGCCGCCCGGGCCTGCTGCTGGGCCTTGATGATCCGCGAGGCCGCGATCAGCTCCATCGCGCGGGTGATCTTCTTGATGTTGCTCACCGACGCGCGCCGGCTCCGCAACTCGCGCAAACTAGCTGGCATATCTGAGCTCCGCTCCGGGGCTGACGGGCATGCTCAGCCCCGCTTCTGCTTGACGATCTGCTCCTGCTCCACGTCCTCGTCCTCCATCGGCTCGGACTCCTCCTTGCCGGCGAGCAACTTGCCGTCGGAGGTCTTGAAGCCGGCCTTCACCTCGGCGATCGCCTTCTCGGCCGCCGACGCGGTGTCGTCGTCGAACTTCCCGGTCTCCCGGATCACGTTCAACACCTCGGTGTTGTGCTTGAGGTAGTCCAACAACTCGGACTCGAAGCGCAGCACGTCGTCGACCGGGACGTCGTCGAGGTGGCCGGAGTTGCCGGCCCAGATCGCGATGACCTCGTTCTCGGTCGGGTACGGGTCGTACTGCGGCTGCTTCAACAGCTCCGTCATCCGCGCGCCGCGCTCGAGCTGGCGCCGCGAGGTGGCGTCCAGGTCGGAGGCGAACATCGCGAAGGCCTGCATGTCGCGGTACTGCGCCAGGTTCACCTTCAGCGGGCCGGTGACGTTCTTCATCGCCTTGGTCTGGGCCGCGCCGCCGACGCGGGAGACCGAGATGCCGACGTCGATGGCCGGCCGCTGGTTGGCGTTGAACAGGTCGGACTGCAAGAAGATCTGGCCGTCGGTGATCGAGATGACGTTGGTCGGGATGAACGCCGAGACGTCATTGGCCTTGGTCTCGATGATCGGCAGGCCGGTCATCGAGCCGGCGCCCAGCTCGTCGTTCAGCTTGGCGCAACGCTCCAGCAGCCGGGAGTGTAGGTAGAACACGTCGCCGGGGTAGGCCTCACGGCCCGGCGGGCGACGCAGCAGCAGCGACATCGCGCGGTACGCCTCGGCCTGCTTGGTCAGGTCGTCGAAGACGATCAGCACGTGCTTGCCCTGGTACATCCAGTGCTGGCCGATGGCCGAGCCGGTGTAGGGGGCGAGGTACTTGAAGCCCGCGGGATCCGACGCCGGGGCGTTGACGATGGTGGTGTACTCCATCGCGCCCGCCTCCTCCAGCGTGCGCTTCACCTCGGCAACCGTGGAGCCCTTCTGGCCGACGGCGACGTAGATGCACCGGACCTGCTGCTTCGGGTCGCCCGAGGCCCAGTTGGCCTTCTGGTTGATGATCGTGTCGACGGCGATGGCGGTCTTGCCGGTCTTCCGGTCGCCGATGATCAACTGCCGCTGGCCGCGGCCGATCGGGGTCATCGAGTCGATGGCCTTGATGCCGGTTGCCAGCGGTTCGCGTACCTCCTGGCGATCCATCACGCCGGCGGCCTGCAGCTCCAGCGCGCGCCGACCGTCCAGCGGGCTGATCTCGCCGAGCCCGTCGATCGGGTTGCCGATGGCGTCGATCACGCGGCCGAGGTAGCCGTCGCCGACGGGCACCGACAGCACCTCGCCGGTGCCCTTGACCTCAGAACCCTCCTCGATGCCCTCGGAGTTGCCGAGCACCACGACACCGATCTCGCGGACGTCGAGGTTCAGCGCGATGCCCATCGTGCCGTTGTCGAACTCCAGCAGCTCGTTCGCCATGGCCGAGGGCAGGCCCTCGACGCGGGCGATGCCGTCGCCGGAGGTGATGACGGTGCCGACCTCCTCGGTCGCCGCCGTTTCGGGGGTGTAGTTCTGGACAAAGCTGTCCAGCGCGCTCCGGATGTCCTCCGGGCGGATGGTGAGTTCGGACATCAGCGGGATTCCTCGTTGTCTGGTGACTCGTTTTGTCTGGTGACTCGTGGTCTGGTCAGTTGGATCAGCGGATGGTTCGGCGGGCCTCGTCGAGCCGGGCGGCCATGGTGCCCTCGATGACCTCGTCGCCGAGTTGGACGCGGACACCACCGATGATGCTCGGGTCGACGATGACATGCATCGCGATCGCGCGTCCGGCGGACTTGCTGAGCGCGGCCTGCAGGCGGTCGAACTGCTCGCCGTCGAGCGGCCGCGCGACCCGCACGGTCGCCACCGCACGACGCCGCAGCTCAGCCGCCAGCACCAGGTAGTGCTCCAGCGTCCGGGCAAAGGTACGCTCCCGCGCCGCGACGGCCCGGCGGGCCAGCAGCGCGGTCGCCGGATCGGCCTTGCCCTGCAGCAACGACCCGACCAGGTCGGCTCGCCCGGCGACGGACACCGAGCGATCGGCGATCGCGTCGCGCAGCGGCCGGTCACCCGCCACCAGTCGCTCGAAGCGGAACAGCTCGTCCTCGACGGCGTCCAACCGGTTGCCGTCGGCCTGCGCGGCGATCAGCTCGGCCCGGACGGCCTCGCGCTCGAGCGCGGCCGCCAGGTCGGACATCGACGACCAGCGCAGCGCCGCCGCATCGGCCACGAGCGCCACGGCGGAGTCGCCGATCCGGCCGCCGAACAGCCGTTCGGCGACGCCCTTGCGGGTCCGCGCGGGCGTACCCGGATCGGTCAGCGCCCGGCGCAGCGCGGGCTGCGCGTCGAGCGCGTCGACCACCGCGAACAGGTCCGGGGCGATCGACCCCGCGGCCTCCGGACGGCCGCCGAGGATCCGGTCCAGGGCGGTGTCCAGGGTGCCGAGCCGGGTCTCCTGGCCGGCCACATTGTGGCCCGCGAGGAGATGACCCGTCTCGAGATCGAGCTCCGGCTGTTGGTCGGTCACGACGCACCGCCGGTCGGTGCCGAATCCTGGGCCTCCAGGTCGGCGATGAAACGGTCGATGGTGCGACGCGCCCGCTCGTCGTCATCGAGGGACTCCCCGACGATCCGGCCGGCCAGGGTGGTGGCCAGGCCGCCGACCTCACCGCGCAACTGGTCCATCGCCTGCTTGCGCTCGGCCTCCAGTTGGGCCTGGGTGGCCTCGCGGATCCGGGCGGCCTCGGCGTTGGCCTGTTCGCGCATCTCGGTGATGATCTGGGCGCCCTGGTTCTTGGCGTCCTCCCGGATCCGCGCGGCCTCCTCGCGGGCCTCGGCGAGCTGCGCCTGGTACTTCTTCAGCGCTGCCTCGGCCTCTTGCTGGGCCTTCTCGGCCCGTTCCATGCCGCCGGTGATCTCGTCGCGGCGCTCGGCGTACATCTTCTCGAAGGAAGGCACGACGAACTTGGCCATCACGATCGTCAGGATGATCGTGAACACGATGGCCGCGATGATCTCCGACGGGTAGTGCGGGAGCAGCGGCCCGAAGTCGATTTCCATGGGTCCTCAGTCGGTCGTGGAGTTGATCACTGCAGAACGAAGGAGAAGGCCAGCGCCAGGATGGCGAGAGCCTCGACCACGGCGAAGCCGATCCAGGCGGTGCCCATCATCGCGCCGCGGGCCTCGGGCTGGCGGGCGGTGCCCTGGATGACCGAGGCGAAGATCAGGCCCACGCCGATGCCCGAGCCGATGGCGGCCAGGCCGTAGCCGATCATGTTCAGGGAGCCGGAGACGACAGTTTCCATGTCAGGGTTCCTTTCGAGAACTCTTGCTTCTACTTGAAGTTCGCAACTTGTAGGAAGTTCGGGGTTGTCGGGACGGGTGGTCAGTGTTCCTCGGCGGTCGCCGAGGCGACATACTGGGCGGCCAGGACGGTGAAGACGTAGGCCTGCAGGCCGGCGATCAGCAGCTCGAGGGAGAAGATCGCCATCGAGAAGATCAGCGCGGCACCGCCGGCGATGTTGTTGATCACGCCGAAGCCGTTGGCGGCATGCAACCCGTAGAGCAGCAGCCAGCCGCCGCCCACGGTGAACACCAGCACCACGACGTGTCCGGCGAACATGTTGCCGAAGAGTCGCAGGCCGAGCGTGACGGGGCGGATGATGAAGTTGGACAAGAACTCGATCGGGATGATGATCGGCATCAGCCAGACCGGTACGCCGGCCGGGATCAGGCTGTTCCTGAAGTACATCGCGCCGTGCTTGCGGATGCCGGCCGCGTTGTAGACGATCCAGACCAGGAACGCCAGGCCCCAGGCGTAGCCGATGCTCGCCGCGGTCGGATACATCAGGAAGAACGTGATCCCGAAGACATTGCTGATCAGCAGGAAGAAGAACAGGCTCATCAGCAGCGGCAGGTAGCCGCGGAACTCGTGGCCGAGCGCGTCGCGGGCGATGCCGTTGCGAACGAAATCGTAGGCATATTCGGCGAGGTACTGCGCCTTGGACGGCACGACCTTGAGCTTGCGGGAGGCCAGCAGCCAGACGATCAGCACGATCAGGAAGGCGAGCAACGCCTGGACGAAGGGCTTGTTGACCCAGTCCACGCCGGGGATGAAGCCCCCGGTGAACATGAAGTCCTTCTCGACGGACGGCGCGTGGTACTCCGGTACGCCGCCCTCCTCGCCGCCACCGGCCTGCGGGAAGGCGAGGGGCATCAGACCGCCCACGAAGTCTCCTCTCTGCACGCGATGATCATGAATCCGACCTCGCGTATCGCCTGATGATCAGGACAATGGACAGTGCGGTGCCGACCAGTACGCCGACCGGCACGAGGAATCCGGTCTGGAAGAACCGGTCACCGAGCCAGCCGAGACCCCCGTAGCACAGCGGCCCGGCGATCAGGTACGACAGCACTCGCATGCCCTCGTTCATGCCCCGGTGATCGGCCGCCTCGATGCGCGCCGCATCGCTGTCGGAGGGGGTCCGTGCCGGGTCGGCGGCTCGGACTCTAGCAGTCCGGTCGAATCCGGTCATCTGGCACCGACCCCTGCATCGGAGGGCGCCGGCTCGGGCTCGTCGAAGGCCAGGATGCGCAGCCTGGAGTATGCCCGCGCGAGGCCCAGCAGCCAGCCGATCACGCCGGCCCCGACGCCGGCGGCCAGGGCCGCGGGGGCCAGCCGGGACTGGGCGGCGGGATCGAGATTGAGCCAGCCGGTGAAGGCGGCGGCGAGCAGGCCGGCGCGTACCCCGAAGGACGCGAGCGAGGCGGCCATCAGGGTGGTTGCCGAGGCGCCGGCGAAGCGCACCTGGACGGCCTGGCCGAAGGTGTAGAAGAGCAGGGCGAGGGCCGCGCCGAGGGCGGCCGAGACCGCACCGCGGGCCCCGTCGAGCACGGCGGCGGTGACGATCACCGGAAGCGCCAGCAGGTGGGCACCGACCATGCCGCCGACCAGCAGCGCGCGGGCACGCCCGGCCAGGACGCTGCGCTGCACGGGACCGGGGAGGACCTCGCGGACAGGCGCGTCCCCGGACTGCTCACCAGGGGCGGTCATGGTCGTCATTGTGGTCGCATTCCTGCCGATCGGCCAGCCTTGTCGGTGGCGCCTGCGTTGCTTGTGAAAGCTAGCACAAACTCCGCGGCCCGCGCCAACGCCGACGCGGCGGAACTCAGTGCGGCTGCTGGCGGGTCTGGATCCGGCGGCTGATCGGGCCGACGGTGACCCAGGCGATGATCGCGCCGGCCAGCACCAGGGCCAACACGGTGATCCACTGACCGGTCAGCCCGATGGCGATGGTGCCGAACGAGATCAGGGCGGCCCAGACATACATCAGCACGACGGCGTTGCGGTGGCTGTGGCCGCGCGCGACGAGTTGGTGGTGCAGGTGCTGCTTGTCCGCGACCCACCACCAGTGACCCCGGATGGTCCGCCGGACGACCGCGAGCGCGAAGTCCAGGAACGGCAGGGCGAGGGCCGCGAGCGGCAGCACCAGCGGCAGGTACGCCGGGAGCAGCCCGCCCGCCTGGGATGCCTGGCCGGACGCGTCGGCCAGCCGCGAGGAGTCGATCTGCCCGGTCAGGCTGATGGCCGAGGTGGCCAACAACAACCCGAGCAGCATGGCACCGGAATCGCCCATGAAGATCCGGGCCGGAAAGAAGTTGTGCGGCAGGAAGCCGATGCAGGCCCCGGCCGCCGCGACCGTGATCAGGCTGGCGGTGGTGGCCCGGGAGATGTCGGCATCGGCGGTCAGCCAGTAGGCATAGAGGAAGAACGCCAACGCCCCGATGGCGATCACCCCCGCGGCGAGGCCGTCGAGCCCGTCGACATAGTTCACCGCGTTGGTGCACAAGACGATGAAGAAGACGGTGATCGCGATCGAGGAGGTGGCGTCCAGGGTGAAGATCTGGTCGGGCAGTGGTATCCACAACATCTTCACGCCGAGCGCCACGACGAGACCGGCCGCGAGGATCTGACCGGCGAGTTTGGCCAGCGCGTTCAGCTCGAACAGATCGTCCAGCACCCCGACGGCGCAGATCACGGCCGCGGCGGCGAGCACCGCCCAGGCATCGTGGCGGACCAGTTCGAGCCGGCCCAGGAACGGGAGGTTGACCCCGACCAGGAAGGCCGCGGCCACGCCGAAGAACATCGCCACGCCGCCGAGATAGGGAATCGGCACGGTGTGCATGTCGCGCTCGCGGACGGTGGCCACCGCGCCCGCGCGGACCGCGACGCGGCGGCACAGCCCGCTCATCAGGTAGGCCACGATCGCCGCGATGGTGAAGACCAGCAGGTACTCACGCATGCGCGGGCCCGTCCGCCGGCGAGTCATCCGTGACCCCCGGGTCAGGCGGCTGGCCCGCGGGACCGGCCACCGCGGGGGCGACCTCGCGCAGTTGGTCCAGGGAGATCCCGCCGAGGCGCAGCACGCGCCCGTCGCGGGTCGCGGCGAAGTCAACGATGGTCGAGGCCGGCCCGTCACCGGTGCGCCCGGCATCCAGATAGGCACCGACCGACAGCCCGAGCTGGTGGTCGGCCTCCTGGGCGGTGCGCGCGGCCGGCCGGCCCGACTTGTTGGCGCTGCTCACCGCCAGCGGTCCGGTCATGGTCAACACGGCCCGGGCCACCTCATGATCGGGAACCCGGACGGCGATGGTGCCCGCGGTCTCGCCGAGGTCCAGCCGCAGGCTGGGCTGCGCCTGCAGCACCAGCGTCAGCGGGCCCGGCCAGAAACGCGCCATCAGGTCCCGCGCGGCCTGCGGCACGTCGACGGCCAGCGCCATCGCCACGGCCTCGTCGGCCACCAGGACCGGGGGCGGCATGTCGCGTCCGCGACCCTTCGCGTCCAGCAGCCGCTGCACGGCCTCCGCGTCGAAGGCATCCGCGGCGATCCCGTACACGGTGTCGGTCGGGATCACGATGCACTTGCCGGCGACGATCAGCCGGCGCGCCCGGGCGCTCGCCTGGCCCAGGTCGGAGGTCGCGATGATCCGGGAGGGCGCCGGGTCGCCCGGCGCCGCGCCTGCCGGGTCGGGGCTGTTCACCGCTCCATCCTGCCAGAGCGGGGACCGCCGCCTCCGGGCCGCCGCGCCGTGACGAACCGGGGTCGGCCGGCCAGGTCGGGATGATCGACGACGTCGTCGAAGCCGGCGCCGACGAAGACCGCGGGCGCGCTCTCACCCTGCACATCGGCATGCTCGGCGCCGACCATCGCGCCGGGGCGCAGCAGCCGCCGCGCCGTGTCGGCGACCGCCCGCATCGCTACCAGGCCATCGGGACCGGAGAACAGGGCGAGATCGGGGTCGTGCTCGCGCACCTCGGCCGGTACGCCCGCCCAGTGCTCCAGCGGGATGTAGGGCGGGTTCGCGATCACCAGGTCGACCCCGCCGTCCAGATCGCCGAAGGCGTCGGCGAGGTCGCCGTGTCGCAGGTCGACCCCGGTCCCGGCGAGATTACGGGCCGCCCACGCCAGGGCGTCGTCGGAGAGCTCGACGGCATGGATCCGCGCCCCGGGCACCTCGTCGGCCAGCGCCGCGGCGATCGCGCCGGAACCGGTGCCGAGCTCGACGACGACCGGCGTCTGCGTACCGCGGGCGATCATCGTCGTCAGGCGCTCGACGGCCCATCCGGTCAGCACCTCGGTCTCGGGCCGCGGGATGAACGCGCCGGGCCCGATCGCCAGCCTGATCCGGCGGAAGTACGCCTCGCCGGTCAGGTGCTGGATCGGTACGCCGGTCAGCCGCCGCGCCACCAGCTCGTCCAGCCGGGCGCGCTGTGCGGCGTCCGGCGGCGCCGCGGTGATCAGCCGCGCGGGTTCGGTGCCGAGCACGTGCGCGAGCAGGATCCGCGCCTCGGCCGCGGGGCTCTCCCCCGGCCCGCCGGCCAGCGCGGCCGCGAGGCGGCGTACCTGTTCGGTCACCGGCCGAGCCGCTCGGCAAGATCGGCCTCGGCGAGCGCTGCCAGCACGGCGTCGAGGTCGCCGTCCAGCACGGCGTCCATGTTGTAGGCCTTGAAGCCGATCCGGTGGTCGGCGATCCGGTTCTCACCGAAGTTGTAGGTGCGGATCCGCTCGGACCGGTCGACGGTACGCACCTGCGAGCGCCGGGCATCGGAGGCGGCCGCGGCCGCCTCCTCCTCGGCGCGGGCGACCAGGCGGGCGCGCAGCATCCGCATCGCCTGCTCGCGGTTCTGCAACTGCGAGCGCTCGTTCTGGCACGACACCACGATGCCGGTGGGAAGGTGGGTGATCCGGACCGCGGAGTCGGTCGTGTTGACGCCCTGCCCGCCGGGCCCGGAGGAGCGGAAGACGTCGATCCGCAGGTCGTTCGGGTCGACCTCGACCTCGGTCGCCTCGACCTCGGGCATCACCAGCACCCCGGCGGCCGAGGTGTGCACGCGCCCCTGGGTCTCGGTCACGGGCACCCGCTGCACCCGGTGCACACCGCCCTCGAACTTGAGCACCCCGTAGGGCTGGACGTCGCCGCCCGTGCCCGGCGACTTGATCGCCACGGTGACCGACTTGTAGCCGCCGAGTTCGGTCTCCTGCGCGTCGAGCACCTCGACCTTCCAGCCCCGCGCCTCGGCATAGCGGGTGTACATCCGCAACAGGTCGCCGGCGAACAGGGCCGACTCCTCACCGCCCTCGCCGGACTTGATCTCGACGATCGCATCGGCGGAGTCGTTGGGGTCGCGCGGTGCGAGCAGGCGGGTCAGTCGCTCGGTGTTGTCGCTCAGGCGGGCGGCCAGCGCGTCGGCCTCCACGGCGAAGGCCGGGTCCTCGGCGGCCAGCTCGCGGGCCGCGCGCAGGTCCTCGGTCAGGGCCTCGCGCTCGTCGAAGGCGCGGATCAGCGGGCCGAGCTCGGCATGACGACGGCCGACCCGGCGCACCCGCGCCGCATCGGCGTGGGTGGCCGGATCGGCCAGTGCGGATTCGAGTTCGGCGTACTCGGCGCGGACCGGGCCGGGGTCGAAGACCCCGTCGGCGGCGCCGTCACGCTGCGTTGTCAGGACGGCAACTTGTCGTCAGGACTTCTTGGCGTACCGCTTCTGGAAGCGGGCCACGCGGCCGCCGGTGTCGAGGATCTTCTGCTTGCCCGTGTAGAACGGGTGGCAGGCCGAGCAGACCTCGGCGCGGATCACGCCGTCGGGCGCGGTGCTGCGGGTGGTGAACGAGTTGCCACAGGTGCAGGTCACCTGGGTCTCCACGTAGGTGGGATGAATCCCCTGCTTCATGCTGAGCTCCTTGTCATGGTGACCCGGGTCGCCGGCGCCGGGCGGCGCGTTCGACGTGAACCGGATCGGAAAGGGAGTGCGCCCGCGGCACACCGACCAATCATTGTGCCGCAGACACCCGTTGCAACCAAACCCGAGCGCCCCCTATTCCCCGTGCCGCGCCGGGGGTCGTTGACAACCGCGAACCCTCCCGCGCAGGATTGATCCGATGTATCCGGCGCGGTTGCGCCCCTCGCACCTCATCGCTCCCCGTTCCACCGTCGCACCGGAGGCCCCCGATGAACCGCTGCCGAACCGGCCTGGCAGTCAGCCTCGTCTGCCTGATCACCGTGCTGGCGCTGCCGGCCGGGCGGGCAATGGCGCTGGACAACGGGCTCGCCCGCACCCCACCGATGGGCTGGAACTCCTGGAACCAGGTCAAGTGTTATGACGTTTCCGAGCAGGTGGTCAAGGACGCCGCGGACGCGATCGTCGACTCCGGGCTGCGGGAGGCAGGGTATGAGTACGTGGTCGTCGACGACTGCTGGCAGGGCGGCCGCGGTGCCGACGGAAGGTTGTTCTCCGACCCGGAACGCTTCCCGTCGGGCATCGCCGCGCTCGCCGACTATGTGCATGCCCGGGGCCTGAAGTTCGGCATCTACTCCGTGCCCGGCAGCCTGACCTGTGCCAACACCTGGGACAACTACCCCGTCCGCGGCATCGGCAGCCTCGGCTACGAACAGGTGGATGCCGACACCTTCGCCGCGTGGGGTGTCGACTACCTGAAGTACGACTGGTGCCAGGCCGAACGCGACGGCATCGAGCGGCAGGCTGCCTTCGCCGAGATGCGTGATGCGCTCGCCGCGACCGGGCGCCCGATCGTCTATTCGATCTCGGAGTACGGCGAGACGCAACCGTGGCAGTGGGGGCCGGACATCGCGAACCTCTGGCGTACCACCAGCGACATCGCGCCGAACTGGAGCGCCGTCTCGAGCATCATCGAGCGCCAGGCCGAGCTCGCGCCCCATGCCGGCCCGGGGGGCTGGAACGACCCGGACATGCTGCAGATCGGCAATGGCTCCCTGACGCCCGCCGAGAACCGTAGCCACTTCGCAATGTGGGCGATGCTGGCATCGCCGTTGATGCTGGGCACGGACCTGACCGCGCTGGATGCCGAGACCCGAGAAATCGTCGCCAACCGCAGCGTGATCGCCATCGATCAGGACCCGCTGGGCCGGCAGGCCGAACGGATCCGGCGCGAGGCCGGCTACGACGTCTGGCGCAAGGAGCTTTCGGGCGGCCGCTACGCGGTGGCCCTGCTGAACACCGGCGGCGCCTCGGCCGACCTGCGCACCACGTTCACCGAGCTGGGGGTGACCGGCCGCTACCGGGTCACCGATGCGTGGACCGGACAGGTGCAGGGCCAGGCGGGCGGGCGAATCGGAACGTCCGTGGCCTCCCACGACACCGCGCTGTACGTGCTGACGCCGGTCGGCCGCTGACCCACGCGTCGTCGAGGCCGGCGACTTTGCCGAACCGCCCCGGCGCCCGCATGATCGTCCTGACGCGCCGATCCGTCACGGCATGATCTGATCGGGCACAGCGAACGACGACCACGAGGTGACGACGATGTCCCAGCCAGCCCCGTCCGACCACGCGCCCCTGGCGGCGGCGATGCGTCCGATCAACTCCCTCGTCGAGCGGTTCATTCCGTCGGCGCTGGTGTTCGCGATCGCGCTCACGTTCATCGTCGCGATCGCCGCGCTGGTGCTGACCCCGACCGGTCCGGTCGAGGTGATCATCGCCTGGGGCGACGGGCTTTCCGGACTGCTGTCCTTCATCACCCAGATGGCGCTGATCCTGCTGCTCGGGACGATCCTCGCCAACACCCGTCCGGTACGCCGCCTCCTCGTCGCCCTGGCGCGGATCCCGAAGACCCCGATGCAGGCCTACCTTTTCGTCGCCCTCGTCGCGGCGGTGGCCAGCCTGATCACCTGGGGCCTCGGTCTCGTCGTCGCGGGCCTGCTGGCGCTCGAGGTCGCCCGCAGCGGCCGCGAACGCGGGCTGCGGCTGCACTTCCCGATGCTGGTGGCCGCGGGCTTCTCGGGGTTCGTGGTCTGGCACATGGGTTATTCGGGCTCGGGCCCGCTCACCGCCGCGACCCCCGGCTCGTTCATCGCCGATCAACTCGGCCGCACGATTCCGATCACCGAAACCACGTTCTCCACCTGGAACCTGATCGCCATCGTCGCCACCGTGCTCGCCGTCCTCGGTGCGCTCTGGCTGGTCGCGCCCCGCGGCGGCGGCCAGATCGTCGAGCTCACCGCCGAGCAGGCGGCCGAGCCGGCGGCGCCGGCCGAGGACATCACCACCCCCGCCGACCGGCTGGACGCCTCCCGGATCCCGACGCTGGCAATCGGGCTGCTGCTCACGGCGTACCTGATCCTGCACTTCGCCACCGGCGGATCGCTGACCCTGGACATCGTCAACTGGTCCTTCCTCGCGCTGATCCTGCTGATCGTGCGCAGCCCGCTCGAGCTGATCGGGCTGACCAAGAACGCTGCCTCGAATGTCGGGGAGATCTTGCTCCAGTTCCCGCTCTATGCGGGGATCCTCGGGATCATGACCGACTCCGGGCTGATCGGCGTGTTGTCGGATGCGATCGTCGCCGTCGCCACGCCGCAGACCTTCGGGCTGCTGGCGCTGCTGTCGGCCGGCCTGGTCAACTTCTTCGTGCCGTCGGGCGGCGGGCAGTTCGCGGTCCAGGCACCGATCCTGTTGGACGCCGCCTCGCGGCTCGGGGTGGATCCGGCGATCGCCATCATGGCGGTGGCCTACGGCGACCAGTGGACCAACATGATCCAGCCGTTCTGGGCGCTGCCGCTGCTGGCGATCGCGGGGCTGAAGATGCGCGACATCCTCGGTTACACCACGATCACGCTGCTCGCCAGCGGGCTGGTGTTCGCGGCGACCCTGCTGATCGTCTCCGTCACCTGAGCCGCGCCGCGGGTCAGAGCGTCGGGGTGTCGGCGAGCAGTCCCCGGGTGTAGTCTTGGCTCGGCCGGTCCATCACGGCGCCGGTCTCGCCGCCCTCGACCAGCGAACCGTCGTGCAGTACCTGGACCCGAGCGGCCATCGACCGGACCAGGGCGAGGTTGTGGGTGACGAAGAGCATCCCGATACCGCGGTCGCGGCGCAGGCCCTCCAGCAGCTCGACGATCGCGCCCTGGACCGAGACGTCGAGCGCAGAGGTGATCTCGTCGCAGACCAGCAGGTCCGGCTCGGCGGCCAGGGCCCGGGCGATGGCGACCCGTTGCCGCTCGCCGCCGGACAACCGGTTGGTCCGGTAGCGCGCCACTGTCGGGCCCAGGGCCACCGCCTCCAGCAGCTCGGCGACCCGGTCGCGGGCCGCGGCACCGCTGGCCAGCCCGAACACCTTCAGCGGGCGGGCGATGATCTGCTCGACGGTCATCCGCGGATTCAGCGACAGGTAGGGATTCTGGAAGATGTACTGCACCCGCTGCCGGTCCCGGGCGGTGCGTCGACGCGCGCCGCGGGCCAGATCGTGCACCGCGCCGTCGCGGTCGTGCAGCGCGATCTGGCCGGTCCAGTTGTCGATCAGGCCGCCGACGGCGCGCGAGATGGTCGTCTTGCCCGATCCGGACTCGCCGACGAGGGCCACCACCTCGCCGCGGGCGACGTCGAAGCTGACCCCGTGCACGACCTCGTTGCGGCCGTAGCGCACCCGCAGATCGCGGACCTCGAGCAGCACCGACCGCGCCCGCTGCGGGTCGGCGTCGGGGATGTCGCCACGGTCGGGGTCCCAGCGCGGCAGCTCGCCGATCCGTACGCAGCGGGCCAGGTGCTGGCCGGGCTCGCCGCTGACCGGTTCGGGCTCCGGCGACTCCCCCGCGTCCCGCACGCCGATCAGCGCGGGGGCGGTCTCCGCACACCGGGGCTCGGCGAACCCGCAACGATCATGGAACCGGCAGCCCTCCGGTCGCCGGCCGGGGCCGGGCGTCGTCCCCGGGATGCCGGTCAGCGAACGGGCGGTGTCCAGATGCGGGATCGCGTCCAGCAGCGCCCGCGTGTAGGGATGCGCCGGGTCGGCGAACAGCGCGTCGCGCGGCGCCTGCTCGACGACCTGGCCCGCATACATCACCAGCACCCGGTCCGCGACATTGCCGACGACGGCAAGATCGTGGGTGACATACAGCGCGGCGATGCCGTAGTCGCGGCACAGCCGGGCCATGGTCTGCAGGACCAGCCGCTGGCTGCTGACATCCAGGCCCGTGGTCGGCTCGTCCAACACCAGCACCGACGGCCGCGGCAGGAAGCACATCGCCAGCGCGACGCGCTGCACCTGTCCCCCCGAGAGCTGGTGGGGGTAGCGGGCAAGGAACTCATCGTCGTCGGGCAGCCCCACATCGCGCAGCCCCTCCCGGGCCCAGGCATCCCGCTCGGCGGGCGTACCGACCCCGCGCAGTTCCAACAGCTCGACGATCTGGCGGCCGATCCGGATGCTCGGATTCAGCGCCGCCGCCGGGTCCTGGGGAACATAGGCGATGTCGTCGCCGCGCGCCCGCCGGACCTGCGCCGGCGGCAGCTCCAGCAGGTCGCGGTCGCCGATCACCACGCTTCCCGCATCGATCACCGCGCCCTCGCGGGCGTAATTGAGCAGCGCCGTACCGACCGTCGTCTTGCCGGAGCCGGACTCCCCGACCAGCGCCACCACCTCGCCCGGCGCGAGCACGAGGTCGATGTCGTCGACCACGTCGATACCGGTGCCGGACAGGGCGACGCCGAGATCGGTCACCACGCACGCAGGTCCGGGCCGCTCGCCGTTCATCAGCGCTCCTCCCCCGCGGCCGCGACCCGGGAGACCCCGTCGGCAAGCATGTTGGTGCCGATGGTGAAGATGCCGATCACCAGCACCGGGGCCAGTTCGCCCCAGGGCTGCACCAGCAGCGCCAGCCGGTTCTCGTTGATCATCTGACCCCAGTCGGCCGCCGTCGGGTCCGTGGCGAAACCGAGGAAGCCGAGCCCGGCGATCATCGCGATCGAATAGGTCAGCCGGAGGCCCGCCTCGGCGAGCAGCGGCGCCGTCATCTGGGGCAACACCTCGAAGAGCACGATGCGCAGCGGCGATTCACCCAGGGCCCTGGCCGCCGACACGTAGTCGCGCGAGACCAGCGACAGCGCGACGCCACGGGTCAGCCGGGCCACGCGCGGGGCGTGCGAGATGCCGACCAGGACGATGATCATCCAGGAGGTGGGCGTCGCCACCGAGGCCAGCACGACCAGCGCCAGCAGGATCGGCGGGAAGGCCAGCATGATGTCGTTGGCCCGCATCAAGATCTCGTCGGGCCATCCGCCGGCATACGCCGCAATCAGCCCGATCGTGACACCGAGGCCCATCCCCAGGGCCGTTGCCAGCAGCGCATTGACCAGGATCGACCGACCGCCGTGCAGGACCCGCGACAAGACGTCTTGGCCGAGGTAGTCGGTGCCGAGGAATGCCCCCTCCAGGGTGAACGGGTTGCCCACGATGTCGTTCTCGCCGTGCGGGGCGAACAGCGGCCCGAGCAGGGCGAGCGCGACAACCAGCAGGGTGATCACCGCTCCGACGACGAAGCGGGGCTGGCGGAGCAGGCGGGCGATCATCCGGCGATCGCCGTCCGGGCGCGAGGGGTGAGCAGGATCGAGGCGATGTCGGCGATCAGGTTCACCACGACGTAGACAGCCGCGATGATCATCGCCAGCGCGAGCACCACCGGGACGTCGTTGTTGTTCACCGCGGAGACCAGTTGGGCGCCGATGCCGGGATAGGAGAACAGGTACTCCACGATCACGATCCCGCCGGCCAACCAGGCGAGCTGCAGCGCGGTCACCTGGACACCGGGCACCAGCGCATTGCGCAGCGCATGCCGGCGGACGACGACGCTCTCGGGTACGCCCTTGAGCCGGGCCAGCGCGACATAGTCACTGTCCAACACCTCGACCAGCGTCGCCCGGACGATCCGCGACACATAGGGCGCGACGGTGAGCACCAGGGTGAGCACGGGCAGCACCATCGACGCCGGCTGCAGCCAGGGCGCATCGCCGCCCGGGCTGATCGTGACGGCCGGCAGCACGAAGAAGACAGTGGTGGAGAAGACGGCGACGAGCACGATGCCGATCACGAACTCCGGGAGCCCCGCGAGCGCCAGCAGCACCGTCTGGATGATGTGATCGGCCCGCTTCCCGCGGGCACTCGCCGACCACAGCGCGAGGCCGAAGGAGAGCGGGATGATCACCAGCGTCGCGATCAGGACCAGCACGGCGGAGTTGATCACGGGCTGCGCGATCAGGTCGGCGACCGGGGTGCGGTTGGCCAGCGAGGTACCGAGGTCGCCGGTGAACAGGCCGCCCAGCCAGTCCAGGTACCGCTGCACCGGTGGGCGGTCCAGCCCCAGCTCGGCGCGCAGCGTCGCCACCCGTTCGGGACTGTTCACATAGTCGCGGCCGAGGATCGCGCGGACCGGGTCGCCGAGGGCGACCGTGGCGAAGAAGATCAGCACCGAGACGACGAACAGGGTCAGGATCGCCAGGCCGATCCGCCGGGCGAGCCAGCCGGCCCAGCCGCGCGCCGATCCCGGTCGGCGGGGCCGGGTACGCCCGGACGGTGACGCCGGGCCGGCGTCGGGCCGGCGGGGCGTGGTGGCGGCGGGGTCGGCGCTCATGTGCGTACCAGACTCATGGGCGTACCAGGGAGGCGTACTGGAAGCGGAAACCAGACATCGGCAGGAATCGGCTCGGGCGCAGACCCTGGACCAGATTGGAATGGGCATCGACCTGTTGCTTGAAGAACGGGATCAGGTAGCCGCCGCGTTCGTACTCGATCCGCTGGGCCTCGCCCAGCAGTTCGGCCCGCCGGCCGGGATCCAGCTCGCGGCGCGCCCGGTCGATGATCGCGACGAACTCGGCGTCGTCGAAGTGCGTCTCGTTGTAGGGCGAGTCCTTCAGCGCGCACTGGGCCACCTGCGCGAGATAGTTGCGGGTGTTCCAGAAATCCATCGCGAAGTCCCACTGCAGGTAGCGCTCGCCGTAGAACACCGAAGAATCGGTGACCCGCAGCGCGACGTCGATGCCGCACGAGCGCGCCTGTTCGGCAAACACCTGCGCGGACTGCACGGCGCCCGAGCCGACCGCCGAGGAGGTGACCAGCTCGAGCTGCAGGTCCTCGCGGCCGGCCTTGCGGAGCAGGGACCGCACGCGCTCGGGATCTTGCTCGCGCTGTTCGAACCGGTCGCCGACGTAGGCGGGATCGAACGGTGAGTAGACGTCATTGGCGAGCGTGCCGTAGCCGCTGAGGGCCTGGTCGATCATCTGCTGCCGGTCGGCCGCCCACCGCAGCGCATTGCGCACGTCCACATCGCCCAGCAGCGCCACGTCGACGCGCATGGTGAACGGCATCCAGGCACCGGTCTCGGCGATCAGCGGGCTGACCCCCTGCCGCTGGACGGACTGGGCGAGATACTGCGGCAGCCCGTCGATGCTCTGCACCTGACCGGCCAACAGCGCGTTGACCTTCGCCGCGTCGTCGTTGAAGTCGTAGATGATCAGCTCGTCGACGAACGCGGGCGCGCGCCAGTAGCCGTCGAACCGACTGAAGACGCTGCGAGCGCCGGGGGCGAACTCGCGCGCGGCGAAGGGGCCGGTGCCGATCGGGGCCGCGGGATCGTAACCGGTCGGCACGATGCCCAGGGCGTAGTTGGCCAACAACTGGTCGACCTCGGCATAGGCCGAGTCCAGCGGCAGTTCGACCGTGCGGTCGTCGATCCGCCGGATCCGCGCCGGGTCCAGCATGCTCAGCTCGCTGGCGGCCGGCGACGGATTGTCCGGGTCCAGCGCGCGCCGGAGACTGAAGATCACGTCGTCGGCGGTCATCGGCTTGCCGTTGTGGAAGATCACGTCCGGGCGCAGGCGGACCGTCCACACGGTCGCATCGGCGTTCGGCTCCACGCTCTCGGCCAGGCAGGGCTGGGCCTGGGCGTCGAAATCGAACTGGAACAACGGCTCGTAGAGATTGTTCACCCGAGCGATGTCCGGCGTGGTCACCGGGAAGTGCGCGTCGAGGGTGTCGTTCAGGCCGCCGCCGGTGGCACCGTGGGCATAACGGCCGCCCGGCACCTGCGGAAGGTTCGGGTCGGGCGGCGCGGGCACGGTGCCGCCGCAACCGGCCAGCAGACCGGACGCACCGGCTGCTCCGGCCAGACCGAGGCGGACGAAGTCGCGGCGATCCATCTGCGCCCTCATCGACTCATCACCACCTCGCTTTGCTGCTGAGAAGCTAGGACGCGGCGTCCGGGAGGTCAAGGTTGGCCATTCTTCGGCGTGGCCGGGTGGCTACGGTGGTGGGGTGCGCCTGTGGTCCCTGCATCCCGAACTGCTCGACCGGCAGGGCCTGATCGCCGGCTGGCGCGAGGCGCTGCTCGCCCAGGCCGTGCTGGCCGGGCGTACCCGGGGCTATCGGCGCCATCCGCAGCTTGCCCGGTTCGCCGACCAGCGCGTACCGCAGCGCGAGATCGGGCGCTATCTGGTCGGCCTGGCCGACGAGGCCGACCGGCGCGGCTACCGCTTCGACCGCGCCCGCATCGACCGGCCTGGCCCGCCCGGCGGGCAGCTCACCGTGACCGATGGCCAGCTCGCGCTGGAGCACCGACACCTGATCACCAAGCTGGCGGCCCGCTCGCCGGAGTTGGTGGACGAGCTGGGCCCGGCCCGGGCACATCCGTTGTTCGTCGTGACATCCGGGCCACCGGCCGAGTGGGAACGGGTACGGTTCGATCATGAGCAATGACGCCGCAGCGCTCCCGTCGAGCGAGTTCCTGGACCTGATCGGCTTGGAGATCACCGAGAACACCGGCGACCGGTTGGCGGGGCATGTCGATCTTGGTCCGCAGCACCACCAGCCCTACGGGATCGTCCACGGTGGTGTGTTCTGCGCGATCATCGAAACGGCGGCCAGCGTCGGCGCCGCGACGGCGGTCGCCGATCAGGGGCTCGGCGTCGTCGGGGTGCACAATGCCACCGATTTTCTCCGGCCCGGACGGGCCGGTCGCGCGCAGGTGGTGGCCGAGCCGCTGCACCGCGGCCGCACCCAGCAACTGTGGCAGGTGATCATCACCGACGAGGCCAGCGGAAAGGCGCTCGCGCGGGGGCAGGTACGCCTGCACAACATCTCCCGCGACGCCGTCTCGCCCTGACTAGCCGCAGGCCGGCTGCTCGGGCACCAGGGGCGAGACCAGCAGCCGGCGGGTCACGCGGCCGACCCGCCACTGGGTGGTCGGGTTGTCGCGCGCGGCGCGCAGGAGGGGCGCGACAACCTCGCCCGCCAGCTCCGCGCACCGGCCGCCGAGGGCGTCCGTCCCGGACGACAGCACCGCGTCGGGATCGGGACCGGGCCAGCGCGGGAGCCGCTGCCCGCCCACGTCGGTGGGCTCCGGCAGTTCCACCAGTCGGGCGCGGTCGGGGGCGAAGTCGCGGAAGGGCGCGTCACCGGGCAGCGCCCGCGCGCGTTCCAACAGCGCCCACAGTCGCGCCCGGTCGGTGCGCTGTTGTGCGTTCAGCCCGGTCAGCTCCGCATCGCGGGCCGGGTCGGCGAGGGCGTACACAGATATCTGTTGTGGCGGCCCGGCGGGGGCAATCCTGATCATGGTGACCGGCTGGTCGGTGATCGCCGGCGAGCCGTAGTCGATGCCGGCCAGCAGTCCGGAGGCCGCCGCCTGCTCGGCGAATCCGGCGACCGCGGCCGGGTCGACCGTCGCCACCTCGAGTTCCGGGGGCACGTCGCCGAGGGTGCGCTCCGGTCGCGGCCGGATCACGCGCCCGTCGCCGAAGATCGACAACGCCGGCACGTTGAATACCTGGTAGGAGACGGGGACCAGCCCCGGGGCGATGTGGATCCGGAACACCAACTGGTCGGGCGGCAGCGGCGACGCGGACGGCGGAGGCGGTGGATCGTCGGGGGTGACCGACCGGCCGCAGCCGCCGAGACCCCCGAGGCCGACGGCGATGGCCCCGCCCAGCAACGCCCTGCGCTCCATCGGCCCATGGTGCCCGCCGGCGGGGTCGCCGCCGTGTCAGCCGCGAGCGGCCATCGACAGCAGCGACAGCCCGGCGTCGGAGGCAGAGCCCGGCTCCGCGCTCAGCAACAGCAGCCGCTGTCCCGGCCGGTCGCTGACCTCGAAGGACTCGAACCGAAGATCAAGATTTCCGAACTCCGGGTGCCGGAACTCCTTGTTCCCGCCGGTGCAGCGACGGACGGTACGCCGCGCCCACCGCCGGGCGAAATCCTGGCTCGCGGTGGACAGCTCCCCCACCAACCGCACCAGCCGCTGATCATCGGGAAACTCGGCCGCCGCATACCGCAGCGCCGAGACGCTGTAGTTCGCCTGCACCTCGTAGTCGCGATAGAGATCGACGCCGTGCGGGTCGCAGAAGAGCTGGCGTACCAGATTCGGACGAGTGTCGATCCGCGCCGGGGCGTCGAACGGCAGGTGGCCGGCGAACAGCCGGTGTCCCTCCGCATTCCAGCAGAGCACGTCCTGGAACCGGCCGAGCAGGACGGCCGGCGTACCGGTGAGCCCGCCGACCAGCCCGCGCAGGTGGGCCGAGGCGCGCTCGGTCCCGGTCCCGGACGCCCGGCGCGGGGGTCGCGCGAGCAGCTTCAGGTGCGCGCGTTCGTCGCCGTCGAGTGCCAGGGCGGTGGCCAGGGCGTCCAGTACCGATTCCGATGCGGCCGTGGAAGTGCCCTGCTCGAGCCGGGTCAGGTACGCCACCGAGACCCGGCCAGTTGGGCCAGCTCCTCGCGCCGCAGACCCGGCACGCGTCGGCGGCCGTAGCTGGGCAGCCCCAACTCCTCCGGCCGCAGCATGGCCCGGCGAGCGCGCAGGAATGCGCCCAGCTCGCCGGCCCGCGGGGCGGTCGCGAAACGTTGTGCCATGGGCCCATTCTGCGCTTCTCGGGCGCCGACAGCCTGACCCTGGCGGTGGTACGAAGGCGTCGCGTATGCCCTGTCGGCCTATGAACGCCCGGGATCTGGCTGGGGTGTCGCGGCGCCGATTGGCTCGGCCCATGAGCAAAGATCCGCAGACCACGGTGACGGACCCGCGCGCCCCCGGACGCCCGGCCAACCCGCGCCTGGGAATTCTGACCATGGCCCTCGGCGCGTTCGGGATCGGGCTCACCGAGTTCGCCCCGGCCGGGTTGCTGCCCGGCATCGCCGCCGAGTTCGCCGTCTCCGAGGGCACGTCCGGTTGGGTGGTCGGCGCCTACGCGCTGGCCGTGGCGGTCGGCGCGATCGTCATGTCGCTGCTGACCGCCGGCCGGGACCGGGCGAGCGTGCTCCGGCTGCTGGTAGCGGTGTTCGTCGTGGGCAACCTGGTGACCACGGTGGCGCCGTCGTTCGGTCTGTTGCTGACCGGACGGGTGATCGCTGCCCTGTGCCACGGCGCCTATGTCGGGATCAGCGCGGCCCTGGCCGCCGAGTTGCTGCCCGAGGGACGCAAGGCCAAGGGGGTGGCGATGGTGTTCAGCGGGATCACGCTGGCGATCGTGCTCGGGCTGCCGATCGGCAACCTGCTCGGCAACCAGTTCGGCTGGCGGGCCACGTTCGCCGTGATGACCGGTATCGGCGTGATCGTGCTGATCGCGTTGATCGCGTTCGTGCCGACCGGGCGGGGCGCCCCGAACGATCTGCGCACCGAGACGGGCTGGCTGCGTTCGGAGCAGGTCTGGTTGACCCTCGGGGTCAGCGTGCTCGGCTTCGGCGGGGTGTTCGGCGCGTTCTCGTATCTGGCCTACACGCTGAGCGCGGTCACCCGCCTCGGGCCGACGGCGATCGCCGGCCTGCTGCTGGTCTTCGGCGTCGGCACCTTTGCCGGCAACCTGCTCGGCGGGAGCGGGGTGGCCAGCCGGCTCGGCGACCGGTTCCCGGTGATCGTCACGGCGGTCGTCGCGATGATCATGATCGGCTTCGGGCTGACCGCGGCCTGGCCGATCGCGGCGATGATCGGGGTCTTCGCGATGGGCGCGGTCGGGTTCAGCCTGACCCCGGCCACCCAGGCCCGGATCCTGACCTGGGCCGACGGCGCCGGTTTCGCCAGCAGCGCCAATATCGCGGCACTGAATCTGGGCAACTGGGTCGGGGCGACACTGGCCGGGTTGGCGTTGGACGGCGGGCACGGCGCCGCCTCGCCCCTGTTCGTCGGGGCGGCGATGACGCTGTGTGCGACCGGGTTGATGCTGTGGACGATCCGTCGCCGCCCTGCGCGGTGAGAGCGCAGACCGAACGACGGTCGGCCCCCGGGCGATCCGCCCGGGGCCGACCGTCGTTCGGTCGATCCGATCAGTCGTCGTCGCGGTTCGGCGTGGTCTTTTGGATCTGCAACAAGAACTCGGTGTTGCTCTGCGTCTTCCGCATCCGGTTCAGCAGCGTCTCCAGCGCCTGCTGCCCGTCCAGCCCACTGAGCACGCGGCGCAGCTTCCAGACGATGCCCAGCTCCTCGCGGCTCATCAACAACTCTTCTCGCCGCGTCGAGGAGTTGACGTCGATGGCGGGGAAAACCCGCTTCTCGGCCAGTTCGCGACGCAACCGCAGCTCCATGTTGCCGGTGCCCTTGAACTCCTCGAAGATCACTTCGTCCATCTTCGAGCCGCTCTCGATCAGCGCGGTGGCAAGGATCGTCAGCGAGCCGCCGTTCTCGATGTTGCGCGCGGCACCGAAGAACTTCTTCGGCGGGTAGAGCGCGGCCGAGTCGACGCCGCCGGACAGGATCCGGCCCGACGCGGGAGCGGCCAGGTTGTACGCCCGACCGAGCCGGGTGATGCCGTCCAGCAGGACGACCACGTCGTGGCCGAGTTCGACCAGCCGCTTGGCGCGCTCGATCGCCAGCTCCGCGACGGTGGTGTGATCACCGGCGGGCCGGTCGAAGGTCGAGGAGATCACCTCGCCGGTCACGGTCCGCTCGAAGTCGGTGACCTCTTCCGGGCGCTCGTCGACGAGCACCACCATCAGGTGCACCTCGGGATTGTTGGTGGTGATCGCGTTGGCGATGTTCTGCATCACCATCGTCTTGCCGGCCTTGGCCGGGGAGACGATCAGGCCGCGCTGGCCCTTGCCGATCGGGGCAACCAGGTCGATGATCCGACCGGTCATGTTGGTCGGCGTCGTCTCCAGCCGCAGCCGCTCCTGCGGGTAGAGCGGGGTGAGCTTGCCGAACTCCGGGCGGTTCTTCGCGTTCTCCGGAGCGTCGCCGTTGATGGTCTCGATCCGGACCAGCGGGTTGAACTTCTCCTTGCGCTCGCCCTCCCGCGGTTCGCGGATGACGCCGGTCACGACGTCGCCCTTGCGCAGGCCGAACTTGCGGACCATCGACAGCGAGACGTAGGCGTCGTCGGAGCCCGGCAGGTAGCCGCTGGTCCGGACAAAGGCGTAGTTGTCCAGCACGTCGAGGATGCCGGAGACCTGGACCAGCACGTCGTCCTCGCTGATCACCGGATCGACCTCGAGGCGATCCATCCCGCCACGGCCGCGGCGGTTCTGCCGGTCGCGGTTGCGCCGGCGACGACCGCGCCGGCCACCCCCGTCGTCATCGCGGTCGCGATTGCCGTTGTCCCGGTCGCGATTCCGGTTCTCGTCGCGATTCCGGTTCTCGTCGCGATTGCCGTTGTCCCGGTCGCGGTTGCGGTTCTCGTCGCGGCTGCGGTTCTCGTCGCGACTGCCGTTGTCCCGGTCGCGGTTCCGGTTCTCGTCGCGGCTGCGGTTCTCGTCGCGACTGCGGTTCTCGTTGCGGTTGCCTTCGCGGCGCTCATCGGGCCGGTTGTCGCCGGCCTGGTCGCCGGTGCCGTTGCGACGCTGCTCGGAACGCTCGCGGGCCTGTCGGCGCGCCTCCTCGGCGCGCTCGTCCGCATCGGGCAGCGCCGCCTGGGCCGGTTCGGTGCGGGCCGGTTCGGTGCGGGCCGGTTCGGTCCGCGGCTGCTCGCTACGCGGGGCATCGGTGGCCGGGGCATCGGTGGGTGCGGCGGCTGCACGGGGAGCCTGGCCGCCCGTCGGGGCCCCGCCCTGCGCGGCGCGAATGGCCGAGATCAGGTCGCCCTTTCGCATGGTGCCGGCGCCCTTCAGGCCGAGCTGGGAGGCGACCTTCTTGAGCTCGGGGAGCACCATGGCTTCCAGACCCGAACCCTTGCGCCGGCGGCTTCCCGCCGCGGCGCTCGTCGTCTCGGTGGTGTCCGTCACTTGTCCTTCTTTCTCGCGGCCGGGCATGGCCGCCTCGTTGTGCGGAGTGGACTCAGATTCCGCTGCTCAAGCCCCGACAGGGAACGACGCAGTGTCGCTTGGGATGAAGTCTGTGGCGAGGACCCTGGATCGAGATATCGCCGCGCCCGGCTTGACTGGGCGCCGAGTGATGTGGGCGTACCGACCATCACCGTCGCGTCCAGCGTAGCACCGGGGTGGGAGCGGATCGCAAACCGTTCAGTCCCCCGGCGTGCCGACGCTCGCCCTCGGGCCGGGCCGCAGCCGCCGCACCCGGAACCCGGTCGCCGGCGCAATGCCGGCCAGCTCGGCCGCCGTCCCGAGCACCACCACCGTCGGGCCGGCGCCCGAGACGACGGCCGCCGCGCCGGCGTCGCGCAGGCGCTCCACCAGCGCCGCCGAGGCCGGCATCAGCGGAGCCCGGTACGGCTGGTGCAGCCGGTCCCGGGTCGCGGCAAGCAACTCCTCCGGCGCCCCGGCCAGGGCATGCACCAGCAGGCCCGCGGCGCCGGCGTTCTCGGCAGCGTCGGTGTGTGGGACGGTCGGCGGGAGTACGCCGCGCGCCGCCCGGGTGGCGAGCGCGTCACCCGGGACGAAGGCCGCGCCGGCGACCCGCGGGTCCAGCGGCAGCCGCAGCACCCGGTCCTCCCCCGGCACCACCAGCGTCAGGCCGCCGAGCAGCGCCGGCGCCGCATTGTCCAGGTGGCCCTCGACGGCCCGGGCGCGCCGCAGCAACCAGCGCTCGTCGACCGGCCGGCCGGGTCGGGCCCACGTCCAGGCCGCGAGCAACCCGGCGACGACGGCCGCGGCCGAGGATCCCAGCCCCCGCGCGTGCGGGATGGCGTTCTCGGCCTCGAGCGCCACCGCTGGCGGAACCGGGCCGCCGAGGTCGCGCAGGGCCCCGAGCAGCGTGGCGATGATCAGATGGTCCGGACCGCGAGGCACGTCACCGGCACCCTCCCCGGTGACCTCGACGGCGTACTCGCGGGCAACCCGGACGCGCACCCGGTCGCACAGATCCCACGCCAGCCCCAGGCTGTCGAAGCCCGGGCCGAGGTTGGCCGAGGTGGCGGGAACCCGCAGCTCCAGGGGCGGCAGCTCGCTCAGCAGCTCGCTCAACTGGCCAGCCCCAGCACCTCGGCGACCGCGGCCGCCTCGGCCGGCAAGATGTCGGGGGCGACCTCGCGACCGCGCATCGCGGTGTCGATGTCCTTCAGCCCGTTCCCCGTGCAGGTGACGACGATCCGGCGCCCCGGGCGAAGCTCGCCGGCCGCATAGGCCGCGAGCAGACCCGCCACGCCGCTCGCAGACGCGGGCTCGACGAAGATCCCCTCGCGCGAGGCCAGCAGCGACTGCGCGGCGAGGATCTCTTCGTCGGTGACCGCACCGAAGCGCCCGCCGGACTCGGTGACCGCGCGCCGGGCCAGCTCGCCCGAGGCCGGATTCCCGATCCGGATCGCCGTCGCGACCGTGTCGGGCTCGAGGATCGGATGCCCGGCGACGAGCGGCGCGGCACCCGCCGCCTGGAATCCCCACATCGCGGGTGTCCGGGTCGCCCGCTCGTCGGCGGCGTACTCCCGATAGCCCATCCAGTACGCGGAGATGTTCCCGGCATTGCCGACCGGCAGGACGTGCAGATCCGGCGCGTCGCCGAGCGCGTCGACGATCTCGAAGGCCGCCGTCTTCTGGCCCTCCAGGCGATCGGGATTGACCGAGTTCACCAGCGCGACCGGATAGGCCTCCGACAGCTTGCGAGTCACCTCCAGGCAGTCGTCGAAGTTGCCGTCCACCTGCACGATCTCGGCACCGTGCACCACCGCCTGGGCGAGCTTCCCGGTCGCGATCCGCCCGGCCGGCAGCAGGACCAGCGCGCGCAGCCCGGCGCGAGCGGCATAGGCCGCCGCCGAGGCCGAGGTGTTGCCGGTGGAGGCGCAGACCACCGCGTTCGCCCCGTCGGCCACGGCCCGGCTGATCGCCACCGTCATGCCGCGGTCCTTGAAGGATCCCGTCGGGTTCGCCCCCTCGACCTTGATCCAGACCTCGCAGGCGAGACGGTCGGACAGGTGGTCCGCCCGCACCAGCGGGGTCCCGCCCTCCCCCAGGCTGATCACCGGGTCCTCGTCGCCGATCGGCAACCGGTCCCGATAGCGGGCGATCAGCCCGTTGGTGGTCGCCCTCGATGCGTCGCCCATCGCGGCTGCCTCCTCTTTGATCATCTTCTGGTTGATCACCTTCTGGTGATCATCTTCTTGTTGATCAAGCTCTTCCTGACCAGCGTCCCCCGACCGATCCGGGGTTGATCGATCCGTGATTGATCAGTCCGGCACCCCGGCCCGGGCCCGGTCACGGGGTGGTCATGCCCTCCACCCGCATCACGCTGAGCACCTCGTGCACCGCCGGCAGGTCGGACAGGGCCGTGACGCAGGCGCTCAACGCCGCGTCGGGTGCGGGATGGGTGACCACCACGATCCGGGCCTCGGCCCCGTCGCCCGGGCTGGTCACCTGGCGCAGGGTCTGCACGGACACATCGTGCTCGGCGAAGCAGTTCGCGATGGCGGCCAGCACGCCGGCCCGGTCGTCGACCTCGAGGCTCAGGTGGTAGCGGGTGACCACCTCGCCGATGCTGCGCACCGGTCGCCTCGCATAGCTGGATTCCCCGGGACCCGAGGTCTCGCGGACCCGGTTGCGGGCCACGGTGACAAGATCGCCGAGAACGGCCGAGGCGGTGGGGCTACCGCCGGCGCCCGGGCCGTAGAACATCAGTTGCCCGGCCGAGCGGGACTGCACGAAGACCGCGTTGTACGCCCCGCCGACGGAGGCGAGCGGATGCGAGTCCGGGATCATCGCCGGGTGCACGCGGGCGTTGATCGTCGCGTCCGCACCGTCACCGGACAACTCACAGATCGCCAGCAGTTTCACCACGCAACCCATGTCGCGGGCCGAGGCGATGTCGCTGCGGGTGACCTCGGTGATCCCCTCGCGGTGCACATCGGCGCCGGAAACCCGGCTGTGGAAGGCGAGTCCGGCCAGGATCGCGGCCTTGGCGGCCGCGTCGAAGCCCTCGACGTCGGCGGTCGGATCGGCCTCGGCATAGCCGAGCGCCTGGGCCTCGGCGAGCACATCGGCGTACCCGGCGCCCTGGCTGTGCATCTTGTCGAGGATGAAGTTCGTGGTGCCGTTGACGATGCCCATCACCTGGGTGATCTCGTCGCCGACCAGCGATTCGCGCAGCGGCCGGATGATCGGGATCGCGCCCGCGACCGCCGCCTCGAAGTAGAGATCGACACCGGCCTGCTCGGCCGCGGCGAACAGGCTCGCGCCGTCCTCGGCCAGCAGCGCCTTGTTCGCGGTGATCACCGAGGCACCATGATCGATCGCGGAGGTGATCAAGGACCGGGCGGGCTCGATCCCACCGATCAGCTCGATCACGATGTCCACGTCGTCGCGGGCGACCAGCGCAGCGGTGTCGGTGGTGAACAGCGCGGGGTCGATGCCGGGGCGCTCGATCCCGGTCCGGCGTACCCCGATCCCGACCAGCTCCAGCGGCCGGCCGATCCGCGCGCGCAGATCGTCTGCGGAGCCCGTGATCAGGCGTGCCACCTCGGAGCCGACGACCCCGCAGCCGAGCAGGGCGATCCGCAGGGGCTCCCCGGCGGCCGGCGGCTGGCGGGACTCGGTCATCGTCTGGCTCCATTTGTTCGTGGGCCCGGGCTCGCGGGTTCACCGTCCGCCGATTCGGGAAGGGGTGCGGTGCCGATCCTTGCCGGGGCGCCACCCGGGGCGCACCTTAGTATCAGCATCCGGGATTCAACCAACGTCCAGCGCGAGCAGGTCGTCGACGGTCTCGCGGCGGACCAGGGTGCGCCACTCGCCGTCGGCGACGGCGATCACCGGCGGCCGCGGCACATGGTTGTAGTTGCTCGCCATCGATCGGGCGTACGCCCCGGCGCCGGGCACCGCGATCAGGTCGCCCGGCACGATGTCGCCGGGCAGGAACTCGTCGCGGACGACGATGTCGCCCGATTCGCAGTGTTTGCCGACGACCCGGCAGAGCACCGGCGGCGCGTCGGAGGCGCGGTTGGCCAGGGTTGCCGAGTACTCCGCGGCGTACAGCGCCGTGCGGATGTTGTCGCTCATCCCCCCGTCCACCGACAGATAGGTACGCACGCCGCCGCCGGACAGCGTCACCGGCTTGACCGTGCCGACCTCGTACAGCATGAACGCCGCCGGGCCGCTGATCGCGCGGCCAGGCTCGATCGACAGTTCCGGTACGCCGATCCCCCGCGCCGCGCACTCGGCCCGCACCAGCGCCGCGAGCTCGTCGGCGAGCTGCTGCGGCGGGGCCGGGTCGTCGAGGGTCGTGTAGGCGATCCCGAACCCGCCACCGAGGTCGAGCTCGGGCAGTTCGCGGCCCGTCCGGGAAGCGATGTCGGCGAGCATGCCGACCGTGCGACGGACTGCGATCTCGAAGCCGGAGGTCTCGAAGATCTGCGAGCCGATGTGGGAGTGAATGCCCCGCAGGTCGATCCCGGGCGCCGCCAGGCACGACTCGACCGCCGCCATCGCCTCCCCCGTCACCAGCGAGAAGCCGAACTTCTGGTCCTCGTGGGCCGTCGCGATGTACTCGTGGGTGTGCGCCTCGACGCCGACGGTGACCCGGATCAGCACCGGGGCCCGTACGCCGCGCTCGGCGGCGAGCGCGGACAGGCGTTCCAGCTCGATGGCCGAGTCGACCACGATCCGGCCGACCCCGGCATCGAGCGCGGCGGCCAGCTCGGCCACCGACTTGTTGTTCCCGTGGAAGCCGATCCGCGCGGGGTCGACGCCGGCGCGCAGGGCGACGGTGAGCTCGCCACCGGTACACACGTCCAGCGACAGCCCCTCCTCGGCGACCCAGCGGGCGACCGCGGTGCACAGGAAGGACTTGCCGGCGTAGTAGACCTGCCAGCCGGCGAAGGCATCGGCGAACGCGCGGGCGCGGGCCCGCAGGTCGGCCTCGTCGAAGACATAGGCCGGCGTACCGGCCTCGGCCGCCAGCCGGGTGACCCCGATCCCCGCCACCTCCAGCTCGCCCGAGGGCGATCGCGTCACCCCCCGGGCCCACAACTGGGGCAGGAGTGCGTTGACGTCGTCGGGCCGGCGCAGCCAGCCCGGAGCCGGGGCGGAGACGTCGGCGTGGATCGACCCCGCGACATGGGTGTGGCTCATGCGTCGAATGCTACAAACGCCGCCACCGCCGGGCGCACGGCCCGCGCCGGGTGAGATGTGCCCGCGACGGCCCCGGTTTGCTACAGTGCACTTCGCGCTGAGCCCCCGTAGCTCAGGGGATAGAGCACCGCCCTCCGGAGGCGGGTGCGAAGGTTCGAATCCTTCCGGGGGCGCTTGCTAGGGTCGCCGATCGTGAGCGACCGGCCACCCGCCCCGCCGCGCCATCGCGGCCGTCTGTTGACCGTGGTCGTGATCTCCCAGTTGCTGTCGTCGGCGATCACGTGGCTGACCTGGGCGAAGTTCCGCGGGCGCGAGTTCGGTGACACCCGCTACTACTTCGACTCGCTGACCTCGATTGCCGATCACGGGCTGGTCGCGGGCATCCGGGAGGCGATGCCGGAGTACCCGGTCCCGGCGGTCTGGGTGCTCGACCTGCCCCGACTGCTCTCCGACGGCAGCGTCGAGGGCTATCGGGACGCCTTCGTCGTTCTGGTCGCCCTGCTCGGCGTCGCGTTCACCGCGATCCTCTGGCTGGCGGGGGTACGCCGGGGCGATCACCGCGCCGGCGCCCTGGCCGCGGTGCTGTGGTGCTTCTTCTGCGCCGGGCTCGGCTCGGTGTTGTGGCTGCGCATCGATCTGCTGCTCGGGGTGCTGCTGGGCACCGTCGTCGTGGTGGCCGCGCGCCACCCGGGAGTCGCGGGAGCCCTGGTCGCCGCGGCGGCCTGGCTGCGGATCTGGCCCGCCGTGCTGGCGCTGCCGCTGCTCGCCGAACGCCGCCGCTGGCGGCACGCCGCCGCCGGATTCGCGCTGACTGCCGGTGCCGTCGGGATCGTCGCGCTGCTCATCGCCGGGCCGACGCGGCTGCT
Organism: Naumannella huperziae; assembly: GCF_054073625.1. Lineage (NCBI taxonomy): Bacteria > Bacillati > Actinomycetota > Actinomycetes > Propionibacteriales > Propionibacteriaceae > Naumannella > Naumannella huperziae. The sequence goes on along the minus strand of NZ_JBSXPH010000001.1, from coordinate 2,001,443 downwards.
CTCGCCGCTGTCCTACCAGTCCGGCCGCGGGCTGCACGTGGAATCGGTGCCGGCGATCCCCCTGGTGATCGCCCGGATGTCCGATCCGCCGCAGTGGCCGGTGCGCTACACCGAGTGGAAGGCGTTCGAGATCTTCGGACCCGGCCGGGAGGAGGTGCTGGCGCTCGCCGATGTCGCGAGCATCCTCGGCGTCGCTGCCTGTCTCGGCCTGGTCGGGCTGACGGCCTGGCGGATGCGCGGCGGCCGCGACCCGACACCCGCGTTCACTCTCGCCGTCCTGATCGTCGCGATCACCTGCATCGTGCTGGTGGTGAACAAGACGCTCAGCCCGCAATACATCGCGTGGCTCGGCGCGCCCGTCGCCGCTGCCGTGCTCGTCGCCGACGACGAGCAGCGCGGGCCGGCGGTGCGCTGGATGGCCCTGGCCTGCCTGGTCGCCGTGCTCACCCAACTGGTCTTCCCGCTCACCTACAGCGACCTGACCATGACCCGGGAGGCGGAGAACATGACGCTGCCGGGTGCCGCCCTGCTCGGCCGCAATCTGGTCCTGGTCTGGCTCACCCTCGATGTCGCTTGGTACGCGGTGCGGAGGGCGTGGCCGAAGGGGCCGGAAAAAGCCGCCGACGCGGGGCGTACCACTGCACCGCTGGTCTGATCGGTCGAGTAACATCGACGGCGGCGGATCGCGCACCGCCCCGTGTCAATGACGCAACCTTGGAAGAAGGCGATTGTGGCCACCGCGCCCGACCAGAAGACAACTGAAGCAGTGGACGAATTCGGCGCCAACGACTGGCTCGCCGAGGAGATGTACGAGCGCTACTCGGCCGACCCGACTTCGGTCGACAAGCAGTGGCAGGACTTCTTCGCGGCCCGCGCCGGTGCGAACGGCGCCCCGACCGGCTCGGCGTCGGCCAAGCAGCCCGCCGCCGAGCCCGCGACGCCGAAGAAGAAGCCCGCCCCGAAGACCGCTGCCGCGCCGACCGAGCAGCAGGCACCCGCGGCCACCAACGCCCCCGCGACCAACGCCCCCGCGACCAACGCCCCCGCGACCAACGCCCCCGCGACCAACAATGGGTCGGCCAAGCCGAAGGCCCGGGTCGAGCCGCCGAACACCGTGCGCGAGCCGCGGCCCGCCAAGCCCGGCACCCCGGGCGGCGTACCGGCCGATCCGCCCAATCCGACCGTCCGGGAGGCCAGCGAGGCCAAGGAGTCGAGCCAGGTCGCGCTGCGCGGCGCCGCCGCCCGCGCGGTGAAGAACATGGATGCGTCGCTGACCGTCCCCACCGCCACCTCGGTCCGCGCCATCCCGATGAAGTTGATCACCGACCAGCGCGTGGTGATCAACAACCACCTGCGCCGGGCCCGCGGCGGCAAGGTCTCCTTCACCCACATCCTCGGCTGGGCGCTGGTCAAGGCGGCCCAGCAGGTGCCGGCGATGAACAACGCCTTCGCCGAGGCCGACGGCAAGCCGATGCTCGTCGAGCCGGCCCACATCAACCTCGGCCTCGCGATCGACCTGCCCGGCAAGGACGGCAATCGCCAGCTCCTGGTGCCGTCGATCAAGGGCACCGAACAGCTCGATTTCGCGCAGTTCTGGGCGGCGTACGAGACGCTGGTCAAGAAGGCGCGCGACGGCAAGCTGACGCTGGAGGACTTCCAGGGCACCACGATCACCCTGACCAACCCGGGCACGATCGGCACCAACCACTCGGTGCCGCGGTTGATGAACGGCCAGGGCGCGATCATCGGCGTCGGTTCGATCGGCTACCCGCCGGAGTACGCCGGCACCGACCCCGAGCGGCTGAACGACCTCGGGGTCTCCAAGATCCTCACCCTGACCTCCACCTACGACCATCGGATCATCCAGGGCGCGGTGTCCGGCGAGTTCCTCGCCCAGATGGAACGCATCCTGCTCAGCGACGAGTTCTACGACGAGATCTTCGCCTCGCTGCGGATCCCCTACGAGCCGATCCGCTGGGCGCCCGACCGCAGCGCCCACCACGAGGACCAGGTCTCCAAGCAGGCCCGGGTCTTCGAGTTGATCAACGCCTATCGCAGCCGCGGCCACCTGATGGCCGACACGGATCCGGTCGAGTACCGGATGCGCAACCACCCCGATCTCGACGTGCAGACGCACGGGCTGACGCTGTGGGATCTCGACCGCGAGTTCGCCACCGGCTCCTTCGGCGGCCCGAGCCGCCCGTTGATGAAGCTGCGCGACATCCTCGGCGTGCTGCGCGACTCCTACTGCCGGCAGATCGGCATCGAGTACATGTACATCGCCGACCCGGAGCAGCGCCGCTGGATCCAGGACCGGGTCGAGAAGCCGCACGAATCGCTCCCCCGCGAGGAGCACCTGCGCGTGCTGGACAAGCTCAACGAGGCCGAGGTCTTCGAGCACTTCCTGCAGACCAAGTACGTGGGCCAGAAGCGGTTCTCGCTGGAGGGCAGCGAGTCGACCATCGTGATGCTCGACGAGATCTGCGAGCAGGCGGCGATGGACGGCCTGGACGAGGTGGCGATCGGCATGCCGCACCGCGGCCGGCTGAACGTGCTGGCCAATGTGGTCGGCAAGTCCTACGGGCAGATCTTCCGCGAGTTCGAGGGCAACATCGACCCGCGCTCGGTGCAGGGCTCGGGCGATGTGAAGTACCACCTCGGCGCCGAGGGCCACTTCACCGCGCTCGACGGCTCGACGATCAAGACCTCGGTGGCCGCCAATCCCAGCCACCTGGAGGCCGTCGATCCGGTGCTCGAGGGAATCGCGCGCGCCAAGCAGGACATCTTGGACAAGGGCACCGACTTCCCCGTCCTGCCGCTGCTGATGCACGGCGACGCGGCCTTCGCCGGTCAGGGCGTGGTGATGGAGGTGTTGCAGATGTCGCAACTGCGCGGCTACCGCACCGGCGGCACCATCCATCTGGTCGTCAACAACCAGGTCGGTTTCACCACCTCGCCGACCGAGTCGCGCTCGTCGCTGTACTCGACCGATGTCGCGAAGACGATCCAGGCACCGGTCTTCCACGTCAACGGCGACGACCCCGAGGCCGTGGTCCGCGTCGCCCGGCTGGCCTTCGATTTCCGCAAGGCATTCAACAAGGACGTGGTGATCGACCTGATCTCCTACCGCCGGCGCGGGCACAACGAGGGCGATGACCCGAGCTTCACCCAGCCGCTGATGTATGACCTGATCGAGAACAAGCGCAGCGTCCGCAAGCTGTACGCCGAGGCGCTGGTCGGCCGGGGCGAGATCTCCATCGAAGACGCCGAGGCGGCGATGAAGCGCTTCCAGAAGCGGCTGGAGGAGGTCTTCTCCGAGGTCCGCGAGGGCGGCTCGGTGCCCGAGGACGAACCGGAGTACCGCCGCGTTCCGAACTACCCGAAGAAGGCCGGATCCAATCTCGGCACCTCGGTGGACGCCTCGGTGCTGCAGACGATCGCGGAGGCCCACACGAACGTGCCGGACGGGTTCACCGTGCATCCGAAGGTCGATCCGCAGTTGAAGCGGCGGGCGAAGGCGATGGTCGAGGGGCCGATCGACTGGGCCTCGGCGGAGCTGTTGGCCTTCGGTTCGCTGCTGCTCGAGGGTCGTCCGGTACGCCTGACCGGGCAGGACTCCCGGCGCGGAACCTTCACCCAGCGGTTCGCCGCGGTGATCGACCGCCGCAACGGGGACGCCTGGGTGCCGCTGCGCAACATGGCCGAGGACCAGGGCAAGTTCATGATCTTCGACTCCCCGCTCAGCGAGTACGGGGTGATGGGCTTCGAGTACGGCTACTCGGTCGCCCGCCCCGAGGCGCTGGTGCTCTGGGAGGCCCAGTTCGGCGACTTCGTCAACGGCGGGCAGATCATCTCCGACGAGTTCTTCGCCGCCGGGGAGGCCAAGTGGGGCCAGAAGTCCGGCGTGGTGCTGCTGCTGCCGCACGGCTACGAGGGCCAGGGTCCGGATCACTCGTCTGCGCGGCTGGAGCGCTGGCTGCAGCTCGCCGCAGAGGACGCGTTCCGGATCGCGCAGCCCTCGACCCCGGCCAGCTACTTCCACCTGCTGCGCGACCAGGCCTTCGCCGACGCACACCGGCCGCTGGTGGTGGCAACGCCGAAGTCGATGCTGCGCAACAAGCTGGCGACGTCGCAGCCGAGCGACTTCACCGACAACACCTGGAAGCCCGTGCTGACCGACCAGACGATCACGGACCCGAGCAAGGTGTCCCGGGTGCTGCTCTGCTCGGGCAAGGTGCGCTGGGACCTGGTCAAGGCTCGGGAGAAGGCGGGCCTGGAGGGCGAGGTGGCGATCATCGCGCTGGAGCAGCTCTACCCGCTGCCGACCGACGGGATCGTCGAGGCGCTCGCGCCCTATTCCCAGGTCACGGACTTCCGCTGGGTCCAGGACGAGCCGGAGAACCAGGGCCCGTGGCCCTTCATCGCGCTGCACCTGGCCGAGAAGGTCGCCGCCAGCGGCGAGCTGCCCAAGGTGCGGTTGCAGAAGGTGACGCGGCCGGCCTCGTCGGCCCCCGCGGTCGGCGTACACAAGGCCTCGGACGACCAGTCCAAGGACCTGATGCGTCGCGCGCTGGAGGCCTGAGCAGGTAACAACTGGGTCGCAACCGCCCCGGGCCGACCACGCGTGGCGCCGGTTGGTGCCACCATGTCCGAAACGACCGACCGCGCATCGGCGCGGCACGACGGGAGGCATCCAATGAAGACGAGGCTCGCACTCGCCGGCGCCGCGGCCGCGGCGATCGCCCTGGCCGGCTGCGGCTCGACCTCGCTGACGGGCAACGCGCCGGATGGCGCCGACACCCCCGCCCCGCAGGTGCAGGCCGACCCGGCGCTGAATGCGAAGCTGCCGGAGAAGATCAAGTCCTCGGGCAAGATCGTGGTCGGCACGGACGCGTCCTACGCTCCGAACGAGTTCCTCGACGCCGACGGCAAGACGATCATCGGGATGGACATCGACGTGTTCGACGCGGTCGCGGCCAAGCTCGGCGTGCAGGCGGAGTGGCAGCCGGCGGCGTTCGACTCGATCATCGCCGGCATCGAGGGCGGGCGCTACGACGCCGGAATCTCCTCGTTCAACATCACCGACGAGCGCAAGAAGCAGGCCAACATGGTCTCCTACTTCGAGGCCGGTACGCAGTGGGCCACAGCCCCGGGCAACCCGAAGAAGGTCGACCCCGACAACGCGTGCGGGATGAAGGTCGCGGTGCAGACCGGCACGATCCAGCAGGAGGAGGACCTGCCGGAGCGCAACAAGAAGTGCGGCAACAACCCGATCGAGGTGCTGACCTTCACCGGGCAGGACGAGGCGACCGCGGCGCTGGTCAGCGGGCGCGCCGATGCGATGGTCGCCGACTCGCCGGTGGTCGCCTACGCGGGCCAGCAGACCAATGGCCAGATCGAGGCGCTGGGCGAGGTCTATGACTCCGCGCCGTACGGGATCATCGTGCCGAAGGACCAGCCGGAGTACGCCGAGGCGATCGCCGAGGCGCTGACCCAGCTCAAGGCCGACGGCAGCTACGACCAGATCCTGCAGAAGTGGGACCTCGCCGACGGCGGCATCGACAGCTTCGCCGTCAACCCCTGATCATGGACGTCGACGAAGCCCGCCGGCCGGGCCTGATCAAGGCCCGGCCGGTGCCTCACCCGTGGCGCTGGGTGGCGATCGGCGTGATCGCGATCCTGTTCGCGATGCTGCTGAACCTGTTGATCAACAACCCGGCGTTCAACTGGCCGTTCGTCTTCGAGGCGATGAACCAGAAGCCGGTGATCGAGGGGTTCGTGATCGGTACGCTGCTGGTCACCTTCGTCTCGATGATCTTCGCCGTCGTGGGCGGCGTGATCCTCGCCGTGATGCGGCTCAGCGACAACCCGATCCTGTCGGCCGTGTCGTGGGCCTACACCTGGTTCTTCCGGGCCATCCCGCGCTACGTCTTGTTGACCGTGATGGGCGCGCTGGGCATCTTGTTCCCGCTCGACCGCGGGGGCGTCTCGATCGGCGTACCGTTCGACTGGCTGATCCTGCGCCTGTTCGGGATCGACGGCACCATGCGGATCGCCTCGTTCGACGCGAACGTGTTGTTCCAGGGCCTGTTCGGCGCCATCGTCGGCCTCGCGGCATCGGAGGCGGCCTACATGGCCGAGATCGCCCGGGCCGGCATCCTCAGCGTCGACAAGGGCCAGACCGAGGCGGCCGAGGCGCTCGGGATGAGCCCGCGCCAGACCACCTGGAAGGTCGTCCTGCCCCAGGCGATGCGGGTGATCGTGCCGCCGACCGGCAACGAGACGATCGCGATGCTGAAGGACACCTCGCTGCTGCTGGCAGTGCCGCTGACGACCGAGCTGTTCTTCCAGCTCAAGGGCATCGGCAGTCGGACCTATCAGATCTTCCCGGTCTACATGGCGGCGCTGTTGTACTACCTCGCCGCGTGCAGCGTGCTGATGGTCGGCCAGTCCTTCCTCGAGCGGCGGTTCGGCCGGGGCTTCGGCGCCCGCAGCCGCGCACGGCAGGCGCAGCAGGACGCCTCGAACGCGGTGGCGCAACGATGAGCGCCGAGCCGGACCGCTCCGGCGCCTGGGTCGAGCGGGACAAGATCGAGTCGGGACACCTGGTGGACGCGGTCAACGTGACCAAGTCGTTCGGCTCCAATGTGGTGCTGCAGGGGGTGGACTGTCACGTCGATCGCGGCGAGGTGGTCTGCCTGCTCGGGCCGAGCGGCTCGGGCAAGACCACCTTCCTGCGGCTGATCAATCAGATGGAGACGCTGACCGGCGGCCGGATCTATGTCGACGGCGAGCTGGTCGGTTTCACCGAGCGCGGCGGGCGCCTGCACGCGCGGCGGCCGAAGGACATCGCCCGGCAGCGCGCACGGATCGGCATGGTGTTCCAGCGGTTCAACCTGTTCCCGCACATGACGGCGTTGGAGAACGTCACCGTCGCCCCGCGTACCGTCGCCGGGGTCGATGCGGCCACCGCGCGCCGGGAGGCGATGGAGCTGCTGGATCGGGTCGGCCTCGCCGATCGCGCGGGCTACTACCCCAACGAGCTGTCCGGCGGGCAGCAGCAGCGAGTGGCGATCGCGCGTGCCCTGGCGATGAAGCCCGACCTGATGTTGTTCGACGAGCCCACCTCGGCCCTCGATCCCGAGCTGGTCGGCGAGGTGCTCGGCGCGATGCGCGCGCTGGCCGATCAGGGGATGACCATGATCGTGGTCACCCACGAGATGGGATTCGCCCGTGAGGTGGCCGACCGGGTGATCTTCATGGACGGCGGTGCGGTCGTCGAGGACGGTCCGCCGGAGCAGGTGCTCGGCAACCCGCGACACGAGCGCACCAGGGCGTTCATCGCCCGGGTCAGGCAGGAAGCCGCCGCGGAGGCCGAGCATGCCCAGACGCTGGGCGGCCCGGTCGATTCCGAACCGCAGTCCGGTTCCGGCGCTGCTGGCGATTCCGACCCTGCTACCGATTCCGGCCAAGGACCTGATTCGCCGCGGGAGTGATCAGGCCGCCGATGATCACGATCGAGGCGACGAGCGCCGCAACCGCGATCGGGATCGTCTGACCACCCCAGAAGCTGATCGCCACCGGAATCTGCAGCAGCCCGGCGAAGATCGCGACGCTGCGAGCCCAGGGGCGCAGCCGGGCCAGGCCGCGTGCGGTGATCAGCAGCAGGACGGCGTACCCGGCGAAGGCCAGGCCGGTGGTGATGCCCACCTCCGGGCGCGAGGCCCGCGTGCTGGCGAACTCGGCCACGGCCAGGCCACCGAAGGCCACCGCGAGCACGACAACCGTCACAGCGGCAACGCGCACGGACCCCGGCACCCCGGGCAACGGATCGGCCATGCCACAATCATGGCGGGAGCATCCGCGGCCGACAATCGCGCACCGGCGCGACGGCGCCGAAGTGTGAGACAGCCAACTCCGTTGACCCTTGTATTTCTTGTCACAAGTTGCCACGCTGGGATGCGGCACTCCCCCGGGCCGGAATCTTCTCCGGGTGCCCACGCCGATGACGCGCCGTGCGCGTCCATCTCGCGACGCCGGGCCGACGGACAAGGAGATGGAAGCGGATGGATTGGCGCCACAAGGCAGCCTGTCTGGACGAGGATCCGGAGCTGTTCTTCCCGATCGGGAACACCGGCCCGGCGCTGCTCCAGATCGAGGAGGCCAAGAAGGTCTGTCAGCGCTGCGATGTGCGCGAGGCGTGCCTGCAGTGGGCCCTCGAGGCGGGGCAGGACCACGGCGTCTGGGGCGGCATGAGCGAGGACGAGCGTCGGGCGCTGAAGCGCCGCGCCGCGCGGTCGCGGATCAGGTCGGCCTGAGCGACCAACAAACAACTCCCGGGGGGACGGGCTGACGCGATATCGCGTCAGCCCATTTCATTGCCCGCGCGATGCTCGTCCGGCGGCACCACGGGCACCCGGACCACCGCCCGCGACCCCTGGCCAGCCGGGTTCTGCTCCAGCACGAAGCTCCCCCCGAGGTCGCGGACCAGGGTGTCGACGATCGACAGACCGAGGCTCTGCCCGGCGCTCGGATCGAAATCGGACGGCAGGCCCTGCCCGTCGTCGCACACCTCGACCGTCAGCTCGCCCGCGTCGGTTCGCGGCCGGACCAGAACCGTGCCGGGCAGGTCTCCGAAACCGTGCTCGATCGCGTTCTGGCACAGCTCGGTGACGACCAGGGAGAGCGGGGTCGCGACGGTGGCCGGAACGCGCCCGAAGCTGCCCTCGCGCAGCACCCGGACATCCGAGCGAGAGGCCCGGCTGACATCGGCGACCATCCGCAGGACCCGGTCGGCGACCTCGTCGAAATCGACCACCTCGTCATAGCTTTGCGACAGGGTCTCGTGCACCACGGCAATCGCGGCCACCCGGCTCATCGCCTCGGCCAGGGCGGCCCTGGCCTCCGGCGAGTCGATCCTGCGCCCCTGCATCCGCAGCAGCGCCGCGACGGTCTGCAGGTTGTTCTTCACCCGGTGGTGGATCTCGCGGATGGTGGCGTCCTTGGTGACGAGTTGTCGTTCGCGCCGCCGCAGTTCGCTGATGTCCTTGCACAACACGATCGGAGGCAACGGGCCGTCGGGCCCGCGCAGTGGCAGGACCCGCAGACGCAACACCACGGCCCCGGACACCAGGTCCATCTCGCGTGCCGTGCCGCCGGCCAGGAACGCCGCCACCGGCTGCTGTGGCTGCTCGGTGACCAGTCGCGCCGTGACATCGGCCAGCCGCTCGTCCATCAGATCCTTGGTCAGGCCGAGGCGGCGGAAGGCCGTGGTCGCGTTCGGGGTCGCATAGGTGACCCGACCGCCGGCGTCGAGCCGGATCAGGCCGTCGCCCACGCGCAGGCTCTGGGTGGGGTCGAGCGGCTCGCCGGGGATCGGGAAATCGCCGGCCTGCAGCATCCAGGTGAGGATCTCGGCGATCTCGAGGTAGTTGTCCTCCAGGGTGCTCGGCGCCCGGACATTCATCTGGTTGGTGTGCCGCTCGATCACCGCGACGATGGCCGCGTCGGCGCGGACCTCGTCATCGGCGTCTCCCTCGAAATGGCCCTCCTCGAAGTCACCCGCCTCGAGGTGTTCTGCGACCTCGCAGGGCCGGCGTACCGGGAGCGCGAGCTGATCGACGGGAATGCCCGCCTGCAGCTTGTTGTCGCTGGTCTCCACCGGTTCGGCCGACAGGTAGGCCTCCACCACGCCGCTGTCCGGCTCGTAGGCGATCTCGTCGCCGACGACATCGTCCTCCAGCGCGGTCGGTCCGGTCGCCGGGCGGACCTGGGCGACGGCGCGGAAGATGTTCGGGTCGTCGGCATCGGGCAGCCAGAGGACCAGGTCGGAGAAGGACAGGTCGGCGATCAGGTGCCAGTCGCCGACCAGCCGCTCGAGCCACGCCGCGGTGGCCGGGTCGACGCCGAGCCGGTCGAGCTGATCGGACAACGTTGCCACGGCGGTCACCCTAGCGGCCGCTCCGGGCCACGCCCGGGCCGTTCCGGGCCCGGGCGCGCGGTGTGCGTGGGCTGTGGCCGCATGGCATACTGGCTCGCTGCACGATCAAGGAGGCTGCAATGGGCAAGACCGGCCGCAAGCGCCGCGCCCGCAGGAAGAAGGGCGCGAACCACGGCAAGCGCCCCAACGCCTGACGGCGACAACGACGAACGGCTACCGACGCCTGCCGAGCAGGCGTCGGTAGCCGCTTTCTCGGGGGGCTCGATTTCTCGGGGGCCTCGATTTCTCGGGGGCCTCGATTTCTCGGGGGCCCGGTGCACGGGCCTCAGTTGGCGCGGAAGCGTACCGTCCTGCTGACGATCCGCACCCGCAGCGACTCCGGCGCGCTGATCCCGCTCGCCCCGCAGCAGCGGTGGACGAGCCTCTTCAGCGCATCCTCGGCGTCGAAGTTCTCCAGGCAGGGCTCGCAGGCCTCCAGGTGCGCCCGGATCGCGTCGACGCTGGCGCCGTCGAGCTCGGTGTCCAGGAATTCCTGCATCCGCCGCAACGCCTCCGCGCAGTCCACGTCGCCCAGCCCCTCGCGCGTCATGCCTGCGCCCCGATCAGGCCACGCTCGCGCGCGTGATCGGTCAACAATCCACGCAACTGGGTCCGGCCGCGGTTCAGCCGCGACATCACGGTCCCGATCGGGGTCTCCATGATCTCCGCGATCTCCTTGTAGGAAAATCCCTCGACGTCGGCCAGATAGACCGCCATCCGGAACTCCGGCCGAAGTTGGGCCAGCGCCTCCTGGACATCACCGTCGGGGAGGCGGTCCAGCGCCTCGGTCTCCGCCGACCGCAGGCCGGTCGAGTCGTGGGTCGCGGCCCGGTGCAGTTGCCAGTCCTGGACATCCTCGCCGCCGGAGATCTGCGGCTGACGCTGCGCCTTGCGGTAGGAGTTGATGTAGGTGTTGGTCAGGATGCGGTACAGCCAGGCCCGCAGATTGGTGCCCGGCTTGAACTGGTGGAACGACGCGAACGCCCGGGCGTAGGCGTCCTGGACGATGTCCTCGGCGTCGGCCGGGTTGCGGGTCATCCGCAGCGCCGCGCCGTAGAGCTGGTCCAGGTAGACCATCGCATCGCGCTCGAACCGGGCGCTGCGCTCGGCCTCGGTCTCGGTGGCGAGATCGACGTTGTTGCTCTCGGTCGGCTCCGTCGGCGTTGTCATCGCCCACGATCCTACCCGTTGTGGTCGGTCCAGGAGTGCTGTCGTCACACCGGTCCAACACGACCCGCCGGGGAGCTATTCCCCGGCGATCAGCGAGCGCGCCGCGGCCAGCACCGCATTCCGCGCCGGGACCGGGTCGGCGCGCGCCGGCGTCTTCATCCCGTGATCGGCGTCCGGGGCGCAGAACACCGCCACTCCCCCGTCCTCGCCGGTCGCGGCGGCGAGCTCGTCGGCCGTGCCGAAGGTGTCGCGGGTGCCCTGGACGACCGCGACGGGTACGCCGGCGCCGAGCAGCTCGGGCAGCCGAGTGCGGTCGGGACGCCCGGGCGGATGCAACGGGAACGCACAGCACAACACCGCGTCGGCGCCGGTGGCAGGCGCCGTCCGGCAGGCGACCCGGGCGCCCGCACTGCGGCCACCGGTGATCAGCCTCGCCGGCGCGACCGCCGCGCGCAGCGCGGCCACCGCCGGGAGCCAGCCCTCGTCGAGCCGGGCCGGTGCCGGCGCGACCTTGCGCCCGGCGAGCCGCCAGGGTTGTTCGTAGCGGGCCACCCCGACGCCGTCGCCCGGCAGGCGGTCGGCCAGCAGGGCGAGGTCGAGCGCGTCGATACCGCCGCCGGCGCCGTGCCCGAGCAGGAACCAGGTGCCCGCCGGATCGCCCGACAGGTGCAGCCGGCCCGGCCCGAGCGGCGTCTCGACGAGGATGCCTTTCATGATCGACAACTGCGGGCCATGATCAGAAGAGCCGTTCGGGGGCGTCATCGGCGTCGGGCAGCGGCTCGACCAGCTCGGGTCCGTTGTTGGCGACATTGCCGACGGCCCTGGACACCGCATACGCCTCGAGCTCCGTGCCGACGCCGATCAGGTCGAGCAGCTCCGCCGGCTCCGAGATCGCGGGGTCGAGCCACCGCCCCCGATTCTCGGGAGCGACGAGCAGCGGCATCCGATCATGGATCTGGCCCACCGCATCGGTGGCGGTCGTGGTGATCACGGTGCAGGTACGCAGCCATGCCTGCGGGTCATCGTCGGCGCGGGAGGGGTCGCGCCAGAACTCATACAGCCCCGCCATCGCCAGCAGCGAGTGATCGGCATTGCGGACGAAGAACGGCTGCTTGCCGGGTTTGCCGCCGGGGCTCGCGGGCTCCGTGGCGTACCACTCGTAGTAGCCGTCGGCCGGCAGCAGGCAGCGCCGCGTCGCGAACGCCTTGCGGAAGGCGGGCTTCTCGGCGACGGTCTCGACCCGGGCGTTGATCATCCGCGCGCCGATCTTCGGGTCCTTGGCCCACGACGGGACGAGTCCCCAGCGCAGCGGGGCGAGCCGGCGCTGCGGCTCGCCGGTCTCCCGGTCGGTGCGCACGAGCACGGCCGGCACCTCGTCGGTCGGCGCGACGTTGTAGTCCGGCCCGGGCAGCTCGTCCATCACCTTGTCGATGCCGAATTCGCTGACCAGCCGGGTCTCGCCCGTCCAGTGGGCGTACCTCCCGCACATGCGGACGAGACTAGTCGGCCATGCCGACACATCGACCGGCCGACCACGGACTACGCTGTCGGGCACACCACTGAGAGGATCGACAATGCTGCGCTTCCTGGCCCGCACCATGCTCGCCAGCTATTTCGTCGCCGACGGGGTCAAGGCGGTACGCGATCCCGGCGCGAGTGCCGGGGAGCTCCGGCCCGTCGCCGAACGCGTCGTCCCGCTGGTCAAGTCCGCGGCCCCGCCGCAGGTCGCCTCGCTGATCCCCTCGCAACCGCGCACGCTTGCCCGCCTCACCGGCATCGCCCAGGTGATCGGCGGCATCTCGCTGGCCACCGGGATCGGTCGCCGGATGGGCGCGATCATCCTCGCCGCTACGCTGGTGCCGCAGGTGATCGCGGCCAGCCCGCTCGGCGGCCGGAGCACCGATGACGACGACGAGGAGCAGCGCGGGCGCGACTTCGTGGTCAGCCTGAGCCTGCTCGGCGCGACCCTGTTGGCGAGCGGCGACACCCAGGGCCGGCCCAGCCTCGGCTGGCGCGCCGACCACGTCCGGCGCGATCTGGCCAAGTCGGCGGACAAGCACCTGAACCGGGTCGAGAAGACGGCCGAGAAGAAGCTCGACGGCCTCGACAAGAAGGCGCGGCGGGCGGCGAAGAAGGCGCGGCGCTCGGCCAAGAAGGCCAAGAGCGACCTCAACCTGTGATCCGGCAGCCAGCGTGACACTCGACGGCACCCCCACCCCTCGGCGCAGGGCCGGAACCTGGTCGGCCCCGGCCGCGGGCAGCCGGATGCACACCTCGGTACCGGTACCCGGGTCGAAGTCGGAGACCAACCGAGCGCTGGTCCTGGGCGCGCTCGCCGACGGCCCGTCCTCGCTGCGCGGTGGCCTGGACGCCCGCGACACCGCCCTGATGCGCGATGCGCTGCGCCGGCTCGGCACGGTCATCGACGATTCCGATCCCGAGCGCTGGCAGATCGAGCCGCCGGCCGAGCCGTCCGGCGACGGCCTGATCGATTGCGGTCTGGCCGGCACGGTGATGCGGTTCGTGCCGCCGATCGCGGCGTTCGCCTCCGGCGAGTTCCGCTTCGACGGCGACGCCGAGGCCCGGGAGCGCCCGCTCGGCCCGCTGCTCACCGCCCTCGATGACCTCGGCGCCCGGATCGCCGGGCAGCCCGTCGGGCTGCCCTTCGACATCACCGGGCGGCCCGACCTGCCCGGCGGCCCGGTGGCGCTGGACGCGTCGGGATCGAGCCAGTACATCTCGGGCCTACTGCTCGCGGGTGCGCGCTACCGGCGGGGCGTCGACGTCCGGCACATCGGCGAGTCGCCGGTGCCCTCGCGCCCCCACGTCGAGATGACGGTGGCGATGCTGCGCGAGCGCGGGGTACGCGTGGACACGGGCGAGGAGAACCGGTGGGTCGTCTGGCCGGGCCCGATCGCCGCCCGCAACCTGGTGATCGAGCCGGACCTGTCCAATGCCGCGGTGTTCGCGGCGGCGGCGGCGGTCGCCGGGGGCCACATCACGATCCCGGACTGGCCGACCCGGACGCGACAGCCCGGCGATCGGATCCGCGACATCCTGACGGCCTTCGGCGCCGTCGTCGAACTCGACGGTCGCGGCCTGACCGTGACCGGTGGGCACTCGCTGCAGGCCGTCGAGTTGGACCTGCGCGATGCCAGCGAGCTCACCCCGGTGGTGGCCGCCATCGCGGCGCTCGCCGACGGCACCTCCACGATCACCGGGGTCGGCCACATCCGCGGCCACGAGACCGACCGGCTGGCCGCCCTGGAGAACGAGCTGAACGGCCTCGGCTCGCACGTGCGGCAGACCGACGACGGCCTGGTGATCGAACCGCGACTGCTGCACGGCGGCACGTTCGCCAGCTATGCCGATCATCGGATGGCACACGCCGCCGCGCTGCTCGGGCTGGTCGTCCCCGACGTCGTCGTCGACGACATCGACTGCACGGCCAAGACGATGCCGGACTTCCCGAGGCGCTGGCAGGCCATGATCGACGACTCGCAGAGGTACACCTGAGCGCGGGCCGGCGGATCGGCACCGATGATCATGAGGGCTTCGACCGGCCCCGGCGCCGCACCCGCCCACGGACCAAGAATCGGCCCGACTACTCCGATGCCGAGATCGGCATGATCACCTCGATCACCCGCGGGCGCTATCAGGTGCTCGTCGGCGACCGTCCGGTGATCGCGGTGAAGGCTCGCCAGCTCGGCCGCAAGGCCGCGATCGTCGGCGACCGGGTGCGCGTGGTCGGCGACACCTCCGGTGCGGAGGGTACGCTCGCGCGCATCGTCGACGTGGAAGCGCGGCGCTCGGTGCTGCGGCGTACCGCCGACGACGACGATCCCTACGAGCGGCCGATCGTCGCGAATGCCGATCAACTGGTGATCGTCACCGCGCTCGCCGACCCGCCGCCGCGGACCGGCATGATCGACCGGATCCTGGTCGCCGGCTACGACGCGGGCGTCGCGCCGCTGCTCTGCCTGACCAAGGCGGATCTGGCGTCGCCGGATGATCTTGTCGCGGCCTATGCCCCGCTCGACGTACCGATCGTGGTGCTCGATCCCGATGCCGAGCTGGCCCCGCTCCAAGACGCCTTGCAGGACAGGGTTTCGGTGCTGGTCGGACATTCGGGCGTGGGCAAGTCGACGCTGGTCAACCGGCTGATCCCCGACGCCGATCGGGCGACGGGCGGGGTGAACGAGGTGACGGGCCGCGGCCGGCACACCTCCACCTCGGCCATCGCGTTGCCGCTGCCCGGTGGCGGCTGGGTGATCGACACCCCGGGTGTGCGGTCGTTCGGGCTGAGCCATGTCGATCCGGCGACGATCATCGCGGCGTTCGGCGATCTTGCCGAGATCGCGCGCGACTGTCCTCGCGGCTGTGATCATCGCACCGGCGCCCCGGACTGCGCGCTGGACCCAGCCGTCGCGGCCGGCCGGGTGAGCGCGGAGCGGGTCGCCTCGTTCCGCCGGATGATCAGCGCCGAGCGCGAGCCGTGACCGCGCTCCGGGCACCGCGCGGCTAGGCTGCCGCCATGGCGGGTGAGCGCAGGGGTGAGACGCGGACCGGGGAGGCGACCAACGCGGACTCCCGCGGCCTGATCGAGGACATGCGGGTCGCCCACATGCTCGCCGACAATGCCGACGCGATCTCGCTGGACCGGTTCCGGGCCAGCGATCTTCGGGTGGACGCCAAGCCCGACCTGACCGAGGTCACCGACGCCGACATCGCCGTCGAGGAGGCGGTCCGGGCCGTGCTGCGCAAGGCCCGCCCCCGCGACGCGGTGCACGGCGAGGAGCTGGCCGACACCGGACACGGGCCCAGGCGCTGGGTGATCGACCCGATCGACGGCACCCGCAACTACGTGCGCGGCGTACCGGTGTGGGCCACCCTGATCGCACTCTTCGACGGCGACGAGGTGGTGCTCGGCTGCGTCTCCGCGCCGGCGCTGGGCCGGCGCTGGTGGGCCAGCCGCGGCGGCGGGGCGTACACGGGGAAGTCGTTCCGCTCCCCCACCGAGTGCCGGGTCAGCGAGGTCACGCGGGTCGAGGACGCCTCGCTGTCCTACTCCGATGTCGCGGGCTGGGTCGCCACCCCGCACGGCCAGCCGTTCGTCGACCTGATGCGGCGCTGCTGGCGTACCCGCGCCTACGGCGACTTCTGGTCCTACATGCTCGTCGCGGAGGGCGCGGTCGACATCGCCTGCGAACCCGAGCTGGCGCTGCACGACATGGCCGCCTGCTCGATCATCGTCACCGAGGCCGGCGGCCGGTTCGGCAATGTCGCCGGCGCCGACGGGCCGGTCGGCCCCGGCGCCCTGGCCACGAACGGCCGGCTGCACGACGCGGTGGTCGCCCAACTCGCGCCGCGGGAGTGATCAGCCCTCGGCGTCGATCACGCGCAGCTCGACGGTCTCGGGCAGGGCGCGCAACCGGTCGGCCAGCTCGGCCGGGATCGGCGCAGCCGTGTCCGTGACCACGTAGCCCAGCTCGCCGCGGGTCGCCAAGGACTGGGAGTCGATGTTGGCGCCGTGCTCGGCGAGCAGCGAGTTGACCCGGGCCAGCACCCCGGGCACGTTGGCGTGCAGATGCAGCAGCCGCGAGCCGGCCGGCGGGCCGACCGCGACCGTCGGCAGGTTGACCGACATCGTGGTGGCGCCGCTGCGGGCGTAGTCGCGCAGCTTGCCGGCCACGTAGCGGCCGATGTCCTCCTGGGCCTCCTGGGTGGAGCCGCCGATGTGCGGGGTGAGGATGACATTGTCCAGACCCTGCAGCACGGAGCTGAAGCCTTCCCCGGCCGCGGCGGGCTCCTCGGGGAAGACATCGACGGCGGCGCCGGCGATGTGGCCGGACAGCAGCTTGTCGCGCAGCGCCTCGTGGTCGACGACCAGCCCGCGGCACAGATTGAGAAAGATCGATCGCGGCCGCATCCGCGCGAACTGGTCGGCGCCGAACAGCCCGGCATTGCCCGGGCGCCCGTCCACGTGCAGCGAGATGGTCTCGCAGGTCTCGAGCAGTTCGTCGAGGGTCTCGACCTGGCGGGCATTGCCGAGCGGCAGCTTGTCGGCGATGTCGTAGAACGACACCCGCATGCCGAGCGATTCGGCGACCACGGAGAGCTGGCTGCCGATGTTGCCGTAGCCGACGATGCCGAGGGTACGCCCGCGCACCTCGTGTGCGCCCTTGGCCGACTTGTCCCAGCGGCCGGCGTGCATGGCGGCGTTCTTGTCGCCGAGCCGGCGAGCCAGCGAGATGATCTCGGCGACCGCCAGCTCGACAACGCTGCGGGTGTTGGAGAACGGGGCGTTGAACACCACCGTGCCCTCACCCGCGGCGGCGTCCAGGTCGATCTGGTTGGTACCGATGCAGAAGGCGCCGACGGCCGCCAGGCCGGGCCGGGCCGACAGCACCTCGGCGGTGACCTGGGTCTTGGAGCGGATGCCGAGCAGGTCGACGCCGTCCAGCGCGGTGACCAGCTCGTCGGTGCCCAGCGCACCGGAGCGGGTCTCCACCTCGAATCCGGCGTCGGTGAGGATCTCGACGGCGCAGGGATGGATGTTCTCGAGCAGCAGGGCCTTCACGTCGGACAACTCTAGGCCGGGCGCGTGACCCTGGCGGTCGCCGACCGGCTGGCGGTCGATTCAGATGGCCTCGACGAACAGCCGCAGCGATCGCGCGGTGGTCGCGACGTCCTCGCTGCCGCTGAACGGCATGACCGCGATCAGGTAGCCGTCGGCGACGGTGGCGCAGGCGGTCAGCGGGTCGTCGGTGGCGCACCAGGCACCGTCGACCTGTGTCGCTTCGCCGGCGTCGGACCCGGCCATGGTCTCGGCATAGCTCTTGGCGTCGAAGGTCCCGTCATCGGCCATCGCGGAGACGGTGAGGCTGCGCGAGTAGTCCGAGTTCACATAGCTGGCCACGACGAGGTCGCCGCTGACGACCGGATCGCCCATCAGCTCGAGCCCGTCGAAACTCTTCGGGAGATCGATCGCGCCGCTGCCGGGCGGCCGCGTCGGATCGGGTTCGGTGGGGTCGGTGGGTTCCTGCGCGGTCGGGGCGGGCACCTGGGGCGGAGCAGGCGCCTCGACGGTCGGCGCAGCGCGTGGGCGGCCGAAACCCGACGTGCCGAGCCAGGCGACGCCCGTGACCAACAGCACCGCCACGATCGCGCCCGCGACGATCCACGGCGCCTTGCTGCCGCGGCGCGGCGGCTGCTGGGGTGGCCACGGACCCTGGGGCTGCTGGGGCGGATACGGCTGCCCCGGCCCGGCGAGGTGTGGCTGCTGTCCGGCGTACGGCGAAGGCCCCCCGTAGGGCTGCGGGCCGTAGGGCTGCGGGCCGCGGTTGGGCGGCTGCTGCCCGTGCGGCGGCTGCTGCCCGTAGGGCTGCTGACCGTACGGGGGCTGGCCGTACGGGGGCTGGCCGTACGGGGGCTGGCCCTGGGGCGGTTGCTGCCCGTACGGCTGCGGGCCCGGGGCGGGCGGTCGCTGGCCGGGTTGCGGAGCCGGGGGCTGCGGGGGCGGACCCTGGAAGCCGGGCGGCGTGAACTGCGGACCGCGCGGTTCGTTCGGGTCGTGCGATTGGGTCATCGGTTCTCCCCTACAGGTGGCGGGCGGCACGCTAGCACCGGCGGGGAGCGCTGGGCGATGTGCGGGAGGATGGGGCCATGGATGCGGACCGGCCGGCGAGGCTGCGCGCGGCGATGGTGCGCGCCTTCGACCTCAGCGAAAGATCGGTACGCCGCAGCCGCCGCTCCCTCGGCGAGGGCTGGGAGCGCCTGCATGCCCGGTTCTGGATGATCGCGCAGTGCGCGCTCACCGCGGGCCTCGCCTGGTGGCTGGCGATCGTGGTGCTCGGGCACCCGATGCCGGTGTTCGCGCCGGTGGCGGCGGTGATCACGCTCGGACTCAGCTTCGGGCAGCGTTACAGCCGGGCGCTCGAGGTGGGCATCGGGGTCGCGATCGGCGTGCTCACCGGGGACATCTTCGTGACGGTCGCCGGGACCGGCGTCTGGCAGATCATGGTGGCCGCGCTGATCGCCATGTCGGCAGCGACGCTGCTCGGCGCGCGAAATCTGATGATCATCCAGGCGGGGGTGCAGTCGATCATCGTGCTCACGCTGTTGCCCCAGCCCGGCCAGGGGCTCGGGCGCTGGTTGGACGCCCTGTTGGGATGCGCGTTGGCGATGCTGATCGCGACCCTGGCGCCGGCCGGGCCGGTGATCAAACCGCGGGTGACCGCCGCGCGGATCCTCGGCGAGGTGGCGAGCTGCCTGCGCGCCTGCCGGGACGCGCTGGACGCCCGCGACGCCGAGGCCGCCGATGTCGCGCTGCGCCAGGCCCGGAACAGCGAGCGGCTGCTGGACACGATGTCGCAGGCGGTGACCGAGGGGCTGGCGGTGATCCGGCACTCGCCCTTCCGGCGCGGACAACGCGAGCGGATGGAGGCACTCGCCGATCTCTATGACCCGCTGGACCGGCTGACCCGCAACCTGCGGGTGTTGGCCCGACGCAGCGCGGTGGCGCTGTGGCGCGACGAGCCGAGCGTGCCGATGGCGTACCTCGCACTGATGCAGCAGGTCGCCGATGTCGCCGACTTCTGCGCGGGGGAACTGTTCGAGGGACGGATCCCGACGGCGGCGCGCGCCCGGATCCTGGAGCTGGCGCGGGCGAGTTCCCGGCTGAAGATGGCGAGTGGCCTGTCCGCGGTCGTCGTGTTGGCACAGCTTCGCTCCATGCTCGCCGACCTGCTGGAGCTGACCGGGATGAGCTACCCCGATGCCCGCGAGGCGATCCCGGAGCTGCGCGAGTGAGCCGCCGCGCGTGGATACCGACGTTTGCGTCAGATGTGACGCAAACGTCGGTATCCACGCGCGCGATTTGGCTCGCCGGTGACCAGCGGCTATAGTCAATCTTCGCGACGCGGGGTGGAGCAGTTCGGTAGCTCGCTGGGCTCATAACCCAGAGGTCACAGGTTCAAATCCTGTCCCCGCTACCACGGAGGGGCCGCTGACCAGGCAGAACGCCGGTCAGCGGCCCTTCGCTTTGCCGCGGCGATCCGGACGGGCGGTGGGCGCTCTCGTCGCGTGTCAGATGGCTTGGGGATAGAGGCGTTGGAGTGCGGTTCGAGCGTCTTCTTCGGTCAATCGGGCAAGATCATCGTCCCCGAAGCCGATCTCACTGAGCCGGTCAGCCTGGGCCGTGACTGCCAGGTCCAGGACGCTGCGGACACTGCGCGCGTTCGCCCAGCCCTTCGGTGGAGCAGCAGCCAACCGCGTGAACGCCTGCCCGAGCAGCCGAAGCGCCTCCGGATCCCATCCATAGTCGCCCTTCTCCGCCATGGACTCAGCCACGCGAACGAGGGTCGGCCCGTCGAAGTGCTCGAATGTCACCGTGTTTGCGAACCGTGAGCGTAGACCCGGGTTGGAGTCCAGGAATCGATCCATCTCCTCCGCGTAGCCAGCCGCGATCACCGCTGTTGTGGCGCGGTCGTTCTCCATTCGTGCGAGCACGGTCTCCACCGCTTCCCGCCCGAAGTCGTTGCTCGATTCGAATCCACGCGGCACGAGGGAGTACGCCTCATCAATGAACAAGACCCCACCGCGCGCTTCGTCGAATGCTTCGGTTGTCTTGATCGCGGTCTCCCCGACGTGTTGGCCCACAAGCCGTCCTCGATCTGCCTCCACCACGTGACCGGACGGAAGCGCTCCCATGGCGACCAAGGCATTACCCCAGATGCGCGCAACCGTGGTCTTCCCGGTTCCGGGCGGGCCCGAGAAGATCGCGTGATAACCGCTCTCGGCCACCGCCATCCCCCGCACCTTCCGCTCCTGATCAAGCGCGACCCGACGAGCCATCCGCCGCACCTGCTCAGCCACGGCCTCCAGCCCCGGCAAGCCGTCAAGTTCTGCGAGCACGCGGTTCAACCGTTCCGGATCACGCGGATCCACCGCAGGGCTCGCCGGGCGTGCGGGAGGCGCCGATATGGGAGCAAGCGGAGCGGGATCGTCCACTTGATCGTGCGCCTGAGGCTGACGATGAGGGCGGTCGGCCACAACACGGCCCCCTGTCGTGGGCTCGGTAACGGAGGCAGGGGCACCATCTTTCGCGCGGCCTCTGAGAAACAGCCCGATCAGCCCACCGATGACGGCACCGGCAGGTGCCCCGACCAGCAGTCCACCCATGGCCAGGGCGAGCACGATCACAACCGGCAGCGCGGGCGCGTCCGGGCTGCCCAGCATCTCGCCCACGGCGAAGATCGTTACGAGGACCAGCCCAGCACCCGCTCCGACCGCCGCCGCCTTGGCAATTCGTCCCATCGCTTTACCCCGCTCATCCCTGCCCCGCGGTGCGGGCGCGCTCCAGCATGGCCTCGCGCTCGGCGCTGGGCACGCGCAGGTCCAGGCGTACCCGGCTGGGCTCGATGCCCCGGGCCCGCAGATATTCCTGGACCAGGTTCATCCGGGGGAACGTCCAGGCCATCACCACATCGGGCGCGAGCGTGTCGATCGCGCGCCCCAGCGCCCCGCTCGGCACGGGCCGGCCGGCCTCCAGCGCGTCCACCTTGGCCCGCAGCCGGGCGAAGGCGGCCAGCGTCAGCGCGATGCCGGCCGCGGCGACGATGCAGGCGGCCAGCAGCAGCCGGTCGCCGAGCGGTTGCGGGATCGCGTCGATCAGCCGCCCGATCGGCGGATCGATCACATAGATCAGCAGCAGGGACAGCAAGCCCCAGTACAGCGAGTACTGGGCGCAGACCCGGCCGTGCAGGTTCAGCGGCTCGTTGCTGTAGTCCCAGAAGATCGTGTGGAACAGCTTCTCCATCACGAACGAGGCGACATACTCCAACACGGTGCCGACCACGATGCCGACGAAGAACAACAGGATCGGGTCGTGCAGATAGGGCAACAAGAAGACGGTGATGGCCACCCCGCCCAGTCCGTAGATCGGGCTGAGCGGCAGGTAGAGCACCCCGAGCCGCGACTCGATCACACCCTCGCGCGCAAAGGCGTAGACCATCTCCACGACAACGCCGAGGACACTGAAGATCAGGAAGCCCCACAGCGCCGTGTACCAGAACTCCGAGAACACGATATCCACCCCCAGTCCACCCCCACGTCGAGCCTCGCAGCCACCCGACCCCGATGTCCATGCCCGCCGCCCCCGGCGCTCGCGCACCTGAAGAACACCTCAAGGTTTCCCACAAATCTCGCCGTTCACCTTCCGCGCCGTCACCGATCATGGTTTGCTGCCGACTGGACCGGGCGCCCCCAGGGCCCGGCTGTCCATGCCAGGAGGGTCCGAGATGCGCCGAGGTGGATGGCACCGTGGTCTGATGGCGGCCGGTGCGGCCGCCGCGCTGGTCACCACGGGGCTGGTCGCTCCGCTGACCGCCTCCGCGGAGCCGCCACCCTCACCCCCCGCCGACGCCGGCGCTGCGCCCGCCGACGACACCCGCGCCCCCCGCGCCGACCTGGTCAAGTCGCCCCGCGCCCGGCTCAGCGACGCCGAGAAGCGCGAGTTCGGCGACGAGGCGCCGCAGTTGCGACGCCAGCGCAGCAGCGCTCCCCCGGCGGCAACCGGCACGCCGATCGGCGGCACCAAGCCGTGGCTGGTGCTCGACGACGCCGAGGGCGTCTACGCCCCCGAGGAGTTCACCCTGCGCGCGGTGGGCAACAACATCGAGATCTGGGTGCAGTCCGACATCAACTTCCCCGACGGTGACTGCCGCAACGACGGCGTACGCAATGTGATCACCGACGACCAGGTGAACGCGATGGTCGCCGAGTTCGACACCAACATCCTGCCCACCGAGTCCGAGGCCTTCTCCACCGCACCCGCCCGCGACGGCAGCGCCCAGACCGATGTCGGCTTCGGCGGCCCGCTGTGGGAACTGCTCGGTGGCGGCGACCCGGAGTTCTACGTCGGCGACGGCGACTCCACGGTCGTGCTGGTCTCGAATGTCCGCGACGCAAACTTCTACGACCCGACGACGCCCGAGGGCTCGACCTTCATCGCGGGCTTCTTCTCCCCGCTGTTCAACGAGGCCTTCGACCGCAACGTGATGACGATCGACTCCTACGACTGGCTGCACCGCACGGGCGCCAATCCGCCCGACGGCGGCGCCGGGGGCCTGTGCTCGTCCGAACAGCCGGCGCGTCCGCGCAACTACGAGTCGACCTTCGCCCACGAGTACCAGCACCTGCTGCACTACTACACCGATCCGGGCGAGACGACCTGGCTGAACGAGGGCCTGTCCGACTACGCCCAGACGCTCGTCGGCTACTCCGACACCACCATCCCCTACGGCCGCGTCGGCGCCGACTCGCACATCACCTGCTACCAGGGCTTCTACGCAACGAAGAGCTTCCCCTACTGCGGTGCCGAGAACTCGATCACCCGCTGGGAGGACCAGCCGAACGAGATCCTCGCCGACTACGGGGCGGCGTACGCCCTGGTCACCTACCTCGCCGACCGCTACGGCGAGGACCTGATCACCGCCCTGCACCGCGACGGCAGCGCGACCGGCCTGACCTCCCTGCAGAACTGGCTGACCGCGAATGCCGACAAGACGAGCTCCGGCGACGTGCTGGAGGACTTCGTCGCGCAGATGGCCCTCGACCGGCTGCTCGACTCCGGGGCCAAGGGCCTGACCGACGCCGAGAAGGCGCGCTTCACCTCGGCCCGGCTCTCCTCGGCGATCCGCTGGGACTGGGCGGGCTCGGCCAGCTCGCCGGGCGCGCCGACCAACGGCGCCGACTTCGTTCTCGCCGCCACCGACCGCCCGTTCGACTACGGCGTCACGTTCGCCGGGGCCAAGACGTATCCGGTCAAGCCGCTGGAGTGGCAGGTCTCCTCCGGCGAGCTGTGGAGCGGCGAGGGCGACGATGTCGACCGCAGCGCCGTCGTCGAGGCGAGCGTGCCCGCCGGCGGCGGGGCGCTGACGTTCGAGTCGCGTACCGAGATCGAGACCGGTTGGGACTTCGGCATCGTGCAGGTCTCCACCGACGGAGGTGAGACCTGGACCACCGTGCCCGGCGACGCCACCACGAGCGAGCACGCCTCCGGCGCCGACGGCACCATCGTCGGCCTGCTGCCCGGCCTGACCGGCACCGCCGACTGGGCCACGCGTACCTACGACCTGGCCGCCTATGCCGGCAAGGACGTGCTGATCTCGTTCCGTTACCTGACCGACGCCGCGACCAACGGCAACGGTGCGGAGCCGACGGGATGGTGGGTTCGCGACGCCGCCGTGGGCGGCACCGAGATCGACCTCGGCACCGCGCGGTCGGCGACCCAGGTCCGTCCCGATCCCGTCCAGGGCTGGTCGCTGCAGCTCGTCGGCTGGGACGGCACGAAGCGCGTCGGCCACCTCGAGGTGCCGGTCGGTGCGGACGGACGCGCCGAGGTCTCGGCGGCAAAGGTACGCCGGGAGATGCGCGGCGCGAAGTCCCTCGGTGCCATCGTGATGGCCCATGACCCGAGCGAGACCGCCGACTCCTACGCCGGCTACACGCTGAGCATCGGCGGACGCACCCAGGCCGGCGGCGGCGATCCCGGAGCGGATCCGGCGGCCCGTACCTCGAAATCCGGCAACTAGCTGTCGCTGGCCAACACCCGCCCGGGCGACGGGCGACCGTCGGCCCGAGGCGTCATGATGGTGGGGTGACCTCCGCCACCGCACCGGGCCCGAACCCCGTGCCCGCCGCCGCGGGCGGGCGGCCGCTGATGGTGGTGGACGGCAATTCGCTGCTGCACCGCAGCTTCCACGCGCTCGCCGCGTCCGGCGCCCGGGACTCGCTCGGCCAGCCGATCTGGGCGATCCGCGGCCTGCTCACCCAGCTCGTCGCCGCCGCCGACCGGATCGGGCCGGCGCGGATCGTCGTCGGCTTCGACGATCCCGACGCCAGCACCCGCCGGGAACGCTGGCCCGACTACAAGGCCCAGCGCGTCGACAAGCTGCCCACGCTGGTCGCCCAACTCGCCCGCGCCGCCGAGGTGCTGACCGAGCTGGGCGTGCAGGTGGTCACCCCGCCCGGCCACGAGGCCGACGACGTGCCGGCGACCGCCACGCTCGCCGCCCGAGCCCTGGCCGGCGCCGACGACGCCACGCCTGAGCAGCCGGGCGTGCTCGACGCGCTCGGCTGGGACGCGAGCGCGCAGTGGCGTACCCGCCGGCAACTGCCGCCACTGCCCGAACGCCTGCAGCCGACCCTGTTCTGAGCGGTGCGTTAGCTTGTGCGGCATGGCCGCGACCGACGAAGTCCGATATCCGCTGTACGAGCACCGCCTCGATAACGGGCTCCGGGTGATCATCAGCCCCGACCACGCGGTCCCCGCGGTGGCGGTCAACCTCTGGTACGACGTCGGGTCCCGGCACGAGGAGCCCGGCCGCTCGGGCTTCGCGCACCTGTTCGAGCATCTGATGTTCCAGGGGTCGGCGAATGTCGCGTCGGGCACCCACATCTCGCTGATGCAGGCCGCCGGCGCCTCGGTGAATGCCACCACCTGGTTCGATCGGACCAACTACTTCGAGGCGCTGCCGGTCGGCGGGCTGGACCGCGCGCTGTGGCTGGAGGCCGACCGAATGGGCACGCTGCTCGAGGCGGTCACCCAGGAGAGCCTGGACAACCAGCGCGAGGTGGTGAAGGAAGAGAAGCGGCAGCGCTACGACAACGTGCCCTACGGAGACCTGCTCGAACACCTGGTCGCGCTCACCTTTCCCGCCGACCATCCCTACGGCCACACCACGATCGGCTCGATGGCCGACCTCGACGCCGCCGAGCTGGCCGACGTGCACGCGTTCTTCCGCCGCTTCTACATGCCGAACAATGCGGTGCTCAGCATCGTCGGCGATGTCGAGGTCGACGACGCGCTGGAGCGGGTACGCCGCTACTTCGGCCCGATCGCGGCGGGCAGCCGACCGACCACGCCCGACCCGGGCGTGCTGCCGCCGCTGTCGGGCCTGCCCCGGCGCGAGGTGAGCGCCGACGTCCCGGCCGACGCGGTCCACTTCGCCTGGCGGTTGCCCGCGCTCGACCGCCGCGAGTTCGACGCGGCCGACCTGGCGATGGCGATCATCGGCGACGGTCAGACGTCTCGGCTCTACCGCCGGCTGGTCCGCGACGAGGAGCTGGCCCAGGGCGCCGGCGCCTCCGCGCTCGGGCTGATCGGCGGCAACTCCTTCGGCTTCGCCTCGGCCCGGGCGCGTGATGACGCGCCGATCTCCGAGATCGAGTCGATCATGGTCGACGAGCTCACCCGGTTCGCGGACGAGGGGCCGACGGCCGAGGAGCTGACCCGCGCCCGGGCCCAGTACGAACGACACTGGCTGCACGGGCTGGCCACCCTCGATTCGCGTGCCGACCAGATCTCGGCCTACGCCACGCTGCTCGGCGATCCCGACGAGATCAACCGCCGGCTGGCCGCGATCGCCTCGATCGACGCGGCGCAGGTGCAGCGCGCCGCCGCGGAGCATCTGGACCCCGCCGCCCGCGCCACGCTCGTCTACCGCAGCGCCGAAGAGGGCACCGAGGAGGCCGTCGCATGACCAGGACCAGCCCGCCCGAGGTGGCTGCCCCGCTCCCCCCGCGGTTCCCGCTGCCCGAGCACGACCGGCTCGACAACGGCATGGCGCTGCGCATCCTGCACCTGCCGGGGCAGCAGGTGATCAGCGCCGCGGTGGTGATCGACGCCCCGCTCACCGGCGAGGATCCCGAGGGCATCGGCACGATCATCGCCCGCACCCTCGACGAGGGCACCGCCACGGATCCGGGCACGCGGTACGCCGAGCGGCTGGAGCTGCTCGGCGCCGGCTTCGGCGCGCACCAGGATCTCGGCGGGGTCGTCGCCGGCATCGACGTACCCGCCTCCCGGCTGGCCGACGCGCTCGGCCTGCTCGCCGACGCCCTCGCCGAGCCCGCGCTGGCCGATGCCGACCTCGCCCGGCAGGTCGCGCTGCGGCTGGCCGAGATCGAGCAGCAGCAGGCCAACCCGGCCGCGACGGCCGCGCGGGAGTTCCGGCGTACCGTGTTCGCCCCGGGCTACCGCGGCGCCCGGCCCGTCGGCGGCGAACCGGACACGGTCGCCGCGATCACCCCCGACGCCGCCCGCGCCCGCCATGCGCGCAGCTATGCCCCGGACCGGGCGACGCTGGTGATCGGCGGCGACCTCGGCGGCGCCGATGTGCGCGCGCTCGCCGAGCGGGCGTTCGGCGGCTGGTCGGGCAGCGCCGAGGCGGCGGCGCCACCGGTTGCGGCGGCCGGTGCGGCGGCGTACCGCCTGATCGACCGACCGGGCGCGGTGCAGGCGAATGTGTCGATCGGCGGTTTCGGCATCGACCGCTCCGATCCGCGCTGGCCCGCCCTGCGGGTGGCGCTGCACGCGATGGGCGGCTCGTTCGGCAGCCGGCTCAACCTGCTGTTGCGCGAGGAGCTCGGCTACACCTACGGCGTCCGGCTCGCGCCGGCGCCGCTGCGGACCGGCGGCACGTTCGCGCTGTCGGGCTCGTTCCGCTCGGAGGTGACCGGCGATGCGATCACCCGCGGGCTCGGCCTGATGATCGACGAGGTCGCCCCGATCACCACCGCGGAGGTGACCGATGCCGTCAACTACTACGTCGGTGCCGCGCCGCTGCAGTGGGCGACCGCCGAGGCGCTGGTCGACCAGCACGTCCGGCAGGTGCTGGACGGGCTGCCCGATGATCATCTGACCCGTCAGCTCGAGGCGCTCGGCAGTGTCACCGCAGAGCAGGCGACCGCCGCCTATCGCGAGATCGTCACGCCCGAGTCGCTGAGCGCCGTGGTGGTGGGCGCAGCGGATGATCTTGACCTGCCCGAGCATGCCGCCCTGCCGCCGCTGACCCGCGGCTGACCCGGCGCGCGCTCAGCCCGCGCGCTCAGCCGGCGAGCGGGCCGGCCACCGGAGAACCGTCCACCACCGTCAGCGCGACCGGCATCTGCCGCAGCGCCGCCGCGGCGGCCGGGGCATCGTTCGCGGGCGCCAGCGGATCGCGGTCCAGCAGCACCAGATCGGCCGGCCCGCCCGACACGACCGCATCCACGCCACCCGTGCTGGCCGCCAGCGCCTGCCGCGGCGACAGCGCCTCCGCGGCATGCCAGGCCGGCCGCTCGTCACCGCTGCGTCCGACCGCCGCGGCCATCGCCAGCCACGGATCGAGCGGCGCGACCGGCGCATCCGACCCCAGCACCAGCGGCACCCCGGCGCGCGCCAGCGAGCCGAACATGAAACAGCGGTCGGTACGCCCGGGCCACACCTGTTCGGCGACGTCCCGGTCGTCGAGCAGATGTGCGGGCTGGACGCTCGCAGTGATCCCCAACCGCGCCATCCGGGTGATGTCGGAGCGTCGCAACAACTGGGCGTGCTCGATCGTGCCCCGCGCGCCCGACGCCTCGAGGGCAGTCAGGGCGTCGTCGGCGGCCCGGTCACCGATCGCGTGCACCGCAACCCGCAGTCCGCCGGAGTGGGCGCGCGACAGCAGTTCGGTCAGCTCGGCGAGGGTCTGGTTGGCCTGCCCATGATCGGGAGAATCATGATCATTGGCCGCATAGGGATCGCAGCACCAGGCGGTCCTGGTGTTCAGCGAGCCGTCGGAGATGATCTTGAACGGGCCCATCCGCAGCCGGCCCGTCGGGTCCAGCGGGTCACCGGTACGCAGCCCGGCGGCGAGCACGGCGTCCAGCTCGTCGGCATAGCAGGCCACCCGGATCCGGAGCCGGCCGAGCTCGCCGGCATAGGCGGCCGGCCAGGTGCGCCAGCCGTCGCCGAACTCGAAGTCCGTCAGACCGACGATGCCCCGGCGCGCGGCGGCGGCCAGGGCGCGGGCATATGCCGCCTGCTCCGGCTCGCCGGCGCCGAGCGCCTCGACCGCGGGCGAGACGGCGAACCACTCGTCCTCGGTCAGCGCCTCCTCGCGCGATGGCAGGTCCAGCAGCCGGAGCGCCGCACTGTTCAGCCAGCCCTGGTGGGCATCGCCGCTGATCAGGATCACCGGCCGGGTCCCGGTGACCGCGTCCAGTCCGGCCACGCTCGCTCGGTCCGGCCAGACCGCCGAGCGATGGCCGAAGGCGATCAGCGGTCCGCTGCCTGCCGCGACGCCGCGCTCGGTGAGCATCCGGCAGACCTGGGCGGCCGAGCCGGCACCCGACAGGTCCAGCCGCGACTCGGCCCGCGACCATTGCCGAAGGTGCACGTGCTGGTCCCACAGGCCGGGAATCAGCCAGCGGCCGTCCGCGTCGATCTCGGGGGCCGCTTCGGCGTACCCGACCGATCCCGCGGGACCGAGCGCGGCGATCCGCCCGTCGCGCAGGACAAGATCAACCAGCGGCGCGGCCGGTTCCCCGTCGGGGAATACCGGCCGCGCGCGGCGGATGATCAGCGATCCGGCCAAGGACTACCCCCCGCCCAGCGCATCCAGTGCGCGCCGGGTCGCCTCGGCCGCCTCGTTCTGCTTCTGCTGGTAGGTCGCGAGGTCGCCGGCCCGCAGCGCCTTCTCCGCCTCCTCGTTGGCGGTGATCGCCTGGTTCAGCGCGGCGATCGCCGCGGGATTGTCCGCGGGACCCGACGGCTCGGTCGGCTCGCCGCCGTCCGGCGGCCGCGTCCCGTCCTCCTCCCCCGTGCTCGCTCCCGCGTCGCCGGCGAACAGCTTGTCCAGCGCGCCCTGCAGGGTCGGATCGATCGCCACCTGCGAACCGAACCGGGTGACCACGAACTGCAGCACCGGATAGGAGCCGCTGCCGGAGGCGCGCTGCACGTAGACGGGCATGACATAGAGCAGCCCGCCGCCGACCGGCAGCGTCAGCAGATTGCCGTAGCTCGCCTGTGCGGTGCCCTCGTTCTGGAACCGGCGCAGCGTCTCCGCGACGGCGGAGTCGTTGTTCATCGCGCTCAGCACCTGCCCGGGGCCGTCGATCTGTTGGCTGTCCGACATCCGCAGGATCCGCATCTGCCCGTAGTCGGGCGAGGCCGCATCGGCATTGACCGCCATGTAGGCGGCCAGGTTCGCCCGGCCGTTCGGCACGTAGAGCGATGTCAGGCTGAAGTGAGCCTGGTCGTCTCCCGGCCACTTGATCGACAGGTAGTAGGGCGGCTCCTTGCGGGTGTTCGCGCCGTTCACCGGGTCGGTCGGCACCTGCCACAGGTCGCTGCCCCGGTACCACACGGCCGGATCGGTGGCGTGGTAGCGGCCGAGAATCTGGCGCTGGACCTTGTACAGGTCCTCGGGATAGCGCAGATGCGCCAGCAGATCGGGGCTGATCGCGCTGCGCGGCTGGACCGTGTCGGGATAGGCCTTGCGCCAGGTCTGCAGCATCGGGTCGGTCTCGTCCCAGGCGTACAGATCGACGGTGCCGTCATAGGCGTCCACCACGGCCTTCACCGAGTTGCGGATGTAGTTCAGCGTGTCGGTCGGCGCCGCGCCCGGCGGGCGGCCGGACTGCGAATCGGCCGTGGCCTCCTCCAGCGAGACCCGCTGGCTGTTCGGGTAGTTGTCCGTCGTGGTGTAGCCGTCGACGATCCACTTGATCCGTCCGTCGACGACGGCGGGATAGGCATTGGAGTCGACCTGCAGCCACGGCGCGGCCGCCTGCACCCGCTCCACCGGGGTGCGGTCGTAGATGATCTGGGATGCCTCGTTGACCCGGTCCGACAACAAGATGTTGGGGTCGCCGAAGCGGATGGCATAGAGGATCCGGTTGAACATCGATCCGATCGGTACGCCGCCCGCGCCCTGGTAGGTGTTCAGCCGCGGGGTGCTGCCCTCGCCGCCGCCGGGGGTGTCCAGCTCGATCGGCGCCGCGCCCGCGGGCGCGCCGACGATGGAGAAGCCGCGGTTCAGCTCGCCGAAGTACACCCGCGGCTCGGTCTCGGGCAGTTCGCCGACCGGCGGGATGTCGCGCGAGATCCACTCCGGCGTGCCGTTCTCCTGGCGACGGTTGCCGTAGGCGGCGACCATCCCGAAGCCGTGGGTGTACTCGGTCACCCGGGTGTTCCAGCTCGGGTTCTCGATCCCGTTCGGGTCGAGCTCGCGAACCGCGACGACCGTGTCGGTGGGCTGCCCGTCGATCAGGTAGCGGTCGACGTCCAGCACCGAGGGGAACGAGTAGTAGGCCCTGACCTGCTGCAGTTGCTCGAACGTCGGCCCGACCTTGGCCGGGTCGATCAACCGGATGCCCGGCAGGGTCGCGGCGTCCTGGCGCAACTGCCCGGCGGCGGCGACCGTCTCGGCCGAGTAGTCCTGCACCTCCACATCGGCGACCCCGTAGGCGTCCCGCGTGGCGGCGATGTGCTGGCCGATGTAGGGGCGCTCCTTGTCGGGCTCGTCCGGCACCACGGTGATCGCCTGCACCGCCCCCGGATAGATCGCGCCGAGGACGATCGCGGCGACCACCATCAGCGCCATGCCCGCGCCCGGCAACAGCCACCGGCCCAGCACGATCGTCGACCAGAACAGCACCGCACAGATCACCGCGATCGCGGCGAGAATGGTCGAGGCATTGATCCGGGCGGTGTCGGAGGTGTAGGTCAGGCCGGTCAGCAGGGGCCCGCTCTGCAGCTCATAGACATAGCGATCGAGCCAGCGGGCGACGCCGTAGCCGAGCACCGCGAGCCCGATCAGCACCGACAGTTGGATCTGCGCCGCGCGGCTGCCGGAGCGGGCGGCACCGCGACCGAACCGCAGGGCTCCCATCACGTAGTGCATCACCGCCGCACCGGCCGCCGCGATGAGCAGCGTGGTGATCGCGAAGCCGAGCAGGTAGCTCAGCCAGGGCAGATCGAAGACGAAGAAGGAGATGTCCAGCCCGAAGCGCGGATCGGGCGTACCGAACTCGGTCTTGTTGACCCACGCCAGGTAGGTGGTGAGCTGCCCCGCACCGCTGGCCCCGGCGAAGAGCGCGACCACCCCGCCGAGCGCGATCATGGCCTGGCTGAACCGGGTCTCCAGCACCTCGCGATAGCGCTCCAGCAACTGGCTGGCGACCGGGCCCTGTCTGGTCGCCGGCCGCAGCCGGTACGCCAGGACGATGTTGCCCACCACGACCGCCGCGGTGATCAGCCCGAAGCCCGCGAACAGTGCCACCCGGGTCCACAACTGGGTGGAGAACACCTGCCCGTAACCGAGATTCACATACCACAACCGGTCGGTCCACACCCCCGTGCCGAGCATGGCCACGATGACCAGGCCCACCAGCGCGACCAGGGTGGGCAACAGCGCATTGCGGCGGCGCGGCGCGGTGGCGGCCGTCGAGGTCATCGATGTCTCCTGCTCGTGCTCATGCTGGTGCTCACGTTCGTGCTCATCTTGGTACTCATGGACGCGGTCATCCGGGTCAGGCCAGCGTAGTCGCCAGCAACGACACCAGCCCGGGGGCGAGGTCGGGTCCGCCGAGCAGCTCATCGGGCTGCGCGACCAGCCGGCCCACGCCGTAGCCGGTTCCGTCGCGGGTGACACCGACGACCAGGCGGATGTCCTGGCGATCCGGGTGCTCGGCGACCACTCGCTGCGCCGCGGCCGGCTCGTCGGGCAGCTCGGCCTCCGCGCCGGCCGGCAGGAAGCTGCGCTCCAGGGCGAGCGCGCAGCCCTTCACCTCGGCCGGCCAGGACAGCCGTTGCAGCGCCCCGACGAGGTCGTCGCCGGGCCGGAAGTCACCCTGCTCGATCGCGGTCCAGGCGCCGGGCGGACCGTCGCCGCGCAGGCCGAACTCCTCGGCGAGGGCGGGCTCGTCGGCGATCACGTCGGCGGTCGGCACCAGCGCGAACAGCCGCGGCGGGGCGTCCCATCCGGCATCGCTGCAGGTCCGCTCGAGTTCGACCAGCGCCGCGGCCAGGGCGGCCACCCGCTCGTCGGGGTCGGTCAGCATGACGGCACTCCCGTCGCCCGCTCGGGCACCGCGAGATCCTCGACGGCGGTGATCGCCTCCTGCAGGGTGCCCACCTGGACCAGCCGCATCGAGGTCTGCACGCCGGCGACATCGGGGCAGTTCTCCGACGGCACCAGGAAGATCGTCGCGCCGGCGCCCTCGGCGGCCGCGATCTTCTCCTGGATGCCGCCGATCGGTCCGACATTGCCGCGGGCATCGATCGTGCCGGTCCCGGCGACGACCCGATCGCCGAGCAACTGGCCCTCGGTGATCTTGTCGTAGATCGCGAGCGCGAAGACCAGTCCGGCGCTGGGGCCGCCGATCGCCGGGTCGACGTTGTAGGTGACCTGCGGGGTCAGGCGATACCCGGTGCCGACGGCGATCCCGACGATCGGCAGGGTCGGATCGTCGTTGGCGCCCTGCAGCACGATCGGGATGATCAACTCGCGGCCGGCGCGCACGACCTTGAACGGCACGGTGTCGCCGACGCGATGCCGGGCGACCAGTGTGCTGACCTGGTCGACATTGGCGACATGCTCGCCGCCGATCTCGTACAACAGGTCGCCCGGTTGCAGTTGGCCGTCGGCCGGGCTGAGCGGCGTCACCGCGGTCACCATCGGCCGGTCCTGGACCTCCTGACCGGCGGCCAGGGTGGCTGCCACCAGCGCATTGTCCTGCGACGACCCCATCTGCGCCTCGTTGTCGTTGCGTACCTCATCGGCCGTGCGGCCCTGCGGGTAGACCGCATTGCGGGGCAACGTCTCCCGGCTGGGCAGGAAGTGGGCCAGCATCGCCTCCGGAACCCCGACCACCGCATCGGCGCGGGTCACGCTGATGGTGGTCATGTCGAGGCGGCCGTCGGTCGGATAGGTACGCACATCGCTCAGCTCGACCACCGGGCTGCCGTCGGCGGCATTGCCGAGCACGTCGACGGTGCCGCCGGGACTGTAGACGACGAACGGCACGGGCAGCACCGCCAGCGCGACGGCGAAGCCGACGAAGAGGACCGCGGAGACCAGCGCGGTCAGGGTCTGGCGGGTCACCTCAGACCCCCGGCCAGGTCGATGCGCCCCCGGCCCAGGTCTGTTCCTTCCAGATCGGCACCTGCTCCTTCAGGGTGTCGATCAGGTCGGCGCAGGCGGCGAGCGCCGGGGCCCGGTGCACGGCCGCGCAGGCGACCACCACGGCGATGTCGCCGACGCGCAGCGAACCGGTACGGTGCTCGACCGCGACGCCGCGAACGTCGTGACGGGAGGCGACCTCGGCGGCAACCCGGGCCAGTTCGTCCGCCGCAGCCGGATGCGCGGTGTAGGTCAGGCCGGTGACCTCGCCGGGGCCGGTGGCCTCGTCGGTGTCGCGGACCGTGCCGACGAACAGCCCGAGCCCGCCGCACGCCGGATCGGCGACGGCGTCGATGACGCTCGCGACGTCGATCGGTTCGGGGCCGAGGCGAACGCCCAGGACCCGCTCGGGAAGGCTCGTTGACACGCGCCGACCATACCCGTTGCGGCGGGCTCGGGCCCGCACGCCGGGCCCGTCGCCCGGCGGCCCTGCGGCGCGTTTGCGCCATGGGGTTGAATGGATCAGACCGACCCGATCAGGAGAGTCTTCGATGTCCGACCAGCCCGGCCCGCCCGATCCGGACCACAACGACGACGAGAACCGGCCCGACGACGCCCGTGGCGAGCAGCCGGGCGACGACCGGAACCGGGGCGAGGATTCCGAGGCCGCCCAGCGGGAGTCGCTCGAGGCGCTGTTCCAGCAGTTCGGGGCGAGCGGCGATCTTTCCCAGTTGGTGGCCCAGGTCCAGCAGATGCTCGGCCAGATGGGCCTCGGCGCCCCGGGCGCGGGCGGCGCGATGGCGAACCCGGGCGGCGGCATCGGCTTCCGGATGCCGGGCACCCAGCCGCCCGGCGCCGTCGGCGAGGACGGGGTGAACTGGCAGTTGGTGCGCGATGTCGCCCGCAAGACGGCGGCCAGCCAGGGCGAGGATCCGACCCCGGGACGGCAGCGGCGCGAGCAGGTGGCGGATGCGGTACGCCTGGCGCAGTCCTGGCTGGACGAGGCGACCGCGCTGCCGGCCTCCTCGCCGCAGGCCCAGGCCTGGAGTCGGGCCGAGTGGATCGAGAAGACCCTCGAGGTCTGGCAGCGGCTGGTCTCGCCGGTGGCGAGCAGCATGGCCGATGCGATGGCCGAGACGATGTCGCTGCCGGCCGATGCGCCGGAGGCGCAGATGCTGGCCGGCATGGAGCAGATGCTCAAGCCGATGCTGCGGACCAGCGGCGCGCACATGTTCGGGTTGCAGGCGGGCCAGTCGATCGGGCGGCTGGCCGGCGCGGTGCTCGGCGGGACCGACAACGGGCTGCCGCTGTTGCCCAGCTCCGAGGTCGCGCTGCTGCCGGCCAACATCGAGGCCTTCGCCGACGGACTCGAGTCCGGCGCCGACGATGTGGTGATCTATCTGGCGCTGCGGGAGGCGGCCCGCCAGCGGCTGTTCGCCCATGCGGCCTGGCTCGGGCCGCAGGTGCTCGCGCTCGTCGAGGCGTACGCCCGAGAGATCACCATCGACACCTCACGCCTGGAGGAGCTGATGGGCTCCACGGGCGGCGCGCTGGACTCGGAGACGCTGCAGCGGATCGCCGAACAGTTGCAGGACAACAGCCTGTTCACGCCGGCCCGCACACCGGAGCAGGAGCGCATCCTGGAGCGCCTGGAGACGTTGCTCGCCCTGGTCGAGGGGTGGGTGGACGATGTGGTCGAGGTGGCGGCCGAGCGCTGGCTCCCGCAGGCGGGCGCGCTGGCCGAGACCATGCGCCGCCGCCGCGGTGCGGGCGGCCCGGCCGAGGACACCCTCGCCACGCTGGTCGGGCTGGAGTTGCGCCCGCGCCGGGTCCGCGAGGCCGCCCAACTGTGGCAGGTGCTGCGGCAGCGTTCGGGCGCCGACGCGCGCGAAGCGGCCTGGACCCACCCCGATCTGTTGCCGTCGACGGCCGACCTGGCCGATCCGCTCGGCTACACCCCGGGCGGGCAGGCCGCGGAGTCCGGCGACGACCTGGACGCCGAGTTGGCCAAGCTGCTCGACTCCGACGACGAGCCGGGATCCGACGCGGAGGACCGCTAGGCCGCCGACTCGGCGCGCAGGATGATCTTTCCTGCCACATGTCCGGCGTCACCGTAGACGTGTGCTTCGCGGACGGCATCGATGTCGAACAGGGCGACCTGGCGATCAACGACCGGCCTCAGGCGCCCAGCCTCGACAAGGCGCATGAGCTGGGTCAGTCCCTCACGGTCGCTTTCGACGAGCATCAACTCGTGTCGAACACCACGACGTTGGGCAATCTCACCGAGCGGAGTGGTGGAATTCAGCGACAAGGACACGATCGTGCCTCCGGACCGCGTGACCTGCAGGGATCGAGCTGCGGTATCGCCCCCTACGGTGTCCAGGGCGATATCGATGTTCTCGACCGCCTCGACCAACCGCGTCGTGCGGTAATCAATCACCTCGTCCGCTCCCAGGTCTCGCACAAGGGCGTGGTTCGAGGCGCTGGCTGTGCCGATCACGTATGCGCCGTGAGCCTTGGCGATCTGCACCGCCATGTGTCCCACCCCTCCCGCCGCGGCATGAACGAGGACTCGGTTCGTCGGCTGTACGCCGGCGGTGTCGACCAGGGCCTGCCAGGCGGTGAGACCGACGAGCGGCACGGCCGCCGCATCGGCGGATCCGAGTACAGCGGGCGTTGACACGAGGGCACGGGCAGGGGCACGAACATATTCGGCTGCGGCGCCGTGCCCGAACGGGTAAGGCAGCATTCCCACCACCCGATCACCCACGCGGTGCACGGTGACGCCAAGACCGACTCGAACCACGACCCCAGCAACATCCCACCCCAGCACTTTCGGGCCGTCTCCCAGAAAGCCGGCAGCTCGCCGATGAACCCAATCCGTCGGGTTCAGGCTCGTTGCTTCGACCCGAACCAGCACTTGGGACGGGCCCACAGACGGCACCGCCACCGACGCGATACGCAGAACCTCTGGGCCACCAAGACGCTCCCGCCGGATCGCCTTCATCATTTCGTCATTGCTCATGCGGTCAACAGTGGGCGATCCGCCACCCTGGGCGCGATGGCCCACAGGACAGTTGATGAGAGGATCGGGCCATGTCTCAACTGGTCGCGGTCGTCGCCGACTCGGCCGTGATGCCGTTCGAACTCAGCCTCGCCACGCGTGTCCTGGGCAGTGTCCGCGACGCCCGCGGCCGGCCGGGTTACACCGTGCGGCATTGCAGCGAACGAGCCGGACCCCTTGCGACCGCAGCAGGATTCAGCATCACCCTGGAACACGACTTGTCCCTGCTGAGACGGGCCGACCTTGTCGTGGTTGCACCCTCACCCCAGCACACAAGTCTGAAGAAAATGGCCGCGGACACCATGCCGCCGATAGTTCGCGCACTCAAGGAATGCCGCGCGTCACGAATCGCCTCCGTATGCCTGGGATCGTTCCTCCTGGCCGCAGCAGGGCGATTGGACGGGCGGACCGCGACGACGCACTGGGCCGCCGCAGACCTTCTGGCGCGCAGCTTCCCCGCCATCACCGTGGACCCCGACGCGCTCTTTGTGACTTCGGCCGAGATCACAACCTCGGCCGGCGCGGCCGCCGGAATCGACATGCTC
The DNA here is from genome assembly GCF_054073625.1 of Naumannella huperziae. NCBI lineage: Bacteria > Bacillati > Actinomycetota > Actinomycetes > Propionibacteriales > Propionibacteriaceae > Naumannella > Naumannella huperziae. The sequence continues at coordinate 1,963,751 of NZ_JBSXPH010000001.1, read as the reverse complement.
CTGCACGTCGTCCGCGAAGACCACGGCAGTGCCATCGCCACCGACACCGCACGGACCTGCGTCGTACCTGCCTGGCGAGACGGAGGTCAACGGCAATTCATCAAGCAGCCCGTGCCTCAGCACCCAGAAGATCACCTCGGCGACACGATGGACTGGGCACTCGAGCGCCTCGACGAACCACTCACCGTCGATCAATTGGCGGCACACGCTCGGATGAGCCGCCGCACGTTCACGAGAAAATTCCGAGCCGCAACTGGGACGACCGCTACCACTTGGATCATCCGGCAACGACTCGAACTGGCCAGGAACCTCCTGGAGACAACCGACCGGACCATCGACGACATAGCGCACACGAGCGGAATGGGATCAGCCAGCTCACTTCGCAATCACCTACGGCGCAACCTGGGAGTCTCGCCCGCGTCCTACCGCACCACCTTCCACACACCAGACCCGCCGGAACCGTCGACAATGTCCTGACCCCGGGGAGGCCGCGGAGTCCGGCGACGACCTGGACGCCGAGTGAGTCGCGGCCGCACTGCCTTGAGTGGGCAGCACAGCTAGGGCTCAGCGCTCGCCGGTCGGTACGCCGCGGGCGAGCGCGTCGCTCCACCCGGCGAGGTAGCCCTTCGCCCGTTCGGCATCCGGCAGAGCATCGACCAGGCGCCAGAACCGGGCGTTGTGCTCGCGCTCGACAAGATGGGCCAGCTCGTGCATCAGCACGTAGTCGACGACCCAGGCGGGCATCGGCCGCAGCCGGTCCGACAGCCGGATCGTCCCGGCGCCCGGGGTGCACGAGCCCCAGCGGTTGTTCTGGTTGCCGACCCAGCGCACGCTTGCCGGCATCGGGGAGCCCTCGGCCGCCAGAAAGCGTCGGCTCAGCTCCGCGGCCCGGCCGGTCAGGGCGAGGTCGGCCGCGGGAGCCCGCGAGCGTTCCTCCTTGGCCAGCACCTTGGCGACCATCTCCGGCACGACGCGGCGCTCCTCCGCCACCGACAGGCGCTGCGGGAGCAGCACGACGATCCGACCCGCGTCGCGATAGGCGGTGATCGTCCGGCGCCGCCGCGAGCTTCGGCGTACCTCGACCTCGGGCGCCTCGCCGCCCAGCAGGGGCGCCACGGATTCGGGATCGGACTGGCCGGGATCGGTCTGGTCGGCCCGCGACATGTCACCCAGTCTGCCATCGTCTGCCCATCGGACAGCACTGCGTCGAAGATGACGAGCGGCTGAACGGCAGTCGAGCAGACCATGACGACAGGTGGTCTGCAGGTTGTCCCCCGCTTCGCCGGCTCACTCCACAGGACGGCGGCCGGAGCCCACACGGCTTCCACAGCCTTGTCCACAAGCCGTGGAGAAAGGCCCTCGACCGTCTCGGTCGACCCGCTTGACCGGGGGTCGCCGAGGCCCTAGGTTCATCCGAACAGGCCCCCGGATGGTCGGCCCGCCTGCAGGGGAAGGCTGGCGGAACCGATGTTCCCGGGGGCCTTCTTCCTGCCCTCATGCGCGCCCCCTGTGGACAACTCCCCCGCGAGGGCCGCCCGAGCGCAACGATGGTGGGCGTGCGCAGCGATCACGACGCCGAGCCCCGTCCCCGGCTGCCTCCGGGTACGCCCGTGCTGGATCGGCCGGGCGGCGTGCTGCAGGTCGGCACCGGCGCCGGGGCACTGCTGCTCGACGCCCGGGCCCGGCCGCTGCTGGCCGTGCTCGACGGTCGCAGCCGTCGCGAGAGCCTGGCGGCCCGCAGCGGGCTGCCAGGCGAGGCCACGGCGGCGATCGTCGACGCGCTCGCCGCTGCCGGGCTCCTCGCGCCGCGGCGGCCGGCCCGGGCGCCGGTCGCGGTGTTCGGCGAGGCGCTCGCCGAGCGACTGGCCGCACGCCTCGCCGCGGCTGGCGTCGCCGCCGAGGCGTACCGGCACCCGGTGGCCTGCACGCTGCCCGACCCGCCGGCCGGCGCGACACTGGCATTGCTCGCCCCCGCCGCCGCGGAGGTCGACCGCGCGATCACCGACACGTTCACCCGGGACGGTCTGGCGCAGTTGATCATCACCGTCGGTGCGGACCGCGCCAGGGTCGGCCCGCTGGTGCTGCCCGGGCGCAGCCCCTGTCTGCGCTGCCTCGACCTGACCCGCGCCGATCGCGACCCGGCGTGGCCGACCCACGCGGCCCGGCTCGCGGCGCTGCCGACCGAGCCCGCGCCGGCCCTGATCGAGTGGGCCTTCGGCACCGCTCTGGCCGCCATCCTCGCCCACCAGGCCGGCGCGCGCCCGGCGGTCCTCGGCGGCATGGCCGAGCTCACCGTCCACGACTGGCTCCCGGTGCACCGCGGCTTCGGCGCCCACCCTGCGTGCGGTTGCGGGTGCGACCCGGCACCGGGCATCGGCCAGAATTGAGGCGTGACACCCGACGAGACCGACGGCGCCGGCGGCCAGCCTGACTCGTTCGCCCTGCGCCGCGGCGCCCTGGGCCGCACCGCCAAGCTGTTCGCACTGCCCGCCGGCGCGGCCACCCGCGCCGGACGGCGGCTCGGCCGACGGATCGGCGGGATGGATTCGGACGCCGCCACCGCCCTGTCCCGGGAACAGGCCGCGGAACAGTTGTTCCGGGTGCTCGGCGAGCTGAAGGGCGGCGCGATGAAGGTCGGCCAGATGCTGTCGATCTTCGAGTCGGCGCTGCCCGAGGACATCGCCGGTCCGTATCGCGAGCGGATGCGCCGGCTGCAGGACTCGGCGCCGCCGATGCCGGCCTCGCGGGTGCACGCGATCCTCGCGGCCGAGCTGGGCAGCCGTTGGCGCGACCGGTTCGCCAGCTTCGCCGACCGGCCGGCGGCCGCGGCCTCGATCGGCCAGGTGCACCGGGCGGTGTGGAAGGACACCGGCAAACCGGTGGCGGTGAAGCTGCAGTACCCGGGCGCCGACCGGGCACTGGCCAGCGACCTGCGACAGCTCAGCCGGGTCGCGGGCCTGTTCGCTCCCCTGGCCGGCGGGGTGGACATCAAGCCGCTGGTGGCCGAGCTGGTCGCCAAGATCGGCCAGGAAACCGACTATGCGAACGAGGCCGCCGCCCAGCAGCGCGCAGCGGAGGGATTCGCCGGCCACCCGGAGTTCTGCGTACCCGCCGTCCGCGAACACACCCCGCACGTGATCATCTCCGACTGGTTGGACGGTACGCCGTTCTCGCGAGCCGCCGAACTTGATCATGAGGCCCGCAATCGCCTCGGGCTGCGCTACGTCCGCTTCCTGTTCGCCGGGCCGCGGGAGGTCGGGTTGCTGCACGGCGACCCGCATCCCGGGAACTTCAAGGTGTTGCCCGACGGTCGGCTCGGCGCGGTCGACTTCGGGCTGGTCGACGAGATGCCGGGCGGGCTGCCGGAGGCCATGGGCCGGTTGATGTCGCTCGCCGCAGCCGGCGACGCGCGCGCCACCCTGGCCGGCCTGGCCGCCGAGGGCTTCCTCGCGCGCGGGGTACGCGAGGTCGACCCGGGCGAACTGCTGGACTACCTGTCCCCGTTCATCGAGCCCGCCCTGGTCGAGGAGTTCCACTTCTCGCGGGAGTGGATGCGGTCGGAGTTCAGCCGGGTGAATTCCGCCGCGCGGCCCGGCGGGATCGCCGCCAAGCTCAACCTGCCGCCGAGCTACCTGCTGATCCACCGAGTCTGGCTGGGCGGAATCGCGGTGCTCGCCCAGCTCGACGTCACCGCCCGCTTCGGCGAGGTGCTGACCGAGTTCCTGCCACAGTGGCGCCCGCCGCGCTCGGACCGGCCCCGCTGATCGCGCCCGCCCGGCTCCGGACACGAACGAGCCCGGGTCGGGCGTACCTTCGGGTACGCCCGACCCGGGCCCTCGTTCCGGTTCCCCAACCTGGCCTGCGGTTCAGGCCGCGCGCCTTCGGCGGATCGCGGCGGGACGCTGCAGGGTGCTGCCACGCAGCGGGTTGGGGGCGACATCGCGCCGGGTCACCGGCTCGACCGGCCGGGGGTGCTTGCGCGGACGGCCGCGGGGCCGCTTGCGGGCGACCACCTCGCCGTTGACCAGCAACTCACCACCCCAGACGCCGGCCGCCTCGCCGCGGCGCAGCGCGCCGGCCAGGCATTCCGTGCGCAGCGGGCAGTCGGTGCACAGACCCTTGGCGTACTCGATGTCTCCCGGGGCATCGGCGAAGAACACCTCCGGATCAACGAGGTGGCAGGGCAATCCCTGCAGGCTCACCTCGTCCAGCAAGACGGTCATCGTTTTCCTCCTGTGGTCGGCCTGGTTGGGGTCTGCTGGCCGGGAAACCACGGTGGAAAAGAATCAGGCCGTGGGTACCCGGTGTCCGGATCCACGGCCTGGAGAGTTCGGTGCTGCTACACCTGTCTCCGGGATCGGTCCGGACGCAACGGCTCAGTGGCAAAGCCGTTGTAGGGGGCGACATCAGTCGTCGTCGGGTTGGTGATCAACTGATCACCGGTCATCGGGGTGGTGATCAGGTGATCATCAGTCATCGGGGCAGTGATCAGGTGATCACCAGTCATCGGGGTAGTGATCAGGTGATCACCGGGCACGCGAGTGCGGACGCGCGGCGCGGCCGGGACGAGCGTCTCGGCGATCCAGCGCGGGGAGCAGGCGAACCGAGTCCGGGACGCCGTGGACATGGCCGGTCGGCTACCCGTGACCGGGTTCTCGATCATCGCGATCGTGTCCATCTGACATCCCTCCTCTCGGTGCGGCGGCTGGCCGGTGGGCCTGCCGCGGACGGCTGCTGGGATGCCTCGGCGAGGCATCCCGAGTGACTCTACGACCGGCACACGCGGGGCCGCAAGCGATTTAACCGGCGAGTTCTCCGACGGCCCGGATCCGGCAGGAGTTGATCATGATCATGGCCGACCGGACGGTCACGCGTTCATGATCTCCAACACCTCGGCGCCATACTTCTCCAACTTGGAGCGGCCGAGCCCGGGCAGCCGGAGCAATTGCGCGTCGTCGGCGGGTCGGGCCTCGGCGATCGCGATCAGGGTCGCGTCGGTGAACACGCAGTACGCCGGCAGCTTCTGCGCGGCCGCGCGGCCGCGCCGCCACTCGCGCAACCGCTCCAGGGTGTCCTCGTCATAGGTCGACGGGCAGGCCTCGTGCCGCCCCAGCTTGCGCTCGGCCGCGCTGGCCAGCGATTCGCCGCAACTGCGGCAGCTCGCCGCGAGCGCGCTGGTCCGCGCCCGGCGCTGGCGGGTACGCCCGCTGGCCGCCTGCTCCGGCTCGGCCGGACGCAGCCCATCGAGGAAGCGGGACGGCCGGCGCGACCGCGGGCCCGCCGACCAGGACACCCGCAGGTGCTCCCGGGCCCGGGTGAGGGCGACGTAGAGCAAGCGGCGCTCCTCGGCCACCTCGGCCGGGGTGGTGGCCAGCACGAACGGCAACGTCCCCTCGTGCACCCCGACCACGGCGACGGCGTCCCATTCCAGGCCCTTGGCGGCGTGGATGGTGCCGACCGTCACCCCGTGCGCGACCGGTGCGTGCTGTTCGGCCGCCCGCCGGGCGAGCTCGGCGGCCACCTCGGCGAAGCCGGCGGACGGGTCGGCCCGGGTCAGGTCCTCGGCGACGGACTTCAATGCGGCAAGGGATTCCCATCGCTCCCGGACGGCTCCCGAGCCGGCCGGCGGCTCGGTGCTCCAGCCGGTGGACTCGAGCACCACGACGAGCTCGTCGACGGCATCGCGGTCGGGATCGGCGGTGTGCGCCGCGACCGCGTGCAGCGCCCGGCGTACCTCCGCCCGGTCGTAGAACCGCTCCGCCCCACGCACCACATAGGGCAGGCCGCGGTCGGCCAGCGCCGCCTCGAAGGCCGGGCTCTGGGCGTTGATCCGGAACAGCACCGCCATCTCGCGCGGGTCGGTGCCGCGGTCGCGCAGGCCGGCCAGCCAGTCCGCGACGGCCGCGGCCTCGGCCGCCTCGTCCGGCGCGCCGGCATAGGCCACCTCGGGCCCGGGCGGACGCTGGGCGGTGAGGCGTACCGGCTCCAGCCCGGCCGAGCGCGGCGCCCGGGTGAGCAGCGCATTGGCGGCCCCGACCACCTGCGGGGTGGAGCGGTAGTCGCGATGCAGCCGCAGCACCGCGGCACCCGGATACCGGCGCTCGAACCCGGTCAGGTAGTCGGCGCGGGCGCCGGCGAAGGAATGGATGGTCTGGGCCGGGTCGCCCACCACGCAGATCTCCCGGCCGGTCCCGAGCCACAGCTTGAGCAGGGCCTCCTGCAGCGGGCTGACGTCCTGGTACTCATCGACCACCAGGTGCCGGTAGCTGCCGCGCACCTGGGCCGCGATCTCGGGATGGTCGGCCAGCAGCGAGGCCGCGCACAACAAGATGTCGTCGAAGTCGATCACCCCGCGGGCGCGCTTGGCGTCCTCGTAGCCCGACAGCACCCGGGCGACCGACGCGGCATCCACCGAGGCCAGCTCGCGGCCCATCGAGCCGGCGAGCGAGGCATAGGACTCCGGGCTGACATTGCTCACCTTGGCCCAACTGATCTCGGCGGACAGGTCGCGCAGCACGGCGGTGTCGGTGGAGATCCGCAGCCTCGAGGCTGCCTCGGCGACGATCGGCAGCTTGTTGGCATGCACCGGCGGCAGCTCGCCGCCGCGCGCGCGGGGCCAGAAGTACTGCGCCTGGCGCAACGCGGCGGAGTGGAAGGTGCGCGCCGCGACCGCCGGTACGCCGAGCGCCCGCAACCGCGACCGCAGCTCGCCCGCCGCGCGGGTGGTGAAGGTCACCGCCAGCACGGCGGTGGGCGCGAAGGCGCCGGTGGCGACTCCGTAGGCGATCCGGTGGGTGATCGCCCGGGTCTTGCCGGTGCCCGCACCGGCGATCACGGCGACCGGGCCGAGCAGGCTGGTCGCCACCTCGCGCTGCTCCGGGTCGAGGCCCTCCAGCAGCCGCTCGGGGTCGCGACTCGGCAACTGGTCGAACCCCGGCTGGTCACGCACGATGGCCACTGTAGGCGCCGGCTCCGACGCCCCGGCGCCGCGACGCACCACGACACGACTGTCGGACCGCTCGCCTAGGGTGGTCCGCGATGTCCCAGCCAGCGCCCGACCGGCCGCAGCGCCCCGGTCTGTTCATCCATCACGGACCCGATCCGACGGTGCTGGCGGGCGTGCTGGCCGACCTCCTGGTCGACCCACTCCCCGACCCGTTCGCGTTCGAGGTGGTGAGCGTGCCGTCGCCCGGGGTGGAGCGCTGGTTGTCCCAGACCCTCGCCGCCCGGCTCGGTGCCGGGCCGGCAGGCGACGGCGTCGCCGCCGGCATCGACTACCGGTCGCTGGAGAAGTTGATCACCGGAGCCGTCGATGCGGGCGCCGGCGCCGACGACCCGTGGGCGAGCGATCGGCTGCCGTGGCTGGTGTTGCAGGCGATGCTTGCCGCCCGCGAGGAGGACTGGTTCGGCACGGTGCAACGGCACGCCTGGCCGAAGCAGAATCCCGGCGGGCGGGCCTGGGCGACCGCCGACCGGATCGCCGGCCTGTTCCGCGGTTATGCCGCGCAGCGACCCGAGCTGATCCGGCGCTGGCGGGACGGGGCGGACGCGGCGGCGGACGGTACGCCGCTGCCGGCCGATCGGGTCTGGCAGCCGCGGCTGTTCCGGCTGGCCGCCGAGCTGGCGCAGGCGCCGGACCCGGTGCAACGCCTCACCGACGCCGTGGCCGCGCTGCGCGCCAAGCCCGCCCGTGCGGGGTTGCCGCAGCGGCTGGCGATCTTCGGGCCGACGCGGCTGAGCACCGATCAGCTCGCGGTGATCGACGCGCTGGCCGCCCATCGCGCGGTGCACCTGTTCACCCCGCACGCCTCGCCCGCCGCCTGGCGCGCGATCGCCGAGCTCGGCCCGCGCCCGGCCGGCCCCCGGGCCGCCGACGACTCCTGGCGGGTGGTGCGCAATCCGCTGGTCAACCGCCTCGGCCGCGATGCGCGCGAGCTGCAGTTGCGGCTCGCCACCAGCACCGGCGTACCGCTCGCGCACGATCTCCCTGTCCCCGATCCCCCTGTCCCTGATCCTCCTGTCCCCGATCTCCTGACGCCCGATTTCCCGGCGGGCGACGCATCGGAAACGCTGCTCGGCCGGCTGCAGGCGGACCTTCGGGCGGACCGGGCCCCCTCCCCCGGTGCGGTCGCGGACACCAGCATCGCCATCCACCGCTCACACGGCCCCGACCGGCAGGTGGAGGTGTTGCGCGAGGCCCTGCTCGGGCTGCTCGCCGACGACCCGACGCTGCAGCCGCGCGACATCGTGGTGATGTGCCCCGACATCGAGACCTTCGCGCCGCTGATCTCGGCCACGTTCGGGCTGGCCGACGGGCCCGGTGATCATCCCGGCCACCAGTTGCGGGTTCGGCTGGCCGACCGGTCGCTGGTGCAACTGAATCCGCTGCTCGCGGTACTGGCGGAGCTGCTCGCCCTGGCCGATGCGCGGGCGGGCCTGTCGCAGGTGCTCGACCTGTGCGCGCAGCCGCCGGTGGCCCGGGCCTTCGGCTTCACGCCCGACGACCTCGAACGGCTCGCCGAACTGGCCGAGGGGGCCGGCGTGCGCTGGGGGCTGGACGCGGGGCACCGGTCGCGGTTCGCGATGGGCGGCTTCGGCCAGAACACCTGGCAGGCGGGCCTGGACCGGATGCTGCTCGGCATCGCTATGGATGCCGACGGGCAGCATTTCCTCGGCACGGCCCTGCCCCTGGGCGATGTGGATTCCTCGGACGTGGCCCTGATCGGCCGGCTGGCCGAGCTGCTCGCCCGGCTGCGCCGGATCTGTGCCGAGCTGGCGCGCCCGCACGATGCCGCCGGCTGGGTCGCCGCGCTGCGCGATGCGCTGGAGCAGGTCAGCGCGGTGCCGTCGGCGGAGTCCTGGCAGCTCGCGCATGCGCATGCGACCCTGGCCGAGCTCGCGCCGCCGGGCGAGGCATCGACCAGCGAACTCACGCCGTCCGATGTCTCGGCCATGCTGGCCGACGCCTTCCGCGGCCGGCCGAGCCGGGCGAACTTCCGCACGGGCAGCCTGACGATGTGCACCCTGACCCCGATGCGTTCGGTGCCGCACCGGGTGGTGTGCCTGCTCGGCATGGATTCCGACCGCTTCCCCCGCACGGTCACCCCCGACGGCGACGATCTGCTCGCGCTCGACCCGTGGGTCGGTGATCGCGACCCGCGCAGCGAGGACCGGCAACTGCTGCTGGATGCGATCATGGCCACCCGCCAGCATCTGATGATCATCCACTCCGGCACCTCCGAACGCACCGGTGAGCGCCGCGAGCCGGCGATCCCGGTGCAGGAGCTGACCGATGCGCTGCAGACCATGATCGGCCCCGACGGGCTGGCCGCGATCACCACCGATCATCCGCTGCAGCCGTTCGCGCCGGACAACTTCCGCGAGCCCGAACCGCTGAGCTTCGATGCCCTGGCACTGACCGGCGCGCGGGCCGCGGCGGCGCCACCACGCGAACCGATCGATCCCTGGCGCGCGACCGGGCTCGCCCGGACCGACCCCGCGGCGATGGTCGAACTGTCGGACCTGACCGCGTTCTACACCCACCCCGCGCGGGAGTTCCTGCGACAGCGGGCGGGGCTCTCGCTGTGGGCGCAGGACGACCCGCCGCCGGACGAGATCCCCGTCGAGCTGGACGGGCTCGCCCTGTGGCAGATCGGGGATCGGATGCTGACCGCCGCGCTGGCCGGGTCGGATCCGGACCGCGTCGTCGCGGCGGAATGGCGCAGCGGCGCCGTCCCCCCGCGCAATCTCGGCGCACCGCAACTGGACCGGTTGCGCCGCGACGTGATCAAGGTCCGCGACGCCGCGCTCGATCTCGCCCAGTTGCCCGCCAGCAGCCACCAGGTGCTGGCCGCCGTCGGTGAGCGGCAGGTGTTCGGCGTGATCCCCGGCGTGCGGGGCAACGACATCGTCGAGGTCACCTTCTCCGGGCTCGGTGCCAGGCATCGGATCGTCGCCTGGCTGCGGCTGCTCGCGTTGACCGTGGCCGAGCCGGGTCGGCCCTGGCGCTCGGTGATCATCGCGAAGTCGGGTTCGCGTACCGTCCTCGGTCCGGTCGCGCGGGCCGATGCCCGGGCCCGGTTGCACGACCTGCTGATCGTGCGCGATCTCGGTCTGCGCGCGCCGCTGCCGCTGCCGCTGACGACGGCCGCGACCTATGCCGAGATCGCCCACACCGGCCGCGAACCGGGCCCCGACGACCTGCGCCATGCCTGGGAGCGCGACGCCGATGAGATCTGGACCCGGTGGTACGCCGAGCTGGGCGATCTCGAACGGCCCCGGGCCGGCCGCGAGGATGCCGGCAACAGCGAGCCGGGGGCCCGCGAGTCGCGGCGGATGCGGGCCCTGGCCCGCCGGGTCTGGCAGCCGCTGTTGGACGCGGAGGCGAGCGGATGAGCGGCGACCTGCCCACCTTCGATCCCGTCGGCCCGCTGCCGAGCGGCACCATCGTGCTCGAGGCCTCCGCCGGAACGGGCAAGACCTGGACCATCGCCGCACTGGCGGCCCGCTACCTCGCCGAGGGGGTCGTCGGACTCGACCAGTTGATGATGATCACCTTCAGCCGGCAGGCCACCCAGGAGTTGCGCAACCGGATCCGCGGCCGGCTGGTCGCCACGGAGGCAGCGCTGTCGGCACGTCTCGCCGACCCCGCCGCGTCGCTGCCCGACCCGGTCGACCGCCTGCTGGCCGCCACCACACCGGAGGAGCTGCGCGCCCGGCGCGACCGGATCGCCCGCGCGCTGACCGAGCTCGACGCCGCGACCATCGCGACCACCCACGAGTTCTGCCAACGGATGCTTGCCGGGCTCGGCGTGCTCGTCGATCACGGTCGCGACGACGTGCTGGTGGAGGACCTGTCCGACCTGGCCCGCGAGGTGGCCGCCGACTTCTACCTGCGCGCCTATGCCGATGCCGACCGCCCGGCCTTCGGCTGGGCGGAGGCGCGCGACATCGCCGCCCGGGTCGTGGAGTACGCCGATGCCGCCATCGCGCCGGACGACGACTCGCCGCGCAGCCGCTTCGCCCGCGGCGTGCGGGCGGAGGTGGAGCGGCGCAAGCGCCGGCTCGGCCGCTACACCTTCCATGATCAACAGCAGCGGTTGGCCGATGCACTGCGCGACGAGCCGGCGGCGAGGGAGCGGCTCGCCGCCCAGTTCCCGGTGGTCCTGGTCGACGAGTTCCAGGACACCGATCCCGTGCAGTGGGAGATCCTCGCCACCGCCTTCGACGGGGCCTCGACGCTGGTCCTGATCGGCGACCCGAAGCAGGCGATCTACGGGTTCCGCGGTGCCGACGTGAACAGCTATCTGCGCGCGGTCCGGCAGACCGGTGCGGTGGCCACGCTCGGCACCAACTGGCGCAGCGACGCACGGCTGGTCGACGGGCTCGGGCAGTTGTCTGCCGGCGCCGAGCTCGGCCATCCCGACATCGCGGTACGCGAGGTCGCGGCCGCCCATACCGCCCCTCGGCTGGCCGTCACCGAGCCGCTGCGGCTGCGCGTGCTGCCCGCCGGGGAGCGTCGCCCGCGGGTGGGAACGCTGCAGACCGCGATCGTCGCGGACCTGACCCGACAGGTCACCGCCCTGCTCGCCGATCCCCCGACGCTGGCAGACCAGCCGCCGCCGGGGGCGGCGGGTCCCGGACCCGAGGCTGCCGACCGCCCGCTGGCCGCCAGCGACATCGCGGTGCTGACCCAGACCCACCGGGTCGCCGACACCGTGACCGAGGCGCTGGCCCGGGCCGGCGTACCCGTCGTGCGGGTGGGCGCCGGGAGCGTCTATCGCAGCCCCGAGGCCCGGGACTGGCTGGTCCTGCTGGAGGCGCTGGCCCAACCCCGGCCGGCCAGGATCCGCCGGGCTGCGCTGACGGTGTTCGGCGGCTGGACGCTCGCCGAGCTGGCGGGCGCGGACGAGGCGCGACTCGCCGAGTGGACCGCGCGGATCCGGGGTTGGCGGCGGGTGCTCGCCGGCCACGGCGTGGCCGCGCTGGTCGAGGCGCTGGGCGAGGCCGGGCTCGCGGAGCGGCTGCTCGGCGTGCGCGGCGGCGAGCGCCGACTGACCGACCTACGCCAGATCGGCCAGGACCTGCATGCCGCCCAGCGCGCGCGCCAGCTCGGCGTCGCCGGACTGATCGAGTGGCTCGGCGAACAACTGGCCGATGCCGACCAGCGCTCAGAGAAGCGCGCCCGCCGCCTCGACACGGACGCCCACGCGGTGCAGGTGATGACGGTGCATGCGGCCAAGGGGCTGGAGTTCCCGGTGGTGCTGCTGCCCGATCTGTGGCGGTCGGCCAGCCCGCCCGTGCGCGGGCCGCAGGTCCGCTACGACGAGAGCGGCCGGCGGGTGCTCGATGTCGTCCCGCGCACCGGACCGCACCCCGGGCGGGCCGAGGAGGATCGCGCGGACGCCCTGCGCAAGGCCTATGTGGCGCTGACCCGGGCCAGCCGGATGATCATCGCCTGGTGGGCGTGGCACGACCGGGTCTCCCCCGAGGCACCGTTGCACCGCCTCCTGCAGCGCACCGGACCGGTGCCGCCGGACCGGGCGCGGCCCGGCGTCGACCCGGGCACCGCCCCCGGCTTCGCGGTCTCCGAGCTGGTCCCGGACGAGGCCGGTGACCCGCCGCAATTGACCCGACCGCCGATTCCCGGGCGGCTGTTCGCCCGCGTCTTCGACCGGGAGCTGGACCTGACCTGGCGCCGCACGTCCTACTCGGGACTCACCGCGCGGGCCCACGATGCGGCGCATCCCGAGCCGGCGTCGCCGGCGCTCGCCCTGGGCGGGGCAGCCGACAGCGAGCCCGCTGCCCGCGAGGACGACGAGCCGGGCGCCGACGGCGAAGCGCTGCCGACCCGTACTGGCCCCCAGCTCGCCGATGCCGACCTGGCCCTGCCGTCGCCGATGGCGGGCCTGGTCTCCGGGACCGCCTTCGGCACGCTCGTCCACGAGATCCTCGAGCGCGTCGACACGACGGCCCCGGACCTCTCCGCCGCCGTCCTCGCCGCGGCCCGGGAGCAATTGACCCGGCTGCCGCTGGCCGGCGTCGGCGCCGAGGAGCTGGCCGCCGCACTGCAGCCGGTACTGGCCACCCCGCTCGGCCCGCTGGCCGGCAACCGCACCCTGGCCGACTTCGCGCCGGCCGACCGGCTGGCCGAGCTCGACTTCGAGTATCCGCTGGGCGGCGGTGATCGCCCGGGCGCCTCGGGGGTGGTCGGCGACATCGCCGCGCTGTTGCGCCGCCATCTGCCGGCCGATGACCCACTGGCGCCCTATCCCGATCTGCTCGACGCGCCGCTGGTCGCCGAGGAGTCCCTGCGCGGCTGGCTGACCGGGTCGATCGACGCGGTCCTGCGCGCCACCGACGCCGGCACGCCGCGTCACTTCGTCGTCGACTACAAAACCAACTGGCTCGGCTCGGCGCCCGGCGAGCCGCTGACCGTCGGGCACTACGCGCCACAGGCGATGGCCGGCGCGATGATGGCGGCCCACTATCCACTGCAGGCACTGCTCTACTGCGTCGCGTTGCACCGCTTCCTGCGTTGGCGGCTGGCGGACTACCGGCCCGATGATCATCTCGGCGGCGTGCTCTATCTGTTCGTGCGCGGGATGGCCGGCCCGGCCACACCGGTGATCGACGGTACGCCGTGCGGCGTCTTCGCCTGGCATCCGCCGGCGGAGTTGATCATGGAGTTGTCGGAGTTGCTGCACGGGAGGCGGCCATGATCACCCGCGATCTGGTCGCCGGCGCGACCGGCCTGCTGGCTCCCTTCAATGCGGTTGGGGTGTTGCGGGCCGCCGACGTCCATGCCGCGCTGCGGATCGGCCAGTTGCACGAGGGCACCGGCGGCAAGCTCGACGAGCGGGTCCTGCTGGCGCTCGCCCTGACCGTCCGCGCGCTCGAGGGCGGGTCGGTGTGCATCGACCCCGAGCTGGTGCACGGCGACGTTTTCGAGACCGAGCCGGCGCCCGGCGCCGCACCGGGCGAGGCGACCGAACAGTCGATCGCCACCGCGGAGCTGCCGTGGCCCGAGCCGGCCGGCTGGCTGGCCGCGCTGCGTGCCTCCGACCTCGTCGCCGACGGCGCGAGCGCACCGGGCGGGCGCCCGTTGCGGCTGGACGGGACGCGGCTGTACCTCGATCGCTACTGGCGCCAGGAGGACCGCGTCCGCCGCGAGCTCACCGATCGCTGGATCGCGCCCGCCGCCGATCTGGACCCGGGCGAGCTTCGTGCGGGGCTGGACACGCTGTTCGACGGCTCGGGGCTGCCGGACGGCGTACCCGATCAACAGCGGTTGGCAGCCGCGATGAGCCTGCTCGGTCGGGTGACGGTGATCGGCGGTGGCCCCGGCACCGGCAAGACCACGACCGTGGCGCGGATCCTCGCGCTGCTGCACCGCCTCGCCCCCCGCACGCCCCGGATCGCGCTGGCCGCACCGACGGGCAAGGCGGCCGCGCGACTGGAGGAGGCGGTACGCCGAGCCGCCGGCGAGCTGCCGGCGCCGTTCGACGCGGTGTCCGGCGCACTTACCGGCCTCCGGGCCACCACCTTGCACACGCTGCTCGGCGCGCGCTACCGCTCGACCCGGATGCGCCACCACGAGGGCAACCCGTTGCCACACGACGTCGTGGTGATCGACGAGATGTCCATGGTCTCGCTGACCATGATGAACCGGTTGCTCACCGCCGCCAGGCGCGATGCCCGGCTGATTCTCGTCGGCGACCCCGACCAGCTGGCGTCGGTCGAGGCCGGCGCCGTGCTCGCTGACATCACCGCGGCCAGGCCGGCGGCTTCGCCGCAACTGCGGGCCCGGGTCGCCGAGGCAGCCGACCGGCCGGCGGCCGAGATCGTCCCCGGACAGGTCACGCTCGAGCACACCTGGCGCTTCGACGGCGGCATCGACGAGCTCGCCCGGGCCGTCCGGGCCGGTGACGCGGAGGCGGCGCTCACCCGCCTGCGCTCCGGCACCGACCGACTGGCCTTCGTCGAGACCGACCGGCCGGCCGGCGAGCTGCTGGGCACGGCGCTGCTGACCGGCGTCCGCGAGCGGGTGATCGAATCGGGCCGGGCGCTGGTTGCCGCGGCGCGCGCCGGTGACGCCGAGGCGGCGCTGGCCGCGCTGGATCGGCACCGGGTCCTCTGCGCACACCGGGGTGGCCCGTTCGGCGTGGCCCGCTGGAGCCGGATCGTCGAGGGCTGGCTCGCCGAACAGATCACCGACTACGGCAGCGAGGGCGAGTGGTATCTGGGCCGCCCGTTGATGATCACCCGCAACGATCCGGAGGCTGGCCTCTACAACGGCGACACCGGCGTGGTGGTGAACACACCCGCGGGCCCGCGCGGCGCGTTCGCGCGGGGGGGCCGGGCCACCCTGGTCTCCCCGCTGCAGCTCGACGCGACGGAGACCGTGCACGCGATGACGGTGCACAAGGCCCAAGGCAGCCAGTTCACCGCGCTGACCATGATCGTTCCGGCGCCGGACTCGCCCCTGTTGACCCGCGAGCTGTTCTACACCGGGATCACCCGGGCGAGTGATCATGTCGAGGTGATCGGCAGCGCGGAGGCGATCAGGCGCGCCATCGAGCGACCGGCGAACCGGGCATCCGGGCTGCGCGAGCGCCTCGGTTGACCGGCCGCGTCGGCGGACGGCGGCCGGTTGGCGCCCGCGTCGCCCAACTGGCAGGATTGAACCCGAACGGCGCCCCGCGGCGGGCGCCCGCATCGCGTACGGACGGTGCGCGTTGATCTTGAGGGAGGTGAGCGCGGTGAGCGACGACGTCAGTAGTAGTCACTCGCCGCGACGCTGACCCCCGCCGGTCGGTCTCGCGGCGAGTCGTCTCGTCCCCGATCACCTGCGGCCCGCGTCCGGCCGGCCGCGCGAAACCGAACCGGAGCCCGCCATGGCGCCCATCGTCCAGAATGCCGTCTATCGCGACGGAGGCCACAAGATCGAACTGGCCGACCCCGAGCAGACCTACCGTGCCCTGCGTGAGGGGGGCGGGCTGGCCTGGATCGGCCTGTACCGCCCCAACGAGGCCGAGATCGCCTCGCTCGCCGAGCGGTTCTCGCTGCACGAGCTCGCCGTGGAGGACACGGTGACCGCGCACCAGCGACCCAAGCTGGAGCGCTACGACGACGTGCTGTTCACCGTGCTGCGGCCGGCGCGCTACATCGACGCCGAGGAGCGCGTGGAGTTCGGCGAGCTGCACGTGTTCACCGGACCCGACTTCGTGATCACGGTGCGGCATGCGGAGTCGCCGAAGCTGCAGTGCGTCCGGCGGCGGATGGAGCAGCATCCCGAGCTGCTGCAGCTCGGGCCGGAGGCCGTGTTGTACGCCGTTCTCGACCAGGTGGTCGACGAGTACGTACCGGTCGTCGACGGCCTTGAGCACGACATCGAGGAGATCGAGTACCAGGTCTTCGCCGGCGACAGCTCCGTCTCGCGGCGGATCTATGAGCTGTCCCGCGAGGTGGTGGAGTTCCAGCGGGCCACCCGGCCGATGATCGCGATGTTGCGCTCGCTGACCATCGGCTTCGACAAGTACGGCGTGGACGAGGAGTTGCGGCGCAGCCTGCGCGATGTGGAGGATCACCTGCTCCGCGTGGTGGAGCGACTCGACCAGGCTCGCGGGCTGTTGCAGAACATCCTGACGGTGAACTCCACGCTGGTCGCCGAGCGTCAGAACGAGGAGATGCAGCGCGCCACCGAGGTCAATCTGCGACAGAACGAGGAGGTCAAGCGCATCTCCGGCTGGGGCGCCATCTTGTTCGCGCCGACCCTGGTCGGCACGATCTACGGGATGAACTTCGAGATCATGCCGGAGCTGGGCTGGACCTACGGCTACCCGTTCGCGCTCGGCCTGATGGCGCTGGTCTGCATCAGCTTGTTCATCGTCTTCCGCCACCGACGCTGGATCTGACCGTGACCATGATCACGAGGCGCCGCCTCGAACCATGATCACGCGTTCTTGACGCGCGGCGCCGGCCCGGCTCAGCGGGCGATCGCGGGCGCCTTCGCGGTGAGCCAGGCGTCGATCATCCGGCGGGCGATGCTGGCCGACCCGGGCAGGCTGATCTCCCCCGCCGCGGTGGCATCGCGTACCTCCTGGCGGGTGTACCAGCGCGCCCACTCGATCTCCTCGCCGTCGACCGTGATCTCCTCGCTCGCTGCCCGGGCGAGGAAGCCCACCATCAGCGAGCGCGGGAACGGCCAGGGCTGGGAGCCGAAGTAGGTCAGCTCGTCCAGGGTCACGTCGGATTCCTCGGCGATCTCGCGGTGCACGGCCTGCTCGAACGACTCGCCGGCCTCCACGAAACCGGCCAGCACCGACACCCGGCCGGCATCCCAGCTCGCCTGGTGGGCCAGCAGCAGCCGGTCGGCCCGGTCCCGGATGGCGACGATCACGGCCGCATCGGAGCGCGGGAAGATCTCGTTGCCGCCGACGCTGCAGCGCCGGGCGAAACCGCCCCGGATGACGGTCGTCTCCGCGCCCTCGTGCGGGCAGTGCCGGTCGGTGCGGTGCCAATGCGTCAGCGCCACCCCGGCGACGGCGATGTCGCGGCCGGTGTCGTCGGCGGAGGGGATGATCTCGCGCAACGAGGCCATCGGACCGTCCGGCAGGGCCTCGACGGCGAAGACCGGGGCGTCGTCGACGGTGCCGAGCAGGAAATGGCGTTCGGGATCGAACTCGACGAACGGGCGGGTCATCCGCAACGAACCGTCGTCATTGACGAAACACCGCCCGTGCTCGTCGATCTTCAGCAACAGCGCGTCCGGCTGACGCCACTGGCAGGCCACCCAGTCGGCCGAACCGCGATGCTCGTCGACGCGGTCGAGCCGGCTGGCGGAATTCCAAGGTTCCACGTCTGCCCACGCTACCCGCGCGATCCGCTCCCGCGCGAGCCGCCGAAGATCCGCTCCAGCTCCGCCCGGTCGGGCAGCCCCACCGGGCGGAGCAGCCGATCGGTACGCACGAAGTAGAAACCCGCCTCGACGCGCTCGACCTCGACGCCCTGCAGCTCGGCCCAGGCGAGCCGGTAGAGCGCCAGTTGGTACGGGTCGGTCGCATCCCGGTCCCCGGTCTTCCAGTCGACGACCAGCCAGCGCGGCCGGTCGTCCCCGGGCGGCGGATCGGCGGCGTAGACGGCGTCGATCCGGCCCCGGATCACGCGATCGGCGAGCAGCAGCCCGAACGGCTGCTCCAGAGCCAGCGGGGCGCGGTCGGCGAAGCGGCCGGTGGCGAATCGCTCGGCCAGGCGGGCCAGCTCGGCGTTGTCGATCAGTTCGGCCAGACCGTCCGGATCGTCGTCCAGCAGCGGCGGCTGGGCCTGGTGGCGCCGGGCGGCGAACCGTTCGACCCAGCGGTGGAAGCGCGTACCGAAGCGGGCCGTCGCCGACGGTGGACGAGGCATCGGCCGGGCCAGCTCGGCCGCGAACGATTCGGGCTCGGCGTGGGCCCGCAACAGGCCCGTGACCGAGATGCCGGCCGGCGCGGGAACCGCCCGCGTGCCGCGGCGCGCGGCGCGCGCCTCGGCAAGCAACTGGTCGATGTCGGCGTCCCATTCGGCCAGCCTCGCCTCGGCATCGAGCAGCAGGGGCTCGGCATCCAGCAGCAGCGGCTCGGCATCCACCGGCAGATGCTCGCGGGCCGGCGCGCCGCTCGCCGTCGCGCGCCGGGCACGCTCGACGGCCTCGGCCGCCTCCCGGCGCCGCCGCAGCTTGTCCGGGTCGAGCGGCGCCGGCCAGGCGACGGCGCGGTCGGGCCGGTCGAGCGGATTCTCCTCCCCCGGCGCCGGGGGCGGCGCGTCACTGTGCAACCGCCCCTGGCGGACGGCCTGGTCGCGGATCGCGGCGAAGTACGCCGAAGGCCGGCGCGGCTTCTTGGTCTGCGGACGCCAGTGGTGGGCCGATCCGATCAACGAACTCCGGGCCCGGGTGACGGCCACATAGGCGAGCCGGTCCTCGGACCGGCGCTGGCCCGCACGCAGTTCGGCGGCGTACTCCCCCATCGCCTGCTTCGTCGGTTCGGTGAGTTGCGGGATCGACGCGGCGTCACCGCGCAGGTCCGCGGGCAGCACTGCGGCGGACCGCAGCCAGTTCCCGGTCACCCGGTCGCTGGGGAACACATCGTCGACCAGCCCCGGCAGGAAGACCAGCTCCCACTCCAGACCCTTGGCCTTGTGCACGGTGAGCAGCTTCACCGAGTCGGCGCCGGACGGCACCGCCTGGTCCAGGCCGGTGCCGGTGTCGATCTCGGCCCGCAGCCACGCCAGCAGGCCCGACAACGACGCATCGCCGTCGACATCGACATAGCTCGCGACGGCGTCCAGGAAGGCGCCGAGCTGGTCCCGTCGGCCGGATCGCGCGAGATCGGGATCGGCGCCCAGCTCGACGTCCAGGCCGAGGGTGCGGATCACCCGCCGGGTCAGGTCGAGCACCGGTTCGCCGGTGTGCGCCCGCAGCGCCGTGAGCTCGGCCGCCAGGCGGGCGAGCCGTTCCCGGGCCGGCGCCGAGAGCGGCGCGGGGCCCGGGTCGTGCACGGCATCGAGCAGGGAGACGGTCTCGGCGGGATCGGTCCCCCCGACCGCCTGCTCCAGTGCCGCGGCAAGATCATCGGCATCGGACTCGCCGGCCGGTCGCGCCCCGGCCAGCTCCCGTGCCCGCTCGCCGAGCACCGCGAGGTCGCTCGGACCGATCTGCCAGCGCGGGCCGGTGAGCAGCCGGATCAGTTCCGGATTCGCCGTGACGTCGTCGAGCACGGCCAAGGTGGCGATCACGTCGGCGATCTCCGGCAGCTCGAGCAGGCCGCCCAGGCCGACGATCTCGGCCGGCACGTCACGATCGCACAGCGCCGCATAGACCACGGCGATGTCGGCATTGCGGCGCGCCAGCACGGCGATGTCGGACCAGCGCAGCACCCGGGCGCCGGCGCGGGCGCGGGCGATCCGGTCGGCGATCCACGCGACCTCGTCGGGCCAGGTGGGCAGCACCGCGGCGCCGACCGAGCCCGGCGCGGTGTCCTGCGGCGCGCGGAGCTCGGTGTCGGACAGGTCGGTGCCGGTGTGGGGATCTGCCCGCAGCGGGATCGCCAGGGCATTGGCCACGTCGAGGATGGCCGGGCCGCTGCGCCGGTTCACGGTCAGGGTGAACCGCTGCGCCCGGTCGCCGTCGGCGGACGGGAAGTCCTCGGCGAAGGAGATGATGTTGGACGCCGCTGCGCCGCGCCAGCCGTAGATCGCCTGGAACGGATCGCCGACCGCCGTCACCGGGTGGCCCCGGCCCGCTGCCGGGTCGGGGCCGGAGAACAGACCGCGCAGCATCAACGCCTGGGCCGCCGAGGTGTCCTGGTACTCGTCGAGCAGCACGACCCGGTACGCCGAGCGCAGCGCCGCGGAGACGGCCGGCACCTCGCGGGCGAGCCGGGCGGCGGTGGCCATCTGGTCGGCGAACTCGACCAGCCCGCGGCGCTGCTTCAGGTCGGCGTACTCACCGGCCAGGCTGGCCAGTTCGAGCCGCTCGGCCAGCACCGCCTCCGCCCTGCTGACGTCGGCATAGGGCTTGCCGCGCCATTGCGGCGCCTGCGCGAATGCCACCCGGTGCTCGCGCGCGTGCCGATCCAGCTCGCCGATCGCGACCAGGTGCGAGGACAGCTCGGCGTCGAGCTGCAACACGCGCTCGGTCACGGTGCGCGGCTGCAGCCTGGAGATGGACTCGAACGGGCCCGCGGCCGCCGCCACCACCCGCGACGCCAGCCGGAACCGCGACGCGCCGGTGATCATCAGCGGCTCCGCCTCGTGGCCGATCCGCAGCCCGTGCTCGCTGATCAGCCGCTGGGCGAAGGCGTCATAGGTCATGATCACCTGCTCACCGGCCTCGTCGACGCCGCGCTCGTCCACCACCCCGGCGGAGTCCAGCGCCCGCCGCACGCGGTGGGACAACTCGGCGGCGGCCTTGCGGGTGAAGGTGAGGCCGAGCACCTGCGCCGGGCGTACCTGACCGGTGCCGACGAGCCAGACCACCCGGGCCGCCATCACGGTCGTCTTGCCCGAACCGGCGCCGGCGATGATCACGCCGGGCTCCAGCGGCGCGGTGATGGCGGCGAGTTGCTCGTCGGAGAACGAGATGCCGAGCAACTCGCCGACCTGTTCGGGCCGGTCGATCGCGCTCATGCGACCACCCGCGAGCCCGCGGCCAGAGCGGGGCAGCTACCGGCGAACGGGCAGTGCCGGCAGCCATCGCCGCGGCGCGCGGGAAAGCTCTCGGCGCGGGCGATCCCGGCGGCCTCGGCGACCCGGGCATGCACCCAGGTCGGCTGGGCCGGCGAGCCGGCCTCGGACTCCGCGGTATGCGGCACCTCGTCCAGGGACGGCTGGACGACCGAGACGGGCCAGGGCTGGTCGACCTTGGCGGCCTGCACCCGCAGGAAGACCAGCTCCCCGCCCGCGACCCCCCGCACGCCCGGCGCCCGGCGCTCGAATGCCCCGGCCGCGGCCGCCAACTGGTAGACCCCCAGTTGATCATGGACGGCGGCCTCGGCCGCGCCGATCGCGCTGCGGGAGGTCTTGTAGTCGACCAGGTACAGCCGGCCGTCGGCGGTCAGCTCCAGCCGGTCCACCCGGCCGCGCAGGCGCACCGGCTCCGCTCGCGCCAACTGCACCGTGGTGTCGAAGCCGATCTCGGTCCCGACCAGGGTGCGGTGCCCACGCGCCTCGACCCAGCCGGCCCACCGCTGCACCGCCGCCTCCGCCTCGGCGCGCTCGCTCGCCGACAGCCAGTGCGCGTCGAACGACAGTCGGTCCCACACGGCGTCGAGCTCGCCCAGCCGGCCGCGCGCGGCCGCACCGTCGGCGGAGTGTTCGATCAGCGCGTGCACGACCGAGCCGAAGAGCGCCGCATTGCCGTGCGGGCGTTCGCCGCGCGCGCGGCGGGCCAGGAACCAGCGCCGCGGACAGTCGAGCGCTGCCCCGATCTCGGAGCTGGACAGCACGAGCGGGCCGTCGTCGGCCCGGGGGGCGCCGGTCGTCGCCTCGTCCATCCCCCACCAGCTCGCCGGGTCCGCCATCGGCACCAGCGGCCGGCCGGCGTCGTCGCGGGCCTCCGCGAGCCGGGCCAGGCGCTGCGCCGCCGCATCGCGCAGGACCGGCGGCTCGGCCGGATCGACGCTGACCCGGCGCAGCTCGGCGACGAGCGAGCCGAGATTGAGCGGCCGGGCCGGTCGGCCGGCCAGCTCCCGGACCGGTACGCCGAGCTCGGCCAGGAATCGCGACGGCTGATCGCCCTCGCCCTCGGTGCCGGCCACGGCGGTCACGACCAACCGTCGCGCGGCCCGGCTGCAGGCCACCAGGAACAGCCGCCGCTCCGCCGCGAGCCGAGCGCTGCCCGGCTCGGGCTCGAGCAGTCCCGCGGGACCGAGCCTGGTCGGCTCGAGCAGCGAGTCGCGCCCGCGGAGGTCGGGCCACAGCCCCTCCTGCACCCCGGCGACGACCACCAGCGGCCACTGGAGGCCCTTGGCCCGGTGGGCGGTCAGCAGCCGGACCGCGGAACCGCGCACGGCCGCCTCGCGCTGGGTGTCGGCCGGGATCTGCTGTGCCTCCACCTCGGCGAGGAAACCCGCCAGGCCCCGCGCGCCGGAGACCTCCGCCGCCCGACCGGCGACGTCGAACAACGCGACCACCGCGTCCAGGTCGCGATTGGCCCGCCGGGCGGATTCGCCGCCGCCCAGCGCCTCGGTGCGCAACCGCTGCGGCCAATCGGTGCCGGACCACAGCGCCCAGACGACGTCCTCGGCCGGCCCGGCGGCCGCGGCGCGCCGCGCATCGGCCAGCAACCCGGCCAGGTCGCGGGCCGCCCGGACCTCGGGCCCGTCGGGCAGCGCATCGAGTCGCTCGGGCTCGGCCAGTGCTCGGTGCACGAGATCGGCCGACGGCGCCGGCAGCACCGCCTCGCCCAGCTCCGCCCGCTCGGCGGAGCGCAGGGCGCGCCCCAGCCGCCGGACGCCGAGGCTGTCCAGCCCGCCCAGCGGGGAGACCAGCAGGCGATGCGCCTGGTCGGCATCGGGTACGCCGCCCGCGGCGACGACCTGGCAGCCGAGCAGCAGCGGGCGGACCGCCGGCTCGGCGGCCAGCGGGATCTCGTCGCCGGCCACCTCGATCGGTACGCCGGCGGCCAGCAGGGCCCGGCCGAGCGGCGGAATGCCCCGGCGCCCGGAGCGGACCAGCACCGCCATCTCCGACCAGTCCAGACCGTCGCGCAGGTGGGCCGAGCGGAGCAGATCGGCGATGTGCTCGGCCTCGGCGCTCGGCGAGGCGCAGGTATGCACCTCCACCCGGTCGGTGACCTGGGCGGGCGCCGGCTCGCGCAGGGCGGCATGGACCGGCGGCGGCAGCGGGCGGGCCAGCGGCAGCCGGCGCGCGACGCCGGCGAGGGCGGCGGCGATCCGGGCGCCGTGGCGATGTCCGGTGCCGAGCGCCAGGATCGGCGCCGGCGTCCCGTCCGGATCGGCGAAGTCGGCGCCGAAGTCGAGGATTCCGCGACTGTGTGCCCCGCGGAAGGCGAACACCGACTGGTCGGGATCGCCGAAGGCGACCACATTGCGCCGCTCCCCGGCGAGTGCGCGCAGCAGCCTGATCTGGGCCGGGTCGGTGTCTTGGTACTCATCGACCAGGATCTGGCCGAACTCGCGGGCGAACGCCTCCCGGACGGCCGGATCGGCGAGCAGGATCCGACTGCGGTGCACCAGCTCGGCGTAGTCGAGGACGCCCTCGGCATCCAGCACGTCCAGATACTCGGCCATGAAGGCGCCGGCGGCCGACCAGTCGGCGCGGTCGGCGCGGCGGCCCAGGCCGGCCAGATCGTCGGGGTCCAGGCCGAGCTGTCGCGCCCGCGCCAGCACGTCGCGGACCTGCCCGGCGAATGCCCGCGTCGGCAGCGCCGCGGCGAGTTCGGCCGGCCAGCCGGCGGCGACGCCCGGGCCGGACAGCAGTTCGCGGACGCGGAACTCCTGTTCGGGGGCGGTCAGCAGCCGCGGCATCGCGTCATCGGGACCGAAGCGGCGGACCAGGGCGTGCGCCAGCCCGTGGAAGGTGAGCACCCGCGGGATGGCGCCGGGCCGGTCCAGCCGCCGCGCGATCCGGTCGCGCAGGGCGCCGGCCGCGCGCCGGGAGAAGGTCAGCACGAGGATCGATCCAGGATCGGCGCCGTCGTCCACCCGGGCCGCCACCGACTCGACCAGCGTGGTGGTCTTGCCGGTGCCCGGGCCAGCGAGCACCAGCAGCGGCCCGGTGGCGTGCTCGACGACCCGGCGCTGGTCGGGATCCAGCTCGGGTCGGGGCTCGCGCGCCACCACCGGGGGCAGCAGTCGCCACGCCGGCCCGGCCCGATTCTCACTCACGCACCCATCCAAGCACCCGCGTCTGACAGCGCCCGCGCGAGCCAACAGGAGATTTACCGACAAAATGCCGGACTTCGGTTCCCAAGCCGGACGACATGTGACAGTGTGTGTCGAGCCACGAGACGTGGGGTGGGGAGAGCGAGTTTCCACGTTCCTGTGCCGGGGGGCACGCGTTTCGGCGGTGGTTAGGAGTGCGCGCCCGCGCCCTTCGCAGTATCAGCAAGGAGAGAAGTTTCATGGCACAAGGAACCGTCAAGTGGTTCAACGCCGAAAAGGGGTATGGGTTCATCGCCATCGATGGCGGCGGCCCGGATGTTTTCGTGCACTACACCGCCATCGACTCGAGCGGCTTCCGCACGCTCGACGAGGGCCAGCGCGTCGAGTTCGAGACCAAGCAGGGTGACAAGGGGCCGCAGGCTGACGCGGTCCGCCTCGTCTGAGGCACCCCCCGACAGACCACGACACGACCGCGGGTCCGGAGACTTCTCCGGGCCCGCGGTCGTTGCGTCCGGCTGCCGGCCTCGCCGGGTCCGCTCAGACCGGCAGACCCGGCTCGATCTCTCCCGCCCACGCGGTGATCCCGCCCCGCAGATGCTCCACATCGCGGCCCCGGGCACGCAGCAGTTCGCGCACCTGTCCCGAGCGCGCGCCGGAGCGGCAGTACAGCACCACCGCCCCGGGCGGCAGCCGGTCCGGGTCGGCCTCGATCAGGCCCTTGGGTACGAGCTCGGCCCCCGCGATCTGCGAGACCGCGGTCTCGGCCGGCTCCCGGATGTCGATCAGGGTGAAGTCGGCGCGTCCGGCCGAGCGCTCGGCGAGCAACCGGCGAAGCTCCTCGGCGGAGATGCCGTCGTCCTCCTCGACGGGGTCACCCGGTGCCGGCGTACCGCAGAATTCGCCGTAGTCGACCAGGCCGTCGATGGTCGCGTCCGGACCGCACAGCGGGCAGCCGGGATCCGCCTCGACGCGCAGGGTACGCCAGTCCTGGCCGAGCGCATCGTGGACCAGCAGCCGGCCGACCAGCGGCTCGCCGGCACCGGTGATCAGCTTGATCGCCTCGGCGGCCTGGACCGATCCGATCACCCCGGGCAGCACGCCCAATACGCCGCCCTCGGCGCAACTGGGGACCGCGCCCGGCGGCGGCGGCTCGGGATAGATGCAGCGATAGCAGGGGCCGTGGCCGGCCCAGAAGACGCTGACCTGGCCGTCGAACCGGAAGATCGAGGCCCAGACACAGGGCAGCCCGGCGAGCGCGCACGCATCGTTGACCAGGTAGCGGGTGGCGAAATTGTCGGCCCCGTCCACGACGAGGTCGTACTCGGCGACGACCGCCCGCGCGTTGTCCGCGGTCAGCGGCTCGCGATGGGTGCGGACGGTGACCAGGGGGTTGAGTTCGGCCAGGCGGGACGCGGCCGACTCCACCTTGGACCGGCCGACATCGGCCACCCCGTGCAACACCTGGCGCTGCAGATTGGACTCGTCGACGACGTCGAAGTCGATCACGCCGATCGTGCCGACGCCGGCCGCCGCGAGATAGAGCAGCGCGGGGCTGCCCAACCCGCCCGCACCGACCACCAGTACCCGCGCGTTCTTCAGCCGCCGCTGCCCGACCATCCCGATGTCGGGAATCAACAGGTGCCGGCTGTAGCGTCCGAGCTCGGCGGGTTCCAGCTCGGCGCCGGGACTGACCAACGGATCCATGCCCCCACGCTACGCGGGCCGGCGAACCGCGACCGCCAGCGGCGCCGGCCCGGGCCTAGGCTGGCCCGGTGGCCCGTTCCGAGACGCTGACCGAGATCGACGGTCGTCGGCTGGCGTTGTCCAACCTGGCCAAGGAGCTCTATCCGAGCGGGCAGACCAAGGCCGAGGTGATCTCCTACTACCTGCACATCGCGCCCGTGCTGTTGCCGCACATCGCCGACCGCCCGCTGACCCGGCTGCGCGCCCCGGACGGCGCCGCCGGCCCGACGTTCTACGAGAAGAACGCGCCGGCCGGTACGCCGGACTGGGTACGGGTCCGGCCGGTGCAGGCCTCCGACGGGCCGATCGACTACGTGGTCGCCGACGACGCCGCGACGGTGGTCTGGCTGGCCAACCTGGCGGCGCTGGAGCTGCACGTCCCGCAGTGGCGTTTCGCCTCCACCGGGCCGGGGCGGCTGCGGCTGCCCGAGAGCGCGACGGACGCGCCACTGCCGTTGCACGACCGGTTGGTGATCGACCTGGACCCCGGCGAGGGGATCACCATGATCGAATCGGCCCGGGCGGCGCTGCTGGCCGGTGGCCTGCTGGCGCGCGACGGGCTGGTGCCGGTCTGTCGCACCTCGGGCGGCAAGGGCCTGCAGGTGGCCGCCGCGATCGCGCCCGCCGACGGCACCGCGAGCCGCGACTACGTCCGCGGGCTGGCCGCCGAGCTGGTCCGCACCGCGCCGGACCTGTTCGTCGACCAGATGGCCAGGTCGGCGCGGGCCGGGCGGATATTCGTCGACTACAACCAGAACCAGACCTTTCGCAACACGGTCGCGCCGTACTCGCTGCGGATCGGGGACCATCCGCGGGTGGCAACCCCGCTGACCTGGGACGAGTTGGGCGCGGTGCAGACGCCCGATGCGCTGCGATTCGGCCCGGACGAGGTCCTGGCCCGGGTCGCCGAGCACGGCGACTTCGCCGCGGACCTGCTGCTCGACGACCCGCCACCACTACCCGCGAGCGACTAGGCTGCCGAGGATGGAGTCCACCACACACCGAGCCGAACCGGGCCGCGCGGCGCGCAGCACCCGGCTGCCGCGCGAGCAACGCCGCCGCCAGTTGCTGGACTCGGCCGGCGCCGTCTTCGCCGCCAACGGCTACCACGCCACCGTGATGGACGACATCGCCGAGGCGGCCGGGGTCTCCAAGCCTGTTCTCTACCAGCACTTCCCGTCCAAGCTGGATCTCTATCTCGCGCTGCTCGACGCCTCGGCCGACCAGGTGGTCGAGCTGGTCAGCGGCGCGATGGCAGCGACCGACGACAATGCCGACCGGGTGTCGTCGGCGATCGGCGCCTTCTATGCCTATGTCACCGAACACCAGACCTTCCGGCTGATCTTTGAGACCGACCTCAACCCCGACCCGCGGGTACGCGATCTGGTCTGGCGGATCCACACCGATCTGGCCGAGGCGATCGGTCAGGTGATCGCCCTCGACACCCGGCTGCCGGCCGACGAGGCGCGGCTGCTCGGCGTCTCGCTGGTCGGGCTGGCTCAGGTCAGCGCCCGGTACTGGACCAACGAGAGCTCCGGGATCGGTCAGGCCCGGGCGGTCGAGCTGGTCAGCCAGCTCGCCTGGCGGGGCATCCGGGCCTTTCCCCGGGTCACGGCGAACGCCTGACGCGGTTGTCCCCTCGCTGACTCCCCGGCGCACTAGATTGTGCGGCGACCCACCCGGCGAGCGCGCCGGCTCGCAGCATCGACGCAGGAGGGACCGCATGACCCAGCCACCGCCCCCGCAGCAGCCCTCGGCCGAGGCGGTGCCGGCCCCCCTCGAACCGCCGGCCCCCGCGCTCACGTTGGAGGCGCCGGCGCCGGTGCCTCAGGTCGCCGAGACCGAGGCGCCCACGATGGCACCGCCGGTGTCGGCAGAGCAGGTCCCGGCCCTCGACGCGAAGGTCGACGCGTTCGTCGCTGCCCTGGGCACGGCGGCAGCCCGCTCACCGGAGATGGACGCCCAGGCGGCGGCCGTGCGATCGATGGGCGATGCCGACATCCGGCGGGCTGCCGAGACGTCCAACCGGCTGCTCCAGATGCCGGTCAAGGAGATGAATGCGGGCGGCATCGCCAAGGAGTCCAAGGTCGGCAAGACCCTGCTGGACCTGCGCCGCACGGTGGAAGACCTCGACCCGAGCCAGGCCACCGGGCCCCGCAAGCTGCTCGGCTTCCTGCCCTTCGGTGATCAACTCGTGGACTACTTCCGCAAGTACCAGAGCGCGGAGAAGCACCTCAACGGGATCCTGCACGCCCTGCAGAACGGCAAGGACGAGTTGACCCGCGACAACGTGGCGCTGAACCTGGAGAAGCAGAACCTCTGGCAGAACATGGGCCGGCTGAACCAGTACATCTACATCGCCGAGCAGCTCGACCGCCGCCTGGCCGAGCAGATCTCGGCGCTGGAGCTGAGCGATCCGGAGAAGGCGAAGGCGTTGTCGCAGGATGTGTTGTTCTACGTACGCCAGAAGCACCAGGACCTGCTCACCCAGCTCGCGGTCTCGATCCAGAGCTACCTGGCGATCGACGTGATCATCAAGAACAACCTCGAGTTGATCAAGGGCGTGGACCGGGCCTCGACCACCACCGTGTCGGCCCTGCGCACGGCGATCATCGTTGCCCAGGCGATGACCAACCAGGAACTGGTGCTGAACCAGATCACCGCGCTGAACGAGACCACCTCGGGGCTGATCGAACGCACCTCGGCGATGCTGAAGGAGAACTCGGCACGGATCCAGTCCCAGGCGGCGTCGGCGACGATCGGGTTGCCCCAGCTCCAGGCGGCGTTCCAGAACGTCTACGACACGATGGACTCGATCGACGCGTTCAAGCTGCAGGCGCTCGACTCGATGGGCCAGACGATCAGCGTGCTGAGTCACGAGGTCGAGAAGTCCAAGGACTACCTGGCGCGGGTGAACCAGCACGACCAGCGGCTCGCCTCAGGGGCGATGGACA
This sequence comes from Naumannella huperziae, assembly GCF_054073625.1. NCBI lineage: Bacteria > Bacillati > Actinomycetota > Actinomycetes > Propionibacteriales > Propionibacteriaceae > Naumannella > Naumannella huperziae. The sequence continues at coordinate 1,934,671 of NZ_JBSXPH010000001.1, read as the reverse complement.
TCGAGTCCGGCGGTCCCGGGGCCCGCTGAGGCGATGGGATTTCTCGACTGGGTCGGCCGGGTCAACGACCGGCTGGAACCGGAGGGGATCGATGCACCGACGGTGCCGAGCGATGCCGACATCCTCAATGCACTGGAGCGCACCGAGGAACTGGCCCGGTCGGCGGGGCTGCCGTCGCTGGTGCTGGTCCGGGTGGGCCGGGTGGCAGGGTTGGTCCGCGACACCCTGCCCCGGTTGCGCAGCACCGGCCTGAACACGAGCGATTCCTATGCCGTGATGGCGACGGCGACCGACTATCTGCCCGAGGCGCTCGGGGCGTACCTGCGGCTGCCGCGGGACTGGGCGAACACCCGGCCGGTCGATGCGGGCAAGACCTCGCTGATGCTGCTGGTCGACCAACTGGACCTGCTCGGGTCCACCATGGCGAAGGTGCTGGACGCGGTGGCTCGCACCGACGCGGCCGCGCTGGTCGCGCACGGGCGGTTCCTGACCGAACGGTTCGGGGGCGCACCGGTGACCCGGCCGCCGCAGCCGCCGGCACCACCGCGTACCGGAAATCCGCTCGACCTGGAGGGCCCGTGACCGAAGCCGATGCACCCGCCGGGGCGCTCGCGGTCGCGCTGCGGGAGTTGTCCGCGGTCGCGCGCGGCGCCGGCCAGGATCCGGCGGCGGCCCGGGCGGAGGGCGTTCGGCTGGCCGCTGCCGTCGCGGAGCGGTCGCCGGGGGCCTTCGCCGAGTGGGCCGCCCAGACCGGCGAGCCGGAGGGCGCCGCCGCATTCGCCGACGCGGCGCGGCACGGGCGGGCGTGGCGCGGCGCGCCGACCAGCCTGCTGGACACCTTGATCGCGAGCGGCTCGCCCGGTGCGGACGCCTACGCCCGCGCGCTGGCCGGCGTGGCCACGGCGGCGGCAACCCTCGGCACCCCCGATGCCCGCGCCACCGGGAACGCGGCGGCCGCCGCGAGCGCGCAGCTCTCCGCGGTGGCCGCGGCGCGGCGCCTGCACGCCGCGCGGCCCGAGGGCTCCCCGCGCGCGGCCGGGCCGACCGCGGATCACGACTTCGTCGCCCGGGCGCCGGCGCTGGTCGAGCAGGTGCTGGCCCGGCTCGGCGGCCAACGGCCCTCCCCCGCGGCCCCCGGCTCGTGGCTGGACCTCGACGCGACCGCCCCGATCGGCCCCGGCGCCTTCGACCTCACCGGCCGCGGGTCACCGGCCGCAGGGCCGAGGCCCACAGCAGACCCGGATACCACGTCCGAACCGGGCACCGCGGTCGAACCGGGCACCGCGACCGGTGACCCGCGGCCGGAGCCCGCAGCCGATACCGCAGCACAGGCCGCGACCGAGGCCGAGCCCGCCGAGGACCCGCGTACCCTCCCCGAACTACTGGCCGAGCTGGACGAGCTGATCGGACTGGCCGACGTCAAGGCCGAGATCCACCGCCAGGCAGCGCTGCTGCGCGTCGAGGGGTTGCGCCGCGACGCCGGGCTGGACCGGCCGGCGATCACCCGGCACCTGGTCTTCGTGGGCAACCCCGGCACGGGCAAGACCACGGTGGCGCGCCTGGTCGCGGGCATCTACCGGGCGCTGGGCCTGCTGTCGAAGGGACATCTGGTCGAGGTGGACCGTTCCGATCTCGTGGCGGGCTACCTCGGGCAGACCGCGACCAAGACGGCGGACGTGGTCGCGTCGGCGGCCGGCGGCGTCCTGTTCATCGACGAGGCGTACTCGCTGACCGGGGACCAGTACTCCACCGAGGCCGTCGACACGCTGGTCAAGGAGATGGAGGACCGCCGCGACGACCTGGTGGTGATCGTCGCCGGCTATCCCGGCCCGATGGCGCTGTTCGTCGCGCAGAACCCGGGTCTGGCGAGCCGCTTCCGGACGACGGTCGAGTTCGCCGACTACAGCGACGAGGAACTGGTCGAGATCTTCGCGCTGCTCGCGGAGGCGGCCGATTACGACCTCGCGCCGCAGACCATCGCCGCCTTCGCCGAGCTCGCGGCCGCCCAGGAGCGGGGCCCGGCCTTCGGCAATGCGCGGTACGCCCGTAACTGCCTCGAGGCCGCGATCGGCGCGCACGCGTGGCGACTGCGCGATGTCGAGCAGCCGAGTCTCGAACAGCTCCGCGAGCTGCGCCCCGAGGACCTGACCGAACCCGACCCCGACCGCAGGCAGGATGAGGCATGAGTCAGCCACGAGCAGGCACGAGTCGGGGGCAGGCTCCCGGCTTCCCGTTCGCGTCCGCCCCGGGGACGCACGCACCGGCACCCCAACCACCGGCACCGGCACCCCAGCCACCGGCACCCGGCCGGCCGCAACCCTCCCCCGCGCCGGCCGGCCCTTCCGCCCGCCGCGCGGCCGCGGCGCCGGCCCGACCTGCCTATGCCCGACCGGCGCTGTCGACGCCGCGCTGGCTGCGCCGGGCGCAGGTGCTGATCAGCGTCGGCTGCCTGCTGCTCGGCATCCTGGCGACCGGGGTGCTGGCCTCCAACCGTTCCTCGGTCACGGCGCTCAGCGCGAATGTCGACCAATTGCTTCGCATCCAGACCATCCAGTCCAGCCTGCTGGCCGCGGACGTGGCGGCGACCAACTCCTTCCTCGGCAGCGAATCGGCGAGCCCGGCGCAGTTGCAGCGCTTCGACGACGCGATCAACGCGACGAGCGCCGAGATCGTCCGGGCCAGCCGGGCACAGCCGGCCGATGCCGCCGCCCTCGCCGCGCTGAACGAGCAGGTGCTGCGCTACACCGAGGCGATCGAGGCGGGCCGGACCAACAACCGGCAGGGATTCCAGGTCGGCACGGCGTACCTGTCCGACGGTTCGGCCACGCTTCGCGAGCGCGCGATGCCGATCGTCGATTCGCTGCTGGCGGCGAACACCGAGCGGATCCGCGCCGAGACGGCGGCGCTCGGTGGCCTCGGCCTGGTGGCGGCCTTCCTCGCGCTGGCGGTACCGGCCGCGATGGCCTGGTTCTGGGTGCAGATGGCGCGCCGGTTCCGCCGCTACGTCAACATTCCGTACGCCGTGGCCGCGGGCGCCGCCGCGCTCGCCGCGCTGATCCTGCTGATCTCGGTGGGCTCGTCGATGGCCACGGCCGCCGCGCTGGACCGCGACCGGATCACCCCACTGTCGGCCCTGGCCGCCGCCCGCGGCGACGCGGCGGACGCGAAATCGTATGAGGCGCTGCGGCTGATCGAGCAGTCCGGGCGCGACGGCCACGAGGAGAGCTGGGTCGAGGCCGACACGGCCGTGGCCGATGCCCTTGCGGGGGCCCCCGGCCTGGCGGGCCTGTGGCAGGCCTACCGCGACGTGCACGGCGAGATCGTCACGCTGGACACGGACGGGAACTGGGCCGGCGCGGTGCAGATCGCGACCACCGACGAACCCGGCGGATCGAACAGCCGGTTCGCCGAGTTCGACAAAGCCGCGGCCGACGCCATCGCCGCCGATGCGGCCGTGGTCTCGGGGCAACTGGCGAACACCGCGACCTGGCTCACCGTCGCGGCGATCGCGACCGGACTGCTGGCGGCCGTCGGCATCGTCGGCGCCGCGGTCGGCATCAACCTGCGGATCAAGGAGTACCAGTGACCAGTACGAGCACCGCGCGGGTACGCCGGCCCCTCCCCCTGCGCCCGTCCCTCGCGCTGATCGCGGCGCTGCTGGCGGTGCTGCTGTCCGGCTGCGCCGCCAGCTACGCCGAGACGCCGGTGCCGCAGCCGACACCGGAGCCGGCCCCGACCCCGCCGGCGGCGGGCGGCGGCCCGAGCTGCGACAACGCGCTGCAGAGCTACGCCCCCGAGGGTGCGCTGCCGGCACCGGGCAAGATGCCGGCTGGCTCGACGATGGCCGAGATCGCCAAGCGCGGTCGGTTGATCGTCGGCGTCTCCTCCGACAGCCGGCTGCTCGGCGCGCGCAACCGCACCAGCGGACGGATCGAGGGCTTCGACACCGATGTGGCCAGATCGATCGCGGCCGCCATCTTCGGCGACGCGAACCGGATCGAGCTGCGGGTGATCACCGCCAGCCAGCGCATCCCACTGCTCGCCGACGGGGAGGTCGACCTGGTGGTGCGCAATTTCACGATCAACTGTGACCGGTGGAAGGAGATCGCGTTCAGCGCCGAGTACTACCGCGCCGGCACCAAGGTCCTCGGTCCCCGCGGCGACGCGATCATCAACCTGGGCAGCCTCGACGGCCGCCGCGTGTGCATGCCGAGCGGGACCACCCAGGCGGCCCTGCTCGCCCGGGACGCGCCCGGCGCCATCCCGGTCGAGGCCGCCAACCACACCCAGTGCCTGCGGCTGTTCCAGACCGGCCAGGCCGACGCGATCATCGGCGACGACGCCGTGCTCGCCGGGCTCGCCAGCCAAGACCCCTATGCCAAGGTGATGCAGATGCCGCCGATCACGCCCGAGCCGTACGGCGTCGGGGTGAATGCGGAGAACGTCGACCTGGTCCGGTTCGTGAACGGCGTGCTGGAGCGCCGCGCGGCCGACGGCGAATGGCAACGCAGCTACGACCGCTGGCTCCTGCCCTACCTGGGCAAGGGCGCGCCGCCCAAGCCCGCCTACGGCAGGAACCCGTGACGACGCTCACCGCGGCGCCGATACCACCCGGCCGGCTCGGCGTACCGGTCGAGCCGGCCGCGATGCAGCGCTATCTGGCGGCCCTGCTCACCTGGTCCGACGACCGCCGGGCCGAGCTGACCGCCCTGGACGAGGCCGTCCTCGCCCAGCCCGAACCGCAGCGCCGCGCGTTGACCCGTGACGTGATGTTGTCGCTCGCCCTGTGGCAGGCGGTGCGGGACCGGCTCGACCTGCTGATCGCCACCTGGGACTCCGGGCGGGTGGACGCGGTACGCCGTGAGCGGCTGTCGTCGCTGATCTGGGGCCGGCTGGACGCGACCCTGGATCCGTCCCTGCTGGTCGGCGACGACGAGGCCCGTCCCGCGGGATTCGCGGTCTCGCTGCCCGAGGCCTGCCGCCTCTCCGATGCCCTGGCCGGTCAGCTACGGGCGCGGCTCGGTCATGGCCCCGATGCCAGCGGACTGCTCACCCGGCTGCGCCAGCTCCGCGCGCAGCTCGACCGAATCCGCGACCAGGTGGCGCTGGAGCCTGAGGCCGGGCGCCCGGCGGCGCAGGCGGCACTGACCCGGCTGGCCGACCGGGTCGCCGAACTCCAGGCGCGTGCGGAGCGCGGCGGCGACATCGGTGGGATGCTCGGCCCGGCCGAGATCGACGCGGCCCGGCTGGAGCGCGACCTGATCGTCGGCGGCGCCGAACGACGGGCCGCGGGCGCGCTGAGCGAGCAGGCCCGGGAACTGCGCGCCGATCTGGTCGCCCGGGCGGCCGCCCTGCGCCAGCTCGTCGACCAGACCGTGCGTCGGGTCGCCCCGGCGCCGAAGTACGCGGTGCCCGACGTCACCGCACTCGGCGACCCGCCGGCGGGCCGGGCCGAGCTGACCGCCTACCTGGCGCGGCTGGACCAGGTGAGTCGCGCACTCCAGGTCGTGCAGCACGCCTACAGCGCCGCCCTCGCCGAGCACACCTCCCTCGGCGGCCGGCTCGACGTTTCGCAACAGCGCGCCGCCGTGGTGGGGCTCGCGGGCGACCGGGTACTGACCGGGATCGCCGCTCTGACCGAGGAGGCGCTGGCCGCCGATCCGACCCCGATGGTGCTGGCGCGCCAGTTGACCGACGCCTACGACACGGCGCTGGCCTGGCGGTCCGGGCTGACGCGCCGACCGGAGCCGCCGACGAAGCAGTCACCGCAGAAGCAGTCACCGCAGAAGGAGACAGCGCAATGAAGTGCACCCAGCCCGGCTGCGCCGGCGAGATCGCCGACGGGTACTGCATGATCTGCGGGCTGCCCGCGGCCACCCCCGCCGACGCCGGCCCGGACACCTCGGCGATGCCCGCGACCCAGCCCGCGCGCCCGCCGGCCCCCGTTCGCCCCTCCTCGGTCACCGGCCGAGGCCCCTCCTCGGCCACCGGCCGATGCCGCCAGCCCGGCTGTTCGGGCGCCATCGCCGACGGGTACTGCGACGTCTGCGGTACGCCGGCCGCGGGCCCGGGGTCGTCGTCGGCCGCCGACGCGCCGGACTCGGGCCCGTCGGGGCTGTCCACGCGTACCCGCGGCTCGTCCCGGCTGGACTCGACGGCCCTGGGCTCCGCGCGGCTGGCGGGCGACAGCGTCGCCACCCGCCGGACCGGCGGCTCGCAGCGGCTGCGCTCGACGGGTCGGATCGGCGCGGGACTGGTCCGGGTACCGCCGGCACCGACGACGGATCCGGCGGAGGCGGTGATGGCCAACCCGGTCGTCCCGGAGAACAAGCGACACTGCCCTAGCTGTCAGTCCCCGGTCGGCCGCTCCCGCGACGGGCGGCCCGGCCGCACCTCGGGGTTCTGCCCGAACTGCCGCAATCCGTTCTCCTTCGACCCCAAACTGGCACCGGGTGATTTGATCGCACACCAGTACGAGGTGGCGGGCTGTCTGGCCCACGGCGGCATGGGCTGGATCTACCTGGCCCGGGACAAGAATGTCTCCGACCGCTGGGTGGTCCTGAAGGGCCTGCTCAACTCCGGCGACGCCGACGCGCTGGCCGCAGCGCTCGCCGAGCAGCAGTTCCTGGCCCAGGTCGAACACCCCTCCATCGTGGAGATCTACAACTTCGTCACCCACGACGACGCGGGCTACATCGTGATGGAATACGTCGGCGGTCGGTCGCTGAAGCAGTTGCTGAAGGACCGGATGCGGGCCAACGACGGCGCGTACGACCCGCTGCCGCTGGACCAGGCGATCGCCTATGTGCTGGAGGTGTTGCCCGCGCTGCAGTACCTGCACGATCTCGGCCTCGTCTACTGCGACTTCAAGCCCGACAACGTCGTCCAGGTCGGCGACGGGCTGAAGCTGATCGACCTCGGCGGGGTACGCCGGATCGACGACACCGAATCCGCCATCTACGGCACCATCGGCTACCAGGCCCCCGAGGTCGCCCGCGTCGGGCCGAGCATCGCCTCCGATGTCTACACGATCGGACGGACGCTGCTGGTGCTGGCCGCGGAGTTCCGCGGCTACCAGACCACCTGGCAGGAGTCGCTGCCGGGCGCGGCCGAGATCCCGCTGCTCGGCGAACGCGACTCGCTGCACCGGTTGCTGCAGAAGGCCTGCGCCGCGGACCCGGCCGACCGGTTCGCCTCCGCCGACGAGCTGCGTACCCAACTGCTCGGTCTGCTCCGCGAGGAGGTCGGTCGCGGTTCGTCGAGTCTCGCGCCGACCAGCGCGCCGTCGGTACTGTTCGAGACGCCGCAGGTGTCGGGCAACGACCTCGGACCCGACGAGCTGCCGCCGCTGCGCGAGGACCCGACGGATCCGCAGTTCGCCTGGCTGTCGAATATCGACGTCACCGATCCCGCCGAACGGCTGCGTGCGCTCGACGCGGCGCCGGCGACCAGCCCGGAGGTGGCGCTCGACCGGGCCCGCTGCGCCCTGGCCCTGGGCGACCGGGAGCTGTTGGAGCGCGCCTGCGCGCAGATGCTCGCCGAGGATCCGTGGGAGTGGCGGGCCGTCTGGATGCAGGGCCTGGCGGCCCTGGCCGAGCGCCGCTTCGGCGACGCGCAGAAGGCGTTCAACGCCGTCTACGGCCAGGTGCCGGGCGAGCTGGCGCCGAAGCTGGCGCTCGGCCTGGCCTGCGAGCTGGGCGGTGAGCCGGCGATCGCCGAAGCGCTGTACCGGGTCTGTGCCGGCACCGACGCCGCCTATGTCGTGCCGGCCGCCTTCGGCATCGCGCGGCTGCGCGAGGGGGCGGGCGATCTGCCCGGCGCGATCGACGCGCTCGGCCTCGTGCCGGTCACCAGCCGGGCCCACGGCGAGGCCGCGCAACTGCGCGCGCGGCATCAGCTCGCGCTCAGCTCGGGCCCGGCCGACCTGGCCCGGGCCCTGGACTCGATCACCGACGCGCCGATGGAACCCGTCGATCGGGAACGGTTCACCGCCGAGGTGCTGGAGGCGGCGCTGGGCTTCGTGCGGGGCGGCGGTTCCCGGCAGCCGGCGGCACCCGCCGGGGGTGTCCGGATCGGGCGCTACGCTGCCACCGAGCCCGAGCTGCGCGACGGCCTGGAGGCCACCTACCGTCAGCTCGCGTCCCACGAGCCCGAGAAGCGGGTCGCGTGGGTCGACCGGGCGAACGCAATCAGGAACTGGAGTCTCACGTGACGAAGCCTGCGGCCGATGCCGGCGTCGGCGCGGCGCCCCCCACCTGCCCGGGCTGCGGTGCCGAGGTCTCCCCCCACGAGTCGTTCTGCGAGAGCTGCGGCCACGAGCTCGATCCGACCGAGCGTGCCCCGGAGCGGGGTCTCGCCGACGCCCCGATCAACCTGAGCCGTTCGGTCCGCGCCCACAGCGTCGATCTCGGCTTCGCGGGCGGTGAGCATGCCCGGACCTGCGCCGACTGCGGTGGCGCGGTCGATGTCGAGGGCTGGTGCGAGGTCTGCGGCGCCAAGGCTCCGCGGGCGCGGGACCGGTTCGGCGAGGCTCCCGCCGACTGGCTCGCCGGCACCTCCGATCTCGGCGTGCGCCATCACCGCAACGAGGACGCGCTGGCGCTCGCCGCGGACGACCGCCCTGGTTCGCGCGGCGTGCTGGTGGTCTGTGACGGCGTGTCGACCGCGCCCGACTCCGACCGCGCGTCGCTGGCCGCCGCGCGGGCCGCCCGGGATCTGATGGCGAGCACCCATCGGGCCGGGCTCGGCACGGCCGAGTCGCGAGATGCCGCCCTGGTGCAACTGATCGTGGACGCGGTGGCGACGGCGAATGCGGCGGTGCTCGGCACGGCCGAGGACCCCGCCGGCGCCGACAGCGCCGCGTCCTGCACGTTCTCGGCGGCGATGATCACCGACGGCCTGGTCACCTGGGGCAACCTCGGCGATTCCCGCAGCTACTGGCTGCCCGACGAGGGCGAGCCGACGCAGTTGAGCACCGACGATTCCGTGGCCCAGGCCCGGATCGCGATGGGCGTCGACCGCGAGGAGGCCGAGAACTCCCCCGGCGCGCACGCGATCACCAAGTGGCTCGGGGCCGACGCGCCCGATCTGGCGCCGCAGACGGGCCAGTTCCGGGTGCCGGGTCCGGGCTGGTTGCTGGTCTGCAGCGACGGCCTGTGGAACTACGCCTCGGCGGCGGACGACCTGGAGGCGGTGGTCGCCGAGCTGATCCTCGCCGATCCCGCCCGCAACCACGCCCCGCTCCGGCTGTCGGAGTTGCTGGTGGAGTGGGCGCGCGAGCGCGGCGGCCGGGACAACATCACGGCGGCGCTGGCCCGGTTCGGGCCGCAGCAGTGGTCGGGCCCCACCCTCGCGCCGCCGGCGGTCGAGGCGTCGCCGCTCGATCCGGAGTCCGATCAGGCCACCCGTCCGACCAGGTACGCCCCGGATGCCCCCGCCGGCCGTAGGCTGACTCGACACCCGCAGGACGCAACCCCGCAGGACGCAACCCCGCAGGACTGAACCCCAGGAGCGCACACCGTGGCCCAGTTCACCTCCGCCGTCTACCAGAACGAGTTCTTGCCGGCCGGCGGGACCGACGTGCACGCGATCGTCAACGTGACCTGCTCCGACGCCGGACAGGCGGGCTCGGGCGGCGGACGGGCGGGCGAGATCGTGGTGGTGGACACCTCGGGTTCGATGGGCATCCAGAACATGGAGCTGGCCAAGCAGGCCGCGGTGGCTGCGGTGGAGCAGATCATCGACGGCACCTGGTTCGCCGTGGTGGCGGGCAATCACCGGGCCTATCTGGCGTACCCGCGCAATCCGGGCCCGGTCGGCATGGTGCAGATGAACCCCCAGACCAGGTTCGAGGCCGTGAACTCGATCCGCACGTTCCGCGCCGAGGGCGGGACGGCCATCGGCTCCTGGCTGAACCTGACCCGCGCGCTGTTCGAGTCCGTGCCGGATCTGTCCCAGCGACATGCGCTGCTGCTCACCGACGGTGAGAACCACAACGAAACCCCGGTACAACTCGACGCGGCCATCCGCGCGAGCATCGGCGCGTTCCAGGCCGACTGTCGCGGTGTCGGCACCGACTGGGTGGTGGCCGAGATCCGCCGGATCTCCCAGGCGCTGCTGGGCACGGTCGACATCATCCCCGAGCCCTCGATGATGCCGCGGGTGTTCGCCGAGCTGATCCAGCAGTCGATGGGGCGCGGGGTGGCCGAGGCGACGCTGCGGGTCTGGGCGCCCCAGGGCGCGCAGGTGCTGTTCTGCCGCCAGGTGCTGCCCCAGGTCGAGGACCTGACGCATCGCGGTACCCCGGTCAACCCGCTCACGGTCGACTTCCCGACCGGAGCCTGGGGCGATGAGTCGCGCGACTATCACGTGGCCGTGCGGTTGGCGGCGCGCGAGATCGGCCAGGAGCAGCTCGCCGCGCGCGTGCAGCTCGTGGTCGGCCAGCAGCCGGTGACGCAGGGGCTGGTGAAGGCGCGCTGGTCCGATGACGACGCGCTGACCACGCGGATCGACCCCGCGGTCGCGCACTACACGGGCCAGACCGAGCTGGCCGAGGCGATCCAGGCGGGCCTCGCGGCGAAGGCCGCCGGGCGTACCGATGAGGCGACCACCCGGCTCGGACGGGCCGTGCAGCTCGCGGCCGAGACCGGCAACGAGGAGGCGACGTCGCGGCTGCGCAAGGTGGTCGACGTCGACGATGCCGAAACCGGCACCGTCCGGCTGAAGAAGAGCGTCGACAAGGCCGACGAGATGGCGCTCGACACCGCCTCCACCAAGACGACCCGGACGCGAGGTTGAGTCCATGCCCACCTGCCCAGCCGGCCATGCCAGCACCGCCACGGACTACTGCGATGTCTGCGGGACGCCGCTGAACGGCGCCGGCGACGCGGCCCCCGCGCCGGTCGCCGGACAATCGCCCGCACCGGACGCCGCGGCGGCTCCGGACGCCGCACCGGGCGGGCCCGCGCCGGACCGGCCCGCCGCCCGCGACTGCCCGCACTGCGGCGCGGGCAATGCGGCCGGGGCGCTGTTCTGCGAGGCCTGCGGCTACGACTTCACCACGGGTACGCTGCCCCGCGGCGGCCTGCTCGACCTCGACGCGCCGCCGGTGGGCCGCCGTGGCGCCGGGCCGGTGCCCGACGCACCATCCGGACCGCCCGCGCCCGCTGCACCACCCGCGCCCGCTGCAACGCCCGCACCGCAGCCGCCCGCACCGCAGCCGCCCGCACCGCAGCCGCCGGCACCCGAGCAGCCCGCACCCGAGCAGCCCACGCCGCAGAGCGCGGCACCCGCCGGGAGCAGCCCTGTCCGCGCCACGCCCACCCCCGAGCCGGGTCCGGCGTCCCAGGCCACGCCGGACCGGCCGGCGAACATCTCACCGAGCACGGACGCGGACTGGGTGGCGGAGCTGTGGATCGACCCCGAGTGGTATGCGATGCAGGAGAGCCCGGATCCGATGCCCTCACCCGGCCTGCCCCGGATCGTGCCCCTGCGGAATCGATCGCTGCTGATCGGTCGCGTCTCGCGTTCGCGCAACATCCACCCCGACATCGACTGCGATCCCGATTCGGGCATCTCGCGCCGGCACGCGCAACTGACCACCGACGGCACCCGGTGGTGGGTCGAGGACCTCGACTCCGCGAACGGCACCTTCGTCGCCGCAACGGGCCTGCCGCTGCCGGCCGACCCGCTGCCCAGCGGCGAACGCCGCGAGTTGGGCCCGGACGATCGGCTGTTCCTGGGGGCGTGGACGCGCATCTCGCTGCGTCCGGCCGCGCCCGGCGAGCTGACCGTGGGTTAGGCCGTCAGCCCAGGTAGCCCTCGACCTCGCTCGCCGGCCGCTCGCGCGCCGAGTCCGGGTTCTGCCCGAACTCCTCCTTGGCCTCGCGCTGCCGTCGCAGGTCCCACAATCGGTCGAGCTCGACCTCGAGCTGGCCGATGCGTCCGGGTTCTGGATCGCCGGTGCCGTCGGACGCCCGTTCGCGCAGTCGTTTCTGCTCCTCGGCGAGCTCGTTGATCCGCGCGAGCAGTCCCGCGTCGTCGAGCTGGTTGGCGTTGACCTCGTCGTTGGCGCTCATGGCGCCCATTGTGCACCCCGGGCGCGTACCCGTTGCGCCGTCCGCGAACACCCCCGGCGGGCCGGTTCGGCGTGTGGAAGTCTGGAGGGGTGGCACCTCGCCACGGGTGATCAGGAGGCCGGAGTGGAAGTCAAGATCGGGATGCGGCAGGTGTCGCGCGAGCTGACCGTCGACACCGAACAGGGTGCCGATGAGGTACGCGATGCCTGGCAGCAGGCGCTCGCCGCGGACGGGCTGCTGGAGATCCCCGACACCAAGGGCAACAAGGTGGTCGTGCGGGCCGCCTCGGTCGCCTATCTCGACCTCGGCAAGGAAGGCGCGCGGCGCGTCGGGTTCGGCGCGGTCTGATCCTCAGGCGCGCCCGCCGACGGCGAGGATCCCGCCGTCGACATTGATCACCTGCCCGGTGATCCACGCGGCATCGTCGGAGGCCAGGAAGGCGGCGGCGCCGGCGATGTCGGCCGGCTCCCCGAGCCTCCGCAACGGATACTGGGCCGCCAGCTCGGGCTCCTTGCCCTCATAGAGCGCCACGGCGAAATCGGTCTTCACCAGGCCCGGGGCGACGGCATTGACCCGGACGCCCGGCCCGAGTTCGGCGGCCAATGTCTTGGTCAGGTGATCGATGCCGGCCTTGGAGACGCCGTACATCCCGATGCCGGGCGTGGGATTGGTCGACGCGACCGAGGAGATGTTGACCACCGACCCGTGCTCGCCGAAGCCCAGTCGCGGATGCGCCACCGCGCCCTGGACCCAGGCCAGCGTACCGAGCAGGTTGATCTCGATGATCTTGCTCGCGGCAGCCAGCTCGATCTCGGCCGTCGGGCCGAAGACCGGATTGGTTCCCGCGTTGTTGATCAACACATCCAGCCGCCCGAACGTGTCGGCGATCTCGTCCAGCGCGGCCGCGCGATGCTCGGGGTCCTGGCTCTTCCCGGCGACGGTCAGCACCCGTCCCTCGCCGAATCCGGCAGCGGCCCGGGCCAGCGAATCGGTGTCCCGACCCGTGATCACCACTCGCGCGCCCTCGTCGGCGAGCCGGCGGGCGATGCCCAGGCCGATACCGCGGCTGCCGCCGGTAACCAGTGCGACCTTGTCGGCAAAACGTTCCACTGCACTCTCCTCGTCGAGATCCGAACGCCGCTCACCCTAGCGGCCCCGGACGCCGCCGCCGGTCCTGCCTCAGCCGTTGTTCGCGGCGACCGGCTGCACGCTGTCGCGCGCCGGGTCCACCATCACCGCACCGATCAGGCCGCCGATCAACGTCAGACCGCCGAGGACCATGAACGAGGTCAGGAAGCCGGGCAGCGGCTCGGCGAACTGGTCCTGGATGATCCCGACGAAGAGCGGGGCGGCGACGCCCGAGATCGACTGGACGCCGAGGAACGTGCCGAGGATCGTCGAGCGCAGCCGACGATCGACCAGGGCGCCCACCGACGGCAGGGCGAGCGGCAGGCCGCCCATCCCGATGCCGTAGATCAGCGACAGCACCGCGACCGCCAGGTAGCCCTGCAGCGAGACCAGGGAGAACACCACGAGGGTGCCTCCGCACAGCGCCACGAGACCGCTGCACAGCAGGCCGCGCGCCTGTCGCGGGGAGGCTCCGCGGCGGGCCATCGCGTCGGACAGCGCACCGAAGGACAGCGCGCCGAGCACCGCGCCGATCGCCGGGGCGGCGATCAGGATGCCCGCGGTCACCTCGTCCATCCCGAGGCCCTTCTCCATGTAGAGGGGGAACCAGGTGGTCATCACGGCGACCAGTCCGTAGAGCGGCACGGTGACGATCAGCAGGCCGATGAAGGTGCGGGTACGCATCGCGCGCAGCACCGGCATCCAGCGCTCGCGCATGGTCATCGGCTGCGCCTCCTCGGCCAGCCCGACGGGGCCGAGCTTGCCGACGAACAGCCACAGCAGCGCCCAGGCGAACGAGATCAGCGCCACCGTGAGGAACGCCGCGCGCCAGTTCCAGGTGATGATCACCAACGCGATCAGCGGACCGGCGATGATCTTGGAGGCCGCCGTGCCGGCGTTCAGCGCGGCGCTGGGCAGGCCGCGCTTGCTGTCGGGGAACCACGTGTAGCTGACCGTGTTCGACAACCCGCTGGCCGGGCCCTCGGTGGCACCCAGGCTGATCCGGCTGAAGGCCAGCGAGCCCCAGGTGCCGAGCGCGAACACCGGCATCTGGGTGATGCCCCACAAGATCGCAAGCCCGAGGATCAGCCACTTCAGCGGCAGCCGACTGCCCATGATGCCGACCAGCACGGCGCTCACCGCGAACAGGAAGTAGAACGCGCTGCCGAGGAACCCGAACTGGGTCGAGGTCAGGCCGAGGTCGTCGATGATGTAGGAACCGGCCAAGGCCAGGACCGTGCGGTCGGCGTAGTTGATCAGCATGAAGATGATCAGCACGCCCAGCACCACCCAGCCCCGGGTGGGTACGCGGTTGCCGGTCGCCTCCAGGCCGGACTCCTCCAGCACCGACGGGCCCGGCCCGTTGCGATCCTGCGATTTCACACTCATCCAGCGTTCTCCTTCGAACGTGCGTCCAGGACTTCGGCCACGGCTTGCGCGAGACCCGTGCCTGCGATGTCGGCCGTCTCGTCGAGGCCGTCGATCCGGCCTGCGACCGCGGCGATCTCGTCCCCCGAGTAGCCGGCATAGCTCAGGCAGCCGGCGAACTTCTCGTGCAGTTCCTCATCGGTGAGCGGGCGGCGCGCGCCGCCCTTGGGTTCGTCGGTGCGCACGACGTGTTCGGTCCCGTCGGTGCGGCGCACGGTGAGCACCGAGTACGCGTGCCGGAAGGTCGGCTCGCCCACCGGCGGCGTCGCCACCTCCTCGGCGCGGACCAGCGGCAGCAGCGCCCGGACCTCGGGGCGCTGAACCCGGTCGTCGGTGAAGGTGGCGAGCGTCAGCTCGCCGTCGTGCAGCGCGGCCGCCACGACGTACTCCATCGAGAACTTGCCCTGCAGCCCGGTCGTCGGGCGGTGATGGATCAGCGGGCCGAGCCCGCGCGGCTCGATCGCGATGTGCACCGACTCGACATCGGCGGCCCGTAGCCCGTCGGCGCGCAGGTCGAGGATGTTGTCCGCGCTGCGGTGGGTGTTGTAGCAGGACGGGTAGCGCTTGACGTTGAGCCCCCGCTGGCGCAGCGACCAGCGCTCGGTCAGGGTGGCGCGCACCGCGTCGGCGTCGAGGTCTTGGCCGAGCCGGGCGTAGTAGCCCAGCGGCGCCTCCAGCTCGCCGGGGTCGGCGGTGAAGCCGGCGCCGGCGAGGTGTGCCGCCCGTAGTCCGAGCATCGCGGCCAGACCGGCGTGCAGCGGCTTGGTCATGGTGCCGAAGTTCTGCCGGCTGCCGGACGCGGCGGTGGCGGCGATCCCGAACGCGCGGGCGGTGGCCGCGCTGTCCAGCTTGAGCAGCCGGGCGGCGGCCGCGGCAGCGCCGAAGATGCCGATGCTGATCGTGGTGTGCCAGCCCTGCTTGTAGTGGCCCTTGACGTCGAGGCCGTCCGCGACGGCGACCGCCACCTGGTAGCCCAGCGCGTACGCCTCGAGCAGCTCGGCCCCGCTGACGGCCCGGCCCTGCGCCGCGGCGAGCAGCGCCGGCACGAGCGCGACACTCGGGTGACCCTTCAGCGTGTCGGTGACGTCGTCGAAGTCCAGCGCGTGCGCGGCCGTGCCGGCGCCGAGCGCGAACTCCGAGACCGTCAGCGGCGCCGGGGCGTCGCCGGCCAGCACCCGCTCGTAACCGGCGCGCGCCCGGGCCAGGGTCGTCATCGTGGAGTCGCCGCGGGCGGCCAGGATGACGCCGACGGTGTCCAGGATCGCGCGCCGGGCGGCGGCGCGGGTCTCGGCGTCGACCGCGCCGGGCTCGGCGTCGGCCACGAACGCGGCGAGGTCGCCGGTCAGGCCCTCGGCGCTCACGACTGCGCCCCGGAGGTGGAGCGGGCGGTGTCGACCAGCCCGCGTACCGCGGCGCGGATCAACCCCCCGCTGGTGCCGACGAGGTAGCTCATCCCCTCGCCCGCGCGCTTGGCGGCGTCCTCGCCCGAGCCGACGAGGATGCCGAGCGGCAGGTCGCCGACCGCCTTGCGGACGGTCCGGATGGCCTGGTCGACGTCGGGGTGATCGAGCTGGCCGCCGCGGCCGAGCGCGTGCGCCAGGTCGGTCGGGCCGATGAACAGCGAGTCGACCCCGGGGACGGCGGCGATCTCGGCGGCGGCCGCGACGCCCTCGCCGGTCTCGATCTGCAACACGATCGCCGTGGTCTCGTTGGCGGTCTGCAGCCGCTCGGCGCTGGGCGCGGCGAAGCCGTTGCTGCGGGTGGCCGCGACGCCGCGCCGGCCCTCCGGGGCGTAGCGCGCCGCCGCGACGACGGCCGCGGCCTGCTCGGCGGTCTCGATCATCGGCACCTGGACGCCGCTCGCGCCGGCATCGACATAGCGCTGGATGGCGGCGGGCTCGCCGGCCGGGACCCGGATCATCGCGCCGATGCCGCTGGCACCGGCGGCCCGGATCAGGCCCTCGACCGACTCGGGATTCAACAGCCCGTGTTCGCAGTCGATCACGACGAAGTCGACGCCCGCGGAGGCCAGCAGCTCGACCAGGCCCGGCGCGGGCAGGTTGACGAAGACACCCACGAGCCGCTCGGCGGCCCGCAGCCGCGCCCGCATGTCGACGCAGTTCATGCCGACGCTCCGTCCGTGAGCCGGCGCGGCACCGCCGCCGCGAGCGCGCGCTCCGGTTTCGGCGGGGCGGGATTCGGCACTGTCGGATTCATGGGGGCTCTCACTTCGTCGTGGAGGGATCGGCCGGATCACGGCCGACGGTCTTGACCGAATGCGGGCGTCGCGACGCCCGCATTCGGGGATCGGGGGTGCCGGCATCGGTGGCGGCCGGTCGATCGCGGGCGGACGGGCGGTCAGTACGACTTCGGCATGCCGAGCACGTTGTGCCCGATGAAGGCGAGTGCCATGTTGTTGCTCACCGGCGCGACGAGCGACAGCCGCGAGGAGCGGAACTTGCGCTCGATGCCGAACTCCTTGGTCATGCCGTAGCCGCCGAAGGTGTCCATCGCCGCATTCGCCGCCTCCCAGGTCGCCTGCGAGGCGAGCAGCTTGGCCATGTTGGCCTGCGCGCCCGGCTGCTCGCCGCTCTCGAACAGCGAGGCCGCGTGCCAGCGCATCAGGCTGGCAGCCTCGAGCCGGGCGTAGGCCTGGGCGAGCGGGAACTGCACGCCCTGGTTCTGGCCGATCGGCCTACCGAAGACCACGCGCTCGCTCGCGTACGCCGATGCCCGATCGATGAACCAGAAACCCGCCCCCAAAACGCCCGAGCAGGTGAGAATGCGCTCGGCGTTCATTCCCGAAAGAATGTAATTGAAGCCGCGCCCTTCCTCGCCGATGAGATTTTCGACCGGCACCTTCAGGTCGTTGAAGAAAAGCTGATTCGTCTCGTGGTTGTGCATCGTCTCGATCGGGTGCACCTCGATCTGGTCGCGCGCCTCGCGCAGGTCGACCAGCAGGGTGCTCAGCCCGCGCGTCGGCTTCTCGACCTCGTCGTAGGGCGTGGTGCGAACCAGCAACAACATCAGGTCGGAGTGCTGGAAGCGGGAGGTGAACATCTTGCCGCCGTTGACGACGTAGTGATCACCGTCGCGCACAGCGCGCGTCCTGATCTTGGTTGTCTCCGACCCCGCATCGGCCTCGGTGACCCCGAATGCCTGCAGGCGAAGCTCTCCCGAGGCGATCTTCGGCAGGTAGCGCTGCTTCTGCTCCTCGCTGCCGTGTCGCAGGATGGTGCCCATCGTGTACATCTGGGCGTGCGCGGAGCTGCCCGTCCCGGCGCTGCGGTTGATGGTCTCCAGCACTACCGCGGCATCGGAGATCGTGCCGCCACCGCCGCCGTACTCCTCGGGGATCAGCAGCGAGAGCCAGCCGCCCTCCTGCAGCGCATCGACGAACTCCTGGGGGTACTCATGACCCTGGTCCTCGCGCTGCCAGTAGTCCTCGCCGAACCGCGAGCACAACTTGGCTACGGCATCCCGAATTGCGACCTGGTGCTCGCTGAGCTGGAAATCCACTCCCACTCCTTCGTGGTCTGCTTGGGCGCCATTGCACCCGTTGTCGGCTACCCCTTGACTTTACGAAAACCGCTCGCGAGAATCGCACTGATGCGTTCCGACAGACGAAACGACCAAAGATCTCTGGCCTCGCGGTCCGTTGCGGTGCTGCGCAGCTTCACCTCGGCTGACCCGGTGCTCCCGCTGCGCACCATCGCGGCGCGCGCCGACCTGCCCAAGCCGACCGCCTCGCGGATCTGCGCGGAGCTGGTCGAGCTCGGCCTGCTGGAGCGCGTGGACGCCGACTACCGGCTCGGGCTCGGACTGTTCGAGCTCGGCCAGCGGGCCTGGCGCCAGCAGGCGCTGGTGCCGGTTGCCCGCCCCACGATGGAGCTGCTGCGCGCGGCGACCGACCGGACGATCAGCCTCGCGGTCCTGTCGGGCACCGAGGTCGTCTACCTGGAACGCCTGACCGCGCCCCGGGCGAGGGTGCGCACCCCGGCGGGCGACCGGCGGCCGGCGCTGCGCACGGGGCTGGGCAAGGCCATCCTCGCCCACACCGCGCCGCAGTTGCGCCACGACATCATCGCCGCAACCTGGCAGCCCGACCGGGCGCACCCGACGCCCGCGATGCTGGAGCGCACGCTGCGTCGAGTGGTCGCCGAGGGGGTGGCCTACGACCTCGCCGAGTCCGGCAAGGGGATCTTGTGTGTCGCCGCGCCCCTGTTCGGCTCCGACGGCCAGGTCCTCGGCTCGATCTCGGCGACCGGCTTCCCGACGCCGCGCCAGATGCGCGAGGCCGCGCCGATGGTGGCGCGGGCGGCCTCGACCATCTCCCACCTGCTCGGCGCCCAGCGCGAGGCCGGCCCCGGTGCCACCAACTGACGCCCGGCTCAGCGCCCCTGCCAGACCGGCGGGCGCTTCTCCAGGAAGGCCGCCGCGCCCTCTCGGCGATCCTCGCTGAGGTACGGATTCGGGCCCACGTTCAGGCGCAGCGCCGAGGGCACCGGCTGCCCCCAGCCCTTCACCATCATCTCCTTGTAGCGGCGCAGCGTGAGCGGGGCGTTGCCGACCAGCTCGGCGGCGTAGGCGCGTACCGTCTCGGCCAGCTCGTCGGACTCCACCACGCGGTTCACCAGCCCCCATCGGGCCGCCTCCTCGGCGTCGATGTAGCGGCCGGTGTAGAGCAGATCGAAGGCGATCGCCCGCGGCACCAGCCGGGGCAGGATGACGCTGCCGAAGTTGGCGCCCATCCCCCGCTTGGACTCGGGCAGCCCGAGCACGGTGTGCTTGGCGGCGATCCGGATGTCGCAGGCGAGCGCGAGCTCGCAACCGCCGGCGACCGCGGGCCCGTTGAGCGCCGCGATGGTCGGCTTGTAGACCTCCAGCAGCGTCTCGAACAGGTTGCGCTCGGCCCCCTCCATCGGGGTCTCCTGGTAGCGCCGGCCCGCCTTGGCGGCGTCGTCGAAGCTGCGCAGGTCGCCGCCGGCGGAGAACGCCTTGGTCCCGGACCCGGTCAGCACGAGGCACCACACGTCGGGGTCGGCCGCGGCCTCGGCGAAGCGCGCGATCAGCTCGCGCCGGGTGGGCGAATCGAACGCGTTGCGCCGGTCCGGGCGATTGATCGTGATCGTGGCGACCCGGTCGGCCACCTCGTACAGAACGTTGTCCTGCTCGCTCATCGGCGTGCTCCCTCCTCGGCACCCGCGCGCACCTCGCGGCGCACCTCGTCGTCGTGCTCTCCGAGCTGCGGCGGCAACAGCCGCGTCGGCGAGCGGCGCCCGTCGACACTGATCGGCGTACGGATCAGTGCGTAGTCGCCGAGCCGCGGGTGATCGATCCGCTCGATCGAGCCGAGCGCGGCCACCTGCGGGTCGTCGACCACCAGATCGACCGTGTTGATCGGGTTGACGGGTACGCCCGCCGCGGTCAGTCGCGCCAACAGCTCCGAGACGCTGTACCGGGCGACCTCCGCCGCGAGCAGTTCGTTCAGCGCGGCCCGGTTGGCGAACCGGGCGGCATTGTCGGCGTACTCGGCCAGCTCGAGCCACTGCGGGGTGTCCAGCGCGGAGCACAGCGCCTCCCACAGCCGCTGGTTGCCGGCCGCGATCACCACGTCGCCGTCGGTGGCGGCGAAGGCCCCGTACGGCGCGACGCCGGGCGAGCCCGAGCCGAGCCGCGGCGGCAGCTTGCCCTCGCTGAGGTAGGTCATCAGTTGGGTGGCCTCCCAGGTCAGCGCGGTGTCCAGCAGGCTGACGTCGACCCGGGCGCCGCGGCCGGTCGCGTCGCGGGTGCGCAGCGCGTCCAGGATCCCGATCACGGCCCACATGCCGGTGCCCTTGTCCAGGATGGAGACCGGGATCCGCACCGGGGGTCGGCCGTCCTCACCGGTCACGCTCATCAGCCCGCTGAAGGCCTGCATCAGCGGGTCGTAGGCGGGATCGGTCGCGCGCGGCCCCTCCGGGCCGAAGCCGGTCATCGCGCAGTAGACGACACGCGGGTTGAGCTCGCGGATGGTCGGCCAGTCCAGGCCGATCCGGTCCAGCGCGCCCGGACGCAGGTTCTGCACGACGACGTCGGCCGTGCCGATCAGCTCGCGCAGCAGCTCGACGCCCTCGGGCGACTTCAGGTCGACGGTGATGCTGCGCTTGTTGCGGTTCAGCGAGGCGAAGGTCAGCCCCTCCTCGCCGCCCCAGAAGGGCGGACCCCAGCCGCGGGTGTCGTCGCCCGACCCGGGCCGCTCGACCTTGATCACGTCGGCGCCGAGGTCGCCGAGCACCTGTGTGGCGAACGGCCCGGCGACATTGCCGGTCAGGTCTAGGACGCGGATGCCGGACAGGCTGCCCGGCACCTGCTCCGCGGCGTCGGGGGCCGGCGGCGTGCTGGCCTGGGTCATCGGGTGGTTCCTTCCTGCAGTGAACGTTCGACGGCGTCGCGGGCCGGGGAGGTGATCGGCTCGCGCCACGGGGATCGCGCACCGGCGTACACCTGCGGGCCCTTGCGGAAGTGCTGGGCCTGCTCGGCGGTCTCGATGAAGGGCATGTCCATCGCATACAGCCGCTCCCCGCGCGGCCGCGGCCCCGCCTTGGAGACGTGTCCCCACAGCTCGTGACCGACGACCTCCTCGGCCAGCGCCGCCGCCTCGATCAGCTTGTCCAGGTCGACGCCGGTCTCGATGCCCATCTCGTGCAGCATGTCGACGGCGTCCTCGGTCGGGATCATCCGGGTCATCCGGCCGTGGCCGCAGTACGGGCAACCGCCCA
Source organism: Naumannella huperziae (assembly GCF_054073625.1). Taxonomy (NCBI): domain Bacteria; kingdom Bacillati; phylum Actinomycetota; class Actinomycetes; order Propionibacteriales; family Propionibacteriaceae; genus Naumannella; species Naumannella huperziae. Next base: position 1,913,277 of record NZ_JBSXPH010000001.1, on the reverse strand, counting down.
TACCACCGATCGCGGTGTCCAGAATCAGCTCGTGCCGATCGTCCAGCACCTCCAGCGCCGCGTACGCCGAGGTCAGCGCCGTGCCGCGGGCATCGTGCAGGTGCAGGTGCACGGTCCGGATCTCCGGCCACCGCTCCAGCGCCGCCCGGAGCTGGCCCGCCACCTTGTGCGGCACGTTCCAGCCCATCGGGTCGCCGAACGAGATGCCGGTGACGGCGATCCCCGCCTCGGTCCACGCGTCGTGCTGGCGCTGCAGCAGCTCCATCCGCTGCTCGTCGCTGAACTCGCCGAGCCAGTTCGAGCCCCACGCGGCGTTGACCGCGATCATCGCCTCGGTGGCGCCGGCGTCGACCGCGCGCCGGACGGTGGCGGGAATGGCGTCGATCTCGTCCTGCTGGGAGCGGTTCGCGTTGCGCCGGACGAACACGTCGCAGACGTGGACGAGCGAGCGCGGCAGGCCGACGCGGGTCGCCAGGTCGTGCTCGGCGGCGCGCTCGCGCCCCTTCTCGTTGAGCGCGAGCGCGGTGTACTGCACGCCGGGTACGCGGGTGAACCGCTTCGCCACATCGTCGATCTGCGCCATCTGCGGCGTCCACTTGGGGCTGACGAAGGAGCCCATCACGATCCTGCTCAGGCCGGTCCGGGACAAGGCGTCCAGCAATTCGATCTTGGCCTCGACCCCGATCGTCTCGCTCTCGATCTGCATGCCCTCGCGCATGCCCTCCTCGACTATCGTCACCTTCGGGTATGACATCGGGTCAGCGTCCTCTCTGTTCCGATCTTGCTCGAATCGCTTCCGGTCCCCGATCGCTCACGCCCACGTGATCAGCGCGTCGACGGCCTCGACGCCCTCGGGGGTGGCCAGCAGGGGGTTCAGCTCGATCGAGTCGACAGCGGGCCCGAGGCCGACCGCCAGCTCGCCCAGCCGGTACACGGCCTCGACCAGCGCATCGAGATCGACCGCGGCGGCGCCACGCGCGCCGTGCAGCAGCGGGGCGGCCCGCAACTCCTCGAACGCCGCGCGGATCTGCTCGCGGGTGGCGGGCAGCACGCGCAGCGCGCTGTCCTTCATGATCTCCACCCAGATGCCGCCGAGACCGACGGCCAACACCTTGCCCCAGGTGGGGTCGGTGGCGATGCCGACGATCAGCTCCAGGCCCGAGCGCTGCGGCTGGACCAGCACCGTGACCGGGTCGACGCCCGCCGTCCGGCCGGCCTGCTCCACGCCGGCGTAGGCCTCGCGCAGCGTCGCCTCGTCGGTGATGTTCAGCCGGACGCCGCCGATGTCGCTCTTGTGCGCGATGTCGTCGGCCGCCAGCTTGAGCACCACCGGGAAGCCCAGCTCCTGCGCCGCGGTCAGCGCCTCGTCGGCGCCGCCGACCAGCCGACTGGGCACCATCGGCACGCCGTGCTCGGCCAGGTACGCCGACGCGGCATGCTCGGTCCAGGTCTGCCCGGCGACGCCGTCGGGCACGGGCACAGCGGGGGGCGCGGCGGGGGCCGTCGCGGCCTCGTCGGACCTGACCCACTCCAGCCAGTCGATCGCCCGGCCGAGGGCGCGAATGCCGTGCTCGATGCCGCCGACGGTCGGCGGGTAGTCGGCCCGCTCGGCCATCTCGCGGGTGAACGGGGTGATGTCGAGCAGCGTCGTGCTCATCAGCTCGACCGGCTTGTCCGAGGCGCGCACGATGGCGGCATTGCGCCGCATCGACTCCTCGATCAGATCGTCGGCCGGGCTGGACTCGCGTACCGCGTCGGTGATCATCAGGGCCAGGTCGACGTTGGCGTCGCGGCTGACCACCTCCAGCGAGTGCGCCATCAGCGTCGGGTCCACCAGCACGTAGCCGGTCACGTCGATCGGGTTGTGCACGGTGGCGAACTCGGGCAGGAACGACTGCAGCTCCGCCACCGTCTCCGGGGTGAACTCCACCAGGTCGATGCCCACGTCCTCGGCGACATCGGCCAGCAGCTCGCACGCCCCGCCCGACCCGGTGACCACACCGACGCGCCGGCCGGCCGTGCTGTCGCGCAGCCGGGTCAGCAGGTCCGCCGTGATCACCAGATCCTCCAGGCTGGGCACCCGGATCACGCCGAGCTGCTTCAGCGCGGCGTCGGTGACCCGCTCGTCGCCGACCAGCGAGCCCGTGTGGGCACGCGCGACGCTGGCACCGACCGAGCTGCGTCCGACCTTGACCGCGACGATCGGCTTGCCCGCGGCCCGCGCCTCGGCGCAGGCCTGCCGGAACTCCTCGGGCTCGCGGATCGACTCCAGGAACAGGCAGATCACCTTGGTGTCCGGGTCGGCGATCAGGTAACGGACGACATCGGTCAGCCCGAGCACCGTCTCGTTGCCCATCGCGACCAGCAGGCTGATGCCGACCCGGCGCGCCTGGGCGAAGTGCAGCACGTAGCTGGCCAGGGCCCCGCTCTGCAGGACGAAGCCGACCGACCCACGAAGCAGGGGCGGGCTGATCGGCATGCCGAACGGCACCACCCCGGCGGCGGCGTGGATGAATCCGTTGCCGTTCGGGCCGACGATCACCAGCCCGCGCTCGCGGCACAGGTCCGCGAGCTGGCGCTCCAGCGCGGCGCCCTCCTCGCCCAGCTCGCCGAAGCCGGCGGTGAGCACGACCGCGGTCCGGATGCCGCGATCGGCGAGCGCCGTCATGGTGTCCAGGACGGCGCGCGTCGGCACCATCACGAACGCCATGTCGACGCCGTCCGGCAGCTCGGCGATCGAGCTGTACGCCTGCCGCCCGTGCACCTGCCCTCCGCGCGGGTTGACCAGGTGGATGGGACCGGCGAACTCGTAGCGCTCCAGGTTCTGCAACACGTTGACCGACCACCGCGACTTGTCGGTGGCGCCGATCATGGCGATGCCACGCGGCCGGAAGAGCTCGTTCAGGCGCGCGGTGAACTCGGCCGGCACCTCGGTGATTTCCTCGACGGTCATCTGAGCTCAGGCCCCGATCTGTCCGATTTGCACGTGCCCGCGCAGCAGGTTGCGGGCGATGGTGCGGCGCTGGATCTCGTCGGTGCCCTCGAAGATGCGCATCAGGCGCAGCTCTCGGTACCACCGCTCGATCGGCAGCTCCTTGGTGTAGCCCATGCCGCCGTGGATCTGCAGCACGCGGTCCACGACCTGGTTGCTGATCACCGATCCGTACAGCTTGGCCACCGAGCTGTGGTGGCGCGGGTCGAGACCCTGCTCCTGCTGCCAGGCGGCGAGCAGAGTGAGGTACTTGGCCGCCTCGGTCTCCACGTGGGAGTCGGCGATCTGCCACTGGATGGCCTGGTAGTCGGCGATCGGGTGGCCCATCGACTCGCGCTGCTTGGAGTACTCGATGGCCATCTCGAGCAGCCGCTCGGCCGCCCCGACGCAGCGGGCGGGGATCATCCAGCGGCCCTTGCCGATCCACTGCATGGCGAGATCGAAGCCGTGTCCGACCTCGCCGAGCACGTTGCGCTCCGGCACCCGGACGCCCTCGAAGCTCAGCGCCGCGGGACCCCACTCACCCATCGTCGGGATCGGCCGGGACTCCCAGCCCATCTCCCGATCGACCAGGAAGCAGGTCACGCCGCCGTTGGCGCCCTTCTCGGGATCGGTGACGGCGAACACCATCACGAAGTCGGCCTCGCTGCCGTTGGTGATGAACGTCTTCTCGCCCGTGATCACCCAGTCCGAACCGTCCTTCACCGCGCGGGTACGGATCGCGCGGGCGTCCGACCCGGCGCCCGGCTCGGTGATCGCGAAGCAACTGCGGCGCTCACCCTCGATGGTCGGGATCAGGTACTCCCGCTTCTGTTCCTCGTTGCCGTGGTAGAGGATGTTGTCGGCGTCGCCGCCGAACGAGAACGGCACGAAGCTGCGCGAGACCTCCATCGAGATCACGGCCGCCATCACGGCGCCGAGCTCGGCGCCGCCGTACTCGGCCGGCGTGTTGATGCCCCAGAATCCCGACTTGCGCGCGCGCTCGCGCAGATCCTTGAGCTGCCCGGGCTCCAGGCCGGGGCGATTCTCCCGCTCGTTCAGCAGCACCTGCTGCTCCAGCGGGATGATCTCCTTGGCGACGAACTTGCGGATCGTGTCCCGGATGTCGCGCTGTTCCTCGGAGAGAGTGAAGTCCATGATCGTTGTCCTCTTTCTGGTTTCTGCTCAGGCCCGCGAGCCGCCGGCGACTTGCAGTGATCGGCTCGCCGGCACGCGGCGGGTCCGACCGATCGGGGGAACGACGCGCTCGCCGTCCATCGGGGCGCGATCGCTCGAGTGGGGCGCCGCCTCGGCGCCGGTGGCCGGTCGACCGAAGGGAGCGGGGGTGCACGCGACCCGGGCGCCGCGGATCGCGGCCCGGCACCGGGTTTGCGGCACTGCATCTCCTTTGATTCGGCCAGCACGACAACTGTGTCTCGACGGATCCGGGCCACCGTGCCGTCGTCCGGCTCGGCTGCCGCCGCCGACTCAATGGTGAACCAAGTCGGTTCTAGAACCCGTTCTAGGTTGGCAAATCTGGTCCAGCCGGCGGAGCGATGTCAAGCCCGTCGATCCACCCGGTGATATCGCGCACCTCACTCGCCCCGATCGGTCGCGAGCAGGCGCACGTAGTGCAGGCTGCGCGCGATCAGGCGTCGACACTCGCGCCGGTCGCGCGCATGCACGACCGCGTGGGTGGCGTCGCCGATCATGCCGGTCAGGATCGCGACCTGCAGCCGCCCCTCCGGGCCCGTCGAGCGCAACAACCGGGCGTTCTGGCGGATCCACTCGTTGGCAATCTGGCGTTGCAGCCGCGCAAGCTCGGCGGGCGCGTCGAGGCCGAGGAAAAGGGCCGCCAGCTCGCGTTGGGCCCAGGCCCGCTCCAGGTAGGCGCGGGTGCCCGCCACGAGCAGGTCGGCCGGATCCGCTTCCCCGGACTCCTTCGCCGCGCGCACGGCGGCCTGGGCCGCGTCGAGATAGGCACGCTGATAGTCCTGCCACAGCGCGACGTACAGCTCGCCCTTGCCGCCGAAGTGGTGGTAGACGCTGCCCACGCTGGCCGCGGATCGCTCGACGATCTCCGCCACCGACGCATCGGCGTAGCCGCGTTCGAGAAACACCTCCAGCGCCGCGTCGAGAATGCGCGACTTGGTGTCGTCGCGGCGCTTCCTGGCGTCATCGCCCCGCCGGCGCCGATCCGGGCGCGCCGTCTCGGTGATCGATTCCGACGACTTCGAACCCATCCGATCCCGCCTCTCCCCGGCTGCGCTGCCGATCATGGCACCCGGGCGCTCAGACCCGAGTGGGTCGATGCACTTGACGCCGACTAGAACGTATTCTAGAACAGTCCTCGTCCGTATTTCCAGAGCAGTCTTCGTCAAAGTGGACCCAGATTCAGGAGACGTCATGGCGGCAGCCCTGTCCGAGCGGGCCAGGCCCGTACCCACCCCCGAAACCGCTGAGTACTGGGAGGGGGCCCGCCGCGGCGTCCTTCGCATCCAGCGCTGCACCGCGTGCGAGAAGGCCTACTTCTACCCGCGACCCTATTGCCCGAACTGCTCCAGCACCGAGGTCGAGTGGTTCGACGCCTCCGGCGACGCGACATTGCTGTCCTACAACGTGAACCACCGCCTCGCCCCGGGCTACGACGCCCCGTACGCGATCGCCATCGTGCGTCTGGCCGAGGGACCGCAGATGATGACCAACATCGTCGACATCGAGCCGGACGCGCTGGAGCTCGACATGGAACTGCACGTGCGGTTCCAGGACCGCGGGGACGACCTGTTCGTGCCCGTCTTCGCCCCGAAGGAGGCGGCCGCATGACCGTCGCGATCATCGGCGCCGCGGAGACCGAGCGCCTGGGCAAGAATCCCGATCAGTCCACCCTCGGCCTGCACCTCGAGGCCGCACACAACGCGCTCGCCGACGCCGGGCTGACCATCAACGACATCGACGGCGTCGCGAGCGTCGCCCTGCCGGGCCCGCTCACCGTCGCCAACGCGCTCGGCATCAACCCGCGCTGGCTGGACACCACCAACGTGGGCGGAACGTCCTTCCTGTTCCACGTCCGCCACGCGGCCTCGGCCATCGCCGCCGGCTACTGCGACACCGTGTTGATCACCCACGGCGAGTCGGGCCGCTCCCGGGTCGGCAATGCCGCCTGGCAGGTCGACCCGTTCTCGATGCCGGGCCAGTTCGAGGCGCCGTACGGCACCTTCGGACCGCCGACCACCTTCACCGTTCCGGCGCGACGCTTCCTCGCCGACACCGGCACCACGCGCGATCAGATGGCGACGGTGCCCGTCATCCAGCGGCAGTGGGCGGCGCTCAACCCGCGCGCGATGTTCCGCGATCCGATCACGGTCGAGGACGTGTACGCGTCGAAGATGATCGCGGACCCCTTCCACCTGCTGGAGTGCTGCCTGGTCACCGACGGCGGCGGCGCCTTGATCATCACCTCGGCCGAGCGGGCCAAGGACCTGTCGGACAAGCACAAGCCGGTCTACCTGCTGGGCAGCGGCGAGGCCTGCGACGCGCCGATGGTCTCCCAGATGGAGGACCTCACGTCCTCGCGCGGGTTCCGCCAGTCGAGCGCCGCGGCGTTCGAGTCGGCGGGTCTGACCACCGACGATGTCGATCACCTGATGATCTACGACGCATTCGCCCACGTGCCGCTCTACGGCCTTGAGGACATGGGCTTCGTCGGGCGCGGCGAGGCCGGCGCGTTCATCGCCGACGGCAACACCGCTCCGGGCGGCAAGCTGCCGCTGAACACCAACGGCGGCGGCCTTTCCTACACCCACACCGGCATGTACGGCATGTTCCTGATCCAGGAGTCGGTACGCCAGTTGCGCGGCGAGGCGCCGGCGCAGGTCGAGGGCGCGAACGTCTCGGCGCTGCTCGGCAACGGCGGCATGTTCATGGCATCGGCGACGCTGATCCTCGGCACCGAGGACGCGCTGTCCGGTTCGGCCGCACGCGGCTGATCACCCCCTGCCCGCCCCGTCGTGCGCCGGCCGGTGCACGATGGGGCGGGTGAGCCCCGCCGATCGCCCCGCCCGTTACCGGCACGGCGATCGCGGCTACCGCCAGATCACCGTCGCGCTCTTCGCGGCCGGGCTGGCCACCTTCATCGGTCTCTACTCCACCCAGGCCCTGCTCCCGGAGCTGTCGGCCGTGTTCGCCGTCGGCCCGGCGTCCGCCGCGCTCTCGGTGTCGGTGACGACGGGCGCGCTGGCGATCTTCGTGCTGCCGATCAGCGCGCTGTCCGACCGGTTCGGTCGGCGGCGGGTGATGATCATCTCCGCGATCGGCTCCGCCGCCATCGGGCTCGCCCTCCCGCTCGCGGCGAGCTGGCCGGTGCTGCTGGCGGGCCGCGCCCTGCAGGGCGTCGCGCTGGCCGGCGTACCGGCGGTGGCAATGGCCTACCTCGCCGAGGAGGTCGACCCGTCGGCGCTCGGCGCGGCGATGGGCCGCTACATCGGCGGCACCACCATCGGCGGCCTGATCGGCCGGCTGACGCCCGGGCTGACCCTCGACCTCGCCGACTGGCGGGTCGCGCTGCTCGCCGCCGCGGTGCTGGCGGGTGTCGCGGCCGCGCTGTTCGCGGCGCTCTCGCCGCGCTCGGCGCACTTCTCCCCCGCCCCCGCGACGCCGCGGCGGATCGCGGCCGGCGTCGTCCGTCACCTGCGCACGCCCGCGCTGCTGGCGCTGTACGCGCTCGCCTTCGTGCTGATGGGCGGCTTCGTGACGGTCTACAACTATCTCGGCTACCGGCTGCTCGCGCCGCCCTTCTCGCTGCCGCCCGGCGCGGTCGCGCTGATCTTCCTGCTCTACCTCGCCGGCACCGTGTCGGCGACCTGGGCGGGGCGACTGGCCGACCGCCGCGGCCGCTCGCGGGTGCTGGCGGTCACGGTGGGCGCGACGCTGCTCGGTCTGGCGATCACCCTGGCGCCGTGGCTGCCCGCCGTGCTGGCCGGCACCGCGCTGTTCACGGCCGGCTTCTTCGCCGCGCATGCGGTGGCCAGCGGCTGGGTCGGTGCGCTGGCCGACCGCGACCGGGGCACGGCGAGCGGGTTGTACCTGTGCGGCTACTACGCGGGGTCGTCGGTGATCGGCGCGCTCGGGGGCGTCGTCTTCGCCGCGGGGGGCTGGCCCGCCGTGGTCGGCTACGTCGGGGCGCTGTGCCTGGTCGCGTTCGTCCTCGGGCGCGTACCGGCCGGGATCGGCCGCGCAGGCGGGCATCGGCCATGAGCTAGACTGCCCGGTGGCGGTCGGAACGACCGCACGCTCCGGGCACCGCGTGCCGTCGGGAGGCGGCTGACCGGGAAGTCCCGATCCGCGTCGTGCCGGAGCCGTACCGAGGGATCGCCGGCGTGCGATCTGCGAGCACGAGGGCAAGAATCCTGAATACCGAAATCACCGAGGACGCGGGCGTGCCCGCGCACATCGCCGACGGCGCGGACGCACCCGCGGAGTCCGGCACCACCGACCGGGTCCCGCCGAGCGAGACCTTCGCCGATCTGGGCGTGCACCCGGACATCGTCGCGGCGCTCGACGAGGTGGGGATCACCCACCCCTTCCCCATCCAGCACATGGCGATCCCGATCGCGATCACCGGCACCGACATGATCGGGCAGGCGCGCACCGGCACCGGCAAGACGCTCGCGTTCGGCGTCACCTTGCTGCAGCGGATCGTGGTCCCGGGTGATCGCGATGCCGACTCCGTGCACCCGGCGGGCAAGCCGCAGGCGCTGGTGATCTGCCCGACGCGCGAGCTGGCGAGCCAGGTCGCCAAGGATCTGCAGACCGCGGCCAAGGTCCGCGCGGCGCGGATCCTGACCGTCTATGGCGGCGTCGGCTACGAGCCGCAGTTGGACGCGCTCGCGGCCGGCGTCGACGTGGTGGTCGGTACGCCGGGCCGACTGCTCGACCTGGCCAACCGGCGCGCGCTCGACCTGTCCCATGTCAAGGTCGCGGTGCTGGACGAGGCCGACGAGATGCTCGATCTCGGCTTCCTGCCCGATGTCGAGAAGCTGCTGGCCAAGACGCCCGAGCTGCGCCAGACGCTGCTGTTCTCCGCGACCATGCCGAGCCAGATCGTCACGCTCGCCCGCCGGCACCTGCGCCACCCCGTGAACATCCGGGCCGAGCACGCCGGCGAGAACCAGACCGTCCCGGCGACCGCACAGTTCGTCTACCAGGCCCATGATCTGGACAAGCCGGAGGTGGTGGCGCGCATCCTGCAGGCCGAGGGCCGCGACCGCGCGATCATCTTCTGCCGCACCAAGCGCTCCGCACAGCGGGTCGCCGATGATCTTGCCGAGCGGGGCTTCGCGGCCGCACCGATCCACGGTGACCTGACCCAGGTGTCGCGGGAGAAGGCGCTGAAGCGGTTCCGTGAGGGTGGGGTGGATGTTCTCGTGGCGACGGATGTCGCGGCGCGCGGCATCGATGTCGGCGGCGTCACCCACGTGATCAACTACGAGTGCCCCGACGACGACAAGACCTATGTGCACCGGATCGGCCGGACCGGCCGCGCCGGCAAGTCGGGCGTCGCGATCACCTTCGTCGACTGGGCCGACCTGGCTCGCTGGAAGATGATCAACAAGACTCTCGGGTTGCCGTTCGAGCAGCCGCAGGAAACCTACTCCACGTCGGAGCACCTGTTCCACGATCTCGGCATCCCGTCCGGGACCAAGGGTCGTCTGGTGCCGGAGAAGCCGCGCGAGCGGCGCGACGAGGGCCGCGAGCGGCCGCGCGAGGAGCGTCCGCGCCGCTCCCGGAACCGTCGGCGTACCCGCAACGGCGAGCCCGTCTCCGGTCGCGACGGGACCAATCAGGACGGGACGAACCGCGACGAGACGCACCACGACGGGCCAGGTCGCGACGAGACGAATCGCGACCAGACGAATCGCGACGGGGCAGGTCGCGACGAGACGAGTCGAGACGGGACCGCACCTGTCGACGCGGCGACCACCGACCGGGCGACCGACGAGGCCGGCGAGGGCCCGCGGCGACGGCGGCGGCGCCGCGGTGGCCGAGGCCGCGGTCGGGGTGCCGGCGGCGACCGTCCGGCGGAATCGCCCGCCACCAGCAGCACCAACTGACCCGCTCAGTAGCGGGTCGTCCGGGTGCGGTGCCGCGGGCGGGAACGGTAGGCCGGTTCCTGCCCGCGGTTCCACAACAGGTAGTCCAGATCGGCGGCGCTGACCCGTCGGCCGGGTCCGCGATTCAGTTCGGCGGCGAGCAGCTCGACCGCGTGCACCGCGCAGGCGCGCAGCTCGACCTCGGGGGCGCTGCCCGCGGGGATGTCGGCGCCGGCGTCGATCGCGGCGGCCAGCTCGTCGTCGTAGGCGAGCAGTCCATCGGTGCGCAGCACGTGCGGCACGAGGTTGTCGGCGAAGATCGTCAGCCGGTCCAGGTCGTCGAAGCGGCCCAGGTCGCTCGGCGCGCCGTCGCGTCCCGGTACGCCGTCGAGCGCGAGAGACAGGTCGACGGCGGTGAGCTGGGCGCGCTTCCACAGATGGACCGGGCGCTCGCGCCCGTCCGGTCCGCGCCAGGTCGCGACATCACGAAACATCGGCATCGCCGCCAGCAGGCCGACCAGGCGCGCGGCGCTGCGGCCGGCCGCGGCGACCAGGGCTCTGCCGTCGCCGGCCCAGTTGGCTGTCAGCTCGGTGCCCAGCTCGTTCAGGGCGCGGGCGAAGAATGACATCAGCTCGGCCACGTCGGCGTTGTCGGACTGGCCGAGGATCTCCGCGACCCGGTCGGCGGTGAGGGCGGCGAGTTCGGCCGCATCCGGCGTACCCGCGCCGAACCAGTCCTTCAGCGACGACGCGACCGTGAAGTAGCCCGACATTCCGGGACGTTTGGTCAGCCGCGGGAACCATCCCGATCCGAAGTTGATCGCGTCGAGGCAGAGCACGGCCAGCACGGTGTCGGGCTCTCCGCCGCGATAGTGGTGGTCGGCGTCGAAGGCCGGGCGGGCCCCCTCCGCGATCGGCAGCGCCGCGGCGTACTCGCCGAGCGCGTCGTCGACGATCCGCACGTGCCGGGCGCCGGCGGCGACGGCGGCGCAGTCGGCGCGCACCCGGGCGAGCGGGTCGGCACCGGGCGGCGCGGCATCGATCGACACCCGGGCACCCTAACCAACCGCGCGGTAGCTTGGCCCTCATGCCGGACAACGAAGCCGCGCTCTCCATCGCGTCGGGGAGCACCGAGCAGCCGCTGCTGGACCAGACCATCCCCGCGAACCTGGCCGAGACGGTCCGCCGCTGGCCCGACCGCGACGCCCTGGTCGAATCGTTCACCGGGCGCCGCTGGACCTGGGCCGAGTTCGCCACCGACGTCGACCGGGTGGCCCGGGCCCTGCTGGCGCTCGGGCTGACCAAGGGCGATCGGCTGGGGATCTGGTCGCCGAACAGCGCCGAGTGGACGCTGACGCAGTACGCGACGGCCAGGATCGGCGTGATCGCGGTGAACATCAATCCCGCCTATCGCACCCATGAGCTCTCCTACGCGCTGAACCAGTCCGGTTGTGTCGCGGTGGTGGCAAGCCCGGCGTACAAGACCAGCGACTACCCGGCGATGATCGAATCGGTACGCCAGAACGTGCCCAGTCTGCGCCACGTGGTGATCACCGACGACGAGTCGTGGCGGGAGTTCCTGGCGGGCGCGGACGGCGTCGACGCGGGTGAGGCGGAACGGATCGCGGCGACGCTGCGGCCCGAGGACCCGATCAACATCCAGTACACCTCGGGGACCACCGGTCACCCGAAGGGTGCCACGCTGAGCCACCGCAACATCTTGAACAACGGCTACTTCACGACCGAACGGATCGGATTCACCGAGCAGGACAAGCTGGTGATCGCGCCGCCGTTCTATCACTGCTTCGGGATGGTGATGGGCAACCTCGGTTGCACCTCGCACGGAGCGACCATGATCATTCCTTCGCCGTCCTTCGACCCGGCGGCGAGCCTGCAGGCGGTGCACGACGAGCGGGCCACGGCGCTGTACGGCGTACCGACGATGTTCATCGCCGAGCTCGCCCTGCCCAACTTCGCCGACTACGACCTGTCCAGCCTGCGCACCGGGATCATGGCGGGTTCGCCGTGCCCGGTCGAGGTGATGAAGCGGGTGATGACCGAGATGCACATGTCGGAGGTGTCGATCGCCTACGGCATGACCGAGACGTCGCCGGTGAGCACCCAGACCGGCGGCGACGACGATGTCGAGCGCCGGACGGCCACGGTGGGCCGGGTGCACCCGCACGTGGAGATCAAGATCATCGACCCGGCCAGCGGTGAGGTGGTCCCGCGGGGCGAGATCGGTGAGTTCTGTACCCGGGGCTACTCGGTGATGCTCGGCTACTGGGACGAGCCGGAGAAGACGGCCGAGGCCGTCGATGCCGACGGCTGGATGCATACCGGGGATCTCGGCATGATGCGCCCCGACGGGTACGTGACGATCAACGGCCGGATCAAGGACATGGTGATTCGCGGTGGGGAGAACATCTACCCGCGCGAGATCGAGGAGTTTCTCTACACCCACCCCAAGATCGCCGATGTCCAGGTGGTCGGGGTGCCCGACGAGAAGTACGGCGAGGAGCTGTGTGCGTTCGTGCAGCTGCGCGACGGCGAGAACGAGCTGAGCGCGGAAGACGTCGCAGCGTTCAGCGAGGGCAAGCTGGCCCGGTTCAAGATCCCCCGGTATGTGCTGGTCGTCGACGAGTTCCCGATGACCGTGACGGGCAAGATCAGGAAGGTCGAGATGCGCGCCGACGCGGCGCAGCAGCTCGGGCTGGCCTGACAACTCGGGCCGGCCTGTTTGCGCGCGAGCGCCCTCAGGACGCAGCGCACTCCGGCCAGTGCCCGATGTCGATGGTCACCACCGGACGTGGCTGGGCCGCGCGTGTCATCGGCCGGGCGCGGGCGGGCCGAATGGCGGCAGCGTGCGGCAGCCAGAGGGCCGGCGGCGGCTCCGAGACATGCACCTGACCGCTCGGCGACTCGGTGATCACGCGCAGGGCCGATCCCGCACGGTCCCAATCCGGCATCGCACGCACCCGATTGCACCGCGCGCACAGTCCCTGGGCGTTGTCGGACCCGGTCGGGCCGCCCCGCGCCCACGGCACGATGTGGTCGATGTCGCGGATGGCACCGTCACACCAGGGCGTCCGGCAGACCTGGTCGCGCGCGATCACCAGCCGCCGCACCGACCGTGGGAAGAGCCGTCGCCGCTGATCGATCTCCGAGACCCGGCCGGTCGGCGGATCGGTCCACAGCCGCCGCAACCACACCTTGGCGCGCGAGGCCCACACCAGCTCGCGAGCCGCCCCGGCCGCCACCGGGCCGAACCCCGGCACGACCGCAGCGGGACCGTCGCGCATCTCCTGCGGCGCAATTCCATCGCGCTCCGTCGCCGGAGCTAGCGGAGGATCGGCGGGGACGGCCGGGCCGAGCAGCGCACCGTCGGTCATCACCAGTTGGATCTCGACCGGGACCTCGGGCGCTGCCGCCTGACCGGTCACCCGCTCGACAAGGGCATCGGCGCGACACTGCTGGCGGCTCCGTGCGTCTCCCGAAGCCTGCGCCCGGTCGGCCGCGCGATCCAGCGCCGCGTGCACGGCGACGCCCTGGGCGAGCGGCAGCAGGGCGCTCAGATGCACCATCGCGTTCTCCGCCGGGCGGATCGACACGTAGCGGCCCTCCTCGGCTGCGGTGCTCCAGCGCCGGGCGACCTCGGGCTCGGCCGCATAGGCCAACGCCCGCGCCGCCTTCTCGAGTTGCCGCGGCGATTGCTGCGCGGCCACCGGGTCGGCGCCGCCGCACAGCTGGGCATCGATCGCCGCGCGATCGGCCGGCTGGCACGCCGCCGTGGCTGCTGCCAGCCGGGTCACCGCGAATTCCGACAATCGTCCGACCGCGAACAGAGCGCCGGCGGCCGGAAGCTCGGCGGCGATCGTCTTCGCCAGTTGCAGGTGCCGCGAGCCCGCGCAGGGCGACTCGTGCCGCGCCAGGCCGATCTGGTCGGCGATCCCGCGACCGAGACGACTCGCCGGAACCCCGGCGGCCTCCTGCTCGGCCAGCAGCAGCTCCTCCGCCCGCACGCTCAACCTGGCCTGCGCGGCCGCCGCCGCGTTCTTGATCAACTCGAGCTGCTCGATCAGCACCATCAGCTCCCCTGGCGAATCGGCATCGAGCAAGGGCAACCTCGCCAGAAAGGACGCACAATCATCAGCTGCCCGGACATGGTCTGCCTGGACATCGTGCGCCGAGATCCCCCGATCCATGCACCCATATTAATCGCACATTTATTCGAATGCAAGCCCTTCCGGACACCCACGGGCCCACATCTGAGATCCACAACCACCTGTTGGTGGCGATGAGGGTGTTCACGACGTCACTCTGATGGGGTATCTCTCCGACCTTGCGCCTTGGCGGTGGCGTCTCAGGCGAATGCTCGCCGAAGTGCGTCGACCTCTCCGCGGAGTTCACCTGCATCGATCGCCTGATCGACGGTGAGCGCGCCGGCGACGAGGCCGACGACGGTTTCGGCGTCGGCCGCCAGAACGGTCTCCGGTAGATGGTCGTCGCCGACGCGCGTTGTCGAGCCGTCCGCGTCGATCCGGAGAATGATGAGCAGGCCCTCCACTTCGAAGCCGACCTCCACGGGCGGTGTTGCCGTTCTCCCGCGGAGGATGGCTGGCAAGGCAAGAGTCAGCCATCGTGGCCGGAACTCGTCGTCACCCCGCCCGGCGGCGAGCAGAGGGACACCCCATCGCCCCAAAGCCTCCATCGGCTCCTGGAGTTCCGCCCCCCATCGCGTCAGTCCATAAAGAACGCCCGCGTCTCCCAGCACTCGCTCCACGACACCGGCTTCTTCCAGCGTCCGCAGCCGTTCGGCCAGGAGATTGCTCGCCACGCCCGGCAGGGAGGCTTTCAGCTCGCCATATCGCAGGGGCCCGGGCAGTAGCTCGCGCACGATCAGGAGGTTCCAGCGGTCTCCAACGATGTCGAGCGCGCGCGCCAGTCCGCAGAACTGCCCGTAGCTCCGACGCGACAATGCGTTGACTTTTTCAACCATGCTTGATTATATCAAGCACACGTCATCGTTGCCAGGACTGCCGTGCCCTGGCTATCAGGGAGGTATGTGGCATGGACATCAGTTGGCTTGGTGCACTCCTAGCGTTCGTCGCGGGAATGGTCGTGGCGATGGTCTGGTACTCGAAGGGTGCCATCGCCGACGCCTGGGAAGCGATGACAGGAATCACGCCGGAGAAGAACAAACCTGTCCGAACGCGGAACCTGATCCTGCTCGCCGTGTCCAACGCCGCGACCACTATCGGGCTCGCGTTCGCCGTCGGGCTCACGTCCGCGGCGACCGGCAACGACTCCGTGTGGATGGCCGTGACGGTTGGGGCCGTCGCTTGGCTGACACTGTCCGCATCGACCCTTCTTCAGCACAACTCATTCGAACAGAAGCCTCTGAAGCTGACGACCATCAACACCGGCTATCAACTGGCGCTGTTCCTCGCGATCACGCTGGTGCTGGGACTCTTCTAGGCATGTCGATTCACGACGGGATCAGCACATCCTTGCGCTGAGCATGGGTTCCAGCCCGAGTTCGTCGATCGGCGACAAGCCACGCAGGCGTAGCCACAAGAATGCGGCACACGTCGCGGCGCGCGCGTGAGCGAAGGTTGTCCCGAACCTCCGGCGCACACCAGACTGAGCTCCTTCCGACATCCACGAGGGACCGGCATGATCCTGCCCAAGGTGCGCGATCCGCGGCTGATCACCGTCCGCCGCGGCGGGACGCTGACGGACGCCGACCATCGGTTGCTGGCGCTCTGGGCGGCGGACTGCGCCGAACACGTGTTGCCCCTCTTCGAGCAGGAGCGGCCCGACGACCAGCGGCCCCGCGGGGCGATCGAGGCAGCGCGCGCGTGGGCCCGGGGCGAGTTGCCGATGATGCGGGCCCGTGCGGCGGGCGGCCACGCGATGGGTGCCGCGCGCCCGCTGGCGGGCGCCGCCCGGTTCGCCGCCCATGCGGCCGGCCAGGCGGCCTGCGTCGGTCACGTCGCCGAGCACGACCTGGGCGCCGCGGCGTACGCCATCCGCGCCGCAGCCGATGCCCGCCCGACCGAACCGGACGCGGCCCGCGCCGAGCGTGACTGGCAGCGCGGCCGACTGCCCGAGGCGGTCCGCAGCCTGGTGATCACCGACCAGGCCGCCCGCAACGACATCTGCTGGTACGCCTTCTCCGACTGACCACCCAGCCGCGCTGCCACACTGGCGACATGACGACACCGGTCACGCTTCCCCTCGACCTCACGGTCTTCGACGATCGTTTCGCGGTACGCCACGATCGCGTTCTCACCCGCCTGTGGACGGGCGGCCGGTGGCTGGAGGGACCGGTACACGTGCCGACGGCCCGAATGCTGATCTTCAGCGACATCCCGAACGACCGGGTACTGCGCTACGACGAGGTCACCGGCGAGGTGACGACCTTCGGCGCGCCGGCCGGGTTCGCCAATGGCCATCGCCTCGATTCCTGCGGGCGGCTGCTGACCTGCGAACACGGCGCCCGCCGGGTCACCCGCACCGAACCCGACGGATCGGTCACCATCCTCGCCGACGCGATCGACGGCTCCCGCCTGAACAGCCCGAACGACGTCACCACGTCCCCGGACGGCGCCATCTGGTTCACCGACCCCAGTTACGGCATCCTCGATCATCACGAGGGACATGCGGCCAGCTCCGAGATCGGCTCCAACGACGTCTACCGGATCGCCCCGAACGGTACGCCGACGCGCGCGATCGACAGCCTCACCGCCCCGAACGGCATCGCCTTCTCCCCCGACGCCTCGGTGCTCTACGTCACCGACAGCGAGACCGACACCCTGCACGCCTTCGACCATGATCACGGCAGGCTGACGAACGCCCGGACGCTGGCCACCTCGACCGACGGCACCTTCGACGGATTCCGTGTCGACGACGCCGGCCGGATCTGGACCAGCGCCGGCGCCGGCGTCGATGTCTACGACGCCGACGGCACCCGACTGGCCCGCATCGGGCTGCCCGAAACCGTGTCCAATGTGGCCTTCGGCGGCTCCCGGCGTACCGACCTCCACATCGCCGCGACGACCTCGCTGTATGTGATCAAGGTCGGCGCGCGCGGGCTCTGGCCGGGCTGATCAGAAGTTGATCAGGATTCGCGCACCTCGCTGCGATCGCCCGACCACAAGACATGGAAGCTGCCCTCGTCGTCGGTCCGCCGATAGGTGTGCGCGCCGAAGAAGTCGCGCTGCAACTGGGTCAGCGCCGCCGGCAGCCGCGGGCTGCGCAACGCGTCGTAGTAGGCCAGCGAGGTCGCGAAGGCGGGCACCGGCACCCCGGAGTAGACCGCCGCGGCGACCACTCGTCGCCAGCCCTGCTGCGCCTTGCCCAGCGACTCGGCGAAGACCGGCGCACCGAGCAACGAGACCAGGCCCGGGTTGTCGGCGTACGCCTGCGTGATCGTGCCCAGGAACCGCGCCCGGATGATGCAGCCGGCGCGCCAGATCCGGGCGATCTCGCCGGGATGGATCTCCCAGCCGTACTTCCCTGCCCCGGCCGCGATCTCGTCGAAGCCCTGCGCATAGGCGATGATCTTGGCCGCATGGAGCGCGCCGCGGATGTCGGCGAGAAACACCCGCGGATCCTCGACCCGAACCGGGCGCTCCGGACCGGGCAGTTCCTGCCCGATCGCGCGCCGCGCGGGGTCGGATGACAGCGAGCGGGCGAAAACGGCCTCCGCGATCCCGGACACGGGTACGCCGAGATCGAGCGCGTTCTGCACGGTCCAACTGCCGGTCCCCTTGGCCCCGGCGGCATCCAGCACCTTGTCGATCAACGGGCCGCCGCCGCGCGGATCGTCCTGCCGCAGCACCTGCGCGGTGATCTCGATCAGGTAGGAATCGAGCTCACCGGCATTCCACTCGTCGAAGACATCGGCGATCTCGGCCGGGGTCATTCCCAGGATGCGCCGCATCAGGTCGTAGGCCTCGCCGATCAGTTGCATGTCGGCGTACTCGATGCCGTTGTGCACCATCTTCACGAAGTGTCCGGCGCCGTCGGTGCCGACGTGGGTGACGCACGGCTCGCCGTCCTCGGGCGCCCGCGCCGCGATCGTCTGCAGGATCGGCCCGAGGGTGGCATAGCCCTCCGCACTCCCGCCCGGCATCAGCGACGGCCCGAGCAGCGCGCCCTCCTCGCCGCCGGAGATCCCGCAGCCGACGAAGTTGATGCCGCGTGCGCGCAGCTCGCGCTCGCGTCTGATCGTGTCGCGGAAATCGGCATTGCCGCCATCCACGATGATGTCGCCCGGCTCGAAGACATCGGCCAGCTCGTTGATCACCGCGTCGGTCGGGGCGCCCGCCTTGACCATGATCACGGCCGTCCGCGGACGGGCCAGCGCGTCGGCGAAGTCCTGCGCGGTCCGGGCGACCACGAATCCGGCGTCGGGGTGGTCGGCCGCCAGCCGTTCGGCCTTCTCGGTGGTCCGGTTGTGGATCGCGACGGTATTGCCCTCCCGGGAGGCCAGATTGCGGGCCAGGTTCGAGCCCATCACCGCCATCCCGGTGACGCCGATATTGGCCCGCCCCTTCGCACCCGGTTCGGTGCCGGCCGGTTCGCTGCCGGGGTCCTGTTCGCTCATCGGGTTCCTTCGTCAGGGTTACGCTGCGCGACGAATCTACCCGGCCAGCTCCCGGCCGACCGCACGCAGTTCATCGATGACATGACGCACGACCACCCTACGGGCGACCTCCGGCCGGGCCAGCGCACTGACCGTGCGCCCGGTCGGTACGCCGGCCAGCGGCCGCAGCACCAGCTCAGCACCCGCCCGGGTGCTGAACCGCGGCAACAGCCCGATGCCATGACCGCCGATCACCAACGCCTCGACGAGCCGGTTGTCCAGCACCCGCTGCACCACGCGGACCCGGGCGCCGGTCCGCTCCTCGACGGCGAGCCGGACATCGTCGAACGGATACCCCATCGGTACGCCGACCCAGGGCTCGTCGACCAGATCGGCCGGCGCCAGGCTGTCCCGCGCGGCGAGCGGGTGGCCGGCGGGCAGCGCCACGTCGAGCGGCTCCCGGAGGAGATCCACCCGGCTCAGCCGCGACCATTCGGGGAGGGGCCGCGCGCCCATCCGGTGACCGATCACGATGTCGTGGTCGCGCGCCAGCTCGGCGTACCCCGCCTCGGCGACGTCGCGATCATGGATCCGCACGGTGACCGGTCCCTCGGCCAGCCGTCCGAACAGCCCCGGCAGGAGCATCGCCGCCGCGCTGGGCACACAGGCCACCCCGACCTCGCCGCCGACCGCCCCGCGGAACTCCTCGAACCGGGCCTCGACGCCCGCCAACGCGCTCGCCACCTCGACCGCGCCGTCGGCGAGCAGTTCGCCGGCCCGGGTCAGTCGCAGGCCGCGCCCCGCCGGCTCGACCAGCGGCACGCCCAGGTCGCGCTCGGCGGCGCGCAGTTGCTGGGACACCGCCGACGCGCTGACCCGCAGCGCGCGTGCGGTCGCTCCCACGGTCCCCCGTTCGGCGAGCTCGCGGAGCAGCATCAGGTGCCGGACTTCCATGAAGGCATGCTAAACACAATGGTCATGAATTGGCGCTTGTCCTGAACAGTGGCGCGCGATTGACTCGGCGCCATGAACACCCGCGACCGCCTGTTGGCCAGCTCCGTCGCCGTCATCTGGGGCCTCAACTTCCTGGCGATCCACCTCTCGCTGGAACAGTTCCCGCCGTTCTTCCTGGTCGCGCTGCGCTTCACCATCCTGGCCGTGCCGACCATCGTGCTGGTCCCCCGCCCGCGGGTCCCCGTGCGCTACCTGATCGGCTACGGCCTCGGCTTCGGCACCCTGCAGTTCCTCTTCCTCTATCTCGCCATGGCCACCGGCATGCCGACGGGTCTCGCCTCGCTGGTGCTGCAGTCCTCGGCCCCGTTCACCGTGCTGCTCGGCGCGACCCTGCTCCGGGAACGGCTGACCCGCGATCAGGTGATCGGGATCATCGCCGCAGTGCTCGGGCTGTGCATCGTCGGCAGCCAGCAGGCGGGCACCGCCGCCATGCTCCCCTTCCTGCTCACCCTGTGCGGCGGGCTCGGCTGGGCATTCGGCAACCTGTGCAGCCGGCTCGCCCGGCCGGAGAAGCCACTGCGGCTGACGATGTGGATGTCCGTCGTGCCCCCGCTGCCGATGCTTGCCGTCTCGCTGATCGTCGAGGGCCCGGCCCGGATCGCCGCCTCCGCGAGCGGGCTCGGCTCGGCCACCGGGCTCCTCGCCCTGGCCGGTCTGGCCTACACCGTGATCATCGGGACGGTGCTCGGCAGCGGAATCTGGACCTGGCTGCTCAGCCGCCATCCCGCCAGCCGGATCGCGCCGTTCTCGATGCTGGTGCCGCTCGTCGGCCTGTCCACCGCCTGGCTCACCCTGGGCGAGGCGCTGACCTGGATCGAGATCGTCGGCGCCCTGGTCGTCGTCACCGGCGTCGCGCTCGGCTCCGGCGCCCTAGGGTATCGGCGTGAGCGAACCCAGCGAGCCGAGCCGCGTGTGCCACAGCGATCCGGATGACCGGCGCTGGTCCGATGCGGCGATGGGCCTGCTGCACGCGGATGCGCAGCGTTCGGCAGACACCCATCTGATCAAGGTCGACCTGGGCGACCCCGATCACCAGCTCTACCTCAAGGACGAGTCCACCCACCCCAGCGGCAGCCTGAAACACCGGCTGGCCCGCTCGTTGTTCCTGCACGCGCTCGCGAACGGCTGGCTGCGACCCGGAGCCCCGGTGATCGAGGCGTCCAGCGGATCGACCGCCGTCAGCGAGGCCTACTTCGCGCGGATGCTCGGCGTACCGTTCATCGCGGTGATGCCCCGTTCGACCTCGCCGGCAAAGGTGGCCCTGATCGAGCGCGAGGGTGGGCGCTGCCACTTCGTCGACGATCCCGCCGCCCTGGGCGCCGAGTCGCAGCGCCTGGCCACCGAGCTGGGCGGGCACTTCATGGACCAGTTCACGATGGCCGAGCGCGCCACCGACTGGCGCGGCAACAACAACATCGCCGAGTCGATCTTCGCCCAGCTCGCGGCCGAGCCGCATCCGCTGCCGGCCTGGATCGTGGTCGGCGCGGGCACCGGTGGTACCAGCGCGACGATCGGCCGCTATCTGCGCTACCGCCGCCTGCCCACCCGGCTCTGCGTGGTCGACCCGGAGGGCTCGGCATTCTTCGCCGGCTACCGCGACGCCGATCCGACCGCCCGCGAGACCGGGTCGCGGATCGAGGGCATCGGCCGGCCGCGGGTCGAGCTGAGCTTCGTCTCCCAGGTGATCGACCAGATGATCAGGGTGCCGGATGCCGCGTCGGTGGCGGCCACGCGCTGGATCTCCGAACGACTCGGCCGGCGAGTCGGCGGCTCCACCGGCACCAACATCGTCGGCGTCGCGATGATCATGGCGCAACTGCGTGCGGCCGGCAGCACCGGTTCGGTGGTCTCGCTGATCTGCGATCCGGGCGATCGCTATGCAGAAACGTACTTCGACGACACCTGGGTACGCTCGCACGGGCTCGACCCGGCGCCGTGGTCAGACTGGCTGGACCGGCGCCTCGGCGGCTGAGCCCTCCCCACCGAACAGCCGGCGATAGGCCGCGGGCGAGGTCGTGCAGGAGCCGAGATCGTGATCGATCTTGCCGGTGCCGTGATGATCACTGGAGCCGGTCGCGACGATCCCGAGCCGGGCGGCCAGCGCGTGCAGCTCGGCGCGGGCCTCCTCGTCGTGATCATGGTGATCGGCCTCCAACCCGTCCAGGCCGTGCTCGGCGACCAGCGCGGTGATCACCTCCGGCGGCAGCGCCGTGCGGCTCTCCCGTGCCCACGGATGGGCCAGCACCGCACGGCCGCCGGCGTCGTGCACGAGGTCGATCGCCCGCGCCAGCTCCGTGGCGTACCGATCGACGTGCGCGGGGCCGCCGTCGCGCAGCCAGCGGTCGAAGGCCTCGGTGCGGTCGGCGACGTACCCGGCGGCCACCAGGGCGTCGGCGATGTGCGGCCGGCCGATCGCCGACGCACCGCCGGCCTGCGCCTCGACCTGCTCCCGGGTGAGTCGCACCCCCAGGGCGGCGAGCCGCTCCAGGACCGGACCGACCCGGTCCGCCCGCCCGGAGCGGATCCGGGCCAGCTCGGCGGCGAGGGCGGGGTGGGCAGGGTCGGCGCCGTAGGCCAGCAGGTGCACCGAGGCGCCGTCGCGGCGGGCCGACATCTCCATCCCGGGCACGAATCCGATCCCGAGCCGCCGTGCCGCCCCGGCCGCCTCGGCCAGGCCGTCGAAGGTGTCGTGATCGGTCAGGGCGACGACATCGAGACCGGCGGCCGCGGCCGCCGCAATGAGATCCGCGGGGGCATCGGTCCCGTCGGAGACCGCGGAGTGGGTGTGCAGGTCGATCCGCATGCGCGCGTCAGGCCGGGGTCCGCAGCAGCGAACGCACGATCCGCAGCCCCACCGACACGCGGGCGAGATCGGCGGGTCCGTCGCAGATCGCGACCAGCGTGGAGACGTCCTCGTCGATGTCGCCGTGCGCCCGGGTCCAGCTCTCCACCGCCGCCTCCGGCCCGCCGCCGTCTGCGGCCTGCAGCGCCTCGCTGGTCAGTTGGGCATGCAACTGGTGCAGGTCGTCGCGCAGCGCGCCGCGGGCCATCGTCGCCCACCGGTCGTCGCGCGGCAGCTCGGCAATGCGGCTGCCGAGCAGATCGAGATTGAGCTGCTGGCCGAGCGCGAAATGCGCCCGCGCCACCTCCGTCGCGTCGCGTCCCAGCGCCTGCGCGGTCTGCACGATGCCGAGCGACTGGTAGAGCACGTCGGAGCCGGCGACGACCGATGCCAGCTCCTCGGGCAGGCCGTCGTCGAGGTAGCGCTGCCGGCGTTCGGCATAGCGCGCCTGCTCGCGCCCGGTCAGCAGGTCGGGCAGGACGGCGGCAATCTCGGCGACACCGTCGCGGAACTGCCCGATGGCAGCGGTCACGTCGATGGGCGCGCGCCGGTTGTTCAGGATCCAACGGGTGCCGCGCTCGGCGAGCGCCCGCAACTCCATCCTGGCCCGGGTCTGCAGACCGGCGTCCACCTTGTTGTCCAGGTGCCGCAGCCGCGTCTCGTGGGCGCCGACCGCGAAGATCGCCCGGGACGCGAGCTGCGCGCGGAAGACGTCGGCGGCCCGCGCACCGGTCTCGCCGGACAGGCGATGGTAGGCGCTGATCCCGGCGGAGTTGACGAACCGGTTCACCGCGACGGTGGTGATGATCTCCCGCGCCAGCCGGTGGCGGGGCATCTGGTCGGCGTACCCCTCGCGCAGCCGCTGGGGGAAGTACTGGACCAGCCGGTCGGCGAGGTAGGGATCATCGGGCAGGTCGGAGGCGCCGATCTCGTCGGCCAGGACGATCTTGGTCCAGGCCAGCAGGGTCGCGAGCTCGGGCGCGGCGAGGCCCTCCCCGGCCTGCCGGCGGCGCTGCATCTCGCGGGTGCCCGGCAGCGACTCGAGTTCGCGGTCGATCAGGCCCTGACGCTCCAGGCGGCGCATCCAGTCCTCGTGCACCTGGATCATCCCGGGCGCATACAGCGCGGCATTGGCCAGGGCGAGGTTCTGGTCGTAGTTGTGGTCGAGCACCAGATCGGCGACCTCGTCGGTCATCGATGCCAACAACTCGTTGCGCTCCGCCTCGGCCAGCCGGCCGGCCTCCACCTCGCCGGACAACAAGATCTTGATGTTCACCTCGTTGTCGGAGGTGTCCACGCCGGCGGAGTTGTCGATGAAGTCGGTGTTGATCCGACCCCCCGCCCGGGCGTACTCGATGCGTCCCCGCTGGGTCAGGCCCAGGTTTCCGCCCTCGCCGACGGCCCGCGCCCGCAGCTCGGCGCCATTGACCCGGACGGCGTCGTTGGCCCGGTCGCCGACCTCGGCGTGGGTCTCGGCCTCGGCCTTCACGTAGGTGCCGATGCCGCCGTTCCACAGCAGGTCGACCGGGGCCTTCAGGATGGCGGTGATCAACTCCTCCGGGTTCAGCGCCGTCACCTCGTCGTCGATCCCGAGGGCTGCCCGCATCTGCTCGGTGATGGTGATCGACTTCGCGGTACGCGGGAACACGCCGCCGCCCTCGCTGATCAGGGAGGTGTCGTAGTCCGCCCAGCTCGACCGGGGCAGCTCGAACATCCGGGCCCGCTCGTCCCACGAACTGGCCGCGTCGGGATCCGGGTCGACGAAGATGTGTCGGTGATCGAAGGCCGCGATCAGCCGGATGTGCTTGCTGAGCAGCATTCCGTTGCCGAACACGTCGCCCGACATGTCCCCCACGCCGACCGCGGTGAAGTCGGTGTTCTGACAGTCGATGCCCATCTCCCGGAAGTGCCGGACCACGGACTCCCAGGCACCGCGGGCCGTGATGCCCATCGCCTTGTGGTCATAGCCGACCGAACCGCCCGAGGCGAAGGCGTCGCCGAGCCAGAAGCCGCGCTCCAGCGCGATGGCGTTCGCCACATCGGAGAAGGTCGCGGTGCCCTTGTCGGCGGCGACCACCAGATAGGGGTCGTCGCCGTCGTAGCGGACCACCCGGTCCGGCGCGACCACCTCGCCGCCGACGATGTTGTCGGTGACATCGAGCAGGCTGGTGATGAAGGTGCGGTACGCAGCCTTGCCCGCCTCGAACCAGGCTCCGCGATCGGCCGCGGGATCGGGCAGTTGCTTGGCATAGAAGCCGCCCTTGGCGCCGACCGGCACGATCACGGTGTTCTTCACCATCTGCGCCTTGACCAGGCCGAGCACCTCGGTGCGGAAGTCCTCGGGTCGATCCGACCAGCGCAGGCCGCCGCGGGCCACCGGGCCGAAGCGCAGGTGCACGCCCTCGACCTGCGGTGCGCTGACGAAGATCTCGTACGCCGGGCGCGGTTGCGGCAGCATCGCGAGCTCTCGCGGCAAGACCTTGAATGCGAGCGCGGGCCGGTCCGGCCGGAACGCGTTGGTGCGTACCGTCGCCGCGATCACCGCGAGGAAGGACCGCAGGATGCGGTCGGAGTCCAGGCTGACCACCTCGTCCAGCGCCGCCGAGATCCGTTCGGTGATCTGCGCCGTCGCCGCCTCGCGGTCGGCCGCCGGGGCGTCGGGATCGAAGCGGGCCCGGAACAGCGCGACCAGGTCGGCGGCGATCGCCGACTGCGCGAGCAGCGCGTTGGCGATGTAGCTCTGCGAATAGGTCGAGCCGGCCTGCTGCAGGTAGCGGGAGATGCCGCGCAGCCAGCTCACCTCCTGCCAGGTCAGGCCGGCCCGGGTGACCAGACCGTTCAGCGGGTCGGCCTCGGTACGCCCGTTGTAGGAGGCGGCGAAGGCCTCGGTGAACCGTTCCCGCGCCTGCGGGGACCACGCCGGCCCCGCGACCGCCTCGGCCCCGCCCGGCACGGCGAGACCGAATTCGTAGATCATCGCCTTGCCGCCGTCGTCGAAGCGCAGGGTGTAGGGGTACTCGTCCAGCACGTCGACACCGAGCAGCGACAGGTGCGGCAACACCTTCGACAGCGCGATCGAGTCGCCGCGGCGGAACACCTTGAGTCGCAGGTCCGCCTCGTCGGTCGGCTCGTCGGGGGCGTAGAGGGCCATCGACATCTCGCCCTCGCCGGGGGCCAGCGCGCTGATCGCGGTCAGGTCCTGCACGGCCTGGCGGGCGCTGAAGTCCTCCTTGTAGCTCTCGGGCAGGGCACCGGTCAGCGCGGTCAGCCGGTCCGCCTCGGCATTGCCGGTGAGCTGGTCGGTCAGGTCGTCGTCCCAGGCCCGGGTCGCCGCGGTCAGCAGATCGCCGAGCCGCTCGACGTCCACCTCGCCGAGCGGGCGGCCGGCGGGCATCCGGACCACGAAGTGCAGCCGGGCCAGCACGCCCTCGCCCACCCGCGCCGAGAAGTCGACGGACTCGCCCCCGAGCTCGTCGCGCAGCAGGTGCTGCATGCGTTTGCGTACCTCGGTGTTGTAGCGGTCGGTCGGCAGGTAGACGAGCAGCGACAGGAACCGTCCGTAGGCATCGGGCCGGCTGAACACCGTGACGCGTCGGCGGTCCTTGAGCCGGGAGATCCGCTCGATGATCGGGGCAAGATCGTCCGCACGGGTCTGGAACAGCTCGTCGCGCGGGTAGTTGTCGAGCGCGGCGAGGATCGCCATCGCCCCGTGGCTGGTGCGCTCGTAGCCGCTCTCGGCGATGATCTGGTCGACCTTGTCCTTGAGCACGGGAATGTGCAGCACCGAGTCCGAATAGGCCGAGGCGGCGAACAGGCCGAGGAAGCGTCGCTCGCCGACCACCGAGTCGCCGTCGAAGCGCCGGATGCCGACGTAGTCGAGGTACGCCGGGCGGTGCACGGTCGCGGTCTCGTCGTCCTTGGTGATCACCAGCAGGTCGGCGGGCCCGTCGGCCGGCGGTAGCGCGCCGAACCGTCCCGCCGCGGCCTGGTCGGAGCGCAGGATGCCGAGCCCGGTGCCCTGGACCGGGGTGTAGCCGGTGCCGTCGAAGTCGTAGTCGCGATAGCCGAGGAAGGTGAAGTGATCATCCGCCAGCCAGTCCAGCAGCTTGATCGCCTGTTCGCGCTCGGCCGCGCGCGGACCGTCGCCCCCCGCGGCGACCAGCTCCGACATCGTGTCGGCGACCCGCTCGGCCATCCGCGGCCAGTCGGCCACCGACTCCGAGACATCGGTCAGCACGGCACGCAGCCGGTCGGTGAGGCGTTCGCTCAGGGCCTCCAGGGATTCGCCGCTCGGCGGTCGGCGTACCTCCAGATGCATCCAGGACTCCGCCACCGCATTCGGATCGCCCTCGGCCTCGGCGTGGGTGATCACCTCGTCGAGCTTGCCGGTGATGTCGCGGCGTACCACGAACTGCGGGTGGAAGACCTCGCGGATGGCCCAGCCCTGGGCCAGCACCTCCGAGGTCACCGAGTCGACCAGGAACGGCTTGTCGTCGGTCACGATCTGGATCACGGTCGCGCCGCCGACAGACCAGCCCTCGGCCCCCGCCTCCGGGGTGGCCACCGAGACGACCGAACGGCCGACCGGGCGCTCCAGCGCCAGCTCGTAATGGCTGGCCACCAGGCCGAGCAGGTCGTCGACATCGCGGTCGACGACGTCATCGGCGTCGACATGGCGGAAGTAGTGACCGAGGAACACCTGGACCCGCTCGGGGTCGCCGCCGAGCTGGGCCGCCCGCTCGGCACCGGACTCGGCCAAGCTCCGGATCCGCGACGATTTTTCCCGTTCGGACTCTGACTGCACCGCGGTCACGACACTCCGTTCCTTGCTGTGACGGGGACGACACCGGCCCCGGCCACCCACCCTATCCCCGCCGTCTCATCTGCTGGACCTGGGGCGAGGGCACGGCGGGCGCGTGTCGGGCCGCCGCCTGATGCGCCATAGTGAGGCCCATGCAGATCACCTCATCCGCGACCTTCGCCGCCACCCCCGACCGCGTCTTCGCCATGTTGACCGACGAGGGCTATCTGGCCGAGCTGTGCCGGGCGAGCGACGCGTCGGACTTCGAGACCTCGGTGGAGGGCAACCACACCCGGATGAGCCGACAGTTGCCGGCGCCGCCCGAGGCCGCGCGGTTCACCGGCCCGACGCTGACCGTGGTCGAGGAGATCGCCTGGGGCGAGGCCGGGCCCGATGGTTCGCGCACCGGCCGGCTCGAGCTCACGGTGCCGGGCCAGCCCGTACAGCTCACCGGCCAGACCAAGATCATCCCCGACGGCGACCGCACCCGGGTCGATGTCGCCGGTGACCTGAAGGTCAAGATCCCGCTGGTCGGCGGCAAGCTGGAGAAGGCCGCCGCGCCCGCCGTGCTCGAGGGCATCAAGCTGCAGCAGGACGTCGGCAACCGCTGGCTGGCCTGAGCCGAGCTCAGCCCATGTGCGGGAGCCGAGCTCAGACCATGTGCGGGAGCCGAGCTCAGCCCATGTGCGGGAGCCGAGCTCAGCCCATGTGCGGGTAGGCCTCGGCGGTCGGCGGGACGAAGGTCTCCTTGATCGCGCGCGGGCTGACCCAGCGGGCGAGGTTCCACATCGAGCCGGCCTTGTCGTCGGTGCCCGAGGCGCGCGCCCCGCCGAACGGCTGCTGACCGACGACGGCGCCGGTCGGCTTGTCGTTGATGTAGAAGTTGCCGGCGGCCTGGCGCAGCGCCTCCCTCGCCTGGTCGATGGCGGCGCGGTCCGTCGCGATCACCGCCCCGGTGAGGCCGTAGGGCGAGGTCTGGTCGACCAGCTCCAGCGTCTCGGCGTACCGATCGTCGTCGTAGACGTAGATGCCGAGGATCGGGCCGAAGTACTCGGTGGTGAAGATCTCGGCCTCCGGGTTGTCGGAGGTGATGATCGTCGGGCGGACGAAGAAGCCCTCGGAGTCGTCGTAGCGGCCCCCGGCAACGACCTCGCAATCGGCCGCCGTGTTGGCCGCATCGATCGCCGCCTTGTGCTTGGCGAACGCGCGCTCGTCGATCACCGCGGAGGTGAAGTTGGCAAGATCACGAACATCGCCGACGGCCAGCGCATCGGTACGCCGGATCAGCTCGTCACTGATCTTGTCCCACACGCCGCGCGCCACATAGGCGCGCGAGGCGGCCGAACACTTCTGCCCGGAGTACTCGAAGGCGCCGCGGATCAGCGCGGTGATCACGGTCGCGGGATCGGCGCTCGAGTGCGCGACCACGAAGTCCTTGCCACCGGTCTCCCCCACGATCCGCGGATAGGCCCGATAATGATCAAGGTTGTCGCCGATCTCGCGCCACAGCTTCTTGAACGTGGCGGTCGATCCGGTGAAGTGCAGGCCGGCGAACCCCGGGTCCGTCAGGGCCACCGACGACACGTCGATCCCGTCGCCCGGCAACAGATTGATCACCCCCGGCGGGAGGCCGGCCGCCTCCAGCAGCCGCATGGTGAAGTGCGCCGCGAACTGCTGGGTCGGGCTCGGCTTCCACAACACGACATTGCCCATCAGCGCGGGTGCGGTCGGCAGGTTGCCGGCGATCGCGGTGAAGTTGAACGGCGTGATCGCGTAGACGAAGCCTTCCAGCGGGCGATAGTCGAGCTGGTTCCAGACACCGGGCGAGCTGATCGGCTGCTCGGCGATGAGCTGCTCGCCGAAGGCGACATTGAACCGCCAGAAGTCGATCAGCTCACAGGCCGCGTCGATCTCGGCCTGCTGGATCGTCTTGCCCTGACCGAGCATGGTGGCGGCGTTCAGGGTGTCGCGCCACGGGCCGGCCAGCAGATCGGCGGCACGCAGGAAGACCGCGGCCCGTTCGTGATACGGCGTCGCGGCCCATGCCGGGGCCGCCGCGGCCGCGGCGGCGATCGCCGCACGGGCGTCCTCGGCGCTGGCGTTGGCGCTGCGCCCCAACACGTGCGAGCGGTCCGACGGCATCGTCACCTCGAACGGCTGGCCGCCGGGCATCCGCTGCTCGCCGCCGATGGTCGCGGTCAGCTCGACCGGCTCCGCGCTCGCCAGCTCCTTCAGCCGCGCCTCCAGGCTGTCTCGCTCCGGCGATCCCGGGGCGTAGCCGCGGACCGGTTCGTTGACGGGCTCGGGAACGGTGACGATCGCATCCATGCTCGCAGGATAACGCGGCGGCGCGGGCTCACCCCGTCTTGGCATCGCCCGATCCGGCGGCCTGCTCGCGGCGCTTCTTGGCGGCGTCCACCGAGGCCCGCAGCGCGGCGACCAGGTCGACCACCTCGGCCGCGTCGGCCCCCTCGGTCTCGCCCTCCTCGGTCGGCATCGGCGCTCCGGACAGCTTGGCGTTGACGACCTCCTCGAGCGCTGCCCGGTAGTCGTCGTGGTACTGCTCCGGGGCGAAATCGGCGTCGAGGGCATCGATGAACGACTGCGCCATCCTCACTTCCGCATCGGAGACGGTGACATCGGCCGGCGGTGCGGCGAACTCACCGTCGCGCAACTCGTCCGGCCACAACATGGTGTGCAGCACCAGCAGATCGTCCTTGGGCCGGATCAGCGCCAGTTGTTCGCGATTGCGCAGCGCGACCTTGACCAGCGCCGACTTCCCGGACTTGCTCAGCGCGTTGCGCAGCAACACGTACGGCTTGGCACCCGGGCCGTCGGCCTCCAGGAAGTAGGTCTTGTTCAGGTAGGTCGGATCGACCTCGTCGGCGTCGACGAACTGGACCACCTCGACCTGCTTGGTGCTCGGCAGCGGCAGGTCGTCGAAGTCGGACTTCTCCAGGATCGCCAGCCGCCCGTCGGGCGCCTCGTAGCCCTTGGCGATCTCGCTGTAGGGGATCTCCTTGCCGTCCTTCTCGCAGACCCGCTTGTACTTGATCCGGCCGCCGTCCTCGGCGTGCACCTGGTGGAACGACACGTCGCGCTCCTCGGTGGCCGAGTACAGCTTGACCGGGATGGTCACGAGGCCGAAGGAGATGGCGCCTTTCCAGATCGATCTGGGCATGGGGTCATTGTCCCCCATCGGTGCGCGCCGCGCGGGCGGACCGGGCCGCGAGGACCGATTCGAGTACGCCGGGAGCGCGCCGATCCGCCTCGGCCCGGGCCAGCACGTTCAGCGTGCGGCCGCCCTCGGCGTACTGCTCGATCAGCCCCGCCTCGCGCAACAGCCGGAAGTGGTAGGACGCCGTCGACTTCGCGATGTCGTCGTACAGCGCCCCGCAGGGCTGCGGCTCCCCCCGGTCGGCGAGCCGACCGACCATCTCCAGCCGTACCGGGTCGCCCAGCGCATGCAGCACTGCGGCGATCTCGGTCATGCCGCCTCCACGAGTCGATGGTTCGAATACTTCGAACACCATGCTAGCGTGCGAACAGGTTCGAAAAGTTCGAACACAGGTGCCGGATCCGGCCCGAACAGCGAGAGGACGACCACTGATGACCCCACCCCCTCCCCCGCGCATCGGGATCGTCGGTGCGAGCCGCGGCCACGGCTGGAGCTACCGCGCGCACCTGCCGGCCATCGCCGCGCTCGCCGATGCGGGCCTGCCCGCCCCGGTGGTCACCGCCGTCGCGACCACCCGGCCGGAGTCGGCGCGCGAGGCGGCCGCGGACACCGGCGCCACCGGCTACACCAGCGCCGAGGAGCTGGCCGCCGACCCGGCGGTCGAGGTCGTGGTGATCACCGTGAAGGTGCCGGCCCATGATCAACTCGTCCGTACCGCCCTCGCCGCCGGGAAGCATGTGCTGTGCGAATGGCCGCTTGCCCTGGACGCGCGCGAGGCGGCGGAACTGGAGGCACTCACCAGACCGGACCGGCGCGGGTTCGTCGGGCTGCAGGGGCGCCACGACCCGGTGATCGTGTCCGCGCGCCGACTGCTCGCCTCCGGCGAGCTGGGCGAGATCCAGACCGTTCTCGCGCGATCCTCGCGCGGCAGCGGGCTGGCCGCGCTGGATCAGCCGCGCCGCTACACCCTGGACCGCGCCAGCGGCGCCGGCAACCGCGAGGTGCACACCGGGCACTTCGCGGACCTGGTCGATCAGGTCGTCGGCGGGCTCACCCCGGTCGGCGGCGCCGCGGTCGTGCATCGTCCGCGGGTCGCGGTCGAGGGCATCGGTCCGGTTGCGGCGAGCGCGCCCGACACGCTGGCCGGCACCTTCCGCACGCCGACCGGGCTCGGCGCGATCGTCACCTTCGATGGCGACCCCGACCCGCGGTCGACGCTCACGGTGCACACCGACGGCGGCGTCCTGGAGCTGACCACTCCCGGGGTGGACGAGCCGGGTGGCGCCGGCCAGCCACAGTTCTCCCGCTGGTCCGGCCGGCTGATCCGCCGCGGGCGGCCCGCCCAGCCGCTCGCCGCGGCTGACCCGCTGGCTGGGCTCGCGGTGCCGACCGAGGCCCGCCACGTCGCCGCCCAGTACCTCGCCCTCACCGCGGACCTGACCGACGGCGGCTCGCGGGTCGCGACCTTCGCCGACGCGGTACGCCTGCACGGGCTGATCGAGTCGCTCGCCCCCGGCGCCTGAGCGCCGCTCAGAGCAGGTCGGCCAGCTCTCCCGGGTGATGCCAGAGCAGGTCGTGCTCGCCGAGAAAGGTCTGCGTGGCCGGGGATTCCCAGGCCTCGTCGAGGTCGGCGCCCTCGACGGCGGCTGCGGCGCGCACCGCGGCCGCCGGGTCGTCGTCGACGAACACGCCGTGCACATCGGCGAGCCGCAGCACCGGAACCGTGACCGCGCCGAACTCCGCTGGTTCGGTCTCGTGCACCGCGACCTCGGCGGTGACCAGCAGGGCGGCGTCGTCGAGCAGCCCCGCCGCCCGGGCGATCAGCAGGGCGACATATTCGGCATCCTCGCCCACGGACAGCTCGAAGGCATCCAACATCGCGGCCGTCGGGGCGTACCCGCGCAGGTCGACGAGCTCGGCGCCCTCGGCGAGACCGGCGGCCTGCTCGGTCGACAGGGCGATCGCGGCGAGCATCCTCATCGCGCCCCCTCCTGTCGCCGGTCCAGCGCCTCGGCGAGCTCGTCGACGGCATCGGGTACGCCCTCGGCGAGCGCCGCCAGGTCGGCCAGCTTGTCCCGATCGGCGGTCAGGCCGAGATGCACCCGCCCGTCGTAGGAGGTCAGGCCGGCGGCCAGCAGGTGCCCCGCCGCCAGCGGCAGCACCGGCCAGGTCGCGGCCAGCGGTGCCGTGCCGGCGTACACCTTGTGCTGCGGGCCGGGGACATTGGTCACCATCAGATCGTAGGGCCGGCGCCGGCTGCCCAGGGCGGCCCGCACGGCGAGTGCCTGCAGGGTTGCGGGCGCGAAACCGGCGATCTCGGAGATGTCGCGGGCCCCCACCGCGCGCCCGGTGTCCTTGTGCGCGCGGGTGTCGAACGCGACCTGCTGCAGACGCAGCAGCGGGTTGGGCTCGCCCACGGGCAGCGACATCAACAGCGGCGCGACCGATGATCCGAGCGAGCTGGGCTCGCCGTCGACATCGCGCACGCTCATCGGCGCGAGCGCGACCAGCTCCGAGCGGCGCGGCGCGGCCCCGCGCCCGGTCAGCCACGCGCGCAGCGCGCCGGTCAGCACGGTCAGCACGATGTCGTTGATGGTCACGGCGCCGAGCGTGTCCTCCTGGGCGCCGGCCGCCTGCCCCTTGGCGCGCAGCTCCTGCAGCCTCGCCAACGGCAGGTCCAGCGCGGCCCAACGGCGCTGCTGGGAGGCGGCCCCGCCGAGCGGCGAGTCGGTGGGTGGGCGTCCGCCGTGCACGAACGCGCCGAGCAGATCGCCGACCGCGCCGGCGGTGCCACCCACGGCCTCGGTGACCGCGACCACCGCGCCCAGAGCCTCGGTCGCCCCGCGACGCGCGCGCGGCAGCAACGACGGCAGTCCCCCGCCCGCCTCCAGCGCGGCGCCGGCGAGCAGCCCGAGCGGGCCCGGCTCCGGCTCGGGTCGCCACTCGGTGCCGAACGGCGACTCCTCGGCCTCGTCGGGGATGGGATCCGACTCCAGCAGCAACTGACCGAGATCGACCGCATCGATCCCGTCCACCAGCACCGGATGGGTCTTCCAGACCAGGGCGGTACGCCCACCGCCCAGGCCCTCCACCAGGTAGAGCTCCCACAGCGGGCGCGACCGGTCGAGGCGCCCGGCGCTCACTCGGCCGACGAACTCGGCCAGTTGCTCGGGGGTGCCGGGCGCGGGCAGCGCCGCCGAGCGGACGTGGAAGCTCAGGTCGAAGTCGGCGTCGTCGACCCAGACCGGCGTACCGAGCGCGCCCGGAACCGTCCGCACCCGCTTGCGATAGCGCGGCACATAGACCAGTCGCTCGGTGATCAGGTCCAGCAGCCGGTCGCGGGTCAGCGGCGTACCGTCGGCGGCCGGGTCGAACACGTCGACCGCGCCGGCGTGTCCGGGATTGTGATGGGTGTCGAGGGCGAGCAGCAGTACGTCTCGCTCGGACAGCCGGTCTGCCATCGTCGGTCAGTCGGCCTTGACCAGCAAGACGGGCATCGGCGCGTCCAGCAGTACCCGTTGCACGGTGCTGCCCATCAGCAGCTTGCCGACCGCGCTGCGGTGCCGGCCACCGACCACCAGCACATCGGCATCGGCCTGGATCGCCTGGTCGATCAGCGCGCCCGCCGGGTCCGGGCCCTGCGCGCCGATCAGCACCCGGACGTTGTTCTCGTCCCCGCCGGCGGCGACGACCGCCCGCCGGGTGTTGAAGTCGGCGTGCTCGCGGCTGTCGGCGCTGAGTTCCTCCACCACGTGCAGCACGACCAGCTCGCGGCCGTCGCGCTCGGCCTCGAGCACGGCGCGAGCCAGCGCCGCCCGCCCCGGCACGCTGTCGTTGAAGGCCACCGCAACCACGCTCACAGGGCCATCATGGCACGTCCGCGCGCGCCTTCCCGGGCATCGGCCGGAGCCCTCGCGGGGCGGCGGCCCTGACATGATGGCGGACCCGGACCGGGCAGAGCTGGCAGGGGGTGAGCGGGCTGGAAGCTGGGCCACTGGCACGACGTGCTTTTCGCCCAGAAGCGGCTCCCCGAGGGTTCCGCGGCACCCGCGCCGCTGCGCTGAGGCGAGCGCCCATGACGCGTCGTCAGGCAATCTCGCGGCGGATCGCCCATCGGCCAACAGGAGCCGGGATCAGCCGTGATCGCAGCCCGGCGTCGGTGAACTCGCGGTCCAGGTCATCGAACCCCTCGCTGTAGATCGACCAGCCCCGATGGTGCACCGGGATTACCTGGGCGGCGTCGAGCAGGGCCGTCACATCCACCGCCCGCGCGGCCGACAGGGTCAGCGCCCGCCCGGAGTTCTTGGCCGGCACCCGCGCCGCGCCGCAGTGCAGCACGGCCACCTCGATCCTGGGGAACCGGGCGGCGATGCGCACCACCGGGGCGATGCCGGCGTTGTCGCCGCTGAGATACACAGTCGGCAGGCCGTCGCTCTCCAGCACGAACCCACTGACCTCGGTGTTCACGTTGCCGGCCTCATCCAGCTCGCCGTCCAGCGGTCCATGCTGCGCCGGTACCGCGGTGACCCGCACGAGCGACCTGGTCCCCGGCAGCTGGTGCTCCGCGAATTCGGCCAGCCCGATCGCCGGCGGGCCGATCCGGGCGGCCGCCTTCGGTCCGGTGAGGATCACCGGTGCGCGTAGCGCGAACTCGCGCCCGGCCCGGTCGAGATTGTCGGCGTGCAGATCGTGGCTGAGTAGCACAGCATCGATGTCACCCAGGGCCGGTGCCGCGACCGCCGGGCCCTCGAGCTTCTGGTAGGCCCCGTAGTCCCCGGGCGGGTCGAGCGTGGGATCGGTGACGAACCGCAGCCCGCCGTAGTCCAGCACGGCAGTCGGGCCGCCGATCGCTGCGATGGCGAATTCCTGCCGGACCGCGGTCACTGCCTCTTCGGTGGGTGTCATGGTGGCCACCATACCTACCTCTAGGTATGGTGGCGACATGGCCGACAATCGAGACAGGCTGGTCCGGACCGGCGCCGAACTGATCTGGCAGGCGGGATATTCGGCGACCAGCCCGCGTCAGGTGATGGCGGGCAGCGGGGTCGGACAGGGCAGCTTCTACCACCACTTCCCCGCGAAGGCGGACCTGGGCGTGGCCGCCATCGGCGCTAATGCCGCCGACATCGAAGCGTTCGCGGTAGACACCCTGACCGGCCCGGAGCCGGGCCTCACCCGGATCCGCCGCTACCTGCTGGCCGGGCGCGACGCGCTGGCCGGCTGCAAGATCGGCGGGCTCGCCTACGACCCCGCGGTGGTCGCCGACCCGCGCCTGCTCGAGCCGGTCGGTGCGGCGTTCCGGCGGATCGTCGCGCTGCTGGCGGACGCCATCGGTGACGCCCAGCAGGCCGGGGCGGTGCGCGAGGACCTGCCGGCGGCAGACCTCGCCGGGATGGTCGCCGCCGTCGTCCAGGGCGGCTTCGTGCTGTCGCGGGCGACCTGCGACCCGGACGTCCAGCGCCGGGCAGCGGCCGCAGCGTACGCCCTGCTGGCCGCAGCACCCGCCGGTCGTTGAGGAGCCCTCGCGGGGGGGGGCGGACGTGACATGATGGCGACCCACGTCCGCCGGAGCACGCGGCCGGTCGATGAGGACACAGGCGACGAACAGGGGAAGGCACGATGAAGACACCCCGCCCGGTCGGGTGGGCCATCGCGATCACCGTCACCCTCGCGCTGACCGTTGCCGCGGTGGCGCAGGCGGCGGGATCTGGCCAGCGCTCCGATCTGAGATCCCGGTTGACGGTGATCGCCCCGGCAGCGGCCGGCGGTGGATGGGATCTGGTGGCGCGCGAGACGCAGCGGGCGCTGCGCACCCCGGGCGGCGACTCCGACGACGACCTGCCCCCGCTGGTACGCAATGTGCAGGTCGTCAACGTGCCCGGCGCCGGCGGAACCATCGGGCTCAGCCAGCTCGGCCGGATGACCGGGGACCCGAGCACGCTGATGATCACCGGCACCGTGATGATGGGCGGCATCGCCCGCAACGACTCCGAGTACACCCTGGCCGACACCACGCCGATCGCCCGCCTGGCGGAGGACTTCGAGGTGATCGTGGTCCCGGCGGATTCGAAGTTCGAGACGCTCGATGACCTGCTGAAGGCCTGGCGGGCCGATCCGGCGGCGCTGCCCATCGGCGGCGGTTCGGCGGGCGGCATCGATCACATGGTCGCCGCCCAGTTGGCAGGCGTCGCCGGGATCGACCCGGCCGACCTCGTCTACTCCGCCTACAGCGGTGGCGGCGAGCTGAGCCTGTCCCTGCTGTCGTCGCAGGCCGGCACGGTCGAGGTCGGGATCAGCGGCTTCAACGACTTCCGCGATCTGTTGGAGGGCGGCGATCTGCGCGCGCTCGCCGTCGTCGCGCCGGAGCGGCTCCCGAACACCGACATCCCCACCATGATCGAACTCGGGTATCCGGAGGTGGACCTGGTCAACTGGCGTGGCATCGTCGCCCCGCCGGGCATCACCGCCCAGGAGCGTGACGAGTTGATCAGCATCGTCGACCAGATGATCGCCACCCCGTCCTGGCGCTCGGCCGTGGAACGCAACCGCTGGAAGGATTCCTATCTCGCCGGCGACGACTTCGGCGCCTTTCTGGCCACCGAACAGACCCGGGTGGACGAACTGCTCGCGGAGCTGGGGTTGATATGAGCGATCGCCCCACCCCCGACCCGGCCAGCCCCGACCCGGCCAGCCCCGAGGCGGCCAACCCCGAGGCAACCGGGCCCGAGGCAACCCTGCCCGAGGCCCCCGTCACCGATCGGGTGACCCGTGGCTACGGCGCCTTCGTGATGCCGGCGATCATGCTCGCCGTCGCCGGCTATCTGATCTTCGGCCTGGTGACCATGGAGGTCGTGGAGAGCGATGAGTTGCTCGGGCCGACGGCCATGCCGTGGGCGGCGGCGATCGCCATGATCGTGCTCGCGGTGATCTATGCCGTCGACATCTGGCGGCGGCCGGGCGAGCAGCACGCCGGCGATGCGAGCCACCCGACGCCGGTCAACTGGCGTACCCTCGGCCTGGCCGTGGCCAGCCTCGTCGTTTTCGCGATCATCCTGGAACCGGTCGGCTGGCTGGTCTCCGGCGCCGTGCTGTTCTTCGGGATGACCACCGCGCTGGGCTGGGGCGAGGCCGCGGCCCGCCGCCCGTTGTTCAACGCGGTGCTCGCCCTGGGGCTGTCGGCCGCGGTCCAGTTGATCTTCGCCGGGCTGCTCGGGCTGCCGCTGCCGCCCGGTTTGTTGCTGGGAGGACAGTGATGGAACATCTCCCCGAGCTCTGGGCCGGTTTCGCCGCCGTCCTCACCGTCGAGAACCTGCTCTGGCTGGTGCTCGGCGCGCTGCTCGGCACCGCCGTCGGCGTATTGCCCGGGCTCGGGTCGTCGATGGCGGTCGCGCTGTTGTTGCCGATGACCTTCACGCTGTCCCCGACCGCGGCGCTGATCATGTTCGCCGGCGTGTACTTCGGCGGCCTCTTCGGCGACTCGATCTCCGGCATCCTGATGAACACCCCGGGCAATTCCACCGCGATCGCCTCCACCTTCGAGGGCCACCGGATGGCCCTGTCCGGCCGGGCGCCGCAGGCGCTGGCCACCTCCGCGATCGGCGCGTTCACCGGCGGACTGCTGGCCACGATCGTGGTCGTCTTCACGGTGCCGCTGCTGGCCACCCTGGCGACCAGCTTCGGTCCGCCGCAATACCTCGCGCTGGCCGTGTTCGCGTTCATCGCCATCTCCGCCGTCGTCTCCGACAGCGCCGTCCGCGGGCTGTGCGCGCTGCTGATCGGTGTCGCCCTGTCCTTCGTCGGGATCGACCAGATCACCGGCACCCAGCGGTTCACCGCCGGCGTCCCGGCGCTCTTCGACGGCGTCCACATCGTGGTGATCACCGTGTCCATCCTCGCCCTCGGCGAGGTGCTGCACCTGGCCTCCCGGGTCGGTCAACGCGACGACACGTCGTTGATCGCGAGCAAGGGCCGTCCGTTCCTGTCCGGCCGCGAGTTCCGCAAGGCGCTGCCGGCGTGGCTGCGCGGCACGGGCATCGGGCTGCCGTTCGGCGTCATTCCCGCCGGCGGGGCCGAGGTGCCGACCCTGTTGTCCTACGGGCTGGAGCGCAACATCGACCGGCGTTCGGGGTCGCCGGAGTTCGGCAAGGGCGCGATCCGCGGGGTCGCGGCCCCCGAGGCCGCCGGCAATGCGACGGCGGGCACGGCGATGGGTGCCCTGCTGGCGCTCGGCCTGCCCACCTCGGCGACGGCGGCGCTGATGCTCGCCGCCTTCCAGCAGTACGGCATGCAGCCCGGCCCGCTGATCTTCGAGCGCAACGGCGAGGTGGTCTGGGCGCTGCTGGCGAGCCTCTTCGTCGCCCTGGTCGTGCTGCTCGTGCTGAACCTGCCGTTCGCCCCGCTGTGGGCACGCCTGCTGCGCATCCCCAAGCCCTATCTCTACGCGGGCATCACGCTCTTCGCCTGCCTCGGCGTCTACTCCGCCAGCAGCGCCTCGATCGACCTGTGGCTGATGATCGTGCTGGGCCTGATCGGCTTCTGCATGCGGCGCTTCGACGTGCCGCTCGCGCCGGTGATGATCGGCGTCATCCTCGGCCCGCTCGCGGAGACCTCGCTGCGCTCGGCGATGCAGAATTCCGACAACGACTGGACGGTGCTCGCCTCCGAGCCGATCACCATCACCATCTATGCGCTGCTGCTGCTGGCGATCGTGTGGAGCGTGGTCCGCAGGGTACGCCAGCGCGCCGGCGCCGACCTCTGAGCAGGCGCGAAGACCGAACCCCCGGGCGGAGGTTGTCCACAGGGTCGTTCCGCCCGGCGGGTACGCCGTGTCAGCCTGCTCGCATGGCAACGCACCCGTACCTGCTCGGCCCGGCGCCAGACATCGAGCCGGCCGGACAGATCCTGTGCGCCGCGGCGCCGTGGCCGCTGCCGGCCGCTCCTCCGCCGCCGACCGGCGACGCCGCCCCGCCGGCGGCGCCACCACCGCGGGGCGAGCATGCCCGTCGCACCGCGGGTGCGTTCGCCCGGGTGTTCCTGGAGGTGATCTCCGGTCGCCGGGAGGCGGCCGGCGTGGCCGCGCTGCTGGCGCCCGGTCCGGCAGCGGTGCTGGCGGGGCTCGCGCTCACGCCGGACGCGCCGCGGCTGCTGCGCGTCGTCGCCCGGCCCGCGGGCCGGTCCATCGAGGCCGTCGCGGTCTATCGGGTCGCCGAGCGGACGGGCTTTCTCGGCTTCCGCCTGGACCGGGCGGGCGGCCGCTGGCGATGCAGCGAGCTGGCCGGCCCGCCGGTCGCGGCCGGCAGGTTGCGCGCCGCCGCGTGAGACTCAGCCGCGCTTGCCGTGGCAGAGCTTGAACTTCTTGCCCGAGCCGCACGGACACTGCTGGTTGCGGCCGACCCCGGCGTACTCGTCGGCCTCGGCATCGGCCGATTCGGTCGCCTCGCCGTCGGCATCGGGGGCGGAGTAGCGCAGCTTCGGTGCGCTACGTCGCCGCCCGGCCCCCTTGATCCGCAACGAGCCGGGCTCGGCACCCTCCCGCTCGGCTGCCGCGCCGACCAGTTCCGGTTCGCCGTCGTCGGCCGCGTCCGGTTCCGACTTGCCGTCGGCATCGTCCGCGTCGTCGGCGTCATCGGCACCGGCGGCGTCGCCGTCATCGTCGCCGTCGACGTCATCGCCACCGTCCGCGTCGTCGGCGGGCGCGCGGCCATTGGTCAGATCGGCCACGCTGACGGGCTTGCCGTCGGCATCGGTCACGGCCGCGACCCGCGGCTGCGCGGGCCGCTGCACCTCCACCCGGAAGACGAATCCGACGACCTCGGCGAGCAGCGCCTCCATCATCGCGTTGAACATGTCGCCGCCCTCGCGCTGGTACTCCACCAGCGGGTCGCGCTGCGCCATGGCGCGCAGGCCGATGCCCTCGCGCAGGTAGTCCATCTCGTAGAGATGCTCGCGCCACTTGCGGTCCAGCACGGTGAGCAGCACCTGCCGCTCCAGCTCGCGCATGTTGTCCTCGCCGAGCTCGGTCTCGCGCCTGGCGTACGCCTCGCGGGCATCCTCGACGAACTCCTGGGCCAGCTCGTCGGAGCTGAGGTCGCCGCCCTCGTAGTCCTCGCGCTTCAGCGAAACGGGATAGAGCGCCTCGAGCTCGGCCCAGATGGCCTCGTAGTCCCAGTCCTCGGCAAAGCCCTCGGCGGTGAGCCGGCGTACCGTCTCCCCGACGACCCGGTCGACGGCGGCACGGATCTGCTCGCTGACGTCGGCGCCCTCCAGCACCTTGCGCCGGTCGGCATAGATGGTGTGCCGCTGCCGGTTCATCACGTCGTCGTACTTGAGCACGTTCTTGCGCATCTCGAAGTTCTGCGACTCGACCTGCTTCTGCGCGCTCTCGATCGACTTCGTCACCTGTCGGTTCTCGATCGGCTGGTCGTCGGGAATCTTCAGCGTGGTCAGCACCCACTCGACCAGGTCGGACTTGAACAGTCGCATCAACGTGTCGCCCAGCGACAGGTAGAAGCGGCTCTCCCCCGGGTCGCCCTGGCGGCCGGACCGGCCGCGGAGCTGGTTGTCGATGCGGCGGGACTCGTGCCGCTCCGAACCGACCACGTACAGACCGCCGAGCTCGACCACCTCGGCGTGCTCGGTCTCGACCTGATCCTCCAGCTCGGCGAGGGTGTCGGCCCACGCGGCCTCGTACTCCTCCGGCGTGTCCTCCGGATTCAGGCCCTTCTTCTGCAGCACCCGGTCGGCCAGGAACTCGGCATTGCCGCCGAGGATGATGTCGGTACCGCGGCCCGCCATGTTGGTCGCGACGGTGACCGACCCCTTGCGCCCGGCCTCGGCGACGAACTGCGCCTCCTTGGCGTGGTTCTTCGCGTTCAGCACGTTGTGCGGTACGCCGGCCTTCTTCAGCCGCGCGGAGATCAACTCCGACTTCGCCACCGAGGCCGTGCCGATCAGCACCGGCTGCCCTGCCTCGTGGCGGGCGGCGACGTCTTCGACGATGGCGTCGAACTTCGCCTCCTCGGTGCGATAGATCAGGTCGCGCTGGTCCTCGCGGATCATCGGCTTGTTGGTCCGGATCGGCAGCACCCCGAGGCCGTAGATCTTCTGGAACTCCGACTCCTCGGTCTTGGCCGTGCCGGTCATCCCGGCGAGCTTGTCGTACATCCGGAAGAAGTTCTGCAAGGTGACGGTCGCCAGCGTCTGGTACTCGTCCTTGATCTGCACCTTCTCCTTGGCCTCGATCGCCTGGTGCAGGCCCTCGGAGTAGCGGCGGCCGTCGAGGGTGCGCCCGGTGTGCTCGTCGACGATCAGCACATCGCCGTTCATCACCACGTAGTCGCGGTCGCGCTTGAACAGGTCCTTGGCCTTCAACGCCTGCTGCAGATAGCTGATCAGCGGCGTGTTGGCCGACTCGTAGAGGTTGTCGATGCCGAGCCGGTCCTCGACGACATCGATGCCGGGCTCCAGCACGGACACCGTCTTCTTCTTCTCGTCGACCTCGTAGTGCTCACCGGGGGTCAGCGACGCGGCCAGCCGCGCGAACTCGGGGTACCAGTCGTGATTGTCCTCGGCCGGGCCGGAGATGATCAACGGCGTCCGGGCCTCGTCGACGAGGATCGAGTCGACCTCGTCGACGATGGCGAAGTGGTGGCCGCGCTGGACGCAGTCCTCCAACTGCAGCGCCATGTTGTCGCGCAGGTAGTCGAAGCCGAACTCGTTGTTCGTGCCGTAGGTGATGTCGGCGTGGTAGGCCTCGCGACGCTCGGCGGGCGTCATCGAGGTCAGGATCGCCGCGGTGCTCAGGCCGAGGAAGTGGTGCACGCGGCCCATCTGCTCGGACTGGAACTTCACCAGGTAGTCGTTGACGGTGACGACGTGCACGCCCTTGCCGGTCAGGGCGTTCAGGTACGCCGGGAGCGTCGCGACCAGGGTCTTGCCCTCACCGGTCTTCATCTCGGCGATGTTGCCCAGGTGCAGCGCGGCGCCGCCCATGATCTGGACGTCGAAGTGTCGCTTGCCGAGCACTCGCCGGCTGGCCTCGCGTACCGTGGCGAAGGCCTCGGGAAGGATGTCGTCGAGGGTCTCGCCGTCGTCGAGCCGCTTGCGGAACTCGTCGGTCTGGCCGCGCAACTCCTCGTCGGTCATCTCCTCGAAGTCGGACTCGATGGCGTTGACGTGCTTGGCGATGTTCTCCAGGCGCTTGAGCACCCGGCCCTCGCCGATCCGCATCAACCTGTCCAGTACAGCCACGCGTCTTCCTCGTCCCTCGGGCATCGGCGTACCGCGGCTCGGCACGCCGCCCTCCATCGTAGAGGCATCGGCCGAAGCCGCGCTCAGCCAACCGCCGCCCCCGGCGGTGCGAACCGCCTGCGGTACTCGCTCGGGCTGAGCCCGCAGGCGCGCCGCAGCAGCCGGCGCAGGGTCGAGACATCGCCCATCCCGCACTGCGCGGCGACCCGGTTCGCGGTCAGATCGGTCGTCTCGAGCAGCCGGCGGGCGTGCCGGACCCGCTCGGCGTTCAGCCAGGCGAGCGGGGTCAGGCCCAGTTCGGCGCGGAACCGGCGGTGCAGCGAGGCCGGGCTGAGCCCCGCCCGGCGGGCCAGCGCGGCAACGGTCAGCGGCCGGTCGAGGTGCCGCCGGGCCCAGTCCAGCACGGGCGTCAGTCCGGCCGAGCCCTCGGCGGGCAGCGGCCGATCGATGAACTGTTGCTGACCGCCGTCGCGGTGGGCCGAGAACACCAGGCGCCGCGCCACGGCATTCGCGACCTCCGCGCCGTGGTCCTTTGCCATCAGGTACAGGCACAGATCGAGCGCCGCCGCGCTGCCGGCGGCGGTCAGCACATCGCCGTCGTCGACGTAGAGCACGTCCTCGCGCAGCTCGACGGCGGGGAAGCTGCGCGCGAACTCCTCGGCCCACATCCAGTGCGTTGCCGCCGGCCGGCCGTCCAGCAGCCCGGCCGCCGCGAGGGTGAACGCGCCGGTGCAGAAGCTGATCAACCGGGCGCCGCGCCGGTGCGCGCGGCGCAGCGCGGCCAGCACGACCGGGTCGAAGCCGGCCCCGGCGTCCGGGCGGTTGGGCGCGATCACGGTATCCGCGCGGTCGAGGGTACGCAGCCCGGGCAGGCCGGTCAGGGTGAGCAGGCCCTCGCGCAGGCGCACGGTCGGCCGCGGCGCGCAG
This sequence comes from Naumannella huperziae, assembly GCF_054073625.1. Classification (NCBI taxonomy): domain Bacteria; kingdom Bacillati; phylum Actinomycetota; class Actinomycetes; order Propionibacteriales; family Propionibacteriaceae; genus Naumannella; species Naumannella huperziae. Next base: position 1,869,614 of record NZ_JBSXPH010000001.1, on the reverse strand, counting down.
ACGGTGAAGGCGTAGGGATCGACGGCGAGCTCGGGCCGGGAGATGCCGAAGATCTCGGTCGCGACCGACAGCTCGAACGGGTTCGCGCCGTCGCCGGTGATCATCACGACCCGGTGCGGGCGCGGTACGTGAGAGGAATTGCGCGGCATATGTCATTCCTAGCACTCGCGGCGCGGCCCGGCCAGGGCGAGGATGGCGGCATGAGCATCCAACCCCGTTCCCTCGACGAGATCTTCTCCGCCATCGAGCGCCCCTTCTCCCCCGTCCTGGCCGCCAGCATCAACGACTACGACATCAAGGCGGTCCGGGTGCAGGGCGACTTCGTCTGGCACGCCCATGCCGACACCGACGAGCTCTTCTGGGTATCGGGAGGCGAACTGCTGATCGACCTGCGCGAGGACGGTGCCGAGCGCACGATCACCATCGGGCCGGGCGCGATCGCGACGGTTCCGGCGGGCATCGAGCACCGGACCCGCTCGGCCGAGGGCGCCGATGTCGTGATGATCGAACCGGCCGGCACGCTGAACACCGGGGATGCCACCGACCTCCCCGACGGGATCCGCCCGACGACGGCGCGCTGATCAACCGGTCGCGACGGCAAGGGCCCCGGCAAGATCGCCGCGCGGCTCGACGGCGACGCCGGACAGCCCGAGCCAACCGGCCATGATCGACAACTCGGCGGCCAGCTCCGGCGCGACGCGTCCCGGGTCGTGGCCCGGCTCCAGCCAGGCGGCCCGGACGCGCAGCAGCCCCGCGGCGCGGTCGGCCTTCAGGTCGACGCGGGCGGCGAAGGTCTCCCCGAGCAGGAACGGGTAGACGTAGTAGCCATAGCGCCGCTTGGCCTCGGGCACGTAGATCTCGATCGTGTAGTCGATCCCGAACAGCTCGCGCAGCCGACGCCGCTCGAAGATCAACGAGTCGAAGGGGCTGACCAGCGCCCGGGCGAGGATCCTGCGTGGCCGGCGGGCGTCGTGCCACAGCCACAGCGGCCGGTCCCAACCCTCCACCCACGCGGGGACGAGCTCTCCGCCTGCCTCCAGCTCGGCGACCGCTGTCGCGGCATCGGCGGTGCTCACCCGGAAGTAGTCGGCGAGGCAGGCCAGCGTACCGATGCCCAGCGCGCGGGCCGAGCGGCGGACCAACTCACGGATCGCCTCCTCTCTCCCGGGTGTCGGCGCCTCGATGATCGAACTCGGCAAGACCCGCTCCGGCGCGGCATAGGCCCGCTCGAACTGGGTATTGCGCCGAGCGGAGGTGATCTCGCCGGCCCAGAACAGCCACTCGCACGCCGTCTTCACGCTGGACCAGTTCCAGCCCCAGTGATCACGCACCCGGACCTCGTCGTGCTCGATCTGGCGGGCCGTGATCGGTCGCGCCGAGTCGAGCACGTCGGCCCGGATCCGTTCCACCAGACCGGGGTGCTGCTCGCGGATCCTGATCATGGAGCCCCACGCCTCGTCCGCGGCGCGCGCCATCCGCCAGCGCAGCGCGGGCTGCAGCGTGACGTCGATCAGCGAGGCGGCATGGCCCCAGTACTCGAACAGCCGCCGCGGCGGGCGGTGCGCGGCCCGCTCCAGCAGCGCCGGGTCGTAGGGCCCGAGCCGGGAGAACAGCGGCATGAAGTGGGCCCGGGTGACCACATTGATCGAATCGATCTGGAACTGGCCCAGGCGGGTGATCTCGCGCTGCACATCGCGCATGCCGACCGGGCACGCGGGCCGGGCCGCGCCGAAGCCCTGCGCGGCCAGGGCGATGCGCCTGGCCTGCGACAGACGCAGGCGCACCGCCGGCCGATCCGATGGCGGGGACGGGGCCGTTGGCATGGGCGCCAAACTAGCGCCCCGCCCCGACAACCGCGCCGGGTCAGGCGGAGGCGGCTCGCTGCGGCGTCGATGGGTTGGTCGCAGTGGGATCCGCGTCGGCGGCCGTGTCGATGTGGATCACGCCGTAGTCGAAGTAGCGGCGGCGGTAGACGACGCTCGGCAGGCCCGAGACCGCGTCGACGAACAGGTAGAAGTCGTGTCCGAGCAGCTCCATCTGGTCCAGGGCCTGCTCCAGGGTCATCGGCGCGCCGGCGAAGGTCTTCTCCCGGACCACCAGCGGTCCGCCGCCGGTCACCTCGATGCCCGCGACGGTGTGCTTGTCGGGCTGATCGTCCGGCCGGTCGCCGTCCATCGGGACGGGCAGTTCGGCGAGTTCGGCGGTGGCCTCGGCGACGGATCGGGGCGCGCGGCGGCCGCGGCTCACCCGGCGCCGGTCGTGGGCCTTGCGGAGCTGGGAACGCAGCTTGTCCAACGCCTGCTCGAAGGCCGCCGTCTTGTCCTGCGCGCTGGCCTCGGCGCGGACCACGGGGCCCTTGCCGATCAGCGTGATCTCGACCCGGCTGCCCTGGTCGGGCTGTTTGGTGTGCCCGCCCGCCGAGACCAGTACTTCGACCCGGATCACCCGGTCGCGCAGCTTCTCGATCAACCCGACGCGTTCGCTCACGTGCTCGCGGAACTCCTCCGGCACCTGGCAGTGCCGGCCCGTCACCACAACATCCATCGCAACCTCCTCACGGGTACGCCACGGCAGCGGCGGCACCCGACATCGAGCGCGGCGCCGCGGAACCGGGCGCCACACGAACGACGCCGCGCTGCGCCCCGGATCGTCTCGGGGTGCAGCGCGGCTCCATGCAACAACGCTAGTGGCCCGCCCCGTCTCATGCCAGCGATCTCACTGGTTCCCCGGGCCGGTCCGGGCCCCGGGCCGCGGATCGACGGCGGGTCGCCGCGACGCAGGCGGCGCCCAGCACCGGCCAGCCGGCGGCGGCGAGGCAACGTGCCGCCTCCGTCAGCGACGCGCCGGTGGTCACGATGTCGTCGACGACGATCACCGGCCGCGGCTCGCGCGGCCGCGCGCCCGCCCGGAACGCCCCGGCGAGGTTGGCGGCACGCGCCGCCGTGCCGAGACCGGCCTGGTCGGCGACCCGCCGGGTCTGGCGCAGCGCCGGGCGGGCCCGCGCCGCCACACCGCAGCGGCGCAGATCGGCGGCCGCCCGGCCGGCGAGCGTGGCGACCGTGTCGAGACCGCGGCGACGGATCGCCGCCGGGCTGCTCGGCACCGGCACCAGCAGACAGTGGGCCGCTCCCGCCTCGCACAGCAGGGCGGCGACGGCTGCCGCGAGCCGGCCGGCCAGCGGCCCCGCGAGGGCGAGCGCGCCGCGCTCCTTGTAGGCGGTGAGGGCCGCGCGGGTCACGCCGGCATAGCTGCCTGCGACATAGCAGCGCGGGAAACCGGTCGGCGCCGGTCGCGGCGCCGCCGGCACGGGCGGACCGGCGAGCTCGCGCCGGCAGTCGGGGCACAGCCCGATCCCGGGCCGGCGACAGCCCGCGCAGGCCGCACCGACCAGCACGTCGGCGGCCGCCACGACGAGCCCGGCGGCTGCGCGGCGAGCGGTTGCGAGGTGCACCGGCCCATCCAAACCGTGGGGCCCGGCGCGGCGCGAGGGCCCTGTGGAGAACTCAGCCGGCGAAGCTCACCGCGGTCAGCTCGTCGCCGAGCCGCGACCAGCTCGCGCTGTCGTCGTAGCGCCAGGCCCCGGCCGGGCCGAGCACGACGACCCGCGGGGTGCGGTGCCGCGGGAGCGCGGTGATCGTCTCGGCTGCCCAGCCGTCGGGGGCGCCGAGCTGGGTCGCCTCGGAGGCGTCGGAGGCCACCCGCCACGGGCGGTTGGCGCCCTCCCCCGCGGTCAGCACCATCAGCTCCTCGTCGGAGACCCAGGCGACATCGATGGGGGCGACATCGCTGGCGGCGACGTCGGGCGCGGGCCGGCCCGCCCGTGCCGACAGCGGCAGGGCGCGCCAGCCGTCGATCCGCGGCTCGGCCTCGCGGCGGACACGCAGCAGGCCCAGCTCGGCACGGCCGTCCCGTTCGGCGACGACGGCGATCCGCGTACCGTCCGGCGAGATCCGGAACGCCCGCAGCGCTCCGCCCGACAGGTCGACCGGCACGTCGGTGATGCCGGTCGCGGTGACCACGCGCGCGGTCGAGTCCGCGGCGTCGAGGGCCCACAGCTCGTCGCGGCCGCCCCCGACATACTGCGGACGCAGCAGGCGCCGGCCGGTCAGCACCCGCCGGGCCTCGCCGCCGTCGGCGACCGGCGCCTCCCACAGCTCGGTCCCGTCGCGGGTGATGCCCGCCACGCGGTCGCCGGTGAGCGAGGGCGACAGGGTCTGCACACCCGAGGCGTCGCGGCCCCAGGGCCCGGCGACCGGGGACAGCGCGCCCGCGCCCTGCTGGTCGTCCACCGTCACCACCTGGCGTCCGGTGGAGCCGAACAACTGCTCGCCGAGCTCGGCCGGGATCGGATCCAGGCCGGGCCGGGGCCCGACCCCGATCAGGCCGTCCGGCGCCCCGGGCACCGGATAGGGCGCGCCCTCCAGCGACAGCCGCACCGCCGTGACGGCCGGCACCTGGGCGAGCGTGGCAACGATCTGGTCGCGCATCCGGCCGCGTTGCTCGTCGGGCAACCCCGCCAGTCCGGGACCGCGCAGGGAGACATCGACCACGCCCTCCGCATCGACGAAGGCCGACTGGGTGCTCAGCTCCGTGCCCGCCGGGATCGCCGTGCGGACGGCCGGCTCCAGCCAGCGGGTCGGCCCGCGGAACAGGATCTGCAGCCGCGCCAGCGGGCTCTGCGAGCCGCGCGGCACGTAGACCGGGTCCGGCACCAGCATCCGCAGGTCGCCGTCGAGATAGTAGGCGGAGGCGCGGGTGAAGAACTGCTGGAACAGGTACGCCTGGATCAGCCTGCCGGGTGGCGGATTGCCGATCCGCCACTGACCCGCGGCGTCTCGCTCCAGGCCGAAGTCGATGCGTACCTGCGGATCGGAGTCGCTGCGCCGCACGAGCCGGTCGGGCAGGTCGCCGAGGGGATCCTCGGGGTCGAGCAGCCGGCCCGGGACGTAGGCGCCGTCGGAATCGATCCGGGCCTGTACCGGCGCCGTCAGCACGGCCGAGTCCGAGGTCGCGTTGACCTGGCTGCCGTCGGCATAGACCACGATCCCCGCCTCGGGCTGCCAGGACTGCCGCGCCTGCGGCGTCAGATACTCCCGGGCGGTCGCATAGCCCGGCTGGTAGTTCGCCATCGCCTGCAGGAAGCCGTCGACGATGTCGCGCGGCTCGGCGCCGGTCCGCGGCGGCTCCGGCGCGATGTCGACCTCGGCGTCGGCGACCTGCCCGCCCCGGCCGCCGAACTCGACCGGCCCGGAGGTCGGCATCGACGCGCATCCGGTGACGAGCAGCGCCAGCGCCGCCGCGAGGGCCGCCAGCAGTCGCGGGGCTCGCCGTCTCGTGGCCCACCGCCCGCTCATGGCGCCACCGGGCCGGTCGGCGCCGCGCCGGCCGGCGCATCGGCGCGGCCGGTGGTCAGGGCCAGGCGCTCGGCCGGCCGGAGCAGATCGGTCGGCACCAGCGGCAACGGTGAGAGCTGCAGGATCCGGCCCCGCGCCCGCGGCAGGGTCAGCCGGAACTGGGCGCCCTTTCCGGGTCGGCCCCAGGCATTGAGCCAGCCGCCGTGCAGCCGGGCGTCCTCCATCGAGATGGCCAGCCCGAGGCCCGATCCGCCGATCGTGCGGTTGCGGGCGGGGTCGGCGCGCCAGAACCGGTGGAAGACCTTCTTCACCTGGCCCGCCTCGAAGCCGACGCCGTGATCGCGGACGGTGATCGCCACGGCATCGGCATCGCCCGCGACCCGGATGTCCACGGGTCGCCCCTCGCCGTGCTCGAGGGCATTGGTGATCAGGTTGCGCAGCACGCGACGCACCCGGCGCTCGTCCACCTCGGCGACGATCGGGCCGCCGGCGTGCAGCCGCACGTCGATCCCGCTGCGCTGCGCGAAGGCCCGCTGTGCGGCGATCTCGCGCTCCACCACCTCGACCATGTCGACCTCGGTGACGCTCAGCTCGGCCGCGCCGGCGTCGAACCGGGAGATCTCCAACAGATCCGACAACATCTCCTCGAACCGGTCCAGTTCCTTGGCCAACAGCTCGGCGGCGCGGCGCGAGGTGGGGTCGAAGTCCTCGCGCGCCTCGTGCAGCAGTTCCGCGGCCATCCGCACCGTGGTCAGCGGGGTGCGCAACTCGTGGGAGACATCGGAGACGAACTGCTGTTGGATCCGCGACAACTCCTCCAACTGACTGATCTGCTTGCTGAGCTCGGAGGCCATGTTGTTCATCGAGGTGGCGAGGCTGGCCAGGTCGTCGGTGCCGCGCACGGTCATCCGGTCGTCCAGGAAGCCCGAGGCCAGCCGCTCCGCGGCCTTGCGCGCCTCGCGTACCGGAGCGACCACCTGCCGCGCGACCAGCGCCGCGATCAGGGCCAACAGTCCGATCAGCATCACGCCGGTCGTGATCACCGCCTGCCGCAACACCTCGATCGTCTCCCGCTCCTGGGCGAGCGGGAACAAGAAGTACATCGGGTAGCGCCCCGCCCCGGGCGCGACCAGCGCGGCGCCGATCGCCAGCCCGGGCTCGTCCGGCGTGGCGTCGCGGTAGCGGATCGTGGTCGGGGTGAGCCACAGCCCGTCGCGGGCATCGACCTCGCGGCGCAGGCTGTCGGGCACGCTGTCCGGGCTGGCCTGCCCGGAGACGAAGTTGGACACCGGCCCCTCGACCAGGACCTGGTAGCGGCTGCCGAGATTGCCGCGGTTGCCGACATCCGTGGTGAGCTGCAACAACAGCAGCGAGATGCCGCGGTCGTCGAGATCGGAGGCGGCGAGCTGGCGCTGGGCGGTGTCGTAGGCCAGCGAGGCCTCGGCCAGCGCCGACTGCTTCTTGCCCGACAGCACGCCCTCGGTCGCCTGCTGCATCAACAACAGCCCGCCGAGGGTGATCACGATCGCCGAGGCGAGCAGCGTCGTCGCGATCACCCGCAGCGGTAACGATCCCCACCACCAACGGGCGGGCAGCCGCGCCAGTTGGGCGGCCCGGCTAGACGGGTTCACCGGCCTTGTAGCCGATGCCGCGGACGGTGACCACGATCCTCGGCCGCTCCGGGTCCTCCTCGATCTTGGACCGCAACCGCTGCACGTGGACATTCACCAGGCGGGTGTCGGCCGCGTGCCGGTAGCCCCAGACCTGTTCCAGCAAGGTCTCGCGGCTGAACACCTGCCTCGGCCGCCTGGCGAGAGCGAGCAGCAGGTCGAACTCGAGCGGGGTCAGCGAGATCTCGGTGTCGCCGCGCTTCACGGTGTGGGCGGCCACGCTGATCGTCAGGTCGCCGATCCGCAACTGGCTCTCGTCGGCATCGGCGGGCGCCCGGCGCAGCCTGGTCCGCACCCGGGCGACAAGCTCCTTGGCCTTGAACGGCTTCACCACGTAGTCGTCGGCGCCGGCCTCGAGCCCGGCGACCACGTCGACCGTGTCCGACTTCGCGGTCAGCATCACGATCGGTACGCCGGAGGTCGCGCGCAGCTCGCGGCAGATGGAGACACCGTCGCGCCCGGGCAGCATCAGGTCGAGCAGCACCAGATCGGGCGCGGCCTCGCGGAAGGCGTCGATCGCGGCATCGCCGTCGGGGGTCCAGGTGGTCTGGAACCCCTCCTGGCGCAGCACGATCTGCAACATCTCGGCGAGCGAGGCATCGTCGTCGACGACCAGGATGCGGTGCTGCTGGCCCCTGCCGTGATCGCTCACCCGTTACTCCTTCACACCTTGTTCCGTGAGCCTGCCCGTGAGCCTGCCCGTGATCGTTCCCGTGATCTCGCCACCGGGCCGATCCGCGTCCCGATCGGAGCAATCCTATGCGGCGGGTCCGCACGAACCCGGCAGCAACGATCAGTTCTGCTCCGGCTCCTCCGGCCAGGTCGCATAGATGGCGACGTCGAGCTCCTGGCGGCGCAGCACGCGGCGCCACAGTTCCTCGGGCTCGGTGCAGAAGACATCGGCGTACTTGCTGCGCGCGATGTGCCAGGCCCCGGCGGCCAGCTCACCCTCCAACTGCCCCGGCTCCCAGCCGGCGTACCCGGCGAAGATCCGCAGATCCGCATACGCCCCGGCGACCAGTTCGACCGGCGTGTCGAGGTGCAGCAGGCCGACCCGGCCGGCCACCCGCCGCCAGCCGGGCGGGTCCTCGTCGGGCTGGTACGGGGTGGCCAGACAGATCGCGCCGTCGGGTGAGACCGGGCCGCCGGCGAACATCACCCGCGGCTCGCTGACCTGCTCCACCCAGGCCGGCAGGACCGCGGCCAGCGGGACATCGGAGACCCGGTTCAGCACCACACCGAGCGCGCCACCGGCGTCGACGTCGAGCATCAGGATGACGGTGTGGGCGAACCACCCCTCGGTGTCGAGCACCGAGGAGACCAACAAATCGCCCGGGCCGGGCAGCGCGCGATCGCCCATCAGCCGGCGATGGCCCCCTCGGCCGCCTCGCGCACGGCCGCCGCGACCTCGGTGTGCACCGCGGCGTGGAACACGCTGGGCATGATGTAGGCGGCGTTCAGCTCGTCGTCGGTGACCACTTCGGCCAACGCGCGCGCGGCCGCCAACAGCAGGTCCGCGGTGATCTCGTGGGACTGGGCGTCCAGCAGCCCGCGGAACACGCCCGGGAAGGCGAGCACGTTGTTGATCTGGTTCGCGAAGTCGCTGCGCCCGGTGGCGACCACCTCCGCATGCCGGGCCGCCACCACCGGGTCGATCTCCGGCTCGGGGTTGGCCAGCGCGAAGACGACCGCCCGCTCGTTCATGGTGGCGATGTCGTCGGCGCCCAGGATGCCCGGCGCCGACACCCCGATGAAGACATCGGCGCCGGCCAGCGCGCCGCGCAGGCTGCCGGTCAGGCCGGCAGCGTTGGTGTGCTCGGCGATCCAGGTCAGCGACTCGTCCATCCCGGCGCGGCCGCGATGGATCACCCCGTCGATGTCGGCGACCACCACGTCGCGGGCGCCGGCGATCAGCAACAGCTTGAGGATCGCGGTCCCGGCGGCACCGGCGCCCGACATCACGATGCGCACATCGGCGAGGTTCTTGTCGACCACCCGCAGCGCGTTGAACAGCGCCGCCAGCACGACGATCGCGGTGCCGTGCTGGTCGTCGTGGAAGACCGGGATGTCGAGCTGTTCGCGCAGCCGGGCCTCGATCTCGAAGCAGCGCGGGGCGGAGATGTCCTCCAGATTGATTCCGGCGAAGCCGGGCGCGATGTTGCGGACCGTCGAGATGATCTCCTCGACATCGGTGGTGTCGAGGGCGATCGGCCAGGCGTCGATCTCGGCGAACCGGCGAAACAGCGCCGCCTTGCCCTCCATCACCGGCATCGCGGCCTCGGGCCCGATGTCGCCGAGGCCGAGCACGGCGGTCCCGTCGGTGACGACGGCGACAGAGTTGCGCTTGATCGTCAGCCGGCGCGCGTCGGCGGGATTCTCCGCGATCGCGCGGGAGACCCGGGCGACGCCGGGGGTGTAGACGAGGCTCAGGTCGTCGCGGTTGCGGATCGGGTGCTTGGAGCGCATCTCGATCTTGCCGCCGAGGTGCATCAGGAAGGTGCGGTCGGAGACCTTGCCGACCTCGACATCGGGCAGCGCGCGCAGGGCCGCGACCAGCTCGTCGGCGTGCTCGGTCGAGGCCGCGCCCATGGTCACGTCGATCTGCAGGCGCTCACCGCCGGAGCCGGAGACGTCGAGGGCCGTCACGGTGCCGCCGGCCTGCTCGACGGCGTGGGTGAGCTGGCTGATCGCTGCCCCGCCCGCCGGGGCATGCAGCCGGGCCGTGATCGAGTAGGCGATGGAGGGTGCGGGTCTGGTTGCTGCATCGGTCACCCCGCGATCCTCTCACGGCGCGCGGGCCCGGATGCACGACGAAGTCGTGGCCCGGGCCGCCCGGTCAGGCGAGGTTGTGCCGCTGGTACGCCGGGGCTCGCTCCCCGCGCAGCGAGCGCCACATCCGCACGGCGTCGACGGTCGCCGCGACGTCGTGGGCACGGACCAGCGCGGCCCCGCGATCCAGGCACCACAGGGTCGCGGCCAGGCTGCCCGCCAGCCGCTGCGCGCGCGGGCGGTCCAGGGTCTCGCCGACGAAGTCCTTGTTGGACACCGCGGCGAGCCAGGGCGGCCCGACGGCGTTCAGCGCGTCGACGCCGCGCAGCAGCTCCAGGGTCTGCACGGTGGTCTTGTTCAGGTCCGGGCCCGGGTCGATCACCATCGCGGCGGGGTCGATGCCACCGGCGGCGGCGCGGGCGACCCGCTCGGCGAGGAATGCGGTCACCTCGGCGACGATGTCGCCGTAGCGTGGCGGCGCGGACAGGTGGGTACGCGGCGGGGCGAGGCAGTGGGTCAGGATCACCCCGGCGCCCGCCTCGGCGATCACGGGCGCCAGCTCCGGATCGGCCAGCCCGGAGGTGTCGTTGATCACCTGCGCCCCCGCCGCGAGCACCGCCGCGGCGACCTCGGGCCGGGTGGTGTCGACGCTGACGATCACCCCGGGCCGGCCGGCCAGCGCACGCACCACCGGGCGTACCCGATCGATCTCCTCGGCGGTCCCGACGGGCGCGGCATCCGGCGAGAACGGCACCCCGCCGATGTCGACCCAACCGGCGCCGGCGGCAATCGCCGCCTCGGCGGCCGCGACCGCCGCGTCCAGGGCGAAGGTCGCGCCGCGGTCGTGGAACGAATCCGGGGTGCGGTTGACGATCGCCATCACCTGCGGCCCGGACAGCGCGGGATCGGGGGCGGGTGGCACGGCGCCGAGTCTAGGGTTTCGCCATGATCGAACTCGACACCGCCGGCGCGCTCGACCGCGCGCGGCGGCTGGGCTCGACCGGCGATCGGATCGTGCTCGGCCTGACCGGGCCGCCGGGGGCCGGCAAGTCGACGCTGGCCGCCCAACTGGCGACCGGCGTGCCGGGCGCGGTGGTGGTCGGGATGGACGGGTTCCACCTGGCGGGTTCGGCGCTGGCCCGGCTGGGCCGCACCGAACGCAAGGGCGCCATCGACACCTTCGACGCGGCGGGATATGTCGCGCTGCTGGAACGCCTCCGGGCCGGGGGGCCCGACCCGGTCTGGGCGCCGGAGTTCCGCCGCGAGATCGAGGAGCCGATCGGGTCGGCGGTCGAGGTGGCCCCGGACTGCGCGTTGGTGATCACCGAGGGGAACTACCTGCTGGCGGCCGAGCCGCCGTGGCACCGGGTGGCGGAGCTGTGTCACGAGATCTGGTACCTCGATCTTGCCGAGGAGGTACGCCGGGACCGACTGACGGCGCGGCACCGGGCCTACGGCCGGTCCGCCGACGCGGCGCTGCGGCGTACCCTCGGCCCGGACCTGGTCAACGCCGAGGTGGTCGCCGCGACCCGGCCGCGGACGAGCGTGGTCGTCCGGCTCGGCTGACCTCCGCCGGGTCTTCGTCGCCGGCTCCCGGATGGGGCCGTCCCGAGCAGCCGCAGCTCTCCCGGTGCCGGATCTGACCGGGCAGCCGGACCGTCGTCGCGCGCCGCTCGGGATCGGCCAGCCGCGCCAGCAGAAGCTGGATCGCCTTGGCGCCGATGGCCGTCGAGGGCTGGGCGACCGTGGTCAGCGCGGGCCGCATGAAGTCGGCCCAGGTGAAGTCGTCGAAGCCGACCACGGCCATGTCGCCGGGCACGGACAGGCGACGCTCCCACAAGGTGTCGAGCAGGCCGACCAGCATCGCGTTGTTGGCGGCGAAGATCGCGGTCGGCGGCTCGGGCAGGTCGAGCAGGGCGGCCGCGGCCGCCCGACCACCGGTGGTGCTCGACTGGCCGCCGACCAGCAGGGCCTCGTCGACCGGTACGCCGAACCGCTCGTGCGCCGCCCGGTAGCCCGCCACCCGCTCGTCGGTGGTGGTCAGCCCGTCCAGTCCCGTGATCAGCCCGATCCGGCGGTGGTCGTGGGTGATCAGGTGGCCCACCAGTCCCTGGCTGCCTTCCAGGTTCTCCACCCCGACCTGGTCGTAGGGCGCGGGCTGCAGCCGGTCGACCAGCACCAGCGGGGTGTCGTGGGCGCGCAGCACGGGCAGCGAGTGCGCGGTCCAACCCGGGGACGGGGCCAGCACCAGCCCGGCGATCCGGTGCGCCAGCAGGTTCGCGACCATCCGCGCCTCGTGCTCGGCGTCGTCGCGGGTGTCGACGATCAACAGGTTGTATCCGTGTCGGCCCGCCTCGCGGTCGATGGCGTCGACGAGCGCGGCCCAGTACTCGCTGGAGACCGCGGTCATCGCCACCCCGATGCTCTGCGCATCGCCGGCCCGTAGCGAGCCCTCCGCCGGCGCCACGTAGCCGAGCTCGGCCATTGCGCGGCGGACCCGGTCCACCGTCCCGGGCGCCACCACGCGGGTGCCGTTGACGACATGGGAGACGGTGCTCACCGAGACGCCGGCCCGTTCGGCGACCCGTCGCATCGAAATCTGTCGGGCCATCGGTCCAGTGTGGCCCACCCGGGCCGCTACCGGGTCGGGACGGGGCAAATGGGCGCAGCAGGTCCGTCTCGGCAACCAACTCTGCGTCGGTCTAGCCGGCACCTTCTCACCCTGACTTCTGTCCGCACCTCCCTCTACCGTGGTAACCCCAGCTCACGAGGAGCAGCCATGTCCATCACGATGAAGCGAGCGACGACCGGAACGGTCGGCGCCTACCTGACCTCCGGCGATGTGCAGAAGGTACGGCAGGTGCGCGACCGAACTGGGAACGTTACGGTCAGCGGACGATCCGGAGCGAAAGTCCTCGTGACTCTCGCAAAGAATGGCGATCTTGTCGGCGTGGACTTCGACCCGGCCGGATACTTGAACCCCGACCCCGACGAGGCCCTGTTCCCGACCGACTGGATCGGTCGTCAGCGTGAGCTCGGCCTGTCGGTGATCCGATCGGAAGGCGCGTTCGCTGCGCGCAACGACAGTGTTGCCCTCAGGGCTGCTTTCATCTCAAGTTTGCCAAACGACGTTGTCCGGGTTGTATCGGTTTCTTCGTTCTGGCTACAGCGCAAGCACAACGGCACGCTTGTGGCGGCGGTCCGCAACTGCGACAACCCCCTCGGTCTCGTGTTGGCCGACCAGTTCGATCCGCTCGAAGGCGCCGAAGCAGTCGCATCATTGCAGGCTGTCTTGGAAGCCGCAGCACCTGCTGAAAGGCGCGTCGAACTGCTACGAACTGATGTCCACGCCATTGCGTTCGCCGCTGCGGGCGGGGCGCACGCTGCCATCGGGCTGACTACCACCGGGCGTCATCACCCGCAGCCCATGAGCCGCCCGGCCCGCGAGAAGTTCGACCAGCGACAACAGAGCCCGGCGGTGTGGATCCCGGAACTGCTTTCGTGGCAACGCGGCATCCGACTGACAGCACTGGAGCCCTTCGACGGCGCCGGAATCACGAGGTGCGGCTGCGACCACTGCGACGACCGAGATCTGATGCGGTTCAATTACGAGTGGCCTCAGGTGCCAGCCGACGTCCGAGCTGACGCTCAGGGCCACGACGTCGCCAGTTGGGTGGCGCTGCGTAACCGGGTCCTCAACGCTGCCGATCCTCAAGCGGCCTGGAGAGCCGCGTGCGACGCCGCATTGGCGACCGAGATGCGGTTGGCAGACAACTACAAGGTCGCGCTATCAATGCCGCGCTCGCTCGCCGCCTGGCGCTAGCCGACTTCGGGACTAGCGCCAGCGGCAACCAGACTGGCGTGGACCCGCTCCCTCAGCCTGTGTTGGGCAGCTTCGGCGGCGTCAGCACTCCAAAGCTGCGTCGGCTCAGCGGGGCTCAGTAATCGGGCGCTGCGTTCGGAGACGACGACAACGCCTTGGCCCAGCATGGCTGCCGCGACCTGTACCGCAAGGACTCTCGGTCCGTCGGGGACCAGCACAGCGCGGGGCGAATAGCCCGCAAAGACCGAGGCCCGCGTGACCACATGCGATGTTGTTCTTCCAGCGACGATCACGCCAGCGATGCGAACCGCTGACACGTCGACGGTCGACCCATCGACCCTCGCCAGTGCAGAGGTATTAGGTGTCGCGTCCAGGTGCGCGTTAGTGAGCGACGCGAGCGCCCAAGCGTCCTCGCCGCCGAACCGGACCTGCACCGGATCGCCATCCCATCCCAACGCAGCGGCCGCCTGGCGAACCACTTTCACGTCGGGAAGAAACATGGAAACATAGTTTCATCAATTCCGTGAGAACCGAGTGTGATGGACACAGACACGCCGAAGCGGCCGCCCAATGCGGGGCGACGCGGGCCGCTGCGCCGACACCCGCCTCGGCGACCAACCGGCTTCCGAACCGATGACGAAACCCGGCTGGAGCTGGAGGTGGCGAGCACGCTGCTCGGTGCAGGCTCACTCCAGGGCGTCATCGACCGCGCGATCGAGGTCTACCTCCGGACACTTCGCCGCGACCCTAGGTTCGTGCGAGCCGTCTCTGCGGCGCGACAGCTCAGAGCTCAGTGAGCCACCATCGGCGTAAATCACGTCCGGGCACGAGGCCAGCACCAGCCCGGCGATTCGGTGCACCATCAGGTTCGCGACCACACAACCTGCGAATCCCGCGCACACGAAACGGCGGCCCGCCGGGACGAATCCCGGCGAACCGCCGCTGAGCTCCCAACCGGGAGAGGTGGAGGTGGCGGGAATCGAACCCGCGTCCTCGAAGGGTGAACCAGGACTTCTCCGGGCGCAGCTGGTGTCAGCGTTTTCTTGGCCCCGGTGCTCGCGCCAGCACGTCACCGACAGGCCCAGTCGCAGTGAAGTCCCGATCAGCCCCTGCGACGCAGGCTGATCAGCAAGCCTTCTTGATGAGGCCAGGGTCCGGAGCGAAGGCTAACCCCGGTCTGACCCTTCGATCACTGCTCAGGCAGCGAGAGCGAAGTCAGTGCGCTTGGAATCGGCACTTGTTGGTTTCCAGGGAGCATCAACGAGTTGACCCTGGATCCTCGGCCCGCTTCTCCTGGGACTACCGCCCCGAGTCGAAACCGATCACCCCCTGTTGAGTTGTCACGACCGACGAGATCTCGCGCGAGGCGAGAACTCCCACCGATCGTCCATCCGGTGCAACACCGGAACGGCCCAGTCTAGTCCCGCTGGGACCGTGGCGTCACCCACGATTGCCGGGCCGACCCCACGGGGCGATGGTCCCACGGCAAATCCTTGGTAGACAGTGCGCATGAATCAGATCGTGGACTGGCTCGTCGGCCTGATGGACACCATCGGGCCGATGGGCGCCGGCCTCGCGGTGGCACTGGAGAATCTCTTCCCGCCCATCCCCAGCGAGGCGATCCTGCCGCTCGCCGGCTTCGCCGCCGCCCGGGGCAGCTTCAGCGTGCTCGAGGCGATCGTCTGGACCACCGCGGGCTCCGTCGTCGGGGCGTACCTGCTGTACGCCGTCGGGGCGGCCGTCGGCCGTGACCGGATGCGCTGGCTGGCGGCCAAGCTGCCGCTGGTCGATGTGGCCGATCTGGACAAGACCGAGGCCTGGTTCCACCGGCACGGCCCGAAGGCCGTGTTCTTCGGGCGAATGATCCCGATCTTTCGCAGCCTGATCTCCATTCCGGCCGGCATCACCCGGATGCCGCCCGTCCTGTTCGGCCTGCTCACGCTCGCGGGCTCGGCGATCTGGAACTCGGTCTTCGTGATCGCCGGCTACTACCTGGGCGCGAACTGGGCGGTCGTCGAGCAGTACGCCTCGATCTTCCAGAAGATCGTGATCGTGCTGGTCGCCGCGGCCGTCGTGATCTGGGTGGTACGCCGGATCCGCGCCCGCCGCGGGCACCGCGCCGCCACGGAGGCACAGGCGCGCGACCAGGAGTTCTGAGCCGACCGCCCCGCGGGGCGCGGCCGACCCGCTAGGGTCGAGGCCATGAGCGAGAAGCCGGAAGTCGACTTTCCCGAAGGTCCCCCGCCCGCCGAGTTGGAGATCACCGATCTGATCGTCGGCGAGGGCGAGCAGGCCAAGCCGGGTGACATGGTCGAGGTGGACTACGTGGGCGTGGCGTACAGCTCCGGCGAGGAGTTCGATGCCAGCTACAACCGCGGCCAGCCGCTGCGTTTCGCGCTCGGCGCGGGACAGGTCATCACGGGCTGGGACCGCGGCCTGGAGGGGATGCGCGTCGGCGGCCGCCGCCGACTGGTGATCCCGCCCCAGCTCGCCTACGGCGACGCCGGCGCGGGCGGGGTGATCAAGCCGGGCGAGACCCTGATCTTCGTCTGCGACCTGCGGGGCGTGGGCTGAGCATCAGCGGCGACCGCCCACCGGGCCGCGCGCGGCTCACTTCTCGGTGAGCGGCTTCCACGGGATGACCCGCAGCAGCGGATTGGTCCAGTTCTCCCCCGCGAATGCCTTCACGGCGCCGATGACGGTCAGCGCGACCCAGGCGAACCAGGCCAGGGCGAGCAGAACATCGGGCACGAACCAGATGCCGAGCATCCCGAGGGCGAAGAACAGGGCCGATGAGAACAGCGTCCAGTTGAACGACTTCGCCGCCTCGCGTCGGGCATAGCTGCCGGGCGAGGACACGGCGTACACGAACGCCGGGCCGATGATCCAACTGACGAACGGCAGCAGGTGGGCGATACCGGCGGCGCCCTTCGCACCGGGCAGTTCGACGCTGTCGCGCGGCGGGGTCGGGCGGTACGCCGGGTGCGGCCCGAAGTACTGCGCGGTGACGGGCACCAGATCGGCGAAGGCGGCGTTCAGGTCGCCGCGGGTCCGGGCATTCAGCGTCCGGTCGATCCGCCGTTCGAACTCGTCCTCGTCGATCCGGCCCTGCGCATAGGCCTCCGACAGATACTGCTCCGCCCGTTCCCGCTCCAGATGGCCCACGCGCTGGTTCTGTCCGGCGTACTCGTTCATCGCACCCATGCCGACCATCCTGCCTCCGCCGAGGCGACCGACCCATCGGGCTGTGCCCCTATTCGACCCTCAATCGGGTCAGACCCTGGGCTTGCTCACCAGCTCCCGACGCTCGCACCGCCGCCACCGCCGCCGGAGAATCCCCCGCCGCCGAACGAGGAGCCGCCGCTGCCGAAGCCGCTGCCCGAGGAGGTGCTCGGGGGCGGCGGCGGGGGCGCGCTCGCGCTCTGCATGGAGCCCGCCAGCAGGCCGGCGTTGAAGTAGCCCCAGCCGGGCGAGCCGACATACCAGGTGGGCGTGTACTGCGGGATCACGCCGAGCTTCATGGCCTCCTCGCACACCCCCTGCCAGCGATCGGCAAGGTTGAACACGATGGCCCAGGGCAGGTAGCGGGAGAAGATGTCCTGACCCTCCTCGAACCTGAGCTGGCGGGCCTCCGCCGTTGCCAGATAGGTCCGGAAACCCTCGACCTGATCGGTGACCGCGCGACCCGCGGCGGTCCGTACGCCGCGGCCGAGCTTGTGGTTGATCACCATCACGGTGATCAACGGCGGCGCCAGCAACACGACGGCGAGGAAGCCGATCGGCCCGAGGAAGATCACGGCCGCGACCACCGCGAAGATCAACACCGCGATCCCGGCCAGCCCGCCCGCGCGCGGCGGGGTCTTGAACCAGCCGTGTCGGTGTACCTCACTGGTGATCACCGAATCCAGCGCCTGGCTCGGCTGGTGCAGGGCGGCGGTGCGGCCCAGGTCGATGACATCGCCCACCCGCAGACCAGGGAACAGCGCGGGCAGGAAGGCGCGGTCCTCGGGGGTGGCCATCTTCGCCGGATCGACCAACTCGACGTCGTACTCGCGGGGACCGGCAGCCCGGATGCGCACCGCCCCACGCACCGCCAGGTCGACCAGCGTGGCCGCGGTCTCCTCGCCGGTGATCTTGCCGTCGATGACATAACCGCCCTCGCCGACCGGGATCTTGGGCGGGGCGAAGGCGACCGGGATCTGGATCTTCGGATCGGTCGGGGCGACGGCGGCCGCGGAGCCGCCGGTGGGCACGGTGCCCGGAGGCAGCCCGACGAACCGCTCGTCGCGCCCGTTGCGGCGCCACCAGGCGCGACCGATCAGCGGCGAGCCGACGGCCACGACGGCGAAGGCCGCCCCGATCGCGCCCAGCCCGGTGAGCTGGCTCGGGGTCAGTTGGCTGCCGTCGGGCTCCCAGTGCGGCTGATTGTCCGCAACCAGGCCCTGGCCGATCATCACGCCGATGGTGATCCCGTCGCCGCCCGGCACCTCCCCGACGTCGAAGCGGGCGATGTCGTCGCCGTCGACCTGCGCCGGGCAGGTCTGCTTCGAGCCGGCCGCGCCGATGAAACAACTGGCGTCGCGCGCCCCGCCCGGCACCCGCGCACTGATCGTCAGGTCGCGGATCGGCGGTGCATCCGGATCCGGCGCGATCGCGTCCCAGTAGAACTCGTCGAAGGTGTCCTGCGGCCGGATCGCGCCCTCGACCTCGTAGGAGATGATGTAGGTCTCGGATCTGTCGACCGTGCGGTTCGGGTCGCCGATCCGGATCTGCTTGGTCCGGTCCCGGCCGCTGCCGAAGTCCTCCTCCGAGGTCTGGGTGGGCGCGCCGGTGGGACTCTCCACCCGGACGTTCTTGATCGGGAAGACCATGTCCTGGCCGGGCCGGTCGGGGTCGGGCTCGCGCGTGGTGATGTTGTAGAAGATGCCCCGGCGCTCGCCCGGGCCGAACTGGTAGTCGATGGTGGCCCTCACCGACACCACCCCGGAGTCGTTGACCACGTAGTCGATCGTGTAGGCGTTGATCACGTCGCCGTCGGCCGCGCGGGCGATGCCGGGGGTCAGCCCGAGCAGCGCCAGCATCGCGATCGCCGCCACGGCCGCAACACGGCGGGCCAGCATCCGCATCAGCGCCTCCCCCGCCCGGTCACGGCACGCTTGTTGCGTTGGGCCAGGGCCCGCTGGGCCTCTCGGTCGGCATCGCGCCTGGCGATCGTCTGCCGCTTGTCGAACTCGCGCTTGCCGGTCGCGACAGCGAGTTCGATCTTGGCGTACCCGTCGCTGAAATACAGCGACAGCGGCACCAGCGTCGTGCCCGAGGAGCCGAGCGCGCGCTCGAGCCGGGCGATCTCCTTGCGGTTCAGCAGCAGCTTGCGGGTACGCCGGGCCGTGTGGTTGGTCCAGGTGCCGTGGGAGTACTCGGGGATGTGCGCCGAGCGGAGCCAGACCTCGCCGTCGTCGACGGTGGCGAAGGCGTCGGCGAGCGATGCCCGGCCTTCCCGCAGTGACTTCACCTCGGTGCCGGTGAGCACCAGCCCCGCCTCGTAGGTGTCGCCGATCGCATAGTCGTGGCGCGCCTTCTTGTTCTGGGCGACCATCGTCTTGCCCTGTTCCCTCGGCATGGTCCCCATCATGCCCGGCGGGGGGCGCACGCCGAAGCGCCCGCCCCCGGGGATCGCCGGGGGCGGGCGCTTCTGGCGATCAGATCCGCACGCCGTTGCGCCCGAGCCAGGCGCGCGGGTCCTTTGCGGAGTAGACGCTGCCCGGGGTGGCGCCGCGCGGGTAGTACTCGAAGTGCAGGTGCGGCCCGGTGACGTTGCCGGTCGAGCCCGTGTAGCCGATCACGTCACCCTTCTTCACCACCTCGCCGCGCGAGGCCTTCTTGCGGCTCATGTGCGCATAGAGGGTGGACTCGCCGTTGCTGTGCCGCAGGATCACGTGGTTCCCGGCCCAGCCGCCGGCGCTCGAGCTCATCACCACGCCGTCCTTGGCCGCCCGGATCGGCGTACCCGTCCCGGTGCCGCCGAAGTCGAGCCCGGTGTGGTATCGCGCCCACAGTCCGGTCTGGCCGAAGACGGCAGAGATCCGGTAGTCGCCGGGCGCGATCGGTGAGACCGCCGCGGCCCGGGAGGACTTGGTTGCGTTGCGGCTGTTCGACGACTTCGACTTCTTGGCGGGCTCGGCCTTCTTCTTGCCCGAGTCCTTCTTCTCGTCGTCGTCCTTCTTGTCCTCGCGCTCGGACTTCGCCTTCTTCTCGGCCTCGGCCTTCTTCGCGGCCTCTTCCGCGCGCTTCTTCTCCTCGGCGCGCTTCTTTGCCGCAGCCTCGCGCTCCTTGCGCTCGGCCTCGGCCTTCCTCTTCTGCTCCGCTGCGTACTCGTCCAGCTTGCGCTGCGCGTCGGCCGACTCAGCCTCCATCTCGGCGACCCGGTTCTTGTCCTTCTGCACCTGGGCCGCGAGATCGGCCTCGGCCCGCTTGTTGGTGGCGACCAGATCGGCGATCGCGGACTCCTCGGCCTGCGCATCGGCCTCGAGCTGTTCCATGTCGGCGAGATTCGCGGCCGCCGCCCGGCGGTCCTCCTCGGCCTGCTCCTCGGCCTCGGCCTGCTTCTTCTTCGCCGCCTCCAGCTTGCGCTGGGCCTCGGACAGGGCGTCCATCTTCGCCTGGGCGGTGTCGAACATCGTGGTGGACCACTGCATCCGGGTCTGCAGGGTGCCGGCGGTGGTGCTGTCGACGACCATCGCCATCCCGACCAGGCCGTTCTGCTGCTGGTACTGGTCACGGACCACGTCGCCGATCAGCGCGCGCTGACGGTCCACCCGATCCTGGTTGGCGGCGACGGCGGCCTTTGCCTGTTCCAGCTTCTCCTGGGCCTCCGACAGCCGGATCGCCATCTGCTCGTCGCGTTCGCGGGCCTCGGCCAACTCACCCTGAATGCGTTCCAGCTCGTCGCGGGCCTGGCTCAGCCGCGAGCGCGCGTCGTCCAGCGCGGCCTGGGCATCGCTCAGGTCCACCGAGCTGTTGTCGAGGGTGTCGCGGGCCTTGCCCAGTTGCTGGTCGGCCTCCTTCTTGGCGTCCTCGGCGGGATTCGCCAGCGCGGTCGGCACGGCGAGCCCGAAGCTCAGGGCCGCGGCCGCGAGCACCGCGGCGAGACGTCGGGGCATCCGGCGATCGGCGCCTGCCAACCGGGGTCGGCTGTGCGTCCGGTGTGCCGCGGGGGGAAGTTCCCGGTCCACTGTCATCTCCCAATCCGTTCGGTGACATCGCGGCTGATCGGGTCAGACCCGGGTCAGACGCGAAGGTACCTTCGCGTTGCTATGAGCGTCGGAATTATTGACAACAGCAGTCCCACGAGTGCAACCCCCAAACAGGCCCACAGCACGTGTTGCGGGCCGATCCAGGGTGAAGCCTGAATCAAGACTTGAACCTTTTCGGTGATGAGGAAGTAAACCCCTGCGGCCAATGTGACGCATGCGAGACCCGCGCCGACCACGGCCGCCAGCAGGGCCTCGAGCAGGAACGGCAACATGATGTAGAGGTTGGACGCCCCGACCAGCCGCATGATGCCGATGTCGCGGCGGCGGGCGAAGGCCGCGACCCGGACCATGTTGCCGATCTGCAGCGCGGCGGCCACCAGCAACAGCACCGATGCGATGATCGCGCCCCACTGCAGGACCCCGAGCCACTCGAACAACGGGTCCAGGACCTCGTGCAGGTCGCGTACCGCCTGCACCCCCGGCAGCCCCTCGACCGCCGTGACCACGCCCCGGTACTCCTCGGGATTGACCAGCTTGATCCGGAACGACTCCTGCATGTCCTCCGGCCGCAGGGTGTCCTGGATCGGGCTGCCCTCGAAGGCGCGCCGGAACTCCTCGTAGGCCATCTCCTTGGTCTCGAAGTAGACCTCGGCCACCTCGGAGTTGGAACGCAGGGTCTGCTCGATGGTCTGGCGCTGCGCATCCGTCACGTTCTCGCCCTGCGTGCAGTTGGGCCCGACGGAGGCCTGGTTGCACAAGAAGACCGAGATCTCGATCTTGTCGTACCAGCGGTCCTTCATCAGGTCGACCTGCTGGTTGGCGAGCAGGCCGGCACCGAACAGGGTCAGCGACACCCACATCGTCACGATCACCGCGATGGTCATCGTGAGGTTGCGGCGCAGACCCGACAGGGTCTCGGAGAAGGTGTGGCGCATCAGCGGTCCTGGGGGTTCCGGGGGGCGGTCAGGCGGACGATCGGTGACTCACTGGGTGCCATAGACACCCCGGCTCTGGTCGCGGATCAGCTCCCCGTCGTCGAGTTCGATCACCCGCTTGCGCATCTGGTCGACGATCGTCGAGTCGTGGGTGGCCATCAGCACCGTGGTGTCGGAGCGGTTGATCCGATCGAGCAGCTTCATGATCCCGACGCTGGTCCCCGGGTCGAGATTGCCGGTCGGCTCGTCGGCGATCAGGATCTTGGGGCGGTTGACGAAGGCCCGTGCGATCGCCACGCGCTGCTGCTCCCCACCCGACAACTCCTCCACCAGCCGGTCGGCCTTGCCCGCCAGGCCGACCATCTCCAGCGTCTCCGGCACCACCTTGCGGATATGGGAGGTGGACTTACCGATCACCCGCTGGGCGAATGCCACGTTCTCCGCGACCGTCTGGCCGGGTCGCAGCCGGAAGTCCTGGAAGACCGTTCCGATCTCGCGGCGCAGCTTCGGCACCTTCCAGCGCGGCAACTGTCCGAGCTCGCGCCCGGCGACCCAGACCTGGCCCGAGCTCGCCTGGTACTCCCGCAGCACCAGCCGCAGGAACGTCGACTTGCCGGAGCCGGAGGTCCCGACCAGGAAGACGAACTCGCCCTTGTCGATGTCCACCGAGACATTGCGCAGCGCCGGACGGCGCTGACCGTCATAGGTCTTGGTGACGTTGTCGAATCGGATCACGGTGTTGCCCTCGGCCGGCTAGACGAAGACCCCGGCCGATCGCACGCCACAGCGCCCGGGCCGGCAGGGGAAACGGCCGTGGTCAGTCTAGGCACAGACTCAACGAAATCTCAGGATTGGTACGCCCGGCGCGCCCGGGCCGCTCACACGTCGGTCACCGCGACCCCCGGCACCAGGCCGGCCGCGGCGACGGCGTCGGCGGGCAACTGCCAGACATATTCGTTCTTCAGCTTCCGGCCGTCGGCGGCGAAGGGGCCGGTGCGGAACTCATAGGCCGCGAGCGTCGGCCAGATCCGCGGCGCGGCGGTCCGGCACGCCTGGCGCAGGTCGCCGTTGCGCTCCAGCAGCGCCGCGAAGACGTCGCGCGCCCAGGCCGCCGTCGTCTCCTCATCGGCCCGCCGACCCTCCTCCAACTGCAGCGCGATCTGCAGCCGGCGATCGGCATTGGCGTCTTCGTAGCTGATCAATCGGTGGTTGTGCACCGCGTCGATCAGGTCGTCGTGGGAATTCAGCACATCGCGCACCTCGTCGGGGGTGACCACCGCACCGTTGAAGTCGACCGACAGGTCGGATCGTCCGTAGAGGAAGAGCACCGGCAGGTCGGTCCGCAGGCCGTCCAGCAGCGCGGCGTGCCCGAGCCGCCGCAACACCGGCGCCAGCTCGCGGATGGTCGCGACGTGGCCGCGGTCGTGGATGTTGTAGCGGATCCGCGGGCTGATGTTCTCCGGGCGGGTGATGGTGACCAGCAGCTCGCCCGCCTGGTTGGTCTCCAGCAGGTAGTCATAGGGGTTGTACTGGAAGATCATCGGCGTCACGCCGTATTCCTCGCTGCGCGAGATCGCGGCCGCCAGCTCGGGATCGGCCAGCAGCGCGCGGCGCAGCGCGATCGTGAAATCTGACTCGATGCCGAGATTGATCTCCAGATCCGAGGCGCCGTAGGAACCGACCACGGCACCGAAGGTGCCGAGCAGGTGATCACGCATCGACTCGCTCATCCCCTCCCCGCCGAAGCCGGCCATCACGTCGTGGGCGGACAGGTCGATCCGGTCGTCGTCGGCGAGCTCCTTGAGGAAGGGCGGATAGCTCAGCAGCAGATAGGTGTAGCCCGTGCCGAACTCACGGATCGTGGAGATGATCTTGTCCCGGTCCGGGCCGATCGACTTGATGATCGCCACATCGGTCAGCGAGGCGCTGATGTTCATCCCGGTCGCCCAGGCACCGAGCGAGAATGCATTCAGGATGAAGATCGGCTTCTCGGCCGCGGCAGTGGTGCCGCGGAACCCGATCTGCAGCAGGGTGCGCACGGCATTGCGCTCGGCGGGCCCGCGCACCCAACTGGTCGGCGTACCCGTGCTGCCGGAGGACTCGTCGACCACCACACCGCGCGTCGGCAGCCGGCCGTCCAGACAGCGCTCCTGCACGCTCCAGCGCTTGATGTAGCTGGCCTTGTCCATCTCGGGCACCCCGGCCAGCGTCGGCGGTTCGCCGTCGACCGCGCCCGGCGCGATCCCTTGTTCGGCGAGAAACTCCCGGTACGCCGGGACCCGCCGCGCGGCGTTGTCATAGGCGAGCCAGGCGCGGTAGCGCCCCAGCTCGGCACGCACCGGCGCCAGGCCGCGGGCGAAGAGCGCGGTGTGCACACCCTGGTTGCGGACGAGCTGCTTCATCGCCAGATCCTGGGCCCCGAGCAGCGCCCGCAGGGCCAGCCGCCGTCCGCGTTCGGTGCGTGGTTCGGTCATGACTGCTCCTCGATGATCATGCTGGCGACCGGGCGGCGGTGGCTGCGGGGCGGGGTGGCGCTGCGGCCCAGGCGGAAGAGCATCCAGGCCATCTCCCCGTCGTCCTCGCGAGCACCCACGAGCTCGGCGAACCGGCGGTGCGATGTCGGGTTGGTGATCACCGTGCCGTAGGGATGCAGCCAGATCCCGTGCGCGGTGAGCGCCAGCCAGACCTCCAGGAAGCAGCGCCCGGCGCCGACATAGTCCGCCAGGCTGGCGAACGGCCCTTCGAGCCAGCCCACCTGCGCCACTCCGGTCATGGTGCGCAGATAGAGGTGACGGATCGCCGGGCCGATCACCGGGGCCTGCCACAACCAGCGGTTCCGGAAGGCCAACCGCAGCGCCGGGCCGGGCATCAGCAGGGTCTCCGCGCTCAGCCCGTCACCGGTGGCGGCCGCCTTCCGCCGGGAGAACCGCAGCCAGTCCATCAGCTCGCGGTAGACGGCATCGCGGCGAAGATCGTCGAACAGGGTCTCCGCGTTCACCTCGATGATCTTGTCCACCACCGCGCGCTCGGCGCTGGTCCGGAAACGGTAGCCGTGCCGCGCGGCCAGCTCGGTGACCTCGGCGATCACCGCCGGCGGAACCGGCGTGGAGTCGTAGGGGCGACGCGAGGTACGCCGCCGGCGCAACTGCCGCAGACCGTCGTGGGCCCGCTCGTCGGCGGGCCGGCGGACCAGTCGGAGCCGGGCGAACGGATGCTGGCGGCGCGGGTCGGCGAAATCCATCTCGGCCAGCTCGAGCTCGGACTCCACGGCGTACCCGTGACCGGCCGCGGCCACCTCGAGATGGGCGAGGAAGACGCCCATGCAGACGAATCCGAACGGTACGCCGAAGTCCTCCGCGGGCAGGCCCCGCCGCTTGTCGTAGTACGCGATCGCCGAGTGCGGGCCGGTCAGGGCCAGCGTGATCGGTTGGGAGTTGTGCGGTGAGGGGTAGCGGTGGGCATCGGCAAGGATCGCGTCCCACGCACCGGCGGCTGACTGCACGCCTGGAGGCTAGGCCCGGCGGGGGTCACGCGTCGACGGTCTCGCTCTGCTTGCGCCACCGGATCCCGGCGTCGATGAACCCGTCGATCGCCCCGTCGAAGACGGCGTCGGGATTGCCCTCCTCGTGCTCGGTGCGCAGGTCCTTGACCATCTGGTACGGCTGCAGCACGTACGAGCGCATCTGCGCGCCCCAGGAGTTGCCGCCGTCGCTCTTCAGCGCGTTCAGCTCGGCCTCGCGGTCCTGGCGCGCCTTCTCCAACAGGCGCGCCTGGAGCACCCGCAGCGCGGCCGCCTTGTTCTGCAACTGCGACTTCTCGTTCTGGCACGACACCACGATCCCGGTCGGCAGGTGCGTCAGGCGTACCGCCGAATCGGTGGTGTTCACGCTCTGCCCGCCCGGGCCCGAGGACCGGAACACGTCGACCCGCAGGTCCGCTTCGGGGATGTCGATGTGGTCGGTCTCCTCGGTGACCGGCAACACCTCGACGCCGGCGAAGGAGGTCTGCCGGCGGCCCTGGTTGTCGAACGGGCTGATCCGGACCAGCCGGTGGGTGCCCTGCTCGACGCTCAGCGTCCCGTACGCGAACGGTGCCTTGACCTGGAAGGTGGCGGACTTGATGCCCGCCTCCTCGGCATAGGAGGTGTCGAAGACCTCGGTGCCGTAGCCGTGCCGCTCCGCCCAGCGCAGGTACATCCGCATCAGCATCGAGGCGAAGTCGGCAGCGTCCACTCCCCCGGCCTCCGCGCGGATGGTGACCATCGCCTCGCGCGGGTCGTACTCGCCCGACAGCAGGGTACGCACCTCCAGCGCCTCGATCGCCGAGCGCAGCGCCGCGGTCTCCCGGGTGGCCTCGGCGAGCGAGTCGGCATCACCCTCCTCGCCGGCCAGCTCGACCAGCACGGCCGCATCGTCCAGGCGCTGGCGCAGTCCGGCCACCCGCTCCACCTCGCCCTGCAACTGCGAGAGCCGCGACGTCACCCGCTGGGCGTTCTCCTGGTCGTCCCACAGGTCCGGCGCGGCGACCTGCCCCTCGAGGTCGGCGATCTCCGCCCGCTTCGCCGCGGGATCGACGACGGCCTCGATCGAGGTCAGCGCCTTGTCGAGCTCGGTCAGGGTCTCGGAGATGTCTTCTGCCACAACGGGCAATGCTATCGCGCGCGGCCGCCGTGGGCCGCGGCTCGATTGTTACCCGAACCGGCGGTAATCGTTTTCCGATCTGGCACTTGCTCGGCATCGGTGGGGGCGGCGACGCTGTACCTGCGCCAAAGGAGGCAACCGATGACCACGCAGACCGCAGGCCCGCCGGAGGCCGCGCCGAGGGACAAGGTGATGGAGCTGGATGCCGCCATCGCGGCCCATGTCCACGACGGCGACACCATCTGCCCGGAGGGCTTCGGCCACCTGATCCCGTTCGCCGCGGCGCACGAGATCATCCGCCAGGGCCGCCGCGGGCTGACGCTGGTCCGGATGACGCCGGACCTGATCGCGGACCAGTTGATCGCGGCCGACTGCGTCGACCGGCTCGTCGCGTCCTTCTTCGCCAGCGGCTCGGCCGGCTCGCTGCACGAGGTACGCCGGCGCATCCAGCACCACGACCCACGCCCGCTGGAGGTCGAGGAGTGGACCCACGGCCAGATGGCCGCGCGCTACTCCGCCGGCGCGACCGGCGCGCCGTTCCTGCCGGTGCATTCGGGCGTCGGCTCGGACCTGTTCGAGGTGAACCCGATGCTGCGCAGCGTCGAGGATCCCTACGGCGGCGGCCGGGTGGCGGTGGTGCCGCCGATCAGGCCCGACGTCACGATCCTCCACGCCCAGCGCGCCGACCGGCTGGGCAACGTGCAGCTGTGGGGCATCACCGGCATCCAGCCGGAGGCCGCCTACGCCGGGCGGCGCACGATCGTCACCGTCGAGGAGATCGTCGAGCCCGAGGTCGTGCGCAGCGACCCCAACCGGACGCTGATCCCTGCCCACGCCGTCACCGCGGTGGTGCCGGTCCCCCGCGGCGCGCACCCGTCGTACGTGCAGGGCTACTACCAGCGCGACAACGCCTTCTACCGCGAGTGGGAGGCGATCTCGAAGGATCGCTCGCGGCTGCTCGCCTGGCTCGACGAGTGGGTGCACGGCGTGGTGGACCGGGCGGCGTACGTGCAGCGACTCGGCGAGGAGCGCTGGGCGAGCGTGCGGCTCGACCCGCGGCCGGCGGCGCCGGTCGACTACGGGCGTACCCCCCGGAACGGGGGCGCGGCATGAGCACGAAGGTCGGGCCGGAGTTCCTGGCCACCGTCGCCTCGCGCGAACTGGCGGGCGAGCACCGCGTCTTCGCCGGGATCGGCCTGCCCACGCTGGCCGTCGATCTCGCCAAGCGCACGATCAATCCCGACCTCGAGCTGATCTATGAGTCCGGGGTGTGCGGCGCGCACCCGGAGACGATGGCCGAGGGCATCGCCGACTTCACGCTGGTCTCCGGGGCGGAGTCGGTGATCGGCATCCCGGCGCTGTTCGGCGCCGTGCTCGGCGGCGGCTATGTCGACGTGGGCTTCCTCGGTGCGGCGCAGATCGACCGCTACGGCTCGCTGAACACCACCGTGATCGGCGACTGGGCCAAGCCGCGGGTACGCCTGCCCGGCGCGGGCGGCGCCGCGGACGTGATGGCGAACTCGCGCCGGGTGATCGTGGTGATCCGCCGCCACGACCCCGACGCGATGCCGGCCGAGCTCGACTTCTGCACCTCGGCCAGCCCGGTCCGCGCGCGCGAGGCCGCGGAGCGCGAGGGCTTCGCGCTGCCGCAGGGGGCCGGCGTGAGCACGGTGATCACCCCGCTCGGCGTGCTGCGCCGCCCGGACCGGTTCGCCGAGCTCGAGCTGGCCAGCGTGCATCCGGGCGTCGACCCCGACGACGTGGTGCGCGCCACCGGCTGGCCGCTCCGGGTCGCCGCCGACCTGACCGAGACCACCCCGCCGACCGACGAGGACGTGCGGCTGCTCCGCGAGGAGATCGACACCGTGCGGCTCTACCTGCGCTGAGGGCCCGGGCGGCCCGCCGCGGTCAGGCGGGCCCGGGCCGATCGGCGGAGGCGAGCGCCTCCTCCACCCGGGCCAGCCAGTCGCCGGCCAGCGCGTCGAAGACGCCCGCCTGCTCGATCTGCAGGTTGTGGCCGGCGCGGTCGAGCGCGGCGAAGGTGGTACGCGGCCAGCCGCGGGTGAGCGCGAACTGGTCGGCGTACCCGACGACGGCGTCCTGCCGGGCGGTCACGACGAGCCCCGGGCCGGCGTACGCGGGCACCGAGCCCTCCCACGCACCGCGATACGCGGCCGCGATGCGCGCGAGGACGTCCTGATCCCCGCTGTCGATGCCCGCCTGGACCTCCAGGGCGGTGCGGACGAAGGTCTCGGGCGTCCGGACCACGCCGAGCGCGAACGCCGAACCGTCGACGATCTCGATCCCCTCGGCGCGCTCCGCGATGACGCGGTGCTCGGGAAGGTCTCGCGCGGCAGCCTCCGCGAGCACCGCCGGCGCGACCAGACACACACCGGCGTACCGCTCGGGCTCGGCGGCGAGCAGGCCCTGGGCGAGGTAGCCGCCGTAGGACTGCCCGGCCAGCGCGACCACCCCGCCCGGCACCAGCCGCCCCAATGCTGCCGAGACGACGGCGCGAACGTCGTCGGTGCCGGACAACTCCGCGGTCGCGGTGCTCAGACCGTGGCCCGGCAGGTCGAGGTAGAGCCGCCGCCAGCCCGGGTGCCGGGCGAACACCGGCTCGAACGCGCCGGTCATCAGCCGGTGATCGCAGGTGAATCCGTGCAGCGCCACGACGGTGCCGAGCTGTTCGCCGGTCGCGGGGAGATCGAGGTAGTGCACGCGGGACAGCGGAAGATCGAGGAAGGGCATGGCCACATTGTTCCGCGTCGCGGCCGGGCCGCGCTCCCGGTCCGCGCCTCGACCCTGCGGCACCGGATCGGCGACGGTCAGCGGCCCCGCGGCGCGGCGGCGGCCGGATCGGCGAGATCGGCGCTCAGCGCGAGCACCCGGCGCAGCGCCGGATTGGGATCGGCCTCGCGCCAGATGAGCTGGGTGGGTGAGGCCTCGACGTCGTCGGCGAGCGGGACGACCACGATCCCGTCGCGGCCCATCGCGTCCAGCGCGAGATCGGTGTTCAGCGTGATCCCCACACCCGAGGCGACGAGCGCGATCTTGCTCCAGGTGTCGGGCGCCTCCTGCACGATCCGGGGCACGAAGCCGCGGTCGGCGGCCAGCCGGACGAACTCCTCGCGCAGCACCGAGCCGGCCGACGGCGGGAAGGCCACCCACGGCTCCTCGGCGAGCTCGGCCATCGCCAGCTCAGCCCGCCCGGCGAGCGGATGGGAGTCGGGCAATACGACCACGAACCGGCCGCGGCGCATCGGCCTGGCGGCCATCCCGGGCGGCGGCCCCGGCGTCATCAGGAGCGCCAGGTCGAGCCGGCCGGCGAGGATCAGGCCGACCGCCTCGGCGCCATACGTGTGGGACTGCAGCACGAGGTCGATCCCCGGGTGACGGTTGCGCACGGCCCGGGCGAGCCGGCTGATCAGGTGCTGCGTGGACGGGCCGGTGAAACTGATCCGGACGGTGCCGACCTCGCCCTCCCCGGCCGAGCGGACCGCCAGCCGGGCGGCGTCCAGCGCGGCGAGCACCGCTCGCGCGGGCTCGACCAGGGCCGCGCCCTGAGCGGTCAGCGAGACCCGCCGGGTGGTCCGATCGAAGAGCTGGGCGCCCACCCCGCGCTCGAGCTGGCGGATCATCCGGCTGAGCGGCGGCTGGGCGATGTGCAGCCGCTCGGCGGCGCGGCCGAAGTGCAGTTCCTCGGCGACCGCGAGGAACGCGCGGAGCTGGGCGACGTCCATCCCGCCGATGCTCGCACAGTTTGATGCTCGGTGAGTATCAATTCCATGGCATTTTCCAGCTTGACGGTTAGCAATCGGCCGACGGAGGATCGGACCCGTCAACGGAGGGGATGGTCGATGGAGACGGCGGAGTTCGATGCGGTGCTCGCGACGGTTCGCGACCTGCTCGACTCCGAGGTGATCCCCGCCGAGCGTGAGATCGAGGAGACCGACCGGGTTCCCGATCGGCTGCGCCGCAAGGCCGCCGACATGGGCCTGTTCGGCTACGCGCTGCCGGAGCGCCACGGCGGCCTGGACCTTTCGATGACCGAGGAGGTGCGGCTCGCCATCGAGCTGGGCCGCGGCCCGATCGCCTTCCGTTCGATGTTCGGGACCAACAACGGGATCGCAGGCCAGGTGCTGGTCAACTTCGGCACGCCGCAACAGCAGGAGCGCTGGCTGCCGGGGATGGCGGCCGGCGAGGTGATCGGCGCCTTCGCGCTGACCGAGCCCGAGGCCGGCTCCGACCCGTCCGGCCTGACCACCAAGGCGGTGCGCGACGGCGACGGCTATCTGATCAACGGGGCCAAGCGGTTCATCACCAATGCCGATGTCGCCGACGTGTTCCTGGTGTTCGCGCGCACCGGCGATCCCGCCGACGGCAACCGCTCCATCTCGGTCTTCGCGGTCCCCCGCGACACCCCGGGCCTGTCGGTCGGGCCGTCGGACCAGAAGATGGGCCAGCGCGGCGCGCACACCGCCGAGGTCTGGTTCGACTCCGTCCGGGTCGGCGCGGACGCATTGGTCGGCGGCCGCGAGAACGACGGCTTCGCCGCGGCCATGCGCTCGCTGGCCAAGGGCCGGTTGCACATGGCCGGCATCGCGGTCGGCATGGCGGACCGGCTGATCGAGGAGTCCACGCGGCACGCACTGGTGACCCGGCAGGGCGGTACGCCGATCGCCGACTTCCAGCTCGTCCAGGCGATGCTCGCCGACTGCGCGACCGAGGCATACGCCGGCCGGGCGATGGTGCTGGCCGCCGCCCGCGAGTTCGATGCCGGCACCGACACGCGGCTGGCGCCGTCCGCGGCGAAGCTGTGGTGCACCGAGATGGCCGGACGGGTGGCCGACCGGGCGGTGCAGATCCACGGCGGCTCCGGCTATCTGCGCGAGTCGGCCGCAGAACGCTTCTACCGCGACGCCCGGCTGCTGCGCCTCTACGAGGGCACCAGCGAGATCCAGCGCGTGATCGTGGCTCGCCAACTGCTGCGCCGCCACGCCGAACCGAAGGGAAGATCGTGACCAACCCCGAGATCGTGATCGCCGCGCCCTACCGCACACCGGTCGGTGGTTTCGGCGGGAGCCTGCGGCCCGTCTCGGCCGCCGACCTGGCGAGCGGGCTGCTGCGCGGGCTGATTGAGCGCACGGAGCTCGACCCGGCCGAGGTGGACGAGGTGATCCTCGGCAACTGCAACCCGACCAACGAGGCGCCGGCGATCGGGCGGGTGGTGGCGCTCGACGCCGGCCTGCCGATCACCACGACCGGGCAGCAACTGGACCGCAGGTGTGGCTCGGGGTTGCAGGCGATTCTCACGGCCGCGGGACAGATCGCGACCGGCGGTTCCCGTCTGGTGCTGGCGGGCGGCACGGAGTCCATGAGCAATGCGCCGTTCTACACCCTCGACATGCGTTGGGGTACGCGCGCCGGCGACACCACGATGCGCGACGGGCTGGGCCGCGGGCGGGTGACCGCGGGCGGGAAGAACTTCCCCGTGCCGGGCGGAATGTTGGAGACGGCGGAGAACCTGCGGCGCGAGTACCGGATCAGCCGCGAGGCGCAGGACGAGCTCGCGCTCGAATCGCACCGACGCGCGGTCGCCGCCCAGCGCGCCGGCCTGTTCGACGACGAGATCATTCCCGTCCGCTTCGCCACCCGCAAGGGCGAGGTCACGGTCGAGATCGACGAGCACCCGCGCGCGGACGCCTCGCTGGAGGCGCTGGCCAAGCTGCGCCCGATCCTGCTCGCCGACGACCCCGAGGCGACGGTCACCGCCGGCAACGCCAGCGGCCAGAACGACGCCGCGGCGCTGGTGATCGTGACGACGCGCGAGCATGCCGAGCGTCTCGGGTTGCAGCCGCTGGCGCGGCTGGTCTCCTGGGCCGTGGCGGGGGTCGAGCCCGCTCGGATGGGGATCGGGCCGGTCCCGGCCACCGCCGCCGCGCTGGAACGAGCCGGGCTCGGTCTGGCCGACATCGACCTGATCGAGTTGAACGAGGCGTTCGCGGCACAGGCACTCGCGGTGATGACCGAGTGGGGTTTCACCGAGACCGACCGCGAGCGCACCAATGTGCACGGTTCGGGCATCTCGCTCGGACACCCGGTCGGCGCCACCGGGGCCCGGATGACCGGTCACCTGGCGCGCGAACTCAACCGGACGGGCGCTCGCCGTGGTCTGGTTACGATGTGCATCGGAGGCGGACAAGGCCTCGCAGCGATCTTCGAAAGGGTGGAGTGACGGATGGTACGCAAGATCAACTCGGCGGAGGAGCTGGAGGCGCTGGCCGGTGCGGAGCTCGGCACCAGCGACTGGGTGGAGGTGACCCAGGAGCGGATCAATCAGTTCGCCGACGCCACCGGTGATCACCAGTGGATCCACGTCGACATCGAGCGGGCGAATGCCGGCCCGTTCGGTGGGCCGATCGCACACGGCTTCCTCACCCTTTCCATGATCCCGGTGCTGGGCGCACAGATCAGCGCCATCGACTTCGGCTCGGCGAAGATCAATTACGGGCTGAACAAGGTGCGCTTCATGACCCCGGTCCCGGCCGGTGGCCGGATCCGCGCCCACGCTCGCGCCGCAGAGGTGAATCGGCTGGAGAAGGGCATCCAGTTGATCACCGAATACACCATCGAGCTGGAAGGCAGCGATCGCCCGGCCTGTGTGGCCGAGATGATCATGCTGATCATTCCCTGACGCTGCGCTCCGTCACTGCTCACGGGCGGTGATGCAGACATCGACCTCGAGCTCGCGGGCCGTCGCCCCGAGCGCCGCGGCCGCCCGGCGCTGGGCTTCGGCGACCACCTCGATCGGTACCCGCCCGGCGGCGACGACCACGTCGGCGTTGACGATGGCGCGGCCATTGACGACCCGCAGGTCGACCTCGACCGTCTCACCGTCCCCGAGGGCCTTTCGGGCGAGCCCGCGCAGCACGGCGCGCGGATTCGGGTGCAGCCGGACCACGCCGGGCGTCGCGCGCAACTCGTCGGCGATCAGGTCGGCAAGCGCCCCCGGGTCCAACTCACTCGTCGTCATGGACGTCCTCCACGCTCAGATCGACCACCGCTCCCGGTAGTCCCAGATCGCGCTCCAGCCGGGCGATGACCGCCGCTCGGATCCGCTCGACCAGCCCGGGGCTCAACTCACGGGCGGCGACCGAGAGGCCGATCCGCAGCCGCAGCGGCTCCCCGGGCTCGGCCAGCCCGCCCACCGTGCACCCGCGGGGTCGGACCCCGGCGATGGTCGAGGCGCCGTCACGGGCGAGCTGGGCGATCGCGGCCTCGCGAATCCGGATCTCGCCGAACTCGGTCCGCCGCAGCGGCAACCGCCGGCCACCACGCAGCTCCGAGCGGACCACGTGCATGATCGACGCCTTCACCGCCACGTCCGGGTGCTGCTCCGGATCGGAATCCGCGCTGTCGCGCCACTGCGCCGCCACTTCGTGAATCTCACGCAGACTCTCCCGGGCCCGGCCACATTCCGGGCAGTCCCGCTCGTGCTCGTCGGGCGGTCGGTCCAGGCCGGCCCACACCTGTTCGAGCGTGCGCCCGCAGGCGAGCGTGCCGGCGGCATCGGCCGTCCGAGGTGCCCTCATCTCCATTCGGCCATTCCTTTCGCCAGCGACGCGCGGGCGCGGGCGAGTTGCCCGCGTACGCCGCCCTCCGTCGTCCGGACGATGCGCGCGATCTCGGCGTAACCGAACCCGTCCAGTTCGCGCAGGATCCAGCACGCACGCTGATTCGGCGGCAGCTCGCGGACCAGCACCGCGAGCGCCTGCCACTGTGCCCCGTGCACGGCCGCGCCCTCCGGCCCGGGGCCGTCCGCGGCCTCGGCGTCGAGCAGGGTACGCCCGGCCGGATCCGGCGCATCGAGCGACTCCGGTGCCGGCGTCCGCGCACGCTGACGCAACTGGTCGAGGCAGCGGTGAGTGGCGCCGCGGTAGAGCCATGCCCGGAAGTGCGCGGGCTCGTTCAACTGGTCCAGGCG
This sequence comes from Naumannella huperziae, assembly GCF_054073625.1. Taxonomy (NCBI): domain Bacteria; kingdom Bacillati; phylum Actinomycetota; class Actinomycetes; order Propionibacteriales; family Propionibacteriaceae; genus Naumannella; species Naumannella huperziae. The sequence goes on along the minus strand of NZ_JBSXPH010000001.1, from coordinate 1,835,183 downwards.
GCGCCACGTCGCGACCAGGCTGTCCTGGGTGACGTCCTCGGCCTCCGCGCGATCGCCGAGCATCCGCAGCGCGTGCCGGAAGATCGGCCCCTGGTAGCGATCCACCAGCGCCTCGAATGCGGCCACATCGCCATCCCGCGACCGGGCCACCAGCGTTGCGTCGTCCTGCCCGGCGAGCGGATCTCCGGGCTCGGTTCGTGCATCAGGCGCGGACGCCTCACGCACGGGTGACGATGTCGACACGGCCCCAAATATGCCACGATCCGCTCTCCGAAGGTTTTGTGACATAGATCACACGCATCGGCGCGTGAGGATTCCCGCGTACCGGCGTCTTCAACAGTGCAAGCCCAACGGTTGCGGAAAGGAACCCATCATGACCAACCCGACCACCAAGTCCACCGACAAGCCCGCCGGCACGAGCACCTCCACCGGCGGCAACGAGGTCGCGCGTGCCGAGTCCAAGCAGCTCGACGCTCTGCACACCGAGCAGGGCGACACCACGATCGCCGATCAGGTCGTCGCCAAGCTGGCCGGCCTCGCTGCCCGCGAGGTCGAGGGCGTCTACGCCATGGGCAATGCGGCGCGCCGCACCCTGAACGCCATCGCCGAGCGCATCCCCGGCTCGCAGACCAATGTCACCGGCGGGGTGAGCGTCGAGAAGGGCGAGCGCCAGGCCGCGGTCGACATGACCATCATCACCGAGTACGGCTACCCGATCGCCGATGTCGCACAGAACCTGCGCGACGCCGTGATCAAGGCCGTCGAGTTCGGCACCGGCCTCGAGGTGATCGAGGTCAACATCAACGTCACCGACGTGCAGCTCCCGGAGGACGCCAGCGACGACTCCGCCGGCAACGGCGGTGGCGACAAGAAGGACCGTCCGGAACTGCAGTGACCTGCGGGCCGGCCTGAGGGCGTGCCGGGGCACGAAGCCCCCCGTACCGTGTCCCGGCATCCCGCGGCCGCGCCAATCCGCAAGAATCTCACCAGTTCCGATTCCACAGTTTTCGGGGGCCCATTCCCGTTCGGCCACCGCTGGTGGCACAAGTCGAGGAGAAGCAGATGAACAACACCCAGTTCGCGATCATCGTGGGTATGGCCCTCGGCGCCATCGCGATCATTGCCGGCTTCGTGCCGTTGTTGATCACCGCGATCGGCGGGGCTGTCGGTTGGCTGGTGGCCCAGGTCGTCTCGGGCCGGATCGACGTCTCCCAGCTCACCGGCCGGGCGGGCGATCGGCGATGACCGTCGTCGACCCCCGCGTGGACGTCGACAACAGCGCAGCCTCGCAGATCCCCGCGGCCGACCGCGGGCGGCTGCGGATCGATCGACGAGTCGTGGAGAAGATCGCCTCCCAGGCCGCCAGCGAGGTCTCCGCCGCGGGCGGCACCTCGGGCGGATTCCTGGGCATCGGAGCCCGCCGCGACTTCGACGCCCGGCCCAAGGTCTCGGTGGACCTGCGCGGTGACTCCGCGACGATCGCCGTCACCTGCGGGGTTGCCTATCCCGCGCCGCTGCGCGAGACCACCGACGCGGTCCGCGCCCACGTGCACGACCAGGTCGAGCGCCAGGTCGGCATCACCGTCGACCGGGTGGACATCGATGTCGCCTGGCTGTCCCGCGCCGACACCGGGGTCGCCCGGCACCTTCGTTGAGGAGATGATCACATGGCACGCTCTTCCATGATCAGGCACGCGCAACGGCGTACCCCCGCGATCATCGTGGCCGTGCTGCTGGCCGGGCTCGGCTTTGTCGCCGCCTGGGCCGGCATCGAGGCCTCGATCACCCGGAACCTGCCGAGCTGGCTGGCCTGGCTGCCCCAGCGGCTACAGGACACGAGCTGGTTCTCACCGAGCATCATCGTCGCTTCCGTGCTGGCCGTCCTGCTCGGCCTACTGCTGATCGTGCTCGCCGTGAAGCCGGGCGCGACCTCCGCCCTGGCGGTCAGGCCGCCACAGGACCCGGAGGCGATCGCCAGCAGCGACGTTGCCCTGGCGCGCTCCGCCCTCGCCCGTATCTCCGGCGCCCGCGCCGCGCAGATCGACGGCGTCGACGGGGTATCGGTCAGCGCCGGTGCGCGTTCGGTCCGGCTCAGCGTCAAGACAGCCGCGGCCGATCCGACGGCGGTTCGCACCGCGGTCACCGAGCAGGTGCAGGAGCGCCTGGACGGGATCGGTTTCGTCCGCACCCCCAAGGTTTCCACCACGGCACGCCGGACGGCGTGACCCGGATTCGAGGAGTTGATCATGGCTGTTCCGCGTCGTAACGGTCCCAGCGGACCCAATCGGTTCTGGCTTTTCGTGATCGGCCTGCTCGCCGTGCTCGGCGGCCTGGTCGCCGGCGCCATCGCCCTCGGGCTGGCCAATCCCGCACTCCAGGCGGTCGGCCTGGCACCCATTGCGCCGGCCGACCCGAACACCAAGCTGGTCGGTGACGGTCAGGTCCCGCTGTGGGCCTGGCGAGGCGTCGCCGCGGTCGGCGTCGTGCTGTTCCTGCTCGGCCTGGTCTGGCTGATCGCGCAGTTCCCCCGCCCGATCCCCGCCAAGCCGTTCCGGCTGACGACCGATCCCGCCAGGGGCACCACCGTCGTCGACACCGGCGCGCTGGAGTCGGCGGTCGCCGAGGGCATCGAGGACATCCCCGGCGTGGTCGGTTCCTCGGTCACCGTCCGCGGCATGTCGACCGAACCGGTGGTCGAGGTCCGCGTGTCGGTGAACGAGCTGGCCGATGTGCGCCGGGTCCTGGAGGCCCTCGAGACCGGCCCGGTGAGCGATCTGGCCACCTCCCTCGGCGGTCGGGTCGCCGACCTGCGGGTCTTCGTGGACGCCACGGGGAGCACCCGCTCCGAGGGCGCCATCACCCTGTCCCGGGGAGAGCAGCTCGCCGCATCCTGACTGGCGAGACCCGCAGGCTGGGTCGGGCGCGGCCCGGCCTAGCCTGCGATCATGACCTACACGCACGGGCATCACGAGACGGTGCTGCGCTCGCACCGGTGGCGGACCGCCGAGAACTCCGTGGGCCACCTGCTCGATCGGCTCGATCCCTCGATGCGGCTGCTGGACATCGGCTCCGGTCCCGGCACCATCACGGCCGATCTCGCGGACCGGGTCGCCTCGGTGACCGCAGTGGAGGTCTCCGAATCGGCGCTCGACCTGACTCGCCGGACCTTCGCCGAGCGTGGCCTGGCTGGCGAGTTCGTGGTCTCCGACGCCCAGGACCTGGACCTGCCGGACGACGCGTTCGACGTGGTGCACGCCCATCAACTGCTGCACCACCTGCCCGATCCGGTTGCCGCGCTGCGGGAGATGGGCCGCGTATGCCGGCCCGGCGGGATCGTCGCCGTTCGCGAGGTCGACTATCACGGCTGGACATGGTTCCCCGAGCTACCCGGCCTCGATGCCTGGCAGGACCTGTTCCAGGCCGTGGCGCGCCGCAATGGCTCCGAACCCGATGCCGGCCGCCGGCTGCTCGCCTGGGCGCACGGGGCCGGGTTGTCGGAGGTGGCCTACTCCGCCGATGTCTGGGTCTTCGCCGACCCGGCGGACCGGAGCTGGTGGGGCGAGCACTGGGCCGAACGGATCCGGCACTCGGCGATCGCCGACCAGGCGCTGGCCGAGGGTCTGGCCGACCGCGACGACCTGGCGGCGATCGCGCAGGCGTGGTTGGCCTGGGCCGCAGACCCGGATGCGGTGTTGATCATGCCGCACGGGCGGCTGCTCGCGGCGCCGCCGGTCAGCCCTGCGCGCTGAGCCAGTGGCGGATGGCGGTGGCGACGGCGTCGGGATCCTCCATCGGAGCGAGATGCCCCAGCCCGTCGAAGATCACCGGCGCGGTCGATCCCGGGATCGCCGCGTGCAGGCGGAAGGCCTGTTCGACATCGATCCACGGGTCCTCCGCGCCCCAGCCGATGCCGGTCCGGCAGCGTACCTCCCCCAGCCGCTCGGCCAGCGGTCGGGTGTCGGCCGGCCGTAGTTGGGCGATCTGGCGATAGAACGCGGGCCGGCCGGCCTCGGTGAGCCACGGCGCCGCGAGTTCGGCTGTGCGCTCGGCGTCGAGCCGGTGGTTGCTGGCGCCCGCGATGTACTCGACCACCAGCGCGGCGTGCAGCGCCGGCGGCAGCCGCGCAAAGACGTCGTCGTGCTCGGCGACCAGCGAGAAGAACGGCGAGCCCCAGGGCTCCAGGGTGACGACGTCCAGCAGGAACAGGCTGGCGAAGTCGGCGCCGCCGAGCAGATGCGCACCCAGGGCGACCGCGCCGCCGATGTCGTGGGCGACCACATGCGGGCGTCGCACTCCCCAGTTGCTCAGCAGCCCGGCGAAGCGTCGGCCCTGCCGGACCAGATCAACCGGGTACGCCGGGTCCATGATCGACTGCCCGTAGCCCGGCATGTCCCACAACCAGACCCGGTGATCGCGGGCCAGCCGCTGGGCGACGGGCAGCCAGACCCGCGACGACCAGGGCGTGCCATGACAGAGCACCACATCGCCGCGCGCCGGGCCGCTCGGCGAGAGCTGGTAGGCAGCGATCGGCGTACCGGTCAGGTCCTCGCGCACCTCGCGGTCCCCTCTCGGCCGATCCGGTGGGCGCAGACGGGCTCGAACCGCCGACCCTCTGCTTGTAAGGCAGATGCTCTGACCAACTGAGCTATGCGCCCCGTGCCCGCCCTCGATGCGACCGCGACGGCGCGGACGGACAGCGGATCATGCTAGCCGGTGCACTCCGGCGCGTCCATGCGCTCACCCGGCGCACAGGCTCGGCGTACCCTCCGGCGGCGCCGCCAGGGTGACCGGGACGCCGAGGGGCAGGCTGTGCGCCGCCGGTCCGTGACCGAATCCGAGGTCGGCGGCCAGCGGTACGCCGAGCGGGCCGAGCGTCTCGACCATCAGGGCACGGATCTGCTCCGGCGGCCCGCAGTCGCGCCAGCTGCCGAGCGCGATCCCGGCGATGTCGTCGAACCAGCCGGCCCGCACCAGCGTCTGCAGGTGCCCGTCGAGCCGGTAGACGTCCTCGGTGACGTCCTCCAGCAGCGCGATCGCACCCGCGTTGTGGATCGCCGGCCGCCCGCGGGCGCCGATCGTCATCGCCAGCAGGGAGAGATTGCCGCCGATCAGCGGTCCGCGCGCCCGGCCGGGCACCAGCGTCCGGGCCGTGCCCGCCGACCAGGACCGCCCGGCCGGTCCGTCGAACACCGCGGCCCGCAGCGACGCGATCGCCGCGGCATCGTCGAGCAGGTCAGCGGTGGCGATCATCGGGGCGAACCAGCTCGGCACGTCGAGTCGCTCGCGCAGCCATTCGTGCAGCGCAGTGATGTCGGAGCTGCCGTACACCGGCTTGGGCGCGACGGTCGCCATTGCCTCGGCGTCCAGCAGATCCAGCACGCGCACGGTGCCGTAGCCGCCGCGGACGCAGAAGATCGCGGTGATCGACGGGTCGTGCCATGCGGCCACCAGATCGGCCGCCCGCCGGGCATCGGGTCCGGCCAGATAGTCCGCGCGCGGGTGCCGGGCGAGCGCGGAGTGGAAGATCACCGGTACGAGGCCCCAGTCGCGCAACAGCGCCGCGCCGCGTTCGAGCAGCGCCGCGGGCGGAGGACCGGCCGGCGCGACCAGCGCGACGCGATCGCCCGGTGTCAGCGGGCCGAGCCCCATCGCGATGTCGGGGACGGACTGCATCACGACCGTGCGCCGAGCCGCGACGGCACCACCGACAGCAGTTTGCGGGTGTAGTCGTGCTGCGGGTCGAGCAGCACCCGCTCGGTCGGCCCCTCCTCCACGATCCGACCATCGGTCATCACCACCACGCGGTCGGCGATGTTCCAGGCCAGACCGAGATCATGGGTGATCACCAGCGCCCCCAGACCAAGATCATTCTTCAGGTCCTGCAACAACGCGAGGATCTCGCCGCGTACCGACGCGTCCAGGCTGGCCACCGGCTCGTCGGCGACCAGGAAATCCGGCTCCAGCGCCAGCGCGCCCGCGATCACCACCCGCTGCCGCTGCCCGCCGGACAACTGGGCGGGCAGCAGCCCGGTGAACCGCTCCGGCGGCACCAGTTCCGCCCGGCGCAGTGCGCGCTCGACCTGCTCGGCCTCCGCGCCGGGCAGGCGATGGATGCGAACCCCTTCGGCGACGGCATCGCCGACGGTCTGCCTGGGGTTGAGCGAACCCGTCGGGTCCTGCAGCACGAACTGCACCTTCCGGCGGTACGCCTTGAGCCCGGCGCGGCTGGTCGGCAGCGGCTGTCCGGCCAGCCGCACCTCCCCCGAGGTCGGGCGCTGCAACCCGAGGATGGTCCGCGCGAGCGTCGTCTTGCCGGAGCCGGACTGCCCGACCAACGCGACGATCTCGCCCGCGTGCAGGTCGAGCGAGACCTGATCGACCGCTCGCAGGGTGCCGCCGCGGACGCGGAAGTCGACGGTCAGCCCACGCACGGCGAGCAGCGGGGTGCCGGACGCTTCGGCCCGCGCATCGCCTGCCGGCGCCGCCGCCTGTCCGGATCCGGCCCGGCGGCCGACCCGGTAGCGAGACGCCGGATCGCCGATCACCGGGAAGGCGGCGGCCAGCTCCCGGGTGTGCTCGTGCTGCGGGTCCCGCATCACCTGCTCGGACGGGCCCTGCTCGACGATCCGGCCGTCGCGCATCACCACGATCCGCTCGCAGGTCGCCGCCAGCACGGAAAGATCATGGCTGATCATGACCAGGGTCAGCCCGCGGTCGCGGACCAGCCCGGAGAGCACCTGCAGCACCTGCGCCTGGACCACGACGTCCAGGGCGGTGGTCGGCTCGTCGGCGATGATCACGTCGGGATCGCAGGCCAGCGCCATCGCGATCATCACCCGCTGCTTCTGCCCGCCCGACAGCTCGTGCGGGTAGGCATCGGCGCGCTCGACCGGCAGGTCGACCAGGCCGAGCAGTTCGCCGACCCGGGCCCGGACCTGTTCGGGCGAGCGGGCACCGTCGGTCGGGTGCAGCTCCAGCGCCTCGGCGATCTGGGCTCCCACCCGGCGTACCGGGTTCAGCGAATGCATGGCCCCCTGGAAGACGATCGCCGCCTCGGTCCACCGCACCGCGCGCAACCGCCCCCAGCGCATCGACGTGACGTCCTCGCCGTCGAGCAGGATCTCCCCGCTCACCTCGGCGCTGCGCGGCAGCAACCGCAGCGCCGACATCGCCAGGGTCGACTTGCCGCTGCCCGACTCCCCGGCGATACCGACGGTGCCGCCGGCCGGCACGGCAAGATCGACGTCGTCGACCGCCCGGAACCGCTCGGCGCCGATCCGATAGTCGACGCTCACCCCGCGCCACTCCAGTGCCGCGGTCATCGCCGGCCCCGCAGGCTCGGATTCGCCACGGCCTCCAGCGCGCGGCCGACCAGGGTGAAGCTCAGCACGATCGCCACGATCGCCAGGCCCGGCGGCAACACGAACCACCAGTAGCCGGCCGTCGCCGCACCGCTGTCCAGGGCCGAGCGCAGCATCGACCCCCAGGAGATCGTGTTCGGGTCGCCGAGGCCGAGGAAGGACAGCGTCGACTCCGCGATCACCGCCGAGCCGACGGCGAGCGTGGTGGTGGCCAGCACCAGCGGCAGCACAGCGGGCAGCACGTGCCGACCGAGGATGCGACCGTCGCCGGCGCCGAGCGCCCGCGCCCGCTCGATGTAGGGCCGCGCCTCGATCGTCAGGGTCTGCGCGCGGACCAGCCGGGCATTGCGTGCCCACGAGGTGAGGCCGATGGCGAGGATGATCGTCCCCGGGCTGCGCGGCAGCACCGCGGCCAGCACGATCGCGAGCAACAGATCGGGCACCACCAGGAAGAAGTCGACGACCCGCATCAAGATCACCTCGGCCGGCCCCCGCGCGTGCCCGGCGATCATGCCGATCACGGTGCCGAGCACCATCGCGACCGCGGTCGCGGCGAAGCCGACCAGCAGCGAGATCCGCGAGCCCCACAGCAACAGGCCCAGCACGTCGCGGCCGAGCGGGTCGGTGCCGAGCAGGTGCGCCGCCGACGGCGGCTCGTTGGAGCGTGCCGTCACCCGCGTCACGTCCAGGCTCTCCAGCGGCACCAGCAGCGGGGTGAGCACGGCGATGACGATCACCACGAGCAGCACCACCAGACCGACGATCCCGCCGCGGTCGGCGGCGAACTGCGCCCACGCCCCGCCGATCCTGGACCCGCCTCGAACCGTGCTCATGCGGTCCGCAGCCTCGGGTCGAGGAAGCGGTAGGCGATGTCGGCGGCCAGGTTCATCGCGATCACCACCGCGGAGAAGACCACGAAGGTGCCCTGGAGCAGCGGAAGGTCGGGCGTACTCAGGCCCTGATAGGTGAGATAGCCCAGGCCGGGCCAGGAGAACACGGTCTCCACGGTGACCGCCCCGCCGATCAGGAAGCCGAAGTTGACGAAGATCAACGTCACCGTGGGCAACAGCGCATTCGGCACCGCATGGCGGGTGCGGACCCGGTCCTCGGTCAGTCCCTTGGCCCGGGCCGTGACCAGATAGTCGGCGTCCATCTCCTCCAGCACCGACGCGCGCATCACCATCAGGTACTGGGCATAGATCACCGCCGTCATGGTCAGTGCCGGTAGCACCAGATGCCAGGCGATGTCGGCGACCAGGGCGAAACCGGACAGTTGCGCGCCGGCCGTGACCATGCCGCCGGAGGGGAACAGCCGCAGGCCGCCGGCGAAGATCAACAGCAACAACAGCCCGAGCCAGAACGTCGGCACCGACCAGAACACCAGCGCGATCGCGGTCTGGCTCTGGTCGAACCAGCCGCCGCGCCGCCACGCCGCCTTCTGACCCAGCCACAGCCCGAGCGTCACCGACAACACGAAGGCGGTCCCGGTGAGCAGCAGCGTCGGGGCAAGATAGTCGGCGATCAACTGGGCGACCGGCTTGTTGTAGACGAACGACCAGCCGAGGTCGCCGCTGGCGAGGCCGGACAGATACTTGCCGAACTGCACCCAGACCGGCTGGTCCAACCCGAGCTGGCGGCGGATCGCCTCGACCTGCTCGGCGGTCACCGGCCGACCGGCGGTGATGGTCCGCACCGGGTCGCCAGGGATCAGCCGGAACAGGAAGAAGCCCAGCACCACCACCAGCAGCATGCTGATCGCGGCGCCGCCGGCCCGGGCCGCCAGGTAGCGGCCGATCCCGGTCCGCGGCGGGGCGGCCCTGGTCTCGGCGACCTGCTCCGCGGCGGGCAGGCTCACCCGGTCACTCCCGGTCGTCGGCGGAGGTGCCGCGCCGCCTGGCCAGGTAGACCCCGCCGAAGATCGCGAGCAGCACACCGACACCGATGGCGACCCAGCCGCCGACCGGCATGCCGCCCCCGGCCCCGCCTGCTCCGCCCGGTCCGGCCGCGGGCGCCGCCGGGGCCGCCGCGTGGAAGCCCCAGTAGTAGTTCTGGTACGCGATGATCCCGCCCTCGGCCGGCTGCCGGGTGAAGGCGTCGAACCGGTCGCTGCGGTACGCCTCGAGCTGCTGCTGGTAGTAGACGGGCCGCACCACGGCGTCGCGGTACATGATCGACCAGGCCTGCTTCACCAGCTCGGCGCGCCGGGCCGGGTCGAGCTCGGTGTGCTGCTGGGCGTACAACTCGTCGAACTCGGGATTGCAGTAGTTCGCCTCGCTGTTGCCGTTGCCCTCCGCGTCCACCCGCCGGTCGCAGGTGTTGATCGACAACTGGTAGTCCGGGTCGGGATTGATCGACCAGCCGCTGACGTAGAGGTCGTAGTTGCCGGCGGTGGTCACCTCGTCGAGCTGGTTCGCGCTCATCGCGGAGACATCGACGCCGATGCCGACGTCGGCCAGCCAGGCCTTGACGAAGTCGGCGATCTGGGTGTGGGTCGGGTCGCTGTTGCGGACCAGCATCCGCAGTTGCAGCGGCTTGCGATCGGGCCCGAGCCGCTTGCCGTCCGAGCCGCGGGCGTACCCGGCCTGGTCCAACAGCCGATTCGCCTCGGCCGGATCGAAGGCATAGGGCTCGGTGCCGGCGGCCAGCCCGAAGTAGTCGGGATACACCGGCGGCTCCTGGGTCACGCCGGGCTCGCCGTAGCCCTGCAGGACCCGGTCGATCAGGGCCTGGTTGTCGATCGAGTGCATGATCGCTTGGCGGACCAGCGGATCCTTCAGGGCGGCATTGCCGTCGCCGTACTCGGTGTCGTCGGGCCCGCGCTGACCGTGGTTGATGTTCACCGAGGTGAACCGGCGGCCGTTGCCGGGATTGGTGGTGATGCCCGGCTGGTTGGCCAGCGAGTCGAACTGCGCGGGGGTGAGCTGGGTGACGAAGTCCACCTCGGCCGAGCGCAGCGCCTGCACGGCGGCGTCCAGGTTCCGGTAGACGGCATAGGTCAGGCCGCCATTGGGCGCTGGACCCCGCCAGAAGTTCGGATTGACGTCGAGATCGACGCTCTGCCCCTGGGCATAGCTCTTGATCACGTACGGCCCGGAGCCGACCGTGTCGCGATCATTGGGGTAGGTCTCGGCATCGACGTTCTCCCAGACGTGCTTGGGCACGATCGGGATCTCGAAGCCCGGATTGGATGCCTGTGGCTCGGTGAGGGTGATCACCAGGGTCTGCGGGTCGGGCGCGGCGATCTCGGCCATGTTCTCGACCAGGCCACCGTTGGCCGTCCCGAGGGCCTCGTTGTCCTTGATCGACTGCAGGGTCCAGCGGGCGTCCTCGGCCGTCAGCGGCTGCCCGTCGGACCACAGCCGCCCCTCGGGGAAGGTATAGGTCCACACCTTGGCATCGGGCGATGTCGTCCACTCCGATGCCAGCCCGGGCACGGGCTCGTTGTTGACGCCGACGCCGACGATCACCTCGTACTGGTAGCGCAGCAGGCCGGTACTGGTGAGGAAGACCGCCTGGAACGGGTTCAGGGTGTCGATGTCGCTGGTCAGGGCGACCCGCAGCCGTGGCGGATCCTCGGCCCGCGCCGGCGCGCTCGCGCCGGTCACCGCAAGCCCGAGCGCGAGGGCGAGGGACGCGATGGCGGCAAGCCACCGCCTCGGCAGGGTACGCCGCTTCAGCCGATCCACTGTGACCCTCGATTCGTCTCCCGTGCACCCCGCGCGGATGCAGCCAGTTCGCGTGCACCGTCGGAGCAACCACGCGCGTGCGACGCAGCAGCAACGAACCACCGCAGCGCGGCCGCGGTCAAGCCCCCGCGCCGATGGCGACGCGGATCCGATGCCCGATCGTTGTCATCGCCGCGAGCACACCATCGCGCGGATCCACGGCCTCGCTCCAGTTCGCGCCGACCGCATACGCGACGGCACCGGCCGGGCCGTCCGCGGTCCCGATGTCGATCCGGGCGGTCGCGATCGTCCCGGTCTTGTTGATCAGGGTGATCCCGCGGTCGGGGTCGGCGTGCGCCAGCGGGTCGAGACCGAACGCGGCCGCGACCATCGACAGATCGGCATCGGCGGCCAGCCAGCGCGCGACCCGCGCGGAGACGGCCGCGTCGATCACCTCGCCCCGGTGCAGGGCCGCCATGATCGCCGACAGCTCCGCGCCGGTACCGACCGACAGGGTCGGCGGATCCTGCGGCCCGCGCGGCCAACGGATCCGGTCCAACAGCGCGCTGTCGCGCATCCCGAGCGCGCGGCCGGTCGCCGCGACGGCGTCGATCCCGACTCGCTCGATGAGCACATTGGTGGCGAGGTTGTCGCTGAAGGCGCCGACGAGCGTGCACAGGTCCGCCGCGGGCAGGGCGTCGGTGGCCAGCAGGTACCACACGCCCGAGTCGGCGACCATCAGTTCCGGGGTACGCCGCAGCGGCTCGGCCGGATCGAGCTCACCGGCGGCGAAGGCGCGCGCGCACTCGATCAGCAGAAAGATCTTGCCGACGCTGGCGGTACGCAGTACCCGCTCGGGCCACGCGGCACCGAGCACCTCGCCGCTGGCGGCATCGCGCAGGCAGACCGACCAGTCGGCCTCGGCCGGCAGGTCGGGCAGTTCGATCCGATCCATGATCAGCGCAGTTCCACCCGGCCGAGCGCGACGGCGGCGGCGCCGAGCAGGCCGGCATTGTCGAGCTCCGCGGCCCGCAGCTCGAGCCCCCGGACATACGGCAGCGCCGCATAGGCGCCGAGGTGGCGGCGGATCGGGTCGAAGATCACCTGCCCGGCCTTCGCGACGCCGCCGCCGAGCACGACGACCGAGACGTCGAGCATGGTCGCCGCGGTGGCGATCCCGGCGGCCAGCGCGCGCATCCCCTCGTCGATCACCTCGAGCGCGACCGGGTCGCCGTCGCGGGCGAGCGAGGTCAGTTCGCGGGCATCGGCGACCGCCAGCCCGCGGGCGCCGGCGGCGGCGGTCAGCGCGGGGCCCCGGGCGTACAGCTCGACACAGCCGTGCCCGCCGCACACGCAGCGCTCCCCCGCGAGGTCGACGGTGATGTGACCGACGTGGACGGCATTGCCCGTCGTGCCGGTGAACAGTTCGTCGTTGATCACCGCTCCGCCGCCGACCCCGGTCGAGACGGTCATCCCGATCATGGAATCGACATCGCGCCCCGCGCCCAACCAGTACTCGCCGAGGGCGATCGCGTGACCGTCACCGATCAGGGTCACCGAGCCCGGCGGCGATCCCGTCGCCTCGCGGGCGCTGGCCCGCACCCGATCCACGATCCCGAAATCGCGCCAGGCTCCGATGTTGACCGGGCTGATGCTGCCCGCGGGCCCGTCGATCGGACCGGCCGAGCCGATGCCGATCCGCGGCGGTTCGCCGTCCCAGTCGGCCAGCATGGCGCCGACCGCGGCACCGACCGGCGCATAGACGGCGTCCGGGTCGGCCGATCGGAGCGTGGGCACGATGGTCTCGGTGAGTAGCGCCCCGGTCTCGTCGACAATGGCGAGCGCGACCTTGGTGCCACCGATGTCGATGGCGAGGACCCGTTGCGTCACCCGCGCGACTCTAGCCGGGCCCGCGTGCCACGCGCCGCGCCGTAAGCTGCGAGCTGTTTCCACCGCTGGGCCGCCGTGCCGGAGAGGACCCGATGACGACACCGTTCCGCACCGATGCTGGGCTGCTGACCGACGCCGAGGGGCGCGTGCCCGACATGCTGGCGGACCTGGGACGGCTGATCGAACGGGAGACGCCGACCGCGGACCGGGTGGCCGTCGCGGCCGCGGCGGCCGACGCAGCAGCACTGATCGCCGAGCGCACCGGCCTGGCGGCGGAGTCGCTGGTGGTCGACGGCTGCACGCACCTGCGGGTCCGCGGCGACGATGCGGCACCGAACCGGGTCCTGCTGCTCGCCCATCTCGACACCGTGTGGCCGATCGGTACGCTCGCCCGGCTGCCGTTCGCGGTGACCGACGGCGTGATCCGCGGACCGGGCTCGTTCGACATGAAGACCGGCCTGGTGATGGCGATCCACGCGCTCGCGCTGCTCCGCGATGCCGGCCGCCCACCCCGCGGGGTGTGCCTGCTGGTGACCGGGGACGAGGAGATCGGCTCCCCCACCTCGCGCGAACTGATCCTGACCGAGGCGGCCGGGGCGCGGGCCGCGCTGGTGCTGGAGGCGGCCGGACCGGGCGGCGCCTGGAAGGTCGGGCGCAAGGGCGTGGCGCGCTACCTGGTCGAGATCGCCGGCCGCGCCGCCCACGCGGGGCTGGACCCGGAGAAGGGGGTCAACGCCGGGCTGGAGCTGGCGCACCAGATCGCCGCGATCGCCGGGCTCGGCGACGCCGCGCTCGGCACCACCGTCACCCCGACCACGCTCGGCGGCGGGACTGCCATCAACACGGTTCCCGCCACCGCCTGGGTCGAGGTCGATTCCCGGGCCCGGACCGCGCAGGAGCAGCAGCGCGTCGATGCGGCGATGCACGCGCTCACCCCGGTGCTGCCCGACGCGAGCATCCGGGTCGACGGCGGCATCAACCGCCCGCCGATGGAGCCCGCGAGCGGTGCCGGGTTGGTCGACCTGGGCACCGAGGTGGCCGCCGAGCTCGGCATCGTCGCCCCCGGCACCATGGAGGTGGGCGGCGGCTCGGACGGCAATTTCACCGCGGCGGCCGGCGTACCCACCCTGGACGGGATGGGCGCCGTCGGGGACGGTGCGCATGCCGACCACGAACACGCCCTCGTCGATCAACTCGGGCCCCGAACCGCGCTGCTCGCCGGGCTCGTCGCGCGGCTGCTGGACTGATCATGGACGCCGGTACGCCCGTGCGGGTACACGCGGTGCACGATGCCGCCGGCGCCCGGCGGGTGGTCGCGGTGATCGAGACGATCTGGGCCGGTGGCGCCGGGATCGACGCCAACACGATCGTGGCGCTCGCCCACTCCGGCAACTATGTGGTGATCGCCGAGCACGACGGCGCCGATGTGGGCGCCGGCCTGGGCTTCTTCGGCCCGCCCGGCAACGCGACGCTGCACTCCCACATCGTCGGCGCGACCGAGCGCGGCGCAGGCCGCGTGATCAAGCACCACCAGCGCGCCTGGTGTGCCGAGCGCGGCGTCGGGTCGATCACCTGGACCTTCGATCCGCTGGTGGCCCGCAACGCGTGGTTCAACCTGTCGGTGCTCGGCGCGCGTCCGGTCGAGTACCTGGTCGATCACTACGGCGAGATGCGCGACGAGATCAACGCCGGTCAGCCGAGCGACCGGATCCTCCTCACCTGGCCGGTCGCGCCCGCGCCCGACCCGCCGGCGCCACCCGACCCGGAGCTGGTGATCGAGATCCCGGCCGACATCGAGGCGCTGCGGCGTACCGACCCCGACGCGGCGCGGGCCTGGCGCCTGCGGACCCGGAAGCGCTTCGTCGCCGCCTTCGCCGCCGGCCTGTCCGCCACCGGCTTCGTCCGCCCGGCCGGCGGCCGGGGCGGCGCCTACACCTTCGCCCACCAGGAGTCTCGATGAAGCTGCGCTCGCTCACCCTGCACGCTCTGCGCCTGCCGCTGATGGCACCGTTCACCACCTCGTTCGGCACCCAGACCGAGCGGCGCGCCTACCTCGTCGAGGGCCGCTTCGACGTCGGGTCCGGCGAGCCGGTCACCGGCTGGGGCGAGTGCGTCGCGATGGCCGAGCCGCTGTACTCGGCCGAGTACGCCGACGGCGCGGCCCAGGTGATCGAGCGCTGGCTCGCGCCGGTCCTGTTCGCCGCCGACGAGCTGAGCGCCGAGACCGTGGCCGAACGCCTCGCGCCCGTCGTCGGGCACCCGATGGCCAAGGCCGCGCTGGAGATGGCGGTCCTGGACGCGCAACTGCGGGCGGGCGGGCGCTCGTTCGCCGATCACCTCGGGGTGACCCGCGACACCGTGCCGTCGGGGGTCTCGGTCGGACTGCAGCCGAGCACGGACGAGCTGGTGCGGGTGGTCGGCGGCTATCTGGACGCCGGGTACGCCCGGATCAAGCTCAAGATCAAACCCGGCGTGGACATCGACGCAGTTCGGGAGGTACGCCGCGCGTTCGGCGACGAGTTGTTGCTGCAGGTCGACGCCAATGCGGCGTACACGCTCGCCGATGCCGCCCGGCTGCGCCGGCTCGACGAGTTCGGCCTGCTGCTGATCGAGCAGCCGCTCGGCGAGGCCGATCTGCGCCAGCATGCCGCGTTGGCGCGCCAGCTCGACACCCCGATCTGTCTGGACGAGTCGATCGTGTCGGCGCAGGCGGCCGCCGATGCGATCGCCCTGGGCGCCGCTTCCGTGATCAACATCAAGCCGGGCCGGGTCGGCGGCTACCTGGCGGCCCGGCAGATCCACGACCTCGCCCGGGCCAACGGGGTGGCCGTGTGGTGCGGCGGCATGTTGGAGACGGGCATCGGTCGGGCGGCGAATGCGGCGCTGGCCGGGCTGCCGGGCTTCACGCTGCCGGGCGACATCTCCGGCTCGGACCGGTTCTATGCCACCGACATCATCACCGAGCCGATCACGATGAGCGGCGGCGTGGTCGCGGTCCCCCGCGGCCCGGGATTCGGCGTTGAGGTGGACCCGGACGTGCTGGGCCGGTTCCGGGTGGGCTCGCGCGAGCTGGCCCGCTGAGTGGATCAGTCGCCCAGCGCGCGGGCGCGGGCCAAATGGTCGTCGATGTCGCGGGCGGCCCCGATCGGGTTCACCACGGACCAGGCGACGACGCCGTCGCGGCCGATCAGGAACGACCCGCGGACGGCGCATCCGCGCTCGGCCTCGAAGACCCCGTAGGCGCGCGCGGTGTCGCCGTGCGGCCAGAAGTCGCTGAGCATCGGGAAGGGCAGGCGCTCGGCCTCGCCGAAGACCCGCTGGCTGAACGGCGCATCGCACGACATCGTCATCGGCCGCACCCCGGCCGCCAGGAACTCCGGATGCAGTTCGGCCAGACGGGCCAGCTCGCCGGTGCAGGTGCCGGTGAACGCGAACGGGTAGAAGACCAGCAGCACCGGCGTCTGCCCGAGCGCCTCGGACAGCGTGACCGGGGTGCCGTGCGCATCAGGTCGGGTGAAGTCCGGCGCGGGATCGCCTGCGGCCGGCGCGCCCCCGGTGCTCACCGCCGCGCGCCCTTGGTGCGTACCAGTTTGCTCGCCGACCAGTCCCCGGAGACCGCGATGGTGCTGGTCATGGCCAGGCCGGCGGTGGCCGCCGCCTCGGCGATGTCGGCGGGGTCGACATAGTTGTCCCGGCCCACCTTCGGGGTGAGCAGCCAGATCCGGCCGTCATCGGTCAGGTCGGTCAGTGCGTCCATCAGGCCGTCGCCGACGTCGCCGTCGTCGTCTCGCCACCACAACACCACCACGTCCACGGCGTCGACCGAGTCCTCGATCAGCTCGCCCTCGATCGCGGACTCGATCTGTTCGCGCAGATCCTCGTCGACATCGGAGTCCCAGCCGAGCTCCTGGACCACCTGGCCCGGCTCCAGATCGTGTGCCGGGCCCGCGGGGCCCTTGCCCCCGGTCGGCCGATCCCCGGACTTCTGCGACGTACCCACCTACTCCTCCACCCTCGTCATCGGCCGCACCGCGACACTTTCTGTTACTCGGAATCCGGCCCGCTGCGGGGCCGCTTGACATGTCAGATTGCCAGAGGTGGCGCGGCCTGCCTACCCCGGGTTCGCCGGGCTCGACGCCCGGGTCGGTGCCGTCGGCACCGCACGCGGTTCGGCACGGCGGCGCGTCGGTGCCAGAATGAAACAAGACCGGCCACCCCCACCCCGGGCGGGTCGGCACGCCGCACGGCGGCGCCACTAGCAGGCACGTGTGAAGGAGCACCATGGCAAGGCCCGGAGACCGCCCCGCGATCACCGCCGAGGGCACGGCAAGCCAGTTGCCGGACATCGATCCCGAGGAGACGCGGGAATGGCTGGATTCGCTCGACGGCCTGCTCGCCGAATCGGGTGAACATCGCGCCCGGTTCATCATGTTGAAGCTGCTGGAGCACGCCCGGGAGAACCGGATCGGCCTGCCCGCCCTGCGCAGCTCCGACTACATCAACACCATCCCGCCGGAGAAGGAACCGTGGTTCCCCGGCGACGAGCACGTCGAGCGCCGGATCCGCGCCTACATCCGCTGGAACGCCGCGGTCATGGTGTCGAAGGCGAACCGCAAGGGCCTGGAGGTCGGCGGGCACATCGCCACCTACCAGAGCGCGGCCAGCCTCTACGAGGTCGGCTTCAACCACTTCTTCCGCGGCAAGGACCATCCCGGCGGCGGGGACCAGGTCTACCTCCAGGGTCACGCCTCGCCCGGCATCTATGCCCGCGCCTATCTGGAGGGCCGCCTGGACGATGCCAAGCTCGACGCGTTCCGCCAGGAGGTGAGCCACGGCCCCGGCAACGGGTTGTCGTCCTACCCGCACCCGCGGCTGATGCCGAACTTCTGGGAGTTCCCGACGGTCTCGATGGGCCTGACCGGGATCAACTCGATCTACCAGGCGCGGTTCAACCGCTACCTGCACAACCGCGGCATCACCGACACCTCCCAGCAGCGGGTGTGGGCCTTCCTCGGCGACGGCGAGATGGCCGAACCGGAGTCGCTGGGCGCGATCGGGGTGGCGGCCCGGGAGGGCCTGGACAACCTCACCTGGGTGATCAACTGCAACCTGCAGCAGCTCGACGGACCGGTGCGTGGCAACGGCAAGATCATCCAGGAACTGGAGTCGACCTTCCTCGGCGCGGGCTGGAACGTGATCAAGGTGCTCTGGGGCCGCGGCTGGGATCCGCTCCTGGCCAAGGATTCCGACGGCGTCCTGGTGAACAAGATGAACACCACGCCGGACGGCCAGTTCCAGACCTATTCGGTCGAGTCGGGTGACTTCATCCGCAAGAACTTCTTCGACGATCCCCGGCTGGCCAAGATGGTCGCCGACCTCTCCGACGACGACCTGACCAAGCTGCCGCGCGGCGGTCACGACTACCGCAAGGTCTATGCGGCCTTCAAGGCGGCGACCGAACACGTCGGCCAGCCGACGGTGATCCTGGCGCAGACGATCAAGGGCTGGACCATCGAGGCGCTGGAGGGCCGCAACGCGACCCACCAGATGAAGAAGCTGACCAGCAAGGATCTGAAGAGCTTCCGGGACCGGCTGTATCTCGACATCCCCGACAGCGCGCTGGAGGACCCCTACAACCCGCCCTATTACCACCCGGGCGCCGATTCCGACGAGATCTCCTACATGCTCGAGCGACGCAAGGCGCTCGGCGGTTTCCTGCCCGAGCGACGGGCGAAGCCGAAGTCGATCACCCTGCCGGGCGACAAGGCCTATGCCCCGCTGCTCGCGTCGGCGGGCGACAACAAGGTCGCCACGACCCAGGCCTTCGTCCGGCTGCTCCGCGACCTGATGAAGGACCCGGAGATCGGCAAGCGGATCGTGCCGATCGCGCCCGACGAGTTCCGCACCTTCGGCATGGACTCGATGTTCCCGACGGCCAAGATCTACTCCCCGCACGGGCAGAACTACGACTCGGTCGATCGCAAGCTGCTGTTGTCGTGGAAGGAGTCCGCGCAGGGGCAGTTGCTGCACGAAGGCATCTCCGAGGCCGGCGCGATGGGCTCGACCACCGCCGCCGGCACGGCATATGCCACGCACGGCGAGCCGATGATCCCGGTCTACATCTTCTACTCGATGTTCGGCTTCCAGCGCACCGGCGACTCGATCTGGGCGATGGCCGACCAGTTGGGCCGCGGCTTCCTGATCGGGGCCACCGCCGGGCGTACCACGCTGACCGGTGAGGGGTTGCAGCACGCCGACGGGCACTCCCCGCTGCTGGCCGCGTCGAATCCGGCGATCGTGCACTACGACCCGGCATTCGCCTACGAGGTGGCCCACATCGTCCGCGACGGCCTGCGCCGGATGTATGACTACGGCTCCGACGAGCACCCCGGCGGGGAGAACGTCATCTACTACCTGACCGTCTACAACGAGCCGGTGCCGCAGCCGGGCGAGCCCGAGGGTCTGGACGTGGCGGCGCTGCTCAAGGGCATCTACCGGTACGCCGATGCGCCGGACGGCGCCGAGGATCGGCCGAAGGCGCAGATCCTGGCGTCGGGAGTGTCGATGCCGGATGCGCTGAAGGCGCAGCAGATCCTCGCCGACGATCATGGCGTCGCCGCCACGGTGTGGTCGGTGACCTCGTGGAACGAGCTGCGGCGCGATGCCGTCGAGGCCGACGAGTGGAACCGCGCGCACGGCACCGAGGAGCCGCGGGTGCCGTTCGTGACCAAGGCGCTGGAGGGCGCCGAGGGCCCGGTGATCGCGGTCAGCGACTACATGCGCGAGGTGCAGGACCAGATCCAGCCGTGGGTGCCGAACCGCTACCACGCGCTCGGCACCGACGGGTTCGGCTTCGCCGACACCCGGGCGGCCGCGCGCCGGTACTTCAACACCGACGCCCCGTCGATCGTGGTGGGTACGCTGCAGGCCCTGGCGGCCGACGGCCAGTTCGATCACGACACCGCGGCGAAGGCCTACGACACCTACCAGTTGGGGGATCCGACCGCGGTTGCCGATGTCGCCCAGGAGGGCGGCGACGCCTGAGCCCGGGCGGTGTCGGGGCTCCGCCCGCTTCGACGACCTCGTCGCCGACCGGGCGCTGATCTTCGGCGCCCCGCGCGCCGAGCTGTCGGCCGTCCGGATCGACCAGGTCGGCCCGGTGCTGCGACAGGTGGAGCGGGCCACCGCGGCCGGCGCGTGGGCGGCGGGATTCGTCGGCTACGACGCGGCGGCCGCCTTCCTGCCGGTTCCGCGGGCGCCGTCGGCGGCAGACGGACTGCCTCTGGCGTGGTTCATGATCACCGATCCGCCGCGGGTCGCGCCGGCGCTGTCCGGCCTCCCTGCCGAGGGGCCCGGCCCGACCGGTCCCTGGCAACCGGCGTGGTCGGCCGCCGAGCATCGCGACCGGGTGGCCGCGATCCGGTCGGCGATCGCGCGCGGCGACACCTACCAGGCGAACCTGACGACCACCCTGCGCGGACACGTCCCGGGCGATCCGGCCGCGTTCTACCGCCAACTGGCGAGCGCGCAGCACGGTTCCTTCCACGCGCTGCTGCGGGTCGGCGACCGGGTCGTCGCGAGCGCCAGCCCCGAACGCTTCTTCCGCTGGAGCGCCGACGAGCTGCTGTGCAGCCCGATGAAGGGCACGGCCCCGCGCGGGGTGTCGGTCGCCGCGGACGCCGTCGCCCGCGAGCGGTTGCTGGCCAGCGCCAAGGAGCGCGCCGAGAACGTGATGATCGTCGACCTGCTGCGCAACGACCTCGGCCGGATCGCGCGCACGGGCACGGTCGCGGTGAGCGAGCTGCTGCGCGCGGAGCGCTATCCGTCGGTCTGGCAGCTCGTCTCCGACATCCGCGCCGTCCCCGCACCGGGCGTGGGGCTGGCCGAGATCTTCGCCGCACTCTTCCCCTGCGGCTCGATCACGGGCGCTCCGAAGATCAGCACGGCGAAGCTGCTGACCGAGCTGGAGGGGCGCGGCCGCGGCCTCTACTGCGGCGCCATCGGTTACGTCGCACCGCCGGGCGCACCGGTGCGAGCGGAGTTCAACGTCGCGATCCGCACGGTCGTGCTCGACGCGCAGGGTGCCGCCAGCTACGGCGTCGGCGGCGCCATCACCTGGGATTCCGAGCCGGCCGCGGAATGGGCAGAGCTCGCGGCGAAGGCACGGGTGCTCGGCCAGCCGGTGGCGCCGTTCGCGCTGCTGGAGACATTCGGGGTGGCCGAGCGCGACGGCGTACCCACCGCGGTGAATCTGTCCGCGCACCTGGCCCGACTGGCGGCCTCGGCCGACCATTTCGGGTTCGCCTTCGACCGTGACCGGGTCGAGCGCGCGGTGGCCGCCGCGTTGGCCGGGGTCGACCGCGCGCGGGTACGCCTGGAGCTCGCCCGCGACGGAACGGCGACGGTGCGCCTCGCTCCCCCGCCGGACCCGCCCGCGCGACCGCTGGCGCTTGCCGTGCACCGGGCCGAACCGGTCGATCCGGACAACCCGTGGCTGCACCACAAGACGACCAACCGCGAGGTCCACGAGCGAGCCCGGGCCGCCCACCCGGGCGCCGACGAGGTGTTGCTGGTGAACCGCGCCGGCATGATCACCGAGGCGACCACGGCGAACGTCGTCGCGCTGATCGACGGGAAGTGGTGCACCCCGCCGACGACCGACGGCTGCCTGCCCGGGATCGAACGCGCCCGGCTGCTCGACGCCGGCATCCTGGTCGAGCGGTCGATCCCCGCCGACCGGCTCGGGTCGGCCGCCGGGCTCGCGCTGATCAACTCCCTGCGCGGCTGGCGGCCGGCAGAGCTGTCGCCGCGAGGGTCGGGGCGACCGCCTCGGGAGACAGGTTGAGCCGCCGCAGGGTCTGCGCATTCAGCGCGACGATGATCGTGGACAGCGACATCAGCACGGCGCCGACCGCCATCGGCAGCACGAAGCCGATCGGTGCGAGGACGCCCGCGGCCAGCGGCACGGAGATCAGGTTGTAGCCGGCAGCCCACCACAGGTTCTGCTTCATCTTGCGGTACGCCGCATCGGACAGCGTGATCACCGACAACACACCGCGCGGGTCGTCGCTGGCCAGGATCACACCGGCCGAGGCGACGGCCACGTCGGTCCCGGCGCCGATGGCGATGCCGACATCGGCCCGGGCCAGGGCGGGTGCGTCGTTGACGCCGTCGCCGACCATGGCGACCCGCTTGCCCTCGGCCTGCAGCTCGCCGACGACTCGGGCCTTGTCCTCGGGACGCACCTGCGCGTGGACGCGGTCGATGCCGAGCTGTGCGCCGACGGCGTCGGCCACCGATCGGGCGTCGCCGGTGATCATCACGACCTCGATGCCCCGCTCGCGCAGGCCGGCGACCGCCTCGCGCGACTCGGCGCGGATCGCGTCGGCGAGGGCCAGCGCGCCGATCACCTGGCCGTCGACGAGGACGGACAGGACCGTGGCGGCCGGCCCGAAACCCGGTTCACCGGAGGTTTCCAGCGGATCGGCACCGGCGCTGGCCAGCATCGCCGGCCCGCCGACGGCGACCGTCCGGTCGTCGACGGTGGCGGTGACACCGAGGGCGGGCGAGGCGGTGAAGTCGCGGGCACGCGGCACGGACAGGCCGCGTTCGGCTGCCGCGGTGACGATCGCGCGGGCCAGCGGGTGCTCGCTGTCGGCCTCGGCGGCAGCGGCGAGGGCGAGAAGTTGATCTTCGTCGGTGCCGGGTGCGGGCCGGGCGCCGACCAGGACGGGCTCACCACGGGTGAGCGTACCGGTCTTGTCGAAGAGCACCACATCGACCGTGCGCATGGATTCCAGCGCCAACCGGTCCGAGATCAGGATGCCGTTGCGGGCCGCCTTCTCGGTGGAGATCGAGACGACCAACGGGATCGCCAGACCGAGCGCGTGGGGGCAGGCGATAACCAGCACGGTGATCGCGCGGACGACGGCCTGGTCCGGCATCCCGAGCACCGACCAGACGATCACTGTGATCACCGCGGCGGCCAGCGCGAACCAGAACAGCCACGCGGCGGCGCGGTCGGCGAGGCGCTGCGCACGGGTGGTGGAGCTCTGCGCGTCGGCGACCAGCTTGCGGATCCCGGCGAGCGCCGTCCGGTCGCCGGTCGCGGTGACCCTGACCCGCAGGGCGGAGTCGGTGGCGACCGTGCCGGCGACGACCGGGTCGCCGATGCCGCGCCGGACCGGGCGCGACTCTCCGGTGATCATGGACTCGTCCACGCTGGCCTCGCCGTCGCTGACCTCACCGTCGGCCGGCAGACGGCCGCCCGGCCGGACCAGCACGAGATCGCCGACGGCCAGCAGGCTCGGATCGACCTGGCTGGTGCCGCCGTCCGCGTCGATCCGCTCGGCGGTGTCGGGCAGCAGCGCGGCCAGGCTGTCCAGGGCGGAGCTGGTCCGGGCCAGCGAGCGCATCTCCAGCCAGTGCCCGAGCAGCATGATCACGATCAGCAGCGCCAGCTCCCACCAGAAGTCGAGCTGGTGGTCCAGCAGGCCGAGCGTGGCGCCCCAGGAGGCCAGGAACGCGACCGTGATCGCGAGGGCGATGAGCAGCATCATCCCGGGGCGCCGGGCGCGCAGTTCGGAGACGGCGCCGGTCAGGAAGGGCCGGCCGCCCCAGAGGTACATCACCGTGCCGAGGACCGGCGAGAGCCAGCGCAGCCAGGGCCAGTCGGGCAACGGGTAGCCGAGCAGCATCGCGAACATCGGGCTGGCGGCCACCGTCGGGATCGCCAGTGCCAGCATCACCCAGAACAGTCGCCGGAACTGGGCCGCGTGGTCGCCGTGCCCGCCGTGACCCGCGTGCCCGGTATGGCCTTCGCCGTGGCCCGCATGCCCGGTGTGGCCGGCCATCGGCATGGATTCTTCCGGCTGGTGCTGGTGTTCGGTCATGTCTCGCACTATACCCCCTAGGGGTATCTGAACAAGACTGGTCGATGCGCGCCCGTCAGGGTGCCGAGGCGTCGATCAGGCCCTGCAGCGAGGTTCGCGTACCTTCCAGCTCGGCGATCCGCGCATCGTGCTCGCGCAGGTGCGCGACGAGCACCGGTACAGCGCACGGCTCCAGGCGCCCCGGCTCGTGGATGCAGTCGACCAGCTCGCGGATCACCCGCACCGGCAGCCCGGCCGCCAACAGCTCGCGGATCCGGCGGACCCGCTCCACTGCGCCCGCGTCGAACAATCGCTGGCCGGCCGAGGAACGTCGAGCCGGCAGGATCCCGCTGTTCTCGTAGTGCCGCAGCAGCCGCGCACTCACCCCGGTCCGCTCGGCCAGTTCCCCGACCCGCAGCGACCGCCCCGCACTTGCCCCTGCCACTGGTGTCAACTCCTAGCTTCGGGCCATGCCCATCGCACTGACCTACCTCAACGGTAGAACCCCCACCGCCGAACAGCTCGCCCCGTTGGCCTTCGCCGGATACACCCACTTCACCGCGATGCAGGTACGCGATCGCGCCGCTCGCGGG
This sequence comes from Naumannella huperziae, assembly GCF_054073625.1. Lineage (NCBI taxonomy): Bacteria > Bacillati > Actinomycetota > Actinomycetes > Propionibacteriales > Propionibacteriaceae > Naumannella > Naumannella huperziae. Next base: position 1,810,803 of record NZ_JBSXPH010000001.1, on the reverse strand, counting down.
CTCGACCTGCACCTGGAGCGGCTGCGGAGCGCCAGCGACGAGATGTTCGGCCACCACCTCGCCGACGCCGAGCTGCGGACGCTGCTCGCCGATGCGGTACGCCGCGGACCGCGCGACAGCTCGCTCACCTGCTTCGTGACGGGCCGACCGGGCGAGTTCACGGCGCCGGACGTCGCGCCCGACCTCGACGTCCTGGTCAGGGTCACCGATCCTGCCCAACCGCCGGCCGGCCCGCTGGCACTCGACGCGGTCGCACACGAGCGGCATCTCCCCGAGATCAAGCACACGGGCGAGGTGGCCAAGACGCGATATCTGCGCCGGGCCGTGGCTCGCGGTTTCGACGACGCCGCCTTCCTCGACCGCGATGGCCGACTGTCGGAGGCGACCATCTGGAACCTGGCTTTCAGCGACGGCAGCTCGGTGATCTGGCCGGACGCCGCCGTGCTGCCCGGGGTCACCATGCAGATCCTGCGGCGGCGCCTCGCCGCCCTCGGCGTACCCCAGGAAACGCGCGACATCCGACCGGCCGACCTCGATCCGCGGCTCTCCGGTGTGGTGATCAACTCCTGGTCGCCCGGCATCGCCCTGGATCGGATCGGCGACCGGCGCCTGGCCGACGGGCGGGCGTTCTCGGCGCTGTTGCACCGGGCCTACGCCACGGAACCAGCCGTCAACTTTGATTGACACATTGCGTGTCGTCAACTACGGTTGACGCATGGCGATGGCGGATCTGATCACGGAGGCGAACGACCTGGGCGACCCGCGCCGCGGGCTGCGCGCGATCCACGCGCTGCGTCGCGCGACCGACGCCTGGGAGCTCGCCCAGGTCGAGGCGGCCCTCGCGGCGGGGTTGAGCTGGGCCGAGATCGCAACCGAGCTCGGGGTGACCAAGCAGGCCGCCCACAAGAGGTACGCCAAACGCGTGCACCCCGACCTGACCGACCCCGACAAACGCCGACGTGGCGGCTCCCGACCAGAAAGGCCAACGCGATGACCTCCGTCTCAGACACCCAACTCATCCTGACCGGCGCGATCATGGAGGCGGTCCGCGCGCGGCAGCAGACGATCGATGTCGATCATCTGCTGCTGGGGCTGGTCAGCGCCGGCGGCCCGTCGGCGGCCCTGCTCGCCCGCCACGGGGTCGGCCTGGCGCAACTGCGTACCGCCAGCCGCGAACTGGAGCGCGACGAGCTGATCGACATCGGCATCGCCCCGCCGGCGCCGCCGGAGCGTGAGCTCAGCCTGACACAGCAACTCGAACTCGTGCGCCGCGGCGACTGGAACTTCGCACCGTCGACCAGAACGCTCGCCAAGGCACTGCGGATCGGCGGCCGCGATGATCGTGACTTCCTGGGCGCCGCCCTGGACGATCCCCGCGTCCGCGAGTACCTCGAATGGGCCGGTGCCGACCCCGCCGCGATCCGTGCCGAACTGGCCGCTACCCACGACACCGGGGACCACCCGTCGCGCAACGGGGAGATCGCGGTCGAGAAGTTGATCACCGCAACACTCGGCGACATCTGGCCGCTGCTGGCCGAGCCGGCCGCCCGGCTCGACTGGGACGGATCACTCGACGACACCGTCGCCGCGGAGGACGGCACATTGCGCCAGACGGTGCGCGGCGGCGGGCGTACCGCCACGATCACGCACCGGCTCGTGACCGCCGTCCCGCCCGAGAGCGGGCGCGCCAGGGTCAGTTGGCTGGAGACGCGCCCGGACGGTCGGAGCCGGCTCGACCTGGCGCTGACCGAAGTGCCGGGGGGTACGCGGATACGGATCGCCCGCCGGCTGTCCCCACCCCGGACCTGGCTGCAGCGACTGGCGCGGCGGTGGGCACCTCACTTCCTGGGCAACCAGCTAGGCATGCTCGCCCAGGCGCTGAACCAGGCCACGGCGAGCCGCCATCCGCGCGGCTGACCGGCGCTCGCCGAGCGGCTCCGCGGCCCACGCGCCTCGATCGACCGCGAGCACCTACGACGAGGTGCCCGTGGTCGAGCGCCCCTGACCCCGCCCCCGACCGGTCACCGCTGCTTCTTCGCGCCGGCCCACTCCAGCAGCCGATCCACCGGCCAGGTGTCGACGATCCGGTCGGGCTCGATGCCGGCGGCGACCGCGCGCTCGGCCCCGTAGACGCGGAAGTCGAGCTGCCCGGGCGCGTGCGCATCGGTGTCGATCGAGAACAGACATCCAGAATCGCGGGCGAGCTCCAGCAGGCGGTCCGGCGGGTCGCGGCGCTCCGGGCGGGAGTTGATCTCGACCGCGACGTCGAACCGGGCGCAGGCGGCGAAGACCACCTCGGCATCGAAGACCGATTCCGGTCGCGTGCCGCGCGCGCCCTCGATCAGGCGCCCCGTGCAGTGGCCGAGGATGTTGGTACGCGGGTTGGCGATCGCGCCAACCATCCGGTGCGTCATCGACTCCGAATCCATCCGCAGCTTGGAATGCACCGACGACACCACCACGTCGAGCCGGTCCAGCAGTCCGCGATCCTGATCAAGGTCGCCGTCGTCGAGGATGTCGACCTCGATCCCCCGCAGCACCCGGAACTCCCCCGCCAACTCGGCATTGATCGAATCGATCACACCGATCTGCTCGGTCAGTCGTTTCGCGGTCAGCCCGCGCGCAACCTTCAGCCGCGGCGAGTGATCGGTGATCGCGAGATAGGTCAGGCCCAGCCCGCGCGCCACCTCGACCATCTCCTCCAGCGGCGATCCCCCATCGGACCAGGTCGTGTGCGTGTGCAGATCGCCGCGCAGGTCCTTGATCAACTCGCCGCCGTCGGCGAGCGGTGTGGCGCCGGCCTCGCGCAGCCCGGCGAGATAGTCGGGTACGCCCCCGGCGACCGCCTCCTTGATCACTGTTGCCGTCTTCGGCCCGATGCCGGCGACCTCGCCCCAGCTTGCGTCGCGCTCGCGGCGGGCACGCTCGGCGCCGCTCAGCGCGGCGACCGCGTCGGCTGCCTTCCGGTAGGCCTGCACGCGATAGGTGTCGGCGCGCGACCGCTCCAGCCAGAAGCCGATCTCACGCAGGGCGACGACGGGATCCACGCGCACAGGGTACGGCCGCGATCCGGAACCGAACCGCGGCGCGCGTCGTTGAGCAGGCAGTTGCAATTTCAATCATGTGCCGTCGATCGACCGCGCACTCTGCCGAGGAGGCCCACCGTGACCGACCCGACAACCCCACAGGCTCCCCGGAGCGCGCGCCTTCGGACGGTGGTGATCATCGCCGGCATCGTCGCGGCGCTCGCCGTGGCCGCGGCGATCCTCGGGCCGCGCTGGTACGCCGAGTCACGCAACTCCGCCGCCCCGCCGCCGCTGCAGGCCCCCACCGCCGGGCCGGCCACCGCGCCTCCCACGACCGGCCCGTCGGCTCCGGGCGACGACCTGGCCGGCGAGTGGCGTGTCGGTCCGGGCTCGGAGGCGGGCTACCGGATCGAGGAGGTGCTGAACGGCAACGACGTCACCGTGGTCGGGCGTACCGACTCGGTCAGCGGGACCGCCACCGTCGCCGGCGACCGGCTCACCGCGGCGACGATCGAGGTCGACGTCGCGAGCATCGCCACGGACAGTTCGCGGCGCGACTCCTACTTCCGCGATACGGCGCTGCGCGCCGACGAGTTCCCGACCGCCACCTTCGAGGTCACCGAGCCGGTCGACCTGCCGGCCGCGTTCGTCTCCGGCGGCTCCGGCGCGACCGAGGTCAGCGGCGAGCTCACGCTGGCGGGGCAGACCCGGCCCGCGACCGGAACGTTCGAACTCACCCGCGACGGCGAGGCCGTGGCGGTGTCCGGCACGGTCGACGTCGACGTCCGCGACTACGGCATCGAGCCGCCGAACCTGGGCTTCGTCACCGTCGAGCCGACCGGTCAGGTGGAGTTCCTGGTCAACCTCGGCCGCTGACCGCCCGGCTCACCGATTGTCGGCGAGCACCGCCCGCAGGTCCCGGGCCGGCCGGCCGAGCGCCTCGCGCACACCCTCGACCGGCGTGGAGTTGCGGCCGTCGAGGATCTCGGCGAACAGTTCGGTGATGCCGCGCGCATCGTCCGCGCCGATCCCGATACCGGCCAGCCGTGCGACGAATTCCTCCGGCTCGACCCGGCGCAGCTCGACCGGGCGCCCGGAGGTCTCCGCCAGCAGGGCCGCCGCCTCCGCGAAGGTGTAGGCGCGCGACCCGCTCACCTCGTAGCGCCGCCCGCGGTGAGCGGGATCGGTGAGCGCGGCGACCACCACCTCGGCGATGTCGCGGGTGTCGGTGAACGGTTCTGGGCAGTCATCGGCCGGCAACGGCAGTTCGCCCGCCGCGATGAACGGCGCGAACAGCCCCTCGGTGAAGTTCTGGGCGAACCAGGAGGCGGTGACCACGGTCGCGTCGACCCCGCTGCTCTGCAGGGCCCGCTCGGCTTCCTGGGCGCCCGGCTCGTTGCGGCCGGACAGCAGGACGAGGTGGTCGAGCCCGGCGTCGCGGGCGAGCGCCGCCAGCGAGGCGATCGCCTCCGCGGCGCCCGGCATGGCGAGATCGGGCTGGTAGACGAGGTACGCGGCCCGCGCCCCCTGCAGCGCGGGGGTCCAGGTCTCCGGCGCGTTCCAGTCGAACGTGATGGCCTCGGAGCGGCCGACCGGCCGGGTGGGTACGCCGCGCTCGGCGAGGGCGTCGATGACGTGTCGGGAGGTCTTGCCGCGGGGGCAGGTGATGGCGATCGGGCGGGCATCCGGATTGACGTGTGTCGTATTCATGCGGCCTATCCCACCGCGGCATGGCGAGAGAGAACATGCTCTCGTCGCGCCAAAACATTCGCGATCGTCCTAGACTGCCGGCGTGGACAGCACCGGAGCACTGCTCACCGGCCCCCGCGCCCAACGCGCCTTCGCGCTGCGCGTGTGCCTCTCGGCGGGCTGGCGGCTCCGGATCGACGACGGCTCGGCGCTGTGCCTGCTGGTGCCGGTGCGCGGCGCGCTCGAGGTGCGGTTCGATGACGGCCGGACCGCCCGGGCAGAGCCGGGCGAGGTGCTCCTGCTGCGCGGGCCGGACCCGTACCACGCCTATGACGATGCCGGCGCGCCGCTGTTGGCCGAGATCCGCGCCGACGGTGGCTGTTATGCCCCGGACGGGACGCTGGTCCGCGACCTGCTGGCGCTCGGTGTCCGCACCTGGGGCACCGACGCGGACGGGCCGACCGAGTTCGTGACGGCGACCTATGCCCGCAGCAACGAGGTCGGCGCCCGGCTGGTCGAGGCGCTGCCGCGCTGCCTGGTGGTCGCCGGGCACGAGTTCGACTGGCCGATACCCGAGCTGTTGCACCGCGAGCTGGCGACGACGTCGGCGGGACAGGATGTGGTGGTCGACCGTCTGCTGGACCTGCTGCTGCTCGGCGCCGTCCGGGCATGGTCGCGCGGTTTCCCCGACGCTCCGGCGTGGGCGGGTGCGGCCGACGATCCCGTGGCGCGTGGCGCGCTGGCGGCGCTGCACCACAACCCGGCGTACCCGTGGACGGTCGAGTCGCTCGCCCGCCACGGCGGTGTCTCCCGGGCGGTGCTCGCCCGTCGGTTCACCGACGCCGTCGGGGAACCGCCGATGGGCTACCTGACGGGCTGGCGGATCCGGCTCGCGGCAGACCTGCTGATCGAGCGCGAGCACACGCTGGAGCGGATCGCCCACGAGGTCGGGTACGCCTCGGCGTTCGCGCTGAGCGCGGCGTTCAAGCGGGTGCGGGGGATGAGCCCCCGGCAGTTCCGGGCGCTCAGCGATCCACGCGGACGCGGCGCGACTTCGGCCGCGGGCGGTTGAACAGCGCCACGGCGACCACGGCCAGCGCGACGGCCCCGAGGAGCAGCACGGTCAGTTCCAGCGGCATCGGTGTCAGTTCCCTTCGGATGCGGTGCCCGTCATTACTACCCCTCCGCGGGGTCAGGAGCAAGCCGGTGATGCGTCGGTCAACGGTACGCCGCCGCTAAGCTCGCCGCCATGCCTGTCGACCCCGCCCCGTGGCCCTGGTGGCCGTCGACGCGCACCCGCAACGCGATCGTGAAGCGGCTGAATGGCCTGCGCGGCCAGCTCGGCACCGCCACGGTGACCGAGATGGAGCGCCGCCACGTGTGGTTCCGCGAGCTGGGCGCCGATCATCGCTCCTGGATCGCCCTCGTGGCGCAGGCGGGCATCGACGGGTTCATCTCGTGGTTCGCCGACCCGCGCTCCGCGCCGAGCGGTGCCGACATCTTCCGGGCCGCCCCCCGCTCGCTGATCCGGCAGATCACGCTGCACCAGACCGTCGATCTGGTCCGCACCACCATCGAGGTGGTGGAGGCGAAGACCCAGGAGCTGATGCCGCGGGCCGACCGGCCCGTGCTCGCGCAGGCCATCTTGGCCTACAGCCGCGAGATCGCCTTCGGCGCCGCGCAGCTCTACGCCCGTGCGGCCGAGACCCGCGGCGCCTGGGACGCCCGACTGGAGTCGCTGGTGGTCGATGCGGTGGTCCGCGGCGAGGCCGACGAGACGGTCCTGTCGCGGGCCTCCACGCTGGGCTGGCAGTGGCCGGAGGCCGTGATGGTGGTGGTCGGTGGGGCGCCGGAGGACGACCCGGACGGCGCCGTTGAGGCGATGCGGCGGCGTACCACCCGGCTCGGGCTGGACCTGCTGGCCGCGACCCACGGCGACCGGCTGGTCGTGGTGCTGGGCGGGGCCGGTGTGGTGGACGCGCCGGGCCGGCAGCGCGCCGTGGCGGCCGTGCTCGACACCTTCGCCCCCGGGCCGGTGGTGCTGGGGCCGGTCGTGGAACACCTGGTCGATGCGACGGCCTCCGCCCGGGCCGCCCTGTCCGGTCTGCGCGCCGCCCGCGGCTGGCCGGCGGCGCCGCGCCCGGTCGAGGCACGAGAACTGCTGCCCGAGCGGGTGCTGTCGGGCGACGGGCACGCGCGCCGGTCCCTGGACCGCGAGGTGTACCGGCCGCTGCGCGACGCCGGCGGCGGCCTGCTGGAGACCCTGGAGGCCTTCCTCGACCATGGTTCCTCGGTCGAGGCGGCGGCCCGGGCGTTGTTCGTTCACGCCAATACGGTGCGCTACCGGCTGAAGCGGATCGCCGAGGTCTGCGGCTACTCCCCCGCCGATCCGCGCGAGGCGTACTTCCTGCGGCTGGCGCTCACCCTCGGCCGGCTGTGGGCCGATGGCTGAGCAGCGACCGCCGGGGACGGCCTCGACCTTCAGCACCCGGTGGATCCTCGGCATCGCGGCGCTGGTCGCGATCAGCCTGGTCGGTGCGGTGGCCTTTCTCACCAGCCCGTTCGCCGGCACCGGCGCCGATCGCCCCGCGACGCCGGCGCCGACCACCCCGGCGACCGCCTATGCCGTCCCGGACGCGCCGGTCACCGGCGGCGTCGGGAAGCCGGTGGAGTGGTACCAACACACCGGCCGCGGCACGGTCACGGTGCACGAGGCGAGTTGGGAGACCCGCGGTACGGTGCCCCCGGCGGACGGGCTGCGCTATCTGGTGTTGGACGTCGAGGTCGCCTGCACCGAGGGCACCCTGGCGGTCAATCCGCTCTACCTCAGCGCGGAGGACTCCCGCGGCAACGAGGCCTTCCTGGCGCAGATGTCGGGCTACCAGCCGGAGCTGCCCGAGGTGGTCCTGGAACCGGGCAAGGCGGTCCGCGCCAAAGCCACCTTCGAGGTGGCCCCAGGAGAGACGACCGTGATCTTCACCGAGGAGCTGTTCAACCCGATCCTCCAGATCACGGTCGACGGCCCGCGCTGAGTCGGCCGTTGTGGACTTCTGACAAAAACCCGCGACCAGATTGGTCGGCTCACCTGCCACACCCGGGCGGCCCGGCGCGCAAGGCTGAATCCCGTGCTCGCGATCGTCGCGCCCGGACAGGGCGCCCAGAAGCCCGGCTTCCTCGAACCCTGGCTGGCCGACGCCGACACGGCCGCCCACCTGGACCGGCTCGGTGCGGTCGCCAAGCTCGACCTGACCCACTACGGCACCCGGGCCGACGAGGACACCATCCGCGACACCGCCATCGCGCAGCCGCTGCTGGTCGCCGCCGGGCTGATCACCCTGGCCGCACTCACCGACGGGTCGGACGAGATGCCCGCCGGGGTGCTGGCCGGGCACTCCGTCGGCGAGATCACCGCCGCCGCGGCGGCCGGGGCGCTGACGGAGGAACAGGCCATGACGCTGGTCCGCGAGCGCGGCCGCGCCATGGCCGAGGCGAGCGCGATCGCGCCGACGTCGATGACCGCGGTGCTGCGCGGCGATCCCGAGGAGGTGCTCGCGGCGATCGAGGCCGCCGGCCTCACCCCGGCCAACAACAACGGCACCGGGCAGATCGTGGCCGCCGGCACGGTCGAGCAACTGGCCGCGCTCGCCGAGCACCCGCCCGCCGGCGCCCGCCTGGTGCCGCTCAGCGTCGCCGGGGCCTTCCACACCGAGCACATGGCGCCCGCGGTGGAGCGGCTGGCCGACCTGGCGCGCGGGCTGAGCACCGGCGCTCTGCGTACCGAACTGCTGTCGAATGCCGACGGGCGCGCGGTCACCGACGGCGCCGACGCGCTGTTCCGGATCGTCGGGCAGGTCGCCAACCCGGTCCGCTGGGACCTGTGCATGGCGACGATGGCCGATCTCGGGGTGACCGGCCTGTTGGAGCTGTCGCCGGCCGGTACGCTCACCGGACTCGCCAAGCGCAACCTCAAGGGCGTCGAGACCTTTGCGCTGAACGGGCCCGAGCAGCTCGACGAGGCGCGCGCCTTCGTCCGCGCCCATCGCGCCGATGCCCCGCAGGCGGCCCAGCGGGCATGATGATGATCTCCGGACCGGCGACCCCGCCGGGTCCGGCGGCCGCCGCCCGCTGGGCGACGGCCACAGCACACAGGTAGCAAGCCAGTCAGAACCCGGCTATCAGTAACCAGACACAGGAGAACGCTCGTGGCCACCACCGAAGAGATCCGCACCCAGCTCGCCGAGATCGTCAACGAGCTGCTCGAGGTGCCCGTGGAGGATGTCCAGATGGACAAGTCGTTCGTCGACGACCTCGATGCCGACTCGCTCGCGATGAACGAGATCATCTACGCCGCCGAGGACAAGTTCGGCGTCTCCATCCCCGACGAGGAGGCCAAGAACCTCAAGACGGTCGGCGACGCCGTGGCCTACATCGAGCGCAACCAGGGCTGATCCCGCGCCCGGGACCCCGGCGGGCGCCGGGGTCCCGGCACGCAATCCCTGCGCGCGTTCCCGCGCGCACCATCCGAGCACAGAGAGACCGAGGCCACGCATGTCCCGCACCGTCGTCGTCACCGGAATCGGCGCCACCAGCCCGCTCGGGCCGGACGCGCCCGGCACCTGGCGCGCGATGCGGGACGGTACGCCCGGAGTTCACACGCTGACCGCCGAGTGGGCGGCCGAGCTGCCGACGACCTTCGCCGCCACCGTCACCCAGGAACCGGGCGAGCAGCTCCCCCGGGTCGAGGCGCGCCGGATGGACCGGGCGAGCCAGCTTGCGGTCGTGGCCAGCCTGGAGGCCTGGCGCGACGCCGGCTTCGGCCTCGGCGAGGACAACCCGGTCGACCGCGAGCGGCTCGGCGTGGCGATCGCGACCGGAATCGGCGGCCTGCACTCGTTGCTGGACAACTGGGACACCCTCAAGGAGCGAGGGGTACGCCGGGTCAGCCCCTTCGCCATCCCGATGCTGATGGCCAATGCGCCGGCGGCCAATGTCGGGCTGCGGCTCGGCGCCCGGGCCGGCGTACACACCGCTGTCTCGGCGTGCGCGTCGAGCTCCGAGGCGATCGCCCAGGCACTCGACATGATCCGCCTCGGCCGGGCCGATGTGGTGGTCGCGGGCGGCACCGAGGGCGTCGTACACCCGTTGCCGCTCGCCGCGTTCGGCCAGATGCAGGCGCTGTCGCGCCGCAATGACGACCCCGAGCGGGCGTCGCGGCCGTGGGACGTGGACCGCGACGGGTTCGTCCTCGGCGAGGGGGCCGCCTCGCTGGTGCTCGAAACGCTGGAGAGCGCCCGCGCCCGCGGCGCGAGGATCTATGGCACCGTCGCGGGCGCCGGGATCAGCAACGATGCCCATGACATGGTGCAGCCGGACCCCTCCGGCGCGGGCCAGGCCTCGGCGATGCGCAAGGCGCTGGCCGACGCCGACCTGGCAGCGGGCGACATCCGGCACGTGAACGCGCACGCCACCTCGACCCCGCAGGGCGATCTCGCGGAGGCGAAGTCGATCCGTGACGTCCTCGGAGCGGCCGCCGATGATGCCGTGGTCACCGGCACCAAGTCGATGACCGGCCACCTGCTGGGGGCCGCGGGCGCGATCGAGGCGCTCGCCACCGTGTACGCGCTGCGGGACCGGGTGGCGCCCCCGACGATCAACATCGACAACATCGAACCCGACCTGCCGATCGACGTGGCGGCGAATTCCGCGCGCCGGTTGGGCGACGGCGATCTTGCCGGGATCAGCAACTCGTTCGGTTTCGGCGGAGCGAACGTCTCGTTGATCTTCACCAATGCGGAGGCGACCGCAGCCGAGTGATCAAGGGGATCATGCCCGCCGCGAGCGGTGCCGCCGCACCGCGTCACGATTCGCGCACCGCGTCGAGCAGTAGCGCTGGGTACCGGGCCGGGTGAAGTCGGCATAGACCCGCGCACAGCCGCTGGCGGCACAGATCCCGAGCCGGTGCATCCCGCGCGTGACCAGGTGCAGCGCCGTGGCCACGTTGATCATGCTGCGCAGCACCCGGTCCAGGCTCAGCCCGGCCGGCCGGTAGTGCAGGTGCCAGCCCCGCCCGTCGTGATCGGTCAGGCTGGGATGGGTGGCGTGCGCCGCCAGGCTGGCGTTCAGCAGCTCGGCGCGCTCGCGCTCCCCCGCCACCGCGGCCAGCGCGCGCCACTGGTCGAGGAAGGTGGTCGTGTCGGCGAGCTCGGCGGCCGAGACCTGCCAGTCGACGACCATCCCCGCCTCGTTGCAGATCCGCGCCAGCTCCGCCGGATCGTCGGGCGGGTCGTTGGCCAGCCGCACGGCGAGGCGTACCGGATCCTCGCCGTAAGGGTTTACTCGCACAAGAACATGACAGCAGGATCGGGGGCATGTTGCAATGCCCCGCCCCCGACGGCCCGCACCTGTGGTGGGTCGCCTCGACCCATGCGACCAGCGAGGGTCGCGTCCGCTACCTGCGTTGCGACTGCGGCGCCTTCGAGATCCAACGCGGCGGCCAGCCGCTGGCGGCCCGGCTCACACCACCTGGTGCAGCCAGCGCACCGGGGTGTCCGCCCCCGCGTGCCGGAACGGCTCCAGTTCGTCGTCCCACGGCCGGCCCAGCAACTCGTCCAGTGAGCTGAGCAGTTCCTTGCGACCGAGCGCGTCGTTGACCACGGCATGCTTGATCCGGTCCTCGGGCACCAGCAGGTCGCCGTGCTGGCCGATGGCGCCGCAGAACACCCCGAGCGCCGGGGTGTAGGAATAGCGGACGCCCTCGGCGCCGGCCGCCGGCTCCTCGGTCACCTCGTAGCGGATCCGCTGCCAGCCCTGCAGCGCGCTCGCCAGGGTGGCGGCCGATCCGGCGGGGCCGGTCCAGGAATACTCGGCACGGTAGGCCGAGCGCTCCACCGGCTGCGCCGTCCAGTCCAAGGAGACGGGCATGCCGAGCGCGCCGCCGACGGCCCACTCGATGTGTGGGCACAGCGCCGACGGCGCCGAGTGGATGAACAGCACTCCACGGGTGGGCACGTTCACGGTTCCTCCTGCGGCTCGAGGTGTGCCTTCCCCAGCAGCCTCGTCTCCGCACGACGGAACCAGCGCCCATTCTGCAACATCCGCCCCAGCGACACCAGCCCCGGCTCAGGCGACCTCCCGTGCCCCGAAGATCGCGGTGCCGATGCGGATCACCGTGGCTCCGTGGGCGATCGCCGCCGCGAAGTCGCCGGACATCCCCATCGACAGCTCGTCCCACTCCCCCGCGACACCGCCCTCGCGCAGTTCACGCTGCAGTTGCTGCATCGAGGCGAAACAGCCCGCCACCCGCGCGGGATCGTCGGTGTTGGCCGCGAGGGTCATCAGGCCCACGACCCGCAGCGCGTGGTAGGGCGCCAGGGCCGCGGCGAACTCCGCGACCTGCGCGGGCGCCAGCCCGAACTTCGACTCCTCGCCCGAGGAGTTCACCTGGACGAACACGTCGAGGCCCCGCCCGAGCGCCTGCAGCCGACGATCCAGTGCCTCGGCGACCCGGACCGAGTCGAGCGCGTGGAACTCGCTCGCGTGCTCGGCGACCAGCTTGGCCTTGTTGGTCTGCAGGTGCCCGATCGCCGCCCAGCGCAGGCCGGCCAGATCGCCCAGCTCGTCGGCCTTGGCCGCCAGCTCCTGGGGCTTGTTCTCACCGAACTCGCGCATCCCGGCCGCAAAGGCGGCGCGCACGGCCTCCGCCGGCTGGGTCTTCGACACCGGCAGCAGCCGCACCCCGGCCGGATCGCGACCGGCGGCCGCACAGGCCTCGTCGATCCGGCCGCGTACCCGCGCCAGCCGCGCGGCGATCTCACCCACGAGTCCCACCCATCCGAGTCCTGCCCATCCGAGTCCCGCCCATTCGAGTCCCGCCCATTCGAGCCCTGCGCACCGTTCTCACCTCACGGCCAGCGCGCGGCGAGCGAGACGACGCCGACGGCAGACAACAACGCGAACAACAGACCGAAACCGGCGTAGCGGCTGGTCACCTCCTGGTCGACCTTCTCGTAGCCGACCGAGGAGGAGATGTTGGCATAGACCTCGCGGAGCTGTTCGGCAGACGCGGCCTCGTAGGCCTGGCCCCCGGAGATCCGGGCGACGGCCTCCAGCTCGTTGTGGTCGACCGGGACGGGCTCGCGGCGGCCGTCGATCTCCACATAGCCGTCCTGGGTGCCGTAGGCGATCGTGTAGACGGGCACATTGCGGTCGCGGGCGACCTGGGCCGCCTGGGCGGCCGGCGTACCCCACGTCGTCTTGCCGTCGGACAGCAACACGATCCGGGCGGGGAGCTGCTCGCCGTTGTCGGTCGGCGGAAGCTGCAGCAGCGCATCGAGCGAGCTGAGGATGCCCTCGCCGATCGCGGTCGACGGCATCAGCGTGAGCTGGTCGATCGCGGCGGTCGCCCGCTCGCGGTCCGGGGTCGGCGGGACCAGGATCTGCGCGGTCGCGGCGAACGCGACGACGCTGACGTTGTAGCCGGGCGGCAGCGACTCGATGAATGCGGTGGCGCCGGCCTTGGCGGCCGCCAGCCGGTTCGGCGCGACGTCCTCGGCCTCCATCGACAGCGAGACGTCCATGGTCACCACGATGGTGGCCCGCTCGCGCGGCACGTCCACCTGCTGCTTCGGCCGGGCATAGGCCACCACCAGCGCGGTCAGGCTGGCCAGCGCCAGCACCACGGCGAGGTGACGCTTCCAGGCGGGCTCGCGCTGCACCAGTTGCTGCACCGCCTGCCAGCTGCTGCGGCCGCGGTCGCGGCGCAGCCAGCAGAACAGCCCGTAGAGCCCGGCCAGCGCCGGCACCAGCAGCAGCCACCACAGCCGCTCGGGGTTCAGGAACTGGATCCAGTCGTTGATCATGACGGCCACCTCGCACTCAACGAGATCGTGCTCAGCGCGGCCAGGACGGCGAACACGCCGGCATACATTGCATAGCGCGCGGTGACATCGCGCCGCGCCTCCTCGAAGCCCACCTCGGATTCCACCTGTTGGTAGACATTGCGCAGTTCCTCGGCCGAGGACGCCGTCAGCGCCCGACCGCCGCTGCGCTCGGCGATCTGCCGCATCTCCTCGACATTCACCGGCACCGGCTGGCGCTCGTTGTCGAGATCGACGTAGCCGTTCTCGGTGCCGTAGGCGATGGTGAAGACCGGTACGCCGGCGTCGGCCGCCACCGCAGCGCCCTGCACCCCCGGCCGGCCGACATTGGTCTGCCCGTCGGACAACACCACGATCGCGCCCGGCGGCGGCTCGTCACCGTCGCCCTTCGGCGCCTGCTGCAGGGCGTTCATGGCGACCACGATCGACTCGCCGATCGCGGTGGAGTCGCGCAGTTCGAGCTGGGCGATCGCGCCCTCGACGGCCTGCCGGTTCAGCGTCGGCGGGACGACCACACCGGGATTGCCGGACAGGCTGACCAGGGCCACGTTGTAGGTCGGCGGCACCCCGTTGACGAACTCCGTCGCCGCCGTCTTGGCCGCCTCGATCCGGCTCGGCTCGACATCGGTCGCCGCCATCGACTGCGACACATCGAGCACCACCACCACGGTCGCCCGCTCCACGCGTACCCGGTCCAGGCCGACCGGCTTGGCCCAGGCGACCGTCAGCGTGACGAGGCTGAGCAACGCCATCGCCACGGCCAGGTGGCGCCGCCACTGCGAGGTCCGAGGCATCGCCAGCTCCAGCATGGCGGTGTTGGTGAAGCGCATGGCCTTGCGGTTGCGCCGGCGAGACAGCAGCAGGTACGCCCCGGCGAGCAGCGGGATCGCGAGCAGCGCCAGCAGCCGCTGCGGGAAGTCCAGCGACTCCGGCACCAGGTAGTCCAGCGGGTTCACCGGGCGACCCCCCGCGGCGGCGCGTGCAGCCGGCTCGCCACCCGCCGGTAGGCCAGCACGAAGCGGGCGATGTCGGCGACCCAGTCAGCATCGGTGCGCAACTGGATGTGCCCGGCACCGGCCCGGCGCAGCGCGATCCGGATCCGCTCGCGCTGGGCGGCCGCGACCGCATTCATCCGGTCGCGGGCCCCGGAGTCCGACGTGTTCACATAGCGCTCGAAGGTCGTCTCGGGGTCGCGGATCAGCACCTCGCCGACATTCGGGAAGTCGAGCTCGCGGGCATCCACCACCTCGACGGCCAGGACCTGCTGGCGCGCCGACATGTGCCGGATCGGACGCTCCCAGGCCGGCTCGACGTCCGGGTCGAGCTCGGTGTCGCCGGCGGTCACGAAGTCGGACACGATGACCCGCAGGCCCCGGCGCCGCTCGGTTCGGTTCAGGTGCTCGATGCCGTCGGCGAGGCTGGTCCGGGCGGGCGTGTGGTCGGGCACGATCGGGTCGGTCAGCAGCCGGCGGAGCAGACCGTAGAGCGCGGTACGCCCGGCGCCCGCCGGCAGCCGGCGGATCCCGTCGGGCCGCAGGATGGCGCCGCCGAACCGGTCACCCTGACGCTGGCCGAGGAACCCGATGGTGGCGATGGCGGCGATGCCGAGGTCACGCTTGGTGACGCCCGCGGTGCCCCAGTTCATCTTGGGGAAGGCGTCGAGCAGTGCCCAGACCTCCAGCTCGCGGTCGGCGACGGTGTCGCGGACGTGCGGCACGGTGGTCCGCGCCGTGACCGCCCAGTCCATCCGACGGACGTCGTCCTGGCCGGGCTGGTAGGGGCGCGCGTCGTTGTGCTCGGAGCCGGCGCCGGGCAGCAGCCCGAGATGATCGCCGTGCAGGAACCCGTCCAGGCGCCGGGCGATGGTCAACTCGAGGCGGCGCAGCGCCGCCTCGGGCGCGAGCTGGCTGATCGGCAGCGTCGCGGCCCGCGGGACCTCGACGACCGAGCGGAGCGCCGCGGTGGAGCTGTGCGGCGCGGAATGCAGGGGCGCGGCCACTGCTCAGCCCCGCGGGAACTGCTGCCCGGGCGGCGGGAATGCCGGACCCGGCTGGGCCTGCCCGTGCGGCTGGCCCTGCCCGTGCGGCTGGCCCTGAGGCTGGCCGGGCTGGAGTTGCGGCTGGTCCTGCGAGCCCTGCTCACCCTCCCAGACCGGCGTCGGCGCCGGCACCATGGCAAGGATCCGCTCGATCACCTGGCCGGGCTCGATGTTGTCGGCGACGGCGTCGAAGCCGAGCACCAGCCGGTGGGCCATCACGTCCTTGGCGACGGCCTGGACATCGGTCGGCAGCACGTAGTCGCGGCCGTGGATCAGCGCCAGGGCACGCGAGGCGGCGACCAGGCCGAGGGTGGCGCGCGGGCTCGCCCCGATCTGGATCACCGACGCCAGGTCGGGCATGTCGAACTCGGCCGGCGAGCGGGTGGCCAGCACCAGCCGGACGATGTACTCGGCGACGAGGTTGTGCACGAACACGTCGGAGGCCATGTCCTGCAGTTGGCGTACCAGCTCCGGGGAGAGGACGTTGCGCGCCTCGGGCGGGTGCACGCTCATCCGGCGCAGGATCTCGAATTCCTCGTTGCCGCGCGGATAGGGCACGTCGACCTTGAGCAGGAACCGGTCGCGCTGGGCCTCGGGCAGCGGGTAGACGCCCTCGGACTCCACCGGGTTCTGGGTGGCGATCACGATGAACGGATTCGGGGTGGGGTGGGTCTGGCCGCCGAGCGAGACCTGCTTCTCCGCCATCAACTCCAGCATCGCCGACTGCACCTTGGCCGGGGCGCGGTTGATCTCGTCGGCGAGGACGAAGTTGACGAAGATCGGGCCGAGCTCGACCTCGAAGGACTCGCTGCTCTGGGAGTAGATGCGGGTGCCGACGATGTCGGAGGGCACCAGATCGGGGGTGAACTGGATGCGGGCGAAGCTGCCGCCGACGACCGTGGCGAAGCTGCGCACGGCCAGCGTCTTGGCGACGCCCGGTACGCCCTCGAGCAGGCAGTGCCCGCGCGCCAGCAGCGACACCATCAGCTGCTCGACCATGTGGTCCTGGCCGACGATGACCCGTTGCACCTGCGCGATCGACTCGCCGAGGAGGCGCGCGGCCTCCTGGTTCGACAACTGACCGGTTGGCTGGTCGGACGGGCTGGGGCTCACGAACAACTCCTGCGGGTCGGGGTGACGGCGGCGGACGCCGGCCGCGGCCGGCACCGGGAGCCGACCGCCGGGTCAACGATACCCGCGCGGGGGTTGCTCGCTTATCTTGCTCGGTGCGGCCTGTGCGGGCCCTGTGCACTCGCCCGGGTGTGCCGCCGGACCCGGCAGAATGGTCGGCGACCCGGCGCGCGATGCCGGGCAGGCGGGGCGTTGTCGGCTCCGGACGTGATGGAATGAGGAGCGATGCCCGCACCCGACCTGTACCCGCTGACGGCCTCCGATCCGCCCAGGATCGGAGGCTTCTGGCTGGATGCCCGGGTCGCGGCGCACGAATCCGGCACCGGATTCCTGGCCCACAGCACCACACCGCGCGCCGACGGCCGCTCCGATGTGATCCTGGTCCAGCTCAACTCCGGCGCCGCGGAGGACCCGGCGGCCCGCGACCGGTTCGCCGGGGTGATCAACGACCTGCACATCGACGACGTGGTGGCCCGCGGCGGCGACGGCCAGGCCGACGGTCGGCTCGGGCGCCGGTTCGTCGACGAATCCACCGGCGCCCCACCCGCGGCGAACCCGCGCGAGCCCGCCCCCTGGGTGGCGCTGGCCGCCGACGGCACCGACGGCCCGGTGCGGGTGGCCGACGGGCTGCTGCGCGAGGTCCAGCTCGCCGATGTCGCCCCCCAGGGCACCCCGAGCGGGCCGGATTACCAGCTCCCCTGGATCCAGCGGATCGCACCCGGGCTGACCCGGATGTGGCCGCTGCCGTGGCCGGGCCGGTTCGACCGGGCCGGCTGGGTGAGCATCCTGATCAGTTGGCTGCTGATGTTGTTGCTGGCCGCCCTCGCGGTGCTGATCGCGATCCTGATCTTCCGCAACGAGCCGCCCCAGCAGCCGCCGCCCATCATCCAGCCGACCCAGGGCGGTGGCTCGGGCTCTGGCAGCCCGCAGTCGCAGGAGCCGAGCGACGGCCAGGATTCGTCCAGCCCGCAGCCCAGCGACGGCGGCTCGCAGTCGGGGAGCCCGGAACCGAGCGGCCAGGACTCCGGCAGCGCCTCGCCGAGCGAATCGCGTTCGCCGTCGCCCGGCGGCGAGTCGAGCGGGCCCGGGGCGCCGACCACGAGGTCGCGGCTGTGACCCGCGCTGCCGCGGCGTACCCTCCACCGGCGGGTGAGCTGCCGCGGTTGATCGCCTCCGATCTGGACGGCACGTTCCTGTCACCGGACGGAACGGTCTCCGAGCTCAACCTGGCCGCGATCGCCGCCGCCCGCGACGCCGGGATCGGGGTGGTCTTCGCGACCGGCCGGCCGCCGCGCTGGCTGGACGTGCTGCGCGGCCTGCCGTGCGACGAGCAGCGGGTGATCTGCTCCAACGGGGCGCTGGTCTTCGACCTGTCGGACGACCGGCCCCTGATCAGCCACCCGCTGCCGGCCGCACTGGTGGCTGAGGTGGTCGCGATGATCCGCGAGCGGGTGCCCGGCGTGGCGTTCGGGGTGGAGCTGGGCCTGCGGTTCGGCACCGAACCCGACTATGTCCGCAACAGCGCCGATCATCATCCGGAACAGTCCACCGTGGCGCCGGCCGAGGAGCTGGTCGGGGCGGGACCGGTGATCAAGCTGCTGGTGCAGCATGTGGCGTACAGCTCCGACGACCTGCACGCGATCGTCGAACCCCTGCTCGGGGACCGGGTCACGGTGACGCATTCCTCGTTCGGCGATCTAGGGCTGCTGGAGATCAGCGCCGCCGGGGTGTCGAAGGCCTCGACGCTGGCCGAGTACTGCCGGGGGCTCGGGATCGACGCGGCCGACGTGGCCGCATTCGGCGACATGCCCAACGATGCCGAGATGCTCGGCTGGGTGGGCCGCCCGTACGTGATGGCGCACGCGCACGCCAGCCTGGCGGGGCTGGGGGCGCCGGCGATCGGCTCGAACGCCGATTCCGCGGTCGGGCGGACGATCTTGTCGTGGCTGGGCCGGGAGTGACCGCAGCGGGTACGCGCGGCGGCCCGGCGCGCTGGGTCCGCGCGCTCGCCCTGCTGGTTCCGCCGGCGCTGGTCGCGATCGCCGTCGGTGCGGTCGGGCTCGAGCTGGGGACGCTGATCCCGTTCGAGCCGTTCGCCCTGGACCTCGGCATCTACCGGCGGGCCGGCGAGCAGGTGCTCACCGGGCAGGACTTCTACGCCCGCCCCGTCGGCGGTTGGCCGTTCATCTATCCGCCGTTCGCGGCCCTGCTCTCCGTGCCGCTGGCGCTGCTCGCCTGGCCGGTCGCGGTGATCGCCTGGGCCGTGCTGAATGCGGGCCTGCTGATGCTGATCGGGCGCCGGTTCGGGCTGGCCGGCTGGCGGCTCAGCGTCTTCACCGCGGCGGTGATCATCGCCGTCGAGCCGATCCGGATCACGATCGCCTTCGGGCAGATCAACATCGCCTTGCTGGCGCTGGTGCTGCTGGACCTGTTGCCGGCACCCGGTCGCCGCCGCCGGGGGCCGGTCGGCTGGCTCGCCGGGGTGGCGACCGGGATCAAGCTGACACCCGGAATCTTCGCCGTCCAACAGTTCCTGGCCGGACGGCGCCGGGTGGCATTGATCATCTTCGGCACCTTCCTCGCGTCGGTGATCATCGGATTCGCGATCCTGCCGGGGGCATCGGTGACGTTCTGGACGCGGCTGGTGGGCGGCGACTCCGGGATCAACGACGGGATCTTCCACTACACGAACCAGTCCGTGCTCGGCAATGCCGTGCGGCTCTTCGGCGCGGACGCCCAGCGCCCGGCCCTCGCGGTGGCCGCGGTCGCCGGCCTGGCCGGGCTGGCCGCGGGCGCGCTGTGGCAGCGCCTGGACCAACCGGCCCTCGGGCTCTGCCTGACCGGCTTCGCCGCACTGGTCGCCTCGCCCATCTCGTGGTCGCACCACTACGTGTGGGTGCTGCCGCTCGGCCTGGTGCTGTTGCGGCGGGCGGGCATCCCGTGGGGGCTGCGGGTCAGCGGATGGGCACTGGTCGGCTATGTGGCGCTGGCGCCGTTCAACCTGTTGCCCTATGCCGAGCAGGAGACCTGGCCGCTGTGGATCCGGCTGGCCGACGCCGCCGGCCTGGCGCTCGCCCTGATCTTCCTCGGTACCGCCCTGGTCCTCGGGGTACGCCGGATCCGCGCCCGGCCACGCGCGGGGGCCACCGCGGCCGCGACCGGATAGGCTTCCGCCCGGCACGGGGCGGTAGCTCAGCAGGTCAGAGCAGGGGACTCATAATCCCTGGGTCGCGGGTTCGAGCCCCGCCCGCCCCACCACCGGCACACAAGGCTCGAACCCTTGCCAACAGAGTCATTGGCTGGGTTCGGGCATTGTCGTCGTTCTGGGTCCAGTTGAGGGCGTTGGCGTTGACCTCGGGGTCCAGCAGCACCTCGAAGGGACATACGTCTACGTGCCAGCAACCCTGGCACTGTTCAATCGCGTCATCGCAGGCATCAAGTCGGTACAAGCCCACATCGACCAAGCCGTCGAAAGCCTACAATCTGGGTCCACGGTTGGCTCGTCAGAGCGGCGCATCTGCATAGTCGAAGAAGGCCGCCTTCGGCAGAATCTGTCTCTCGCGAAGGCTCTTCTTGTCGGCGGCGCTCAAGCGCGCGACCTCCGCAGCGTCGTTCCAGTTGTCACGGATAGCCGACACGAGATGATCGACGATGTCCCGAGCTTGTGCGGCGCAGAGCCCGTAGGTCTCCGACTCGCGTACCAGAGCCGCGAATCGGGACACCTTCGCGCCGTGCTCGCCCCGCCCGAAAGCCATTGCCTGCTCGAACGTGTCTCCGGACCGTTGCCCGGGCGAGAGGTCGTAGACCGGGGTCAGCTCCAGGTGCCTCCCGTCCCAGAATGCGGCGTGATTCCGGGCGTGGTCATCGTTGTTGCTGATGGCGATGTTCATCGCGATGCGCCGGAAAAGCTCGGGCCCGGGCTGAGCCGCATCCTCCGCGTATGAACGAAGCACATCGAGGATCTGTGGATAGGACACGTACCGTGCGTACATCTCGTCGGTCTGCGCCATTGTCAGACCGGATACTACGTGGCGCCTTCCTCCTGTGGCATCTCGGTCGAACCGCCGGACGAGAAGTACCTCTTTACCAAGAGACGAGACGACCTTGCTCTCGGGGACCGTGATACCTGCCCTGCGCGCAAGCTCGAGCATCGCGGCCTCGGCATTCACCACGGAGAACACGTGATCGTCTGATGACGCGAACTTCGCGAGCCACTGACTCCCATCGTTGCTGGTGAGGGTCACCTTCGGCCGGGCGCCTCCCAGGCTTGTGCCATGTATCAGCGCAGCGTCGAGGCCCGCTGATAGACTTCCGCCCCTCTCCAGCCTCATCGAGGCCTCGTGCAGCTCATCGAGGGTCGCCGAGTTATCCCGCGGAACGTAGGTCTCACGACTGGTTTGGAAGTCCAGCGCTCCGAAGCGATTCGAGCTGGAGCTCAGCATGTAGTCGATTTCGCTGAGGGAGTTCGGTGTGGCACCTCGTCGGCGTTCGATGACACCCCGCCCCCACCTGTCGGGACTCCCGTCCCTGAGGACACCCGCGATGGTCAGTCCGTCTGCCGGCTCCTGGATGCCGCGGCGCAGCGGAAGCTCCGGCGCGAACAGACTGATGGCATCCGGCCGCGACAGGTACCTCGACGCGTAGATGAAGGTGAAGAGCGGCCCAGTCTGGTCCACCCTCCCGGCCAGGACGGGCTCGGTTTGACCTGGTAGCCACGTCCAGACATAGAGCTCCTCAGAAGTCGTCATCGATGGTTCCTGCCTTCGACCGGCGAATACGGCTTGGGAGCAGAGCGAGCATCTCCTCGCCGCGCCGACGACGGATTGCGATCTCGGAGCGGTCTTCGATCCCAAAGAGGGGGATGCCAACGAGGTCGGCCAGATCCATCATCGTGCCGACGGCGGTGCCACGGTGGCCGGCCTCTGCGGCGAGCACGGTCTGCTCCGAGACGTTCGCGCGGGCCGCGAGGTCCTTGGCTGTCCAGGCGCGGTCGAGCCGACCGCGCCTGATGAGCTGTCCCCACACACTGAGGGCGTCCTGCACGTGCGGTCGCAACGGGACAGCGCGCTTCGCCATCACTGACCTCCTTAAAACATATCCAGACGCCTCTAAGCCTGTTTTATCATAGCAGCGACGCCGGATCGTCGAAGGGTTTTGGTGGTGCGGGAGCCGGCCTGCCGGGCGCCCCGGTTTGAGGCCGAGGCCCAAGCGCCTTCACGCACGCGTTAGGCGCTCACGCAGGAGAGGCCAGCCGCGCATCAGGTCGTCACTTGAACACGACGACCACTCGGGCAGATCGCGACCCCCTCGGTCGTAAGCGCATGGCGCACCGTCTGCTGGCTGACCCCAAAGCGGGCGGTCCGCGCAGACACCGGCACCCACCCGAGCACCGAGCATCTCGAACGCGACGACCATGGGCTGAGCGCACGAGACATATCGGGCTGAGGCGCCTGACCGCGACGAGCGACGATGACCTAAATTTGCCGTGGAGTTGCAACCCGTCGGACGGTGCAACCGAGATCGTGAGAGACGAGGGCGTACATGCGCGATTACCAGAAGTTCTACATCGACGGCGAGTGGGTCGAGCCGGCCGAGGCGAAACCGCTGGAGGTGATCAATCCGGCCACCGAGGAGGCGGCAGGCACGATCTCGCTCGGCAGCGAATCCGACGTCGACTCCGCCGTCGCCGCCGCCCGGGCGGCCTTCGCCACGTATGGCCAAACCAGCCGCGAGGAACGGATCGCGCTCCTGGAGCGGGTGGTCGAGGAGTACCAGAAGCGCTACGAGGACCTGGCCGCCGCCGTCACCGAGGAGATGGGCGCGCCGGCTGCGCTCGCCCAGCAGGCCCAGGCGGCGATGGGGCTGGTGCACCTGAGCACTGCCCTGCAGGTGTTGAAGGAATACCCGTTCACCAGCGACGCCGGCACCACCCGGATCGTCAAGGAGCCGATCGGCGTCGTCGCCATGATCACCCCG
The DNA here is from genome assembly GCF_054073625.1 of Naumannella huperziae. Lineage (NCBI taxonomy): Bacteria > Bacillati > Actinomycetota > Actinomycetes > Propionibacteriales > Propionibacteriaceae > Naumannella > Naumannella huperziae. The sequence continues at coordinate 1,788,067 of NZ_JBSXPH010000001.1, read as the reverse complement.
TGGAACTGGCCGCTGAACCAGATCGCGGCCAAGGTCGCCCCGGCCCTGGCCACGGGCTGCACGATGGTGCTCAAGCCGTCGGAGGTGGCCCCCTTCTCGGCCCACATCTTCGCCGAGGTGCTGGATGCGGCCGGCGTACCCAAGGGCGTGTTCAACCTGGTCGACGGCGATGGACCGACGGTCGGCGCGGCGCTGGCCAGCCACCCGGACGTGGACATGGTCTCGTTCACCGGCTCCACGCGCGCCGGCGTGGAGGTCGCCAGGAACGCCGCACCGACGGTGAAGCGGGTGCAACAGGAGCTGGGCGGCAAGAGCCCCAACATCATCCTCGACGACGACTCGTTCGCGAAGAACGTGGCCGCCGGCATCGGCGGGGTGATGCAGAACTCCGGCCAGTCCTGCAATGCGCCGACCCGGATGTTCGTCCCCCGCGCCCGGATGGGTGAGGTCGCCGACATCGCCAAGCAGACCGTCGAGGGCTTCGCGCCGGGCGCGCCGGACTCGGGCGCCAAGATCGGCCCGGTCGTCTCCCAGGCCCAGTTCGACAAGATCCAGGGACTGATCAAGACCGGCATCGACGAGGGCGCCACGGTGGCCGCCGGCGGCGAGGGCCGGCCGGAGGGTCTGGAGACCGGCTACTACGTCCAGCCGACCGTGTTCACCGACGCGACCAACGACATGACGATCGCCCGGGAGGAGATCTTCGGCCCCGTCGTCACGGTGATCGGCTACGACGACGTCGACCAGGCCGTCGAGATGGGCAACGACACCCCGTACGGGCTCGCGGGCTATGTCGCCGGCGAGGACCGCGAGGAGGCGCTGCGCGTCGCATCGCGGCTGCGCGCCGGGCAGATCAGCGTGAACAACCCCGGCATCGACCCGAACGCGCCGTTCGGCGGCTACAAGCAGTCGGGCAACGGCCGCGAGTGGGGCGAGCACGCCTTCGCCGACTTCCTGGAGACCAAGGCCGTGATGGGGTACGCCCCGGCGGCCGGCTGATCAACCCGCCTGCTCGGCGACGCCCAGTTCGGCGGCGCCGAGCAGGCGGACGCCGGTGTCGTGGGCGAGCACCTGCCCGCGCAGGCGTACCTCCCCGCGCCCTGCCAGCTCGGCCATCGCCCGCGCCCAGGCGCGGGTCCGGGAATCGAGGCGGCGGTCGCCGGGGCACTCCCAGATGATCACCGCGGCATCGGTGCGGGTCTCCGCGAGGACCGTTTCGAGCAGCCGCCCGACCAGCAACGCGTCGGCGGCCCCGGCTCCGGCGGGCAGGTCGTCACACGGCAGCAGCACCGGCGCGAACCGCCCGGCGGAGGTGCAGACCAGGAACCAGGCCTGCCGCCGGATGGCCGGCCCCACCGTGCAGGCCGCCGCGGTCAACAGGGCACTCGTCCCCACAGGCGCACAGCAGGTGCGCCGGGAGCACCGCGGGGCGAGACGGCAACACAAGCTCCGTCACGTTCCCGGCCGGGCGGGACGGCCCGCGGGCAGGGGCCGGCGGACGGGCGGGTCGACGGTGGTTGCGGCGGCGTGAGGTCGGCATGGCCACCAGCCTTGCCGTTCCGGCCGCCGCGATCATCCGCCCGGACGGGTTGTCCACAGGGCAGTTCCCGGCGGGCAGTCTCAGGCGGCGCGGCGCTCCAACTCGTCGGCGAGCGCGTTCAACCACTCCGCGACCTCCGCCGGGCCGTGGCGTACCACATCCGCCCGACCGACCAGCGCGCTCTGCTCATCCGATGCCGAGGCGATCAGCAGCCCCGGCAGCCCGGCGTCGCGCTGGCGCACGACCTCGTCGAAGGCCGGCACGTCGCCGAGATCGTCGCCGCCGAAGATCACCGCCCGGGCACCGCGCTCGATGATCAACTCCGCCAGCGCCGCACCCTTGTCCCTGCCGGACGGCCGGATCTCCAGGACCGAGCGGCCGGGCTCCACGTGCAGGCCGTTCTCCTCCGCAATCCGGGTCACCGGTTCCACCAGCATGTCGAAGGACCCGGCCGGGTCGTCGGCCGTCCGGGTGTGGACGCCGATGGCACGGTGCTTGTTCTCGATGCTCACCCCGCGCAGGCCGAGGTCGTCGATGATCTTGTGCACCTCGGACTCGACCTGCCCGATGTTGGTCGGTACCGGGGGGATGTAGAACCGCCCGGTGTCGGCGTCCCAGCGCTCGGCGCCGTACTGGCCGAGCACCACCATGTCACCCAGCCCGTCGAGTTGATCAAGCCGGCCCAGGTCAACTGCGGCCTTTGCCGGGCGTCCGGTGATGATCGCGACCGTGCCGATCAACTGACCGAGTCGATCGAGCGCCGCCGCTGCGCAGGGATGGATGACGGCATCCTCCGGCCGGTCGATGATCGGCGAGAGAGTGCCATCGAAGTCGAGCGCGAGGAGCGTGCCTGCCGGATCGGCGAGGACGGCGTCGAGTGCGTGCCGTGCGGCCTCGGAGGTGACCCCCAACGCGTCCGCGGCGGAGTCGGTGACATCGACCATGCGACAAGCGTGGCGCATCCCGAGGCTCGCGACAAACACCGCGGACCAAAGATCGATCTGTCGACCCCGACACATGCCCGTAACCGCGCTGGATAGGCTGTCCGCGGTTGTGAGGAGGCACCAGGTGACGAGCCCGTCCGGAGCTGATTTCGTGGTGGTGGCCAACAGGCTGCCCGTCGATCGAGTTATCCACGACGACGGCACGGAGGACTGGCGGACCTCCCCCGGCGGGCTGGTGACCGCCTTGGAGCCCGTGATGCGCGCCAACGACGGGGCCTGGGTGGGCTGGCACGGCGCCCCGGACGAGAAGCTCGAGCCATTCGTCTCCGACGACCTCGCGCTGGTCCCGGTCGAGCTGAGCGCGGACGAGATCGCCGAGTACTACGAGGGCTTCTCCAATGCGACCCTGTGGCCGCTCTACCACGACGTCGTCGCGCACCCGGAGTTCCACCGCGAGTGGTGGGAGACCTACAAGATGATCAACCAGCGTTTCGCCGATCGCGCCGCCGCGGTGGCCAACGAGGGCGCGACGGTGTGGATCCAGGACTACCAGCTCTCCCTGGCGCCGAAGATGCTGCGCGAGTTGCGCCCCGATCTGCGGATCGGCTACTTCCTGCACATCCCGTTCCCGCCGGCGGAGCTGTTTCGCCAGTTGCCGTGGCGCAGCGAGATCCTGGAGGGCATGCTCGGCGCCGACCTGGTCGGCTTCCAGCTCCCGGGCGGCGCGAACAACTTCGTCGAGCTGGTACGCCGGATGCTCCGGCTGTCCGTGCACCGGCACGTGGTGACGATGCCCGACGGGCGCGAGGTGCGGGCCCAGGCGTACCCCATTTCGATCGACGCCCAGGGATTCGCCGACCTGGCGGCCACCCCGCAGGTCCGCGCCCGGGCCGAGGAGATTCGCCGCGACCTGGGCGACCCGGAGCATCTGGTGCTGGGCATCGACCGGCTGGACTACACGAAGGGGCTGCGGCAGCGGCTGCGGGCCTTCGGCGAGCTGATCGGCGAGGGGTCGCTGTCGGCGACCGACGCCGTCTTCCTGCAGGTCGCCAACCCCTCGCGGGAGCGGGTGCAGGAGTACCGCCGGCTGCGCGACGACATCGACATGCTGGTCGGCCGGCTGAACGGCAACATCGGCACCATCGGACATCCGCCGATCACCTACCTGCACACCAGCTACCCGCGCGAGGAGATGGCGGCGATGTATGTCGCGGCCGACGTGATGATGGTGACCCCGCTGCGCGACGGGATGAACCTGGTCGCCAAGGAGTTCGTGGCCTGTCGCGACGACAATTCCGGGGCGCTGGTGCTCAGCGAGTTCGCCGGCGCCGCCCGCGAACTGAAGCAGGCCTACCTGGTCAATCCCTATGACATCAACGGGTTGAAGGCCGGGCTGATGCGGGCGATCAACGACACCCCGGCGGCCAAGACCAAGCGGATGCGGGCGATGCGCAAGCAGGTCTTCGACCACGACATCGATCACTGGGCGAGCAGCTTCCTCGCCGATCTGGAACGCCGCTGAGGCGGCCGAGCCGGACTGGCTCCCCCGGCTGGACTCGAACCAGCAACCCTTCGATTAACAGTCGAATGCTCTGCCAATTGAGCTACAGGGGATCGCGTAGACGCGAGAAGAGACTGTAGCAGTTCGCCCCTCAGATGTCGTACTCGGCGCGGACCCGCGCGATCGCCGCGTCGACCTCGGCGGCGACCCGCGGATCGGACAGCCTGGTGCCGCGCATCGGGCTGGCCCGCCAGGTCAGCGGGGCGTCCGGATCGGTCAGGTCGCGGCGCCCGCTGATCACCACGCCGTCGTCGGTGCCCTCGATCGGCACGCGCTCCCGTGCGACGATGGTCGCATTGACCCGGTCGACGAAGGCCTCCGGTAGCCGTCCCGGGTCGACCAGCCGCAGGCTGCCCCGCCGACCGTCGGTACGTGTCCAGGCGAGCTCGGACAGCTCGGCGTTCCAGCCGCCGTGCTCGATCAGGTGGTACGCCAACTCCTCCCACTGCCCCGCCCCCTCCGGTACGCCGCCCCAGACCAGCCGGTCCGGCAACGCGACACACCAGCGGCCGTCGACCACCCGGCCCCACGCCAGCACCCGCGGGCTGGCGCCCAGATGCCCGGCAAGATCGCGACGGACCGGCTTGGCCAGGCGATTCAGCATTGCCCCAGTCTGCCCGCCGGCTCGGCGAATGCGCGGCGCAGGGTGGCCAGCGCGGACCGCTCGATGCTGCGCACCCGGGCCGGCGGCAGGCCGAGGCGCCGCCCGGCCTCAGCACGTGTGAGGCAGGGGCCGGCCAGGCCGACGCGCAGCGCGAGCACGGCCCGTTCGGTCTTCCCGACGCAGGCCAGCAGCTCGCGACGCAACTGCCGGCCGAGGGCGGCGTCGAATGCCTCGACGGCACCCGGATCGGGCGGTTCCACGATCACATCGGCGAGGTAGTCCGTCCGCGCGCCCCGCCGCCCACGCTCGGCGCACCAGTCCCGCACCCGGGCCCGGATCAGCACGGCGGCGAACCTGCCGAGGCGTACCCCGCGGCGCAGGTCGTAGCGCTCGATCGCCTCGATCAGTCCCAGCACGCCCTCCTGGAACAGGTCGGTGACGGGCTGGTCGTGTCGCCGGGCGACCTCGCCGGCGATCGTGCCGACCAGCCGCAGGTTGTGCCGGATCAGCAGCTCCCGCGCCGTCTCACCGCGGCGGCGCAACTCCGCCAGCTCGTCGGCGGCCGGCGCCGAGCACGCCCCGCGGGCGAGCCGGTGCGCGGCCATCAGGCCGCATTCGATGTCGAGCGCCAGCTCGCGCTCCTCCTCGGCGCTCAGCAGTCGATGGGTCAACGGCCGGGCCTGCACACGGATCGCGGTCATGCACCCAGCCTGCGCGCCGACACCGGCCCCGGAGGTCGCCGCGGGGCGCCTGTGGATCCGCATCCGGGAGACAACCGGACAACACCGGATCCGACAATCGCGACGCGCGTCAGTCGACGCCGATGCTCGCCGCCTGCAGGCTCTTGCGACGGTTCTCCAGCACCAACAGGTCGGCGAACATCTGGTTGTAGGCGGTCTGCTGTTCGACCGGGTTGGTGCGCTGCAGCTTCGACTTCAGGTCGGCGATCCGGCGCATCGTGGTGAGCAGCCGCAGTTTCGCCGCGTACTCCTGCACGTAGCGCTCGTCGGCGCGGACCAGCAGCGGCTCGACCGCGAGCGAGGCGATCAGGTGGTCCAGCGCCTCGCCCGAGCCGTGCGGCGTGCTGGCCCGCACGGCCTGCACCCAGCCAGACCCCCCTGCCGAACTCTCGGCCGATCCATCGTTGCTGCCGTCCCAGGCGGCGAGCACGGCGGCGTAGACCGCCGCGTAGGCGGGGTGGGTGAAGTCGGCGGCCTCGATGTCCTCCCAGGTGGGCGAGAACAAGGCGGGCTGCTGGATCATCAGTTGGCAGGTGCCCCGCTCGACGGCCAGCGTCCGGTCGGCCGGATCGGGCAACTGTGCCGCCGGCACCACGGGCGCCTCGTCGGGCTCGGCGTCGCGCGCCCGCGGCGCCCGCTCCGGGCCACGACCCGCGGCCCGGGTCACCTCCCGGCGTACCTCCTCGACATCCAGCCCGATCATGCCCGCCAGCTCCCGGGCGTACCCGTTGACCAGCGACGCGTCGCGGATGGAGCTGACCAGCGGCGCGGCCGCGCGCATCGCGGCGGTGCGACCCTCGGCCCGGTCAAGATCGAATCCGGCGATCACATTGGACATCACGAACCGGTACAGCGGTACGCGGCGCGCGACCAGCTCGCGCACGGCCGCGTCGCCGTGCTGCAGCCGCAGATCGCACGGGTCGAGGCCGGTCGGTTCGATCGCGACATAGGTCTGCCCGATGAAGTTCTTGTCCCCGTCGAACACCTTCAGCGCGGCCTTCTGACCGGCCGCGTCGCCGTCGAAGGTGAAGATCACCTCGCCGTGGAAGGCGTCGTGATTGCCCATCAGCCGCTGCAACATCCGGGCATGATCATCGCCGAACGCCGTGCCGCAGGAGGCCACCGCGGTGTCCACCCCGGACAGGTGCGCGGCCATCACGTCGGTGTAGCCCTCCACCACCACGGCGCGGGACTGCTTGCCGATCGCTGTCCGCGACAGGTCGAGGCCGTAGAGCACGTGGCTCTTCTTGTAGACGGCGGTCTCGGAGGTGTTGAGGTACTTGGCCGGCAGCCGGTCGTCGTCGTAGAGCCGGCGACCGCCGAAGCCGAGCACGGCCGATCCGGAGTCGCGGATCGGCCAGAGCAGCCGGCCGGAGAAGAAGTCCCAGCCCTGGGGGCGGATCAGCGCCGCGGCGACCAGGTCGGCGTCGGCGAATCCCTTGCCGCGCAGGTGATTGCCGAGCTCGCGCCCGCCGCGCGGGGCGTACCCGACGCCGAACTGTTCGGCCGCCGCCCGGTCGAAGCCGCGCGAGTCCAGGAACTGGCGCGCGGTCAGCGCCTCGGGCTTGGCGAGCTGGGCGGCGTACCACTCGGCCGCCGCCGCATTGGCCTCCAGGATCCGCATCCGCTGACCGCGCTCGAACCGCGCGCCCGGGTCGTCGTCGGTGTAGCGCAACTGGATGCCGGTACGCCCGGCCAGCCGCTCGACCGCCTCGGCGAAGGACAGGTTGTCGATCTTCTGCAGGAAGGTGATCACGTCCCCGCCCTCGCCGCAGCCGAAGCAGTAGAAGAACCCGCGGGCCGGGGTGACCTGGAAGCTGGGCGTCTTCTCGTCGTGGAACGGGCACAGCCCCTTCTGGGAGCCCGAGCCCGCCTTGCGCAGCGTGACATAGGACCCGACGATGTCGTCGATGCGGGCGCGGGCGCGCACCTCGGCGATGTCGTCTGGATGGATCCGGCCTGGCACGGGGCGAGTGTACGCGGCGGGCCGGGCGCCGACGCCAGGCGAATCGAGCGCGCGAATAGACTGGCCGTGTGGAACGTCCGGTGCTGCTGATCGACGGTGACTGCGGGTTCTGCCGCGCGACCTCCGGCGCGCTGGCGAGCCGCCTGAACGACGGCGGCCCCCGCGATGTGGAGATCCGCGCAGCGCAGGATGCCGAGCTCGGCGTACCTGTCGAGCGCACCGAGCGCGAGGTGGTGCTGGTGCTGCCGGACGGGAGCGCGTTCGGCGGCGCGCAGGCCATGGCCCAGTGGCTGATCTGGCATCGTGGGCCACTCGCGCTGGCCGGCCGGTTCCTCGCGCTTCCGGTGGTACGCCGCCTCGCCGAGCTCGCCTACCGCGCCGTCGCCGCCAACCGGCACCGGCTGCCCGGCGGCACCGCCGCGTGCGCCATGCGCTGAGTGCGGCGCCCAGCCCGCCGCCGTCTCGCGGGCGGCTCAGTCCCGGTCGATGCCCTGCGGCAGCCGAGCGGGATCCCAGCCGAGGAGGCGGACCGCCTGCTCGAAGGCGTACCGATCGGTCATCCCGCCGACATAGCGCACTGCCTCGCGGACCGCTTCGGTCGAGCCCGGGGCGGCCGGGGCGGCATCGGGGACGACGTGCGGGTTGGCCGCGTAGTGCTCGACCAGGGCATGCAGCACGTCGATCACCCGGCGCGTCTGATCGACCGCCGCGGGGCGGGTGTAGATCCGCTCGTAGTTGAAGGTACGCAGGGTCGCCAGCGCCGAGGCCGTTGCCGGGTCCATCCCGACCTCGCCGTGCCGGACCACCGACCCGATCACCGACCGGATGAAGGTGCCGAGCTGTTCGCGTCGGGTGCGGCCCGCGACCTCGGCCACCTCGGCGGGGATGTCGTCCTCGGTGATGATCTTGGCATGGATCGCGTCCTCCAGATCGTGCGCGCAGTAGGCGATCCGGTCGGCCCAGGAGACGATCTCGCCCTCCACGGTGGCCGGCGCGGGGCGCGACCAGGAGTGGTTGCGGATGCCGTCCAGGGTCTGCGCGCACAGGTTCAGCGGCGTCAGCACGACATCGGCGCCCCACGGCCCGTGGTCGTAGCCCTCGCCGATGAACGCATCGAAGGCATCCTCCGAGGCGTGCCCGCCCGGGCCGTGCCCGCAGTCGTGGCCGAGCGCAATCGCATCGGCGAGCGCGACGTTCACCCCGACGCCGCGGGCGATCGAGGTGGCGACCTGGGCGACCTCGAGGGCGTGGGTGAGCCGGGTGCGCTGGTGATCGAGCGGGTCGACGACCACCTGGGTCTTGCCGGCGAGGCGACGGAACGCCGTCGAGTGCACGATCCGGTCCCGGTCACGCTCGAAGCAGGTCCGCTCGGGATCGGGTTCCTCGGTGACCGCCCGGTCGCCGGCGCCTTCTGCCAGCGTGGCGCCGGGCCGCAGCGTCAGCCGCTCCCGCTCCTCGCGGTCCTCGCGACCCAACGGCGCCTCCGCGCCGATGCGGGCGTCGGAGTCGGCGTGCGCCCGGACGATCTCCGCGCTGCCGTGGCCGCGCATCGTCTGAGCCCAGGCGCGCGCCCGCGGGGTGAGATCGGAAACGGACAGATCGGGTGCCGAGCGCTCAGCCACCACTGATCCCCAGCTCGGCATCGGCCAGGTCGGCGTCCAACCCGCAGGTGTCGGACAGCCAGCCCTCGGGCATGATCACCCGCTCCCGGGGCGAACCCTGCCGACCGCGCGGCTGACCCAGCTCAGCCGTCGGGAAGGGCTCGCCCGGATCGATCATGGACAGCCAGTGATCGACATCGGCCAGCGACGAGGCGAGGCCGAGCCCGCGGCGCACCTCGCCGCCGATCCCGAAGCCCTTGAAGTACCAGGCCACGTGCTTGCGCAGATCGGTCACCCCGGCCCGCTCGCCCATGATCGCGGCCAGCAGCTCGGCGTGCCGGCGAAACACCGCGGCCACCTCGCCGAGGCTCGGCAGCGCCCGGGACTCCTTGCCGGCAAAGGCATCGGCAAGATCACCGAACAGCCACGGGCGCCCCAGACAGCCTCGGCCGATCACGACCCCGTCGGCCCCGGTCCGGCGTACCATCGCCAGCGCGTCGTCGGCCTCCCAGATGTCGCCATTGCCGAGCACGGGGATCGACACGTGCTGCTTGAGCGCGGCGATCGAGTCCCAGTCGGCCTGCCCGGAATAGGCTTGGGCGGCGGTACGCCCGTGCAGCGCGATCGCCGCCACGCCGCAGTCCTCGGCGATCCGGCCGGCATCGAGGTAGGTCAGGTGATCATCGTCGATGCCCTTGCGGGTCTTGCAGGTGACCGGTACGCCGTAGCGCTCCCCCGCCTTCACCGTCGCGGTCAGGATGGCGCGCAGCCGGTCCCGCTTCCAGGGCAGCACCGCCCCGCCGCCCTTGCGGGTCACCTTGGGCACCGGGCAGCCGAAGTTCAGGTCGACATGGGCGACGCCGAACTCGTTGCACAAGATCTCCGTCGCCCGTGCCATCGTCGGCGCATCGACGCCGTAGAGCTGCACCGAACGGATCGTCTCGCCCGGGTCGAAGGCCAGCATCTGCAGCGACTTGCGGTCGCGCTCGACCAGCCCGCGCGAGGTGATCATCTCGCACACGTACAGCCCGGCACCCTGCTCGCGACACAGTTGCCGGTACGCCGCATTGGTGATGCCCGCCATCGGCGCCAGCACCACGGGCGTGGGCACGACGAGATCGCCCAGGCGCAGGGGCGGGGCGGGGCTCAGGGTCGTCGTCATGGCGAGCCCAGTGTAGGTGGGCGGGAAGGCTCAGGCCCCGACGAGCCGCTGGGCGAGGTAGCCCTCGACCTGGTCGAGCGCGATCCGCTCCTGACTCATCGAGTCGCGCTCGCGCACGGTCACGGCCTGGTCGTCGAGGGTGTCGAAGTCGACGGTGATGCAGAACGGCGTACCGATCTCGTCCTGGCGGCGGTAGCGGCGCCCGATCGCCTGGGCGTCGTCGAAGTCGATGTTCCAATTGCGGCGCAACTGCGCGGCGAGATCCTTCGCCTTGGGCGAGAGGTCCTCGTTGCGCGACAGCGGCAACACCGCCGCCTTGACCGGGGCCAGCCGGGGGTCGAGCTTCAGCACGGTCCGCTTGTCCACCCCGCCCTTGGCGTTCGGTGCCTCGTCCTCGGTGTAGGAGTCGATCAGGAAGGCCATCAGCGAGCGGGTCAGGCCGGCCGCCGGCTCGATCACGTACGGTGTCCAGCGCTCGTCATTGGCCTGGTCGAAATACTCCAGCTTGGCGCCGGAGTGCTTGGAGTGCGTACCCAGATCGAAATCGGTGCGGTTGGCCACGCCCTCCAGCTCTCCCCACTCGGATCCGGCGAAGCCGAAGCGGTACTCGATGTCGACCGTCCGCTTGGAGTAGTGCGACAGCTTCTCGGCCGGATGCTCGTAGTGGCGCAGATTCTCGGGATCGATGCCGAGATCGGTGTACCACTTGGTGCGCTCGTCGATCCAGTAGCTGTGCCAGTCCTCGTCGGTGCCCGGCTTGACGAAGTACTCCATCTCCATCTGCTCGAACTCCCGGGTGCGGAAGATGAAGTTGCCCGGGGTGATCTCGTTGCGGAAGCTCTTGCCGACCTGGCCGATGCCGAACGGCGGCTTCTTGCGCGAGGTGTTCAACACGTTGAGGAAGTTGACGAAGATGCCCTGCGCGGTCTCCGGGCGCAGGTAGCGCAGGCCGGCCTCGTCCTCGATCGCGCCGACATAGGTCTTCAACATCATGTTGAACTCGCGCGGCTCGGTCCACTGCCCCTTGGTGCCGCAGTGCGGGCAGTTGATCTCGGTCGCAGGAATCGAATCGGGATCCTCGATGCCCTTCTTCTCCGCGATCGCCTCCTGCAGATGATCAAGACGGAACCGCTTGTGGCAGTGCAGGCACTCGATCAGCGGGTCGGTGAACTCGCCGACGTGACCGGAGGCGACCCAGACCTCGCGGGGCAGGATCACCGCGGAGTCGATGCCGACCACGTCATCGCGGCCGGTCACCATCGAGCGCCACCACTGCCGCTTGATGTTCTCCTTCAGCTCCACCCCGTAGGGTCCGTAGTCCCACGCCGACCGCGTACCGCCGTAGATGTCGCCGCTGGGGAAGACGAATCCGCGCCGCTTGGCGAGGCTGATCACGTTGTCGAGACGGCTGGTCGGGGCCACTGTCACTTCCTTGTCTGCAGCACATGTCTGCATCACACGAGCCGGACACCCGGCTGGTGCCCGCGCTCGGCCCACCACCCTAGCGGGCGGCCAGATCGAGGAAGGCCAGCGCCGCGGGGCTGGGGTTGAATGCGCTCCAGGCCAGATACTGGACCCGCGCCGGTCCGCGGGTCACGTCGACCACGGGTACGCCCGCGCGGGCCGGCACCACCTCCGACGGCAACAGCGCGACCGCCTGCCCCTCGCGGACCAGTTGGAGGATCAGCTCCACCGCGGTCGCCTCGTAGGCCACGGTCCGGGCCAGGCCGGCCGCCGCGAACGCGCGGTCGGTCTGGGCCCGGCCGGCCGAGCCGACCGGGAAGTCGGCGAACCGTTGGTCGGCGAGCCGCTCCAGCCCGATCCGTCGCCGCCCGGCGAGACCGTGGCCCGGCGGGAGAACCGCGACGTGGCGGTCCCGGCCGAGCTCGCGCCAACGCACCCCGCGCGGCCGTTCGTCCGGCGGCAGCCCCAGCACGCCGATGTCGAGCTCGCCTGCTCGGATGCCGGCCACGATCTCGTTGCTGGCCGCGACCCGCAGGCCCACACGGACCTGCGGGTGAGCGTCGGAGAAGCGGCGCAGCAGGGCCGGGACGGCGAGTGCCGTGACCGTCGGGATCATCCCGATCGACAGTTGTCCGCGGACCTCGCCGGCCGCGGCGGCCGCGTCGGCGACGGCTCGCTCGGCCGCGGCCAGGCACTGCCGCGCGCCGTCGAGGAAGGCCGTGCCGGCCGGCGTGATGGCAACCCGCCGGCTGGTCCGGGCGAACAGCGCGAAGCCGAGCTCGCGCTCCAGGGCCGCGATCTGGTGGCTGAGCGCGGACTGCACGACATAGCAGCGCTCGGCGGCCCGAGTGAAGTTGCCGGTCTCGGCGACGGCGAGCACATAGCGCAGTTGTCGCAGCTCCATTGATCAATCATGATTGACGATTGCTGTGGTGACAAACATGTGTTGGACTCATTGATCGGATGAGCGGAGTCTTGTCCCATGGCACACCTCATCGCCCCGGCCGCCGCACCACTCACCGAACGCCTGGGCAGCACGGCGGCGACGGCGCTCGCGCCCGCCCTGTGGGGCACCACCTATCTCGTCACCACCGAGCTGCTGCCGCCCGGCCACCCGATGTTCGCGGCGCTGCTGCGGGCCCTGCCCGCCGGCCTGCTGGCGCTCGCGCTGACCCGGACGCTGCCGCACGGCTCGTGGTGGTGGCGGGCCGCCGTGCTGGGCACACTGAACATCGGGGTGTTCCTGACCCTGCTGTTCGTGGCCGCGCAACACCTGCCGGGCGGGGTCGCGGCCACCCTGGGCGCCTCCCAGACGATCATGGTCGCGCTCCTGGTGATCCCCATTCTCGGTGAGCGCCTGTCCCCCTGGCGGCTCGGTTGGGGTGCCGTCGGCGTGGTCGGCATCGGGCTGGTGGTGCTCGGTCCGGGCGCCCGGCTGGACGGCATCGGGGTGCTGGCGGGCCTGGGCGCCGCGGGCGCGATGGCACTCGGGGTCACGCTGACCAAGCGCTGGGGCACGCCGGCCGGTGTCGGGCCGATGGCCTATGCCGGTTGGCAACTGACCGCCGGCGGCCTGGTGCTGGCCCTGCCCGCCCTGGTTCTTGACGGCGTGCCGGACCGGATCGACGGTGCGGCGATCGGCGGCTACCTCTGGCTCGGCCTGGCGGGGGCGCTGGTGGCCTACACGCTGTGGTTCCGCGGGATCAGGCGGTTGCCGGTGACCGCGACGGCCCTGCTCGGGTTGCTCTCGCCGCTGGTCGCTGCGGCCCTGGGGGCGCTGCTGCTCGGCGAGCGGTTGACCGCCGTGCAGGTCGGCGGCTTCGCGCTGGCCCTGCTCGCGATGCTCGCCGGCCAGCTTCCCCCGCCCCGGTCCACCCGGGCGCCCGAGGCGCGGGCCGCCGACGCCCAGGCCCCAGTGCTCAGGTGATGCGGGGAAGGTTCTCTCCGACGCGCTGCGGCTCGTCGTAGGCCGACGGTTCGTCGATCGCCAGCGAGAGCACCGGCACGATGATCATCTTCGAGTCGTAACCGTTCAGCGCGCGCCGATAGGACCCGACATCGCGCCAGCGGCCGACCAGGGCCCAGAGCCCGGGCTCGTCGAGATTGCGGACCAGGTCGACCGCCTCGCAGCCGGGTTTGCCGGCCAGCAGCTCGATCGCTGCGCGCATCCGTTCGCCGAACTCCGCTTCTCGATCATCGGGTACGCGGAATCGGTTGATCACCAGCACCGGATCACCCCGGGAGGACGAGCGTCGACAGGTCGGCCCCGGCCAGCGGGGTGACATTCCAGGCCGCGCGCAGCCGCCCGCTGACCGGGTCGCCGACCAGTCGGACCCGGTGCGGGGTGTTGATCACGATCAGCTCGGCGACGAAGCCCTCGTCGGTCAGTCCGGCGCTGCTGCGGACCGCTACCTGCCCGGGCGCGCCGGCGTCGATGGTGCCGGCGGCCCAGTGGCCGTCGCCGGCCGGGACGGTCGTCGAACCGGACTCGAGCTGCAGGTCGAGGAGCCAGTCGGTGCCGTCGCGGCGGGGCGTCAGCCGGCCGACCGGCGCGGGCAGTCGACCGAGCAGTTCGTGGGTGATCCCCTCGCTGTCGGTGAATCCGGGGAGGCCGCCGTCGGGGGAATCGGCGTCGACGAGGCTGCGGACCGGGGGCAGCTCGCGGCTCGCCAGCTCGACGGGTTCGGGCTCGACCGCCTCGGGACCACGGGCGGCGAGCCGGGCGAGCGCGGGAAAGAGATGGGTCCGGATCAGGTCGAGCTCGGCCTGCATGTCCAGCACGGCGGCGTTCACCGCGATCACGGCATCCAGCTCGGGGATGACGAGGGCGTACTGACCGAAAGCGCCGTCGCCACGGAAGCCGTCGTCCATCATCCACACCTGATAGCCGTAACCCCGCGACCAGTCCGGCGGCGGCGTCTGGCCGAAGGAGTCGGGCACGGCGGTGTCGCTGAGCGGCCGGACGGCCAGCTCGAACCACTCCGGCTCGACGAGCCGGCGTCCGCCGAGTTGCCCGCGGCGCAGCCACAGCTCGCCGATCCCGAGCAGACCGCGCAGCGGGATGTGCAGACCGGCGAACCCGAGATCGCGACCCAGTCCGTCGGTCTGCCAGCCGACCGGTGCGACGTCGAGTGGGTCGAACAGCCGCGGGCGCAGCCAGTCGACGAGCCGCTCGCCGACGATCCGCTGCAGCGTGGCGGAGACCAGGTAGCTGCAGAGCTGGTTGTAGCAGAACACCGACCCCGGTTCGGCCTCCGGCTCCTGGGCCAGGCACCAAGCGACCAGGTCGTCGTCGGAGTCGAACTGCAGCCCGTCGGTGACCCGGGCGAGCAACAGCACGTCGGTGCGATGCCCCGCGCTCATCCGGAGCAGGTGCTCGAAGGTCCAGCCCGAGGCGCGCGGGCCGTCGAGTGCGGCGTACTCCGGCCAGTGATCGACGATCCGGTCGGCCAGGTCGACCAGGCCCTCTTGTCGCGCCAGCGCGAACGCCGTCGCCAGGAAGGTCTTGCTCATCGAGTAGACGTGCTGCGGGGTCTCGGCGTCATACGGAGCCCACCAACCGCGGGCGACGGTACGCCCGCCGGAGTTGATCATCAGCCCGTGCAACTCGATCCCGGCCGCCTCGGCGGCATCGGCGAAGCCGGAGACGGCCCGTTCGAGGTCGTCGGTCGCCCCGCCTGTCTGGTCACTGCGCAGATCGGTCACGACCGCTCAAGCTAGCGCGACTTGACCCAGCGGTCGACTCTAGATGAAAATGATTTCCATGAGCTTTCGTCGCCTGCTGCCCTGCGCCGCGATCGTCCCGCTCCTCTTCGGCGCCTGCGCCGCGCCGGCGGTCGAGGCCGATGAGGGCGCGGGCCCCGTCGAGGTCGTCACCACGTTCTATCCGCTGCAGTTCGCCACCGAGCAGGTCGGCGGCCCCGACGTGACCGTGACCGATCTCACCCCGCCCGGCACGGAACCGCACGACCTCGAACTGACCCCGCGCCAGGTGGCCGCGATCGCCGATGCCGATCTGGTCGTCTACCTTGCCGGGCTGCAGCCCGCCGTCGACCGGGCCATCGCCGAGAATGCGACCGGGACGGTTCTGGAGGCGGGTGCGCTGGTCCCCGCCCCGTCCCCCGGAGCTGATCATGCCGACGAACCGGCCGTCGAACCGGGCCACACCGACGGACCGGGCCATGATCACGACCACGGTGGGCACGACCACGGGGGGCGCGACCCGCACCTCTGGCTGGACCCGGAGAACATGGAGCGGATCGGTTCCGGCATCGCGGCCGCGCTGTCCGATCTCGACCCGGACGACGCCGCCGGGTACGCCGACCGCGATGCGACCTTCGACGCCCGCCTGACCGACCTCGACGAGCGCTTCCGCACCGGACTTGCCCGGTGCGAGACGCGGGCCTTCATCACCTCCCACGAGGCCTTCGGCCACCTCGCCGCGCGCTACGACCTGGAGCAGATCGCGATCCGCGGCCTCTCGGCGGACGAGGAGCCCTCACCGGCCCGGATCGCGGCCGTGCAGCAGGCCGCCCGCGACCACGACATCGACACGATCTTCTACGAGACGCTGGTCTCGCCCGAGGTGTCGGAATCGGTGGCCCGCGATCTCGGGCTGCGTACCGCCGTGCTCGACCCGATCGAGGGCCTGGCCGACGCGTCGACCGGCGCCAACTACTTCTCGATCATGGACGCCAACCTGGCCGCGCTGCGCGGCGCCAACCGATGCCGGTGACCCCGGCCGTCGCGGCCGACGACCTGACGGTCGCGCTCGGCGGACCGCCCGTGCTGCGCGAGGTCAGCTTCGCCATCGACCCCGCGAGCTATGTCGGCCTGTTCGGCGGCAACGGCTCCGGCAAGACCACCCTGGTGCGCACCCTGCTCGGCCTGGTCCGTCCCGAGGCGGGCTCGGCGTCGCTGTTCGGTACGCCGGTCGGGAAGTTCCGCGACTGGTCACGGATCGGCTACGTGCCCCAGCGCACGGCTGTCTCCATCGATGCGGCGACCGTGGGCGAGGTGGTCGCCTCGGGTCGGCTCGCCCGCCGACGCCCGTTCCTGCGGGCGGGCCGCGCCGACCGCGAGGCAACCGACGAGGCGCTGGACCGGCTCGGCATCTCCGGACTGGCCGATCGTGAGTTCGCCGCCCTGTCCGGCGGCCAGCAGCAGCGCACATTGATCGCCCGCGCGCTCGCCGGCCGACCGGAGCTGCTGATCCTGGACGAGCCGCTGGCGGGCATCGACGTGGAGAGTCAGGAATCCCTGGCCGCCACCCTCGCGGCCCTGCACGACGACGGGCGCACGCTGCTGGCGGTGCTGCACGAGCCGGGTCCGCTCGGCCCCTCCCTGCAGCGCCGGCTGGTCCTCGACCAGGGCCGGCTGGTCGCCGACGAGGTGAGCGCGTGATGACAGAGCTCCTGGCGTACCCGTTCATGGTCCGGGCGCTGCTGGCGGCGCTGCTGACCGGCCTGATCGCCCCGGCGATCGGTACCTATGTCGTGCAGCGCCGGCTCAGCCTGCTCGGCGACGGCCTCGGGCACGTGGCGCTGGCGGGCGTGGGCCTGGCCCTCGCCACCGGCACCGCCCCGCTCCCGATCGCGGTGATCATCTGCGTGGCAGGCGCGGTGACGATCGAGCTGCTGCGCCAGGCGGGGCGCGCGACCAGCGACGTCGGGCTGGCGCTGCTGTTCTACGGCGGCCTCGCGGCGGGCGTACTGCTCGCCTCCCGGGCCGGTCAGGGCGCCGGCGCGCTCGCCCAGTACCTGTTCGGGTCGCTGACCACGATCGACGACGGCGACACCTGGCTGGTGGCCGGGCTCGGCATCCTGGTGCTGGTCCCGGCGATCGGGCTGGCCCCGCAGCTCTTCGCGGTCTCGGCCGACGAGGAGCACGCGCGGACGATGGGGCTGCCCGTCCGGGCGTACAACTTCTGCGTGATCATCCTCGCCGCGATCACCGTCAGCGTCGCCATGCGCACGGTCGGGCTGTTGCTGATCAGCGCCCTGATGGTGATCCCGGTCGCGACGGCGCGCGGCCTGGTCCGCGGATTCCGCCGCGGACTGTTCGCGGCGATGGCGATCGGCGCGGTGGTCGCGGTCGTCGGCACCGGCGGGTCGTTCTACCTCGACACGGCCCCCGGTGCGCTGATCGTGCTGCTCGCGATCGCCGGCTTCGCGCTCGCCTGGCCGATCTCGCTCGCCCTGCGGCGAGCCCGCCGGGCCGGCCCCTGAGCGACCCCGACCGCCGGATCGCGAGCGCCCGGACCTCGGGCGGCCGAATCTTGATCGACACGATACATTCGGATCTACTGATATGTGCGGGTCCGGCGGCCCGGCGGAAGGGAGCCTGATGGCGACAGCAGCGCGGTCCCAGCGCATCACCCGGCAGCGCGTCGCGGTCGACGCGGTGCTGAACGGCTTCGACGACTTCCGCAGCGCGCAGCAGGTGCACGATGAGTTGCGCCGGCGCGGGCAGTCGGTCGGGCTGACGACCGTCTACCGAACCCTGCAGACGATGGCCGACGCGGGCGAGCTGGACGTGCTCCGCAACAGCGACGGCGAGGCGGCGTACCGTCGCTGCTCGACCGGTCACCATCACCACCTGGTCTGCCGCGACTGCGGCCGGACGGTCGAGATCGACGCCCCCGAGGTGGAGCGATGGGCCGGGGATGTGGCGGCGGCGAACGGGTTTCGCGCCATCCGGCACGATCTGGAGATCTTCGGCACCTGCAGCGACTGCTGACCTCACCGATCCAGCCGGTCGACCACCTTCGGCAAGGAGCGATACATCGGGTGCAGCGGATGCCCCGAGCGCGGCTCGCCCGGGAAGCTCCAGTAGTTCTCCTGCTGCTGGACGACCATCCGGACCAGCGCCAGCCGCGAGCCCGAAGCGACGACCGCTTGGGCATCGAAGGTCCCGATGTCCGGATTCGTGCCCGCCGGCGGCGCATAGGCGTACTCGACGAAGATCGCCTTGATCCCGCGCGCGACCGCCACGCTGCGCTCGGGCAGCTCCGACACCTGTGTGGCACCGGCGCGCTCCAGCGAGCCCCGACACGCGCGCAGCCGGGCGGCCACCGACTCCGCGGCCTGGGCGGCCTCCCCGGGGGTGCGGAACTCGGCGATGCTGACCCGCGCCCGGCCGTCGTCTCGGCCGCGCAGCTCGTACTCGCGCCGCAGGCCGCGTAGCGCGCCCGGCGATTCCTCCAGCCCCCGGGCCAGGCACACCGAGCCGGGCCCCAGCTCGGTGTGGTCCAGGGCGGCCCAGTCGCCCGGCGCGTCCCAGGCCAGGTCGTCGGTGGTGGGCAGATTGTCCGGGCTGAGCGGCCCGGTGGGCCTCGACGTCGGCGTGCTGGTCGGCCACGCGCCGCCGGTCGGGGCCGGATCCGGCGCGGACGGCGGCGCGGGCGCGTCCGGCTGGCGCACGGCCAGCGCGATGACGACCACCAGTACGGCCGCCGCGACAACGCCCAGCGCGCCGGCCAGGGAACTCGGCCGGCTGCGGTTCGACGGGTCCTGTGCCGGGTTGTCGTCGCTCACGTCACCTCCGGCACGCAGGCTACCCGGCACTCAGCCGGCGACCTGGGAGAGCGAGCGCACACGGCGCTCCACATGCCAGGTGAGGAAGGCCGTGACCAGCCCGCTGGCGCTGCGGCGTACCCCAGGCGCGGCATCGCGGGTGCCCGGCCAGTCGCCGGTCAGCAACGCGATCAGGTACGCCCGGACGCCGGCGTCCAGGCTCGCCGACCCGGGCGGCCGGCAGACCCGACAGACGCTCCCGCCGGCCTGCACCGAGAAGGAGTCGTGCGCACCCTCCTGCCCGCAGCGGGCGCAGGCGTCGAAGGTCGGCGCATAACCGGCGATGGCCAACGCGCGGAGCAGATAGGAGTCCAGGATGGCTCGCGGCGGTCGCGGCCCGTCGGGGGTGGCCGAGCCGAGCACCCGGACCGCGCCGAGCAGCAGCAGGTAGTGCTGCAGGGCGGGCTCGCGCTCCTCGGCGACCAGCCGGTCGGCCGTCTCCAGCATCGCCTGACCCGCGGCATAGGTGTCGAAGTCGCGGCCGAGCGGCTCGCCATAGGCGTGCAGGGAGTCGGCCTGGACGATCACATCGAGACTGCGGCCGTGGGCGAACTGCAGGTCGACGTGGCTGAACGGTTCCAGCCGGGCCCCGAACTTCGAGGAGGTACGCCGCACGCCCTTGGCCACCGCACGCAGCTTGCCGTGTCGCCGCGAGAGCATGGTGATGATGCGGTCCGCCTCCCCCAGCTTGTGGGTGCGCAGGACCACGACCTCGTCGCGGTAGGTGGGCACCGAACGATTGTCCCTCGCTCCTCCGACACGGTCGGTAACGATCGAGAGCGTGTCGCGGCGAGCTGATTGACCCCCTCGTCGGGCCGAGCGTAATGTTCCGACGTCTCTGCAGCGAGAGCCGACCCGAACGAGGGAGTTCAGGTGCCCGGATCACCGGTCATTCTCGAGATGATCAACATCACGAAACGGTTCCCCGGCGTGCTCGCGCTCGACGATGTCTCGATGAGTGTCCGGGCCGGCGAGGTGCACGCGATCTCCGGCGAGAACGGGGCCGGCAAGTCGACGCTGATGAAGGTGCTGTCGGGGGTCTACCCGCACGGCAGCTTCGACGGTGCCATCGAGTTCGCGGGCTCCCCCGCCCGGTTCGCCAATATCCGTGCCTCCGAGGACGCCGGCATCGTGATCATCCACCAGGAGCTGGCCCTGGTCCCCGAGCTGTCGATCGCGGAGAACATCTTCCTCGGCAACGAGCAGCGCCGCTTCGGCGTGATCGACTGGACCGCGACCAACCGGGCCGCCGCCGAGCTGATGGCGAGGGTGGGGCTGGAGGAGCACCCGGAGACCCTGATCAAGAACATCGGCGTCGGCAAGCAGCAACTGGTGGAGATCGCCAAGGCGCTGTCGAAGAACGTCAAACTGTTGATCCTGGACGAGCCCACCGCGGCCCTGAACGAGACGGACTCCGCGCACCTGCTCGACCTGATCCGCGGGCTGCGCGGCCGGGGCATCACCTGCATCATGATCAGCCACAAGCTGAACGAGGTGACCGCGGTCTCGGACGCGGTGACCGTGATCCGCGACGGCCGGGTCGTGGAGACGTTCCGCGCCGACGAGGCGCCGATCGACGAGGACCGGATCATTCGCGGCATGGTCGGCCGGCCGCTGACCGCCCGGTTCCCCGATCACGAGCCGAACATCGGACCCGTCTTGTTGCAGGTGGAGGGATGGACGGTCCGGCATCCGGAGATCGCCGACCGCTATGTCTGCAAGAACGAGAGTTTCGAGGTACGCCGGGGCGAGATCGTCGGCTTCGCCGGGCTGATGGGCGCCGGTCGCACCGAGCTGGCCAGGTCGCTGTTCGGGCGCTCCTACGGCATCTGGGAGTCCGGCACGATGCGGCTCGGCGACCGGCCGATCGAGCCGCGTACCGTCGAGCAGGCGATCTCGGCCGGACTGGCCTATGTTACCGAGGACCGCAAGGTGCTCGGTCTGAATCTGCTCGACGACGTGAAGAACACGGTGGTGAGCGCCGACCTGGCCAGGATCGCCCGCCTCGGTGTGATCGACGAGCAGGCCCAGTTCGCGGCCGCGGAGAGCTATCGCACCGAGCTGCGGATCAAGGCGCCGAGCGTGAATGCCGGGGTCGCGACCCTGTCCGGGGGCAACCAGCAGAAGGTCGTCCTCGCCAAGTGGCTGTTCACCGAGCCCGAGGTGCTGATCCTGGACGAGCCGACGCGCGGCATCGATGTCGGCGCGAAGTTCGAGATCTACCGGATCATCGGCGCGCTGGCCGACGCCGGGAAGGCGGTGCTGGTGATCTCCTCCGAGCTGCCGGAACTGCTCGGCCTGTCCGATCGGATCTACACCATCGCCGAGGGCGCGATCACCGGCGAGGTGTCGCGCGCCGAGGCCACCCAGGAGAACCTGATGCGCCTGATGACCCGAACCACCGAACCAGCCGCCTGAGGAGCCGCGATGCGTCACATCAAAGACATCTTCGGCGGGAACCGGCGCCAGTTCGGCATGCTGATCGCACTCGTCGCGCTGGTCGTCTTCTTCCAGGTCGCCACCGGCGGCGCGGTGGTCACGTCGATCAACCTGATGAACCTGCTGAACGGCAATGCCTACATCCTGATCCTGGCGATCGGAATGGTGCTGGTGATCATCGCCGGACACATCGACCTGTCGGTCGGCTCGGTCGCGGCCTTCGCGGGGATCGTCACCGCGATCGCGATGCGCGACCTGGGCGTGCCCTGGTGGGCGGGCATCCTGCTCTGCCTCGCCGTCGGCGCGCTCGCGGGCGCCTGGCAGGGCTTCTGGGTGGCCTATGTCGGCATCCCCGCCTTCATCGTCACGTTGGCCGGGATGCTGCTGTTCCGCGGTGCCAACCAGTTCGTCGGCCAGTCGAACTCGGTGCCGGTGCCACCGCAGATCCAGTACCTCGGCGGCGGCTACCTGCCCGAGGTCGGGCCGCGGACGGGCTACAACAACCTGACCCTGCTGCTCGGGCTGCTGGTGATCGCCGGCCTGGTGCTCGGCGAGGTGATCCAGCGCCGCAACCGCCGGCGGATCCAGGCCGAGGTGCCACCGGTGTGGGTGAGCGTGGTCAAGCTGGCGCTGCTGGCCGCGGTGATCTATGCGGCGACCTATCTGTTCGCCACCGGCCGCGCGGGCACCTCCTTCCCGGTCCCGGGGCTGATCCTCGCGGTGCTGGTGATCTTCTACTGGTTCGTCTCCTCGCGTACCGTCACCGGCCGGCATGTCTATGCCGTCGGCGGCAACAAGCAGGCCGCCGCGCTGTCCGGTGTGAACACCAAGCGGGTGAACTTCTTCGTGATGATGAACATGTCGATCCTGGCCTCGCTGGCGGGGTTGATCTTCGTCGGCCGATCGACCTCGTCCGGCCCGTTCGACGGGGTGAACTGGGAGCTCGACGCGATCGCCGCCGTCTTCATCGGCGGCGCCGCGGTCAGCGGCGGGGTCGGCACCGTGATCGGCGCGCTGATCGGCGGCCTGGTGATGGCGGTGCTGAACAACGGCCTGCAACTGCTCGGCGTCGGCGCCGACTGGACCCAGATGATCAAGGGCCTGGTGCTGCTGATCGCGGTCGCCTTCGACGTGTGGAACAAGACCCAGGGCAAGCCGTCGATCACGGGCCTGTTGTTGGGTACGCGAAAGCCCCGGGAGGCGGCGCCGCCCGCGGAGCCGGCCGATCCGGTCGACCAGGCCTCGACCGAGCGCCCCGGCGTGGGTCAGCAGTCGTGAGGCGAATTTTCGAGAGCTGGAGGAAAGGGAACGAGATGAGAACACGTGGGATGTGGGTACGCGCGGCGGTGGCCGCGGCGGCGGCCGCCACCTTGGCGCTGTCGGCCTGCGGTGGGCGTACCGAGGCAGAGCAGGGCACGCCCGGGCAGGAGGGCGCTGCCGGTTTCGAGAAGGGCGCGCTGATCGGGGTGGCGCTGCCGCAGAAGACCTCGGAGAACTGGGTGCTGGCCGAGGGCCTGTTCAACGACGGGCTGAGCGCGGCCGGTTACCAGCCGGACGTGCAGTTCGCCAACGGCGGGGTCGCCGAGCAGCAGAACCAGATCCAGTCGATGGTGACCAAGGGCGCCAAGGTGATCATCGTCGGCGCGCTGGACGGATCCCAGGTGTCCTCGCAGGTGCAGCAGGCGAAGGACTCCGGCGCGACCGTGATCGCCTACGACCGGCTGATCCTGAACACACCGGCGGTGGACTACTACGTCGCCTTCGACCCGTTCAAGGTCGGCGAGCTGCAGGGCCAGGCGCTGCTGGACGGGCTGGCCGAGCGCAAGGGCGGTGGCCCCTACAACATCGAGCTGATCGCCGGTTCCCCCGACGACGCCAACACGAAGAACTTCTTCGACGGTGCGATGAGCGTGCTGCAGCCCAAGATCGACGACGGAACGCTGGTCGTGCAGTCGGGGCAGACCGAGATGAGCCAGGTCGTCACCCAGGGCTGGAAGGCCGAGAACGTGCAGAAGCGGATGGACACGATCCTGTCCGGCAAGTACTCCGGCGACACCGAGCTGGACGGCGTGCTGTCGCCGAACGACACGCTCGCCCGCGCCGCGCTGACCTCGGTGAAGCAGGCCGGCAAGCCGACCCCGGTGGTGACCGGTCAGGATTCCGAGGTCGAGTCGGTGAAGTCGATCATCGCCGGCGAGCAGTACTCGACGATCTACAAGGACACCCGCGAGCTGGTCGACCAGACGATCAAGATGGTGGACAGCCTGCAGCAGGGTCAGCAGCCGGAGGTGAACGACACCACCGACTACGACAACGGGGTGAAGATCGTGCCGACCTATCAGCTCGACCCGGTGATCGTCACGCAGAAGAACGCCAAGGAGGTCTACGCCGACGATCCGATCCTGGGCAAGGAGATCGAGTAACCGCGGGCCGGGGCCGCCGGACGGGCTAGTCTCGTCCGGTGGCCCGTCACGTCGAACCGCCGAAGCCGCACCCGTCCGGGGCGCGCCCGCCCCGACTGCCCGCGAAGGCGCTGCCCAGGCATGTCGCGATCGTGATGGACGGCAACGGCCGCTGGGCAAAGCAGCGCGGGCTGCCACGGACCGACGGGCATGCGGCCGGGGAGGCCGCGCTGTTCGATGTGATCGCGGGCGCGATCGAGGTCGGGGTGAAGTATCTGTCGGCGTACGCCTTCAGCACGGAGAACTGGCGGCGCTCCCCCGACGAGGTCCGCTGGCTGATGGGCTTCAACCGCGACGTGATCCATCGCCGCCGCGACGAGTTGGATGCGATGGGGGTGCGGATCCGCTGGGCCGGTCGCCGGCCGCGGCTGTGGAAATCGGTGATCGACGAGCTGGAGAGCGCCGAGGAGCAGTCGAAGGACAATTCGGTGCTCACGCTGCAGTTCTGCGTGAACTACG
Organism: Naumannella huperziae; assembly: GCF_054073625.1. Taxonomy (NCBI): domain Bacteria; kingdom Bacillati; phylum Actinomycetota; class Actinomycetes; order Propionibacteriales; family Propionibacteriaceae; genus Naumannella; species Naumannella huperziae. Next base: position 1,763,551 of record NZ_JBSXPH010000001.1, on the reverse strand, counting down.
GCGGGCGGGCGGAGATCGTCGATGCCACCCGGCGGATCGCCGAGCTCGCCGCCGCGGGGAAGCTCGACCCGGCCCGGCTGAACGAGAAGCGCTTCGCGCAGTTCCTCGACGAGCCGGAGATTCCGGATGTCGACCTGTTCGTCCGGTCCTCCGGCGAGCAACGCACCTCGAACTTCTTGTTGTGGCAGTCCGCGTACGCCGAGCTGGTCTTCCTGAACACGCTGTGGCCGGATTTCGACCGGCGCGACCTGTGGCGGGCCATCGAGCTCTACGCCGATCGCGACCGCCGCTACGGCGGCGCGATCCCCAACCAGGTCGGCGGGGCCTGACCGCCACCGGCGAACGTTCCGGAACCGGCGCCGGCGGGCCGGCCGGGCGCGGCGAGGGCGGTGCGGCCCAGTCACCGGAAGTCCCGCGAGCGGGTCCGCGTGCTGAGCACGAGCTCGGTCAACCGATCGGCGTAGAGGTTGGTCACACCGTGCTCGGAGCGCTCCAGGATGCCGCGGATGATCATCGCCGAGGCGGTGCGCGCCACCTTGCGGTGTTGCTGCCAGCACCCGGGGGTGACGATCACGTTCAGCAGGCCGCCCTCGTCCTCGATGTTGAGGAAGGTGATTCCGCTCGCCGTCATCGGCCGCTGCCGGTGGGTGACCACCCCACCCACCTCGATCCGGCGGCCGGGCTCCACCTGCCCCAACAGCTCGATCGGCAGCACACCGCGCTCGGTCAGCTCCTCTCGACAGTGCCGCATCGGGTGATCGTCGGGGCTGATCCCGGTGGCCCGCAGATCGTGGCCCAGCAGCTCCATCGCCGTCGGCTCCGGCAGCAGTGGCGGCTGGCTCGCGACACCGATCTCCAACTGACCGGGCGCGGTCCCCGCCACCAGTCCCGACCCCCACAGCGCTGCTCGGCGCGATCCCTCCAGACCGTCCAGCGCCCCGGACAGCGACAGTGACTCCAGTTGCGCCGCATCGAGGCGAACCCGCCTGGCCAGGTCGGCGATGTCGGTGAAGGGCCCGCCGAGCTCGCGTTCGGCCACGATCCGCTCTGCCACCTCCACCCCGATCAGGTTGATCTCGGCCAGCCCGAGCCGCACGGCGTACCCGCCGTCGCGGCGGTGCTCCGCGGCATCGTCTCGCGCTGCGGGATCGAACTCGCCGATCTCGGACTGGTCGTGATCGCGCAGGCAGTCGGGATTGGTCCCGGCCGCATCCGGCCCGCCGCGGCCGGTCTCGCGTTCCGGGCCGGTCTCGCGCTCCAGGCCGGCCTGCACTCCGGAGCGGGCCAGGTCGGGCCCGCGGACGCTCACGCCGTGTCGGCGCGCATCGCCGACCAGGGTCGCGCCCGAGTAGAACCCCATCGGCTGCGAGCGCAACAGGGCGGCGAGGAAGGCCGCCGGATAGTGCAGCTTGAGCCAGGAGCTGGCATAGACCAACACGGCGAAGCTCAGCGCATGGGATTCGGCGAAGCCGAAGTTCGCGAAGGCCTCGATCTGGGTGTAGATCTCGTCGGCAAGCTCGCCGTCGATGCCGTTGCCGGCCATCCCGGCGTACAGCTTCTCGCGCAGCTCGTCGATCCGCTCCACCCCGCGCTTGGACCCCATCGCCCGGCGCAACAGGTCGGCATCGGCCAGCGTGCACCCGCCGACCGTGGTGGCCATCTGGATCAGTTGCTCCTGGAACAACGGCACGCCGAGGGTACGCTCCAGCACCGGCTCGAGCAGCGGATGCGGACAGGTCACCGCCTCCGCCCCGGTCCGCCGCCGGATGTAGGGATGCACCGCGCCGCCCTGGATCGGGCCCGGCCGGATCAGGGCGATCTCGACCGCCAGATCGTAGAACGATCGCGGCCGCAGCCGCGGCAGCGTACCGAGCTGGGCGCGCGACTCGACCTGGAAGACCCCGATCGCGTCGGCCCGGCACAACATGTCGTAGACGCCGGGCTCGTTGCGGGGAAGGGTCTCGATCCGCCACCGCTCCCCCAGGTGCTCGGCGACGAGATCGAAGGTGTGCTGCAGCGCCGCCAGCATCCCGAGCCCGAGCAGGTCGAACTTCACCAGCCCCATCCAGGCACAGTCGTCCTTGTCCCACTGCAGCACCGTCCGGTCCGTCATCCGGGCCGGTTCGACCGGGCAGACCTCCGAGACCGGCCGCTCGGTGAGCACCATCCCGCCCGAATGGATGCCGAGGTGGCGCGGGAAGGTCAACAACTGTTCGGCCAGCTCGGTCACCTGCCGCGGGATGTCGTGGCCGGTCTCGGCGAAATCCGGGCCCCAGCGCTCCACCTGCTTGGACCAGGCGTCCTGCTGGCCGGTGCTGTAGCCGAGCGCCTTCGCCATGTCGCGGATCGCGTTCTTCGGCCGATAGGTGATCACATTGCAGACCTGGGCGGCATTGCGCCGGCCGTAGCGGCGGTAGACGTACTGGATCACCTCCTCGCGCCGGCCCGCGTCGAAATCGACGTCGATGTCCGGCTCCTCGTCGCGCAGCGCGGAGAGGAACCGCTCGAACGGCAGCCGGTAGAACACCGAATCGATCACCGTGATCCCGAGCACGTAGCAGACCGCGGACGCCGCCGCGGAACCCCTGCCCTGACAAAGAATGCCGCGCTCGCGGGCGAAGCCGACGATGTCGTGCACGATCAGGAAGTAGCCGGCAAACCCCTTGGCCTCGATCACCGCCAGCTCCTCCTCCACCCGGCGGGCGGCCGGATGGTCGGGATCGCCGGCCACCCCGGGATAGCGCTCGGGCAGGCGCCGTGCCACCAGCTCGCGCAGCCAGCTCATCGGGCTGTGGCCGGCCGGTACCTCGGTCTGCGGCAGCCTCGGCCGCGCGGTGCGCAGCACGAAACCGAGATCGTCGGCGATCTCGACGCTGCGCTCGACCGCGCCGAGGTGGCGGGCGAACCGCGCCGCCATCTCCGCGCCGCTGCGCAGGTGGGCCCCCGGGGTGCCGGGCAGCCAGCCGTCCAGCTCGGTCAGGCTGGACCTGGCTCGCACCGCCGCCAGCGCGCTGGCCAGCCGATAGCGCTCGGGGGTGGCGTGGTGGGCGGCCGTGGTCGCCACCGTCGGCAGTCGGTGCGTCGCGGCCAGCGCGGCGAGTTGATCATTGCGCGCGCTGTCGTCCGGCAGCCCGTGATCGGTCAGCTCGACCACCACATTGCCGCGGCCGAACAGCTCGACCAGTCGGGACAGCTCCGCCCCGGCCGCGCGCTCGCCGCCGCGCGCCAGCGCCCGGCGTACCCGGCCCTTGCGGCATCCGGTCAGCACCAGCCAGTGCCCGCCGGCCCGGGCGGCAAGATCATCGAGATCGTGCAGCGGGCGTCCCTTCTCCGCCCCCTCGCGCAGGTAGCCGTCGGTCAGGGCCAGCGACAGCCGCCGATAGCCCTCCGCGCGCCGGGCGAGCACCAGCAGGTGCTCGTCGTCGGGGTCGGGTACGCCGGTGCGCTCCGGCGGGGTGAGCGAGAGCTCGGCGCCGAAGACGGTGATCAGATCCCCGTACGCCTGCGCCGCCTCCGCCATCCGGACCGCGCCGTAGAGGCCGTCGTGATCGGTCAGCGCGAGCCCGTGCAGGCCGAGCCGGTGCGCCTCGGTGGCGAGCTCCTCCGGCGGCGAGGCGCCGTCGAGGAAGCTGTAGGCGGAGTGAGCGTGCAACTCGGCATAGGGCACCCCGCCGGTCGGCGGCGCGACGCCGCGGGCGGGGCGGAAGGCCGGACGCTTGTGCGAGCGCGGCCGGTCATCGGGCGGCCACGCCCGTCCGGACGGCTCGGGCGGCCACGCCCGTCCGGACGGCTCGGGCGGCCACGCCCGTCCGGATGGTTCGGGCGGCCACGGCCGCCCGGAGAGCTTCGCCTCCAGCTCCGACCAGGTGACCGGCGGGTTCTGCCAGCCCATCAGTCCTGCCCTCCCGGGTTCATCAGTACGCCGCCTCGATCCAGCAGGCGCCGGCGACCAGCACCAGCAGCCACGCCTGCTGGGCGGCGTCGACGACCTGGAAGCGGTCCGCCCGGACCCCGCGGGCGTCCTCGCCGGTCTCCCACCAGCGCTCGTCCAGCGGCCAGGGACCGGCCCAGGCGAGCAGCGGCCGCGGCGCCGCCCGGGGCGCGAGCAGCAGCGCGGCCGGGTCGGCGCTCGGGCCACCCCGCTCGTCGACGGTGACGGGTACGCCGGCGCGGTCCAGCAGCTTGGCGGGCGCCAGCCGTTGCAGCACCCGGGCCGGTGCCGGCCCGGGAACGCGCCCCGGCCACGGCTGGTCCAGCCGACGCTCGCGGACCGGCGGGGGCGCCGTGCCGAACGGCACCCGCAACCGGCGGTCCTTGAGCAACCGGCCGCCGCGCGGCACCAGGGTCGCCACCTCCCGGTAGCCCAGCCGCTCCTGCAGATCGGTCAGCACCTTGATCACCCGCGGCTCGGGCCGATCGCCGAAGAGACCCCGGGCGGCGAGCTCCGGGCTGCCCACCCCGACCGGGATCACCTGCACCCCCACGACCGGATCGGCGTCCCCGCCCGTCTCCGGGTCCTCCGCGGGTGGCCCGCTCGCGGCGAGGTCGGCGAGCTGCCAGCGCAGCCGGTTGGCCAGCTCGCCGGCGTCGAACTGCCACGGGTGTCGCCACAGCCGGTCGTCGCGGCGACGCTCGGTGCGGACCCGGAGCCGCACCTCGGTGAGGGCGAGCGAGTCGGCGGCCAGCTCGGCGAACAGGGCATCGATCGCCGGCCGGCAGGTCGCGACCACCTCCTCGGCGAGTGCGGCATCCAGGTCGATCTCGACGCTGCGGTCGCTCGCCGGGTTGCGCGGGGTGAGCGCGGCGAGGTCCTCCCCGGACGCGAGCCGGTGGGTGTGCCGGCCGGCCGCGCCGAACCGGGCGTGCGCATCGGCTCGGGGCAGCTCGGCGTAGCGGCCCAGGGTGCGGATGCCCAGTTGCTGCAACTGCCGCGCGAGCAGGGGCTCGCCGAGACACTCCACGCCGAGCCCGGCCAGGAACCGGGCGGACTCCCCCGGCGGGACCACCGCCCATCGGCGGGCCCGCTCGGCGGCCCGCTCGGCGCAGAACAGGCCGTCGGCGACCGCCGCGCTCGGGCGGCAGTCGGGGGTCGCAAAGGCGTCCAGACGACCCAGCAGCACCCGGGCCGCGGCCTCCTCCCCGCCGTAGAAGCGGGCCGGGCCACGGGCCCGGACGGCGGCCACGCCGGGCCGGACCAGATGCACATCGGGGGCGACCTCGGCCATCGCCCGCAGCACCGGCTCGAAGGCGGCCGCCTCGGCCTCGGGATCGTGGGCGCACAGCACGGCGGCCGGGCAGCGCAACTGTGCCTCGCGCACCCGCAGTCCGACCGTCACCCCCTCCGCGGCCGCCACCGGGCAGCGGGCGAGCACCTTGCCGGCATCGATCACGATCAACGGCGCCTCGGCGGCGGGGTCACCGGCGGCGAACGCGAGCCGGACCGCCTGCAACGGCCAGTCGGCGAACCGGGCCAGCAGCACCCGAACCGGTTGCGGGACCAGCGGGGCGTACCCCGAAGCCTGCCTGGTCATGATCAACTCCCCCGGCGGACGATCCGGTGCCGGCGGGTGCGGTGGCGCTCGGTGACCTCGATCAGCAGCCGCTGCGCGGTGAGGTGGCCGTGGCCGACGCCGAGGCCGGACCAGCCCTCCACATCGGCCCGGATCCGGGAGCGGGAGCGCGGCCAGTCGCCGGCGACGACCAGGGCTGCGTCGCGGTGGCGCAGGCGGGCGGCCAGCCGCTGCGCCGAGGCGTCGGAAACCCGGTCCGGCGGCGCGGCGAGCACGACGTCGGCGATCTCGACCAGCTCCGCGACGACCCCCCACCAGTCGGCGCCCGGACGGGGGACGGTGATCATCTTCTCGGTGGCGACGCCCCACTCCACGGCCGCCTCCACGCCGAGATCGCCCAGCCCGACCACCGCCGACCAGTCGGCGCCGGCGAGCAGCCCGAGACCGACCGACAGCGCCCCGTCGAAGGCGTGCACCCCGGGCTGCAGCCCGCCGGGGAACAGCGGCCGCAGGTCGGCATGCACCGCCCGCCCGACCGGCACCGGGGCGAGCCCGAGCCGGTCCCGCAGCCCGGTGAGCAGGGCACCGGGCCGGCTCCGGTCGGCATGGTCTGGGGCGGACACCGATTCAGTATCGAACATGCGTTCGAGTCAAGCAAGACGGTCCGACAATGACCCCCGGTCCGACAACGACCCCGATCGGCGGCCGGACGGTCAGCGGCGTTTGCTCAGCGCCCGCGCGCCGGGCGGCACCTGGCGGGAGCGGTCGGGACGATAGCCCGCCTTGCGATACATCCGCAGATTGTCCGAGCTCCGCTCCCCCGTGAACAACCAGAGCTCGCCCGCGTCCTCCGGGGCGAGGGATTCGATCCGCTCCAGCAGCCAGCGGCCGATCCCGCGACCCTGCAGGTCGGGTGCGACCATCACCCGGCCGATCTCGAACGCCCCGTCCTCGCCCATCCGGCCGCGGGCCGAGCCGATCAGCCGGCCGTGGTCGCGCAGCACCAGCGTGGTCCAGTTCCGCAGGTCGGCGGCCAACTCGGCCGGCGTCTCGTGCAGCACCGGGATGTCGAGACGCTCGTTGGCCAGCGCCTCGCTCACCCAGCACGCCTTGGTCAGCGTGAACAGCTCGGCGACATCCCCGGGCTCGGCGAGGCGCAACTCGGCGTCCTCGAGGCCCGGAACAGTCAATCCCTGCGAGGGATGCAGCAGATCGGGGCGGGTCCGCGCCGTCCTGATCATGGACTGTTCGGTACGCCAGCGCGTGATCGCGCCATGATCACCGCCGAGCAGCACCGCGGGCACCTCACGGCCCCGCCAGAGCGGCGGCTTGGTGTAGACGGGATACTCCAGCAGTCCGTCGCTGTGTGACTCCTCGACCAGCGACTCGGGATTGCCGACCACCCCGGGCAGCAGCCGGCCGACGGCCTCGGTCACGGCCAGCGCCGCCACCTCGCCGCCGTTCAGCACATAGTCGCCGAGGCTGAAGGGGATCACCTCGGCCCGCTCGGCGTACTCGTCGATCACTCGCTGGTCGATCCCCTCGTAGCGCCCGCAGGCGAAGATCAACCACGGACGCTCGGCCAGCTCGTGTGCCAGCCGCTGGTCGAAGGGTCGCCCCGCGGGGGTCGGCACCAGCAGCGTCGGGCGTACCCCCGAATCCCCGGATTCCATGATCGAATCCAGCGCCTCACCCCACGGTTCGGGGCGCATCACCATCCCTGCGCCGCCGCCGTAGGGCGTACCGTCCACCGTCCGGTGCCGATCATGGGTGAACGCCCGCAGATCGTGCACCCCGAGATCGATCACCCCGTCGCGGACCGCCTTGCCCAGCAGCGACAGCCGCAACGGCGCCAGGTACTCGGGGAAGATCGAGACGATGTCGATACGCACCCTGCGATCCTGCCAGACCGATCCGTCGCGGCGCCCCCGCTGGTGCACAGCCAGGCGGGCCCGATGCGGCCGGCCGGCGGGCGTCACTCCCGGGCCGCCCGATTCACCGCCGAGGTGACGGCCCTGAGCGAGGCCGTGACGATATTGGCGTCGATTCCGACACCCCAGACCACCTGGGAGGACTCGCCCTCGCCGACCTCGCACTCGACATAGGCCGCCGCCTGCGCGTCGCCGCCCGCGGACAGCGCGTGCTCGGCATAGTCGTGCACCTGGACCCGGTATCCGAGGCCGGAGATCGCGTCCACGAAGGCCGACACCGGGCCGTTGCCCTCGCCGCTGATCCTGCGCTCCTCGCCGTCGTCGATCACGGTCGCCGTCACCGAGTCCTGCCGCCCCGAGCCCGACTCGCTGGTCACGTCGACCAGTTGCAGCGGAACGTTGTCCTCCAGGTACTCCCCGGCGAAGATCTTCCACAACACCTGCGGCTCGACCTCCCCGCCCTCGCCGTCGGTGTGCTCCTGGACCACCCGGGAGAACTCGATCTGCAGCCGGCGCGGCAGGTCGAGCTGGTGCTCGGCCTTCATGATGTAGGCCATCCCGCCCTTGCCGGACTGCGAGTTCACGCGGATCACGGCCTCATAGGTACGCCCGACATCGCGCGGGTCGATCGGCAGATAGGGCGCCTCCCAGGCGATCTCGGAGACGTCGATGCCCTGCTCGGCAGCGCGCCGCTCGAGGTCTTCCAGCCCCTTCTTGATCGCGTCCTGGTGCGAGCCCGAGAACGCGGTGTAGACCAGATCGCCCGCATAGGGATGCCGCGGATGCACCGGCAGGTTCGTGCAGTATTCGACGGTACGCCGGATCTCGTCGATGTCGGAGAAGTCGATCTCGGGGTCGATCCCCTGGCTGAACAGGTTCATGCCCAGGGTGACCAGATCGACATTGCCGGTCCGCTCACCGTGCCCGAACAGGCAACCCTCGACCCGGTCCGCGCCCGCCATCAGCCCCAGCTCGGTCGCCGCGACCGCCGTGCCCCGGTCGTTGTGCGGGTGCAGCGAGACGCAGGCGTACTCGCGGTTGTCGATGTTGCGGCCGAAGTACTCGATCTGGTCGGCATAGGTGTTCGGCGTGGACATCTCGACCGTCGCCGGCAGGTTCAGGATGATCTCGCGCCCCTCGCCCGGCTCCCACACCTCCATCACGGCATTGCACACCTCGACCGCGTAGTCGGTGGGCGTCTGGGTGAAGATCTCCGGGGAGTACTGGTAGCCGAACTCGGTGTCGGCCAGCAGCTCCTCGGCGTACTTGCGCACCAGCTCGGTGCCCCGGGTGGCCAGCGCGATGCACTCGTCGGCGTCGATCTTGAAGACCACCCGGCGGAACAGCTCGGCCGTCGCGTTGTACAGATGGACATTCGCCCGCTTCGCCCCGACCAGCGACTGCACGGTGCGCTCGATCAGGTCCTCGCGCGCCTGGGTCAGCACGGACACGGTCACGTCGTCGGGGATCGCGTCGGACGTGATCAACTCCCGAACGAAGTCGAAGTCGGTCTGCGAGGCCGACGGGAAGCCGATCTCGATCTCCTTGTAGCCCATGCCGACCAGCAGCTCGAAGATCCGCCGCTTGCGCCCCGGCGTCATCGGGTCGATCAGCGCCTGGTTGCCGTCGCGCAGGTCGGTGGACAGCCAGCGCGGGGCGGCGGTGATCTTGTTCGCGGGCCAGGTGCGGTCGGGTACGTCGACGGGCTCGAAGGCGGTGTAGCGGCCGAAGGGCATCGGGCTCGGCTGCTGGACCGGACGCGGTTGGGTCCGGGTACCGAAGCGGTTGGGGGTGGTGGTCATCGATGGATTCCTCACTATCGGGTTGGTTCACCCGGCGGCGCACAGCGACTCCGCAGCGAGGGAGCCACCGGTCTAACGGGCCCCGCTGCGGCGAGTGAGGAGGAGAATCCGGCCTGCCACGATCGGTGACACTACGCCATCGATGCGTCCGGGTGAAGGGTGGGTCTCAGTCGGCGAGCCGGGCCATCGCAGCGTCGGCCCGGCGCGTCGCGCGCAGGCCGGCCCGCTGTTCGGCCGCATCGAGCCGGCCGAGGACGGCGGCAGCGGCCGAACTGCGGGGGTGGTCGCGGACCAGCTCGGCCAGCAGGCGCCGCGCGGCGGCGGCGTCCCGGGCCTCGCCGAGGTGGTCCTGCACCCGTTCCGCCCGGCGGGCGAGCTTGTGCCGCCCCGTTGCCTCGGCGGCGTAGCGGGCCCGCCTGGCGGCCTTGCGGACCCGATGCCGGGCGTCGTCGCGCTCTGCCGGGGGCGCCTGTGCGGCGGCCGCGATCCGTTTCCGCACCCGGGCCCGGTACGCCCTGGCCGGCGCCGGCCCGGCGTCCTCGGGGGGGTTGTGCTCGAGCGCCGCCAGCAGTGCGGCGTACCGCCGACCGCGCAGGGCCCGGTCGGCGCGGCGCAGGCCAACGGCCAGGTCGGCCTCCAGCCGCGCGCCGAGCAGCCGCCGCGCCGGCGCGAGGTCCAGCGGGCCGGCATCGGGGTCCTCGGCCTCGGCGGCGAGCCGGGCGGCGAGGCGTTCGCGCAGCACCTGGGCGTCTCGCGCCGGGCCGAGTTCGCGGCCGAGCCAGCGCAGCTCGTCGATCAGGTCCGGGCGCTCCTCACGCAGCCGCCGCGCGCTGGTGCGCAGGTCGTGGATGCCCTCGGGATCGCCGTCGCGGTACGCGCGGTCGGCCGCCCGCAGCCTCGTTGCCGCCTCCATCGGGTCATTGTGCACGGCCAGCCCGGTCGATCCGGGTCGATTCACCGCAGAACGCGATCTCCGAGCCCACCCGGGCGCCGCCCTAGGGTGGGACCATGCCCCGCACCCCGCGCGCGAGCGCGCTCGCCCTCGACCTCGGGGCGGTGCGGCGACCGGAGGCGCTGGTGGACGCGATCATGCGCGAGATCGCCCGCGGCCGGCTCGGGCCGGGCGACCCGCTGCCGTCGACGCGGGCGCTGGCGGCCCGACTCGGGGTGTCACGCGCGGGCGTCGTGTCCGCCTACGAGGCACTGGCGGCCTCCGGCGTGATCGACGTCCGCGCGGGATCCGGTGCCACGGTCGCGATCGAACCGCAGGCCGCCGCCGCGCTGACCGAACCCGCCCTGGCGGTGCGCCGCCGGGAGCGGCTCGAGCCGCCGCCCGGGAGTCGGCGGCGGCCCGAGCTGACGGGCATCCGGCACAACCTGCTGCCGGGCGCGCCGGACCCGCGGCTGGTCGATGTCCGCGACTGGCGGCGCGCGTGGCGCCGCGCCACGCAGGGCGTACCGCCCGTGCTCGCCTACTGGCCCGCCGAACATCCCGAGCTGGCGGCCGCGCTCGCCACCCAGCTTCGGCGTACCCGACAGATCGCGACGACGCCGGACGAGATCGTGATCTTCCCCGGCGTGAACGCGGCGGTCCAGGCCGTGCTGGCGGCGCTGCGGCCACATCTCGCCGCGATCGAGGATCCCGGCTATCCGGCGGTCCGCGCCGCCCTGGCGCCGGCGGTGGAACAGTTGCGGATGATCGGCATCGACGAACACGGGCTGCGGACCGACGAGCTGACCGACGAGGACCTGGTCTATGTCACGCCGGCGCACCAGTTCCCGCTCGGCGCCCGGATGTCGACGGCCCGCCGGGAGGCGTTGCTGCGCTGGGCCGAGCGGAGATCGGCGGTGATCATCGAGGACGACTTCGACGGCGAGTACCGGCACGAGTCCGCACCGCTCGGGCCGTTGCGCTCGACCGCCCGCGGCGCCGACTGCGTGATCTACATCGGCACGGCGTCGAAGATCCTCACCCCGCACCTGCGGCTGGCCTGGGCCGTGCTGCCTACCTGGCTGGCCGACGCGGTCCGGGCAGCCGCGGTCACGCTGCGCGCCGACGCCAGCCGGCTGGCCAGCCTGGCGCTGGCGGAGCTGATCAACTCCGGCGCGCTCACCCGCCATCTCGCCCGCGCCCAGCGCACCTATGCCGCGCGCCGCCGGCGGCTGGTCGAGGCGCTGGCCACGCGATTGCCCGATCTGCACGTGATCGGGGTCGATGCCGGGATCCACGTCGCCGCACTGCTGCCGGACGGGATCGACGATGCCGAGGTCGCGGCCCGCTGCCTGGCGCGCGGCGTCGCGGTGGCGGCCCTGTCGGACCATGCGGTACGCCATCGGCGCAGCGGGCTGTTGCTCGGGTACGCCCAGCTCGCCGAGACGGCTGCCGCCGACGCCGTCGAGCGGATCGCCGCCGCGCTGGAATCGGCGGGTACGCCGGGCAGCGCCTAGGCTCGGCGCCATGACACCGCGCAGCCTGTTCCGGACCGTGGCGATTGCGGAGGCGATCACCTGGACGCTGTTGATCATCGGACTGGTGCTGCGCGGGCTCGGGGTGACCGATCTCGGCGTGCGGATCGGCGGCGGCGTGCACGGGTTCGCGTTCTTGTGCTACGTCTGCTCGACCGTCTTCGTGGGCCTGAACCAGCGCTGGCGTGCCGGGACCCTGGCGCTCGGCATCGGCGCGGCCTTCGTGCCCTGGCTGACCATCCCCTTCGAGCGTTGGCTGGAGCGCCGCGATGATCTTGCCGGCGGCTGGCGGACCGGCGGGGATGCCGGCCGCTTCCGAACCTGGGTGATCGGTCACCCGGTCCCGGCGCTGTTGATCACGTTGATCGGGGTGGCCGCGGTGTTCGGCTTCCTGCTCTGGCTCGGGCCACCGTCGGGCTGGTCGACCCGCTTCGGCTGAGTTCGGCGAATCAGCTCACCTGCGATGCGGCGATCCGCTCGCGCAGCCCGGCGATGATCATCGCCAGGCCGAAGTCCATCAGCACCTGGGGATCGGCGCCGGCATAGGCCGTCGCCGCGGCCTCACCGACCCGGGAGGCGAGCGGATAGTCCCCGGCGCGCGCGGCCATCGCCGCACCCAGCGCGGGCCCGAGACGCTCGGCCCACTCCCGGCGGGTGTGCTCGCCCCATTCCTCGGTGGTCATCGCGCGCTGCTTCGGATCGGATCGCTCGGCGAGATACCAGCTCGCCGATGCGGAGACGTGGCTGTTCACCAGAGCTATCGCCGAGTCCATGTCGACATCGGTCAGGCCGATCCCCTCGACCGCGCCCAGCTCGTGCTCGTACTTGCCGACCAGGCCGGGACCCATCGCCTGACCACCGGGCTCGGCCTGGGCCCGCCAGGGATGCCGCATGATCGACTTCCAGTTGCGCTCGGCGACGAAGCGCAGCCGGTCCGGCCACTCGCCCGCATCGCGGGGCAGGCGGCCGTCGGCATAGATCTCGCCGAGCACGGCGTCGTTCATCAGCGCCCACAGCTCCGGTTTGCCGGGCACGTGGGTGTAGAGCGACATGGTGCCGACGCCGAGGATCTCGGCGACGGCACGCATCGTCACCGCTCCGGCGCCATGCACATCGGCCAGCCCGACCGCCGCGCTGGTGATCGCGCCGATGCTCAGCCCGGTCCGGCTGGCGCGGTCCCGCGGTCGCCACATCAGCGGGATCAGGCGGGCCTGATCGGGCGCGGGATCCGGGGTCATGGGGCCATCGTGCCATCGGCGGCCAGCAGCTCGAGGCACACGGCCAGGTGCCGCGCGCCCGTGATCATGGCCCGCGACCGCTCGAACAAGACCTCGCGTCGCCGCTCCAGCGTCGCCTGCAGCGCCGGCGTACCGCCCGCCCGGCGGAGCTCGGCGATCACCGGGGAGATCGCGTCGAACAGGTAACCCGACCGGCGCAGCAGTTGCACCGCCCGGGCATCGCGCACATCGCCCGGGCCATAGCGCCGATACCCGGTCCCTCGCTCGCGCGCGGGCGACAGCAGACCCGCCGACTCCCACACCCGCAGGGCGGAGGTACGCACCCCGAGACGGCGGGCGAGGTCGCCGATCGCCAGCGAGTTGTCGTCCGGCACCTGACCGGCCCCCGCCGGGTCGGCCGCGAGTGCCGCCAGCGCGTCGGCGAGCTCGGCCAGGGCCACCCGCTCGTCGTGCAGCGCCCCGTGCCCCGCGTCGATCCGCTCCAGCACCGCCGCGATCTCGCCGCGCCACAGCGGGACGAGCGCCGCCACCGCACCACTCGCACCCATCCCGCCCGCGAGTGCCGTGTAGGCGCGCAGCGCGGCCAGGTGTTGCGGGCCGTAGCGACGGTGCCCGCCCGCGCTGCGCCGGACCGGGGGCAGCACGCCGAGGTCCTCCAGCCGGCGTACCTGCTGGGTCGAGACGCCGGCGGCGCGCGCCAGTTCGATCGGCCGGACCGCACCTCCGACTCCACCCGGCATGAAATCTCTCCCCCAACGATCGCGCGCCCGTCAAGAACTCGACGCTCCGAAATTTACACTTGTACTTCAATGATAGATTTGAATCACCGAAATCCCGCAGGAACCCAGCGACCCAGCGTCGCCCAACAGCTCTTGAATTGTTCCGTACAATGTACGGTATCCTGTACACCCCCTCCATTCGACAGGAGTGTCATGTCCCGATCCGCCGTGCCCCGATCCGTCACCCCTCGATCCGTCGGCCCCGAGCCGGACATCGCGATCCGCACCGAACAACTCACCAAGACCTATCCCGGGAAGCGCCGGCAGGCGCCGGTGACCGCCCTGGCTGGCCTCGACCTGATCGTCCCGGCGGGCACGGTGCACGGCCTGCTCGGCCACAACGGGGCCGGCAAGTCCACCACCGTGCGGATCCTCGCGACTCTGCTGTCCCCGACCTCGGGCAGCGCCCGCGTCGCCGGGCATGACGTGGGGGCCGACCCGGCCGCGGTCCGGTCGTCGATCGGTCTGGTCGGGCAGTACGCCGCGGTCGACGAACCGCTGACCGGCCGCGACAACCTGCTGCTGTTCGGCCGCCTGGCCGGCCTCTCGCCCGCCGGGGCCCGCGCCCGCGCCGGCGAGCTGCTGGAGCAGTTCCGGCTGACCGAGGCGGCAGCACGCCCGGTCTCCGGTTACTCCGGCGGCATGCGACGCCGGCTGGACCTGGCGGCCAGCCTGCTGACCACCCCGCCCGTGCTGTTCGTCGACGAGCCGACCACCGGGCTCGATCCGGCCGGTCGCCGCGACGTCTGGTCCGCGGTCGCCGAGCTGGCGCAGGCCGGCACCACCGTGCTGTTGACCACCCAGTACCTCGAGGAGGCCGATCGGCTCGCCGACGCGATCACCATCCTGCGCGATGGCGCCGTGGCCGCGGAGGGTACGCCGGACCAGCTCAAGGCCGAACTCGGCGGCGACCGCGCCGAGATCACCTTCACCGACCCCGAGATCACGGATCGGGCGCTCGCCGCGCTTGCCCACGCCGAGCGCGGCGACGAGCCCGGCGTGGTGCGGGTGCCGATCGCCGACTCCACGCGCGACCTGATCCGGATCTGCAGCACCCTCGACGCCGAGCGGCTCGAACCCGACACCCTCCAGTTGCGCCACGCCACCCTCGACGACGTCTTCCTCACCCACACCGCCAGCGAAGGAGCCGACCGATGATCTCCGACACCCTCGTGATGACCCGCCGCACGATGATGTACTGGCGGACCAATCCCATGCAGTTGATCATGGCCGCCGCGTTCCCGCTGCTGATGTTGTTGATGATGGGCGGCATGTTCGGCGGCGCGATCGCCGGGGACGTGGTCACCTACCTGAACCCCCTGCTGCCGGGGTTGTTGACCATGACCACCTTCTTCGGTCTGTCCACGACCATGTACATCGTCGTCAATGACGCGGAGAAGGGCGTCACCGACCGGTTCCGGTCGCTGCCGATCAACGCCTCGTCGATCATCGGCGGCCGGGTGCTCGCCGACCTGTTGCTGATCACCATCAGCCTGGTCGTGATGAGCGTCGTCGGGGTGCTCTTCGGCTGGCGACCGGGCGCGCCCTGGTGGTCGATGCTGGCGGCGTACGGCCTGCTGTTGCTGCTCGGGCTCGCGGTGACCTGGCTCGGCATCGGGATCGCCCTGCGCGGCGGCGAGGGTGTGGTGCAGGCCAGCTATGTGCTGGTCTGGCCGTTCGTCTTCGTCTCCTCGATCTTCGTGGATCCGGCGACGATGCCGGCCTGGCTGGGCGCGATCGCGGCCTGGAATCCGCTGTCGGCGACGGCGAACGCGGTGCGGGTGCTGACCGGCTCACCGGTCTGGTCGGACGCCTCGCTCCCGGCCACCCAGCCGGTGTTGTTCTCGGTTGCCTGGTCGCTGCTGATCCTGGCGATCGCCGTGCCGCTGACCGCGCGCGCCTACCGCGGGCTGTCGCGCTGACGGGCCGGGTCCGCGCCGCCGGTCAGGCGGCGCGGGCCCGGAATCCTCTCAGCCGCTGGCTGTTGGCCACGACGAACACCGAGGAGAAGGCCATCGCCGCCCCGGCCAGCATCGGGTTCAGCAGCCCGGCGGCCGCCAGCGGCAGGGCTGCGACGTTGTAGGCGAAGGCCCAGAACAGGTTCGTCCGGATCGTGCCCAGCGTCCGGCGGGACAGCCGGATCGCGTCGGCCGCCGCGCGCAGGTCGCCGCGGACCAGCGTCAGGTCGGAGGCCTCGATGGCGGCATCGGTGCCGGTGCCCATCGCCAGGCCGAGGTCCGCGCGGGCGAGCGCCGCCGCGTCGTTCACCCCGTCGCCGACCATCGCGACCGAGCGGCCCTCGTCCTGCAGCCGGCGCACGGCATCGACCTTGCCCGCCGGCAGCACCTGCGCGATCACCCGCTCGGGGTCGATCCCGACCTCGGCCGCCACGGCCGCCGCCACCTCGGCACTGTCACCGGTGAGCAGCACCGGGGTCAGGCCCAGCGCACGGAACTGGGCGATGGCGTCGGCCGAGGTGGGTCGGACCGCGTCGGCCACGACGAGCACCCCGCGCGGCCGGCCGTTCCAGCCGACCACGACCGCCGTCCGTCCGCGCCGGCCCGCGGCCCCCACCGCCTCGGTCAGCTCGTCGGCCAGCGGCGCCTCGTCGATCATCCCGGGCCGGCCCACGGTGACCTCGCGCGCGTCCCCGTGCTCGCGGACCTCGCCGCGCACCCCGAGACCCGCCAGACTGGAGAAACTGTGCACGGCGGGCAGGTCGCCGAACCGCTCGACGGCAGCGGCGGCGATCGCCCGGGCGATCGGATGCTCGGAGGCATCCTCCACCGCACCGGCCAGCCGCAACACCTCATCGGGGTCCTCGCCGTCGGCGGCGATCACGTCGAGCAGCGCCATCCGTCCGGTGGTCACGGTGCCGGTCTTGTCCAGCACGACGGTGTCCACCCGGCGGGTGGTCTCGAGCACCTCGGGCCCCTTGATCAGGATGCCGAGCTGGGCACCGCGACCGGTGCCGATCATCAGCGCCATCGGCGTGGCCAGGCCGAGCGCGCACGGGCAGGCGACGATCAGCACCGCCACGGCGGCGGTGAAGGCCGTCGTCAGCGACCCGCCCGTCCCGACCCAGAAACCGAAAGTGGCCAGGGCGAGCAGGACCACGATCGGGACGAAGATGCCCGAGACCTTGTCGGCCAGCCGCTGGGCCGCGGTCTTTCCGGTCTGCGCGTCCTCGACCAGCCGCGCCATCTGCGCGAGCTGGGTGTCCGCGCCGACCCGGGTCGCCTCGACCACCAGCCGACCGCCCGCGTTCACGGTCGCGCCGACCACGGCATCGCCGGGACCGACCTCCACGGGCACGGACTCGCCGGTGATCATCGAGGCATCGACGGCCGAGGCGCCCTCGACGATCTCGCCGTCGGTGGCGATCTTCTCGCCCGGCCGGACGACGAACCGATCGCCGACGGCGAGCTGCTCGACGCCGATCCGGAGCTCGCGACCGTCGCGCAGGACAGAGACCTCCTTGACGCCGAGCTCGAGCAGCGCCCGCAGGGCGGTGCCGGCGCGGCGCTTCGAGCGCGCCTCGAAGTAGCGGCCGAGCAGGATGAAGGTGATCACGCCCGCGCCGACCTCGAGATAGATGTTGTCGGCGCCGTCCCCGCGGGCGACCGTCAGCTCGAACGAGTGGGTCATCCCGGGTATCCCGGCGGTGCCGAGGAGGAGCGCGTACAACGACCACAACAATGCAGCGCTGGTGCCCATCGAGATCAGCGTGTCCATCGTCGCCGTGCCGTGCCGCAGGTTGGCCCAGGCCGCCTTGTGGAACGGCCAGCCGCCCCAGACGATCACCGGCGCGGCCAGCGTCAGCGAGAGCCACTGCCAGTAGGTGAACTGCAATGCCGGGATCATCGCCATCGCGATCACCGGGAGGCTGAGCAGCGCGCAGATGATCACCCGGTCGCGCAGCGCGCGGACCGGCGCGTCCTCGTCGGCGCCGGGGGTGTCGTCGGCGCGGTCGCGACGCACCAGGCGCGCGGTGTAGCCGGCCTGCCGCACGGCCGTGATCAACGCGCGCGGATCGAGGCCCGCGTCATGGCTGACCTTCGCCTTCTCCGTCGCGTAGTTCACCGTCGCACTGACGCCGTCGAGCCGGTTCAGCCGGCGCTCGATCCGGTTGGCGCACGACGCGCAGGTCATGCCTCCGATCACCAGCTCGACCTCGGCCCGTGGAGCGCGGGTCAGCTCGCCCGGCACGCTCACCGTCCGCCCCCGATCACTCGGCGTCGGCCAGGTCGTAGCCGGCCTCGCCGACCGCGGCCCGGATGCCGTCGGTCGGCACGGGCTGGTCACTGAGGACGGTGAGCCGGCCGGAGGCCAGGTCGACCTCGACGCCGGTGACACCCCCGACCCGACCGACCTCCCGCGACACCGATGCCGCGCAGTGCTCGCAGGTCATCCCGGTGACGGTGTAGTCCGCGGTGCCCATCGTCTCGCCTCCCGTGTGATTGCCGGCCTGGATACCCCTCGAGGGTAATCAATCGTTGGCGCCGAATATACCCCCCTACGGTATTTTTGCAAGACGTTCGCGACCCGATCCGGATCCCCGGCAGACTTGCGCAGGTGATCGTCACCGCGTTGAACCTGCACCCCGTCAAGAGCGCCGCGATCCGACCCGTCGACGCCGCCACGGTCGGCCCCGCCGGGCTGCGCGGCGACCGAGAGTGGATGGTGGTGGACGAGGCCGGGCAGGCGATCACGGCGCGCGAACTGCCGGCGCTGTTCACGATCGTCGCCGACACCCCGCAGACCGACCCCGCGTGCGGCGCCGCGCTGCGGCTGTCCGCGCCCGGAGCCGGGACGCTGGAGCTCGCCGAGGCTGCCGCTGCACACCAGCTCACCGTCCGGCTGTTCACGCGGCCGGCCTGGCAGGCACTGCGGGTCGGCGCCGAGGCGGACGCCTGGCTGTGCGAGGCGCTGCGCCGTCCCGATGTGCACCTGGTGCACTGCCACGACCCGCGACAGCGCACCCTGAACCCCGAGTACAGCCGGCCGGGCGATCACGCCGCGTTCCAGGACGGTTACCCGGTGACCGTGCTGGGCGAGGCATCGGTGCGGCAGGTCGACGCCTGGGTCGCCGAGCGCCGCGCCGAACTGGACGAGCCGGCCGGCTCGCCCATCACGCCACAGCGCTTCCGGCCCAATGTCGTGGTGGCCGGCGGCGAACCGTTCGAGGAGGACGCCTGGACACAGGTGCGACTCGGCGGAACGCGGCTGCGGGGGGTGAAGTCGGTCGACCGCTGCGTGATGACCACCATCGACCCGGACACCCGGGAGAAGGGCAAGGAGCCGATCCGTAGCCTCGCCCGGCACCGGCGTTGGGACGGCCGGACCTGGCTCGCCCGGCACCTGATCCCCGAACAGCCCGGCACCATCCGGGTGGGCGACCCGGTCGAGGTGCTTGCCCGGTCAGGCGGCTGAGCAACAACCCGACCGGCGAGCGTCGTCGCCACCGGCGAACTGCGTGCGGTGCAGTTCGGCGTACCGGCCGCCGCGGGCCAGCAGTGAGGCGTGATCACCGCGCTCGACGATCCGGCCGGCCTCGACGACCAGGATCTCGTCGGCGGCCCGGATGGTCGACAGCCGGTGCGCGATGACCAGCGAGGTACGCCCGGCCAGCGCCTCCGCAAGCGCCGCCTGCACGGCAGCCTCCGAGGTCGCATCGAGCGAGGCCGTCGCCTCGTCCAGGATCACCACCTGCGGCCGGGCCAGCAGCAGGCGGGCGATCGCCAGCCGCTGCCGCTCGCCGCCCGACAACCGATAGCCGCGCTCCCCCACCACGGTGTCGAGGCCGTCGGGCAACGCCCGGACCACCTCGGCGAGCCGGGCCCGGCCCAGCGCGTCCCACAGGTCGTCATCGGTCGCCTCGGGGTACGCCAGACGCAGGTTCTCCGCCAGCGAGGCATGGAACAGGTGGCCGTCCTGGGTGACCATGCCGATGGTCTGCTTGATCGAGACGGCGCTGAGCTCGCGGACATCGACGCCGCCGAGGCGTACCGCCCCGGAGTCGGTGTCGTAGAGGCGCGCGGCGAGCTGGGCGATGGTGGACTTGCCCGCCCCGGAGGAGCCAACCAGCGCGATCATCCGACCCGGTGCCGCGGTGAACGACACGTCGTGCAACACATCCTCCCCGCCGCGCTGGTCGAGCACGGCGACCTCCTCCAGGGAGGCCAGCGACACCTTGCCCGCGGCAGGATAGGCGAAGGTGACGTCGTCGAACTCGAGGCCGACCCCGTTGCCCGAAGCGTCGTCCGCGGGCACCGCGCGCGCATCCGGCGCATCCGTGATCAGCGGCTCCAGGTCGAGGACCTCGAAGACCCGCTCGAAACTGACCAGCGCGCTCATCAGGTCGACGCGGGCGCCGGCCAGGGCGGTCAGCGGGGCGTACAACCGGGTGAGCAACAGCGCCAGCGCGACCACATCGCCCGCCTGCAACTGGCCGGCCACCGCGAACACCCCGCCGAGCCCGTAGACCAGCGCCAGCGCGAGCGCCGAGACCAGCGTCAGCGCATTGGTGAAGGTCGCCTGCAGCATCGCCGTGTGCACCCCGATGTCGCGCACCCGACCGGCGCGCACCCCGAACTCCGCCGACTCCCGCTCGGGACGGCCGAACAACTTGATCAACGTCGCGCCGGGTGCGGAGAACCGCTCGGTCATCTGCGAGGTCATCACCGCGTTGTGGTTGGCCGCCTCCCTGGATTGTCGCGCCAGCCGCGCCCCCATCCGACGGGCCGGGATCACGAAGATCGGCAACAGCACCAGGCTGAGCAGCGTGATCTGCCAGGAGATGCCGAGCATCACGACCAGCGTCAGGATCAGCGTGACCAGATTGCTGACCACCCCGGACAGCGTCCCGCTGAACGCGCGCTGGGCGCCGATCACATCGGAGTTCAACCGGCTGACCAGGGCCCCCGTGCGGGTCCGGGTGAAGAAGGCGATCGGCATCCGCTGGACATGATCGAACACCACGGTACGCAGATCGAAGATCAGCCCCTCACCGATCCGCGCCGAGAGCCAGCGGCCGAGCAGGTTCAGCCCGGCCTCGGCGAGCGCGATCGCCGCGATCGCCACCGCGAGGGTGATCACCAGCGCCGTCGGGCCGCCCGCGGTGATCGCATCGACCACCCGGCCGGCCAGCACCGGGGTCGCGACCGCCGTCGCGGCCGTCGCGATGCCGACCACGAGGAAGGCGATCAGCGCGCCGCGGTGCGGCCGGGCGAAGCCACCGATCCGCCGCACCGTCGCGGCCGAGAACGGCCGCCGGTCCGACTGGGCGTGCATCGCGTTGTACAACGAGTTCCACGCCGTGACATCCATGCTCATGTCGCCCACGCTATGCCCTGCACCGCGGTTGAGGTCCAACGGGAATTGCGCACCTCACCAGCGCGGCCGCGGGTTACGCTGCGGCCATGCACGACCGCCCCACAACCGGCCAGGCCGCGATGTCGACACGCCCGGTCCGGCTCAGCCGCATCGCCGAACAGATGACCGCCAGCACCATCCGGGAGATCCTCAAGGTCACCCAGCGCCCCGACATCATCTCCTTCGCCGGCGGGCTTCCGGCACCGGAGCTGTTCCCGCTCGAGGAGGTGCGCGCGGCCACCGGCGCCGTGCTGGACCGCTACGGGCCCGCGGCGCTGCAGTACTCGACCACGGAGGGACACCCGCCGCTGCGCGCCTGGCTGGGCGATCGCGCCGGCGTACCCGCGCAGAACGTGCAGATCGTCAGCGGCAGCCAGCAGGGCCTGGACCTGTTGGGCCGGGTGCTGCTCGACCCGGGCGACCTGGTGGCCGTGGAGAATCCGACCTATCTCGGCGCGCTGCAGGCGCTGCGGCCCTACGGCGCACGGTTCGTCGCGGTCCCCACCGATGACGACGGCATCTCCCCCGACGGGCTGGACGCGCTGCTCGCCGAGCAGCCGGTCAGGCTGCTGTACGCCATCCCGACCTTCCAGAATCCGACCGGCCGCACGCTGTCGCGCGAACGCCGCGAGGCCCTGCTGGACGTCGCCGAACGGCACGATCTGTTGATCATCGAGGACGGCCCCTATTCCGACCTCAGGTTCCGCGGTCAGGCACAGCCGTCGCTGTTCGAGCTGGCCCTGGCACGGGCCGGCGGGGACATCGAGTCGGTACGCGTGATCTCGCTGGGCACCTTCTCCAAGACGCTCGTCCCCGGCCTGCGCGATGCCTGGGTGCTCGCCCCCGGCGCGGTGATCGACAAGCTGGTGCAGGCCAAGCAGGGGGCCGACCTGCATTCCCCCACGCTGAACCAGATGATCATCGCCGAGCTGGTCGAGGAGGTGTTGCCGAGGCAGATCGCGCGGGTCCGCGAGGCCTACGGGCAGCGCTGCGCCGCGATGCTGGCGGCGCTGGCCGAACGGTCACCGGCCGGCGTGCACTGGACCCGGCCGGAGGGCGGCATGTTCTTGTGGCTGACCCTGCCCGAGGGCCTCGACGCCGAGAAGCTGTTGATCTCCGCGGTCGAGGCCGGTGTCGCCTTCGTGCCCGGCGCGTCGTTCTTCGCCGCGCCCGGGGAGGGCGCCAACACGATGCGGCTGAGCTACGTGACGGTGCCCGAGGATCGGATCCGCGCGGGTGTCGGGGTGCTCGCGGACCTGATCGATCAGCGCCGGTAGCGCTCCACGAAGTTGCCGATCAGGCGGCCCGAGTTGGCCGGCGAGGCCAGCGCCGCGTCGATCAGCTCCTCGGCCCGCTCCGGCGGGTAGTAGCCCGCATCGCGATAGAAGTCGATCCGGCGGGCGAAGGCCGGCCCGTCCAGCTCCGGATGGAACTGGGTGGCATAGCCATTCGCGCCGTACCTGAACAGTTGCACGGGACAGGCCTCGCCGCGGGCCAGCAGGACGGCCCCCTCCGGCAGCGCGCTGACCGCCTCCTTGTGCCCGACGAAGGCCCGGAAGATCGGCGCCAGCCCGGCACACACCGGGTCCGCGCGGCCGTCGGCGGTCAGCGTCACCGTCACCTCATTGGTGATCTCGGCGAAGCGGCGGTCGATCGTTGCGCCGAGCAGCCGCCCGAGCGTACCCACCCCGTAACAGACGCCGAGGAACGGGAAGTCGTGCGCGACCACCCGGCGCAACAGGCTGCCGAGCTCGGTCTCCACGCGCAGCTGGGTGGGCGACTTGCGATCATCGGGATCCGAGGCGTTGAACGGGCTACCGGCCAGGATGAAACCCGAGACCTCGGCCAGCTCGAAGCCCGGCAGCGGGTCGCGCTCCAGCCGGACCCGGACCAGCTCGTCGGCGGCCAGGCCACCCATCGACAGGTAGGAGGCGTACTCGTCGTCGGCGGCCTCGTCGTGATCACGCGTCGCGAGCAACACGAAGGGCCGCATCAAAAGCCCAGCCGGTTCAGGTACTTGGGGTCGCGCTGCCAGTCCTTGAGCACCTTCACCCGCAGGTCCAGGTGCACCGGCGTGCCGAGCAGGCGGGTGATCTGGGCCCGGGCGGCGGCCCCGACCTCACGCAGCCGGGATCCCTTGTGGCCGATCATGATCCCCTTCTGCGAGTCCCGCTCGACGATCAGGTTGGCGTAGATGTCGAGCAGCGGGCGATCCTCGGCACGGCCCGGTCGCAGTCCCATCTCCTCGACGGTGACCACGATCGAGTGCGGCAGCTCGTCGCGTACCCCCTCCAACGCGGCCTCGCGGATCAGCTCGGCGACCAGGGTCTCCGACGGCTCGTCGGTGATCTCCCCGTCCGGGTAGTACGCCGGCCCGGCGGGCAGCTCGTCGATGATCAGATCGGCCAGCCGGTCGAGATTGTTCCCGTCGGTGGCCGAGACCGGCACGATGTGGGCAAAGGTGAGCCCGAGCTCGGCCTGCAGCGCGTCGATCGCCGACAGGTGCTCGATCATCCGTTCGGGGCCGACCAGATCGGCCTTGGTGGCGATCGCGATCAGGGTGGGTACGCGGTCCAGCTCGGCGAGCTGGCCGAGCAGGTAGCGGTCCCCCGGGCCGATCCGCTGGTCGGCGGGCAGGCAGACGCCGACCACGTCGACCTCGCTCCAGGTGTCGCGGACGACATCGTTCAACCGCTCGCCGAGCAGCGTGCGGGGCCGATGCAGACCGGGGGTGTCGATCAGCACGAGCTGGGCTGCGGGCCGGCTGACGATGCCGCGTACCGCATGCCGGGTGGTCTGCGGCTTGGACGAGGTGATCGCGATCTTGGAGCCGACCAGCGCATTGGTCAGCGTGGACTTGCCGGCATTGGGCCGACCGACGAAGCAGGCGAAACCGGACCTGAAGTCCGGGCCCGACTGACCGGGGTTCGACTGATCGGGGTTCGACTGATCGGGGGCACCCATCAGTCCACCGCCGCCTCGGCATCGGCGTCTTCCAGCTCGGCATCGGTGAGCCGGCGGACCAGCACCGTGTGCACGCGATTGCGCCGCCCGGTGGGTTGCTCGGCCTCCAGCTCCAGACCGGCCACCCGCACCACCGATCCGGCCAGTGGCACCTTGCCCAGTTCCTTGCCCATCAGCCCTCCGACCGTCTCGACGTCTTCGTCGGCATCGGTGTGCACCCCGAACTCGCTGTCCAGCTCGTCCAGGCCTAGCCGCATCGTCACCCGGACGCGACCATCGTCCAGCCGGGTGATCGGCGCGACCTCGCCGATGTCGTACTCGTCGACGATCTCGCCGACGATCTCCTCCAGGATGTCCTCGATGGTGGCGAGGCCGGCGGTGCCGCCGTACTCATCGACCGCGATCACAATATGGGTACGCGTGGCCTGCATCTCACGCAGCAGCGCGTCGACGTGCTTGGACTCCGGCACGAACGTGGCCGGCCGGGCGATCTCGGCCACCGGCCGGCCCTGCGCCGCGGCCGCGTTGAACACCTCGCGGACCAGGTCCTTGAGATAGACGATGCCCACCACATCGTCGACCCCGCCGTCGCCGATCACCGGGATCCGGCTGTAGCCGGAGCGCAGCGCCAGCGAGACCGCCTGCCGCAGCGTCTTGTGCTGCTCGATCCAGACCATGTCGGGGCGCGGCACCATCACCTCGCGGACGACGGTGTCACCGAGCTCGAAGACCGAGTGGATCATCTCCTGCTCGCCGGCCTCGATCACCTCCGAGGAGCGGGCGATGTCGAGCAACTGGCGCAGCTCGTCCTCGTTCACGAACGGCCCGTCGGAATAGCCGCGGCCCGGAGTCAGGGCATTCCCGATCATGATCATCAACTTGGGCAGCGGGCCGAGGATCGCGGTGATCACCCGCACCGGTGCGGCGACGGCGCGGGCGATCCGGCCGGCGTGCTGGCGCCCGAGGGTACGCGGGGCCACTCCCCAGGCGATGAACGAGACGACCACCATCGCCGCCACCGTGATCACCAGGCGTACCCAGTCGGCACCGAAGAAGTCGGAGACGACGAGCGTGACCAGCACCACCGACGAGATCTCGCAGATGATCCGGACGAGCAGGATGGTGTTCAGGAAGGGGGCGGGATCGCGGGAGATGATCAACAGGCTGCCGGCACCCCGGCGGCCCTCGTCCAGCGCCCCGGCCGCCCGCTCGGGGGTGATCACCCGCAGGGCCTGGTCGGCGACCGCCAGGATTCCGACGAGGACGGTCAGGACCAGGGCGATGACCACCATCGCCAGTTGGGCGCCGTTCATCGCGCGGCGCGGTGATCCGCGAGCAGGCGGTCCTTCAGCCCGAACATCTCGGCCCGTTCGGCGTCGGTGGCGTGGTCATAGCCGAGCAGGTGCAGCAGCCCGTGCACCAGCAGGTACTCGGTCTCGCCGGCGACATCGCGCCCGCGCTCGGCCGCCTGTTCGGCGATCACCTCCGGACAGATCACGATGTCGCCGAGCAGCCCCTCCGGCGGCTCCTCGTCGTCGCGCGGCGGCCGCAGCTCGTCCATCGGGAAGCTCAGCACGTCGGTCGGTCCCGGCTCGCCCATGAACCGCTCGTGGTAGCCGCTCATCGTGTCGGCGTCGACGAACACGATCGACAGCTCGGCCTGCGGATGGATCCGCAGGGCGTCCAGGCAGTAGCCGGCGAGCGCGATCAGTCCGCGTTCGTCGACCTCGGAGGAGGACTCGTTGGTCAGGTCGATGCTCACGCGCCGCCCCTGGCGACGCCGCGGGCGGCCTCGCGCCGCGCCGCACGGTTGCCGGGCAGCTCACGCGAGGTGTCGGAGAGGGATTCGAACCGGTCGTAGGCGGCGACGATCCGGCCGACCAGCTTGTGGCGTACCACGTCGTGATTGGTCAACCGGCAGAAGGCGATGTCCTCGACGCCGTCCAGGATCCCCTCGACCGCGCGCAGGCCGGAGCGCTGGCCGCCGGGCAGGTCGACCTGGGTGACGTCACCGGTGACCACCATCTTGGCGCCGAAGCCGAGCCGGGTGAGGAACATCTTCATCTGCTCCATCGACGTGTTCTGCGCCTCGTCGAGGATGATGAACGCGTCGTTCAGCGTGCGGCCGCGCATGTAGGCCAGCGGCGCGACCTCGATCGTCCCGGCGGTCAGCAGGCGCGGGATCGAGTCGGGTTCGACCATGTCGTGCAGCGCGTCGTAGAGCGGGCGCAGGTAGGGATCGATCTTGTCGCTCAGCGTGCCGGGCAGGAAGCCCAGCCGCTCGCCGGCCTCCACCGCGGGCCGGGTCAGGATGATCCGGTTGATCTCCTTGTTCTGCAGCGCCTGCACGGCCTTTGCCATCGCCAGATAGGTCTTGCCGGTGCCGGCCGGGCCGATCCCGAAGACGACGGTGTGCTGGTCGATGGCGTCCACATAACGCTTCTGGTTCAGCGTCTTCGGCCGGATCGTCTTGCCGCGATTGGACAAGATGTTCTGGGTCAGCACCTCCGCCGGGCTCGCCTCAGCGCTGCGCATCATCGCGATGATCCGCTCGACGGCGTCGGCGGTCAGGCCCTGGCCGGTGCGGATCACGGCGACCATCTCGTTCAGCACGTCCTCGCCGAGCGCGAGGGCGTCGGGGTCGCCGGTCAGGGTGATCTCGTTGCCCCGGGCATGCACATCGGCATCCAGTTCGCGTTCGAGGGTACGCAGGAACTCATCTGCCGGGCCGAGCACCGTGACCATGTCGATCGACGGCGGAACGACGATCTGCCGGCTGCCGCCGGGCTGGCGCGCGGTGGTTGTGGTGGTGTCGGGTGTGATGGGAGTCCTCCGGTGGCTGGGTCCGGCGCGGGGCCGGCTGCGCGCAATTCTATCCGCCGCGACCGCCTCGTCCACCGGCTTCGATGGGTGCGATGACGTGGCCGCGACCGCCGCCGGCGGGCGCTAGCCTTGGCGGCCATGAGCACGCCGGAGCCCCGGGCGACGACCCGCCGCCCCCGGGCCGAGCTGCTGGGCTGGAGCGCGGGCTGGGTGGCCGCGATCTGCGCGCTCGCCCTCGCGGCGCCCCTCGGCGCCGCGCCGCTGCTGTCCGGGCTGGTGATCGCCGCCGGGTCGCTCGCGCTGCTCTGGGGCCCCTCGGCCCGGCTCCCGCTCGGGCTCGGGTGGGCCAACCGGGTGACGCTGGTCCGGGCGGTACTGGTCAGTTGTGTCGCGATGCTCGCCGCCTATGTGATCGCCGACTCCGCGCGGGTGTCGGTGCTGTTGCTGGCCACGGGCGCGCTCGCGGTCGTCCTGGACGGGGTGGACGGCGCGGTGGCGCGGCGCACCGGATCGGCGAGCGATCTCGGCGCCCGCTTCGACATGGAGCTGGATGCGCTGCTGATCGCGGTGCTGTCGGTCCTGGCCGCGCGCGAGTACGGCGGCTGGGTGCTTGCGATCGGCGCCGCGCGCTATGTCTTTGCCGCCGCCGGCCTCGGCTGGCCGTGGCTGCGCCGGCCACTGCCCTACAGCCTGGCCCGGCGCGTGATCGCGGCCGCGCAGCCGATCACCCTGCTGGTCGCGCTGAGCGGGCTGGCACCCGCGCCGGTCGGCACCGGCGCGCTGCTGGTCGCGTTGGCCGCCCTCGCCTGGTCCTTCGGCCGCGACCTGCGCTGGTTGCGCCGCAACCGCTGAACGCCCCCCCGCTCGATTGTTTCCGTAGTTATGCCCGCTCCGAGCCCCGGATGGCGGCATCACCTGCGGAAGGAACGCGACCCGCGACGCTCTCCACCGCGCGATGCGGTACGCCGAGGCGGGCGAGGCCCCGATCTCCTCGTGAGCTCTCGCCGCCTGGGACCACGTCCGGGGGGCGATAACTGACGACACGACTCGGAGAACGAGGGCCCGTCAGTTGGATGGCCGTCGTCAGTGCTCGTCCACGATGTGCATGGCGGCCTCCTCGGCGCTCGCCGCGCCGCCGGCCAGACCGACATCGGTGCCGAGGACCTCGGACTCGACGTCCTCGCCGTCCACCGTCTCCGCATCGACCAGCCGGCCGGCGCGCTGGTTGCCGACCTCGGGATCGTTGATCGAATCGGACCCGCGGGGATCGTCGAACTCCTCGGCCTCCTCCCGACCCTCCAGCAGGTCACCGGTGCCGGGATTGTTGGCGCCCCATTCCTGCTCCGGCGTACCCTCACCGCCGTAGCTGCCCGGCCCGACATCGGGATTCTCCTGACGCAGGCGCATGTCGAGCGACTCGCCCTGCTCGGCCTCGGCGGCCGTGTTCCCGTACCCCTCGCCGGCCGACCACTGGTCGGGCGCGATGTAGCCCTCGTCCAGCGGATCCTCGACCCCACGATCGATCAGCGAATCGTCCTCCGAAAGCTGGTCGAGCTGCTCGGACTCGTCGGGAACCTGCTCGTACTGATCGTTCTGCTCGCTCATGGCCCCACCCTGCCACGATGCCCCCGGCCCGGTGCAGGATGACGCCATGAGCCAGCCCCCTGGACCGCCGCGGACCTTCGCCACCTACACCGAGATGGCCGCGGCGGAGCCGTACCTGCTCGCCGGGCACATGTTCGGCTACGCCTTCGCCCAGCGCTACCTGATCACCGACGGCGAGCTCGACCCGCTGTTTCGCGCGCTGTGCGCGGAACCGGCAGAGTCGGGCTTCCTGGGACTGGGGACGCGGGAGTCGCCGCCGGTCGAGGTCGCCAAGAACCGGGTGCTGCTGATCTGGGAACAGGCGCTCGCCGCCTGTCGGAAGTTCTCGCTGACGGGGGGTGATCACCAGCGCCTGATCGAGCAGGTGATCTGCCTGGACAGCGGATTGCTGAACCTGTCGCCGCAGGCCCGAGCCGAGCATTTCCGCGGCCGGGCCGCGGGCGCGGGGCAGCCGTTGCGCTGAGGATTCGCCACCCGCGAGGCGATCCTGCGAACATTTCGCCGTGACCCAGACAGAGCCCGCGCGGGCGAACTTCGCGCAGCCTCGCAGCAGTCACTTCATGGGGCTGCTCGCGCTGTTCATCGCGGTGATGTTGATCAGCAACGTGGTGGTGACCAAGGGGGTGTTGTTGTTCCCCCAGTTGCAGTTCGATCTCGGGCCGCTGCAGGTCCGCGGGATCGTCACCGACGGCGCGTTCTTCCTGTTCCCGCTGGCCTATGTGCTTGGCGACGTGATCAGCGAGGTCTACGGCTTTCGCACCATGCGCCGGGTGATCATGCTCGGCTTCGGGTCCCTGCTGCTGATGACGGTGTGCTTCTGGCTGACGCTGCAGCTTCCGGGCGCGCCGTTCTGGGACAACCAGGCGGCGCTGGAGTCGGTGATCGGCGTGGTGCCGCAGTTCGTGGCGGCGGGCCTGGCCGGCTACCTGTGCGGGGAGTTCCTGAACTCGTTCGTGCTGGTGAAGCTGAAGGAGCGCACGGGCGAGCGTTCGCTGTGGGCCCGCGTGCTGGGCTCCAGCGTCGTCGGCCAGGCGGTCGACACCACCGTGTTCTGCGCGATCGCCGCCACCGGCCTCGGGATCGCCACCGTCTCGGACTTCCTGAACTATGTGATCGTCGGCTTCGTCTGGAAGCTCGCCGTCGAGGCAGGTCTGCTGCCGGTGACCTACGGCGTGACCGGCTGGCTGAAGCGCGCGGAGCCCAGCTACGGCAAGGTCACCGCACCGTCCTGACGCTCGCGGGCCTGGGCATCCCGGCCCGCCGCGGCCTGACGCGGAACCGGCCGCCGGCCCGCGTGGCGAGCGTCAGGACGGTGCGGTGCTGCGGCGGCCGGCGTAGTAGCGGCCCAGGAACTCCTCGCGGAAGGCGGCGAAGTCGCCCGCCCGGATGCTCGCCCGGATGTCGTCGACCAGCGAGACGATGAACCGCTCGTTGTGGATCGTGGCGAGCGTGTTCACCACCATTTCCTTGGCCTTGAACAGGTGATGCAGGTACGCCCGGGTGTAGTGCGCGCAGGTGTAGCAGTCGCACTCCTCGTCCACCGGGGCGAAGTTGCGCCGGTTCGCCGCCGTGTTGACATTGAACCGCCCGTCGCGGGTGTAGAGCGCCGCATTCCGCGCCACCCGTGACGGCGAGACGCAGTCGAAGGTGTCGGCGCCGTTGGCGATCGCGGCGAAGAAGTCGTCGGGCTCGGAGATGCCGAGCAGGTGCCGCGGCCGGTCCTCGGGCAGCTCGTCGGCGCACCAGCCGACGATGGTGCCGAGGTTCTCCTTCTCCAGCGCGCCGCCGATCCCGTACCCGTCGAAGCGCCGCCCGTCGACCTCGCTCGCGGCAAGATCACGACAGGCCCTCCGCCGCAGGTCCTCGTACTGCGCCCCCTGCACCACGCCGAACAGGGCCTGGTACGGGCGCCCGGGATGCGCCGCGGTCAGCCGGCCGTGCTCGGCGAGACACCGCTCCGCCCACGCCTGGGTCCGCGCCAGCGAACGCTCCTGGTAGCCGCGGGTGTTCATCAGTGTGGTCAGCTCGTCGAAGGCGAAGATCACGTCCGCACCGATCTGGTGCTGCACCCGCATCGAGACCTCCGGCGTGAACCGGTGCATCGTGCCGTCCAGATGGGACTTGAACGTCACGCCGTCGTCGTCGACATGGGCCATCCGCTCCTTGCCGGCGGCGATCACGTCGTCGTCGCCGAGGCCCGCCGCATCCATCGCCAGCACCTTCTTGAAGCCGACGCCGAGGCTCATCACCTGGAAGCCGCCGGAGTCGGTGAACGTCGGGCCCGGCCAGTTCATGAATCGGCCCAGCCCGCCGGCCGCCTCGACGATGTCGCTGCCCGGCTGCAGATACAGGTGGTAGGCGTTGGCCAGCAGGGCCTGCGCGCCGAGCTCACGCATCGACTCCGGCAGGACGGCCTTCACGGTCGCCTTGGTGCCGACGGCGATGAACGCGGGCGTCTCGATCCTGCCGTGCGGGGTCGTGATCACACCGGTACGCCCGCGCTCGCCGGCGAGCCGATCGCCCACCTCGAAGGAGAAACCCGTCATGATCGCGCCCGGTTCCGGCAGGCACCCAGGGCGACCACCCCGGCGGTCGAGGTACGCAACACGCCGTCGCTGATCAACGCGGGCCGCCCGCCGGCGGCAACCAGGCGATCCAGCTCCTCGGGCGCGATCCCGCCCTCGGGCCCGACGATGATCAAGATCTCCCCGGAGGTCGGCAGCGCCAGCTCGGCGAGTTGATCATCGGCCTCCTCGTGCAGCACCAGCGCCAGATCCGCGGCCGCTACCCGCCGGGCGAGGTCTGCCGTCCCGACCGGCGTCGAGACCTCCGGCACCCGGAAGCGCCGCGACTGCTTGGTGGCCTCGCGCACACCGGCGCGCCACTTCGCCAGTGACTTCGCCGCCCGCTCCCCCTGCCAGCGCACCACCGACCGGGCCGCCTGCCACGGAATGATCTCCGCGACACCGACCTCGGTCAGCATGTCCAGCGCCCGCTCGGCATGATCACCCTTGGCCAGCGCCTGGGCGACCGCGAACCGTGGGCCGGTCTCGGTCCGGGCGAGCCGCTCGTCGACCCGGATGGCGACCCGGCCCTTGGCCACCTCGGTGACCGGTCCCCGGACGGCGGCGCCGGCGCCGTCGGCGACGATGATCGACTCGCCGGCGCGGAGTCGGCGTACCACCGAGGCGTGATGGCCCTCGGGCCCGTCGAGCACCAGTGCGTCACCGATCGCCGCATCGCGGGCCGCGTCGGCGAGGAAGACGGGGTCGCTCACTGGCCGGCCAGGCGGTCCTTCCACCGCCCGAACATCCCGCGCCCGGCTCCTCCGCGCACCTCGACGCGCGTCTCGTCCCGCTCGGCGGCAAGTTGTTCCAGCAGCTCGCGCTGTTCCTTGGTCAGCCTGGTCGGCGTCTGCACCAGGAAGGTGACGCCCAGCTCGCCGCGCCCGCGCCCGCGGCGGCGCGGGATGCCGCGATTGGGCAGCGCGATCCTGGTCCCCGACTGCGTGCCCGGCGGCACCTCCACCTCGACCGTCGTCTCGGCATCGGCGAAGTCCTCGCGCCCGGCGGCGACCAGGTCGGCCTCCAGGGTGGGCACGTCGACCCGGGTGCCCAGGGCTGCCGCGGTCATCGGGATCGGCACGACGAGCTCCAGGTTGTTGCCGTCGCGGCGGAAGTCGGCATGCGGGCGGACCGCGATCTTGACGTAGATGTCGCCCGGCTCGCCGCCGCCCGGTCCCACCTCGCCGCGCCCGGGCAGGTGGATCATCACGCCGTCCTCCAGCCCGGCCGGGATCTTCACCTGCAGCGTCTCGGTCTGCCGGACCCTGCCCTCGCCGTCGCACTCGACGCAGGGGTGCGGGATCGTCACGCCGAAGCCCCGGCAGTTCGGGCAGGGCTGGGAGGTGCGGATGCCCGCGATCCCGATCCGCTGCATCTGGGTGATCTCACCGGCGCCCCGGCAGGTGTTGCAGCGCTCGGGCCGGGTGCCCGGCTGGGTCCCCTGGCCCTCGCAGGTCGCGCAGCGTACCGCCGTGTCGATGGTCGTCTCGACGGTCGTGCCGAACGCGGCCTCCGCCAGGTCGAGCGTCATCGGGACCGCCGAGTCCTGCCCGCGCCGCACCCGCGAGCGCGGGCCGCGGGGGCCGGTCTGCCCGGTGAACATCGCATCGATCAGGTCGCCGAAGTCGAAGCCGGCCGTTCCGCCGGTGAAACCGCCGCCGAAGCCCGGCCCGAACCCGCCACCGCGGCCGAACCCCGCGCCGGCCATCCGCGGATCGCCGCCGCGGTCGTAGAGGGCCCGCTTGTCCGGATTGGACAAGATCTCGTAGGCCTCGGAGATCTGCTTGAACTTCTCCGCCGCCTCCGGGCCCGGCGCGACATCGGGGTGCACCTTCATCGCCATCCGGCGGTAGGCCTTCTTGATCTCCTCCGCGGACGCGCTGCGTTCCACGCCGAGCACCGCGTAGTAGTCCATGCTCATCTGGTTCCTTCGTCGTTCTCCGGCTCAGCGCTCGGACAGGAAGCGCCCGACATAGCGCGCCACCGCCCGGACCGAGGCCATGGTCGAGGGATAGTCCATCCGGGTCGGGCCGACGATGCCGAGGCTCGCCCGGACGCCGGCGTGTTGCCCGTAGTCGCTGGCGATGACCGAGGTCGCGCTCAGCTCCCGGTAGGGGTTCTCCGCGCCGATGCGGACGGTCACCGGGTCATCACCCACCTCGCTCAACAAGGTGAGCAGCACGACCTGTTCCTCAAGTGCCTCCAACACCGGGCGTACCGCGTCGAAACCGGGGCCGAAGCTGGTCAGATTGGGTACGCCGCCGACGGCAACGCGGGTGGCGACCTCGGTGTCGAGCATCGTACCCAGCGCCGCGGCGAGCTTGCCCGCGGTCGCAGCGAGCCGCTCGGGCACGGACCCGGGCAGGCCGTCGAGGGACTCCGCGGCGGCCGCCAGCCGCTCACCCACCAGCCGGGCGTTGATCCGCTCCGCCAGCTCGGCCACGTCGGCATGGGCGATCTCTCCGGTCTCCACCGTGCGCTGCTCGACCCGCCCCGTCGAGTTGATCAGCACGACCAGCACCCGATCGTCGCTGACGGGCACCAGCTCGATGTGGCGGACGGTTGCCGAGGAGACGATCGGGTACTGCACGATCGCCACCTGGTGGGTCACCTGGGCGAGCAGCCGGACGGTTCGGGTGACGATGTCGTCGACATCCAGCGCGCCCGACATGAAGGCCTGGATGGCTCGCGACTCCGCCGGCGACAGCGGCTTCAGCGCGGCGATCCGGTCGACGAACAGCCGGTAGCCCTTGTCGGTCGGGATCCGGCCCGCGCTGGTGTGCGGCTGGGTGATGTAGCCCTCGTCCTCCAGCACGGCCATGTCGTTGCGGACGGTCGCGGACGACACGCCGAGATTGTGCCGATCGACCAGCGCCTTCGACCCGACCGGCTCGTGGCTGGACACGTAGTCGGTGACGATGGCGCGCAGCACGTCGAGCTTGCGATCGTCCACAGCCCCCTCCTGGTTCTCGCGAATGGCTGGCACCCGGTTTGCTGGCACTCTCTGCAGCGGAGTGCCAGTCTAGCGCTCGCGCGCGGTTAGGCTGGCGAGGTGACTTTCCTCGAGTGGCGCGAGGCCGCGCCGGGCGTGCTGGTGGCCGTCGCCGAGCCGGATTCGGTCAACATCGCCCTGGTGCTCGGCGGTACGCCGCGGGCGCCGGGACTGCTGGTGGACACCGGTTCGAGCCCGGAGCAGGGGGCACGGCTGCGCGCCGACGTGGTCGAGCTGACCGGCACCGATCCCGCCGGCGTGGTGATCACGCACGGCCACCGCGATCACTGGTTCGGGCTGGCGGGGCTGGCCGGCGTACCGTCCTTCGGCCATGCCAGCCTCGCCAACCGCCTCGAGGATCCGGCGACGGCCGCCGATCTCGCCGGGCTCGGCCTGTCCCCGGCCGACCTGGTGGCGCCGACCACCCTGCTGCACCTGGCCCGCGGGATCGATCTGTCCGGTCGCCGGGTCGAGATCGTCCACCTGGGCCCCGGCCACACCGAGGGCGATCTGGTCGTGGTCGTTCCGGACTCGAAGGTCGTCATCGCCGGCGACCTAGTGGAGTCGGCGGGCGTGCCGCAGGCCGGCCCCGACAGCGCGCTCGGCCAGTGGCCGGCGACGCTGGACGGTCTGGTCGGGGTGCTCGGCGAGGACGCGGTGGTGATTCCCGGGCACGGTGGCCCGATGTCGCGTACCGACGTGATCACCCAGCGCGCCGAACTGGCGGCCGTCACGGGCGAGGCACGCGCGTTGATCGAGCGCGGCATCGCCGAGGCCGATGCCGGCGCGGCGGGCAACTGGCCCTGGCCGACCGAGACCGTCGCGCCGCACATCGCGCGGGCCTACGCCGAACTCGCCTCGGCCGGCGTCCGGGCGCGACCGCAACTGCCGATCGTGCTGGAGCGCGGCGGGAGCTGAGTCAGCCCCGCCCGATCTGCTCGGCGACCGCGGGCGAGGACGCCACCAACAGGATCTGCCCGGACTCGACCGGCCGGCCGGGGACATAATCGGTGCCGTCGGCGAACCGCACGACGCCGCCCAGCTCGCGCACCATCAGCGCGCCCGCCGCGTGGTCCCACGGCTTCGGATTGCGGTACGCCAGGGCATCGATCGTGCCGGCCAGCAGATCGGGATAGTCCACCCCGCAGCACCAGCGCGTCCGCACCGCCTCGATTCCCGGCGGGTCGAAGTGCCTGGTCGACATCGAGGTGGCGACATTCGGCGGGTCGTTGACCGGCGGGGCGACGACCCGGGCGCCGTTGCGCAGCACCCCGCGACCCCGCTCGGCGACGACGGCGAGCTGGTGCTGGGGCTGCCAGATCCACCCGCGCACCGCTTCGCCGTCGCGCAGTTCGGCGAGCAGCATGGCGTGATCGTCGGAGCCGCGGACGAAGTTGCGGGTGCCGTCCAGCGGATCGATCACGTAGGCGTGTTCGGCGGCGGCCAGCCGGTCCAGTAGGCCGGGATCGGCCGCGACGGCCTCCTCGCCGACCACGAAGGCTCCCGGATCGGCCGCCTGCAAGGTCTCGGTCAGTGCCGCCTCCGACTCCCGATCGGCGATCGTCACGTAGTCGCCGGGCTTCTTCTCGGCGATCTGTCCGCCGCTCAGGGCGCGGAAACGCGGGTTGATGATCTCGGCGGCGACCCGTTCGAGCAGCCCGAGCACGGACTCGGTGGAGGTGTCGTCCAGGGTGAATCTCGGCACGGACAAACACTCGCACACGGGTGACCTTGCGTACCCGGCGGCTCGTTCTGTATCGTTCTAGTTAATCGATACAGACAGTGCTGGGACGAACCGAGGGGGGCCTGGATGACCAACCGGGTGACGCTGCGAACGATCGCCGAGGCGGTCGGGGTGTCGGCCGCGACCGTGTCGAATGCCTACAACAAGCCCGACCAGTTGTCGGCCGAGCTGCGCGACCGGATCCTCGCCAAGGCCGAGGACCTCGGCTATGCCGGCCCGGACGCCTCGGCCCGCAGCCTGCGCCGCGGCAGGTCCGGCTCCGTGGGCCTGGTCACCCACCAGCAGTTGTCCTATGCCTTCTCCGATCCCTACGCCATCGCGCTGATCCGCTCGCTCACCCGCGTCCTGGAGCAGCACGGCACCAGCCTGCTGCTGTTGCCGGTCAACGACGACGACCCCGACGGGATCGAGGCGGCGCGCCGCGCGCAGGTCGACGGCATGGCCGCGCTCTGCCTGACCACCCGCGGCGACCTGATCGAGCTGGCGCGTCGCCGCGGCGTCCGGCTGATCGGCACCGACGTCTCCCCCCAGGGCTGCTGGGTGGCCGTGGACGACCGGGCGGTCGGGCGGCAGCTCGGCGAACACCTGGCGGCGCTCGGCCATCGGGAGATCGTCGTGCTCTGCGACGAGTTGGAGAGCGGGCGCGAACAGCCCCGGGGGCTCGGCCAGGACTGGCGCGGCACCTACCTCGCGCCGCGGATCACCGGGCTGGAGTCCGCGCTGCCCGACGCCCGGATCCGGGTGTTCACCGGCGGCCACAACACCCGCGAGGCCGGCCGCCTGGCCGCCGCGCACGTCCTCGACTCGCGGAACCGACCGACCGCCATCGTCGGGCTGAGCGATGTGCTCGCCCTGGGCGCGCTGGATGCCCTGGCCGTGCGCGGACTCGACGCGCCCGGCGACATCTCGGTGGCCGGCTTCGACGACGTGCCGGAGGCCGCGGCCGCCGGACTGACCACCGTGCGCCAGCCGATCGAGGAGAAGGGCCGCCTCGTCGGCGAGCTGCTGATCGGCGAGGCCGAGCCCACCGAACAGATCACCCTGCCCACCGAGCTGGTGGTACGCCGCACCACCGGCCCCGTCCCGACCACCGATTGATCAAGGAGATTGCCGTGTACTACCCGATGCCGATCGAGACCATCCGGGCCGAGAACCGCTCCGCACTGCCGGACGCCCCGATGATCGACGACTCCCCCGCGCCGCCGCGCTTCGCCGCCGCGCGTGGAGTCCTCGTGGCCGGCCTGCGCGGCATCGCGCGGGCACAACTGCGCTGGGCCGAGCGGATCGAGCCCTGCCGCCGCCCCGCCCCGCGCTACCGGACGAGCTGACCCGCGGCCGCCGGCGAACTCAGGCGGGATGATCGGCGGTGACGAAGTCGATCAACTTCTCGACCTCGGTCAGCAGCCGCGGATCAAGATCATCCCAGGAGCGGACCCGCTTCAGCAGCGCCGTCCACACCTTCCCGATGTCGGCCGGACTCTCGTGCGGCCAGCCCATCGCCCGGCAGACGCCGGTCTTCCAGTCCTCGCCCTTCGGGACCCGGGGCCACGCCGGACGGCCGACCCGCTCGGGCGAGATGGCCTCCCAGATGTCGATGAACCGGTGCCCGGTGACGAAGACGAACTCCCCGTGCGGCCCGGACGCGACCCGCGCGGCGATCCGGGCCTCCTTCGATCCGGGTACGAGATGATCAACGAGCACGCCGAGCCGGCGACCCGGCCGCGGCGCGAACTCCTCGACGACCGCCTCAAGATCATCCACGCCGTTCAGATACTCCACCACGACCCCGACGTGTCGAAGATCGTCTCCCCAGATCTTCTCGACCAGCTCGGCATCGTGCCTGCCCTCGACGAAGATCCGGCTGGGCAGCGCCGTCCTCGCCGAGGTGTCGGAAGCTCGCGACCCGCTGCGGGTACGCGTTTGCGCGGCAGGCCCCCGGCGCGGACGGACCAGCGTCACCGGCGCCCCGTCGATCCAGAAGCCGGGGCCGATCGGGAAGCTGCGCCGCTTGCCCGACCGGTCCTCCAACACGACGAGACCGTTCTCCCAGCGGACGACGGCCCCGCAGAAGCCCGAGCTGGGCTCCTCCACGACCAGGTCGAGCGCGAGCGGGACCTCGGAGCTCGCGGGCCTGCCCGCGCGCTGCCAGCCGGGGCTGAGGACGTCGGTGCCGTACCGGTCGCCGGATGATGCCACCGAGGCAGGCTAGACCGGTACGCCCCGGGCGCCGCGCCGCCACGCGGCGCGGCGCCCGGGTCGGGCCCAGCCGGTCAGTTGTAGGTGACGGTCACCCGGTCGGTGCTGCGGTTCCACGTGATCCGGCCGCCGACGAAGTTGTTCGCCCGGCCGCCCGAGACGTCGAACTCGCTGCTGGTCGGCAGCCCGAGGCGCGATCGCTCGTGCCCGAGGTCGGCGTAGGCACGGTAGATGCTGCCGTAGACGGCGTACCCACGCTTGTTCGACCAGTAGATCCGGCCCTTCTCGAACTGTTGGTAGGGCACGCCCGCGACGGCCGATGCCCGCTCGGTGGCGGTCGGCTGCCGGAGCTGGGACGGGTGGTCGCCGCTGACGTAGACGCCGTTGATGCCCGACCGGACCTCGATGGCGCGATTGGTGGTGGCGGACCAGTAGATGCCGCCGCTGGCGAACCGGCTGCCCTTGCCGCCCGGCCAGTCGATCTCGTCGGTGATCGGGAAGCCGAGGAAGGATGCCCCGGACCCGAGCTGGCGGTACCGGGTGCGGATGCTGCCGCGAACCGCGTGGATGCGGCCGTCCTTGCCGAGGATGTCGGCGCCGGCGAACTGGGTCTCCGCGCCGCCGTAGGCGCGGCGTTCCAGCCGGAAGGGTGACCCGACCCAACCCGACTCCCCGCCGAGGGAGCGCCATCTCTCATAGCTGCCCGTGCGGTAGTCCGCGAGCGCGGCGACGCGGTCCCGGAAGGCCGGCATCTGGGCCTGCATCTTCGCCCCCGGACAGTCGGTGGCGACCACGTCGCCGTGGGTGAAGATCACATTCACCTGTTTGCCGGCGAGCGTGACGGTGCCCTTGGGGTTGCGGTAGTTGCCGGCGAGCTTCCAGGCGATGATCCTGGCCGTCGCGTCCAGCGCGGCCGTCGGCGGGTTGGTCGAGACATAGCTGCCCATCATCGCCACGCCGACGGTGTCGGTGTTCCACTCCCGGGCGTGGCCGCCGTGCACCGGCAGTTCGACACCGCCCGCCCGGCCCTCGTAGATCTTGCCGTACCGGTCGGTGAGGAAGTTGTAGGCGATGTCGCAGTAGCCACGGCTCTGCACGTGGTAGGCGTAGATGCCGCGGATCACGCCCGGCGCCTCGGCCGAGCTGTAGGAATTGCTGCCCTCGGTGTGGTGCACCACCGCGCCCCGGACCGTTGTGCCGTAGCGCTTGCCACAGTCGGTCCGCAGGCTCTCGTCGGCGCCCCAGCCGGCCCGGGAGACGATGGCCGGGCGGGTCGGCACCGGCGCGCCGGACGGCGCCTGCAGGGTCTCGGGATTCGCATCGGCCGCCGTCGTCCCGGCGTCGATCAGGTCCGCCCGCAGGCCGCTCGGGGCGCGCTCGCCCCGGACCCGCAGGTCGACGCCGTCGGCCGAGCCCACGTAGACGGGCGCGGAACCCGGGCGGGTCCCCTCCTCGCCCCCGGCGACCGTCGCGTCGTCGATCGGCAGCTCCGCCCAGTCGGTCCACTTCCCGTCGCGGCGGACGCGGTAGTCGACGGCGGGGGCGGGACCGGCGTCCCAGGTGACGCCGAAGGTGGAGAAGCGTTCGGTGGCGCGCTGGCGCAGCTCGGCCACCACCGGGCGCTTGCCGGCCTGCCGCTCCGTCCGGCCGGCGGCCGGGATGGCGATCGAGTCGATCCGCGGTTTGACCGGTTTCGCCCGGGTGGGCGGTGCCGCCGCGGCGACGTCGGCCGGCAGCGGTGTACCAGCGAAGACCAGGCCCGCGACCAGGGCGGCGCCCAGCAGGGCAGCAACGATCACGCGAGCGGCATGTCGGCTGGGGGGTGGACAGTGGCGAAGCATGGCGGTGCCCCTTCGGTTCGGTGTCCCCGACGTGTCGCCATTGTCAACACATCAGCACGCCGAAGCGTCGGGGGCGCGCCGATCAGTCCAGGAGCTCACGGGTGACGGCGTCGGCGAGCAGTCGGCCGGCCACGGTCAACCGGAGGGGGTCGCTCCCGGCCAGCAGCCCCCGCTCGCGCAGCCCGGGGACGGCGGCGCGACCGGCCGGGCCGAGCACCGTCGCCGGCAGTCCGTCGCTGGTCCGCAACTCCAACAGCACTCGTTCGGTACGCCGGGTGGGCGCGTCCAACACCTCGCGGCCGTGGGCGGGTGATTCGCCCGCGGCGAGGCGCTGCGCATAGGCCCGCGGGTGCTTCACGTTCCACCAGCGCACCCCGCCCAGATGGCTGTGCGCGCCGGGACCGATCCCCCACCAGTTGTCGCCGCGCCAGTAGCCCAGATTGTGCCGGCAGCGCGCTTCGGGCCGTCGCGCCCAGTTGGAGATCTCGTAGGCCGCGAAGCCCGCCTCGGTCAGGGCGCGCTCGGTGTGCAGGTACTTGTCGGCGAGATCGTCGTCGTCCGGCATCGGCAGCTCCCCGCGGCGGACCCGGCCGGCGAGCCTGGTGCCCTCCTCCACGATCAGGGCGTACGCCGAGAGATGATCGGGTTCGGCGGACAACGCGGCCGCCACGCTCGCCGCCCAGTCCTCGGCCCGCTCGCCGGGCGTGCCGTAGATCAGGTCGAGGCTGACCTGCGCGAAGCCCGCCCGCCGCGCTGCGTGCGCCATCCGCTGCGGCCGGTCGGGGGTGTGGGTGCGGTCGAGGATCGCCAGCACGTGCGACGCGACGGACTGCATCCCGAACGAGATCCGGTTGAACCCGCCGTCGACGAGCCGGGCAAGATCATCATCGGTGACCGACTCAGGATTGGACTCGGTGGTCACCTCGGCGTCGGCGGCGAGGCCGAAGCGGGCGTCCACGGCGGCGACGAAGCGGGTCAGGTCGGCCGGCGGGAGCAGGGTCGGCGTACCCCCGCCGACGAAGATCGTCGCGACGGGCGGGGTGTCGCCGAGCACCCGGGCGGCAAGATCGAGTTCGGCGATCGCCGCGTCGATGTAGTCGGCTCGGTTGGCGCCGGGACCGAGTTCGGCCGCGGTGTAGGTGTTGAAGTCGCAGTAGCCGCACCGGGTCGCGCAGAACGGCACGTGCAGGTAGATCCCGAACGCCCGCTCGCCGAGTTCGGCGCGGGCCACGTCGGGCAGGGCACCGTCGGCGGGCGCGGGTTCGCCGTCGGGCAGGGCGGAGGGCATCGCGCCATCCTAGGCGCGCACCGGCGGGTACGCCCGGGTCAGGGCAGCTCGATGGGCAGCTTCATGCCGTCCAGCACCCGGCGGCAACTGCAGGTCGCGTCGGCATCGGACTCGGGACCGGGCAGGTCGCCGATCACCTGGCGCAGCAGTGCCTTCAACCGATCGATGTTGCCGGCGAAGATCTTCAACACCTCGGCGTGGGTGACGTGCTCGCCCTCGGCGACGCCGGCGTCGTGATCGGTGACCATCGCGACCGTGGTGAAGCACATCGCCAGCTCGCGCGCGATCGAGGCCTCCGGCATCCCCGTCATCCCGACCACGGACCAGCCGGCGGCGGAGTGCCACTGCGACTCGGCGCGGGTGGAGAAGCGTGGGCCCTGGATCACCACCAGCGTCCCGCCGTCGACGACCTCGCCCGCGGCGGCGCCGGCGTCGTTGAGCACGACCTGTCGGCCGCGGGGACAGTACGGGTCGGCGAAGGCGACGTGCACGACATCGCCCTCGAGGTCGTAGACCGTCTGGCCGCGACCCCAGGTGCGGTCCACCACCTGGTCGGGGACGACGAAGGTGCCCGGGCCGAGCTCGGGCTTCAGCGAGCCGACCGCGCACGGGGCGAGGACCTGGCGTACCCCCACCGAACGCAGGGCCCACAGGTTCGCACGGTAGTTGACCAGGTGCGGCGGGAACTGGTGCCGCTCGCCGTGCCGGGGCAGGAAGGCGACGGTCCGCCCGTCCACGTCGCCGATCGCGAGGTCGGCCGACGGCGGCCCGAACGGCGTCTCGACCGCGACCCGTTCGGGGTCGTCGAGGAACTCATAGAAGCCGGATCCACCGATGATGCCGATGTCTGGTCGGGGGCCTTGGTAGGTCATGGCCCGACCCTACGGCCTGCGCCCGTCGAGCCCCACGCCGGTCGAGCCCGTCGAGACCAACGACACCCAACCGCCATTACCGACCACTCGCCAGAGTTCAGGCCACACTCCGCCCCCAAAACCAGCCGAAACCCCGACGAGTGGTCGCTTTCGGCGCGAGGCTGCCGATACGCCGGTCGAGCCTGTCGAGACCAACGACACCCAACCGCCATTACCGACCGCTCGCCAGAGTTCTGGCCACCACTCCGGCCCCAAACCAGCCGAAACCCCGACGAGTGGTCGCTTTCGGCGCGAGGCTGCCGATACGCCGATCGAGCCCGTCGGGACCGACCTAGCCCCTGGGCTCGGTGACGTCGGCGCGTTCGGCGCCGAGCGCGGCGATCAGCTCGTCGGCGTCGACGATCGCCGCCACACCGTGGCCGCCCGCGCCGATGGCGACCTGTCCGATCAGCGCGGCGTCAGCGATCACCGGCAGCGCGGTCAGCGACCCGAACGGGGTGATCGTGCCGCGCTCGTAGCCGGTCACCTCCCGAGCGGAGGCCGCGTCCGGCATCGAGATCCGGCCGACCCCGAGCAGGGCCCGCAGCTTCGGCCAGGCGATCTCGCGGTC
The DNA here is from genome assembly GCF_054073625.1 of Naumannella huperziae. NCBI lineage: Bacteria > Bacillati > Actinomycetota > Actinomycetes > Propionibacteriales > Propionibacteriaceae > Naumannella > Naumannella huperziae. Next base: position 1,720,952 of record NZ_JBSXPH010000001.1, on the reverse strand, counting down.
CGAGCCGACCAGCACGAACAGATGGTCGCCGGCGCCGCGGCGTACCACCAGCGTCTTGATCAACGCCGACTCGGCGACACCGCGCGCGGCGGCCGCCTCGGCCGCCGAGCCGACCTGCTCGTGCTCGACGATCCGGTACGCGATGCCCGCAGCCCGCAACGCGGCGACGGCGCGGGACACGCCCTCGCCACCTGCTGCTCCGACACTCCTCATGCGCGAAGGCTAGCGAGCGCAGTGTTCACCCGACGGTCACCGGCCAGCCACCGAGCAGCGCCCCGCCGTTGACCCGCCGGTAGTTCCGTCGAATCCCACACACTCCCGGAGGGAAGACTGAGATGCGCAAGAAGCTGGTACCGGTGGCGATGGGTGCCGCTGGTCTTTTGTTGCTCGGCGGCGGGTTCGCCACGGCAGCCGTGACCGACCCGTTCGGGGCCAATCGGCTCGACGGCGACAAGACTGATCAGATCATCGAGCAGGCACGCAAGGGGCCCGCCAAGAACGTCATCTTGGTGATCGGCGACGGCATGGGAGATCAGGAGATCACCCAGGCGCGCAACTACCAGTACGGTGCGGCGGGCTCGCTGCCCGGCATCGACGCGCTGCCCATCACCGGCCAGATGACCACCTACAGCGTGACCCGGGAGGGAATCCCGGACTACGTGCCCGACTCCGCCGCCACCGGCACCGCCTGGTCGACGGGCTCCAAGACCTACGACAACGCGGTCGCCGTGGACTACCAGGGCAACCCGCTGACCTCGATCCTGAAGACGGCCAAGGCGAACGGCCTGAAGACCGGCGACATCACCACCTCCGAGATCCAGGACGCCACCCCCGCGGTGCAGGTGGCGAGCGTCAAGCAGCGCGCCTGCTACAGCCCGTCGCGGATCGAACAGTGTGGCGACGACGCGCTCGACAAGGGCGGGCCGGGCTCGATCTCGGAGCAGTTGCTCGCCACCCGCCCCGACGTCACGCTCGGCGGCGGCGCCAGCTACTTCGACGACACGATCCTCGCCGGGCAGTACGAGGGCAAGACTGTGCTGGAGAGCGCCCAACAGCAGGGCTACCAACTGATCAACGACAAGACGGCGCTGGACGGCGTGACCAGGGCCGACCAGGACGCACCGCTGCTGGGCCTGTTCGAGCCCAAGAACATGGCGACCGAGTGGGAGCCGACGCCGGCCACCCCGGGCGGCGCGAACGGCGACGCCGTGACCTGCAAGCCCAACCCGGCCGTACCGGCGACCTCGCCCGATCTGGCGGCGATGACCAAGAAGAGCATCGAGCTGCTGGACAACGACAAGGGCTTCTTCCTCCAGGTGGAAGGCGCCTCGATCGACAAGTCCGACCACGCGCGGGACGCCTGCGGCCAGATCGGCGAGACGGTCGCGCTGGACCGTGCGGTGCAGGAGGCGCTGAACTTTGCCAAGGCCGATGGGAACACGCTGGTGATCGTGACCGCCGATCACTCCCACAACTCACAGATCACCGAGGACGCAGACGACGTCGTCCCGTCGATCAAGCTGCGCACCAAGGACGGCGCCGACATGGGCATCATCTACCCGACGGGCGCCCACTCGGGCACACAGGTTCGGGTCGCGGCCTTCGGACCCGGCGCGGCGAACGTGACCGGCCTGATCGACGAGACCGACCTGAACAAGATCATGAGTCGCGCGCTGCAGCTCGACTCGTCCGCCACCACCGAACCGACTCCCACCGAGGAGCCCACGCCGACCGAGGAACCGACCCCGAGCGGCGAGCCCACGGCCACCAGCCAGCCCACGCCGACCGGCGAGCCGACGGCCACCGGCGAGCCCGCGCCCACCGACGAGCCGACCGCCACCGGCGAGCCCACGCCCACCGACGATCCCGGTGACCAGCCCACCAGCCAGCCGACCGCGGTCGGCGGCGCGGGCGATCAGGGCTCGGGGGGCGATGCGGTGCGCACCCAGCAGGTGCCGGGCGGCGGCAACCTCGCCCAGACCGGCGGTCCGGCGGGGATCGTCGCCATCACCGCGGGGCTCGCGATGCTCACCGGTGCGGCGCTGCTGCTGCGTCGCCAGTTCCGCTCCTGACCGATCGGTACGCGGTGATCACCCGGCCAGGCGCCGGGTGATCACCGCCGCCGGTTCGGCGCGGGCGAAACCCCACCCGGTGCCGGCCCACAGGTTGATCGACTCCGCGTCGTCGGCCTTCGTCGCCGCGGCACGAAGCGGCTTGGTCAACTGATCGATTGCGGGAAACGCGGCCGGGGCGTACGGCTCGAACTCCTCGGTCCAGGCGTTGCCCAGCCCGCGCGCCACCCGCCCGCTGAACGAGCGGATCAATCGGCTCTGCCGGCCCGGCTCGGCAAGCGCGCGCCGATAGGGCGCCGAGGTGCCGGCCTCGTCGGCGAGCAGGTACGCCGTCCCGCACTGCGCCATCGATGCGCCCGCCGCCCGGGCCTGCGCCACCTCAGCCGCGGTCATCAGGCCGCCGGCCGCGATCATCGGCAGACCGACCGGTCGGCAGGCGGCCAACAGTTGTGTCGTCGAGGCGGTGTTCGGTTCGGCGGCACCGTCGAAGGTGCCCCGATGCCCGCCCGCCTCCGCGCCCTGGACGCAGATCCCGTCCGCGCCGACCTCTGCCGCGGCCGCGGCCTCCTCCGCACCGGTGACGGTGACCACCACCGCGCTGCCGGCCCGCTGCAGTCGCTGCACGACCTCGGCCGTGGGGCAGCCGAAGGTGAACGAGACGACGGCGGGCCCGACCGCGACCAGGAGTTCGATCTTGGCGGCGTGGTCGAAGGTGTCGGCCCAGTTCACCTCCGGCAGCGCCACGCCCGCGCCCTCCGCGCGCGATCGCAGGCGGTCCCGGAATCGCGCCACGGCCTCCCCCTGGCCGGCCTCGTCCATCGGCTGCGGGCAGAACACGTTCACCCCGAACGGCCGCTCCGTCAGCTCCCGGACCGCGGCGATGTCGGCGGCGAGCGAGCTGGCCGGGGCGTACCCGGCGGGCAGATTGCCCAGCCCGCCCGCCTCGCTGACCGCGGCGGCCAGTGCCGGGGTGCCCGGTCCGGCCATCGGCGCGACGGCAATCGGAAGATCGGTGAGCGCGGTGACGGACATGTCCCCACCCTCGCAGAGTCGTCCACGTCGCTGGACGGGGGGCACCGGGCCGCGGCGCTGTCCTAGGGTGACGATCATGGCGTCACGGAGGGCACGGCGAGAGAGCGCCGTCGCCTACGCCCTGCTGGCCCCCAGCCTGGCGGGGATCGCCTGCTTCCTGCTGCTCCCGGTGCTGGTGGTGTTCTGGCTGTCGCTGAACCGGTGGAACCTGCTCGGCCCGCTCCGCTTCGTCGGGCTCGCCAACTGGGTCGAGGTGCTGGCCGACCCGACCTTCGGCCACTCGCTGCTGGTCACGCTCGCATTCGTCGCGATGGTGATCCCGTTGCAGACCGGCCTCGGCCTGCTGGTCGCCGTGCTGTTGTCCCGGGGGCTGCCCGGGAGCGGGCTGTTCCGGGTGATCTACGTCGTGCCCTGGGTGTGCGCCCCGCTCGCGCTCGGCATCGTCTGGCAGTGGATCTTCGCGCCCTTCGACGGTGCCCTGAACGCGCTGCTCGGCGTACCGATCGAGTGGTTGAGTACGCCCGCGCTGGCCCTGCCCGCGGTGGCCGCGGTGACGATCTGGTCCCAGGTCGGCTACGTCGCGCTGTTCTTCATGGCGGGGCTGGCCGGGATCCCGCGCCAGGTGATCGAGGCCGCCGAGGTGGACGGCGCCGGGCCGTGGCGGATCTTCTGGTCGATCAAGCTGCCGCTGCTCGCTCCGACGTTCTTCTTCGTGCTGGTCACGGGTGTGATCGCCTCCTTCCAGGCCTTCGACCAGATCTGGGCGCTCACCCCGAACGGCGGCCCGCAGGGCGCCACCGACGTGATCGCGACCAGGATCTATCTGGAGGCGTTCCGGGGGGCGTTCAACCTGGGCCAGGCGTCGGTGATGGCGGTGATCTTGTTCGCGCTGCTGGTGGTGGTCACGGTGGTCCAGCAGCGTTGGTTCGCGAAGCGGGTGACCTATGACCTCTCCTAGTCCCGCCGCGCGCCGAGCGCCCGGCTCGATCGCGATCTACCTCGTCCTGGCCGTCGGCGCGGTGATCACTCTCGCCCCGTTCCTGCTGAGCGTGCTGACCTCGCTGAAGTCGCCGCGCCAGTTCGCCAACACCTCACCGCTCAGCCCGCCGGCGCCGCCGACGGCCGAGAACTACCTGGCGCTGCTGGGTCGCGACTTCGTCACGCCGCTCGCCGTCACCACGCAGGTCGTGGTGGTGCTGGTGATCGGGCAGTTGTTCTTCTCCATCCTCGCGGCGTACGCCTTCGCGAGGCTCCGCTTCCCGGGTCGCGATGCCTTGTTCTGGGTCTATCTCGCGACGCTCATGGTGCCGCAGATCGTCACGGTCATCCCGCTCTACACGATCTTCGCCAGCACGGGGCTGCGGAACACGTTCTGGTCGCTCGTGCTGCCGTTCGTCCTGGGTTCGCCGTACGCGGTGTTCCTGCTGCGCGAGTACTTCCGCGGCATTCCCGCCGACATCCTGGACGCGGCGCGGATCGACGGCGCGGGCAACTGGCGGATCATCTGGAGCATCGTCGTGCCGCTGTCCCGGCCGATCATCGCGACCCTGACGATCATCACGGTGGTCACGCACTGGAACAGCTTCTTGTGGCCGTTCATCGTCACCACCGGCCCGACCTGGCAGACGCTCACCGTCGCCACGGACGCGCTGCGCGGGCAGTACAACGCGAACTGGACGCTGGTGATGACCGCGACGACGATCGCCATGGCGCCGCTGCTGGTGATCTTCACGATCTTCCAGCGGCGCATCGTCAACTCGATCCAGCTCACCGGATTCAAGTAGCAACAGGAGGAACGATCATGGCCAACACACTGGATGCGCGCCCGTCGCGCGCGAGCCGTCGCGGCTTCGGCCGGCGCCACCTCGCCCGGTTGGCGGCGGGTGCGACCGCGCTCGGGCTCGGGGTCGCCACGGCCGCCTGCTCGCCCGCCGCGCCGCCGAGCTCCCCGGGCAACGGCCAGCGCCAGGTCGTGACGGTACGCCTGTGGGACGAGCAGGTGCAGAAGGCCTACGATGCCTCCTTCGCCGAGTTCGAGAAGGCGAATCCCGACATCGACGTGCAGACCGTGCTGGTGCCCTATTCCGACTACTTCACCAAGCTGCGTACCGACGTCTCGGGCGGCAATGCCGACGACATCTTCATGATCAACGGCTCCTACATCCAGCCCTACATCGAGGCTGGACAGTTGGTCGAGATCGGCGCCGACTTCGACGCCCAGCGCGCCGGCTGGGTGCCGGCGGCGGTCGAGCAGTACACGTTCGACGGGAAGCTGTGGGGCGTACCGCAGCTCACCGACGGCGGCATCGCGGTGTACTACAACAAGAAGCTGCTGGACGACGCCAAGATCACCCCCGAGCAGCTCACCGACCTGACCTGGTCTCCGAACGGCCAGGGCGACACGTTCTTGCCGGTGGCCCGCAAGCTGACGGTCGACAAGTCCGGCCGGCGCGGCGACGAGCAGGGCTTCGACGGCTCCCAGCCCGCGACCTGGGGCTATTCGGCGGCCCAGGACCTGCAGGGGATCTACTACAACTACGTCGGCTCCAACGGCGGCCAGTTCCAGAACCCCGACGGCACCTTCGTCTTCGCCTCGCCGGAGTCGACCCAGGCGTTCGACTACCTGTCGAAGTTGATCAACGAGTACAAGGTCTCGCCGGCGGCCTCGAACACCAACGACAACGGCGACTTCACCCGCGACCAGTTCCTGCAGGGCAAGATCGCGCTGTTCCAGTCCGGGGTCTACAACCTGAAGAACGTCGCGGACGGCGCGGACTTCGAGTGGGGGATCGCGCCGATGCCGGCCGGCCCCAAGGGTGCGGTGTCGGTGGTGAACAACGTCGTGGTCGCCGGCAACGCGGCCTCCGACACCCCGGAGGCGACCAAGCGGGTGCTGCAGTGGATGGGTACGCCGGAGGGCGCGCGGTTCATCGGCGCGGACGGCGCGGCGCTGCCCGCCGTGACCGGCGCCCAGCCGGCCTTCGCCGAGTACTGGTCCGGTCGCCAGGTCGATCCGTCGCAGTTCGCCAAGCAGGGCGAGCTGCCGGCGATGCAGGCACCCGTCGGGCAGAACTACAGCGCGGCGCTGGAAGCCTGGAAGCCGACGTTCAACGAGATCTTCCTGGGCCGCACGTCCGCGGCCGACGGGCTGCCCAAGGCCCAGGACGCGGCGAACAAGGCGATGCAGGACGGCTGAGACAACACGGGGTCGGGCCCCGGCTCAGCGGCGAAGTACCCGCACCGCGCCCCAGATCAACGAGCGGTCGTCGGCGGCGAGCCCGGGGTCGGCGAGCGGAGCGAAGGAGCGCAGCACGACGGCGCCGCCCGGGGCGAGCGCCCGGTGGGCGAGCCGGAGCAGCCGGCGCCGGCGGGCGGCGCCGACCCCGTCGATCACGTTCGACAGCGCGATGCCGCGATAGTGGCCCGGCGGCACCGCGGCGAGGTGGTCGGCGATGTCGGCGCGGACCAGCCGGACGGGTGCGCCGCCGGTCACCGGGCGCCAGCCAGGCAGCTCGGCACCGGCCAGCAGCCGGTGGGCGAACCGGTTGCCGGCGATGCCGTGCCGGCCCAGCGCCCGGCCGATCCGGTTGCGCAGCTCGCGGCCGAAGTCGGGCGGCAGCAGGGCGGCGAAGTCGGGGGTACGCCAGCCGGCGAGGGCCTGCCCCGGGCGCAGCACCAGCGCCAGCAGCGCCGCCAGCGCGGGGGTGTCGAGCCGCTCGCGCCACAGCCGCGCCGCCGCCGGGCCGTCGTCGTCGAGATGCGCCGCCAGCACGTCTTTGCGCCACCCGGGCGCGGGGACGCCGAGCAGGCGACGCCCGGCGCGCATGAGGCGCTCGGCCTGGCCGTCGACCGCCGGCCCACCTGCCAACCGGTCACGACAGTAGGCGAGCTGGACAGCATTGATGTCGACCGCGTTCACGCGGTGCCCGGCCGCCGCGCACGCCGCCGCGGTCTCCCCCGCGGCCGCGATCACACAGACCCGGCCCGGCTCCCCGAAGGCCGCCAACTCGATTCGCTCGTCCTCATACGATCGCCCGAACTGCACGGCCGGCGCGCCCCAGGGCAACAGCCTGCCCCTGGCCCAGCGGTCGCCCGTCATCGACGATCACCGAGCGCCACGAGCCAGGCCAGCGCGAGCAGCGCGAGATTGCCGGTGACCAGCGCGCCGGGGTCGGCGATCGCGTCGCCGGCGAAGATCAGCCCGCCGGCATTGAACACGACCAGGGTCACCGTCTGCAGCGCGGCGACCAGCACCGGTCGCAGGCGGGCGAGGACGGCGAGGGCGATGCCGAGCTCGTAGGCGCCGATCAGGATGACCGCCAGCCGCGCGTGCTCGGGCCCGATCCCGGGCACGGCGGCGAGGATGTCCAGCTCGTCGGCACGCAGGCCGATGATCTTGGCCACCAGGCCCTGGTAGAGCCAGACCAGCGCCAGCGCCACCCGCCCGGCGGCCAACGCGGCCGAGGGCACCCTCATCGTGTTGCCGCCTGCCATGCCGCGACACCGTAGACGATCACCAGCCCGGGCCAGCCGAGCAGGCCGAGCAGGTGCGCGGTGCGCCACAGCCGCTTCGGCGCCGGCTGGGCGGCGAGCGCCCGCGGCACCAGGACGACCTCGCAGACCGCGCGGCCGAGCCACAGCAGCGCGCTCGCCCCCAGGAACAGCGCAGCCAGCCGCCCGCCCGCCGCCAGCTCCGGGGCGCCGACCAGCGTGCACAGGCCCAGCAGCGCGACGAAGCCGCCGATGAACCCGACGTGCATCCGGATGACGAGGCCGCCGAGCGGCGACTGCCCGAAGGTCGTCGCGTCCGTCCAGCCCAGCACCCTCGGTAGCGCGACATGGGCGATGCCGAGCACCGTCAGCAGCGCGCCCGTCAGTTGCAGCAGCGGCACCAGCAGGCTCATCGGCCCAACCGCCACCAGTGCACCAACACGCCGACGCGCCCCCGGTCGCGCACCGTCAGGCCGGCCTCGGCGAACGCTTCGCGGTAGCCGCGCCCGGTCCCGAAGTGCCAGGCGCCGGGCCCGAACGCGACGATGCCGGCCGCGTCGCGCAGATGGTCGACGACGACGATGTCGCCGTCCTCGGCCAGCGCGGCCCGCACGCGCTGCAGCAGGACCGCGCGGTCGGCCGGGTCGCGGATCTCGTGCAGGGACTGTGCGAGGACGATCACGTCCCAGCCGTCGCCGACCTCGAAGCGGGCCGGGTCGATCACGGGCGGTACGCCCGCCGCGGCATGGCCCCCCGCCGCCCAGGCGCGCGCCCGGCGTACCGACACCTCCGGCTCGGTGACGATGTCGACGACGCGGAGCTCGGCGGCCGGCCAGCGCGCCCGGATGGCCGGCGAGGCCTCGTCGAATCCGGCCACCGCGACCAGGACCCGGCCGGGCTGCGGCGCGGGGAAGAAGCGCCAGCGGCGTAGCGGGGAGAGGTCGTAGACCCACCAGGAGGCGAGCACCGACAGCGGGGTCCAGGCGGCGGCGCCGAGCGCGATCAGGCGTACCGGCCACGGCATCCGGCGGCGCAACAGGTGACCGGCGACGGCGAAGGCCAGCCCGCCGGCCAGCTTCGGCCAGTTGAAGATCACCACCTGGGCGGCGCCGCGGATCCGCAGCCGATCGAGCACGCTCATGGCCGAGGCGTCTCGACCCGGTGCAACTGCCCGCGCTGCCAGCCGTAGTCGACATCGGCGACGTGGAAGGCATTGCTGAGCCGCCGTTCGACGCCGGCGAAGGGCCCCTCGGCGAAGAAGCCGACCTCGGCGTGCAACACCCGGACCGGTTGCGGCGACCAGTCGGTCCGCGTGGCCCTGACCACCACGATCCCGTCGGGGTCGGGCGAGAAGGTGTAGGGCAGCGGCCCGGCGAACCGGCGGGCCTGCGCCGCGGTCGCGAAGACCGATTCCTCGGGCAACCGGCCGTCGCGCGGATCGACGGCGAGGTGGATGTCGGCGCGCCCGTCGCGGCTGCGTACCCGCACCGTGATGCGGTCGCCGTCAGCAGTCAGCTCGCCGCGCACGGGCCGGTAGTGGTAGCGGGTGGTCAGATTGGCGCCGAGCACGGCGAGCGGATCGGTCGCCTGGCTGGCCAGGATGCGCAGGCCGCGCCGGGTGAGCGTACCGCCGCCCCGGCGCGGGGTGGCCAGGGTGCAGAAGACCCGGTAGCCCACCATCAACTGGCGGCCGCCGAAGCGGGCCGGGACCGGTGCCGGTCGCAGCGAATCCAGTTCGACGCAGGCCGCGGCCACGAAGGCCCACTCCCGACCGGACCGATCGGTGAAGGTGTCCAGCTCCAGCCCCGGCACCAGGAACCGCCGCACGGCCGCCGGCGGAATCGCCCAGGTGAGCACCAGGGAGTGCCGGAAGTGGGTCCGCATCGGCACCGGATGCCGGCGCAGCCGTTGCAGCGCCGCGGCCGCGAGCCGGATCGGGGCGGCCGGTCGACCCGTCCGCCGGGGTGCGGACCGGGTGGTCGCGGCGTACATGATCAACCGAGCCGGATGTCCACGGGCAGCGAGAGGACCCCGCGATGCCGGATCCCGAGCGCGGCACCCGCGAGCTCCAACAGCCCCTCCCAGCCCGAGTTGAGCGAGAGCGCACCCGCCGCGCCGACCGCCTCGCTGTTCTCCGTGCCGCGCAGTTGGCTGAGCGGGCTGGGCATCGGCACCGGTCGCGTGACCAGATCGTCGCGGTCGACGCCGGCCAGGTCGCAGGCGCGGTCGATGGCCAGATCGAGGCCACCGAGATGATCAACGAGCCCGTTGCGCGCGGCGTCGGCGCCGGTCCAGACCCGACCGCGGGCCAGCGGTTCCAGGGCGGTGAGCTCCATCCCGCGGTCGGCGGCGGCCTTGCCGGTGAAGTCGGCGTAGACCTCGTCGAGCCACCCGTTCAGCACCTCCCACTCCTCGGGGGTGAACGGCTGGGTGCCGGCCATCATCCCCGCGCGGCGGCCGGCGTCGACCGCCTCGCGGACCAGCCCGAGCTTGTCGACCAGTCCGGTGGTGATCAGCTTCCCGGCGAGGACGCCGATCGAGCCGGTCAGGGTGGTCGGGTTGGCGACGATCTCCGCGCACGGCATGGCCACGAAATAGCCGCCGGAGGCGGCCGTCTGCCCCATCGACGCGACGACGGGCTTGCCGGCCTCGCGCAACTGCTGCACCTCGCGACGGATCGCGTCGGAGGCGACATAGGAGCCGCCGGGACTGTCCACCCGCAGCACGACCGCTTTGACCTTCTCGTCCCGGCCGGCGGCGCGCAGCGCTGCGCAGACGGTGTCGGAGCCGGCGGTCTGCCCGTTCAGCCCGCCGGGCTGGCTGACGCCGGTGACGATCGCGCCGTGCACCGAGACCACCCCGACCGCGGGGCGCGCCCGGTTCAGCAGTGGCGCGAGTGGCCCGCCGCCGTGCTTCTCGGCGTACCGGTGCACGTAGCGCAGGCGGATCTCGCCGTCGTCGCCGCCCCAGGCGCGACGCGCGTGGGCGTAGGCCTCGTCGCGATAGCCGATCGCGTCGACCAGGCCCCGGTCCTGGCCGGCCCGCGACCCGAGCGGTGCGTCGTCGACGGCGCCGCGCACCTCGACGGATTCCAGCCCGCGACCGGTCGCCACCGCGTCGACCACCGAACCCAACACCGAGTCCGCGATGCCCCGGGTCGATTCGCGGTACGCCTCGCTGATCTCCGTCGCGGCATAGGTGTCGGCGGCGGTCTTGTACTGCCAGCGCTGGGCGAACTCCGGCTCGATGCCGAGCTTCTCGAAACCGCCCCGCAGCAGCATCATCCGGGCCTGCACGCCGGCCAGGGAGAGCATCCCCGACGGCTGCACCCAGACGTCGCCGGCCGCGGCCGCGAGCCGGTAGGCGAAGATCCCGTTGCCGAGTTCGCCGAAGGTCGGCGCGAAGGCCACGGTGGGCTTGTGTTCGCCGAACCGACCGATCAGCCCGGCCAGCTCGTCGGCCTGGGCCGGCGCGATGTGGCCCGGCCCGAGATCGACGATCAGCCCGGCGACGTCGGGATCCTCGGCGCCCGCGCGCAGCCCCTCGCGGATGGCGGCCATCGTCGGGGTCTGGCGGGCGCGCAGCATGGCCACCGGGTTCTGCGGAGGGGCATCGATCACGCCCCGGGTCAGGTCGAGCTCCAGCACCAGCGGGCCATCGTCGGCGCCGCGGCGAAGCGCCTTGCGCAACTGGTCGGCGCCGTCTCGGATCAGGGCGGTGACGTCCATGCGGCTCAGGCTAGAGGACGACCGGACCAGGCGGCCCAGAGCTCGGCGTACCGGCCGCCGGCGGCGACGAGTTGATCATGGTCACCCGCCTCGACGATCGCGCCGTGGTCGAGCACGACGATCCGGTCCGCGTGCCGCGCCTGGCTGAGCCGGTGCGCGACGACGAGGGCGCCGCGGCCCCGCAGCACCCGGGCGGCCGCCGCGTCGAGATCGCGCGACAGCGCGGAGCCGGCCTCGGCGGTCGCCTCGTCGAGAACCACGAACGGCGGGTCGGCGACCAGGACGCGGGCCAGCGCGATCTGCTGGGCCTGGGCGGCGGCCAGCCGGTGACCGCCGTCGCCGACCCGGGTGGCGAGCCCGCCCGGCAGTCCCGCGACCCAGCCGTCCGCCCGGACCTCGCGCAGCGCCGTCCACAGCCGCTCCTCGCTCGCCTCGCGACCCCAGGCCAGGTTCTCGGCGAGCGTGCCGTCGAAGACGTGCACCTCCTGGCTGACCAGCATGATCAGCCGGCGCAGCGCGGCCGGATCGAGGTCACGGACGCCCGCCCCGTCGATCCGGGCGATGCCGGAGCTCGGATCGACCAGGCCGGCCGCGACATTGGCGACGGTGCTCTTGCCCGCGCCGGTGGCGCCGACGAGGGCGACGGTCTCACCCCGGCCGACCCGCAACGTGATATCGGTCAGCACGGCCGGGCCCGTGTCGGCATAGCGGTGCCCGACAGCGACGATCTCCAGCCCGCGCGGCGTGGCCGGCGGTGCCGGGCTGCCGGTACGCGCGGGCAGTTGTCCGACCCCGACCATCCGGACCAGGGAAGCGGCGGCCGACTGCACCGAGTCGAACAGGCCGACCAGCGCGCCGAGCGGGTTGAACAGCCGGTGGAACAACAACGCGGCGGTGGCGACGGCGCCGACGCTCACCCAGCCCGCCCGGACGAAGAAGAAGCCGGCGCCGAGGATCGAGGCGAGCGTGACCAGTTCGGCCCGGTTGTTGCGCCCGAGGAAGCGGGTGAGCATGGCGAACACGTCGATACCGAGATCGCGGGCGCGTGCCGACGCGGCGGTGATCCGGTCGAGCTCGGCCGGCCCGCGGCCGAAGGCCCGCAGGGTCGCGGCGCCGGTGATCCCACCGAGCAGCAGCCCGGCACGCTCACCGAAGGCCACCCGCTCCGCCGCGTAGTACGCCCCCGAACGGGTCAGGTACCAGCGCAGCGAGAGCAGGTACATGGGCACCGCGACCAGCCCGACCAAGCCCAGCCGCCAGTCCACCGCGAGCAGGCCGATGGCCGAGACCGCCACGGTGACCAGCGAGGCGACGAGCAACGGCACGACCATGGCGATGGCCTCGGTGACGACGCGGGCATCCTCGGCCACCCGCGAGACCAGGTCCCCCGGGCCCGCGCGCTCCACCACGGGCGCGTCCAGGCGAAGGGCGGCGGCGAGGGCATCCTCGCGCAGCTCGGCGACGGCCGCCTCGCCGGCCCGGGCCAGCGCCCGCAGCCCGGTCCAGGTGGCGATCCCGCCGAGGGCCGCCGAGCCGGCGATCGCGGCGGCGGTGATCACCACCGGCGGCCAGGCGGGATCGGCCAGCAGCCGGTCGACCAGCCGACCGAGCATGATCGGCCCGACCAGCCCGGCGAGACCGACCACCACGGCGCTCAGCACGACCATGATCGACTCGCCGGGCCGGCGGCGCAGCAGGCGCCAGGTCCGGGCCAGCGCCTGGGCGCGCGTCGCGTTCGGCAACAGGGTCGCGGTGTCCGGCCCGCTCATCGCTGGACCAGCCGTCGGTAGGCCGCGCTGGTGCGCAGCAGGTCATCGTGCCGGCCGGTCGTCGAACCCGCCTCGTCGACGACCACCACGCGATCGGCCAGCGCGCAGAACGCGGGGCTGGTGGTGATCACCAGCGTCGCCGACCGTGACCGTACGCTGCGACAGCCTCGGGCGATGGCCAGCTCGGTGACCGCATCGACGGCGGTCGTCGGGTCGTGCAGCACCAGCACCGGACGGTCGGCGGCCAGCGCGCGGGCGAGCGCGATGCGCTGCCGCTGGCCGCCGGACAGGTTGGCGCCCTCGGCGGCCAGCGGGTGAGCCAGCCCGTCGGGGAACAGCCCGAGCAGTTCGTCCACCGCAGCGGCGGCGAGCACCTCGCGCTCGCGCGGGCCGGGCTCGCCCTCGGCACCGAAGACGTTGTGGGCGAGACTGCCCGCGAACAGGTCGACCTGGTGCGGCGCGACGGTGATCAACGCAGCGGCGGCGACCGGGTCCAGCCCGTTCCGGGGTACGCCGGCGAGCAGCACGTGTCCGTGTCGCGGGCGGGACCGGGCGTCGAGCACCTCGAGCACCTCGCGTACCACCGCGGGGTCGCCGCAGGCCAGCACGACCAGCTCGCCGGGACCGCAGTCGAGATCGACCTCGGCCGCCGGGCCGGCCCGCAGGCCGCTCAGGCGCAGGTCCGCGGGCGCGTCGCCGGGCGCCCGGTCCCCGGCCTGCACCAGCGGCGGGAGGCCGAGGAACGCGCGGATGCGCCGGCCCGCGGCAGCCGTTCGGGCGAGCATCGGAACCAGCGCCGCGACCAGCCCGACGGGTTCGGCGAGGAAGGTGGCGAGCCCGACCACGGCCACGAGCTCCCCGGGGGTCAACCGGCCCGTGATCAACCGCCAGCCGGCGACCAGCACGACCACGGCCACGAGCAGGCCGATCATGAACGTGCGGATGCCCTCCATGATCGCGATCCCGTCGATGGTCGCGACGCCGGCCGCGCGGGCGCGCTGACTCGTCCGGCGGTATCGCTCGCCCGCCGCTGCCTCTCCCCCGATCCCCTTGAGCACGCGCAGTCCGCGCATCAGGTCCGCGGCCTGTCCGCTGGCGGCGGCGATCCGGCCCTGTTGCTCCTCCGCGTGCCGCGAGACCCGCGGCGTCAGCAGGTGTACCGCACCGAGCACGAGCGGGACGCCGAGGATGATCACGATGCCGACCAGCCAATCGGTGATCAGCAGGTAGCCGGCGGTGGCCAGGACACCGCACAGCCCGGCGCCGGTCAGGGCGAGCTGGCGAAAGATCAGCCCGGCGGTGTCGGCATCGGCCGAGGCGATGGACAACACCTCGCCGGGCATCAGGTCGGTCCGCACCCCGCGCGGATCGAGCGCGCGCTCGGCGACCTCCACCCGGAGTTGGTGGGTCTCGCGGTGCAGGGCGACATTGGCCGTGCGGGCACCGTGCCGGTAGGCCATGCTGAGCACGCCGAAGAGCGCGGTCAGCCCGATCAGCGAGACGACCATGGCCGGGATCGATCCGGTCAGCACGGCCCGGTCGATGATCAGCCCGATGGCCACCGGCACGGCCGCCTCGCAGAGCTGCCACAGGCAGAGCAGGGCGATGGCCGCGAGCAGCCGTCCGCGGTGCCGGCGCAGGGATCGGCCGATCATCGACGGGGCGGCGGAGGTCACCGGCGCAGTCTGCCAGAGACTTAGGCTGCCCTAAATTCGCCCCCGTCCCGGGCGGTCGTCAGCGCTTCTCCGAGCGGGTCTCACCGGTCGACAGGGCGGCCACGAAGGCCTCCTGGGGGACCTCGACGCGGCCGACCATCTTCATCCGCTTCTTGCCCTCCTTCTGCTTCTCCAGCAGCTTGCGCTTGCGCGAGATGTCGCCGCCGTAGCACTTGGCGAGGACGTCCTTGCGGATGGCGCGGATGGTCTCGCGGGCGATCACCCGCGACCCGATGGCCGCCTGGATCGGCACCTCGAACTGCTGGCGCGGGATCAGCTCCTTGAGCTTGCCCGCCATCGCGACGCCGTAGGCGTAGGCGTTGTCGCGGTGCACGATCGCGGAGAAGGCGTCGACGGGGTCGCCGTGCAGCAAGATGTCGACCTTGACCAGGTCGGCGGCCTGTTCGCCCGCCATGTCGTAGTCGAGGGAGGCGTACCCCTTGGTCCGCGACTTCAGGGCGTCGAAGAAGTCGAAGACGATCTCGGCCAGTGGCAGCACGTAGCGGATCTCGACCCGGTCCTCGGACAGGTAATCGATGCCCTTCTGCTCGCCGCGGCGGGCCTGGCACAGCTCGAGGATCGTGCCGATGTACTCCGCCGGCGCGAGGATGGTGGCGTTCACCACCGGCTCGTGCACCTGTGCGATCTTGCCGCCGGTCGGGTACTCGCTCGGGTTCGTCACGACATGCTCGGTCCCGTCCTCCATGATCACCCGGTAGACCACGTTCGGCGCGGTCGAGATCAGGTCCAGCCCGAACTCGCGCTCCAGCCGCTCGCGGACGATCTCCATGTGCAGCAGGCCGAGGAAGCCGGTCCGGAAGCCGAAGCCGAGCGCACCCGAGGTCTCCGGCTCATAGGTCAGGGCCGCGTCGTTGAGCTGCAGCTTCTCCAGCGCCTCGCGCAGTTCGGGGAAGTCGGCGCCGTCGATCGGATAGAGCCCGGCGAAGACCATCGGGTTCGGATTGCGGTAGCCGCTCAGCGGTTCGGCCGCGCCCCGCACCGCGGCGGTCACCGTGTCGCCGACCCGGGACTGCCGGACATCCTTCACGCCGGTGATCAGGTAGCCGACCTCGCCGACCCCGAGCGCCTTGGTGGCGGCCGGTTCGGGCGAGATCACCCCGACCTCCAGCGCCTCGTGGGTGGCACCGGTGGACATCATCAGCACCCGTTCACGGTGTGACAACTGCCCGTCCACCACCCGCACATAGGTCACCACGCCGCGATAGGTGTCATAGACCGAGTCGAAGATCAGCGCGCGCGCCGGGCCGTCGGGATCCCCTTGCGGGGCGGGGATCTGGGCGACGATCTGGTCCAGCAGTTCGGGTACGCCCTCACCGGTCTTCGCCGACACCCGGAGCACATCGCCGGGGTCGCAGCCGATGATCCCCGCCAGCTCGGCGGCGTACTTGTCCGGCTGCGCACCCGGCAGGTCGATCTTGTTCAGCACGGGAATGATCTGCAGGTCGGCATCGATCGCGAGATAGAGATTGGCCAGCGTCTGCGCCTCGATGCCCTGCGCGGCATCGACCAGCAGCAGCGCGCCCTCGCATGCCTCCAGCGACCGCGACACCTCGTAGGTGAAGTCGACGTGACCCGGGGTGTCGATCATGTTCAGCACGTGGTCCACACCGCCGGCCCGCCACGGCAGCCGGACCGCCTGGGACTTGATGGTGATCCCGCGCTCGCGCTCGATGTCCATCCGGTCCAGGTACTGCGCGCGCATCGTCCGGTCGTCGACCAGCCCGGTGAGCTGCAGCATCCGGTCGGCCAGGGTGGACTTCCCGTGGTCGATGTGCGCGATGATGCAGAAATTGCGGATGATCGCGGGGTCGGTCGCGCCCGGGGCGGGCGTGGTCGCTGCGGGCAAGGCCGGTGATCTCCTGCTGGTCTGCTGACGGACGATTTCGGACGGACGATTCGGATGGGCGATTCGGACGGGTACGCCGCGACGCGCGCGGCTGGACGGCCCATCCTCCCACGGACGCGCCGCGCGCCCGAATCGCCGGCGACGACCCGACGGCGCGATTAGGCCGGGTCGCCGCGCGCTGGTAAAGTCTGCGGTCGCGCCGTGTGCCGGGTGGTTCCCGTGCGCCGCGCGAGCAGACCTGCCAGGCAACTCCGAGTTCCGGGCAACACCAGCAGACCCGAGCAATCGGCCAGACGAGCAAGAGGCGTGAAGTGGCAAACATCAAGTCCCAGATGAAGCGGATCAAGACCAACGAGAAGGCGCGGCAGCGCAACAAGGCCGTCAAGTCGGCCGTGCGTACCCACATCCGCCGGTTCAACGAGGCCGCCGCCGCGGGCGATTCGGTCAAGGCAACCGAGCTGGCCGCCGTCGCGAACCGCGCGCTCGACAAGGCCGCCGGCAAGGGCGTCATCCACAAGAACAACGCCGCCAACCACAAGTCGGCCATCTCGGCCCGGGCTGCCGCGCTCTGACCGCGACGCCGCATCTTTGTCGCCGCTGACCAGCGGCCCCGACGCCCCGCCGAACACGCCTCGGCGGGGCGTTCGGCGTACCCGCGTCGCTCAGCGCTGCTGTTGGTCCAGCGCCATCAGCGCGAGGGTGAGCACCAGCCGGTCCCGGGCATCGGAGATCCGCCGCGCAGTACCCGCCTCGATCTGACGCATCCGGTAGATCACGGTGTTGCGGTGGCAGTACAGCTCGCGGGCCGCGTGGGTGGCCGAACCGTTGTGCGCGAGCAGGGCGCGCAGGGTGTCGACCAGGATGCCGCGGTGCGGATCGGGTTCGGCGAGCAGCCCGCCGAGGACCTCGGACACCAGCAGATAGGCGACCTGGGGCGCGGACGCGACCAGCAGCTCGGGCAACGCGTCGATCACGGCTGACGGGCCCGGCGTCCGGCGGATCGTCGCCACCTGCCGGGCCAGTCGGTACGCCGAGGCGAGCTCGCCGAGACCGTCGCGAACGGGGGCCACGCCGATCCGACCCGGCGCGTCGGCGAGGGCCGACACGACATCGTCGATCTCGCGGTTGCCGAGCCGGACCAGGCCGACGCTGGCCCCCTCGTGGGCGTGCCACCACGAGCGCATTCCGCTCCGTTCCAACCGTTCCTCCGGGGAACGCGGGGACGGCGGTACGTCCCCGGTGCCGAGAACGACGACGCAGGTCACGCGGTCTAGCCGGCCGAGCCCCAGCACCTCGTTCGCCTCCGCCAGGAATCCGGGGTCACCACCCCGGCCGACCAGCAGGCCGTCGAGCACGTTGATCTCGCGCTGCAGGTCGTGCCGCTGCAGCCGTGCCTGCTCACGGCGATAGGCGTCGACGACCGTGGCGATCTGCACCTCGAGCGCGCCCCACATCCGCTGCCCGGCGCGAATCACCACCTCGTCGGGCAGTTCCTGGGTCCCCCGGCCCCACAGCATCGCCTCCCACAGCACCCGGGTGCCGTGACTGCAGCTCTTCAGCACAAGTTCCATCGGGACGCCCTGGCGGGCGCGGCGCCGCCCCGTCTCACGCCACAGATCGATGGCGCGCCCCTCCTGGAGGGGTACGCCCGCCATCGTCCACAGCCCGCGCCGGACGTGCTCACGGGTCGAGGCGCGGATCTCGGCGCGCAGCTCGGCCGGCGCCGCGTCGTACCACTCCCGGTCGGCCTCGACCATCGCCCAGGTGATGTCGTCGGCGAGCGCATTCGCCCGCGGGAGCAGCGTCGCCCAGGCGCGTTCCATCGCGGCGACAAGGTCCGCACCGGCCGCTTCGTCGCGGCTGGTGCCCACCGGTGGCGTCAGCGGCTGCACAACGGCACCTTCCCACTCGGCGCACAACTCCGCTACCCCCAATCGTCCCACCCCGCGGACGCTGCACATCGATCTTTGTGCTCAACGCCCATATGCGCGGTTGGGCGCAGAGTCCAGAGTGAGCCGTGACACAACGACCAAAGGAGCCTCGTTGTCACTCTTCGAGCTACGCGACGTCACCGTCCGCTTCGGTGGCATTGTCGCGCTTTCGGAGGTGTCGCTCAGCGTCGAGCCCGGACAGGTGCACGGCGTGATCGGCCCCAACGGAGCGGGCAAGACCACACTGTTCAATGTCGCCTGCGGCTTCGTCCAGCCGGCGCACGGCACCGTCCTTCGCAACGGCCGCGAGCTGGGCCGACTGCGCCCCCATCATCTCCCCCGCCTCGGCATGGCCCGCACCCTGCAGGGCCTCGGCCTGTTCGAGCGGATGAGCGTGCTGGAGAACGTGATGGTCGGTGCCGACCGATTCGCCCGCACGGGCTTCTGGTCAGCACTGTTCGGGCTGCCCCGATCCGCGCGCGACGATCGCGCGCTGGCCGAGCGCAGCATGGCCGCGCTCGATCGGCTGGGAGCCGCGAAGTACGCCGAGCTGCCGGCGGGCGGACTGCCCTACCCCCTGCGCAAGCGCGTCGCGCTCGCCCGCGCGCTGGTGGCCGAGCCCGAGCTGCTGCTGCTCGACGAGCCCGCCTCCGGCCTGTCCGCCCACGAGATGGACGAGCTCGGCGAGGTGATCACCGAGCTGTCCGGTGACACGGCCGTCCTGCTGGTCGAGCACCACATGGACATCGTGATGTCGGTCTGCGACATGATCACGGTGCTCGACTTCGGCAAGGTGATCGCGCACGGCACGCCCGACGAGGTGCGCGACGACCCGGCTGTGCTGGCCGCCTATCTCGGCGAGGACACCGAAGAGGCCACGAGCGACGCCGACGGCGATGCGACCGACGAACCCGCGACCGCACGCCGGGAGGCCGAGCATGCTTGAGATCGCCGAACTGTCCGCCGGTTACGGGCCGGTACGCGCGCTGGACAAGGTCAGCTTCACCGCCGAGCGCGGCAAGATCACCGCGGTGCTCGGCGCCAACGGCGCCGGCAAGACCACGTTGCTGCGGACCATCTCCGGGTTGGTTCGCCCGGACCACGGCAGCGTACGCATGGGCGACACGAAGCTGACCGGCCTCGAGGCGGACCGCCTCAGCCGGCTCGGCCTCGCGCACGTGCCCGAGGGGCGCGGCGTGATCACCGAGCTGACCGTCGAGGACAACCTCCGACTCGGCGCGCTCGGCGGGCGTGGCCGGAAGCGGATCGACCTGGCCGAGACCTACGAGATGTTCCCGAAGCTGGCCGAGCGCCGGCACAACGCGGCGAGCACGCTGTCCGGCGGCGAGCGGCAGATGCTGGTGATCGCCCGCGCCGTCCTCGCCGAGCCGACCGTGCTGCTGCTGGACGAGCCGTCGCTCGGCCTCGCGCCGCGGATCGTCAGCCAGATCTTCGCGCTGGTCCGCCAGCTCGTCGACGAGCGCGAGATGACCGTCGTGCTGGTCGAGCAGAACGCCCGCTCCGCCTTGCAGATCGCCGATCACGGGATCGTGCTCAACCTCGGCCGGGTCGTCGGCGACTCCCCCGCCGCCGACCTAGCCGGCGACGACACCCTGCGGCACGCCTACCTCGGGTTCTGAGGAGAACAACCATGCAACTGCTGTCCACCCTGCTGACCGGCCTGACGCTGGGCGCCGTGTACGCCGCCTTCGCCCTGGCCCTGGTGCTGATCTGGCGCGCCACCCGCATCGTCAACTTCGCCCAGGCGCCGATGGCCATGCTCAGCACCTATGTCGCGCTGACCATGATCGACGCCGGCATCTCCTACTGGGTCGCCTTCGTCACCGCGCTCGTCGTCGGATTCGTCTCCGGTGCCGTCGTGGAGCGATTGATCATCCGCCCGGTCGAGGGCAAGGACCACATCAACGCGGTGATCCTGACGCTCGGCCTGTTCATCGTCCTGCACTCCGTGGCCGGCATCATCTTCAGCCAGGACTTCCGCTCGTTCCCCGCACCCTTCGGGCTGTCGGGATTCCAGGTGGGCGAGATCAACCTGGCGATCACCGGCTACGGCATCTTCACCCTGGTCGCGGTGTTGGTCGTGATGGTCGCGCTCCTGGTGCTCTTCCGGCGTACCGACATCGGCCTGCGGATGCGCGCCTCGGCGTTCAATCCCGAGGTGGCGCGGCTGCTCGGCGTACCGGTCAACCGGATGCTGACCCTCGGCTGGGCGCTGGCCGCCCTGGTCGGCAGCCTGTCCGGGATCCTGATCGCCGGCGGCAGCCTGGTGCACCCGAGCTACATGGACCCGGTCGTCGTCTACGGCTTCGTGGCCGCCGTCATCGGCGGCCTCGACTCCCCCGCCGGCGCCGTGATCGGCGGCCTCGCGACCGGCATCATCCTGAGCCTGGTGTCGGGCTTCCTCGGCTCGGGCCTGGTCGCGCTGACCGCGTTGGTGATCTTGGTGCTGGTGCTGCTGGTGCGGCCCGCCGGGTTGTTCTCCTCGGTGCAGGAGAGGAAGGTCTGAGATGAGCACGAGCGTTTCCGACGCACCCGCTCCCGCGCCGTCGCGGCGGCAACGGATCACCGCCGCGCTGCGGCGTACCCCGCTGCTGCGCAATGCCTGCCTGGCGCTGCTCGCCCTGGTCGTCGTGTTCCTCGTCCTGGAGTCGGTCCCGCCGTTCCGGCAGGGCCAGCTCGCGGTGATGGCCTACCTCGCCCTCGCCGCCGGCGGCCTGACGGTGCTCACCGGCCTGAACGGTCAGCTCTCGCTCGGCCACGGCGCCTTCATGGCGGTCGGCGCCTACACCACCGCGTTGCTGCTGCGCGACAACGAGAACCCGCCGCCGCTGGTGGTGATCATGCTGATCGCGATGTTGGTCACGCTGGTCATCGGCGCGGTGGTCGGACTGGCCGCCGCGCGGTTGCACGGGCCCTACATCGCCGGCGCCACGCTGGCGCTGGCGGTCGCGGTGCCGGGCGTCGCCATCCATTTCTATGATCAACTCGGCGGCGAGCCCGGGATCACCGTGTCCCTGCCCGACGTTCCGGTCTGGCTCGGCGACGCCTGGTTCTTCCTGACCGGCTCCGACACGACCACCCGCGAGCTGATCGCCTACCTCGGCTGGTTCACCGTGATCGTCTGCTACTTCTTGTTGGCCAACCTGTCGGCCAGCGGGGTCGGCCGGCGGTGGCGAGCGGTACGCGACGACGAGACCTCGGCATCGCTGTCCGGGATCAACCTCGGCGCCAACCGGGTCCTCGCGTTCGTCGTGTCGACCGCCTGTGCCGGCCTCGCCGGATCGCTGCTCGCGATGGTCACCCGGATCGCCGCCCCCGGCGCGTTCCCGCTCGCGCTGTCGCTGAGCCTGCTCGCCGCCGTGGTGCTCGGCGGCCTGGGCAGCCTGCTCGGCGCCCTGATCGGTGCCGCGCTGCTGGCGTTCCTGCCCCAGCTCGCCACCGACCTCGGCGCCCGGGCCGGGCTGAACGACCTGCAGGCCGCCGAGATCTCGCCGCTGGTGTTCGGCCTGGTGATGATGATCGTGATCGTCGTCGCCCCCGCCGGCCTGGTCGGCAGCATCAGGGGCGCGATCGCGCGGCGTCGCCGTCGCGCCGCGCTGAGCGATGCGAAGAACGACGTCACACCCGGGCTCGGCACCGAGACCCCCGGGACCGGAGACGACGCGGCACCCCCCACTCAACAGACCGACGCGCGGCTCCCCGCCACGCAGCACAACGATGTATCGGAGAAGGAGATATCTCGATGAAAAGACCACCGATTCGCCGCCTGGGCGTCCTGGCGGCCGCCCTGTCAGCCGTCGTCGCACTCGCCGCCTGCGGCGCGGGCGGGCGCGGATCCTCCGGTGACACCGGCGCCGACGGCGAGCGCACCGCCTCCGACGTCGGGGTCACGGAGACCTCGATCAAGCTCGGCAGCCACTACCCGCTGACCGGCGTCGCGGCGCCGGGATATTCCGACATCCCGCTCGGCTACGAGGCGTACCTGAAGATGGTCAACGCCAACGGCGGGGTGCACGGTCGCCAGATCGAATGGGTCTACAAGGACGACGGCTACAACCCGACCCGCACCACCGAGGTCGTCAACGAGCTCGTCCTGAAGGACCAGGTCTTCGCCATCGCCGGCGGTCTCGGCACGCCGACCCACGGCGCGGTCGTCGACTTCCTGAACTCGGAGAAGGTGCCCGACATGTTCGTGGCGTCGGGCTCGCTCGCCTGGGGCGATGACCCGAAGGCCAAGCCGTACACCTTCGGTTTCACGCCGGACTACGAGATCGAGGGCAAGATCATTGGCGACTGGATCAAGAAGAACAAGCCCGACGCCAAGGTGGGCCTGTTCCTGCAGGCCGACGATCTCGGCGCCGACGGCGAGAAGGGTGTGCGCCAGTTCCTGGACAAGGAGATCGTGTCGGTCCAGCGCTACACCTCGGGCAACACCGATGTGGCGCCGCAGCTCGCCGCCCTGCAGGCCGACGGCGCGGACTTCGTGATCGCGTTCAACACCCCGAGCTACACCGCGCTCAGCCAGTTGCAGGCCATGCGCCTGAACTACAAGCCGACGTGGTACTACTCCAACGTCGGCTCCGACACCAAGCTGGTCGGCTCCCTGCTGGAGCGGTTCTCCGAGGGCAGTGTGAAGGACTCCAGCGCCCTCGAGGGCACGCTCACGACCGACTACATCGCCGAGGTCGAGAGCGCCGATGGCAAGGGTTGGCCGGAGCTGTGGCAGAAGATCTGGGCCGAGTACGGCGAGCAGGGCAAGCCGCTGACGAACTACCACATCTACGGCATGTCGCAGGCGTATGCGGTGGTCATGGCGCTCCAGGAGGCCGGCCCGAACCCGACCCGGGACGGTCTGGTCAAGGTGATGGAGGAGAAGGGCGCGTCGTGGAAGGGCCCGTGGGTGGCGCCGTTCCGCTTCTCGGCGACGTCGCATCTCGGCCTCGGCGGTCTGCAGATGGTCGAGCTGAAGGGCGAGAAGACCGAGCCCATCGGCCCGTTGCTGACCACCAACATCGGCGACGCGCCTATCGTTGAGGGCGAGTCGCAGCTCGGCACCCCGCCGGAGAACGGCATCCCGCCGACCGGCTGATGATCAACGCAACGGAAGGGATCATCGCGAGATGACAACTGAGCTGGCCACCGGCGTCGGCGGCACCGAGGAGCACAGACTGGCGCTCACCGATTCCTCGGCGACCGTGTTGTCGGTGGCCAGCATCCTGGCCGAATCGGCGTACCGGCGCGGCGACAAGATCGCCCTGATCGAGGACGATCGCCAGCACACGTTCGCCGAGACCTGGGAGCAGGCCCGTCGCTACGCGGCGGGCCTGCAGGCGCGCGGGGTACGCCCGGGCGACCGCGTCGCCCTGCTCGCGCCGAACGTCGCCGAGTTCGTCTTCGCCTACTACGGCATCTTCGCCGCGGGCGGGGTGGTCGTCCCGGTGCCGACGCTGCTCACCCCCGGCGAGGCCGGCCACCTGGTCGGCGACTCGGGGGCGATGCTCGTGATCAGTCACGCCTCGTTCGGCGAAACCGGCGCCGCGGTGGCTCAGGCATCCGGCGTACCGCACACCGACCTGGCCGAACTGGCCGACCACGAGCCGCTGGCGCGGATGGTGCCCAGTCGCCCGATGGACGTGGCGGTGATCTTCTACACCTCGGGCACCACTGGTCGCCCGAAGGGCGCGCTGCTCAGCCACCTGAACATGGTGATGAACGCGACCGTGAACGCGTTCGACGTCGGGCGCACCATGGAGCCGGACGAGGTGGTGCTGGCCTGCCTGCCGCTGTTCCACGTCTTCGGCCAGACCTCGGTCCTGAACTCCTCGTTCCGCAAGGGCTCGACGCTGGTCCTGCAGCCCCGCTGGGACGCGGCGCGCGCGATCGAGCTGATGGCCGAGCACGACGTGACGCTGTTCTGCGGCGTACCGACCATGTTCGTCGGGCTGGTCGACGCGGCACGAGACGCCCCGCGGCTGCCGAAGCTGCGGCACGCCGGATCGGGCGGCGCCTCGCTGCCGGTAGCGCTGCTGCGGCGCTTCGAGGAGATCTTCTCGGCCGAGATCCACGAGGGTTACGGCCTCAGCGAGACCGCCTCGGGCGCCTCGGCCAACCAGGCGACCTTCGGCACCCGGCCCGGCTCGGTCGGGCACGGCATGTGGGGCGTGGAGACCGCGATCGCCGATCCCGCCGACCGCGCTCGCATCCGGCTGCTGGAGCCGGGCGAGACGGGCGAGATCGTGGTCCGCGGGCACAACGTGTTCGGCGGCTACCTGGACAGCGAGAACCTCGACGGCGCGGCCGCGACGGCGGCGGCCGTGGTGGACGGCTGGTTCCGCACCGGCGATCTCGGTCATGCCGATGCCGACGGCTTCGTGCACATCGTCGACCGGCTGAAGGACCTGATCATCCGCAGCGGCTTCAATGTCTATCCGCGCGAGGTCGAGGAGGTGCTGATGGGCCACCCCGACGTCGGCCAGGTCGCCGTGATCGGCCTGCCGGACGACCGGGTCGGCGAGGAGGTCTGCGCCGTGGTGGTCCCGGCGACCGGCCGCCGCATCGATCCCGAGGAACTCGGCGCCTGGGCCCGCGACCGGCTTGCCCGGCACAAGTTTCCCCGGCGGATCGAGGTGGTCGATGCCTTGCCGACGGGGCCCTCGCACAAGGTGTTGAAGCGTGAGCTGCGGGCGAGGCTGGCCCGGCCGGGAAACGACGAGAAAGTGAGCAACTGATCATGGACCTCACCCTGACCGAGGAGGAGCGCGACATCCGGCAGTGGGTGCGTACCTTCGTCGACCGAGAGATCCGGCCGCTGGAGCCGGAGGCGTTGAACCGCGAACGGCGCGGCGAGCCGGCGATCACCCGCGAGGAGCTGACCGCCCTGCAGGACAAGGCCAAGAAGTCCGGCTTCTTCGGCGTCCAGACCCCGACCGAGTACGGCGGCATGGGGCTCGGCGCGGTGATGACCGCGTTGATCGAGGTCGAGCTCGGCCGCTCGTTCATCCCGTTCCGGTTCGCCGGGTACGCCGACAACATCTTGTTCTCGGGCAATGATCGACAAAAGCAGGACTACCTGCTGCCGACGATCAACGGCGAGCTGCGCAGTTGTTTCGCGATCACCGAGCCGGGTGCCGGCTCCGATGCGCGCGCGATCCGGACCAGGGCGGTACGCGACGGCGATGAGTGGGTGATCACCGGCGAGAAGACCTTCATCACCGGAGGCAACGAGGCCGACTTCTGCATGGTCTTCGCGGTGACGGATCCCGAGAAGGGGGCCGACGGCGGGGTGACCTGCTTCCTCGTCGATCGCGACATGGGCTGGAAGTCCGAGCCGATCGACACCATGGGCGAGTGGGGGCCGGCGGCATTGGTCTTCGACGGCGTGCGGGTGCCGCACGACCAGATCCTCGGCGAGGAGGGTCAGGGCTTCGCGCTGGCCATGCAGTGGATCGGGCGGGGGCGCTACATGCTGCCCGCGCACGCGCTGGGCGCGTGCGAGCGGCTGGTCGAGATGGGCATCGAGCAGGCGAACAACCGGGTCACCTTCGGTGAGCCGATCGCCAACCGGCAGGCGATCCAGTGGATGATCGCGGACTCCGCGGTCGAGATCGAGGCGCTGCGCTGGCTGGTGCTGACCGCCGCCTGGCAGGTCGACCAGGGCCTGGATTCGCGGCAGGCGCAGTCGATCGCGAAGCTCTACGGCGGGCTGAAGGCCAACGAGATCGTGGACCGGGTGCTGCAGATCCACGGCGGCATGGGCTACACCCGGGAGCTGCCGCTGGAGCGGTGGTATCGCGAGCTACGGCTGCTGCGGATCTACGAGGGCACCGACGAGATCCAGCGTCGCACCATCGCCCGGAACCTGTTGAAGGGGCACGTGTCGGTACGCGGGCACCTGGGCTGATCGGGGCCCCGATCTGCCGAACAAGCCGGATCTGCCCGAATGCGCCGGATCTGCCCGAATGCGCCCGAGCCGCGCCGGGCTCGCCTAGGGTCGGAGGCAGCCACCACGGACGAGGGAGTCAGTCGTGACCGAGCCAGAACTGCCGTCGATCGGGCGCCGGGGCGTGTTGCTGGGCGCCGCCGCAGCGGCGGGTGCCGCCGGGCTCGCCGCCTCGGGCGGCCTGGGCGGGCCGACCCGTGCCGGCGCTGCGGGCAGCGTACGCACCGGCGCCGATGTCGCCGCCGCCGCGAACTGGTCGGCCTTCGCCGGCCAGCGGATCGGCATCATCACCAACCCGACCGGTGTGCTGAGCGACAGCCTGGCCAGCATCGTCGACGTGATGGCCAGCTCGGGGAAGGTCGAGATCGGCGGCGTCTTCGGCCCCGAACACGGCTTCCGCGGCAGCGCCCAGGCGGGCGAGTCCGAGGACACCTATGTCGACGAGCGCACCGGCGTCACGGTCTATGACGCCTACGGCGCGAACGACGCGAAGTTCGAGGCCCTGTTCGCCGAGGCGGACGTGGAGACCGTCGTCTTCGACATCCAGGACGTCGGCGCGAGGTTCTACACCTACATCTGGACCATGTACCACGCGATGATCGCCGCCGCCCGGGCCGGCTTGCGCTTCGTGATCCTGGACCGGCCCAATCCGGTCGGCGGCACCGCCCGCGGCCCGCTCCTGGTCGACGGTTTCACCTCCGGCGTCGGGCAGGACCGGATCGTGCAGCAGCACGGGATGACGGTCGGCGAGCTGGCGCGGTTCTTCGACGGGGAGTTCGTCGCCGGCAAGGCCGGGCGCCGGCTGCCCGCGCTGGACGTGATCAAGGTCGAGGGTTGGCAGCCCGACCAGCTCTACGCCGAGACCGGGCTGACCTGGGTGTTGCCGAGCCCGAACATGCCGACCCCGGACACCGCGTTGTTGTATCCCGGGACCGGCCTGTTCGAGGCGGTCAATCTCTCGGAGGGCCGCGGGACGACCCGGCCGTTCGAGCTGATCGGGGCGCCGTTCATGGACCACCGGTGGAATGCGCGGCTGAACGATGCTGGGCTCGCCGGCGTGCGGTTCCGCGAGGCGTATTTCAACCCGACCTTCTCCAAGCACGCCGGCACGGTGTGCGCGGGCGTCCAGGTGCATCTGACCGAGCCGCGGCGGGTGGACGCGATCGCGGTCGCGGTGACGATGCTGTGCGCCGCGCGAGATCTGTACGCCGACTTCGACTGGCGCGCCGAGGCCGGCGGCGGGCAGAAGGGCCGCTGGATCGACCTGCTGACCGGGTCGTCGCGGTTCCGCGAGCAGTTCGAGCGGGGCGCTGCGCCGGCGGCGCTGATCGCCCGCTGGCGCCGGGAGCTCACCGAGTTCGACCGACGCCGGCAGCGCTATCTGCTCTACCCGCGCTGATCGCGGGTCAGCGGGCGATCGCGGGTCAACGGGCGGCGATCGCCAGGACGGCGCGCTCGAGGGCGTAGTCGGCATTGTCCGCCGCGCCCTTGACGTCGGCATCGGCGATTGCGACGGTGGCGATCGCGCGCGCCAGGCGGCGATCGTCCCAGCCGCGGAGCTGGTTGCGCATGGTCTTCAGCTTCCACGGGGGTACGCCCACCTCGCGCGCCAGGTCGCCCTCGCGCATCCCGCTCCCCCGCGCTCCGGAGAGTTTCCCGAGGCCGCGCAGCCCGGAGGCGAGCGCGCTGGTGATCAACACCGCCGGCACCCCGGTGGCGAGCGCCCAGCGCAGGTGCTCCAGCGCACGGGCGGTCTCGCCGGCCAGCGCGAGATCGGCGATGGCGAAGCTGGTCGCCTCGGCGCGCCCGGAGAAGTAGCGCCGGACCAGCCGCTCGTCGATCACCGAGTCCTCGGAGTCGGCGACGAGCTGGTCGACGGCGGCGGCGAGCGCGCGCAGGTCGTGCCCGACGGAGTCGACCAGCAACTGGGCGACGGAGGGATCGGCCCGGGCATGGTGTCGGCGTACCTCCGCGGTGACGAAGCGCGGCAGCTCCCACGGCTTCACCTGCGGGCTGTCGGCGGTCTCGACGGACCTGATCTTGCGCAGCTTGTCGAGCAGGCCCTTGCCCCGCTGGCCTCCCGGATGGACCAGCACCAGGGCGAGGTCGGCGGGCGTGTCGCCGGCGAGCGCGAGGACCGCGTCGGCGAGGTCGGCGGGTAGGGCGCCCAGCTCGCGGATCACGGCGATGGTGCGGGCGGCGAACAGCGAGCCGCCGGTGATCTCGGCGAGGCTGCCCGCATCCAGCTCGGTCGCCGACAGGTCGTTGTGTTCGGCCTCTGCCGTCTCGGCGCGTGCGGCGGCCACCCGCTCGGCCACGTGCCGGTCGGCGATCAGCGACTCCGGCCCCGTGACCAGCAGGGTCCGTCCGAACGGTGAGGCCATGGGCGCAAGCATGCCAGTCCGGGCCGACATCGCTCGTGGCTGACCTCGCTCACGGCCGACCTCGCTCACGACCGACCTCGCCCAGGACAACCTGCGGCGCTGCTCGGCAGTGTGATCAGCCGCGCGAGACCACCACGCACGACTTCATGCTCAGCGGGTCCGCGTCGGCGTTCAGGGCCGACTCGGCGTCCTCGAGCGGGAATTCGGCGGTGACCAGCGCGTCCAGGTCGACGTCGGGTTGTCCGGCGATCGCGATGGCGGTCGGCCAGGTGTCGACATAGCGGAAGATGCCGGTCAGCACGAGCTCGTTGCGGGCGATGAGCTGGACCGGCAGGGTCATCTCGTCCGCTCCCATGCCGACCATCACGGCGGTTCCGCCGCGCCGCAGGGCCCGCAGCCCGGCAAGCATCGCCGGGGTCGCGCCGGAGCACTCGATGAAGGCATCCACGGCGAGCGTCTCGGGTGCGAAATCGGCCGCGGCGGGATCGTGGGTCGCCGTGGCGCCGAACGCCGCGATCCGTTCGCGGCGCGAGGCGACCGGGTCGGTCACGATCACCTCGGCGGCGCCGTAGCTGCGGGCCGCGACGGCCGCCAGGGCCCCGATCGGCCCGGCGCCGGTGATCAGCACCCGGTCGCCGGGCCCGATCCCGGCCTTGCGGCAGGCCCACAGCCCGACCGACAGCGGTTCGAGCAGCGCCGCCGCGGCATCGCTGAGCGTGTCGGGCACGGCGAAGGCGAACTCGGCGGGAGCGGTGACGTACTCGGCGAAGGCGCCGTCGATCGGCGGCGTGGCGTAGAACTTCATCTCCGGGCACAGGTTCAGATGCCCGGTCGTGCACGCGCGGCAGACCCGGCACGGGCGCTGCGGTTCGATCGCGACCCGCTCCCCCACGCGGCCCTCATCGACACCGGGACCGACGGCCGCGATCACGCCTGACACCTCGTGGCCGAGGACGAGCGGGCCGTCGACGATCATGTCGCCGATCCGGCCGTCGGTGTAGTAGTGCACATCGGACCCGCACACGCCGACCGTGCGGACCTTGATCAACACCTCGCCCGGGCCCGGGGTGGGCACCGGCCGCTCCTGCATCTCCATGCTCCGTTTGCCGGTCAGCACATTGGCGCGCATGCGATCGGGGATCTCGGGGGCGGTGGTGGACATCGTCGGCTCGCTTTCGTCGGTGAGGTCGACGGTATCGACCTCACCCCCGGTTCCGGGGCTCCCCCGGCCGATCGGTGACGGAATCGTCCCTCGTCCCGGGTCACGCCCGGCGCTGGACGAAGAGCCGTGGGTGACCGTCGACGACGGCGACCGCGGCGGCACCCTGGGTGTCGGTGCGGGCGACGGTCATCCCGAGTGCACCGAGAACGCCCAGCGTGCGCGGGGACGGGTGTCCGTAGTCGTTGTCGGCGCCCGCGCTGGCGATCGCGATCCGTGCGCCGGTCGCGGCCAGGAAGCGCTCGTCCTGTCGCGACGAGCCGTGGTGCGGCACCTTGAGCACGGCGGCGCGAAGGTCGGTCGCGCAACGCAGCGCCGCGGCCTGGCCGGCGGGTTCGAGGTCGCCGGACAGCAGCACCGACACACCGCCCGAGCGCACCCGGACCAGCAGACCGGCGTCGTTCTCCGCCGCCGATTCGCCGTCCTTTCCGGTCGCCGGCGAGGCGCGGGCCCTCGCCGGCGCCGCGCACGGGGCGAGCACTTCGACCTCGGCTTCGCCGACCCGGTACGCCTGACCGGCGCCTGCCGCGACGACCGTCGCCCCGGCCCGGCCGGCGAGGGCCGCTGCGCCCGCCGACCCGGTGGAGGCCGACGAGACCAGGACGGTGCCCATCCGCCGGCGCTCCAGCACGCCCGGCAGTCCCCCGACATGATCGGCGTGGCCGTGGCTCAGGATCAGCAGGGGCACGTCGGTGATGCCGAGTTGATCAAGACACCGGGCGATCGGCTCCGGCTCGGGGCCCGCGTCCACGACGACGGCGGCGGCGGGACCGGCCCGGATGGCGAGCCCGTCGCCCTGCCCGACGTCGCAGGCCACGAGCCGCCAGCCCGGGGGTGGCCAGCCGGGCTGGACAGGCCCGCGCAGCATGATCGTGATCAGCACGATGCCCAGCAGCAGGCAGGCCAGCCGACGGGCGAGGATTGCCGGCAGCACCGCCGCCCAGAGCAGGCAGCCGAGGCCGAGCACGGCGACGGCGAACGGATCCGCCGGCCACGCCATCGCCGCACCTGGCAGCGCGGCGCCGGCGGTGCCGATCGCGATGATCCCCTGCGCGCACCATGCCGCCACGAAGCCCGCGGCGGCCGCGGGCCAGGGGTGCACCTGCGAGAGCGCCGCGGCCGCGAAACCGGCCACGGTGGCGGGCCCGACGAGCGGGCCGGCCAGCGCGTTGGCGAGCAGCCCGACGATGCTGACCTGCCCGGAGATCGCGGTGACCACGGGCTGAGTCGCGACCTGGGCGGCCAGCGGCACGGCAAGCGCCTCGGCCAGGGGCCGCGGCAGCCAGCCCGCCAGCCGGTCGGCCCAGCCACCGGCGCACCAGACGATGCCGCCCGTCGCGAACACCGACAGCGCGAACCCGATCTCGGCGGCGAGCCACGGATCGACGAGCAACAGGCCCAGCACTGCGGCGCACAGCGGCCGCATCCCGCGGCGCAGCCCGGCGGTCAGGCCGAGGCCGGCGAGCCCGACCAGACCCATCGCCGCAGCCCGCAGCACGCTCGGTTCCGTGCGGCACAACAGCACGAATCCGACCACCCCGCCGAGCCCGATCACCCGCAGCCACCAGCCGCGCACGCCGACCCAGCGGGCCACGAACAACACGAACGCGAGCATCAGGGTGAGATTGGCGCCGCTGACGGCGGTCAGATGGGTGAGCGCCGTGGTCCGGAAGTCCTCGCCCAGCCGCTCGGGCACGCCGGAGACATCGCCGACGACCAGCGCCGGCACCAGGCCGCGGCGCTCCTCGGGATGCCCGGCGACCGATGCCCGCAGCCCGGCGCGAACCGCCTCGACCCGCCGGTCGAGCGCACCTGCCGGGGCGATCGTCACCGGCGGCGCGCGCAGCCGCGCCGTGACGACGGCCCGCTCGCCCGGGTCGGGCAGCCGCAGGCCGGCGCGGGCCTCCAGCGTCGTCCCCACGATGGGCCCGCGCAGCGCCTCGGCGACCGGCCCGATGCCGGTCAGCGCGATCGTCTGGTCGAGCCGCCAGGTCTGTCCCCGGGCGCGCAGCTCCCGGAGCTGGGCGTACCGCACCGCGAACGCCGGCCGCGCGCCCTTCGCCGCGAAGTAGCGCGCATCGGAGGTGATCACCACGACCACCCGACCGCCTGCCTCGTCGCGGGCCAGCGCGCGCGCCGGCGAGGCCTCGGTCGCCGCGACCCGCAGCAGGGCCGCGGCACAGATGATCACGACCAACACCCCGGCCGCGGTCGCCGCCCGGCGACGCAATCGGACGCCGACCATGATCAGCACGGCGGCGCCGACCGCCGCGCCGAGCGCACCCACCGGGCCCGCCTGCACGATGGCGAGGACCCCGCCCCAGACCGCGAGCGCCGGCAGCACCAATCGATGATCACCGGCGGCCGCCGCCTCGTCGCCGCCCCGGGCACCCGGCGGCTCCCGTCGGGCGGCGGCGCCCACCCGGCGCCGGACCAGCTCCGCTCCGCCCCGTGCGAACCGCGCGACCCCGGGCAACCCGGTCACGTCGTGATCAGCGGCGCCAGCTCCGCAAAGGTCTTCGGGCCGATGCCCGGCACCGCCTGCAGGTCCTCGGGCGCGGAGAAGCCGCCGTTCTCCTCCCGCCAGGCGATGATCTTCTCCGCCGTCTTCGGCCCGACCCCCGGCAGGGTTTCGAGCTGGTCGCTGGTCGCGGAGTTGAGGTTGACGAGCGGGCCGGACGACCCGCCCAAGGCTTCACCGCTCGAAGACGCTGCGCCTGCCCCGCGCACTTCGCCGGCCGGATCACGGTCGGTGCCGACGACCACCTGCTCGCCGTCGTTCAGCACCTGAGCGAGGTTGAGCTCGCCCGGATCGGCCTTGTCGGAGAGGCCGCCGGCGGCCTCGATCGCGTCGTTCACCCGCGAGCCCGCCGGCAGCTCGACGATCCCCGGTTTCTGCACCGCACCCACGACGTGCACCATGATCATCGGCTCGGTCGTGATCGTCGGCCCGGTCGTGGCACCGTCGGCAGGTGCCGACTCCGGCTCCACGGGCGCACCCGCGGACTGCTGCTCGCCGCCACGTTGCTCGCCCAGCGGTTCGGCCGTCACGGGGGGCGCCTCCGGCACCGGGACCGCGCGCGCACTGAGCACGGTGAACCCGGCAACCAGCAGCCCGACGCCGGCCAGCGCGGCAAGAGCGAACACGTGCAGGCGTCCGAAGCCCATGCGTGCGAACGCACCCCGCCCCGGCAGCCCGCGCCCGGCACCGGGCGGCTCACTCGCTCGGGTCGCGATGGCCCGCTCGCCCGGACTCGCCGCCGGCTCCCCCGCGCGGCGGGCGACGCCCCGGGGGCGATCGGCCGGCACCGCGAGGGCGCCAACCCGGCGTCGCGCCGCGAGCTCGGCCAGCCAGTCGGGGCCGGGCGCGTCGTCGACGGGGTCGATGATCTCGGTCGGCGGCCCGTCGGGACCATCGTCCGACGGCGGGGCGTCGGGTCCCGATTCGCGGGCGATCAGGTCATCCAGCCGCCGCCGCACATGATCGGTGAGCGGGGCTCCCCCGACCGCCGAACCATCCCCATCGCGTGCCATGTCCAGACAGTTGGCTCGCGGGCCCACGGATTGTCACCCGCGGGCCGATCTGTGGACAATTTCGGCCGGGCCGGGCGCTGTGGACAACTCCGGGACGAGGTCGGCCCGGCGATCCAGCGGCGCGTTCTCATGCATCGCGCCTCGTGTCGTCGGCCGCTGCGTACGTCCTGATCCGGGCGGTGTGGCCAGGGATGTGGGTGGTGATGCGGAGCGTGACCAGGTCCTGCCAGGCCATGTGCTGCTCCGGAAGCGCATCGCCCGCACGATCGAACACGCGGAGGAGCACCGGACGTTCGGCCGCTTGCTCGGGGATCGCGTCGAGCGCGTCGCGCAGCTCCCGGGCGTGGTCGCTCACCATGGCGACGCGCTGTTGGTGAGTGGTGGAGGCGATGAGCTCGGTGATCGCGGTCTCGTTCATCGCGCCCCGGTTGTCGACGACCGCATCGCGACCGTGACGGATGTCGCGAGCCGCTTCGACGAGGAGCGAATCGCTGAGCGCGATGTGACTCAGCGTCCAGTCAATGTCGTCTCGCGCCGGCACCGGGTGGTTCGCCGTGTCCCGGATCGATTCGGCGACCCTCAGCAGATCGCTGTAGACGGCGTCGAAGTCAGTGGTATCCATCGGGCCTTCCCAAGTGTGGAGGATGTCGCGGGCTACTCGCCAAGGGCTACGCGGTCGGTACGCACGAGCGCGACGAGCACGAGCAGGCACAAGACGGCCACGGTTCCGGCGAACCAGGTCATGGCCGTGGTCAGATCGAGGACGGTGGCGAGGAGGCCCACACCGAGCACGGGCAAGCCGACGCCGGCATAGACGATGACGTAGAAGCTCGACACCACCTCGGCGTGTTTGGTCGAAGGGGCGTTGCTGTTCACCGCGGTGAGACCGCCGAGGAACACCAGCCCGTGGCCGACTCCGGCGATGACGGTGGCCGTCAGCAGGAGTGCGAGCGAACCCGTGGCCCCGACCAGCACGACGAGGCCCAGCCCCACCGCGAGGATCGGCAGTCCGGCGAGCTGCAGGCGGCGTGGTGGCCGTCCGTAGCTGAGGAGTTGGACGACGACGGAGGTGGCCAGCATGAGCGCGGATGTCCCGCCGCCGAGGAGCAGGTTCGTGCTTCCGGTCAGTGTGGCGGTGTATGTCGGGATGAGGGCGAGAAACAGTCCGA
This sequence comes from Naumannella huperziae, assembly GCF_054073625.1. Taxonomy (NCBI): domain Bacteria; kingdom Bacillati; phylum Actinomycetota; class Actinomycetes; order Propionibacteriales; family Propionibacteriaceae; genus Naumannella; species Naumannella huperziae. Next base: position 1,686,081 of record NZ_JBSXPH010000001.1, on the reverse strand, counting down.
TGACGGCGAAGGCAAGGAAGTTGGCGCTCCCGCTGGTCATGAACACGGTCCGCATCGCGGCCGGAATCTGCGGTCGGCGAGGACGCCACCGCGCCGTCTGGTGGGTCGCGGGCAGCTGCGCGACGGCAATGGCAGCAGGGATGAGGAGCACGATCTCGACGACGAACGGGGCCACGGTCGGAGCCGGTGCGTACTCGGCGATCAGTCCGGCGAGGACTGGTCCCAGGCCGAGTCCGCCGACCGAGGCCACCGTGGTGATCACCGCCGCCCTGCGACGGTTGCCGGTGGGCTCGAGTTCACTGAGGGCCGCGGTCAGTGCGCCGGACGCCGCACCTACCGAGAGACCCTGGAGGATCCGCGCGGCGAACAGCCAGCCGGTGCTGCTGGCCAGCGCGAACCCCAGCGCGCCCAGGGCTGCCAGGACAAGGGCCGGCAACAGGACCCGTCGTCGCCCGATCACATCGGAGAGCGGTCCGGCCACGAGCAGGGACGGGATGAGAGCCGCGACATAGACGGCGAAGACCAGCGTGAGGACGAACGGGGAGAACCCGAACGACGCTTCGTAGCTCCGGTACAGCGGGGTGGGCAGATTGGTTCCCGTGAGCAGGATCAGCAACGCATACGCCGTCGCCCAGAACCTCCACCGGCTGGCTCCTCCTGCCCGCCGGATGCCGACATGTGATGCCGCCGAGCCGGGAGGCTGAGCCCGGTCCGGCGCGCCGATGTCGTCGGTGCTGCCGCCGCGTACCATGTTCATGGTTTGCGAACATAGCACATGTTCGTACCCGCCGAACATGTGCGGTAGGGTGGCAGTCATGGCGAGCAGGACCGCAACCAAACTCGTGCACCCGGCCGCTGACGAGTTGGAGTTCACCACCGTGATGGCAGCGCTCAGCGATCCGGTCCGATTGGCCATCGTCACACGACTCGCCGATGTCGAACCCGACGGCGAACTGGCCTGCACAACCTTCGCGCTGTCCGTCAGCAAGTCGACCCAGAGCGGTCACTTCAAGACCCTCCGCGAAGCGGGAGTGATCCACCAGCGCGACGAGGGGACCAGGCGACTGAACCGGCTCCGGCGTACCGACCTCGACGATCGCTTCCCCGGTCTCCTCGACATCGTCATCCGACAAGGCCGCGACAGCATCGCCAAATAGGCGCGACGGTTGCCCAGCGCCGACAACGCCTCGGGCAACGGCCAGCTCAGGCCGGGACGATGCTGACCAGCTTCGGGGCCCGGACGATGATCTTGGCGATCTCCGCGCCAGCCAGGGCCCGCTGCACGTTCGGATCGGCCAGCGCGAGGGACTCCAGCTCGCCGTCGGAGATGTCCGGGGCGACCTCGAGCTTCGCGCGTACCTTCCCCTTCACCTGCACCACGCAGGTGACGGATTCCTGCACCAGCAGCGCGGGATCGGCCACCGGCCAGTTCGCATTCGCCACCGACGGCTCGTGCCCGAGCAGTTCCCACATCTCCTCGGTGACATACGGGGCGACCAGGCTCAGCATGATCGTCACGGTCTCGGCCGCCTCGCGTACCGCCGGATCGTCGCCACCGCCGGCATCCAGCGCCTTGCGCGCCGCGTTGACCAGCTCCATGATCCGGGCGATCGCGACATTGAACCGCTGCCCCTCGATCAGCTCGGTCACCTGGGCGATCGTCCCGTGCGTCACCCGCCGCAGCGCCACGTCGCCGGTCGCCGGATCGGCGCCGACGGGGCTGGTCACATCCTGGGCCAGCCGGTACGCCCGCTGCAGGAACTTCAGCGAGCCGGCCGGCGACACGTCGGCCCAGTCGATGTCGTCCTCCGGGGGACCGGCGAAGACCACCGTCAGCCGGACGGCATCGACACCGAACCGGTCGATCTGCTCGCCCAGATCGACCCCGTTGCCGAGCGACTTGCTCATCGACTTGCCCTGGTTGATCACCTGGCCCTGGTTGAGCAGCCGCTGCATCGGCTCGGTGAAATCGACCATCCCCATGTCGTGCAGGACCCGGGTGAAGAAGCGCATGTAGAGCAGGTGCAAGATCGCGTGCTCGACGCCGCCCACGTACTGGAAGACCGGCATCCAGCGCCGCACCGCCTCGGGATCGAACGGGCCCCGGTCGTATCCGGGCGAGGTGTAGCGGAAGAAGTACCACGACGAGTCGACGAAGGTGTCCATCGTGTCGGTGTCGCGCTTCGCGGGGCCGCCGCAGATCGGGCAGGTGGTGTTCACCCAGTCCGTCGCCGCGGCCAGCGGGCCCTGCCCGTCGGTCCCGCCGCGCGGGGCCAGGTCCTGCCCCCGCAGGTCGGGCAGTTCGACGGGAAGTTGATCATCGGGCACCGGAACCTCGCCGTGCTCCGGGCAGTGGATGATCGGGATCGGACAGCCCCAGAACCGCTGCCGACTCAACAGCCAGTCGCGCAGCCGGTAGGTGGTCGCGGCCTCGCCGGTGCCGTCCGCGGTCAGCCGCTCGATGATCGTCGCGACGCCGGACTGCTTGTCGGTCAGCCCGTCCAGCACGCCGGAGTGCACATAGGCGCCGTCGCCGGTGGTTGCGATGCCGCTGCTCGCCGGGTCGTCCTCGCCGGTGTCGACGACCATCCGCACGTCGAGCCCGAAGGCGCGGGCGAAGTCCAGGTCGCGCTGATCATGGGCGGGCACGGCCATCACGGCGCCGCTGCCGTAGTCGGCGAGCACGTAGTCGGCCACCCAGATCGGGATCTCCTCCCCCGTCGCCGGGTTCGTCGCGTACCGGCCGGTGAAGACGCCGGTCTTCTCCCGCTCGGTCGACTGTCGCTCGATCTCGCTGGCCTGCTTGGTCTGCTCGAGGTACGCCTCGAACGCCTCGCGATGATCATCGGTGACCAGCTCGGTCGCCAGCGCCGACTCCGGCGCCAGCACCAGGAAGGTGGTCCCGTAGAGGGTGTCCGGCCGGGTGGTGAACACCCGGATCGGCTCGTCGCGGCCGGGCACGGCGAAGTCGACCCAGGCACCGACGGACTTGCCGATCCAGTTGCGCTGCATGGTCAGCACCCGCTCGGGCCAGTGACCGGACAGCTCGTCCAGGCCGGCCAGCAGGTCCTCCACATAGTCGGTGATCTTGAAGTACCACTGCGTGAGGTTGCGCTTGGTGACCAGCGCGCCGCAGCGTTCGCAGTGCCCGTCGATCACCTGCTCGTTCGCCAGCACGGTCTTGTCGACCGGACACCAGTTGACCGGGCTCGCCTTCCGATAGGCCAGGCCACGCTCGAAGAAGCGCAGGAACAGCCACTGGGTCCAGCGGTAGTACTCCGGGTCGGAGGTGTGCAGTCGGCGCGACCAGTCCAGGCTCAGGCCGTAGCGGTGGAAGGAGTTGGCCTGGGTCTCGATGTTGGCATAGGTCCACTCGGCCGGATGCGCGTTGCGCTTGATCGCGGCGTTCTCGGCCGGCAGGCCGAAGGAGTCCCAGCCGATCGGGTGCAACACGTCGTAGCCGCGCAGCCGCAGATAGCGCGCGATCACGTCGCCCATCGCGAAGGCCTCGGCATGGCCCATGTGCAGGTCGCCCGACGGATAGGGGAACATGTCGAGGATGTAGCGGCGCTCGGCGGAGTCGTCATCGCGCGCGGCGAAGGTGTCGTGCTCGGCCCAGTAGCGCTGCCAGCGCTCCTGCGCCGCCGCCGCGTCGTAGCCGCGCCGCTCCACCTCGCCGCCGCGCGGCTCGTCGACCTCGCGCGTGGCCTGTTCGTTGGTCATGCGTCCTTCCTCAGCCTGCTCCGGTGGATCCCCTGCCCGGGCGTGCGCGCCCGGACACGACAAAGCCCCCCGCGCACGAGGGGCCGCCGCGCCTGGTCGGTCGCCTCAGCGCGGCCCGGTAAGGAGCAGGGTGCGTTCCATGCCGCGATTCTAACCCCGCCCCGCCACCGGCGCTTCCCGGTGCGCTCAGGCCCCCGCGCGCTGGAACTCCAACACCTCCGCCAGCGTCGGCGGCTGGGCCCCGACCCGGGTCACCACGAGCGCCGAGGCTGCCACGGCGCGCTCCAGGGCACCGGTGAGGTCGGCGGGGTCCGCGGCATGGGCGGACAGGAACCCGGCCATGAAGGTGTCGCCCGCGGAGATCGTGTCGACCAGCTCGACCTTGCGCCCGGGTACGCGAACCGCGTCGGTCGCGGAGACGGCGACGGCACCGTCCGGGCCGAGGGTCAACAGGCCCAGGTCGAGGCCGAACTCGGCGACCCAGCCGCGCATCAGCTCCTCGGGGTCGCCGGCCGCGCCAGAACCTCGGGCCAGGAACCGGATGTCGTCGTCGCTGGCCTTCACCATGCCGCCGGCACCCGCCCGGGCGCGCTCGCCGACGATCTGCAGCCACGGCCGGATCCGGCGCCAGTACTCGGCCGGGTCGTCGATCAGGCTGGACCGCACGTTCACGTCGACCGAGATCCCGCCCGGCAGGCCGCGTGCCCAGTCGAGCAGCACCGAGGCGCCGGGCTCGACCACGGCCGCCAGCGTGCCTGTGTGCAGCCAGTCGGTGGGCTCGAGCGCCGGCAGCTCCTCGGGCCGCCAGGCGAAGTTGGCGGTGTCGTGGAAGTGGAAAGTGTAGCTGGCCCGGCCCTGCTCGTCGAGGCTGACCACCGCCAGCGAGGTCGGCTCGGGGGTGGAGACGGCGAGGTCGAGGTCGACCCAGTTCTCGACCAGGTGCTGGCGCAGTTGCTGGCCGAACGCGTCGCGGGACAACCGCCCCAGATAGCTGGCCCGCTGGTCGAGCAGCCGCAGCGCGATCGCGGTGGTCATCGGGCCGCCGGCCGAGGTGGCCTGCCAGGTGGTGGAGAACCAGGCATCCGGCGTACCCCCCGCCGGCAGCAGATCGATCAATGCCTCGCCGCACACCACGAACCGTCCGATGTCCACCCGCGTACGCTACCCCGGCTCGTCGGGGTCGGGCACGGACAGCGGGCCACGGGCGCGCGCGGGGTCCCAGGCCGACGGGGGCACCATCGCGGCGTTGAGGTCGAGCAGGTCGTGGGCCAGCGGCTCGGTCTCGTCGATCGCCAGTGCCCGCTCGGCGCAGATCAGTTGCAGCGCCCCGTCGCCGCTCACCCAGGCGGCCATTCCGAGCAGCGCCAACGGGCCAGCCGCCCAGGGCTGGGGGGTACGCCGCACCACGGACGACCAGAACCCGACCAGGTCGGACGCCCGGTCGCGGGTCAACCGGCCCAGCGCCGCCGCCTGCCCGGCACCGGTGCCGGCGAGCACGGCCAGCTCGGCCACCGCCTCCTCGCCGAGCGGGCCGGCAAGCCCCGCATCCAGCAGCTCCGCCGTGCGGGCGTCGAGCTCGTCGTCGTCGGGATCGGACCGGATCAGCGCCAGCATCGCCTCGGTACAGGACTCGGCGAGCGTGTCGTCGCCGTGCCGGGCCAGGTCTGCCAGCCCCTCCCGGCTCGGCAGCGCCCGCAGGCCGGCGACCACCGCCTCCGCCACCTTCGGGCTGGCGGCATCGACGGCCTCCGTCGCGCCGTCCGGCTCGAACACCGAACACCACGCCGCGTGCCGGACCACGAGCGCATCGACCACCACCCCTGCCAGCGCCTGCGCCAGCCTCGCCAGCAGATAGCCCACCGGGTAGTCCTCGTCGTCGCTGAAGGCGAGCAGCAGCACGCCGTCACAGCGCTGGGTGTCGAGGATCTGCGCGGCCCGGGCGACGAGCTCGCCGGCCCGTTCGGGATCGGGCAGGTCGACGCGCGCGGTGACCACCAGCCGGGTCCCCCGCAGCGCGACCAGGACCAGCGACTCCGCCGGGTGGAAGCCCAGCAGGTAGGGCACGGCCGCGACGAGATCGCCGCGGTCTCCGATGCGCATCCGATGGCCAGCGGCGCCGGGATCGCCCGAGTCGATGTCGCCCGAGTCGATGTCGCCCGAGTTCGGGCCGTCCGAGTTCATGCCAGACAGTTGCCGTGAGCCGCCCCGAACTGTCGCCCGCGGCCGGATCTGTGGAGAACTCCGGCGGAAAACCCGCCTGTGGAAAGCCTCGCGCTCAGGCGGTGCGCGCCGCCCGGCCGACCTGCCGGTAGAGGTCTTCGAAGGTGTCGAGGGTCTGCTCGAAGCTGTGTGCGGCCACGATCTCGCGGCTGTTCTTGCCCATCGTGGCCCGCAACTCGGCATCGCGCAGCAGCGACTCCAGGCGCCCGGCCAGCTCCGCGGCGTTGCCCGGCGTGAACAGGTAGCCGTTGTCTCCGTGGTGCACCAGGTGCGGCAGCGCCATCGCATCGGCGGCCACCACCGGCAGCCCGGCAGCCATCGCCTCCAGGGTCGCGAGGCTCTGCAGCTCCGCGACGCCGGGCATCGCGAACACATCGGCGCGCCCGTAGGCGGCGAGCAGCGCCTCGTCGGGCAGGAACCCACGGAAGACGACCCGGTCGGGACCAAGGCCGAGCCGCCCCGCGAGCGCGCGCCAACTGTCGCGGTGCGAGCCGTCGCCGACCACCTCCAGTCGGCCCGGCAGGTCCTCGGGCAACCGGGCCATCGCGCGCAGCAGGTCGTCGACCCGCTTCTCCTGGTCCAGCCGGCCGACGAACAAGATCACCGGGGTCGGATCGTGCTCTGCCCGCTCGGCGGCGGCCAGATAGGGGGCGATGTCGATCCCGTTGGACACCGCGATCGCACCGACGCCGGTCGAGCGGTCCAACAGCTCGACCGCCCGCGGCGTCGGCGAGGTCACGGCACCGGCCTTGCGGTAGATCCGCGCCAGATCCCACCACAGCACCCGCGACGCCGGGCCGCGCAGCGGCACCGGGCACGGCACATGATCGAAGAAGTTCTGCGGCATCAGGTGATTGGTGGCGACGATGCCGATCCCGCGGGCGCCGGCGATGGTCATCAGCGCGCGGCCGAGCAGGAAGTGGTCCTGGGTGTGCACCACATCGGGCGAGACCGCGTCCATCACCTGGCGCGCGGAGCGGCGTACCGTCCCGGGCAGGCAGACCCGGAAGGTGTCGTAGAGCGGGTAGGTGATCGACCGCATCCGGTGCACCACGACGCCGTCCGCGCCGACCACCCGCTCCGGTGGCCCGGTCGGCGACGGGCAGGCCACATGCACCTCGTGTCCGCGCGCGGCCAGCCCGCGGGCGAGCCGCTGGGAGAACTGCGCCGCGCCGTTCACGGTGGGCGGGTAGGTGTCGGTGCCGATCAGGACCCTCATGGCTGCTTTCCGGTCGTGGGTACGCCGGCCCGGGCATACACGCCCAGCACGGCTCGGGTGAACTCGTCGGCGCCGAACAGTTCGCGCGCCTGCACGGCCGCTGCCGAGGCGGCGAGCACGGGCGCGGGGTCGCGGGCCAGGTCGGCGAGCCGGCGGGCCAGCACCCCCTCGTCGTGGCCGAAGGCGGGGATGCCGGCGCGGTCCAGGCCTTCGGTGAGCGCGGGGTCGGCCCAGATCACTCCGCGCAGGGCCATGATCGACTCGGCGACGGTCATCGGCTGATTGTCCCAGCCGATGGAGCTGAGCGCACTCACGTGGCTGCGGGCCAGCCAGTCGGGGATGTCGGCGTGCGGGACGCGGCCGTGCAGGGTGATGCCGGGGGCGGCGCCGACCAGCCGGCGCGCCCGGTCGTACTGCGGTCCGGTGCCCAGCAGGTCGATGTGCAGCCGCTCCGGGCCGACGGCCTCCAGCGCGCGCAGCGCGGAGCGCAGGAACGGCAGGACGCGCTTCTCGTCGGCGAAACGGCCGATCCACAGCACCCGCAGCGGTCCGTCGATGCTGCGCACGGGCCGGGCCGCGGCGTTCGGAGAGACGGCATTGGGCACGACGTCGACGCGCTCCAGTCCCGCCGCTCGCAGGGCCGCGGCCTGGTGCGCCGAGGGCGAGACGACCCGGTCGGCGGCCAGGCCGACGGCGAGGCTCATGTTGCGCAGGGCGGAATCGCCGGGCCGGTCGGCGAGCCGGGCCCCGGGGTCGGCGAGCCCGGTGAGCCAGCGGTGGAACGGCGGCCCGCCGAGGGCCAGCAGCCGCTGGATCGGTGCCTGGGTCTGCCAGAAGAAGGTGTGGATCGTCTGCACCGCGGGCAGGCCGAGCTGGCGCGCGGCGGCGATCGCCGCTGCGGCCACGCCGAACTCGGAGTGCACGTGCACCACCTCGGTCCCGGCGGCGGCGAAGGCTCGCCGGAACATGGCCCGCAACCGCGCCGTGTTCCGGGCGACCGGGAAGCCGAGGCCGGGCGCGACGAAGGCGACGGGTACGCCGAGCGCGGTGACGCGGGGTTGCCGGCCGAGGGCGGCGAGCCGCTCGCTCGGCGGGCAGATCGCCAACACCTCGGTGCTGCGGGCGAGGGTGCCGACCTGCTCGTGAAAGGCGTTCTCGGCGCCGCCCAGCGTCGCCAGCGTGTAGTCGCTGACCACTGCGACGCGCGGCGGGCGTTGCTGCGGCATCAGGCGGGCCCGCTCGCCTCCGCGCGCTGGCGGGCCTCCGGGTGATACCTCGACAGGCCGGCCACGCCCGCGGTGGCGAGAGCCCCGGCGACGGTCATGCCGACGACCACCAGCGGCGTGATGCCGACGCCCTCGTTCAGCACGAACAGCCCGTAGATCACCGCGACCAGCGGGTCGATGGTGGTCAGGGCCCCGACGACGATCTCGGGGTGGCCCAGGGCGTACCCCTGCTGGATCATCCAACCGCCGATCACATAGGTCGCGATGATGCCGACGAACGACACGACCACCCCCGGCGAGAGAAAGTGCTCCCCGCGCCCGAGGAAGACGAACATCGACTTCATCAGCGCCGACGCCAGCCCGTAGAGCACCGCGCCGCCGGCAGCGAGGGCGAAGGAGCGGAAGACCTCCGGGATCACCCGGCTCAGCCCGACCAGGGCGAAGCCGATGCCGTAGCAGACGGCGATCGCGATGATCATGTGGCCGAAGTCGATGGTGGCGCGGTGATCGTCGGAATAGCGGGTGGACAACATGGTGAAGCCGACGATGCCGACCACCGTCGCGCCGACCGCGAGCCAGACCGCCGGGGTGGTGCGATAGCCGTAGATCTTCGAGGCGACGAGCACCGACCAGGGCACGGCGAGGATGCCGACCGGCTGGATGACGGTGACGGGGGCCTGGGTCAGCGCGATCAGGTGCAGCGCGGCGCCGAAGCCGACCAGTGCCAGACCCAGCACCCAGCGCGGCTTGCGCAACAGGCCGAGGATCTGGCGCAGGCTCATCTCCTGCTTGGCGCCGGCGGTCTGGTCGGCGCTGATCGCCATGTGCTGCAGGATCGCGCCGCCGGCGAAGCAGAACGACGCGATGACGACCAGTCCGATGGCGATGGCGATGCTCAGGGTGACTCTCCTCGGCCAGGAATCGGATCCACAGCCCACGGCCGGGTCCCGCTCAGCGGTCTGCAAACGCTGTCAGCGTAGTGCAGCGCGGCGTCGACGTAGTCGTCCTGCGAACCCGGATCCGACCCGGAGGATCTGCCCCAGGGAACGACTCGGCTCGGCCCCTGGTCGGAGCCGAGCCGGGTCGGATGATCAGCCGTAGACGACGACCTTGTCGCCGATCCGCACCTGGGAGTAGAGCTTGGCGATCTTGCCCTTGTCCCGGACGTTCACGCAGCCGTGCGAGCCACCGTTGTAGCCGCGGGCCGCGAAGTCGGCCGAGTAGTGCACCGCCTGGCCGCGGCTGAAGAACATGGCGTACGGCATCGGGGTGAAGTACATGTTCGAGACGTGGTTCTTGGACTTGCGGTCCACGTAGAACGTGCCCTCGCGGGTCGGGGTCTCATCGGTGCCGAAGCGGACGTCGAAGGAGATGACTGCGCGTCCGTCGATCACCCACCACAGGCGATTCGACTTCTTCGACACACACATCACACGGCCGGTCATGCAGCGCGGGTCGAGGCCCTTGGCCTTGGCCGAGGAGTCCGATCCCGACGTGCCCGACTTGTCGGACTTGTCCTTCTTCTCGTCGGTCTTCGGCTTCACGTTGTTCAGCTCGTCGCTGGTCGGCTTGCGCGTCATGTCGTGCAGGCGGTCCAGCGTGCGCTGGTCGACCTTGCCGGTCTGCGGCAACGCGCGCTTTTCCTGGAAGCCCTTCACCGCCGCGGCGGTCTGCGAGCCGTAGTTGCCGGTCACATCGCCGGAGAACCACTCGAGCTGCTTCAACCGCGCCTGCAGGTCCTTGACCTTGTCGCCGGAGTCGCCGGACTCCAGCAGGGTCGGGCCCGGGGTGATCCGGTTGTTCAGCTCGTCGTCGGTCGGCTTGCGGGTCATCGAGTTCAGCGCCTCGAGCGTCTTCGCGTCGACCTCACCGGTCTGCTCGAGTTCGCGCTTGGCCTGGAAACCCTTGACCGCGTTCTCGGTGGTCTCGTCGTACTCGCCGGTGACCTTGCCCTCGAGCCAGCCGATCTGCTTCAGCCGGGCCTGCAGGTCCTTGACCTTGTCACCCTTGGCGCCGCGGGAGAACAGCGCGGGATCCTTGGTCGGCGTAGGACTCGGGGTGTTGTCGGGCGTGGGGCTGGCCGAGGGGGTCTCGGGTGCGCTCGTTGTCGGCGCGGGCGCGACCACCGCGGTCTGGCGCGCCTCGTCGGCCGGTGCCGCGCAGGCACCGAACAGCAGGGCGCCGATCGCGGCAGTGGCCATCAGAGCGGGGACTCGTCGGGACATACGAACCTTCTCCTTGCCGGGCGGGGGGCCCGGAGCGTCGGGACAACGGGAGTCAATCTATGGCAGAAACGAGTCCCGCGACGAGTGGGGAGTTCCCGTGGGCGGGCAGAACTTGGTCTCGATTCGGAAACAATCTGCTACGCCACCGCCGTCCGGCCCGTGTCCCGGGCGCGTGCGACCGTGGTCTGGCCTTCGCCGCCGAGGGTCTGCGATCGGCCCGAGACCGTGGCCGGGCACGGCGTCGGCGCCTTCAATGGCGGCATGGCGATCTCATATCCGGCGGCCGCGCCCCTCCCGCCCGCACCTCTCGCGATGCCGACCCCCGATCTGAGGATCGGCGATGCCGAACGCTCCGCCGCCTGCGACGAACTGGCCGTCCACTTCGCCGCCGGCCGGCTCACCGAGGGCGAGCTGTCCGAGCGGATCGAATCGGCCGCGCGCGCACAGCGCGCGGCCGAGCTGTATGCGTTGTTCCACGACCTCCCCCGGCCCGGGCCCCGCACGCCGGCCGCCGGCCGGGCGCCGGTCGGTCGCGGCTACGGCGATGCGACGGTCGCGGCCGGAGTGATCGCGGCGGCCTGCACGCTGACCTGTTTCCTGATGGTCGCGGGCTCGGTGCTGATCGCGCCGCCGATCGCGGTGTTCGCGCTCATCGGCGGTTTCCTCGCCGCCATCGGCGGTGGCTCGATCGGCTGGCTGTTGGCGCGGCGGCGGATCGCCTGAGCCCCACCCCGCCCGGTCGGTACGCTGACGCAATGGCGCAACACGAGGACGTGTCGGCGACGGTTGCCGAGCTGATCTCCCAGATCGGCGCGGACGCGGTCGTGACCGATCCGGGGCTGATCGACAACTACCGCTGGGACTGGACCCGCAGCCGCCTGGCCGGCAAGCCGCTGGCGGTCGCCCGCCCGGCGAGCGCCGAGGGCGTCCAGGCCGCCGTCCGTTGGGCCGCGGCGCATCGGATCCCGATCGTGCCGCGCGGCGCCGGGAGCGGGCTGTCCGGCGGATCGTGTGCCGTCGAGGGCTGCCTGCTGCTGAGCCTGGATCGGATGCGGAGCATCGAGATCGACCTCGCCACGCGTACCGCCGTCGTCGAACCCGGCGCCCTGAATGCCGAGGTCAAGGCCGCGGCCGCCGAGCACGGGCTGTGGTACCCGCCCGACCCCAGCTCGTTCGAGATCTGCTCGATCGGCGGCAATGTCGCGACGAATGCGGGCGGGCTGTGCTGTGTGAAGTACGGCGTGACGACCGACTACGTGCTCGGTCTCGATGTGGTGCTGGCCGACGGTACGCTCGTGCGGCTCGGCGGCCAGCGGATCAAGGACGTGGCCGGGCTGTCGCTGACGAAGCTGTTCGTGGGCAGCGAGGGCACGCTCGGCATCGTCACCCGGGCCATCCTGCGGCTGATCCCCGCCAAGCCGCCGGCGGCGACACTGGTCGGCTACTTCCCCACCGTGAGCGCGGCGGCCCGGGCCGTCGTGGAGGTCGGAGCGACGCTGCGCCCGTCGATGATGGAGCTGATGGATGCCCGGTCGATCGGCTGCGTGGAGGACTACCAGCCGATGGGCCTGGATCGGGATGCGGGGGCGATGCTGATCGCGCAGTCGGATGCGCCCGGCGAGGCCTGTGGCGCGGAGATCTCGATCATGGAGGAGGCGTTTCGGACCGCGGGGGCGAAGGAGACCTTCGTGACCACCGACGCCGACGAGGGCGAGCTGTTCCTCGCCTCGCGGCGGGCGGCTTTCCCCGCCGTGGAACGCAAGGGTTCGCTGATGCTGGAGGATGTCGGCGTGCCGATCCCCCGGCTGCCCGAGTTGCTGGAGGGCATCGAGCAGATCGCGGAGCGGCACGAGGTGGAGATCCCCACCGTCGCGCACGCGGGCGACGGCAATACCCATCCGATCGTGGTCTACGACGGCACCGATGCCGACGCCGAGGCGCGCGCGGCGCGGGCCTTCGACGAGGTGATGGGCCTGGCGATCGGTCTCGGCGGAACGATCACCGGTGAGCACGGCATCGGCCGACTCAAGCGCGGCCCGCTGGCCCAGCAGCTCGGGCCCGACGTGATGGCGCTCACCCACAAGATCAAGAGTGCGCTGGACCCGGACGGGATTCTGAATCCCGGTGCTGGTTTCTGAGGTACGCCCTCAGGCCGAGATCTGGACGTGCGCGGGGTCGGCGGCCCGGTAGATCCGGACGTAGTCGACCCGCAGGCTGGCCTCGTCGTCGATCGACGAGCCGGCGCCCGGGTCGACATCGAGAGCCAGGTCGAGCACCAGCGGCCCGGTGGGAATCTGCTCGGTGAGGCTGAGCACGAGGTCGCCGTCGACGTAGTAGTCGAGCCGGTCGTCGCGCCACGCCAGGCCGATGGTGTGGTCGCCCTCGGCGAGTAGTTCGGGTGGGGTCGGCAGCGTCGCGGTGCAGGCGGCGGCTCCGGCGTCGGTACACGGGCCGTCCGGGGTGCGCAGGCCGAGCCGCGCCGCGGTTGGCGTACCCGTCACCTCCAGGGCCGTGATCGTCGTGGTGTCCCGGTCGGGTGCGTCGTCCGGTTCGGCCGGGGTGAGCCGGACGGCGGGGCGGTACGCCGCTCCCTTCGGCACCCGCAGGCGGGTCTCCAGGTAGCTGCCGGGGGCGAGCGCGACCCCCTGGTCGGCGCCGCCGGTGCTGACGGCGCCGGTGGACCAGCCGCCGTCCTCGCGGGCAGACAGCAGCAGCGCCCCGCCGGCGACGGTGACCTGGTCGGCGCTGTGGTCGCCCTGCTCGGCGACGTTCCAGATGTTGGTGTCGAGGGCGGTGCCGTTGAACTCGTCGGCCAGTTCGAGCTGCCAGGTGCCGGTCGGGGGTGCGGCCTGGGCCGGCACCGGGGTGCACAACAGTGCGGTGCTGCCCAGCACGGCGAGCGCAAGCCCGCGGCCCAGCCGTCGCATGCGTTGTCCTTCCGGCGTTCGGTGCGGCCGATCGTCGGCCGTCTCGTCATCCCCGGTACGCCACCATAACCCCGCGTACCACATCAGGCCCAGTTCGGGGTCTTGCACGCGACGAGACCGGAAGCCAGCGCGAGGGCGACCGGCAGCAGCGCGAGCCAGAGATTGACCGCCCACCAGGAGGCGTCCCAGCTCCCCCACAGCGCAAAGAAGCTGAGCGCCATCAGCCCGGCGGCATGGGTGAGGGCGAGCGCGGTGACGTAGGCGGGCACCGACCAGCGGTGGCCCCCGGGCAGCAGTGACCAGACCAGGCCGGCGGCGATCGCCAGGGCGTCGAGCGGGAAGAACGACCAGTTCCAGGCCTTGAGCCAGGCCCCCTCGCCGACGGAGATCACGCCGAGGGCGGTCAGGGCCCAGTAGGCGAGCAGACCGAGATCGGTGACGACGAGAAGGGCCTTGCGGGCTGCCGGCAGGCGGCGCGGCTGGTGCTGCATGATCACGATCTCACTGTACCGGACGTCCGGTATTGTCCGAAACCACATCCCGGACGCCCGGTACAGTCCCCGGGTGACTTCTCGGGACCGGATCCTCGACGCGGCCGGGCGGATCCTGGTCCGCGACGGCGGGGACGCGGTGACGATCGCGGCGGTGGCGCGCGAGGCGGGGGTGAGCAAGGGCGGGCTGTTCTATCACTTCGCGTCGAAGGAGCTGTTGATCGACGGTCTCATCGCGCGCTATGTGGCGACGTTCGACGAGTTGATCAACCGGGCCGGCGAGGAGCCGGGGGCGGCGACCGAGGCGTACCTGCGGTCGGCGGAGCGCACCAGCGGTCCGGCGGGGCAGCCGGTGATCGCGCTGCTCGCGGCGACGGTGGTCAACCCGCGGGCGCTGGACTCGCTGCGGGAGCGCTACCGGGCGTGGCAGGACCGGTTGGACCGCGACGGCGTACCCGCGGAGGTGGCGGCCACGATCCGGTTCGCCGTCGACGGCCTCTGGCTCGCCGACACACTTGATCTTGCTCCCGCCCGCGGCGCCGCCCGCAAACGAGTGATCGGGGAACTCCGGGCGCTGTTCGGGAGCCGTTGACGACCTGATCCCAGCGCCGACGAAGCCTGGCATCAGGACCGTCCAACGCCCCGCGACAGCAAGCAGGTTGGTTAAGATCCAGCCAACGATCCGCCACAGGCCAACCGGAGGCGACCCATGGCGCGCTTGAGTGACACGATTGTCGGTGTCGTTGCAAAACGACTGACTGCCGTGGAAACGGATCCGAACCGTTCGAATCAGCACGAGTTCAACGGTGGGCTATCCATGATATCGTTGCTCGGACCTGAACGTCAGACCTTTGCCACCAAGTTCGTCTATCTTGACGCCGACGAGGACCAAGAAATAGAATTTGGCACCACCACTTGGTACGACTCCAGGCAAAACCACCCAACACGCACAGAGTATCGGCTATATTATCCCACGCACGTACAATTGACAGCGGGAGTGCGTGCTGGCGACGCCTGCTTTATCATTCTGACCATTTCCCGCGAACTCTTGATAGTGTACGTGGCGGCGGGGTCTGAGTTCATCGGCCAGCTTTCGTGGCTGTTCGACGTCGAACTTGTCGGCGAAAAAGCGGTCGGCAATTCAATGACTGAGGGCAGTGCGAGCGGCCTGGTTGAGCGCATGATTCTTGACGTTCTCGGGGTCGCTGAACCTGAGATCGACGCTCCTGACGCATTGACGGAATTGTCTAAGCACATAGACATCACAGACTTTCCCTCCACGTCGAGGTTCTCAGAAGTCGCACGGCTGATCACGCAAGACAGCAATTCAAGTTCCGATGATCTGCTCAAGGCGTGGCTCGACCAAGAAGAACGACTGTTTCGCGCCCTGGAGCACCACTTGATACAAGAACGCCTGCGTCAGGGCTTCGTCAATGACGACACTGTTTCCGTTGACGAATTCGTCAGCGCGGCACTTACTGTTATAAATCGCCGGAAATCTCGCGCGGGACATTCTCTGGAAAATCACGTTCAGGCCATGTTCGAGCTGCGTGGCGCGCAGTACAGCCGGCAGCCAGTCACGGAAGGGCGTTCTCGACCAGACTTCATATTGCCGGGGTCGTCTCATTACGGTGACGATGACTTCCCAGTCGAGCGACTCACTGTTCTTGGCGTGAAGACCAGCGTCAAGGATCGTTGGCGCCAAGTTCTCGCGGAAGCTCAGCGGGTTGAGCGCAGATTTTTGCTCACGATCCAACCGTCGGTCACGACGCATCAAACAGACGAGATGCGCCACCGCGGCGTGCAGCTGGTCGTTCCACGACCGCTACACACTGGATACACCGACGAGCAACAAGACTGGCTCTGGGACGTGGAGGACCTCTTGGGCCATGCGCTTCGCAATCAATCTTGACCCTGTCCTCGGGCTCGCAGCCTAGGCGGCTGCAGGCGCCACGATGCGCTCGACGTGCGGCCTGACGGCATGAGCCACCGCCGTAACCAACGGGACAACGACGCTATTCCCGAATTGCTTGTATGCTTGGGTATCGCTTACTGGGATAGCGAAACTGTCATCAAAACCCATGAGGCGCGCGCATTCTCGCGGAGTAAGACGTCGCGGTCGCTTGCGCGGACCTTGCGCGACCAGTATCTCCGATCCGTCCTTATAATACCTGGCTGAGAGTGTTCGAGCCACACTGTTCCGATCTACCACCCCATACCCAAAACCGTTTCCTGCAGTACGGTGCTTTATAGCGTATCCCTGTAGATAAGTCCATAGGTGCGACGTCAGTGTGTACTTGGCGGCGACCACACCGTCATCATTAGTATACGGCGGGCAAGCAATCTCTGACCCGTCTTCTGGATGAAGAACGCTTGACATCGTCGGCTCGGTTGAGGGCATCTCGACGTCATCAAACGAAAACTTGGTGGGCTCGCGAAATCCTACCATGAAGATCCGGCGCCGGGCTTGGGGTACCCATGGCCTTGAATCGATAACTCGATAATGGAACTCGTACCCGAGCTCATCCTGAAGAGATCTTCGAATGACCTCGAATGTGCGCCCGCGGTCATGCGATTTCAGATTCTTTACATTCTCCAGAACGAAAGCCGCCGGTCGCTTCTCTTTGAGTAGTCGCAAGACATCGAAAAAGAGCGTACCTTGAGTTGCATCTGAGAACCCGTGGAGGCGCCCAAGTGAGTTCTTTTTTGAGACTCCAGCGATACTGAACGGCTGGCACGGAAATCCTCCAACCAAAACGTCGTGATCTGGTACGTCGTTGGCGTGAACATCCGTTATATTGCCCGCATAGCGATGCCCTAACTGCACGCCGAAATTTGCTTGATAGGTTTGCTGGGCAAATCTGTCCCACTCAGAAGTGAAGACACACTTTCCACCCGCACCCTCAAAGCCCAAGCGGGTCCCGCCGATTCCAGCAAACAGATCAATGAAGGTGAATCTCTCGTCGGGCGCCCCAACCCGGGGCGTGAGGAGTTGCGCACACCGCGAGCGAACCCAACTTGGCTCCGCGGTGTCGCCAGCCTGCCACCGGCGTACCTGACGTTCGCTCTTGCCCAGTGCGTCGGCGACAGCCGCCAAGGAGCCAAGTCGCGTTATCAAGATCTCTAACTCGTCCGACATCGTCGTGGTAGTCCTCTCTCGGTCCCGTGGGGATGACCTGCGGACATTGTGTCCGCATCGCATCCCCATCGGCGGTAGTCGTCGCGGCGTGTCGGTCGAACATATGTTCGCCGTCGGACACCCCAGAGTGCACCATGCCAGGGTGGTGACTGTGTTGGCGATGAACGGGGATCTCCGCGCCGAGGTCGCACGGGCGATGGCGGCGCCACTGCCTCCAGTCAGCCCGTCGGTCCGGTCGCGGTTCAGCAGTCAAGTTCGAGAGGGTACGAAACCTGAGTTGGCGCTTCGCAGCGAGCTTCACCGGCGGGGTAGACGCTTTCGGGTGCAGTATCCAGTTCCTGGAAACCCTCGGAGGCGCATCGACATAGCGTTTCCGCGTGCTCGTATCGCTGTGTTCGTTGACGGGTGCTTCTGGCACGGCTGTCCGGAGCACTTCGTTCCACCCAGACACAATCGCGCATGGTGGCTTGCCAAGGTTGCAGTGAACCGCGATCGCGACGAAGACACCATCCGTGCCCTTCGCAACATCGGCTGGACCGTGCTTCGCACATGGGAGCACGACTCGGCGCCCGAGACGGCAGACCGTGTGGAAGCCTTCTTGGATCGCTGCAGATGACTTGCACAGACCGTCGCCACGAGGACAGCTTGCCAGGCCTGCCGGGATGCCGCGGTCTACTCGCCGCGTTCCGCGATTTCGTGGGCGTGATCACGAAGCCAGTCGAACACCCCGGCGAGCGGTTCTGAGGCGCTGCGCCCGAGCGGGGTCAGGCGGTAGCTGACGGTCGGCGGAACGGTCGCCGCCACACTGCGCTCGATGAGGCCGCTGCCGCCGAGTGTGCGCAGGGTCTGGGAGAGCATCTTCTCGCTGACACCGTGGATGCGATCGCGCAGTTCGAAGAAGCGGTGCTCGCCGTCGCGCAGGGCGACCAGGATGAGGAATCCCCACCGACTGGTGAGCTGGTCGAGGACCACCCGGCCATAGCAGGATCCGTCGAATGCGTCCGTCGACGGGTCGAGCGCGCGAGCGTCTGCCAAGGCAGCCACCTCCTTACCCAGGGGCAGGGGTTGGGGCGTGAGCGCGAAGTGCGTACATCCCCATGGTAAGCCCCTTGCCTACGGTGAGTACGTGACCAATCAGCACCCACCGCACGATCGACCCGAGAGGGAACACGCCACGGCACTCGCGTACCAGTCCTACTCCGCGCGGGCGGCGAGTACCACCTGTCGTCTCGCGACAACACCAGCGGCGACGACACCTACCCGGGCGGTCAGGTCGTGTTCATCACCTTCCCCGAGGGTCACGGCGGCGAGGCGTTCGACTTCACTCTCGACCTGAACCGCGCCGGCAACGGGCCCTGCGGCTACTCCCACCTCAGCGCCTGCGCCCTCCCGCCGCCCGCCAACGCCATCCATACCGCCGTCACCGCTGGGGAGAAGATCGCAGCCCGGATGCGAACGGCACCCGAGAGGGGCGACTGAACTGACCCCGGATCCAAGACCATCGCCATGATCAAATGACGCGCCGGACCACTACCGGTCGAGGCCGCCTTCCCCCTCGACGACGCGCGCCAGCAGCGCGGTCAAGGTCTTGATCTCGCTGCTGCTCAGCGCGCCGAGCTGGGCGCGCTCGGTGGACTCCGCGACATCGATGAGTTCTGTGGTCAACTTCGTGCCCGCCGAGGTGAGTTCGGCGTACTGCCGGCGCCGGTCCGCCGAGTCCCTGGCCCGGGCGAGGAGGCCGCCGTTTTCGAGGTGATCGAGATAGCCGACCAGGTGGCTGCGGTTGAACCCGAGGCGGTCGGCGAGCTCGTGCTGCGCCGTGGGGCCGAAGTCGCGCAAGCCGACCAGGACCGCGAAGTGCGGCAACCGCAGGCCGTGTTCGGCGAGCCGCTCGACCAGCGGCCTCTTGCCGATGGTGGACACATGGCCGGCAACGTATGACGGCAGCCGCATCAGGGTCGGCGGGCGTCGGCTCTCGTTCACGGAGCAAGCGTACATCTTGAAATCGTGTCGTTGTGTAACAATATCTGCATGGACTCATCTACTCGTCACTCCACGGGCGGGGCATTCGCCGCCCTGCTGCTGGCCGTGCTCTCCTTCTCCCTGCTCCAGACCTTCGCCGTTCCCGCACTGCCCGCGCTGAGCGTCGACCTGGGCACCGACACCGCGACGATCTCCTGGGTCATCAGCGCGTTCCTCGTCTCCTCCTCGGTCGGCACCGTGATCCTGGGCCGCCTCGGTGACATCTTCGGCCGCAAGCGCCTGATGTTGATCAGCCTCGCGATCCTCGCGCTCGGCTCGCTGCTCGCCGCCCTGTCCGGCTCGATCGGCGCCCTCATCGCGGCCAGAGCCATCCAGGGCCTCGGCGCAGGGACCTTCCCCCTGGCATTCGGCCTGGTGCGAGAGATCTTCCCGCGCGACCGGGTGCCGGTCGTGATCGGGACGATCAGCGCCGTGTTCGGCATCGGATTCGGGCTCGGGCTCGTGCTGCCCGGGCCCCTCATCGACGCCTTCGGCTGGCCGTCCCTGTTCTGGGCATCCCTCGTCCTCGTCCTTGTGGCTGCCGCCGCGGTCATCGCCTTCATCCGCGTCCCCGCCACCCCGACCGCGGGGCGCGTCGACTGGATCGGCGCGCTCGCACTCTCGGTCGCGCTGGTCGCACTGCTGCTCGCGGTCAGCCAGTCCCGTCTCTGGGTCGTCTTGCCGCTTCTGGCCCTGATCGTGGTTGCGGTTGCGGCGTTCGCGGTGTTCTTCGTCGTCGAGGCGCGTACGCCCTCGCCATTGATGGACCTGGGCATCCTGCGTCGCCGACCCGTCGCCGCGGCGAACGTGACCGCCCTGATCATCGGCTTCGGGATGTACGGGGCGTTCACCCTCGTCCCGCAGCTCGTCCAGACGCCCACCAGCTCCGGGTACGGATTCGGGGCGACAACCACGCAAGCCGGGTTCTTCCTGCTGCCGATGGCCGCCACGATGCTCGTCGCCGGGCCCCTCGCCGGAAGGCTCGGCCCGAAACTCGGGTGGGCGGCCACGCTCGTCGCCTCCTGCTTCATCGGGGCCATCGGGTTCGCCTTCCTCGCGATCGGCCGCGATGCGGGCTGGGCGATCGCCACCGGAGCGGGGATCATCGGCGTCGGCGTCGGGTTCGCGTTCTCCGCGCTGGCGAACGTCGTCGTCGCGGCCGTCGACCCCCACGAGACCGGGGAGGCCACCGGCGTCAACACCATCCTGCGCACCATCGGCGGGGCCTTCGGCGCGCAGATCGCCTCCGCCATCGTCACCGGCAACACCCCGGCCGGCACGAGCGTCCCCGAGCCCGGCGGCTACACGCTCGCCTTCACCATCTCGGCGATCGCCCTGCTCGTCGCCGCCCTGGCCGCGTTCCTCGGGCGTACCGCCCGCACCCAGCAGGCGACGGGTACGCCCCGATGAGCGCCGCGAAGGAGACCGGTTACGGGCACGAGCCGTTGCTCGGGGTCGTCCTGACTCCCGACGCCGGCGACCCCGGGCGGACCGTCGATCGCGCTGTCCTCGCCGAGCAGGCCGGGCTGGACGTCGTGAGCGTCTCCGATCACCAGTACCACCCGGGATTCCTGGATGCGTGGACGCTACTCGCCTGGATCGCCGCCCGCACCGAGCGGGTGACGGTGCTGCCGAACGTTGCCAACGTCCAGCTCCGCCCGCCCGCTGGGCTCGCCCGCGCCGCAGCGTCCCTGGACGCCCTCAGCCTGGGTCGCGTCGAGCTCGGACTCGGCGCGGGCGGCCACGGTCACGCGATCGCCGCCGAGGGCGGCGCCGACCTCACCGTCGGGGAGCGCATCGCCGCGTTCACCGAAGCCCTCACCGTTGTCCGATCCCTCACCACCCCCGGGCCGCCCGTGACCATCGACGGTGCGCACCACCGGCTCGTCCGAGCGAGCCCGGGGCCCGCCCACCCGCACCGGATCGGGCTGTGGATCGGAGCGGTCGGGCCCCGCATGCTCGGCCTCGTCGGGCGACTCGGCGACGGGTGGATCCCCTCGGCCACCCGCATCCCTCCCGAGCAGCTCGACGCCGCCAACGCGCGCATCGACCGAGCCGCCCGCGCTGTCGGCCGCGACCCCGCCGACATCCGCCGGCTCTACAACAGCCCCGCCCCTCCCGACACCACGACGACAAGCTGGGTCCGCCAGCTCACCCGATTGGCCGAGCAGCACGGGATCAGCGGGTTCCTGCTGTTCACCGACGACCCGGCCACCATCACCCGCTACGGCACCGACATCGCACCCCGGGTCCGGGAGGCGCTCGGATGAGATTCGTCCTACCGCCCTGCCTTCGCCTCGAGAGCTACGAAGATCAACGCCCCACCGGTCCCGACACCCTCGAGGCGCCCGTCACCAGCCGCCTGACCGACGTCCATGATCATTTCCGTCGCCTTGTCGAAGACATCCACACGTTGCTCGACAACGGCGAGGACGATCTCGACCTCCGACCCGTACGCGCTCGTCTGACCGCGCTGTCGTGCCGGCGGTACTGCGTCGATCTGGTCAGCCATCACGTCCGCGAGGACAGCGACATCTTCCCCGCGCTCGCAGCGATGCGGCCCGAACTCGCCACCGTGCTGACCCGCTTGAGCGCCGAGCATGACGACATGCACCAAGCGATCCGGCTCGCGTACGACCGGACCCTGAGCGTCGCGACTGCGGCAGATCGCGACGAGCTCCGGATCCTGGTCCACGCCCTCGCCGAGATCGTCGAGTCCCACTTCCGGTACGAAGAACACGAACTCGGCCACGCGATGAACGCCGCCCATCGGTGAGGGTCCTTGCTCGTGGTCTCGCTGTGATTGCTGCAATCGACCGCTACCCGCCGTGCTCGCCCACCCGGGCAATTGAGGCGGCCAGATCCAGGTCAGCCTACGCGCGCGAGGAGTGCGAGCAACGTGGACCGTTCCTCTGCGCTCAGCTTCGCGAATACTTCATCCTGGACGCCCGCCATGACGCGACCAGAGCGACCAGCGGCCTGCTGGCCCGCGACGGTCAAGGAGACCAGTACTCGACGCCCATGTCCTGGGTCTTTGATGCGGGAGACGAGCCCCGATTCTTCGAGTGCTCGCACGGTGTGAGTTACGTCGCGCGGGTCGAGCGAGACCGCTTCGCCCAGCGCGGCCTGACTCAGCTGACCGCGCTCGGCCAGCGCGGCAAGGCACCGATATCCGTATCCACTGACGCCGGCTTCGGCGAGGCGCAGATGAAGCGTCTGGTGCGAGCGGGTGGCGGCAGAGCTGAGGATCCAGGTGGGAAGCGCTGCGAGAGATTCAAGCACGGATATTGCCCTATCTTGGTGGCACCAATACAGTCTTGGTACTACCAACATATAGGAGAGCCCGATGCCCAGCACACGTCCCCTCCCGACCGTCACCGGCCGCACCGAGAACGCGCTCCGCGCCCTGCTCACGAAAACGCTCTCGACCACCGCCATCAGTTCATATGGGGGATGGGTTGTCCTCAACGCGGTGGCGGCGAACGCTTCCTCTTCTGGGACGTCGTGGCGAACCGCCGTCGCTGATGCGCTCAAAGTCGAACAGGTCGTCATCGATGAGGTACTCGACGAGCTTCGATCCGCGAACCTCGTCGACGACCATGATGATGTGACGAACTTCGGCCACTCCGAGCTATCCGCGGCACGGGCCGCGGTCTCCGCGACCACCTCGCGCCTCGTGGAAGACCTCAGCGACGAGGAACAGGAGACCACCCGAAACGTCCTCGACCGTGTTCGCATCCGCGCAGAAGAACTCCTGCACGCATAGATCTGCCGATCCCCACGAACGCCCGCTCAGCCGGAGGAACAACGAGTGCGATGACAAAGAGCGACACAGCGCCGCGGCCAACGGCAGTTCCGTCAACATCTGTTGGCCACTCAGAGGGATGCCTGTGCTTTCACCGGTGAGGCGCCGACGCGGGTCCTGGAGGCTGGGCACCTCTATAGCTATGCGCAGCTCGGTGTCCATCACGAGCATGGCGGTCTACTACTGCGCCGCGACATTCACCGCCTCTTCGACGATGGTTGGCTGGCAGTCGATCCGGAGAGTCTGCGTATCGACGTCGCCAACCCTCTCGAAAGCTATCCGCAATACGCGCGGCTCCATGATCAGCGGTTGCGTGCCGACGTGCAAGACAGCCAGGTCCAGTGGTTGAGTCATCACTGGAAGGAGCACCGTGCAAGCTGAAGGAAGTGATTCCCACACGCGGCGCTGCTTTGCCTAATCGCCTTGAGGACCGGTCCCAGTGGAGTCCGGCGGCACGGTGAACGTGCGGTGTACCGGGGGCGGGAGAGGGTCTCTGAGATTCCTGTTCGCCAACAAGGACGCGCGGTGTTGCTCCAGTTGTACTGGTGAGATTCGGTTCGGTGGCCAATGCACATCGTGCCCGGGTGACGGCCAGATGCGTGTCAGCCAGCCATCGTTCCGATCGGCCCACTGGCCGAAGTCGTCCAGGCTTGGGTGCGGGCTGAGGAGCACTTCCCAAACAAGCTCGACATCTACCGACATCGAGTAGAACTCGTACCGAGGCATTGTCGATGGCAGGACCCCGAAGAGACCTCGTTTCTGCGACCCGCGGTCAACCAGTCCCACACGGACGTGCAGCCCCACCGGCGGTTGACCGTCGCGAACGACCGAAGCCAGGGCCTGTTGACACTCTTGAAGGCCCCAGTGACCGGGTCGGTGCGAGTTCAAGGTCGCCAAGAGCATGGCCTTGGCAGCCCAAGCGGCCATCAGGTCATGGTCTTGACGGTGAACCTCTGTCTCTTGCCCCAAGAAGTAGCTGGGAAGCACCTGCGATGCCGGCTGCTCCAGATTAGATCCCATCGTCGCGTTGCAGGAATCGCAGATCCGGATGACGTGGCGGGCAGGTAACTGACCACTGAGCGGCGAGTTCTGCTGCTCCGCCCAACTCACAATGAATCGCCGTAGCCACTGGGGTTGGATGTCTTCCTTCGTCAGCGCACCTTCGCGACCACACACCCGGCAGATCGGTGTCATGAGATGACTCAACCACCGACGCCCGGCGCAACCGGCCGGAATGATTCCCCCACCAGTCCCCACAGCGTCGATCTGCCCGACCTAATGCGTGGAAACGAAATGCAAAAGCGCAGTCTGACCTGCGGCTTCATCGAGTGGAGCCTAGGGTCTCGAACCCCTAACCTCCTGCTTGCAAAGCAGCCGCATCATGCCTGGTCAGAGGCGGTTTCGAGATGGCTCGGGGCGCATCTCGGGCGCATCGGCCGAGCGGACGGCCTGATGTGCCGCTTCATGCGGGCGCGTCGGTCGGGCCGGGCGCGAGGGCCTCGACGTCGGCGATGAGCTCGAGGACCGTCTGGTACCTCCTGGCGGGGTCCTGGTCGGTGCACCGCCTCACGATAGCGGCGACGGGATCGCTGCCGTGTGAGAGCGATTCCTTACCGGTGAAGATGAAGTGCAGCACCCACCCGATCGCGTAGATCTCATTGACGGCCCCGTACTCCTTGAGGCTCTCGAGCTGCGGGTCGCGGATCGTGCCCTTGAGCTCGGTCCTGGTCAGGGTGAAGTCCGAGTCGACCTCCTTGGACAGCCCGAAGTCCGAGAGCTTCACGATGACGGCCCCGCTGGCGTAGCTCTTGACGAGGACGTTCTGCAGGCTGACGTCGCGGTGCAGGATCTCGGCGCTGTGGATGTAGTTCAGGCCGTAGAGGAACTGCAGGGCGATGCGCTTGCGCGTGGAGAACTTCAGAGCGGCGTTGCGCTTGCCGATGTAGGCCCGGAGAGTGTCGTCGCAGAACTCCATCCGATACTCGTCGCGGCCCTCGTCGTAGCGGTAGACCTCGACGATGTACGGGAAGCTCAGGCGCCTCATGATCGCGAACTCGCGCTTGAACCGGGCCAGGTCGCGCTTCGAGATGCCCTTCTTCGCGCGCTTCACTGCGAAAGGGATGCCGTATTCGGGGTCGACGTAGGAATAGACGTTCGCATACGAGCCCGAACCCACCATCCGCAGCTTGACCCTCTCGGGCTGGTGCGCGAGGACGACGGCCTCGGCGGGCCGGGTGAACACCGGCTCATACTTGACGACCTCAACCTCGTCGAAGTCCTCCGGGACCGTGCTACCGCCGCTGTCCGAGAGCCACGGCCGGCAGTGCTCGATCCCGTCCTGATAGCGCGGGTCGAGCGCGACGTCGATGCCTGCCCGCTTGAGGCTGTAGAGGTCCTTCTCGATATCGTCGATCAGCGCGAGCAGCGCACGGCTGTCGTCGGCCCAGTAGTGATGGGTGCTCCGCGCCCGGCCGTTGATGCTCTCGAAGTGCTCGTTGAGCTGCTTGTGGAGGACGCTGAACACGCGGCCGAGCTCCACCTCGTCCGTGTACAGCCGATCGAAGGTAACAGAGCTGGGCTGCTCCTCGTACTTGGCCTTCAGATCTGCGAGCATCAGCTCGTTGGATGTAGCCATTGGTCAAGCCCAGCTCTCCGCGTTGCGGCCGGGGTCGCCCATGACGAGAGCGACATCTCCGTCACCGGCCAACTCGGACCGCTCGGCATCCTCGTCCACGGTCCCAAGGCTATCGGCCGGGTCCGACCGAGAAGCCTCGCGACAGCAACGTCGCTCTTCGCCATCAGCGGTGCCAGGCCCTTCTTCGAGAGGTGGCCGTACTTGTCGAGGGCGATCGACGGCCGCGCATGAGGAGACGCTCAAGAGATCGGCCTCCGCCTCCGACAGCGAGATCCCCGCGAAGGTGTGCCGGAACTCGTGGGCGATTGCCGCGGGATCCTCTCCTTCGATCTCGTTCGCCCACGCGACTGCGTGGGTGAGCGCCGCCCGGTTCGCGTACTGCTTCGCGATCGACTCGCCCTTCCTCCGCGGGCGGGGAAACATCCAGTCGGACTTCGAGTGGTCACCGACCGGCGCGACGAGCCAGCCAGGAGCCGTGCCGGATACGTCTGAAATTGTGGAGCTAAGGGGATTCGAACCCCTGACCTCTTCCATGCCATGGAAGCGCGCTACCAACTGCGCCATAGCCCCAGGTTGCCCGACCTCGCGGCCAGGACCACGAGATGATAGCGCCCGCGGAGGCGCCGCCTCAAATCGCGGGCTCGGGGAGGCGTACCAGCGTCCAGCGCAGGAAGAACTGCGTCAGGGGGCCGATCGCGAGGGCGTAGAGCAGCGTACCGATCCAGAACTGCCCGCCCAGCAGCCAACCGATCGACAACACCACGACCTCGATGCCGGTACGCACCAGCCGCAGCGAGCGCCCCGTCCGGCGGTGCAGCCCGGTCATCAGCCCGTCGCGCGGGCCGGGGCCGAACTGCGCGCCGATGTAGAGCCCGCCGGCGAGCCCGTTCAGCACAACCCCGCCGACCATCAGCGCGATCCGCGGACCAAGATCATCCACCACCGGAATCAGGGCCAGCCCGATGTCGGCAGAGATCCCGACCAGCACGACATTGCAGATCGTCCCCAGGCCGGGTAGCTGGCGCAGCGGTATCCACAACAACAACACGACGACAGCCACCAGGATCGCGATCGTGCCGAAGCTCAACGGCAGCCACCGGCTCAATCCCTGGGTCAGCACGTCCCAGGGCGCGACGCCCAGCGCCCCGCGTACCTGCATCGCGATCGAGAACCCGTACAGGAACAGCCCCACCAGCAACTGGGGGATCCGGCGCGCCAGACGGCCGGCGCGGAGCTGTTCGATCGGTCCGAGGTTCTGCAGCGTCGTCGTCACCCGAGCAGTCGACCATGAATTGGACTGGTACGCCATAGCCAATTCTGCAAGGGTGGACCCGTGTCCATCGGAGCGAACGTCCTGGCCGGCCTGCTCGGCGGCCCACCCTGGACCCAGCCGCGCTACCGCGACCTCGCCGACCGGATCGCGCGGCTGATCGCGGACGGCCGCATCGCCGCGGGCACGCGCCTGCCGAGCGAGCGGGACCTCGCGGCCGCGACCGACCTCAGCCGCACCACCATCGGCGCCGCCTACACCACCCTCACCGAGCGCGACCTGCTCCGCCCGCGCCGCGGCGCCGGCCACTTCGTCACCGAACGCCCCGCCCCGACGATGAGCCCGCTGCTCCCGGCCGCCGGCCCCGACGCCGACGGCCGGATCGGCCTCACCGCCGCCGCCGACGCCGCGCTCCCCCACGTCGGCGCCGCCTACGCCCGCGCGCTCGACCGCCTGCCCGAGCTGACCGGCGGCAGCGGCTATTTCCCCGACGGGCTGCCGGAGCTGCGCGCCGCGCTCGCCGAGCGGTACGCCGCCCGCGGCCTGCCGACCGACCCGCGCCAGCTCCTGATCACCACCGGCGCCCTCTCCGCGCTCGCCATCGTTGCGCGCACCCTCGCCGGGCCACGGCGCGCCTTGATCACCGAGTCGGTCGGCTTCGGCAACACCCTGCACCTGCTGCACGATGTCGCGCGTCGCTCCGGCGGTCGGGTCCGCTCCTTCGACACCTCGCCCGCCGGTTGGAACCTCGACTCCCTCGCCGCCGCCCTCGCCGAGACCCGCCCCGCGGCCGTCTTCGTGATCGCCGATTTCCACAACCCCACCGGCCGGCAGATGGACGACGCCACCCGCGCCGGCCTGGCCGCCCGCGCCCGCCGTGCCGGCGTACCCGTCGTCGCCGACGAAACCCTCGCCGAGCTCCCCCTGCCGTGGGCCGCACCAGCACTACCGGTCGCGGCGCACGACCCGTCGGCGATCTTGGTCGGCTCGGCGTCGAAGACCTACTGGGGCGGGCTGCGACTCGGCTGGATCCGCGCCCCGCACGCCATGATCGAACCGCTGCTGCGCGCGCGTACCCTCGCCGACCACGGTGCGGCCGTCGAACAACTCGTCCTCGCCGAGCTGCTCGCCGATCCGACGGCGACCCCGGCGGCGCGCGAGCGAGTGCACCGGCAGGCGGTCACCGCGCTGGACCTGGTCCGCGAGCACCTGCCGGAGTTCGCGTTCCGACGGCCCGACGGCGGGCAATCGCTGTGGCTGGAGCTGCCGTCGGCATCCTCGACGCGGCTCACCCGGCGCGCGGCCGAGCACGGCGTGTTGCTCACCCCGGGCCCGCACTTCTTCTGCAATCCGGGCGGCGAGCGCTGGCTCAGGCTCCCGTTCGCGGCGCCGGAGGACGCATTCGCCGAGGCGGTACGCCGGATCGCGCGCGCCTGGCAGGAGCTCGATCGCCCCGACGCCCCCACCCGGCACGAGGGGTTCGGGCCGCTGTCGGCCTGACCACCACGATCGTGTCGTCAGTTATCGCCGCCTGCGGGCTACCGCAGGCGGCGATAACTGACGACACAAATGGGGGGCTACGTCAGCGGGGCGGTGAGGTTGATCGGCAGGCCGTCCGGGTCGTGTACCGCGAGCAGCGCCAGCCCGACCTCGGTCGCCTCGATCGGCCCGGTGTAGCTGATCCCGGCCTCGTCCAGCGCCTTCGTCGCCCGATCGAGGTCGGCCTTCGAGCCGACGCCGAACGTCACATGGTCGAGCCCGGTGATCGCCGGGTCGAACGCTCCGATCCCCGTCGGATGCAGGCTGAGCAGCGTGCCCTGCGGGGTGCGGTAGACGGTGCCGCGGTCATAGGTCGCCGCGACCTCGGATCCGATCTTGGCGTCGTAGCGGATCGGCTTCGCCGCCACCTCGGGCCAGCCGAACAGCTGGTCGTAGAAGTCCTTCGCCCGCTCCATGTCGGAGACGATGATGTGCACGTCTGCGAATCCCGGGCTGTCGATGATGGCCATGTGCCACGCTAACCCGCCCGAGCCCGGTCCGACAGGGGCCGCTCGGTCAACCGCGCGGGTAGCCCCGGCGTACCGTTCGGTCGAGGATGCCGAGGGTGGCCTTCAGCGAGGACTCCCCGATCACCGGGAAGATGCCCTTCCACTCGGGCGCGGCATCGGACCAGTCGTAGTAGGACACCACCCGCGTGCCCTCCGCAACGGGCTCCAGCCGATAGCCGAAGACGTGCCCGATCGGTGGCTTGATCGTCCCGTGAATGGTCCAGGCGATCTCCGTGTCGGGCTCGTAGCGGGTGAAGACCACCTCGACGTCGTACTTGCCCATCGGCAGGTCGCCCAGCGCCTCGCGGTCCATGTGCACCACGAACGACTCCCCCGCGGCCTCGACCGGCCGCCCGTCAGAGCCCTGCAGCATCCCGGACGCGTCGATCGCCACATGGCCCTCCGGGTCGCGGAGCACCGCGAACACCTCGGCCGCGCCGGCCGGCACCACCCGGGAGACCTCGATACGTTCACTCATGGAGTGATCATCGCATTTCGGTACGCGCGGCCTCGACGGCGGTCAGGCGACCCGGTTGTACGCCGCCATCCGCCAGGCGCCCTCCCCGGAGCGGTCCATGATCAACCACCCGGCATTGTCCATCCCGCGCAGCAGCCGCGCGTCCTTGCCCGACATGCCGAGGAACGCGCACGAGCCGACCCGGGCCGCCAGCCCGTGCGCGGCGACCAGCAGCGTCTGCCCGTCGGCCAGGGCATCGGCATGTTCGGCCAGCGCCGCGGCGAACCGGGTCGCCACCTCGGTCACGGTCTCGCCGGTGGGCGAGCGCCGCACGTCGTCGCCGGCCATCTCCCGGTCCCGGAAGTCCGGCTCCTCCTCGGCGATCTCGGCGAGGGTACGCCCCTCCCAGGTCCCGACCGCGATCTCGCGGAGTCGGGGATCCGTCGCCACCGGCTGACCGGTCAGCGCTGCCAGGGCGCCCGCCGTCTCCCGCGCCCGCGACAGATCCGAGGAGATGATCACATCGGGCCGAAGCGCCGCGATCGCCGGGGCGGCCGCGGCCACCTGCGCCCGGCCGACCTCGTTCAGCGGGATGTCGGCATGGCCCTGGAAGCGGAGTTGGACATTCCAGTCGGTCTGCCCGTGCCGCCAGACCACGATCCGCGATGCGGTCACGCGTCGTCCTCCGGCGTACCCGACCGGTCGTGCGTGGGCAGCTCCAGATCGAGCTGGGGGCAGTCGCGCCACAGCCGTTCCAGCGCATAGAACGCCCGCTCCTCGGCGTGCTGCACGTGCACCACCAACACCCCGTAGTCGAGCAGCACCCAACGGTTCTGCCGGTCGCCCTCGCGGCGGATCGGCTTCGCGCCGAGTTTCAGCAGTGCCTCCTCGACCGCGTCGACGATCGCGCCGACCTGGCGTTCGCTGGACGCGCTCGCCACCAGGAAGATGTCGGTGATCGCAAGCTGCTCGGAGACGTCGAAGCCGACGATCTCGATGCCCTGCTTGTCATCGGCGGCCCGTGCCGCCGCGCGCGCCCATGCCAGGGCCTCCGGGTCCGCGCTCATCCGGCTCCTTCTCCGTCGTGATCATGCTCGGGCTTCTGATCATTCCCGGGGGCGTACAGGCCCCGCTTGGAGATGTATTGCACGATGCCGTCGGGCACCAGATACCAGACCGGCTCGCCGGAGCGGGTACGCTCCCGGATCGCCGTCGAGGAGATCGCCATCGCCGGCACCTCCATCAACGTGATCTTGTCCTTCGGCAGATGCGCGACCGCCGGCGAGTTCAGCTCGACACCGGGCCGCGACACCCCGACGAAATGGGCAAGATCAAAAAGCTGGTCCGCCCCGCGCCAGGTGAGGATCTTGGCCAGCGCGTCCGCGCCGGTGATGAAGAACAGGTCGACGTCGCCGCGCTGCTCGCGCAGGTCCTTCAACGTGTCGACCGTGTAGGTGTCCCCCGGCCGCTCGATGTCGACCCGGCTCACGGTGAACCGCGGATTGGACGCCGTCGCGATCACCGTCATCAGGTAGCGGTCCTCGCCCGGGGAGACCTCGCGGTCCTTCTTCTGCCACGGTACGCCGGTGGGCACGAAGACCACCTCGTCCAACCCGAACCGGCTGCCCACCTCGCTCGCCGCGACCAGGTGGCCGTGATGGATCGGGTCGAAGGTGCCACCCATCACCCCGAGTCGGTAGCGTCGCCCGGCCTCCTCGCCGTGCGCCAGCCCTGTCGCCTCCGTCATGCACGCACCATCGGTCAGCTGTGCGGGCGGCCCTTGCCGACGCCGCGGACGAGCTGCAGCAGGCCGATCAGCAGCAGGAACGCCACGATGCCGAAGACATAGGCGGGCATGGGCAGGTGATTGACGACCTCGGCCTCGAGCGGGATCAGCATGGCGACACCCTAGCCGCGAACGGCCTCACGGGCGTACCTGACCCCGGCCCGTGACGAGATACTTCGTCGTGGTCATCTCCGGCAGCCCCATCGGCCCGCGGGCGTGCAATTTCTGGGTGGAGATGCCGATCTCGGCGCCGAAGCCGAACTCGCCGCCGTCGACGAACCGGCTGGAGGCGTTGACCAGTACCGCGGCGGCGTCCACCTCCGCGCTGAACCGCTCCGCGACGCCCAGCGACTCGGTGACCACGGTCTCGGAGTGGCCCGTCGAGTAGCGCCGGATGTGGGCCAACGCCGCGTCGAGATCGTCGACCACGGCGGCGCTGAGATCGAGCGACAGCGCCTCGGCGGTGAAGTCGTCCTCGGTCGCGGGCCGGACGCCGTCCGGGTCGTGGCCCGCGATCCGCGCGTCGCCGTGCACCGTCACGCCGTGCTCGGCCAGCGCCGCCAGCGCCTTCGGCACGAACGAGTCGGCGATCGCCGCATGCACCAGCAGGGTTTCCAGCGAGTTGCACACCGACGGCCGCTGCGTCTTGGCGTTGATCATGATGTCGAGCGCCATCTGCTGGTCGGCGTGCTCGTCGACGTAGAGATGGGTGTTGCCGGTGCCGGTCTCGATCACCGGCACCTGCGATCCGGTGACGACCGCCTCGATCAGGCCCGCGCCGCCGCGCGGGATCAGCACGTCCACCAGCCCGCGGGCGCGCATCAGCTCGCCGGTCACCTCCCGCGGCCCGGTGATCAACTGCACCGCGTCGGCGGGCAGCGGCGTGGACGCCAGACCGGTACGCAGGGCCGCCGCGACCGCGACGTTGGAGGCCTGTGCCGACGACGACCCGCGCAGCAGCGCCGCGTTGCCCGACTTCAGGCAGATCCCGGCCGCGTCGGCGGTCACGTTCGGCCGCGCCTCGTAGATCATCCCGACCACACCGAACGGCACCCGGACCTGCCGATAGGCGACGCGGTTCGGCGCCGTCCACCCGCGCACCACCTCGCCGACCGGGTCCGGCAGCGCGACCAGGTCGCGCAGCCCGGTCGCCATCGCCGCGATCCGCTTGGCGTTCAGCCGAAGCCGGTCGACGATCGCTGCGTCCACGCCGGCCTCCCGTGCGGCGCCCACGTCGCGCTCGTTGGCGCGCAGGATGGGTTCGCGCTCGGACTCCAGCGCGTCGGCCATCGCCGCGAGCGCCGCGTCCTTCTCGCTGCTGGACGCGACCGCCAGCGCCCGCGCCGCCTCCCGCGCCCGGTTCGCCGCCTCGATGACCTCGCTCACCCGCACAGGATACGGGCGATCGGCCCGGTCAGCCCCGGCGTCCGCGCAGCCGGTCGAGCTGGCGGCGCTCCCGCTTGGTGGGCCGGCCGCTGCCGGGATCGCGCTGCGGCACGGCGCCACGCTCCACCCGCGGCGGTGGCGGCGGGGTCCGATCCAGGTACGCCTCGGCAGCCACCGGCGCACCGACGCGTTTGACCAGCAGCTCGCGTACCACCACGATCCGTTCGACCCCGGGCAGGCGCAGGCGTACCTCGTCGCCGATGCGGACCGGCTGGGCCGGCTTGGCGCGTTCGCCGCGCACCCGCACATGCCCCGCGCGGCAGGCCGCGGTCGCGGCCGAGCGCGTCCTGGCCAGGCGCACCGCCCACAGCCAACTGTCCACGCGTACCTGCTCGGGCATGCCGGTCAGTCCACCACGGCTCACGCCTCGGGCACGATCCCGGCCCGTTCGGGATCGACGACCTGCGATCCGGCGGCCGTGATCTTCCCGTCGTTGATCTCGCGGGCGTAGTGGCAGGCGACCCGGTGCCCGGGCAACACCTCCACCAGTTGTGGCTCCTCGGTGTCGCACCGCTCGGGCTGCCGGAACGGGCACCGGGTGTGGAAGCGACAACCGCTGGGCGGATTCGCCGGGCTGGGCAGGTCGCCCGCGAGCAGGATCCGCTCCCGCGCGTCCTCCACGTCGGGGTCCGGCACAGGGATCGCCGACAGCAGCGAGATCGTGTACGGGTGCATCGGCATCGCATACAGCTCGTCGCTGTCGGCCTCCTCGACGATCCGGCCGAGATACATCACGCCGATCCGGTCGGCGATGTGGCGTACCACGGCAAGATCATGGGCGATCACGATGTAGGTCAGCCCGAGATCGTCCTGCAGGTCCTCCAGCAGGTTGATCACCTGCGCCTGCACCGACACGTCCAGCGCCGAGACCGGCTCGTCGGCGATCACCAGCTCCGGATTGAGCACCATCGCCCGCGCGATGCCGATCCGCTGCCGCTGGCCGCCGGAGAACTCGTGCGGATACTTGGCCAGGCTGGACTGCGGCAGGCCGACGCGTTCGATCATGTCGCGCACCTTCGCCAGGTGCGTCCGGCCCGAGTCCGCACCGAAGGTGTCCCGGTCGCGCTCGCTCAGTCCGTGCACGCGCAGCGGCTCCATCATCAGGCTCTGCACGCTCATCCGGGGATCGAGGCTGGACAGCGGGTCCTGGAAGACCATCTGCATCCGGCGCCGCTCGCGCCGCAGCGCCTCCCCGCGCAGCGCGGCGAGGTCGGTGCCGCCGAGCTCGACGGTGCCGGCCGTCGGCTTCTCCAGCCGCAGCAGCGCCCGCCCCAGGGTGGACTTGCCGCAGCCCGACTCGCCGACCAGCCCGAAGCTCTCGCCCCGGCGTACCGCCAGGTCGACGCCGTCCACGGCGCGGACATGCCCCACGGTGCGGTCGATCACCAGCCCGCGCCGGATCGGGAAGTGCACCTGCACCCCGCGCGCGTCGAGCAGCACGTCGGTTGCGTGATCGGTCTCTGGGTTGGGCATCGTGTCGGTCACTGGGTCGCCTCCGGTTCGGCAGGATGGACGCAGCGCCAGCGATGCTCGGCCTCGCCCGACAGCTCCAGTTCGGGTCGTACGCAGGCGTCGGTGGCATGCCGGCAGCGCGGTGCGAACGCGCACGCGGCGTCCCAGCCGATGGTGTCGCGCGGGGTGCCGGGAATCGGCACCAGCCGCTCGCTGCGCACGGCGTCCAGCCGCGGGATCGAGCTGAGCAGCCCGGCGGTGTAGCGGTGCCGGGGGTGGGCGAAGAGTTCGCGGCGCGGCGCGGTTTCCACGATCCGCCCGGCATACATCACGTTCACCCGGTCACACAGCCCGGCGACAACGCCGAGGTCGTGGGTGATCATGATCATCGACGCGCCGGAGCCGCGTACCAGCTCGGCCAGCAGTTCCAGGATCTGGGCCTGGATGGTCACGTCGAGCGCGGTCGTCGGCTCGTCGCAGATCAACAGCCGCGGTTTGCAGGCCAGCGCCGTGGCGATCAGCGCGCGCTGCCGCATGCCGCCGGAGAGCTGGTGCGGGTACTCGCCGAAGCGCCGCTCCGGGTCGGGAATCCCGCACCGGCGGAGCAGGTCGATCGATTCCTCGCGGGCCGCACGCTTGCTGATCTTCTCGTGCGCGAGCAGCACCTCGGCGACCTGCGCGCCGACGGTCATCACCGGGTTCAGCGAGCTCATCGGGTCCTGGAAGACCATCGCCAGGTCGTTGCCGCGCAGCCTGGCCAGCCGGTCGGGCGACAGCTGCAGCAGGTTCTGTCCGCGGTAGTCGGCGGCACCGGTGACCTGTACGCCGCGGCGCGGCAGCAGGCCCATGATCGCCATCGAGGTGACCGACTTGCCGGAGCCGGACTCGCCGACGATGCCGACCACCTCCCCGGCCCCGACCTCGAAGTCGACGCCGTCGACCGCGCGTACCGGCGGCTGACCGCGGCGGACGAAGTGCACGCGCAGATCGCGCACCGCCAGCACCGGCTCGCTCGCCGGCTCGGGTGTGCGTGCCTCAGCCATGGTCACCTCCGCGCCCCCTCATCGTCGGGACTTCGGGTCGAGCGCCTCGCGCAGGGCCTCGCCGAGCAGCGTGAAGCCGAGCGCGGTGATCGCGATACAGGCACCGGGCAGCAGTGTCAGGTGCGGCGCCGACTCCAGGCGGGTCTGCGCGCGGACCAGCATCCGGCCCCACTCGGCGACGGTCGGATTCGGGTCGCCCAGACCCAGATAGGACAGCGCCGCCACCTCGATGATCGCGGTGGCCAGCACCAGCGTGGCCTGGACGATCACCGGGCCGAGCGAGTTCGGCAGCACATGGTTCATCACGATGGTGCGCTGGCGCAGGCCGATCGAGGTGGAGGCGAGCACATAGTCCTGCCGACGCTGGGACAACATCGACCCGCGCAGCAGCCGGGCGAAGATCGGCACCTGGGCGACCGCGATCGCGATCATCAACGCATAGGGGTTGCGACCGAGCACCGCGGCGACGCTGACGGCGAGCAGCAACGCGGGGATCGACAACAAGATGTCCACGACCCGCATCACGGCGGTGTCGACCCAGCCGCCGAACGCGCCCGCGATCCCGCCGAGCAGCGCACCGCCGAGCAGACCGAGCGTGGTGGACACCACCCCGATCACCAGCGACTGGCGCGCCCCGTAGATCAACTGGGTGAGCAGGTCGGAACCGAACGAGTCCAGCCCGAGGGGGTGCTCGGCGCTGAACGGCGGAACGCTCGACGGCGTCACCTGGCTCGCCCAGCGCGGGTCCGAGGGCGCGTACGGCGCGAGCAACGGAGCGAACAGCGCCACCACCAAGAAGGCGGCAACGATGATCGCGCCGACGATGGCCGACGGGTTGCGCACCAACCGGCGCAGGGCCCCGACCCACAGGCTGGTCCCGGTCTCCTCGGCGCGCGCGGTCCGCCCCATCGCCTCGACCAGGGCCGGCGGGCGGTGATCGGTCAGCTCGTCGGCGGCCTCCCCGCCGATCTTCGTCCGCTCGCTCATGCGACCCGCATCCTCGGATCGATGACGCCGTAGAGGATGTCGACGACGAGGTTGACCACCGCGTAGGTCAGCGCGATGAACAAGATGAAGCCCTGCAGCACGGCGAAGTCGAGGGAGGAGATCGCCTCGAACAGGTAGGAGCCGATCCCGTTGAACGCGAAGACGGACTCGGTGAGCACGGCGCCGGCCAGCAGCGCTCCCGCCTGCAGGCCGATCGTGGTGACCACCGGCAGCAACGCATTGCGCAGTACGTGCCGGGTCGTGATCCACCGTCGCGGCAGGCCCTTGGCGTTCGCGGTCCGCACGTAGTCCTCGTTCAACACCTCCAGCACCGAGGCGCGCGTCATCCGGACCACGATCGCGAGCGGGATGCTGCCCAGCGCGATCGCCGGCAGGATCAGGTGCACGATCGCGTCCAGCGCCGCGTCCCACTCGCGGGTCAGCAGCCCGTCCAACACATAGAAGTTGGTGATGTGGGTGGCGTCGATCCGCGGGTCCTGTCGGCCCGATGTCGGCAGCACGGCGAGGAACTCCAGCCCGGGCAGGCCGACTGCGAAGATCACCTTGAGCACATAGGCCAGCACGAACACCGGGATCACCACCCCGGCCAGCGAGGAGCCGACCGCGAGCAGGTCGAGGAACCCACCGGCCCGCCGCGCGGCGAAGTAGCCGAGCGGGATGCCGATCGCGATCGCGAAGATCAACGCCGCCACCGCGAGCTCGATCGTCGCCGGGAACCGTTCCAGGAAGGTCGGCAGAACCGCCTCGCCGGTGCGCGGCGAGCTGCCGAAGTCGCCGGTGATCAACCGCCCGATGTAGGTGAGGTACTGCTCGACCAGCGGCTTGTCGAAGCCGTACTGCTCGTTCAGCCGGGCGATCCCCTCCGGGGTCGCGCGCTCGCCGAGCAGCGCGCGCGCCGGATCACCCGGCAGCGCGCGCAGCCAGGCGAACAACAGCAGCGACAATCCGAACAGCACCGGGATCATCAACAGCAGCCGCCGGACCACGAATCTCAGCATGGTGCCGCCTCCGGGCGAAGGATCAGCGGGTCACCGTGACGTTGTTCCAGACCTCGTCCTGGACCGGGCTGGGCTCATAGCCCTGGACGCCCTTGCCGAAGGCGAGCGACGGGGCCGGGTGCGCGATCGGCACGCCGGGAGCGAACTTCGCGATGTCCTCGTTGATCTTGGAGTACGCCGTTGCCTGCTGCTCCTTGTCGGGCAGCTCGCGCGCCGCGCCCAGCTCGTCGAACAGGGCCTTGTTCTCGAAGCCCCACTCGTTGGACTTGCCACCGAAGAAGACCCCGACGAAGTTGTCCGCGTCGTTGTAGTCGCCGGTCCAGCCGAGCAGGTGGATGTCGCGCTTGTCGGTGCCACCATCGCCCTGCACCATGTCGAGGTAGTCGGGGGTCCACTTCGCGTTCAGCGGCTCGACCTTGATCCCCACCGCCTCGAGCTGGGACTTCAGCGCCACGAAGGTGTCCTCCGGCGTCGGCATGTAGGGCCGCGAGACACTGGTCGGGTACGCGAACCGCAGGGTCAGATCGCTCTGCCCCGCCTCGGCCAGCAACTGCTTGGCCTTCTCCGGGTCGTAGTCATAGCTCGTGACATCGGGGTTGTAGCCGTTCACCATGTCCGGCATGAACTCCTTGGCGGCCACCGAACCCGGCGGCAGCGTCTGGCTGATCACGGCCTCCTTGTCGATCGCGTAGTTGATCGCCTGGCGTACCCGCACGTCCTGCAGGGCCTTGTTCTTCTGGTTGAAGCCCAGGTAGAGGATGTTGAACGCGGGACGGTTCTTGATCTGCAGCCCCTCGGCCTGCATCGGCTCGACATCGCCCGGCGCGACCAGGTCGTAGCCGTCGATGTTGCCGGCCTGCAGCTCCTGCTTGCGGGCATTGCCGTCGGGGATCGTCCTCACGATCGCCTTGGCGATCTTCGGCTTCTCGCCCCAGTAGTCGGGATTGGCCGCCAGCGTCACCTGCTGGCCGCGGTCCCAGGACTCGAACTTGAACGGGCCGGTGCCGGTCGGGTGCTCGGTGGCGTAGGCGGAGAATCGCGGATCATCCGCCGTGCCGGTGGTGTTGTTGGCGTCCCACTGCTGCATCGCGGCGGGGCTCTGCATGGAGAACGACGGCAGGGTCATCGCGTCGACGAAGGCGGCGAACGGCTTCTTCAGCGTGATCGTCGCCTTGGTCGGGGACTCGGCGGTGCAGGACTCATAGATCCCGGTGGCGGACTTGTCCGCGCCCTCGGGGTTCTTGAAGCCCTTGAACAGCTTCCCGTAGTAGTAGGTGATGTTCTCGTTCTGGTTCAGGCCGGTCCAGTTGTACCAACGCTCGAAGTTCGCGCAGACGGCCTCGGCGTTGAAGTCCGTGCCGTCGTGGAACTTGACGCCCTCGCGCAGGGTGAAGCTGTGCGTCTTGCCGTCGGAGCTGGAGGTCCACTCCGTCGCGAGCAGCGGCGCCAGCTCGGTGGAGCCCGGCTGCAGCGAGACCAGGCCCTCGAACATCTGCCGCGCAACCCGGAA
The DNA here is from genome assembly GCF_054073625.1 of Naumannella huperziae. Taxonomy (NCBI): domain Bacteria; kingdom Bacillati; phylum Actinomycetota; class Actinomycetes; order Propionibacteriales; family Propionibacteriaceae; genus Naumannella; species Naumannella huperziae. The sequence goes on along the minus strand of NZ_JBSXPH010000001.1, from coordinate 1,647,431 downwards.
GGTCTCGCCGTCGCTCGCCATCGCCGGGTCGAGCATCACCGGATCAGAGGAGGCGGCAAAGACGAAGGTGTCGGCCGCGCCGCCGCTCTGACCGCCGGGGTCGCGCTCGCTCTGCGCACACGCCGCCAGCCCCGCCGTGACGAGCAGGGCACCGAACGCGGCCAGGCCGCGCTTCTTCCATCCGTTGCGCACGAGAAACCTCCGCAATCGAGTCCAGGTCCGCGTCAACCTAACCCAGAAGGCGTCGGCCCCTCAGCCGTTCGCGATAACGGTTGGGTTGCAACCGCCTGAGTGAGCCGCAGGAGCTCTCGGATCAGCCGGTCGGGCGCGCTGACCATGATGTCATGATCGCCGGGCAGGGTACGCACGCTGGCATGTGACGGCAGCCGGGACACGAAGGTGCGCATCCGTCCCGCGGTGGTGCTCCGATCCGATCGCGGCCACAGGTAGTCGATCGGCATCGCGAGCCGCCGGAAACCGGCGACCGCGGCCCGTTCGGTCAGGGGCCGCAGCGGCTGCGGGGTGATCTGGCCGAGCACCCAGTCCAACCGGGGATCGTCCTTGGCCAAGGTGTTCAACCACAGCTCGCGTACCGTCTGCTCGGCGACGTCATAGGCGAGCCCGCCGCGCTCACGGGCGCGGGCCAGGTAGTCCGCACGTCGCCGCGGCGGCAATGTGTCCAGCGCCGTCATCCCCGGCTCCAGCACCTGGCCGCTGAGGAACACCAGGCGGCGGATCCGGTCGGGGGCGTCCAGCGCCACCCGGGCGATGACCTGCCCGGCCATGCTGTGCCCGACGAGCACTGCCGGCTGGTCGATGCCGGCGACGAGCGCGGCGATCTCGTCGGCGTACGCGCGCATCGAGGCCCGCTCGGTCTCGCCCACCCGGGCGCCGTGACCGGGCAGATCCGGCGCGATCGCGGGTACGCCGGCGCGGGCCAACCCCTCGCGCACGAACTGCCAGCACCAGCCGCCGTGCGCCGCACCGTGCACGAGGACCACCACGGGCACTCGTGGATTCATGCCAGGTAGCCGAAGATCTTGTTGAAGAGTGCCTGGTCGGCCTCCCGGTTCGCGGCCAGGTCGGCGGGCAGCGGGCGATAGGGGATCCCGCTGGCGATCGACGGCAGATCGATCCCCAGTACCCGCGGCGGCGCCGACGCGGCGATTGCCGGATACTCACCGATCTGTCCGAACACGTCGCCGGCGCGGCGGCTGAGGTTCCAATTGCAGAACACCTTCGCGGCGGCCGGGTTGACAGGCGACGCACTCACCCCGAGGAAGTAGTCGTAGAGGGCAAAGCCCTCGGGTGCGACGACGAAACGGACCGGCGCATTGCTGGCCGCCGCCACGTTCACCGAGCTGATCACAGCCGTTGCCGCGTGCAGCTCACCGCGGGCCAGGCTTTCCTGCATCGCGCCGGAGGAGTCGAAGATCCGCGGCTGCTGCGCGGCGAGGGCGCGCAGGTAGTCCTCGCCGAGCACGTCGAGCTGAAAGCGCAGCAACGACAGCGAGCTGCCACCGGCACCGGCCTGGGTGATCCCGAGCTTGCCGCGCCAGCGCGGGTGCAGCAGATCCTGCCACCCGCGGGGCTCCTGTCCGGGGGGCACGAGAGCCGTGTTGTAGGCAAAGGTGAATGCCGGATCGAAGGTCCGGTAGTAGCGGCCGTCGTCGAAGACGACATCGGCACCGAGGTCGTCGATGCCCGGGACCCGGTGGCGCCCGAACGCGCCGGCGGCGGCCATCTTGGCCACGCCCGCGGGGTCGGAGGTCCGAATGAGGTCGGCGCGCAGCTTCCCGGCGCCCTGTTCGCTCAGCACCCGCTCCAGGAGCCGGTTCGGCACCAACCGGACCAGGGAGACCGCCAGCCCGGTGTCGGCGGTGAAGGCCTTGATCACTTCCTTCTCGCTGTTCTCGACATACCCGCTGTAGAGGATCAACCCGCCCTCGTCCTGGGCAGCCCGCCACAGCGCCTGATCGGCGATCTGCTCGCCGTCGATGATCAACGCCGCCGCATCGTCGATCACCGGGGCCCCGGTCACTAGTTGCGTCTGCGGCGGCGGGGCGCAGGCCGCGGCGCCGAGGCCGAGTGCGGCCGCGAGTCCGGCCGATCCGGTCAGCAGGGTACGTCGGTGCATCACGATCTCCCTTGATCAGAACTGGGTCCCGACGCGGTACGCGCGCCGGCGAAGCGGAGCAGACCGACCATGATCACGACGGCCAGGCAGTAGAGCAGGCTGGTGGATGCGGCGGCGCGCAATGCGCCGTTGTCGTACTCGTCGAACACCGCGATCGAGAGCAACCGGGTGTCGGAGGTGAACAGGAACAGGGCTGCGGAGAGCTCGCGCATCGCCAGCATCAGCAACAACAACGCGGTGGACAACAGCCCGGTCCGCAGCAGCGGCACAGTCACCCAACCGATGGCCCGCAGCCGCCGGGCGCCCGACAGCACGGCGCTGTCCTCAAGATCGGCATCGACCTGCTGGATCGCCGCGGTGGCCCCGCGATAGCCCTGCGGCAGGTAGATCGACAAGAACGCGATCACCAGCACGACCAGGGTGCCGTAGACGGGCACGGGGGCGACCAACCAGGTCCACAGCAGGCCGAGGCCCATCACGATCGCGGGCACCGCGAGCGGGGCCATCGCCAGTTGTTCCAGCACGCGCCGGCCGGGCAGCTCGGTGCGATAGACCGAGTAGCCGAGCCAGAACGCGAAGGCGGTGCCGATCGCCGCCACCAGGACGCCGACGGCGACGCTGTTGCCGAGCGAGCGCAGGAACTGCGGGTCGGTGATCGTCTGGCCGAGCGACCAGAACGACAGCGCGCCCGGCCGGGCGAGCTGGGACAGCTCGGCGACATAGGGCGAGGACTGCAGCGAGGCGAGCAGCAGCGCGAGCAGCGGCAGGATCAGCGCCAGGACGAGGTACGCGATCGCGAAGCCGAGCCCGGCAAAGCGCCAGCGCCCGATCGCGAAGCGCCGCGGCTTCACGCCCTTGCCGGACACGGTGGTGAAGCGGCGCCGCATCACGATCCGCTGCTGCACGGCGGTGACGATGATCAACACCGCGGTCAGGGCAACGGCCACCGCGGCGGCCTCCGTCCCGCGCGCGGGGGCGGCGTTCATCAGCCGGTAGATGAAGGCCGGCAGGGTCTCGATCTGGCCCGGCGTACCGATCATCTGCGCGACCGGAAAGTTCTCCATGGTCAGGGTGAAGACCAGCACCGCGGAGCCGAGGATGGCCGGCAGCACCAACGGGAAGGTGACATGGCGCAGGGTTGCCCGCGGCGAGCCGCCGTGCACCCCGGCCGCGTCCTCCAGGTCGGGGTTCATCAGGCTCATCGCCCCGTGGATCAGCAAGAAGGCATACGGCGCGTAGTAGACGGCGAGGACGAAGATCAGCCCGCCGTAGGAATAGATGTCGACCAGGTTCGGCAGGCCGATCGCGCGGGCCGCGACATTCAGGTAGCCCATCGCGGGCCCGGCCAACAGCGACCAGGCCAGCGCGCCGACCAGCGAGGGCAGGAACATCGGCGAGATCCCGGCGAAATAGATCAGGCCGCGGGCGGGCGCGTCGCTGCGGGCGGCAAGGAAGGCCAGCACCCCGCCGATGATCATGGCGAGCACCGAGGCGCAGGCCGCGACGAACACGGAGTTGGCCAGCGCGCCGAGGGCGGCCGGGGTGGTCAGGATCGCGAAGTTGTCGACCGACAGGCCGCCGAACAGCGCGCCCGGGCGCGGGGTCTCGGCGCTGATCGCCGCGAGTCCGATGAGCCCCATCGGGATCACCACGAGCACGACCAGCAGCGCGAACTGGGCCCCGACGGGCAGCATCCGCAGGGATCGGGTGAGGGTGCTCATCAGGCCGGCACCTCCTGCGGCAGGATCCGCACGGCGGCGGGATCGGCGCTGACCCAGACCCGATCGTCGGTACGGAAGGCCGGACCGCCGGCCGGCGCGGCCACCTCGACCGCCGGCCCGTCGTCCAGGCCGACCCGGTAGACGGTGTGGTTGCCCTGGAAGGTGACCACCTCGACGCCGCCCGCCCAGGCATTGCCGTGTCCGTTCGACTCGCCGGCCAGGCTCAGGTCCTCCGGACGGATACAGGCGCGCAGGGCCTGATCGCCGTCGACGCGCTCCGCCGCCGTCACCGTCAGCGGCGAGTTGTCGATCCGGTAGCCGCCGCCTGCGTCCCCGCGTACCGGAAGAATGTTGCTGACCCCGAGGAAGTCCGCGATCGACGCGCTCGCCGGCCGCGACCAGATCTGTTCCGGCGTACCGGCCTGGACGATCCGGCCGCCCTGCATCAACGCGATCCGGTCGGCCAGCGCCATCGCCTCGGCCTGGTCGTGGGTGACATAGACGCAGGTCAGGCCGAGCTGTTGCTGGATGCCGCGCAGCTCGATCCGCAGCCGCTCGCGCAGCCGGGCGTCCAGGTTGGACAGCGGCTCGTCGAGCAGCAGCACGCTCGGCCGCATCACCAGGCTGCGCGCGAGGGCCACCCGCTGCATCTGCCCGCCGGACAACAGGCTGGCACCGCGATCGGCGTGCTCGCCGAGCCCGACCAGCTCCAGCACCTCGTGCACCCGCCGCCGGGTCTCGGTGCGCGACAGCTTCTGCATCCGCAGCGGGAAGGCCACGTTCTCGAAGATGGTGCGATGCGGCCACACCGCATAGGACTGGAAGACCATCCCGACATTGCGCCGGTGCGACGGCACCTCGATGCCGCGCTCGGCGTCCAGCACCACGCGGTCACCAATGGTGATCCGCCCGGCCACCGGCGTCTCCAGCCCGGCGATGCTGCGCATGGTCGTCGTCTTGCCGCAGCCCGACTTGCCGAGCAGCACCAGCGACTCCCCCGGCTCGATGGTCAGGTCGAGCCGGTCGACGGCCGTTGCCGCACCGTACTTGATCACCAACTGCTCAAGGGATACCCGCATGGTGTCCTCGCCTCCAACTTCGTTGTTGTCCTGCTGACAGTGATTGTCCGGGTGGGCGCTCAGGCCGCCGCCGGTAGGTAGATCACGGCATCGGCGATCAGCCGCGCCGCTCGTTCCAGTTCGACCTCGGCCACGGCGCCGCCCGCGGTCAGGCTGCTGCGTACCGCCACCTCCCCCGACGGCGTCGCCAACCGGAGCCGGGCCGGCCCCTCCGGCGCGGCCGCGCCGGCCAGCACCGACCCGGGGGTCCGGGTCGCCGTGGCCAGCGCGACCGCGCTGGTCAGGCCGATCGCCGGGTGGAACTCCTGCATCGAGACCATCCGGACGCCGATCCGATCACCACGCGGTTCGCCCACGATGCCGACCTTCGGTACCGCCTGCGGGGCGGGCTCCCCGGGCCGGGCCAGGCCCATTCGGATCGCGGCCTGCGCGCGTACCGCGATCAGCTCCGGCAGCCACGGCGCCAGCTCGGCGGGGTCCTCGTCGCCGGTCAGCCCGAGGTCGCCGGCCCGCAGCAGTGCGACCGGCGCGCCGGCGTCGAGCAGGCTCAGCCGCGCGCGCCGCCCGGCGATCGTGATCGGTTCCGCGGGCCGACCCGTCGGCAGCAGCGCGCCGGTGCTGCCGCCGCCCGGGGCCAGGAAGATCAGCCGCACACCGACCCCGGCGGCGTCGGTGCCCGGCACCAGCGCGTTCGGGTGGTCGCTGATCCGGCCGCCCGGGGTGCTCACGACGGCGTCCAGCCGGGACCCGGTGTTCACATTGCGCAGCCGGACGCGGGTCTCGCGCGGGCCGGCCGGGACGAGTCCCTTGGCGACGGCGTAGAGCGCGATCGCGGTCGCGCAGTTGCCGCAGTTGCTGCCCCACTCGACTCTCCCCTCGCCGATCCCGACCTGTGCGAAGAGGTAGTCGATGTCGACATCGGGGGCGCGAGACGGTCCGACGACCGCGGCTTTGGAGGTGGTCGAGGTGGCGCCGCCGACGCCGTCGATCTGGCGCCGGTCCGCCGCGTTGTAGGCGGCCACGAGCATGGCCTCGAGATCGGTACGCGTACCGGGCACGTCGTGCTCGGTGAACAGCCAGCACTTGCTGGTGCCACCGCGGACCAGGGTCCCGCGTACCTGCATCCTCGTCCTCCTCGCACCGTCCGGCCACCGCGCCGGTTCCGCGTCCCAGCCTGACTTCGCAGAGGTTGAAGCACAATCGCGAGTTCGTTGACTAGCATGTACTCATGCTTAAGTCGTGGGTACGCCGATGAGCGTGGATGTCCGTCGCCTGCTGCTGCTCGCCGATGTCGCCGAACACGGCTCGCTGACCGGCGCGGCCGCGGCGCTGGGCTACACCACCTCGGCGATCTCGCAACAACTCCGGCGGCTGGAGTCCGAGGCCGGCCAGCCGTTGCTGGAACGGCTGCCACGCGGCATCCGGCTGACCGAGGCCGGGGCCGCGCTGGCCACGCGCGCGAGCGCGATCCGGCGGCAGTTGCGGGCCGCCGAATCCGATCTGGCCGAGCATTCCGGGCTGCGCGCGGGCAGCCTGCGGATCGGCTCGTTCCCGACCGCCAGCGCGTCGCTGCTGCCGCTCGTGGTGACCCGCTTCCACCAGCGCTGGCCCGACATCGACCTGACCGTGCACAGCGCGCTGCTCGCGCCGCTGATCGATCTGCTGCACAGCGGGGAGGTCGAGCTCGCGCTGTTGTGGGACTACCCGTGGAACCGGCTGCGCGATCCGGGCCTGACCTCGGTCCACCTGCTCGACGACCCGCCCGTGCTGGTCGTCCCCGCGGCCAGCGACCTGCCCCGGGAGCGGCCCGTGACGATGGCCGACCTGGCCGATCGGCGCTGGGTCGTGCGGTCGGAGACCCACCCCGCGAGCGATCTGTTGCTGCGCAGTTGCGTGCGGGCGGGCTATGAGCCGCGGATCACCTACCGCGCCCAGGACTACCAGGAGATCCAGGCGATGGTGGCCGCGGGCCTGGGCATCGCGCTGGCGCCGCGGCTCGGGCTGACCAACCTGCGCGACGACGTCCGCCTGGTCAGCATCGCCGCCGACGACGACGTGCCGCACCGCCGGATCCTGCTCAGCCGGGTCCGCGACCGCCCCGCCCGGCCGGCGGCCGCGGCCATCGAGCGGGCCTTCGCCGAGGTCGCCGAGTCGCTCAGCGTGTCCCGGCTCGGTCGCCACCAGCTCGGCTCCGTCCGCGACGGCGCCGACCCGCGCCACGACCCGAACTAGCCGACCGACCCGAACGTCCGGGGGCGACGAAGCGTTCAGGAATGCTTAACCCAGGACCACCAGCGCGTCACGGTGCACAACGGTCCGTTCGTACTCGGGACCGAACTCGGCGCCGAGCTCGCGGGTGGAGCGCCCGATCAGCGACGGCAGCTCCGAGGCGTCGAAGCCGGCCAGACCGCGGGCGACCACCTGCCCCGACGGGCCGCGCAGGTTGACCGGGTCGCCGGCGCTGAAGGCCCCCTCGACCCGGGTGACCCCGGCGGGCAGGAGCGAGGCCTTGCGTTCGACCACGGCCCGCACGGCGCCGGCGTCGAGCCACAGATCGCCGCTGGTGCTGGAGGCATGGGCCAGCCAGAGCAATCGGGCGGGGCGCCGCTTGCCGGTCGGATGGAAGATCGTGCCGACCGGCTCCCCGGCCAGCGCGCGCGCGCAGTTCGCGGCCACCGTCAGCACCACCGGGATGCCGGCCGAGGTGGCGATCGCCGCGGCGTCGACCTTGGTGATCATGCCGCCGGTGCCGACCGCTGACCCGGTCGCCGAGATGTTGATCTTGTCGATATCGGTACGCGAGTGCACCTGCGGCACCGGGACGGCGCCCGGCGTCCCCGGCTTGTCCGTCCACAACCCGTCGACATCGCTGAGCAGGACCAGCGCGTCGGCATGGACCAGATGGGCGACGAGCGCGGCCAGCCGGTCGTTGTCACCGAACCGGATCTCGCTGGTCGCGACCGTGTCGTTCTCGTTCACGACGGGCAGGACACCGAGCTCCAGCAGCTTGGCGAAGGTCCGGTGCGCATTGCGATAGTGGCTGCGCCGGGTGACATCGTCCACGGTCAGCAGCACCTGGCCCGTGGTGATCTCGTGCGCGGCGAACCGGCTGGCGTACTGCTCCACCAGCAGGCCCTGCCCCACGGCGGCCGCGGCCTGCTGCAGCGGCAGATCCCGCGGCCGGCGGGTCAGGCCGAGCGGGACCAGCCCCGCGGCGATCGCCCCCGAGGACACCAGGACGACCTCGGCACCGGCGCGGTGCCGGGCGGCCAGCGCGTCGACCAGGCCGGCCAGCCGGTCGGGGTCGAGCGCGCCGCCGTCGCTGGTCAGCGAGGAGGAGCCGACCTTGATCACCACCCGCCGCGCATCGCGCAGCGCCGCCCGGTCAGTCATCGGTCGGGTCCCGGCGGGGCTGTTGATCATCGTCGCGCGCATCCTCGTCGACATCGGTGCGCCAGGTCCCGTCGGCCTTGCGGCGGTGGTACTCGCGGTCCAGCTCGCGCCGCCGGGCGACCGCCGGACGGTCCTCGACCAGTCGGTCGTCCTCGCCGCGCCGGGACAAGATCTCCGCGCCGATGTCGACCTGGGGGCGGAAGTCGAAGACCACGGCCCCGTCGCCGGTACGCGGGTCGCCCCCGATCGCCACCGCATCACCGGCGGCCGCGCCGAGTGCGAGCAGCTTGTCCTCCACGCCGAGCCGGTTCAGCCGGTCGGCGAGATAGCCGACGGCCTCGGGATTGCCGAAATCGGTCTGGCGTACCCAGCGCTCGGGCTTGTCGCCGCGGACCCGCCACAGGTGTCCGCCCTCGCCGTCGCCCTGCCGCTTGATGGTGAACTCCTCGCCGGCAGACGGCGCGGGCCGCAGCACGATCCGGGCGGGCTCGGGGGTCGGGGTGGCCGCGCGGCGGCGGCGTACCACCTCGGCCATGGCGTGACTGAGCTCCGTCAGGCCCTCGCCGGTCTTGGTGGAGATCTCGAAGACCGGCCAGCCGAACTGCTCGACATCGGCGGCGACGATGTCGGCGATGTCGCGGCCGTCGGGCACGTCCACCTTGTTCAGCGCGACCAACCGCGGGCGGTCCTCCAGACCGCCGTGGCGGGCCAGCTCGTTCTCGATGATCTTGAGGTCGCCGACCGGGTCACGTCCCGGCTCGTAGGTGGCGGTGTCGACGACGTGGACCAGGGCGGCGCAGCGCTCGACGTGGCGCAGGAAGTCGTGGCCGAGGCCGCGGCCCTCGCTGGCGCCCTCGATCAGGCCGGGCACGTCGGCGACGGTGTAGGTGAGGTCGCCCGCGACGACGACACCGAGATTCGGCACCAGGGTGGTGAACGGGTAGTCGGCGATCTTGGGCCGCGCCCGGGACAGCGCGGCGACCAGCGAGGACTTGCCGGCGCTCGGGAAGCCGACCAGTCCGACATCGGCGACGACCTTCAGCTCGAGGGTGACGGTACGCTCCTCGCCCGGCTCGCCGAGCAGCGCGAAGCCCGGCGCCTTGCGCGAGGCCGAGGCGAGCGCGGCATTGCCCAGGCCGCCCCTGCCGCCGCGGGCGACGACGAGCTCGGCGCCGGCCCCGGTCAGGTCGGCGAGCTGTTCGCCGGTGTCGGCGTCCGTGACCAGGGTGCCGTCGGGCACCGCCAGCACGATGTCCTCGCCGCGGGCGCCGTTGCGGTTGTCGCCCTCGCCGGGCTGGCCGTTGCGGGCCCGGCGCTGGGACTGGCGGTGATAGTCGACCAGGGTGGACAGGTTCGGGTCGACGCGCAGGATGATCGAGCCGCCGTCGCCGCCGTTTCCGCCGTCGGGACCGCCGAGGGGCTTGAACTTCTCCCGATGCACCGACGCCGTGCCATTGCCCCCACGACCGGCCGCGACGTGCAGCCTGACCCGGTCCACGAAGCTCGGAATCGCCATCAGTGCCTACCTTTCCGGCCGATCGGCCGATGCTGCTCGCCGGGATCGGGACCCCCGTGGTTCTCCAGCACCCAGCGGTCCATCCCGGAGCGGCCGAAGACGATCCGGCCGCGGGCGGGCCGCAGCACCGTACCGCGCTTGACCAGGGCATCGACGGCCCAGGCGATCTGTGAGCTGGACTCCTTGCCGACGGCCCGGGCCAGCTCGGCGACGCTCGCCTCGCCGCCGGCATCCGCCAGCGCGATCAGGATCCGGCGCCCCTCGGCGGGTGCGGCCTCCCAGGCCCCCTCGTAGTAGGCCTCGAGCTGCGGCGCGGCGGCCTCGATGCCCGCCCGGACGGCGGCCAGCGTGAGCTCGTCGTCGACCCGGTGCGCCCACACCTCGGCGCCCAGCTCCTGGATGAAGGCGGGGTAGCCGCCCGACACCTCGACCGCGGCGTCCAGCGCCTCCCGGGTCCAGGCGCCACCCGCCTCGCGGACCGGGAGCAGGAAGGCGTCTCTGGTGGCCTCGGCGTCGAGGTAGCCGAGATTGATCCGGCGATAGACGCGCTCGGCGTGGCTGGAGGACTTGCCGACCAGCCGGGCGGTGTCGCCCGGCAGGCCGGCGAAGCAGATGATCAACCCGGGCTTGTCGGCATCGCGCTCGCCGAGCAGGGAGACCAGTTCGGACAGGTTGACCAGGCTGGCGTGATCGGCGTACTGGGTCTCGTCGATCAGCAGCGCGAGCCCGATGCCGCCACGTCGGCGCACCGTGTCGGTGGCGGTGAGCAGCCGGGTCATGAACGCGGTGTCGATCAGCGTGTCATCGTCGTTCAGCTCGCGCTCGAGCTCGATCCCGCCGATCGGGGTGGTGATGGCGGCCCTGGTCAGCCGGCCGTGCTCGGCGGCGAAGTCGGCGCGCTCGAGCGCGGCATCCACCGCGGCGTCGACCCGGTCCATCAGCGATTCCCGGCCGGAGGCCTGGCAGCGCACCCGGATCGCGAGGCAGCCCTCGACCAGCGCCGCCTCGGCGAACTCCTTGAGCAGCGAGGTCTTCCCGACCCCGCGCACGCCGGAGATGATCAGGTGTCTCGCCTGGGTGTGCCCGAACGCCGCGAAGTCGGTGAGCACGCGCCGCCACTGCCGCAGCTCGGCCTCGCGGCCCTCGAGCCGATACGGGCTGGTCCCGGCGCCGGGGAAGAACGGACCGTCCATGCGCATCAGCGTACCTAACAAAACGAAAACCGGCCGAAATTAGGTTTGTTAGGCGACCGCCGGTCCGCGCCGGAACAGCGGCGAGGGCCCGCCCCCAACTGGGACGGGCCCTCGCCGATCGGCCGGGAGGCGTCGCGTCACTGCGCGGCGGCGGTCTCCTCGACCAGGATGTTCACGACGCGGCGGCCGCGGCGGGTGCCGAACTCGACCCGCCCCTCGACCAGCGCGAACAGGGTGTCGTCGCCACCGCGGCCGACGCCGTCGCCCGGGTGGAAGTGGGTACCGCGCTGCCGGACGATGATCTCCCCGGCGTTGACCAACTGGCCGCCGAAGCGCTTCACGCCGAGCCGCTGGGAGTTGGAATCGCGACCGTTCCGCGTCGAGGACGCGCCCTTCTTGTGTGCCATCTGTCTCGCCTCAGCTCTCGATGCCGGTGATCTTGACCTGGCTGTAGCGCTGGCGATGTCCCTGGCGCTTGCGGTAGCCGGTCTTGTTCTTGTACTTCATGATCCGGATCTTCGGACCCTTGGTCTCGCCCAGCACCTCGGCCTTGACGCTGGCCTTGCCCAGCGTCGCCGCATCGGCGGTGATCGAGTCGCCGTCGACCAGCAGCAACGGCTGCAGCTCGACCGACGAGCCGACCTCGTCGGTGACCTTGTCGATCTCGACGACGTCGCCCACGGCGACCTTGTGCTGGCGGCCGCCACTACGCACGATCGCGTACACGCCTGACCCTCTTTCCTCGTCTGCTTCTGGTGTGGGTGCCGCTTGCCGACCGGCCGGGCACTCCCGAGGCGCTGCGAAGATTCGCCTCCGCACACCGACGGTCAAGCGTACGCGGGGGCCTCGCGGCGGTCAAACCGGGGCGTGGCCGACACCAGCAGGGCGCCGCCGATCAGCGTCGGTACGCCGTAGCGCACCACCTCGCCCGCGCCGACACTCGGCAGCATCGCGACGAGATAGACCGCGAACAGCCCCGCGGCGGCCTTGCCCACCCAGCGGCGCTGCCAGCCGACGATCAGCGCCACACCCAGCACGGCCTCGGCGATCGTCGCGGCGATCGCGGCCACCGTGACCGCCGGCGCGGGGAGGCCCGGCAACAGGCCGGCCGTGTAGGCCACGAAGGCGGGCCAGTTCCCCCAGGAGACACCGGGCGAGCCGGCGGGCCCGAACAGGCCGAACCGATCGGCCACCGCGCCGAGCAGGGAGACCGCCAACAACACCGCGACCACGATGCCGAGCACCCGCGGGATGCGGCCCAGGCGCTCGGCCACGCGCGGCAGCGTCGCGATGCCGAGCAGTCCGATCGCCACCAGCACGGTGCCGGTGATCCAGCCCGGCCACACCGCGAACGCGAATCCTCCGACGAGCTGGCACGCCAGTCCGCCGAAGACCCACAGCCAGCCGCCCACCCGGCGCGCCCCGTCCATCCAGCTCATCGCGACCCCATCCGCCCCGACCGGGGCTGTGATTCAGTAAGGTTCCTGACCAAATGCTAGAACGGGGATCGGATATGGTCAAGAACCTTACTAATTCATCCGGCGCGCGCCCGGCACCGCTGGGCTCCCTGCTGGCGGCCGCGGGACGCCGGCTCTCGGCGGAGCTGGACGCTGCGCTGCGCGCGGCCGGCTTCGCCGACGTCCGAGCGGCGCATGCGCCGCTGTTCCTGGCCATCGACGCCGACGGGACGAGCGTGACGGCGCTCGCCGAGCGGACCCGGATGACCAAGCAGGCGGTCGGCGAGCTGATCCGCCAGCTCGGCGATCGGGGCTATCTGGCGGTCGGTACCGACGAGGCCGATCGTCGGGTCCGCCGGGTACGCCTGACCCCGCGCGGGGAGGAGGTGCTGAGCGCCGGCCTGGGCGTGGTTGCCGATTTCGACGCCTGGCTGGCCGAGCGGATCGGCAACGAGCGGGTGGCCGATCTGCGCCGGACGCTGACGATGATCGCCGAGACCGCCCCGGACGAGCGGTCCGATCAGCCCATCGTCGCGCCGAAGAGCCGCCCCAGCAGATAGGTTGCCCCGGCCGCGCCGAAACCGATCGCGAGCTGCCGCAGCGCGCGCTTGCCCGGCGAGGCGCCCGACATGATCCCGACCAGCGCGCCGGAAAGCAGCAGCGCCACCCCGACCAGCGCCAGCGAGACCGCGATCGCGGGCAGGCCGACCATGCCGAACAGGAACGGCAGCACCGGGATCAGCGCGCCACCGCCGAAGAACAGGAAGCTCGAGATGGCCGCCGACCAGGCGCTGCCGACCGCCTCGTCGGGATCGACCCCGGCGTCGGCGGAGGTGTCGATCCCGCCCAGCAGTCCGGCGGACCGGCTCTCGCGATCGCTGATCAGCGCGCCGGCCCGCGCCTCCGCCTCGTCGGGGGTGAGCCCCCGGGCCCGAAACACCAGGGCGAGCTCGTTGGTGTTCAGATCGAGATCGTCGATCACATCCACCGATCGGTGGTCGGGGCGCGAGGCGCCGAGCAGCTCGCGCTGGGAGCGTACCGAGACGTACTCCCCCGCCCCCATCGACAGCGCACCCGAGAGCAGGCCGGCAATGCCAGTCGCCAACACGATCGCCGGCTCCTGGGTGACCGCGCCGATGCCGGTGACAAGCGCCAGATTGGAGACCAGGCCGTCGTTGGCGCCGAAGACCGCGGCCCGGAACGAGCCGGCGAGCTGGCGGCGGCCGCGGGCCGCGAGGCCGCGCACCACCTCGCCGTGGATCTGTTCGTCCGCGGCCATCTGCTCGGTCGCGTGCGCGTCGGCGGCATACGGCGAGCGCGCCTCGGCGCGCTGCATCAGCGCGAGCGCGAACACCGAACCGAAGCGCCGCGCCAGCGTGCCGAGCAGGCGTACATCGAGCGAGGGTCGCGGGGCCGGCTCGGCCCGCTCCCCCAGCAGGTCCACCCAGTGCTGTTCGTGTCGGCGCTCGGCCTCGGCGAGGGCGAGCAGGATCTCGCGGTCCTCGCCGGTGCGGCGGCGGGCAAGCTCGGCATAGACCTGGCGCTCGGCGCGCTCGTCGGCAAGGTAGCCGCGCCAGCGACGGATGTCTCGCGCGTCGGGGGCGGTTGATGGCGGCATGGGAGTCCTATTTCGTCGTTTACGCAACTGACGCATCGAAGGATACAAGAGAGCGCCGCGCCCCGAGGGACGCGGCGCTCTCGTGATCAGCCGTCGGACTGCTGGGGCCCCGGGGATTCCGTCGCGCCGGACCCGGCCGCATCGTTGCCGGCCGGTTCGCTCGCGCCCTTGCCCGAGTCGTTCTTGCCCGAGTCGTTCTTGCCCGAATCGTTCTTGCCCGAGTCGCTCTTGCCCGAATCGCTCTTGCCCGAATCGTCACCGGCCTTGTCGCGGTTCTTCCGGCCCTTGGCCGAGGAGCGGTCCTTCCCGCCGCGCCGGCCGCCGCGGCCCTTGCGCTCGCCGCCGTCGGAGGGCGCCTGGGTCTCGACGGGCATGTCGTGGATCTCGTAGCCGCGGCCCGAGCAGCACTCGCAGGTCTCGGTGAAGGCCTCGGCCAGCCCAGTCCCGATCTTCTTCCGCGTCATCTGCACCAGGCCGAGGCTGGTCACCTCGGCGACCTGGTGGCGGGTGCGGTCGCGGCCGAGGCACTCGACGAGGCGCCGCAGCAGCAGCTCGCGGTTGCTCGGCAGCACCATGTCGATGAAGTCGATCACGATGATGCCGCCGATGTCGCGCAGGCGCAGTTGCCGGACGATCTCCTCGGCGGCCTCCAGGTTGTTGGAGGTGACCGTGGCCTCGAGGTTGCCGCCACTGCCGGTGAACTTGCCCGTGTTCACGTCGATCACCGTCATCGCCTCGGTGCGGTCGATGATCAACGAACCGCCCGAGGGCAGGAAGACCTTGCGTTCCAGCGCCTTGGCGATCTGCTCGTCCACCCGGCTGGCGGCGAAGATGTCGCCCTGCTCGCGGTCCCAGCGCTTGATCCGGTCGGCCAGGTGCGGCGCGACGTGGCCGACATAGGCGGTGACCGTCTCGTAGGCGTCGTTGGTCGAGTCGTTGCCGTCGATGGTCAGCTCGGAGAAGTCCTCGGTGAACAGGTCGCGGACGATGCGTACCGTCAGATCGGGCTCGCCGTAGAGCAGCTTCGGGGCGCCGGAGCCGGACTTCACCTGCTTGTTGATCGCCTCCCACTGCGCCTTCAGCCGCGTCACGTCACGGACCAGCTCGTCCTCGGTGGCGCCCTCGGCGGCGGTACGCACGATCACCGATGCGTCGTCGTCGACCAGCTCGGCCAGGATCTCCTTGAGCCGCTTGCGCTCGTTGTCCGGCAGCTTGCGGGAGATGCCCGACAGGTGACCGCCCGGCGCGTAGACGATGTAGCGCCCGGGCAGCGAGACGTGGCCCGTGAGCCGCGCGCCCTTCGCGCCGACCGGGTCCTTGGTGACCTGGACCAGCACGGTCTGGCCGGACTTCAGCACGTTCTCGACCTTGCGGGCATCGCCCTCGACACCGAAGGCGTTCCAGTCGATCTCACCGGCGTACAGCACGGCGTTGCGGCCGCGGCCGATGTCGATGAACGCGGCCTCCATCGACGGCAGGACGTTCTGGACCCGGCCGAGATAGACATTGCCGATCAGGGAGGCGGCGCTGGCCCGATCGACATAGTGCTCGACGAGTACGCCGTCCTCGAGCACGCCGATCTGGGCGAGCTCGTCGTTCTGCCGGATCACCATCTTCCGGTCGACGGACTCCCGGCGGGCCAGGAACTCGGCCTCGCTGAGGATCGGGGCGCGGCGCCGGCCGGCCGAGCGGCCCTCCCGGCGGCGCTGCCGCTTGGCCTCCATCCGGGTCGAGCCGTCGATCCCGGTGACCTCGTCGCTGGCCTTGCCGCGCCGGCCGTCGCGTACCTTGACGACCACATCGCTCGGGTCGTCATCGGCGCTGGAGGCGTCCTCCCCGCGCCGGCGACGCCGGCGGCGGCGACGGCGACCCGAGGACTGACCCTCGTCCTCGTCGTCGGCATCGTCGTCGGACTTCGCGCCGGAATCGCCCTTGCCGTCCTTGGCCGACTCGCCCGCCTTGCCGTCGCCTTCGCCACCCTCGGCGTCGTCGGAGCCGGCGGACTGCTGATCGTCGGACTCGTCGGAATCATCGCCGCCACGTCGGCGGCGGCGACCGCCGCGCCGGCGGCGCCGGCGGCGCGGGCGCCCGTCGCCGGACTCGTCCGAATCGTCGTTGTCGGAGTCGTCGTTGTCGGAGTCGTCATTGTCCGAATCGTCGCTGTCGGAATCGTCGCTGTCGTCGTCGGGCTCGTCTGCATCCTCATCGGATTCGCCGACACGATCGCTCTCCGGGCGGGCGGGCGCGGCCACGACCTGCGGCGGCGCGAACGGGTCCAGCAGCACGCGGTTCAGCCGGGTAGATCCGCCGCCGGCCGGCTGCACGTCCTCGGCCTCGTCGGCGCCGGTGGCGACCGCCTCGCCAGGCTCCTCGACGGCCTCGGCGGCGGGCTGTTGCTCGGCCGGGGCCGCGGTGATCTCGGTCGGTCCGACGCTCGCGTCGGTGGCAGGCTCGTCGACGATTTCGGCATCGACGGGCGTCTGATCGGTCAGCTCGGCCTCGGCCGGGATCGGGCCGTCGCCGACCACCTCGGGCGTGGCCTGTTCGGGGGTGGCCTGTTCGGGGGTGGACGGGTTCTCCGGGACGGCTACCGGCGGACCCGCGGGCCTGCTGGCGGCCCGGCGGCGACGGCGCTGGGGGCGCGCGTCCTCCCCGGAGCCGTTGTCGGAATTGTTCGTCGGCTCGTCGAGCATCGGGGCTCCTTCATCCGGCGGCGCATGCGCACGCCGGGGTTGGCTGCCGGCCGTGGCCGGACAGAAAGATCTCGGCGGTCAGCGGCCGGGTACGCCCCCGCGGTCGAGCCACCCGGGTGGGCGGCGTCGCGGTGGGGCCACGGTCGCGAGCTGTCACCTCGCGGCCGGTACCCGTGACCGGGTTGACCAGGTGGGACCGGTCGGTCCCGAACCTCGGCCAGTATCCCACAAGTTCCACCGGCTCCCGAAACTCCGGCGCCGGCCGCGCGCCGCGGAGGCGCTCGACGGCCCAGTTGTCCGGACTACATAGATTCACCGCATGAGGCGCATCCCACCGCGTCGCCGCGCAGTACACGGTCGCGCCGCCCGGGCGGTCGCCGCGGTCGCTCTGACCGTCGCCGCCCTGACCGTGGCCGGGTGCACCGGCCCGCTCGAAACCGGCCCGCTCGAAACCAGCCCGCACGAAACCAGCCCGCTCGAAACCAACCCGGGCGCGTCCGCGCCGCTTTCCCCGGCGCCGGCCGGGACGCCGAGCACCGCGCCCCGCGTACCCCTCGTCCTGGCCGCCCACGCGACCCGCCCCGTGCTCGACATCGACGCGGCTGCCGCGCAGGCCCTGCTGGCCGGCGGCGCCGACGACTGGGCCGACCTGGGCCTGCCGCGCGGGCGCCTGCGGGTGACCTCCGCGCTGCCGGACCGGGCGGCGCCACCGGGCGCCGCAGAGGCGGCCACACCGGCCGAGGCCCTCGACCGGGTTCGCGCCGACCCCGACACGCTGGCCCTGGTGCCCGCCGACGCGGTCGACCCGACCGTACGGGTGCTGACGGTCGGCGGCGCCCATCCGCTCGCCGATCCGACCCGCTATCCGCTGACCACGTCCGGCCGACCGCCGCAATCGGTCGCGACCGTGACGATCGTCGGCGACATCATGCTCGGCCGGCGGGTGGGTGACTCGCTCGCCGCGGGCGAGGACCCGACCGCCGTCTTCGCCCCGCTGGCCGACCGACTGTCTGGGGCCGATCTCACGGTCGGGACGTTCGAGGCGGCACTGTCCGATGACGGCCCGCCCTACCAAGGCGCCGATTCCTTCCACGCCGATCCCGAGATCGCACTCGCCGGGTTGAACAGGGCAGGCTTCGACGTGGTGAGCCTGGCCAACAACCACGTCGGCGACTTCGGCACCGGCGCGCTGGTGACCACCTTCGACATCTTCGACGAGGCGGGAATCGGGCGGTTCGGCGCCGGGCGCGATGTCGCCGCCGCGCGGGCACCACTGATCATGGAAGCCCAGGGGCAGCGGATCGCGTTCATCGGCACGGAGTCGATCGAGGGCGTCGCCGCCACCGAGGACTCCCCCGGCGTCAACCGGCTGTCGATGCCGCCGCGTACCGGTCCGCTGAACCGGGCCGAGCGGGAGGCGACGTTGCAGGTGATCCGGGAGGCCGCCGCCGACGCGGATGTGGTGATCGTGATGCCGCACTGGGGCACGCAATACACCCACGAGGTGGAGGACTCCCAGCGCGAGACCGCCCGGGCCTTCGCCGATGCCGGCGCGGATCTGGTGATCGGTGGGCACCCACACTGGGTGCAGGGCTGGGAGCAACTCGATGACACGACGGTCGCGTACTCGCTGGGCAATTTCGTCTTCGACATGTCGATGAACGAGCAGGTACGCCAGGGCGTGTTCGTGGAGATCACGAGCTGGGACGGCACGGTCGTCGCGGTGGATCCGGTCGCCCACCAGATCGGCGACGACCACGCCCCGCGGCTGGCCGGCGACCGGGCGCGCGCGGAGATCCTCGGCGATCTGGCCTCGACCAGCTCCGGCCCGTTCGCCGACCCGGACGCCTGACCGTGGCCCGTCAGGGCCGGTCGGCGAGCCAGGCCCAGACGATCTCGCCGACCCGGCCGAGCTGGGCCTCGTCGACGACATCGGGGGTGTCGCGCCGGGAGTGGTAGCCGGCGTAGTCGACGCTGCCGAAGCGGGCCGCGGGCAGGCCCGCCTTCTCGAACGACCAGTGATCCGAGGTACGCCCTTCGCAGCCGCGGGCGGCGATGTCGAGGCCGGCGGCGACATCGAGCAGTTCGTCGCGCAGGTCGCGGCCGACCGGGCCGCCGGTGCAGATCGGCACTTCGTCCGCGGGCACGCCGACCCGGTCCAGGGCGATCATCGCCACCATCCGATCACCCTGACTGCCGAGGTCGGCCACATAGCGCTGCGAGCCGTAGTGATGATCATCGTCGCCCCGCCCGCGGGGTTCCTCGGCACCGAAGGCGATGAACCGCACCTGCTGCAGATCTTGGCTCGCCGCGAGCCGCGCCAGCTCCAGCAGCACGGCCACCCCCGACGCGTTGTCCTCCGCGCCCGGCGAGACGGCGATGGTGTCGAGATGCGCGCCGATGATCACGTAGTCGCGGTCCGGGTCGAAGGTCGCCGGCTGGGCGATCACGTTGCTGGAGGTGCCGGCCGCGACCGGCGTACCCCACGAGTCGCCGGCCGGGACGTCGAACTCGGGACGATCGACGTCGTAGCCGAGTTGCAGCAGCCGTCGCGACACCTCATCGGCGGCCCGGGCGAAGGACTCATCGGTCGCCAGCCGCGGGCCGATGTCGCCTGCCAGCCATTCCACGTCGGCCAGCGCCGCATCGGCGGAGAACTCCGGCGCCGGGGTCGGGCTGGGGGTCGGGGTCGGCCGGGACGCGCCCGGCGGGCCGGGTGCGGGTGTCCCGGGTGGGGTGGGCGGTGCGCCGGGCGCCGGATCGCCGGCGGTGCAGCCGAGCAGCAGCCAGCCGCCGAGCGCGGCAGCGACGACGGCGGCGCGGCGGCGGGTGTTCCGGGTCGCGGTCATGACATCGACTGTAGGCAGCGCTGCCTAGAGTGAGGCCGTGACGAGAGGGGGCGGGCCGCGGGTCGGGGCCGGCCTGCTGGCCCTGGTTGCCCTGCTCTCGCTCGCCGCGAATCTGCGCGTCGCCGCGGTGGCGGTCAGCCCCGAGCTCGGCCCCATTCGTGCCGATCTCGCCATGACGGGCGTCGTGGCCGGCCTGCTCACCTCGCTGCCGGTGATCTGCTTCGCGATCTTCGGGATCCTCGCCCCGGCTCTCAGTGGGCTGGTCGGCCTGCACCGGGCGGTCGCGCTGGGCCTGCTCGCCGTGGTGGCCGGACAGGCGGGCCGGGTGTTCGCCCAGGACCAGGTGACGTTCCTGGCGTTGTCCGCGCTCGCGCTGGCCGGGATGGCGCTCGGCAATGTGTTGTTGCCCGCGCTGGTCAAGCTGCATTTCCCGGACCGGGTGGGTCAGGTGACGGCGTGGTACACGACGACGCTGATGATCGGGATGACGCTGGCCAGCGTCGGCACCGCGCCGCTCGCGGACGCCGTCGGCGGCTGGCGCCCCGCGCTGGCGGTCTGGGCCGTGCTGGCCGCGATCTGTCTGGTGCCGTGGCTGGGGCTGCTCGGCCATGACGCCCGGATCGGCCCCGCCGAGCGGCGGGTCGGGCTGGGCGAGATCGCGCGCACCCCGACCGCGTGGATCCTCACGGCCTTCTTCGCGCTGCAGGCGATGCAGGCCTATGCCCTGTTCGGTTGGCTGCCGACGATCTTCGTCGATGCGGGCCTGGACCGCGTCACTGCCGGGGCCCTGCTAGCCGTCGTCGCCGGCATCGGCGTACCGCTCGCGCTGGTCTTCAGCTACTGGACGGCGCGGCACCCGAGCCCCTACGGGCTGATCGGCGTGACGATCGGCTTCGCGGTGATCGGCGACCTGGGGCTGTTGCTGGCTCCCACGGCGGCGCCCGTGCTGTGGGCGATCATCCTCGGCATCGGCAACTCGAGCTTCCCGATCTATCTGGCGATGATCGGGCACCGCGCCCGCACGACGGCCGGGCTGCGGTCGCTCTCGGCGTTCACCCAGAGCACCGGGTACGCCTTCGGCCTGCTCGGCCCGATGGCGGTCGGTGTCCTGCGCGATGCCACCGGCGGGTGGACCTGGCCGCTGGCGCTGATGATGGCGATCTCGGTCCTGATGGCCGTCTTCGCCCTGCTCGCCGCGCGGCCACGGGTGATCGAGGACGAGCTGCCGGCGGCCGGCAGCGCTCAGCCGGTCGTCGACCGTGCCCAGTGCGCGGCCGCGGAGTCCGAACGTCCGGCGCCGTAGATCCGCAGCAGTTCCGCGATCGCGGGAAACTCCGCGTCCAGTCGGTCGGCGGCGGACAGGAAGTCCCCGGCGGCCGCCACGCCGCGGAACATGCCCTGGGTCTGCCGGGCGAGCGCCCCGGGGTCGTCCGATGAGGCGGCGGTCGAGAGCTCGGTGGTGGCCCAACTGTCGCTCGATGCCTCGATTCCGGCCAGCCGGTCGGCGAGCTCTCCCGCCCCGACGCGGCCCGCGGTCGCATCGGCGGCCAGCGCCCGCAACTGACCCAGCCGGGCATGCGCGACCGGGTTGCCGATCTTCACGCGGCGGCCCGCTACGAGGTGGGAAAGCATCGGGGCCGACAGCCCGAGGACCGCGGCGATCCGGGCCTGGTTCAGGCCCAGCGCGCGGCCGATCTCGGCGATGATCTCCGCGAGTGGCTGGCCGTAGAGTGCGGCCTGGCTCGCGCGGTGGCTGGCTGTCGGGTCGTCGGGCACCGCGCCAGCCTAGGACAGGCGATGACGGATGGAAACGAAATGCTTGACACTGGTTCCGAACGTAGTCAATACTTTCCGTTCGTAAACACCTGGGAAAGGGGAACCATGCGTATCCGACATCTCATCGCCCTCGCAGCGAGTCTGGGGCTGATGCTCACCTGGCTCGTCGCCGGGCCCGCGGCGCTGAGCCGGGCCGATGTCCCCGACGGCCGGCTGCTGATGGTGCTCGACTCGTCCGGGTCGATGAACGAACCCGCCGGCGACGACCGCAGCAAGATCGACGCCGCCAAGACCGCGCTGACCTCGGTCGCCGACTCGCTGCCCGCCGACGCGCAGGTGGGCATGCGCGTCTACGGCGCCACGGTGTTCTCCGCCGACGACCCCGGCGCCTGTGAGGACTCCCAGCTCGTCGTTCCGATCGGAACCGGCAACGCCGCCGCGCTGAAGGCCGAGATCGCGAAGTACAAGCCGTTCGGCGAGACTCCGATGGCCTATGCCCTGGAACAGGCCGCCAAGGATCTCGGCGGTGAGGGCCGGCGCTCGATCCTGCTGGTCTCCGACGGCGAGGAGACCTGCGCACCGGACCCGTGCAAGGTGGCCCAGCAGATCGCCGATCGGGGCATCGACCTGCGGATCGACGTCGTCGGCTTCCAGGTCTCCGGGCAGGCCCGCGAACAGCTCGAATGCATCGCCGACAAGGGCCGGGGCGGCTACTACGACGCCGCCGACACCGAACAGCTCACCCAGTCGCTGAACGAGGCGAAGGACCAGGCGCTGAACCCGTTCGAGGTCACCGGCACGCCGGTGGAGGGTACGCCGGACTCGGCCGCGGCGCCGCCGCTGACCACGGGCCGCTGGGTGGACAAGCTGGGCGCGCCGGGTCAGGCCAGGCATTACCGGCTGACCCGCACGGTGGAGGGCTCGTCCTTCTGGGTCGGCGCCAGCATGCAGCCGCCGTCCAGCTCAGACGCCCAGGTCTCGCTGCGCCTGTCCCCGCTCGGCCAGCCCAGCCTGAGCTGCGGCGACGACATCGCCAGCCGGATCACCGCAAGCTTCTCCCGGACCCTGCTGACCGGCGTCGCGAACTCGTGGCTGCCGCCGGATTCGACGAAGACCGACTGCCTGACCGGCGATCTGGTCCTCAGCGTCACCCCGGCGGAGGCCTACGATCCGCTGGAGGGCCAACCGATTCAGATCAACGTCGTCGAGGAACCGCCGCTGGCCGCGGATGCTGCGATCCCGCAGCCGCCGGCCGACCCGACCTGGCAGCCGGTTCCCCTGGGCCAGCCGATCGACCGGCAGGGCGAGTTCAGCTTCGACACGGCACCGCTGATCGACCCGGGCACCTATCGGTTCACGATCAGCCCCGGCGATGTGCAACTCTTCCGCGTCCCGGCGGGCTGGGGGCAGCGCATCCAGGCGACCGTACTGATGCCGCCCGCGACCGGCGACGGATACGGGTCATCGTTCAAGCTCCGGGTGCTGTCGCCGCTGGGCGGAGACGCCTCGGTCGATGCCGCCGAATCGCCCAACTCGAGCTCCGACAGCACCTCGACGGGCACGGAGTCCGCGGCGTCGGTGTCGACCTATCCGATCGCCTACCGCAACCGGGAACTGCCCACCGAGGCCCGGACGAGCGCGGCCCTGCCGGGCGAGTATCTGATCGCGGTCACCTACGACGAGGGCGACGGTGAGACCATGACGGCGACCCTGCAGGCGGACGTGATCGGCGACGACGCCCAGGTCCCGGACTATCAGGGCGACCCGCCGGACGTCCGCGGCCCCGGGAACGATCGCGGCCTGCTGGGCGGGCGGCCCTGGCCGTTGATCATCGGTCTGGCCGGCGGCGCGGCGGCTCTGGTCGCGATCGGCGGCGGCGCGCTGTGGCTGTTGCGGCGCGGCTGAGCGCGTCACGACAGCACGCCCGCCGCCCGGGGATCACCCGAGCAGGATCACGAGGATCGCCACCACCAGCGCGATGGCGCCGAGAAAGGCGCCGGCGGTGAGAACGATCAGCGCCGTCTTCCGAGCGCCCCGTCCGGAGTTCCGGGCGGGGCGCTGCGCGCGGGCCGGGGCGGCGATCCGACGGCCGGTGCCGGGATCCACCGGCGTCGGGGTCGGCGGGGAATCGATCAGCGTGCGCCGCGGCAGGGCGGCGAGCTGATCGAACACCTCGGGCGGATCGGGTTCGGCCAGCCACGGCGTACCCCCGGTGAGCAGGCCGGTACGCCGCAGCTCGGCGCGGGCGTCGGCCGCCGACGACGGCCGGCGCCGCGGATCGGGATCGGTGAGCCGGGCGAGGAACGGCCACAGCGGCGATGGCCAGTTCTCGGGCAGGCCGCGCGACGGCTGGCCGGTGATCATCCGCTTGCCGACGACGCCGGCCGCGTGGAGATCGTGCCGTGGTTCCGGCTCGGCGCCGCGGGCCTGTTCCGGCGCCATGTAGCCGAGCGTGCCGATGCTCATCGAGGTGTGGGTCAGGCGCGGCTCGTCCATGATCACCGAGACGCCGAAGTCGGAGACCCGCAGCCGGGGCATCCCGGTCCCGGTGGCATCCAGCAGCAGGTTGGCCGGCTTGATGTCGCGGTGCACGACCCCGTGGGCGTGGATCGCCTCCAGCGCGGCGAGCAGTTGGTCGAGCAGGACCGCGGCATAGGCGTCGGGCAGGGCACCGTGATCGCCGAGCAGCGTCTCCAGCGAGCCGCCGGCGACGAGGTCCATGGCCAGCACGACCCGGTCGTCGTCGGCCGCCCACCCGGTCGGTGCGAGCACGTGCGGGTGATCGATCCGCAGGGCCTGTTCGCGGACGAAGCGCAGCACCATCGCCGCATCGGAGTGGGTCAGTTGCTTGGCGGCGATCCAGCGCCCGCTCTTGCGGTCGAAGGCACGCCAGACCCGACCCATGCCGCCGTCACCGATCCGGTCGTACAGCTCGAAGCGCCCCGCGACAAGCTCCATCTCAGCCCCGACCGGCCACTGCCGCGGGCGCGGACTCGCGACGCAGGCCGCGGCGGCTCGCCCACCACACCAGCACGACCGACAAGACCACCAGCACGACCACATTGGGCACCAGCTCGACCGGATTGACCGTGCCTGCGCCGCGTTCGAACAGCGAGCCGCCCTCCCCGGCGTAGAAGGCGACGATCAGCGAGACGAGATTGTTGACCACGTGCAACGCGATGGCCACGCCGAGGCCGCCGGTCAGCCAGGTCGCGATGCTCATGATCATCCCGAAGCAGAAGTAGTAGACGTTCAGCCAGACGTCGCCCGCCCCGTGCAGGGTCATGAAGACCATGGAGCAGAGCACCCAGGCGAGAATCATGCCGACCCAGCGGTGCGGGATCCACGACGCGATGGCCCGGGGCAGGAATCCGCGGAAGGCGTACTCCTCCCCCGCCGCCTGCAGCGGTGTGGTGAGCAGCGTGAAGGCCAGATAGAGCCCGAAATCGGGATCATTGCCGAACGGCGGGAACGGCTCCAGCAGGCCGAGCACGACATACATCAGCAGATAGCCGACCAGGGCCGCCCCGAAACAGCGGGCCAGCCAACCCCAGCGCAGCTTGCCGTCGACCGAGGCCAGCCAGCCCGGCCGCTGTCCGAAGAAGATCAACTGGGCAAGGATCGCGATACCGATCAGCGCGGCGAGCCCGAGGTTGTTGGCGACGAAGATCGCCGGCGTCACCTCCAGCTCGGCGGGGCTCAACGCGTCGAAGTCGGTTCGGCCCGTTGCGATGTCCACCCCGAAGCCGATCGCGCCGAAGACCAGCGACGCCACGAAACCGAGCCCGACGAAGAACACGATGCCGACCAGCGGGCGCCACCAGCGCAGCGCCGGCGTCCGATAGAACCGGTAGTAGTTCCGCGGCTCGACGGGCAGCATCGGCGGCCGCCCCGGATGGGCCATCGGCACCGGGTGGTGCGGTGCGCCCGGCGGGTACGCCACGGGCGGGCCCGGCTGCGCACCCGGGTGATGGGCGCCGGGCGGGACGGCCGCCGGCGGGAAGCCCCCGGGACCCGGAGCCGGGGGAAAGCCGCCAGGTGGCACGGCGAAGCCGGCCGCTGGCGGCGGGAAGCCGTCGGGTGGCGCAGCGGCGTCGCCGGGCACGGCGCCCGGCGGCCGGTCCCCGGGCGGGGGTGCCGTCATCGGGCCGGGCCCTCGCCGGGGAACCAGAGGGCGATCTCGCGCTCGGCGGATTCTGGTGAGTCGGAGCCGTGGACCAGATTCTCCCGGTTGGACAGGGCGAGATCGCCGCGGATGGTGCCCGGCGCCGCCACCCGGGCGTCGGTCGCGCCGTTCAGCAGGCGTACCACCTCGATGGCCGAATCGCCGGACAGGATCATCGCGATCGACGGCCCGGAGGTGACGAAGGCCCGCAGCGGCGGGTAGAAATCCCGCTCGACGTGCTCTGCGTAGTGGGCGTCGGCCAGTTCGGCATCGACGTGGCGCAGCTCCAGCGCCTCGATCGCGAGGCCCTTCGCCTCGTAACGGTGCAGGATCTCACCGACCAGCCCACGCCGCACGGCATCGGGCTTGATCAGGACGAAGGTGCGCTGAGTCATGCCGCAACCCTAATGGTGAGGCTCAGTCGGTGTCCCGGGCGCGCGCCTCCAGCCGGCGCCCGAGCACGATGCCGAGCACCCACAGCCCGCCGAAGACCAGCGCCATGATCCAGATCGCCGGATTCACGAAGCCGAGCGCGACGGCGCCGAGCTGGACCAGCCAGCCCAGCAGATAGCCGAAGCTGCCCCGCCGCAGCGTCGCCGCCGCGAGCAGGGCCAGCAGCGCCAGCCCGCCGCCGAGCAGCACCGCCAGCCACAGCGGGCGTTGCGAGATCTGGTAGATCACGAAGATCGACAGGCCGAAGACGATCACCTCGAAGGCGAGCACCGACAACAGCACCGACTGCATGGGGTTGCCCGGCTGCAGTCTCATCGGGCCGTCATCCTCATGCGGCCATCATCGCACCGGCCTGCCAGACTGTCCGCATGGCCCAGTCGACGCCGACCCACCCATCCCTGCCCGCACATCTGCGTCTGGCGACCACGCCGGAGGCCCGGCCGGAGGCGGTGATCACCGGGCCCCACTGGCGGATCACGATGCTCAGTTCCCGCCTGGTCCGCCTGGAATGGTCGCCCGACGACGAGTTCGAGGACCGCGCGACTCAGCTCGTGATCAACCGCGATCTCGAGGTGCCCACGTTCTCCGTCGAGCGGGACGGCGACGGGGTGTTGATCACCACAGAGCATCTGCGACTGAGCTACGACGGCCAGGAGTTCTCCCCGACCGGGCTGCGGATCGAGCTGCTCGGGGGGATCTCCAACTACCACTCGGTGTGGCGGCCGGGCGTACCCCCCGATCCGTGGGAGGGCGAGGACTCGAACCCGGGCGGCACCGCGCGCACCCTCGACGGGGTCGACGGGCGGATCGCGCTCGACCCGGGGCTGATCAACCATCACGGGTACGCCGAGGTCGACGACTCGGCCACCCTCGCCCTCACCGATCGCGGCTGGGTCGAGCCGCGTCGGCCCGGCAATCGCGATCTCTACGTCTTCGCCCACGGCCACGACTACGCCGCCGCCGTGCGCGAGTTCACCCAGATCGCCGGGCCGCAGCCGATGCTCCCGCGCTATGCGTTCGGCAACTGGTGGAGCCGATACCACCGCTACACCGACGAGGAGTACCGCGAGCTGATCGGGCGGTTCGCCGCCGAGGACCTGCCGTTCAGCGTCGCGGTGATCGACATGGACTGGCACTGGACCGATCCCGACCCGCGCTTCGGCTCGGGCTGGACGGGATACTCCTGGAACACCGAGCTGTTCCCCGATCCGCCGCAATTCCTTGCCTGGCTGCACGAACAGGGGCTGCGGGTGACGCTGAACGTGCACCCGGCCGACGGCATCCGCGCCTTCGAGGACCGCTACCCCGAGATCGCCCGCGCCCGCGGGATCGACCCGGCCAGCGAACGACCGGTGCTGTTCGACATCGCCGACCCGACCTTCGTGCCGCCCTATCTCGATCTTGTGCACCACCCCCTGGAGGACGAGGGCGTCGACTTCTGGTGGCTGGACTGGCAGTCCGGCCCGTACTCGACGATGGCGGGGCTGGATCCGCTGTGGATGCTGAACCACGTGCACTACCTGGACTCCGGCCGGAACGGCGCCCGGCCGCTGACCTTCTCTCGGTACGCCGGGCTCGGCTCGCACCGCTACCCGATCGGCTTCTCCGGCGACACGGTGATCAGTTGGGAATCCCTGGACTTCCAGCCGGAGTTCACCGCATCCGCGGCCAATGTCGGCTACGGCTGGTGGAGCCACGATGTCGGCGGCCACACGTGGGGCGTGCGCGACGACGAGCTCGCGACCCGGTGGGTGCAGCTCGGCTGCTTCTCCCCGATCAATCGCCTGCACAGCACGAACTCGGCCTTCGCCTCCAAGGAACCATGGCGCTTCGACGCCATCGCCGAGGCGACGATGGGCGAGTTCCTCCGGCTGCGGCACCGGCTGGTGCCCTACCTCTACACGATGAACGAGCGTGCCCACCGGCTCGGTGAGCCGCTGGTGCGCCCGATCTACTGGTCGTACCCGGCCCGCACCGAGCCGTACCGGCATCCGAATGCCGCCCACTTCGGCACCGAGTTGATCATCGCACCGATCACCCGTCCCGCGGACCGGCGGACCCGGCTGGGCCGCTCGACCGCCTGGCTGCCCGAGGGCGAGTGGATCGACATCTTCACCACCCAGCGCTACACCGGCGGCCGGGTGGCCGCCTTCCACCGCCCCCTGGCGGGCTATCCCGTGCTGGCCCGGGCCGGTGCGATCGTGCCGCTGACCGGCGAGGGCGAATACGGCATCGAGAACCCGGGGTCGCTGGAGATCCTGGTCTTCGCCGGCGCCGACGGCGAGTTCGAGCTGTACGAGGACGACGACGCGGCCGAGCCCCGTGCCGTGCGGACGCGGATCGCCTACGACGACGGGACGGGCGTGGTGACCGTGCATCGGGCGGTCGGCGACCGGTCGGTGCTGCCCGCCGAGCGCGATCTGGTGATCAGGCTGATCGGCGTGGACCGGCCGCGGGCGCGCAAGCCTGCGTGGGACGAGGCGACGCGGACCGCGACCGTCGAGCTGCCCGCCACCCCGGTCGGGCGTACCGTCCGCGCGTCGTTCGGTACGCCGCGGATCGCACCCCCGCGCCACGACGAGATGATCATGGAGTTGTTGCAGACCTCCCAGGTCGAGATGCTGACCAAGCAGGCGTTGCAGCAGTTGCTGGTCGATCACGACCAGCCGCTGGACCGACTCGCGGCGCTGGAGGCGCTGGAGCTGGACCCGGCGTTGTTCGGCGCGCTGACCGAGATCCTGACCAGCCGCTGATCAGTCCTCGTCGTCGACCAGTTCGGCGTCGACGATCTCGATCTCGTCGTCGTCGGAATCGTCGACGACGGGCTCGTCGGCTTCCTCGGCGACCAGCAGTGTGCGCGCCTCGCCGACGGCGATCACCGAACCGGTGACCAGCACCCCGGACCCGGTGAGCTCGTCGCCGCCGGTGCCGGACTCGGCGAGCGCGACGGCCTGCTCGATGGCCCGGTCCAGGCGCGGCTGCACGCTGACCCGGTTGGCGCCGAAGATGCCTTCGGCGAGCTCGCCCAGCTCGGCGGCCGGCAGGCCGCGGTCGGTGGAGGCGACCTGGCTGACGACCACCTCGTTCAGGATCGGCTCCAGGATCCGCAACATGGCCTCGGCGTCCTTGTCGCGCATCACCGCGAGCACGCCGATCAGCGGATCGAAGTGGTACGCCTCACGCATCCCCTCGACCAGCGCAGCCGCGCCGTGCGGGTTGTGGGCGGCGTCGAGCACCACCGCGGGCGCGCTGCGGGCCAGCTCGAGCCGACCCGGCGCGCGCACATCGCCGAACCCGTCGGTGATCACCTGGGCGTCGAGATCCTTGCCGCCGAGGAAGACCTCGACCGCGGCCAGCGCGAGCGCGGCATTGGCCGCCTGGTGGGCTCCGAAGAGCGGCAGGAACACGTCCCCGACGGTGCCCTG
The DNA here is from genome assembly GCF_054073625.1 of Naumannella huperziae. NCBI lineage: Bacteria > Bacillati > Actinomycetota > Actinomycetes > Propionibacteriales > Propionibacteriaceae > Naumannella > Naumannella huperziae. The sequence goes on along the minus strand of NZ_JBSXPH010000001.1, from coordinate 1,617,956 downwards.
CGGCTCGTTCAGCCGCAGCAACTGCCCGCCGACCGCGGGCTGGCGCTCCAGCACGCCGAAGTCGACGCCCTCGCGCAGGGCGGGTGCGCCGACCTCCGCGCACCGCTCCAGCAGCACCTTCGCCACGTCGACGCTCTGACCGGCCAGCACCGCGGTCGAGCCGGGCTTGATGATCCCCGCCTTCTCCTGCGCGATCTTGGCCGGGGTGTCGCCGAGCAGGTGGGCGTGATCGACGTCGATCGGCGTGACCACGGCGACCTGGGCGTCGGCGACGCTGGTGGCGTCCCAGGTGCCGCCGAGACCGACCTCGAGGATCACCACGTCCACCGGCGCATCGGCGAACGCCGCGAAGGCCATCGCGGTGATCACCTCGAAGAAGGTCATCTGCGGTACGCCGTCCAGGCGTTGCTCGTCCACCATCGCCACATAGGGCTCGATGTCGGCCCAGATCTCTGCGAACCGCTCCTCGCTGATCGGCCGCCCGTCGATGCTGATCCGTTCGGTCACGTCGCGCAGGTGCGGGCTGGAGAAGCGGCCCGTGCGCAGGCCGGTCGACCGCAGCAGCGCGTCGATCATGATCGCGGTCGAGCCCTTGCCGTTGGTGCCGGTGATGGTGATCACCGGGGCGGCGTTCTGGGGGTCGCCGAGCAGCTCGCAGAGGGCGCGGATGCGGGACAGGCTGGGGGCGACCCGGTGCTCGGGCCAGCGGGCGGTCAGCGCGGCGGTGAGTTCGGCATGGCTCATGGTGGGCAACTGTAGGCGGAGCGTCGGGTGTTCGGCCTCGTCCACTCACCGGGGACGCATCGACCCGGCCTCGGGCCCGCTCGGTCCGGCGGCACGAACGTGCGCCGCTTCGGCCCGATCCGTAGGATTGCAGCTCATGACGACCGATACGCAGCGCGCCGCCACCGAACCCACCACCGGCTCGGGAGCGCGGGAGGTACGCGTACCGGACAAGCCCGCCCTGGAGGGGCTGGAGGACAAGTGGCTGGCCGCCTGGCGCGATGCCGGCACCTACGCCTTCACCCGTCCGGAGTCTCGGGAGCAGGTGTTCTCCATCGACACTCCCCCGCCGACGGTCTCCGGCAGCCTGCACGTCGGGCACGTGTTCTCCTACACCCACACCGACCTGATCGCGCGCTACCAGCGGATGCGCGGCAAGCACGTGTTCTATCCGATCGGCTGGGACGACAACGGCCTGCCGACCGAGCGGCGGGTGCAGAACTACTACGGCGTGCGCTGCGACCCGGCCGTCCCCTACGACCCGGACTTCGCGCCCCCGGCCAAGCCGGACCCGAAGCGGCAGCTCCCGATCAGCCGGCGCAACTTCGTCGAGCTGTGCGCCGAGCTCACCCACATCGACGAGAAGGTGTTCGAGGACCTGTGGCGCCGGGTCGGCCTGAGCGTCGACTGGTCGCTGCTCTACACGACGATCTCCGACGACACGCGATTCGTTTCCCAGAAGGCATTCCTGGAGAACCTGGCGCGCGGAGAGGCGTACCTGTCGCAGGCGCCGACCCTGTGGGACGTGACGTTCCAGACCGCGGTGGCCCAGGCCGAGCTGGAGGCCCGCGACTACCCCGGCGCCTACCACAAGATCGACTTCCACCGCGCGGACGGTACGCCGGTGCGGATCGAGACCACCCGGCCCGAGCTGGTCGCCTCCTGCGTGGCGCTGATCGCCCACCCCGACGACGAGCGCTACCAGCCGCTGTTCGGCGAGACGGTGACGTCGCCGATCTTCGACGTCGAGGTCCCGGTGCTGGCCCACCCGGCCGCCGAGATGGACAAGGGCGCGGGCATCGCGATGTGCTGCACCTTCGGCGACCTGACCGACGTCGCCTGGTGGCGCGAGCTGCAACTGCCGACCCGGGTGATCATCGGCCGCGACGGACGGCTGAGCCGCGAGACCCCGGACTGGCTGGTCAACGCCGGCCCGTACGCCGAGCTGGCCGGCAAGACCGTGTTCTCCGCGCGCGAGGCGATGGTTTCGCTGCTGCGCGACTCCGGCGACCTCGCCGGCGAGCCCGAGCCGACCCAGCGCAAGGCCAACTTCTACGAGAAGGGCGACAAGCCGCTGGAGATCGTCTCCACCCGGCAGTGGTACCTGACCAACGGCGGCCGCGACGCCGGGCTGCGCGAGGAACTGCTCGCGCGCGGGCGCGAACTGGCGTGGGTGCCGGAGTTCATGGAGCACCGCTATGAGAACTGGGTGGGCGGCCTGAACGGCGACTGGCTGATCAGCCGGCAGCGCTACTTCGGCGTACCGTTCCCGGTCTGGTACGCCCTGGACGACGCGGGCGAGCCCGACCACGCCAACCCGCTGCTGCCGACCGAAGATCAACTGCCGGTCGACCCGGCGAGCGATGTGCCGGCCGGCTACACTGAGGCGCAGCGCGGCGAGCCCGGCGGGTTCGTCGGCGACCCCGATGTGATGGACACCTGGGCGACCTCGTCGCTGACGCCGCAGATCGCGACGGGCTGGGGCGGGCGCGATCCCGAGCTGTTCGGGCTGACCTTCCCGATGGACCTGAACACCCACGCCCACGACATCATCCGGACCTGGCTGTTCGCCCGGGTGGTGCGGGCGCACCTGGCCAACCACTCGCTGCCCTGGTACCGGTCCATGATCAGCGGGTTCGTGGTCGACCCGGACCGCAAGAAGATGTCGAAGTCCAAGGGCAATGTCGTGGTGCCGACCGAGATCTTGGCGCGCTACGGCGCCGATGCCGTGCGCTGGCGCGCAGCGCTGGCCCGGCCGGGGCTGGACTCGCCGTTCGACGAGACGCAGATGAAGGTGGGCCGCCGGCTCGCGATGAAGGTGCTCAATGCGTCGAAGTTCGTGCTCGGCTACGGGTCGGCCACGGATCTGGCCGTGGTCAACGAGCCGGCCGACCTGGCGCAGCTCGAGGCGCTGAAGGCGGTGATCGAGACGGCGACCGCGCGGTTCGAGGCCTTCGACTACACCGGGGCGCTGGAGGTCACCGAGGCGTTCTTCTGGGCGTTCTGCGACGACTACCTGGAGCTGGTCAAGGAGCGCGCCTACGGGGCGCGCGGCGAACAGGCTGCCCGCTCGGCGCAGGTTGCGCTGGCGTACTCGCTGGACGTGTTGTTGCGACTGCTCGCGCCGTTCCTGCCCTTCGTCACCGAGGAGGTCTGGTCGTGGTGGCGCGACGGCTCGATCCACACCGCCGCCTGGCCCGACGCCGCCGAGATCACCACGTCCGGCGACGCGGCCGCGGTGACCGACGTGGCGGCGGCGCTGGTGGCACTGCGCGGCGCGAAGTCGCAGGCCAAGGTGTCGATGAAGACCGAGATCGAACGCGCCCGGGTCAGCGGGCCGACGGCATCGCTGGACCGGCTGCGGGCCGCCGAAGGCGACCTGCGCGCGGTCGGTCGGATCACCGGCGAGATCGACTGGGCCGCCGACGACGCCCCGATCGCGGTCGAGGCACAGCTCGTGCCGCAGGCCGGCTGAGGCCGCAGCGATGCCGGAGCCGAAGTTCCCCGAGCCCGCTTCGTCGACCGATGTCGCCGCCCTGTTCGCCGACTACCTGGACTTCTACCGGGAGTCGGTGATCGAACGAGTTGCCGATCTCGACGATGCTCAACTCCGGGCGAGCAGGCTGCCCTCGGGCTGGTCACCGATCGAGTTGATCAAGCACCTGGTGTTCATGGAGCGGCGCTGGTTCGTCTGGGGGTTCCTCGGCTCCCGGGTGGACCGCCCGTGGGGCGACACCGCCGACGATGACCCGGACGGCGCCTGGCACGTCGGTGCGGAGGAGAACCTGCCGGCGCTGGTCGAGGCGCTGCGCGCCGGCGGCGCGCTCACCCGGCAGGTGCTCGCCGAGCACGCGCTGGACGAGATCGCGCCGGCCGGCCCGCGGTTCGAACCTCGGCCGCCGGCCAGCCTGGCGTGGATCTGCGTACATGTGATCAACGAGTACGCCCGCCACCTCGGCCATCTCGACATCGTGCGCGAGCTGATCGACGGGCGTACCGGCGAATGATCGGCGCGAGCCCGGCCGCGTCGATCAGACGTGCCCGGCTCAACCGGTGACGGCCTGCTGGCACTCCTGGCTGGAGAAGATCTCGCTCAGCTTCTGCAGATCGCCGGCATTGGACGGGGTGGTCGCGTCGGCCAGCTGCTGCAGCGTCTCGGCGCTGAGCTGATCGTAGGCCGCCTCGGCCCAGCAGTCGGTGAGCTTCTTCACCATGTCCTGCGGCAGGGAGCCGAGCGTGCCGGTCGGGTCGTTCTCCTTCAGCCAGGTGCTCAGGCCCGACTTCACGTCGTCCAGGCTGGGCTTGCCGGCGGCCTCACCGCCCGAGCTGTCGGTCGACTCGCCGCCCGTGTCCGGCGACGCCTCGCCCGCGGAGGTCTCCTCGCCGCCCTGCTCGTCGCCGGCGTCCTGGGTCTGCGCCGGCTCCGTCGGGCGGTCCTGAACGGCCGGAGCTCCGCCGCAACCGGCGAGCAGCAACATGCCGGACATCGCGGCACCGAGCACGCCGAGTGTGAGGGACTTGATCTTCATCTGATGGTGCCTTCCAGGTCGCGGACAACGAGCACGACGGTAGCGGCCGACGGGGTCAGCCCCGATGGAGACGCACCCGGCGCGTCAGGCGCTCTTCTCCTTGCGCTCCCGGCGCGGGAGCTTGGCGTGCGGCACGAGCGTGGGCACGACATTGTCGTTGACCACGTCCTCGGTGATGATCACCCGGGCGATGTCCTCGGCACTGGGCACGTCGAACATCACGTTCAGCAGCACCTCCTCGAGGATCGCGCGCAGACCGCGCGCGCCGGTGCCACGAAGCAGCGCGAGGTCGGCGATCGCCTCGACGGCCTCGGGGGTGAACTCCAGCTCGACGCCGTCCAGCTCGAACAGCTTGCGGAACTGCTTGACCAGCGCATTCTTCGGCTCGGTGAGGATCCGGATCAGCGCCTCGCGATCGAGCGGGGCGACGGTGCTGATCATGGGCAGCCGGCCGATGAACTCGGGGATCAGGCCGAACTTGACCAGATCCTCCGGGCGTACCTCCGCATACGGATCCTCCGCGGGCGGGCGCCGGGACTCGAGGTCGTTGTTGAAGCCGATCGGCCGCTTGCCGACCCGCTCGTCGATGATGTGGTCCAGGCCGGCGAACGCGCCGCCGACAATGAACAACACATTGGTCGTGTCGATCTGGATGAAGTCCTGGTGCGGGTGCTTGCGACCGCCCTGCGGCGGCACCGAGGCGGTGGTCCCCTCGAGGATCTTCAGCAACGCCTGCTGCACGCCCTCGCCGGACACATCACGGGTGATCGACGGATTCTCCGACTTGCGGGCGACCTTGTCGATCTCGTCGATGTAGATGATCCCGGTCTCAGCCTTCTTCACGTCGAAGTCGGCGGCCTGGATCAGCTTGAGCAAGATGTTCTCGACATCCTCGCCGACATAGCCAGCCTCGGTGAGCGCGGTCGCATCGGCCATCGCGAACGGCACGTTCAGCATCCGGGCGAGGGTCTGGGCGAGATATGTCTTGCCGCAGCCGGTCGGGCCGATTAGCAAGATGTTCGACTTGCCGAGCTCGACCCCGTCGTCCTCGGCGGCCCGCCGACCGGACGGCGCCTGCGCCTGGGCCTGCACCCGCTTGTAATGGTTGTAGACGGCGACGGCGAGCGCCTTCTTCGCCGGGTCCTGCCCGATCACGTAGGTGTCGAGGAACTCCCGGATCTGCACCGGCTTGGGCAACTCCTCGAGCAGACCGGTCTCGGAGGCGCCGGACAGCTCCTCCTCGATGATCTCGTTGCACAGCTCGATGCACTCGTCGCAGATGTAGACACCCGAGCCCGCGATGAGCTTCTTGACCTGTTTCTGGCTCTTTCCGCAGAAGGAACACTTGAGCAGGTCGCCGCTCTCACCGATCCGTGCCATGCGTCCACTCTCCATCCACCGTGCGAACAGTCCGCCGTGTCAACCAACCGCTGCCCGGCACCGTCGGCGCCGGCAACTGCCGACTCCACCCTAACCCGCGACGCGGACAATTCCGGGGGTGTTTCGCCCCGCGCCGCGGGTCGGGATCGATCAGTTCGGCTCGACGTCCTTCAGCGACGTCAACACATCGTCCACGATGCCGTACTCCTTGGCCTGCTCGGCCGTCAGGTACTTGTCGCGCTCGACGTCCAGGCTCACCTGCTCGCGGTCCTTGCCGCTCGCCTCGGCGATCATCGTCTCCATCAGCTCGCGGATCCGCAGGATCTCCTTGGCCTGGATCTCCAGGTCCGAGGATTGTCCGTAGCTGCCCTGGCTGGTGTAGGGCTGGTGGATCAGCACGGTGCTGTTCGGCAGCATCAGCCGCTGCCCCTTGGCGCCCGCGGCGAGGATCACCGCGGCGGCCGACGCGGCCATCCCGAGGCAGATCGTCTGCACCTGCGGCTTGATGTAGCGCATCGTGTCGTAGATCGCCGTCATCGCGGAGAACGAGCCGCCCGGGCTGTTGATGTACATGCTGATCTGGCGGTCCGCGTCCATCGACTGCAGCACGAGCAACTGCGCCATCACCGCGTTGGCGATGTCGTCGGTGATCGGCGTGCCGAGGAAGATGATCCGGTCCTCGAACAGCTTGGTGTAGGGGTCGACGCGGCGGATGCCGTAGGAGGTGCGCTCCTCCCACTGCGGGATGAAGTAGTCCATCGCCGGGCCCGCGGGGGCGTACCCGCCCGGCTGGCTGGGATTGATGTTCATGGGGTGCCTCACTGGTTGGGGGCGTCGTCGCCGGTGGGGATCTGGGCGGCGCGCTCGAAGACGTGGTCGATGAAGCCGTAGTCCTTGGCCTGCTCGGCGGTGAACCAGCGGTCGCGATCGGAGTCGCGCTCGATCTGCTCCAGCGGCTGGCCGGTGTGCTCGGCGATCAACGAGGCCATCTGCTGCTTGATGTGCAGCGACTGCTCGGCCTGGATCCGGATGTCGGACGCGGTGCCGCCGAGCCCACCCGAGGGCTGGTGCATCATGATCCGGCTGTGCGGCAGGGCGTACCGCTTGCCCTTGGTGCCCGCGCTGAGCAGGAACTGGCCCATCGACGCCGCGAGGCCCATGGCGACGGTCGCCACGTCGTTGGAGATCCACTTCATGGTGTCGAAGATCGCCATCCCGGAGTCGACCGAACCGCCCGGGGAATTGATGTAGAGCCAGATGTCGGAATCGGCGTCCTCGGCATTGAGCAGCAACATCTGCGCGCAGATCGCGTTGGCGTTCTCGTCCTTGACCTCGGAGCCGAGGAAGATGATCCGGTTGGCCAGCAGCGAGGAATAGACGTTGTCGGTCAGCCCGAAGCCGGCCGGGGCGGAGGTCGCGGCCCGCACGTCGGCCACGGCCGCGGTGTGCTTGTCTGGTGCGTTCACACCGACGAACGTACCGGTCCGGGCGGACAAACCGGACGGCGCCCGCGGCGTGTTCGCTGTCGGCGCAGCGGGTACGCCGACAGCGCGCCCTCAGGCCTTCGGAGCCTCCTCGGCGGCCGGCTCGTCCGCGGCGTCGCCCGCCGCCTCATCGGCCGCGTCGTCGGCCGGGGCGGCCTCGCCGATGCTGCCGTCGGGACGCAGGTTGGCCAGGTCGACGGCATTGCCGTCGCTGTCGGTGACCGTTGCCGCGGCGACCAGCGCGGCGAGGGCCTTGCCGCGCCGGATCTCGGTCATCCACTCCCCGGTGTGGTTGTGCTCCATCATGTGCTGGGCCTCGGCCTCGGGCGTGCTGTTGTTCTGCTGCGCCCGGCGGACCAGATGCTGGGTCAGATCGGCCTGGTCGACGCCGACCTCGAGCTCGTCGGCGGCCTTGTCCAGCACCAGTTGCGCCTTCAGCGCCTGGGCCGAGCGGGTGTCGACATCGGCCCAGAACTCCTCGGCGGTCTGCTCCTCCTCGGCATCGGCGAGGTACTGGTCCAGGGTCAGGCCGGCCTGCGCGAGCTGGGCGTTGATCTGCTCGTGCCGGGCGCGGGTCTCGGACTCGAGCAGGCTCTCCGGCACCTCGAAGTCGAGATCAGCGATGACCGCCTCCAGCACCCGGTCGCGGGCCTGCGCGGCCTGGTCCAGGCGGGCCATCTGCTCGACCCGGGTCCGCAGGTCGGCGCGCATCTCGTCGATGGTGTCGAACTCGGAGGCGAGCTGGGCGAACTCGTCGTCGGCCTCCGGCAGCTCCTGCTCGGCGACCTTCTGCACCGTGACGGTGATGTCGGCCTCCTCGCCACGCAGCGGCCCACCGACCAGCGTGGAGGTGAACTCCTTCGATTCCCCCGCGCTCAGGCCGGTGACCGCGTCATCCAGGCCGTCCAGCATGCCGCCGGCGCCGACCTTGTACTGGATGCCCTCGGCGGTGGCGTCGTCAAGCTCCTCGCCGCCCTTGCGGCCGAGCAGGTCGATGGTCACGATGTCGCCGTCGGCGGCCGGGCGGTCGGCGTCGTGCTGGGTGCCGAAACGCTGCCGGAGCAGGTCGATCTGCTCATCGACCACCGCGTCGTCGACGCTCAGCGGGTCGACGGTGGCAGAGACGTCGGCAAAGTCGGGCAGTTCGAAGTCCGGGCGTACCACCACATCGGCGGTGAACTCGACGACATCGCCGTCCTCCAGCCGCGTCACCTCGATCTCGGGCTGCGCCAGCGGGTTCAGCTCGTGCTCGACGACGGCCCTGGAGTACTGGTCGGGCAGCGCATCGTTGATCGCCTCCTGCAGCACCGCTCCGCGGCCGAACCGCTGGTCGATCACCGCGGGCGGGACCTTGCCCTTGCGGAAGCCGGGGATCGTCACCTGCTTCGCGATCTGCGCGTACGCCTTGTCCAGGCTCGGCTTCAGGTCCGCGAACGGCACCTCGATGGTGATCTTCACGCGCGACGGGCTGAGCTGCTCGACGGTGCTGGGCAAGATGGTCTCCCGGGAATGATCGTGTGCTGGCGGGCGCGGCCGCCCGCGCGGATAACCCGGCCATGGTAGCCAGCCCGGCGCCCGCGCGCCCAACCCGCGCGCTAGCCTCACGCCGTGATGCGACGTGGCGCCGCGGACCGGACCTGGCTGATTGCCCTGGCGGCTGCCCTGTGGGGCTTCTCCGGACTGTTGCGCGCGCCGCTGTCGCGGGCCTACCCCTCGACCTCGGTCGTGTTGTGGGAGCACCTGTTCCTGGTGGTGTTGGTGAGTCCCCTGTTGCCCGGCGCGATCCGGGCCCTGCGGCGATCCTCGGCGCGCACCGTCGTGGCCGTGCTGGTGATCGGCGGTGGTTCCTCGGCGCTGGCCACCACGCTGTTCACGGCGGCCTTCGCCTACGGCGACCCGATCAGCCCGCAGGTGCTGCAGAAGCTCCAGCCGCTGCTGGCGATCGGGCTCGCCGCCCTGCTGCTGGGCGAGCGGGTACGCGGCCGGTTCTGGCTGTTCGCGGTCCCCGCGCTGGCCGGCGCGTGGTTGATGGCCTTCCCGAATCCCTTGCAGGTGGGCATTCGGTCGCTGGTACCGGCCTTGCTCGGCGTGGGTGCCGCCGCGCTGTGGGCGCTCGGCACCGTGCTCGGCCGGGCGGTATCGGCGCAACTGACCTTCTGGCAGGTGACCGCTCTGCGCTTCGCCGGCGGTTTCGTCGCGTTGGTGATCATCAACGCTGCGCTCGGTACGCCGATGATCATGCCCGTGTCGACCTGGGGCTCGATCCTGTCGCTCGCGCTGATCCCCGGGCTGGCGGCGCTGTTGCTCTATTACCACGGGCTGCGCCGGACGGCCGCCTCCCGCGCGACCTTGGCCGAGCTGGCCTTTCCGCTGACCGCAGCGCTGGTCGGCGTGACGCTGTTGGGTGCCAGCCTGGCGCCCAGCCAATGGGTGGGTCTGGGCGTCGTGCTGGTCAGCGTGGTGGCGCTGGCCCTGCACGAACAGCGCGCCGAACGGCCCGCCGTGCGGGTTCCGCAGCCGGCCCGCACGGACTAGCGGCAGCCCCGTCAGGCGTCGAGACCGGGGACCTTGGACGGATCGATGCCGGCGACGTCGAATGTCCAGCTCACGTCGGTGTCATCGACGGCTATCGTCACCTTGCTGGCCTCGCGGAGCTTCGGCCAGATCACCTCGCGCAGATCCTGGAGAGCCAACGACGGGCGGTCGGGCGCCTCCGGCACCGTGATCGAGAGCTCTTCCGGTGCCCCGCCGTCGTAGGCGATGGTGCCGTCGCAGCCGAGCGGACAGAGTTCGGTCAGCTCCTCCAGGGTCAGCCCTTCCGCGCGCAGGGCGGCACCGTCTCCCCAGACGTCGGAGTACGCGATTTCCAGTACGGCTCCACCCGTCGTGTCCGCCACCGCGGCAACCGGCGTACCGTCCGAATACGTGCCGTAGGCCCAGCCCCCGCCGGGCACGGGCGTCGGCTCGCCGGCGGCCGCCGTCCCGCCTCCGGTCGGCCCCTCACCGGTCGGCCCCGCACCGGTCGGAAGGGAACTCGGCTGCGGGACGGGTGCATCCGTCGGCGGCTCGGGAGCAGGCTGAGTGCCGCAGCCGGCCAGGAACAGCGCGGCCGTCGCCGCCGCCACCAGGGTTTGTCTGATCATGGTCCATCCGCTCGTCGCTGCTCTCCGGGGGGCCCTGATCCGGACCCGCCCAACACGGTAGGCAGCAGCGAGGGCCGCGCAGGTCGCGTGCGCCCCGCGGTGGCCGAAGACCCGTAGAAATACGGGCATCGGGACGGCCGAGAAATGGAGCGGATGACGGGAATCGAACCCGCGTAATCAGTTTGGAAGACTGAGGCTCTACCATTGAGCTACATCCGCGTCGCCCGTCTCCGGGCGTCTCTCAGGCTAGCGCACGGATGACCTGCGGAGTAGTTGGACTGGCCCGGACGGGATCGGTCGGCCGAGCCGGGCGATCATGAGTACAGGTCTTTCAGGGTCTGCAACTGCGAACGGCTCGCCTCCGCCGCGGCGAGCGGGTCACGAGCCCGGATCGCCTCGAACAAGACCTCGTGCGAAGCATGGTCCGCGTCCTCCCACGGCAGCGGGCTGATCTTGAGCATGTCGACCATCGCCCGGTGAACCCGCGGCACGAACGCGTCGAACAACTCCGACAACACCTCGTTGTGCGCCGCCACCACGACCGCGCGATGGAATGCCATGTCCGCGTCCACGTGCACCTGCGGACTCGTGCCCAGCTTCGACCGATCAGCGAGAGTCCGCCGCAGAGCGCGCAGATCCGCCGGGGTCCGCCGTCCGGCCGCGAGTGCTGCGGCCTCCGCCTCGATCGCGACCCTGGCCTCGATCACGGCAACGACGTCCGCCCGCGCCAACACCGTGTCCCAGTCGTCTGCCGGCTCCAGCGACGTGACGAAGACGCCCGCTCCCTGACGACTCTCCAGCACCCCACGACCAGCGAGGTCGCGGATGGCCTCCCGCACCGTCGAACGCCCGACACCGAGCTGCACCGACAGCGTCGTCTCCCCCGGGAGCTTGTGACCAAGCCCCCACTCTCCCGCTCGGACGCGCGACAGGAGAGCTTCTGCGGCCTGCTCGGCCAGCGGGGCGCGCCGTATCGTGTTCATCCACACCTCTCAGCTTGTCTGAGGAGTTATTCCTGCCTAAAGTACTTCGCAAACGCCGTCGATCGCACGACAAGGACATGGCAATGGACGAGCGGAGCCGAACCACGAGACCTCGAAGCGCAGTCACGTGAAGCGTCGGACCGGTCTGTGGATCCTGACCGCCACCCATGCGGCCAACGACTTCTACCCGGGGGCCATTGCAGCACTCTTGCCATTCTTCGTCCTCGAGCGAGGCTACGACTACGCCGCGGCTGCGGGAATCACGCTCGCGGCAACATCGTTGTCCAGTATTGCGCAACCGGCGTTCGGCTATCTCTGCGATCGTTTCCGTCTCCGGTGGCTCGTCATCGCCGGACTTGGCATGGCGTCCGCCGGTGTCGCCGTCAGCGGGCTGGTGTCGCAGACCTACTGGCTCACCTGGATCGTCATCGCGATCTCGGGGATCGGCGTCGCCGCCTATCACCCGGCCGCGACCGTGGCGGCGCGGCAGGCCGGCGGTGGCTCGAACGGTTCGATGAGCATGTTCGCCGTCGGCGGCAATGTCGGCGCCGCACTCGCGCCCACCGCGGTGATCCTCGTGGTCGGGACCCTGGGCCTGGGCGCCACCCCACTCCTCGCGGCTCCGGCTGTTGCTGTGGCAATTCCGTACCTGACCCGCGCGTGGCTGGCGGGACGGGCCTCGTCCCGGTCGGCAGTGCCCACCAGCGATCAGCCGGCAGGCCCGCCCCGAATGGACGATGCATGGGTGCTCTTCGCCTTGTTGGTAGGACTGGTCGCGTTCTGGTCGATCACCTACGTCGGCGTGTCGTCCTTCATTACGCTCTACTCCATCGAACGCTTCCAGGTGGACGCGGCCGTCGCATCGATCGCGCTGTCGGTCTTCCCGGCCGCGGGCGCGATCGGCACCCTGGCTGGCGGGTGGCTCGCCGACCGATATCGGCGCTTCACCGTCATTCGCTGCGGGTACCTGGCCGCTGCGTGCTCCATGCTGCTCATCGTGCTCGCCCCCTCCCCCGCGATCGTCGTCATCGGGTCGGGAGCACTGGGAATCGCGCTGTTCATCCCCTTCGCGCCGCAGATCACGCTCGCCCACTCCTACCTGCCGAGCCGGATCGGGCTTGCCAGCGGCGTCACTCTCGGGCTCACCCTCTCCCTCGGCGGGCTGGCCAGCCCTGCTCTCGGTGCGCTCGCCGACGCCACGAGCATCCGCACCACGATGGCGCTCATGACGGGCCTGCTGGTGATCGCGCTGGCCGCAAGCTTCTTGCTGCGGGAACGCACCCGACCCGCCGCGCCGGAGGTCGCCGCACCAGCCGCCACGGAGCCTTCGTGACACACTCCGGCCTCGGGACTGCGTCGATCGGGCCATGCCGATGTCGTGAGACATCACCCCGTCGGGGCGACAGGACTCGAACCTGCGATCCCCTGCTCCCAAAGCAGGTGCCCTAGCCACTGGGCCACGCCCCGCTGCGGCGTACCGCAACGGCGTGAGTCTAGCGGACCAGCGCCCCCGTCAGCCCCGGACGAGCTGCTGGTGGATCGCCAGCCAGGCCAGCGCCTCGACGGCCCGCGGCGAGGCGTCGCCCGGGCGCAGCCGGGCCAGCGCCCAGCTCCGCGCCCGGTCGAAGATCTCCCCCGGCGGCGCGGCCAGCCCGTCGGCGAATCGTGCCCACAACTCCTCCGGCAGCGTTGCCGCCCAGGCCAGCGCCAGGCCGGTCGATGCCGGGCTCGCCCCGTCGGTCTCGCCGGGCAGTCCCGACCCCAGCCGGGCCAGGATCTCCTCGGGAGCGGCGCCGCCGTGCACCTGCCCGACCCCGGCCTCCGCACCGGCCACCAGGGACGCGGCGCGCACGTGCAGGCGCGCGAGATCGCCCCCGGGGCCCGGCAGGGCCCGCGCCGCGTCGACCAGTTCGGCCCCGATCTCCCCGTCGTTCCAGCCGGCGACGTTCACCCCGGTCGCGACGGCGATCACGGCCAGCGGATCGTCGAAGGCCGGCCGCTGGACCGCGAGCTCGGCCTCCTCGATCGCCCCGTGCTGCGGGCCGATCGCCGCGGTGTGCAACAACACGACGGCATCCGCCCCGCCCCGGCCACCGCGGGCCATGATCGCCCCGGCCGCCGCGTCCAACAGCATCGGCAGATCCTGCGGGACGCTGATGATCAACTCGGTGCTTCCGGTGCCGGCGTGCACCAGCGCCCGGTGCACACCGGGACCACCGGGTACGCCCACGACGGCGGCATCGGGCAGCTCGAGCTCCCACTCGGCGTCGTCGGCCAGTTCGAGCCGATCGGGTAGCCACGCCGGCAGCAGCGCCGCCGCCGCGGCGGGATCGGGCAGCAGCTCGCCCCGCCAGTGCACGGCGTAGGCCTCCCCGGGTGCGAGCACCCGCTCGGCCATGATCAACTCCGCCGGGCCGGCCGGATCATCGGGTCCGCCCACGGCAAGCTCGCCCGGCTCCCCCACGGCGAGCGCCCCGAGCCGCGGCCGCCAGGCCCACAGCGGTTCGCCGGGCACGCGCACGGTGATCAACGCATCCGTGCCGCCGGCCCAGGCCCGGCGTACCCATCCGTCGGCGGCGGCGATCTCGACGATCGGCGCGACGCGTACCTCCGCGTCGCCGGTGGCGGCCAGCCGGAGCCGCCAGTTCCAGGCCGTGTCGGCGCCGTGCCGCTGGTCGACCCGTAGACCCGGCAGCTCCCCGGCCAGGTTCACCTCGTCGGGATCGGCCTGCACCGTCCAGTCGGTGATCTCCGTGCGCCCGCCGTCGATCAGTACGCCGACCAGCCGCACCGCGACCCCCGGCGCGGCGGCCGCACCGTCGTCGCCGACCTCCAGCGGCCGGCCGTCGATGATCAGCCGCGCCGCTGACATTTCCCGCACCAGAAGAGATTGCGGCCCTCGAGCACCCGGGTGCGCACCCGCGACCCGCAGACCAGGCAGGGCTGATCATGGCGCCGGTAGACATAGACCTCGCCGCCGTGATCATCGACGCGCGGTTCGCGGCCCATCGCCTCCGGGGTGTGCTCCGGGCGTACCGTGTCGATCCGGTTGTCGATCACGCCCGTCGGCATCAGCTCGACCAGATCCGCCCAGATCGCGCGCCAGCTCGCCGGCTTCAGCGCCTTGCCGGGGGTGTCGGGATTGATCCGGTTCCGGAACAACACCTCCGCCCGATAGACGTTGCCGATTCCCGACAGCACCTGTTGGTCCATCAGCAGCGCCGCAATCGGCTTGCTCGATCGGCGGATCCGCTGCCAGGCGCGATCCGGATCGGCATCGGCGCGCAACGGGTCCGGACCCAGCCGGGCCTCGATCGCCTGCCGCTCGCCGGGCGTGATCAGCGCACAGGTCTGTGGCCCGCGCAGCTCCGCCACCGGCCCGTCGGGCAGCTCGATCCGCAACCGTGCCGGCGCCGGCAGCGGTGCGTCGAACCGCATCGAACCGATCAGCCCGAGATGGATGTGCAGGACCCGCGCGCCGTCGGGGTGTTCGTCGTCCGGACCGAAACCGACGAACAGTTGCTTGCCGTTGTTGATCGCGCCCGCATAGGGCATGCCGTCCAGCAGCGCGGCACCCTCGGCGAACCGTCCCTGCGGGCTGCTCACCCGCGGCGCGGTGCCCGAGAACGCGTCGTCCAGATCGAGCGCCAACCGGCGCAGGGTGTGACCCTCGGGCATCCGTCAGCCGCGGGCTGCGTCGTAGGCGGCGACCTGCTCGATCCGGCGGACGTGGCGTGGATTGTTCGAGAACGGCGTACCCACGAAGATCCGGGCCAGCTCGATCGCGGCGTCGGGGGTGTGCATGCGCGCACCGATGCCCGCGACCTGGGCGTCATTGTGTTCGCGGGCCAGCCGCGCGGTCTCGGTGCTGTGGATCAGCGCGGCCCGGATCCCCTCGACCTTGTTCGCGGCGATCTGTTCGCCGTTGCCCGAGCCGCCGATGACGATCCCGAGCGAGCCCGGGTCGTCGCGCACCGCCTCGGCCGCGGCGATGCAGTAGGCCGGGTAGTCGTCGTCGGCGTCGTAGGCGGCCGCGCCATGATCGACGACCTCGTGTCCGTCGGCGGCGAGGGCATCAGCGAGGGCGGCCTTGAGTTCGAAGCCGGCGTGATCGGCGGCGAGGTGTACGCGCATGGCCCAACTATTGCGCATTCCCTACTGCGCATACCCCATGGCACATACGGTGGAGTCCGTGATCGCCCGCCGCCGCCTGCTGGGCGCCGGTGCGGGCATCGGCGCCGCGAGCCTGCTCGCCGGCTGCGGCCTGGACCGGCGGGGCGGCGGGGAGCGCGACGGCGATCGGGCCTACTGCGTACCCCGGTCGGCGACGCAGCGGCGCGCGGGCATCGGCGAGGCCGAACTGGCCTACGAGGAGAACGACCGGGCCCAGCCGTTCAACATCGACGCCGATTTCGCCCGCCAGCTCGACGGGTGGCTGGAGTTCTTCGATGCCCGCGCCGGCCTCGGCGCGCCGGACCGGATCCGGACGTATGGCGCCTGGATCGACGGGTCGGGCAGTTGCGATTCCTGGCACCATTCCGGGCGGGCGCTCGACTTCGCCCGGCTGGTCCGCGGCGATGCCGAGATCGTCTCCTGCCGCAACGACCTGTGGCGGGAGGCGGCGGACCTGCCGACGCAGCGGCGGCGCTACTGGGCGCTGGCGGCCAGCCTGCACCGGCACTTCTCCTATGTGGTCACCTATCTCTACAACGACGCGCATCGCAACCACATCCACGTCGACAACGGGGCCTCCGGTGCGGAGCTGGCGCGTTTCTCCACGCGCTCGCGGACGCAACTGCAGGGCGTCCAGGCCGTGTGCAGCTATCTGTACGGCCTCGACGTGCCGATCACCGGACGCTGGGACGACGCGACCCGCGCCGCGACCGGGCGGGTGCTCGCCGACATCGGCGTCGGCGGCTCACTCACCGACGACGGCGCCTGGACCGCGCTGATGGGCGCGGCGACCGGTGCCGCCGCGCCCTGATTTCAGTCGAAGCCCGGGTCAGTCGAAAATCGGATCGACGGTGCGCGTGCGCTTCAGCTCGAAGAAGCCGTCGTAGGCGGTGACCAGCTCCACCCCGTCGAACAGCCGGCCGGCGGTCTCGCCCTTCGGGGCGGGGCTGATCACCGGGCCGAACAGCGACTTGCCGTTGATCCTGATCACCGGCGTGCCGACCTCGTCGCCCACCGGGTCCATGCCCTCGTGGTGCGAGGCCCGCAGCGCCTCGTCCAGCTCGTCGCTGTCGGCGTAGCGGACCAGGTCGGCCGGCAGCCCGACATCGGCCAGCGCCGCCTCGATCACCTCGGGCCCCCGGCCCTCCTGACCGGGATGGATCCTGGTGCCGATCGCGGTGTAGAACTCCGCGAGCTTCTCCGGCCCGTACTGCTGCTCGATCGCGATGCAGACCCGGACCGGGCCCCAGCCGCTCTTCATCAGTTCCCGGTACTGCTCGGGGAGATCGTCGCGCCCCTCGTTCAGCACCGACAGACTCATCACATGGAACCGGACCGTGATCGGCCGGACCTTCTCCACCTCCAGCAGCCAGCGCGAGGTCATCCACGCCCACGGGCAGATCGGATCGAACCACAGGTCAACCTGCTGGCGCTCGCCAGTCGTCGTCTCGGACATGCCCTCAGCCTAGTCACGGCCAAATCCCGGCCCCCGGGCACTCGGTGCGCCATGATCGTGAGTAGTGTCGGGGGACTTTGATTGTTGGCATGCACCCTCCGACAAGGTGCAACTCGAACTGGACGAGAGGTCGCGCAGATGTACGCGAATATCACGCGCGAGGAGGCAGCCGCGCGCTCCGCGCTGGTCTCCACCCGGAACTACCACGTGACGGTGGACCTGACCGGGCGGCTGCCCGACGGCACCGCGCTGCCCGAGCCGGACGCCACCTTCGGCGCGACATCGGTGATCAACTTCTCCTCGAAGGCCGGCGACACCCATGTCGACGTGATCGCCGAGCGGATCCTCGACGCCCGGCTCGACGGCACCCCGATCGACGTCTCCGGTTTCGAGGGTACGCGGTTGCCGCTGCGGCTGACCGAGGGTGATCATCGCCTGGCGATCACCGCCATCCACCGGTTCAGCCGTTCCGGCGAGGGGCTGCACCGGTTCGTCGACCCGGCCGACGGGCGTACCTATCTCTACACGCAGTTCGAGACCGCGGATGCCCGGCGGATGTATGCCAACTTCGAGCAGCCCGACCTGAAGGCCACCTTCGACTTCGTGATCCGGGCGCCACGCGACTGGACCGTGATCAGCAACACCGTCGCCGGCGACCCGACCGACATCGGCGACGGCTTCGCCCAGTGGACCTTCGAGACCACGAAGCCGATCTCGACCTACATCACGGCGCTGGTCGCCGGCGACTACCACCGGGTGACGCGCGAGCACACCACGGCCGCGGGCACCGTCGTGCCGATGTCGCTGGTCGCGCGGCGGTCGCTGGTTGATCATCTCGACGCCGACCGGATCTGGGAGACCACGACCAAGGGTTTCGACGTCTTCGAGGAGCACTTCGGTCAGCCGTACCCGTTCGGCAGCTATGACCAGGCATTCGTGCCCGAGTACAACATGGGGGCGATGGAGAACGCGGGCTGCGTGACGTTCCGCGACGAGTACCTGTTCCGCTCCCGGGTCACCACCGCCGCCTACGAGAGCCGCGACAACACCATCCTGCACGAGCTTGCCCACATGTGGTTCGGCGACCTGGTCACCATGCGCTGGTGGGACGATCTGTGGTTGAACGAGTCGTTCGCCGAGTGGGCATCGCATTTCGCCCAGTCGCTGATCTACGACGATCCTGATCACGCCTGGGCGATGTTCGGGGCCTCGCGCAAGACCTGGGCGTACCGCGTTGATCAACTTCCGACCTCGCACCCGATCGCCGCGGACATGGTCGATCTGGCCGCGGTGGAGCTGAACTTCGACGGGATCACCTACGCCAAGGGCGCGTCCGCACTGCGGCAACTGGTCGCCTTCGTCGGGCGGGAGAAGTTCCTCGCCGGGCTGCGCAGCTACTTCGCCGAGCATGCCTGGGGCAATACCGAGTTGGCCGATCTGTTGCGAGCGCTGACGGCCGAGTCCGGCCGTGATCTTGCCGCGTGGTCGGCCGCCTGGCTGGAACGAGCCGGGGTGAACACCCTGCGCGCGGACTTCGACGTCGACGATGCCGGGAATTTCACCCGGTTCGCGGTGCTGCAGGAGGCGCCGGAGAACTGGCCGACGCTGCGCCCGCACCGGATCGCGATCGGGCTCTACCGGCTGCGCGATGATCAACTTGTCCGCACCGAGCGGGTGGAGACCGACATCGACGGCGCGTCCACCGAGATCGACGAGCTGATCGGGCTGGCCCGCCCGGACCTGATCCTGCTCAACGACGACGACCTGAGCTATGCCAAGGTGCGCCTCGACGAGCGGTCCTCGGCGACCGCGACCGCGCACCTGCCCCGACTGGCGGCGGAGCTGCCGCGGGCGCTGCTGCGGGGCGCGGCGTGGGACATGTGCCGCGACGCCGAACTCCCGGTCGCCGACTATGTCGAGCTGGTGCTGGCCGGGATGGGGGCCGAATCCGACCTGACGGCGGTGCAGCGCAGCCTCGGCCAGGCGGGCCTGGCCGTGGACCGCTTCCTGCCTGCCGGTCGGGCGAGCACCGTGGCCGACCGGTTCGTCGCCGGCCTGGCGCGGTTGCTGAAGGATGCCGAGCCCGGTTCCGATCATCAGCTCGCCTTCGCCCGCGCCCTCGCGGGTGCGGTGCACAACGACGCCGGAGCGGAGTTGCTGCGTGGCTGGCTGGCCGGGGACGAGGCGCCCGAGGGCCTCGCCATCGATCAGGAGCTGCGCTGGTGGTTGATCAACCAGCTCTCGCGCCTCGGCGCTGTCGGTGAGGCCGAGATCGCCGCGGAGGCCGAACGGGACCAGACGATCACTGGCGCCGAAAGGGCGGCGGCCGCGCGGGCCGCCGGCAACACCGCGGAGGCCAAGGAACAGGCCTGGCAGGCCGCGACGGCGGATCCGTCGGTGCCGAACGAGACCCTTCGCCAGATCTGCGCGTCGTTCAACCAGCCCGGGCAGGCCGAGGTGCTGGCCCCCTACGCGGAACGCTATCTGGCCGTCGCCGACGACATCTCCGCCGCGCGGGGCGACTGGCCGCAGCGGGGATCGCAGGCGTCGCAGAACGTGCTGGAGATGCTCTACCCGAGGGTCGTGGCCGATGCCGACTTCGTGGCGCGGGCGCAGGAGTGGATGGGTGAACGCGAACTGACCGACTCGGTGGCGCGGATCCTGACCGAGCAGCTCGACGACACCCGGCGCGCCCTGCGTTGCCAGGAGTTCAATGCCGCGGCGAGCGACGCCGGACGGGACTGATCATGGCGACGGTCGGCGAGCTGACCGATCTGGTGCACCGGCACTGGCCGCCCGGGACCGCGGAGGGCTGGGACCGGGTGGGGCTGGTCTGCGGTGATCGGGCGGCGCCGGTCTCGCGGGTATTGCTCTGCGTCGACGTCACCCGGGAGGTGGTGGCGCAGGCCCGCGAGGCGGGGGCGCAGATGATCATCGCGCACCATCCGGTGCTGTTGCGCGGCATCCATACCGTCGACCCGGCGACTCCCAAGGGCGCGATCCTGACCGAGTTGATCACCGCGGGCATCGCCCTGGTCTGTGCCCACACCAATGCCGACATCGCGCCCGACGGCGTCTCCGCCGCGCTCGCCGACGCGCTCGGCCTGCGCGCGGTACGGCCGCTGGCCGAGCGCGACCGGCAGCCGGCCCGCGACCAGATCGTGGTGTTCGTGCCGGTGGATCATCGCGGCGCGGTGGTGGACGCGATGGCGGCGGCCGGTGCGGGTCGGATCGGCGACTACGACCGGTGTTTCTTCACGGCCGAGGGCACCGGCAGCTTCCGGCCGGGGCCGGGCAGCGATCCGTATCTCGGCCGGGCCGGCGAGATCGAGGAGGTCGCCGAGTCGCGGGTGGAGATGATCATGCCGCGGGCGCGGCGGGCCGCGGTGGTGGCGGCGATGCGCGCGGCGCATCCCTACGAGGAGCCGGCCTGGCATGTGCACGAGTTGGCCGCCGAGCCCTCGGCCGACGGGCTGGGCCGGGTCGGCGAGCTGGATCCGCCGGTGCGACTGGCCGACTTCGCCGCGCGGGTGGCGGATGCGCTGCCGGCGACCGTTTCGGGGGTACGCGTGTCCGGCGATCCCGACGCAATGATCACCACCGTCGCCGTGCTCGGCGGGGCGGGTGATTCCCTGCTAGACGACGCCCGGCGGGCGGGCGCCGATGCCTATCTCACCTCCGACCTGCGGCACCATCCCGCGAGCGAGTTCCGCGAGTACGCCGATGCGCCGGCGCTGCTGGACGTCGCGCACTGGGCGGCGGAGTGGACCTGGCTGCCGCTGCTGGGCCGGGTGATCGCGACCGAGACGGACGCCCGGCCACTGGTCTCGGAGCTGCGCACCGATCCGTGGGACTTCGCCGTCCACCCGGCCTCCGAGTGATCACGGGCCCGGCTGATCACGGGCCCGAGTGATCACGGGACCGGCTGATCACGGGTCAGGGGGACGAGCGGGTCAGCGGGGCCGGAGCAGCAACTGGGTACAGCGGAAGAGCATGATCACGCGGTCGCCGCGGCGTACCTCCGCCTCCCAGACCTGGGTCGTGGCGCCGAGATGCGCGGGCCGGGCGAACGCTTCCAGCGCGTCGCCGACCTGCGCCGCGGCGAGATGGTTGCCCGAGGTGGTCATGGTGGTGAAGCCGGCGGGCCCGGGCGTACCCGGATCGGCATCGGTCGACTGCTCACTGGCGGCCCGGATTGCCGCCAGGCAGCCGTAGCCGCAGGCGGTGTCGGCGAGAGTGAACGCCGCGCCGGCGTGGGACCACGGCTCCTGCCCGGCGACGATCGGGGGCGCGACGTGGTCGTGCGTCACGGTCAGCGACGCGCGAGTCAGCCGCGGCCCGCACTCCGCGAGGGTGATGCCGAGCCGGCCGGGCAGCCCGGGAAGCGGGTCGCCCGGCGCGGGCAGCGCGACATCGGTCACGGCGCAGCCTCCGGCTCGCGCTCCGGCGACGCCGGCTGCCGCGCGGCGGCGAGCACGATCAGCATGGTCAGCGCGGCCAGACCGGCGACCACCACCAGCAGCACCGGCGGCGGCGCTACGGCCTCGGCGAGCGCGAGCCACAGCGGCGCGGTCAACCCGAGATAGGACAGCGCCTGGAACGCGGCGGTGGTCGAGGCGAGATGAGCCGGCTCGGCCAGCCGCTGCACCTCACCAAGCCCCGCGACCTGACAGCAACCGTAGGCCGCTCCGAGCACCACCCCGGCGACCAGCACCGCTCCCGGCGAACCGAGCCCCCCCGCGCCCGCGCCGAGCAGCATCCCGACCGTCGCGAGCCCGAGAGCCACCGCCAGCAGGGCCCGCGGCGCGAGCCGGCGGGCGACTGATTGCACGGCGACGCCGGCGACACCGACGACCGCGGTCAGCATCGCCGTCCAGGCGAGGGCAAGGTCGCCCAGCCGGTCCATGATCACGCCGGGCAGATAGCCGAACGACACGCTCGGCGCGGCGAACACCCACGGGGCGAGCGGCGCGATCACCAGCAGGAACCGCCGGTGCCGCAGATGCGGGCTGAGCACCCGCCGACGGGGGCGGGTGGCACCGGGCGCGACCGGGCCGAGACGCGCCGGAACGCGCATCCGGACGAGCGCGAGGATGGCCGCGCAGCACAGCACCAGATGCGGGAGGTAGGCGGTGACCTGAGGCAGCGGCGCCCACTGCGCGCACAGCCCCGCGACCAGCGGTCCCAGCGCGAACCCTGCGGTCATGGCGATCGTGGAACGGCGAGGTGCGGCAGCGGCATCGCCGACGAGTGCGCTGAGCTCGGCGACCCAGGCGGCGCCGGCACTGAAGGCCGCCCCGGCGGCGAAGCCCTGCAGGAGCCGGCCCGCGATCAGCACACCGACCAGCGCGGGACGATCGGCGATCCCGGCCCCGGCGAGCACCAGCCCGGACAGCAGGGAGCAGGCGACCCCGATCAGCACGACCGGGCGGCGACCGATCCGGTCCGAGACTGGCCCACCGGCGAGCAGGCCCGGGACCAGGGCGAAGACGTAGGCCGCGAACGCAAGCTGCACCTGCGTGGTGGCGACCCCGAAGTCCGCGCGGTAGAGCAACAGCATCGGCGTGAACTGGTTCGCGCCCCAGCCGACCGCCATCAGCGCCAGCGCCGGCGGCCACCAGGCATTCGGCGAGACCGGCCGATCGGCGCGCGGCGTTCCCGCGGGAACGTCCTCTCGCCGAGACGTTCCCGCGGGAACGTCTCCGGTCGTCGGAGACGAATCGAAGCGTTGCACGATCGCCACTGTGCCCGGACGCGGTCCGCATCCACCAGTGTCGGAAATGACGACGATCGTACAATTTCGGACATGATGACGGTCGCGCCCGACGTCCCACGCTCCCATGTCGTGGCGGTCGCGCTCGTCGAGGCACCGACCATGCTGTCCCTCGCCGCACCCTGCGACACGTTCGGCGCCGCGCCGCCGCCGGGCGCGGCGAGCTGGTACGACTTCCGGGTCTGCGGCGGCGACTCCGTGCCGCTCGGTCCCTGGGGACGGCTAGACCCGACGGATCCGCCGGAGACGCTCGACATCGCCGACACGATCGTCGTTCCCGGCGTGGGCGGCGCGCGATTCCGCGATCTCGATCCCCTGGTCGACGCCCTCCGGGCGGCCCACGCCCGCGGCGCCCGGGTGATCTCGATCTGCACCGGGGCGTTCGTGCTGGCGCGCGCCGGCCTGCTGGACGGCCGCCGCGCCACGACGCACTGGCATTACGCGCGTCGGTTGGCCGAGCTCGCGCCGACGGCCGTCATCGAGCCCGACCGGATCCACGTCGACGACGGCGACGTGCTGACCTCGGCCGGCAACGCGGCTGGTCTTGACCTGTGCCTGTACGTCCTGCAACGCGATCACGGGGCCGCCGTTGCCAACGCCGTCGCCCGGCGGCTGGTGATGGCGCCGCACCGCGACGGCGGCCAGGCCCAGTTCGTCGCGCACCGGCCCGGGCGGGACCGGCCCGACGACCTCGCCGCGCTCTGCGACTGGGCCATCGCGCGGCTCGACCAGCCGCTGCGGGTGGCCGATCTGGCCGCGCGGGCCGGGCTCAGCACCCGCCAGCTCGGCCGCCGCTTCCGCGCCGCGACCGGACACGGCACGCTGGACTGGCTGGCGCAGGCACGGGTACGCCGGGCCCAGGAACTGCTGGAGACCACCGGCGACACCGTCGAGGTGATCGCGGCGCGCACCGGCCACGGCTCCGCGGCGAACCTGCGCCGCCACTTCCGCGACATCGTCGGCGTCGCCCCCGACGCGTACCGGCGTACCTTCCGGCACGGGGCCTGATGATCGGCCGGGTAGAGCGCGCCGGGCCGAGACACCACCCGTACCCATGTCCGATTTCCGCCAGAGCCGCCGCCGTTGCGGTGCCAGACTCGTTCCCATGACAGCCACCGCACACCAGCCGGCCGCCACCGGGGCGCTGCCCGATGCGGACACCTGCTACCGCGCGGTCAGCGGACGCGACCCGCGCTTCGACGGGTGGATCTATGTCGGGGTCACCTCGACCGGCATCTACTGCCGCCCGTCCTGCCCGGCCCTCACGCCGCGCCGGGAGAACTGTCGCTGGTTCGCCGCCGCGGGTGCCGCGCAGCAGGCCGGCTTCCGGGCCTGCCGCCGCTGCCATCCCGACGCCGTGCCCGGATCGCCCGAATGGAATCTGCGCGGCGACGTTGCCGCCCGGGCGATGCGGCTGATCGCCGACGGCGTCGTCGACCGCGAGGGGGTCAGCGGCCTGGCGCGCCGGCTCGGCTACAGCGAGCGGCAACTGCATCGGATGCTGGTCGCCGAGACCGGCGCCTCCCCCGTCGCGCTCGCCCGCGCCCAGCGCGCACACGCGGCCCGGCTGCTGATCGAGAACACCACCCTGACGATGGCCGACATCGCCTTCGCCGCCGGCTTCAGCTCGATCCGGCAGTTCAACGACACGATCGGCGAGGTCTTCGGCGCCACCCCCACCCGGCTGCGCGCGGCGCGCCGGACGCCGGCCGCCGGCTCCGCCGGGACGCTGCGCCTGCGACTGCCGGTCCGCGAGCCGTTCGACGGCGCGGCGCTGCTGCGCTTCCTCGGCACCCGGACCGTCGCCGGTACCGAGTCCGCGCAACTCGCCGACGGCCCCCTCCGCTTCGCGCGCAGCGTGCGGTTGCCGCACGGTCCGGGCGTGTTCGAGCTGGTCGTCACCCCGGGCGCGACGTCACCGCTGGAGGCGATCGTCGGGCTCGCCGAGCTGCGCGATCTTGGTCCGCTGGTGGCACGGCTGCGGCGGATGTGCGATCTGGACGCCGATCCGGTCGCCATCGACGGCGTCCTCGGCGCGCACCCGGCGTTCGCCCCGCTGGTGGCCGCGCACCCCGGGCTGCGCATTCCGGGCGGCCCCGATCCGGACGAGCTCGCCGTCCGCGCTCTGCTCGGCCAACAGATCTCCCTGCTCGGCGGGGTACGCGCGGCCGAACGGCTGGTCGCCGAGCACGGCGAGGACCTGCCCCCCGAGCTGGTCCGGGGCGCGGTGACCCGGCTGTTCCCGTCGATGGCGACGCTCGCCGCGGCCAACCCGGACGCCTTCGCGATGCCCCGCAGCCGCGGGCGCGCCCTCGTCGGTCTCGCCGCCACCCTGGCTGCCGGGGAGATCGACCTCGGCCCGGCAGCCGACCGGCCCGCGGCGTACCGCGCGCTCACCGCGCTGCGCGGGATCGGCCCGTGGACCGCCGGCTATCTGATGATCCGCGCGCTCGGCGATCCCGACGTGCTGCTCGACTCCGACCTGATCATCCGCCGCGAACTCGACCGCCGCGGGGTCACCGACACCGACCGACTCGCCCCCTGGCGTACCTATGCATCCCTGCACCTGTGGAACGGAGCACCATCATGATCGACACCAACCCCCCGACCACCGCACCCGAGACCGGTTTCGGCACCCTCGACACCGTCGGCGGCGGATTCGGCTATCTGTGGCGCGACGAGGACGGT
Source organism: Naumannella huperziae (assembly GCF_054073625.1). Taxonomy (NCBI): domain Bacteria; kingdom Bacillati; phylum Actinomycetota; class Actinomycetes; order Propionibacteriales; family Propionibacteriaceae; genus Naumannella; species Naumannella huperziae. Next base: position 1,592,344 of record NZ_JBSXPH010000001.1, on the reverse strand, counting down.
ACGCCCGTCGTCCTGGCCAGCGGCTGGACCACCGATCCGGAGGAGCTGCGCGCGCTGGTGCACCCGAGCCTGCGCCCCGGGTCGGTACGCCCACGCAATGCCGCGGCTGTCGACGACGCCGTGCGCGCGTGGGGCGACGGCGAGCTGACCGCCCTCGACTCGGTCGCCGTCCGGCAACGCTCCGGGCCGTTCCTGGAGCAGGCCTGGCAGGTGCTGCGGACCGTACGCGGCACGGTCACCTACACCGAGTTCGCCGAGCTGTCGGGCAATCGGGCCGCCTCGCGCGCCGCGGCGAGCGCCTGCGCGCGCAATGCCGCCGCACTGTTCGTGCCCTGTCACCGGGTGCTGCGCACCGACGGCAGCCTGGGCGGCTTCCGCTACGGGCTGCAGGTGAAGAGCGCCGTGCTCGATCACGAGTCCTCGTACGCGGCCGGGTGATCGAAGATCGCGCGCACGCGATCGGGATCCAGCTTGGCGGAGCGATCGAAGCGGTAGATCCCGTTCTGCTCGCCGAAGACGTCGGTGAGCTGGGTCCAGCAATAGCCGAACATCAGCGGATTCTGATCAAGAACGCGGGTCAGGCCGGCAGCGCGGGCGTACCACTCCTCCTCGTCGGCGACCCGATCCCCGTAGCCCCAGCCGTCGTCGCCGTCGCCACGCAGGTGCGGCGGGACCCACCAGATCCCCCCGAACTCACTGCAGAAGTAGGGCTGACCGGCGTACGGCAGCGAGTAGTCCGGGGCGCCCGGCCGGGCCTCACCGCTGTTCGCGCCCGTGTTGGCGAACGGTTCGCCACGTTCCAGCCCGGCCATCCGGTCGGCGAACACCTCCGGATCCTGGCTGTAGTCGTGGCTGTCCCAGACATCGGTCGCGGTGACCCGGTGGCTGTAGCCGGAGGCGTCGATCACCGGGCGGGTGCGGTCGATCCCCTTGGTGGCAAGGAAGAGCGCGGTCGTGACGTCGTCCAGCACGGTGAATCGATCATGGATGAACTGGTGGGTCTCGTTCAGTGGGCACCACCCGACGATGCTCGGGTGGGAGTAGTCGCGCTCGACGGCCTCGACCCACTGCGCGATCCAGGTCGGCGTCGGGCGCTGGTTGTCCCCCGCCGGTCCCGCGCCGCTCGCGCCCCAGTCGGCGAACTCGCCCCAGACCAGGTAACCGAGCCGATCGGCGTGGTAGAGGTAGCGTTCCTCGGCGATCTTCTGGTGCACGCGGGCCCCGTTGAACCCCGCGGCCAGGCCGAGCTCGATGTCGGCGACCAGCGCCTCCTCGCTCGGGGCGGTCATCAGGCCGTCGGGCCAGTACCCCTGGTCGAGCACCAGCCGCTGGAACACCGGGCGGCCGTTGATCAACACCCGTTGCCCGTCGATCGCGATGGACCGCAGGCCGGCGTACGAATCGAGGGCGTCGACCAGCGCACCGTCCGGGCCGCGCAATTCGAACCGCACGCCGTAGAGGTTGGGCGCGCCGGGCTCCCAGAGACGAACCCGGTCGGCCGGTACGCGCAGCCGCAGCCGCGGCGTCATCGACGCATCGGCCGGGGCCTCGTCCGCGTCGATCGGGCTCGCGGCGGCGGGCGCCGCCGGTTCGTCCAGCAGCAGCGCCCGCACGGTCATCCCGCGCCGACCGTGGCGTACCGGAACGTCCAGCTCGAACTCGCCCCGCGCGACGTCCGGGGTGATCCGCGGCCGCGCCAGATGGCTCGCCGGCACCCACTCCAACCAGACCGGCTGCCAGATCCCGGTGGTGCGGGTGTAGTGGCAGCCGGAGTTGGCGTAGTGGGTGGACTGCTTGCCCCGGGGTTGCGGAGCGTCGCGACTGTCGCGGGCGCGGATCGTCAGGGTGCCGGTACGCCGGCCGGCGAGCGCGTCGGTGAGGTCAAGGGTGAAGGAGGTGTGACCGCCGCGGTGCCGCCCGACCTCGCGCCCGTCGAGCCACACGGTCGCGTCATGATCGATCGCCTGGCAGTGCAGCAGCACGCGCCCGTCCGCCGGCCATTCGTCCGGAACGGCGATCTCGCGGGCATACCAGACCGCTTCGCAGAAGTCGGGGTCGCCGATCCCGGACAGCTCCGACTCCGGCGCGAACGGGACGACGATGGTCTCGGCGAAGTCCGCACCGAGCAGGCCGCGCTCCAGGCCGGAATCCGACGGGTCGCGCTGGAAGCGCCAGGTCCCGTTCAGGCTGAGCCAGCGCTCACGGCGAAATTGCGGGCGCGGGTACTCCGGGCGCGGGACGGCCGGCCGTCGGACGGAGGTCGATGATGCGGGCGTCACGTCTCGAGGCTGCCAGATTCGGGATGCGCCGCGCACCCGATGACCGGCCGCTGGCGGCCTGAACCCGACGCCCCGGCGGAGGCGCCGGGCGCGACCGACGCGCTCAGTGCTCCGGGTGGAACTCCGTGGAGCCGTGCAGCGAGGGGATCTCGCGCGCTGCGTTGCCGAGCAGATTCAGCGCGTCCACGATGCCGCCGGTCAACGCGCCGTCGGTGGCCGCGCGCTGGATGCCGGCGGCGGCGAGCGCGCAGTCGGCGTCGTCGAGCTGGCGGGTCGCCTGCTCCCCGGTGGCGATCTCGATGCCGCGCGACTCCGGGTCCACGACCACGACCACGGCCGTGGCCGGGTCCGGCTGGGCGCTCAGCAGACCTTCGGCGAACTGCCGCGGCTGGTCGGCGGGCGCACCGACGAACAGCGAGAAGTCCAGCCCGGACTGGGCGTCGGCATCATGCAGCGCCTGCTTGAGATCGTCGATCTCGGCCGGAGTGAACGAGACCCCGCCCTCGGCATTCACCTCCAGCGATTCCCGCGTCGGGGCCTGGCTCGCCCCGCCCGCGGCACCGACCCGCGGATCGCTCGCCAGCGCCTTCGGCGACGACGTCGAGCCCAACCACAGCGGTTCCCTGCCCCCGCGGGTCTGCCCGCGCGCGGCACGGCCGAGCGCCGGCGCCCAGATCAGCAGCGCCAGCACCGAGAGCAGCAGGGCCGGAATACCGACGAAGGCCAGCAGGAAGGTCAGGGCCGACGGGTCCTGCGCCGGCGGCCAACCGGGCAGCGTCTCCATCGGAACGACCTGCATGGGGCTGAAGAATCCGCTCACGGGCCCTAGGCTAGTGCAGCCCGCGCCCCGGGCAGCCAGTCGGAACGGACCCGAGGAGAACGCCGTTGAGCGTGCCACCGCCGAGCACCGAGCCAGCCAGCTCCGCCCGCACCGTTCTCGATGCCGAGGAGATCGCTCGCACGGTGACCCGCATGGCGCACGAGATCCTCGAGGCCAACCACGGCGCGGAGCAGCTCGTCCTGCTTGGCATCCCGACCCGCGGCGTACCGCTCGCGGAACGGATCGGCGCGGCCATCGGCCAGGTCGAGTCGCGCGCCCCGCGAATCGGCCAGCTCGACATCACCATGTACCGCGACGACCTGCGCAACCAACCGACCCGCACCGTCGGGCGGACCCGGCTGCCGGGCGACATCGACGACGCGACCGTGCTGCTGGTCGACGACGTGCTGTTCTCCGGCCGCACCGTCGCCGCGGCGCTGGACGCGCTGAAGGACATCGGCCGGCCGCGTGCGGTGCGCCTGGCAGTGCTCGTCGACCGCGGTCACCGGCAGTTGCCGATCCGCGCCGACCATGTCGGGAAGAACCTCCCGACCGCCACCGGCGAGCGGGTCCACGTCCGGTTCGCCGAGACCGACGGCAGCACCGAGGTCGCGATCGAGCGGCCCGGCGACGGGACGGGCGCATGAAGAATCTGCTGTCCGCGGCCGACCTGAGCGTCGCCGAGATCGACTCCGTGCTCGATCTCGCCGAGGAGATGGCCGAGGTCCAGTCGCGGCCGATCAAGAAGCTGCCCGCGCTGCGCGGGCGTACCGTCGTCAATCTGTTCTTCGAGGACTCCACCCGCACGCGGTCCTCCTTCGAGCTGGCCGGCAAGTGGCTGTCGGCCGACGTGATCAACGTGTCCGCGAAGGGGTCCAGCGTCTCCAAGGGCGAGTCGCTGCGCGACACCGTGCTGACCATCGCGGCGATGGGGGTGGACGCGATGGTGATCAGGCACCCGGCCTCCGGCGCACCGGCCCAGGCCGCGGCGTGGACCGGAATCCCGGTGATCAATGCCGGAGACGGTACGCACGAACATCCGACCCAGGCGCTGCTGGATGCCTACGCCATCCGCAATCACCTGCGCCGCGGGAATCACGGCGATCTTGCCGGGGCCCGGATCGCGATCGTCGGCGACATCACCCATTCCCGGGTCGCTCGGTCGAATGTCGCGCTGCTGCGCACGCTGGGTGCGCAGGTGATCATGGTGGCGCCGCCGACGCTGCTGCCGTCGGGCGTCGACTCCTGGGGGGTCGAGATCAGCAACGATCTCGATGCCGTGATCGACTCGGTCGACATCGCGATGATGCTCCGGGTGCAGCGCGAGCGAATGTCGGGCGGCTACTTCCCCACACCGCGGGAGTACACGGTCGGCTACGGCCTGACCCGCGAGCGGTTGGCCGCGATGAAGCCCGGCGCCGCCATCTGCCATCCCGGCCCGATGAACCGCGGCCTGGAGATCAGCGCAGATGCCGCAGACGCCGCGTCGTCGCTGATCCTGGACCAGGTCGCGGCGGGGGTTGCGGTCCGGATGAGTGTGCTGTATCACCTGCTGGGTGGCGAGGAGGAGACGACGTGAGCCAGCCCCCCGGACCTGCCCCGCTGCCGGCCCGCCCACTGTTGATCACCGGCGCCCGCCGCGCCGACGCCGGCTCCGGTGACCTGTTGATCATGGACGGCCGGTACGCCGATCCGGCCGACGCGCCCGCCGATGCCGAGCGCGTCGATGCTGACGGCCTGCTCGCGCTGCCCGGCCTGGTGGACCCGCACACCCACCTGCGCGAGCCCGGTCGCGAGGACACCGAGACGATCGCCACCGGCACGGCCGCGGCGGCGCGTGGCGGCTACACCGCAGTCCTGGCGATGGCCAACACGACACCGGTGACCGATACCGCAGAAGCCGCCGAGTACGTCCTCGATGTCGGGGCGCGCGAGGGCTCCGCGCAGGTGCAGCCTGTCGGTGCCGTGTCGAAGGGGCTGGCCGGTGAGGAGCTGGCCGAGCTCGGCCTGATGGCGCGCAGCCGGGCGCGGGTCCGGATGTTCTCCGACGACGGCCGGTGCGTGCACGATCCGACCCTGATGCGCCGGGCGTTGGAATATGTCCGGACCTTCGGCGGCGTGATCGCCCAGCACGCGCAGGACCCGCGGCTGGCGGGCGGGCAGGCCTGCTGCCACGAGGGCGAGGTCTCCGGCCGACTGGGCCTGCCGGGTTGGCCGGCGGCCGCGGAGTCGACCATCGTGGCCCGTGACGCGCAACTCGCCGCGCTCACCCGCTCCCGCGTCCACGTCTGCCACGTCAGCACCGCCGAGACCGTCGAAGTGTTGCGCTGGGCCAAGCAACGCGGGATCGCGATCACCGCCGAGGTGACGCCGCATCACCTGATGCTGACCACCGACGAGGTCGTCGGCTACGACCCGACCTACAAGGTGAACCCGCCGCTGCGCCCGGCGGAGGATGTCAACGCGCTGCGCGAGGCGCTGGCCGACGGCACGATCGACGCCGTGGGCACCGATCACGCGCCGCACGCGCGCCAGGACAAGGAACACGCGTTCGCCGATGCGGCCTTCGGCATGCTCGGCCTGGAGACCGCGCTCGGCGTACTGATCGAGACCATGATCAATACCGATCGGTCCGACTGGTCCCGCGTCATCGAGGCGATGTCCCACGCGCCCGCCCGGATCGCCGGGCTGCCCGGGCAGGGCCGGCCGATCGCCATCGGCGAGCCGGCCAATCTCACCCTGATCGACCCGCAGGCCCGAGCATCCGTCGATGCCGCCGCGTCGCTGTCGCTGTCGCGGAACAACCCGTGGCACGGCCGCGACCTGCCCGATCCGGTCCGAATGACCGTGTGGGCCGGGCGCGTCACCTACCGCCACGACTGAGGAGGAAGCGTGCAGAACTGGATCCCCGAAGCCGTGCTCGCGGTCCTGACCTCCCTGCCGTTCCGGATCGCGTTCCTGGTCGTGCTTGCCGTGATCATCCGCGCGATCATCGTCCGAGCGGTGACCACCGCATTCCGGCGCGCCGCCGATGCCAGGCCCCGCTTCCCATCGGCGATGAGCGACGAGCGCCGCGAGCAGCGGATGCGGGCGCTCGGCTCGATGATGCGTTCCATCATCAGCGCCGTGATCTTCGTGATCCTCGCCGCGATGATCCTCGCCGAACTCGGCTTCAACATCACCGGCCTGCTCACCGGCACCACGATCGTCGCCGCGACCATCGCCTTCGGCATGCAGAACGTGATCAAGGACATCGTCGCCGGGATCACCATCCTGGTCGAGGACCAGCTCGGCGTGGGCGACTACGTCGATCTGGAGGAGGCCTCCGGCACGGTCGTCCAGGTCGGTCTGCGGAACACCACGCTGCGCGATGACAACGGCAATCTGTGGTACGTCCGCAACGGCGAGGTCTCCCGCGTCGGGAACTTCTCCCAGGGCGGGACCGGCCGGCCGGTGGTCGAACCGCAACCGGTCCAGCGGGTACGCCTGCTCGACGAGCCCGACCCGCGCGACTGAGACCTCGACGGATCAGTCCTCGACGAGGGGCACGAAGCGGTACGCCCCGTGCTCGCTGACGCGTACCCGGTCGCCGTCGCGGCGGACCCGCGTCATGGTGGAGCCGACGGGACAGATCAGCACGCCGCCATCATCGAGCTGGGCCACCAGCGCGGCGGGCAGTCGGCGCGCGCTGGCCGAGACCAGGATCCGCCGGTACGGCGCGCCCGACGGGTCGCCGAGCACCCCCGGCGTGGCGGGTTCGATCCGGGCCCAGGGCAGGCGCGCCGACGCGAGATTCGCCCGGCCGAAGGCAACCAGCTCGGGGTGTCGCTCGACGCCGAGGACCGAGCCCGCGGGGCCGACCAACACGGCCAGCAGCGCCGTCGTCCAGCCCGAGCCGGAACCGACATCGAGCACCCGGTCCCCGGGCACCGGGGCGAGCAGCCGCAGCATCGCGGCGACCGTGCGGGGCTGACTGTTGGACTGGCCGGCCGCGATCGGCAGGGCCGCGTCGACCGCGGCGCTGGCCCGCTGGTCGCTGGGCAGGAAGCCGGCCCGCGGCAGCCGGCGGAACGCCTCGGCGACCGGATCGGGCGCTTGCTGTGGCGGCTCCCCTGGTGGCTCCCCCATCGCCCCATTGTCGCCCCCGCGTACCACCGGCGTCTTGCCCGGCCTCGTTAACCTGTCCGGCATGCCCTCGTCGACGATCGCCCGCCGCCTGCCCGGCGTGCTGGTTGTCGTCGCGGTGCTGATCGTGCTCGCCGGCTGCGCCGCCCAGACCCGCGCGGACGCCCCGCCGGACTCCCCACCCCCGGCGCCGCCCGGCCCGACCAGCCCCACGATCCCGACCAGCCCCATCCCGACCAGCCCGGCGAGCCCGGCCAACCCGGCGAGCCCCACCAACCCGGCGAGCTCCGGCACTCCCGCGGCGCCCGCGTCGCCGAAGGACGAGGGTGAAACCGGTGCGAAGCCGAGCAAGGCGGAGGTGCTCGACGGCGTACGCAAGCTGGTCAACTCGCAGGCATATTCGTCGAGCGAGAAGGCCGAGCGCTACTACGGTTGCGTCGTGGACGAGCTCTACCAGACCCTGGACGCGTCCCAGTTGCGCCGCCTCGCCGACGGTGAGCTGCCGCACGAGGCGATGCCGCAACTGCGCTCCGCGGTCGAGTCGTGTGTGCACAAGCTCGACAAGAACGCCAGGAACAAGGGCGACAAGAACAAGGACAAGAAGGGCAACGGCTGATGCTGCGACGACGCGCGGTGCGTGGGCCGTTGGTGGCGGCCGTGGCGGCCGCGGCACTGGTGCTCGGCGGTTGCGCGGGCGTACGCCCACCGGAATCGGAGGTACGCCGCGGCATCGCGTCGATCATGACCGACCAGGGCCTCAGCGAGGCCGGAGCGCAGCGGGTCGCCGACTGCCTGACCCCGAAGATCTATCCGACCGCCGGCACCGTGACCCTGCAGCGGCTCGCCAGCGGCGAACACGCGGTGCTGCCCGAGGACGAGCGCGGTGTCAGCCGCGCCGAGGCCGAATGCGTCGCGGCGACCGGGTGATCACCGCGCGTCCGTTCCCCATCGACCCCGCGTAGGCTGGTCGCGCCATGACGAATCCCATCGCCCAGCCCCCCGGCCAGCCCGGACCGGACGGCCCGACCTTCTTCGAACGGGTCGGCGGCCACCCCACCTTCGACAAGCTGACGGCCGAGTTCTACCGGGGCGTGGCCGGCGACCCCGAGCTCCGCGCCCTCTATCCCGAGGAGGATCTCGGCCCGGCCGAGGATCGCCTGCGCCTGTTCCTGGAGCAGTACTGGGGCGGCCCGACCACCTACTCCCAGCTCCAGGGCCACCCGCGGCTGCGGATGCGCCACGCTCCCTTCGCCGTCACCCCCGAGATGCGCGATCGGTGGCTCACCCACATGCGCGCCGCGGTGCTCAGCCTCGGCCTGCCCGACGGCGATGCCCAGGAGCTGTGGGACTACCTGTGGCGCGCGGCGCACGCGATGGTCAACACGCCCTCACCCGCCGCGCCCGACGGGCGTACCAGCCTGATCTGAGACGTTCCCGCGGGAACGTTTTCTCACGCGATCGGCCGCCGAGGCTTGTCGGTCGAACCGTTTCGGTGGCAGAGTCGCGGCGTGTCCTCGAACGACTCGCAGACCACCCGCACCGACTCCCCCGCGACGGCCCCGGCCGGCCCGGGCGCGCACCGCCTCGACACCAGCCCCGACTGGTGGCGCTCGGCGGTCGTCTACCAGATCTATCCCCGCTCCTTCGCCGACGCCGACGGCGACGGCACCGGCGACGTGCGCGGCATCATCGACCGGCTCCCCTACCTGGCCGAGCTCGGCGTGGACGCGATCTGGATCAGCCCGTGGTACCCGTCGCCGCTGCTCGACGGCGGCTACGACGTCGCCGACTACCGCGACATCAACCCCGATTTCGGCAGCCTCGCCGATGCCGATGAACTGATCGCGAAGGCCCACGAGGCAGGCATCCGGGTGATCATCGACCTGGTCCCGAACCACTCTTCGTGGGACCATCCGGCCTTCCGCGCGGCGCTCGCCGACCCGGCCGCTCCCGAGCGCGACCTCTACATCTTCCGCGACGGCCGCGGCCCGAACGGCGATGAGCCGCCGAACAACTGGCCTGCCGTCTTCGGTGGTCCAGCCTGGGAGCGCACGACCAATCCGGACGGTACGCCCGGGCAGTGGTACCTGCACCTGTTCGACATCTCCCAGCCCGACTGGAACTGGGACAACGATGCGGTCGCCGACGAGTTCGACTCGATCCTGCGCTTCTGGTTCGACCGCGGCATCGACGGCTTCCGGATCGATGTCGCCGACTCGATGGCCAAGGACCTCGAGCAACTGCCCGATGTCCCGGTCGACTCGGTGACCCAGCAGCCCACGCACGAGAAGTTCGTCGGCTCGCCGATCTGGGACCACCCCGGCGTGGAACGCATCCACAAGCGCTGGCGGGCGATCGCCGACTCCTATGCCGACACCGAGCTGGGCGGCCGGATCTTCGTCTCCGAGGCCTATCTCACCCCGGCCGAGCGGCTGGTCCGCTATGTGGTGCCGGAGCGGCTGCACACCACCTTCAACTTCGACGCGCTGCTCGCCGAGTGGAGCGCCGAGACCCAGCGCAATGTGATCAACACGACGATCGCCGCGCACACCGCGGTCGGGGCGCCGTGCACGTGGGTGCTGGCCAATCACGACAACCAGCGGGTCGCGACCCGCTACGGCAAGACCCGCACCGGGGCGGCCTTCGCCGCCGACGGCTCGATGCTCGGCGAGACGGCGCGGCCCAACATGATCACCAATGACGACGCCACCGACCTCGAACTCGGTCGTCGCCGCTCGCGTGCGGCCGCGCTGCTGGAGCTCGCCCTGCCGGGCGGCGCCTACATCTACCAGGGCGACGAGCTGGGCCTGCCCGAGGTGGAGGACCTGCCGACGGAGGCGCTGCAGGACCCGGTGTGGGAGCGCTCGGGGCACACCCAGCGCGGCCGGGACGGGTGCCGGGTGCCGCTGCCGTGGTCGGGCGCCGAGCCGCCCTTCGGCTTCGGGCCGGGCGACGCCCAGCCGTGGCTGCCGCAACCGGCGGACTGGCAGCGGTTCTCCGTCGAGACCGAGGACACCGATCCGGCGAGCGAGCTGAACCTGTATCGGGCGGCCCTGGCCGAGCGGCGGCGCAATCCAGCGCTCGGCGACGGCACCCTGACCTGGGACGAGGGGGTGCCGGACGATGTGTTGTCGTTCACCCGCGAGCCCGGCTTTCGGTGCGTGGTGAACTTCGGCGCGCAGGCGTACCCCCTCCCGGACGGCGCCCGCGTGCTGGTGCACTCCGGCGATGCCGGCAGCGGCGTCGTCGGCACCGACGAGGCGGTCTGGCTGGCGGTCTGAGTCGCCGGCCCCGGACCGGCAACAGCTAGACGCGGGCGCGGAAGTCGTCGCCGATCGATACGCTCCGGCCGTCGCGATCGGTCGCGACGCAGACGGTCGAGCAGGTCGCGTGCACGGTGTCGGTGCGCGGGTCGGTGATCGTCGCGTCCAGCCGCATCGAGGTACGCCCGAGGTGGGTGACCTCCGTCGACAGGCGGTAGGGCTCGAGCCGGTGGTTGAGCTGCTCCAGGTAGCGCACGTCCTGCCGGGCGACCACCCAGTACGGCCCGGCCGAAGCCGAGTCCCGCGCGCGGTCCAGGAGCCACAGCCGGCCCTCCTGGAAGTAGTCGAAGTAGCGGACGTTGTTCACGTGGCCGTAGGAGTCGAGGTCGCCCCAGCGCACGCGCAGATCGCCGCGGACCGCCAGCCCGCTGCGGGTGGCCGGCGCGAGCGGGCGCATCGGCTCGGCGGCGTCGTCGCGTACCGACTCGAAGAAGGCCCGCTCATCGGGACCGAGCCGGCGCACCCGCTGGGCCGACAGGTCGAACGGGCAGAGCACCGACCGCGCGGAACAGACCAGTGTTTCCACCCCGGACCGGTCGCGGTCGAACAGCTCGTAGCCGACGGTGAACCGTGCGGCACCGATCTTCTCGGTCCACATCGACACCCGCAACGGGGTACGCGTGGAGGTCATCGGGCGCAGGTAGGCGACCTGGTGGGCGGCGACCAGCACCCCGCCGCCGAGCAGTTCGCGGACCGGCCCGGTGCCGTCCGGCCCGCTCAGCAGCAGCCCGACGCGCGCCTCCTGCAGGAAATCGACATAGGCGCCGTTGTTGACGTGGCGGAGCGCGTCGAGATCCGACCAGCGCAACTCGACGCCGGTTTCGAAGCGAGTCAAGATCAGTCCTCGTAGAGATCGTCCAACTGCGGCTGGTACTTGCGCACCACGGCGCCGCGCCGGATCTTCATGCTCGGCGTCACCTCACCGGAATCCACCGACAGCTCGGAGTCGAGGATCACGAACCGCTTCACGGTCTCCCAGCGTTCGAGCCGCTCGTTCGCGCGGTCGACGTAGCCGGAGATCAGCTCGCGCACCTTCGGGTGCCGGGCCAGCTCCGACGGGCTCTGCCCGCCCAGGTCGTTGTCCGCGGCCCACTGGGTGATCGCCTCGGGATCGAGGGCGATCAAGGCGGTGACGTACTTGCGCCCCTCGCCGTAGACGACCACCTGGGAGGCATAGGGGCAGTTGGCGACCAGGATCCCCTCGACCTTCTGCGGCGCCACGTACTTGCCGCCGGAGGTCTTGATCAGATCCTTCTTGCGGTCGGTGATCCGCAGGTACCCGTCGGCGTCCAGTTCGCCGATGTCGCCGGTGTGGAACCAGCCGTCGACGAAGGATTCCGCGTTCGCCTCCGCGCGGTTGTGATAGCCGCCGGAGACGCCCGGGCCACGTAGCAACACCTCCCCGTCGTCGGCGATCTGCACCTCGGTGCCGGGCACCGGGCGACCGACCGTGCCCAGGCGAGGCGCGCGCGGGTCGTCGACGAAGGTGACCGCGGAGGTCTCGGTCAGACCGTAGCCCTCGATCACGAGCAGGCCTGCGGCGTAGAACCAGTTCTGCACCTGCGTGGACAGCTTGGCCGAGCCGGACACCATGAAGCGCATCCGCCCGCCCATCCGCTCCTTCAGCTTCGAGAAGACCAGCCGGTCGGCGAGCCAGTACTGGGCGGCGAGCCCGCGCGGCAGCGGCCGCCCCGCCAGGCGATAGGGAATCGTGCGCTGCCCGACCGAGAAGGCCCAGCGCGCGATCAGCCCCTTCACCCCGCCCTGGGTGCCCATCATCACGCGGGCCCGGACCTTCTCGAAGATCCGCGGGGCGCCGGCCATCCAGGTCGGGCGGACCTCCCCGAGGCCGTCGACGATCTTCTCGATCCGGCCGTCGACCGCGGTGACGAAACCGATCTGCAGTTGCAGCGCGAGCAGCGCCTTGCCGAACACGTGGGACAGCGGCAGCCAGAGGAACTGCACATCGGAGGGGTGCAGCAGCGCGAACAGTTGCACCGCGCGGCCCTCATAGGCCCAGGCGTCATGGTTCAGCACGACGCCCTTGGGCCGGCCGGTGGTGCCGGAGGTGTAGATCAAGGTGGCGACCGTGTCGGGTCCGGTGCGCGCGATCGCTTCGTCCACGGCGCCCGGATTCTCCTGCAGGAGGGTACGCCCGAGCTCGCGCAGGTCCTGCCAGGAGTGCACCTTCTCGTCGGGATCGTCGCCGTCGATCATGATCACGGCACGCAGCCGGTCGTAGAGCTCCGCGTCCCGGCGTACCTTTTCCAACTGTTCGGCGTCCTCGACGACAGCGATGCTCACGCCCGCATCGTTCATGATGAAGGCGACATCGTCGTGCTGGGTCGTCGGGTAGACCGTGGTCACCGCGCCGCCGGCGCACATCGCGGCCAGGTCGGCGAGGATCCACTCGATCCGGGTGGTCGCGGCGATCGACACCCGCGCCTCGGGCTCGAGGCCGAGCGCGAGCAGGCCGGCGGCGAGCTCGAAGACCTGGTCCTTGGTCTGGTTCCAGCTCAGCGAGGTCCATCGTTCGGCCGCGTCGCGATGACGGAAGGCCTCCCGATTGCCGGACCGCTCGACCTGGTCGAGAAGCATCTGCCCGACCGAGCTGCTCCGGTCCCGAAGTTGGGCCTCACGCCCCGGGCCGTCCGCCCGCGCCGGCGCATCCGTCATTGGTCCTCCTCGTCGTGGTGGCGCGATCCTACCGGGCCGTAGCCTGCGCGCACAGACGAAGCCGGGACCGCTGACGGAAGCGCCGGCACTCGGTCAGTTCTTGGTCGCCTCGATGGTCAGGGTGATGTCGAGCTTGTCGCCCAGCAGCACCTTGCCGCCGTCCAGCGGCACGTTGAAGTCGACACCGAAGTCCTTGCGGTTGATCTGGGTCTTCGCCTCGGCACCGAGCCGGGTCACGCCGTAGGCGTCGACGTCCACCCCGAGGTACTCCGCGGCCAGGTCGACCGACCGGGTGGTGCCGTTGATCGTCAGATCACCGGTGATCGTGTAGTCACCGTCGCCGTTGTCGGTGATCGCGGTGGAGGCGAAGGTCATCTCCGGGTTCTTCTCGACGTCGAAGATGTCGGTGCTGCGCAGGTGCCCGTCGCGCTGCTCGTTGTTGGTGTTCACCGAGGACATGTCGATCCGGACCTGCACCGAGGCCTGCGTCAGGTCGTCGGACGGGGTCTCGATCGTTCCCTGGAAGGCGGTGAAGGTGCCGCGCACCTTGCTCATCAGGTGCCGGACGGTGAAGGCGACCTCGGAGTGGCTCGCGTCGATCTGCCAGGAGCCGGTGAGCTGCTCGGTCGTGGACTGGGTCATGGGGGTGCTCCTCGTGCTGGGTGCGTTGACTGTGGTCGACAACATAGTTGCATTTTCAACTACGTTCAGGGTAGGGGTATTGAGTTGAATCGTCAATTTCCCGGATAGGATGGTACGCATGTCCGCCCGCACCGCCCACCCGCCGCAGACCACCGGCGCCGCCACGCAGACCGATCGGGTCTCGGCTCGCTGGCTCTCGACGGAGCAGCAGCACGTCTGGCGTACCTATCTGCTCGGGGTGGCCCGGATCGCAGAATATCTCGACGCCGACCTGCGCCGACACGGCCTCGACCTCGGCGAGTACGAGATTCTGGTCTGCCTGGAGGAGGCGCCCCATCGGCGGCTGCGGATGTCCGAGTTGGCCGACCGGGTGCACCAGTCGCGCTCGCGGCTCACCCACACCGTTGCCCGGATGGAGAAGTCCAACCTGGTCGAGCGCGATACCTGCCCGGACGACCGGCGCGGCGTCTGGGCGCACCTCACGCCGAAGGGATTCGAGTTGCTGGCCGGCGCGGCGCCGGGCCATGTCGAGGCGGTCCGCAAGATCTTCGTCGAGGCGGTCGACCCGGCAGACTTCGAGGCCCTGGGGCGCGCCTTCGGCGCCGTACTTGAGGTCGGTGACCCCGACCAGCGAGAATCCGCCCGGTGAGCACTCCCGCGCTGATCGACGCTCCCCGGGCCGCGCCCGCGCCCGACTGGGCCGGGTTCGCCCGCGCGGTCGGCCACGCCGGACTGCGCGATGTCGTCGACACCACCGATCTCGCCCGCGCGCTCTACTCCTCCGACGCCTCCCTCTACCGGGTCACCCCGGGAGCCGTCGCCCGCCCCCGCGAGCGGGAACAGTTGCGGGCCCTGCTCGGGGCGGCGCGCGAGCACGGCGTACCCGTGACATCGCGCGGGGCCGGCACCTCCTGCGCGGGCAATGCCGTCGGGCCCGGGCTGGTGATCGATTTCCGCGCCGGGCTGAACCGGATCCTCGCGCTCGACCCGCAGGCACGCACCGCCACCGTCGAGCCGGGGGTCGTGCAGGCCGAGCTGCAGGCCGCGGCGCGGCCCTACGGGCTGCGGTTCGGCCCGGACCCGTCGACGCACACCCGCTGCACCATCGGCGGCATGATCGGCAACAACGCCTGCGGCCCGCGCGCGCTCGGCTACGGCAAGACCGCGAGCAATGTCTTGGGGCTGGAGTTGATCACCGGCACCGGCGAGACACTACGGGTCGGCCACCCCGGCACGGCCGATTCGGGTACGCCGGATGCGACCGCGCTGACCCGGCTGGGCGAGCTGACCCGGGCCGGCCTGGCCACCATCCGCACCAACTTCGGTCAGTTCGACCGCCAGGTCTCGGGCTACAGCCTGGAGCACCTGTTGCCGGAGAACGGATTCGCGGTCGAACGGTTCCTCGCCGGGACCGAGGGCACCCTCGGGGTGTGGACCGAGGCGACGGTCAATCTGGTCGCCGACGCCCCGTATTCGATCATGGTCGCGCTGGGATACCCGTCGATGCCGCAGGCCGCCGACGACATCCCGGCGATCCTGGCACACCGGCCGACGGCCGCCGAGGGTCTGGACCGCCGGATCGTCGATGTGGTGCGGCGCCATCTGGGCGATGCCGCCGTTCCGCCGCTGCCCGACGGCGACGGCTGGCTCTTCGTCGAGCTGGTCGACGACGACGCCGACCGGCTGCGCGAGCGGGCCGGCGCGCTGTTCGAGGCGGCAGACGCGGTCGACGGGCGGATCGTCACCGATGCCGCGCAGGCACGGGCGCTGTGGAAGATCCGCGAGGACGGCGCCGGGCTGGCGCAGGTCTCGCTCGGCGCGCCGGCCTATCCCGGCTGGGAGGATGCGGCGGTACGCCCGGAGCACCTCGGGGCGTACCTGCGCGATTTCGACGCCCTGCTCACCGAGCACGAACTGCAGGGCCTGCCCTACGGCCACTTCGGCGACGGCTGCGTGCACTGTCGGATCGACTTTCCCCTGACCAGCCCGGGCGGCACGGACCGGTTCCGCGCATTCATGTTCGACGCGGCGCGGCTGGCGGCGCGCTACGGCGGCTCGATGTCGGGCGAGCACGGCGACGGACGAGCGCGCTCGGAGCTGTTGCCGATCATGTACGACGAGGCTTCGCTGCGGCTGATGCGCGAGGTGAAGTCGATCTTCGATCCGGACAATCTGATGAATCCCGGAGTATTGGTCGAGCCGGCGCCGCTGGATGCCGATGTGCGTGCGGCCCAGTTCGTCGGAAAGCCGCTGCAGCTCGCCGATCCGGAGTTCGCGGCGGCGGTGCATCGCTGCACGGGCGTCGGCAAGTGCGTCGCCGATCTGACCCCGGGCGGCGGCGTCATGTGTCCGTCCTACCAGGCGACCGGCGCGGAGAAGGATTCCACCCGCGGTCGGGCGCGGGTGCTGCAGGAGATGATCAACGGCTCGGTGATCGGCGACGGCTGGCGCTCGCCCGAGGTGCACGAGGCCCTCGACCTGTGCCTGTCCTGCAAGGGCTGTCGGCGCGACTGCCCCACCGGAACGGACATGGCGAGCTACAAGGCGACGGTGCTGGACCGCGCCTACGCCGGGCGGCTGCGGCCGCGGTCGCACTATGCCCTCGGCTGGCTGCCGCGCTGGGCGCGCATGATCACCGCGGTGCCGGGTCTGGCGGCGTTGATCAACACCGTCGGCCGGCTGCCCGGGGCGAGCGCGCTGCTGAAGTGGGGCGCGGGGGTCGACCGCCGACGCCCACTGCCCCGGTTCGCGGGTCGCTCGGCGCGCCGCCGGGCCAGGGATCTCGCACCGGCGTCGGGGCGCGAGGTGATCATCTGGGTCGACTCCTTCAGCGACAGCTTCGCCGGCGTCGAGGTGGAGCCGGTGCTGCGGGTGCTGGAGAGCGCCGGGTACGCCCCGCGGGTGCTGGAGCGTACCGCCTGCTGCGGGCTGACCTGGATCAGCACCGGACAGCTCGACGGCGCCCGCGCGCAGTTGCGGCGCTCGCTCGACGTGCTGCATCCCCTGGTCAGCCAGGGCATCCCGGTGATCGGACTGGAGCCGTCCTGCCTGGCGGTGTGGCGCTCCGATGCCCCGGAGCTGTTGCCGGACGATCCGCGGGTGCCCGACGTCGCCGCCGGGGTGCTCACGCTGGCCGAGCTGCTGCAGCGTACCGACGGCTGGACGCCGCCGGACCTCAGCGGGCAGACGATCATCGCCCAGCCGCACTGCCATGCCGCGTCGGTCACCGGCTACGGCCCGGACCTGGCGTTGATCAAGCGGACGGGGGCAGAGGTCCGCACCCTCGGCGGCTGCTGCGGCCTGGCCGGCAACTTCGGCGTCGAGCGCGGCCACTACGAGGTCTCGGTCAAGGTCGCCGAGCACGACCTGCTGCCGGCGCTGGCCGATGCCCCGGACGCGATCTTCCTCGCCGACGGCTTCTCCTGCCGGCTGCAGGCCGACCAGCTCGCCGGGCGGCAAGCGGTCACGTTGGCCGACCTGCTCGCCCGCTGAGCGGGCCGCGGCTCAGTCGCGGGTGAGCCGGCGGTGCGTCGCCCGGTGCGGCCGGGCGGCCTCGGCGCCGAGCCGCTCGATCTTGTTCGACTCGTAGTCGGCGAAGTTGCCCTCGTACCAGAACCAGTTCGACGGGTTCTCGTCCGTGCCCTCCCAGGCCAGGATGTGGGTCGCGACGCGGTCGAGGAACCAGCGGTCGTGGGAGATCACCACGGCACAGCCGGGAAACTCCAACAGCGCGTCCTCCAGCGACTGCAGGGTCTCCACGTCGAGGTCGTTGGTCGGCTCGTCGAGCAGCAGCAGGTTGCCGCCCTGCTTCAGGGTGAGCGCGAGGTTCAGCCGGTTCCGCTCGCCGCCGGACAGGACGCCGGAGGGCTTTTGCTGGTCGGGGCCCTTGAAACCGAAGGACGCGACATAGGCGCGCGAGGGCATCTCGAAGTTCGCGACCTTGATGTAATCCAGCCCGTCGGAGACGACCTCCCAGACGTTCTTCTTCGGGTCCAGCCCGGAGCGGCTCTGGTCGGTGTAGCTGATCTTGACCGTCTCCCCCAGCTCCAGCGAGCCCGAGTCCGGGGTCTCCTCGCCGACGATCATCCGGAACAGCGTCGACTTGCCCACGCCGTTCGGGCCGATGATGCCGACGATGCCGTTGCGCGGCAGCGAGAACGACAGCCCGTCGATGAGCGTCCGGTCGCCGAAGCCCTTCTTCAGGTCGGCCACCTCCAGCACCGTGGAGCCCAGCCGCGGACCCGCGGGGATGTTGATCTCCTCGAAGTCCAGCTTCTTGTTGCGCTCGGCCTCGGCGGCCATCTCCTCGTACCGGGCCAGCCGGGCGCGGTTCTTGGCCTGGCGGGCCTTCGGGTTGGACCGGGCCCAGTCGAGCTCGCGAGCGAGGATCTTGGCGCGCTTGGCGTCCTTCTTGCCCTCGATCTGCAGCCGCTCGCGCTTGGTGTCGAGGTAGGTGGAGTAGTTGCCCTCGTAGGGGTGCAGCCGGCCGCGGTCGACCTCGCAGATCCACTCCGCGACATTGTCGAGGAAGTAGCGATCGTGGGTCACGGCGAGCACGGCGCCCGGATAGGCCTTCAGGTGGCCCTCCAACCAGTTCACCGACTCGGCGTCGAGGTGGTTGGTGGGCTCGTCGAGCAGCAGCAGGTCGGGCTGTTGCAGCAGCAGCTTGCACAGCGCGACGCGGCGCCGCTCGCCGCCGGAGAGGTGATCGACGATCTCGTCGCTCGGCGGGAGCTGCAGCGCGTCCATCGCCTGCTCGAGCTGGTTGTCGATGTCCCAGGCGTTGCGGGAGTCGAGCTCCGTCTGCACCTCGCCCATCTCGGCCATCAGGGCGTCGAAGTCGGCATCGGGCTCGCCCATCGCGATGCCGAGCTCCTCCAGCCGCGCCTGCAGCGCCTTGATGTCGGCGACGGCCTCCTCGACGTTCTCGCGTACCGTCTTGCCCTCGGTCAGCGGCGGCTCCTGCAACAAGATGCCGACGGTGGCGTCCTTGGCCAGATGGGTGTCGCCGTTGTTGACCTGTTCGAGGCCGGCCATCACCTTCAGCAGGGTGGACTTGCCGGCGCCGTTCGGGCCGACGACGCCGATCTTGGCGCCGGGGAAGAACGACATCGTGACGTTGTCGAGGATCACCTTGTCGCCGACGGCCTTGCGGACACGGGACATGGAGTAGACGAATTCGGGCATGTCGCTGAGTTCAACCTCGTTGCTTCGCGGGTACGCCGGCGCGCGGCCGGCCGGGACCGTGCCAGTATGCCAGCCGGCTCCCCGACCCGCCGATCAGTGGATCAGCTCGCGCCAGTTCGCCGGCACCTTGCCCTCGGGGCCGGGCACCGGCTGGTCGGCCGGGTGGGAGGTCGGCGGCGCGAGCTCCGGCCCGGCGTACATCTGCTGGTCGTCGAAGTTGTAGTACCAGTCCTCGCCCGGCTCGAAACTGGTGAGGAACGGATGCCCCGTCGCGGCGTTGTGGGCGGTCGCGTGCTGGCTCGGCGAGGTGTCGCAGCAGCCGATGTGGCCGCACTGGGCGCAACGGCGCAGGTGCACCCACCAGCCGGCCCCCTCACCGGCCAGGCACTCGGCACAGCCGGTGCCCGACGGCGGCACGCTCGGATCGATCCCGGGAATCTGCTCGTTCGGCTCGGTCATGACACTCTCCCTGTCGATCGGTGTGCTGCCCAGCTTCGCACGAGGGCGCCTAGGGTGGGGCGATGGAAGAGTTCGACTTCGTGATCGTCGGCTCGGGCGCCGGCGGCGGTCCCCTGGCAGCCAACCTGGCCCTGGCCGGGCACAGCGTGCTCGTGCTGGAGGCCGGTGACGATCACGACTGCGCCTACTACGACCTGCCGATCTTCCACGCCCAGGCGAGCGAGGATCCGCACCTGCGGTGGGACTACTTCGTGCGGCACTACCCCGACCGGGAGCGCTCCGAGCGCGATCCCAAGTTCACCGCCGAGCGCGACGGGGTGCTCTACCCGCGCGGCGCGACGATCGGCGGCAGCACCGCGGTCTCGGCCATGATCAATCTCTACCCGCACAATGCCGACTGGCAACGCATCGCCGATCTCACCGGGGATCGGAGCTGGTCGCCGGAGCGGATGCGTGAGCTCTACACCGAACGGATCGAGCGTTGGCGCGATCCGACCCGCGATTTCGCCACGCGGCCCGAGCACGAGCCCGACCCCGCCCGGCACGGCTATGCGGGCTGGCTCGGCGTGACCCGGGCGAACCCGGCGGTCGGCAACCGCGAACCGATGTTCATCGACGTGATCAACACGATGGACGAGGCGGCGCGCGAGGAGCTGTCGGCCCCGCCGGAGGGGATGGACTGGCCGCTGGACCCGAACGACTGGCGGGTGGTCGAGGCGCACGGGGAGGGCATGGCATTCATCCCGGTCGCGGTGTCGCACGGCGCGCGCAATGGCGCCCGGGAGCGGCTGCTGGAGGCAGCGCAGCGGGCCGGGGACAAGCTGACCATCCGCTCGCACAGTCTCGCGACCAGGATCGACATCGTCGACGGCCGCGCGGTCGGCGTGGAGTATCTGCGCGGGGCGCACCTGTATCGCGCCGATCCCGCCGCCGGGAACGATCGGGAAGGTACGCCGACCCGGCACACCGTCGCGGCCCGCAACGAGGTGATCGTCTGCGCCGGCGCCTTCAACACCCCGCAGTTGTTGAAGCTGTCGGGCGTCGGGCCGCTGGACGAACTGGCCAAGCACGGCATCCCGGTGGTGGCCGACCTGCCGGGCGTGGGGGCGAACCTGCAGGACCGCTACGAGGTCAGCGTGGTGTCGCGGCTCACCCGCGACTATCCGGTGTTCGACGGGTCGGACCTCGACGCACCGGGCCCCGGGCAGGAGCCGGACCGGCTCTTCGCGGAGTGGCGCGATCACCGGGACGGGCCGTTCACGACGAACGGGTCGCTCGCGGCGTACCTGAAGCGCTCGAGCGTGGCCGGGAAGGATCCGGACCTGATCGTCTTCTCGCTGCCGGTGCAGTTCCGCGGCTACTACCCGGGCTATTCGGTGGACTTCCGGGCCCGGCACGACGCCGTCACCTTCGTCATCCTGAAGGGACACACCGACAACCGGGCCGGGACGGTACGCCTGCGCTCGGCCGATCCGCTCGATACCCCCATGATCGACTTCCGCTATTTCGACACCGGCGACGGGGATTGGCGGGCGGATCTGACGGCGGTCGCCGAGGGCGTGGACTTCGCCCGGCGGCTGCGGGACCGGCTCGGCGACCTGGTTGCCGAGGAGCTGGTGCCGGGCGCCGAGGTGGCCGGCCGGGATGCCGTGGAGGATTTCGTCCGGGACCAGGCGTGGGGTCATCACGCCTCGTGCAGCGCCCCGATCGGCGCCGCCGACGACCCGATGGCGGTGCTGGACGGCGACTTCCGGGTGCGCGGGGTGCAGGGCCTGCGGGTGGTCGACGCGTCGGTCTTCCCCCGGATTCCGGGGTTGTTCATCGCCTCGGCCGTCTATCTGGTCGCGGAGAAGGCCTCGGAGGTGCTGCTGGCGCAGTACCCGCCTCAGCCGAAGGCCAGCAGCAGGTAGCCGAGCGCGGCGAGCCCGATCAGCAGCGACGGGACGCCGAACCACGCACCGCGGTCGATCCAGCGGCCTGCCGCGGCGCGCCGCGCGGTGGCGACGACTGCCGCGAGCGTCACGCCCGCGATCACGCCCCACGCGATGCCGGGCACGAACTGCCAGGGACCGGTGAGGGCGACCAGCGTGAGGCCGGCCGCCGCCCAAGCGGAGACGTCGACCGCGGCGAGGCGGGTTGGCGGGCGGCGGCGCAGCAGCCCGAGGAACAGCGGCGTGAGGAAGATCAGCCCGATCGCGACCGGAACCAGCCCGCCGATGGTGAACCGCGGCCCGTTCGACGGTTCGGTGCTGCCGGTGACCAGCCGGATCCCCATCAGGTCGATGGTGGCGTCCTGGTCGGGGGCCGCGCCGTGGTCGGAGAACACGATGGCGGCGACCCCGCGCTGCCGGTCGAGCGCGAGCATCGTCCTGGTGCCGGCGGTCGCCCCGTTGTGCCAGACCACGGCTGCGCCGTTGACCTCAGCGAGCTGCCAGGCCAGCCCGGCCTCCTCACCGATCGGCCCGTCGACCGGGTCCATCGCGGCGGCGCCGGGCGCGGTGCCGTCGAGCAGCGCCCGGGCGTAGCGGGTGAGATCGGCGAGCGTGGTCCGCGTGGACGTCCCGGCGGGCGCGAACGCCTCGCCCCACCACGGCCCGACGGCCCAGCCCGGCGCCGTGTGCGGGCGGGCCGCGGGGGCGGCCGGCTCGTCGAGGGCGAGGGATGTGGCGGTCATCCCGAGCGGGTCGAGCAGCCGCTGGCGAAGCAGCGTCGGGTAGTCGCTGCCGGCGGCTCGGGCCACGGTGTGCCCGAGCAGGGACATGCCGAGATTGGAGTAGGCCCGCTGGCCGCGTCCCGACAGCGGCACATCGCGCAGCCAGTTGATCATGGTCGCGGTGCCCACGCCACGGTAGGGATTGCCGCCGAGCATCGGCAGACCGTCGGGGGCGTAGAAATCAGGGCGCGTGACGAGTTGCGGCGGCAGGGACGGCAGCCCGGAGGTGTGGGTGGCGAGTTCGAGGGGCGTGAGGGAGCCGGCGGGCGTGCCGACCAGCTCGGGCATCCAGCGTTCGACCGGCGCGTCGAGCTCGATCTCGCCGCGCTCGACCGCATCGGCCAGCAGGTTGCCGGTGAAGGTCTTGGTGACCGACCCGAGCTCGAAGCTCGTGTCGGGCCCGGGCAGGAAGCCGTCGCCGACCGCGGCCGTGCTCACCCGACCGTTCGCGATCCGGGCGATCGCCAGGCTGCCCAGCCCCCGCCCGTCGCCGGCGACGGCGCGGGCATCGGCGGCGAGCCGGAGATCCCCCGAGTCCCGGGGGCCGAGGACCGGGCGAGGGATGATCGCCACGGCGGCCAGCACGCCGACCACCAGGCAGGCCATGAGAACGGCGAGCGCGCGCCCGGGACGCGGCCTGCCGAAACCTGGCCTTCCGGGACCTGGCCTGCCGGGATCTGGCCTGCCGGGACCCGACCTGGCGGGACCTGATCTGCGGCGACGTGACGGACTCATCATTTCACTCCACCCCCGCGAGAACGGCGATCAACAACGGCACGATCCGGGTGACCGGCACCTCGTAGTGGCCGCGGGAAAGCGACTGCAGCCAGCCGGCCGCGACCAGGGTGCGCAGGTGGTGGTGCAACTGCCCGCTCGTGCCGAGGCCGTCGATCGCGCCGAGCTCGGCGGTGCTGCGCGCTCCCGCCAGCACGGCATGCAAGATCCGGAGGCGGACCGGGTTGCCGAGCGCGTCCAGGCGGCCCGCGGCCACCCGCCAGTCGGCGCCCAACACCTGCTCGGCCGGGCGTACCCACTGCCAACGCACCGGATCGCCATCGCCCACCCGGAGGCTCCCCGCGAACCCGAGCGCCCCGCCGGCCAACCCGAGGGCGTCCAGTCCATCGACCATCCAGTGCTCGGTCGTCTCGGCCCCCCGCTCGTCGGGGGGCACGGACGTGCCGTCGGCCGGGGACGCGGAGGCGGCCCGTTCGGCGGCCTCGCGCAGCTCGGCCACGGCCTTCTCGAGCGCCGCCACCCGGTCCTCCAACTCCATAACATCGATAATACGTGTTTATGGAGTTTCGGCAAAGCCCGGCTCAGGCGGCGATCTCCCCGGTGTCCGGATCGATCCGCTCACCCTCCTCCGTGCGCAGCGCCGGATCGGTCGCGGCGGTCGCCTCCTCGTTCGCGATCTCTGCCTGCCTCGGCTCGACCCGCACCTTCCGGAAGTTGGCCGTGCCGTGGTTCAGGTCGTGACCGACCACATCGGCGTTGAGGACCAGGCGCTCGCGGTCCTCGCCCTCCTTGGTCTGCCACTGCTCGGTCCGCAGCCGGCCCTCGACGACCACGGGCTCGCCCTTGCCGAGCGAACCGCCGACATTCCACGCCAGCCGCCCGAAGCACTTCACGGTCAGCCAGGTGGTCGGCAGGTCGGACCACTCGCCATCGCGCCGGCTGCGCGGGGTGCTCCCCAGCCGGAACGACGCGACCCGAATCCCGCCGGTCGTGTCCTTCACCTCGATCGGCCCGCCGACGCGGCCGGTCAGGGTCACTCGTGCCTCCATGTCTCGCTCCTCCTCGCCACCGGCCCGGACACCCGGGCTCATCGAGACAGTTGGGCGGTGCGGCGCGCGTTTTGTCGGACGTGCGCCGATCTGTGGACAACTCGGTGCGGTCGGCGGCCTGTGGACAACGGATACGTTCCGGCGGGAACGAGCGACGTCCCTCAGGACGCGGCCTGCGCGGCGGCGTCGCGCGCGATGGCGTACCGCTCGAGTTCGGCATTGACCGGGTCGACGATGTCGGTACGCGCGACCGCCCCGACCGAGCGCCGCAGCGCCTGACCGGCCGCGGCGCGGCGCCGCCGGGCACCGACCTCCACGCCGATCCGGGACAGGCCCGCCAGGACGAGCCCGGCCAACACCCCGCCGACGGCCAGCACGGTCGGGGCCGGGAAACCCCACCAGGTCACCGGCGGCAGCGGCGGCAACTGCAGATAGAGCAGCACGAAACCGATCCCGAGCCAGCCCAGCCCGGCCAGCACGGCCGCCACCAGCAGCCACTGCAGTACCCGCAGGATCCGCCACCAGACCGGGACGCGATCGACGCCGAGATCGGTCGTCGCCACCGCGCGGTCGAGGTCGTCGGCCAACCGGTCCTCGCTTCGGCGCGCGGCGGCGCGCACGGAATCGCGCCACGGCCGCGCGAGCCCCTCGGTGGCCTCGCCGACCAGCGCCCGGATCGCGCTGTCGACCCGCGCTCGCTCCACCCCCGCGGTCGCCGGCAACGAACTGCGCGACACCTCCGCGGGCGCGATCTCCTTCGACCGCCGCCGGCCGACGCCCAGCCCGAGCCGCAGCCGCTTCAGCGGATCGGGCCGGAAGCGTCCCAGCCAGGCGAGCGCGGGCCAGCCGGTCGCGAGCGCGCCGCGATGCCGCCACGCGCCGGCCACGGCCTCGGTCACGGCGGGTACGCCGGCGGCCGCCGCGAGCTGACGCTCCAGCTCGCGCACCGGGCCCCGGCCCAGCTTCGGCGCCGGCGCCGCGCCGCCCTGCTCCAGCAGCTCCCGGGCCGCCTCGGCGACATCGGCGCTCAACCGGCTGGCGACCAGACGCTTCTCCGCGACCCGGCGGGCAAGCCGCTCGCGGAGCCGATCCACGCCCTCGCCGGTGGTCGCGCTGACCGCGAACACCTCGACCCCGGGCAGGCCCTCCCGGGCCAGCAGCCGGCGTAGATCATCGACCATCGCCTTCCGTTCGCGATCCTCCAGCCGGTCGACCTGATTCAGGACGATGATCATCTGCTCGGCTTGCCGGGCCAGCGGGACCAGATAGTCGCGGTGCAGGGCGGCGTCGGCGTACTTCTGCGGGTCGACCACCCAGACCAGCGCGTCGACCAGTTCGACGAGCCGGTCGACCTCGGCGCGGTGGGCGCGCTCGGTCGAGTCGTGATCGGGCAGGTCCAACAGCACAAGATCATCGAGCCCGGCCCCGCCGCGCTGGCCGAGCGCGTGCCGCTGGCGTACCGACAGCCAGTCCAACAGCTCCTCGGCAGAGTCCTCGCCGAAGGTGACCGCCATCGCCTCCGAGGTGGTCGGGCGGCGCACCCCGGGCACGGCCAACTCGGCGCCGGCGAGCGCATTGAACAGCGAGGACTTGCCCGAGCCCGTGGCCCCGGCCAGCGCCACGACGGTGGCATCGCCGGAGATCCGCTGTCGCTGACCGACCCGGGCGAGCAGCGCGCGCGACCGCGCCAGCAGCTCCTCGTCGAGCCGCCCCGAGCTCTCCTCCACGGCGGCGGTCAGCGCCTTCACCCGATCCGCCAGGCCGACCCGCCTGCGGCTCATCGCCACTCCTCGCGGGCCTGGCCCTCACGCTCGATGGGCCCCCGTTCGATGTGCCCGCGGTCGATGGGCTCGCGCTCGATCGGATCTGGCACCAGCTCGGCCTCGACCACCTCGCCGGGCGGCAACCCGGGGAACCACGGATCGGCGACGGGCTCACCGGTGGTCAGCTCGCCGACCGTGCCGCCGGCCGCGACCGCGGCGGGAGCAGAGTCATGGCCGCCGACGCCGGCCCCGACGGCGGCCACGGCCTCCCGGATCGCCGCCGCCTGCTCCGGGCGTACCCCCTGCTGGTCGAGCACCGCGTGGAACCTGCCCAGCTCGGTCGCCAGCAGCGCCTCGGTCCGGGCATCAAGATCATCCTTGGCCTTCTTGGCCAGCCGGCGTACCGCATCGTCGCCGAAGACCGCCTCCAGCACCCGCTGCGCGAGCACCGCGGTACCACCGGCGACGCCGATCTCCGCGCCGACCAGGCCGCCGGTCTGGGAGAAGACGATGATCATCAACGCGACGCCGACGCCGTTCACGCCGAGCGCGAGGAAGCGAGCGCGGGAGCGCCGGCCCATCCCCTCGTCGGCGACCAGATCGAGTACGCCGCCCTGCCACTCGCGGATCATCCGGCCGACGGCCTCCCCGTAGTCGCGCGAGGCGCGGGCAAGATCGTCGCGGGTCGAGGCGAGCACGGCGCGGCCGCCGGGGTGGGCGGCCCAGGCCGATTCGGTACGCTCGGCCGCCGCCTCGCCCTCGGCGCGGACCAGCGCCTCCAGGCCGGATTCCACCGCGAGCTTCACATTGTCGGCCTCCGGCGGCTGGCCGCGGAAGAAGGCGCCGACCCGGTCGCGCAGCCAACCCACCCGTTGCTCCAGTGCGCGGAAGAACTCTCCCGTTCCGACGAAGTCGTGCCAGCGCTGCAGCACCTCCCCGCGCAGCAGCGTCCCGTCCGCGGACTGCACCGCGACGCTGCGCGCGGCCTCGGCGAAATGGGCGTCGGCCTCGGCCCGCAACTGCGCGATCACGTCGGCCTGCTCGTCGATCGCGTCCGCGACCGCGGGTGCTCGCCGAAGCTGGGCGCCGATCGCGCCGGCCAGGGTCTGCTCGACCAGCCGCTGCCGGGACGCGTGATCGGCGGCGAGCCCGGCCAGCCAGTCGCGGATCGGCGAGACCGCCGAGTCGGGCAACAGGCCGTCGGCGCCGACCCTGGTCTCCGGCACGGCGAACAGCGGCGAATCGGCCAGCCCGCGCTCGGTCATCATCTGCCCCAGGTGTGGGGGCACCTCGGCCATCGCGGCGGGCGGCACCCGGTCGACCACGACGGCGACGGCGGCGCTGCGGTCGGCGGCGGCCAGCAGGAAGTCCCAGGGGACCGCATCGGCGTACCGGGCGGCCGAGGTGACGAACAGCCACAGGTCCGCCGCGGCGAGCAACTGCCCGGCGAGCACGCGATTCTCCTCGACCACCGAGTCGATGTCGGGGGCGTCGAGGATCGCCAGGCCGGGCGGGATGCTGGGCTCGGCGACGAGCTGGAGCGAGTGGGTGTCGGCGGTGGACCCGGCCGAGCGGGCGAGGCCGGGCAGGATGCGGTCACCGGTGAACGCGTCGGCATCGGCGGGGTTGTGCACCAGGACGGGCGCCCGGGTGGTGGGCCGGATCACGCCGGGCCGGGTGACCTCGCGCCCGACCAACGAATTGACCAGGGTCGACTTGCCGGCGCCGGTCGAGCCACCGACCACCGCGAGCAGCGGCCCGTCGAGGCGGGCCAGCCGCGGCAGCACGTAATCGTCGAGCTGGCCGGCAAGCTCGGCGGCGCTACGCCGGGCGGACGCGGCATCGGGCAGCGGCAGGGGCAGGTACGCCGTGGCCAGCGCGTCGCGCAACGCGACCAGCGGCGCGGCCACGGGTGGTTCGGTGCTGCTCGTCATGACGCCTCCTCGCCCATCTCGCGGGCGCGGGCCCATGCCGACGCCTCGCCGATCAGCGCGGCGGGCCCCACCGGGGGTCGCTCGCCGCGTACTGCCCATGCGTGCCGGGCGATCCTAGCGGCGGTACGCCCGGCCGGTGGCGGCGCCACGGCAGCGCCGGCCGGGGCGTGCGCGTGTACGGCTCGACGACGGCGACCGGTCGCAGCGCCGCGATGGTGGTCAGGAGTTCGCGTTCGCGCTCGCGCCCGACCTCGTCGATCAGTCCGCGGGTCATCGCGTCGCGCAGGTAGGCCAGCTCGGTCATCGCCCGCTGCATCCGCCAGGTGGCGATGGGCCGGCCGGCCAGCAGCCCGTGCCACAGGGCCTTGCCGCGGCGGAGCAGACGCGACATCACCTCGGGATCGCCGGGCTGCAACTGTCCCGTGCGGGCATAGTCGGTGAGCCGGGCCCGGATCAGCCGCGACTCGCGCAGGATCTGCCGGATCGCGAAGATCAGCATCGTGATCACCAGGCCCCAGTAGCCGAAGATGTAGATCAGCATCTGCGGCAGGCCCTCGGCCTGTTGTTGGCTGGCAACCGAGTTGAAGATCATGTGCAGCAGCGCGGCCACCACGAATCCGGTCAGCGGGGCCAGGATGCGGACCAGCCGGGACCGGGCGGCGAGCCCGATGGCGAGGCCGATGCCGATCATCATGGTGAACAGCGGGTGCCCGAAGGCGAGCGCGACACCACGCAGGAAGGCGAGCTGCTGCACCGCCTCGTCGGGGGTGACCGCGCCGTAGGTCTGGGCGGCGGCGCGGTAGATCCGGCCGTAGTAGAGCAGGTTCTCGGTGAACGCGAAGCCGACGCCCGCGAGTGCGCCGAGCACCAGGCCGTTCAGCCGGTTGACCCACAGGTAGCGGGCGACGATCGCCAGGATGAACAGCACCGAGCCCTTGGTGGACTCCTCGACGAACGGCGCGACGAAGACCGCCGCGCGTATCGCCGTCTGTGGGTCGCCGTCGCCGATGATGCTGAGCTGGCTGGCCGCCCAGGTGTTGATCTTCAGGGAGGCGAAGGTGGCGACGCCCCCGCCCCAGAGCAGCGCGACCAGCCCGGCGAGCGGGCGCGGGCGCCAGCGGCCCGCGGCGACGAAGAGCAGGATCAGCACCAGCGCCGTGGGCAGGGCGTACCACGCCGCAATCCGCCACGCCTCCGTGCCGATCCCGATCCGGGTGCCGCCGGGCACCGGACGATCGGGGACGACTTCTTGGACCAACAGGCCGAAGCCGACCAGGGAGACGGCGATCAGGCCGAGGTGAACCCAGGTGAGGTGGCTCGTCAGAAATCGGCGCTGCGGCGTCATCCCTTCGGTACGCCGCGGCAGCCCGGAGCGCCGGCGTACCTCCGGCGGGGCGAGCTGGGTCATGGCGGCCAGCGTACCCGCGGACGGGTACGGCTCAGTCGACGCGAACGGTACGCCCGCCGGCCAGCCCGACGAGTTGGTCGTAGCTGATCGGGAACAGCGTGTGCGGCGTGCCGCCGGCCGCCCAGATCTCGGGATGTTCGGCGAGCGTCTCGTCGACCCAGGTCCGCACGGGTGCCGGGTGGCCGACCGGCGCGACGCCGCCGATGGCCTGGCCGGTCGCGGCGCGAACCTGGTCGGGGGTGGCGCGGCCGAGGCTGCGTACTCCGATCCGCTCGGCGGTGGCCGCGACATCCACGCGGTGTGCGCCGGAGACCAGCAAGAGCACGGGCTCGGTGCTGTCGTCGTCGAGCGTTGCGGTGAAGATCAACGAGTTGGCGATCGCCCCGACGGGTACGCCGACCGCGGCGGCGGCCTCGGGCGCGGTCCGGGCGGACTCGGCGATGGCGCGGATCCGGCCCGGTACGCCCGCGCGCTCCAGCGCCTCGGCGACGATGCGGCTGCGCGGCGGTAGGTCGGTGGTGCTCATGGCGGCAGCGTATTCCGCGCCTCGCCGGCTCGCCCGGCCGGTCCCGGCCACTAGAATCACCCGCCGGGCCCCCGTAGCTCAGCTGGATAGAGCAGGTGACTTCTAATCTCCAGGCCGCAGGTTCGAGTCCTGCCGGGGGCGCTCAGTGTTTCCGCTGGTCAGAGGCGGTTTGATCAAGGCCGCGCCGGCCGCTGATTGGTCCTAATTGGCCCTAATGGTGTGCCCCGGCGTGCCCCGAGAATCCGCGCCACGTCAACATCTACGACCTCGCGTAGCAGACAAATGTGCCCCCATGTGCCCCCGATCTGGGATACCCCCCGGGGGCTCACGACTGCCCCTGCTTCGCAACGAGGCGTGCCGCCACTTCGTAAGGCACACCGCCGTACATGACGCCACTGTTCGGGCGCGATGCCCGCGCAGCCGGATGAGTCCGCCTACGGGCTTGACGACCGCCCTAACCCATCCGCATGCGTAGGGTACGTCGTCACGCCCCTGGCTGCTCGGCGGGTGGCTTCGACGTCAGGCGATCTGAAGCCGGTCCGTCTGAGCGCCCGAAACCGTCCCGCCTCGCGAGGGTTCTAGCTGCATCATCCGAAGGGAACGCAGCCGTTCCAAGTCACCATCCGATCCCTGAGGAAAAGCAAACTGATCGCGCAGCGTGTCCATCGGGATGACAGCGTTCAGGTTGAGAATCTCGACACCCACCACCACCCCCAGGTCGTCCACATCGACGTTCACCGGACCAACCTCAGTGGTCTGCGCGACCTGACCGCTGGAGAGCTTGAGATACGCAGCCTGGGCCTCGAAGTCGACGCTCAACATGTGTCAATCTTTCCATGCCGCAGACTTGACCACAATGATGCCGTTCGCGCCCGGAGGCCACGGTGGAGTCACCCAGACCTTGAGCCGGCCCTTGCCCTGAATCGCTCCCTCGAGCCGGTAGCTGTTCTTCACCGGATCGTGTACCGGCGCCGGGTGTGGCCGCTGGCAGAGCTCAAATACATCGGTGTCGGCGATCCGCCGTTCCGCCATCTGATCCTTTGCGTGCTTGGTTAGCTTAACTCGCATCGCCGGGTGCCGTCGCGTTGGGATCGATGAGGTCGAAGCGGAGTTCTCGCTGCCGGACGCCATCGACCGAGATGGTCACGACTGCCTGACCGTACTCGCCGATCTGAGCGCTGACCGGCATCGCGAACATCAAGTGGCTCTTTCCCCCGCCATACTCGACGTCTGGCCCCGCCGCGCCCACCATCTCGAACTTGCGTGACCCCGCTCCCGGAAGCGTGATTTCCAACGCGAGCGTGGCACCCCGGACGCCCGTTCGAAGGCGGATGCGTCCGGCCACCGCGAACGATACGGTGGCACCGATTGGCGCAGACACCCGCAAGAAACTGGCACCGATCGCCGTCAGCGTCGAGTTCTCGTTGAGCTTGGCCCACTCGGCTACGAACGCATAGTCGAGCTGAGCGTTAGGTTCGCTGTCACTCATGAGTCCCTCTCATCGTGGGGTGTCACCTAGATCCGTCGACTCGTCCTGGTCGCTTCGCACGGTATCCGTCACGGTCTACAACCGAGACCACTCATGTCCGGATCGAGCGACATCAAGGATAGGAACGACAGGGAGCCGCGTCACGCCAGCCGCGTGAGGACACTCTGGTCCCACTTCAGCGGATCCGAGAAGCTTTCGGCCCACTCGACGCGGATCCTCGCGGGACTTTCGGAATCGACGTCGGCGGTCAACCTAATCACTCCTCCTGGGGCGCGGTGAAGATCGCGGGGAGCGCAAGCCACGCGGGCGGGTCCATGCCCGGATTCCGCCCGACCAACTCGGCGGCGTACCCAGACCTCGACAACCGTAGTGGTGTAATGTCGCGGCCATCGACCTGCCTGCGGGCCGACTGCACAGCCACCCGTTCGGCCCGTGCGTATCCGGCAGGGTTAACCGTCACCCGAGACAGCCTTGAACTTTCGCCCGAAACCGCGTGTCTGCCAGGGCGCACCGTCATGTGCCGGTCCGCTTGATGCTTGTCGATCGATCTGGTGATCGCCGACCACCGATTCCGGTTGATCGTTGATCGACCGCGTGATCGTTTCCGCTGGCCAGAGCGCGACGGATGCGGGCTGCAGCGCGCTGCGCAGGCTCGCGGCGCGATTGGAGATGATCGCCGCAACCCCGCTGTCGGCGAGCCTTCGGGCGCGGCCGATGTCGTCGACGGTCCAGCAACTGACCTCCACGCCGGCGCGCCGCGCCAGGCGTACCCACTGGTCGTTGACCAACCGGTGGAACGGATTGACCCGATGCGGCCTGAGCTTCGCCAGCAGCGCGGCACCGGGGAATCCGGGCCGATGCCAGGTGAGCCACAGCTCGGCACCCGGGTCGAGCCTGCGCACGGTACGCAAACCGCCCAGGTCCCCGCACCAGGCGACGGGAGCCCCGGACGCGTGCGCGACCTCCCACGCGGCCGGTGCGGTGCGCCGATCCGGCAGATCGATCAGCAGGCGTGCCCCGTCGGCGGCGGCCAGCGCCTCGGCGAGGGTGGGAATCCCGACCGCCTCCCGGCGGCCGACCGCCCGCAGCGCGCGAAGCTGGGCGAGGCTCTGCCGACCGACCGGCGCGCCACGGCCCCACAACCGCTCGGTGGTCGCATCGTGCAGCAGCACCGGCGTCCCCTCCGCGCTCAGCCGAACATCCACCTCGACGACCCGGGCGCCGTCGGCGATGGCCCGGCGGATCGACGCGACCGTGTTCTCGGGCTCGCCGACGGGGTCGCCCCGATGCGCCACAATCTCGATCACGGGCGGTCGCGTCATGATCACCTCTTCGGCGTCGGCGACCCGGAGACGGATCCGGGCTGTCGTGGCCGATCGTGTTCGACCGATCGCCTGCCGCGCCACATCGGTCGGGCCCGGGTGCCGAAGGTTCACCTGATCGTCCCGGAGTGGTCAGCCGCTGGTTGCCCGGCAACCGTGGAGATCGCGTTCGGTCAGGTGTCGGTGTCGGCGTCGTAGGCCTTCATCGGGTCCGAGCCCGAGATCAGCCGCGACACCAGATAGAGCACCACGCCGATGCCGAGCAGCCCGGCGGCCCAGACCAGGGACTCGGGGTCGTCGGCGACCACATAGCCGAGCAGCGCCAGGTTGCCGAGGATGCCCAGCACGAGCAGCGCCGTGGGGGCGCGATAGGTGTCGGCATCGGTGTCGCTGCCGCGCAGCTTGAACGCCGCGACGATCACCAGGCCGTAGATCACCAGGGTGAAGACCACGGTCACCGTCGCCAGCCGATCGACCAGGTCGAGTTCGGGGTTCACCGCCATCACCAACTGGCCGATGACCAGCAACGAGCCGACGACCAGCCCGGAGAAGACCAGGCCGACCCACGGGCTGCGTCGGCTGGCATGCAGTCGGGCGAAGATGCGCGGCACCACACCCTCGCGACCCATCCCGAACAGGATCCGCGCCTCGGTGACCACGGCCACCAGGGTCGTATTGGTGATCGCCACCATCGCGATGATCGCGAATGCGATCACCAAGATCCCGACGGGCGCCGGCAGAATGCCGGCGCGGACGACCTCCAGCAGCGCCGCCGGGGAGTCCCCGAGAACATCGGTGGGCACGACCAGCGCGGCGGTGACGGCGACGAGCACATAGATCACTCCGGCCGTGAGCAGGCCGCCGATCAACGCGCGAGGGAAGTTGACCCGCGGGTTCACCGTCTCCTCGGCGACATTGGCGGCGTTCTCGAAGCCCGTCATGGCGAAGAAGGCCAGCGCGATGCCCGCGAGCAGCGCGAAGATCGGGTTGCCCTCGGCGTTGAAATCGGTCAACACGCCGAACTGCGCATTGCCTCCGGCCACGTGGATGATGCCGATCAGCAAGATGATCGCCAGTCCGATGATCTCGACGAAGGTCATGATCATGTTGGCCACCACCGATTCGGTGATCCCGATGAAGTTGATCACGCACAGCGCGAGGATGAACAACAGGGCGACCAACAACCCGGGCGGGAGCGCCCAGACCTGACCGAAGTAGCGGGCGAAGCCGGTGGCCAGCGAGCCGGCGGCGGCGAAGCTCGCGGAGAGCATGCAGATCGTGATCAGGAAGGTCAGCACCGGACGCCGGAACGCCTTGTGCACGAAGAGTGCCGCCCCCGCGGCCCGCGGATACCTCGTCACCAGTTCGGCGTACGCCATCCCCGTGATCGTCGCGATCGCGACCCCGGCCGCGAACGCCAGCCAGAATGCCCCGCCGACCGCCGCGGCGACCGAACCGATCAGCACGTAGATCCCGGACCCGAGGACATCGCCGAGCACGTAGAAGTACAGCAACGGTCCCGAGATGCAACGTTTGAGCGCCCCGGTCGGCGGCTCGGCGGTCTCGGTCCGGCTGGCATCGGTCATGGCGGGGCGATCCTCCCGGTTGCTGATGGCCCGGGGTGGACCGTCGCTGCTGGCCCGGTGCGGCCTCGCGGCCGGCCCCGACGAATATCGACTCGCGACTTTATCGTCTCGGGCTGGCCGGGTCGGGGTCCGTCCTCGTTCAGCCGTTCGCGGCGGCCTCCAGATCCGCGATCACCAGCTTCTTCATCTGCATCATCGCGTTCATGGCGCGCGCGGCCCGGGCGGGATCGGGATCGCCGAAGAGCTCGTTCAGGCTGCTCGGCGCAACTTGCCAGCTCAGGCCGTACTTGTCCTTGCACCAGCCGCACGGGCCCTCCTCGCCGCCGTCGGCGGTGAGCTTGTCCCAATAGTAGTCGATCTCGGCCTGGTCGGCGCAGTCGATCTCGAGCGAGACGGCCTCGGAGAACGGGAAGTCCTGGCCGCCGCCATTGATCGCGGACAAGCGATTTCCGGCGAGCTCGAACACGACATACATCAACTCGCCCGCGTTGTCGCCCGCCTCCTCGCCGTAGCGCAACTGCTCGCGCACCGAGCTGTCGGGGAAGATCGAGAAGTAGTAGTCGAGGACATCGTCCAGTTTGGTGTCGAACCACAGACACGGGGTGATGGCGGGCATTTCGGGCTCCTGGATCGGCTTGCCGGATTCGGGTACGCCCCACGCTAGGCGGGAGGGCCCGTCGGCGCTTCTCCGATCTTGCGGGCGCGACCGGCCAGGGCGATCGCGGCGACCACGAGGGCCGCGAGCGCCGCCCCGGCGGAGATCGCCGAGCGCTGGGTGGCGGGGTCGAGGCCCGGCACGGCCAGCCCGCCGAGCGTTGCGCCGGCGGCGATGCCGATCTGGAAGGCGAGTACGTACCAACTCGACGCCTGCCGCTCCCAGCCCGGCGCGTCGCGGGTGACGAACGCCTGGAAGGCAACGGTCAATCCGGCATAGGCCGCCGACCAGGCGATCCCGCCGATCACGAACAGCGGCAGCGGGCCGAACGTGAGCCCGAAACCGATCGTCAGGACCACCAGCGCGAGCAGGGTGCTGCGCAGCGGCGCCCGGTCGTTGACCCGGCCGATCAGCAGGTTCCCGACGATCCCGGCCACGCCGAGGCCCAGCAACAGCGGCGCCACCCAGCCGGCGGCCAGCCCGCGGCGCAGTGCGGTGTCGGCAACATAGCTGAACGACGCCAGGTGCGCGGTCGCCACCGCGATGACCAGCCCGCACCACAGCGCCACCCGGCGCACGGACCCCCGACTGGCGACCCGTTGCCGCGCGTGCGGCGTACCCACCCCGCTCGGCAGCAGGTACGCCAGGGCGCCCGCGCACAACGCGGCCAGCACCGCCAGCCCGGCCGCGGCCGCCCGCCACGACGCGAGCTGACTGACCAGCGCCACCATCGGCGCGCCGGCCACTCCCCCGATCGAGCTGCCGAGGAAGACGATCGCCGTGGCCCGCCCGGGCGTCCGGGGCAGGATTGCCGCCGCGACCACGGGCGCGCCCGCCCACAGCGCGCCGTGCCCGAGCGCCGCGGCGCCTCGCGCCCACTGGATCACGGCGAGCCCGGGGGCCGTCGCCACAACGAGCTGGCTGACGGCCAACACCGCCAGCGCGGCGGGCAGCAGTCGCCGCGCCGCGACCCGCCGGGTCAGCCAGGCGACGGGCGGGATGGCGAGCGCCGCGACGATCGCATAGGTCGAGACGAGCGCGCCGATCTCGCCGGGCGGCACCCCGAACTCCGCCTGCATCGCCAGCAGCGCGCCCGCGGTGAAGACCTCGGCCGTCAGGTAGGCGAACAGCGCCACCGACAGCGCGCCCAGCGCGAGACCGCGGGCGATCCTGCTCACGCGGCGGGCGTACCCGCGAGCGCGTCGAGCGCGGCGGGCAGCCGGTCGATGCCCTCGTCGGCGAGGAAGTGCCCCGCCCCCGGCACGACCCGCACCGGCGCGCCCAGACCGGCGGCGAACGCGTCGCTGGCGGCGGCCGGCACGATCGGGTCGGCATCCGAGCGCAGCACGACCGCTCGGCCGATCGCCGCTCGCGCCGCGGCGAGATCCAGGCCGTCGAGGAATGCGGGCAAGCCGTCGACCAGGAACGCATCCAGGCCCGGATCGCCGATCGGGAGCAGCAGCTCGGCGAACGGCGCGACCGCGACGAAGGCGCCCGGCCCCGACCCCGGTGCCAGCCGCTGGAGGGCGCGGACGGCGGTGAGGCAGCCAAGGCTGTGCGCGACGACCGCGGTGCGGCGGGTCGGCGTACCGATCGCGGCGGCGACGACCGGCAGCCAATCGGCGAACCGGGGCGCGTCGGATGCGGGCAGCACGACCCGTTCGGCACCGCGCACCACGCCGGCCAGCCAGCCGAACCAGTGGTCGTCGATGCCGGCGCCGAAGCCGTGCAGGATGATCACCCGGTCCCAGCTGTTTTCGGGCACAACGTTCTCGGGCCTGGTGTTGTCGGGCCTGGCGTTGTCGGGCCTGGCGTCGTCTGGCCTGGCGTTGTGGGACATGAGGGGGACGCTAGGGGTTGCCGCTAGCGTGAAGGTCAAGCACGACACCTGGAGGGCACCATGCAGATCGGCGAACTTTCCGCCCGCACGGGGGTGAGCCCGCGCGCGCTGCGGCACTACGAGGAGCAAGGGCTGCTGAACCCGCACCGGACCAGCGGCGGCTACCGCGACTACGCCGAGCAGGACGCCGGCACCGTCGAGCGGATCCGGGTGATGCTGGCGGCAGGCCTCGGCACGGCGACCATCCGGCGCTATCTGGATTGCCTCGCCGCCGGCGAGGACGGCCTGCAGGTGCAGCTCTGCCCGGACCTGCGGCGCGAACTGGCGAAGGTCGAGCAACGCCTGGACCGCGAGGACGAGCGGGTACGCCGGACGCGCGCGGCCCTGTCCGAGCTCAGCGACGAGGCAATCGGCGCGACGGTCAGCGGGTGATCGTCAGGCCGACCGGGGTGTCGGCGACCGAGGTGCCGAGCCGCAGCTCGTAGTCGCCCGGCTCCACCGCCCACCCGTCGCCCGCCCAGTGCCGGAACGCGCGATCGGTCAGCGGGATGGTCGCGGTCACGGTCTGCCCGGGACCGGCCTCCACCCGCGCGAATCCCACCAGCCAGGCCGTGGCCCGGCGTACCTGCGAATCCGACCGGGACAGGTAGGCCTGGACCACCTGGCTGCCTTCTCGCTCGCCGGTGTTGGTGATCTGCACGCTGACCTCGCCGTCGCCGAGGGTCGCCTCGCCGAACTGCCAGGTGGTGTAGCCCAGCCCGTGGCCGAACGGGACGGCGGGCTCGACCCCGTCGCGCAGGTACGCCCGGTAGCCGATGTCGAGGCCCTCGGTGTAGGCGAGCTTGCCGTCGGTGCCGATGTTGTCGGGAATGATCACCGTGGCCGGCGCTCCCCAGGTCGTCGGCGCACGGCCGCCGGGCTCGACCGCTCCGGACAACACGTCGGCCAGCGCGTGCCCCATCTCCTGCCCCCCGAACCAGCCGAGCAGGGTCGCGGGCACGCGGTCCAGCCACGGCATCAGCACCGGGGCGCCGGAGTTCACCACGACGACGGTCCGGGGATTGGCGGCGAGTACCGCATCGACCAGCTCGGCCTGCCGCCCGGGCAGGTCGAGGCTGGTCCGGTCGAAGCCTTCGGACTCGACCTCCTCGGTGGTCCCGACGATGACGACCGCGACATCGCTGTCGGCGGCCAGCTCGGCCGCACGGGCGATCTCGGTGTCGTCGTCGGCGAGCACCGGGGCGCAGTTGAGCCAGGAGATGATCACCCGATCGTCGCCGCCGAAGGCCGTCTCGGAGCGCGCCGGCACGAAGTCCACGACGACCTCGGCCGGGCCGTCGGGCAGCTCGGTCTCGGCGTCCACCTGGGGCGGCGCCATCGTCAACAGGACAGGGTCGGCGCCGGCAGGCAGGTGGGCCTCCCCGTCGAGCACGGGCGTACCGTCCACCGTCAGCGTGGTGTGACCGTCCCCGGAGGTGCCGATCCGGTAGCGGCCGGCGCGCGGGACGCTGAGCCGGGTCTGCAGCCGGATCCGGCCGATCTCGGCGGCCGGGATGGCCGCCGGGCTCTCCCGGCTCCACAGGAATCGGCCGCTGCGCGAGGTGGCGGTGTCGACCTCGTTGCCCGCGGTGTCGTAGATCCGGGCCAGCACGCCCGGGCCGGAACCGTCGGGCAGCTCGCACCACTCGGCCTCGGCCCGGGTGAGCCGGGTGCTGGCGGTGACGCCGGGCGCCGTACGGACCTCGAAGCCGGCCTCGGTCAGCGCCTCGGGCGGGTGGCTCACCGATTCCGGATAGACGGTCGCGGATCCGCCGCCGAGGTTGCGGATCCGCTCGGCGTTCGGGCCGACCAGCGCGACCGAGGCACCGCGCGGCAGCGGCAGGACGCCGTCGTTGCGGACGAGCACCATTCCCGCCGAGGAGGCGGTACGCAGCAGCTCGCGCGCGTCGGCATCGTCGAAGTCCTCCGGCCGGGCCGGAGCCGGCAGGTCGGCCAGGGCGCCGACGCGGGCGCCCAGGCGCAGGATGGCCCGCACCTTGGCATCGATCGCGGCCTCGGGCACCTCGCCGGCCTCGACGGCCGCGACGAGCTGATCACCGCTCCACGGGGTGTTCGGGCCGGGCATCGCGAGGTCGAGCGCGGCTCGCCCGGCGCCCACGGTGTCGCGGGCGGCGAACCAGTCCGACATCACGGCGCCGTCCCAACCCCACTCCCCCTTCAGCACGTCGGCGAGCAGCGGGTTCTCGGTGGCGGTCGGTCCGTTCACGGCGTTGTAGGCCGCCATCACCGACCACGCGCCACCCCCGCCCCGACCCGGGTCGCCGGTGATCATCTCGAATGGCAGCAGGTACAGCTCGCGCAGCGTCTGATCATCGACCACGATGTCGACCGTGAACCGATCATGTTCTTGATCATTGGCGACGAAGTGCTTGACACATGCGCTGACGCCGCCGCCCTGCACGCCGCGAACATAGGCGGTACCGATCTCGCCGGTGAGCAGCGGATCCTCGGAGAAGCACTCGAAGTGCCGGCCGCCGACGGGGGTGCGGTGCAGGTTCACGGTCGGGGCGAGCAGCACGTCGACGTCCTTGCGCCGCGCCTCGGCGGCAAGCAGCGCGCCGATCCGCTCCACCAGAGCGATGTCCCAGGTGGCGGCGAGCGCCGTCGGCGAGGGGGTGTTCGCCGACGGATCGGCATCGTCGGACCTGGTGCCGCGGACGCCGACCGGGCCGTCGGAGGTCGTGATGCCGGCGAACCCCGCCGCGGGTTCGGCGGGCACCGTCCAGGTGGTGTCGCCGCTGAGCAGGGCGACCTTCTGGCGCAGATCGAGCGCCGCCACGGCGCGATCGATGCGTTCCGCCAGCTCGGCCGGCGGGACTGACGCGGGGATGTCTGCGGTGCTTCCGGGTTCAGTCATGCGCCACACCCTAGGGCCCGCACCGCCGGCTGTCCCGGATAGGTTCGACGGGTGCGCGAACGCGGATCGGTCAGCCTGGTGCGGCTCGCGGTTTCTGCCTATGCGCCGACGCTGATCGCGACGACGGGGCTCGGCGCGATCTATCCCCTCGTCGCGCTGTCGGCGCGGGCGCTGGGCGCCGATGTGGGCACCGCCGCGCTGGTCGTGGCGCTGCTCGGGGTGGGTCAGTTGCTCGGCGACCTGCCCGCGGGCCAGCTCGCCGCCCGGTTCGGCGAGAAGCGGGCGCTGGTCGGGGCGTCCCTGCTGGACGCGGTCGCCTTCCTGGTCGCCTGGCAGGCGCGGAGCGTCGTCGTGCTGGGTGCGGCGGTGCTGGTCGCCGGGATGTCGGCGGCGGTCTTCGGGCTGGCGCGTCAGGCGTACCTGACCGACGCGATTCCCGCCCACCAGCGGGCGCGGGCGATGTCGACGCTCGGCGGGGTGTACCGGATCGGGATGTTCGTCGGTCCGCTGGCCGGCGCCGCGGTCGTGGCCACCTGGGGGCTGTCCGCGGCGTACCTGTTCGCGTCCGTGACGGCGCTGGGCGCCGCCGCTCTGAACCTCAGCCTGCCGAACCTGCCCGGCGGCGGCCGGCGGGCGAGCCCGGAGTCAGCGGTGTCCTTCCGGTCCGTCCTGATCGCCCATCGCGGCCTGTTCGGTACGCTCGGCATCGGCATCATGTTGATCATGATGGCGCGGGCCGCCCGGCTGACTCTGGTGCCGCTGTGGGCGGAGTCCCTCGGCATCGACGCGGCGACCACGAGCGTGATCTTCGGCATCGCCGCGGCCGCGGACATGGTGCTGTTCTATCCGGGCGGGATGATCATGGACCGCTTCGGACGGTTCTGGGTCGGCGTACCGGCTCTGGTGGTGATCGGCGCCGGCCTGCTGGCGCTGGTGCTCGCCCGCGATCCGGTCAGCCTCGGCGTGGTCGCGGTGGTGATCGGGCTCGGCAACGGGATCTCGGCGGGGGTGGTGCTGACCCTGGGCGCCGATCATGCTCCCGTCGCCGGGCGACCGAAGTTCCTGGCGCTGTGGCGGCTCGCCGCCGATCTCGGCAATGCGGTCGGGCCCGGGCTGATCGCCGCGGTGGTGGCCGTCGCGGCGCTGCCGGCAGCGGTCGTGCTGATGGGCGTGTTGTCGCTGGCCGGCGCGGGTTGGCTGGCCCGCTGGCTGCCGCCCGGGTTGCGCGGCGGTCCATCCCCAGAAGGGTCGTCGGGTGCACGCCGCCGCGACCCGTAGAGTGGGCCGTCGTGAGTGCGAAGCCGCAGAATGCCCTGGTCTGGATCGACTGCGAGATGACGGGACTCGACCTGCAGACCGACACATTGATCGAAGTGGCCGCGCTCGTCACCGACGGTGATCTGAACGTCCTCGGCGAGGGTGTCACCGTCGTGATCACGCCGCCCGATGAGGCACTGGAGCAGATGAACGACTTCGTCCGGGAGATGCACGCGAAGTCCGGATTGTTGGATCGGCTGGCCGGCGGCCTGGAGCTGGCGGAGGCCGAGCGCCGGGTGCTGGAGTACGTGCGCGAGTGGGTGCCGGAGGCGCGCAAGGCACCGCTGGCCGGCAACACGATCGGCACCGACCGCGCATTCCTGGCCCGGGACATGGCCGAGCTGGAGGGACACGTGCACTACCGCAACGTCGACGTGTCGTCGATCAAGGAACTGGCCCGGCGCTGGTACCCCAAGGCGTACTACCAGGCGCCCGCCAAGAGCGGGAACCATCGGGCGCTCGCCGACATCACCGAGTCGATCAACGAGCTGCGCTACTACCGCGACGCGGTGTTCGTCCCGGCGCCCGGCCCCGACTCCGCCGCCGCCCGCGACATCGCCCGCCGGGTCAGCGAGGCGGCGCGCGGCTGAAGACCGGGCGTACCGGCCAAAGATTTCGCACAGCCCGGGCCGGTTCGCTAGAATCGACCGGTCCCGCCCACGGGCGGACATGGTGGGTGTAGCTCAGTTGGTAGAGCACCGCGTTGTGGTCGCGGTGGTCGCGGGTTCAAGTCCCGTCATCCACCCCAGCAACTTTGCCCCCGACTCACGGGTCGGGGGCAAAGTTTTCTCTGAAGGGCGCACCTGCATCGCGGGTGTCTCGGCGGCGCTGAGTGTCCACTGTGACCGGATGACGGAAAGCCAAGCTGCGCCCGCCGGGCCGGGTGTGGAGGTCCGCGTTTCATTCGCCGTGCTGTACTACGCACCGGATCGGGAGAAGGAGGCAGCGTGGTAGCGGAGTTCCGTCGCAGCGCGGCGCTGCCCCAGGTCGAGGCGCGCCGGTCGCGCCAGGAGAGGGACTGTTACCGGCCGCACGCCCACGACGACTTCTCCCTCGGCGTGATCGAGGCCGGCTCCTCGGTGGTCACCGGCTCGCCCGATGGCCCGCTCCGACTCGCCGCCGGCGACGTGATCACCATTCCCGCCGGTCGGGTGCACGCGTGCAATCCCGACACCGGCCCGTGGCACTACCAGATGATCCACCTTGATCAGGAGTGGGCGGCCTCGCTCGCGCCGCCAGCCGCCAGCAGCGAGCTGTTCGCCGCAATCCGGGTGGTACGCCGACCCGAAGTCGCCGCGCTGGCCCGCGGACTGGCCGAGGCGATCTTCGCCGGAGCGGACCGGGAGGCGACCGAGGCGCGCGCGGCCGCGCTGTTCGCCGAACTCGCCCGCGCGACTCCCGCGCATCTCGTGGCCGGCGAGCCCGACGCCGAGCTGCTCGGACGGCTGGCGCCGGTCCTGCGCCGGCTCCGCTCCGACCGGGCGAACCCGGCGCTCGGCGCGCTCGCCGATTCGATCGGCATGACCCCGTACCAGCTCATCCGCGCGGTGCGGCGCGCCACCGGCCTCACCCCGCTGGCCTGGCGGCAGAACGCGCGCATCCTGCAGGCCCGCCGGATGCTCCGCGACGGCCGGCCCATCGCCGAGACCGCCCACGAGCTGGGTTTCGTCGACCAGAGCCACTTCCACCGGGTGTTCCGGGCGCACGTCGCCACCTCGCCCGGGTCGTACCGGGGCTGACCGCAAGAACGTACAAGACCCCTCGCCGACCGATCGCCGATGCTCTCGGGGTTGATCGTCCTCGAGGGGAGACATGGAGCAGTTCGTCGGCGTCGCCATCGCGCACTTCCTGGCCCTACTGATCCCCGGCGTCGACTTCTTCCTGATCGCGCGCACGGCGATGACCGGCGGCTGGCGCAACGCGACCGGCGCCTGCCTCGGCATCGCCGCCGCGAACGCGATGATCATCGCGGCCGCGTTCTCCGGAGTCTCGCTGATCTCCCATCCGGTCGTGCTGGACGCCATCCAACTGGCCGGCGCGGGATTCCTGATCTTCGTCGGCGTCGCGTTCCTCAGGTCCGGGGCACGGATCGATCCCGATCAGGTGCGGGGCGCCGAGCGCACCACCTGGCTGCGGAACTTCGGCCTCGGGATCGCCTCCGGGCTGCTGAACCCGAAGAACGCGCTGTTCTACCTGAGCCTTGCGGCGGTGGTCGGCGCCGCCGCACCGCTGACGCTGGTCGGCTACGGCGCCTGGATGGTTGGCATCCTCCTGGCCTGGGACATCTTCGTGGCCGTCCTCCTCGGCTCCCGGCGGGCGCTGGCCGGGATGGACCGGGTACTGCCCTGGCTCACCCGCCTCGCCGGCGGCTTCCTGGTGTTGTTCGGCGCCACCATGATCATCACGCTCGCGGTGCGGGTGCTGGGGCCGGGCGCGGGGAGCTGAGCGGCGCCATCGACCGGCTGATCACCGGCACGAAGCCGGCCCGTCAGTCGCGCAGCCGGG
Organism: Naumannella huperziae; assembly: GCF_054073625.1. Lineage (NCBI taxonomy): Bacteria > Bacillati > Actinomycetota > Actinomycetes > Propionibacteriales > Propionibacteriaceae > Naumannella > Naumannella huperziae. The sequence continues at coordinate 1,549,074 of NZ_JBSXPH010000001.1, read as the reverse complement.
CCAGGAACTGCTGGGTACGCTCCTGCTGCGGCGCGCCGAGCACGTCCTCCGGGGTGCCCTGTTCGTGGATCTCGCCGCCGTGCAGGAAGCACACCCGGTCGGCGATCTGCCGCGCGAAGGTCATCTCGTGGGTGTTCACGATCATGGTCATGCCGTCGCGGCACAGCTCGCCGAGCAGATCCAGCACGTCGCCGACGAGCTCCGGATCCAGGGCCGAGGTGACCTCGTCGAGCAGCATCAGTGCCGGGTTGTTGACCAGCGCACGGGCGATCGCGACGCGCTGCTGCTGGCCGCCGGACAGGTCGTCGGGCCGCGCATGCGCCTTGTCGGGCAGGCCGACCCGCTCCAGCATCTCCATCGCCCGCGCCCGCGCCTGCGCCGGGGCGACCTTGTGCACGCGGATCGGCGCGAGGGTGATGTTGTCGATCACCGACTGGTGCGGGAACAGGTTGTAGGCCTGGAAGACGATGCCGATCTTGGCGCGTACCCGGTCCACGGCCACGCGCGGATCGGTGATCTCGGCGCCGTCGAGGGTGATCACCCCGTCGTCGACGGTCTCCAGCAGGTTGACGCAGCGCAACAGCGTCGACTTGCCCGATCCGCTGGCCCCGATCAGGACGACGCACTCCCCCGCCGCGACGTCGAGGTCGATCGAGCGAAGGACGACGTTGGTATGGCCGTGGGTCGTGAACGACTTGCGTACGCCGCGCAGTGACAGCAGCGGGCCGGGCGCCGATGCGCCCGTGTCCTCTCTGCCGATCATGGAACCCCCGCCGTGGTGTGCAGGCCCTGCCGCTTCGCGACCCAGTCGGTCAGCCGGGCCAACGGCACCGTCAGGCAGATGAACAGGGCGCCGGCGACGACATAGGGGGTGAAGTTGAAGTCGGTGGCGGTGGCGATCTGGGCGGCGCGGATGGCGTCGATCACGCCGAGCACGGCGATCAGGCCGGAGTCCTTCTGCAACGACACGAGGTCGTTCATCAGCGGCGGCAGCACCCGGCGTACCGCCTGGGGCAACACGACGAACCGCAGCGTCTGGACGTGGCTGAGCCCGAGCGAGCGCGCCGCCGCGAGCTGCGAGGGATGGATGGACTCGATGCCGGCGCGGAACACCTCGGCCACATACGACGAGTAGGTCAGCACCAGCGCCGCGCCGCCCCAGAACAGCACGCTGGTCGGCAGTCCCTGCAGGCGCAGGGCCGGTGCGCCGAATCCCAGCAGAAAGATCACCAACAGCAGCGGCAGTCCCCGGAACAGGTCGACGTAGATCGTCGCCAGCAGGCGGAACGGGAACGCGACCGGGCCGCGCAAGGTACGCAGGATCGCTAGCAGGAGGCCGATCACGCCGATCAGGACCGCGCACACCAGCATCACCCGGATGTTCAGCCACAACCCGGCGAGCACGTCCGGGAATGCCTCGACCGCCTTGACCGGGTCGAAGAAGGTCTGCTGCACCCGCGGCCAGCCCGGCGAGCCGACCACGCCGGCCACCAGCAGCCCGACCACGACCGCGGTCGACGCCAGGGCGATCACGGTCGAGCGTCGCGCGCGGCGCCGGCGGTACGCCTCCCGCTGCAATTGCCGCTGCGATGGCGTCCACTCGTCCGCCGCCGCCAACTGATCCCCGGCGCGGTCGGTGATCATGTCAGCTCGGGCGCGCCCTGGGTGGCGAGCCACTGCTGCTCCAGCTTGTCCAGCGTGCCGTCCGCGCGCAGCGCGTCGACCGCCTGCGTGACGCAGCCGGTCAGCGTGGATCCCTTGTCCAGCACGGCCCCGAACTGCTCGCCCTCGCCGCCGGCGGCGGGCAACTGTCCGACGATCACGCCGTCGTCGAGCTGGGCGGCGGTCATGTAGAACGCGGTGGGCACGTCGACCACGATGCCGTCGACCTGCTTGTTCTTCAGCGCCTGCACGGCCAGATCGTTGGTGTCGTAGACCGCGACCTGCTGCGTCGGCTTGATCTGCTCGGTCGCGGCGGTGTAGGAGGTGGTGCCCACCTGCGCGCCGAGCTTGGCGCCGGCGAGATCGCTGATCTTGGTCTTGCCGTCGATCGGGCTGCCCTGGTAGGTGATCACGGCCTGCTGGACGTCGTAGTAGCCGGACGAGAAGTCGACCGCCTGCTTCCGCTCGTCGCTGATCGACACCTGGTTGAGATCGAAGTCGAACGCCTTCGGTCCCGGCGCGATCACCGAGTTGAACGGGACCACCTCCCACCTGACCTCGTCGTTGCCGAAGCCGAGCTGGTTCGCGATCGCGTACCCGACCGCCGACTCGTAGCCCTTGCCGTTGCTCGGGTCGTCGTCGACGAACCAGGGCGCATACGCCGGCTTGTCGGTTCCGATCGTCAACACCCCGTCGGCCTTCAGCGCCCCGGCCGAGGCCAGCGCCTCCTTGGTACAGGTGGTGGGCTCCGGTGCGCGGGCAGCCGGTCCCGACTCGTCGACGGGGGCCGCGCAACCGGCGAGCAGGATCGCCCCGGCGAGCAGGGCAAACCCGGCAGGACTGGACGTGCGAGCAGTGTGGCGTTTCATGCGACCCTCCGAGAGCACGACGGGTCGGACCCCGCCTCGATGACCCCGGAATGATAGGGCGCGTACGGACGCGTGAGCGCTGGTGCCCGCATCGCAGATGGCGCTTCGGCGTACCCCGAAGTGAACGGGCCGCAGGATGGCCGGATGCGCGCACACCGCACGATCACGCCTTCGGTTCTCTACTTCGGTACGCCGGTCGCGGTGGTCTCGTCGTCGAATGCCGACGGGTCGACCAACCTCGCTCCGATCTCGTCGTTCTGGGCGCTGGGGAATCTGCTGGTGATCGGCCTCGGCGCGACCGGCCACACCGCCGCGAACCTGCGCGAGCGCCCCGAGCTCGTGCTGAACCTGCCCGAGGAGCACCAGTGGGAGCCGATCGAGCGACTGGGTCGGCTGACCGGCGCGCACCCGGTGCCGGCGGACAAGCCGGCCGACACCCGGCATGCGGCCGACAAGTTCGCGGCCGCCGGATGGTCGCCGCTGGCCGCCACCACGGTCGCGCCGGCGCGGGTCGCCGAGTTGGCGGTGCACCTCGAGGCCCGCGTCACCGCGCTGCACGAGGAAACCGGCGGGCTGACCGTCGCCCACGCCCGGTGCAGCGCCGTGCACGTCGCCGCTCCGCTCACCGTCGCGGGCACCTCGCATGTCGATCCGCTGGCCTGGCGCCCGCTGATCTACAGCTTCCGCCACTATTTCGCGCTCGGTCGGCGCCGCGGGATCGCCGGCCGCGCCGAGACGCAACATTGACGCGCTGCCGCGCACCGTGCCGACTCTCGGCGACATCGGTCCGCCGCCACACGGCGCCACGACGCGGTGGGCGCCGCGGCGAGCGTTCGCGAGCGTCAGCAAGGTGCGGAATGCGGCAACTAGCGTGGAAGGTGATGCCGGCCGGTGGCGCGGGATCGCCCCGGCGGGCTCAGTCGCGGTAGAGCGCGGTCCGGCATCCGGTCTCGCCCGGTTCGAGCTGGATCCGGTCGAAGCCGGGCCGGACGATCTCGCCGTCGGCGCGGCGTACCACCAGGACGCAGTCGCGCTCGCCGGCGACCCCGGCTGTGGCGATCAGCTCCTTGCCGCGTACCTCGGTGGTCGTCGTGACATATCCCTCGTCGAAGGCCGCGCGTACCCGGGCCTCGAGGGTGTCCGGGTCGGCGTCGGCCAGCGCCGCGCCGAGCCGGTCGGCCGCGTCGTCGGGCAGACGCTCGATCGGCTTCGGCGCGGGTGTCACGGCGGCGGCGCCGGGCGCGCAGTCGAGCGGGCGGTATTCGGTGTAGCGATTGAACTCGACCACGAGCTGATAGCAGCGCACCGCATGGCCCGGCGGTTCGGTGCCGCCGAATCCGGCGTTGTTCGTCTCGGGCAGATCGACCGTGATCCGGACGTCGATGGTCGCCGGCTGGCCGATCTGGCGTACCTCCCCGGCCCAGCCGAGGGTCTCGACGGCGATGGTCGGGCCGTTGCTGTCGGAGCGGCTCGGGGCGAACTCGGCGGCGACCTGTTCGGCGTCGCGAGGGTTCTCCCGATAGCCGAGGTCCTTGGCGATCCAGTCGATCTGCTCGTCGGCGATCCGGGCCGCTCGTTCGTCGCTCGGGCTCGCCGGCGCCGCGACACCTCCGCCGCAGCCGACGAGCGCCGCGAGCATGATCAGTACCGCCGCGGCTCCGCCCGCACGGATGATCACCGGGGCAGCATAGCCAGCCCGGGACGGCCGGGTTAGTTTGGGCAGATGAAGACGCGCACCCTCGGACCGTTCACCGTCTCGGCCATCGGGCTCGGCGCCATGCCGATGTCGATGGGCCGCAACACCCAGCCGAGCGAGGAGCAGGCGATCGCCACGGTGCACGCCGCGCTGGACGCCGGCATCACGTTCGTCGACACGGCCGACATCTACGCCCCGAGCTGGGACACGATGGGCCACAACGAGGCGATCGTGGCGAAGGCGCTCGGCTCCTGGTCGGGCGATGCCGGCTCGATCGTCGTCGGCACCAAGGGCGGCATCACCCGCGGCGAGGGCGAGAGCTGGGGCCGCGACGGCTCCGAGGCGTACCTGCGGGCGGCGCTGGAGAAGTCGCTGCGGATCCTCGGCCGGGACAAGATCGATCTCTACCAGTGGCACCGGCCGGACCGGAACATCCGCTACGCCGAGGGCGTCGAGGCGCTGGCGAAGTTCCGCGACGAGGGCTTGATCACCGCCATCGGCATCTCGAATGCCAATGTCGAGGAGATCGCGGTCGCCGTGGACGTGTTGGGTGAGGGCAACCTGGCGAGCGTGCAGAACCAGTTCTCGCCGCGGTACCGGTCCTCGGCGGACGAGCTGGAGTACTGCGCCGAGCGCGGGATCGCCTTCTTGCCATGGAGTCCGCTGGGCGGGACCGGGGCGGATTCGAAGACGCTGGGCGAGAACTACCCAGCCATCGCGGAGGTGGCGCAGGCGCGCGGGGTCAGCCCGCAGCAGGTGACACTGGCGTGGGAGCTGGCGCAGGCCCCGGTGGTGATCCCGATCCCGGGCGCGAGCCGCCCGGAGTCGATCACCGATTCGGTACGCGCCGCGGACCTCGACCTGAGCGCCGACGAGCTGACGCTGCTCAATGACAGTTGGGGCCCGCAGACGCCCTATGCCGACTGAGCGAGCAGTGGAACGGGCCCGCCAGCCGCGCCCGCGATCGGGCGCTCCGGGCGCGAACCCCCGCACCGCACCCGGCCCTGATCATTCCCGGGCCCGCACCACTGCCTGATCAATTAGGCCAAATATTTCTGGCGTCTGTCAAGGACGCCGGCTGAGAACGTTGTCCGCGTGCAATCCCCCGCACCAACCGATTGGGAGTCCTATGCCCGCGAGCTGGGGCTCGAGCTGCAACGCCGCCGCTCCGTCGCGGGGCTGAGCCAGGAGAAGCTGGCCAGCCGGGCCGGCATGACGCGTACCCACTATCAGCAGCTCGAACGCGGCGCATGGAAGCCGGGCCAGCCGGCCAACCCGTCGCTGCGAGTGCTGGTCGGGCTGGCCCAGGCGCTCGGGGTCGAGGTCGGCGACCTGTTGCCCAGCGTCAGCCGCGTCGATCTGAGCTGGTTCGAGTAGCGGCGGCCCCCAACGCGAACGGCCGGCACCCCTTGGGGTGCCGGCCGGTCTGCTGCGATCTGCGATCGGTGCGCCGCGAGGGAATCGAACCCCCAACCCGCTGATTAAGAGTCAGCTGCTCTGCCAATTGAGCTAGCGGCGCGCGGTGCAGAACTCTAGCAGCGTCAGGCCCGGCTTGAGAAATCCACGGCGCCGGTCAGGTAGCGCTGGATGGCCGGCGAGACGGCGGCGACCACGGTCTCGACGGGTACGCCGGCCAGCGGCCCGACGCGCAGCACGTGGCGGGCCAGGGCCACGCCGATCAGCTGCGACCCGGCGAGGGCGGCCCGGAGCTCGGGATGATCGTCGCGAATCCGGCCGACCAGGCGCCCGAGAACCACCCGCTCGACAAATTCGCGGAGCAACGCCCCGGCGGCCTCGTTGGTGGCGGCCGACCGCAGCAGCGCCACGGCTGCCGGCCCGCTGGCCGGGTCCTCCCAGATCGACAGATAGAACCGCGTCACGGCCTCCCCCAGCCGCGCCTTCGGGACATCGACCGCATCGTCCAGCCCGGCCGGGTCGACCGGCAGCTCCAACGCCGCCGCGAACAGCCCGTCCTTGCCGCCGAAGTAGTGCACCAGCAGCGCGGGATCCACCCCTGCGGCGCGGGCGACGCCGCGCAGCGACGTCCGCTCGTAGCCGCGCTCGGCGAACAGCTCGCGCGCGCGCTCGATGATCAGTGCCCGGGTACCGGGGCTGCCGGGCCGCCGCCCGCGGGCCGTGGTGCCACTCACGCGCCCAGCATAATTCCTCAACTGTTGATTTCAACACCCGTTGAGTTCTATGGTCGATCCATGACGACCCGCGACACCGAGGTGATCATCGCCGGGGCCGGCCCGACCGGGCTGATGCTGGCCAACTGGCTGCAGCGCCTCGGCGTACCCCACCTGCTGCTCGACCCCAAGACCGGCCCGACCCGCGAATCCCGCGCGCTCGCGCTGCAGGCACGCAGCCTGGAGATCTATGACCAGCTCGGCATGATCGACGCGGTACGCGATGCCGCCGCACCGGCATTCCGGGTCTACCCCGGCTGGCGCGACCGGCCGGCACCGAGCGCCGTGCCCCTCGCCCGCCTCGGCGCCGGTCTCACCCCCTACCCCGGCCTCGCCGAGCTGGAACAGTCGGAGAACGAGCGGCTCCTCGTCGAACACCTCGAGCGCGCCGGCGGCACCGTCGGCTGGGGCCACGAGATCACCGAGCACCGCGAGACCCCGGACGGCGTGCGCGTCCGGTTCAGCACCCCGGACGGGCCGGGTGAGGCGACCGGGCGCTGGCTGGTCGGCGCCGACGGGGCGTCCTCGCCGACCCGGGAGCGGGCCGGCATCGCGTTCACCGGCACCACCCAACCGGGCAGCTTCTGGGTCGCCGATGCCCGCGACGTGACCGGCCTGCCCGCCGACGCGGTCAGCCTGCGGTTCGCCGAGCACGGCTTCCTGATCACCTTCCCCATGCGCGGGCGCGATCACCATCGCCTGATCGGGATGGACCGCGCCGACGAGCCGTCCGAGACCACCGTCCGCCGCGATGTCGCCGAGCGATTCGGCGTCACCTGGGGCGAGTCCGCCTGGTTCGCCCACTACCGGGTTCACCACCGCATCGCCGACCGATTCCGCACCGGTCGAGTGCTGCTTGCCGGCGACGCCGCGCACGTGCATTCACCGGTCGGCGGACAGGGCATGAACACCGGCCTGCAGGACGCCCACAACCTCGCCTACAAGCTCGCCGCGGTCGCTGCCGGCACGGCCGGCGAGAAGGCGCTCGATCGCTACCAGGCCGAGCGCCGCCCGGTCGCCCGCCGCCTGGTCGGCGGCGTCGACCGGGTCTTCGATGCGGTCGTCGACCCCTCCCCGGCCATGGTGGCGGCGCGACGAATCCTGGTGCCGCTGTGGGCGCCGCTGCTGGGCGGCGTGCTGCCCCGGCTGCCGATCGCCCGACGACTGGTCGGCTACCTCGGGCAGTTCCGCATCCACTACTGGATGACCGACGCGGCCCGCGCCACCGGGCGACGGAATCCGGTGGTCGGGCGCCGGCTGCCGTGGACGGGCCAGAACTTCGACGTGCTGCGGGACGCGAGCTGGCAGGTGCACGCCTACGGTGCGACCGCACCCACCCTTGCCGGCCTACCGGAAGTGATCAGGGCCGCCCACCGCTTCGGCGAGCGGCGCGATCTTCACCTCGACCCCGCGCTGCTCCATCTGGTACGCCCGGACGGCTTCGTCGCCGCGACGGCCGCGCCGGCCGATGCGCCGGCCGAGTTCGCCCGGGTGCTCGCCGAGCAGGGCTATCGCGGATGACTCAGTAGAGCTTCTCCGCGTACGACGTCCCGTAGTAGCGCTGCAGCTCGGACAGGTCCTCGTCGGGCCGCTCCATCGCCTTGGCGATCACCGCGCGCTCGGGGACGGCGTCCGGGCGCCAGGTCTCCGGCCGCCACAGCTTCGAGCGCAGGAACGCCTTCGAGCAGTGGTGGAAGACCTCGTCGATCTCGACCACCAGCGCCATGATCGGCCGCCTGCCGCGCACCGCCATCTCGTCCAGGAACGGGGCATCGGCGATCAGCCGGGCCCGCCCGTTGACCCGCAGCGTGTCGCCGCGACCGGCGATGACGAAGATCAGCCCGACGTGCGGGTTGCGCAGCACGTTGCGGTAGCCGTCCACCCGTCGGTTGCCGGGCCGCTCGGCCAGCGCGATCGTGCGGTCGTCCAGCACGTACACCAGGTCGCCCGCCGGGTCGCCCTTGGGCGAGGCATCGCAGTTGCCTTCGGCATCGGCGGTGGCGACCACACAGAACGCGCTGGCGGCGAGCCAGTCGCGGTCGAGCGCCGTCAGCGCCGGGCGTACCTTCTCCCGCACGCGCGCAACCGGCTCGCCGACCAGCGCAGTCAACGCGGCGTCGTCGGTGATCTCCGTCCACTCCCCCGGCACGCTCATCCCGAGTGAGCGTACCGGGCTACTTCACGCCGCCCGAGGTGAGCCCGGCGACGATCCGGCGCTGGAAGATCAGCACGCCGATCAGCAGCGGCACCGTCACGATGACACCCGCCGCCATGATCGTGCCGTATGGGGTGTCGAATCCGCTGACGCCGGTGAACTTCGAGATCGCCACCGCGGCGGTCTGCATGTCCGCGCTGCGTCCGAAGGTCAGCGCGATCATGAACTCGTTCCAGACCGCGATGAAGGTGATGATCGCCGTGGTGAAGATGCCCGGGGCGGCCAGCGGCAGGATCAGCAGCCGGAACGCCTGGGCAGGCGTGGCGCCGTCGACCATCCCCGCCTGTTCCAGCTCGCGCGGCATCTGCCGGAAGAAGGCCGTCAGGTTCCATACGCACAGCGGCAGCGCGAACGACAGGCTGGGCAGGATCAGCGCCTGGTAGGTGTCGATCCAATAGATCGGCAGCCACGGGTAGGAGCCGGAGAACATCTTCAGCAGCGGGATCAGCAAGGTGATGCCGGGGAACATGGCGCAGGCGATGATCACGCCGAGCACCACGCCCTTCAGCGGGAAGCGCAGTCGCGCCAGCGCATAGGAGCCGAGGATGCCGAAGATCAGCGTCAGCAGCGTGGTGGCCAGGCTCACGATCAGCGAGTTCAGCAGCGCCTGACCGAACCGGTTGTTGCCGGCGAAGACGCCGGCAAAGTTCGCCAGGGACGGCGGGTTGGGCAAGAAGTCCGTGCTCCGGCCCATCGTCGGCAGCCGCAGCGACGACACCACCATCCAGTAGAACGGCGCCACACAATAGATCAGGATCGCCGCCATGCCGAGGATGCCGAGGATCTGGAAGGCGCGGCTGCGCGCCGACTTCTTCGGCTTCTTGAGTTCCGCGAACTCCTCGGCGCTGGTCCGCCGCTGCTGCTCCGACCCGGTGTCGACGGTGGTGCTCATGGCATGTCTCCCGACGTGATCGTTGCCCCGGTCGACCGGGTGCTCCCATTGCGGGCGCCCGTGCGCTTCTGCTGCCGGTGCCGCTTCTTCTGCTCCTTGATGGCATTCAGTTCCTCGTCGCCGACGACATCGGCGCCGAGCACCCGGACGAACACGAAGGCGATCAGCATGATGTAGAGGAACAACACGATCGAGTACGCCGCCGCCGGCCCGTATCTGGTGGCATTGCTCTCGATGTAGGCGAACATGGACAGCGTCTCGACCGAGTACTTGCCCGAGCCGATCATGCCCCAGGGCAGATCGAACATCCGCAGCGTGTCGAGGGCGCGGAACAGCACGGCGACCACCAGCGCCGGCTTGACCATCGGCAAGGTGATCCGCACGAAGGTCTGCCAGGGGCTGGCGCCGTCCACCTTGGCCGCCTCGTAGACCTCGGCGGGGATGGTCTGCAGGCCCGCCAGGGTCAGCAGCCCGATGAACGGTGCCGTCTTCCAGACATCGGCGATGATCACCGCCAGGAAGGACTGCGGGCCGTCGGCGAGCCAGAGGATCTGCTGGCCGAGGATCTTGTTGGCGACACCGTCGGAGTCGAAGATCAGCTTCCACATCAGCGCCGAGACGATGGTCGGGATCGCCCACGGCACCAGGATGCCGGCGCGGATCAGACCGGTGCCGCGGATCGCCCGCGCCATGATCAGCGCCATCGCCACGCCGAGCACGGTTTCGATCAGCACACAGATCACCGTGAACAGGGTCGTGTTGATCAGCGCATTCGTGAACCGGTCATGGGTGCCCCACTGGGTGGTGACCAGTTGCGCGGTGTTGGAGAACACGTCGGTGTAGTTGCCCAGTCCGACGAACTGGTCGCCCCCGACCACCTTGCCGGTCCGGGGATCGACCGCGTCCAACTGGCGGAACACCGACTCCCGCATCGACAACAGGATGGGGATGCCGACGATGAACAAGATGACCAGCATCGTCGGTGACAGCAACAGCCCGGCCAGCCGGCCCTGGCCGTCGGACAGCGCATTGCGCCGCGTCTTGTGCGGCGGCCGCTTGGCCGCCGCGGATCGATCGACCGCGGCGCGGGCCGCGGGCTCCTCGTCCGCAACGGAACTGGCTGATCCGCTCGCGGCTCGGGACGGGACTTGCTCATCGGCCATGGCCGTGCCTCCTTGCCAGGCGGGGAGGCCCGATCAGGCCTCCCCGCACGGAATCACCTCTGGATCAACTGCTCCAGCCGCGGCTGCAGTTGATTCATCGCATCGGCGGCCGTGGAGTCGCCCTGCATGACCGGATAGGTCGCATCCTGGATCGCCAGCGTGACATCGCCGTACTGGACGACCTTCGGCCGGGGCTTGGCGCTCTCGATCGAGGCCTTCAGCGTCGGCATGTACGGGTACTTCTTGTTCAGCTCGGGATCGTCGTAGAGCGCGGTCAGCGTCGGCGCCAGCGAGGTTGCCAGCGTGTTCGCCTTCTGCGTCTCCGCGCTCGTCATGTACTTGATGAAGTCGAGCGCGGTGCCCTTGTTCTCGGCGAACGACGAGATCGCGAAGTTGTGCCCGCCCAACGAGGACACGCCCGGGCCGTCCTTGCCGGGCAGCGGCGCGACCTCGAACTTCCCGTTCACCTTCGACGAGCCGTCGGACTTGCTCATCAGTGCGAAGGCGTACGGCCAGTTGCGGTGGAAGATCAACTTGCCGTCCTGGAAGGCCTGCCGGCCCTGCTCCTCCTGCCAGGTGATCGCCTCCTTCGGGATGGTCCCGTCGGCGAACGACTCGCCCAGGAAGTTCAGGCCCTCGACCGACTGCGGGCTGTTCGCGGTGGGTACGCCCTGGGCGTCCACCAGCGCGCCGCCGGCGGAGTCGACCGCCTCGGCGACATTCACCGTCAGACCCTCGTACTTCTGGTACTGGCCGGCGAAGCAACCCATGTCCTTGGCATCCGACACCTTCGACTTGACCGCTGCGCAGGCATCCTTCATCTCCTGCCAGGTGGTCGGCGGCTGGGCCACGCCGGCCTCCTTCAGCAGATCCGAGCGGTAGTACAACAACCCGCCGTCACCGGTGCCGGGAATGCCGTAGAGCTGATCGAAATAGGTCGCGCCGTCGACGGTGGGCTGCAGGAAGCTCGCCATGTCGAACTGGTCGGCGGGCAGCGGATCCACATAGCTGTTCGCCGCGAACTCCGCCGTCCACACCACGTCGAGGCTGAGCACCGTGTACTCGGGGCTGCGCGTCTCAGCGTTCTGGATCATCTGTGAGCGCTGCTGATCGGCGTTATCGGGCAACTCGACCAGCTCGACCTTCTCGTCGGGGTTGTCCTTGTTCCACGCGTCGATCTGGTTCTGCAGGTTGCCCGAGGTGTCCTTGCCCTGGACGTATTTGATCGGGCCGCGCTGGGTGAAGTCGGGCGCGGCGGTGCTCCCGGTGTCCCCGCCCGGCTGATCGCCCGGCGGCGGCGTGCCGCCACAGGCGGCCGCCGTCAGTGCCAGCGCCGACACGATCGCCACACCTGCCGCCGCGCGCACCGCGCGGCCGGCGGGTCGGCGTACTGCTGTTCGGTTCGTCCCCATCGTCGATCCTTATGTCGTGTACGCCCGGCTGGTCTGGACCGTGCCGGATGTTCAGTTTGTGCAGTGGCCAGAACTTAACGCCGTCGGGCCTCGAAGGGCACTCCGCGTCGCGTGCTGTGCCCCAAATCGTTACCCAGCATCGCGACCGGCGACAGAGCGTTGCGCAACGGCCGCCCGGCTCGCCCGAGGACACGTCCTTCCAGCCCGGGTTGCCACTCGTTCAGCGCAGCCGCGGCGCCGGCATTGCCCGGCATCGCCGGTCGCACCAGCGTGTTCGACGTCTGCGTCCGCTCCCGCGGGACGGGGTCAGTTGCGGCGGGCCGCCTTCACGATGCCGCGCAGCACGAGGGCGAACACCACCGTGCCGACGACCGCGCCGCCGATCAGGGCAACGCGATCCCAGCGCAGCCCGTAGTTGTCCACGAATTCCTGTTTGGCCTTGTTGAACTCGGTCGTGGCGAAGGTCTTGGCCTCGCTGAAGGCCCGCTCCTTCACGCGTCCCGGCTGTACCTGATCGACCAGATCCTCGACGTCGGCACTCAGTCGCGCCTCGGTGGCCGCAATGTCGGACTCGATCTCGGACACGCTGCGCGGGTCCGGGGCCTTGCGCTGCTTCGGGTCGGACACGAATCCCTCCTGGCTGGGCTCGCTCGGGCCCGGGTCGGGCCCGAGCGAGTCGTACTCTAGCCGGTGAGCTCGCTCAGCCGGGTCTGCAGTTGGTCTGCCGCCGCGTCCGGTTGGGACGTGCCCTGCTCGACCGGGTAGACGGCGTCCTGGATGGCGAGCGTGACGTCGCCGTAACGCACCACCTGGGGCCGCTGCTTGGCCGACTTCAGCGACTCCAGCAGGACCGGGTAGTAGCCATAGGTCTTGTTCAGTTCGGCGTCGTCGTACAGGCTGGTCAGGATCGGAGCCTGGCTGGTCTGCAGGGCCATCTCCTTCTGCTGCTCCGGCTGCGTCATGTACTTGACGAACTCGAGGGCGGTGCCCTTGTTCTTGGCGAAGGCCGAGATGGCGAGGTTGCGGCCGCCCAGCGTCGAGGTGCCGGGACCGTTCAGGCCCGGCAGCGGAGCGATGTCGAACTTGCCGTTCACCTTCGACGAGCCGTCGCCCTTGTTGGCCAGCGCATAGGCGTAGGGCCAGTTGCGCATGAAGATCAACTTGCCGTCCTGGAATGCCGTGCGGCTCTCCTCCTCCTTCCAGGTCAGCGCCTCCTTCGGGATGGTGCCGTCGGCGAACCAGTCCGCCAGCCACTGGAACGCCTGCTTGGCCTCGGGCGTGTTCACCGCGGGCTTGCCCTGCTCGTCGGTCATCGAACCACCGGAGCTGTTCACCGCCTCGGAGATGTTCACGGTCAGCCCCTCGTACTTCTGGTGCTGGCCGGAGTAGCAGTCGATGTCCTTGGCCTCGGCGACCTTGGACTTGACCGTCTCGCAGGCCTGCTTCATCTCCGCATAGGTCGTCGGCACCTTGGTCACGCCGGCCGCGTCCAACAGGTCCTTGCGGTAGTACAGCAGCGCGCCATTGGCCGTCAGCGGTACGGCGTACAACTGGTCGAAGTAGGTCGAGGTCTGCACGCCACCCTGGACGAAATCGGTCAGGTCGAGTTGATCACTCGGCAGCGGATCCACCCAACTGTTCGCCGCGAACTCGGCGGTCCAGACCACGTCCAGGCCGAGCACCGTGTAGTCGGCGTTGCGCGTCTGCGCGTTCTGCACGAACTGGGTCCGCTGGGAATCGGCGTCCTCCGGCAACTCGACCAGGGTGACCTCCTGGTCGGGATTCGCCTCGTTCCACTTGTCGATCTGCTTCTGCAGGAAGCCGCTGGTGTCCTTGCCCTGCACGTAGGTGATGGGACCGCGTTCGTTGTAGGCGGCCTGGTCGGCCGTCGGGCCCGGGGCGGTGCCGCCGCCCGGATCGGCCGGGGCACCACAGGCGGCGGCCAGCAGGGCCAGACCACCGATGGCGCCGGCGAGCATCACCCGCGCTCGCGGGCGGGAGCGAAGGACAGTGGACATCGTCGTCACCTCTCTTGCGGGTCAGATGCCGCTATCCGTCGAGCCGCGGCAATGGCCGATTGTAGGACTGTCGACAACGAGTGGGAAATGTCTTGCGGTGGATGGTTACCGAACAGACACAAAGCACTTCGATCGGCGCTGTCGGGCTCCCCCGCTACCCTGCCGTCATGTCCACCAGACTCGAGGCCGGTTCGCCCGCGCCGCCCTTCACCCTGCCCGCCGCATCCGGCTCCGAGATCTCGCTCGCCGATCAGCGCGGCCGGCGCGTGGTCGTCTACTTCTACCCCGCCGCGATGACCCCCGGCTGCACGACCCAGGCGATCGACTTCACCGCGGCCGGGCCGCGCTTCGACGAGGCCGGCGTCGTGGTGCTCGGGATCTCCCCGGACCCGTTGGACAAGCTGCGGCAGTTCCGCGACGCCGAGCAGATCAGCTTCGAGCTGTTGTCCGATCCCGACCGGACGGTGCTGGAGGCCTACGGCGCCTACGGCACGAAGAAGCTCTACGGCAAGGAGATCGAGGGCGTGATCCGCTCCACCTTCGTGATCGACGTCGACGACGACGGCGCCGGGACGATCGACCTCGCCCAGTACAACGTGAAGGCGACCGGTCACGTCGACCGGCTGCGGACCCAGCTCGACATCTGAGGCCGCGCCGACCGCGTAGCCTGTCTGCTGCGCGGCCGTAGCCCAATTGGCAGAGGCACAGGTTTTAGGTACCTGCCAGTGTGAGTTCGAGTCTCACCGGCCGCACCACAACGGCCCGCGCGGATCCGCTCAGCCGGCGCGATCCAACCGCTCCCAGGTGACGAAGGAGTAGCCGTCGCGATTCTCGCGCGCGGACTCGTACCAGGTGTCGGTGTCGATCACCGGGAAGGTCACATCGCCCTCGGCCTCGGCGTCGACCAGCGTCACCTCGAGCCGGGTCAGCCGGTCGGCGAAGAGCCGGTAGATCTCGCCACCACCGGCGACGAAGATCGGCCCGCCGGCAGATCGGGCGGCCGCCAGGGCGGCGTCGGCGTCATGGGCGACGGTGACCTGGTCATGGCGCCACTCCGGGTCGCGGGTGAGCACGACGGTGGTCCGCCCCGGTAGCACCCGCCCGATCGCCTCGAAGGTACGCCGGCCCATGATCAACACACCGCCGGTGGTCAGTCGCTTGAACCGTTGTTGATCTTCGGCGATGTGCCAGGGCTGGTCCGCGCCGTCGCCGATCACTCCCCCGTGGCCCATGATCACGATCGCGGTCAGCTCGCTCACACGGCCACCGGCGCCTTGATCGGCGGATGCGGGTCGTAGTTCTCGACCGCGATGTGCTCGAAGGAGAAGGCGTCGATGTCGCGTACCGCCGGATCCAGGCGCAATGTCGGCAGCGGGCGCGGCTCGCGCGCGAGCTGCGTGCGTACCTGATCAAGATGGTTGAGGTAGAGGTGGGTGTCGCCGGTGGTGTGCACGAAATCGCCCACCCCGAGCCCGCAGACCTGCGCGACCATGTGGGTCAGCAGGGCGTAGCTGGCGATGTTGAACGGTACGCCGAGGAAGACGTCGGCCGATCGCTGGTAGAGCTGGCAGGACAGCTTGCCGTCGGCGACATAGAACTGGAACATCGTGTGGCACGGCGGCAGCGCCATCTCGTCCAGCTCGGCGACATTCCACGCGTTGACCAGGTGCCGGCGCGAATCGGGATTGGACCGGATGTTGTCGATCACCGTGCGGATCTGATCGACGTGGCGGCCGTCGGGGGTGGGCCAGGAGCGCCACTGGTAGCCGTAGACCGGGCCGAGCTCGCCCGCCTCGTCGGCCCACTCGTCCCAGATCGTCACGCCGTGCTCGCGCAGCCAGGCGACATTGGTGTCGCCGCGCAGGAACCACAACAGCTCGCCGACCACCGAGCGCAGGTGGACCTTCTTGGTGGTGACCAGCGGGAAACCGGCATTCAGGTCGAAGCGCATCTGGTGGCCGAACAGGCTCAGGGTGCCGGTGCCGGTGCGGTCGTCCTTGCGTACCCCCTGGTTCAGCACCTTGTCCAACAGCTCCAGGTATTGCTGCATCAGTTCTCCCGCGGGTCCGTCTTCCCGAGCTCCTCGACCACCAGCGGCGCCATCAGCGCCAGCGCCCGGGCCCGGTGGCTGATCGCGTCCTTCTCCTCCGGCGCCATCTCGGCCAGGGTCATCCTATGTCCGGCCGCGCGGAAGATCGGGTCGTAGCCGAACCCGTGTCGCCCGGCAGGGGCGAGGGTGAGCGTGCCGGGCAGCTCGCCGATCGCGACATCCTCGCGCAGCTCACCGGCGGGGCTGGGCCGGACATAGGCCAGCGCGCAGACGAAGTGGGCGCCGCGGTCGGCCTCGGGCACATCGTCGAGCTGGCGCAACAGCAGCGCCAGGTTGTCGGCATCGGTGGCCTCCGGACCCGACCAGCGGGCGCTGCGGACGCCGGGCATGCCGTTCAGCACGTCCACCGCCAACCCGGAATCGTCGGCGAGCGACGGCAGCCCGGTCGAGCGTGCCGCCGCGCGGGCCTTGATCAGCGCATTGTGCTCGAAGGTGCCGCCGGTCTCCGCGGGCGGCTGCTCGGCGGAGACATCCCCGAGCCCGACCACCTCGATGCCGCGGCCGGCGAACAGCCGCGACAGCTCGGCCAGCTTCTTGGCGTTGTGGCTGGCCAACAGCAGCCTGGTCACCGCGCTGCCGGTTCGGTGTCCAGGGCGGCGCGCTGCAGGGTGGTCAGCTCGGCGCAGCCGGCGACGCCGAGGTCGAGCAGCGTGTTCAGCAGGTCACGGTCGAAGGGCTCGGCCTCCGCGGTGCCCTGGACCTCGACGAAACGCCCGGAGCCCGTCATCACGACGTTCAGATCGACGTCGGCGCCCGAGTCCTCGGTGTAGGCGAGGTCGAGCATCGGCGTACCACCGACGACGCCGACGGAGATCGCAGCGACCGAGTCGGTCAGCGGCTCACCGGCCAGGGCATTGCGGCCGCGAAGCCACTCCACGGCATCGGCGAGGGCGACATAGGCGCCGGTGATCGCGGCGGTACGCGTACCCCCGTCGGCCTGCAGCACGTCGCAGTCGAGCACGATGGTGTTCTCACCCAGCGCGGCATAGTCGACGACCGCTCGCAGGCTGCGCCCGATCAGGCGGCTGATCTCGTGCGTGCGCCCGCCGATCTTGCCCTTCACCGACTCGCGGGAGGAGCGGTCGTGGGTGGCCCGGGGCAGCATCGCGTACTCCGCGGTGACCCAGCCCAGGCCGCTGCCCTTGCGCCAGCGGGGTACGCCCTCGGTGACGCTGGCGGCGACCAGCACCCGCGTCGCGCCGAACTCGACCAACACCGAACCCTCGGCATGGTCGAGCCAGTTGCGGGTGATCCGCACCTCGCGAAGTTGATCAAGGGCACGACCGTCGACACGAGGCTGGGAACTCATGGGCCAGACCCTACCGGGCATGGACAGACCCGCAGGCTGCCTCGCGAAGGAGGCGTGCCGGATGGACTCTTCCGGCGCCTGCGGGTCCGGGTAGCTCGCTGGGATTCGCTGCTACCAACAGCTGCGCCGGTCACCCGGCGCGGTCCTGGCGATGCCGCTGGTCAGCGGCGAGCCACCTCACGTGTCCACAAGTCATTCATTACTCGGACCACCTCCTCTCTCGCGTGCTGTCCACCGTATGTCGCGCGAGCGGGACGTTCAACGAGATTTCGCAGGTGGCCCCGATCTCAGGAGAACTGCTCGACGTCGGTGACGAATCCACCCATCAGGCGTCGGCCGACGCCCGCGAACTGCTCGGGGTTGCCCGTGGTCAGGAAGCGATGGTTGCGCGCGCGGGGCCGATCGTGGACCAGCGCGCGGCGAGTCAGGGTCGCATAGGTCTCCTTCGCGCCCTCCTCGGCGCTGGAGATCAGCGTGACGTTCTCGCCGAGGACATAGGAGATCACGCCGGTCAGCAGCGGGAAGTGCGTCGAGCCGAGGATCAGCGTGTCGATCTGCGCGGCCCGCAGCGGCGCCAGGTAGTCCTCGGCGCAGGCCAGCAGCTCCGGGCCGCCGGTGATCCCGGCCTCGACGAACTCGACGAACTTGGGGCAGGCGCGGTTGATCACCTCGACCTGAGGCACCGCGGCGAAGGTGTCGGCGTAGGCGCCCGAGGTGGCCGTGGCCTCGGTGCTGATCACCCCGACCAGCCCGGACCGGGTGGCGGCGGCGGCCCGGCGTACCGCCGGAACGATCACTTCGACCACCGGCACCGCATAGCGCTCGCGGGCGTCGCGGAGCATGGCCGCGGAGGCGGTGTTGCAGGCGATCACCAACGCCTTGACGCCCAACGACACCAGGTGATCCAGGCACTCGAGGGCGTTCTCGCGTACCTGCCCGATGGTCTGTACGCCGTAAGGGGCGCGGGCGGTGTCGCCCAGATAGATGATGTCCTCGTTGGGCAACTGGTCGACCACGGCGCGCGCCACGGTCAGCCCGCCGAAACCGGAGTCGAAGATCCCGATCGGCGCCTCGGTGTCGACCACTGCCCGTTCCTCGCTGCCGCTCACAGGCTCCCCACCAACGTCTCCTGGGCGAAGCCCAGCCATTCGAAGACCGAATACAGGTACGCCCGGGCGTCGTCCTCGGGCAGCGCCGCCAGCTCCTCCACGCCCTCGGCGTCGCTCACCCCCAGCCGTGCGGCCAGGCTCAGCCGCAGCGCGGTCAGCACCTTCAGCCAGGAATCGACATCGGCCTCCGCGACCGCGACCGGCCGCGACCCGGACCCGCTGGCCGCCAGGTCGTCCAGCACCTGCCGGGCGTGGGCCACGAGTTGGTCGCGCAGATCGGCCTGGGTGTAGCGCCGATAGTCCGACGCGGCCTGCGGGTCGTGCGGATACGGATTCGGGAACAGCCGCTGGATGACGGGATCACCGGACTGCTCCGGTTCGTCGGGCTCGGCCGACAGCTCGGCGGACAACCGCTCCAGCGGATCGGCCGATTCGGCGGCCGGCTCGCCCAGCGCGTCGGTGGTCAGCTCGACCAACTGGCCGATCAGCGAGGCGAGCATCGCCACCTCCGCCTCCGACATCCGCGCGGTGAGCACCGAGCCCTTGCGGGTGAACCTTCTCATCGTCTCCTTCTCGCCGTCCGTGCCGTCGCCCGGACCGTCCGGGCACGCCCGGTCAGTCGGCCTTGTCCAGCGTCGCCCACAGCCCGAAGCCGTGCATGGCATTGCAGTCGCGCTCCATCTCCTCCCGGCCCCCGGAGGAGACCACGGCCTTGCCCTCGGAGTGCACCTGCATCATCAGTTGCTGCGCCTTCTCCCGGGAGTAGTGGAAGTAGGTGACGAAGACGTGCGTGACATACGACATCAGGTTGACCGGATCGTCCCAGACGATCGTCACCCACGGGGCCGCGTCGAGTCCGCCCTCGGCGGGCCGCTCGGCGATGGCGGCGCCACCGGCCGGGGTCACCTCCGGCGAGGAACACGAGATGGTGGCGGGCATGGGGTTCATTGTGGCAAAGCCGGGCCGCCACCTGAAATGCCGACGGGCCGCGTTACCCTGCGACCGTGACCGAGCCACGCGCCGCTGCGGCGCCGGATCCCGCGCCCCGGGCCAGTTGGGGGCCGAGCGACGTTCCCACCACCGCCCTGCTGACCGACCAGTACGAGTTGACCATGCTGCGCGCCGCGCTGCAGGCCGGCACCGCGCAGCGGCACAGCGTCTTCGAGCTGTTCGGGCGCACCCTGCCGGAGGGCCGCCGCTACGGCGTGGTCGCCGGCGTGGGTCGAGCGCTGCGGGCGCTGCGGCACTTCCGGTTCGATGACGAGTCGCTGGCGTTCCTGCGCGATCGCGAGATCGTCGACGAGGTGACCGCCGACTGGCTGGCCGACTACCGCTTCTCCGGCAACATCTGGGGCTATCCCGAGGGCGAGATCTACTTCCCGGGATCGCCGCTGCTGGTGGTCGAGGGCAGCTTCGCCGAGGCGGTGCTGCTGGAGACGGTGTTCTTGTCGATCTACAACCACGACTCGGCGATCGCGTCGGCGGCGTCGCGGATGACGGCGATGGCGAACGGCCGGCCGTGCATCGAGATGGGTTCGCGGCGTACCCAGGAGCTGGCCGCGGTCGCGGCGGCCCGCGCCGCCTACATCGCGGGTTTCGAGACCACCTCCAATCTGGAGGCCGGGCGCCGCTACGGCGTACCCACGGCCGGCACGGCGGCGCACTCGTTCACCCTGTTGTTCGACTCCGAACGCGAGGCGTTCCGCGCCCAGCTCGACGCACTCGGCACCGGCACGACCCTGCTGGTCGACACCTACGACGTCGCCGAGGCGGTACGCACCGGCATCGAGCTCGCGGGCGGCGAGCTCGGCGCCATCCGGCTGGACTCGGGCGACCTGGCCGAGGCGGCCCGCCGGGTACGCCGACAGCTCGACGAGCTCGGCGCCACCAAGACCAAGATCATCGTCACCTCCGATCTCGACGAGTGGAACATCGCCGCCCTGTCCGGGGCGCCGGTCGACGGCTACGGAGTCGGCACGGCCCTGGTCACCGGATCGGGCCACCCGACGTCGGGATTCGTCTACAAGCTGGTCGCGCGCGCCGTCGACGCCGACCCCGCCTCTCCCCTCGTCCCGGTGGCCAAGAAGTCCACCAACAAGACCTCGATCGGGGGGCGCAAGTACGCCCTGCGCCGCCTGGACGAGCGCGGCGTGGCCGAGGCGGAGGTCATCGGCATCGGCGAGCCCGCGCGTGGTGATCACAACGACCGCCCGCTGCTGGTGCCGCTGGTCCGCGAGGGCGAGATCGTCGGCGACGAACCCCTGACCGCGGCGCGGGAGCGGCACGTCCGCGCGCGGGCCGAGCTGCCGTTGGATGCGCGCAAGATGTCGCGCGGCGGCCCGGTGATCGAGACCATCTACGTCGAACCCGACGGTGATCAACTTCTGAGCCCCTATCGGAGTCGACGATGACCCATGCCGACATCAACGCCGCCGCGCCGACCACTTCCGGTCGGGCCCTGATCGTCGTCGACGTGCAGCGCGACTTCTGCGAGGGCGGCGCGCTCGGGGTGTCCGGCGGCCACGCGGTCGCCGAGTCCGTCTCCCGGCTGCTAGCAGACCAGCACGGCTACGCCACCGTCGTCGCCACCCGTGATCATCACATCGACCCCGGTGATCATTTCTCCACCGAACCCGACTTCGTCGACTCCTGGCCGCCGCACTGTGTGGTGGGTACGCCCGGGGTGGAGTTCGATGATCAACTCACCTTTCGCGACTTCGCCGCGATCTTCGACAAGGGCGAGTACAGCGCCGCCTACTCCGGCTTCGAGGGCACCGAACCCGGCGGGGCGAGGCTGGCCGACTGGCTGCGGGCGCAGGGGATCGGCGAGGTCGAGATCTGCGGCATCGCGACCGACCACTGCGTCCGCGCGACGGCGCTGGATGCCGCCCGCGAGGGGTTCGCGACGACCGTGCTGCTCGATCTGACCGCCGCGGTCGCCGCCGATCGGGTCCAGCAGGTCAGTGACGAGCTGGCCGGTGCCGGCGTCTCGCTACGGGGAGTCGTCGCGGGCTGACGCGGCGCCGGCTGACGCGTCGCGGGCCGACGCGGCGCGCATCACCTCGGCCAGGGCGTTGGCCCTCGGCGAGGCGATCAGCTCCTCCAGCAGCACCGTGCGCCCGTCGGCGTCGGCGAGCGGCAGCCGCCAGTTCGGGTACTCGTCGCTGGTGCCCGGTTGGTTCTGTGCCCGACGATCGCCGGCCAGGTCCGAGACGGACACCCCCAGCAAACGTGCGGGGGTGAGCCCGAGGAAGGCGTGCAGGCCCTCGATCATCGCGTCCGGGCCGGCGCCCGGCGCCAGCAGGCCGTGCCGCGCCAGCATCTCCCGCCAGCGCGCGATGTCGGCGGCCAGGGCAGCCTCCTCGTCGGCGACCGGAATGGTCAGCAGGCCGAGCCGGTCGCGCAGCGCGATGTGTACGCCGTCGAGATAGCCGGCCGTCGGCGGCAGGTCGTGGGTGGTGACCGAGGCCAGGCAGTCACGCCGCCACTGCCCCGGTTCGAGCGGTACGCCGGCGTCCCAGTCCTGCTCGAACCACAGGATCGAGGTGCCGAGCACGCCGCGGTCGGCGAGCTCCGTCCTAACCTCGGGCTCGACGGTGCCGAGGTCCTCCCCGACGATCACGGCGCCGGCCCGCTGCGCCTCGAGCGCGAGGATGCCGAGCATCGCCTCGTGGTCGTAGTGCACATAGGTGCCTTCGGTGGGCGCCGCGTCGCCGGGCACCCACCAGAGCCGGAACAGGCCCATCACGTGATCGATCCGCAGACCACCCGCATGCCGCAGGATCCCGGCGACCATGTCCCGGAACGGCGCATAGGCGACCTGGGCCAGCCGGTCCGGGCGCCACGGATGCTGGCCCCAGTCCTGCCCGAGCTGGTTGAACGCATCCGGCGGCGCGCCCACCCGGCAGCTCCGGGCGAACACGTCGCCGAGGCCCCAGGCGTCGGCCCCGTCCGGGCTGACGCCGACCGCCAGGTCGTGCATCACCCCGAGCGCCATCCCGGCCGCGCGGGCCCCGGCCTGGACCTCGCCGAGCTGCGCGTCGGCCGCGTACTGCACCCAGCACCAGAAGTCGATCTCGTCGCGATGCGCATCGGCGTACCCCGCGACGTCCGGCAGATCGGGGCTGCGCAGCCCGGCCGGCCAGTCCTGCCAGCGGGGGCCGTGTTCGCGGGCCAGCGCGCACCAGGTCGCGAAATCGGTCAGCGGGCGTCCCCACGCGGTGCGGTACGCCGTGAGCGCCTCGCCCGCCCGGTCGACGTGTCCGAACAGGAGGCGCAGGGCGGCCAGCTTCGCGTTCCAGACGGCATCGCGATCGATCAGTTCGCCCAGCGAGGCGCGGGCGGCGTCGGCGAGTCGGTCCACCTCGGCACGCTCGGCGGTGGACAGGGCGGCGTACTCGGGCAGCCGATCGATCGCCAGGTACAGCGGATCGGTGAACCGCCGGCTGGCCGGCAGATACGGCGAGGGCTCCAGCGGCGGCACCACCCCGCCGGCCTGAAGGGGGTTGACCAGCACGAATCCCGCGCCGTGCTCGCGGCCCGACCAGCGGGCCAGGTCGGCGAGATCGGCCAGGTCGCCGATCCCCCACGAACGCGCCGACGTCATCGAGTAGACCTGCGTGGCGGTGCCCCACTGGCGGGTCGCGGCGAGCGCGGGCGGCACCGGGATGCGCTCGGGGGCGACGATCAGCGTCCGCGCGATCCGGCGTGCGGGTGAGGCCAGCTCGAGCCGGTGATAGCCGAGCGGCAGGTCCCCCGGCAGCGCCAGCTCGCCGGACCGGGCGGGACCGAGCGAGCGGCGAGCGCCGTCCTCGGTGACCAGTTCGGCCAGCGTACCGGTGGGCGCGGGCACCGTGCCGGGTCGGCCCTCGCGGGCGATGATCACCGGCGGCAGCGCGCCCGCGGCGGCGCGCGCGTCCGCCAGCGCGGCATCGACCCGCTCCGGGGTGGAGGCGTCGACGCTGAGGTCGGCCAGCACCGCGCGCAGGGTCGCATCGGAGGCGGTACGCCGGACCTGTCGCCAGTCCTGGTACTCGGTGGCAATGCCGTGCGCGGCGGCCAGCTCGTGCAGCGGGGAGACGGTGCTCATCAGCGGGTGCGGACGACCTGGGTGCGAGAGATCTTGTCGTGCACCGACTGGCGTTTCGGGTCGGTCGCGGCGACCACACCGTCGATGATCACCAGCGGCCAGAGCAGCCAGATCTGCGGCAGCAGCCCGCGCGCGACCGTGCGCGCGGCGACGGCGCCCGCGCCGAGTCGGCCCGGCTCGCGGCCGCGGTCCACCGGCACCGCACGGATCCCGACCAGCAACTGGCCCGGGGTGGCCGAGCGCCAGGCCAGGAACCCGACGTGGATCACGATGGCGGCGAGCAGCAGCGCCCCGGACAGCCAGAGCTGATCGTCGGGCGACAGCAGCGTCTCCGGATCGGGCTGCGGCGGGATCGGCAGGCCGGCCTGCTCGGCGGCCAGCGCCTCGTTGTAGTAGGCGCCGACCCGGGCGAAGAGCCGCTGCCAGATCGGCAGCGTGATCAGCACCCAGACCACGCCGATGATCACCAGGTCCAGCAGCCAGGCGCCGAGACGCGCGCCCCACGCGGCGAGCGGTACGCCGTCGGCGGTGGCGACGGCCTTGCCGCCGCGACCCGGCGTACCGAAGGACGACGCCCCCGGCTGACCGCCGACGTGGTGACCGCCGGCCTGCTGGAGACCGGCCTGCTGAAGACCGGGCTGCTGCGTACCGGGCGCGGCGGAACCCGGCTCCTGTTCGCGGGTGTCCCGGCTCCACTGCCAGCCGTCCCAGTAGCGGGCGCGCCGCGGATCGACGGGATCGGGATACCAGCCGGCCGGTGCGGCGTGACGGCCGGGCGGGGCGGGCGGGCGGCCGACGGGAATGTCACTCACCCGGCCATTGTCCCCTCTCGGCCGCCGGCGGGGAGAATCGGTCGAATCCGGCCGGGAGCGGCCGATGGGCTGGCTTCTGGCCCCGTTCGTGCCGACACTAGGAGGACCATGGAACGGATCGGACGCTATCGGCTCGTCGCGCGGATCGGCGCGGGTTCGTTCGCGACCGTCTGGCAGGGCCACGACGACGATCTCGACGTGCCGGTGGCGATCAAGGTGCTGGCGGAGAACTGGTCGGCGCGCGAGGACGTGCGCGGCCGGTTCGTCAGCGAGGCCCGGCTGATGCGCCGGATCTCGGACAACCGGATCATCCGGGTCTACGACATCGGCGAGCTGGACGACGGTCGGCCGTACTTCGTCATGGACTACTGCGATGCGGGCTCACTCGACCAGTGGCGGCGGGAGCTGCGGGCGCCGGCGCAGGCGATCCGCGCGGCCGCCGAGGCCTGCCGGGCGCTGCAGGTGCTGCACGATCACCGGGTGGTGCACCGCGACGTCACGCCGGGAAATCTGCTGCTCGACACGCGAGCGGACGGGTCGTTGGTGATCCGGCTGTCCGATCTCGGCGTCGCGAAGTCGATGGTCGACGACGTGGGCGGGACAATGACGGCGGGTACGCCGTCCTACATGGCGCTGGAGCAGGCGACCGGCGCCGGGTTCGACCATCGCGCCGACATCTACGCGATCGGCTGCGTGACCTATGCCCTGCTGACCGGCCGGCCGCCGTTTCGGGTACGCAATCTCGCCGACCTGCTGAACCGCACCGCCGACCAGCATCCGGAGCCGATCGCCGAGCGGCTCGGGATTCCGACCGACCTGGACGATGTGCTGCGGCACGCGCTCGCCCGGGACGCATCGGCCCGGCCCGCGTCGGCGAAGGCCCTGGCGGACCGGCTGGACCGGATCGCCGGGCAGATCGAGGCCGATGGTGCCGAGCCGAGCACGACCGCGGTCGACCTGACGCGGGTACGCCGGGTCACGGCCCCGCCGGCCTGGCCGACCCTGCCGGAGCGTCCCGCCGAGGGTGCGCCCTCGCATTCCGCGCCCTCGCCGGGCTCGCTGCCGCCCGCGTCGCGGCAGCGCGTGTCGTGGTCGGAGCAGTCCGCGGCCCGGCAGCGGCAGAGTTGGTCCGAGCGGCCCGCCGCCCAGCCGACGCGTACCCCACAGCCTCCGGCCGCACCCACGCAGGCCCCACATCCGCAGGGCGGGCAACCGGCACCGCCGATCCAGAACGTGCCGACGCACGGGCAGATGGTCAACGACTGGAGCTACCTGCCGGCGGCGCGCCCGCCAGCGGAGCCGGAGCGCCGCCGCGGCGGCGCGCTGACGTGGTTGTTGCTGGCGATCGGGGCGTTCCTGCTCGCCGTGTTGCTGGGCTGGATCTATTTCTCCCTGACCTGATCAGGCCCGGGTGGCCCAGGCCCGGATCCGCTCGATCCGGGAGGTGAGCTGCTCGGCATCGGCCGCCACGGCCGCGGGTCCGCCGCAGGCCTCGCGCAGCTCGTTGTGGATCACGCCGTGCGGTTTGCCGGTGCGGTGGTGCCAGGCGCCGACCAGGCCGTTCAGTTCCTTGCGCAGTTCGCGCAGTTGCTGGTGCCCGGCGACCGGCCGGGGCTGGGCCGGCGTACCCCGCTGTTCGGAACGCTCCAGATGATCGGCCTGGCGGCGGCGCAACAGGTCCTTCACCTGATCGGGCTCCAACAGCCCGGGCAGGCCGAGATAGTCGCGCTCCTCGTCGCTGCCGGCCATCGTCTGCAGCCCGAACTCGCCGCCGTCGAAGAGCACCTTCTCGAAGTCGGCCTCGCTCGCCAGCGCGGTGAACGCGCCCTCGTCGAGGTCGGCATCGGGCTCGGTCTGTTGCCGCTCGGCCTCGGCCAGCAGCGCCGCCTCGTCTTGCGCGGTCGGCGGCTTCAGGGCATGGTCGCGCTCGGCCTCCAGCTCGGCGGCCAGGCCGAGCAGCGGCGCGATGCTGGGCAGGAACACCGACGCGGTCTCACCCTTGGCGCGGGCGCGGACGAACCGGCCGACCGCCTGGGCGAAGAACAGCGGCGTCAGCGTGGGCGTGGCATAGACGCCGACCGCGAGCCGCGGCACGTCGACGCCCTCGGACACCATCCGGACCGCGACCATCCAGCGCTCGTCGGATTCGGCGAAGTCGCTGATCCGCTTGCTGGAGCCGGGCTCGTCGGACAGCACCAGCGCCGGCTTGCGGCCGGTGAGCTGGGTGAGGATCTTCGCGTACGCCCGGGCGTTGGTCTGGTCGCCGGCGATCACCAGGCCACCGGCATCGGGTACGCCGGAGCGCACCTCGCTCAGCCGGGTGTCGGCGGCGCGCAGCACCGCGGGGATCCAGGCGCCGCCGGGATCGAGCGCGGTGCGCAGCGCCTGCGCGGCGAGGTCCTTGGTCAGCGGTCCGCCGAGCCGCGCGGTCAGCTCGTCGCCGGCCTTGGTCCGCCAGTGCATGTCGCCGGAGTAGGCCAGGAACAGGACGGGGCGGACGATGCCGTCGGCCAGCGCCGGCCCGTAGCCGTAGGAGTAGTCGGCGCGGGAACGCAGCGCGCCGGTGCCGTCGGGCTCGTAGCGGACGAACGGGATGGGGTTGGCGTCGGAGCGAAACGGCGTACCGGTCAGCGCCAGGCGGCGCCGGGCCGGCTCGAACGCCTCGCGTACCGCCTCGCCCCAGGAGCGCGCGTCGCCGGCGTGGTGGATCTCGTCCAGGATGACCAGCGTGTTGCGCTGCTCGGTGCGGATCCGCAGGGCGTTGGGGTTGGCGGCGACGCCGGCATAGGTGAGCGCGAAGCCCTGGAAGTCGGCCGACGTCCGGCCCTGCCGGGTGCCGAAGTTCGGGTCGATCTGGATGCCGATCCGGGCGGCGGCTTGCGCCCACTGGGTCTTCAGGTGCTCGGTGGGCGCGACCACCGTGATCCGCTCGACGATGCGCCGGTTGAGCAGCTCGGCGGCCAGGGTCAGCGCGAACGAGGTCTTGCCCGCGCCCGGGGTCGCGACCGCGAGGAAGTCGCGCGGCTGGGCCTCGCGATAGGCCTCCAGCGCCGCGGCCTGCCAGGCCCGCAACTGCTTGACGGTGCCCCACGCGGCCCGATCGGGGAACGCCGGGGGGAGCTTGTCCGCATGGACGACCAGCGGTTGCGGATCGGGCGAGCTCACTGGCCCCATCCTAGGGGCAGCGGCCGACCGTCGAGACACCCGACGCACCCCACCGGGCCGGCGCTAGGGTGTGCGTCGACCCCTCGCGGGGCACGGTGCAATTCCTGACCGGCGGTGACAGTCCGCGAACCTCGGTCGCCCGATGCGACCCTGGCCGACCCGGCGCAATTCCGGGACCGACGGTGTTCGGTCGCTCGAGGCGATCGTCAGTCCGGATGAGAGCGAGGGTGCGCGGCAGCGTACGCGCGTGCGGAGCACGGTACGCGGCAGCGCGCGCTCGCATGGACCGCTGGAGGACCGATGACGGGCGCGAGCTTCGCACCTGAGTCCGACGAGTGGGGCATGCGGCGAGCGATCACACGGGCTGATCGGGTTCGCCACCTGACCTCACCCAATCCCTGGGTAGGCGCGATCCTGCGTACCCGCGACGGCCGGGAGTTCGCCGGGGCCACCGAGCCCCCGCCCGGCCGGCACGCCGAACAGGTCGTGCTGGACGCGGCGCGGGCCGGGGGTGCCGACGTGACCGGCGCCACGGTGTGGGTGACGCTGGAGCCGTGTGATCATCACGGCCGCACCGCGCCCTGCACCGAGGCCCTGATCGGGGCGGGCGTGGCGCGCGTGGTGTTCGCGGTCGGCGACCCGGATCCGCGGGTCGACGGGCGCGGCGCCGCACGGCTGAGGGCTGCCGGGATCGCCGTCACCGAAGGGGTTTGCACGGATCGAGCGACGGATCAACTGCGGCCCTATCTGACCCATCGGCGGACGGGCAGGCCGTTCGTGATCATGAAGCTCGCGGCGAGCCTGGACGGCCGGATCGCGGCCGCCGACGGCAGCTCGCGCTGGGTGACCGGGGACGCCGCCCGCGCGGAGGCGCATCGGCTGCGGGCGCAGTGCGACGCGGTGCTGGTCGGGGCGGGCACGGTGCGGACCGACGACCCCGAGTTGACGGTACGGGCGGTTGCCGGGCGCGACCCCCTGCGGGTGGTGCTGGGCAGGGCGCCGGCGGGGGCACGGGTGCACCCGTGCCTGGAGCTGTCCGGGCCGCTGCCCGACGTGCTGGACGATCTTGGCCGTCGCGGCGTGCTGCAGTTGCTGGTGGAGGGCGGCTCCCGGGTCGCCCACGACTTCCATCGTGCGGGGCTGGTCGACCGCTACCTGATGCACCTGGCGCCCGCGCTGTTCGGCGGCGACGACGCGGCGCCGCTGTTCCGCGGGAGCGGGGCGCGCAGCATCGACGAGGTGTGGCGCGGCCGGATCGCCGGGGTGCGCCACCTCGGCGGCGATCTCGTGGTCGAGCTGGAGAAGGGGGTGGCCTGATGTTCACGGGAATCGTGGCCGAGCTGGGCACCGTGACGGAGGCGACCGGCGGCCGACTGGTGATCACCTGTACCGAGGTGCTGGCCGATGCGGCGCTCGGCGACTCGATCGCGGTCAACGGCTGCTGCCTGACCGTGGTGGAGCGTGGTGCCGACTGGTGGCGCGCCGATCTCAGCGCCGAGACGCTGCGGCGTACCGCGCTGGGCGAGCTGGTGGCCGGCGAGGTGGTGAATCTGGAGCGTCCGGCCCGGCTGGGTGGCCGGCTGGACGGGCACCTGGTCACCGGTCATGTGGACGGGGTCGGGCGGGTCCTCTCCCCCGCTCCTGACCTGCGGGTGTCGCTGCCGGATGATCTTGCGCGCTATGTGGTGGCGAAGGGCTCGATCGCCGTGGACGGGGTGAGCCTGACGGTGGTCGAGCCGGATGATCATTCCTTCGGCGCGGCGATCATCCCGCACACCGCCGCGGCCACCACGCTCGGCCGCAGGGCGCCGGGCGATGCGGTGCATCTGGAGGCCGATGTGACCGCCAAGCATGTCGAGCGGCTGCTCGCGTGGCGGGACGAGCGGCTGCTCGCGTGGCGGGACGAGCGACTGCTCGCGTGGCGGGAGGGGCGATGAGCGCGGTCGAGGAGGCGGTCGCCGCCATCGCGGCGGGCGGGATGGCGCTGGTGCTCGATGCCGCCGACCGCGAGGCCGAGGGTGATCTGATCATGGCCGCGGATGCGGCCGACGCGTCGTCGCTGGCGTTCTTCCTGGCCCACACCTCGGGCTTCATCTGCTGCGCGATCACGCCCGAGCGGGCCGACGAGCTCGCGCTGCCGGCGATGACGAGCGCGCAGGAGGACCCGCTGCGCACGGCGTACCTGGTCACCGTCGACGTTGCCGACGCCGGGACCGGGATCTCCGCCGCGGAGCGCGCGGGTGCCGCCCGGGCGCTGGCCGATCCGTCGGCCGGGCCCGAGGCCTTGCGCCGGCCCGGGCACCTGGTGCCGCTGCGGGCGCGGCCGGGCGGGGTTGCGGAGCGGCCCGGGCACACCGAGGCCGCGGTCGACCTGGCGCGCCTGGCGGGGCGGGCGCCCGCGGGTGTGCTGTGCGAGGTGGTGACGGCGGACAAGCGGGGCATGGCCCGCGCGCCCGAGCTGCGCCGGTTCGCCGCCCGGCACGCCCTACCGATGATCACGATCGCGGAACTGTCCGCACACCTGGAGGAGAGGCTGGCATGGGCACGGATGTGAGGTACGCCGGGCGGGTCGAGCCCGCCCTCGACGCGACGGGTCTGCGGATCGCCGTGGCGTGTGGGCGGTTCAACGATCACGTGACGATGCGGCTGCTGGAGGGTACGCGGCGCGAGCTGGCGGGCCTCGGCGGGGAACCGGCCGTGGAGGCCTGGGTGCCGGGCGCGTTCGAGCTGCCGTTCGCCTGTCGGCGGCTGGCGGTTGAGCATGACGCGGTGATCGCCCTCGGCTGCGTGATCCGCGGCGACACCGCGCATTTCGATCATGTCGCCGGGCAGGCGGCGGCCGGGCTGATGCGGGTCGGGCTGGACACCGGCGTACCGGTCGTCTTCGGCGTACTGACGACCGAGAACATCGACCAGGCATTGGCCCGCAGCGAGGGCGCCGGCGGCCACAATGTCGGCGCCGAGGCCGCCCGGACCGCCGTCGAGATGAGCCGCTTCGGTGACCGGGCGCGCGTCAGCGCAGGGGGACGGTCTCGCTGACGCGGCCGATCCGGAGGGCGAACGGGAGGGCCAACACGGCGACGACCATCATCGCGGAGGCGACGGTGCCGAAGGTCAGCGGCAGGTTTCCCGACGGGTGCAGCGCGGCGAAGATCGTGCCGGACAGGCCGACGAAGATGCTGACGCCGATGCCCTCGGCGATCTGCAGCGAGGCGGCATTGCGGCCCTGCTGCGCGGTCGGCGACAGCGTCATCACGACCAGGCTGGTGCTCGCCACGGCGAGCCCCATCCCCAGGCCGGCGATCACCCAGCCGAGGGCGACGATCCCGGGCCAGGCGGCCGGCAGCCAGGACGCGATCGACGCCACGCCGACCCCGACCGCGACGGCGATCACCCCGAACACGACGAGCCGATTGCGGCTCCCCCGCACCCACGGGCGCGACTGGCCCCAGGCGCCGAGGGCCCAGCCGAGCGAGCCGACGGTGAGGATCGCTCCGGCCAGGGTCAGGCTCAGGCCGCGGGTTTCGACCAGCATCAGCGGCAGGAACGACTCGGCACCGAAGAACGCGCCGGGGAAGATCATCCGGCACCAGACCACCGAGGCCAGGCCACGCCGCATCCGCGCGAACCCTTCCGGCATCAGCTTCGGCAGCGCGACTACCAGCAGCACCACCCCGACGACGGCGAACAGCCCGGCGAGCGACGCCATCCCGGCCGCCCACGACTGGCCGGCCGCCTGCAGGGATGCCGCGGCCGCCGCCGCCAACCCCGGTGCCCACAGCGGGATCGGGGTCGCATTGTCGGCATCGGCGTCGAGCAGGCCGGCGCGCGCCACCCGGACCACGATGGGGATCACCAGCACCGCCGCGAGCAACAGCAGCGGCAGCACGGAGAAGAAGACCCAGTGCCAGGACAGCCGTTCGGCCAGCCAGCCCGCGATCGGCGGCCCGACGAAGGCCGGCACCACCCAGGCGGCCGAGATCCACGCCATCACCCGCGCCCGGTCCGCATCGTCGAAGAGCCGCGCGATCACCACGGTCAGGCTGACGAACATCGCGCCGGCGCCGAGCCCCTGGGTGAGCCGGCCGACGAGCAGCATCGGCCAGACCGGCGCAACCCCCGCGACCACGAGCCCGACGGCGAACAGGGCGAACCCGATCAGCATCGGGCGCAGCGGCCCGATCCGGTCGTTCACCCGGCCGCCGACCGCCGTGCCGACGAGCTGACCGATGACGAACAGGGTGAACGCCCAGGCGTAGTAGGTCAGGCCGTCGAGGTCGCGCGCCGCCTCCGGCATGGCGGTCGCCACCGCGATATTCTCGAAGGCGGCGCTGAACACCCCCGAGACCATGCCGATGATCAGCATCGGGGTGGGTCGGATCGTGCCGTCCGCCCGCACGGACACGCCGCCGACCGATCGGGACGTCGACGCGGTGGCATCGGAGGGACGGTCGGGCACAGGGTCATGCAACCACCTCGACCCCGCTTGCGGTCAACGCAACGCGGGTTCTCCTCGCCGCGACGCGGCCGACGTAGACTCCCGCCCATGACGCAGCAGCAGTTGAGCCCGGGCGCGGAGACGATCCTCGACGAGCGCACCGACACCACTCCGGCGGAGCCGGGTGATCATGAACGGCTCTCGCACTACGTCGCGAAGGACAAGCTGACCGAGGCGATGGTGCTGGGTACGCCGGTGATCGCGCTGTGCGGGAAGGTGTGGGTCCCGAGCCGCAACCCGGACAAGTTCCCGGTCTGCCCGGAGTGCAAGGAGATCTGGGAGACCCTGCGCCCGGAGGACGGCGAGGACTGAGTCGTTCGCGTACCCCTCGGCACAACCGACCACTTGTGGGGATGTCGGCGCCCGCCGCGCGGCAGTTCGCGTACCCCCTCGCCGATACCGACCACTCGCCGGGATAATGGCGCCCGCCGACCCAAATCGATGACCAGAACCCTGACGAGCGGTCGATATCGGCGATGCGGGTACGCCCGACCCGCAGCCACCGCACTGACCCACCGCAACTCGCGGCCCCGACCGCACTCATCGACGCCGCGTCCACGCCTGACCCGCCGACCGCCCGCCACAACCGACCACTCGCCCGGATATTGGCGCCCGCCGACCCAGATCGATGACCAAAACCCTGACGAGCGGTCGATATCGGCCACGCGGGTACGCCCGACCCGCGGATGCCGGTTCCGTTCGCGGTAACAAGGGCAACCCACAATCCGCGGGCCGAACCGGCAGCCGCGAACGATACTCAGCTCGCGGATGCCGATTCAGCTCGCGGATGCCGGTTCAGCTCGCGGGGTCGGATCGCGGACGCGCCCGCGGTCAGTAGCGGTACGCCTCCGGCTTGTACGGGCCGGCCTGCTCCACGCCGAGATAGCTCGCCTGCTCCGGCGTCAGCTCGGTCAGCTCCACGCCGAGGGCGCCGAGGTGCAGCCGGGCGACCTCCTCGTCGAGGTGCTTGGGCAGCACGTAGACGCCGACCGGGTACTCGTCGGGCTTGGTGAACAGCTCGATCTGGGCCAGCACCTGGTTGGTGAAGGAATTGCTCATCACGAAGCTCGGGTGCCCGGTCGCGTTGCCGAGGTTCAGCAGCCGGCCCTCGGACAAGACGATGATCGAGCGCCCGTCGGGGAAGGTCCAGGTGTGCACCTGCGGCTTCACCTCGTCCTTGACCACCCCGTCGATCCGGGCCAGCCCGGCCATGTCGATCTCGTTGTCGAAGTGGCCGATGTTGCCGATGATCGCCTGGTGCTTCATCCGCGACATCTGGTCGGCGGTGATCACGTCCTTGCAGCCGGTGGCGGTGACGAAGATGTCGGCGGTCTCCACGACGTCCTCGAGCCGGGCGACCTGGTAGCCGTCCATCGCCGCCTGCAGCGCACAGATCGGATCGATCTCGGTCACGATCACCCGGGCGCCCTGCCCGCGCAGGGATTCCGCGCAGCCCTTGCCGACGTCGCCGTAGCCGCAGACCACCGCGACCTTGCCGCCGATCAGCACGTCGGTGGCGCGATTGATGCCGTCGATCAGCGAGTGCCGGCAGCCGTACTTGTTGTCGAACTTCGACTTGGTCACCGAGTCGTTGACGTTGATCGCCGGGAACAGCAGTTGATCATCGCGGGCCATCTCGGCCAGCCGGTGCACGCCGGTGGTGGTCTCCTCGGTGACGCCCTTGATCTCGTTGGCCAGCGCCACCCAGTCGGTGCGCTGCTCGGCAAGGTTGTCCGCGATCAGCGCCAGCAGGACCCGCAGCTCCTCCGGGTCGTCCTCGCCGGCCTCGCGCACCCGCCCGGCCTTCAGGTACTCCACCGCGGAGTGCAGCAGCATCGTCGCGTCCCCGCCGTCGTCGAGGATCATGTTCGGGTGCTCGCCGTCCGGCCAGTTCAGGATCTGCTCGGTGCACCACCAGTACTCCTCCAGGGTCTCGCCCTTCCAAGCGAATACCGGTACGCCGGCCGGCGCCTCGGGCGTACCCGAACCGACGGCCACCGCCGCCGCGGCATGGTCCTGGGTGGAGTAGATGTTGCACGACGCCCAGCGCACCTGCGCGCCGAGCGCGACCAGCGTCTCGATCAGCACGGCCGTCTGCACGGTCATGTGCAGGGACCCGGCGATCCGGGCGCCGGCCAGCGGCTGCGACTCGGCGTACCGCTCGCGCATCGCCATCAGGCCCGGCATCTCGTGCTCGGCGAGCGTGATCTCCTTGCGGCCGAAGTCGGCGAGCCCGAGGTCGGCGACCCGGAAGTCGGTGCTGGCATCGGTGGTCGTGGTCACAGGGTTCCCTTCGTTGTCGGCGCGGCCATCCTAGGCGGCCGAGTCCGAATGGCGTGTGGCCGTTCGGCCTGCGCACCTTTGCCTCGCGGTTCGGCGGCCCCTTGCCCATTGAGCACGGGCCCGCGTGGCCGGAACTGCTGCCGGTTGACCATCCAGTCATCGCCTTCGCCCATCGGTGAAAGTCGCGACCGCCCCCGGCCAGCGGCGCCGGCGATGAGTCCTAGCGTTACACTTGGAATGTATCCGGATTAGAGATACAATCCAAGCATGAAGGCTAGGTCCGCTCTCCGTATGCTTGCCGAGATCACCGCCTACCAGTGGGGCATGGTGACATCGGCTCAAGCCAGCATGCACGGCATCTCGCGTCTCGACCTCTCCCGACTCGCCGCTGACGGCCAGCTGGAACGCATCGCCCACGGGGTCTACAAGGACGTTGGCGCTCCCGCCGGTCCGCACGACAACCTGAAGGCAGCCTGGCTCAGCACCGATCCGAAGACGATGGGCGAGGCGCGCATCAAGGACCTCGCCAACGGTGTCGTTGTGGCAGGAGAGTCCGCCGCCGACGTGCACGGCATCGGTGACTTCCGCACCCTGCGGCACGAATTCGTCTCCCCCGTCCGCCGCCAGAGCCAGCGCAGCACCATCCGTTACCGCCAGCGCACCCTTGATCCCGGCGACGTCACGCTCATCGATGGCCTGCCGGTCATGACGATGGAGCGCACCGTCGCCGACCTGATCGAAGAGGTGGGTGACCTCAGCCTCGTAGCTGACGCACTGCGCGATGCCTTTCGCGCGCGCGAGATCAACCTCGGCCGGCTCCGGTCACTCCTCGCTCCGCTGGCCCAGCGCAACGGATTCAGGAATGGCGATGGTGCCGCCCTGCTGGATCGGCTGATGGAGATCGCAGGCATTGACCCGGGGGCTGTCGCTCGTCGAGTTGCCGCGAGCTTCTTCGTCGGTCTCAGCAGGGAGGACCTCGGTCTGCTCGTCATGACTCCGGAGATGCAACAGACGATCCAGGAATTGGTCGCCGCAGTCATCCGAAGCGCCGTGGGTCCAACGCTCACCGACATCCACGCCACTATGGCGCTCGCGAGCGCCGACCTGGTCAAGAACACAGGTCTCGACGAGATCTCAACACATCTCGTCAACAGCGGCATCATGGAGAAGCTCAGCCAGGGGTGGGCCACTGCCCTGAGCGACAACGTCGTGCTCAAGGAGGAGGCGCTCGCCGCCACTCGTACGGGCCAGAGGGCGCCCAAGCGTGACTGAGCTCGAGCCCTACTCCACTCCGGGCGGCGTCGAGAACGCGATCAAGGACGCTGCGAGGAGGGCAGCTGCGGACGAGCCATCGCTCGATGTCAGCAAGCGGATTCAGTTGGAGTACTTCAACCGCTTCTTGAGCCGCGTGTTCTCCGAGGCCGGGGACTCCGAGTGGGTGCTGAAGGGCGGCACAGGCATGCTCGCCCGAGTGCCTTCGACCCGCGCTACTCTGGACATCGACCTGTACCGCCTCGGCTCCACTCTCACCCAAGCCCTCGACGATCTGATCCGCCTGGCAGCCATCGACCTCGGCGATCACTTCCGGTTCGACCACGTCAGCCACACCCAGTCGATCGGCGACGCAACCCAGCCTTACACCGAGGGCTACCGGGTCCAATTCGAGATCCTGATCGGGCTCAGCACCAGGGGCCGCCTGCACGTGGACCTCGCCGTCGGCACCGGAAGCACCAGAGAGGTCACCACGACCGACCCGGCGAACGCACTGGATCTGCCGCGTCTCGTCAGCCATCCGTATCGCCTCTACCCCGTCGTCGATCAGATCGCCGACAAGGTCTGCGCGACCATGACCACGTACAACGAACGTGCGTCAAGCCGCGCGAAGGACCTCGTCGACCTCGTCGTCATCGCGACCACGCAGGACATCGACGGCAGCGCGCTGCGAGTCGCCGTCGTTACCGAGGCACGCCGACGCCAGATGGAGCCGTTCGACAGCTTCATGGTGCCCTCCGGGTGGGCAGGCGGCTACGCGAGGCTGAGCAAGCCCGTCCCATACTGCACCGACTACCAGACTGTTGACCGCGCTGCCGTTCTAACGAAGCGTCTCATCGACCCCGCGCTCTCCGGCGAGGCGGATGGCAAGACATGGTCGCACGAGACGCTGTCCTGGACTGACGACAACCAACAGAAAGCCGGCCCGCGTTGACAGGCGAACACGGCACAGCTCAGAGCACGAACAAGATGACGGAGACGACGAGCGCGGCGGCGGCGATCCACCAGACCACCGTCAGCGGCAGTGCCATCCGGGAGAGGAAGCCGGCGGCGCCGCGCAGCGAGCCCGGGATGGCGTCGCGCCAGGCATGCAGATTGCGCGCCGTGACCGCGAAGAACATCGGCATCGTGATGGCCCAGACCGCCATGCAGTAGGGGCAGATGGCGCCGATGTCGAACATCGTGTTGATCATCAGCCAGTGCACGAAGACCGCGCCGAAGATCACTCCCGCCTGCAGGCCGCCCCAGAACCACTCGGCGAACCGCGCCCCGGCCAGCAGCCCCATGCCGACGGCGATGGTGATTCCGAAGCAGACCAGGCCGAGGAACGGGTTGGGGAAGCCGAACGCGTTCGACTGCCACGAGCGCATCACCTCGGCGCACTGGATCTGCGCGTTGATGTCGCAGACCAGCGCCTGGTCCGGATTCTGCAGCAAGGTGATCTTCTCGATGCTCAGCGCCATCGCGCAGAACAGCCCGACCGCGGAGCAGATCACCAGGATCAGCCCCAGTGCTCGCCGGGAGAGCGGCTCGGGATCGGTGTCGACGACCTCGTCGTCGAGCAGCTCGTCGGTCATCGTCATTCCTGTTCCTCGTCTCGGCGCGCGATGCGGTCGGCGAGGGCACGCAGCGCGAGCCGATAGCCGTCGACGCCGAGGCCGGCGATCACACCGGTGGCGTAGGGGGTGATGTAGGAGTGTCGCCGAAACTCCTCGCGGGCATGCACATTGCTCAGGTGCACCTCGATCAGGTCCGCCGTGCGCTGGGCGACGGCATCGGCGATCGCGATCGAGTAGTGGGTCCACGCCGCCGGGTTCAGCACCACCGGCAGCGATTCGTCGGCGGCCTCGTGCAACCAGCCGATCATCTCGGCCTCGGCGTCGGTCTGCCGGACCTCGATACCCAGGCCCAGTCCGGACCCGAAGTCCACCAGTTGTGCCGCGAGTTGATCATGGGTGAGCGACCCGTAGATCTCCGGTTCGCGGCGACCGAGGCGGCCGAGATTGGGGCCGTTCAGAACGAGTACGCGCATCAGTGCTCCGCGCCGTCGGGTCGCGGTGCCGGCCGGTAGTCGGCGGCGTAGATGTCGGGCTCGAGGTAGCAGTGGGTGACCGTCGGCTCGGCGGCGGCGATCCGCTCCTCCGCGGCGTTGATCACCCGGGCGACATCGTCGGCGCTGGTCGCATCGGCAACGGAGATCTTGGCCGCGACCAGAACGTCGTCGGGGCCGAGCTGCAGGGTACGCAGGTTCAGCAGCCGGTCGACCCCGGGCGTACCGGTGATCGCCTCGGTGATCGCCTCGATGTCCTCCGCGCTCGCCGACTCGCCGATCAGCAGGGAGCGCATCTCCCAGGCCAGCACGGCGGCGACGACGACCAGCAGGACGCCGATCATGGCGGTGCCGATCACGTCGAAGATCCCGTTGCCGGTGAGCAGGGTCAGGCCGACACCGAACAGGGCGAGGACCAGACCGATCAGGGCCGCCAGATCCTCCAACAGGATCACCGGAAGCTCCGGGGACTTGGAATTGCGGATGAAGGCGGGGAAGCTCTGCCGGCCGCGCGCGGCATTGCCCTCCTTGAGCGCCGTGCGGAAGGAGAACGACTCGGCGATGATCGCGAATCCCAGCACCGCCAGCGGCACCCACCACCACTGGCTCTCCAGCAGCTCGTTCGGGTGGCCGGTGCGCACCTCCTCGAACTTGTGGTACGCCTCGTAGAGCGCGAACAGGCCGCCGACGGAGAACAGCACGATCGACACGACGAAGGCATAGAGGTAGCGGACCCGGCCGTAGCCGAACGGATGCTCGGCGTCGGCCGGCCGCCGGCCGCGCCGACCGCCGATCAGCAACAACACCTGGTTGCCGGAGTCGGCGACCGAGTGGATCGCCTCGGCCAGCATCGAGGAGGCACCCGTCAGCCCCCAGGCGACGAACTTCGCGACGGCGATCGACAGATTCGCCGTCAGGGCCGCCACGACGGCCCTGGTCCCTCCCTCAGCGCTCACGAGACGCCATTGTGCCAGCGCCGCCGAAGATGGGAACCATCACTGGAGCCGATCCAGGCCGACGGCGAGATAGCAGGCGGTGAAGAGCCCGGTCTGCAGGACAGTGGCGTAGCGCTCCAGGTCGGACCCGTGCTGGGCCGAGATCAGGCAGACCCGGACGTCGTGGCGGGCCGCGGCGCCGGTCAGCCGGTTGCGGTCCAACCGGACGTGCTCGTCGGCCGAGCCGTCGTCGAGCTCGATCAGGGCCGGGCGTCGATCGGCGGGCGCATCGTCGGTGAACGGATCGGCGAACGGGTCTCGGCGGCCGGCCGCCTCGATCACCGGCGTCAGCTCGCCTGCATCGGCGGCCAGCGCGGCCCGCCCGGTCGCGGCCCGGATGGCCTCGGCGATCCGGCGGCTGGCCCGCGCGGCCAGTACCGACCCGCCCCAGATCAGCGGCTGCGCATCGGCCAGGCCGAGCGCGATGTCCTTGGCCGGGTTGGTGGCGATGCTCTCGTGCGGCGAACAGTCCTCGGCGACCCGGTCCATCGCGTCGGCAACCTGTTCCGGCGAGGTGGACGGGCCGAGCCCGGCGTCGTGCAGGCCGGCCAGGGCGATCACGACGGCCGCCAGCGGGTCGCCGGTCACGGTCGGCAACACGATGCTGGAACGGCCGCCGGCGAACTCGGCGATCGCGGACGGCACCGGGCAGGCGATCATCAAGGTGGCGCCGCGGCGTACCGCCTCGCGGACGGTGGCGATCAGGTCGGGCGAACCGCCGTCGGAGGCGCTGACCACCACCAGATCGAGCGCACCGACCCAGCCGGGCAGGCCGGGGCGGGGCCAGGCCAGGAACGGCACCGGGCAGGTCGGCTCCAGCAGCGCGCGGATCAGCCGGGCCTCGCCGCCCGCGGCGATCACCGCCCGCGGTCGCGGGAGGTCGCGCAGCGCCGCGCGCCCACTCTCGGCGCCCTCGGCCTCCCGGCGTACCCGCGCCCCGGCCGACGCCAGTCGGCGCAGCACATCGTCGGCGCGACCCAGCGCCAGCGGGTTCTCCAGTCGGGCGTCGTCGAACTCTGCCACCGCTGCCCCTCAGGCGGGACGGCCGGCGAGCGTGGGGCGCGCCTCGTCGACGAGCAGCACGGGAATGCCGTCCCGGACGGGGTACGCCAGACCGCACTCCGGCCCGAGGCAGATCAACTCGCCGCGATCATGATCGACCGCCAGCCGCTGGCGACAGCGCGGGCAGGCGAGGATGTCGAGCAGGTCGGCGCTGAGCGCCACGCCGTCGTCGGGTCCGGACTCCATGCGGGCAGTCTAGGCGCAGGGAAGCATCGCGTTCGCGGCATTGCGCCGCTAGCCGGTCGGCCGCGACGGCGTACCGCGGATGATCTCCAGCACCTCCTCGCGCAGCGCGGTCATCTGCTCCGGCGTGCGGGCCTCGATGTTCAACCGCAGCAGGGGCTCGGTGTTGGACGGGCGCAGATTCACCCACCAGTCCTCGGCGTTGATCAACACGCCGTCGCCCCACTCGATCTCCCCGCGCCCGGCGAAGGCGTCGGCGAAGCGGCGCAGCACGGCGTCGGCGTCGGCGACCGTGGAGTTGATCTCCCCCGACGGCGTGTAGCGGCGGAAGCTCTCGACCAGCTCCGACAGCGGACGGTCGCTGCGGCCGAGCTGGCTGAGCACGTGCAGCCCGGCGAGCATCCCGGTGTCGGCGAACCAGAAGTCCCGGAAGTAGTAGTGCGCGGAGTGCTCGCCGCCGAAGATCGCGTCGTTGTCGGCCATCGCCGCCTTGACGAAGGTGTGCCCGACCCGCGAGGTCACGCTGCGCCCGCCCTGCTCGGCGACCACCTCGGCGACGGTGCGCGAGGTGATCGTGTTGCGGACGACCGCCGCGCCCGGTTCGCGCCCGAGCTCGGCGCTGGCGATCATCGCGGTGATCGCCGACGGGTCGACCACGGCGCCGGTGTCGTCGACCACGAAGCAGCGGTCGGCGTCGCCGTCGAAGACGAGCGCGCAGTCGGCACCGTGCTCGCGCACGGCCCGCTGGGCGTCGACCAGGTTCTCCGGCTCCAGCGGGTTCGGCTGATGGTTGGGGAAGCTGCCGTCCAGGTCGAGGAAGAGACCGATCACCTCGACATCGAGCGGGCCGAGGACGACCGGCGCGGTGAGACCCGCCATGCCGTTGCCCGCATCGACGACCACCCGCAGCGGCCGCAGGCCCGACAGGTCGACCAGGGAGCGCAGGTGCTCGGCGTACCCGTCCAGCACGTCGCGCTCGATCACCCGGCCGGGGGTCACGCCCGGCGCGCCGGTCTCGCCGGTCTCGCCGCGCTCGATCGCGAACGCACGGTCGCGGACGTCGCGCAGCAGCTCGGAGCTGACCGGCCGCGCGCCCGCCAGGCAGAACTTGATGCCGTTGTAGCGGGCCGGGTTGTGGCTCGCGGTGAGCTGCGCGCCGGGGAGATCGAGGCTGCCCGAGGCGTACCAGAGCTGATCGGTGCTGGCCAGCCCGATGTCGATCACATCGGCGCCGCGCGAGATCACCCCCGCCGCGAAGGCCTCAGCGAGTTCGGGGCCGCTGAGCCGCATGTCGCGGCCCATCACGCACGAGCTGCCCGGCCCCAGCCCGATCGCGTCGGCGAACGCCGCGCCTACGGCGCGGGCGCCGTCGGCGTCCCATTCGGCAGTTGCTCCCCCGAGCACGCCACGGATGTCATTTGCCTTGAAGATTCCGTCCTGCAGCACGCGCGAAGACTAGCCGCGATCGCCCCCGCCGGGCCCATCGGCCTCCGCGCCGGTCGGCGGCTCGGCCAGCACGGTCAGGTGACCGCGCCGGGCGACCTCGACCAGTCCGTTCCGCGCGGGGTCGTCGCGGCGCGCGGGGCGCTCGTCGTCGTAACCGCGACCGGCCTCCCGCACCGCATCGGCGAGCGCGAGCAGATCGTCGTTCGCCGCCTTCTCGCGTTCGAAGGTGTCGTCGGGCAGCCGGATGATCTCCCACCCGCGCGGCGCCGACAGCCCGGTCGAGTGCGACCGGCACAGGTCGTAGGAGCCCGGCTCGGCACGCAGGGCGAGCGGCCCGAGGACCGCGGTCGAGTCGGCGTAGACGTAGGTCAGGGTGGCGACCGCCCAACCTGTGCATGCGGTACGCGTACAGCGCCTGCGTGCCATGACTGCTCCCCTGCCTCGTGGTGCCGACACCGACGCGCCCCCGGCTACGTCCGGCCATTCGAGGCTAGTGGCGCGGCGGGCGCGGGCCCGGGTTCGACACACCAGCGAGGGCCCATCGGCCCCGCCGACCCGCGGGTAGGGTCGGCGGCATGCGACGCGACCGCCATGAGCGAGGGCTGCGCGGGCCGCTCGCGGCGCCGAATCCGCTGACCCGACGGCCCGCCTCGCCCCGCCGGCCGCCCGGTCGGGCGGCCTTCTTCGACGATGCCGTCGCCGAATCGGTACGCCGGGTACGCGCCTCCTGCCCGCGGGCCATCGCCGGGGTGCAGGTCGGGGTCGTCGACGTCCCCGAGATCACCGACGCCTGGCAGGAGGGCGAGGCGCCGTTGGCTGCCGCCGTCGAGCCGGTCGGCGACGAGCCGGCCCGGGTCGTGCTGTACCGGCGGCCGCTGGAGTATCGCGCGATCTCGCGGCCGGACCTGCGGTTGCTGGTGCATCGCGCGCTGGTGGAGCAGTTGTCGGCGCTGACGACGATCCCGCTGCACGAGATCGATCCCCAGCTCGACCAGCCCTGATGTCTCGCGCGCGTGCTCGACCTGGCTGCGGGGTCGCGCTCAGCCGACCCGGGGATCGAACCGCGGCACCGGGCCGGCGACGCCCTCGGGGGAGATCACGGCGGCGTCGGACAGCGTGGCGATGTTCTCCCAGTCGCCCGCCAGCACCACACCGGCGTACAGCTCGGCGCCCGGATCCGGCACCACCTGCAGGCTGAGCTGTTCCCCCGCGGGCAGCTCGATCGCCGCGGTGGCGCCGGCGGCGACGGTCTCGCGGCCGCTGGCCACCGATGTCCCCTCGCCGTCGAAGACCTCCCAGGCATAGCCGGCCGCCGCGCCAGGCGCGGTCGCCACCAGCGTGCCCCGGTGTTCGGCGTACCCCGCGACGGCGGCAATGCCCAGCCCGGTGACCGGCGCGGCCGCCGGTGCCACGGCGAGGTCGGCGCGGGCGGTGTCGGTGGAACTGCGCGAGACCACGGCGCCCGTGACGGGCTGATCGGCGGTCAGCCGGATGGCGACCGCCTCGCCCGACAGCGCGGATTCCAGCGCCACCCGGCCGACGCTCTGCGGCCCGAGCTCGATCGTGTCGGCATCGGCCGGCGCGAACGCGCCCTGCGCGCCGATCGCCTCCACCCGGACCGTGGTACGCACGTCGGACGGATTCACCACGGACAGCTCGCGTGACCCGTCGCCGCCGGGTACGCCGGGAATGATCACGCTGGTCGCCGGCTCGGCCGCCGGGATCGTCCAGTCGGCCCCGGCCGGCTCCGCGCCGGTGCCCGACTCGATGGTGGCGACCGCGGCGACGCGACCGGCGGTGGCGCGTACCTGCACGGCGAGCGGGTCGGGCGAGGTGAGCAGCGGCTCCAGACCCACCGCGCGGGTCTGGCCGGGCTGCAGGGTCAGGCCCGAGGCGCCCGCGACCGACTGCACGCCCTGGCTGGTGTGCACCGCGAGCGACACCTCGGCGGGCGAGCGGTCGGGGTTGGTCAGCAGCACCGTGGCCCGGTCCCGGTCGGTCGAGCGGAGCCCCACGAACCAGCCGTCGGTGCCCGGGTCGGCGCAGGGCGTCAGCGACAGGCCGCGCTGCGGGCCGGTGGCGATCCGCGCGACGGCCGACTGGCCGGAACGGTCGGCCGCGCCGACGCCGGCGCGGGCGAGCGTGGTGGCCGACTCGTCCACGCCGATGCCGCGGATCTGGCCGCCCGGGACGACGCCCAGATCGGTCCCGTCGCCGCGCTGCAGCCGGATCTCCGAGCCGGATTCGGCGGCGCGACCGTCGATCACGACCGTTCCGCCGGAGCCTCCGGAGGTCAGCGCCGGGCAGACCCGCGTGCTGGCCCCGGTGGTCACGGTCAGCCGGTCCGGCTCGGCGGGGGTGGCGCCGAGGCCCTGGCCGAGCAGCACCGCACCGAGGGTGAGCGCGACCGCGACCAGCGCGTAGATCGCCCGGATCGGCGCAGTCATCACTCGTCCTCCTCGGTGATCGCCCGGCGGGCCGCGCGCCTGGGCCGGGGCGGCTCGGTCTCGGCGGGTACGCCGGGATCCGGCCCGCCCCGGGCCCGGCGGCTGGGCGCTGCCGGCGGCTCAGTCGGGGGTTGCGCCGGAGGCGTCGACGACGGTGTGTCCGCCGACGGCTCGTCCTCGGCCAGTGCCCGGCGGGCCGCGCGCCGGGGTCGCGGCGCATCGGCGGGTCCGGAAGCGCCCTCGGTGGTCGGTTCTGGTCGTGCCTCGGGCCCGTCTCCCGCGCGGAGGCGACCCTCGTGGTCGGTTTCGGTGGCCGAGCCGGCTGCGGCCGCCGGTGCGGCGCCCGGCGTCGCCGCGGGTGCGGGTGCGGGTGCGGCCGGTGCGGGTGTGACCGGTTCGGGTGTGGCCGGTGTCGCCGCGGGCGCGGGTCGGGCCGACTCGGGCGCCTCGCGGGCGTCGCCGGTGTCGTCGGCTACCCGGCGGGGGCGTACCTCGGGGGCGGCGGCGCGGCCGCGACGCGCGGTCGGGGCGGCGAGCACGATGAGCACCAGCAGCGCGATGAGCTGGGCCAGCGCCAGGCCGGGAAGCAGCCCGTTGTCCAGGCGATAGGTCAACAGCCCGCCCTGGGTACCGACCGCGAAGGCGGGCTGCCCCGCGGGGCCGGGCACGGGCGCGAGCGGGCGACCGTCCAGCTCGGCTACCCAGCGCCGGTCGACCGGCTCGGCCAGGACCAGGGTCCGCTCGCCGCCGGGCGCGATCACCGTGCCGGTCCGACCGATCGGTTGGGGATCGGCGGCGCCGATCAGGACCGCGCGGCCGACGGTGCTCGGCACGGTCCAGACCCGCGTCCCCCGCTCCCCGCTGCCCGGTCCGAGACCGGGCACATTGCTGATCTGCGCGATCACCTCGTCGCCGTCGGCGCCGCGTACCCACAGATAGCCGACGCCGAGCCGAT
This sequence comes from Naumannella huperziae, assembly GCF_054073625.1. NCBI lineage: Bacteria > Bacillati > Actinomycetota > Actinomycetes > Propionibacteriales > Propionibacteriaceae > Naumannella > Naumannella huperziae. Next base: position 1,504,173 of record NZ_JBSXPH010000001.1, on the reverse strand, counting down.
TCAGGTCGCCGACGATGGCCTCGTCGGCGCTGCCGCCGAGCAGCCGCGCGGTGAGCCCGGCCGCGAGCGCCCGCAACTGGGGATCGCCGCCGAAGGCATACCCTCGGTCGGCATCGCCGAGCCGGTACGCCTCCCCCTCGATCAGCGACCAGGCGGGCTCGGCTCCGGTCAGGTCGATGGCGAGCACCCGTACCCCGACCTCCGACCGCATGGCGTTCACCATGAACGGCGGCAACTCCCCCGCCGGGCCGCGCTGGATCGGTCCGGTCAGCCCGCCGGCGACCCACCACCCCGCGCCCGCCAGCACGCCCGCCGCGGCGATCACCGCACCCGCGGAGACCGCCACCTTGCCGATCCCGCGCAGCGGATGCGTGGTCCCGGCCCGACTGAGCGCATTGGCGCCCGCGGTCCCGGCGAGGACCAGCCCCGCGAACGCGATCAGCAGCCAGGTCAGCGCATCCGCGCGGGCCTGGGCATCGCCCGGGCCGAGTCGCAGCAGCCAGCCGGCGGGCAGCGCGGCCATCGCAAAACCGACGGGCGCGACGCCCAGGCCGACCAGCAGCAGGCGGCTCGGTCCCCCGGCCACCCCGACCAGCGCCGCCAGCCAGATCAGCCCGAAGAATCCGATCACCAACCACCACGGGGCCGCGCCGGCGCCGGGCGTCTGCCCGATCAGCAGCGGCCAGCCCCCGGCGGTCGGCTCGAGCAACGCCAGCGCGCCGTCCGGGCCGGTGAGCAGCCGCCCCCAGCCCGCCGCCAGCCCGGGCAGCCAGGGCGCGAGCAAGACCAGTGGCGCCACCAGCGCGGCCACCGCGCGGGCACGTGCGCCGGGCGCCACGATCAGCAGCACCAGCGCCCCCAGCACCGTCAGCACGACGAAGGACGGCAGCGCCGCGATGATGATCAAGGAGAACACCGCCGCCGACCAGGCCGGCCGCCAGCGCTCGGCGGCGCTGCTGTCGTCGGCGGGGCGGACCATCCGGCGTACCGAAATCGCCAACAGCGGCAACACGATGGACACCACGGCGGCGCCGAGGGCGCCCCGGTTCAGGCCGCCCAGCGCCGGCAGCAGTGCGGCATAGGCGAGCGGGCCGCCCCAGCGCGCGGCGCGCGAGGCGAGGATCGGCCGGACGAACAGCCAGCCGGTCAGGAAGCTCAGCGGCACGCAGCCGAAGGCGAGGAGGCTGGTCAACAGCTCCGGCTGGCCGAGGGTCAGGGTCGCGGCCAGCGCGGTCAGGCCGAGCCAGGGCGGCGCCATCGCCGCGGAACCGGGAATGGCATCGAGATAGGCGCCGTAGGCGGCGGCCAGGTCCGGCCGGCTCGGCAGCAGTTGCGGGCCCGACAGCACGCCGGGGCCGATCAGCTCGCGCCCGGCGGTGAGGCTGGCCAGCACCAGCAGGGCGAAGGTGATGCCGATCGGGTTCTGCCACGCGGGGCGGGTGCTGTCGGAGTGCTCGGCGTAGGCATCGCCGGTCAGCTCGTCGATCGAGCTGCGCTCGCCCTCGCCGATCAGCCGCCGCCAGCGGTTCGTGATCGAGCGGCCGGCCGCGTCCGCGCCGACCCGCCACGAATCCAGCGGCGGCGGCCGCAGCGCGCGCGTGCGCTGCCGATCGGCCGGGCTGGCGGCCGCCTCTCCGTTGCGTTCGCGGACGGCGTCGATGACCGCGCGTGAGCCGGCCCAGTGCCGCAGCGCCCGGAACTCGTTGGCCGCCGAGGCCGGGTCCTTGCCGAGCAGGAACCCGATCGCGCGCAGCAGCACGCCCCAGACCAGCCGGATCGCGGTGCCGAGGGCCGCCGGACCCGAGCGGTGCCCGCTGATCACCATCATCCCGAGCGCGCGATCGGTGGCCGCCGGGTGCTCGCCGATCACCCAGGACTCGCGCTCGCCCTCGCGCCCGGCCTGCCGGTGGGTGATCCGGGCGCGCGGCGCGGTGCCGACGCGATGCCCCGCCAGATTGGCCCGCCACCCGAACGCGACGCCGTCCCGGAACACCCCGAGCTCGCTGTCCAGGCCGCCCAGGCCGTCGAAGACGGTACGCCGCACGAACATCCCGCAGGTGCCGACGCCGAGTACATCGGACGCCTCGCGCTGCTTCTGGTCGATCTCGCCGGGCTCCAGCCCCAGCTCGCGCCGCCCCGTGTCCGAGATCGAGACCCCGAGCTCGCCGATGGCCACCGGGTGCCCGCGCAGCCGCGGCCGCAACAGCAGCGGCCCGATCACATCCAACGGTCGGTGCGCCGGGGGTGACTCGGATGATTCCGATGACTCTGATGAGTCGGGCGATTCGGAGCGCACGGCGGCGGTGATCAACTCGGCGAGCGCCTCGGGCTCGGGAACGGCATCGTCGTGCAGCAGCCACAGCCATTGCCCCGGCGGTGCCTTGTCGGCCTCGAGCGCCTCGGCGACGGCCAGGCCGAACCCGGCGTCGGAGACGGTGTGCACGGCATCGACCACGCCGGATGCGGCGGCCGCGGCGAGCAGTCCGGGGGTCTCGTCGGTGGAGGCGGCGTCGGCGGCGATGATCCGGCCGGGGCGTACCGTCAGCGCCGCGATCGCGGCCAGGGCGTCGGGCAGCCAGCGGGCGCCGTTGTGTGCGACGAGAACTGCGGTGACCGTGGTCGCACCGGGGTCGACGGTGGGACGGTCGGTCACCTCGTGCAGCCAGGACCAGTCCTGGGCAGTGGGTACGCGCGCAGCAGGAGGATCCTGCCCCGGCTCGGCTTCAGGCCGCACGGTGTCGCGGTGCCGCGCTCAGACGGCGCGCTTCTTCAGTTTGCGGCGTTCGCGCTCGCTGAGGCCGCCCCAGATACCGAACCGCTCGTCGTTGGCGAGCGCATAGTCGAGACACTCGCTGCGGACATCGCAGGACAGACAGACCTTCTTGGCCTCGCGGGTGGACCCGCCCTTCTCGGGGAAGAAGGCCTCGGGGTCGGTCTGCGCGCACAGGGCACGCTCCTGCCAACCCAGGGCGCCCTCGTCGTCTTCTGCGGGCTCTTCCGAATGCAGCTCCAGCATGATTCCTCCTCGACCCGGACCGGCTCGAGCCCGGTCCCTGCCTGAAATTACATGCCTGTTGTTCGATCAAGTCAAGCGCTCGGCGGGTCCTCTCCGGGCCCCTTCGGGCCGCGCGACTCCGGCTCCTGACGCTCGGGAGTGGCCAACGGCGCCGTCCCACCGGCCGGTGGCCGCGCGGGACGCCATGCCCCGCCCGGCGCTGCTGCCTGCGACGGGTTCCCGCCGCGCTCGCTGGCGGGCGCACCGCCCGCCGCGTCGGAGGCCCGGTGCCAGACGGCGCCGGAGGCCTCGCCCGGCTGCCAGACGGGCGGGGCATCGCCCTCGGCCTGACCGTCGTCGATCACCTCAGCCGGCTCGTCCCGGGCGAGGCCGACGCTCGCGCGGGCCCGGCGCAGGTCGGGCAACCCTGCCTCACCGGTCCGCGCGGACTCCCGGAAGCGCCACAACAACCACGCCGACAGGGCGGGCAGCAAGGCGATGGTGATCAGCCCGACCAGATCGATCAGGGCGCCGAGGACCGAGCCGGCGCCGAAGAGCCCGATCACCCCGAGCACGAGGACCAGGGCGGTCGCGATCAGGGCGAACCAGGCGGCGAGGAAGGTCAGCGCCCGCGCGTGCCGGGTCGGGGGCTGCCAGAGCACGCAGGCGCCGACGACGATGGTCAGGGCGATCGCCGAGAGGGGGTTGTACAGGCGCTCGGAGATGGCCCCGGCGGCGGCGAGCCAGGATTCGTCGGCCGACGAGGCGACCGTGTGCAGCGCGATCGCGCCGGCGGCGAGCAGCACGACGACGACGAACACCACCCAGGCCACCGGTTCGCGGAACCGCCGCACGCTTCCCATCTCGCTCCTACCCCGCCGGTTCTGCTCGGCGGTGCTCGACCGGCGCCAGCCTAGATCGCGCTGCCGCGAGGAACGCGATGTGACACGCCACCGATCCGGTCACCCGGCCCTGCCAGACTGGGCGGGTGCCCGCCGACGAATCGACCACACCGCAGCCCGCCCCCCGCCGGATCGTCGTACTGGCCGGCGGCGTGGGCGGATCGCGCTTCACCCGCGGGGTGCTGGCGGCCTGGCCGCAGGCCGAGGTGACCGTGATCGCGAACACCGCGGACGACATCACCCTGCACGGGCTGCGGATCTGCCCGGACATCGACACCATGCTCTACACCCTCGGCGGCGGGATCGACGAGGCCAAGGGCTGGGGCCGGCGCGACGAGGGTTGGCTGATCGGCGAGGAGCTCGCCGCCTACGGTGCCGAGCCGACCTGGTTCGGCCTGGGCGATCGCGACATCGCAACGCATCTGGTCCGCACCCAGATGCTCGGCAACGGCTACCCGCTCAGCCAGGTCACCGAGGTCCTGGCGGCGCGTTGGCTGGCCGATCTGCCCCGGCTGCGGGTGCTCCCGATGACCGACGAGCGCGTCGAGACCCATGTGCTGATCACCGATTCCGATGCGGCGTCGGGCCGGCGCGCGGTGCACTTCCAGGAGTTCTGGGTACGCCTGCACGCCGCCCCGGCGGTCGAGCAGGTCGTCTTCGTCGGGATCGAACAGGCGAGCCCGGCCCCCGGCGTGCTGGACGCCCTGGCCGAGGCGGACCTGATCCTCCTCGCGCCGAGCAACCCGGTCGTCTCGATCGGCCCGATTCTCGCGGTGCTGGGCATCCGCGGCGCCCTGCGCACGGCCGCCGCGGCGGTGGTCGGGTTCTCCGGCATCCTGGGCGGCGCGCCGGTGCTCGGGATGGCCGACAAGCTGCTGCCGGCGATCGGCGTCGAGGTCAGCGCCGCCGGGGTCGGGCGGCACTACGGCCCGCGGTCGGGCACCGGGATCCTGGACGCGTGGCTGGTCGACGCCGCCGACGAGGCGGCGGCGACGACGCTGGCTGCCGAGGGCCTGCCCACCCTGCCGATGCCACTGCTGATGACCGACCCGGCGGCGACGGCGCGCTTCGTCACGGCCGGCGCCGCCTTCGCCCGGCCACCCCGGCCCGCGGCCTGATGATCACGATCTTCGCCCCGGACGGCATCGGCGAGGTCGGCCCGGGCGCCGATCTTGCGGAGTTGATCAGCGACGCCTGTGCCGCGGCGGCCCGGCCGCTCGCCGACGGTGATCTGGTCTGCGTGACGTCCAAGATCATCAGCAAGGCCGAGGATCGTGCCGTGCCGGCCGAGCGGGCCGCGGAGGCTGCCGCTGCGGAGTCGGTCGCCGTGGTCGCCCGGCGGGGCGGGGTACGCATCGTCCGCAACCGGCAGGGCATCACCCAGGCGGCGGCCGGCATCGACTCCTCCAATGTCGAGGTCGGCACGATCTTGCTGTTGCCGCAGGACCCCGACGCCAGTGCCGCGGCACTGCTCCGCGAGCTCGGGGCGCGCACCGGGCTCCGGCTCGGCGTGATCATCACCGACACCGCCGGCCGCGCCTGGCGAATCGGGCAGACCGACCATGCCATCGGCCTGGCCGGCGTACGACCGACTCTTGATCATGCCGGGTTGCGCGATTCCTATGGCAACGATCTGCGGGTCACCGAGATGGCGGTCGCCGATGAGCTTGCCGCGGCCGCCGACCTGGCCAAGGGCAAGCTCGCCGGCCGGCCGGTGGCGGTGATCCGTGGCCTGGCGGAGTTGATCACCGACGCCGAGCATTCGGCACGGGAGCTGCAGCGCCCGACCGAGCAGGACCTGTTCGCCCGGGGCAGCCGGGAGGCGGTGCTGTGGGCGGTGCTGTCGGCGTACCGATCGACGGAGCGGTACGCCGAGCTGGTCGAACTGGACGGCGAGGAGTTGATCAAGGCCGTGACCGAGGCCGTCGACGGCGACCCGGCGACGGTGCGGGCCATCGTCGGCACGATCGCCTGACCGATCCCGGGCTTTCCGCGAACGTACGTCTCAGGCGAACTGGGCGGCCTCGTTCTCGACCAGCGCGACGATCTCCTTGATCCGTTCGGATTCGGCGGCGGAACAGACCAGGATCGCGTCGCCGCTGTGCACCACGACGGCGCCCTCCATCCCGAACACGGCGACCAGGGTGTCGTCGGCGGCCCGGTTGATCACCACATTGTTGCGGGCGTCGAGCAGCACCGCGCGACCCTCGACGCTGTTGCCCTGGTCGTCGCTCGGCAGATGTTCGGCGAGAGCGGCGAAACCGCCGACATCGTGCCAGGTCACCGGCAACGGGACGGCCAGCACGTGCGCGGTGCCGCGGCCGGCCGCGACGGGCTCCATCACCGCGTAGTCGATGCTGATCTTCGGCAGCTTGCCGAACAGCTCCCCGAGCAGCGCCGGCTCGGCGGCGATCCTGGTGACGATCTCGTGGCAGTCGGGGACCAGTCGCTGCAACTGCTCCAGCAGGGTGGCCGCCCGCCAGACGAACATGCCGGAGTTCCACCAGTGTTTGCCGTCGGCCAGGTACTCCCGCGCGGTGTCGAGATCGGGCTTCTCGCGGAATCCGTCCACCCGGTAGACGTCGGTCAGCCCGGCCGCCTGGGCGCCGCGCTTGAGGTAGCCGTAGCCGGTGTGCGCGGAGGTCGGCACCACACCGAAGGTGACCAGTGCCGTCGGGTCGGCATCGACGGCGTCGAAGGCCACGTCGAGCGCGTCCCGGAATGCCTCCACCGGTCGCATGATCTGGTCGGCGGTGACCATCGCGACGGTCGCATCGGGGTCGGCCGCGGCGAGCACGGCGGCGGGCCACGCGACCGCGTTCAGCGAATCGCGGCCCTCGGGCTCGCCGAGGATCTGGTCGTCGGACAGCTCCGGGATCTCCGCGCGGACCTCGGCGGCGTACTGCGCTCCGGTGCAGACCAGGATGTTCTCGGTGGGTACGCTGCCCTGCACCCGGTCGTAGGCCAGGCGCAGCAGCGAGGTGTCGCCGACCAGCCGCAGCAGTTGTTTGGGCATGCCCTTGCGGGACAGGGGCCACAGGCGTTTCCCCGAACCGCCCGCCATGATGACCACATAACGCATGGCGGACAGCCTAACCAGCCGGGCATCGAGACGCCGATTCGTCGCGCAGGGTCCGCTGCCGGGGGCGCCCGTAGGCTGGCGCGGTGACGAACCCGACCGAACTGTTGGCCGCGCGGGTCCGCGAGGCGCCCGCGCAGCCCCTGCTGACGCAGTACGCGGCGGCTGGGCGGACCGAGTTGTCCGCCGCCAGCTTCGCCAACTGGGTCGACAAGACCACCAACTGGCTGGAGGACGAGGGGATCGCGGATCTGTACGACCCGCCGTCGCCGGCGCCGCTGCTGGCCCTGGAGCTGGCCGCCGATCAGCCGGCGCACTGGATGACCTTCGCCTGGTTGATGGCCGCCTGGCAGGCGGGGCTCGCGGTGGCGCCGGGGCCGGCCGAGGGCGCGGTGCTGCGCGTCGGCGGGCCCGGTGCCGGCGCGGGCGGGCCGGTCACCGTGGCGTGTTCGCTGCACCCGCTCGCGATGCCCGGGGATCCCGCGCCCGGGGTGCTCGACTGGGCCGCGGAGGTACGCGCCCAGCCGGATGTCCATGTCGCCGTCGCCGACGATCCGTCCCGCGCGGCCTGGGCCGGGGCACCGGGCGCGCGGTCGTTGGGCGAGTTGCTGGACGGGGTGGCATCGGCGCCGGGGCCGGTGCTGATCAGCGACCCCGCGGGCCCGTGGCCGGCGGTACGCGACGGCCTGCTCGCGCCGCTGCTCGGCGGCGGCTCGGCGGTGCTGGCTCCCGGCGTACCCGCCGCCGAACTCGACCGGATCCGCACGGCGGAACGGATCGCCTGACCGCGCCGGTTCGCGGCTGCCGGTTCAGCCCGCGCGTGCCGGTTCAGCCCGCGCTTGCCGGTTCACCCCGCGGAAGGTGCGCCACCCCCACATCCGGCGGCCGTCAGCCTGGTCGCGGCCGGGGGTGGCCCGGAAGCTGGGTGGCGAGGGCTCGTTCGGCCGCACTTTTCTGGTCGGGAGCTGCCGGCCCCGCGCACCGATCCCCGGCATGACGCGCTGGCCTGGCCGACGCCGCGCACTCCCAGCCAGAAAAGTGCACTCTCACCATCGCACCGACTGACTCGCCCACCGCCACACCCGGCAGGCGCCGGTTCAGCCCGCGGGTGCCGGTTCAGCCCGCGGAAGGTACGCCACCCCGCATCCGCGAACCCAACCGGCAGACGCGGGCCGGGCAACACTCGCGGCTGCCGATTCGGCTCGCGGATCAGGCGGCGCTGCAGACCTCTCCCAGGTCGTCATTGGCGGGCTGGGGCTCGGCGGCGTCGCCGGTATCCGCCCGGTCCTTCTTGCCCGACCCCTCCCGGTCGCTCCCGGCGTCGTCCTTGCCCGAGCCACTCTTGTCCTTGCTTGACTCCACCGGACCGCTGGGCTTCGCGCCATCGGACTGCTTGTCCGCGGGTGCGGGCGGGCTGGTGGCTGGCGCGTCCGCGGCCTCGGCGGCGGCGATCTTCTCCTGGACGGTGGCCCGGATCAGCGCCAGATCGGGCTGGGCCGGTTTGATCAGCGGCGGCACGAATGCGACGCTGCTGATCTTGGTCGAGCGCGCCTTCAGGGAGAGTTCGATCATGGAGTCGACCTTGTCGGTCGGGATGTCGGTCTCGACGATCTCCTTGCCGGCATCCGCGATCGCGGTGAACTTGGTCAGCACCGTGACCGGATCGAGTTGCTGCAGCATCGCGTTCATCACGCACTTCTGCCGGCTCATCCGGTCGTAGTCGCTGCTCTCGGCGCGGGAGCGGGCAACCCACAACGCGTCCTCACCGTTCAACAAGACGTTCTTTCCGGGCTGGATGTAGCGGCTGATCTTCGAGCTGCCGCCGCCGACCGGGACCGGCTTGTTGATGTCGAGGCGGATGCCGCCGACCGCGTCGATGAGCTGCTCGAAGCCGGCCAGATCGATCATCGCGTAGTAATTGATCTGCAGCCCGAGCAGCTCGCCGATCACCTCGCGGGTGGCCTGCAGCCCGGGATCGCCGACCGACTCCGGATAGAGCCCCTTGTGCACCTCGGTCGCCTCGGTGTAGACGCCGTTGATCATGCACTTCTCCTCGGCGCAGCGGAACCCGTCGGGATAGAACTGCTTCAGCGGCGAGCTGTCGGGGAACGGCGCGCCCTGCAGGTTCCGCGGGATCGAGAACAAGACGGTACGCCCGGTCTCGGCGTCGATGCTCGCCACGGTCATCGAGTCGGGCCGCAACCCGACGCGCCCCTTCCCGTCGTCGGCACCGAGCAGCAACACATTGATCCGGCCAGCCGACGGCGCGGTCTGCCCGCCGCCGACGAAGACACTGGACAGCAGGCTGCCCTGGGCCCAGACCGTGCGGGCCGTGCCGGCCGAACCGAGCAGCGCCCCGAGCGCGAGGACGAGCGCGATCAGCGCGAACGCGGGGCGGTGCTGGCGCGCGAGCTCGGGCGGGCGCGCGATCCGCCAGGCATCGGCGAAGAGCAGGGCCCAGCCGATGCCGGCCGCCACGACCGCGATGCACAACGCGGCGGTGACCGGCGGAAATGCCAGCACGGCGATGGTCGCGCCGCGGGCCAGCAGCAGCCCGGTCCCGAACAGCACCACCACGCCGAGCATGATCAGCCAGCACCGCACGGCGAGGCGGCCGAGCCGGCGGTTGCCGGCGGCAATCTGGGCCGATCCGGGCACCAACAGCGTGATCAGCAGCAGTCCCATGCCACGTCGCAGCCGGATGCCGTCGCTGCGACCCGCGGCCTCCGAGCCGCGGTCATCGGGCCCGGGCCGGCGGCTGCCGGCACGGGAGATTGCGGGACGGTGAGTGGGATCGCTCACGCTGCGCCTTTCGTGCGGGGGAAGTGGTGCCCGGCGGTTAGACACCCGCTGGCCAGTATGGAAGCTCGCGCACGGCCGGGGAACCAGCCACGCCGTGACGGTGGCGGATCCGCGGGCCCGGCGTACCGAACCTCGGTCCGCAATCCGGCACCGGCGTGGCACCACGGTCTCGAAACCCGCTGCCCGGGCCGCCGCACCGGGTCTCGGTGGTACGCCTTGGCTACCGTGGACGCCATGGCAGGTACCGACCGTGGTGGGCGCCCCGGCCCCGAGGACCGCGACGACATGGACTGGCTCTATCGCCGCGACGACGAGCCCGCACCGCAGCCGTCCCCTCCGGAACCGACCCGGGTGTTCGGCCCGGATGCGCCCGCGGATCCGCCGGCCGGAGGCGGGCGGCGCCGGGCGTCGTTCGGCGACCCCGGCGGCCCGGCCCGTTCCCGCACCGAGTCGGGGCTGCCCCATGAGGCCGCCCCGGCGCAGCGGCGCAGGTCGGCCCTTCCGCCGGCCGCGCCGCCGCCGCGCCCGCCGGCCTCCCCGCCCCGGCCCGGTCCGTCCCGCCCGGGCCCGGCCGGTCGCCCGCGGCGTAGCCACCCGGTCCGGCGTACCCTGCTCGCGTTGTTGATCGCCTGGCTGGTCTTCCTGATCGCCACCCCGATCTATGCATGGACGCAGACGACCAAGATCGAGGCGATGCCGAGCGGCAGCAACCGGCCCGACGATCAGCCGGGCACGCTGTGGCTGCTGGTCGGCTCCGACGGCCGCGAGGACCTGTCGAAGGCAGAGCGCGAGCGGCTGAGCACGGGCGGCGGCAAGGGGCGGCGTACCGACACGATCATGCTGCTCTACCGGCCGACGATCGGGAAACCCGCGCTGATCTCGGTGCCGCGGGATTCCTTCGTCCGCATCCCGGGCAAGGGCAAGAACAAGATCAATGCCGCCTACGCCTTCGGCGGCCCGCAACTGTTGATCGAGACGATCGAGCAGAACACCGGCCTGCGCGTCGATCGGTACGCCGAGATCGGCTTCGCCGGATTTGCCGGGATGGTCGATGCGGTCGGCGGCGTCGAGGTGTGCCCGAAGAAGGCGATCAAGGACCGTCGGGCGGGCCTGGACATCAAGGCGGGTTGCCAGAACGTCGACGGGCCGACGGCGCTCGGCTATGTCCGCACCCGCTACACGGACGCGACGGGCGACATCGCGCGGACCCAGCGGCAGCGCGAGGTGATCGGCAAGATCGCCAAGAAGGTGGCCTCGCCGGTGACCTTCGTCAACCCGGTCCGCTACTGGGGGGTGAACATGGCGGCGGCGCGCTCGTTCGGCGTCGACGAGCAGGCCAGCCCGATCGATGTGGGGCTGATGGGCCAGGCGATGCTCGGCACGTCCGGTGGTGACGGCCTGACGCTGATGATCCCGATCAGCGATGCGAATGCGCGGACGAGCGCGGGCAGCTCGATGATCTGGGACATCGAGCAGGCCGAGGAGATGTTCGCCGACATCAAGTCCGGCGACACCTCCAAGCTCGACCGCTTCCGGGCCGACTCCTGACTCCTCAGGCCTGCGGCAGCCCCGCCAGAAGTTGGCGAGCCATCACGATCCGCTGCACCTGGTTCGTGCCCTCGTAGATCTGGGTGATCTTCGCGTCGCGCATCATCCGCTCGACCGGGTAGTCGCGGGTGTAGCCGTAGCCGCCGAGCAGTTGCACGGCGTCGGTGGTGATCTCCATCGCGACATCGGAGGCGAAGCACTTGGCGGTGGCGCCGAAGTAGGTCAGGTCGCCGTCGCCCCGCTCGGACTTGGCCGCGGCGGCGTAGGTGAGCTGGCGAGCCGCCTCCAGCTTCATTCCCATGTCGGCGATCATGAACTGCAGGCCCTGGAAGTCGGCGATCGCCTTGCCGAACTGCTTGCGCTCCTTGACATAGCCGAGCGCGTAGTCGAGCGCCCCCTGGGCGATGCCGAGCGCCTGCGCGGCGATGGTGACGCGGGTGTGGTCGAGGGTACGCATGGCAGTCGCGAAGCCGGTGCCGGGATCGCCGATCAGCCGGTCGTCGCCGAGGCGGACGTTCTCCAGGTAGACCTCGCGGGTCGGCGAGCCCTTGATGCCGAGCTTCTTCTCCGGCGCGCCGAAGTCGACGCCCTCGTCGGACTTGCGCACGACGAAGGCGCTGATCCCCTTGGACCGGGCATCGGGATCGGTCACGGCGAACGCCGTGTAGTACTCCGACTCGCCCGCATTGGTGATCCAGCGCTTCACCCCGTTCAGCACCCAGCCGTCACCGTCGCGGACCGCACGGGTCTTCATCGATGCGGCATCGGAGCCGGCGTCCGGCTCGGACAGGCAGTAGGAGAACATCGCCTCGCCCGCGGCGATCGGCGGCAGCACGGCCTGCTTCAGCTCGTCCGAGCCGGACAGCAGCACCGGCATCGAGCCGAGCTTGTTCACCGCCGGGATCAGCGAGCTGGACGCGCAGGCGCGCGCGACCTCCTCGATCACGATCACGGTGGCCAGCGCGTCGGCACCGACGCCGCCGTAGGCCTCCGGGATGTGCGGGGCGTGGAAGTCGGCCTTGCGCAGCGCGTCGTAGGAGGCCTGCGGGAACTCGGCGAGCTCGTCGACCTCGGCGGCACGGGGCGCCACCTTGTTGTCGCAGACCTCGCGGACGGCCGCGCGGAACGCCTCGTGGTCCTCCGTCGGGCGATAGATATCGGTGAAGTCGCTCACCGAGGCAGCTTAGCGCTCGCTAAGCAGGGCTGGTAGTCCCCCGGCCGGCGGCCAACGGCTCGCCGGTCTGGGCCCGGGCCAGCAGCACTCCGCCGGCGGCCGCGGCGGGGAAGACGACGATGGCCAGCAGCGGCACGGACAACAACAAGAAAGTGGGTACGCCGAAGCCGAGCGTCGCCAGCCGGCGGCCGCGCAGCACCCGGTCCCGGGCGGGCAGGCTGACCACCCCGCGCTGGGCGAGCGGCTGGCCGACGAGTTCCAGGGCGATCATCCAGCCGCCGAAGATCGCTCCCCCGACCGCGGCCGCGATGGTGCCGACGACCGGGATCAGACCGATCACGAAGAAGATGGCACCGCCGAGCGCGGTGATCGCGACGACGGCGATCGTCTGGCCGATCGAGCGGGCCAGGGGCACGTCGACTGCCCGGCCCTCGGGCGGCCCGCCGAGCTCGCGCTCCACCGACGCGGCGATCCGCTCGTAGAACGGGCCGCCGATCAGCAGGGTGATGCTGGAGAAGGCGACGACCATGATCAACACGGCGGCCGCGACGATCAGCAGGGCGGCGACGCCGCGCAGCACCTCGCGTACCGCTGGATCCCAGCCCTCGGCGAAGGCCGTCAGCGCGCCGCCCAGCGTCGGTGCACCGAAGAACAGGCCGACCAGCGCGCCGACGAACAGCACCGAGGTGATCATCGGCGGGATCGCGCCGGTCCAGAACAGCTTCGGCCGGCGGATGATCATCCCGGCGCCACGCAACAGGCAGCCCGCGCCGGTGAAGACTGACCTCATCGCGCCGCCTGCGCGAGCATCGGAAAGACCGCGTCGGCAAGCAGCGGGGCGAGATCGGCGCCCGGCGCGGCGGCAGGATCGACCCAGCGCAGCTCGGCGATCTCGGCGGCGGGCGCGACCGGTTCGATAAGCGGGTGTTCGAAGACAGTGGCCACCACGCGATGCCGCGGTTCGTTGGCCGCGGCGGCCGTGTGCCGGCCGAGTGGGCGCAGCATCCGGTGATCAAGCTGCCCGGACAGCTCTTCGGCGAACTCGCGGACCGCCACGGCGGCCGGGTCCTCGCCGGGCTCGGGTTTGCCGCCGGGCAGCATGAAACGGGTGGTGCCGCGCTTACGTACCGTCAACACGCGGCCAGCGGCGTCGCGCACCACGACGGCGCTGACGCGGATGTCACGGTCCATGCGGCCAACGCTAGCGCCGGACCGGCGTGCCCCGCACGGTGAACTCGCCGGGCAGCTCGGACCAGTCGAACCAGGTGACCACCACCGCGTACTGCGGGCGCACGCAGTTGCGCCCCAAGTCGATCATGGCCGGTTCGAGGCCGCCACGGGAGAACCGCCAGCCGTCGAAGGCGTAGCCGCACGCATCGTAGGCATGGGCATAGAGGAAGCCGCGCATCGGGTCCGCACCCCGGATCTCCTCGGCCGGCCGGCCCTGCTCGGCGACCCGGTCGGCGAGGGCGGCGAAGTCGTCGCGGTACAGCCCGGCCCAGGTGACCGGCCGACCGATCGGCTTCACGTCGCCGATCTGCGCGAGCGTCCGCCCGGCCGGGCGCGGCACGAACCCGCCGGTGTAGCCGACCACGACCGCGACGACGACGAGGCCGAGCAGCGCGCCGATCACCGGCAGCGCGTACCTGCGCCGGTCCCGCCGGGGCTCGATCATGACCGCAGGCTAGGGCCGGTCCGGGTCAGCGTCGGCCCGCGGCCGGGAGCTCAGCCCGCGTCGCCGCGGCGTACCCGCTCCCCCTTGGCCTCGGCGGCCGCCCGCAGATCGTCCTGGAAGGCGACCATCCGCGCGGTCAGGTCGGGGTCGCCGGCGGCCAGGATCCGGACGGCCAGCAGCCCGGCATTGCGGGCATTGCCGACGGCGACGGTCGCGACCGGCACGCCGGCCGGCATCTGCACGATGGAGAGCAGCGAGTCCATGCCGTCGAGGTACTTCAGGGGGACGGGTACGCCGATGACGGGCAGCGGGGTCACCGCGGCGAGCATGCCCGGCAGGTGCGCGGCTCCGCCGGCGCCGGCGATGATCACTTCGAGGCCGCGGGAGTGGGCGCGGCGGCCGTAGTCGATCATGGCCTCAGGCATCCGGTGCGCGGAGACCACGTCGGCCTCGTGGTCGATGCCGAACTCGGCCAGCGCCTCGCCGGCCGCGGACATGGTCGGCCAGTCGGAGTCCGATCCCATCACGATGCCGACGCGCGCGCTCATGGTCGGCAGACTAGTGGGTCACAGCCCGCCGAGCGCGGGGCCGCGGGTGGGACCGGCGAGCAGCACGAACCACATCAATAGGGCGAGGGTGCCGGAGAGGGTACGCAGGGTGTTCCAGCGCGCCCACGGCTCGCGGAACTCGGCCCATTCGCGCTCGGCGTTCTCGGGGTGGGCGGTGGCCAGTTTGTTGTTCAGCGGCACGTTCCCGACGACGGTGATCACGAGTACGCCGAGCTGGGCCAGGGCGGCCAGCGAGGCACCGAGCGCGACGGCGCCGAGGCCGTTCCGGCCGATCACCAGCACGGGCACGACGAGTGCGGGCAGGATCGTGCCGAACAGCACGGCGAGGAACAGCGGGCGCGGGGCGACGATGTTGAACTGCTGCATCGCGCGTACCGCGTCGACGGGCGCGAGCCGGTCCAGCGCCGGCAGCACCATCACCGAGAACACGAAGAACGATCCGGCCCCGAGCCCTGCCCCGACGCCTGCGATGATCACCAGTACCTCGAACACACCCACGCGCCGCCCCTTACTCGTTGCTCGGTCCGGACGCTATCGTCCGACCGTGCGCGGAACCAGAGCGATCGGCCTGTGGATCGGTGTCGCCGTCCTGCTGATCGCGGCGATCGTGCTGGCGGCGCTCAGTCGCCAGGTCAGCTCCTACGGCGCGCTGATGTGGATCTTCGGGCTGATCTGCCTGCTAGCCGCCGTCGCACTGGGCGTGGTCGCCTATCGGCGGCGTTCGTCCGGGCGCGAGTGAGGCCGGGGCCCGTCAGCTTCGCGGAGGTCGTCGATGCAGGCGGGCGTGTGCCGTCAGGACCGCGAAGACAACGACGGCGACGATCGCCACTGCCACCGAGAGCGCCTGGAGCATGCCGAACATGCCGATCTTGATTCGGTCGTTGCACGCGAGCACGTCGGTGTCCTGACCGATCCGCTCAGCTCGGGTACAGCCGCCGAACGGAACCAGCGCGTCGAGCGGTGTCGCATACACCACCAGAATGGCGCCCAGAACCCACAGCACGACCGCGATGACCACGCAGACGCCGAGCCGACCGCCGACAGTCGCGATGCCGTCCAGCCCATTCCCGTCTACCGCAGTTTCATCAACCATTCCACCCTCATTGACGTCGCATCCCGGGCAGACCACGGCTCTTGACCAGAGTCGCACATGATCTCCGCCAGGTCTTGCCAACGACCAACGATCAAGCGCGCGAGTTCCCTCGCTCAGGCCGGTACGCGGTCCAGGAAGCCGGCAACGGTGGCGATTCGACCGTCGGCGTCGACGGTCACCACGTCGAAGCCGATCACCAGCGGCTCCGCGCCCGAGGCACCGAGGCCCCACCGGAACCGCACCTGGCGGTGGTGCGCGTCAGGCTCGCCGACCAGGCTGAACTCGAACCCCGGAAACTGTTCCTGCACACCGGCCACCACGGCGCCGATGGCCTCGGCACCGGCAACGTCGGCCATCGGATCCGTGTAGGTGGCCTGGGGCGACCAGTGCCGCGTCAGCAGGTCGCGGCGGGCCTCCGGGTCCGTGCAGTTCCAGGTCGCAAGGTAGGCGTCGACGATGTTGTTCATGGTGTCCTCCGGTCTCGTGCTGTCAATTCGATCGACGCCGAGCCTGCCCCGGCCACGAACCGGTGGCGATTACCCCGTAGGTAATGGCAGCACGTCGGCACGCGGCCTAGATTCGCGACCATGACCACGATGGAGGTGGGTACGCTGCTGCGCGCCTGGCGCCAGCGCCGACGGCTCAGCCAGCTCGAACTCGCCAGCCGCGCCGAGGTCAGCGGGCGACACCTGAGCTTCGTCGAGACCGGACGATCGCGGCCGAGCGCCGACATGGTCCTACGCCTCGCCGACCACCTGGAGGTGCCACCGCGCGAACGCGACACCCTCCTCATCGCCGCCGGCTTCGCCCCGCGGCACGCACACCCGGAGGACACCGCAGAAATCCTCGCCTCCTTCCGCACCCTGCTCGACGCACACCAGCCGTATCCGGCCGTGCTCCTGGACCGCTACTGGGATCTCGTGGACGCCAACGACGCCGTCGCCCCGCTGCTCGCCGACTGCGCGCCGCACCTGCTGGAACCACCGGTCAACGTCGTCCGCCTCAGCCTGCACCCCGACGGGCTGGCCCCACGCATCATCAACCTCGCCCTGTGGCGCGAACACCTATTGCACCAAGTCGCCGCCCGAGCCGACCACACCGCCGACCCGCGACTGGCCGCGCTGCACGCCGAGTGCCGGCAGTACCCGAGCAACGGCACGGCGCCCACACCATCCGGCCCTGTCGCCGAACTCGTCCTCTGTGTAGCCGACGACGCGCCACCCCTGCGGCTGTTCAGCGTGGTCAGCGCCGTGCTCACCGCACACGACGCCACCATCGACGAGCTACACCTGGAGACCTTCCTCCCCGCCGACGAGGCCACCAGATCACGACTACACCCGCCCCATTGATGCCCGCACCCTTGGGGCCGTCGTGGTCAGGTCCGCCACCGATTTGCGCACCGGGGATCATCCTCGGCGCGGGGGTGAACACGGATCAGACTCCGAGCGCTCATGCATTGGCTTGCCCTGGCGCCCAATTCGTGACGCCCTATCTGCTGAGTCGCGAGCGAGCGCCTCGATCGCGTCGGCCGCGCGCGCTCGGATTCTCTCCCACGCACCGGACTTCAAATCGGCAAAAGTCCAGCCAAGCAGTCGGGAGGACAGCATGCGATCAAGCTCACGGCTCGCCGCGGCAGAATCAGGCGACACTCGCTGAAGCGGCCCCACGATCGTGCGGTAGCTGTCATCGAACTCGAGAGCGAGCTCGTCAGCGAGATCTGCAACCCCCAACGAAGTGAGGTACTCGATCTGATCAGGCGCGGGTGCCGCGAGGTGTCGAAGCGCGGCGGCAAACGCCAGGAGGTCAGTCGGGATCGTCACCGGATTATTCCTCCCACGGGTCCATTCAGGCCGACGACTCTCCAGTATGCGTCCGGCCCGTGATGCCCGCGCCCCGGATGGCGACCAGCCATCTACACATCGTCGGCCCCCAAGACGTCTTCGACCTCGACCCCAAGGTTTTCGCGAACCCACTGATCAACGGCTTCGATGAAGCGATAGCAGCCCGCCTCGACCGCGGGGAGATCGAGCTCCGTTACAGCGATGTCGTCCTGGTGGATCGAGCCGGCCCTCCAGCGGCCAGAAGGCTGCTGTCGGAACCAGATGAGGCCCGGCTCGTCCGATTCCATTGAAATGAATTCAAAGTCGCTGTCCGCGCAGCGGAGCCAAGACGCCAATGCGTGGCGCAACTCGACAACTGGGAACATCGGTTCGCTGTAGACCAGCCGATCCCCGACTGCCAATTGAAGCGTGCCCTCGACGCCCAGGAGTAAGTCGAATTTGTTGCGCGCTGAGTCGCGCCTGAACGCTGTGTCGCTGAAGCTGAGCGAGATGGTGGCCATCGCTACTTCACCGGGTAGGCGGTGATGATGCGGGCATCGTTCGAGACGACAACCTTGACGAAGGTCTCGCCCCTCGTTCCGAGGATCGAACCCATGTTGGTTCGCACGATGAATCGGTCGGTCGCCGTCCCAGCGTTGGGCAGGAAACTTGCGCCTTCAGATCTCAGCCCGCCCGCGACGGAACCGTTGATGTCGACGCCCTCGGCCCACTTGTTCCAGCGACCACCCGCGCCAGGCAGGTGCTTCGCAGAAACTGACCAATCATCAATGTTGTCCGCCGCGCGGAAGGCCGAGTTCGACGACTCTGCGAGACGCGACGCCCCGTTTGCGGGACCACCGGTAGCCACCACAGTTACGACCTGTTGGCCGTCGTTTCCTAGCCGCTGACCTGCGATGATGTGTTCCGGGGGCCCGACGGCTGGCTCGACCACAACGCCGGAAGCTCCGACGCGAGTTTCAGCC
Organism: Naumannella huperziae; assembly: GCF_054073625.1. Classification (NCBI taxonomy): domain Bacteria; kingdom Bacillati; phylum Actinomycetota; class Actinomycetes; order Propionibacteriales; family Propionibacteriaceae; genus Naumannella; species Naumannella huperziae. The sequence continues at coordinate 1,485,533 of NZ_JBSXPH010000001.1, read as the reverse complement.
CCGGCGGTGGTTGCGGCGGACGCAGTGGCGCAGCTCAGCAGCGTGACCACGACCGCGACGATAGCGGTCAGGAAAGGAAGCACCCAGCTCCATGAGGTCGGCTGCCGGGTGTGGGTGTCCATGGCGTCAGTGTTCCAGCGCCGAGCCGTGCTCAGCGGTAGCGACGTGGCGGCGGCCCGGTGATCGCGGCGAACAGGTCCTCGATGGCTCGCACGGTCGGCGCCCACTCGCCTGCGTTGAGCAGTTCGTTCTTGCGGGCCAGGCCAGCCAGGTGCTGGACCTCCGCGCCTTGGCCGTCGCGCTCACCGTCTCCGCCGACGAGTTGGTCTTCGACCCCGAGGAACGCGGTCCCAAGACGAGTCCCTGCGACTCCACCTTGCTGCGCTCGACCAGCTCGACCCCGACGAACGGGCAGGCATCCGCGCTCTCATCGAAGGTGCACTGCTGCGCCACCAAGCACGGCGGCTCGCGCAAACCAGCTGACTACGCCGCCAGACTGATGAACTGCGCGGGGACGGTGTCGGCAAGCCAGACCAGCTCGTTGCCCTCGTAGAACCTGGTCCCAGCCGTCTCGGCCGCGATGGCATCGATCACCAGCACCACTGGGCTGGCGCTCTTGCGCCGGCCCACCCTCGTGGCGGTCTCGCGATCCACCGACAGGTGCACGAACTGGCGTCCCATTGGCCGCAGCCCGTCGGCCTCGATCAAGGCCCAGGTCACCGGCGCCGTGCCGTGGAACAACTGCGCGGGCGGTCTCGCCGGAGTCCGTCGAATCTGACCGGGAACCGAATGGCCGTAGAACGCTCGAATCCGGCCACCATCGATCTCGTGACGGCGTTTCGTCCCGCTCGCGATCATCCGCTCCAGCGCATCGCGGTTGACCGCCTCCCAGCCGCCACCCTTCTCGCGCAGTGCATCGAGCAGTTGGTCGATCGGTGCCCAGCCTTCCTCGTCCAACTCGAGCTCGTAGAGCCAGGGCTCGTGACGCAGGGCATGAGACACGGCCCGGCTCAGGTCGACGTCGCTCAGAGTCACGGCGCAGCTTCCTCCGGCAGCCACTCGACGTCCTCGGCCGCGACCTCGTAAGCGCCGGCACCGTCGAGATAGATCAGGAAGTGCCGGATCTTCCAGTGACCCCAGGTCTCGCTCGGCTCGGCCGCGAGCAACTCACCGATCCACTCGGAGACGAACGCGGCCCCAAGAACCCCACTCTGCGGCTCAAGCTCGAAGCCGTCGACCAGTTCACCCCCGAAGAGCAAGAACACGTCGCCGCCTTCATCGAAGGCGCCCTCCTGCGCCACCACGCCCGCCAAGCCTGCAGCGGACAAGCCAGCTGATCAGGCGATCGCCGCCCCGCCAGTCACCTGCCCGGTCGACAGGTCGACGGCGAAGTCACGTGGCTCGTCGTCGCCAGGATCAGCAACTCCCCTGAGCCAGCCGTCGCTGGCCTCATCCACGCGCAGCCCGTCGACCGCGATCCGCGGAGTGGTCCACTGGACGCCGTTCCTACCAACCGCCGTGATCGCCCAAGGCGTCACGAGCAGGAGCATCGCCTCGTCCACCAACTCCTCGGCGGCCACCACCGGGCCAGGCGTTGCAACAACCTCGAACACTTCCGGTTCAAGTACGTCTCCCAAGAACGCGGTTCCACGTTCGACAACGCAAAGCCCGGTCGGGCTCGGCGTTCCCAAGAGCCCCGTCAGCGCGCGGCGGCCTGGATCGGGACCGGCAAAAGAAGCAGTCCACGCCGGCTCTCCCCATGGCTCGACGGCCACCACGACGGCACGCGACCCGGCACCCTCGGCCGCGAAGACCTGGTCTGGAGTCGCGGCCGCGTAGTCCACGACCGCGACGTCGAACTCCGAGACGAAGTGACTGTTCGTAATCATCAGTAGTCCGAGCGGAAGAATCGGTGCATGATCAGCTCGGTTCGGCTACTCACGGACGGTCTGGTGAAGATCTCGTAAGTGCCCGCGCGACCGTTCAAGTAGCCGGGCAACCCGTACTGGATCGAGTCGTTCCCGAGGTTCGGTTTCACCTTGTTGAAGTAATTCGGAACGACCGTCCTGTTGCCCTGGGAGAAGATCGTCTCGTCGAACGACCCAGGGAAGTTGTGGAACGGCCCCGGCTCGTCCGCCATCCGCTGGAGAGCGCGGCTCGAGTAGATCTTGTTCGACGCCGACGCGACATCGTCTGCTGCGTTTGCGGCGCGTGTGGTTGACGTGGCGACGCGTGTGGCCCGCACGCCCCACGCCCCGCTCCGGGCGGCCCAGGTGCCCGCTCGAGCGGCGCCCCCACCGGGGATGAGCAAGGTGAGCGCGGTCAAAGCGATCTCACGCTGGAGTTCTGAACACGCATACGGATCGTCAGCATTGCCACAACCAGCACTCACATACGGCCGGTTCTCCGGATTGTAGGTATTGGCCCACGCCACCGGCGTCACCCCACCGTTACGAGACTTCGCAACCTCGTACCGATCAGGATGCGGATGAGCCCACGTCCCGCGCCGGACCGCGCGCCGACCACTCGGGATCTGACGCGACCAACCCTCGGTCAACGACTGCCGCTCCCCGCGGCGGTGGTTCGCATACGCCCGCTCAGACCGGGCCTTGGCCACCCGACTCCGATAACTGCGATACGACTTCACCGCCCCCGCTCGGCCACCACGAACATGACCCAACACGAACGCGTTGTACTCCCCACCCGACATCTGATCCGGCCGCAACCCCGTCGGGTCCGGCTTCGACACCGGATTCCCATTCCCATACCCGTAGGCATTCCACTGACCCGGATCAGCAGGATCGATCACCGGATCCGGGCTCAGGAACCGCCCACTCCCCGGGTCATAGTCGCGCGCACCAATCCGCACGATCCCCACCTTCGAGTCGACAGTGCCATCAACAAAGCCCCGATTCGTGCCCAAGGTCGTGGGCGCACCGCGAACCTCCCCATAGGGGTAGCTGCGCCGGGTAGCAAGCTGCTCATCACTGTTACGAATCTGCCACCCCACCGTGTTGTTCAGATCCGACCACAACGTGAACACATTCGCCGCACCCTGACCAGTCCGTACCGCCACGGTCTCACCGTTGAAGATGTAGTGCCGCACCATGCTCTGGGTGTTGGTCGCCCGATTCAATGTCAGCTCAACGCCGTCGAACAGATACAGCGTGGTCGCAGTAGCATCGCGCCGGATCAACGGCTCCCTTTCGGCGGTATCGACATAACTCACCGTGGTCGTGCCCTGAACGATCTTGTCCAGCCGGCCCTCCGCGTTGTAGCTCATCGTCTGGGCGTTCCTGCTCGCCCCCACCAAGATCGACGGTTGGCTGGTTCGATTTACGGTGTTCCCGGAACCGTCATAGCTGAGATTGCTGGTCTCGACCGGCTTCGCCGGCGCAGCGATCGTCATCGAGCTTGGGGCGTGTGGACGAGATGCGCCCGGTTCGGGATGCTGCCAGGTGATCGTGGTCGCCCCGGCGCCGGAGGTCTTGTCGATCTGCGCGGTGCAGCACCCCGAAGATGGCACAGAATGAGCCGGTGACTGCCGCCAGACGCGACAGATCACGTGGCGCCGCCCGACTCGAGTCGCGCCAGCTGGGCGGCCGGGTCCCAGCCCTCCGGCCGCGGATGCAATGGCTCGCTGTCCCACGGCATACCGCGCTCGATCCACAGATGCCGCCAAGAGTCGTAACTGTAGCCAAGGTCGTCGTCGGTGACGCCGAACTCGAAGCCGCAACTCCAGCAGATCTCGTACGACCCGCCGCTCTCGGTTCGGGGCTCCTCGGAGAGTTCCGGGTATCCGCAGACGGGGCAGGTGTGTAGGTGGGTCATTGGAGGACTCCTGGCTGCCGGCTCCAGCAAGTGGGGCTGGTTGGCTTGAAAAACGTCTTCGTCATCCCGTTCGGGGCGAACGACCCGAAGGTGTTGGTGGCGGAGTCGAACATTCGGATCGTGCCGTCAGGGGTGATCTTGGTCGGGATCTGCTGCGCGCCGCCTCGTTGGAAAAACTCGGACGCCATCGAGGCATAGTCATCAGCCGACTTGGCGCCGAAATCAGCCCCGTGACGCGCGAAGTGGTCATCCAAGGTCTTGAGATTCGCCCAGCTGTCCTTTGTGGGCAGCCGTATGATGTCGCCCGCGCCGTTTGCGGCGCGTGTGGTTGACGTGGCGACGCGTGTGGCCCGCACACCCCACGCCCCGCTCCGGGCGGCCCAAGTGCCCGCTCGAACGGTGCCCCCACCGGGGATGAACAAGGTGAGCGCGGTCAACGCGATCTCACGCTGGAGTTCTGAACACGTATACGGATCGTCAGCATTGCCACAACCAGCACTCACATACGGCCGGTTCTCCGGATTGTAGGTATTGGCCCACGCCACCGGCGTCACCCCACCGTTACGAGACTTCGCAACCTCGTACCGATCAGGATGCGGATGAGCCCACGTCCCGCGCCGGACCGCGCGCCGCCCACCCGGAATTTGACGCGACCAACCCTCGGCCAACGACTGCCGCTCCCCGCGGCGGTGGTTCGCATACGCCCGCTCAGACCGGACCTTGGCCACCCGACTCCGATAACTGCGATACGACTTCACCGCCCCCGCTCGGCCACCACGAACATGACCCGACACGAAAGCGTTGTACTCCCCACCCGACATCTCCACCCCTAGCCCCGCTCGGCAGGATCACCCATCAGGTACCCGGCGGCGTGCCGGGCGCGGCGGCGTACCTGCTCAAGATCATCACCGTAGGCGTTCACGTGCCCGACCTTGCGGCCCGGGCGCACCTCCTTGCCGTACAGCTCCGCGCGCAGCTCGCGGTCCCGGGCGAAACAGTGCAACAGCGCCGACACCAGATCCGGCTCGCTTCCGCCGAGCACATTGCCCATCACGGTCCACGACTCGCGCGCGGCGGGATCGCCGAGCGGCAGATCGACCACCGCGCGCAGGTGGTTCTCGAACTGCGAGGTGACCGCCCCGTCAATGCTCCAGTGCCCGGTGTTGTGCGGGCGCATCGCCAGCTCATTGACCACAACCGAACCGTCGCGACGCTGCATCAGCTCCACCGCCAGCACCCCGACCACACCAAGATCATGAGCAATCCCCAGCGCGAGCCGCTCCGCACCCACGGCCTGCTCCTCGGTCAGCCCCGGCGCCGGCGTGGTGGTCTCGACGCACACCCCGTCACGCTGGACCGACTCGCTGATCGGGTACGCCGCGGCCTGGCCCGACGGGGAGCGCACCACCAGCGCGCTCAGCTCGCGCTCGAAGTCGACGAACTCCTCCGCGACAACCTGCACCCCCTCGCCCAGCCCGGCGAACGGCTCGTCCGCGACCTCGGCCCCGTCCAGCTTCCACACGCCCTTGCCGTCATAGCCCCCGCGGGATGTCTTGGCGATCACCGGCCAGCCGTGCTCGTCGCCGAACGCGCGTAACTCACCCGCATCCGCCACCACCCGCCAGGCCGGCACGGGTACGCCGAGGGCGGTCAGCCGCTCCCGCATCACCGCCTTGTCCTGCGCATGTACCAACGCGTCCGGCCCGGGCCGCACCGCCACGCCGGCCGCCTCCAACTCGCGCAGGATCTGCGTCGGCACGTGCTCGTGGTCAAAGGTGATCACATCGCAGCCCTCGGCGAACGCACGTACCGTCGCTGGATCGGTGTAGTCGCCCACGGTCACGTCGGCCACCACCTGCGCGGCGCTCACGTCCGGCCCCTCGGCCAGCAGGCGCACCCGCAGCCCGAGCCGGATCGCGGCGGCGTACATCATCCGCGCCAACTGGCCGCCGCCGATGATGCCGACGACGAACGGGCGTACCGATTCACTCACGGCCGCTCAGCCTAGCCGCCGCCGGCCGTCGGCCGTCGGCCTCAGTCGAACCTGACCCCGTCGCGCGGCCGGCTGTCGACGACGAGCTCGAACACGTCGGGCCGCGCGTAGTGCCCGACCGGGTCGAAGTCGAGATGCCGTTCGGTCTTCGCCGCGAGGTCGATGTCGGCGAAGAGCACTTCCTCGGCGTCGAAGACCGGCCCGGCCAGCACCTGCCCACCCGGATCGATGATCATGCTCCCGCCGCGCATCAGCACGTCGCCGTCGGCCTCGTACTCGACCCGGTAGTCCTCGCCGAAGTCGGCCCGGGTCAGGTATTGGCATGCCGACAACACGAACACCCGCCCCTCGAGGGCGATGTGGGTCATCGTCGCCTGCCAGGTGGGCCGGTCGTCGGCGGTGGGCGCACACCAGATCTGCACTCCCTGGGCATACATCGCCTGGCGCAGCAGCGGCATGTAGTTCTCCCAGCAGATCACCGCACCCAGGCGCCCGGCCGGCGAGTCGACCACGTCGAGCGTCGAGCCATCGCCGAAGCCCCACACCAGCCGCTCCAGCGCGGTCGGCATCAGCTTGCGGTGCATCCCGACCAGGCCGGCGCCCGGATCAATCATCAACGCGGTGCAGTAGAGGGTGTTCCCGCGCCGCTCGATCACGCCGATCACCGTGAACACACCGGACTCCCCGACCAGCTCGACGAGCCGCGCGACCTCCGGGCCGTCCACGGCGACGGCCGCGTCGGCGTAGCGCCGGTAGAGCTCGCGACCCTCGGGCGAGCGCGCCCCGACGACGCTGCCGAAGGTCGATCCCTTCGGGTATCCGCCGATGAATGCCTCGGGGAAGACGGCCAGCTCGGCCCCGCCGGCGGCGCACTCGCGCAGCAGGTCCGCGGTCTTGTCGATGGCGGCGGCGGAATCGAACGGCACGGATCCGGCCTGCACGACGGCTACACGGGTCATTGATCGGCTCCTCGGTCGATGATGCGGATGAATGGGGTACGCCGGGCACGTGCGGCCATGATCGCTCGGGCCATGATCACTCGGGCCATGATCACTCGGGCCATGATCACTCGGGCCATGATCATTCGGAGATGTCCCGGCGCAGGGTCTCCGGCAACAGCGTCGCCAACACGATGCCGGCGAGCAGGGCCACCGCGACCAGGTAGCCGGCCGGCGCGAGCGAGTTGCCGGTGAGCCGGATCAGCAGCGCGGCGATGAACGGGCCAGGGCCGGCGAGCAGCGCCAACGCGATGTTGTGGCCGAGCGCGGCCCCGCTGGAACGGATCGATGCGGGGAACACCTCGACCAGCAAGACGACGTTCATCACACCGGCCATCGCGACGAGCACACCGAGCACGACCAGCCCGAGCAGGACCAGCGGGAACGAACCCGTGTCCCAGAGCCAGAAGATGGGCAGGCCGAGCAGCACCAGCCCGGCGGCCGAGGCGAGCACGACCGGTCGCCGACCGATCCGATCGGCGATCATACCGATCAGCGGATTGACCAACACGTAACAGCCGAGGCCGATCGAACACGCCAGCAGGGCGTCGAAGCGCGCCATCCCGACCACGCCGGACAGGTGATTGTTGGCGTAGGTGATCAGGTAGTACAAGCTGACGCCGAACAGCGCGGAGAACGTCAGGGCGAGCACGAACGAACGCGCCACCGCGTCGGCCCGCAGGGGCGCGGTCTCCCCCGCCGCGCGGCGCGCGGCGACCTGCTCGAAGACCGGCGTCTCGCCGAGCCGTCGCCGGATGTAGATGGCCACGACGGCCATCACGAACGACGCGAGGAAGGGCAGGCGCCAGCCCCACGCCGCGACCTGCTCCGCGGACAGCGTCGCGGTCAGCAGCGTTGCCAGAACGGTGCCGGTGAGGAAGGCGAGGCCCGCCGTGGTGGTCAGGATCGTCGCGGTCCGGGCCCGCCGGGTGCCCGGTGCACTCTCGATCAGGTACGCCGCGGCGCTGGACCACTCGCCGCCGACCATCATGCCCTGCACCAGCCGCAGCACGACCATCAGCGCGGGCGCCCAGATCCCGATCTGGTCGAAGGTGGGCAGCAGGCCCATCAGCGCCGTGGCCACCCCCATCCCGAACACGGTGATCACGAGCACCGCGCGCCGGCCGAGCCGATCGCCGAGCGGCCCGAGGACGAGCGCCCCGATCGGGCGGGCGAGGAAGCCGGCGGCAAAGGTGGCGAGCGAGGCGAGCAACGAGGCGCTCGGATCGTCGGAGGGAAAGAACTGCGCCCCGATGACGGCGGCGAAGTAGCCGTAGATGGCGAAGTCGAACCACTCCATGAAGTTGCCGATGCCGACGGCAAGGCCGCGTTTGCGCAGGTCCACGCCGGCGCTCGCCGCGGTGGGCGACTGGGTGCTGGCCTGATTCATGATCACTCCGGCTCCGGTGCCGGCCTCCTTGCGGACCGAAGCTAGGTACCCGGGACGGTCACCGACCACCAGTAGTAATGACTACAGTGGGCATCATCAACGTCATTGATTTGAGGCGGGTCGATCTCAACCTGCTGGTCGTGTTCCACGTGCTGATGCGCGAGCGGCACGTCACGCGCGCCGCCGCCACCCTGCAGATCAGTCAGGGCGCGGTGAGCGCCGCGCTCGGGCGCCTGCGGCGTACCTTCGACGACGACCTGTTCGTCCGCACCCGCTCCGGGATGCAGCCCACGCCCCGGGCGCTGGAGCTGGCCTCGCGGATCGGTCAGCCCCTGGGCCAGATCGCCGGAGCGCTGTTCGGCGACGAGGTCTTCGAACCGCAGGCATCGCGGCGCACCATGATCATCGCGCTCTCCGACGACCTCGAGGCCTGGCTCGCACCGCGCCTGCTCGCCGCGGCCGGCCAGCGACAGTGGAGCGTGCGGTTCACCTTCCGACAAACCAATTCCCACCTGTGGCGCGATGCCCTGGCGAACCCGCGGGTGGACGCCGTCATCTGCGCCGACCCGGGCAGCGTGCCCGCCGCGTACCAGCGCCGCCCGCTGTTCTCCGGCTCCTACAGTTGCCTCTACGACGGCGCGCGGCTCGGCATCTCGACGCCGCTGTCGCTGCGGGACTACGTCTCCTTGCGCCACGTCCGGATCTCCTACGACGCCCAGCGCGGCTTCGTCGACGATCTGCTGGACGCGATGGGCCACGAGCGTCCCGCGATCGGCTCGTTCACCCACTTCGCCGGCGTGCTGACGTCGCTGCGCCGCACCCCGACCGTGGCAACGCTGCCGAGCTTCGCCGCGCACGAGTTCGCCCATGCCGCCGGCCTCACCGTCAGCCCGCCGCCGATGCCGATGCCGAGCTTCGCGATCACGCTGCTCTGGCGCGTCGCCGACGAGGGCGATCCCGCACATCGGTGGCTGCGCGACCTGATCGCCTCGATCCCCTGGCCCGGCGCCTGAACTCTCGCTCAGATCAGCCGGAAGATCACGAATCGCTGGACCACGAAGTTCACCGCGGTCGCGACTCCCTGGGCGAAGACGAAACAGATCACCTGGGTGGGCACCTCGGCCCCGTGCCCGAGCGCACGCAGCACCAGCGGAAAGGTCAGCGAGTACAGCCCGACCTGCAGCGCGAACGTCAGCGCATACAGCGCGACCACCGCGGCAAAGCGCCGCTTGCTCGGCTCGGCCCGGAAGGTCCAGCGACGATTGATCAGGTACGCCGTGGTGGTGCCGAGCACGAACGAGACCGCCTTGCCCGCCGGCTGGCTGAACCCCAGCAAGTGGGTCAGCGCCAGCAGCGTGCCGAAGTCGACGACCGCCGACAGGCCGCCCGTCACCACGAACCGGACGAGCTGCGTACCCAGCGGCGCCGCGCTCCCCCGCTCCTCCAGCGGCAGCTCGATCGGCTGCGGCAGCTCGGCGGGGTGCGGGTCCTCCGCGGCCTGGGACGGGTCGGTCACGGGCGGTCAGCGTACCCGCCGGATCACCAGCGGGCGGGCATCGCGGGCAGTTGCGCGCGGCACAGCTCGTCCAGCACGAGCTGCACCCGCCGGATGTCCGGGACGTGGGAGATCTGCAGCGGCAGCCCGTCGAACGTCGTCAGGCGCAGCCTGCCGCAGCCCAGCAGCCGGTCGCTGAGGGTACGCCGGTAGCCGACCTCGCGGATCCCGCGCAGCGCGATCACCCGGCCGACCCGGCCGAACACCCCCCGGCGGGTGAGGATGCGCTGGTCGGTGAACACATAACGAGTGGTACGCCAGTGCAGCAGCGGCCGCAGCACGAACAGCAGCGACGCGCTGCCCAGCACCGCCGCGAGCACCCAGAACAGCTCGGGCCGATCGTCCGGGATCGCGCGCAACCCGGCGCCGAACAGCGCGGCGAGGATCAGCAGCAGGATCACCGGCCAGGCGATCACCTTCGCGTGCGGGCGCAGCGTGACGATCTCCTGTTCCCCCGCCGCCAGCCAGCGCCTGCCACCCACGGCCCCCATGCTGACACAGCGCGGGCGCGCCGCCAGTCGAGACCAACGCTCGTTGAGCCTGTCGAGTCCCCACAACCACCAGCACGCCATCACCCAACACCCAGCACGCCATCACACAGCACCCAACCGCCGTTATCGACCACTCGCCAGAGTTCTGGCCACCACGCTGCCCCCGCCACAGCCGAAACCCCGACGAGTGGTCACTTTCGGCGCGAGACCTGCCGAGATGCCGGTGGTGCGGCTATTCGCCGGGGCGAAGGTGCACGATGTCGCCGGCGCCGAAGGCGCGCGGGCCCGCGACGGTGTGGACGACGATGCGCCCGCCGGCGTCGACGCCGGTGGCCTCGCCCTCGGCCGGCGGCGCGCCTCCCGGCAGTTCGACCCGGACCCGGCGCCCGACGGTGTCGCTCAGCGCGAGGTAGTCCGGGCGCGGATCCGCGCCGTCGTCCCAGCGGGCCAGCCGCGCGGCGAGGTCGCCGAGGATCGCGGCCAGGACGTCGGTCGGGTCCGGAGCGGGTATGTCGGCCGCCGCCGCGGCCAGGTCGAGCGAGATCGCCGTGGGCACGGGCAGCTCGGCGGCGGTCATCGTGGTGTTCAGGCCGAAGCCGACCACGCTGGCCGGCCGCTCGCCCGGCACCCGTTGGCCGAGAATGCCGCAGACCTTGCGCCCGTCCAGCAGCACGTCGTTCGGCCACTTCAGCCGCGCCGCGAGGCCCGTCGCCTCCCGGATCCCGGTCGCCACGGCGAGCCCGACGATCATCGACAGCCACCCCCAGTCCTCGACCGGGCGCCGCGGCGCCAGCAGCACCGAGGTCGCGACCGAGGTCCACGGCGGCGCCGTCCAGGCCCGGGCCAGTCGACCCCGCCCGGCCGTCTGGTGCCCGGCGATCAGCACGGCCCCGGGCGCCGCGTCGCCGACCGCCGCGGCGGCCAGCAGATCGGCATTGGTGGAGCCGGTTCGGTCGACGACGCTCAGCTCGGGCCAGGCGCTCGCCGACAGCGCGGCGCGCAGGCGTACCGGGTCGACGACCGCCCCGGGCGGGGATGCTGACACGGCCGCGAGCCTAGCCCGGGCGGCCGAACGCTAGGGTCCGAGTTTGTGGAACCAGATCTGCACACGACGGCCGGCAAGCTCGTCGACCTCGACCGCCGCATCGACGAGGCCGTCCATGCCGGCTCGGCCAAGGCCGTGGAGAAGCAGCACGCCCGGGGCAAGCTGACCGCCCGCGAGCGCGTCGAACTGCTGGTCGACGAGGACAGCTTCGTCGAGATCGACGAGCTCGCCCGGCACCGCTCCACCAACTTCGGCCTGGACAAGAACCGGCCCTACGGCGACGGCGTGGTGACCGGCGTCGGCACCGTCGACGGCCGGCCGGTGGCGATCTTCTCCCAGGACGTCACCGTCTTCGGCGGCAGCCTCGGCGAGGTCTACGGGGAGAAGATCGTCAAGATCATCGACTTCGCGATGAAGACCGGCTGCCCGCTGGTCGGGATCAACGAGGGCGGCGGGGCCCGGATCCAGGAGGGTGTCGTCTCGCTCGGCCTGTACGCCGAGATCTTCCGTCGCAACACCCACGCCTCGGGCGTGATCCCGCAGATCTCGTTGATCATGGGCGCTGCGGCCGGCGGCCACGTCTACTCCCCCGCCCTGACCGACTTCATCGTGATGGTGGACAAGACCTCGCAGATGTTCATCACCGGCCCGGACGTGATCAAGACCGTGACCGGCGAGGACGTCACGATGGAGGACCTCGGCGGCGGGCGTACCCACAACGCCACATCGGGCAATGCGCACTATCTGGGCGCGGACGAACAGGACGCGATCGACTACGTCAAGGAGTTGCTGTCCTACCTGCCGCAGAACAACCTGGCCGACCCGCCGCGCTTCGGCGACGAGACCTCGCCGGAGCCGACCGAGGCCGACCTGGCGCTGGACACGCTGATCCCGGACTCGCCGAACCAGCCCTACGACATCCACGACGTGATCTCCGCGGTCGTCGACGAGGGCGAATTCCTCGAGGTGCAGCCGCTGTACGCCGAGAACATCGTCTGCGGCTTCGGCCGCGTGTCCGGCCGCAGCGTCGGCGTGGTCGCGAACCAGCCGACCAAGTTCGCGGGCTGCCTCGACATCGGCGCCTCGGAGAAGGCGGCGCGCTTCGTGCGTACCTGCGATGCCTTCAACATCCCCGTGCTGACCTTCGTCGACGTGCCCGGCTTCCTGCCCGGCACCGACCAGGAGTGGAACGGGATCATCCGCCGCGGAGCGAAGTTGATCTACGCCTATGCCGAGGCGACGGTGCCGCTGATCACCGTGATCACCCGCAAGGCCTACGGCGGCGCCTACGACGTGATGGGCTCCAAGCACCTCGGCGCCGATCTCAATCTCGCCTGGCCGACCGCGCAGATCGCGGTGATGGGCGCCCAGGGCGCGGTGAACATCCTGCACCGGCGCACCCTCGCCGAGGCCGACGACCCCGACGCCCGCCGGGCGGAGTTGATCGACGACTACGAGACCCAGCTCGCCAATCCCTACATCGCTGCCGAGCGCGGCTATGTCGACCAGGTCATCCACCCGCGGCGGACCCGGCTGGAGATCGCCCGCGCGCTGCGACTGCTGGAGACCAAGCGCGAGCAACTGCCACCGAAGAAGCACGGCAACATCCCGCTCTGAACCACCCCGCCCGCCGAGAGGTACGCCATGACCGACGACACCGCCAAGATCGAGTTCCGGGGCAACCCCACGCCCGAGGAGGTCGCCGCGGTGATCGCGGTGCTCCGGGCGCTGCCCGCCCGCGGTGATCGGGCCGGTGATGATCGCGACGGGTCCGGCGGTTGGGCGCGGCGCTGGCGGTTGGCCGGCTCGCCGCTCACCCGCGACGCAGCTTTGTCGCCCGGTCCGGGGTCGTGGCAGGCTGTCGGCAGACCCTGATCCGGGCCACCCGACGACCCGGCAGATGACCCGAGGGAGCCGCGTGAGCGAAGAGGTCGACGCCGTGACCGTCGCCGACCTCGGCGCCGTCATCCGCACGACGCGCAAACGGCTCGGCATGAGCGTGGCCGACCTCGCCACCCGCGCCGGCGTGAGCTTCGGCCTGGTGAGCGAACTCGAGCGGGGCAAGGGAAATCCGTCGTTCTCCTCCCTCAGCCGGCTCGCGGCCGCACTGGACATGCCGTTGGCCGCGCTGGTCAGTCCGCGCGCCGACGACGCGATGGTGGTACGCGGCGACCAGCGCACCCACATCCCGGTGGCGCCCGGCACCCCGGCGTCGATGCGCGTCGTCCGGGAGCTGTTGACCCCGCGGACGGCGCTGGTGATCCAGCTCATCCGATCGACCCTGCCGCCGGGCTTCTCCAACGAGGAGCAACCGTTCCGGCATCTCGGGACCGAGGCGGTGACCGTCGAGAGCGGGGTGCTGATCGTCGTGCACGGCGAGCGGCGAGTGCGGCTCGCCGCGGGCGATTCGATCACCTACCCGTGCTCGGTGCCGCACTGGTGGGCCAACGGCGACGATGGCGAAACCGTCGTCCTCGGGGCGGTCAGCCCGATCGAGCCCTGAACACGCCGCCGAAGCTCCGGGCGAACTCTTCGGCCCGGTCCGCGCCGTGGCCGAGCCGCAGCGCCAACAGCCGGGCGAGCTCGCGTACCGGCTCGGCGTGATCATCGACGCGCAGGTCGATGATCAACTCCGGTGGCTGCAGCAGTCGCTCGGCGGGCTCGGCGACCACGATGGCCGCGGACTGCCGCCCGCGCAGGTCGCCGCCGGCTGCTTCGGCGGCGCCCGCCGCGGCGAGCAGCCGGATCGCGAGCTCGGCCGCGCCACCCGGCACCCCGCGATCGGGCGAACCCCCCGCATCGACCGGGCCTGTGTCCGACTCGTCGGCGGCGGCCTCGCGTACCAGCGAGAAGGCGTCCGGGTCCGGGGCCGCGAAACCGTCGACCAGACCGCGCAGAACGGCCGGGCCCGCCAGCAGGTTGCCGACCGCGACCACGCCCCGCTCGGCGAGCGCCCCCGCCCACGATCCGCAGCGCTGCCCGGTGAAGTGCGCAGTGCCGCCGTCGCGAGCGAGCGCGGCCAGTTGCCGCCAGGCCGGGTCCGGGTCGGCGCCGACCGCATCTGCCACGGCCGCCTCGGCCCCGGCGGGCAGGCTGCGCAGGGCGACGTCGCGAAGGCGCCGGTTCGTCCACGCCTGGCTCGCCACCACCCCGCACGTCGGGTCGATCCCGATCGTGGAGGCGCCGACCGCCAGGCTGCGGCTGGCGCTGACGGCGCCGAGCGCGCCGCCGGTCCCGGCCGCGAGCAGGGTGTAGGTCACCGGACCACCTCCGCGTGGCCGAGGCGGCGAAACCCACCCGCACCGAAACCTTGTCGCACGCCGCCAGTCTGCCCCATACTGATCAGATCATCAATGAAGTGATTGCGAGGCAGCGATGAAGCGCAGAACCCTCCTGACCGCGGGCGCGCTCGCGGCGACCGGGGTGCTCGGCGGCTGCTCCACCGGCAGGTCGGTGGATCTCGGCGGCGCCGGGGGCCCGTCGGGCGGATCCGCCGCCGGCGCGGTACTGAACGCCGCGATCGCCGGCGAGCCGGACCAGCTCGACCCGCACAAGACCACCTCCTATTTCTCCTTCGAGGTGCTGGAAAACGTCTACGACACCCTCGTCGAGCCCGACGAGAACCTCGAGCTGCAACCGGCGCTGGCCGAGAAGTGGACCACCAGCGACGACCAGTTGACCTGGACGTTCTCGTTGCGTCAGGGCGTCACGTTCCACGACGGCTCGCCGTTCACCGCCGACGACGTCGTCTACTCCTACCGCCGGATCATCGACGACAAGCTCGCCAACGCCTACAAGTTCGCCGCCGTGAAGGACGTCAAGGCCGCCGATCCCGCGACGGTCGTGATCACGTTGTCACAGCCGGCGCCGAACCTGCTGTCCAGCCTCGGCAGCTTCAAGGGCGTGGCGATCGTCAGCAAGAACAATGTCGAGTCCAAGGCGATCACCACCAAGCCGATCGGCACCGGTCCGTTCTCGCTCGCCGAGTACGTCAACGGCGACCACATCACCCTCGCCGCGAATCCCACCTACTGGGGTGGGGCACCCGGGCTGGGCGAGGTCCGCTACACCTTCGTGTCCGAAGCGTCGACCGCGCTGGCGTCGCTGAGGAGCGGCGAGATCCAGTGGACCGATTCGGTACCCCCGCAGCAGGTGCAGGCGCTCTCGACCGATTCCGGCGTCGTGCTGGGACAAGAGCCGAGCAGCGACTACTGGTACCTCGCGCTGAACGAACGCAACCAGCCGTGGAACGATCCGCGCGCCCGGCAGGCCGTGGCGTACGCAATCGACCGCGACGCCATCGTGCAGGCGGTCAGCTACGGCACCGCGCAGCTCAACCAGCTCGCGATCCCGCCGACCAGCTCGTGGTACACCGAGTACGGCACGTACCGCACGGACCTGGCCAGGGCCAAGCAGTTGCTCGGCGAGGTCGGCTTCTCCGGCGGAACGATCGATTTCATGGCCACCAGCGACTACCCCGAGACGGTCACCGTGGCGCAGATCGTCGCCGCCAATCTCGAACCGCTGGGGATCGAGGTCAAGATCCGGCAGCCGGACTTCTCCAGTTGGCTCGACGATCAGAGCGCGCACAAGTTCGACCTGCTGATGATGGGCTGGCTGGGCAACCTCGACCCGGACGACTTCTACTACGCCCAGCACCACAGCGACGGCGCGAACAACGCCCAGGGGTACTCCAATCCCGAGGTGGACAAGCTGCTCGATGCCGGCCGCACCGAGACCGACGTCGCCCGACGCAAGCAGACCTACGCCCAGGCCGCGACCACGATCGCCGACGACTGCAGCTACATCTACCTCTACAACCCCGCGGTGCTGCAGGTGTGGAGCCCGAAGCTGTCGAACTATGCGATCCGGTCCGACCGGGCGGTGCGGTTCCGGACCGCCTCGCTCGCGCCATGATCGCGCAATCATGACGGCCACCGCGACACCGACGACGGGCGCCACCCGGCGCGGATTCCCTCCCCTGCTGGGATTCCTGCTGCGCCGCGCGGCCTACACGGCGGTGGTGCTGTTCGGCGTCATGGTGGTCGCGTTCTCGCTGGTGCATCTGGTCCCCGGCGACCCGGTCCGGCTCGCGCTCGGTACCCGGTACACCCAGGAGGCCTATGATGCGCTGCGCACCGCGAGCGGCCTGGACCGCCCGCTGTGGGAGCAGTTCGTCAGCTATCTCGGCCACGCCGTCACCGGCGATCTCGGGGTGAGCTTTCGCAACGGCGATCCGGTCACCGTGATCTTGTTGAGCAGGCTGCCCGCAACCATCTCGCTCGCGGTCACCGGCCTGGCGATCGCGTTGCTCATCGCGATCCCGGCCGGGATCTTCTCCGCGCTCTCCCACGGCGGCGTGGCCGATGCGATCATCCGGATCTTCAGCCAGGTGGGCGTGTCGATCCCCGACTTCTGGGTCGGCCTGTTGTTGATCACCGCCTTCTCCGCCACCCTGGGCTGGCTGCCGTCGTCGGGCTACGTGCCGATCACCGAGGACCCCGTCGGATGGTTACGGCAGGTTGCCCTGCCCGCGGCCACGGTCGGGATCGTCGCCGGAGCGATCATGACCCGCTATGTCCGCTCGGCCGTGCTCGAGGTCGCCTCCGCGGGCTTCGTGCGCACGGCCCGTTCCAAGGGGCTCCCCGACCGGATCGTGATCGGACGGCACATCCTGCGCAACGCGCTGGTACCGATCCTGACCATCGCCGGGATCCAGCTCGCAACCGTCCTCGGCGGGGTGATGGTGGTCGAGGTCGTGTTCGCCTGGCCCGGGCTGGGCCGGCTCGTCTACGACGCGGTCGCGTCGCGCGACTACCCGGTGATCCAGGGCGCGGTGCTGCTGGTGGCCGCGATGTTCCTGCTGATCAATCTCCTGGTCGATGTGCTGTACGCGGTGGCCGACCCGAGGATCCGGCTGTCATGACCGACCGCGACCGGGGCACCGCAACCGCGGCCGTCGCGCAGGAGGCGCCGACCCGGACCCGCGCCTGGCGGCTGCTGGCCGGAAATCCGGTCACAGCGGCCAGCGTAGTGGTGCTGGTGCTCATCGTCGGCCTGACGGTGATCGGCCCGTTCGTGCTGCCGTACGGGCTGAACGACGTGGACGTCCCGAACGCGCTGCGGCCGCCGTCGGCGGCGCACTGGTTCGGCACCGACGAGCTGGGCCGCGACATCGCGACCCGGGTGATCATCGCCGGGCGCGCCTCGCTGGAGGTCGCGATCGTATCGGTGGCGATCGCCACGATCGCGGGCGTACTGATCGGGCTGGTCTCCGGCTATGTCGGCGGCGTGCTCGACGTGATCTTGATGCGCCTCGTCGATGTGATGTTCGCCTTCCCGGTGATGCTGCTGGCGCTGGCAATCGTGGCGATCCTCGCGCCCAGCAAGGCGACGACGATGATCGCGATCGGCATCGTCTACATTCCGATCTTCGCCCGCATCACCAGGGCCAGCGTGTTGTCGGTCCGGCAGGAGACGTTCGTGCAGGTGTCGCGGACGATGGGCAGCCCGTGGTGGCGAATCCTGCTGCGTCGCGTCCTGCCGAACGTGACCGGTCCGATCATCGTCCAGGTCTCGCTGTCCCTCGCGTTCGCGATCTTGTCCGAGGCGGCGCTGTCGTTCCTCGGGCTGGGCATCCAGCCCCCGAACCCGTCCTGGGGCGGGATGCTGGCCGACGCCCAGAACTTCCTCGGCCAGGCGTGGTGGATGGGCGTGTTTCCCGGCGCCGCGGTGCTGGTGACCGCGCTCGCGTTCAATCTTGTCGGCGACGGGCTCCGCGACGTCCTGGATCCCAAACAGCGCACGCTGATGGAGACGAGGAGGCAGCGATGAGCGAGCCCGTGCTGTCCGTGCGCGACCTGCGGGTGAGCATCGGCCGCCGCACGATCGTCGACGGCGTGAGCGCGGAGGTCGGCGCCGGCCAGACCCTCGGGATCGTCGGCGAGTCCGGCTCGGGCAAGTCGGTCACCGTGCTGGCCGCGACCGGCCTGCTCGACGCCCCCGGCGCGCGGGTCGGCGGATCGAGCGTCCTCTGCACGCGCGGATCGAGCGTGCTCGGCACGCGCGGATCGAGCGTGCTCGGCACGACGGGGTCCGCGGGGGTCGAGCTCGTCGGCGCGCGGCCGGCGACCCTGCGCGCGGTCCACGGCGACCGGATCGGATTCGTCTTCCAGGATCCGGCCACCTCACTCAACCCGATCCTGACCGTGGGCCAACAGATCGCCGAACCGCTCCAGGCACATCGGGGGGTGGAGCGCAAGGCGGCACTGGCCCGCGCCGGCGAGCTGCTGGAGG
Organism: Naumannella huperziae; assembly: GCF_054073625.1. Lineage (NCBI taxonomy): Bacteria > Bacillati > Actinomycetota > Actinomycetes > Propionibacteriales > Propionibacteriaceae > Naumannella > Naumannella huperziae. The sequence continues at coordinate 1,466,934 of NZ_JBSXPH010000001.1, read as the reverse complement.
CGGTCGGGTTGCCGGATCCGGGCCGGCGCATCGCGAGCTACCCGCACCAGCTGTCGGGGGGACAGCGGCAGCGGGTGATGATCGCGATTGCGCTGGCCTGCGATCCGGCGTTGCTGATCGCCGACGAGCCGACGACGGCGCTGGATGTCACGACCCAGGCGCAGATCATCGACCTGGTCCGGGCGTTGCAGGCAGAGCGTGGCACGGCCGTGGTGTGGATCAGCCACGACCTCGGGGTGATCGGCGAACTCGCCGACGACGTGGTCGTGCTGCGTACCGGCGGGGTCGTCGAGCAGGCGCCGATCCTGGACCTGGTCGACCGTCCGCAGGCCGCCTACACCCGCGAGCTGCTGGCGGCCCGCCCGCGGCTGGACGACGTCGAGCTGCCGCGAGCCGACCCGGCGGCCGCCCCGCTGCTGGACGTCGCCGGTCTGGACGTGGAGTTCTCGGTACGCACGCCCACGGGCCCGCTGCGGGTGCATGCCGTGGACGACGTCAGCTTCTGCGTGCGTGGCGGTCACACGCTCGGCATCGTGGGCGAGTCCGGCTCGGGCAAGTCGACGATCGCCAACGCGCTCACCGGGCTGGTCCGGCCGCGCGCGGGCACCGTGACCCTGGCGGGCGCATCGGTGCTGGGCGCGCGGGGCTCGGCCGGGCGGGCACTGCGGCGCCGGCTGGCGATGGTGTTCCAGGATCCGTTCAGTTCGTTGGACCCGCGCGCGTCGATCGCCGACTCGATCGCCGAACCGCTGCGCGTCCATCGCCTCGGCGGGCGCCCGGCGGCGCGGGTCGCCGAACTGCTCGATCTGGTCGGGCTGCCCGGCGACTTCGCCTCGCGGTTCCCGCACGAGTTGTCCGGCGGCCAGCGCCAGCGGGTGTCGATCGCCCGGGCGCTCGCGTTGGAGCCGGACGTGATCATCCTTGACGAGTCGACCGCGTCGCTCGACGTGTCGATCCAGGCGCGCGTACTGGACCTGCTGCGCGAACTGCAGGCCGAGCTGGGCCTGACCTACCTGTTCATCGCCCACGACCTGGCCGTGGTCGCACAGATGAGCCACGAGGTGCTGGTGCTCCGCAATGGTCGCGCGGTCGAACACGGCAGCGCCGACGATGTCTTCCACCGGCCGCGGGACCCCTACACCCGCGCGCTGCTCGCCGCGATCCCGCCCGACCGCCCGCGCGCGGCCGCCGGTACACCGCGCTGACCCGTCGCCCTGTCGGCGAGCCCCGGCTCATGGCAGGCTGTCGCCAGATCCGACCGGGTCACCCCAAGGACCCGACACCAACCACCCGAGGGAGCCGCCGTGAGCGCCGTCGATGAAATCCTGAACGCCGTCCCGATCGATCAACTCGCCTCCGAGGTCGGCAGCGATCCGGCCCAGACCGAGCAGGCAGCCCGGCAGGCGGTCTCCGCCCTGCTCGGCGGGATGAGCGCCAATGCCGACGACGAGGGCGGCGCACGCTCCCTCGCCACCGCGGTGCAGCAGCACGAGAACTCCCCGGTGGTCGCCGGTGACGGCGGGACGTTCAAGCTGCAGGCGGTCGACACCGCCGACGGCGAGAAGATCGTCTCCAACGTCTTCGGCGACAACACCGAGGCGGTCGTGCAGCGCCTGGGCGGCTCCGGCGGCCAGCAGGACCTGATCAACAAGTTGTTGCCGATCCTGGCGCCGATCGTTCTGGCGTACCTCGCCAAGAAGGTGCAGGGCACCAAGTACGGCGACCTGCTCGGCCCGATCCTCGCCGGCGCCGCGGGCGGCACGGCGGTCGGCCCCCTGCAGGACATCCTCGGCCAGGTCCTCGGCGGCAAGGACCCGCAGCCGCCGGCCGGCCAGCCCGCGCCCGGTCAGCCCGCGCCGGAGCAGACCGCGCCGGAACAGACCGCACCCGAGCCGGCCCAGCAGTCCGGCCCGATCCCGGGCGGCATCCTCGGCGGCCTGCTGAACGACCTGCTCGGCGGGGGCCGGCGCAGTTGAGGCTGGTCCTCGCCTCGGCCTCGCCCGCGCGGCTGGCGACCCTGCGCCGCGCGGGCATCGAGCCGGAGGTGATCGTCTCCGGCGTGGACGAGACGGGGATCGACGCACCCACGGTGCCCGGGCTGGTCGGCGCGCTGGCCAGGCTGAAGGCCGACGCCGTGCACGAGCGCCTCGCCGCGCAGCGCGGCCCCGGCGACGACGAACCGCTGTTGATCATCGGGTGTGACTCGCTGCTGGAGTTCGACGGCGAGTCGCACGGCAAGCCGGGCGATCCGGCAGCCGTGATCGAGCGCTGGCGGCGGCTGCGCGGCAACTCCGGGACGCTGCACACCGGTCACGCGCTGACCCTGGACGACCCGGGCGGTCGGTTCGGTCCGCCCGGGGTACGCCGCCGCGACGCCGTCGCCTCGACGATCGTGCACTTCGCCGACGCCGACGACGCCGAGATCGCCGCCTACGCGGCAACCGGCGAGCCCGAGGCGGTCGCCGGCGCCTTCACGCTCGACGGGCTCGGCGGCCCGCTGATCAGCGGCATCGAGGGCGACCCGCACGCCGTCGTGGGCATCGGCCTGCCGCTGCTGCGCACCGAGCTGGCCGCGCTCGGTGTGGCCTGGCCCGCCTTCAGTTGATCATGGCGACCATCGCCAGGCCGAAGAACAGGACGGCGAGCACGAGGAGTGGCACCAGCACGGCGATCAGGCAGGTCAGGCCCCCCGTGCCGCGGTGCGGGGCGAACCCGATCCGGCTGGTCCCCCACAGCCCCGGCCGGTAATAGACGTCCACGGCCTGCCCGGGGGCGAGCTGGACCGGCAACTGCGCGGGGCCGTTGCTGGCGACGGCGTACCCGGCGGCGACGACGTGGCGGCCGGGGCTGACCGGGATCAGTTGGGTGCCCCACTCCGAGAGCTGGGTGACGCCGTCCACGGTCCAGGCGGGCCGGTAGTTGTGCGGCCCCGGTTGCAGGTGCAGGCGGATCAGGGCGCCGGTGCCGAGGCCGCGGTCCGGCACGTTCGGTGCCGGGTACGCGGGGGGCACCCCGGGCTGCGCCGCGGCGGGCTGGGGCGGCAGGTTGCCGTCGGGGCCGACGATGCCGCTGGGCTCGGAGGACATGGCGCGAGTATTTCGTCCGTCCGGGTCAGCCGTCACGCAGGCGCAGCGTGAGCGCGGTGGCCTCGCCGGCGGTCGCGCCCCCGTCCCAGCCGAATCCGGAGAACACGATCCCGCTGGCCGAGGCCGCGCGCACCTCGAATCCGGCCTCGGGCAACCGGTCGGCGAGGAACGCGATGAACTCCTCCCCGGGCGGGGCGGTGATCACGATGGTGACGACATTGGGCTGGTCGATGCGCTCGGCAAGGCGTACCCCCGCGGGCAGCGGCACCCGATCGACCGGTCCGTTGCGGAATCCGAGCTCGGCCAGGGTCACCACATCCGGCCCGAAGCTCGGTGCCGGCTGCGCGCTGCTGGGAGCGGGTCGGGACGGGGGCGCCGCCGCCGAGCAACCCGCCAGTGCACCGAGGGCGAGCACCACGCCCACGGTCGCCGCGGGGAGTCGGCGGCCCGGCGTCGATTTCACGCGGGCCAGAATAGTCACGCTACGCTCGATGCCGAGATGAGCACCGATCCGACTGCCCCGCGCCCCGGCGACGCCCCCGGCGACAGCGACCCCTCGGGGTTCGACGAGCAGCCACCCGCGCCGGGCGAGCGTCTCGTCGGGCAGACCGGCCAGGACGTCGAGGACGCCAGCCCGCGACGCTCCCGGGTCCCGGCCGCCCTGCGGGCGATGCGGCCCAAGCAGTGGACCAAGAACGTCCTGGTCTTCACCGCGCCGCTGGCCGACGGCAGCCTGTTCCAGCCGGCGGTGCTGGGCCGAGCGGCGCTGGCTTTCGTCGCGTTCTGTCTGATCAGCGCCTGCATCTATCTGATCAACGACATCCGCGATGTCGAGGAGGACCGCCTGCACCCGCGCAAGCGGTTCCGGCCGATCGCCGCCGGCGAGCTGCGGGTCGGCGCCGCCTGGGTGCTCGCCGCGATCACCGGCGTGCTCGCGCTCGTGATCGGCTTCGCCACCTCGATCCAGCTCGGCATCGTGCTGGTGGTCTACGCGGTGCTGCAGATCCTGTACTCGCTGTTCTTCAAGCACGAGCCGGTGATCGACCTGGCGATGGTCGCATCGGGCTTCCTGCTGCGCGCGATCGCCGGCGGCGTCGCGACCGACATCCCGCTCAGCCAGTGGTTCTTGCTGGTCGCGGCGTTCGGCTCGCTGTTCATGGTCGCCGGAAAGCGCTACTCGGAGATGGTCGCGCTCGGCGCGGAGGCGGGTACGCGGCGCTCGCTGGAGCGCTACTCGTCGTCGTACTTGCGGTTCGCGTGGATGCTCGCGGCCAGCGTGACCGTGATGGCGTACGCCCTGTGGGCCTTCGAGCAGACGCGGGCGAATCCGCAGTTGTGGGACATCCCTTGGGCGGTGCTGTCGGTGATCCCGCTGACGCTCGGCCTGTTGCAGTACGCCCGCGAGGTCGACTCCGGCGATGCCGGCGAGCCGGAGGACGTGGTGTTGCGGCACCGCTCGCTGCAGGTGACCGGCGCGGTGTGGCTGATCCTGGTCGCCGTCGGGGTGTTCGCGTGAGCGTGCAGGAGCTGCACGGCTTCGGCCGGGCGATGCGCACCCGCGGGCTGGTCCGCCCGGTGCGGACCGTCGATGACGCCGTCGAGGCGGTACGCGAGGCCTCCGCGCGGGCCGGCGAACCGGGCGCGCGGGGGCTGATCGCGCGCGGGTTGGGCTCGTCCTACGGCGACCCGGCGCAGAACTCGGGCGGGCTGACGCTGGATCTGACCCAGCTCAACCAGATCCTCTCACTCGACGCCGAGGCCGAGCCGCCGCTCGCCGTGGTCGAGGCCGGCGTCTCGCTGGACCAGTTGATGCGGGCGGCACTCCCGCTCGGGCTGTGGGTGCCGGTCCTGCCCGGGACCCGGCAGGTGACCATCGGCGGCGCGATCGCCGCCGACGTGCACGGCAAGAACCACCACAAGCAGGGCTCCTTCGGCAATCACGTGCGCAGCCTGGACCTGCTCACCGCCGACGGCGAGATCCGCACGCTGACCCCGGACGGCGAGGGCTCGGCCGAGTTCTGGGCGACGGTCGGCGGGATGGGCCTGACCGGGATCGTGCTGCGCGCCACCATCGCGATGCAGCGCTGCGAGACCGGCTACTTCACCGTCGACACCGACCGGACGGCCGATCTCGACGAGACCATCGACCTGATGACCCGCGACGACGACAACTACACCTACACGGTGTCCTGGATGGACGCGGTGACCAGCGGGCGGTCGATGGGCCGCGCGGTCTACACCCGCGGCGAGAAGGCCACCCGGTGCGAGCTGCCGGACAAGCTGCGCGGTGAGCCGCTGCGGTTCGTCGGGCCGAAGCTCGGCACGGTCCCCGATGTCTTCCCCAACGGGATGCTGAACAAGATCACCGGAGCGGCGTTCAGCGAGTTCTGGTACCGCAAGGCGCCGAAGCATCGCGTCGGCGAGGTGCAGAACATCACCCAGTTCTTCCAGCCGCTGGATATCTTCGATCACTGGAACCGCGGCTACGGCCCGGCGGGGTTCCTGCAGTACCAGTTCCAGATCCCGTTCGAGGCCGAGGCCGCGTTCCGGCGTACCGTCGAGATGATCACGTCGTCGGGGCACATCTCCGGGCTGAACGTGCTGAAGCGATTCGGGGAGGGCAACCGCGGGCTGCTGTCCTTCCCCCGGCCCGGCTGGACGTTCACCGTCGACCTGCCGATCAGGCGCGGCCTGGACCGGCTGGTGCACGCGCTCGACCAGGTCGTGCTGGGGGCGGGCGGCCGGCTCTACCTGGCCAAGGACTCCCGGGTCGACGCCGCGACGTTCGCGCAGATGTATCCGCGACTGGACGAGTTCCGCGAGGTCCGCTTCCGGCTCGACCCGCACGGGATCTTCGTCTCCGACCAGGCCCGGCGCCTCGGTATCTGATCATGACCACCAACCGCGAGGAGAACCATGATCGACGCAGTCGGTAACCCGAGGAACCTGTTGCTGGTCGGCGGCACGTCCGACATCGCGCTGGCGATCGCGCGCCGGTACGCCCAGACGTCGCGGCCGCGCGTGATCATGGCCGCCCGGCCGGGCGAGCGGCGTGAGGCGGCCGCCGCGGATCTGCGCGGGGTTGGCCTGGAGGTCACCGAGATCGACTTCAACGCCGGCGACCCCGGCTCGCCGGCGAAGGCGATCGCGGAGGCGTTCGCGCTGGGCGATGTCGACGTCGCGGTGGTGGCGTACGGGCTGCTCGGCGAGAACGAGCGCGACTGGACCGACCCGGGCTCCGCGCGGGAGCTGGCCGACGTGAACTACGGCTCGGCCGTCGAGGTGGGCGTGTTGTTGTCGAACGCCATGAAGGCCCAGGGGCACGGCACGATCGTGGCGCTGTCGTCCGTCGCGGGCGAGCGCGCCCGCAGGTCGAACTTCGTCTACGGCTCGTCCAAGGCCGGGTTCGACGCCTTCTACACCGGGCTGACCTATGCGCTGGCCGAGCACGGGATCAAGGTGCTCGTCGTGCGGCCGGGCTTCGTGAAGTCCAAGATGACCGCGGGCCTGAAGGAGGCGCCGCTCGCGACCACCCCGGAGGCGGTGGCCGAGCAGGTGGTCGACGGGGTGCGGGCCGGCAAGGAACAGATCTGGTCGCCGAAGCTGTTCCAGTTGGTGATGTTGGTGCTCAAGCTGGTGCCGAGGCCGATCTTCCGCAAGCTGCCGTTCTAATCATGATCTGTTGATCAAGGAAGTTCCTTGATCAGCTTCGCGAATCCGGCCAGATCCTCGACGTGGAATCCGTGGCCGGTGCGCGGGGATCTGTTGGCCCGGGTGCGGGAGAGTGTGGTGGGTGGCGACGCCGAGCGGTGATCCGGGCGCCCGTGACGCCGCGCGCGGCGTCGATTCCCGGGACAGTTGTCCACAGGTGACGACATTGGGGATCCCTTGTGGAAAAGGGCATTGCGGGCGATCTGCGCGGAGGGGAATGTCGGTGGCCATCCCTAGGCTGAGTCCCATGAAGCCGGATCCCCGCGAGGTCGTCGAACGGGCGCAACAGGTGCTCGCCGACGCGCTCGCCGGCGGCGCGGTGAGCGCCGACGAGCCGACCGAGCGGCTGGCGCAACTGGAGGGTTGGCTCGCGCTGCAGGCCCGACTCGAGGCGGTGATCGCCGCCGGCGTCCGGGCGGTCGACGAGGCGGGCGACACGATGCTCGCCCACGGCGTCTCGACGCGGACCTGGCTGGCGCAGACCGGGCGGATGACCGCGGGGCAGGCTGCGGGGTTGATCAAGGACGCCCACCGCCTCGGTCGATTCGCCGGGGTCGCCGAGGCGCTCGCGGAGGCCCGGGTCGGCCCGGCGCAGGCGGGCGCCATCACCGACACCCTGGACCGGCTGCCCGCCGGGCTGTCGCCGGCCGAGCTGGCCGCCGGCGAGGCGACCATGATCGACCACGCGGCGACCCAGCGTTTCGACCCGGCCATGTTGTGCCGGCTCGGCAACCATCTGGTGGAGATCATCGCCCCCGACGTCGCCGACGCGCACGACAGCGCCGCGTTGGAGCGCGCGGAGCGGCGGGCCCAGCAGGCACGCTCGCTCACGTTCGCCGACGACGGGCACGGCTCGATCAGGTTCCGCGGACGGTTGCCGCAACTCGACGGCGAGGCGCTGGTCGCCGTGGTCGACGCGTACGCCACGCGCGACGCCTCCGTCGCGGCGCGCGATCCGCTCGCGGCCGAGCTCAGCTCACCCGAGCAACGGCGAGCGGACGGGCTGGCCGCGATGGTCCAGCACATCCAGGGCTGCGCCGCCGCGCCGGGTGCCGGCGGCGATCGGCCGCGCCTGGTCGTGACCATCGCCCACGACGAGCTGCTGGCGCAGGTCCGGCACGAGGTCGATGCACACGGGGTCGATGCGCACGGGGTCGATGCGCACGGGGTCGATGATCACAGGATCGGCGGCACGCGGGCGGAGTCGCTGCGCACCGGGGCCCGGATCTCGGCGGCCGCGCTACGCCGGCTCGCGTGCGACTGCGATCTGCTGCCGGTGGTGCTCGGCGGCGCGGGTCAGCCTCTTGATGTCGGCCGCGAGCACCGGCTCGTCACCGGACCTGTCCGCGCGGCCCTCACGGTGCGCGACCGCGGCTGCGTGATGCCCGGCTGCGACCGGCCGCCGGAGCGCTGCGAGGCCCACCACATCGTTCCCTGGCAGGCCGGCGGGCCCACCAGCCTGGCCAATCTGGTGCTGCTGTGCCGACACCACCACGGCCTGATCGAGCCACGCCCGCAGGCCCCGCCGGGCGAGCAGTGGGTCGTGCGGATCGGCACCGACGGTTTACCGGAACTACTGCCGCCGACTCGCGTCGACGCCGCGCGCCGACCGCTCCGGCACCCCCGGTTCCGTCCACGTGCCTTGGGTCGTAGGCGTGCGTCCGAATCGGACGACCCGTGAGAGTTCCCGGATCTCCCTGCGTGAGCCGGTGTCGGAGGTCCCGGCCCGCGGTCGATGTTCCGGCCGAACCACCTGCCCTATCCGAGGGAATCGTCGGCACCCTGCGGCAGACGCTGCCCGGACTGGCGCGGGCGGCGTCCGATCGCCGCTACGACGCCGGCCACGCCCGGCTCGACATGTGCCTCGCCTTCCTCGACAAGATCGTCGTCGCCAGCACCGACCGCGGCATCGACCCAGCGCTGCCGGCCCTCGTCCGGGCCGCGTCCGCCCGCGCCGCCGACCCCCTCCCCGGCGACACCGACTGGGACTGCGTGTTCGAGGGGCTCCTCCCGCGCGGATGATCGGCCTCCACCCGATCGCTTCCGCAGATCCGGCCGCTCTCCACGCGGGTTGGCGGCATCACCTGCGGAAAGGATGCGGAAGGATCCCGCTCAGCCGCGCAGCGCGACCTTTGCCCCGGCCCCGACGGCGAGCGCCAGACCGGCCAGCGCGGCCAGCCCGACCCCGACGGTGCTGACCGCCGCGAGCCCGCCGACCAGCAGCGGGCCGCCGGCATCGCCCAGCTCGCGGCCCAGCTCGGCGCTGCCCATCGTCCGGCCCATCCGATCCTCCGGGGTCGCGGCGGCGATCGCCGCGAATCCCAGCGGGGTGACCACGCCGATGCCGATGCCGAGCAGCACCGCGGCGAGGTACAGCGCGATCGCGGCCGCGACGGTCGGCAGCGGCACCGCCACCACCACCAGCCCGGCCGCCACCAACGCCAGCCCGATGATCATCCCGGTGCCCGTCGCCAGCCGGCCCGCATCGCGGCGCGCGCCGGCCCACGGCTGCACGGCGGTCAGCGTCAGCGCGAGCACCGTCACCGCGGCCACCGCGCCGAACTCCCCCAGGCCCAGCCGCGTGCCGAGCAGCGGCAGGAAGCCCACCCCGACGCCGAGCGCCCCGGTCGCCACCGCCATCGCCGCGACCGGAGCCAGGAACGATCGCTGGGCGACCTCGCGGGCAAGATCGAGAACCGTCGCGCGCGAGCGCGGCAGCACACGCAGCGGGGGCACCGCCGCCACCACCCATCCGGCGACGGCGAGGGCGAGCACCGCGAGCGCGGCGTACAGCGCCGGCAGGCCGCCGGCCCAGACCAGCGCCGCCCCCAGGATCGGGCCGAAGGCGTACCCCAGACCCTTCCAGGAGCCGTACCGGCCGAAGCGCCGACCCGTGGTCGCGCCGCCGCCGATCCGCGCCACCCCCGCCGAGGCCGCCGGCGAGAATGCCGCGGCGGCCATCCCCTGCCCGAAGCGCGCCAGCGTCAGCCCGACCGCCCCGGCGGCGAACACCCCGACCGCCGACGCGGCCGCGAAGGCCAGCAGACCGCCAATGATCACGGGCCGGACGCCGACCCGATCGCTGAGCGCGCCGAAGACCGGCTTCAGCACCACCTCGGCGAGGTCGTACACGGCGAGCATCAGCCCGAAGCCCAACAAGCCGACCCCGAGCTCGCCCGACTCCACCCCGAGCGCCGCGGCCACGCCGTGCGCGCCGAATGCGGTCGTGAACCCGGCCGCATACAGCGGGGCGAGCCCGTTGCGCGGCGGTGCATCCGGCGGATTCGTGGCGGCCACGGCGCACAGGCTAGGCCACCGCCGGACCGGCAACCCGCTCAGCGCGACCGGCGCCCCATGAAGTTCGCCAACCGCTCGGTCGGACCGGCATCGGCCGCGGGCGGGACCGGCTCGTCGAACGGCAAGTCCTCACGCCCGCCGGGCAGCACCCGCTGCGCGCCCGCGAGGGCACCCTCGGCCAGGTCGGCATCGGCCTCGGCGTCCTGCCCGGTCGCGACCGCGAGATCCCAGCCGTGCGTCAGCGTCTCGCCCACGAAGGCGCTGATCATCACCGCCGCCGGCACCCGCCCGAACGGGGCTTCCACGATCGTGGCGAGCGAGGCGCCGTCGGCCCAGGCGGCGCTCGCCTGCTCGACCAGCCGGGCGTGGCCGCCGGCCAGGTCGTCGGCATCGGCCGACACGGACGAGGGGAGGTCGACGGCGGCGTGGCCCTGCGCCATCCCGATGGTCTTGCCCACCACCGCGTACAGATGCTCGATCAGCGCCCGCACGTCGTAGTCCGAACACGGCGTCGGGTCGCTGAGCTGGCCGGGCTCGACGTTGCCGAGCAGTTCGGTCACCCAGGCCCTGGCCCGGTTCAGGTTGTCGCGGTTGTCCACCAGTTGCTGTGTCTCGTTCATGTCCACGAGCATTCCGGGGATACCCGACATCCTGTGTCGTAATTCCTGTGTTGAACTTGGGCCATGCGCGCGGACCGTCTGCTCAGGCTGGTCGGCCTGCTGCGCCGGCACGGCAAGTTGACCGCCGCGCAGCTCGCGGATCGCCTCGAGGTCACCGAACGCACCGTGCTCCGTGACATCGAGGCACTGTCGGCCTCGGGCGTACCGGTCTATGCCGAACGCGGACGGCACGGCGGGTACGCCCTGCTGCCCGGCTATCGGCCCCGGCGTCGAGGATCTCACCCCCGACGAGGCCCGCGCGCTCTTCCTGGCCGGCGGCGAGGGGGCGGCGTCGGCGCTCGGCGTTGAGGCCGAGATGACCTCGGCGCTGCGCAAGCTCGCCGCCCGGCTGCCGGAGGAGACCGACCGCGAGCTCGGCCGGCTGCAGGAGTTGATCATCGTCGACGCCGAGGGCTTCGCCGGCGCGCCGCCGCGGTTGGCCGAGCTGCCCACCGTCCAGCTCGCCGTCCTGGAGCGCCGGCGTATCGTCCTCGACTACACGCCGATGGACCCGTCGCGCCGCGGCCGGCGTACCGTCGACCCCTACGGCCTGGTGCTCGCCGGCAACACCTGGTATCTGCTCGCCGCGCACCGCGGGCAGGTGAAGTCGTTCCGGGTCGAGCGGATCAACCGGGCCACCCTGCTCCCCCAGCGTGCCGCCCGACCCGACGGCATCGACCTGCGGGCGCTGTGGCGGCGGCTGCGCGAGAGCTACCGTGACCGGCCGGGGATCCGGATCGAGGTGGCCACCCGCCCGGACCGGGTCGCGCTGATCCGCCGGTTGATGGCGATGAACCTGACCGCGCCGATCGAGGAGACCACCCGCGGCGGGCGGACCGTGTTGATCATGCGGGTGCACGGGCTGCGCGGAGCGGTCGCCGTGCTGCTGGGCCTCGGCGACGGGGTCGAGGCGCTCGCCCCGCCCGCCCTGCGCGCGATGATGATCAGGATCGCCCGCGAGGCGGGCGCGGTCTATGCCGGCGAGGCGACGGCCGGCAGCACCTCGGCCAGCAACGGTTCGGCCGCCAGATAGCCGTCGAGCAGTCGGCGTCCGAGCACCGGGGAGTCGACCAGCGGATGCAGCGAGAAGCCCTCCCACGCCCGCTCCCGGCTGCCGGTCAGGGCCGCCTCGGCGATCAGCCGCTCCGAGCCGCGGAGCCGGGCCATCATCCCGAGCTGCACCAGATCCGGCGCCGCCACCGGCTGCGGATGCACACCGGCCGAGTCGACGACGCACGGTACCTCGACCACAAGATCATCGGGCAGCGCCGCGACCAGCCGTTGATCACCGGAACGGTTGCCGACATCCAGGATCATCCGCTGCTCGGGCCCGCCGGCCAGCGCCGCCATCAACCGCATAGCGACCTCCTGATATCCCCCGCCGGCGATATCGGCGGCCTCGCGCTCCTCGTCGCGCGTCTCGGCCATGTAGCTCTCCTCACGCTCGCGCAGGACCCGCCGCCAGTCGGCCAGCCGATCGCTGCCGGCGCCGGCATAGAACGCGTCCTGTTGCCGGACCAGGAATTCGCCGCGGGTCTCCCCCGCCTGTTCGATCCGGCGTCGCGCCTCGTCGGTGAAGAAGTAGTAGAAGAGGTACTCGTTCGGGATCGACCCGAGCGCGCGCACCCAGTCGAAGCCGAACAGCCGAGCCTCCTCGATCCGCTCCAGCGCGTGATCATCGGTGAGCACGCCCGGCAGTCGATCGGTGCCGTCGACGGTGAACGAGCGCAGCCAGCCGAGGTGGTTGAGCCCGAGATAGTCATAACCGATCCGTCCCGCATCGGCGTCGAGATCAAGATCGAGCACGCGGGCGAGCCGGCGTACCAGGCCGATCGGGGTGTCGCAGATCCCGACGGCTCGCTCGCCCAGCACCCCGCGCATCACCTCGGTGACGATGCCTGCCGGATTGGTGAAGTTGATCACCCAGGCACCCGGCGCGATCTCGGCGACCGCCTCGGCGATCCGTCGGGCGGGACCGATGGTGCGCAGCGCGTACGCCAGCCCGCCCGGGCCGATCGTCTCCTGCCCCAGCAGGCCGAGGTCGAGCGCGACCCGCTCGTCCACCGTGCGCGCGTGTGCGCCACCGACCCGGATCGCGCTGAACACGAAGTCCGCGCCGCGCAGGGCGTCGGCCAGGTCGGTCGTGGTCCGGTACGCCGGGGCACTGCGCCCGTAGCCGTCGGCCAGCTCGCCCACGACGGCTCCGATCGCCGCCAGCCGGCCCGGGTCGGAATCATGCAGGACGATCTCGTCGACCGCGACGCCGCCGGCGCGCGCCGCCGCCGCCTCGTAGACGAGCGGTACGCGGAATCCGCCCCCGCCCAGGATCACCAGCCTCATGCCACGATCACCTCCACGTCGAGTTCTGGGTCAAGCACCGTCCGGGCCGGTTTCGCGTCCGTGATCAACCCGGCGAAGGCATCGAGCCGCGCCACCTCCAGGAAGCCGCTGCCGGGCAACTTCTCCGCATCGGCGAGCAGGTACGCCTGCGCGGCCACCTCCAGCGCCGCGCGCTTGACGGGAACCTCGCTTGGGGTGGTGTCGAGCACCGCCCCGTCGGGCCGGATCCCCGACGCACCGAGGAACGCGAGCCCGGCCCGCACCTGGCGCAGATTGGCCTCCGTCATCGCGCCCACCAACGACGCGTAGTTCGGACGCAACATGCCGCCCAGGACGAGCAGATCGACGGCCGGTGCGTCGGCCAGCGCATTCACGACGGCCAGCGACGAGGTGATCACCGTGACGTCGCGGTCCCGGAGGAACGGACACATCGCCGCCACCGACGTCCCGATGTCCATGATCAACACGTCGCCGTCGTCGACCAGCCCCGCGGCCCTTTCGGCGATGGCACGCCGGGCCGGCTCGCCGCGTGCCGCGACCTCGGCGAAGGGCTGCGAATCCGCCTCCGGCCGGATGGAGACCCGCGGGTCGCTCGCGCCCCCGCGTACCCGCCGGATCGCTCCGTCGGCGGCAAGTTGATCAAGATCGCGCCGCACGGTGGCCTCGGAGACCCCCAGCTCCCGGCACAGATCCGCGATGGAGCACGATCCGTGCCGGCGCACGCCGACCACGATCCGGCGGCGTCGCTCATCGGTCAGCACGGCGTCACGTTAGCACCAAGGGATCAGATTCCGTCACCTTCGTTCATGGGCTATCACTTTCCTTCAGAACATGTCAGACTGCGACTCCGGGCGGGGTTCACGCGGATCCCGCGGCAATGACGCTTGAGGAGATGACGTGATCGATCGTCGAACCTTCCTGACGGGATCGCTGGCCGCCGGGGCGCTCGCGGGATTCACCGCCTGCGCACCGGGCTCGGGGCAGGCTCCCGCACCCGCCGGTCCGGCACCGGACGCCGTCGTCACCGACCCCGCGGCCGCGGGCACCGTGACGATCCGGGTCTGGGACCAGGAGGTCCGCGGCGGCTCCAAGGCCGCGCTCGACGAACTCAACTCCCGGTTCATGGCGAAGTACCCCAATGTGACGATCGAACGGAAGTCGGAGTCCTTCGACGACCTGAAGAAGACCGTCGCGCTCGCCCTGTCCGGCAACGACGTGCCCGACGTGGTCCAGGTCAACAACGCGCGCGCCGACATGGGCGAGTTCGTCAAGGCCGGACAGTTGACCGACCTCACGCCGTACGCCGCGGCGTACGGCTGGGCCGAGCGCTACCCCGCCGATGTCTTGGCCAAGTCCAGCTACAGCGCCGACGCGGTGACCTTCGGCTCCGGGAATCTGTACGGCCTGCCACAGACCGGCGAGGTCGTTGGCATCTTCTACTCGGCCAAGCGACTCGCTGAGCTCGGGATCGCGGTGCCGCAGACCTGGGACGAGTACCTGGCGGCACTGGATGCCGCCTCGGCCAAGGGCACCCAGCCGATGATTCTGGGCAACATCGAGAAGTGGCCCGCGCTGCACGTCTTCGGTCCCCTGCAGGGCGCCTATGTGCCGGCCGATCAGATCATCGCGCTCGGGATGGGCAATGCCGGCGCCGACTGGAACAGCCCGGAGAATGCCCAGGCGATGCAGGCATTCGCCGACTGGTCGACCAAGAAGTACTTCGGCGATTCGCCGAACGGCCTGGACTACGACGCCGCCTGGACCGACTTCACCAAGGGGAAGGGGGCCTTCCTGCCCGGCGGCTCCTGGCTGGCGGCCGACATGATCAAGGTGCTCGGCGATGACCTGCACTTCATGGTCCCGCCGCCGCGCGAGGCCGGCGGGGCGCCGGTCAGCACGGGCGGCACCGGCCTGCCGTTCACCGTGCCCGCCCGGGCGGCCCAGCGCGATGTCGCGGCGGCGTACATCGATTTCATCACCAGCGACGAGGCCATGTCCCTGATCGCGGAGAACGACGGCCTGCCGGTACGCAACGCCGCCCAACTGGCGCCCGCCTCCGGTGCGAGCGCGGAGATCTTCCGGGCATTCGACGAGGTCTCGACCAAGGGCTCCCTGCTGCCCTATCTCGACTATGCGACCCCGACGTTCGCCGACACCGCGGGCAACAACCTGCAGGAGCTGATCGCCGGGCGCGAGGATCCGCAGCAGGTGCTGGCCGCCTTCTCCGACGACTACGGCGCCTTCGTCGGCGGCTGAGTCGTCGATGATCGCTCGCCAAGCCGTCGCCGACCGGGTCCCGACCGAGCATCGGCGAGGACCCGGCGACCGGCGCCCGCGCTCGGCGCCGTCGGCCGTGGTCCGCTCGCCGCTGGTGCCCTATCTCCTGGTCGCGCCCGCGCTGCTGGTATTCGCGGGCTTCACCCTGTTCCCGCTGTTCCGCGCCGCGCAGTACTCGCTCTACTCCTGGAGCGGGATCGGTCCGTCGACCTTCGTGGGGCTCGCCAACTACGTGGACCTGGCCGGCGACAAACGGTTCCGCGAGGCGATGCTGCATGCCTTCGTGCTGATCATCTTCTATGCGCTCATTCCCCTTGTCCTGGGCCTGCTGTTGGCTGCGATCCAGCGCCGTGGCTCGATCCTCGGCCAACCGGTGTTCCGCACGCTGCTGTTCCTGCCCCAGGTCGTGGCGCTGGTGGTGGTCGCGGTGGCCTGGCGCCAGATCTTCGCGCCGGACGGTGCGCTGAACACGCTGCTCCGGGCCGTCGGGCTGGACGCGCTGGCGCGGGGCTGGCTCGGCGAGCCCGTCTGGGCGCTGGTTGCCATCGGGGTGATCGGCACCTGGCTGCAGACCGGTCTGGTGATGCTGTTGCTGCTCGCCGGGATGAACCGCATCCCCGACGAGCTCTACGAATCCGCCCGCCTGGACGGCGCGGGTCCGGTGCAGGAGTTCTTCGCGATCACGCTGCCCGCCGTCCGCGGAGAGATCGTGGTTTCGCTGGTGCTGACGATCATCGCGGCGCTGAAGACCTTCGATCTGGTCTATGTGATCACCAGCGGCGGCCCGGGCACCGCCACCACCGTGCCGAGCTTCGAGGTCTACCGTCGCGCCATCGAGCTGAAGGACGTGGGCTCGGCGTGCGCGGTCGCGGTGGTCCTCGCGTTGCTGATCTTCGCCATCAATCTGCTGGTCACCCGGATCGGGGAGGCCGAGCGATGAGGATCTCTGCCGGCGAGCGGCTCGCCAATCATCTGATCCTGCTGGGCTTCGCGGTGCTCGCGTTCGCACCGATCGCCTCCATCGTGATCACCGCGCTGTCCCCGCGCACCGGTCAGGTCCCGGGCCCGCACCCGGAGAACTTCGTCGAGGCATGGCGGATCGGCGAGTTCGCCCGCTATCTGCAGACCTCGGCGCTGGTTGCGGTCATCGTGGTGGTGTGTGCGCTGATCGCCTCGGTACTTGCCGGGTACGCCTTCGGCACGATGCGGTTCAAGGGCGCGACAGTCATCTACTACCTGTTCCTGTTCGGGCTGATGGTGCCGACCGAGGCGATCGTCATCCCCCTGTTCTTCGACCTGCGCACACTGGGGCTGACCGACACGCTGGCCGCGATCGCCTTGCCGCAGATCGCCCAGTCGGTGGCCTTCGGCGTGTTCTGGATGCGTACCCAGTTCCGCGCCCTTCCGCGTTCGCTCACCGAGGCGGCGGCGATCGACGGGGCGGGCCCGTTGCGCACCCTGTGGCGGGTGTTGCTACCTGCCTCCCTGCCGGCGCTGGCCACGCTCGCCGTGCTGGTGTTCATGTGGACGTGGAACGAGTTCTTGATCCCGCTGCTGATGGCGCCGGCGGGCGAGTTGCGTACCGCGCCGCTCAGCCTGGCAATCTTCAAGGGCCAGTACACGGCCGAGAATGCGCTGCTCGCCGCGGCCGCGATCATCGTCGCCGCCCCGATCGTGATCGTCTTCCTGGTTCTCCAGCGCCACTTCATCCGCGGGATGCTGGAAGGAGCGAGCAAGGAATGAACACGCCCCAGCCCGACGATGTCGACGCTCACGACCACGAGCAGCATGATCACGCCGAGGAGTTCTGCCCGACCTGCTGGGCCTGGGATCCGCTCGCCGCCGGCCGGCGGCCGAGCGACCCGCCGCTGGACGTGCTGTTGTCCGGGACCGTGTTCTTCGACCTGATCTTCACCGGGCTGTCCCGGATGCCCCAGCCCGGCGAGGAGCTGTGGACCAGTGGTCTGGGGTCGGGGCCGGGCGGCATCGCGAACCTGGCGGTGGCGGCCTCCCGGCTCGGCCTGCGCACCGGGCTGGTGGCGGGTTTCGGCGACGACGCGTATGCCGACTGGATGTGGGACACCCTGTCCGGGCAGGAGCGGATCGATCTGTCGGCCTCGCGTCGCTTCGCCGACTTCCACTCCTCGGTGACGGTGTCCATCGCGCACGGCGGCGACCGCTCGATGATCACCCACGGGCACCCGCTGCCCGAGCCGCTCGGGCCGCAGATCGCGGCCGCACCGGCGGCCAGGGCCGCGTTGGTCGACCTCGCCGGTGAGGTGGCGTGGTGGCGCGATCTCGCCGCACGAGGGACGAAGATCTTCGCCGACATCGGCTTCGATCCGTCCGGGCGTTGGGATCCGGCAACCCTGGCCCCGCTCGCACACTGCTACGCCTTCGTGCCGAATGCGACCGAGGCGATGGGCTACACGCGTACCGACTCCGCCGAGCACGCGGTGCGGGCGCTCGCCGAACTGGTTCCGCTCGCCATCGTCACCGACGGTGCGGCGGGGGCGTACGCGATCGACTCCAGCACCGGGGAACAGGCCCACTGTCCGGCGCTGCGGGTGGAGGCCATCGACCCGACCGGTGCCGGCGACGTGTTCGCCGCCGCGTCGCTGCTCGGCGCGCTGGCCGGCTGGCCGCTGCTGGACCGGTTGCGCTTCGCCTCGCTGTGCTCCGCACTCGCGGTGCAACAGTTCGGCGGATCGCTGGCGGCGCCCGGCTGGGGCGACATCTCCGACTGGTGGTCACAGACCCGCGAGCACGCCGACGCCGGGGATCCGGCCGCCGCCCGGACCCGCGACGACTATGCCTTCCTGGCCGACCTGCTGCCCCGGCACCGGGTCCAGGGGGTACGCCGGGCCCAGGGCACCTTCGCCCTCGCCTCCGATGCCGAGCGCGGCGCCGGTTGAGCAGGTGATCATCGGCGGGTCAGCAAGCAGAGTGCCACGCCGGGCGCAATACCGGATCGGTCCATGATCGACTGGCAGGATCGCGTCATGGACCGGATCCGGGGCCGCCGCTTCCTCATCACCCATTCGATCATCCGAGACATCATGGGTTCCACCGTCGTCGCGCTGGAGCTTGCCGAGCATCTTCTCGCCTCCGGCGCGGACGTCACGGTCTATGCCAGTCATGTCGCAGCACCCATGGCCGACGAGTTCGCCGCGCGGGGTCTCCCGGTGCTCGACGAAGTCTCGGCAAAGTCGTTGTCGCTGGACGATTTCGATGTGATCTGGGTGCACAGCCAGGTGCTCCCGGCCTCGCTGATCGATGATCTCAACAGCCAGGACGCCCGGCACCGGGCGAACCTGCCGATCTTCGTCTTCCTGCACATGTCCGCGCTGGACTTTGCCGCCGACGAGCATCCCTACATGGCGGGCCTGGAGGACCGGTTGGCCGGCATCTCGTTGTTCGTCTCGGCGGAAGCGCGGCGGACGTTGACCCCCTTCCTGGATCCGGAGACCCCAACCGCGCTCTTCCCCAATCCCGTGCCGGACGGTTTCTCCGCAGCGATACCCCGCGACCGGGACTCACCCGAGCGAATCCTGGTCGTCTCGAATCACCCGCCGGCAGAGGTTCTGACCGCGGCGACGCTACTCACCGAGCGCGGCCACGAGGTGGAGGTGTTCGGCCAGGGCCAGACCAACTACCGCCTGCTCACTGCCGAGTTGATCACCGAGTTCGATGTGGTGATCACGATCGGCAAGACAGTGCAGTATGCGCTGGTCGCCGGCGTTCCGGTGTTCGTCTACGATCATTTCGGCGGATTCGGCTATCTGGACCAGGCAAACCTGGCCGCCGCGGCCGACCGCAACTTCTCCGGGCGCGGCGGCGAACGGCTGGCGGCGCGAACGATCGCCGAGCGCGTGCTCACCGGGTACGCGGCCGCACGCGACTTCCAGTCGGCGAACCGACCCGCGTTCCGCTCCGCGTACGCGCTGGGCCCGGTACTTGATCAGGTACTGCGCGAGGCCGGGACCGATCGCCCGGCACTCGCCTGGCCGCCCGCGTTCGGTCTCGCCACCCGCAGCGCACAGCGTTTTGCCGCACGCTTCTACCAGTTCTGGGGTGAACGCGATCAGGCCCGCGCCGAGATCCATGTGCTCAGCCAGGAGCTGGCGACGCAGCGCGATCGGTCGGCCCGGCTCGAGGCAGAGTTGTCCTCGGCCCGTGCCCGCGAGACCGACCTGATCGCCGACGGCCATCGTCTGGCCGTCGAGGTCGAGGCGCTCCGAGAGTCCTGGAGCTACCGGATCGGCAATCAGATGGTGCGACCATTCTCGATGATCCGCGGCACGTTCACGCCGCGGCCACGCGAGGTGGAGGAGTCCCAGGATCCGGAGCTCGGCTTCCGGGCCGATGCCGGTTGAGCCGAATTCGGCGTACCGGCCGTCGAATTGGCCTAGGTTGAACGGCAGTGGTCCGCAGACCACGACGACGACGTCTGACCGAAAGGGCCCCCCATCATGCCTCGTCGCCTGCTCAGCGGCATCGCCGCGCTCGCCATCGCGCTGACGACCTGGTTGGCGCTGGTCCCGGCCGCGCGTTCGGCGCCGACCGATCTCGCCGACCGGATCGCCGCGCTGCCGGGGGTCGCCTCCGTCGAGGAGCGCCCGGTGGCCGAGGGCTTCCGGTTCTTCGTGATCGGCTTCACCCAGCGCGTCGATCATGACGACCCGGGCAAGGGCACGTTCACCCAGCGGCTGACACTCCTGCATCGGTCGGAGGACCGCCCGATGATCATGTACACCAGCGGTTACAACGTCTCCACCAATCCCGGCCGCAGCGAGCCGGCCCGGATCGTGGACGGCAACCAGCTCAGCATGGAGTACCGCTTCTTCACCCCGTCCCGCCCGAGCAACCCGGACTGGGAGGACGAGCTGACCATCAAGCAGGCCGCGACCGACCAGCACGTGATCATCGAGTCCTTCAAGCAGCTCTACGACCAGAACTGGCTGACCACCGGCGGCTCCAAGGGCGGCATGACGGCCACCTATCATCGGCGCTTCTTCCCCGACGATGTCGACGGCTCGGTGCCCTATGTCGCCCCGAACGACGTGCTCGACAGCCGCGACGAGGCCTACGACAGCTTCCTCGCCGGCGTCGGCACCGATCCCGCCTGCCGCGACCGGCTGGTCGGGCTGCAGCGCCGCGTCCTGTCCGATCGCGACACCTGGGACGCGCGCGTGGCCGACGCGTCGGCGCAGGCCGGCCTGACCTATCGGATCGTCGGCAACCGCTGGCAGGCGATCGAGTCGGGCGTGATCGACCTCTACTTCGCGTTCTGGCAGTACACCCCGCAGTCGGAATGCGGTTCGGTGCCCGATCCGGACACCGCCACCGATGATCAGGTGTGGGACTTCTACGAGGCGACATCACCGCTGACCGGGTACGCCGACCAGAACCTCGAGCGCTATGTGCCCTACTACTTCCAGGCCGCCTACCAGCTCGGCTCGCCGAAACCGTACGAGGACCGGATCGGCGATCTCCTGCAATACCCCGGCACCAACATCGCCCGGAACTTCGTGCCGCGCTCGGTACGCCCGAACCGCTTCGACTGGCCGGCGATGCGCGACATCGACCGCTGGGTGCGTACCTCCTCGGAACGGATGCTCTACGTCTACGGCGGCAACGACCCGTGGAGCGCCGAGCCGTTCACCTGCGGGACGTCCGGCGCGAGCCGCGAGTGCTTCCGGTTCTTCGTCGACGGCGGTACGCACGGCTCGAACATCGAGCAACTGCCCGCGGCCGAGCGCGACCGGGCGGTGGCGCTGGTCCGCTCCTGGGCGGGCCTGGACGACACCATCTCCGCGCGCCGTTCCGGCCTGCCGCCCAAGATCGACGGCCTCGACCGCGAGCCGGATTACCTGGAGGCGCCGCGCGCCGTCCCGCTGCGCTGACCAAACCCGCGCGAGCGGTCGCCAACGGCGCGGGAACTCACCGAACCGCCGCCGGAATCCCGGCGAGTGGTCGGTAACGGCGGCGCGGGCGGGCCGGTCGCCCACGCGAGACCCCTGTGAGAGGCTGGCCAGCGCCATGGCCGCCACGCTGACCGACCTGATCCCCGACAACCCCTCACCCGAGGCGCTCTACGACGCGTTCGCGGACTGGGCGGCGCAGCGGGGTACGCCGCTCTACCCGCACCAGGAGGAGGCGCTGCTGGCGCTGGTGTCGGGCGAGAACGTGATCATCTCCACGCCCACCGGCTCGGGGAAGTCGATGGTCGCCCTCGCCGCGCACTTCGCCGCCCTGGCCCGTGACGAGGTCAGCTTCTACACCGCCCCGATCAAAGCGCTGGTCAGCGAGAAGTTCTTCGACCTGGTGGCCGCCTTCGGCGCCGACAATGTCGGGATGGTCACCGGCGACGGCTCGGTCAACGCCGACGCGCCGATCATCTGCTGCACCGCCGAGATCCTCGCCAACATCGCGCTGCGCGAGGGCGCGCTGGCCGATGCCGGCTGTGTGATCGCCGACGAGTTCCACTTCTACGCCGAGCCGGACCGCGGCTGGGCCTGGCAGGTCCCGCTGCTGGAGCTTCCCCAGGCTCAGTTCGTGCTGATGTCGGCGACGCTGGGCGAGGTCGACGGCTTCGCGGCCGACCTGGACCGGCGTACCGGCCGCGGGACCACGGTGATCACCGGCACCGAACGGCCCGTGCCGCTGGACTACGAATGGTCCGAGGAACCGATCGGCGAGCAGCTCACCGCGCTGCTGGACGCCGACCGCGCACCCGTCTACGTCGTCCATTTCTCCCAGGCCGCCGCGCTGGAGGGCGCGCAGTCCCTGGTCGGCCTGAACCTGGTCTCGCGCGCCGACCGCGACGCCATCGCGGACAAGATCGGCAACTTCCGCTTCGCCGCCGGCTTCGGCCGGACCCTGAGCCGCCTCGTCCGCGCCGGCATCGGGGTGCATCACGCCGGCATGCTGCCCAAGTACCGTCGCCTGGTCGAACAACTCGCCCA
The DNA here is from genome assembly GCF_054073625.1 of Naumannella huperziae. Taxonomy (NCBI): domain Bacteria; kingdom Bacillati; phylum Actinomycetota; class Actinomycetes; order Propionibacteriales; family Propionibacteriaceae; genus Naumannella; species Naumannella huperziae. Next base: position 1,444,596 of record NZ_JBSXPH010000001.1, on the reverse strand, counting down.
GGCCGGGCTGCTCAAGATCATCTGCGGCACCGACACGCTCGGGGTCGGGATCAACGTGCCGATCCGCACCGTGCTGCTGACCGGGCTGACCAAGTTCGACGGCACGAAGATGCGCCTGCTGCGGGCCCGCGAGTTCCACCAGATCGCCGGCCGGGCGGGCCGGGCCGGTTTCGATGTCCGCGGCTGGGTGGTGGCCCAGGCACCGGAGCACGTGATCGAGAACAAGCGCGCGCTGGCCAAGGCGGGCGACGACCGCGCCAAGCAGAAGAAGATCAAGCGCAAGCAGCCCGCCGAGGGACAGATCAGTTGGACCGAGGAGACCTTCACCCGGCTGATCGCGGCGCCGCCAGAGCCGCTGCAGCCGCGCCTGCGGATGTCGCACGCGATGCTGGTCAACCTGCTCGCCCGGCAGGGCAATCCGGTGGCCGCGGCGTACCGGCTGATCACCGACAACCATCATGACGACGCCGGCCGACGGCGGCTGCGCAGACACGCGCTGGTGCTGGCCCGCGAGTTGATCAACTCCGGTGTGGTCGAACGCCTGCCCACAGCGCGCGAGGACGGGCGCCGCTATGCCCTGACCGTGGACCTGCAACGCGATTTCGCCGTGAACCAACCGCTCGCCCCGTTCGCGCTGGCGGCCCTCGACACCCTCGATGCCGATTCGCCCGATCATGCCCGCGATGTGGTCTCGGTGATCGAATCCATCCTGGAGGACCCGAAGCCCGTGTTGTTCGCCCAGCAGCGGCGGGCGCGCGGCGAGGCCATCGGCGCCATGAAGGCCGAGGGACTCGACTACACAGAGCGGATGGAGCTGGCCGAGGAGATCACCTGGCCGCAGCCGCTTGCCGACCTGCTGGAGACGGCGCTCGAGGCGTACCGGGAAACCCATCCGTGGATCGCGCCCGAGGCGTTGTCGCCGAAATCGATCGTCCGCGAGATGTATGAGACCGCGATGACCTTCGCCGAGTACGTCTCCGTCTACGGGCTCGCGCGCAGCGAGGGCGTACTGCTGCGCTACCTGACCGATGCCTATCGCACCCTGCGGCACACGGTGCCCGAGCAGGCCCGCAACGACGAGTTCGACGATCTCGTCGAGTGGTTGGGCGAGGTGATCCGGCAGACCGATTCCAGCCTGCTGGACGAGTGGGAGGCCCTGACGAATCCCGATCCGGTACGCCCGGATGCCGCCGAGCCGCGGCCCGAGCGCCCCTTCACGGCGAACCAGCGCGCCCTCACCGTGGCGGTGCGCAATGCCATGTTCCACCGCGTCGAGCTCGCCCGGCGCGACGACCCGGACGCGCTCGGCGCGGTCGAGGAGCGCGTGGCCGCGCTGACCGACCCGCCGGGCACGGTGATCATGGACGCCGACGCGTGGGCCGATGCGCTGGACGACTACTACGACGATCACGACGAGATCGGCATCGACGCCGCGGCCCGGGCCCCCGGGATGTTGCAGATCGACCGGCAGCCGGGTCGCTGGGACCTGCGCCAGGTACTGGCCGATCCCGCCGGCGATCACGACTGGGCGATCACCGCGACCCTCGATCTCGCCGCCAGCGATGCCGCCGGCGCCGCGATCGTGCTGGCCACCGGCCTCGCCCGGCTGGACTGACCGGCCGCGCCGGCGAAACGCACGGCACCTGCTCGGCGAGCAGTGGTCGCTAGGCTGCCGAACATGTCCGATGCCCAGCAGACGCCGCAACCCGACCAGCGGGCGCGAGACCTGTTGATCGAGCACCACCGCCTGCTCCAGGCCTGGCTGACCCGAGCCGACCGGACCTCATTGGAGGCGTTCCTCGCGGCGCACAGCCCCGACTTCCGGCTGCAGACCCTCGACGGGCGCGAGCTCGAGCTGGCCGGGCTCGCCGCCGAGCTGGACCGCGCGGGCGGCGTCGCGCCGGAGCTGATGATCGAGATCTCCGAGGTCGAGGTGCTGGACGACGCCGAGGCCTCGCTGCGCGTGCTGTTCCTCGAACGACACCGCACGCCCGGCTCGTCCGTCGCGCGGCGGGTGGACGCCACGCTCCGGGACGGGCGCTGGCGCCAGGTGATCGAGTCACCCGCCTGAGCCTCGCCGGCACTCAGGCGGGGCGCAGCCGATCGGTCGGCACCGCCAGCTCGATCGGCTCGCCGACGTTCGCGCCGACCGCCAGGGCGAAGGCGTAGTCGGCGCCGCTGACGACCACCCGCTCCGGGCTGGCCTCGATGATCGCGACCCTGCGCTCGGATCCGTCGGCCGCGCGCAGCAACCACGGCTCGGCCAGATAGGACAGGCCGCGCGAATCCAGCGCCTCGGCCGCGCCGTCGCGGTCGCCCCGCTCGCCCAGCGGATGCCCGAACACGGTGACCGGCACGAACCCGTCATCCTCCGGGCGCAGGTAGCCCAGCAGCTCGTCGTCGTCGGCGCGGTGATGGGCGATCCAGTCGGGCGGAATCATGCCGCGAGTCAACGGCATCGCGCGATCGCGCGGCAACCGGTTATCCGCCCTATGCTCGGTTGCGATGAACGCCTCATACCCCGATCTCGCCCACCTGCGCTCGGGCGGCGTCTCGGTGCTGGTGGACCTGACCGCCGACCTGCCCCGGATCACCCACTGGGGCGCCGAGCTGCCGGGCGATCTTGCTCCCGCGGAGGCCGCGGAGCTGGTCCGGACCACCGAGCCGCCGGTCGCACAGAACAATGTCGATCTTCCCGTCACGCCGTCGCTGGTCCCCGGGCACTGGACCGGCTGGACGGGGCGCCCGGGCCTGGTCGGCCACCGCACGGGCGGGCGCGACTGGTCGCCCAGATTCGCGATCATCGGCGCCCGGCTGGATCCGGACAAGACCACCCTGGAGGTCGACGCCCGCGACGAGAGCGCCGGCCTGGCCCTCGCGCTCACCGTCGCACTTGCCCCGTCCGGGTTGCTCCGGACCGCGGCCCGGCTCACCAATACCGGCACCGACGACTACTTCCTCGACGAGCTCGGCCTCACCCTGCCGGTCCCCGACCGGGCCGCCGAGGTCCTGGACTTCGCCGGCCACTGGGGCAACGAGCGCGTGCCCCAGCGCGCGCCGCTGGGGGTGGGCGTGCATCTGCGGGAGGGCCGCAAGGGCCGGACCGGCCCCGATGCGGCGTACCTGCTGAGCGCCGGCGAACCGGGCTTCGGATTCGCCACCGGGCAGGTGTGGGGCGTTCACCTCGGCTGGTCGGGCAACCATCGGCACTGGGCGGAGCGGCTGTTCAACGGGCACCGCACGATCGGGGCGGCGGAACTGCTGTTGCCGGGCGAGATGGTGCTGGGGCCGGGCGAGAGCTACGCGACGCCGTGGCTGTACGCCAGCTACGGCGACGGGCTCGATGACCAGGCCGCGCGCCTGCACGCCTTCCTCCGCGAGCGCGCCGAGCATCCCCGGCGCCCGCGGCCGGTGACGATCAACGTCTGGGAGGCCGTCTATTTCGATCATGACCTGACGAAGCTGCGCGCGCTCGCCGATGCCGCGGCTGCCGCCGGCGCCGAGCGCTATGTGCTGGACGACGGCTGGTTCGGTGCGCGCCGCGACGATCGCGCCGGGCTGGGCGACTGGGTGGTCTCCCCCGACGTCTGGCCCGACGGGCTCGGACCGCTGGTCGATCATGTGCGCGGGCTGGGGATGGAGTTCGGTCTCTGGGTCGAGCCGGAGATGATCAATGCCGATTCCGACGTGGCGCGCGCCCACCCGGAGTGGATCATGGCGACCGGTGACCGGCTGCCGGTGGAGTCGCGTCACCAGCAGGTGATCAATCTCGGCATCGACCAGGCCTACGCCCACGTCCGCGACCAGCTCGTCGCGGTGCTCAAGGCGTACCCCATCGCCTATCTGAAGTGGGATCACAATCGCGACCTGATCGACGCCGGCACGGCGCCGAGCGGCCGCCCGGGAGTGCACGAGCAGACGCTCGCCGCGTACCGGTTGATGGCCGAGCTGAAGGACCGCTTCCCCGGCCTCGAGATCGAGTCCTGCTCCTCCGGCGGAGCCCGGGTCGATCTGGGCGTACTGGCCCATACCGACCGGGTCTGGGCCAGCGACTGCATCGACCCGCTGGAACGCCAACAGATCCACCGCTGGACCACCCAGTTGATCACCCCGGAGCTGATGGGCGCCCACATCGCCTCGGGGCACTCGCACACCACGAGGCGTCGGCACACGTTGCACTTCCGGGCGGGCACCGCGTTCTGGGGGCACCTCGGCATCGAATGGGACCTGACCGGGGCGACCGACGGCGAGTTGGCCGAACTGAGCGCGTGGGTCGCCCTGCACAAGGAGCACCGCGCGCTCCTGCACCGCGGACGCGTCGTCCGCCTGGACCCGCACACCGACAACCTCGACGTGCACGGCGTTGTCGCGCCCGATCGATCGGAGGCGCTGTTCGCGGTGGTCAGCACCGGATCGCGCGCCACCGAGCCCGCCGGCCGGATCCGGTTGCGCGGCCTGGATCCGGATCGCCGCTACCTGGTCCGCGACATCACACCGCCGCCGGGTCCCGACCTCGCCGGCTACCCGGCCGGCTGGCCGGGCGACGGCGTCACGCTCGCCGGTGCAGCACTGACGGCCGTCGGCATCGCGGCACCGGTGCTGCACCCCGACCAACTGGTGCTGCTGCACCTGGCGGCGCACTGACCGGAGCTAGCTGTGCAGCACCGGCCGCACGGCCGCGCGGGAGGAGACGTCGAGCTTGCGCAGCACCTTCGAGACGTGCTCCTCGACGGTGCGTCGACTGATCACCAGCCGGTCCGCGATCTGCTGATTGGACAGCCCGTCGGCGACCAGGCGGGCGATCTCCAGCTCGCGGCGGGTCAGCGTGCCCGCGGGCGAGGCCGCGGCATCGCGCGTGATCTCTGCCGCCGTCTGCCGGGCAAGTCGCAGGTGACAGGACATGCCGAGAGCCGAGAATTCGTCAACGGCCTGCTCGGCCAGCTCCGCTGCCCGTGGCCAGTCCCGGGCGGGCCGGGCGACCAGCATGGCCGTCAGCAGGCGCAGCAGCGCACCCTGGCTGCGTAGCCGGTGCCGCTCGGCGTGGTCGAGACCGGCGGCCAGCAGGTGTTGGGCGGTGGCCTGGTCACCGCCGAGCGCAGCGACCGTGGCGGCGTCGGCATGCCGCAGTCCGGCGGCCACATCGGGCGGGGGCAGCAGCACGGCGTACGGCTCCGGCTCGCCGAGCACGGCAGCGATGCGCGCGCGGGTCGACCGGGTTGCGCGCCGCCACCACTCCACGCCCGGCGACGGTGCCGCCCGGAGCTGATCGAACCGCCGGCGCAGCAGCGCCGGGTCGTCGGCCCAGAATGCCGCAAGCACCTGGGCGTGCCGGGCCATCGGGATCGGATCGGGGGTCTGGTAGCGCTCGGCATCCGCGACGGCCTGCTCGCCGAGCTCGTCGGTCTCGGACAGCCGACCGACGCCGGCCAGGGCATGGGCCGTCGCGGCGCCGAGATTGGCCAGCACGTGGCCGCGCCCGTGTCGTTGGGCGACCCACAGCGCGCGTTCACCGAGAGCGATCGCGGCAGGGAAGTCATCCAGCAGGTACGCGCTCCACACCGCGGCAGCACAGGCGTCCAGGATGTCGCGCAACCGGTCGTCGCCCAGCGCACGCAACGCGTCGGGCACACCGGCCAGCGCCCGCCGCGCGGCCGCGATGTCGCCGGATCCGAGCAGCGCGACCGCGCGCAGTGCCCGGCCGGCGAGCTGAAACTGCGGCGGGGAGCCGGCCAGCCGGTCGACGGTGTCCCGCACGGTGTCGATCTCGCCCGCCAGCGCCGCCAGCGCGGCAGCGTCGATCAGGGTGGCCGGTTCGGTGAGCGGGGCCTCGGCGAGCAGCCGGTGTGCCTCGGCGGTCCGCCCGGAGGCGCGCCAGGCCTGGGCGAGCAGGCTGCGCGCCTCGGCAGCGTCGGCCGCGCTGTCGGTCAGCAGCGGCTCGAGCAGGCCGGCCGCGTCGTCGGGGCGCCCGTCGAGCACGAGCGCCCGGGCCAGCAGCAGATCGCGTCGCGGGCTGACCCGGTGATGCCGGGTGGGTTCGAGCCAGCGTCGCACGGCGCCCGGGTCGGTGCCGATGGCGGGCTCGGCAAGCTCGACCAGGCGGTCGATCTCCGCGGCGGAGGCGTGTTCGCGCAACATCGCGAGGTGTTCTGCCCGCTGGTAGGGGGCGAGGCCGGGCAGCGCCGCGGCGCGGCGGTGTGCGCGTACCGCACGGTCGGGCGGGATGGCGTGATAGACGCTGGACCTGATCACCGGATGGATCGCCTCGCCCGGGTTCTGGGACAACAACTGGAGCGAACGCAGCCGGCCGAGCTGGGCGCTCACCCGCTCCTCCTCGCGATCGGCGATCACCGCCAGCGCGGCCACGTCCAGCGAGTCCAGCACGGCCACGGCCTCGAGGGCGGCCGTCTCGTCGGCGTCGAGTTGGGCCAGATCGGCCGCCACCGCCCGGTACAGCGCCGCGCCGGCATCGGCCGGCTCGGCGCGCAGCGCCTCGGCCGTGGTCGCCAGCTCGGGTCGGCGGCGAAACAGCGCGCTGAGGACGCTCGCGAACAGCGGATTGCCGCGCGCGCCCGCGACCACCTCGGCGCCCTGCCACGCCGGCAGATCGGCCGCGATCGCCGCGATGTCCTCGTCGGGCAACGGCTCGAGCTGCAGATGTTCCACGTCCGCGCCGACCCGGTGGGCGATGTCGATGATCGACAGCGGCGGCCGGCCGGTGCGATGGGCCAGAACCAGGGTGCGCCAGGTCGTGACCCGGCCGAGCAACAGGCCCTGCAGAAACTCCGCCGATGCGGGATCCAGCCACTGGGCGTCATCGACGACGATCGGCACCGGTCGCGCGTCGAGCACCCGCGCGGCCCGCCGAGCAAGATCCCGGACCGATTCCTCGGCCCCGACCGCCACGTCGGGGTCCAGATGTTCGAGCACGGACCGCGCGACCGACAGGGGCGACCCCCCGGTCAGTCGATCCGCCCGGGCGAGCACCACGTCGAAGCCCGCCGCGGCGGCCGTGGTCAACAGTGAGGTCTTGCCGATGCCCATGCCGCCCTCGACGAGCAACACCCGTGACGACCCGGGCGTGCGCCCGGTCGCATCCAGCGCGGCCCGCAGCCGTGACGCCTGTGCCTGCCGCCTGGCCATCGTTTTCCTGCTCGCTTCCGTCCGGCACGGGCGCGCGCCCGTAACGCGCCCATCATGGCCGAAGCCGGGGCGAGACCTCGCGCCGGGCCAAGACCCGTAGTACCACGGGTACCCCGGGCACACATCTGGCTCATAGGTTGGCCGGGCGCCCGTCGGCGCCACCTGTCGAGCACGAGCGAAGGACCCTCGCCCATGTCATCCAGCGCCCATCGGCGTCGCCAGCGCAAGAGTTGGCTGCTGTTCCTCGGAGCCATCACCGCGCTGCTCGGACTGACGGTCCTGGCACAACCGGTGGCATTCGCGAAGGCGGCGCCGCCGGCCGGCACCTACACGGGCCCGAGCTCGGCGTACAACGGCGCAGTGGTGGAGTTCAAGGTCGACTCCGCGGGCGTGCTGACGGACTTCTTCACCGAGAGCTACATCCAGTGCGGCCTGTACCCGACGGCCATGCAGTGGGCGGGGATTCCGCCCACGACGATGGAGGCCGGCGTGCGGCAGAAGGTGATCTGGGAGCTCGGCGACCCGGGCGCCATCGTCCGCTACGAGATGGACTTCCTGCTGAACGCGGACGGTTCCGCCAGCGGCGAAGGGTACGCCAGCATGCCGGAACTGGGCTGCCAGGGTTACCGCTTCACCTGGACCGCACAGGTGAGCGCGCAGCCCACGCCGACCCCGACGCCCAGCCCCACGCCGAGCCCGACGCCCACACCCACGCCGAGCCCGACGCCCACACCCACGCCGAGCCCGACCCCGACGCCGACTCCGAGCCCGACCCCGACGCCGACTCCGAGCCCGACACCGACGCCGACTCCGACCCCCACACCGACGCCGACGCCGACGCCCACACCGACGCCGACTCCGACCCCCACACCGACACCCACACCGACACCCACACCGACCCCGTCGCCCACACCGACACCCACACCGACACCCACACCGACCCCGTCGCCCACACCGACCCCGTCGCCCACACCGACGCCGAGCCCGACCGCGAGCCCGACCCCGTCGCCCACGCCGACCGCGACCCCGAGCCCGACCGCTACGCCCACGCCCAGCCCGACCCCGTCACCGACGCCCAGCCCGGCAGTGACGCCCAGCCCGACGACGACCCCGGGGGACACGATCCCGGCGACGCCGCCCAGCGCGGACGAGCTGACCGACGACACCGAGGGCGGGATCACCGCTCCGGACAGCGCGGTTGCCGGCAGCACCATCACCATCACCATCACGAACGGGACCCCCGGCGACCGGGTCGGCGTCTGGCTGTTCAGCCAGCCGAGCTACCTCGGCACCGCGACCGTGGGCCCGGACTCGACGATCGCGGTCACGCTGCCGGCGAACACCACCGGCGAGCACCGGATCGCCGTGTACGCCGAGGACGAGAGCCTGATCGGCTGGGCACCGATCACGATCACGGCGGCAAACCCCGGGCCGACCGGCCCGTCCACCGAGCCGACCGGCCCGTCCACCGAGCCGTCCGGTACGCCCGGACCGGCGCGCCCGTCGAGCACCTCGTCGGCACCAACGTCGAGCGTGTCCCCGGGCGGTCCCCGCGGCGACGGCACCGGATCCGGCGCGGGCGGCAGCCCGCTCGCCGACACCGGCGCTGCCACCGGCCTGGGCGCGCTCGTCGCCGCGACGGCGCTGCTCGCGACCGGCACCGCGCTCATCCGCCGGCGCCGCGACTGATCGGCACCGGTCAAGGCCCAGCGCCCTTGGTGCTCGCGGGCGGGATGGTTACCTTTGCCGAATGGCCAGCGCAGACGATGAGGAGCCTCCGGTTCAGGTAGCCGCCCCGCCCGGCGGGCGCCTGCTCGCCATCGCGAAACGCGTTGCGGAGCATGCGCTCTGGGCCCGCGTCGCCCTGCAGCGGCGGGCCGAGGCGCGACAGGGCACCGCGGTGCGCCGACCGGTCCCGCGCAGCGTTGGCCCGACGGGTGTGCTGCCCAGCGACGCCGAGTGGCAGCGGGCGGTCGAGGAGGCCAAGCGGCTCCGGCTGCCGCTGCACCGCGATCTGCCCAAGAACTGGGACGCCCTCGGCGCCGTCGCGGCGGTGCTCCGGCTCGCCGACGACGGCACGCGCACGGCGCGGGTGATGGACGCGGGCAGCGCGCGATACTCGCCGGTGCTGCCCTGGTTGCGACTGTACGGACTCGGGACCCAGCGGGACTCGCTGCTCGGGATCAATCTCGAGTTCGGCCCCGAGGTACGCCACGACGGGGTGACCTTCCGACACGGTGACGTCACCGCCACGGAGCTGCCCGACGCATCGCTCGACGCCATCACCTGCATGTCCGTGATCGAGCACGGCGTACCGCTCGAGGCGTTCCTCCACGAGTCCGCGCGGGTTCTGCGCCCCGGCGGCATCCTCGTCGTGTCCACCGACTACGACGAGGTGCCCCCGGACACCACCGGGCGGACCGCGTACGGCGCAGAGGTCCGGATCTTCGGACCGGACGACATCGCAGACCTGGTCCTGCTGGCCGATGCGGCGGGTCTGGAGCTGGTGGGCGACCTGTCGAGCCCGGACTCGCTGACCCACCCCGAGCGCCCGGTGCACTGGACCCGGGTCGGCCTCGACTACACCTTCATCCTGCTCACCTTCCGCCGCCGCTGACGAATCCGCCGCCCGCCTGACGAGGCCCGCGGTCGAGCGCACGGCGACCGCGCGGTCGCGGGACGTTCTTCGGTAGCCTGTGCGCTCCCGAGGCCGGTCGTCACGCGATCCCCGGGGGCGTCCGAGAACCCGTCGACGAGAGGGCATCCGTGGCAGCGCTCATCGCCGTGCAGTTGGCGCTGGCCGCGCTCGCCCCCGCCCTCGTCCGAGTCCTGGGGCGGCGCGCGTACCTGCTGCTCGCGCTCGGCCCGCTCGTCGCATTCGTCTGGCTGGTCGCCCAGGCGCCCACCGTGCTGGCCGGGGGCTCGGTCGTCGAGTCGCTGCCGTGGATCCCGGCGCTCGGGATCGAGCTGTCGTTCCGGATGGGAACGCTGCAATGGGTGCTTGCCCTGCTGGTCTCCGGCGTCGGCGCGCTGATCCTGGCGTACTGCCGGTGGTACTTCACCACCGCGGATCCCGCGGCACGCACCGGTGCCGTGCTCACCGCGTTCGCCGGCGCCATGCTGGGTCTGGTTCTGGCCGACGACCTGATCGTGTTCTACATCTTCTGGGAGTTGACGACGGTCTTCTCGTACCTGCTGGTCGGCGGTCACAATCCCGGCCGCAGCGCGAACCGGCTGGCCGCCCTGACCGCGCTGATCGTGACCACCTTCGGTGGGCTGGCGATGCTGGTCGGGATCGTCATGCTCGGCGTCACCGCCGGCACGTTCCGGCTGTCCGGGGTGCTCGCATCCCCCGTCGTCCGCGCGGCCATCGACGACCCGGCCACGGCCTCGCCGATCGTGATCATCGCGGTGTTGTTGCTCCTGCTCGGCGCGCTGACCAAGTCCGCGCAGGTGCCCTTCCACTTCTGGCTGCCGGGCGCGATGGCGGCCCCGACGCCCGTCAGCGCGTACCTGCACGCGGCCGCGATGGTCAAGGCCGGCGTCTATCTGGTGGCGCTGTTGTCGCCGTTCTTCGCGGGTCTGCCCGGCTGGCGGGAGATCCTGCTCACGCTCGGCGCCGTGACCATGGTCCTCGGCGCGTTGCGCGCCCTGCGGCAACACGACATCAAGGTGCTGCTCGCCTACGGCACCGTCAGTCAGCTCGGCTTCCTGATGTTCATGAATGGCCTCGGCACCCGCTCGGCCATGCTGGCCGGCGTGGGCATGATCATCTCCCACGCCTTGTTCAAGTCGGCGCTGTTCCTGATCGTCGGGGTCGTCGACCGCAGCGCCGGCAGCCGCGACATCCGCGAGCTGTCCGGCGTCGGGCGGGCGATGCCCGTGGTGCTGGTGGCGTCGGTGCTCGCCGGAGCGTCGATGGCCGGTGTACCGCCGCTGATCGGCTTCACCACCAAGGAGAGCGCATTCGAGTCGCTGAGCTATCTGGTCGCGGGCTCGGACGGTACGCGGGTGCCGCCGCTGCCCGCGCTGGCGCTGACGGGCGCCCTGCTGTTCGGCTCGGCGCTCACGGTGGCGTACACGCTGCGGTTCCTCTGGGGCACCTTCGCCACCAAGAGCGCGGGCGAGGACGACTCCCCCGCCGACGGCCGCACCACCGCCTGCGCACCCCGCCCCGGCGGGTTCGTGGCGGCACCGTTGCTGCTGGCCGTCCTGTCGCTCGTCGGCGGCTTTCTCGGACCCCAACTGACCGCGGCACTCGAACCGTATGTCGCGCTGGGCCGGGTCGGCGAGCCGGGCCACGGGATCGCGCTCTGGCACGGATTCGGCGCGCCGCTGGCGATGTCGGCCGCCGTGCTGGTGGTCGGCGGCCTGTTGTTCTGGACCCGGGGACGCGTCGAGCAGATGCACGGCTCGCTGCCCCGGGTGCCGGAGGCCGCCGACGTCTACCGGCTGATCATGCGCGGCGTGGACCGGATCGCGGTCGAGACGACCGCGCTCACCCAGCGCGGCTCGCTGCCCAACTACCTCGGCACGATCCTCGTGGTGGTCATCGCCGGACCAGGCCTGGTGCTGGCCACCACCCAGGTCTTTCCCGACCGGTTCGTGATCGCCACCTCGGCCGCCCAGGTCGTGGTCGGCGTGCTGACGATCGCGGCCGCGGTGATCGCCGCGAATGCGCGCGGCCGGATGAAGGCGGTGGTCGCGGTCGGCGTGGTCGGCTACGGGGCGGCGTTGCTGTTCCTGCTGCACGGCGCCCCGGATCTGGCGCTGACCCAGGTCCTGGTGGAGACCGTGACGCTCGTCGTGCTGGTCCTGGTGATGCGCAAGTTGCCCCGCTCCTTCACCCATCGCCCGCGCAGCTCGGCCCGCTGGTGGCGAATCGCGGTGGCCGGCACGGCGGGCGTGGTGGTCGGCGGAATCGCCTTCTATGCCGCCGGTTCCAGGACCGCGGCGCCCGTCTCGGAGACCTACCCGACCTATGCCTACGAGTTCGGCTACGGCGACAACATCGTCAACATCACCCTGGTCGACATCCGCTCCTGGGACACCCTCGGCGAGATCGCCGTGCTCGCGGTGGCCGCCACGGGCGTGGCCAGCCTGATCTTCCTGCGTACCCGCAATGCGCGGCTGACCACACCGGACCGGACCCGGGCGACTCGGCGCGAGCGGCGTCGGCGCGCCGCACAGGGGCCGACGGTCTGGCTGCGCGGCGGCGTCGCCTTGTCGCCGGCCAACCGATCGGTCGTCTTCGAGGTCGTCACCCGGCTGCTGTTCGGGGTGATGATGGTCGTCTCGATCTACTTCCTGATCGCGGGCCACAACGACCCCGGCGGCGGGTTCGCGGGCGGCCTGGTCGCCGGCCTGGCCCTGGCGATCCGCTACCTGGCGGGCGGCCGCGACGAGCTGGACGAGGCCGCGCCGGTGAACGCGGGCACGGTCCTCGGGAGCGGCCTGCTGCTCGCCGGGGCGAGCGTGTTGGCGCCGGCGCTGTGGGGCGGCCGGATCGGCCAGTCCTACAAGATCGACCTGACCATCGAGCCGCTGATCTCGGTGGCCACCCCGTTCGGGCAGTTGCCGATCCTCGGCGAGCCCTATCTGGTCACGTCGATGATCTTCGACATCGGCGTCTACCTGGTGGTGGTCGGCGTGATGCTGGATCTGATCCGCAGCCTCGGCTCGGGGATCGACCAGCACGAGGCCGAGGACAACACCCCCGGCCCGCGCACCACCGGGCCGCGGGCCTATGCGGCCAGCCTGGAGGGTGATCGATGATCAATCCCGACATGGCGCCCAACCTGACCCTGGTCATCTGTGGCGCCGCGCTGTTCGCGGCCGGCGCCTATCTGATGCTGGAGCGGTCGCTGACCCGGATCCTGATCGGCCTGTTGATTGCCGGCAACGGGATCAATCTGTTGTTCCTGGTGGCCTCCGGGCGAGGCGGCGGCGCGCCGCTGATCGGGCGTACCCCGGCGGAGGAGATGAGCGATCCGCTGCCGCAGGCGATGGTGCTGACCGCGATCGTGATCACCCTCGGTACGGCCGCGTTCGTGCTCACCCTGGCCTACCGCAGCTTCCAGCTCGACGGCAATGACGAGGTGCCCGACGATGTCGAGGATGCCCAGATCCGGCGCCTGGCCCGGGCCGATCTTGCTTCCCAGTCCTTCGACGAGCCCGACTCCTCGCTGCCCTCGGAGGACGAGCGGGTGATCGTCTCCGAGGAGCCGCCCCCCGAGGACGATGAGCCCGAGAACGACGAGCCCGAGAACGACGAGGACCCGGCGAAGGAGGACGAGCGGTGAACAATCTGCTTCCGCTGCCGGTCCTGCTGCCGCTGCTGGGCGCCGGCCTGGCGCTGGCGCTGAGCCGCTGGCCGCGGGCCCAGCGCGCCGTCTCCGTGGTGGTCCTGCTGGCCGTGCTGATCATCGAGGGATTCCTGATCGGGATCACCGACCGGACCGGACCGATGTCGCTGTGGATCGGCGCCTGGCCCGAGCCGCTCGGCCTGGCCCTGGTGATCGACCGCTTCTCGGCGCTGATGTTGTTCGTCTCCTCGCTGGTCGCGTTCACCGTGCTGGTGTTCTCGATCGGCACCGACCTCGAGGCCCGCAAGCGCGAGACGCCGGTCTCGATTTACCACCCGACCTTCCTGGTGCTCGCGGCGGGCGTCTCGGCCGCGTTCAGTTCCGGCGACCTGTTCAACCTGTTCGTCGGGTTCGAGATCTTGCTGTTCGCCTCCTATGTGCTGCTCACCCTCGGCGGCACCGGCGAGCGGGTCCGCGCCGGCAGCACCTATGTCGTGGTCAACCTGATGTCCTCGTTGCTCTTCCTGATCGCGATCGCGGTCGTCTATGCCGCGACCGGCACGGTCAACTTCGCGCAGTTGTCGCTGCGCTTCGCCGAGCTGCCGGGACCGCTGCAACTGATCCTGCAGTTGCTGTTGCTGGTGGTGTTCTCGATCAAGGCCGCGGTCTTCCCGCTCTCGGCGTGGCTGCCGGACTCCTACCCGACCGCGCCCGCGCCGGTCACCGCCGTCTTCGCGGGATTGCTGACCAAGGTCGGCGTGTACGCCATCATCCGTACCCAGACCACGCTGTTCCCCGACTCGCCGCTGACCGTGCCGCTGATGTGGGCTGCGCTGCTGACGATGATCGTCGGCATCCTCGGGGCGGTCGCCCAGTCCGAGATCAAACGAATGCTGTCCTTCACCCTGGTCAGCCACATCGGCTACATGATCTTCGGGGTCGCGCTCGCCTCCGTGGCCGGGTACGCCGGCGCGATCTTCTACACCGCCCATCACATCACCATCCAGACCACCCTGTTCCTGGTCACCGGGCTGATCGAGCGGCGCGGCGGCAGCACCTCGCTGAACCGGCTCGGCGGCCTCGCCGCCCTGTCGCCGGTGCTCGGGGTGTTGTTCTTCGTGCCGGCGATGAACCTCGCCGGCATCCCGCCGCTGTCGGGCTTCGTCGGCAAGGTGGGCCTGCTCGGCGCCGGAGTGGCCAACGGCACGCCGTTGGCGTACCTGCTCGTCGCCGGAGGCGTCCTGACCAGCCTGCTCACCCTGTACGCGATGGCCAAGGTCTGGAATCGCGCGTTCTGGCGCGAGGTGCCCGAGGAGGTCCGCACCGGCGGGGCGTCGCTGACGATCCGGCGCCGCGGGGTACGCCTGCCGCTCGGGATGGTGGTGACCGCGGGCTTCCTGGTGCTGGTCGGCCTCGGGATCACCTTCATCGCGGGACCCCTCTACGGCTACTCCGAGCGCGCCGCACAGGACCTGCTCGCGGTCACGCCGTACCTGGAGTCCGTCCTCCCCCCGGGGGTGCGCTGATGAGCGAACGGGAGCCGAACACCGACCCGGCGAACCCGGCGCTGCCGCCGCGGCGCAGCGGATTGCAGTGGCGCACGATTCTGGCGCTGGCGATCGTCTGGATGGTGCTGTGGGGCGACCTGTCGATCTTCGCCGCGCTGATGGGCCTGCTGGTCGGCCTGATCATCACGCTGGCATTCCCGATGCCACCGGTACGCTTCGCCGGCCGCTTCCGGCCGTTGCGGGTGGCGTGGCTGCTGGTGCGGCTGCTCGGATCGCTGACCGTGGCCAGCATCGACGTGATCCGCGCGATCCTGCGACCCGGACCCCCGTTGCACAGCGGCATCATCCGGGTGCCGCTGCGCGTCGATGACGACCTGTACGAGGCGCTGGTCAGCGAGCTGGCCTCGTTGGTCCCCGGGTCGTTGGTGATCGAGGCCCGGCGGTCGAACCGCACCCTCTATCTGCACGTCCTCGAGGCCACGTCGGCAGACGACCTGGCACAGGCGCGGCTCCAGGTGCGGCGCGCCGAGGATGCGGTGCTGGCGGCATTCGGCAGCCGCGAGGAGCAGGCCGCTATCCGGCAATCGCCCGGCGACGAGGAGGAGGCCCCATGATCGTCACGGTGATCATCGCGGTGGCCGCCGCGATGCTGAGCGCCGCCGCCGTGCTCACCCTGTTCCGGCTGGCCCGGGGACCGGGCACCCTCGACCGGGTGGTCGCCGGCGATGTGGTGATCGCGATCCTGATCTGCGGCCTCGCGCTGGAAGCGGCGCTGAATCGGCACGTCACCACGCTGCCCGTCATCCTCGTGCTCGCGCTGCTCGGCTTCGCCGGCTCGCTGAGCGTCGCCCGGTTCGCCGCCGACCGCGACCAGGCGATCTCCTGGCGCGATCCCGACGGTGGCAACGAGGGCCGCGGCTGGGAGGACCAGCGATGAACGCCGTCCTCGACATCGCCGGCGCCCTGCTGTTGCTCGCCGGTTCCTTCCTCTGCCTGACCGCGGCCATCGGGCTGGTCCGGCTACCGGACGTGCTGACCCGGATGCACGCGGCCACCAAGCCCCAGACTCTCGGCCTACTGTGCGTGCTCGCCGGGCTCGGCCTGACCTTGCGCGAACCGCGGGTGATCGGCGTGATGGTGCTGGCGATGCTGCTGCAACTGGCGACCGCGCCGGTGGCGGCGCACATGGTCGGGCGGACCGCGTACCGCACGCATCAGTTCCGCGACGATCTGCTGGACGTCGACGACCTGGCCGAGGACCTGTCCCGGGCCGGCTTCGAGCTGGTGGAAACGCCCGTCGACGAGCCCGCCGGGGACGGCGAGACCGCGCCCACCCACGATCCCGAGCGGCATCGCACCAGTTGGCGCCCCGCGGGCCGTGACGGCGCCGACGACCCAGCCGGTTAGGTTGGAACCATGACTGCGACGGCACGCGACACGTCTCGACCCACCGCGCTCGTCACCGGGGGCACCCGCGGCATCGGGCTGGCCATTGCCCGCGATCTGGGCCGCGATCACCACGTGCTGATCGGCGGGCGCGACCCCGAGGCGGCGGCACGGGTCGCCGCCGAGCTGCCCGATGCCGGCGTCTTCGTCGCCGACCTGGCCGACGAAGAGTCCACGCGGCAAGCTGCTGCCGCGATCGACCGGCTCGACGTGCTGGTGCACTCGGCCGGAATCTCGAACCTGGCGATCGTCGAGGACGCCAGCCGCGAGGACTGGCGAACGATCATGGAGTTGAACGTGATCGCGGTCGCCGACCTGACCCGCGACCTGCTGCCGGCCCTGCGGGCCGCGGGCGGCCAGGTGATCATGATCAACTCGGGGTCCGGGCTGATGGCCGGCCGCGGCGGGGCGATGTACTCGGCCTCGAAGTTCGCGCTGACGGCACTGACCGACTCGCTGCGCGAACAGGTCCGCGGCGAGGTGCGGGTGGCGAGCATCCATCCGGGGCGGGTCGACACCGACATGCAACGAGAGATCCAGCACCAGCGAGGAAATACCGGCTACCGGGGCGATGAGTACCTGCGCCCGGAGTCCGTCGCGGCCGCCGTCCGCGCCGCGGTCGATGCCTCTCCCGACGCGATGATCGAGTCGGTCTCGATCCGCCCTGTATACACCGGCTGAGCCGGGTCGGCCGCCCGGATCAGACGGGGGGTACGCCGTGCCGGCGCTGGGAGAAGTGCCGGTCCTTGCCGGCCGCGGCGGCGAACCGCGCAACCAGCTCGGCGCGTACCTCCGCCGGCTCGATGATCGCGTCGATCACCAGGTCGCTGGCCAGCCGGAGGATGTCGATATCGGCCTCATACTCGGTGCGCAGCCGTTCGACATAGGCCTCGCGCTCGGCATCGTCGGCGATCGCGTTGATCTTGTTGGCATAAACGGCATTGATCGCCGCCTCCGGGCCCATCACGGCGATCTTCGCGGTCGGCAGCGCCAGCGTGGCATCCGGGCCGAAACCGGGTCCGCTCATGGCGTACAGCCCGGCCCCGTAGGCCTTGCGGACGATCAGCGAGACGGTCGGCACCGTTGCCTCGGAGACGGCGGTGATCATCTTTGCGCCGTGCCGGATGATGCCCTGGCGCTCGACGGCCGAGCCGATCATGAAACCGGGCACATCGGCGAGATAGAGCAACGGGACGTTGAAGGCATCGCACTCGAGAATGAACCGCGCGGCCTTGTCGGCGGAGTCGACGAACAGCACGCCACCCTTCACCGCGGGCTGGTTGGCGACGATGCCGATCACGCGACCCTCCAGCAGCCCGAATCCGACCACCAGCTCGGGCGCGAACAGCGGCTTCACCTCGAAGAAGCTGTCGGCATCGACGATCGCCTCGATCACGGTGTGCACGTCATAGCCGGCCGACTCCTCGGCCGGCACCAGATCGGCGGCGAACTCCCGCGCCGGCGGCTCGGGCGCATAGACCGGCGGCTCGGCGCGCCAGTTCTCCGGCAGATAGGAGAAGTACGCCTTCGCCTGCTCGA
This sequence comes from Naumannella huperziae, assembly GCF_054073625.1. NCBI lineage: Bacteria > Bacillati > Actinomycetota > Actinomycetes > Propionibacteriales > Propionibacteriaceae > Naumannella > Naumannella huperziae. Next base: position 1,426,658 of record NZ_JBSXPH010000001.1, on the reverse strand, counting down.
TCGCATCGGCGTCGTCGGTGGCGAGCTGGTCGCCGCAGCCGGACACCGAGGCGTGCATCCGCGCGCCGCCCATCTCCTCCAGCGTCACCTTCTCTCCGACCACCATCTCGGCCATCCGGGGCGAGCCGAGATACATCGACGCATTGCCCTCGACCATGATCACCAGATCGCAGAACGATGGGATGTAGGCACCGCCGGCCGCCGACGGGCCGAACAGGCAGCAGATCTGTGGCACCTTGCCGGACAGGGCGACCTGGTTGTGGAAGATCCGGCCCGCACCGCGGCGGCCCGGGAACAGCTCCACCTGATCGGTGATCCGGGCACCCGCGGAATCGATGAACCAGAACACCGGGAGTTCGTCGCGCAGCGCGGTCTCGGTCACCCGGATGATCTTCTCCACCGTCCGGGCACCCCACGAGCCCGCCTTCACCGACGGGTCGTTGGCCACCACGAGCGCGGGGCGTCCGGCGACCAGGCCGCGGCCGGTGACGACGCCGTCGGCCGGCAGGTTGCCCGCCGCCGCGTTCGCGAGCTGGCCGTCCTCGACGAAGGTTCCGTCGTCGAACAACAGCGCGAGCCGGTCGCGGACGAAGAGCTTGTTCTGGTCGGCGAGCTTGGCGGCGGCCTTCTCCGACGGGGCAAGGGTGGCCTCCCGCGCCGACCGGATCATCGCGTCGTCGCTGATCACCGGGGACTGACTGTCCTCACTCATGCGCTCATCCTTCCACCCGGCATCACTCGACGGGCAGCCCGAGGCCGCGGGCGATCAGCAGCCGCTGCACCTCCGACGTGCCCTCGCCGATCTCCAGGATCTTGGCATCGCGGTAGAACCGGGCGACCGGATACTCCTCCATGAACCCGTAGCCGCCGAAGACCTGGGTCGCGATCCGGGTCGCCGTGACGGCCATCTCCGTGGTCTGCAGCTTGGTGATCGCGGCGGCCCGCTTGAATGCCGCGGCGTCGGCCCCGGCGTCCTTCATCCGGGCCGCGGAATAGACCAGCGTGTGCGCGGTGTGGGCCATCGCGTCAAGATCGGCGAGCTGGAAGGCCACCCCCTGCTTCGCCCCGATCGGTACACCGAAGGTCGTGCGCTGCCCCGCATGGGCCACGGCAAGATCGCGACACGCCCGGATGCAGCCGAGCGCCAGCGCGCTGATCGCCACCCGGCCGTCGTCGAGCGTCGCCAGGAACTGCGCGAAGCCGCGTCCCCGGGTGCCGAGCAGATGATCTTCGCTGACCCGGGCGTCGGTGAAGGTCAGCGGATGGGTGTCCGAGGCATACCACCCCAGCTTGCGGTACGCCGGCTCGACGGTGAAGCCGGGCGTACCCGACGGGACCATGATCGTCGACAGCTCCGCCCGGCCGTCCTCACGGGTGCCGGTACGCGCGGTCACCGTCACCACCGACGTGATCGGCGTACCCGAATTGGTGATGAACTGTTTGCCGCCGTTGATCACCCATTCGCCGTCGACCAGCTCGGCCCGGGTACGCGTGGCGCCGGCATCGGAGCCGGCCTCGGCCTCGGTCAGCCCGAAGCCGGCGAGCGCGCGGCCGGCGATCAGGTCGGGCAGCCAGCGCGCCTTCTGCTCGTCGGTGCCGAAGGCCGCGATCGGATTGATGCCCAGGCCGACGCCCGCCTCCAGGGTGATCCCGACCGATTGGTCGGCGCGGCCCAGCTCCTCGATGGCGATGCACAGGCTGGTGAAGTCGCCCGAGCCGCCGTAGGCCTCGGGCGCGTTCAGCCCGAACAGGCCCATGGCGCCCATCTTGCGCACGGCCTCCAGCGGGAAGTGGTGCTCGCGGTCCCAGCGTTCGGCATGGGGGGCGATCTCGGCGTCGGCGAAGGCGGCGACCGCGGCGCGGAACTCGCGGTGCTCGGCAGATTGCAGCAGGTCGGACGACATCGTCACTCCTCGTGGGCCGGCTCGGCGGTTGCTCGGTGACGCTTACGTTAACGTAAGCCCATGGCCGCGCGCACCTGGAGCATCTCCGAGCTCGCCGAGGAGTTCGACACGACGCTGCGGACCATCCGGTTCTACGAGGACAAGGGCCTGCTCGCCCCGCGCCGCGAGGGGCAGCGGCGGATCTACGGCGAGCGGGAGCGGGTACGCCTGCGCCTGGTCCTGCGCGGCAAGCGGCTGGGCTTCGCCCTCGACGAGATCGCCCGGATCGTCGACATGTACGACTCCGCGCCGGGCGAGGCGGGCCAGTTGCGCTACCTGCTGGCCGAGATCGCCGAGCGGCGCGCCGAGCTGGAGTCCCGGCGCGCCGACATCGACACCACGCTGGCCGAGTTGGCCGAGGTGGAGGCGCGCTGCCGCGCCGATCTCGCCGAGCTGGGTCGCTCCGGCGCCGAGGTCAGGAGAGTTCGCCCAGCAGCTCGGTCAGGGCCCCCTCGCCGGACTCGGTGATCACGACCTCCCGGGGTCGGGGGCCGGAGGCGATCCAGCCCCGGCCACGGACGGCGTCCAGCAGCGCGGCACCGAGGCCGCCGCCGAGGTGGTGGCGCTGTTCGGTCCAGTCCAGGCAACTCCGGATCGGCTCCCGCCTGGCCGCGCAGACCACGGGAAGATCGACGCCCCAGCGCCGGAAGCCTTGCTCCGCGCGGGGGCCGAGCGCCCACGGCGCCTTCGCCACCACCGCGGACAACCGCTCGCCCGGCGCCCGCTCCAGTCCGTCGGTCCCGTCGGTGCGAACCAGGGCGCCGTCACGGACCAGCGCGGCGAGCACCGCCGTGCCGAGCCGTCCCGCGAGATGGTCATAGCAGGTACGCGCGGCGCGCAGCCGGGCCGCCCGGGTGTGACCGCGCAACGAGGCCACGGGCGGCAGGCCGGCGAGCACCGAGAGCGACTCGATGACCCGGGCCACCTCGGGCCCGGCGAGCCGATAGAACCGGAAGCGGCCCGAGGCCTCGACCTCGACCACGCCCGCGGCGGTCAGCCTGGCCAGATGTCCGCTCACCGTGGAGGCCGACACCCCGGCCTCGGCGGCCAGTCGCGAGGCCGGCAATCGCCGCCCGTCGAGCAGCGCCGACAACAACCTGGCCCGGGAGCGGTCGGCGAACAGCGCGGCGATCGGCGCAATGTCGGGGCTCAACGGGTCCGGGGCTGGTGCACTCACCCCGCCATTGTGCTGCGCCGACGCTTCGGCGCCCGGCGAAGACTCCGCCCGATGAACTGGGCCACATGCCGTCCCCCACCACCGCGCCGCCGGGCGCCCGACGCGGCCTCACGCTGGCCACGATCTGCGTACCGATGTTCCTCGTGCTGCTCGACGTGACGATCGTCAATGTCGCGCTGCCGGAGCTGGGCGCCGACCTCGCGCTCGCCCAGCCGGCGCTGGCCATCGACGCCTACACCCTGCCGCTCGCCGCGGCCCTGCTGCCGGCCGGCTGGGCCAGCGACCGGCTGGGTCCGCGCCGGCCGCTGGTCGCCGGGCTAGCGGTCTTCGGCGCGGCGTCGCTGGCGTGCGCGCTGGCTCCCGGCGCCGCGGTGCTGCTGGCGGGGCGCGTCGGTCAGGGGCTCGGCGCGGCCGCGATGCTGCCCGCCGGGCTCGCGGTGCTGCAGCACGACTGGGCCGGGCCCGCCCGGGCGCGGGCGCTCGGCATCTGGTCGGGCGTCTCGGCCGCCGGCACCGCCCTCGGCCCGGGCCTGGGCGGGCTGCTCACGGGCCTGGCCGGCTGGCGGATGATCTTCTTGATCAACCTGGCGCCGCTCGCGCTCGCGCTGGTCGGTGCGGTCGTCCTGGTCCGCGATCCGCGCGGGGGCGAGGAGCCGGCCGGCCGGCGCGTGCTGCCCGGCCGGCTCGCGGCGGCCAGCGTTGCCGCGTTCGCCATGAACACCGTCGGCAACGGCACCTTGCTGACGATCACCTGGCTCGCCCAGCGCGCGTACCGGCTGCCGGTCGCGGCCGGCGGCGCGCTGCTGCTCGTCGCGACCGTGCCGTTCGCGGCGCTCTCCCCGCTCGGCGGCCGGGCGCTCGCCCGGTTCGGGCCGCGGGTGATGATCATGGTCGGATTCGTGACCGGAGCGGCGATGCTGGCCAGCCTGTACGCCGCCACCCCGGGCGCGGACTGGCCCGCGCTGATGCCTCCCCTGCTCGGGGTGGGCGTGGCGCTGGCGGCACTGACGCCGGCGATCGTCGCCGCCGGGCTCGCCGCGCTGCCTGGGCGCCCCGGCCTGGCCGGCGGCATCGGCAACACCTGCCGCCAGCTCGGCACCTCGTTCGGGGTGGCGCTCGCGGGCGTGCTGGTCGCCTCCGCCGACACCCCCGGGGCGATCGCCGCGGGCGCGCACCGCTTCGCCACCGTGGCGATCGTCGCGTGGCTGCTCGGTGCGGCGGTCGTCGCGGTCGGCCTGCGCGCGCCGGGCGTACCCGCACCGGAATAGCCGCGCCCCGCCCGGCGTTGATCAACTCAGAACCGCGAGGAGGAACCATGGCCAAGCGAAACGAACTACGCCCGGTGATCAAGCTGCGCTCGACCGCCGGCACCGGCTACACCTACGTGACGCGCAAGAACCGGCGCAACGACCCCGACCGGCTGCGGATCCGCAAGTTCGACCCGGTCGCCGGCCGGCACGTGGAGTTCGCGGAGCAGCGCTGACGCGCTGACGGAGTTCGCGGAGCAGCGCTGACGCGCTGACGGAGTTCGCGGAGCAGCGCTGACCGATGCGCAGCGTCCGGCCGGGCCCGCCCGGCCGGACGTGACCCGGGCCATGACCGGCCATAGACTCCCCCACTGGGCACGGACGCCCGATCACAGGAGGAGTGCACATGGCCATCAGCAAGGTCCTCGTCGCCAACCGGGGTGAGATCGCCGTCCGGGTGATCCGGGCGGCCCGCGATGCCGGACTGGCCAGTGTCGCCGTCTATGCCGAGCCCGATGCCGACGGCCTGTTCGTCCAGCTCGCCGACGAGGCGTACGCCCTCGGGGGTGCGACCCCCGGCGACTCCTACCTCGACATCGCCAAGATCCTCGACGCCGCGCAGAAGTCCGGCGCCGATGCCGTGCACCCCGGCTACGGATTCCTCGCCGAGAATGCCGACTTCGCCCAGGCGGTGATCGATGCGGGGCTGACCTGGATCGGCCCGCCGCCGGCCGCCATCGACTCCCTCGGCGACAAGGTCAAGGCCCGCCACATCGCCGAGAAGGTCGGCGCGCCCCTGGTTCCCGGCACGCCGGACCCGGTCGCCGATGCCGACGAGGTCGTCGCCTTCGCCGAGCAGCACGGTCTGCCGATCGCGATCAAGGCCGCCTACGGCGGTGGCGGCCGCGGCATGAAGGTGGCCCGCCGGCCCGGGGAGATCCGCGAGCTGTTCGAGTCCGCGACCCGCGAGGCCACCGCGGCGTTCGGGCGCGGCGAGTGCTTCGTCGAGCGCTATCTCGACCGGCCCCGGCACGTGGAGACCCAGTGTTTGGCCGATTCGCACGGCAATGTGGTCGTCGTCTCCACCCGCGACTGCTCGCTGCAACGCCGCTACCAGAAGCTGGTCGAGGAAGCACCCGCGCCGTTCCTCAGCGATGATCAACTTGCCACGCTCTACGACTCGTCGAAGGCGATCCTGCGCGAGGCCGGTTATGTCGGCGCCGGCACCTGCGAGTTCCTGGTCGGCACCGACGGCACCATCTCCTTCCTGGAGGTGAACACGCGCCTGCAGGTCGAGCATCCCGTCTCCGAGCAGGTGACCGGGCTCGATCTGGTCCGCGAGATGTTCCGGATCGCCGACGGCGAGGAGCTCGGCTACGACGACCCGGCATCGACCGGCCACTCGATCGAGTTCCGGATCAACGCAGAGGAACCCGCCAACAACTTCATGCCCGCGCCCGGCACCCTGACCGACTGGCGCGCCCCCGGCGGGCCCGGGGTCCGGGTCGACGAGGGCTATGTCGCGGGAATGACGGTGCCCGGCGCCTTCGACTCGCTGGTCGCCAAGCTGATCGTCACGGGCGCCGATCGCGAGCAGGCGCTGGCCCGTTCCCGCCGGGCGCTGGACGAGATTGTGGTTGCCGGCATGCCCACGGTGGTGCCCTTCCACCGCGCCGTCCTCGACGACCCGGCGTTCACCGCCGCCGACGGCGACTTCGCCGTGCACACCCGCTGGATCGAGACGGAGTGGGACAACCAGCTCGATGCCTACGCCGGGCCGAGCGGCGAGGCCCCCGAGGCCGAGGAGAAGACGGCCGTGCTGGTCGAGGTCAACGGCAAGCGGATCGAGGTACGCCTGCCGGCCGGTCTGTCCGTCGGCCCGGCCGGTGGCGGCGGGGCCGCCGCCCGCCGACCCACCCGCCGGCGCGGTGGCGGGGCGGCGGCCGCCTCGTCCTCCAGCGAGGCGCTGGCCAGCCCGATGCAGGGCACGATCGTCAAGGTGAACGTCGCCGACGGCGACACGGTGAGCCAGGGCGATCCAGTGGTCGTGCTCGAGGCGATGAAGATGGAGCAACCCCTGGCCGCGCATCGCGATGGCGTGATCCGCAAGCTGGCGGCCGAGGTCGGCCAGACCGTGAGCAGCGGCGCCGTCGTGTGCGAAATCGTCGACCCCGAGTGACGTCAACCACTCAGTCTCACACAAGCATCCGGCCGAGAACACAAAGAATGTGCTGAAAATGCCTGCCCGGTGTGTTGTCGCCGGGCGGCGTCGCACATGATGGACCACGTGGAATTCCTCTTGCCCGTGATCCTGATCGCGGCGGTCGCGGCGGTGATCGCCGTGATCCTGCGCCGACGGGCCCTCGAACAGGACCGTGCGCGGCGCGCCGAGCTCGAGTCCCAACTGACCGCCTCTCGCCGCGTCGCGGACGAGGACGTGACCCGCTTCGGCGAGGAGCTGCAGACGCTCGACACCGACGTCGCCGGGCACCCGCTGGACGAGCCGATGCAGCAGGACTACCAGCGCGCGCTCGATGCCTACGAAGACGCCAAGACCTCCCTCGCCGCCGTCCAGCAGCCCAACGAGATCCGCAATGTCACCGAGATCCTCGAGGACGGGCGGTACGCCATCGCCTGCGTGAAGGCCCGGATCGCGGGCGAGCCGCTGCCGCAGAAGCGACCGCCATGCTTCTTCAACCCCGCCCACGGTCCGTCGGTGAAGAACGTGAGCTGGGCCCCGCCCGGCGGCGCCGCCCGCGACATCCCGGCCTGCGCAGCGGACGCCGAGCGCGTCGAGGCGGGCGCGGATCCCTACGTGCGCACGGTTCCGGTCGGTTCGCGCCGCGTGCCCTACTGGGAGGGCGGGAAGGCCTACGCACCGTGGGCACAGGGGTATTACAACTCCTGGCGCGGCTCCGATCTGGTGTCCGGCATGCTGATCGGCAGCCTGCTGTTCGGTGGCGGCGGCAACATCTTCGGCGGCATCGGCGAGGGGATCGGCGCCATCGGCGAAGGGATCGGCGAGGGCTTCGAGGGCATCGGCGAGGGCTTCGGCAACATCGGCGAGGGGATCGGCGACATGTTCGGGGACATCTTCGGCGACTGAGGCCGCGTACGAACAGACGGGCGTACCGAACAGCCGGGCGTACCGACAGACGGGCGGAGCGACAGACGAACGGGCGGCCCCGGACGAACCCGGGGCCGCCCGTTCGTCGCGTCTCAGCCGGGCATGTCGGACTCCGCCGAGTCCAGCCCGCCGCGCGACGAGTCGTCCCAGTCGCAGCGGGTGAAGTCGGGCACCGCCACGGCCCTCTCCTTCTTCAGCGACTCCGCCGACAGCGGCACCGACGAGCACCAGACCGCGGAATCGTAGACATCGATGTCGGGCACCTGGCCGGTACGTATCTGCTGCACGATCCGCCACTGCATGATCCAGTCCATGCCGCCGTGCCCGCCGCCCTCGGCGTCTTCGCGCAGCTTGCGCCACAGCCAGTGCTCGTGCTTGTCGCGATAGGGGCCGAAGTCGGCCCAGGCGTGGCCCTTGTGGTCGGGTTCGACATAGATCCGCTCCGGATAGTCCTCGACGATCCCGCGACTGCCCTGGAGCGAGTTGATCCGGCTGTAGGGGCGCGGCGAGGACACCGAGTGCATGGCGCGGCACATCTTGCCGCTATTGGTCGTCAGCAGCACCGTCTGCACGTCCCCGTGCACGTACTCCTCCTGCCAGGACGGATGATCGCGCGGGACGAACCGCTCGCGGTAGTCGGCGAGGCCCTCGGCCGGGGTGTCGATGGCGACCAGCGACACGTAGCGTTCGCCGCGGTTGATGTCCAGGCAGGCAGACATCGGGCCCAGGCCGTGCATGGTGTAGAAGGCGGCCCGGGAGCGGGTGTGCCACTTCCGCCGCCAGGCATCGGTGTAGTAGGTGTCGCTGAACAACAGCTCGCGCAGATCGTGCAGATAGCCGCCGTGGGCGTCGGTGATCTCGCCGAACAGCCCGGCGCGGGCCATCTTCAGCATCGCCAGTTCGTTGCGGCCGTAGTTGCAGTTCTCGGCCAGCATCAGGTGGCGGCGGGACTGTTCGCTGGCATCGACCAGCTCCCACAGCTCGTCCAGCTCCATCGCGATCGGCAGCTCGACCGCCGCGTCCTTGTCGTGGCGCAGCGCGTCGCGGCCCTGGCTGAAGTGGAACTCCCACGGCGTGGCGATGTAGACGTAGTCGACGTCGTCGCGGCGCAACAGCTCCAGATAGGAGCTCTCGCTGCCGCCGATGGTCGCGGGGCGATCGTGACCGGCCGCCTGCAAGCGATCAGCGACGCGGTTCGCGCGATCGGCCCGGATGTCGCAGACCGCGGTCACCTCGGCGCCGGGGATGGATGCCCAGCCCAGCGCCATGCCCGAGCCACGGTTGCCGAGCCCGATCACGCCCACCCGCACGGTGTCGCGCTGCGCGTACGGGACGCCGATCATCGACTTCTGTCCCTTGCGGCGCGGTCGCCTGCGCTCGACCGGCGCGGCCTGGGCCCGTTGCGCGCCCAGCCCCGCGACGGCACCGACCGCCAGCGCACCGCCCAGCACCATCCGCCTGCTCGTGGTCCCGAGGTCCTCATCCATGTCTGCTCTCCGTCGAGTTCGTCCGAATGATTGGATCTTTCGGGACGAGCCCACCAGCGACGCAGATGCGCGTCAAGCGATTCGACGAGATCAGGCCGGCGCGGACAAGTCGGCGGCGAGCGCACCGAGGGTCTCCGAGGTCCCGGCGGCCAGGCGTACCGTCGCCAGCTCGTCGCCCCGGGTGGCGCCGCGGTTGACGATCGCCACCGACCGCCCGGTGCGGACCAGATGCCGCGGAAACCGCAGGCCGGACATCACGGCCAGCGAGGACCCGAGCACGACCAGTACCTCCGCGCCGTCGACCAGTGCATAGGCCCGCGTCACTCGCTCCCGCGGCACGGACTCGCCGAAGAAGACCACATGCGGTTTCAGTACGCCACCGCAGGTTTCACAGTCCGGCACCACGAACGAGCGGTGATCATCGACCTCGAGGTCGCCGTCGGGACGCAGCTCCGCCTGTCCGGGAGCGATGTCGAATCCGGCCGCGTCGGGATTGGCGGCCGCCAGGCGTACCTGAAGATCGGCGCGGTCGCTGACCTCGCCGCAGGCCAGGCAGATCACCTCGGCCAGCCTCCCGTGCAGATCGATCACGTCCGGGCTGCCGGCGGCGGTGTGCAGGCCGTCGACGTTCTGGGTGAGCACGCCCGCCAGGCCCGTCGCCGCGAGCGAGGCGAGCGCGACGTGGCCCGCATTCGGCCGCGCCCGCAGCATCCGCGGCCAGCCACGGAAGGATCGCGCCCAGTAGCGCCGCCGGTTGTCGGCCGATCGCACGAAGTCGGCGTACAACATGGGGTTGGCCGGCGGCGACGTCGGCCCGCGATAGTCCGGAATACCCGAATCGGTGGACATCCCGGCGCCGGTGAGCGCGACCCAGCGGCGGCCCGCGATCAGCTCCGCGAGCTCGGCGACGCCACCGGGCTCCATGATCAACTACCGACCTGGCCCCGCCGGTGCAACTGCCGCGCGGCCTCGGCGAGCGACCCGGTGAGCGAGGGATAGACGGTGAAGGCGCTCATGAAGTCGTCGACGGTCATCCGCGCCGACACCGCGAGCGAGATCGGGTGGATCAGCTCGCTGGCCTTCGGCGCGACCACGACGCCGCCCACGATGATCCCGGTCAGCGGCAGCACGAAGAGCTTGATCAGACCATCGTCGATGGCCTGCATCTTGGCGCGCGGGTTCCCGGCCAGCGGCAAGATCACCCGCTCGGCCGGCAGCGCCCCCTCGTCGAACTGCTTCTGGGTGAAGCCGACCGTTGCGATCTCCGGTGCGGTGAACACGTTCGAGGCGACCTTGGCCAGATCGAGCGGGGTGACGGCATCGCCGAGCGCGTGCCACATCGCCTTGCGGCCCTGCATCGCCGCGACCGAGGCGAGCATCAGCACGCCGGTGCAGTCACCCGCGGCGTACACCCCGGGCGCGGTGGTGCGCGAGACCTTGTCCACGACGACGAAGCCGTTGTCGTCGAGCTCCACACCGGCCTCGACGAGCCCGATGCCCGAGGTGTTCGGGATCGAGCCGACCGCGATCAGGCAGTGGCTGCCGCGGACCTCGCGGCCGTCGGTGAGCGTCACCACGACCTCGTCGCCGTCGCGCGTGACCGACTCGGCACGCGAACGCGACATCACCTCCATCCCGCGCCGCTCGAAAACGTCCTGCAGCACCTTGGCGGCATCGGAGTCCTCCCCGGGCAGCACGGTGTCGCGGGAGGAGACCAGCACGACGTCGCTGCCGAGCGCGTCGTAGGCGCTCGCGAACTCCGCCCCGGTGACCCCCGATCCCACCACGATCAGCCGCTCGGGCAGCTCGTCGAGGTGGTAGAGCTGGGTCCAGGTCAGGATCCGCTCGCCGTCCGGCTGGGCCGTCGGCAGGATCCTCGGGTGCGTACCCGTCGCGATCAGGATCACGTCGGCGGGCAGCTCCAGCTCGTCGTCCTCGGTCCGTACCTGAACGGTGTGCGCGTCGGCGAGCCGGCCGCGGCCCGCGATCACCGTCACCCCCGCGGCGCCCAGCGAGCGCGCGATGTCGCGGGACTGGGCCCTGGCCAGCTCGCGGACGCGGGTGTTCACCCGGTCCAGGTCGACCTCGACGGCCTCCAGCGGGGAGTCGCCCTCGGCGGCCGCGTCCTCGCGGACCCGGATGCCGAGCGTGCCCGCGGTGCGCACCATGTCCATCACATCGGAGGTGGCGATCAGCGTCTTCGACGGGACCGCGTCCGTCAGCACCGAGGATCCGCCCGGAGCGACCTCCTCGACCAGGGTCACCTCACCGCCGAGCTGGCTGGCCACCAGCGCAGCCTCGTACCCACCCGGTCCACCACCGACGATCACCACGCGCGTCACGCCTGCATTCTTCCAGCACGCGCAATCTTCCAGCACGTGCCCCGGACGCCGAACCTCGGTGGTCGGGGCGTGCCATAGTGCGGGGGTGAACGACGCATTCGACGATCCCTCCGCGCTCGCGAACGCCGCGGCCGACGCCGTCCGGACCGGGGCCGGCATCGACGGTCTGGACCTCGCTCTGGTGCTCGGCTCGGGCTGGTCGGCCGCCGCCGATGATCTTGGCGAGCAACTGCACAGCTTCGACCTCGGCGAGCTGCCCGGGTTCAGCAAGCCGGTGGTCGCGGGCCACGGCGGACAGTTGCGTATCGTCCGCACGCCGGCCGGGAAGGTGGCGGGGGTCTTCACCGGGCGTACCCACTTCTACGAGGGCCGGGGCGCCGAACCGGTGGTGCACGGGGTACGCACCGCGGCCGCCGCGGGCGCCCGGACGCTCGTGCTGACCAACGGTTGCGGCAGCCTCAATGCCGACTGGGGACCCGGTACGCCGGTGCTGATCAGCGACCACATCAACCTGACGGGCGCGACGCCGCTGCGCGGGGCGACCTTCGTCGATCTCACCGCGGCCTATGCGCCACGGCTGCGCGAGCTGGCCCGCGAGGTCGACCCGGGCCTGCCGGACGGCGTCTATGTGCAGTTCCGGGGCCCGCAGTACGAGACGCCGGCCGAGGTGGCGATGGCCGCGACCATCGGTGGCGATCTGGTCGGCATGTCGACGGCGCTGGAGACGATCGCGGCGCGCGAGGCCGGGCTGGAGGTGCTCGGCATCTCCCTGGTCACGAATCTGGCGGCGGGCATCTCGCCGGAACCGCTCGACCACGCCGAGGTGATCGAGGCCGGCAATGCCGCGGCGCCGAAGCTGCGCGCCCTGCTCCGCGGGCTGGCGGAGAAGCTGTGAGCGCCGAGCTGCTGAGCGCGGCCGATGCCTGGCAGCGCGCCGACCCGGATCCGGCGACGGCCGCCGAGCTGGCGAAGGTGATCACCGCCGCGCAGGCCGGGGACGCCGGCGCGGTGGCCGAGCTCGCCGACGCCTTCGCGGGCCCGCTGGAGTTCGGCACGGCCGGCCTGCGCGGGCGCCTCGGCCCCGGGCCGAACCGGATGAACCGGGTCGTCGTGACGCGCGCCGCGGCGGGCCTGGCGAAGTATCTGCGCGACAACGGCCTGACCGGCGGTCCGGTGATCATCGGTCACGACGCACGACACAATTCGGACCGCTTCGCCCGCGACACCGCAGAGATCATGGCCGGCGCCGGGTTCGAGGTGCTGCTCTCCCCCGGCCCCGTGCCGACACCGCTGGCGGCCTGGGGGATCCGGGCGCTCGGCGCCGTCGCCGCGGTCGTGGTGACGGCCTCGCACAACCCGCCTGCCGACAACGGCTACAAGGTCTACCTCGGCGACGGCTCGCAGATCGTGCCGCCGGCCGATGTCGAGATCGCCGCGGCGATCGAGGAGGTCTCGCGCCTGCCGCTGGCCGATCTTCCCCGCGCCGACTCCTGGGGTACCTGGGATCCGCGGCTGCGCGACGGCTACATCGCCCGCGCCGCCGAACTGGGCGAGCGCGCCCGCGGCGCGGACCTGCGCTGGGTGCACACCGCGCTGCACGGCGTCGGCACCGAGATCGTCCGGGCGGTCGTCGAGCGTGCCGGGATCCCGGCGCCGGTCGAGGTCGCCGAGCAGGCGTCCCCGGATCCCGACTTCCCGACCGTCGCCTTCCCGAACCCCGAGGAGCCCGGCGCGATCGATCTTGCGCTGGCCGCTGCTCGCGAGGCGGGTCGTGGCGGTGAGCCGGTCGACCTGGTGATCGCCAACGATCCGGACGCCGACCGGTGCGCGGTGGCGATCCCTGCGCCCGAGGCGGCCGGCGGCTGGCGGATGCTGAGCGGCAACGAGCTGGGCTGGCTGCTCGCCGACGATGCGCTGCGCCGCGGGGTGCAGGGCGCCTACGCCTGCTCGGTGGTGTCCAGCGTGCTGCTGGCCGAGCTGGCCGCGGCCCATGATCAACCGTTCGTGCCGACGCTGACCGGCTTCAAGTGGATCGGCCGGGTGCCGGGGCTGGCGTTCGGCTACGAGGAGGCGATCGGCTACTGCTGCGATCCCGCGCACGTGCCGGACAAGGACGGCATCACCGCACTCGTCACCGTGCTCGCGATGGCCGCGGAGCTGAAGTCGCGTGGGGAAACCCTGGCGGGCCGGCTGGCCGAGCTGGACCGGGTCTTCGGCCCGCACCTGACCGACCAGTTGTCCGTCCGCGTCGAGGACCAGTCGATCATCGCCGAGGCGATGACCCGGCTGCGATCCGCGCCGCCCGCGGAGCTGACGGGCCGGCCGGTGCGGGTGACCGATCTGGCGGAGGGTACGCCCGAGCTGCCGCCGACCGACGGCGTGCTGCTGGCCGGCGACGGCGTGCGAGCGGTCGTCCGGCCGTCCGGCACCGAGCCGAAGCTGAAGTGCTATCTGGAGGTCTGGGATGCCCCCGGCGCCGATGCCGGTGCCGCCGCCGGTCGGCTGCGACGGCTGCGCGACGAGATGGCCGCGGCGCTCGGGCTGTGAGCGCGTCGGCGACGGTCGTGCTGGTCGCGGGCCCTTCCGGCAGCGGCAAGTCCAGGCTCGCGGCCCTGTCGGGCGTACCGCACGTCAGCCTGGACGACTTCTATCTCGACGGTGATCATCCGGCGCTGCCGGTGACCGAGCTCGGCGGCGAGCGGGTGATCGACTGGGACGATCCGCGCAGTTGGAACTGCCCGGCGGCGGTCGCCGCGATCGAGAAGTTGATCAGGACCGGCGGGCTGCGCGCGCCCGTCTACCGGTTGGCCGCCAATGCCGCGGTGGGTGAGCGCGCGATCGAGCTCGGCGACGCCTCGGCAGTGGTCGCGGAGGGGGTCTTCGCCCCGCAGGCGCTCGGCCCCCTGCGCGCCGCGGGCCTGCGGGTCGTTCCCCTGTGGCTGGACCGGTCGCGAACGCTGAACGGGGTACGCCGGTTGGCGCGCGATCTGGCCGAGCGCCGCAAACCCTCCCACGTGTTGATCTTTCGCGGGATCGCGCTGTGGCGAGACGAGGGCCGCCGCCGGCGCGAGGCCCTGGCGCTCGGCTTTCGGCCGGTGGGGATGGCCTCGGCGCGCCGCCTGGTCGCCGGGCTCGCGCGGCGCTGACCGCGGCGGGCGCCGTCACGCCGTGCCGCCGTTATCGACCACTCGCCAGGGTTCTGGCCACCATCTCGCCCCCGAGGCGGCCGAAACCCGGACGAGCGGTCGCTTTCGGCGGGAGGCTCCGCGTACCCGAGCGCGCGTGCTCGACCGGGGTCAGCCGCGGTCGATGCCCGCGAGGAAACCGTGCACCAGCGGGACGACCGATGACCCCTCGCCGCTGGCGGCTGCCACCCGCTTCATCGAGCCGGCGCGCACGTCGCCCACGGCGAAAACCCCGGCCGCGGTGGTGGCCAGCGACGCGGGCGGTACGCCGTCGCGCCAGTGGCCCTTCGGCACGTCCCGCCCGGTGAGCACGAAGCCGTGCTCGTCCAGCAGGATCTCCGGAGGCAGCCAGCCGCAGTGCGGGTTGGCGCCGAGCAGCAGGAACAGCCCGCCCGCGGCGACCTTGGACACCGCATCGGCCGCGTTGTCGCGGATCGTCAGCCACTCCAGCCGGCCGTTCCCGCCACCGTCGATCACCTCGGACTCGCCGCGCACGGTGATCCGCGCGTTCGCCACGATCTCGCGGATCAGGTAGTCCGACATGGTGGCCGTCAGGTCGGGGCGGCGGATCACGATGGTCACCGAGCGGGCGTACCTCGACAGGTGCATCGCCGCCTGACCGGCGGAATTGCCACCACCGACGACATGGACATCGAGCCCCGCCAGGTCGCGCGCCGCCGAGGTCGCCGCGCCGTAGTGCACGCCGAGGCCGACCAGGTCCTCCAGGGCCGGTACGCCGAGCCGGCGATACTTCACCCCGGTGGCGATGATCACGCTGCGCGCGCGGATCTCGCCGGCCGGGGTCTGCAGCACGTGCCCGTCGCCGGCGGGATCGCCGAGCCGCAGCTCCTGCACCGGCCGCGCCGCCTGCAGCTTCGCGCCGAACCGCAGCGCCTGGAACCTCGCGCGCTGGGTCAGCCGCATCCCCGAGATGCCGTTCGGGAAGCCGAGATAGTTCCTGATCATGGAACTCGATCCGGCCTGACCACCGATCGCATCGGCGTCGATCACGACCGTCTCCAACCCCTCCGATGCGCCGTAGACCGCCGCACCGAGCCCGGCGGGACCGCCGCCGACAATGGCGACATCGAAGACCCGGTCGCCGAGCGTCTCGGGGTTGTAGATCGCCGCGCCGATCTCGGCCATCGTCGGCCGAACCATCGGCGGGGCATCATGCATCCGCACCACCGGGTACGCCTGATCGGGCCCGCCGCCATCCTCCCCCAGCTCGTCCAGCACCTCGCGTCCCGGCGGGCTTTCCGGCGACCACATCCCGTGCGGCATGCCGAGCCGGTCGAGGAAGTCGTGGATCCGGGCTGCGTCGGGGTTGTTGGCCGGGGCGACCACCCGCAGGGCCTCGACCACGGGGCGCCCGGAACTCCAGCCCCAGTCCGACAACAGATCGGTCAACGCGGCGTGCAGCTCCTCATCGCGCGGCCCGCGCGGCGCGACACCCGCCAGGTCGAGACGCCCCTCCGACATCGCCGTCCGCAACTGCCCGATCGTGGCCAGATAGTCCCCGACGGTGGTGAACACGACCCGCTTGCTGGTCGGGCTGAGCGCCTGCAGGCAGTCCATGGTGATCAACCCGGAGGCGTCGGGCAGCGTGCTCTCCACGATCAGCATCGCGATCGGCACCCCGCCCGCGAGCAGCCGTTGCACCAGCGGCAGCGAGCTGGCGAGACTGTCCGCCGATTCGACGCGGTACTCCCCGGCGTACCGCTGCAGGGCCTGCCGCAGCGGCTCCGACGACGTATCGGCGACCAGGACGATCGCGGGATCCGGCTTCTTCACCTGCTCAGCCTAGGCGTCGATCACGGCGCGGGCATTGACTCTCCCCCGCGGGGAGGGTTCAGACTCGGCACCGTGTTGATCCCGATCGGCGAGTTCTCCAAGATGACGCACCTGAGCGTGCGGCAGCTGCGCAACTACCACGAGGCCGGGCTGCTGCAGCCGGCCGCGGTCGATCCGGTCACCGGCTACCGCAGCTATGCGCTGGACCAGGTGGAGCGGGCGCGGACGATCCGAATGCTGCGCGCGGTCGAGATGCCGGTGGCGATGGTCGCCGAGACGCTGGACGGCGATCGGACGGCGGCCATCGAGCGGCACCTCGCCGAGCTGGAGCGGACCGTGCGCGATCACGGGGCGGCGATCGCGGAGCTGCGCGAGGAGCTCGCCGGTACGCCCGCGCCCGCCGTCGAGTTACGCGCGGCGCCCGCACAGCGGGTGCTGGCGGCACGGGCGCGGGTCGCGCGCGACGACATCGACGCCTGGTGCGCGGCGACCTATCCGGAGCTGGCGGAGCGGGCCGCGCGCGCCGGCGCGTGGCCGTCCGGGCCGGCCGGCGCGGACTACGCCGAACCGTTCTTCGCCGACAATGCGGGCGCGGTGACCGCGTGGCTGCCGGTCGCCGAGCCGACGCGCGCGGGCCGTGCCGCGACCCAGGAGCTGCCCGGCGGACGGTACGCCGTGGCGGTGCACCGCGGCGCGTACAGCTTCGACCGGACGTACGCCGCGCTCGGCCGCGCCCTGCACGACGACTCCCACCCGCTCGGCGTCGAGCCGGCGGCCGGCGCGGTCCGCGAGATCTATCTCGTCGGGCCGGACAAGACCCACGACCCCACCCAATGGATCACCGAGGTGTGCTGGCCCGTCCGGCCCCGCACCGACGAAAGGAAATGATCATGACCAGCAGACTCGCCGCCGTCACCTTCGACTGCCTGGATGTGGCCCGCACCTCCGCCTTCTGGTCCGCCGTGACCAAGATCGACATCGACGACGGGGCCAACGAGTGGTTCGCCACCCTGGGCCGCAGTTCGGCCGGGCCTGCGTGGTTCTTCGCCCGGGTCGACGAGCACACCGCCGACAAGACCCCGATCCACGTCGATCTCTCCGCCGAGGGCGACTGGCTGGCGGAGGTGGACCGGATCGTCGGGCTGGGCGCGGAGTTCGTCCGCCGGGTGGACGAACACGGCTTCAACTGGGTGACCCTGCGCGACCCCGAGGGCAACCTGTTCGACGTGGCGGCCGCCCACTGAGGAGGATCGGCGCGGCCGTCAGCCCAGGCGGCCGCGCAGGGCGTCGAGCGCTTGGTCCAGCTCCTCTTCCGGGGTGCCGCCGATCCGCACGACGATCCCGTCCTCGTCCGGGCCGAGCGGCTCCAGGGTGGCGAGCTGGGAGTCCAGCAGCGACGGCGGCATGTAGTGGCCGCGGCGGCGGCCGAGTCGGTCGGCCAGCACCGCGCGGTCGCCGTCGAGGTGGACGAAGACCACTCCGGGCGCGCGCAGCACGTCGCGGTAGCTGCGCTTCAGCGCCGAACAGGTGATCACGCCCGGCTCGCCGGACTCGAGCCGGGAATCGATCCACGCGCGGATCCGGCGCAGCCACGGCCAGCGATCGGCGTCGGTCAAGGGGATTCCGGCGGCCATCTTCGCCCGGTTGGCGTCGGAGTGAAGATCATCTCCCTCCGCCATCGGCCAGCCCAGCGTGCGGGACAGGTTCTGCGCAAGGGTGGTCTTGCCGGTGCCGGAGACCCCCATCACCACCAGCACCTGCACGCTCATGCGTCCGCACCCGCGATCGGCGCCCACACCGGCCCGGTGCGGCCGAGTTCGGCGTCCAGCTTGGCGAACAGCGGCACGGGCTTCGCCAACGGCGTACCCGCCTTGATCGGCCGCGACTCCCAGACCGCCTGCTCGTCGGCGTAGTCGCCCATCAGCACCGGGTAGTCGGGGCCGCCGTCCTCGCCGACGGTGCGGATCTGCGGCTGCGCCGCCCACACCCCGTCGCCGCCCAGCGCCTCGTGCACCTTCTGCGCGGCGTGCGGCAGGAACGGCGTGAGCAGCGCGTTCGCGTCGCTGACCACCTGCAGCGCGACGTGCAGCACGGTGTCGCGGCGTGCGGCGTTCTCCGGGTGATCTTGGTCGTCCTTGAGCTTCCACGGCTCGGTCTCGGACAGGTACGCGTTCGCCTGCCCGACCAGCCGCATCGCCTCGCCCAGCGCGTTCTTGAACCGGCGCCGGCCCAACAGGTCACCGACGGTGTCGAAGGCGTCGCGCGATGCGGCCAGCAGTCGTTGATCAAGCTCGGTCAGCTCGCCGGCCTCCGGGATCGCGCCGTTGTTCTTGTGCGCCATCGAGATCGACCGGTTGACCAGATTGCCCCACTCGTTGGCCAGCTCGGAGTTGTTGCGGCGAACGAACTCCTCCCAGGTGAAGTCGGCATCGGCGTTCTCCGGACCGGCGGCGGCGATGTAGTAGCGCAGCGCATCCGGCCCGAACTCGGCGAGGAAATCGCGGACATAGATCACGATGCCGCGCGACGTCGCGAACTTCGCGCCGCTCATGGTCAGGAACTCACTCGAGACCACCTCGTCGGGAAGATCGAGTACGCCGAACGGGCCGGGCTGCCCGCCGCGGTCGCCCTGCCCATTCTGGCCGAGCAGCAGCGACGGCCAGATCACCGAGTGGAAGACGATGTTGTCCTTGCCCATGAAGTAGAAGCCGCGCGCGTCGGGATTGGTCCACCACCTGCGCCAGGCCTCCGGATCGCCGGTGCGCCGCGCCCACTCGATCGAGGCCGACAGGTAGCCGATCACAGCGTCGAACCAGACGTAGAGCCGCTTCATCGGCTGATCGCGCCAGCCTTCCAGCGGAACCGGTACGCCCCAGTCCAGGTCGCGGGTGATCGCGCGCGGCTTGAGATCGTCGATGAAGTTCTGCGAGAACTTGAGCACATTCGGGCGCCAGTCGGTGCGCGTGGACAGCCACCGCGACAGCGCATTCGCGAACGCCGGCAGGTCGAGGAAGAAGTGCTCGGTCTCGACGAACTCCGGCGTCTCGCCGTTGATCCGCGAGCGCGGGTCGATCAGGTCGGCCGGGTCGAGCTGGTTGCCGCAGTTGTCGCACTGGTCGCCGCGCGCGCCGGCGTACCCGCAGATCGGGCAGGTGCCCTCGATGAAGCGATCCGGCAGGGTACGCCCGGTGCTCGGGCTGACCGCGCCGAGGGACTTGCGCGCGACCACGTAGCCGTTGTCATGCAGCGCGGTGAAGATCTGCTGGACCACCGCGTAGTGGTTGGCCGTGGTGGTGCGGGTGAACAGGTCATAGGACAGGCCGAGGCCGGCCAGGTCCTCGACGATCACCCGGTTGTACTTGTCCGCGAGCTCCCGCGTGCTCAGCCCCTCCGACTCGGCCTGCACCTGGATCGGCGTGCCGTGCTCGTCGGTGCCGGAGACCATCAGCACGTCGTTGCCGATCATCCGCTGGTAGCGGGCGAAGACGTCGGCGGGTACGCCGAAACCGGACACGTGTCCGATGTGGCGCGGGCCGTTGGCGTACGGCCACGCCACGGCGGTCAGCACGGGAGAACTCATGCCCCGCACCCTACTCACCGATCGCGCGGCGGCCCGCCGCGAGCCGCCGCGCGATCGGCACCGCTCAGGCGCCCCCGGCCATCGGGCCGGAGACGGTGAACCGCTCGCCGTCGGGGCCGGTCAGGGTCGCGATCCGGCCGTACTCGGTGTCGGTCGGCTCGCGGAACACCTCGCCGCCCAGCTCGGCCGCCTTCGCGCAGGCGGCGTCGGTGTCGGCGACCGACCAGTACACGTGCCAGTGCGAGGGCACCTCGGCCGGCGTCTCGGGGCCGAGCTTGCCGAGGCCGCCGGCGGGCTCGGTGCCGTCGGGGGTGGTGTAGACGTAGTACTCGTAGTCGCCCATCGGCAACTGCTGGAACGTCCAGCCGAACACCTTGCCGTAGAAGTCCTGGCTGGCCGCCGGGTCGCGGGTCATCCCGTCGTCCCAGGCGAAGCCGCCGGGCTCACCGACCACGCCGAAGCCGGTAAGGGTGCCGGACTGCCACCAGCCGAAGAACGCGCCGGTCGGGTCGGTGCCGAGCGCCATGGTGCCGAAGTCGGCGACCTGCATCGGCTCGACGATCACCTGACCGCCGGCGTCGCGCACGGCCTGGGCCGTCGCCGCGGCGTCGTCGGTGGCGAAGTAGAGGACCCAGTGGTGCTGGTCGTCGTCGCTCATCGGCGGCGACATCCCGGCCATCGTGAGGCCGTCGAGGCGGGCATTGGTGTAGTTGCCGAACTCGGGCTGCGGCGCGTCGAACGTCCAGCCGAGCAGCTCGGAATAGAACTTCATCGACCGGTCGAGGTCGCTGGCGGTCAAATCTGCCCAGCAGGGCGTACCCGCGGGCCAGGGTTTGTCGTTTCGCATGCCTTCACGCTAGGCCCGGGCGCCGACGTCGCGCTTCTCCGATCTTGCGACGGCCGGCAGGATGTGCGGTTTGTCGTCGATCGGGCCACGAAGACGGCGACAGTCCGCACATTCTGCCGCTCACAGCTCTGTCACCGGCACCTCGGCCAGCGCGGCGCCGGACGGCCGCGCGAAGGTCGCGGCCCACGCGTCGCCGAGCAGGGGTGGCGGCCCGTCGTATCCGCGTTCGGCGATGGCCCGATAGACATCCACGGCAACGTTGTTCGCGCGGCTGAGATGGCTGGCCGTGACCCGAACAGTGTGTACGCCGAGCCGGCCGAGCTCGGCGTAGCGCTCGATGTCGCGGTTCCACTGGCGGCGCTCGGTGCGGTGATGATCACCCTCGTACTCGATCGCAACCCGCCACCGGGGGTAGTACAGATCGACCCGGGCGACCCGGGTGGCGCCGTCGCGGATCCAGACATTGCACTGCGGTTCCGGCAGCCCGGCCAACACCAGGGCGAGCCGGAGCAGTGTCTCCCGCGGCGATTCCGCACCGGCGCTCACCAGCGGCACGCCGGCCAGTTCCTCGGGTGTGGCGAGGCCGAGGTGCAACAACCGATCGCCGATGATCACCGTGTCCGTTGCGCTGTGGTCGGCCCCGACCCTGGCGAACGCATCGGCGACGACCGCAACGTCACCATCGGCCTCGGGCAGCCGGACCACGCGACGCGCGACGATCCCGCGACGCCGGATGACCCGAGCGGGTGGCACCGCGAGCCGGACGGGCAGGGGTCGGCCGAGGTCGAGTCCCCGCAACTGCAGGGCGGTCAGCCCGTCGAACAGCACCGGCGGGCGGAGCAGGCCGCGGATCGCAGTCGCCAGGCCGGTTGCCTCGACCGTCGTGCCGACGGCCACGTGCACGCCCGGGAGCACACCGGCGTACCGCGCGGAATCGAGCATCGTCCGGCTGACGCCATGCGCGGCCGCCTCGGCAACCGTGAAGGGCCGATTCAGCGCGGCCAGCTCGCCGTGTCCCACCCAACGATCCTCGCGCGGCGGGCGGCACGAACGGGCCGCGGACGGAGGTTGTCCACAGGAAGTTCATGCCCGCAGCCCGACACCGGTTCGCCTGTGTGCGCTTTGTCGTCTTCCGGCCGACGGAAGTGACGACAAACCGCACATCCCACAGCTCAGCCCCGCAGGGCCTCCAGCCAGGTGACCACGGCGACGGCGCCGGGGTCGGGGTGCCCGTGCACCCGCTCGCCGAGGTAGCTGGACCGGCCGCGGCGCGCGGTCTGCTCGGCGGTGCCGGCGGCGCCGGTCCGCGCGGCCTCGATCGCCGCGTCCAGCCCGCGGCGCGAGGCCTCGGCGGCGGGGACCAGGGCATCCACCATGGTCCGGTCGCCGACCTGCGCGCCGCCGAGCTCGATCACGCCGTCCACCCCGGCGGAGAACGCGTCCGGCCAGCCGGCGCCCTCGGCCAGGGCCTCGCCGGCGCGCAACAACCCGGCGGCATACAGCGGCCCCGACGTGCCGCCGATCTCGCGGCGGGCGATCGCGGAGAGGGTACGCAGGATCGCCGCGGCCGAACCGTCCACCGGCTCCGCCTGCCACGCCCGCGCGCCGCGGGCGAGCGCCTGGCCGAGGTCGCCGTCGCCGACCTCGGCGTCCAGCCGGGTCAACTCCGCCTCCGCGGCCAGCAGCGCCTCGGTCGCCCGATCGACGGCGGCGCGTACGCCGGCATCCGGCTCGCCCAGCTCGGCCGCTGACTCGCCCGCCTGCGGCACCGGCACGTACACCTCGTCGGCTCCGGCCGGCTCGCTCCCGCCGCCGCCCGGCCAGGCGGGCGCCGCGGTCGGGGCATCCAGCGCCCCGAGCTGTTCGTCGTCGACCGGCAGCACGCTCAGCGAGGCACCGGGCATGTCGATGCTGGTCAGCACCGGCCCCTGCCAGACCCGGGCGACCTCGATCCCCCGCTCGCGCAGCGCCCGTGCCGCCGCGCGTACCATGATCATCAGCTCCATCGTCGGCGTCGCGCCGGCATTGCCCGCCAGCAACACGACACGGTCACCGGCCGACAGGCCGCGATCGGCAACGATCCGGTCGATCATGGTCGCCGCCAGCTCGTCCGCCGCGGGCAGCTTCTCCCGCGACACCCCCGGCTCGCCGTGGATGCCCAGCCCGAGCTCGATCTCGTCGCCGCCCAGCTCGAATCCCGCCGCCCCTCCGGGCACCGTCGCCGGGCCGAGCCCGACGCCCATCGTGCCGACCGTCTCGGCGACTCGGCGGGCCGCGGCCGCAACCTCGGCCAGACCGGCCCCGCGCTCGGCCAGCGCGCCGGCGATCTTGTGCACCAGGATCGTGCCGGCCAGCCCGCGGCGGCCCGCGTTGCCGTCGTCATCGGTGAGCGCGACATCGTCGGCGACCACCACCATCTCGACCGCCAGCCCGTCGGCGCGGGCCAGCTCGGCCGCCAGCCCGAAGTTCAGCCGGTCCCCGGTGTAGGACTTCACGATCAGCAGGGCACCGGCGTCCCCGGTGACGGCCCGGATGCCGTCACAGATCGCGTCGACGCTCGGCGAGGCGAAGACGGCCCCGGAGACCGCGGCGGTCAGCATGCCCGGCGCCACATAGCCGGCATGGGCGGGCTCGTGGCCCGCGCCGCCACCGGAGATCAGGGCGACGGGCAGCTCCGCGCGGTTGTCGTCGGTGACCAGCCGGTCGCGGCGGACCGCGATCGTCCGGCCGGCCAGCAAAGCCAGCCACGGTTGGGTCAGCGCGGTGCCCTCCAGCGCCTCGGTCACCACGTCGTCGGGGTTGTTGAGCAGCTTCTTCACGATTTCTCCTGGGTCCGCAGGTGCCCTCAATCCTGCACCGACTTGGCGATCGTGATGCACCGGGTGATCCATTCCCGCTCCTCGGCGTTCAGCGACCGCCCCGCCCGCTCGGCATCCTGGATCGACCAGTGGGCGTTGATGATCATCCTGACGATCACCCAGTCGCGGGCACGATCATGGTCCAGCCCGGCGGCATCGACCAAGGTCTCCAGCCGGGTACGCAGCCCGTACCGCAGCGCCGCCCCGGTGCCCAGCTCGTCGAACCGGTTCCACAGCATCGGCGCCGGCTCGTAGTGCGGATCGCCGGACATCGGCTTCGGGTCGATCGCCAGCCAGGGCGCCCGGTCGGCCGCCAGCACGTTGGCGTAGTGCAGGTCGCCGTGGATGATCACCCCGGTGCTCGCCGGGTCCGCGACCAGCTCGCGGCCCAGCGCGAGCGCCTGCTCGACGTGGCGGCGCGGGATCGGCGCATCGCGCGGCAGCCGAGCAAGATCGTCCAGCCAGCGGGCGACGTGATCGGTGATCAACTGCAGCGGGGCGCCGGCGGGGATGTGCAGTCTGGCATAGAGACCCGCGACGATCTCGCACGCCTCGACGTCCCACAGCTCGCCGAGATCGCGTCGGTGCAGTCGCTCCAGCAGCAGCGCGCGGCGGCGTGGGTCGGCCCGCAACAGGCGTACCGCCCCGTTGCCGGCCCAACGCTGCAGGCCGAGCGCCTCGTGCAGCCCCTCGTCGTCGCCGTCGTAGGCGATCTTGAACACGCCGGGTACGCCGTCGCGGTCGCGCACCGGAAGGACCAGCGAGCCGAAGCCGTGCCAGACCTCGGCGCCGTCGCGGGTCAGCTCCCACTCGGCCAGCAGGTCGGCGGCAAGCCGGGGCAACCGGTCCAGCCAGTCCGGCCAGCCCTCCCCCAGCTCGCGATGCCCGGCCAGGTCGCGCGGGACCTCGGCCGCGGCGAAACTCCCGGTCCCACTCACTTCAGCGAGAACACCTCGAAGGTGGCCGCGTACCGGGTGCCGAGCCGTTCGCCCGCCGCCGCTGCCAGATCGCGCAGGAAGGCATCGGAATCGAAGTCGGCCGAGCCGAGCCCGTCGAGATAGGCGCGATGCTCCCGCAGCGAGGCCACGCCCGCGTCGAGCGACTCGGTGACATCGACCGCGTGACCGGCTTCGGGCGACCCGGCGGCCCAGACCTGGCGTACCCCGTCCCAGCGCTCCAGGCCGTCGGTCAGTTGCTCGGTGAAGATCCAGCGGTTGCCCGCATCGCGGCCGGCGTCCAGGGCGGCGCGACCGGTGGCAATGTGATCGGCCTGGTTGGTGATCCCGCCGGGCCAGGTGAGGCGGAAGCTGTTGGTGATCACGATCTCCGGCCGCTTCTCGCGGATCACCCGGGCGATGGCGCCGCGCAGCGCGAGCCCGTACTCCAAGGCCCCGTCCCGCAGCCCGAGGAAGGTCACGTCGTCCACCCCGACTGCCGCACAGGAGGCGCGCTGCTCGGCCTCCCGGACCCCCCTCGCCTCGTCGGGGTCCATCCCGTCGATGCCCGCCTCGCCGCTGGTCACCAGGCAGTAGGCGATCTCCTTGCCCTGCCCCGTCCAGCGCGCCACCGCCGACGCCGAGCCGTACTCCATGTCGTCGGGGTGGGCGACGACCGCCAGCGCCCGTTGCCAGTCCTCGTCCACGGCCTGCAGCATCGCCTCGCTCATGCCGAACACGCTAACCCGCGCCCCGGCCGGCTGGTAGACACGGGCCCATGAACGTTCCGATCGAGCCGGGCCAGGGTGTCCACAACCTTCGCGATGTCGGACCGCAGCACGCCGACGGCGGCGATCTGCCGGCGGGCCGGCTCTATCGTTCCGATGCCCTGCACGCCCTGAGCGAGTCCGGCGGCGACGCCGTGCGCGGCCTCGGGCTCGAGTTGATCATCGACCTGCGTGCCGACTGGGAGCGCACCGTCGACCCCAGCATCGACGGCCTCGCCGCGCGGACCGAGACGATCGACCTCGACGGCGGCGAACTGGCCGCGGCCGCGGAGCAGCACGGCATCGAGGGAATCGAACTGCTCGACGTCAACCACACGCTGCTGGAACGGCGCGGTGCCGAGCTGGCGCAGGCGGTACGCCTGATCGCCGGCGCGGCGCCCGGCCCCGTGCTCGTGCACTGCTCGGCCGGCAAGGACCGCACCGGCCTGGTGATCGGCACGGTGCTGGCCGCGCTCGGGGTCGATACCGAGGCGATCGCCGCCGACTACGCACGCTCGGAGGAGGGTCTGGTGGGCGAGTGGGCCGAGACGACGCTCGGCCGGCTCGCGCCGCTCGGGGTGCCCGACACGCCGCGGGTGCGAGCCCTGCTCGCCGGCAGTCCGGCCGCGGTGATGATCGGTACGCTGCGCCGCCTCGACGAGCTCGGCGGCGCGCGGGCGTACCTGACGGCCAACGGGGTCAGCGCCGGCGAGCTTGCGGCGCTGCGCCGACTGCTGGACTGATCGCCGCGGCGGTCAGCGCAGGGCGGCGTACCCCGGGATGATCACGTCGTCGATCAGGGCACGCCGCTCCGCCTCGGGCAGGAAGGCCTCCTCCGCGCCGTTGATCGTGAACCGTTCGACATCGTCGAGCCCGTAGCCGAAGGCATCGGCCAACAGCGCGAACTCCCGGCTCAGGGTGGTCCGGCTCATCAGTCGGTTGTCACAACTGATGGTGATCTTGAGGCCGGCCCGGTCGAGGGTGCGCACCGGGTGCTCGGCGATGGTCGCCGCGATGCCGGTCTGCAGATTCGACGACGGGCAGACCTCCAGCAGGATCTGTTCGTCGCGCAGGTGGCTGGCGACCTCGCCGAGCCGCAGCTCGTCGCCGTCGACCTCGATGTCCTCGATGATCCGCACCCCGTGGCCGATCCGCTGCGCGCCACACTCGCGGACGGCCTCGCGGATCGAATCCACCCCGGCGGCCTCGCCGGCGTGGATCGTGTAGCGGGCATGTGCCCGGTTCAGCAGCTCGTACGCCGCGCTGTGCCGACTCGGCGGGAAACCGTCCTCCGGGCCGGCGACATCGAAGCCGGCGACCGAGTCGTCCCGGTAGGCCACCGCCAGCTCGGCGATGGAGAGCGCGTCGTCGTGGTGGCGCAGTCCGGTGATCAACTGGCGCGCGATGATCGGGCTACCCCCGGCGGCCGCGGCCGCCATCCCCTCGGCGAGGCCGTCGCGGACGGCGATCACCGCGTCCTCCTCGCTGAGCGCGCCGCGGGTGTGCTGGGCCGGCGCCCAGCGCGCCTCGGCATACACCACACCGTCCGCGGCCTGGTCGGCCACGAACTCCCGGGCGACGCGCCGCAGGGCCTGCGCGGTCTGGGTCACCGCAACCGTGTGCTCGAACGTCTCCAGGTAGCGCACCAGCGATCCCGAGTCGGCCGCTGCGAAGAACCAGTCGCCGAGCGCCTCCGCGTCGCCGCCCACCGGCAGTTCGTGACCGACCTCGGCCGCGAGCTCGATCACCGTCCCGGGCCGCAGGCCGCCGTCGAGATGATCATGTAGGGCAACCTTGGGCGCGGCGCGCAGAACGGAATCGATCACAGCGGCAGCCTACTCGCCGCGCCGCGGCTCGGGGCGGCCTTGGCGGGTGAACCGACAACCGGGCGACCACGGGGGTGTCGCAGATTGCCCAGTTGCCAGCAATTCCTACCCAGCGTGCGTATGCTGCGCGAGGATCAGTTGGCGCAAGGAGGCACATGATGGGTTTTCTCGACCGGGCACACACCATCGCCCCGGCCGG
The DNA here is from genome assembly GCF_054073625.1 of Naumannella huperziae. Classification (NCBI taxonomy): domain Bacteria; kingdom Bacillati; phylum Actinomycetota; class Actinomycetes; order Propionibacteriales; family Propionibacteriaceae; genus Naumannella; species Naumannella huperziae. Next base: position 1,399,344 of record NZ_JBSXPH010000001.1, on the reverse strand, counting down.
CTACAACCGCTGGCTCATTCCCCCGGCGGCGCTCGCCGTGCACCTGTGCATCGGCCAGGCGTACGCCACCAGCGTCTACAAGACCTCGCTGGTCGAACACTTCGGCTCGACCCAGACCGCGGTCGGCATCGTCTTCTCGATTGCCATCGTGATGCTCGGCCTGTCCGCGGCCGTGCTGGGCACCTGGGTCGACCGGGTCGGCCCGCGCGCGGCGATGTTCGCGGCCGCCTGTTGTTGGTCGGCGGGCTTCCTGGTCGGCGCACTCGGCATCGCGACCTCGCAGTTGTGGCTGCTCTACCTGGGCTACGGCGTGATCGGCGGCATCGGGCTGGGTATCGGCTACATCTCGCCGGTGTCCACGCTGATCAAGTGGTTCCCCGACCGCCCGGGCCTGGCCACCGGCATGGCGATCATGGGCTTCGGCGGCGGCGCGCTGGTCGCCAGCCCGGCCGAGCGGCAGTTGATGAGCCTGTACGACCCGAACTACGACCCGACGGTGTCCGGCTCGATCGCCAACGGGTACGCCCTGACGATGCTCTTCGTCACCCTCGGCATCGCCTACTTCGTGATCATGATGTTCGGGGTCCGGACGATCCGCGTCCCGGCGCCGGGCTGGGCACCGGCGGGCTTCGACCCGTCGACCGTCGCCGCCAAGCCGCTGGTCTCGCGGGGCAACGTGTCGGCGACCAATGCCATCAAGACACCGCAGTTCTGGCTGCTGTGGATCGTGCTGTTCTGCAATGTCACCGCAGGCATCGGCATCCTGGAGCAGGCCAGCCCGATGATCACCGACTTCTTCCGCCAGCCGACCGGTGTCTCGTTGGTCGCCTCGGGCGCGGCCGCCGGCTTTGTCGGCCTGTTGTCGCTGTTCAACATGGCGGGCCGGTTCGGCTGGTCGACCGCCTCGGACAAGATCGGCCGCAAGCCGATCTACATGATCTATCTCGGCGTGGGCATGGTGCTGTACGCCCTGCTCGCCATGACCGGCAATCTCGCCGTCGCCTGGTTCGTGCTGCTCGCCGCCATCGCGATCTCCTTCTACGGCGGCGGTTTCGCGACCATCCCGGCGTACCTGCGTGACCTGTTCGGCGTGTTCCAGGTCGGCGCGATCCACGGCCGCCTGCTCACCGCCTGGTCCGCCGCCGGCGTGGTCGGGCCGCTGATCATCAACGGCTTCCTCGACGCGCAGGGTACGCCGGGCGAGCTGACCGCCGCGGCGTACCGCCCGGCCCTGCTGACGATGGTCGGCCTGCTCGCGATCGGGTTCATCGCCAACCTGCTGGTCCGCCCGGTCAACGAACGATTCCACGAGCCCGAGGCGGCGCCGCAGACAGCGGGCGCGGCGGCCGGGGCGTCGGCCGGGCCGCAGGCAGCGGGCGCACCCGCCGCCGCGGGGACTGGCGGCGGCACCGTGTCGCTGGTCATCGGCTGGGGCCTGGCGATCATCCTGCTCGGCTACGGCGTGTCCCAGACCCTGATCACGGCCGCCCGGCTGTTCCTGCCCTGACCGGGCGCTCCGCCCGCAAGGCCGTGCGCCGGCGTCAGCGGGGGTTGTCCCAGAGCCGATCGGCGGCGCCGTGCGCGAGCTGCTCGGCGTAGCTGTCGATCTTGGACCGGATCACGGCGCGGGCGGCGATCAGCTCGTCGATGTCGTGGCTGACGGCTGCCTCGTGTTCGCGCAGCAGCGCCAGCCGCTCGGCATGGTTGTCGCCGCCGTCGCGGACCAGCGCGGCGTAGCGCCGGATCTTCTCGATCGGCATCCCCGTGTCCCGGAGCCGGGTGCACACGCCCAGCCACGACACGTCACGCTCGGCATAGCGACGCCGGCCGGCCGCGTCGCGGACGACCGGGCCGATCAGCAGGCCCTCGCGCTCGTAGAAGCGCAGCGCATCGGCGCTCAGGCCGAGCTGTTCGGCCACCTCTCCGATCGCCCGGGTCGCATCGTTCATCGCCGGCCAGACTAGCCGCCGGGCTCAGGCGACGGCCGAGATCCACGGGCGGGCACGCAGGGCGGCGAAGTCGCCGCTCAGGAAGTCGGCCGCGATCGCGAGCGCGTCTTCTCGATCGTCGATCCGGAGCTGGCCGACCTGCTCGCCGCCGTCCTCGACATTCTCGAACCAGGCCCGATCGGTGGTGAACTCGAGATTCCAGCCGCCGACATCGGTGATGTCCACGCAGGCATGCTCGGGGTCGTCGCCGTCGGCCAACTCGTCCAGCAGCGCGCCGAAGCGCTCGATCGTGGTGTCGTCGTCGAACTCGATGCCCCAGCGGTCGGTGAACCAGATCCCCCGCCCGTCCGCCATCAATCTCCCCCTCCGTCGGCCCGGTGTCACGGACCCTATGCAGCGCGAGGGTCATGGCTTTGACCTGGACCGCGGTCCAGGTCGTAGCGTCGCGACCATGATCGAAGGGATCGAACGACAACGTCCACTGGGTTCCGGATTCGGCGCGCGGAGCGGCGCCGCGGAGGTCCTGGCCGGGATCGACCTGGCCGGACGGTACGCCGTGATCACCGGCGGCTACTCCGGGATCGGGCTGGCCACCACGTCCGCACTGGCCGGCGCCGGGGCCGACGTGCTGGTGCCGGCACGACGCCCGGACCGGGCGCGCGACGCCCTCGCGGGCGTACCGCGGGCGTCGACGGCGGCGCTGGATCTCGGCGACCGATCCTCCGTCGAGGCGCTGGCCGGTGAGCTACGCGCCGCCGGGCGGCCCGTCGACCTGCTGATCTGCAATGCGGGCATCATGGCCGCACCCCTGCGCCGGATCGGGCGCTGGGATCCTCAGTTCGCGACGAACCATCTCGGCCACTTCGCGCTGACCGGCGCGCTCTGGCCGCTGCTGGCGGCGGCCGGGGACGCCCGGGTGGTCGCGGTGTCCTCGGCGGGTCACCACAACTCGCCGATCCGCTGGGACGATCCGGCGTTCGAACGCGAACCCTACGATCCGTGGCTCGCCTACGGGCAGTCCAAGACGGCGAATGCGCTGTTCGCGCTCGAGCTGTCCCGGCGCGGCGCAGCGGACGGGATCGGCGCCTGGTCGGTGCATCCGGGCAACATCCGCACCCCGTTGCAGCGGCACATGAGCGATGCCGAGATGATCGAGCGGGGTTGGATCGACGCGTCCGGGGCGGTGGTCGACCCGTCGTTCAAGACGCCGGAGCAGGGTGCCGCGACGAGCGTCTGGGCAGCCGTCGAACCCCGGCTCAGCGAGCGGCCGGGCGCCTACTGCGAGGACGTCGAGGTCGCCGAACCGGCGGGCGAGCAGCCCTATCGCGGCGTCCGGTCGTGGGCCGCCGACCCCGATGCCGCGACCCGGCTGTGGGAGCTGAGCGAGCGCGCGCTGGCCTGAGCCGGATCAGCGCTCGAGGTCGTGCGCGCCGAAGGCGTACGGCAAGATCTCGGTCATCGGCACCGGCCCGTCGACGGTGTCGACCAGCAACTGCGGGCCCCCGTGCTCCCACAACAACTGACGGCAGCGCCCGCACGGCATCAGCACCTCACCGTCGCCGTTGACGCAGGCGAACGCGACCAGCCGCCCGCCGCCGGTGGCGATCAACTCCGAGACCAGCCCGCATTCGGCGCACAGCACCACGCCGTAGGCGGCGTTCTCGACATTGCAACCGGCCACCACCCGGCCGTCGTCCACCAGTGCCGCGGCGCCGACCGGAAAGCCCGAGTAGGGCGCATAGGCCCGCCCGGCGAGCTCGCGCGCCCGCTCTCGCAGGGCCGAGAAGTCCACGCTCACTCGCTCTTCTCGTAGGGCTTGCCGTCCGCGGCGGGCGCGCGTACCCGGCCGACCAGGCCGGCGACGGCGATGATCGTCGCTACATAGGGCAGCAGCAACAAGAACTGGCTCGGCACCGGCGTACCCAGCGTCTGCACCTGCACCGCGAGCTGGGTCACGAAACCGAAGAACAGCGCCATCACGGCCGCCCAGATCGGGTGCCAGCGGCCCATGATCAGCGCCGCGAGCGCGATGAAGCCGTTGCCGACGGTCATGTCCTTGACGAAGGTCCCGGTCGAGCCGATCGTGAAGAAGGCGCCGCCGAGTCCGCCGAAGACGCCGGCCAGCAGCACCGACGACCAGCGCACGGCGGGTACGCTGATCCCGACCGTGTCGGCCGCCTGCGGGTGCTCGCCGACCGCCCGCACCCGCAGCCCCCACTTGGTGCGGAAGACCACGAACCAGACGAAGATCACCGCGGCGATGGCGATGTAGACCAGCGGCGTCTGCTCGAACAGGACCGGCCCGAGGAACGGGATGTCGGACAGCAGCGGGATGGACAGGCGGCTCATGATCGGCGGTGAGTTGAACGCGCGGGCGTTCTCCTGCACGAGCTGGTCGAAGACGAATCCGGTGATGCCGGCCGCCAGCAGGTTCAACACCACGCCGAGGACGACCTGGTCGACCCTGAAGTTGATGGCGAAGACCGCGAGCAGCGCCGACATCGCGATGCCGGCGAGGATTGCCGCGACCAGGGCGACGATGATCGCGACGGCAGCGGGCATGCCCGCACCGCGCGCGATCGAGCCGGTCAGCGCGGCGGCGAAGGCGCCGGTCAGGAACTGGCCCTCGATCGAGACGTTGACCACCCCGGCGCGCTCGCACAACACGCCACAGAGGGCGCCGAGGACGAGCGGGGTGGCGAGGGTGAGGGTGCCGTTGAGCTGGTTGCTGACCGGGAACGGCAGGGCGCGTCCGGCGGCGGCCCAGGTCAGGAAGCCCAACACGACGGCGATGCCGGCGATCGTGCCGAGCAACGGCAGCCACCGGCGCATGCGCCCGCCGGCGAGATAGCCGGCGGCCGCTCCCAGCAGCGCCAGCGCGCAGGTGATCACCACGGGCTGGCCGGGCAGGCCAACGGTCGGCAACTGGACCGCGTCGAAGGCGTTGGACAGCGCGAATCGCGCGACACCGGTGGTGTTGACCAGTGCGAGCACCAACAGCAGCGCACCGACGACGCCGACCAGGACGCCGACCGAGCGGCGTTGGGTGCGCGCCTCGCGCGACTCCAGGCGGGCCGGCTCGTCTTCTGCGGCCAGGTCGCCCGGACGGGGCGCCGACGGCTCCGGCGCCGCGGCGGAGGACTGGAACGACGTGCTCACGACAGCGCACCTCCCTGGGCGGGGCCGGCCGGGGCGCGCACGGGGCGGCGGCGCAGGAACGGCGCGATCTTGCGGACCAGCGCGGGCGCGGCCACGAACAACACGATCAGCGCCTGCAACACGATGGTCAGGGTCAGCGGGGTCTGGGCCACCGACTGCATCGCGAGCCCGCCCGCCTTCAGGGCGCCGAACAGCAGTCCGGCGAGCACCACCCCGAGCGGCCGCGATCGCCCGAGCAGCGCGACGGTGATGGCGTCGAACCCGATCGATCCGACCAGGCCGGCGGTGAGCGGTACGGCGGTGCCGCCGGCGGCCGGGCCCAGCGCGGCCTGCGCCCCGGCCAGCCCGGCCAGTCCGCCGGCGATGGCCATCGCGGCGATGATCACCCGCGGCACCGAGATTCCTCCGGTCGCCGCGGCATTCGGGTTGGCGCCGACGGCTCGGACGGCGTACCCGAGGGTCGATCGGTCCAGCAGCCACCAGCACGCGGCGGCGGCGATCAGGGCCAGGATGAAGCCCAGGTGCAGGCGGGTGCCCTCGATTCGCGGCATGGTCGCGAACCAGTCGATCACCGGCGCGATCGGATCGGTACGCCCCGGCCGCTGGAAGGCCGTGGTGGTGAGCAGCCAGGCCAGCAGACCGGCGGCGATGTAGTTCAGCATGATCGTCACGATCACCTCGTGCGCGCCGAAGCGGGCCTTCAGCCAGCCGGCCAGGCCGCCCCAGACGGCACCGGCGAGGATGCCGCCGACGATGGCGAGCAGCAGCGAGAGATACCACACCCCGGTGATCGAGAAGCCGACCCAGGCGGCGACGATGGAGCCGACGATCGCCTGTCCCTGGGCGCCGATGTTGAACAACCCGGCGCGGAAGGCGATGGCGACGCCGAGTCCTGCACAGATCAGCGGCGCCGCCTGGGCCGTCGTCTCGGTGAGCGGCCCGAGCCCGCCGAGCGAGCCCGCGAACAGCGCGGCGTAGGCGCCGGAGACCTTGGCCCAGGAGGCGCCGAGCGGCAGTTGCGGCGCGGTGAACAGGTAGGCGTACTGTCCGATCACCGCCGGGTCGGAGACGATCATCAACACCGCGCCGACGGCGAAGGCGAGCACGATGGCGATCAGCGTGGTCGCCGCCTCGGTCAGCGTGCCGGACAGGCGGGAGCGCGTGCTGGCGCTGGACGTGGTGGCGGCCTCAGGCATCGTCACTCCTGGTCGCGGTGGCCTCTTCGTAGGGGACGCCGGCCATCATCAGGCCGAGCACGTCGCGCGGCGTACCGCCCGGGACGATGCCGACGATCCGGCCGCGATACATGACCGCGATCCGGTCCGAGAGGGCGAGCACCTCGTCCAGCTCGGTGGAGATGATCACCACCGCGGTGCCGCGGTCGCGCTCGGCGACGATCCGCTTGTGCAAGAACTCGATCGCGCCGACATCGACGCCGCGGGTCGGCTGGGAGGCGATCAGCAACGACAGCGGCCGGGACAGTTCGCGGGCCAGCACGACCTTTTGCTGGTTGCCGCCGGACAGGGTCTGCACGGGAGTCGCGGCAGAGCCGGTGCGAATGTCGAACTCCTCGATCCGCTGGGCCGCGTTCGCCGCGATGGCCCGCCCGTCCAGCGCGGGCCCGCGCGCATAGGGCCGCTCGTCGAACTGGTTCAGGATCAGGTTCTCCGCGACCGAGAAGGACCCGACGAACCCGTCGTGCTTGCGGTCCTCGGGGACGTAGCCGATGCCGGCGCGGATGGCCTGCTTGGGATCGAACCGGGTGATGTCGCGGTCGTCCAGCGTGAGCGTGCCGGCCGTGATCGGGACCAGGCCGATCAGGGCCTCCGCGAGCTCGGACTGACCATTGCCCTGGACGCCGGCGATGCCGAGGATCTCCCCGCCCTGGACGTCGAGGCTGACATCGTCGACGACCACGACGCCCGACGGGGCGGTGATGGTCAGATTGTCCACGGCCAGGCGTACCCCGGTCGGCTGCGCGGGCTCCCGGTCGACGGTCAGGCTGATCGCGCGGCCGACCATCATCTCGGCCAGCTCGGCCTCGGACGCGCCCGGCTCGGCCTCCCCGACCACGGCGCCGCGCCGGATCACGGTGGTCCGGTCGGCGACCTCGCGTACCTCGCGGAGCTTGTGGGTGATGAAGACGATGGCCTTGCCCTCACCTCGAAGGTCCTTCATCACCGCGATCAGTTCGTCGATCTCCTGCGGGGTGAGCACCGCGGTCGGCTCGTCGAAGATCAGATAGTCCGCGTCGTTGGCCAGCGCCTTGATGATCTCCACCCGCTGCTGCACCCCGACGGGCAGCTCGCCGACCACGGCGTCGGGGTCGACGGCCAGCCGATACCGGTCGGACAGCTCCCGGACCCGCTGCCGCGCGCGGGCGGTCGACAACACCCCGAGCGGGCCCTCCTCGCGGCCCAGCATCAGGTTCTCGGCGACCGTGAACGGGTCGACCAGCATGAAGTGCTGGTGGACCATGCCGATCCCGCGCGCCATCGCATCACGCGGATTGGCGATCCTGACCGGTTCACCGTCGATCGAGATCTCGCCCTCGTCCGGCTGCAGCAGCCCGTAGAGGACGTTCATCAGGGTCGACTTGCCGGCACCGTTCTCACCGAGGAGGCAGTGGATCTCGCCCGGTGCGATGTCGAGGTCGATGTCGGAGTTGGCGACGACCGGGCCGAAGCGCTTGGTGATCCCGCGCAGCTTCAGCCCGGCGTCAGGTGCGTCGACCCGGGCGGTCATCCCTTCGGCTGTGCCTTCGAGGTGATCTTGATCTCGCCGGAGATGATCTGCCCGCGCAGCGTGTCCAACTCGGTCTTCAGCTCGGCCGGGACCTTGCTCTCGAAGTCGTTGAACGGCGAGAGGCCGGTGCCGTCGTTCTCCAGCGTGCCGATGTAGGGCTCGTTGCTGAACGTGCCGGCCTGGGAGTCGGTGATCGCCTGCTCCACCGCGACATCCATGCCCTTGTAGACCGAGGAGACGATCACGGGGCAGTAGTTCGGCGCGCTCACGCACCCGTCGGTGTCCACCCAGATGGCACTGGCATTGCCGCCGCTGCCCTGGACGGCCTGCAGGGCGCCCTCGCCGGCCGGGCCGGCGACGGGCATGATCACGTCGGCGCCCTGGGCGATCAGGTTCTGCGCGGTCTGCTGGCCACCCTGGACGTTCTCGAAGGGGTTGTCGCCGGGCACGAACTGGCCGTCCTGGCGCTCGGAGTTCCAGCCCAGCACCTCGACCTTCGCGCCGCGCGCGGTGTTGAAGTGCTGCACGCCCTGGGCGTACCCGTCCATGAAGATCGTCACCGTCGGGATGTTGGTGCCACCGAAGGTGCCGACCTTGCCCGTCTTCGACATCCCCGCCGCGAGGTAGCCGGCGAGGAAGCTCGACTCGGCCGTGTTGAACTCGAGCGGCTTGAGGTTGTCCAGCTCCTCGAAGCCCTCCGGCGCGGCGTCGACGATCGCGAAATCGACATCGGGGTTGGCCTTCGCCGCCGCCAGGGTGTCGTCGGAGAGCAGGAAGCCGACGGTGATCACGATGTTGCAGTCGGCGTCGATCATCGACTGGATGTTCTGTGCGAAGTCGGCGGTATTGGTCGACTCCACCTCGCCGGTCTGGATGCCGAGCTTGGCCGCGGCATCCGTCAGGCCCTTGTAGGAGGTCTGGTTGAACGACTTGTCGTCGAAGCCGCCGGAGTCCGACACCATGCACGCCTTGAAGTCGGCGGCACCCGCGGACGGCTGCGAGGCCTGGCCGCCCGGCTCGGCGGTGTTCTGGCCCGGGGGCTGCGCACATCCGGCCAGGGCAAGGGTGAGCGCGCCGGCTGCGGCGCACACGGCGAACATCTGCTTCATCTCGATCTCCTGAATGGTCTGTGGCCCGGCGGGCAGGACGGCAGACTACCGAGTCGCCCGCGGCCGCGCGCACCAATGGGGGCGGCGATACCGACCTGTGACCGATATCGTGTCGGGGTGTCCGACGAAGCACCCGCCGCCCCACCGGGGCCGGCCGTCCGCGCATGGCTGGAGGCCGCCGCGAAGGTCCTGGCCAAGGCCGGTACGCCAGCCGGGGACGACCCCGCCGCGGCGCTGACCAGCACCCGCGCCGGAGGCCTCGTCGTGCGCCCCCTCTACACCGCCGCCGACGAGCGCGCCGAGGATCCGCCGCCCGGCGTCTTTCCCTTCACCCGCGGCTCCGGCGCCGGCTGGCCCGACGGACGCACCGGCTGGCACGTCGCCGAGCGGTTCGAGACGGGCGGCGACCCGGCCGAGTTGAACACCGCGATCCTGCAGGCGCTCGGCAACGGGGCATCGGCGATCTGGCTGGGCGGCAGCCCCGGTGCCGATGAGCTGACACGCGCGCTGCGCGGGGTCCATCCGGGCATCGCGCCGCTGCTGCTCGACGGGGCGGTCGATGCCCTCGCCGCCACCGCGGGCCACGTGGTCTCGCTGGGCGCCGCGCCGCTCACGGCCGCGCTCACAGGCGCCGAGACGGTGAGCGCGGAGCGGGCGATCGAGGCTGCTCGCGGACTCTCGGGCACGATCTTCACCGCCGACGGCTACGCCGCGCACAATGCCGGCGCCGGCGAGGCGCTCGAGCTCGGGATCGCACTCGCCGCCGGGGCCGGCTACCTGCGGGCGTTGCTGGCCTCCGGGCGTACCCTCCCCGAGGCATTCGCCGCGATCGACTTCCGGTTGGCGGCGAGCGACGACCAGTTCGCCACCATCGCCAAGCTGCGCGCGGCGCGGCTGCTCTGGGCGCGGGTGGCCGAGGCGTCGGGCGCGGCGGAGGCCGGCCGCGCGCGGATCCATGCGGTCACGTCCCTGGCGATGGCCAGCCAACGCGACCCCTATGTCAACGTGCTGCGCGGCACCATCGCCGGCCTCGCCGCGGGGGTGGGCGGCGCCGAGCTGGTCACCGTGCATCCCTTCGATGTGGCGATTCCCGGCGGGCAGCCGGGGGCGGCGCGCGGGCTGGCCCGCCGGATCGGGCGCAACACCCAGGCGCTGCTGCTGGAGGAGTCCCAGCTCGGCCGGGTGCTCGATCCGGGCGCCGGTTGCTGGTGGCTGGAGCAGGCCACGCGTCAGCTCGCCGCCGACGGATGGGCCGCGTTCCGGCGGATCGAGGCGGCGGGCGGCCTGCCGGACGCGGCCGCGCAGGTACGCGCGGAGCTGGCGGAGGCGGCGGCCGCCCGCGACGATCTGGTGGCGCGGCGCGCGGTCCGGCTGACCGGGGTGAATGACTATCCCAACCTGGCCGAGCCGTCCCCCACCACCGATCCGGGGCCGATCGCCGACCGGACCGACCTGCCGACCGGATCGCCCGCGCTGGCCCGCTGGGGCCGGGTCTTCGAGCGACTGCGCGACCGGTCGGACGCGCTGCTGGCCGCGACGGGGGTACGCCCGCGCGCCCTGCTGCTGCCGATCGGTCCGCTCGCCCGGCACAACTCCGCGGCCACCGAGACGGCGAACCTGCTGGCCAGCGGCGGCATCGAGGCGATCAACCCGGGACCGGTCGAGCCGGGCGGGATCGCCGCGGTGGTCACCGAGCACGCTCCCGCGCTCGCGGTGATCACCGGCCGCCCCGATGATCTTGCCGACGGCGCCGACGCGCACCGGGATGCGGCAAAGGCGGCCGGCGTGCCGCGGGTCGAGGTCGCCGACTGGGGCGCCGACATCGACGCGGCCGCCCTGCTGGACGATCTGCTCGGCGACTTCGAGACCGCCGAGGAGGCGCAGCGATGAGCATTGATCAACAGCGGGCGGGCACCGGCGAGCTGCCGGACTTCGCCGCCCTGGCGTGGTCCGAGCCGGCGCCGGCCGACGGGCCGATGCCGACCGGCGAGCCGTGGCAGATGCCCGAGGAGATCGAGGTGCCGCCGGCATTTCGGCGTACCGATCGACCGGACGGTCCCGACTCCGGTGTGGACTCGCTGCCCGGCCAGCCGCCGTACCTGCGCGGTCCCTACCCGACCATGTACGTGACCAGCCCGTGGACGATCCGGCAGTACGCGGGGTTCTCCACCGCGGCGGAGTCGAATGCCTTCTACCGCAGGAATCTCGCCGCCGGACAGAAGGGCCTGTCGGTCGCTTTCGATCTTGCCACCCACCGCGGTTATGACTCCGATCATCCGCGGGTGGCGGGCGACGTCGGGATGGCCGGGGTGGCGATCGACTCGATCCTCGACATGCGCGAGCTGTTCGCCGGAATCGATCTTGGTGCGGTCTCGGTCTCGATGACCATGAACGGCGCCGTGCTGCCGGTGCTGGCCCTCTATGTGGTCGCGGCCGAGGAGCAGGGCGTCGCGCCGGAGCAACTCGCCGGGACCATCCAGAACGACATCCTCAAGGAGTTCATGGTCCGCAACACCTACATCTATCCCCCACAGGCGTCGATGCGGATCATCTCCGACATCTTCGCCTACACGAGCGCGCACATGCCGCGGTTCAACTCGATCTCGATCTCGGGCTATCACATCCAGGAGGCCGGGGCGACGGCCGACCTGGAGCTGGCGTACACGCTGGCCGACGGGGTCGAGTACGTCCGCGCCGGGCTGGCCGCCGGGCTGGACGTGGACGCCTTCGCGCCCCGGCTGAGCTTCTTCTGGGGCATCGGGATGAACTTCTTCACCGAGATCGCGAAGCTGCGGGCCGGCCGGCTGCTGTGGAGCGAGCTGATGGCGCAGTTCTTGCCGGCCAACCCGCGCTCGTCGTCGCTGCGTACCCATTCGCAGACCTCGGGCTGGTCGCTGACCGCGCAGGACGTGTTCAACAACGTCGCGCGGACCTGCATCGAGGCGATGGCGGCGACCCAGGGGCACACGCAGTCGCTGCACACCAACGCGCTGGACGAGGCGCTGGCGCTGCCGACCGACTTCTCCGCGCGGATCGCCCGGAACACCCAGCTCGTGCTGCAGGCCGAGTCCGGCACCACGGCACCGGCGGACCCGTGGGGCGGGTCCTACTACGTGGAGTGGCTGACCGCACGGCTGGCCGAGCGGGCGCGGGCACACATCGCCGAGGTGGAATCCGCCGGCGGGATGGCGGCGGCGATCAACGAGGGCATCCCGAAGCTGCGGATCGAGGAGGCGGCGGCGCGGACGCAGGCCAGGATCGATTCGGGCCGGCAACCGGTGATCGGCGTGAACACCTACCGCCCCGAGCATCCCGACGAGGTCGAGGTGTTGAAGGTGGAGAACGCGCGGGTACGCAGTGAGCAGCTCGCGAAGCTGGAACGGCTCCGTGCCGAGCGGGACGAGGCCGCGTGCGCGGACGCCCTGGAGCAGCTCGCCGGCGCCGCGGAACAGCTCGGCACGGGGAACCTGTTGGAGCTCGCCATCGACGCGGCCCGCAAACATGCGACGGTCGGCGAGATCTCCGATGCGCTGGAGCGGGCCTTCGGCCGGCACTCCGCTGAGATCCGTACGCTGAGCGGGGTGTATCGGGACGAGGCCGGCGAGGGCGGCAATGTCGCGCGGGCGGCCGAGCTGGCGGAGGCGTTCGCGGTCGCCGAGGGCCGACGCCCGCGGATCCTGGTCGCGAAGATGGGCCAGGACGGCCACGATCGCGGGCAGAAGGTGATCGCCACGGCCTTTGCCGATCTTGGTTTCGATGTCGACGTGGGTCCGCTGTTCGCCACCCCGGAGGAGGTCGCCCGCTCGGCCGCCGACAACGACGTGCACGTGATCGGGGTGTCCTCGTTGGCCGCCGGACACCTGACCCTGGTGCCGGCCCTGCGCGACGCGCTGGCCGGGGTCGGCCGCGACGACATCATGATCGTCGTCGGCGGGGTGATCCCGCCGGCGGACGTGTCGACGCTGCTGGCCGAGGGGGCCAGCGCGGTGTTCGGCCCCGGCACGGTGATCGCCGACTCCGCGGTCGAGCTGTTGGCGGCGCTGGCCCGGCGGCTGGGGCACCCCGCGCCGGGGAACTGATGGAAGTCGACCGGCTGGCCGAGGCGGTGCGCGCGGGCGACCGGACGGGCCTGGGGCGGGCGATCACGCTCGTCGAGTCGACCCGTGATGATCATCGCGATGCCGCGCAGGAGCTGTTGCTGGCCGTGCAGCCGGCGGCCGGGAATGCCGCCCGGGTAGGGATCACGGGCGTACCGGGCGTCGGCAAGTCGACGACCATCGAGGCGCTCGGGATGCATCTGATCGAGCGCGGGCACCGGGTCGCGGTGCTCGCGGTCGACCCGTCCTCGACCCGGTCGGGCGGGTCGATCCTCGGCGACAAGACCAGGATGGGACGGCTGTCGCAACACCGCGATGCGTTCATCCGGCCGTCGCCGACCTCAGGCACCCTCGGCGGCGTCGCGACGCGGACCCGGGAGACCATGGTGCTGGTCGAGGCGGCCGGCTATGACGTGGTGCTGGTCGAGACCGTCGGGGTCGGCCAGTCCGAGGTGGCGGTCGCGCAGATGGTGGACACCTTCGCCCTGTTGTCGCTGGCCCGGACCGGTGATCAACTCCAGGGGATCAAGCGCGGCGTGCTGGAGCTTGCCGATGTGGTGGTGATCAACAAGGCCGACGGCCCGCATCGCAACGACGCCCTACGGGCCGCGCGGGAGCTGGCGGGGGCATTGCGTCTGTTGCACCCGCCGGAGTCGGACTGGCGGCCGCCGGTGTTGACGATGAGCGCGCTGGAAGATGTCGGGGTGGCGGAGTTCTGGGAGGCCGTGGTTCAGCATGCCGAGCGGATGCGGGAGACCGGCCGGTTCGACGATCGGCGGCGGGAGCAGTTGGTCGCCTGGACCTGGCAGCTCGTGCACGATCGGCTCCGGCAACGGGTCGAGCGCAGCCCGGGGGTGCGGGACGGCCGCGCCGCCATCGAGTCCCGCGTCGCCGAGGGTTCCCTGACGCCGTCCCTGGCGGCCGCCGCAATTCTCGACCTGGCCGGTGCGGCGGACTGAGCACGGTTGCCGGGGCCTCAGCCCGCCCGATGGGCCAGGGTCTCCGCCGCATCGATGATGCCCACGGTCTCGGCGTACCAGTCCGCCTCCTGGACCCGGTAGGGGCCGGTCGCCAACGAGATGGCGATCGCGGACGCCCGCAACCGCAACTCGACCGGGTCCACCCGCTCGTCGAAGACCGGGACCCAGCTCGCCAGCAACCGCCCGACCCGCTCGGCCTGCCCGGCGTTCATCCGCTGCACCGTCGACAGGTGAGCGATCAGGCAGGCAAGATCGTCGGCTCGCCGACCGGGCCCGACGGTGTCGACATCCAGCAGCCCGACGACGCGGCCGCCGTCCACATGCACCTGCCCCTCGTGGAAATCGCCATGGGCGGGTTCCTCGTCCGACGTCGCCCCGGCCAGCCCGGCATCGATCAGCGCCGCCAGCCGGCGCAGCCGGCCCTCCTGATCGGGCGTCGCCCGCGCCACCATCTCCACATAATGATCAAGGGAGGCGACCCAGCTCGGCCGCCTGCCGAGCGCGCCGATCGCCGGCGGCATTGCGTCCAGCACGCCGATCAGGTCCTCGCCGGTACACGGCGGTTGATCATCGAACAGCGCGGTCGCGAGCGGGCGCCCCGGCAGCTCGCGCAACAGCAGCAGATGATCATCGGTGATGGCCAACAGCTCCGGCGCCGGTACGCCGACCCCGGACAACAACTGGTGCCGCCGGCGCAGCCCCGCGACCGCCTTGGCCCGGACGGCCTTCACATAGCAGGTGCCCTCGCCGCGTACCCGCACTCTCGCCACCGCGCGCCGTCGCGGCCGGTAGCCGAGCAGGTCGACCTCGACCTCGTCCGTCGCGATGGGCCGACCCACCAGCGGGGCGAGCACGCCCGCCATCTCCGCGGGGTACGCCAACCGCGCCAGCCCCGGCAGATCGGGATCGGCGGGGTGTATCCACACCGCCACCTCGCGGTCGCCGTCGTGGAAGATCTCCGCGCGAGCATCGGCATCGGTCGTCTCCCCGGCGCGCGCGCTCACTCCGAGCAGTTCGTTGCGCCGGCCGTCGGGCCAGTCGACGATCGTGGAGAAGGTCGCGGTCGTGGAGTGCTCGGGCTGGGCGTCGACGTGGTCGATGCGCCAGTCGATCAGCCGCCCGCCCGCGTGCTCCACGGCAACCGCCAGCAACTCTCCCACGCGCGGCGAGGTCAACAGGTCGGCCCCGTCGTCTCGCGGACCCGCGGTCAGTCCCGGCACTAGCGCCACCGCAGCAGCCTACCGCCGTCGGATCGGCGGTGCGGAGGCGACAGGCCGATCCTCAGCCGCGCAGGCCCACCTTGGCGTACACGTCCGCGAGGGTACGCGCGGCCACCTCCCGCGCCCGTTCGGCGCCGGCATCGAGGATCCGCTGCAACTCTGCCCGGTCCTCCAGCAGCTCCAGGGCGCGCGCCCGGAACGGGGTCACGAGGGCCTCGACGGCATCGGCCACCGCGCCCTTCAGGTCGCCGTAGCCCCTCCCGTCGAAGTCGGCGACCAGCGCGTCGACATCCCGACCGTCCAGCGCGGACAAGATGGTCAACAGGTTCGACACCCCGGGCTTGCCCTCGGGGTCGAAGGCGATCTCGCGCCCGGAATCGGTGACGGCCGATCGGACCTTCTTCACGCTCACCCGGGGTTCGTCCATCAGCTCGATGATCCCGGTCGGCGAGGATGCGGACTTGCTCATCTTGATCGTCGGGTCGGCCAGATCGAGGATCTTGCCCGTCGCCTTCACGATGTGCGGTTCGGGCACCACGAAGGTCTGCCCGAACCGGCCGTTGAACCGCACCGCAAGATCACGGGTCAGTTCGAGGTGTTGGCGCTGGTCCTCCCCCACCGGCACGCGATCTGCCTGGTAGAGCAGGATGTCGGCCGCCATCAGGATCGGGTAGGTGAACAGCCCGACATTGGTCGCGTCCGATCCGCGCCGGGCCGACTTGTCCTTGAACTGGGTCATCCGCGACGCCTGGCCGAAACCGGTGTAACACGACAACACCCACATCAACTGGGCATGCTCGGGCACCTCGGACTGCAGGAACAGCGTCGCCCGGCTCGGGTCGATCCCGCCGGCGATCATCTGCGCGGCGCTGCGCAGGGTGCGCTCGCGCAGCACCTCGGGATCGGGCTGCTCGTTCAGCGAGTGCAGGTCGGCCATGCCGAAATAGGCGTCGAACTCGTCCTGCATCGGCACCCACTGCCGAAGCGCCCCGAGGAAATTGCCGAGATGGAACGAATCGGCGGTCGGCTGGAACAGCGACAGAACACGGGGACGAGACTCCGACATGGCCGCCATCCTTCCATCGCCGCGCGATCGGCGTCGAACCGGTTGGTCGGGCGCAAAATGGTCTTGCGTGACGAGCCCCCGAGCGGCTTCCATGCGCCCATGGATGGCCGACGACCGGGCGTCGCGTTCCCCGCGGACGTACCCGAGCTGATCGACACCGCAACCGGCCTCAGGCTGCGCGCGCTGACCGAGGACGACCTGCCCGCGGTGATCGAACAGTCCAACGACCCCGACACGGCGCGCTGGACGACGGTCCCGCAGCCCTACGGGATGGCCGAGGCGCGCGCATTCCTGGAGCAGATCCAGGCCAAGGGCTGGCGCGACGGCAGCCAGGCCGGGTTCGCGGTCGAGGTTCCGATCGACGGGCGACCGAGGTACGCCGGGCAGCTCGACCTGCGGTTCACCGAACCGGGCCGCGGCGAGGTCGGCTTCGTGACCCACCCGGCGATGCGCGGTCGCGGGGTCATGCGGGCGGCGCTCGGGCTGCTCGTGCCGTGGGCCTTCGCGACCCAGGGGCTCCATGTGATCCGCTGGTACGCCGCGGTCGGCAACTGGGGCTCGCGCCGAGCCGCGGAGGCGGCCGGCTTCCGCCACGAGGGCATCGGCCGGCATCGCGTCCATCTGCGCACGGGCGATGTCGACGGCTGGATCGCCTCGATCACCCCGGCCGACCTGACCACGCCCGCGCCGCGCTGGCTCAGCCTGCCGGACCTGCGCGGCGAGCGCGTGGTGCTGCGCGAGCCGCGCGAGACCGACGCCCGGCGGATCGGGGACTCACCCGCAGCCGGCGCCGCCCTGCTGGAGCGGGCGCGCGAGGAGCGGGCCCGCCGGTCGGCAGCGCGCTTCGCCCTCGCCGATCCCCGCACCGACGCCTGTCTCGGTTGGGTCGCGCTGCACCACCTCGACCAGCCCGCGCGCCGCCTCTCGGTCGACGGTTTCGTGCATCCGGACGCGCGCGGTCGCGGGGTCGCCACCGAAGCGCTGCGCATCCTCACGACCTACGCCCTCGCCGAGTGGACGACATCGATCCATCTGCTGGTGGACACCGCTGACCCCGCCGGTCACCGGGTCGCCGAGCGGGCGGGTTGGCGGCGCGTCGGAGTGCTGCGCGAGGCCGGTCCCCGGCCGGGGCGGCCGGCCGCCGACCTGACCCTGTGGGCCGTCCCCTGACCGCGCACACTCGGCCGGACAGACGAGCAGCCCGACCCCGGACGGGGTCGGGCTGCTCGCGATGGGAGTAGGAAAGCTCAGTTCACCACTGGAATCCACCGGCAGCGGGGCCGGCATTGGTCGTGGTCTGCGTCGGCTGGACCGACCACTGGAATCCACCCTTGGCGCTGTCGACGCCGAGGCTGCCGATCGTGCCGAGGCCAATGCCAGCGGCGGCGGCCAGCGAAGCAATGGCGATGACAATACGGGGGGCGCGGCCCGGGACACCGGACATTGGGGGGCTCCTGTCGCTCGGATACAGTACTGCGTGCTTCCGGGCCTTTCCGGGCCCCGGGTGCCGCTTACGCCCTACGATGCCGTTCTGATCACCGCGCTGTCACCCTTCGAGGGCTGGCAAGATGCTGCATGACAGCTACCTGCCTAGGATGGACCTCTTGATCGACCTGAGCGAGGATGACCGGCTGGTGTACCGGGAGTTGCTCAAGACTCCCGGTGCCGCAGCCGCGGTCATCGGTGCCCGCGGTGGCCTTTCCGATTCCACGGTGGACCGGTCCGTTGGCCGGCTGGTGGCTCTCGGACTGGTCACCGACGACGAGAACGGCCTGCATGCCGTTCCCCCGCAGCTCGGCTACGCCCGACTGATCGGGGGCGCCGAGGAGGAGTTGCGCGCCCGCCGGAGCACGATGGACCGCGCGCGTACCCACCTGGTCGAGATGAGCCGCGAGTACTCGGAACTGCGTACCCACGAGGCGGTCGTGGAGCTCACCTCCCTGGATGCCGTCCGGGAGCGGTTGACCGAGCTCAGCGAGGGCGCGATCCACAGTTGCCTGTCGTTCACCCCGCAGCGCACCGTCTCCCACGACACGATGGATGCCAGCCGCCCTCTGAACGCCCTCGCGCTCGGCAAGGGAGTGGTGCTGCGCTGCATCTATCCCGACAGCCTGCGCAACGACCCCGAGACGCTGGAGTACGCGCGTTGGCTCACCGAGAACGGCGGCGAACTGCGCACGGTCCCGGTGGTCCCGCTGCAGATGGTCGTCGTCGACGCGTCGGTCGCGCTGCTGCCGATCGATCCCGAGAACGCCCGGCTCGGCGCTCTGGAGATCCGCAGCCCCGGGATGATCCTTGCCCTGGTCCGGCTCTTCGAGTCCCAATGGGCCCAGGCGGTGCAACTGGGCGACAGCGCCCCCCGCGATGTGCACGGGCTGACTCCCCAGGAGGCCCAGTTGATGCGGCTTCTCGCCGAGGGACACACCGACGAGTCGGCCGCGCGACGGCTGCAGGTCTCCGTGCGCACCATCCGGCGCATCGTCGCCGAGCTGACCGAGCGGCTGGAGGCGCACAGCCGTTTCGAGGCCGGCGCCAAGGCGGCCGCCCGCGGCTGGATCTGAGCCCGAACCGCCCGAACGGCATCACCGGTCACGCCGGACAACCGTGGCATCATCGGCCCCATGCAGCTCGCCGGGTTCCTGTCGTGCCGCGGGGTGCGGCGCGCACCCGCCATCGCCATGATCATCCTCGGACTGTGCGGTCTCACCGCCTGCGGCGGCACCACCGTCGAGAGCGCCTCCCCTACCCTGGCCCCGCCCACCGGATCCGCCCCGCCGCTGCCCGACTCGACCCCGACCCCGGCCTTCACCCCCGAGACCATCGAGCCGACCCGCGGCGGCAGCACCGAGTTCGTCACCCAGACCGGCAAGGGAACGCTCGAGATCGTCGGGTACGCCTGGCACCGCCAGGGCGCCAAATCGGGATCCGTACCGCCCAAGGACAACTACCTGGTGGTCGAGGTCAAGATCAACTGCGCAGACGGCACCTGCTACCACAACCCGGCAGCGCTCCGCTTTCGCGCGGGCGACAAGAGCCTCACCTTCACCGGTGGCCGCGACGGCTACGGCCCGATCCTCGGCACCGGGACCCTGGAGAAGGGCAAGGACGTGACCGGGAAGGTCGTCTTCGATGCGCCCCGCGCCGACGGCACGCTGGAGTTCCTGGACGAGACCGACCAGGTTGCCGGGCGGGTCGAGATCAAGAAGTGACCACGGCCGGGCGTACCCCCCAACGAATGGGAGAACGCCCGGCCGGTCGCCTCAGGCGTTCAGTCGCTGGGACAGATTCTCGTCCAGGGTGGCGAGGAACTCCTCGGTGGTCTGGTACTCCTGATCCGGCCCGACCAGCAGCGCGAGATCCTTGGTCATCTTGCCGCTCTCGACGGTCTTGACGACGACATCCTCCAGCGTCTGGGCGAACTCGATCAGCTCGGGATTGTCGTCCAGCTTGCCGCGATGCATCAGGCCGCGGGTCCAGGCATAGATCGAGGCGATCGGATTGGTCGAGGTGGGCTTGCCCTGCTGGTGTTGGCGGAAGTGCCGGGTGACCGTGCCGTGGGCGGCCTCGGCCTCGACCGTCTGACCGTCCGGGGTCATCAGCACCGAGGTCATCAGGCCGAGCGAGCCGAAACCCTGGGCGACGGTGTCGGACTGCACATCACCGTCGTAGTTCTTGCAGGCCCAGACGTAGCCGCCCTCCCACTTCAGCGCCGAGGCGACCATGTCGTCGATCAGGCGGTGCTCATAGGTCAGCCCGCGCGCCTCGAACTCGGCCTTGAACTCCTCGTCGTAGATCCGCTGGAAGATGTCCTTGAACTGCCCGTCGTAGGCCTTCAGGATCGTGTTCTTGGTGGACAGATAGACCGGGTAGTTGCGCTGCAGGCCGTAGTTGAGCGAAGCCCGCGCGAAGTCCTCGATCGAGGCATTCGTGTTGAACATGCCCATCGCGACGCCGCCGTCCTCGGGCATGTCCACGACCTCGAGCTCCACCGGCTCGCCGGAGCCGTCCTCGGGCTGCCAGGTGATCATCACCTTGCCCTTGCCGGGCACCTTGAAGTTCTGCGCCTTGTACTGGTCACCGTGGGCATGACGACCGATGATGATCGGCTTGGTCCAGCCCGGCACCAGCCGCGGGACGTTGGAGATGATGATCGGCTCGCGAAAGATCACGCCACCGAGGATGTTGCGGATGGTGCCGTTCGGGCTCTTCCACATCTGCTTCAGGCCGAACTCCTCGACCCGAGCCTCGTCGGGGGTGATGGTGGCGCACTTCACGCCGACCCCGTGCTTCTTGATCGCGTTCGCCGCATCGACGGTCACCTGGTCGTCGGTCGCATCGCGGTTCTCGATGCCCAGGTCGTAGTAGTCGAGGTTGATGTCGAGATAGGGGTGGATCAGCTTGTCCTTGATGAACTGCCAGATGATCCGGGTCATCTCGTCGCCGTCGAGCTCGACGACGGTGCCAGCGACCTTGATCTTCTCCATGAAGTGACCTTCCGATTCTGCGCGTTGTGCCGACGCCACGCTACACGGACGGCCCGCTCAGGTGCGTACCACCATGTCCGCCCGGTCCCGCGGGCGCTGGGCCTTCGCGTACGCCTCCTCCGACGGCATCCAGCGCTCCAGCCAGGTGTCGAGCATCGCCTCGCCGTCCCGCTCGCGGGCCCGCGCCAGGCGTACCTCCCGGTCGGCGTCCAGCCAGATCCGCAGGTCCCAGTCGATCCCCAGCCGCTGATCGGTCGAGGAGACACCTTCCACGACGACCGGTACGCCCGGCGGGATCGTGCGCCGAGGTGCCCCGGTGAGATCTCCGACGTTCCACGCACCGACGCGGTAGCGCGCGGTCCGGCCCGCCCGCAGCGGCTCGATCACCTCGGCCAGGAAGCGCGCACGGTCCCAGGCCGGCAGGTCCGGATGGGCGAAGTCGTCGATGTGCACCACGACCGCGCCGGGCAATTGCGCCGCGAGTCGGTCGGCGAAGGTGGTCTTGCCCGTCGCGCCGAAACCGTCGATGCCGATCAGGCGGGTACGCCCGTCCGCCAGCTCGCGCAACCGCGGCCGCAGGCGAACCAGGGCCGCCTCGGCGTCGATGCCCGAGCGACTCATCGGCGGGCCGGCGGGCGAGACCTTGCCAGCGCGACCGGCACCTGACAAGGTGACGAATCGACCGGCCGCGAGGGCGGCCGAGCGTCAAGCGGAAGGGATGGCGGCATGGGACTCATCGGAATCGGCATCGTACTCCTCGTCGCCGGACTGATCCTCGCGTTCGCCTGGGACGGAAACATCCCGGGGATGGACGACGACACGCTCGGCTACATCCTGCTGGGCGCCGGCATCTTGTCGATCATCCTCGGCCTGATCATGACCGCGATGCGCCGCCGCTCGTCGGTCACCGAGACCTACGTGGAGCGCCGCCCGCGCGATCAGGCCTGACCGGCTCCGTGGGCGGGTGCTAGCGTCGTGGCGTCGGAATCGACCGGCACCAGGACCCATCCCACCAGCCAGGAGAGCCAGTGAGCAAGCCGCCCGTCACCGTCGCCGTCACCGGAGCTGCCGGCGCGATCTGTTACAGCCTGTTGTTCCGGATCGCCGCGGGCGACATGCTCGGCGCCGACCAGCCGGTCCGGCTGAAGCTGCTGGAGATCACCCCCGCCCTGCAGGCCCTGGAGGGTGTCGTGATGGAGCTCGACGACTGCGCCTTCGATCTGGTGGAGTCGATCGACATCGGCGACGATCCCAATACCATCTTCGACGGCGCGAATCTCGCCCTCCTCGTCGGCGCCCGCCCGCGGACCAAGGGGATGGAGCGCGGCGACCTGCTGGAGGCCAACGGCGCCATCTTCACCGCGCAGGGCAAGGCGCTGAACGACCACGCCGCCGATGACATCCGGGTGCTGGTCACCGGCAACCCGGCCAACACGAACGCGCTGATCGCGCAGCGCAATGCGCCCGACATCCCCGCCGAGCGGTTCAACGCGCTGACCCGGCTGGACCACAACCGGGCCATCGCGCAGGTCGCGAACAAGGCCGGCGTACCCGTCAGCGCCGTGACGAACATGACCATCTGGGGCAACCACTCCGCCACCCAGTACCCGGACATCTTCAACGCGAAGGTGAACGGTGAGCCCGCGTTCGACGCGATCGGCAAGGACCTGGAGTGGGTCGAGTCCTACTTCCTGCCCACGGTGCAGAAGCGCGGCGCGGCGATCATCGAGGCGCGCGGCGCCTCCTCGGCCGCATCTGCGGCCAACGCCACCCTGGAACATGCCCGCGACTGGCTGCTCGGCACCCCGGCGGGGAACTGGACGTCCGCGGCGATCCCGACCACCGGCGCGTACGGCATCGAGCCCGGCGTGATCTCCTCCTTCCCCGTCACCGAGGCCGGCGGCGAGGCGAGCATCGTGGAAGGCCTGGAGATCAACGAGTTCTCCCGGGCTCGGATCAACGCCAGTGTCGCCGAGCTCCGCGAGGAGGCCGAGGCGGTCAAGCAGCTCGGCCTGATCTGAGGATCGGACTCTCGGTGATCAGCCCGGCATCGGGATGATCACCGAGAGGACGATGATCAGCGCGCCGGCGAGGAGCAGCACCGTGGTGTCGGCCGCCCGGGAACGCACCCGCAGCGGCCCTGCCCACGCCACCGGAAGCACCAGGCGCAGCACGCCGGCGAGGATCGTCGCCGCGCCGACCACGGCCACCCCCAGCCGCCACGGCCCGACGGCGATGATCACCAGCCCGGCAGCGATCCCGGCGAGCACCACCATGATCGCCCAGGTGTCGGAACCGCGAGGTCTCGCCACGACGGTCAGTGGAAGAAGTGCCGGGCGCCGGTGAGGTACATCGTGACCCCGGCCGCCTGCGCCGCCGCGATCACCTCGTCGTCGCGGATCGACCCGCCCGGCTGGACGATTGCCCGCACCCCGCCGTCGATCAACAACTGGGCGCCGTCGGCGAACGGGAAGTAGGCGTCGGAGGCCGCCACCGATCCCGGGGCCCGATCCCCGGCGCGGCGTACCGCCAACCGGCAGGAATCGACCCTGTTCACCTGGCCCATTCCGACCCCGACCGCGGCCCGGTCGCGGGCCAGCAGGATGGCATTGGACTTGACCGCGCGGACCGCACGCCAGGCGAACGTCAGATCGGCCAGGGTGTCGGCATCGGCCGCCTGGCCGGCCACGAGGCGCCAGTTAGCGGGGTCGTCGCCGGGCGCGGTGAAGCGATCGACCGTCTGCAGCAGCAGGCCGCCGCTGATCTGGCGCAGTTCGGTCGGCGCCTCGCGCTCGCCCGCGGCCCGGCGCAGGATCCGCAGGTTCTTCCTGGCGGCCAGTACCTCCAACGCGGCGGGCTCGTAGTCCGGCGCCACGATCACCTCGGTGAACACCTCGGCAACCTGTCTGGCCATCTCCTCGGTGACCGGGCGGTTGGCGGCGATCACGCCGCCGTAGGCCGACATCGGGTCGGTCGCATTGGCGGCTCGGTGGGCCGCGGCGATGTCGTCGGCGACCGCGATGCCGCACGGGTTGGCGTGCTTGATGATCGCGACGGCCGGCTCGGCGAAGTCGTCGGCGGCGCGCCGCGCGGCATCGGTGTCGACCCAGTTGTTGTAGGACATCGCCTTGCCGCCGAGCTGTTCGGCCGATGCCAGCCCGGGCTCGGCGCCACGGTAGAGCGCGGCCCCCTGGTGGGAGTTCTCCCCGTAGCGCAGCACCTCGGCGCGCGTCCAGGTGGCGCCGAACCATTCGGGGAAGCTTGCGGTGTCGTCGGTGTCGCTGGGGGCGATCTGATCGCCCAGCCAGCTCGCGACGGCGACATCGTAGGCCGCGGTGTGCCGGTACGCACGGGCCGCCAGCTCGCGTCGCTGCGCCAGGGTGAAGCCGCCCGCGGCGATCGCCTCGACCAGTGCCGGGTACTGCGCGGGCGCGGTGACGATCGCGACCGAGGCGTGGTTCTTGGCCGAGGCGCGGACCATCGCCGGCCCGCCGATGTCGATCTGCTCGATCACCTCCTCGGGTGCGGCGCCGGAGGCGACGGTGTCGGCGAAGGGATACAGATTGCTGACCACCAGGTCGAATGGCGCGATACCCAGCTCGTCGAGCTGATCGCGATGTGCGGCCAGGCGTCGGTCGGCGAGGATGCCCGCGTGCACCGCCGGATGCAGGGTCTTCACCCGGCCGTCGAGCACCTCGGGGAATCCGGTCACCTGCTCGACCGGCGTCACCGCGACCCCGGCATCGGCCAGCGCCCGGGCGGTGGAGCCGGTGGAGACCACCTCGACCCCGGCATCGGCCAGCGCCCGGCCCAGCTCCGCGAGGCCGGTCTTGTCGTAGACCGACACCAGGGCCCGCCGGATCGGCTGGCGCTGTTGATCAAGCTGGTCGGGCTCGGCGGACTGGTCAGTCGCGGACATGGCGTCCCTCCTCGGCGAAGTGCCGAACGGTGTCGATCAGGAGTTGCCGCTCGACGACCTTGATCCGCTCGTGCAGCGTCTCGGAGTCATCGCTCGGATGTATGAAAACCGGATGCTGGGCGATGATCCGCCCGGTGTCGACGCCCTCGTCGACCATGAAGATGGTGGCGCCGCTCACCCGGACGCCGTGGGCCAGCGCATCGCGTACCGCGTGCCGGCCGGGAAAGGCCGGCAGCAACGACGGGTGCGTATTGATCATGGACCCGGCGTAGCGTTCCAGGAAGGGCGGCCCGACGATGCGCATGAATCCCGCGCTGATCACCAGGTCCGGATCGTGCCGCGCGACCGCGTCGCGCAGCCGGAGATTCCAGACATCGCGGTCGGCGGCGGAAGCGAGGGCGACGACCTCGGTGGGTACGCCCGCGTCGGCGGCGCGGGTCAGCGCGGCGGCGTCGGCACGATCGCTGATCACGCCGACGATCTCCACTCCGGGCAGCTCGGCGGGAGTCTCCTCGACCGCGGGGTGGGCGGTGCCGGTGGCGTCGATCAGGCTCTGCAGCAGGGTCCCCGATCCCGAGACCAGGACGACAACGCGATACGCCACCCGCGCAGCCTAGCCGTTCCGGCGAGCGGCCAGGCGCGGCCGGAGCAGCGCCCACGCGGCGCCGCCGAGGGCCGCGGCAAGCACCATCACCCCCGGCCCGAAGGCCAGCAACTCGATCGGCCGGGGCCCCAGCCCGACCAGCCGGCCGGTGCCGAGATCGCCGGCCGACAGCCACCCGGCCACCAGCCACCCCAGGCCGGCGGCTGCGGCGGCGATCGCCGATACCCCGGCCGCCTCACCGACCGGAGCCAGCGGCCGGTGGCGCAGCACGACGACGGCGGCCATCGCACCCGCGGCGACACCCACCGCGAGCCAGGCCGCCGGGGGCAGGGGCCCGACGCCTTCGTCCGGCACCGCGCCGAACACCGGAAGCCCGGGCAGCAGGCCGAGTTGGACCCCCGACGGCGCGACGATCGAGCCCTCGCCCAGCCCGAAGCCCGCTCCCAGCGCGTAGGCACCGGCCCAGACCACGAGATTCGGCAGGTACGCCAACTGCGCGGCGAACAGCACCACGGACGCGCCCGGGCCACCGCCGATGCCCTCGGCCAGCGCGGCCACCCGGTCCAGCCGGGTCGCGAAGGCGATCACCAGCAGCGTCGCCCCGGCCAGCGCCGGCACCAGCGCGGCGGCTGCGGCGGCGCGCGGCAGTGCTCTGGTCCAGCCGGGCCAGCGGCCGGGCGATGCGCCCGGTAGGGCCGACAGGGCGCCGAGGGCGGCCGCGACCACGCCGAGCGCCCACGCCCCGAGCCAGGCCGTGCCGGCCGCCACCCCGCCCCCGCGCGCGGCGAGGGCGACGCCGCCGACCACGACGCCGTAGGCCGTTCCGGTGAGCAGGCTGACGGCCAGGTAGTGGCGGCCGGTCATCGCCCGGCGGTTCGCGGCCGCAGCGGCGAACCGGGCGATCAGCACGCCGGCCCCGATGGTGATCGCCAGCGGCGTCATCGTCCAGGTCTCGCCACCGATCCCGGCGTACCCGAGGTTGCCGGACAGCCAGAACTGGGTGCCCAGCGCGATCGCGTCGCCGAGGTCTCCCGCGCCGGCGCTGAGCCAGCCGAGAACTGTGATTCCGCTCACCACCAGCCAGCCGATCGCGGCGGCGGCGAGTGCCCCGCCGACCGCGACCGCCCACCACGGCAGTTGCGGACCGGATTCGGGTTCGGGGGCGTCATCGCTGCGGATCCGGAACCTGAACGCCCGGGAATGCGTTCGCGAGATGGGGGAAGTCATGACGCGGTCCATGCTCGCGCACGGCCCGTCGGAAATCGCGGGGACTCGCTGACCAAGCTAAAGTTGGTAGGTCCCATGCCCAGATGGAAGGACCCGCACGTGACCGAAGGGCACGAGAATCGACCGCGCCGGGCGGCCGCCGACGACTCGGCGACCGACCCCACGCCGGCGACCCCTCACCCGGAGGCGACGCCCGGGCGCCGCGCGCTCGCCGACAACGCGACCGACGCGACCGCGGCCGACCAGCCGGTGATCCAGGCCCGGCGCGGGCTGACCCCGGCCCCGCTCGTCCAGGGCGAGCAGCGGCCCGCGCGGTCGGTGCGGGTGCACCGCGCCGCGGCGACGCCGAGCACCGCGACCGCGGCCTCCCGCGACGCCGACACCGTGCTGCTGCCCAGCGTGCCCGCCGACGTGGCCGGAGCCACCCGGGCCGATGCGCCCGGCACGGGCGAGGACGAGGACACCCGGATCCAGCCCAAGATCAACCTGCCGCTGGCCCGCCCGGAGGACACCCCCGAGGCCCCCAAGGCCACCGACGAGGGTGCGGCGGCGCCACCGCCGGCGGGCAGCCCGTGGGCCCGGCCGGGTTCGGCGGCGGCTGCCGCTGCCGGCACCGCCGCGACGGTCATCCCGGCCGCCGCGGCCGCCAGCTCCGAGAGCACTCCGGCCAACGCGGATTCCGGCTCCGACGACGGAGCGGCCCGGCCACCTCGCCGCTCCCGCAGCGCCGGCTGGGCGCCGGCGAGCCCCGAGACCTCGGCCCGCCGGCGAATGCTCGCCCTGGGCGTGGCCGCGGCCGCCGCCCTGCTCACCGCGCTGACCCTGGTCGCCTATGCGGCCTTCGGGCCGGACCGGCAGACCGTGGCCGGACAGCCGGTCGGACCGACCGAGCCCAGCGCGGCCCCCGTGCTCAGCGAGCAGTCGCTGATCAACGACTCCGAGGCCTCCAAGATCGACGACGCGCGAAGCTGGCAGGCCACCCGGACCGTGCAGGGCCGCCCGAGCGACACCCCGGTTCCGGTCTGTGTCGGAACGGACCCGAATCTTCCCGTACCGGAGTTGAGCTGGTGGCGCCAGTTGCAGGCCAGCGGCGATGACGGCACCGCGGCGGTGCACCTGACCGATGCCTATCCCGATGCGGCGCAGGCCGAGAAGGTGTACGCGAACTACGCAGACGCGCTCGCCGGCTGTACGCGCGGTGGCACCTTCGTGATCACCGGCGGTTCGACGATCAAGGGCGTCGGCGACGAGGCCGCCGCGGTGAAGGCGACCTACCAGGGTGAGGAGAACGAGACCCACAATGTGGTGATCGCCCGCACCGGCCGCGTGGTGCAGGTGCTGGACGTCACCCGGATCAAGAACCAGGTCGAGATGGAGCCGACGGTGCAGGCGCTTGCGTCCGCCGTGAACCGCCAGTGCTCGGTCGCCGGCGGCCTGTGCGCCTCGGGCAAGATCGAGGTCACCGACGGCCCACCGGCGAAGCCGGCGAAGCCGACCGGCCTGCTGCTCGGTTCGGACGTGCCGCGGATCTCCAAGGGCATCGGCGCCTGGGGCGAGGCGGCGGTGGCCGATCGGGTCAGCCTGGCCACCAGCACGTGCGTCAGCCAGGATCTGGCCAGCGCGGGGGGCCGCGACGCCCAGCGCCAACAGTCGACGATGCTGCTGACGAACGACAGTTCGGCGCCGGAGAACTTCGGCCTGGACCAGGTCGTGATCACCACGAAGGACGACAAGGCCGCCGACGCCCTGCGCAAGCAGTTGATCGACGGGATCACCGGCTGCGCCGACGACAAGCTGACGGCGAAGGCCAACAAGGTCGGCGGCGACATCAAGGTGGAGCTGGGCAAGGAGACCGCGCAGGGTGCGGCGTTCACCGCCGTGGAGAAGCAGAACGCGAGCACCGAGTCCCGGTTCCGCCTCGGCGTGCTGTCGGTCGGCAAGCAGGTGATCTTCGTCCAGGCCAACACCACCGCCAAGTTCGACTTCACCGACAACCAGTGGCGCGCGGTGGTCGCCCGCGCCGCGGAGCGCGCCGTCCAGGCCTGAGCGCCGCACGGAGGCGCGCGGGATGATCGCGCGCCGCGGGGCGCACCGATCCGACGCTCGCGCAGGGTTGCCCGACAGCCGATCCGCGTCCTGCGCGGTGCGGGCCAGCGGCCCGCGCCGCGAGAGCCGCAACGGTGCGGGCGCCGAGGGTGATGAGCCCGGCGCACACAGCACCTGACGGCCCGGCCAGCACAGCGCAGAAGGCGGGCCCCGGGAAGTCTCCCGGGGCCCGCCGACTCGTCGCGCCTGCGGATCAGGCCTACGCGCCCACCTGCTCCATGATCTCGCGCATCAAGGCGGCGGTCTCGCTCGGCGTCTTGCCGACCTTCACGCCGGCGGCCTCGAGGGCCTCCTTCTTCGCCGCGGCCGTGCCGGCCGAGCCGGACACGATGGCGCCCGCGTGGCCCATCGTCTTGCCCTCCGGTGCGGTGAAGCCTGCGACATAACCGACGACCGGCTTGGTCACGTTGGCCTTGATGTACTCGGCCGCACGCTCCTCCGCATCGCCGCCGATCTCGCCGATCATCACGATCGCATCGGTCTCGGGGTCGTCCTGGAAGGCCTGCAGGCAGTCGATGTGCGTCGTGCCGATGATCGGGTCACCGCCGATGCCGACCGCGGTGGAGAAGCCGAAGTCCCGCAGCTCGTACATCATCTGGTAAGTCAGCGTGCCCGACTTCGACACCAGTCCGATCCGGCCGGCCTTCGGCGCGATGTCGGCGGGAATGATCCCGGCATTGGACTGCTCGGGCGAGATCAGGCCGGGACAGTTCGGTCCGATCAGGCGCGAGTCCGAGTTCTTGACCTTGGTCCAGAACTCGGCGGAGTCCTTCACGGGCACACCTTCGGTGATGCAGACGATCAGCGGCATGCCCGCATCGACCGCCTCCTCGACCGCGCTCTTGGTGAACGCGGCCGGGACGAAGATCACCGACACGTTCGCATCGGTGGCCTGCATCGCCTCGGCGACGGAGCCGAAGACGGGCACCTTCACCCCGCCCTCGAACTCGACTTCGGTGCCGGCCTTGCGCGGGTTGACCCCGCCGACCACGTTGCTCCCCGAGCGCAGCATGCGCTGGGTGTGCTTCATCCCCTCCGAGCCGGTCATGCCCTGGACGATGATCTTGGAATCGGTGTTCAGGAATACAGCCATCTCTCCAGCTCCTCAGTTGGCGGCCAGCTCGGCGGCCCGCTTGGCCGCGCCGTCCATGGTGTCGACCTGCTCGAGCTGCGGCAGGTTGGCCTCGGTCAGGATGCGGCGGCCCTCCTCGGCGGCGTTGCCGTCCAGGCGTACCACCAGTGGCTTGATGTCCGCACCGCGCTCGGTGAGCAGGCCGAACGCCTGCACGATGCCCTTGGCGACCTCGTCGCAGGCGGTGATCCCGCCGAACACGTTGACGAAGACGCTGCGCACGGCCTGGTCGCCGAGGATCACGTCGAGCCCGTTCGCCATCACCTGGGCATTGGCGCCGCCGCCGATGTCGAGGAAGTTGGCCGGCTTGGGCTGGCCCGCGAACTCCTCACCCGCATACGCCACGACGTCGAGGGTGCTCATCACCAGGCCCGCGCCGTTGCCGATGATCCCGACGCTGCCGTCGAGCTTGACGTAGTTCAGGCCCAGCTCGGACGCCTTCACCTCCAGCGGATCGGTGGCGGCGATGTCGGCGAGCTCCTTGTGGTCTTCGTGGCGGAACTCGGCGTTGTCGTCCAGGGTGACCTTGCCGTCCAGCGCGATGATCTCCCCCGCACCGGTCTTCACCAGCGGGTTCACCTCGACCAGGCTGGCGTCCTCGGCGACATAGACCTCATAGAGCTTGGCGAACACATCGGCCAGCTTGTCGACGTCCGCGGCATCGAAGCCCGCGGCCTGCGCGATCTCGGCGCCCTTGGCCTGATCGATCCCGACCAGCGGGTCGATCTCGATCCGGGCCAGCGCCTCGGGGCGCTCCTCGGCGAGCTGCTCGATCTCGACGCCGCCCTCCTTGGAACACATCGCCAGGTAGGCGCGGTTGGCGCGGTCGAGCAAGATCGAGAAGTAGTACTCCTCGGCGATGTCGGCGCCCTCGGCGATCATCACCGTGCGCACCTCGTGGCCCTTGATGTCCATGCCGAGGATCTCGCCGGCGCGCTGCTCGGCCTCTTCGGGGCTCTTGGCGATCTTCACGCCGCCTGCCTTGCCGCGACCGCCCGTCTTGACCTGGGCCTTCACGACCACCACGGGGGTGCCCAACTGCTCCGCAGCCGCCCGCGCCTCCTGCGGGGTGGTCGCCGTCTGCCCCCTGAGCACCGGCACGCCATGCTTCTCGAACATGTCGCGCGCCTGGTATTCGTAGAGATCCACTAGCGCTCCAATCCTTCGTCTCGGTGAGCCCGGGCGCTCGCCCTGCCACCGTGACCCTATCCCGTGATCCCAGCGGCGAATCGCGGGCCCTCGGCCCCCACGAGCGGCCCGGGCGCTTCCTGAACGAGGGCTGAGGCGAGGGGTCGTGCGAAGGCGTCGTTCCGGCGGTACGCCGGACCCGGCGGACGGTCGCACGACACGCGGATCGGCGTACCTGACAGAACTGTGAGCGACACCACATCGCGCCTCGGCCGCTCCCAAGATCTGCCGGAGATCCCGTCGTGGCGGGGTTTTCCGCGGTTCGCCGGCCGGCCATCCGCGCGCCCGGCGCACCCATCGCCCCGTTCGTCACCCCCCGGACTTGGCAGCCCATTCTGAGAATTGCTAAGGTTTTTTCCACGTTCTGATTGATCTCGGGATGGCCGGTCGTTATGTTCGTGGTTGGACGTCGACGCGGGGTCTCGAAAGTCGACGTTGGTCCGGTGAAGGTCGCCGGCCAAAGAGGGAGTTTAAGTGACGAAGCGCGCGGCAGGCCGGACCAAGGACCGGACCCGTTCCTCGAGCGACCCCTCGGCGGTTCGCACCACCGTCACCCAGGGCATCGCCGCGTTGGCGGTCTCGGCGCTCGGTCTCGCGGTGGCCGGCTCGGTCGCGCTGACCGCTACCGCTCAAGCCAATGGCGCGACCAACCGCACGTCCGCGGTGTCGGCGGCCGCCCAGCCGGATGCGACCCGCGCCGAACCCGCCCCCCGCAACGACCAGATCAATACCGACATCCAGGCCGCCAAGGGCGCCGCGGAGCGTGCCGAACAGGCCGACCGCAAGGGCGGCACCCTGGAGGCGTTCTCCCGCGACGGTGAGGGCCGCGCGAGCCGCGACACCGTCCGCGCCGAGCTGGACGCGGCCGTCGAGGACCGGGTCGCCGCCAAGCGCGTCGCGTCGCTGACCGACGCCAGCGAGGAGGCCAATTCCGAGTCCCGCAAGGCCGTCGCTTCCGCCCGCGACGACGCCATGGAGGCCGAGGTCGAGGCCGCCCGCCGCGAGGAGAAGCGCGCCCAGGAGGCCAAGAAGAAGGCCGAGGAGGCCGCACGCCAG
Organism: Naumannella huperziae; assembly: GCF_054073625.1. NCBI lineage: Bacteria > Bacillati > Actinomycetota > Actinomycetes > Propionibacteriales > Propionibacteriaceae > Naumannella > Naumannella huperziae. The sequence continues at coordinate 1,367,303 of NZ_JBSXPH010000001.1, read as the reverse complement.
GGCGGCACCCTGCCGCCGGCTGACCAGGCCGCCCCGCCCGTCGACACGACCGTCAGCGGCGATGTCAGCGGTGGCGGCGGCACCACTCCGATCGCCAAGGGCAGCTACCGGCTCGGCGCCCGCTGGGGTGCGGTCGGCTCGTGGTCGCGGTACCACACCGGTCAGGACCTGCCCGCGCCGATCGGTACGCCGATCCGGGCCGCGGTGGACGGCGTGGTGATGCCCGCCACCGGTGGCGGCTGGGCCGGCAACCACGTGATCATCCGCGCCTCCGACGGCAGCTCCACGCTGTATGCGCACATGTCCACCACCAGCGTCAGCGCCGGCCAGACCGTCAAGGCCGGCCAGCAGATCGGCGCCGTGGGCATGACCGGCCGCACCTTCGGCCCGCACCTGCACTTCGAGTACTACAAGGCCGGTGTCCGTCCCGGCGATGTCTACAGCAGCTCCGACCCGTACGCGTGGATGCTGTCCAAGGGCGTCCAGCTCTGACCTGACCAGCCACGAAGCGGCCCCCGGCACGATGCCGGGGGCCGCTTTGCGTCGTGGTTGTGCCCTCAGATCTTCTCCAGCGGCGCATGCCGCAGCGCGAGCCGCTTCAGGCCCGAGGAGCCGAAGTCCACATCGGCGCGGATGCCCTCCCCCGTGCCGGAGACGGCGACGACCGTGCCGAGGCCGAACACCGAGTGCAGCACCTTCTCGCCCGGCTCGACCGACTCCACCCGCTGCTGGCGGGCCGCGGCCGCCGAGCCCAGGGTCTCGCGCAGGGAGCGCGAACGCCGCGACGCATCGGCTGCGGCCCAGGTCAGCGGCGCACCGCCCAGCCGCCGCCAGTCCAGCAGCCGGTCGGGGATCTCGCCGAGGAAGCGGCTGGCGGGGTTGTGCTGGGGCGCGCCCCACATCGTGCGACGCTCGGCCCGGGTCAGGGTGAGCCGCTGCCGCGCCCGGGTGAGGCCGACATAGGCCAACCGGCGCTCCTCCTCGAGCTCGGCCGGCTCTCCCAGGGCGCGCTGGTGCGGGAAGATCCCGTCCTCCATGCCCGTCAGGAAGACGGTGTCGAACTCCAGGCCCTTGGCCGTGTGCAGCGTCATCAGCGTGATCACGCCCTCGGCGCCCTCGGCATCGGGCAACTGGTCGGTGTCGGAAACCAGGGCTACCCGCTCCAGGAAGGCCGGTAGGGAGGAGTCCGGCTCGGGGGCACCCTCGGCCAGTGCCGCCGGGCCCTCCCCGTCGACCCCGTCGTCGGCGCTCGCCAGGTCCGCATCGGTGATGTCGACCACCCCGGCGCTGGACACGAATTCGCCGGCGACCGAGACCAGCTCGAGCAGGTTCTCCACGCGCCCGGCGTCCTGCGGGTCGTTGCTGTTCTGCAACTCGGCGAGGTAGCCCGAGCCGTCGAGCACGCTGGTCAGTACCTGGTCGGCCGGCACGCCGTCGGCGACGAGCTGGCGCTGGGCGTCGAGGAAGTCGACGAAGCCCGCGATCTGCCTGGCCGATCTGGTCGCCAGCCCGGGCGCCTCGGCATGGCGCCGGAGCGCTTCGGAGAACGGTACGCCGTCCCGGGTTGCCAGCGCCTCGATCACGGCCTCGGCCCGCTCGCCGATGCCGCGCTTGGGCACGTTCAGGATCCGGCGTACCGACACATCGTCGGCGGGATTGACGATGGCCCGCAGGTAGGCGATGGCGTCGCGGATCTCGCGCCGCTCGTAGAACCGCACCCCGCCGACCACCCGATAGGGCAGGCCGGCCCGGATCAGCACCTCCTCGAATGGCCGCGACTGGGCATTGGTGCGGAAGAACACCGCGACCTCGCCCCAGGTCGTCTTGCCCGCATCGCGCAGCGCGCCGATCTCGCGCGCGACGAAATCGGCCTCCTCGTACTCGGTGTCGGCGACATAGCCGGTGATCAGCTCGCCGTCGCCCGCCTCCGACCACAGCCGCTTGTCCGGGCGACCCTCGTTGCGGGTGATCACGGCATTCGCCGCGCTCAGGATGTTCTGCGTGGAGCGGTAGTTCTGCTCCAACAAGATCGTCTCCGCACCGCCGAAGTCGCTCTCGAAATCGAGGATGTTGCGGATCGACGCGCCCCGGAAGGCATAGATCGACTGGTCGGAGTCGCCGACGACCATCAGCTCGGGGGCGGTCTCCCCCGCCGCGGCCTCCGCCTCGTCCGGCGGGCCGCACAGCTCGCGGACCAGGGCGTACTGGGCGGCATTGGTGTCCTGGTACTCATCGACCAGCACATGCCGGAACCGCCGACGGTACTTGTGTCTGACCTCGTCGAACCCTTGCAGCAGGTGCACCGTGTGCATGATCAGATCGTCGAAGTCGAGCGCGTTCGCGGCGACCAGGCGCCGCTGGTACTCGGCATAGGCCTCCGCATGGACCTGCTCCGCGCCGCCGGTGCTCGCGGCCCGTCGCGTCGCCTCCTCGTGGTCGACCAGGTCGTTCTTGGCCTTCGACACCCAGTTCAGCAGCGAACGGACGCCGAACTTCTTCGGATCGAGACCGAGGTCGGAGGCAACCAACTGCATCAGCCGTTTGGCGTCGCCGTCGTCGTAGATCGAGAACGATGACCCCATGCCGAACCGGGAGATCTCGGCGCGCAGGATCCGCACGCAGGCGGAGTGGAAGGTCGAGACCCACATGTAACGGGCGCGCGGTCCGACGAGCTCCTCCACCCGGTGGCGCATCTCGGCGGCCGCCTTGTTGGTGAAGGTGATCGCGAGGATCGAGCCCGGGTGCACATCCCGCTCGGCGACCAGCCAGGCGATCCGGCGGGTCAACACCCGGGTCTTGCCCGAGCCCGCCCCCGCGACCACCAGCACCGGGCCCCCGGTGTGGGTGACCGCGCGGCGCTGCGGATCGTTCAGCCCCGCAAGCAGATCGTGCGGTTCCTTGCGCCGGGCGCGCTCCACCGGGGCGTCGGGGACGGCTGCTGACTGGTCTGGGCTCATCGCCGGCCCAGCCTAGTTCGTCGGGCCGACACCGCCCAGGCGCCACAGCCCGCTGCCACCGACGGCGCCGCTCGGCGTCGCCCGTCTGTCATGATGGCGGCGTGAGCGTACGGCAGATCGGGGTCTGGGTCCGCCGCATCCTGCTGGGGATCTTCGGCGTACAGCTACTGATCATGGCTGTGCTCGTCGCGATCGATTCCTACCGCAAACGCTTCCGCGCACCGGCAAGCTTCCCCCACAGCTCGCCGCAGACGCTCGCCGACGACTCCGGTCAGGCGCGGATCTACACCTACGGCCAGGACCTCTACGACGACATGCTCGCCGCCATCGACGCCGCCGAGCACGAGATCTTCTTCGAGACCTTCATCTGGAAGTCCGATGCGACCGGCCAGCGGTTCAAGGAGGCGCTGACGCGGGCCGCCGAGCGCGGGATCTCGGTGTATGTGATCTATGACAAGTTCGCCAATCTCGTCGTGCCGCGCAGTTTCTTCCGCTTCGACGACCGGATCCGGGTTCACGCCCATCCGCTGTTGCGCGGGGGCGCTGCGTTCTGGCTGCCGACGAACTGGGCCCGCGATCACCGTAAGCTGTTGATCGTCGACTCGCAGGTCGCGTTCGTCGGCGGGTACAACGTCGGCGCCCTGTACGCAACGGACTGGCGCGACACCCACGTTCGGTTCACCGGTTCGCCGGTCCCGGAGCTGGAGAACGCGTTCATCGACTTCTGGAACGACAACACCCGGCGTGTGCTGCCGGCCGTGCAGGAGCGCACCTGGCTGAGCCCCGTGCGGGTGCACCGCAATGTGCCGTCGATGTTCGTCTTCCCGATCCGGGCGATGTACCTGGAGGCCATCGACCGGGCCACCCGCTACTGCTGGATGACGCACGCCTATCTGATCCCCGACGAGGGCCTGACGGCGACCCTGATCGCCGCCGCGCGGCGCGGGGTCGACGTGCGGATCATCGTGCCGGCGGAGTCCAACCACGTCGTGGCCGACTGGTTGTCCCGCGGCTTCTACCGGCGGCTGCTGGACGGCGGGGTACGCCTGTTCCTGTTCCAGAATGCGATGGTGCATGCCAAGACCGCGACGATCGACGACGTCTGGTGCACCATCGGTACGGCCAACCTGGACGGGCTGTCGCTGGCCGGGAACTACGAGATCAATGTCGAGATCCTGGGCCCGGACTCCGCGCGGGTGATGGCCGACATCTTCCTCGCCGATCAGGAGAACTGCGTCGAGATCACGCTTGAGGAGTGGGACCGGCGCTCGGCGCTGGCGAAGCTGACCGAGATCATCCTCGCGCCGCTGCGCCCCTTCTTCTGAACGCCGCGGAAGCGGTCAGACCCAGAGCACTTCGAGCGCGGCGGTGATCACCGTCACCGCCATGATCAGCGCCAGCAGGCCGCGCGGAATAGTCGCGAACCGCCGGTTCAGGACCACCAACACCACCGTCGCCAACATGATCACGCCCACCACGATGATCTTGGCGAGATTGACCGGACCCGGCCCCAGCAGGCTGATCACGGCCACCGCCACACCGGCCACGAACTGCACCAGCACGCCACCGAACATCGGTCGGTTGATCTCCGGTTCGGCCAGCCGCAACTGCACCAGCGCGCCGCCGAACAGCGAGGCCCAACCAAGCAGTTGGATCAGCTCCAGGACGCGGATCAACCACTCCATGGTCATCACGCTAGCCGCAGCGTACCCGCACGGCCGCGTCGGCACGCCGTTTGCGCTCGACCCTGACGCTACCCCGAGTTGTGTCGACATTTCTCGGCAACTGGGCGTACCATGTCTGCCATGGGAACAATCATTGCCTACATCGTCATCGGTTTGATCGGTGGGGCGATCGCGAAGGCGATTCTCCCCGGCCGGCAGGGCGGAGGTTGGGTCGCAACGATCCTGCTCGGCGTCGCCGGCGCGCTGCTCGGGGGCTTCCTCGGCGGCATGCTCCTCGGCGTCAACTACTCAGATGTCTTCAGCTTCCAGGGCCTGATCACCTCGATCATCGGGGCGCTGCTGCTGCTGTTCATCTACGGCCTCGTCACCAAGAACCGCTCGGCAGCCTGACCGAGCGCGCAGGCTGATCAACAGCGAAGGCCCGGAGCGCAACGCTCCGGGCCTTCGCTGCTGTGTTTGACCGCAGCTCAGACCAGGCGCCGGTCGGTGGCCCAGCGCGTCAGTTGGTGCCGGTTCGACAACTGGAGCTTGCGTAGCACGCTGCTGACATGGGTCTCGACGGTCTTGATCGAGATGAACAGCTCCTTCGCGACCTCCTTGTAGGCATAGCCGCGGGCGATCAGCCGCATCACCTCGCGCTCGCGCTGGGACAACCGGTCCAGATCCTCGTCCACGCTCGCGACATCGATCGCCCCGGAGAACGCATCCAGCACGAAGCCGGCCAACCGCGGCGAGAACACCGCATCGCCCTCGGCCACCCGGCGGATCGCATCGATCAACTCGGGGCCGCTGATCGACTTCGTGACGTAGCCGCGAGCCCCGACGCGGATCACGCCGATCACGTCCTCGGCGGCATCGGAGACCGACAGGGCAAGGAATCGCTGGTCCCCGTTCACCGCGTGCACCTGCTTGATCACCTCGACCCCGCCGCCGCCCGGCATGTGCACATCGAGGAGCACCACGTCCGGCACCTCGGCAGTGATCACCCGGACCGCGCTCGGCACGTCGGCGGCCTCGGCGACGACCTCCACCCCGGCCGAGATCTCGCTCCGCACGCCGGACCGGAACATCGCGTGATCATCGACCACGACCACGCGCAGGGGGCCGGCGGCCCGGTTGGTTGCTGCCGGTTGTGTCATTGCCTCATCTCCAGTCTCACCTCGGTACCCTCGCCCGGCGCGGACCGGATCCGGGCCGTCCCACCGTGCCGTTCCATCCTGCCCACGATGCTCTGCCGGATCCCGAGCCGGTCCTCGCCGACGCGCTCAGGGTCGAAGCCGCGCCCGCGATCGCGGACGAACACCTCCACCACATCGTCGTGGGCCTCGGCGTAGACGTCGATCTTGTCCGCGCCCGCGTGTTTGGCGGCGTTCACCATCGCCTCGCGGGCCGCGCGGACCAGCGCCTGTCCGCCCTCGTCGAGCTCCGCATCGCCGACCACGACCACCTCGACGGGTACGCCGCGCTCCAGCTCGACCTCGGAGCCGGCCTGACGCAGCGCCGCCCGCAGGGTGGTCTCCCCCGCCTCCTCGTCGTACAGCCAGGCCCGCAGCTCCCGCTCCTGACGGCGCGCCAGCGTGTGCACGGCCCGCGGATCGCCCGACTGGCGCTGGATCAGCGCCAGGGTCTGCAGCACGGAGTCGTGCAGGTGGGCGGCCATGTCCGCGCGCAGCTCCGCGCGTACCTTCTCCTCGTGGGCCGCGGCCAGCGCGCGCCGTGAGCGGTGCACCCACGGCGCCGCGACGATCGCCACCCCCGCCAGTACCAGGCCGGTCACGGCCAGCGCGGCCGGAAAGACCTGCGGGCCGAGTTCGGCGAGGGCGATCCAGACGATCCCGCAGCCGACCAGGCCGGCGCCGAGGATCACGCGAATCACCGACAGCGCCCGGCCGGAGGCCACGAACGGTCGCAGCCATGCCGGCGCGCGCGACGCGTCGCGATCGGACCGGCCGGCCGGATCGGCGCTGCGCCAGACCAGCGCGATGCCGGCGGTGGCGATGGCGAGCGGCCAGAAGAACTGGGGCATGTACCCCCACCCGGCGAGCTGCAACAGCCACATCAGCCCCACCGCGAACACCCCAAGGGCCACGACGGCGCCCAGGTCCCGCCCGCGGCGCGGGCGCACCACGGTGCGGTGCCCGGCGCGGTCGGCCGCGGCCAGCCCGGGCGCCTGTTCGGGGGCGCCGCGCGGCGGCATCAGCAGCCAGAGGACCGCGTAGAGGATCGGCCCGAGAAACTGCACGAGCGTCAGCCCGACGAAGGCCAGCCGGACCACCAGCACCGGCCAGCCGAGGTGCTCGGCAAGGCCCGAACAGACGCCCGCGAGCCATGCCCCGTCGGGCTGCCGCACGGCGCGGGGTCGTTGTGCCGCGCTCGCCTCGGGCTCGGGCGAACCCGCCGGCGCGGTGGCGGGCGGCGCGCCCCGGTCCGCAGGCGCCGCCGGTCCGCCCGGCAGGCCCCGGCCGCTGGGGTGCAGGTCCGCGCTCGTCATGACCTGCCAAGCTTCACACGGCAACAGCGCCCGTGCCACACCCGGCCGCCCCGACCGGTCCCTGAATCGCCGCCGCGGACCGGACCGCGAAGATGGGGGTCTGCCCCGATGGTCCGGGCCCGGGCCCTCGGCAAGGATGGGTGCATGAGCCAGTTGCCCGTCCCGCGGCGCCGGCGCGACCGATCGGTCGTGGCCGGTGTCTGCGCCGCCGTGGCCGAGCGCTGGCAGGTCGATCCCACACTGGTCCGGGTCGCCGCCGTGCTGCTGGCGCTGAGCGGCGGGATCGGGCTGGTGCTGTACGCGATCGCCGGGCTGCTGATGCCGACCACCGACGAGGATCAACCGCCGATCGAGCGGTTCGTGCCCGGCGCGAGCCGGTGGCCGCTGTGGGTGTGGGTGGTGACCGCGCTGGGCGCGTGTCTGTTCGTCGGCGGGATCGTCGGACCGATCGCACCGTTCGGGATCATGCCCGCGCTGGTGCTGGCCGCCGCCTGGTACTTCGGCTACCGCCGCCCCCGCCAGCGCGGGCTGCAGGGCCGGGCTCCGGAGCCACTGCCGCCCGCCGATCCCGCACCGCGCGCGCCGGCGGCGGGGTCGTGGCCCACCTATCGGCCCGGGCGGCTCGATCAGACGGTTTCCGATCCGGTACGCCCCGTCGCGTCGCCGGCGGCGACGGCGTACCCCCCGTTGCCGCCGGCCTCCCGCGTCCGCTCGGCCGCGGGCCGGATCACCCCCGCCGGGCGGTGGGTACGCCGGGCCGGGTTGATCCTGGTGGCGCTGTCCTTGCTCGCACTGGTGATCGCGCGGATCGGCGGGGCCCACCTGCCGCTGCCCGTCTGGCTCGCCGTCCCCACCGCCGCGTTGGGGCTCGCGCTCGTGGTCGGCGCCTTCGTCGGCCGGCCCCGCGGCCTCGCCGTGGTCGCCACCTTGTTGTTGATCGCGACCCTGGGTACCTCGGCGGCGGCCACCGTCGGCGACCTCTCCGCACCGCAGGAGCGGATCGTGCACACGGCGAACGACCCGGCACCCACCACGCGGAACCTGGACGTCGGCACGCTCGATGTCGACCTGTCCGCCGCTGCCGCCGATCGACCGGTCACCTACCGCTACTCGGTCGCGGTCGGGGCGCTGCGGGTGCGGCTGCCGCGCGAGGGGAACGTCCAGGTGCGCTATGCCGTGGACGTCGGTCGCGCGGCGGCGCCCGGGCAGGCCGAACAGGACGGCCTCGATCTCACCGGCACCTGGAACTACGCCAACGACCCGGACGCGCCGCTCACGGTGATCGTGCTGCAGGTCGACACCGGGAGCATCGAGGTCGCGCGATGAGGCGCCGGATCCACGTGCTGACCCTGCTGCTCGGGCTCGCCTGCCTGGCGACCGCCGGCGGCGCGCTCCTGCTCGCCTACGACCGGCCGATCAACTGGGGCCTGGTCGCCATCGCGACCCCGCTGACCCTCGTCGTCGTGGGCGTGCTCGGCATGGCGTCGGCACGCGGAAAGACCTAGACCCCACCACCGGAAGGAAGATCATCATGGAGAAGAAACTGACCCGTAGCTCGAGCGACAAGATCCTCGGCGGCGTGTGCGGCGGCATCGCCCGCTATCTGGGCGTCGACGCCGGCCTGACCCGCCTGGTCACGGTCGCGCTCATCCTGTTCACCGGGATCGGGCCGTTCGCCTACCTTGCGGCCTGGTTCCTGCTGCCCGACGAGCAGGGCCGCTCCGGCCTGGACTGGGCGATCCAGCAGATGCGCGGCGGCTCCGACCGGGCCGCGAGCAACGGCACCGTGGGTACGCCGGGCGCTGACGCGCCGCACCGGGGCGACGACCTGCGCTGATCCCGACCCTGGTCACTCCCACTCGATGGTGCCCGGGGGCTTGCTCGTCACGTCGAGCACGACGCGATTGACCTCGGGCACCTCGTTGGTGATCCGGGTGCTGATTCGCTCCAGCAGTTCGTGCGGCAGTCGCGACCAGTCGGCCGTCATCGCGTCCTCGGAGCTGACCGGGCGCAGCACGACCGGGTGGCCATAGGTGCGCCCGTCGCCCTGCACGCCGACCGAGCGGACGTCGGCCAGCAGCACCACCGGGAACTGCCAGACCTCCCGGTCCAGGCCGGCCCGGGTGAGTTCCTCGCGCGCGATCGCGTCGGCCGCGCGCAGCAGCTCGAGCCGGTCCCGGGTGACCTCGCCGACGATCCGGATCGCCAGCCCTGGCCCCGGGAAGGGCTGGCGCCAGACCATGGCCGGGGGCAGCCCCAACTCCTCGCCGACGGCACGCACCTCGTCCTTGAACAGGGTGCGCAGCGGTTCGATCAGGGTGAACTCGAGGTCGTCGGGCAGCCCGCCCACGTTGTGGTGGGACTTGATGTTGGCCGCGCCCTCGCCGCCGCCGGACTCGACGACGTCGGGATAGAGCGTGCCCTGGACGAGGAAGTCGACCCCGCCGTCGGCGGCCACCTCGCGCGCGGCGGCCTCGAAGGTGCGGATGAACTCGCGGCCGATGATCTTGCGCTTCGTCTCCGGGTCGCTGACCCCGGCGAGCGCGTCCAGGAATCGGTCGGTGGCATCGCTGATCTTGAGGTCCACGCCGGTCGCGGCGACGAAGTCCCGCTCGACCTGCTCGGCCTCGCCGGCCCGCAGCAGACCGTGATCGACGAAGACGCAGGTCAGCTGATCACCGATCGCCCGCTGCACCAGCGCGGCCGCGACCGCGGAGTCCACGCCGCCGGACAGCGCGCACAGCACGCGCGCGTCGCCGACCTGCTCGCGGATCGCGGCGACCGAGTCCTCGACAATGTTCGCCGGCGTCCAGTCCGGGCGCATCTTCGCGATGTCGAACAAGAAGTTCTCCAGCACCCGCTGGCCGAGCTGGGAGTGGTGCACCTCCGGGTGCCACTGCACGCCCGCGAGGCCCCGCGCCGGATCCTCGAACGCGGCGACCGGCGTGTCGGCGGTGCCGGCGAGGACCCCGAACCCGCCCGGTGCCGCGGCGACCGCGTCGCCGTGGCTCATCCACACCGACAGCTCCTCGGGCAGGCCGGCCAGCAGCGCCCCGGTGCCGGCGACCCGCACGGGCGTGCGGCCGTACTCGCGCCGGCCGGTCCTGGCGACATCACCGCCGAGCGCCGCCGCCATCGCCTGGAAGCCGTAGCAGATGCCGAGCACGGGCGTACCGGTCCCGAAGAGCGCGGGATCGACCTGCGGCGCACCCTCGGCGTAGACCGAGGACGGGCCGCCGGAGAGGATCACGGCCTTCGGATTGCGGGCCCGTAGCTCCTCGGCGGTGATGGTGTGCGGCACGATCTCGGAGTAGACCCGGGCCTCGCGAACCCGGCGGGCGATGAGTTGGGCGTACTGGGCGCCGTAGTCGACGACGAGGACCAGGTCGTGCTCGGCCGACGGGGCTGGGGTGGGCATGGCGCGCAGTCTAGTGATGTCGCCCCGGCGGCCCGGGTGACAGACTGGCGCCCATGCTGAAGTCGATCGACCCGCTGCTGAGCGGTGCGTGTCTGCATCTGCTCGACGAGATGGGACACGGTGACCAACTGGGTCTCGTGGACCGCAATTTCCCGGCGCACCGCTACGGCAAACCGGTGATCGACCTGCGCGGGGCCGACACCGCTGCGGCGGCGCGTGCGCTGTTCAGCGTGTTGCCCTTGGACTCGTTCGTGACCGAGCCGATCCGGCGGATGGAGATCGACGACGCCCCGGAGAAGATCAACGAGTCGACCGCGGCCCTGCAGGACCTCGCCGATGCGGCACACGGCGCGCCGGTCCGCATCGGCTCGCTGGAGCGGTTCGCGTTCTACGACGCGGCGCAGCAGGCGTACGCCTTCGTGCAGACGGGCGAGACGATCGGCTACAGCTGCTACCTGATCCGCAAGGGGGTGGTCTGAGATGGTCGGCACCAGAACGGAGGGCGGCGTGCTGCGGCATGAGGCCGACGTGATCGTGATCGGCGCCGGGCTGTCGGGGTTGGTGGCGGCGTGCGAGGCCGCCGAGCAGGGCCGGTCGGTGCTGGTCGTCGACGGCGAGGGCCCGCAGAGCCTCGGCGGGCAGGCGTTCTGGTCGTTCGGTGGGCTGCTGTTGGTCGATTCGCCCGAGCAGCGCCGGCTCGGCATCCGCGACTCCCCCGAGCTGGCGCACGCCGACTGGCTGGGCGCCGCGCAGTTCGAGGACGGGCCGAATGACGCGCAGGCCCGCCAGTGGGCGCGGGCGTACCTCGAGTTCGCCTCGGGCGAGCTGCGCGAGTGGCTGCGCCGGCTGGCCGTCGGGCTGTTCCCGGTGGTCGGCTGGGCCGAGCGCGGCGGGCAGCCGGCCGGCGGGCACGGCAACTCCGTACCCCGCTTCCACATCGTCTGGGGAACCGGCCCGGCGCTGCTGCACCCGTTCGTGGCGCGGGCGCTCGCGTCGCCGTTGATCACCTTCGCCCATCGTCACCTGGTCCGCGACCTCTCGGTCACCGGCGAGATCACGGTGAGCGGCGACCTGCTCGCGCCGGACGACGCCGAGCGTGGCCGACCGACCAACCGGGACGTGGTCGGATCGTTCACCGCGCGGGGCGAATCGGTGATCATCGCCAGCGGCGGCATCGGCGGGAACCTCGACTTGGTCCGCGAGTTCTGGCCCGGTCGCGCCCCGGAGAAGTTGATCAAGGGCGTGCCCGACTACGTCGACGGCTCGATGCTGCCGATCGCCGAGGCCGCGGGCGGCGCGCTGGTCAACCGGAACCGGATGTGGCACTACCCCGAGGGCGTGATCAACCACTCGCCGCTGTGGACCGATCACGGGATTCGGATCCTGCCCGGGCCGTCGTCGCTGTGGCTGGACGCGAACGGCGTACGCCTGCCGCCGCCGAACTTTCCCGGCTTCGACGCGCTCGGCGCGCTCCGGGCGATCACCGAGCAGGGTCATGATCATTCCTGGTTCGTCACCGACGCGGCAACGGTGGCGAAGGAGTTCGCGCTGTCGGGCTCGGAGCAGAACTCCGACCTGACCGGCAAGGACCTGCGGATGTTCGGCCGGCGGACGGGCGGGCGACCGACGGCGGAGGTCCGCCGGTTCGTCCGCGAGGGCGTGGACTTCCTCACCGCGGGCACGGTCGGCGACCTCGCCGCCCAGATGAACGCGCTGGAGCCGGACCACACCGTCGATGGCGACGCCTTGTTGGAGCTGATCCGGGAGCGGGATCTGCAGATCCGGGCCGGGCTCGGCAAGGACCCGCAGGTGGTCGCCCTGCGCGCGGCGCGCAACTATCTCGGCGACCGGTTGATGCGGATCGCGTCGCCGCACCCGATGCTGGCCGGGAACGGCCCGCGCCGCGGCGCCGGCGGCCCGCTCGTCGCCGTGCGGCTGCACCCGCTGACCCGCAAGACGCTCGGCGGCCTGCAGACCGACCTGGAGGGCCGGGTGCTCGCGCCGGACGGTACGCCGCTGCCCGGGGTGTTCGCCGCGGGCGAGGCGGCCGGGTTCGGCGGCGGCGGCGTGCACGGCCACCGCGCGCTGGAGGGCACCTTCCTCGGCGGGTGCCTGCTGAGCGGCCGGATCGCCGGGCGGAGCGCCGCGGCCCTGGGCTGACCTGCTCAGCCGCCGGCGAGGGCGTGCGCGCGGTCGGCCAGCCGGTCCAGCTCGTCGCGCAGGGCGGCCGGGGCGATCACGCGTACGCCCACGTCGAGGCCGAGCACCCAGCGCGCGAGCCCCGGCAGATGGTGCGGCAACGCGCGGATGATGCCGTGCGCGCCGCCGGGGCGATCCACCAGCTCCATCCGGTACGCCGGCGCCAGCTCGCGGGCCCGTCGCGCGTCGACGTCGAACGCGAACTCGCAGATCACCGGGTCCTCGGCCGACCGGCGTACCCCCGCCGCGACCAGGGCCGGCGCGTCGAGCTCGTCCGGGGCGCGCACGATGATCTCGGTCCGGCGCACGGTTGCCACCCGGTCGATCCGGAACACCCGGATGTCTCGCCGCAGCCCGCAGAAGCCGACCAGGTACCAGTGGCCCGCCATCCGCACCACCTCGTAGGGGTCGACCGGGCGACGGGTCGGCGTACCGGACCCCGAGCGGTACGCGAGTTCGACCCGGTGCCGTCGCGCCACCGCGACGCACAGGTCGAGCAGCACCTCCGCGCGCACCGGGTCGGCGCCGAGCAGCGAGACCGGCTCCTCGGGCCGGACGTCGGCCAGCGCCGCGACGCGCTCGCCGAAGCGATCCGTCAGCACCCGGCCGAGCCGAAGGCGTGCGGACCGCGCCATCGCCGACAGCCGCGGGTCGGCGGCAACCGCGCCGAGGGCCAGCGCGAGCGCCAGCGCCTCGTCCTCGGTGAAGCGCAGCGCCGGCAGGTGGGTGTCGCGGATCAGCCGGACCCCGCCGCCGCGCCCGCGCCGCACGTCGAGCACGACGCCGCCCTCGCGGGCCCGGGCCAGATCGCGGCGTACCGTCCGCTCGGTCACGCCGAGCTCGCGCGCGAGCTCGGCGACCGTCGCGCCGGGCACGCCGCGCAGGTGGTCCAGCAGCCGGGTCATCCGATCCATACGCGACATTCTTTCGCTTTTCCGGACAACTAGTGTCCGATTTGGACCCTAGTTTGGAGTTGTCGCCGCGCGGAGCGGCACCGGCGGGAGCCCGCCGACCACGACAAAGGAGGGTCCGCCGTGACCGCAACCCCATTCCGACTCGAGATCCCCGCCGACGAGGTCGCCGACCTGCGCCGCCGACTGGCCGACACCCGGTTCCCGACGGTGGCGGCGAACCGCGACTTCGCCCGGGGCACCTCCGGTGAGTACCTGCGCGAGCTCGTGGCGTACTGGCTCGACGGGTACGACTGGTCGCGCGAGCAGGCCCGGCTGAACGAGATCCCCCAGTTCGTCGCCGAGGTGACCGGCGCCGAGGGGCCCGTGCGCCTGCACTTCGTGCACCGCGTCAGCACCCGGCAGGACGCGCGCCCGCTGTTGTTGCTGCACGGCTGGCCGGACACGCCGTTTCGGTACCGGCGGGTGCTGGACGCGCTGGCCGAGCCCGAGGATCCCGCGGCGCCGGCGTTCCATGTGATCGCGCCGTCGCTGCCCGGGTTTCCGCTGACCGGCGGCCCGGCGCGACCCCCGAAGGAGACGGCGGGGCTGTTGACCGAACTGATGCGGACCGAGCTCGGGTACGAGCGGTTCCTGGTCGGCGGTGGCGACTGGGGCACGGTGATCGGGATGGAGCTGGCCAGGCAGCAGCCCGAGGCCGTGAGCGGGCTGTTCCTGACCAATGCCGACTACCCGACCGGCCAGGAGCCGGACCTGAGCGAGGCCGAGCAGGAGTACGCGGCCTGGATCGGGCGCTGGTTCATGACCCAGGGCGCGTACGCGATGGTGCAGTCGACCAAGCCGCAGATCGTCGGGCCCGCGCTGTCGGACTCCCCCGCGGGGCTGGCCGCGTTCCAGCTCGGGCTGATCGACACCGGCGCCGACGATCACGATGTCGAGGCGGCCTTCGGCGACCGGGACGAGTTGCTGACCAACTTCTGCCTGTACTGGTTCAGCAACACCGCGGCCTCCGCGGCGGACGCCTATTACGAGGCGGCAGCCGGGGGTTGGGGCGCACCCCCGCCCGCCGCGCCGACCGTGCCCGCCGGGGTGGCGGTCTTCCCGCGGGAGGGGCAGTCGCCCCGGGAGTGGTGCGAGCGGCAGTTGAACCTCGTCCGCTACACGAAGATGCCCCGCGGCGGTCACTTCGCCGCGCTGGAGGTCCCGGACGATTTCGTTGCCGAGGTCCGCGCCTTCGCCGGCGACGTCGCCGGACGCTAGGTCGGCGTACCGGTCGCGCCGGCGAGCGCCGGCGCGACCGCGCCCGGTCCCGCCGATGGTTGAACACGATTGAAATTTCACATGTCGAGATGTTTGGAATCCGGTCGCGCGCTCGGGTGTTCTAGTGGCCATGCAGATCTTCGAAGATGCGACGAAACTCGTCGGGCGTACCCCGCTGGTGAAGCTGAACCGCGTGACCGGCGAGAACGACGCCACGGTCCTCGGCAAGCTCGAGTTCTACAACCCGGCCAACTCCGTCAAGGACCGCATCGGCGCGGCGATCATCGATGCCGCCGAGGCGTCCGGTGAGCTGAAGCCGGGCGGCACGATCGTGGAGGGCACGTCGGGCAATACCGGCATCGCGCTCGCGTTCGTCGGCGCGGCCCGCGGCTACAAGGTCGTGCTGGCCATGCCGGAGACCATGTCGCTGGAGCGTCGCGCGCTGCTTCGCGCCTTCGGCGCCGAGCTGATCCTCACCCCGGGCTCGGAGGGCATGAAGGGCGCCGTCGCCAAGGCCGAGGAGCTGGCCAAGGCCGACAACACCGTCCTGGCCCGGCAGTTCGCGAACCCGGCCAACGTGAAGATCCACCGCGAGACCACCGCCGAGGAGGTCTGGAACGACACCGACGGCCAGGTCGACATCTTCGTCGCCGGCATCGGCACCGGCGGCACGGTGACGGGCGTCGGCCAGGTGCTCAAGGAGCGCAAGCCGGAGGTCAAGATCGTGGCCGTCGAGCCCAAGGAGTCGCCGCTGCTCACCGAGGGCACCGCCGGCCCGCACAAGATCCAGGGCATCGGCGCCAACTTCGTGCCCGAGATCCTCGACCGCGACGTGATCGACGAGATTATCCCGGTCGACGCGGACACCGCGGTTAAGTACGCCCGGGATGCCGCCGCCCAGGAGGGCCTGCTGGTCGGCATCTCCTCCGGCGCCGCGATCGCCGCCGCCGCCGAACTGGCCAATCGGCCGGAGAACGCGGGCAAGACCATCGTCGCGATCATCCCCGACTTCGGCGAGCGCTACCTGTCCACCATCCTCTACTCGGACCTGCTGAACTGACGTCGTCCGCGGCCGGGCACGGAGGAGTGATCATGGTCGACAATCCTGCTGATCAGCCCGCGCGCGAGGCGAGCGGTGGCCTGCTCGCTCGCGCCCGTGCCCGGTTCGCCGAAGACTTCGACGCCGCCTTCCGCAACGACCCGGCCGCGCGCAGCCGCCTCGAACTCGTGCTCGCCTACCCGGGCCTGCACGCCGTCTGGGCACACCGGATCGCGCATGCGCTGTGGCGCAGGCCGGCGCTGCGGATTCCCGCGCGGGTCGTGTCGAACATCGCGCGCACCCTGACCGGCATCGAGATCCACCCCGGCGCGACCATCGGCCGTCGCTTCTTCATCGACCACGGTTCCGGCGTCGTGATCGGCGAGACCGCCGAGATCGGCGACGATGTGATGCTCTACCACCAGGTCACCCTCGGCGGCCGCACCCTGAACCGGGGCAAGCGGCACCCCACCCTCGAAGACGGCGTGGTCGCCGGTGCCGGGGCCAAGATCCTCGGCCCGGTGACCGTCGGCGCCTATTCCCGGGTCGGCGCCAATTCCGTCGTCACCAAGGACGTCCCGCCCGGCAGCACCGTGGTCGGCGTACCGGGCAAGGTGCGCACCGCCGCCGACGCCCCGCTCGAACCGGAGTGGATCATCTGACGCTACACCGTCCCGACCACCCGCCGAACATGTGTTCTAATTGACGGGTGCGATGGGACAGCCAACTGCTCGACGCGACCGACGACGCGGCACTGCCCGGGATGACCTCGGGCCGGGCCCTGCTGCGGACCTTCGACACCCCGGAGTTCCGCGGCATGCAGTTCCTGGAGGTCGCCGCTCGCAGCGCCCTGAACAAGGTGCCCGGCGACGGGTTCATGGCCGGCGCCACCACGATCAACCCCTACCGCGGCTGCCAGCACGCGTGCGTCTACTGCTTCGCCCGCAATACCCACACCTATCTCGATCTCGACGCCGGAGCCGACTTCGATTCCCGGATCGTGGTCAAGATCAACATCGCCGAGGTGCTGGCCGGGGAGCTCGGCCGTCGGCGCGAGCTTCCTGAGCGGGTGATGCTCGGCACGAACACCGATCCCTACCAGCGGGCCGAGGGTCGCTATCGCCTGCTGCCCAAGATCATCCGCGCGCTGGCCCGGCACGGCGTCGGTATCTCCATCCTGACCAAGGGGTCACTGGTCCGCCGCGACCTGCCGCTGCTGGCCGAGGCGGCGCGCAGCGTACCCGTCGACATCTCGCTGTCGATCGCGATCTTCGACGACGAGTTGCAGCAACGCATCGAGCCGGGTACGCCCACCACCGCCGCCCGCCTCGCCACCGTGCGGGCGGTCCGCGACGCCGGGCTCGGCTGCGGCGTGCTCGCGATGCCGATCCTCCCCGGCCTGACCGACGGCGATGATCATCTCGACCGGGCCTTCGCCCGGCTGGCCGAGGCCGGGGCGACCTCGGCCACGATGGGCCCGCTGCACCTGCGCAAGGGCGCCCGCGAGTGGTACTTCGCCTGGCTGCGCCGCGAGCGAGGCGACCTGGTCGGGCTGTATGAGGAGCTGTACGCCACCGGCGCCTACGCCGCCAAGGGCTACCGCGACGAGCTCGCCGCCCGCATCGTCCGCGCCCGCTCCCGGCACCGGTTCGAACGCGCCCCGGGACCACGGGGCCGCGCCCGGCCCGCCGGGCCCCGGCCGCGAGCCGCACCGCAACCGGCCGCCGACCCGCTGTTCTGATCGCCGATGGGCTCCGCGAGGCGGCTCAGCCGTGCTCGCCGGCGATCGCCTCGTGATGGCGGACCACCTCGGCGACGATGAAGTTGATGAACTTCTCCGCGAAATCGGGATCGAGATTGGCCTCGACGGCCAGCGCCCGCAGGCGTTCGATCTGCCGGGCCTCCCGCCCCGGATCGGCGGGGGGCAGCCCGTGCGTGGCCTTGATCTCCCCCACCCGCTGGGTGATCTTGAACCGTTCGGCCAGCAGATGCAGCAGCGCGGCATCCATGTTGTCGATGCTGCCGCGCAGGCGTACCAGCTCCTCCGGCAGCGCGCCCGGATCGCTCACGAGACGACGACCTCGACCCGCTGAAACTCCTTGACCTCGGTATAGCCCGTGGTCGCCATCGCGCGGCGCAGGGCGCCGACCAGGTTCATCGTGCCGTCCGGGACGCGGGACGGCCCCAGCAAGATCTCGCGCAGCGTACCGATCGGCGCCTGCGGCACCCGCTCACCGCGCGGCAGCTCCGCGTGCCACGCCTCCGCTCCCCAGTGCCAGCCCCGGCCCGGCGCCTCCTCGGCCCTGGCGAGCGGGCTGCCGACCATCACGGCATCGGCGCCGCAGGCGATGGCCGTGGCGATCTGCCCGGACTTGCCGATCGAGCCGTCGGCGATCAGGTGCACATAGCGGCCGCCGGACTCGTCGAGATAGTCGCGCCGCGCCTCGGCCACGTCGGCAATCGCCGAGGCCATCGGCACCGCGATGCCGAGCACGTCGCGGGTGGTGTGCGCGGCGCCGCCGCCGAAGCCGACCAGCACCCCGGCCGCGCCGGTCCGCATCAGGTGCAGGGCCGCCTGGTAGGTCGCGCAGCCGCCCACGATCACCGGCACGTCCAGGTCGTAGATGAACTTCTTCAGGTTCAGCGGCTCGCGATCGCTCGAGACGTGCTCGGCGGAGACCGTGGTGCCGCGGATCACGAAGAAGTCCACGCCCGCGGCCTCGACGACCTGGTAGTAGTCCTGCGTGTGCTGCGGCGACAGCGCCCCGGCGACCGGTACGCCCGCGGCCCGGATCTCCTTCATCCGCTCGGTGATCAACTCCGGCTTGATCGGTTCGGCATAGATCTGCTGCATCCGACGGGTCACCTCGAGCTGATCATCGATGCCCGCCAGCTCCGCGAGCACCGGCTCGGGATCGGCGTACCGGGTCCACAGTCCCTCCAGGTTCAGCACGCCGAGCCCGCCGAGCTTCCCGACCTCGATCGCGGTCGCCGGCGACATGATCGAATCCATCGGCGCGGCGATCAGCGGGAAGTCCAGCGTCAGCGCGTCGATCTTCCAGGTCAGGGAGACCTCCTCCGCCCCGCGGGTGCGGCGCGACGGGACGATGGCCACGTCATCGAGGGAATAGGCCCGGTTGGCGCGCTTGCTACGGCCGATGTCGATCATGGTCACGTCCTCGGTGGTGGTGGATGGCGGGCGCGATCAGCTCGTGGCGTAGTTCGGCGCCTCGACGGTCATCTGGATGTCGTGCGGGTGCGATTCGCGCAGCCCGGCGGAGGTGATCCGCACGAAGCGGCCCTTGGCATGCAGCTCCGGCACGGTCTGGGCCCCGGTGTAGAACATCGACTGCCGCAGCCCGCCGACCAACTGGTACGCCACGGCGCTGAGCGGGCCGCGATAGGGCACCTGACCCTCGATCCCCTCGGGCACCAGCTTGTCGTCGCTGGCCACATCGCCCTGGAAGTAGCGGTCCTTGGAGTAGGAGCCCTTGCGTCCGCGGGCGGCCATCGCGCCGAGCGAACCCATCCCCCGGTAGGTCTTGAACTGCTTGCCGTTGATGAAGGTCAGCTCGCCCGGGCTCTCGTCACAGCCGGCGAGCAGACTGCCCAGCATCACCGCGTCCGCGCCGGCGACCAGCGCCTTGGCGATGTCGCCGGAGTACTGCAGCCCGCCGTCGCCGATCACCGGCACGCCGGCCGCGCGGCAGGCCCGGGCCGCATCGTGGATCGCCGTCACCTGCGGTACGCCGACGCCGGCCACCACCCGGGTGGTGCAGATCGAACCCGGCCCGACGCCGACCTTGACGGCATCGGCGCCCGCCTCGCACAGCGCCTTCGCCCCGGCATGGGTCGCCACATTGCCGCCGACGATGTCGACATGCTCGGCGAGCGGTTCGGTCTTCAGCTTGGCGATCATGTCGAGCACGCCGCGCGCGTGGCCGTTGGCGGTGTCGACCACGAGCAGATCGACACCCTCCTCGACCAGCGCCATCGCGCGCTCCCAGGAGTCGCCGAAGAAGCCGACGGCGGCACCCACGCGGAGCCGGCCCTGGTCGTCCTTGGAGGCATGCGGGTACTGGTCGGACTTCACGAAGTCCTTCAGCGTGATCAGACCGGTCAGCCGGCCGGCGTCATCGACCAGGGGAAGCTTCTCGATCTTGTGCTGGGCGAGCAGGGCCATCGCCTCGTCGGGCTTGATCCCCTGCCGGCCCGTCACCAGCGGCATCGGGGTCATCACCTCGCGTACCGGCCGCGAGCCGTTGCTCTCGAAACGCATGTCGCGATTGGTCACGATGCCGAGCAGCACGTTGTCGGGGCCGACCACGGGGATGCCGGAGATCCGGTAGTGCCCGCACAACTCGTCGGCCTGCGCCAGCGTCGCATCCGGGCCGATGGTGATCGGCTCGTCGACCATCCCGGCCTCCGAGCGCTTGACCTGGTCGACCATCGCGGCCTGGTCGGCGATGGAGAGGTTGCGGTGCAGGATGCCGAGGCCACCCTCGCGCGCCATCGCCACGGCCATCCGCGTCTCGGTGACGGTGTCCATCGCCGAGGAGAGCAGCGGGATGCGTACCTCGATCCGTTTCGACACCCGCGAAGTGGTGTCGGCCTCGCTGGGGATCACGTCGGTCTCGTTGGGCTGCAACAAGACATCGTCGAAGGTCAGTCCGAGGGTGGCAAACGGCGCGGGTACGCCGGACGGGGAGAGCTGATCGTCGGGCACTCGCCAATGGTAGTGCGTCGCCGCGGGCCCCGCGCCGCCGGAGGCGCGGTTGACCACGGTGTACCGCTGGCACGCAATCTGTGTTTATCTGTTCATATCTGTGTTTCAAATCGTAGTTTTTACGCTCAAAGGAGAGCATCTATGAACGCGCCCTTTGCTCGGCGGACCCTCCTCGCCGCGACCGCCGCCGGCGTTGCGGCGGCCGCACTCGGCGGCACCGAGACCGCCCGTGCGGTGCGGCCCGTGTTCTCCACCAAACCGGCCGTGGACGCCGTCCGGCGCGTGGCCGGACGCCGTGCCGCGGCCCAGATCCACTTCCGCGCAGTGCGCGCCGACGAGGAATACTTCCGGATCAGCGGCGAGCGCGGCCGACCCGTCATCGAGGGCACCTCCCCAGTCGTGTTGTTGACCGGATTCAACTGGTACCTCAAGTACGTGCTCGCCGCCGACGTGTCCTGGGACGCCGCGCAGGTCGACCTGCCCAACCCGCTGCCCGCACCGCGGACGGAGATCCGACAGCGCGCCAATGCCGGCCGACGCCTGTTCGGCAACGACATCTGGACCGACTACACCGGCCCACACTGGACCTTCGAGGACTGGGAGCGCGAGATCGACATCCTCGCGCTGCAGGGCTACAACGCGATCTTCATGCCCGTTGGCATGGAGGACGTCGCGCACCGGATGCTTCAGGAGTTCGGTTACAGCCGCGCCGAGGCGCTCGCCTGGACCGCCCCGGCGGCACACCGCGCCGCCGGGATGTGGCAGGGCGGTTGGACGCTGGAGGACGGCGGGATCAGCGAGGCTGACCAGCAGCGTCGGGTGAAGCTCGGCCAGCGGATCGCCGAGCGGATGCGGGCACTCGGCATGAAGCCCCTGGTGCCGGGCTTCGTCGGCTTCGTGCCCGAGGATTTCGCCGAACGCAATCCGGGAGCGGAGGTCGCCGACCGCGGCTACTGGTTCACCCAGCGCATGCTGTCGTGGCTGAATCCGGACTCCGCGCCCTACCGCGAGGCCGCGGCGCGCTTCTACGCGATCCAGCGTGAGCTGTTCGGCGAGTTCGAACTCTTCGCGATGAATCCGTTCACCGAGGGCGGCAGGTCGCCCTACCCGCTCGACATTGCCGGCCGCGCCATCCAGGAGACCCTGCAGGCGAACGTGCCCGGCGGAATCTGGCAGATGCACGGCTGGCAGGAGAATCCGAAGAGCGAGATGCTCACCCACCTCGATCCGAAGACCACCTGGATCGTCGACTTCGTCTCCGACCGCTACTCGGGTCTCGATCGGGAGAAGACCTGGGGCGGGATTCCGTACGCCTTCGGGCCCGTCTGGAACTACGGCGGACACACCACGATGGGCGCAAATCTCGGCGTGTGGAACACCCGCTACCACGAGTGGCGCAACAAACCAGGCAGTTCCCTCGACGGAATCGCGCTGTCCCCCGAGGGCGGTCATGGCGACGTCTTGCCGCTGCAGTTCTTCGCCGAGCTCGCCTGGCGCGACGAGCCGGTCGATCTGGACCAATGGATGGCCGACTACGCGACCCGCCGTTACGGCGCCTCGGACCAGAACGCGACGAGGGCCTGGCAGGCGATGGGCCGCACGGCGTACCGGATGCCGGCCGACGGGTGGCACGAGGCCCAGGACGGGTTGTTCGCGGCGCGCCCCGCGCTGGATGTGCGTACCGCCGCGGAGTGGTCGCCGAAATCGATCCGCTACGACGCCGGCGAGTTCGCGACGGCGCTGCCGGCACTGCTTGCCGTGGCGCCGGTGCTGCGCGACAGCGACACCTACCGGTTGGACCTGATGAGCGTGGCGCGGCAGGTCCTGGACAACAACTCGCGCGCGTTGCTGCCCCGGATCCGGTCTGCCTACCGCGACAGCGACCTGGATACCTTCAACGAGCTGACCGCGAGCTGGCTGGACCAGATGCGCCTGCAGGACGACCTGGTCGGCACGATCCGCGGGTTCCAACTCGGCCCGTGGATCGCGCAGGCGCGCGCGTCGGCAGGCGATGCCGGGGAGGAGGATCGCTACGTCTATGACTACAAGGAGATGCTCACGCTCTGGGGCAATGACGCGCTCGCCGACGGTGGCCTCAACGACTACTGCAACCGCGGTTGGCAGGACCTGATCGGCACGTTCTACCTGCCGCGCTGGGAACGGTACTTCGCCACCCTGCGCACCGCACTGGAGAGCGGATCGGAACCGGAGCGGATCGATTGGAACGCGATGGAGCGCGCCTGGGTGGCCGATGTGGATCGCGATTTCGCCATGACGCCCTCCGGCGAAACCTACGCGCTGGCGAAGCGGGTCGAGTCTGAGTGGTGACCTCGGGATCCGGTCGCGGTGTGGGTAACTAGGGTACGGACGCATCGTCCCCCACCCCGGAGGTAGCCCGTGAGCGCGTCCGCCCCGCAGGCCCAACCGGAATCCCGCGCGCTGCGGGCGGCGTTCCGGGTCTTCTCCGTCATCGAGCGGGTCGGCAACAAGCTGCCCGCGCCGTTCTGGCTGTTCGTCATCCTGGCCGTGGTCGTGATCGTGCTCAGCGCGATCCTCGCGGCCGCGGGCGTGGCCGCGGTGAACCCGGCCAACGGCAAGACCGTCGCCGTGCAGAGCCTGCTGTCGCGCGAGGGCGTCGCGATGATCGTCTCCTCGGCGACGGACAACTACGCGAAGTTCCCGCCGATGGCGACCATCATCACCACAATGCTCGGCATCGCGATCGCGGACCGGAGCGGGCTGATCGAGGCGTTCTTGCGCAACTCGCTGGCGCGCGTACCCGCCCGGTTCGCGACCTTCGCGCTGTCCCTGGCGGCCATGTTCGGCCATGTCGCCGGCGATGCGGCCTATGTCACGCTCATCCCGCTCGGCGCCTTGCTGTTCCGCTCGCTCGGCCGCTCGCCGATCCTCGGCATCATCGTCGCCTTCGTCTCGATCTCGGCCGGCTACGACGCCGCGCCGATCCTGACCACCACCGATGTGTTGTTGTCCTCGATCAGCACCGCGGCGGCGCAGACCATCGACCCGGCCTATGTCGTGACCCCGGTGTCGAACTACTTCTTCGCGCTGGCGTCCTCGGTGATCATCGCGCTGACCATCACGATCGTCACCGAGACCCTGCTCGCCAGGCGGCCCGAACTCGTCGCCGATACCGACGCCGAGGGGCTGGCCGCCGATGCCGCCAAGGAGGTGACGACGGTCGAGCGCCGCGCGCTGCGGATGAGCGGGATCCTCGCGGCGGTGCTGTTGATCGCGCTGGTCGTCGCGATGGTGCCGGAGGGTTCGTGGCTGCGCGGCGAGGACGGTGGGATCACCGACTCGCCGGTGTTCAGCGGAATGGCCTGGCTGATCGGAATCTTCTTCGCCCTGCTCGGCATCTGCTACGGCCGGATCACCGGGTCGATCCGGTCCGCCTCCGACATCACCGATGCGATGGTCGACGGGTTCAAGCAGATGGCCCCGATCCTGGTCCTGTTCTTCGCGATCGCACAGTTCCTGGCCTATTTCAAGTGGTCCGGGATCGGTGAGGTGCTGGCGATCACCGGGGCCGAGGCGCTGCGCGGCGCCAATGCCCCGTCGCTGGGCATCCTGCTCGGGATGGGCGTGGTGATCTCGCTGCTCAATCTGATGATCACCTCCGGCTCGGCGATGTGGTCGCTGGCCTCGCCGATCTTCGTGCCGATGTTGATGCTGCTCGGCATCCCGCCGGAGACGACCCAGGCGATGTACCGGATCGCCGATTCGGTGACGAACTGCGTGACCCCGATGAGCCCGTACTTCGCGCTCACCCTCGGTTTCCTGCAGCGCTATCGCGCCTCCGCGGGGATCGGCACGCTGGCGAGCTTCACGATCCCGCTGGCGATGGTCGTCTGGGTGGTGTGGATGGCGCTGTTCTGCGTCTTCTACCTGCTCGGCATCCCGTTCGGGCCGGGGGCGCCGGCCACCCTCTGAGCGACGAGCCGGCGCAGTGGCGTACCCAACCGGCCATAGGCGAGCTGGTCGATGATCACCGCCGCGCCGATCCCGATGGCGATCTGGGCGAGCACGATCCAGCCGAGGTACTCCGCCATCGACAGATAGACCAAGATCATCACCAGGCCCCCGACGGCGAGCCGTTCGGCCCAACGACCGAAGCGCGCCAGGGCGAGGAAACAGGTGCCCCAGGCGAGATACCAGCCGTGCAGCACGGCCCCGGTCAGCGCCACGGCGAAGAGACTGATCACCAACACCCGCCAGGGGTTGCGCGGCGCGTAGCGCCACACCGCGGCGGCGATGATCAGCACCAGCGCGGCCCGGCCGAGCCAGGACGCAACGATCGCGGGTACGCCGAACTGGACCAGCAGGTTGACCGGCGCCGGGCTGAGCACGCTGCCGGGCAGCGCGAGCGAGGTGAGCCAGCCGAAGCCGAAGGTGGCCGCGGAGACGAGCGCGAACGTGCCGATCGAGATCGCGGCGGTGACGGCGAGCGGGACGGTCATCCCGACCAGATCCGCCCGCCGGGAGCGCACCTGTGGATCGCGCGCCGCCGCACCGAGATCGCCGCGGCGTTGTTCGCCGATCAGGAAGGCCAGGCCCAGCCCGGCGAAGGCGGCCGGCTGCTTCACCGCGACGGCGAGGCCGAGTGCGATCGGGGCGAGCCACAGCCCGTGGCGGCCCAGCCCCAGCCACAGGGCGAGGGCGATCAGTCCGATCATCAGGGCGTCGTTGTGGGCTCCACCGACCAGATGGATGATCACCAGCGGGTTCAGCAGTCCGAGCCAGGCGGCATGGCGCGGATTCGCCCCGGCCGCGCGGGTGAGAGCCGGCAGCAGCGCACCGAGCAGCGCCACCCCGGCGAGGGCGGGCAGCCGCATGGCGATCACGCCCCAGTAGGGGTGGAAGCCGGTGACGGCGGCCGACAGCCAGATCAGGGCGAGGTTGAGCGCCGGGTAGACGGCGGTCGAGCCGCGCCAGAACGCATCGACCTGCTCGGCATAGGGACCGGGCACGGCGGACAGCCCGACCAGATACGGGTTCTGTCCCTGCTGCACGATCCAGGCCTGGTCGGCGTAGAGATAGGGATCGTTGGAGAACACCGGGGGCACCAGCAGCAGCGGCGCCGACCAGGCCGCGAGGACCAGCCAGCGGCTCGGCCCACCCGGGGCGATCATCGCCCGCCGGATCCCGAGCCACGCCGCCACCATGATCGGCACGGCGGCGATCACGGCGATCCGGCCGGCCAGCGTACCCGCCGGATTCGCCAGGGCCGGCGCGACGGCCTGGGCGGGGCTGGCCTCGGGCAGGAACGCGGGGGTGAACATGGCGGCGCCGAGCAGCATCGAGCCCAGGCAGCCGGCGATCAGCGCTGGCACCCAGGACCTGGCCGGCGGGGACGGTGGGGGCGCAGACATCTGCGCCATCATGGCAGGTCCGGCGGCGGATCCGCTCAGGGGAAGAGGGTGGCGAGGGCCCCCCGGAACTCGGTCTGGTCGAAGCTGAACCCGTCATCGGACAGGCGCTGCGGCACCGCGCGCTGGGAGGCGAGCAGGAGTTCGTCGACGAAGTCACGGCCCATCGCAACGCGGATCGGCAGCAGTGGCGTCGGCACGATCGCCGGCCGGTGCAGCGCCGCCGCGAGGCCGCGGGTGAACTCCGCGTTGGTCACCGGATGCGGCGCGGCGAGGTTGACCGGGCCAGTCAGTTCGGAGGTCAGCAGGTGACGCTGGGCGCGGGCGTGATCGGCGGCGGTGATCCACGGCATCCACTGGCGGCCCGAACCGAGCCGACCGCCGAGGCCCGCCCGGAACGGCACGCGCAGCGCGCCGAGCAGGCCCCCGTCGGCGGCGAGGACGTGGCCGGTGCGCAGGTTGACGACGCGGACGTGCGCGGGCGCCTCGCGCGCGGCGGCCTCCCATTCGGTGACCAGGCCGGCGAGGAAGCCCGCGCCGGCCGGCTGGTCCTCGGTGAGGATCTCGTCGCCGCGGCTGCCGTAGAAGCCAACGGCGGAGCCGCACAGGAAGGTGCGACAGCGCGGGGCGTCGACCAGCGCGGCGGCGAGCGTGCGGGTCGGGTCGAGCCGCGAATCGCGCAGCTCGGCGCGGCGGGCGTCGGTCCAGGGACCGGACGCGATGCCCGCCCCGGACAGGCCGACCACGGCATCGGCATCGGACAACCCGGGGCCGTCGATCCAGCCGCTGCGCGGATCCCACTGCCGCTCGCCCGGCGCCGCGGCGGGACGGCGTACCAGCCGGATCACGTCGATGCCGCCCGAGGTGAGCTCATCGACCAGCGCCGACCCGATCAGGCCGGAGGAACCGGCGACGGCGACGCGTTCCGGGGCTGCTGTGTTCACCGGACCACCCTATGCCGCTGACCCCTCCCGCAGGTGATGACCCTTCGAACCGATTCGATGCGGCATCGGCTGCGGGAGAGATCGGTCGGTGGGTACGAAAAACGCGACGCCGGGCCCCGCTGCTGCGGGACCCGGCGTCGGCGTGGGGCAGGTACGTGACCTCAGTGGGCGTGCCCGGCGGGCTCGTCCTCCTCCTCGGGCTTCTCGACCACCAGCGTCTCGGTGGTGAGCAGCAGGGAGGCGATCGAGACCGCATTGGCGAGCGCGGAGCGGGTCACCTTGACCGGGTCGATGACGCCGGCCGCGATCAGGTCGCCGTACTCCTCGGTGGCCGCGTTGTAACCCTCGCCGGGGCCCATCTCGGCAACCTTGGACACCACGACATAGCCCTGCTCGCCGCCGTTCTCGGCGATCCAGCGCAGCGGCTCGACGACGGCGCGCTTGACGATCTGCTCGCCCACCGCCTCGTCACCGGTCGCCTTGCCCGGGTCGAGCACCTTGGCGGCGTGAATCAGGGCCGCGCCGCCGCCGGCGACGATGCCCTCCTCGATCGCCGCCCGGGTCGCGGAGACCGCGTCCTCGATCCGGTGCTTCTTCTCCTTCAGCTCCACCTCGGTGGCGGCGCCGACCTTGATCACGCAGACGCCACCGGCGAGCTTCGCGATCCGCTCGGACAGCTTCTCGCGGTCCCAGTCGGAGTCGGTGTTCTCCACCTCCTTGCGGAGCTGCGCGACCCGACCCTCGACGGCCGCGGCATCGCCGGCGCCGTCGATGATGGTGGTCTCGTCCTTGGTCACCACGACCCGGCGGGCCCGGCCGAGGTCGTCCAGGCTGACCTGGTCGAGCTTCATACCGAGATCCGGCGAGACGACGGTGCCGCCGGTCAGGGTGGCGATGTCGTCCAGCATTGCCTTGCGCCGGTCACCGAAGGCCGGGGCCTTCACCGCGCAGGAGTTGAAGGTGCCCTTGATCTTGTTCACCACGAGGGTGGACAGCGCCTCGCCGTCGACGTCCTCGGCGATGATCAACAACGTGCCGTTGGCGGCGATGACCTTCTCCAGCACCGGGAGCAGCTCGTTCATCGAGCTGATCTTGGAGGAGCTGATCAGGATGTACGGGTCATCCATCACCGCCTCCATCCGCTCGGTGTCGGTGACGAAGTAGGGCGAGAGATAGCCCTTGTCGAACTGCATGCCCTCGGTGAACTCAAGCTCGGTGCCGAAGGTCTGCGACTCGTCGACGGTGATCACGCCGTCCTTGCCGACCTTGTCGAACGCATCGGCGATCAGCTTGCCGATCTGCTCGTCCCGGGCGGAGATGGTGGCGACGTGGGCCATGTCCTGCGTGGTCTGGACCTCGCGGGAGTTCTTCTTCAGCTCCTCGGCGACCTTGGCGGCGGCGGCGTCCATGCCGCGCTTCAGGCCGACCGGGTTGGAACCCGAGGCGACGGCCCGCAGGCCCTCGTGGACCAGCGCCTGGGCGAGCACGGTGGCCGTGGTGGTGCCGTCACCGGCGATGTCGTTGGTCTTGGTGGCGACCTCCTTGGCGAGCTGGGCGCCCATGTTCTCGTAGGGGTTGTCGAGCTCGACATCGCGGGCCACGGTCACACCATCGTTGGTGATGGTGGGCGCGCCCCACTTCTTGTCGAGGACGACATAGCGCCCCTTCGGTCCCAGCGTCACCTTGACGGTGTTGGCGAGGACGTCCACGCCGCGCTCCAGCGAGCGCCGCGCCTCCTCGTCGAACTGCAGGGTCTTTGCCATCGGTGCTCGATCCCCTTACTTGTTGACGACCGCGAGGATGTCGCGGGCGTTGAGCAGCAGCAGGTCCTTGTTGTCGTACTTGACCTCGGTGCCGCCGTACTTGCTGAAGATCACGACATCGCCCTCGGCGACGTCGAACGGTACGCGGTTGCCCTTGTCGTCGATCCGGCCCGGACCCACGGCGAGGACCTTGCCCTCCTGCGGCTTCTCCTTGGCGGTGTCCGGAATCACCAGACCCGACGCGGTGGTCTGCTCGGCCTCCAGCGGCTCCACGAGCACGCGGTCCTCAAGCGGCTTGATCGTTGCCACGACTAACCCCTTTCACGGGTTCTGCCCCTTCACGGGTTCTGTATGTGTACATGCCTGGCCTTGAACTCGGGATGTCGTCGCGGGTGCCACCCCAAGTTGTGGCTGGCACACTCGCGCTGAGAGTGCCAACACCGAATCTATGCCCTCGTTAGCACTCGGTCAAGCCGAGTGCCAACCCGATGGCGCGCGTTCGACCACCAGCGCCCGCGATCCGTCGACGGTCGGCGTCAGCACCAGGGTCGCCGCCGCGTCACCGCTCGGCCGCAGCCGGCGACGCAGTTGTGCGGGATCGACATCGATACCGCGTTTCTTGATCTCGAGGCTGCCGACGCCGCGCTCCCGGACCCAACTGCGGACGGTCTTCTCCTTCCACGGCATCGACTCGCGCACGGCGAAGCGGGTCAGCCACGGGCTGTCGACAGGTTCGTCCCCGGCGAGATAGGCGATCGGCCCGGCCAGGCGATGCAGCCCGTGGGCGTGGGCCAGGTCGTCGACCGCGCCGGCGGCGATCGCCGCGGGATGCGGCTCGAAGAGGTACGCCGCGACCGGGCCGGTCGAGGCGGGCGTACCCGTGCCGAGCGTGAGCTCGGCCGGTGCGTCCCCGAGCAGCACGACCGACCGGCGCCCTGGCTCCGCGCCCGGGCCCGACCACAGCGCGAGCTCGACGGCATCGCCGCCATGACCGACCCAGACCGCCTCGGCGGTGTCCGGTACCTCGCGGTGCGGGAAGCCCGGGCCGACCTTGAGGCAGGTGGGCGCGGCACGCGCAAGCAACCCGCGGGCGAAGTCCCAGGGCGGGGACAGGTCGGCCAGCCGCCAGCTCCGCCCGCGTGCGGTCCGGCGCGCCGGGTCGACGAAGACCGCGGCATCGGCGTCGAGCGGCACCCGGGTCGCGTCGCCTGCGATCACCGGTACGCCGAGATTGGCCTCGGCCAGGATCGCCGTCACCTCGTCGGCCTCGACCGGCGCGAGCCGCAGGCCAAGGCGGCCGGCCGCGGCCGAGTCGGCGCCGATGCCGCTGCCGAGGTCGTGCAGGGCGTCGGCGTGCCCGGCCAGCCGCCGGGCCCGCCATGCCGACACGGCGGGCCGGCTGGCCTGTTCCAGCCCCGCCGCGGTGAAGAACCACCGCTCGGCGTCGGCGCCGAACTTCGCGGCTGCGCGTCGCCGCAGCGACAGTTGATCCAGCGCGGCGGCGGCCAGCGCGGGCCCGACCTCCGCGCGCAGCCGACTGGCCGCGTGCAGCGAGTCCGGATCGCCCAGGGCCGCGCCGAGCCGCAGCGCGCGGGCTCCGGGCGTACCGACCAGCGCCCGCGCGGTCTCCGGGTCCATGCCGCTCATGCTAGGCCCGCAGGCACTCAGTCGTGCGAAGCACGCACTCCGAGCACCGGGCACGGCGCACCGAGCAGCACCCGCTGGGCCGTCGATCCCATCAGTAGCTTGCCGACCGCGCTGCGATGGCGCAGCCCGATCACGACAAGCTCTGCCTGCCGCCGCTCGGCGATGTCGATCAGTACGGTGGCCGCGTCGCTGCCGTGGCGCGGCAGCAACAGCTCGTGCCGGGCATCGGCTGCGTCCAGCCGCGCGCGCAGCGCCGCCTCCTGACCGGTATTGATCAGATGCGGATCGGCGAGCACATCGTCGCGCGCGAAGTTGACCGCCACGAGCGCGGTCGACCGCCAGCTCGCCTCCCGCATCGCTTCGACCAGGGTGACGTTGCCCAGCTCGGTCGGAACGTATCCCACGACTACGCTCACACGCCCGCCCCTTCCGGAGTGCGGGTACGCCGGACAAGCCTCGCAATCAACGGGAAGACGAGCACGAACGCGATGAGTGAGTAACACAGCCACGCGACCGGCCCGCCGAGCAAGCCCGTGAACTCGCCGCCCGAAACCTGGATGGACCGGCGCATCATCCGTTCTGCCATCGGCCCAAGAATCACGCCGATGATCAGCGGCAGGATCGGCAGACCGAACCGCCGCATGGCGAAGCCGACGACCCCGAGTCCGAGCAACAAGAACAGGTCGAACGGGTCCGCATTCACCGCGTAGGCGCCCATCGCGGCAAAGAACAGGATGCCCGCGTAGAGATAGGGCCGCGGGATCTGCAGTACCTTCGCCCAGACTGGGGCCAGCGGCAGATTCAGTACCAACAGCATGAAGTTGCCGACGATCAGGGAGGCGATCAGCGTCCAGACCAGCAAGCTCTCCCGCCCCAGCAGCAGCGGCCCGGACTGGATCCCGTAGGACTGTAGGGCGGCCAGGATGATCGCTGCGGTCGCATTCGTCGGCAGCCCCAGTGCGAGCATGGGCACGATGACGCCGGCAGCGGAGGCATTGTTGGTGGCCTCCGGTCCGGCAACCCCCTCGATCGCTCCGTGCCCGAACTCTTCCGGGTGCCTCGACAGCTTGCGCTCGGTCATGTACGACAAGAACGTGGGCAGTTCTGAGCCGCCCGCCGGGACCGCGCCGAAGGGGAACCCGATGACGGCTCCCCGGAGCCACGGCTTCCAGGATCGTTTCCAATCGTCGCGCGACATCCATGGCCGCCCTACAGGGATTACGGTGCCGGCCTTGCGTCGCAGGTGCCCAGAAACCCACAGCGCTTCACCGATCGCGAAGATGCCGACGGCGACAACGACGATGTCGATGCCGTCGACGAGTTGCGGAATTCCGAACGACAAACGTGCTTGGCCGGTGACCGAGTCGGCCCCGACCACACCGATGATCAGGCCGATCAACAACGCTGCGAAGCCGCGGACCCGCGAGGCCCCGAAAACGGTGGTCACGGTGATCAACGCGAGCATCATGATCGCGAAGTAGTCAGCGTCACCGAGCATCAGGGCGAACTTGACCACCACCGGCATGAAGAAGGCGGCGGCGAGCGTCGCGAGGGTGCCGGCCACGAAGGAGCCGATGGCTGCGGTGGCGAGCGCCTGCGCACCTCGCCCCTTACGGGCCATCTTGTTGCCCTCCAACGCCGTGATCACCGACGCAGATTCGCCCGGTGTGTTCAGCAGGATGGAAGTAGTGCTGCCGCCGAACATGCCGCCGTAGAGAATGCCGGCGAACAGGATCATCGACTGGGTCGGCTCCAGCCCTTGGGTCACGGGCAGCAGGAGCGCGACGGTCATGGCCGGCCCGATACCGGGCAGCACGCCGACCAAGGTTCCGATCGTCACGCCGAGCAGGGCAAGCAGCAGATTGACCGGCGTCAGGACGTTGCCGAACCCGAGCAGCAGATTGTTGAACGTATCGATCACAAGATCCCCCGAAGTATGCCCGCCGGAAGATTCACACCGAGTCCGATCGCGAAACCGTAGAATGTGCCCAACGCCAGCACCAGGCCGATGAGTAGCGAACGGATGTGGTGTCGATTGCCGAGTGCGAATGACGCCAACCAGAAGAGGATCGTCGAACTGATCACCCAGCCGAGCGGTTCGATCAGTACGGCGTTGGCGATGAAGGCCACAGCCAGAACAAGCACCGTTCGCCAGTCGGTGCGGCTGTTTTCGGCGACATCCTCACTAGCGTCCCGCTCACCGACCCCGCCCCGCAACACGTCGATCGCGTACCACACGGCGACGACGATGGCCCCGGCACCGAGCAGGATCGGCACCGGTCGGGGGCCCAGGGGATCGTTTCCCGCGACCACCCGATTCAGTCCCAGCGCGTCCACGATCACCAGCACGCCGAGCGCCGCCAGGCCAACGACGATGACGAATTGTGCCGGGTCGCGGACGGTGCCGATCCTGTCGACCGTCACTGCAGCCCGAGTTCGGTCAAGGTGTCGGCCACCATCTTGTCCTGCTCGGTGAGGTAGGCAGCGAACTCGTCTCCCGCCAGGAACGAATTTGTCCAGCCTCGGGTCGCCAATTCATTCTGCCAAGCCTCGGAATCATTCATTCGGGTGAAGGCGTCGATCCAGGCAGCACGTTCATCGGGAGTGATACCCGGCGGTGCGACGACCCCGCGCCAATTGGTGAATTCCAGGTTGATACCGGATTCGATCAGCGTGGGGACATCCGGGAACAGGTCAACCCGCTCGGCCGACGTGACGGCGAGCAAACGCAGTTCGCCCGCCTGGATCTGGTCGGCAAACTCGCTGAATCCGCTGGCGCCGAAGGCCACCTGACCACCCAGCACGGCGGGCAACAACTCGCCACCGCCATCGTAGGACACAAAGCTGACCTCGGTGGGGTCGATGCCGACTGCCGCAGCCAATCGCATCGGCATCAAGTGGTCCGGTCCGCCGGGATTGGAACCGCCGCCGACCGAGACGCCACGTGGGTCCGCGCGCCAGGCGGCTACCAGGTCATCAATCGTCTGGTAATCAGAATCCGCAGGCACCACGATCGCGCCAGACTCGCCGATCAGCCGGGCGATCGGGGTGGTGTCCGCCAGCCGTGCCTGGGTGTCGGAGGTGTAGGACGCGCCTACCACGCCCAGCCCCATCTGCATGATGAGATCACCATTGCCACGCTCGTTGATCACCCGCTGCAGGCCCACCGTACCGCCGGCCCCCTCGACATTCGAGATCTGCAGGCCCGAGGCGATGCCCTCGCCTTCCATGATCGTCGCCACGGCGCGGGCGGTGGTGTCGTAGCCACTGCCCGGCGCGTTGGGGACCATGTACTGCGCGCCGGAGATCGTGGCTTGTGCCTCGTCCCCCTCGGGTGCGGTCGCGCCACATCCTACCAACGCAATTGCGAGTGCAGTACCGACGGCCATAGCAATCAGCACACGTGATCTCATCATTGAGCCTCATTTCGCTTCTCTGCGGTAAGTCAGGGCTATCCTGTCAACCCGGATCGCAACGGTCGCGGTTTCGGCAGCAACGAAGGTTGAGTTCATAGTGGTCAAAAACAGATTGCTCGCTCGTGCCCGGCCATCGACGCTGTCCGGACAACTGCTGCTGATGCAGTTGGCGATCATTGCGCTTGTGCTCCTGGCCGTGGGTGGCGTGGCTCTGGCTCAGGCCAGTGCGCAGTTCCAACGATCGGAGAGCCGGCGTACCCTCGGTGTCGCCGAGCTGGCCGCCAACAACCCGTTGGTCCGGACCCGGCTCGAACAGTTCAGCGATCTCGGCTTCGGCGCCGACATCACCGACCTTGCCACGGTCGCGGCCGCCATCAGCACCCAGGGCAAGTCGATGGTGATGATCACCGACGCCGAAGGCAACGTACTCGCGTCCACGGTGGGGCTGCAGAGCGCGGGGCACGGCATCCAACCCCGGGTGCTCCGCGACGGCGCAAGTTGGTCCGGCCTGGTGGATCTGGCCGGGTCGGCCCGGATGACGGCGCAGGTGCCGGTATACAGCGACGACTCCGATCGCCTGGGCACGGTCGTCGGCGCGGTCGCCGTGCTCACCCGGGTCCCGGCCGCAACGGAACTGCTCGCCGATGCGTCGGGCTATCTGTTGGCCTACACCGCACTGGCCTGCGTGCTCAGCGGCGGCGGCGCGTGGCTGGTCGCCCGGCGGATCAAGCGCCAGACCCTGGGACTCGAGCCGCGCGAGATCGCCGCTCTGGCCGACTACCGGGAGGCAATCCTGCGCGGAATCGCCGAGGGGGTGATCGCCCTGGACACCCAGCACCGGATCACGATGATCAACGACATCGGGCGCGAGCTGCTCGAGCTGCCGGGCGCCGCAGTGGGCACCCCGGTCGAGTCGCTCGACGTCAGCGAGCGGCTGGCGGGTGTGCTGACCGGCCCGGGCAACGCGCTCGACGAGATCGTGCTGCGCCGGGGCCGGGTGTTGATCATGAACCGTATGGCGGTCAGCAAGGACGGCCGCGAGTTGGGTTCGGTGACCACGCTGCGCGACCGGACCGAGCTGGTGGACCTCGAGCGCAAGGTCGGCGCCTTCCGCAGTACCACCGACCTGCTACGCGCCCAGGCCCACGAGTTCGACAACCGGCTGCACATCATCGGTGGTCTGGTGCAGCTGAACGAGTTCGATCAAGTGGTCCGCTACATCGACACGTTGCGTGACCAGCGTGCCGACCTCGACCTGCGGATGACCGAACGGATCCGCGATACCACCGTCGCCGCCCTGCTGCTGGCCAAAGTGAGCACGGCGGCGGAAAATCGGGTGGAGCTTCGGATCGACGAGAGCAGTGAACTCGAGCCGCTCACCCCCCAGGATGCGGCCGACCTCGCCACGGTGCTGGGCAATCTCATCGACAATGGCGTCGACGCGGCGAGCGACGGGTCCCAACCGGCATGGGTCAGGGTGAAGGTGACCAAGAACGACGCGATGGTCGAGGTGACGGTCGCCGACAGCGGCCCGGGAGTCGGTCCCGACCTGGCGACCGAGGTGTTCCGCAACGGATTCTCGACCAAGGCGGCGCACGCCGGCGACCGCGGGATCGGGCTGGCGCTGACCCGACGCCTGTGCCGGCAACGAGACGGCGAGGTGCAGATCGCCGGCTCCGGACACGACGCCCGCTTCGTGGCCCGGCTGGCGGTGAGTTCGTCATGATCAGCGTGCTCGTCGTCGACGACGACTTCATGGTGGCGCGTATCCACCAGGCCTTCGTGGACCAGACGCCCGGTTTCCGCACGGTGGCGACCGCGAACGACGGCGCCGCGGCGATCCGGTCGGCCGGCGAGCACCAGCCGGAGCTGATCCTGCTCGACATCTATCTGCCCGACCGCTCCGGCCTGGACCTCCTCCCGGACCTGCGGAGCGCTGCCCCCGACGCGGACGTGATGATCATCTCGGCCGCCCGGGAAGCGAATACGATCCGCACCACGGTCCGCCAGGGTGTCGTCGACTATCTGCTGAAGCCGTTCGCCCAGCAGATGCTGATGGAACGACTCGGCACCTACGCTCGCCGCCGGCAGCGACTCCAGGACGTACAGGTGAACGGTCAGGACGATGTCGACCGAGCCCTAGGGGGCGCCGGCGAGGTCGCCCAGCGGATGCCCAAGGGTCTGAGCACGGAAACCGCGCAATCGGTGATCGCCGCCCTGCAACATGCCGCAGGCAGCCTGTCGGCGACCGAGGCGGGCGGGTTGGTCGGCATCTCGCGGGTCAGCGCCCGGCGATACCTGGAATGGCTGGTCGAGGCCGGGCATGCCGAGGTGAGCCTGCGTTATGGCAGCCAGGGCCGGCCGGAGCGGAGGTTCCGATACCGGCGGTGAGCCACCGCACAATCGTCGCCCCGCGCGATGCTGACCGGGTGCCCGAGCCCGATGCTGCCGGTGTCGGCGCCGGTCGCATCGCGGTGCATATGTCACCGAGGTGGCCTGGGCCGACCGGGAGCGATGACCGCTCAGCCGGCCCGGTTCTGGATCGCGGCACCGACCCGAGGCAGCGCTGTGCGGACGTGCTCCTCTGCCTTGCCGCGCAGGCCCCGGTAGGCCTTCTTGATGCCCTCGCGGTCCGAGCCGAGGACCCGCTTGTCGGCGACGCCGAGCAGCGCCTCGGTGGCCTCGTCGCCGCGTCCGACCAGGTAGGCGCCGAAATCGGTCTGACCCGAGGCGGTGAAGTCGGCCCAGAAGGGGTCGAGCGCGGCCGCGAAGTCGGGCAGCATCCGGTTCAGGCCGCGCTCGGTGAGGTTCGGGGCGAGCTTGCGTGCCGCGGCGTACCCGGTCTTGATCGCGGCACCGGACAGGCCGGACTTCTCGCGGACCTCGGCATCCACCACGGCGGACAGGTCGGCGATCACGGCGGGGCGCTGGTCATCGGCGAGAAGGTTGGCGGTCAGGCTCATCGGATCACTTTCGTCGAGAGGGAGGTCGGCGGCGCCGGGTCCGGCACAACTCTAGGGATCACGGCGAGGACGCGCGAGACCCCGCCCCGACCTAGATTGGTGGGCATGTTCGGACCTCCCGGTCCCCTGTCGCCCGGCGGCCGTGTCGCCGCGATCATCGGTGCCGTGATGGCCACCGTCTCGGCCCACCTGATCGCCGGCCTGTTGGTGTTCGCCTGGATCAGCCGCGACGGCCCGCACGGGTACGCGATGATCTTCTCGATCTTCTTCGCGATCCTGCTGACGCCCGTCGCTCTGATCGGGCTGGTGACCTTTGTCGCGGGGCTGTCCACGGCGTACCGCCGCAGGAACGGCGGCGC
This sequence comes from Naumannella huperziae, assembly GCF_054073625.1. Classification (NCBI taxonomy): domain Bacteria; kingdom Bacillati; phylum Actinomycetota; class Actinomycetes; order Propionibacteriales; family Propionibacteriaceae; genus Naumannella; species Naumannella huperziae. Next base: position 1,330,138 of record NZ_JBSXPH010000001.1, on the reverse strand, counting down.
CCCGCCGCCCGCTCGGTGAACGAGGCGACGGGGCGCACGCTGCCGTGCTCAGCCGGTGATCACTGGGCGGCCTGGGTCGCCGACTCCACGATCGGATCGGCCGCGTCGGCCTTGGCAAGCTCGGGCTCGCCGCCCGGGTTCGCGCCGCCGACGCCGGCGCGTACCTTCTCCTCGATCTGCTTTCCGGTGTCGGCATCGACGTTCTTCCAGTACCAGAACGCGCGCTCCAGCACCTCGCCGTGCACGCCGCCGAGCAGGTGTCCGGCGACCGTGTTCACGAAGTCCTCGCGCTGGGCGTCGTCCCAGACCTCGCGGACCAGCGTGCCGGCCTGGCTCCAGTCGTCGTCGTCGGCATGCAGGGTGTAGGCCTCGCGGACCATCTCACCGTCGGCCTCCCAGCCGTCGCCGGCGGGTCCGGTCAGGTCGGCGAACGGACGACCCTCGGAGTTGGGCGCATAGACCGGCGCATTGCCCTGATGCTCGTAGGCCATCGGACCGTCGAAGTTGTAGACATTGCGCGGTACGCGGGCCTGGTTGACCGGCAACTGGTGGTAGTTCGGGCCGATCCGGTAGCGGTGCGTGTCGGCATAGGCGAACACCCGGCCGAGCAGCATCTTGTCCGGGCTGAACCCGATTCCGGGCACCAGCGAGGAGGGCTCGAACGCGGCCTGCTCGATCTGGGCGAAGAAATTGTCCGGGTTCTTGTTCAGGGTCATCGTGCCGACCTTGATCAGCGGATAGTCACTGTGCGGCCAGATCTTGGTCAGGTCGAACGGGTTGTAGCGATAGCCGCGGGCCTCCTCATACGGCATCACCTGCACCGACAGGGTCCAGGACGGGAACTCGCCGTTCTCGATAGCGGTGTGCAGGTCGCGCCGGTGGAAGTCGGCGTCCTCGCCGGCGATGCGGGTGGCTTCCTCGCCGGTCAATCCCTCGACACCTTGATCGGAATGGAAGTGGTACTTGACCCAGAACTTCTCGCCGGCTTCGTTGATCCACATGTAGGTGTGGGAGCCGTAGCCGTTCATGTGTCGCCAGGTGCGCGGGATGCCGCGATCGCCCATCAAATAGGTGACCTGGTGCGCGGACTCGGGGTTCAGGCTCCAGAAGTCCCACTGCATCTGGTTGTCGCGGAGCCCGGATCCGCCCAGGCGCTTCTGGGACCGGATGAAGTGCGGGAACTTGATCGTGTCGCGGATGAAGAAGATCGGGGTGTTGTTGCCGACAAGATCGTAATTGCCCTCGTCGGTGTAGAACTTCAGGGCGAATCCGCGCGGATCGCGCCACGTGTCGGGCGAGCCCTGCTCCCCGGCGACGGTCGAGAACCGGGCCAGCATGTCGACCTTCGCCCCGGGCTGGAACAGCCCCGCCTTGGTGTAGCGACTGACATCCTCGGTCGTCTCGAACGTACCGAACGCGCCGCCGCCCTTGGCGTGGACGTTCCGCTCGGGGACCCGCTCACGGTTGAAGTGGGCCATCTGCTCGATGGCATGGAAATCGTGCAGCAGGATCGGACCGTTCGGGCCGATCGTCAGGCTGTGCCGGTCGCTCGCGGCCGGGGCCCCAGTGGCGGTGGTCGACCCGGACGCATCGACTCCGGCCAGCGTGTCGGCGGGCGGATCGCTCGTGAACTTCGCGTCGGTCATGCGACTCCTCCTTCGTGCCTAGCTCAGACGTTGTGGATCTGTCCCTCAGCCTAGCCCTCTCTGGATTCGGTCAAGAAAGGGCATGGGTCAGGGGCGTGCCGGGAGCAGTCGGGCCTCCGCCTCGCCGGTGCCGGTGACCGTGCCGATGCCGATCACCGAGAGAAAGACGGTCGGCTTCTGGACGCTGGTCGTGACCCGCAGCCGGCCGGCGGCGGCGAGGGTTGCACCGGGTACGCCGGACTCGGCCAGTACCCGGCTCGCCGCGCGATCCGCGGCGGCATGATCAACTCGCCCGAGGAGCTCGCCGGCCGCGGACGCATCCACGCCCGAGCGCGCGGCACGCTGGGCGATCGCCTCCGCCTCCTGTTGGGCGGCGAGTTGCCGGCCGCCGTCGACCACCAGCCCGAGAATGAGGACCACCATGGTCATCGACATCGCCACGACAACGGCGAGCGAGAGGCCGCGCTCGGATCGGCGTACCGATCTTGATCTTGGTCTCATCGGCGCTCCCGGTAGCGGTCGATCGGCGCGACACCCGTGCGGGTGACGGTCACATTGCCGACCGGGAGGCCGATGTCGGAGGACTGCAGCGTGCAGGTGACGGTGACGCTGACCTCCGCGCGGGTGCCCGCCCGGGCGGCGAATCCCGCGACATCGGTCGTCACGGAGGTCTCGGCGCAGCGCAGGCCGGCGGTGGCGAGGTTGGCCGTGGCGACGGCGGCGGCATCGGAGCGGGCCTGGGGCGCAGAGCGGGCCAGGGATGCGGCGCGGGCCGAGGAGCCGGCGGCGGACTCGACGGTCGTCTGCGCCATCGCGTACCGCGCGGAGACGATCACCAGGAAGATCAACGCGAGGATGGCCGGGAAGATGATCACGGCCTCGATCGACAACGACATGCCGCGCTCGTCGCGCCTCATGGCCGGGTGATCCGCTCGATCGGCATCGTCGCGGTCTCCTTGATCACGCCGACACCGGGCAGCTCGATGAGAGTCGGCGCTGATCCGGTGACGGTGACGACGACGCGCTCGGGGCCGCGATCGACGGTGATCGCGGGCGCACGCATCCCCACGCGTTCGATGATCCGGTAACCGGCCTCCGTGCCAGCGGCGCCGGCCCCGTGCCGCCGGTTGAGCTCGGCGGTGACCTGGGCGGCCGCGACGGCCGAATTGCGTGCATGCCAATAGATGCCGAGCTGGATGATTCCGATCAGCAGAATCATCATCGCCGGCAGAATGATCGCGGCCTCCAGCGTATGGCTCAGCCCACGCTCGTTGCGGCGCATCGCGACTCCTTCGGCCCGGGGGGACGACCTGCGTGGAGTCTGCCGTGCGGGTATTGCGGTGTCCACAGGTTGTTCGAGTTGTGCACAGGATTTCACCGCGCAAACGGGGATATCCACAGAACTGTGAGGGGCTATCGACAGGGCGCCGGGGCTGCTGGAAGGATCCTCGAAATCGGCGAGAGGAGCCCCCCAGTGATCGCTGCCGACCTCCGGCGCTTCGGCGCGCTCGTGATCGCGCCCATCGTTGCTGTCCTGGCCGCCTGCACGCCCGCCGCATCCGAGCCTGCGCCAACCCCCACCCCCTCACCCTCTCCCTCCCAGACCCCCTTCGCCGAAAAGAATGCCGCCGCCATCGAGGCGTACAAGCGGTATGAGGAGATGCTGGAAGAGACCTTGATGTCGGGCGGCTACCAAACTGCCGAGGAAGCTCCGCCATCGGTGCGTGCCACGACCATGGGCGAGGAGCGGCAGCTCGTTGATCAGGACAACATCGACCTGGCCAAGGACAAAGCCAAGGGCACCGGTCAGGTGACGATCAGAAACATCGCCATCACGTCGTCGGTCCCGATGCCCGGCGCGCCCGGAGGCCACCAGATCAAGATCGTTGCCTGTCGGGATAACAGCGGTGCACGCATCATCGAGGGCGGCCGAACCTCTGAGCCACCTCAGCGTCTGCAGGAGGTCCGGGTGACGCTCTACTTCGATGAAGAGACGCCCGCCGGCTGGAAGGTGTCCGAGCAGCGCGGGAAGGGTGTTTCCGAATGCTGAGTGCCATGCGAGCTCTCGCGGTTTGGACGAGTGGGCTAGTCATGCTGGCTGCCGCGCTGCCGGCGCATGCCAGCCCGACGCCAAGCCCTCCTCCCCCGCCCGAGGAACCGAAACGCACAAGCACCCGCGATGGCGAGACGGACATCTATGTCGACGCCGAGTCCGAGGGGGTGCGCAAGACTGACACCAACCGCCAGCCGAGAGAGCATCGAGGTACCGGCCCGGCCCCTGATCCCTGGGCGGGCTTCTCCAAGGAGGAGCGCGAGGTTGCCGAGCAGACGGGTGGCGTACCGAGCGCGAACGGCAACGGCGAGATGGTTCACCTGTCGGTGTGCCTGGATGACCCGACCGTGTCCGTGCTGTGCCCGAACTATCCAGGCGGAGGGGACGGCGCGCCGCCCGCGCCGACCATCGCGCCCGAGGAGGCCGCCCGTCGTGCGGTCGCGAAGATCCGCCTGACCGCCAAGCCGCCAGGGCTCAGCCCGGACTGGAACAAGAACAAATACAAGATGCTGGCCTTCGGATTCCCGGTCTGGGTCTACGCCGACCCGGATTCACTCGTCCCCGTCAACGACTCCCAAAACATCGAAGGCCTGAGCGTCTCACTCGACGCCGCCAAACCAAACGTCACGGTCAAGATGGGCGACGGCACCACCCTGCGCTGCGCGCTGAAGGGACGCCCGTTCAACCATCGCGACGAACCGGGCAGCGACGGCCCCTGCTCGCACCGCTACCAGAAAATGTCCCCACCCGACGGCTACACCGTCACCGCCATCTACACCTGGAACGTCGCCTGGACCGCCGGCGGACAATCCGGCGTGATCACCATCAGCAACCAGGCCAGCACCCAGATCCCCATCGGCGAACTCCAGGCGCTCATCACCGCCCCACGCTGACCACCCCCAACCACAGCCGGCCCCCAAGCAGCGCCCGCCGCGCACAAGCATGTGCGATTTGTCGTCATCTCCGCGACCGAGATGACCACAAAACGCACACTCTTACCCGATGAGATTGCCGACCGCCCACCTCGCCGAGCGTGAGGCACTCGCTACCCAGAACTCTCCCACGTCATCGACATCGTGGCGCTCCCCAGTCGCCCCAACGCTCAAGAACCTCAGGCGCGGCAACCGCCGGTGAGCCAGCCGACCGTCACCCCTTCAGGTCCGACTTGCCACCGTGATCGCCCGGCAGCAGCGCGCTCCCACCAGTTCCCGGGCGATCCGGGGTCGGCGCAATCGATCGCCGCACCCGCTCTCCAGATCCCTCCCGCAGTTATGCCCGCTCTGCGGCCCGCAGAGCGGGCATAACTGCGGAAACAATCGGAGGCGAGGGGGAGATCAGACCAGGACGCGGGAGACGGGCAGGCCCGAGTCGGCGCCGAACTCCAGACCCGAGGGCGGCAGCCCGGCCTCGACGACCTCCGCCCCGAGCGCGGCGATCATGGCGCCGTTGTCGGTGCACAGGCCCGGGCGCGGGCGGCGTACCCCGATCCCGGCCGCGCCCGCACGCTCGGCGAGCAGCGAACGCAGCCGCGAGTTCGCCGCCACCCCACCGCCGATCACCAGATCCGTCACGCCCTCGGCCCGGCAGGCATCGACCGCCTTGGCCGTCAACACATCCGCGACCGCCTCCTGGAAGCTCGCCGCCACATCGGCCACCGGAACCTCCCGGCCTTCCACCTCCGCGGTCTCGACCCAGCGCGCCACCGCCGTCTTCAATCCGGAGAACGAGAAGTCGAAGCGATGCCGTTCACGATCACGCGGCGACGTCAGCCCGCGCGGGAACCGGATCGCCCGCGGATCGCCCCCGGCCGCCGCCTTGTCGATCACCGGCCCGCCGGGGTACGCCAACCCCAACACCCGCGCCACCTTGTCATAGGCCTCGCCCGCCGCATCATCGATTGTGGCCCCGATCGGCGTGATCGACCTCGCGATGTCGTCCACCCGCAGCAGCGACGTGTGCCCGCCGGAAACCAGCAGCGCCAACGACCTCTCCGGCAACGGACCATGATCAAGAATGTCCACCGCGACATGGCCGGCCAGGTGGTTCACCCCGTAGAGCGGCTTGTTCGTCGCGTACGCCAACGCCTTCGCCGCCCCGATACCGACCACCAGCGCGCCCATCAGCCCCGGTCCGGCTGTGACGGCAATCCCGTCCAACTCGCCAAGATCGACATCGGCCGCCGCCAGCGCCCGGCGCAGCGTCGGCTGCATCGCCAGCAGATGCGCCCGCGACGCGATCTCCGGCACCACACCGCCGAACCGGACATGTTCGTCCACCGAAGATGCCACCTCGTGCGCCAGCAGCTCTCCCCCGCGGACGATCCCGACCCCCGTCTCGTCACACGAGGTCTCGATCCCGAGGATCAGCGGCCCGCTCATCGCCCGACCTCCCGCTTCATGATCACGGCCGCCACCCCGCCCGGGTAGTAGCGCGGACGGCGCCCCACCTCGACAAACCCCTCGGCCCGATAGAACCCCAACGCCGCCGCATTGTCCTGGGCCACCTCGAGCCAGCACTCCCCCGCCGGCAACCGATCCCCCACGGCCGCGAGCAACGCCCGCGCCACCCCGCGCCGCCGCGCCCGCGGCGCGACCACGATCCGGTTCAGCTCGGCGACATCGGAGCGCCGGACCGTGATCACCCCGAGCAGCCCCGACCCGTCGGCCGCCACCAGCACCACGCGATCCGGCGCGGCAAGCTCGCCCTGCCAGCCCGCCGCGGACCAGCCCCCGGCGACGAACCCCGCCACCTCGAGCTCCATGATCGAATCCAGGTCGGCTGCCGCCGCCTCCCTGATCACCGGGGCGGCGATCATGGTCTGCCCCGCAGGCGGACGCGCCCGGACCGGTTGACCAGGGTCGACTTGCGGCTGGTCGGCACATTCGCATCGGCGTGCCGCAGGTACAGCGGCTCCGGTCCGATCTCCGGCAGTCCGGGACCGACGAGCGCCAGCACGCCGCCGTCGGTCTGCTCCGGCCCGCCGGCAAGCGCGCGCCCGGCCAGCTCCGGCGTCAACGCCGCGCCCGGTCCCGTCACCGCGACATCGGGCACCTGCTGGGCGGGGGTGACCCGCGGCTCGCCGATCCGCGCCCGGTCCGCGCCATAGAGCGCCCAGTACACCTCGCCCCGCCGCGCATCGCTGATCACGCAGAACTCACCCGGCGGCTCGGCCACCGCCGCGGCCACCGCGTCCAGGCTGCACACCCCGCGCACCGGCACGCCCAGCGCCGTGCCGAGCGTCTGCGCCGACGCGATGCCGACCCGCAGCCCGGTGAACGGGCCCGGCCCCATCCCGGCGATGATCATTCCGAGCCCGGTCGCGGCGATGCCCGCCTCCGCCAACGCCTCGGCGATCAGCGGCGTGACCCGCTCGACGTGCAGCCGGGAGTCGCCCAACCAGCGCCGGGCCAGCACCCGCCCGCCGGCTGCCACCCCGACCGCGATCCCCGCGGACGTGTCGATCCCCAGCACGGGCCCCCGCGCCTGATCAGACATGGGCCAACGCCCGGGCCAGCTCGCGCAGCTCGGCGCGGTCCCAGCGGCGGCCGACCGGATCGATCAGGACGGTACGCCCACCGCCTGGCTCGACCAGCAGATCCAGCTCCAACCGCTCGTCGGCAAGCTGCTCGGCGACCCCGCGACCCCACTCGATCACCGTGACCGAACCGGCCAGCGAGGCATCGAGATCAAGATCGTCCACCTCGGCGGCCGAGCCGAGACGATAGGCGTCGACGTGCACCAGGTCCGGCGTACCCGGCCCCGTGCGGTGCACCCGCGACAACACGAAGGTCGGCGAGATCACCTCCTCCTCCACCCCGAGCCCGGCGCCGATGCCCTGCACCAGCGTCGTCTTGCCGGCGCCGAGATCACCCGTGGCGATCAGCACATCGCCGCCGCGCAGCAGGCTCGCCAGTCGGCGGCCCAGCTCGGTCATCGCCTCGGCGGTGGGTACGCCGACCGCGACCGGCAGGTCGCGGACCCAGATCCCGCCCTCGGCGGTCTGCTCGTCGATCCGGTAGCCGTGCCGGGCCCACCAGCGGGCCAGCTCGGGGAACTCCCGCCGGACCAGCAGCCGCGCCCGGACGAATCCCGCCCGCGCCGCCACGTCGTGCGCGGCGGCGATCATCTGCGCGGCGATCCCGTGGTGCTGGAACCGCGGATGCACCGACACCCGCGTCAGCGTCACCTCGCCCTCCCCGGCCGGCACCAGCACGACGACGCCGGCCGGCTCGGCGCCGATCCGGGCCAGCACACCGCCGCCGCGGCGTACCGCCTCGGCGATGGTCGCCGGGGTCTCCGCCAGTGCCGCGGGCGGCGGGTCGACGGGCCCGCGCGCGGCGAAGGCCGCGTGCATCACCGCGACCATCTCCGCCGCGTCCTCCGGGCCGGCCTGGGCGATGTCGAGCGCCTCGAGCTCGTCGCCGGGACCGCCCGTCCCCTCGTGTTTCGGCACCGGGCGATTGTAGTGGTGGCACGATGTGCCCCGATGCCACTGACCGCCGACGAGATCGAGCGCTGCGCGCTGGGGATCCTCGACCGCTACGGCCTGGGCGATCTCTCGATGCGCCGGATCGCGGCCACGCTCGACGTGGCGCCCGGGGCGCTCTACTGGCACGTGCCGAACAAGCAGCAGTTGCTGATCCGGCTGGCCCGCCGGATCGTCGGCGAACCCGCCCCCGCCGCTGCGACCGCTTGGGCGGCCGGCCTCACCGCCTGGGCGCACGCGCTGCGTTCCCGGCTGCTCGCCCACCGCGACGGCGCCGAACTGGTCTCCAGCGCCGTCGCGCTGGCCGGGCCGGAGAGCGGGCTCGACCCCGCGGCCGCGGCCCGCGCCCTGCTCCGTGCGGCCGGCTTTCCGCGGGCCGACGCGACCGCGGCCGCCGAGACCGCACTGCACTACGTGCTGGGACAGACCCTGGCCTGGCAGGCGCGCGACCAGTTCCGCGGCCTGGGAGTGGTCGAGGACGCGCCGGTGCCCGACAGCTTCGACTTCGGGCTGACGGTGATCGTCGACGGCCTCGCAGCCCGCTACCGACCCGAGCGCCCGGGCGTTGGCTGATTCGTTACCTTGTGTTCGGGGACACGTTCGATCCCCGATGGCTGCGTGACCAGGAGAGCGAGTGAGGTGACACACGTGAGGGTCGCTGTGGTTACGGAGTCCTTCCTCCCGCAGGTGAACGGGGTCACCCACTCAGTCCTGCGGGTGCTCGAGCATCTCCGGGACAACGGGCACGAGGCGATCGTGCTCGCGCCGTCGGCCGGTGGCCGGGCGCCGGCGCGCTATGCCGGCTTCCCCGTCGTGCACCTGCCGTCGGTCGCGATGCCCGGCTATGCGAGCTTCCGGGTCGCCACCACCCCGCAGTGGCTGATCGAGCGCGAGCTGTCCGCCTTCGCCCCCGATGTCGTGCACCTCGCCGCGCCGTTCGCGATGGGTCAGCGGGCGCTGGCCGCGGCCCGCCGCCTCGACCTGCCGACGGTCGCGATCTACCAGACCGAGATCCCCACCTATGCCGCGCGCTACGGCCTGCCCCAGGCCGAACCGCTGCTGTGGAAGTGGGTACGCAATGTGCACCAGCTCGCCACCATGACGCTCGCCCCGTCCCGGGCGGCCCGCAAGCAGCTCATCGACATCGGCGTCCGGCGCGTCGGCCTGTGGGGCCGCGGCGTCGACTCGGTCCGGTTCCATCCGGCCAAGCGGGACAAGGCCTTCCGGCGTCGGTACGCCCGCCGCGGCGAGATGCTGATCGGCTATGTCGGGCGGTTGGCACCGGAGAAGCAGGTCGACGACCTGGAGGTGCTGGCCGACCTGCCCGGCACCCGCACGGTGATCATCGGCGAGGGGCCGCGGCGCGCGGAGCTGGAGCAGATCCTGCCGCACGCGGTCTTCCTCGGTCAGCGCACCGGCGACGAGCTGCCCCGGGCGCTGGCGTCGATGGACCTGTTCGTGCACCCGGGGGAGCTGGAGACCTTCTGCCAGTCGATCCAGGAGGCGCAGGCCTCCGGCGTACCGACCATCGCCCCGGCCCGCGGTGGCCCGATCGACCTGATCGACCCCAGCCGCACGGGCTGGCTGTATTCCCCCGGCGATCTGGCCGGCATGCGGGCCCACGTCCGCGACCTGCTCGGCGACGACCGCAAGCGGGCGAACTTCGGCGCCGCCGCCCGGGCGGCCGTCGAACACCGGACCTGGCCCTACATGTGCGACCGGCTGCTCGGCCACTACGCCGAGGCGATCGCCGAGCATCGCGCCCAGCGGGCCTCGCTGCCGTTCTGAGCGTCAGCCGGACGCGGCGCGGACCCGGCCGAACAGTCCGGCCAGCGCCGCATTGACCTGCTCGTCGCGTTCGATCATGGACATGTGCCCGGTCTCGGTGAGCCGCAGCAGCTCCGCGCCGGGCAGGGATTCGATCAAGGTCTCGGTGTGGCTGTAGGGCGTGATCAGGTCATCGGTGCCGCCGATGATCAACAGGTCGGTCCGGGCGAGCGCCGCGAACGACCCGGACTCGTCCAGCGTGGCGAAGGTCGGGTAGAAGTCGGCGACCACGTCCAGCGGGGTGGCCTGCAACATCTCGTTGAGGAACTCGACCTTCTTCGCCGACACGTTCCGATCGGCGAAGCTGAGCCGCCGGGCGACCACGAAGCTCACATCGCCGCTGCGGCGGCGGACGTGGCCGACCAACCCCGGCAGCCGGTTCAGCGTGGTCAGCACGGGCGGCGCCAGCCGGGAGAACAACGTGCCCGGGATCCCCGGCACGATCGAGTGCCGACCCATCGCGCCGGAGCTCGTGTTCAGCAGCGCGACACCGCGGACCCGGGCGTGCTCGCCGAACCACTCCGGCCGGCGGCGGGCGAGATTCATGATCGTCATGCCGCCCATCGAGTGCCCGACCAGCACCATCGGCGCGTCGCCGACGACCTCGTCGATCACCTGTTCGAGGTCCGCGCCGAGTTGCGGCACGCGGGCCAGCTCGGGGGCCGAGTGCCCGGACCGGCCGTGCGAGCGCTGGTCGTAGAACACCGACCGGAACTGCCCCGCGAATGCCTTGCGCTGGAAGTACCAGTTGTCCATGCTCAGCGCGTACCCGTGCACCCAGACCACCGTCAGGTCGTCGGGCGCATCCGGCGCCTCGACCACCTCGACGTGCAGCCGGACGCCGTCGGGGGTGGTCAGCTCGCGGCCCTCGCTGTGCAGCGCGAACAGGTCCGCGGTCTCGCGGTCCACATCGCGCAGCCGCCGCGCCAGCACCCGGGACTGCACCTCCAGCCCGGCCGCCACTGCACCCACCGCCAGCGCGGTGACGCCGGCCGCGATGCCGACGCCCTTGGCGATCCCGCCGGCGGTCAGTGACGCCCCAGGCGTGGGGTACGCCCGGGCCGGGCGCGGGCCACCGGCGAGCCGGTGCACCCATTCCGCGGCCGACCGCGGCGCCACCCCGGGCACCCGGTGCCCGGCGGCGAGTCCTCGCCGGGCGGCGTCCGTGGCCCCGCGTACCGCCCCGCGCCCGGCGCTCCGACTGCCCTCAGACATCTGGCTCCTCCATGATCACCCGCGGCACCCGGCCGCTGACCCTGGTCAGGATCTCGTAGCCGATGGTGCCCGTCTCGCGTGCCCAGTCCTCGGCCCGGGGTCCTTCCGGCGCACCGAACAGCACGACCTCGTCGCCCGGCCGCTCCGTCGCGCCGGCGCCCAGGTCGATCACCAACTGGTCCATGCAGACCCGCCCACGGATCGGGGCGAGCCGGTCGCCGACGCGGGCCGAGGCGACGTTGCTGGCCGCGACCGGGACGCCGTCGGCGTACCCCAGCGGCACCAGCCCCACGACCGTGTCGGTGCGCGCCGTCCAGGTCTGCCCGTACGACACCGACTCCCCCGCCAGCAGGGGCTTCACGGCCACCAACTGGGCGCGCAGCCGCATCACCGGCGCGAGGTCCAGCCCGGCATCGGCCGCGAGCTTGCCGTCGGCGGGATCGACGCCGTAGCCGGCGATCCCGATCCGGACCAGGTCCAACCGCGATCCCGGGGTCGCCAGCGCGCCGGCCGAGTTGGCCAGGTGCCGGATCGGCGGCCGGAGGCCGTGCTCGTGGGCGATCCGGCCCGCCCGCTCGTAGGCCGCCTGCTGGTCGGCGATGCTCGGATCCTCGGGGCTGTCGGCGCTGGCGAAGTGCGACCAGATGCCGACCACCTCGATCAGCCCGTCGGTCTCCGCCTCGGCGGCCGCCGCGCACAGGGCCGCCCAGTCCTCGGGCCGGGCCCCGTTGCGGTGCAGCCCGGTGTCGGCCTTCAGGTGTACCCGGGCGGTCGAGCCGGTCGCCCGCGCGGCGGCCGCGAGCCGGGCCAGTTGCGCCGGCCGGTGCGCGGTCAGGTCGATTCCCGCGGCCACATGGGGGGCGAGCTCGGTGTCCTCGCCGTACAACCAGGCCAGCACCCGCCCCGTGTCGCCGTCGGCCCGCAGCGCCGCGGCCTCCTGCGGCGTGGCGACGCCGAGCCACTCGATCCCCGCCCGGCGCGCGGCCCGCGCGATCGGCAACATGCCGTGCCCGTAGGCGTTGGCCTTGACCACCAACATCACCCGCGCCGGGGCGACCAGCGCGCCGATCGCCGCCAGGTTGGCGCGCAGCGCGCCGAGATCGATCACGGCGGACGCCGTCCGCGGGTCGGTGGGGCCCGGGTGGTCGGTCATCGCGCCTCCCGGAGCAACGCGGCGATCGTCGCCGGCAGGTAGCTCGCCAGCACCTGCGGCGGGTACGGGCCGGGGTGCCGCTCGGCAGTGATCGCCTGCAGCGATGCGGCCGCCACGCCAGCATCGGCGGCCGGCAGGCCGGCGGCGAGCAGCGTTCCGCAGATGCCGGCCAACGTGTCGCCGGAGCCTGCCTGACCGGTCCACGCCGGGCCGGGGGCCGCCAGCCACACCTGATCGTGCCCGGGCGCGAGGACGAACTGGTTGGTGCCCTTGAGCAGTACGCAGGCGCCGGTCATCTCGGCCGCGCGGCGACCGGCAGCAATCGGGTCGGCCTCGACCACGGCGCGTTCGGTGTCCAGCAGCCGGGCCAGTTCCCCGGCATGCGGGGTGAGCAGCACCCGCCCGGAGAGCGGGTGCCGCGGCAGGGCCGCGATGGCGTCCGCGTCCAGCACGGTCGGCAGGCCGAGGGCCAGCACGCTGTCCACCCGGGTGCGGGCATCGGGCCGCTCGCCCCAGCCGGAGCCGAGCAGCCATGCCTGCACCCGGCCGGTGCCGATCGTCACATTGGGCAGTGCGCGGACCACCTCACGGCCAGCCTCGCCCGGGCCGGCGTAGCGGATCATGCCCGCGCCCGACCAGGCCGCGCCGGTACAGGACAGTACCGCCGCCCCCGGGTAGCGCGCCGAGCCGGTGTCGATGCCGAGCACCCCGCGGGAGTACTTGTCGTCGCCGGCCCCCGGCACCGGCCAGGCGCGGGCCACGTCGGCCGCCTGCCAACCGGCGAGCAGCGCCGCCTCCGCGCGCAGGTCGATGCCGATGTCGGCCACCACGACCTCGCCGCAGGCATCGGCGGCGGGGCGGAGCAGGTGACACAGGCGGCGCCCGCCGAAGGTCACCGTGCGATCCGCGCGGAACGCGGACCCGGGCGCGACCGCACCGTCGGCGTCCAGGCCGGACGGCAGGTCGACCGCGAGCACGGGCCCCCCACGCTCGCGCGCCAGTCGCGCAGCATCGGCTGCCGCGCCCCGCAGCCCGGGCCGGGCACCGATGCCGAGGATCGCATCGATGATCAACACCTGCGGCCCGATCATGGCCAGCGCATCGTCGATGTCGATCATCGACCCGCCCGCCGCCGTGAGCGCGGCCGCCGCGGTGTCGTCGGCGCCGCCGAGGACGGCGCAGGCGGCCACGGAGGCGCCGGCGCGGGCCAGCCGCTCCCCCGCCCACAGGCCGTCGGCGCCGTTGTTGCCCGGGCCGGCGAGGATCAGCACCGGCCGATCGGGTCCGGCCTCGCGGGCGACCGCGTCCGCGGCGCGCTGCATCAGCTCGCCGGTCGCCAGCTCCGGTGCTGCCTCCTCGGCGGCGCGAATCGCCGCCACCGTCCACGCGTACCTCACGACGCGTGCCCCACCGTCCGGAACCGCGCGAGCCGGGGCCTCACGGCTCGCTCCGCTCGCAGATCACGTACGCCGCGGCGATCCCGGCGTCGTGGGACAGCGTCAGATGGATCTTGTCCACGCCGAGCTCGGCTGCGCGCGCGGCGACCGTGCCCGTGATCTCGAAGCGGGGTCGGCCGTGCTCGTCGCGCACCACCTCCGCATCGTGCCAGCGCAGGCCGCCCTCGGACAGCAACGCCTTGGCCAGGGCCTCCTTCGCCGCGAACCGGGCCACCCGCGACGACAGCGGCAGCGCAACCTCGGCCTCGGTCAGCCAGCGGGCCGAGAAGCCGGGACGGCGATCCTCCGCCGCGGCGTAGCGGTCGATCTGGCAGACGTCGACGCCGATGCCGATGATCATCCGCCTGCCTACTCGACGGTGACCGACTTGGCGAGATTGCGCGGCTGGTCGACGTCGTGACCCTTCAGCGTGGCCAGCTCGCAGGCGAACACCTGCAGCGGCACGGTGGCCAGCAGGGGCTGCAGCAGGGTCGGCACCTTCGGCAGGGTGATCAAGGTGTCGGCATAGGCCGCGACATCGGCATCGCCCTCCTCGGCGAGCACGATGGTCCGCGCGCCGCGGGCCCGGATCTCCTGCACGTTGGAGATCACCTTGTCGTGCAGTTGGTCGCGACCCTTCGGCGGCACGACGACGAAGACCGGCAGGTCGGTGTCGATCAGGGCGATCGGGCCGTGCTTCAGCTCGCCCGCGGCGAAGCCCTCGGCATGGATGTAGGCGAGCTCCTTCAGCTTCAGCGCGCCCTCCAGCGCCACCGGGTAGCCCGCGTGCCGGCCGAGGAAGAGCACCGACGGCGCATCGACCAGGTCGCGCGCCAGCTTGTGCACGACCTCCAGGTCGTCCAGCACCCGCTGGATCGCCTCGGGGGTACGCTGCAGCTCGGCCAGCGTGGCCGCCACCTCGTCGCCGAACTTGGTCCCGCGCACCTGGGCGAGATAGAGCCCGAGCAGATAGCAGGCGACGACCTGGGTCAGGAAGCCCTTGGTCGAGGCAACGCCGATCTCCGGGCCCGCATGGGTGTAGATCACCGCATCGGACTCGCGCGGAATCGTCGAGCCGTTGGTATTGCAGATCGCCATCACCTTCGCGCCCTGTTCGCGGGCGTGCCGGATCGCCATCAGCGTGTCCATGGTCTCGCCGGACTGGGAGATCGTGACCACCAGGGTGCGGGCGTCGACGATCGGGTCGCGGTAGCGGAACTCGCTGGCCAGCTCGACCTCGCACGAGATCCGGGTCCAGTGCTCGATGGCGTACTTGGCCACCAGCCCGGCATAGAACGCCGTGCCACAGGCGACCACGATGATCTTGTCGATGGCGCGCAGCTCCTCGGCGGAGATGCTGGACTCGTCCAGCAGCAGCCGGCCCTCCGCATCTGTACGCCCGAGCAGGGTGTCGGCGACGGCGCGCGGCTGCTCGAAGATCTCCTTGCGCATGAACCAGTCGTAGCCGTCCTTCTCGGCCGCGGTCAGATCCCAGTCGACGTGATAGGCACGGGTCGGCGCCGGCGCGCCGTCGAAGTCGGTGACCTCGACGCCCTCGGGAGTGATCACGACCATCTGGTCCTGCCCGAGCTCGATCGCCTCGCGGGTGTGCTCGATGAAGGCCGCCACATCGGAGGCGACGAAGTTCTCCCCCTCGCCGACGCCGACCACCAGCGGCGAGTTGCGCCGCGCGGCGACCACCCGGTCGGGATCGTCCGAGTCGACGGCGACCAGGGTGTAGGCCCCCTCCAGCCGCCGGCACACCGCCCGCATGGCCGCCGGCAGCGGCGTACCCGATTCGACCTCGCGGCCCAGCAGCAGCGCGACGATCTCGGTATCGGTCTCCGACACCGGGACGAGCCCGTCGGCGGCCAGCTCGGCGGCCAGCTCGGCGTAGTTCTCGATGATCCCGTTGTGGATCAGCGTCACCCGGTCGGAGCCGTTGCCGTTGCTGCCGGTGGCCCGGTGCGGGTGGGCGTTCACGTCGTTCGGCGCGCCGTGCGTCGCCCACCGGGTGTGCCCGATGCCGGCGCTGCCGTCGGGCAGCGGGACCTCGGCCAGCTCGGCGGTCAGGTTCGCCAGCTTGCCGGCCTTCTTCGCCACCAGGGTCTCGCCCCCGTCGACGACCGCGATGCCGGCCGAGTCATAGCCCCGGTACTCGAGCCGACGCAGGCCATTGACCAGGACCTCGGGCAGGCTCCGGGGCCCGACGTAGCCGATGATTCCGCACATGGCGGGCAGATTACCCGCCGGTCGGCGATCCGCGGAAAACGCGCGAGGCCCGCCCCGGTCGCGCCGGGACGGGCCTCGTCAGCCGCTGCTTGCCGGAGAATCCTCAGGCGGTGCGGTTGAACTTGGTGATCTTCGGGTCGTTCTTCACCGAGTCGGACACGCCCTGCATGGTCTCGCAGTACTGCTCGGCCTTCATGCTGCCGTTCAGCAGGGCCCGCATCGGGTCCTTCTGGCCGTCCTTGAGCGCGGCGTACCAGGTGAACGCGAGCGGGTAGAAGACGTTCTCGCCGGCGGCGCTGACCCAGTCCGCGACCGACTTCAGCGCGGTCGACGGGTCGGTCAGGTTGTCGCCGGCGCCCTTCACCGCGCACAGGTTGCCGGTCAGGTTGGCGAACTGCGTGGTCGCCTCCTTGCTCAGCATCATTCGCAGGTACTCCATGCCGCCCGGCTTGTTCGCCGACTGCTCGGCAACGATGAACGGCTCGCCCGCGCCGCCGTGCAGCGCCTCGAACGGCAACTGGTCGCCGGGGCTGGACGGTGTCGGGAAGGTCTTCATGTCGAAGCCGTCCGGCACCTTGCCCTTCATCTCGTTCTCCAGCCACGAGCCGCACGGCAGCAGCGCGCCGCGGCCGTTCAGCCACTCGGCCTGGCTGGTGGTGTGGTCCATGCCCTCGGAGCCGTTGAAGATGAAGCCCTTGTCGTACAGCTCCTGGTACTCCTTGGCCGCCATCAGCACCGAGTCATTGGTCCAGGCATCGTCGGCGAGGTTGTCGATCTTCAACATGATGTCCAGGCCGCCGTTCTTGATGGCGGTCGAGGTCAGCATGGCGGTCATGTACTGGGTGTGTACGCCGGTGTGGATGATCGGCGCCAGGCCCGTGCCCTTGATCGTGTCGCACAGGGCCAGGAACTCGTCCCAGGTCTTGGCGATCTGCCAACCCTTCTCGTCGAACAGCTTGGAGGAGTACCACCAGCCCCACATCGAGAAGATGTAGTTCAGCGCCCGCATCACGCCGTCGTAGGAGCCGATCTCCTCCGTGCCGGGCAGCAGGTAGTCGCGGATCTTGGTGTTCGGGTCGTCGATGGTCGGGGCGTCCAGCAGGACGGTCATGTCGGCGAGCTGGTTCTGCGCGACCAGCGCCGAGGTCGGCATGGCGTCCGCGCCGGCATTGTCGATCACCTCGGGCGGATTGCCGCCGGAGAACCGCGGCTGCAGCTCGGTGGCGATCTTGGTCGTCGAGACCATCTTGGCGACGTCGCCGCCGGCCCACTTGTTGTAGAGGGCGACATGCTCGGTGCCGTACTGGTCGCCGTAGCCGCCGTTGAAGATGACGACCTCGAGCGGCTTGGACTTGTCGACGCCGAACGGGTTCTCGGCCGTCTTCTCCTCGGTGCCGCCGGCGTCGCCGCCGGGCGTACCGCCACCACCACCGGTCGCGCAGGCGCTGGCCAGCCCGGTGCCGGCGACGGCTGCGGTGATCGCCGCGGTCCTGATCACGGTGCGCCGGGTGACGAAGGCCGCCGCCGGATTCAGCTCATCGGACATCGGTCAACTCTCCTTCTCCTGCCCGGCGACATTGCCGGGATGGTCTGGGTCTCCGGGTCGGCGGCGATCATTTGACCGCCCCCGCTGTCATCCCGGTCTGGATCTGCTTCTGGAACAACAGGTACACGATCAGCACCGGCGCCATGCCGATCACGAGGCCGGCGAACAACCCGGAGAAGTCCGAGGCGTACCCGGCCTCCGAAGCCATCTTGCCCAGCCCCTGGGTGATCACATACATCCTCGGGTCGGTGTTGATGAACAGCGGGATCAGGTACTGGTTCCACAGCCCGAGGGTGTTGAACAGGCCGACCGCGACGATGCCCGGCCGGGCCATCGGCAACATCACCTTGAAGAAGGTGGTGAAGTGGCCGGCGCCGTCGACGAAGGCGGCCTCCTGGACCTCCTTCGGCAGCGCCGCGAAATAGGAGGTCATGAAGAACACGGTGAACGGCATCGCCCAGGCGACGTAGACCAGGATCAGGCCCTGATAGGTGTTCAGCAGGCCCATCGAGCGCATGATCCCGAACAGCGGGACGAGCGCAATGAACAGCGGGATCGCGTTGGCGACGATGAACACGAAGTGCAGGGCCTTGCGGCCGGGGAAGACGTAGCGGGCGATGCAGTAGGAGACCATGCAGCCGAGCAGCATGACCAGCACCACCGAGCAACTGACCACGATCACGCTGTTCATGAAGTAGATCGAGAAGTTCGCCTCGTTCCAGGCCCGGGCGTAGTTGTCCCACTGCGGGACCAACGGCGGCCGGTAGGACTCGACGAAGATCTCGTTGTCGGTCTTCAGCGAGCTCATGAACACCCAGATCACCGGGATCGCGACGACCAGCGCCCAGACCGCGAGCAGCACGTGGGTGATCCCGATCAGCGGACCGGAGCGCGCGTGCACCTTCTCGGGTGCGATATCGGATGCCGGCTCCGGGGAGGGTACGCCCGGCGCGGCCTGCACCTTCGTGCTCACAGCTCCACCTGCTCCCTGCGGGTGATCCGCAACATCACAGCGGCCACGATCGCCGTCACGGCGAACACGATCACGCCCTCGGCCGAGGAGAAGCCGAACAGGCCCTGGGTCTTGGCCTTGAACACCGACAGCGCCATCACGGTGGTCGCGTTGTCCGGCCCGCCCGGCCCGATGGTCATCAGGTTGACGATGGCCAGCACGTCCAGACACATGATCATCAGATAGACCAGGGCCGTCTGCACGGCGGGCCAGAGCAGCGGCAGCGTGACCCGGAAGAAGGTCTGCACCTTGCTGGCCTTGTCGATCGCCGCCGCCTCCAGCAGCTCGCGCGGGATGGCCGCCATCGCGGCGGTGAAGTGCACCATGTAGAAGCCGACGTTCATCCAGACCAGGAGAAAGATCACCACACCCAGCGCGGTCCACGGTTGCGCGAGCCAGGCCTGCCCGGCGGCCTCGTTCGGGCCGGGCGGGGAGAAGGTGATCAGGCGTACCAGCCAGTTCAGCAGGCCGTTCGGCTGGAAGGTCTGCTGGAACATGATCGCCAGCGCCGCGACCGAGATCACCTGCGGCAGGAAGAACAGCAGCCGGTAGAAGCCCGCGCCGCTGACGCCCTTGAGCTGTCCGGCCCTGGTGCTGCCGGCGAGATTCAGCATGGTGGCGAAGAAGAGCGCGATGGTCAGCGTGATCGCCGGCACCACCACCAGCAGGATCAGGTTGTTGCGCAGGCCGGCCCAGAACTCGCGGTCCAGGACGCCTGCCTGACTGAACAGCGACTGGAAGTTCTGCAGCCCGACGAAGTTGTAGTTCGGCGTGTAGCCGGTCCAGTCGGTCAGCGCCAGATAGAAGATCTGCAGGAAGGGCGAGATCACGAAGAGCGCGAAGATCAGGACCGGCACCACGAGGAAGGAGAACAGGAAGAGCGTCTTTCCCTTGTGCATCGCGCCTCCCACGCTCGTGCCCGTCCGGTCGACCGCGCCGCAGCCCGCGGCCGGATCCGGCAGCTCGTCCGGCCGGATCAGCGTGCCAACCATATGGGTATCGCACAGTTCTGACCGCGAAACGCACAGTATGTTGCATAAGAGTTATCTGATGATGCCGCGTGCGACGCCGCCGGGAGCGCCCGCGAGCGGTCCGGCACAATGGCGGGCGTGAATCATGGCGCCGTCGCCCCGCCCGGTCCGGCCGACCTCCGCGAGGTCGGCCAGAGCCCGTTCGTCCAACTTCGTCGGGCCGACTGGGCCCGCCTCGCCGCCTCGACCCCGATGACGGTGGACGAGCAGACGCTGAACCAGTTGCGCGGCCAGGGCGACCCGACCAGCCTGGACGAGGTCGTCGAGGTCTATCTGCCGCTGACCCGGTTGATCTCGAAGTATGTGCAGCACACGGGCGATCTCTATCGCGCCAGCAACGCCTTCCTCGGGCTCTCGGTGCGGCGTACCCCGTTCGTGATCGGTGTGGCCGGCTCGGTGGCGGTCGGGAAGTCCACGACAGCGCGGCTGCTGCGCGAGCTGTTGGCCAACCTGCCCGAGCACCCGCGGGTCAGCCTGGTCACCACCGACGGCTTCCTCTACCCCAATGCCGAGCTGGAGCGCCGCGGGCTGCTGCTGCGCAAGGGCTTCCCGGAGTCCTACGACCGGCGGGCCCTGCAGCGGTTCGTGGTCGACGTGAAGTCCGGCCTGCCCAGGGTGGAGGCGCCGGTCTACAGCCACCTGGTCTACGACATCGTGCCGGGCGAGCAGGTGGTCGTGGAGCAGCCCGACATCCTGATCGTCGAGGGCCTGAACGTGCTGCAGCCCGCCCGGGTTCGCGCGGACGGCACCGCGGGCCTCGCGCTGAGCGACTTCTTCGACTTCTCCGTCTATGTCGACGCCTCGGTCGACGACGTGCGGCGCTGGTACATCGACCGGTTCCTGATGCTGCGCGAGACCGCGTTCCGCGATCCGCGCTCGTTCTTCCGCCGGTTCGCCGACCTGAGCCGGGACGAGGCCGTCACCCGCGCCGGCGAGATCTGGGACAGCATCAACGGCCCCAACCTGGTCAGCAACATCGCCCCCACCCGCGGCCGTGCCACGGCCATCTTGCGCAAGGCCGCCGACCACAGCGTCGAATGGGTGCGGATCAGAAAGCTCTAGCCGAGGCCGAGGTGCTCCCGCACCACGCCGGCCAGGGAATCCGCGACGGCGTCGGCCTCCTCGTGGGTGGCGGCCTCGACCATCACCCGGACGAGCTGCTCGGTGCCCGAGGGGCGCAGCAGCACCCGCCCGGAGTCGCCCAGCCGCCGGCTCGCGGCCTGCACGGCCTCCAGCACGCCGGGATCGGTCCCGGCCCGGGCCTTGTCGACACCGGAGACATTGACCAGGACCTGCGGCAGCCGGTGCATCACCGACGCCAGGTCGGCGAGCGAGCGGCCGGTATCGGCCATCCGGCGCAGCAACTGCAGCGCGGTCAGGGTGCCGTCCCCGGTGGAGGCCCAGCGCGACATGATCACGTGGCCGGACTGTTCACCGCCGAGCGAGAAGCCCTGGGCGTTCATCAGCTCCAGCACGTAGCGGTCGCCGACGGCGGCGCGCTGGACGGAGATACCCGCCTCGGTCATCGCATTGACCAGGCCCTGGTTGCTCATCACCGTGGCGACCAGGGTGTCCCCGACCAGTTCGTCGGCCTCGGACAGGGCCAGGGCCAGCACGGCGAGGATCTGGTCGCCGTCGATCATGGCGCCGGACTCGTCGACCGCCAGGCAGCGGTCGGCGTCGCCGTCCAGCGCGAAACCGGCGTGACAGCCGTGCTCGACGACCGCGCGCTGCAGCGAGCCGGGGTGGGTCGAGCCGCAGTCGTCGTTGATGTTGGTGCCGTCCGGCTCGGCGTGGATCGCGATCACCTCGGCACCCAGCGCCCGGCAGGCCTGGGCAGCGGTGCGGTACGCCGCGCCGTTGGCGGCGTCGATCGCCACCTTCAGCCCGGTCAGGCGTACCGGCGCGACCGAGGAGACCAGATGCTCGACATAGGCGTCGACGGCGGCACCGTCATCGGTGACCCGGCCGACGGCGGCGCCGGTCGGGCGCTGCCACTCGGCCCGCAACTGGGATTCGATCCGTTGCTCCAGGCCGTCGTCCAGCTTGGCCCCGCCGCGGGAGAAGAACTTGATCCCGTTGTCCGGCATCGGGTTGTGGCTGGCCGAGATCATCACGCCGAGATCGGCGCGCGAGTTCGCGACGAGGTACGCCACCCCGGGCGTCGGCACCACGCCGAGCCGGATCACATCGACCCCGGCGCTGGCCAGGCCGGCCACGACCGCGGCCTCCAGGAACTCCCCGGAGGCGCGCGGGTCGCGGCCGACCAGCGCGACCGGACGGTGCCCGTCGAAGGCTCCGACCTCGCCCAGCACGTGGGCGGCAGAGACCGACAGGTCGAGCGCCAGCTCCGCGGTCAGGTCGACATTCGCCCGTCCGCGGACGCCGTCGGTGCCGAACAGGCCCGCCATCGGCAGATCAGCGCTTGGAGTACTGAGGTGCCTTGCGGGCCTTCTTCAGGCCGGCCTTCTTGCGTTCCTTGATCCGCGCGTCGCGGGTCAGCATGCCGGCCTTCTTCAGCGCCGAGCGGCTGGCCTCGGCGTCGACGCCGTTCAGCGCGCGGGCCACCCCGAGGCGCAGCGCCCCGGCCTGGCCGCTCGCGCCGCCGCCGTCGATCCGGGCGATCACGTCGTAGGAGCCCTCGACACCGGCGGTGCCGAACGGCTCGGAGACGATCTGCTGGTGCACCTTGTTGGGGAAGTAGTCCTCGAGGTTGCGGCCGTTGATAGTCCACTGGCCACTGCCGGGAACGATCCGGACGCGGGCCACGGCCTCCTTGCGGCGGCCGGTCGCGGCGCCCGGGGCGACGACGGCCGGGCGGGCGGTCGACTCCGCCGCGGCCGAACCGGAGCCGGCGGCCTCGGAGCGGTAGGCGATCGTGCGGCCACCCTCGGCGAACGACGCCGGCGCCTCGTCGGTGGTCTCGACGGACTCGGTGTTCTCGCTGACGTTTCGCTGCGTCACTTGGCCGTCCCCTTCTCGGTCTGGCTGATGCGGGTGATCTCGTAGGGCTGGGGCCGCTGCGCGGTGTGCGGGTGCTCGGCGCCGCCGTAGACCTTGAGCTTCTTGATCTGCTTGCGGCTCAGCTTGTTCTTCGGGAGCATCCCCCACACGGCGAGCTCGACGGCGCGCCGGGGGTCGGACTCCAGCAGCTCACCGTAGGCGACCTGCTTCAGGCCGCCGGGGCGACCGGAGTGCCGGGTGGCGAACTTGTCGGTCCGCTTGTTGCCCGACAGGGCGATCTTGCTGGCGTTGACGACGACGACGAAGTCCCCGGTGTCGACGTGCGGGGCGTAGGTGGGCTTGTGCTTGCCGCGGAGCAGACCGGCCGCGCTGACCGCGAGCCGGCCGAGCACGATGTCCTCGGCGTCGATCACATGCCAGTTCCTGGTCACCTCGCCAGGCTTCGGGCTGTACGTGGACACGTTGATGATCCTTGGTGTTCGGGTGTTGTCGTCCGGAACGCCGGGCGGGCGTACCGAACAGGTCTCGGTGTGCGCTGCGAGTCTCGCGGAGGCCTCTGCCAAGTCGGCCCGCCAGACAGCGCGCACCTTGGGAGCGGGGACCCCGAGGGCATGCCTGAGCGCAACAGCGTCTTAAGATACCCGCGCGCCGGGCTGGCGGTCAAAACCGCGCGGTCACCGGCTCAGCCGCTCCCCGAGGCCGCGCAGTTGCGCCTCGGACGCGGCGTCGTCGTCGTTGACGATGATCAACGCCACCCGGTCGCCCCGGCGGGCCACCACCTCCGACCAGCGCTCGCCACCGTAGTCGCGGCGTCCGGCGTACCACCCCTCGCCGGCGGCCACCCGCTGGGCGGCCGGCATCGCGTCGGTGGCGGGGCAACTGGCCAGCACGGCCAGATAGGTGTCGAAGTACGCCGTCGCATCCCCCGCCGACCCGAACTGCAACAACAGGCCGTTGCCCGGTCGGTCGCGGTCATCCAGATAGGTACCGGCCAGCGCGAAGGCGGCGGCCGGCCAGCCACCGCCGGTGTTGCCGGGACAGGTCGGCATGGCCTCCCACCCGGCCCGCTCGCCGGCGACCTCGTGGGTCCAGGTGCCGTTCGGCACGTACTCGTTCTCGGCCGGCGGCCGCTCCTGCGCGGCGAACCCGAGCACCTCGTCGGGAAGATCCGCGGGCGTCAGCGGCCCCGCGGTGACGGCCGCCGGGCTGGTGCCCGCGGACGGCGCGTCGCGGGGCGGTGGCTCCGGCGGCAGGGTCTCGCCGGGCGGCAGCGGCAGCACCGATTCCTCGCTGGGTCCGGGCGACGGGTCCGGCGCCGGGCCGGGCTGGCTGCAACCACCCAGCACCAGGACCGCGCCGGCGGCCGCCAGCAGCGCGCGAGCCTTCATCACGGGCCCCAGTTGAAGTGCTGGTAGTCCCGGCCCGGGTTCCAGCGCCCGCCCCAGAACCAGCCGCGGCTCTCGAACCCGCGGGTCAGCGAGCTGCCCGTCCACAACATGCCCTGTGAGGTGATCTTGCGGTTGAGTTGACCGTCCTGGACGTAGCCTCGGCCGTTCGACGGCCACCAGGTGCCGTTTTTGTCCCGGAACGGGTTCTGCACGGTGTTCGTGTCGACCGCGGTGCCGTAGGAGTGCGGCGAGACCGCCTGCGGGTTGCCGACCACCGACCGGCAGTTGAAGCCCGAGGTGTTGTTCGCGACCATCTGGTCGGGGTCGTTGCCGCGCCACACGTTCGGGTTGTCCATCCGGGCCACCGGGAAGCGGGCCTTGAATGCGTCGTTGAACGCGTCCACGACGCGCTGGGCGTAGCTGTCGCGGATGATCATCTGGCCGCGATGGATCCGGCCGTCGTAGCCCCAGTAGTTCATGTCGATGGTGCGCAGGCTGCCCGGACCGACCGGGCAGCCGGAGCGGTAGGTGTAGCGCACGTCGGAGCTGGAGGTACGCCGGATGGTTGCGTTCTGCCGGTACTCGGTCGAGGCGCGCGAGCCGTCCCAGGTGATCCGCCCGTACTGGAAGTCCTGGCGGCACTTCCCGTCGCGGCACCACTCGCTGCCGGTCGGGAAGCCGAGCAGCCCGCGCTCCCAGCCCTGCGCGGCCCAGGCCTTCTCGATCGCCCCGACGACCGGCCGGGCGCCGGTCCTGGGAGTCCAGTAGATCGATCCGCCGGTGAACTTCTGGTAGCAGCCGCGGTCCTTCAGGGTGCACCGCTCGCCGGTGGTCGGGAAGCCGAGCCGGCCGCGCTCCCAGCCCTGGGCGCCCCAGGCCGCGGCGATGCCGCCCCAGATCGGCTGGGCCCCGGTCCTGGCGGTCCAGTAGATCGATCCGCCGGTGAACTTCTGGTAGCAGCCGCGGTCCTTCAACGTGCAGCTCTCCGCGCTGATCGGGAAGCCGAGCCGGCCGCGCTCCCAGCCGAGCCCGGCCCAGGTGTTGCGGATCGAGCCCCAGACGGGGTGCGCGCCCGTGCGGGGCGACCAGTAGATGTCGCCGCCGGCGAACTTCTGGTAGCAGCCGCCGTCCTTCAGAGTGCACCGCTCACCCGTCGTCGGGTAGCCGAGCCGGCCGCGCTCATAACCGAGGTTGGCGTGGGTGATCCCGATGTTGCCCCAGGTGGGCCACGCGCCGGTCGCGGAACTCCACAGCACCAGGCCGCCGCGGAACCGCTGGGAGCAGCCGCCGTCGCGCAGGCCGCACAGCTCGTCGGCGATCGGGTATCCCAGGCGCCCCTGTTCCCAGCGCAGGTCCGCGTACCGACCGAGGAGCTGATTGGTCACCGCGTGGACGCCGGCATCGCGCTGGTCGTAGATGATCGCCTTGGTGAAGCGCTGCAGGCAGCCGCCGTCGGCGAGGCCGCAACTGCGCTCGTCGGTCGGGAAGCCGGCGCGGGCGAGCCCGACCCGGTCGAAGGCGGCGAGCATCCGCGCGTCGATGATCTTGGCGCCCGTCGCCTGCGACCAGTAGATCGCGCCGTTGCGGTAGCGCGCCATCCGCCCGCCGGGCACCGCGGTCTCCGCCTTGGTCACCGCGCCGAGCGGCCCGGCGGCGCCGCCGGAGGCCCGGTACCGCGCGGCGATCGGGGTCTCCGCGGCCAGCTCGTGGCGTTCGACGCTCGGCGTGGCGCTGGGACTCGGGGTGGCGCTGGAACTCGGGGTCTCGGTGGGGCTCGGGGTCTCGGTGGGGGTGGCGGACGGGGTCGTCGGCCTCGGCGAGGCGGTCGCCTCGCCGGTCGGCGTCGGCGTGGCCCCCGGCGTCACGCCGGCCGATGGGCTCGGCGATGGGCTCGGTGTCGGGGGCGCGCTCGGCGGCTGCGCGTACGCCGTCGCGCCCACCGCGGTCCAGGCGACCACTGCCGCCACCATCAGGCCGACAACCCTGCGCATCCCGACTCCCCTCACCCCGTGCCCCGCCCGTCCGGGACCCCGTCGCACCGGTCGAGTCCGGCAACCGCCGCCGGGTTCCGTCGTCTCGGACACTAGTCGCGCCCGCGGCGCCGAGCGCCCGGGGCTCCCGCGCGGCGCGAACCTGATCACAGGGTGCGACGCATGATGAGACGCGGCATCTTGCTGGCGACCGCGTCGGTCTGCCCGATCACCGCGAACCCGGCCTGGTCGAACATGGCGCGCGTGCCGACGAACGCCATCGTCAGGTCCATCCGCTTGCCACCCGGATCCACCGGGTACGCCTCGACCGCAGGCGCACCGCGCGATGCGGCGTAGTCGACCGCGCCGCTGATCAACTTCTCGGTCACACCTTGGCGGCGATGGCCGCTGCGTACCACCACACAGATGATGCTCCACACCGCGACGTCGTCGACCGGTCTGATCAGCTTCGATGCCTCGAGCCTCGGGATGTCGGTACGCGGGCCGATCGAGCACCAGCCGACCGGCGTCTGATCGCGATAGGTCACCACCCCCATCGGATGCTTGCGGCGGGCAAGCTTGCGCGCTGCGCAGGCTCGGGCGTCGTCGCCGGTGCCGCCGAGTTCGGTGATCTGGCTCTGCTGCAGCCGATGCGACAGGCACCAGCAGTGCGTGGCGCGGCGGTTCGGATTGATCACATCGGCGAAGTCGTCGAACCGTCGCGGCGTGACGGGGTGGGTTTCCCAGGTGGTCATCGACTCAAAGGTGATCGCATCTCGACTCCCCTCACCCAGTGCCCCGCCCGTACGGGACCCCGTCGCATCCGCCGAGCCCGGCCACCGCCGCCGGGTTCCGTCGTCTCGGACACTAGTCGCGCCGGCGCGACCACGTGATGCGAATCGCACGAGTCCGGGACTGACCCAGTTGGGCAACTGGTGTCATCGCGCCCTAGGTTTGTCCCATGACCGATTCGCTCAGCATCCGCGACAACCGCACGGGTGGCGAAGAAGAGATCGCGATCAGCGACGACACGATCCGGGCCGGCGACCTGAAGAAGTTCGCTGTCGACGGTGAGCGCGCGTTGGCCACCTACGATCCGGGATTCGTCAACACGGCCTCCTGCAAGAGCGCCATCACGTTCATCGACGGCGACAAGGGCATCCTGGAGTACCGGGGCTACCCGATCGAACAACTGGCCGAGAACTCGACCTTTCTCGAGGTGGCGTACCTGCTCCTGAACGGCGAACTGCCGACCGAGGACCAGCTCGCCACCTGGGTGGACCGGGTGACCAACCACACCTATGTGCACGAGAACCTGAAGACCTTCATGCAGGGCTTCCGCTATGACGCGCACCCGATGTCGATGCTGATGTCGTCGGTGGCCGCCCTGTCCTCGTTCTACCCCGAGGCCAACCAGATTCACGACCCGGAGGTCGTCGATCTGCAGATCATCCGGATGATCGCCAAGATGCCGACACTCGGCGCGTTCGCCTACCGCCACGCGCAGGGCAAGCCCTACATCTACCCGAGCAACGACCTGTCCTACACGGCGAACTTCATGTCGATGCTGTGGAAGATGTCCGAGCCGGTCTACCAGGCCGACGAGCGACTGGTCCGGGCGATGGAGGTCTTGTTCATCCTGCACGCCGACCACGAGCAGAACGCCTCGGCCAATGCGGTCCGCTCGATCGGCTCGACCCAGGTGGATCCGTACTCGGCGATTGCCGGAGGCATCGGCGCCCTCTACGGACCGCTGCACGGCGGCGCGAACGAGGCCGTGCTGAAGATGCTGCGCCGGATCGGCGATGTCGCCAACGTGCCCGACTTCATCGAGGGCGTGAAGGCCGGCAACGAGCGCCTGATGGGCTTCGGGCACCGGGTCTACAAGAACTACGATCCGCGGGCCAAGATCATCAAGAAGGCCGTCGACGACGTCTTCGAGGTGACCGGTGTCAACCCGCAGCTCAAGATCGCCCAGGAGTTGGAGAAGATCGCGCTGGAGGACGACTACTTCGTCTCCCGCAAGCTCTATCCCAATGTGGACTTCTATTCCGGGCTGCTGTACGAGGCCCTGCAGTTCCCGCCGGAGATGTTCACGGTGCTGTTCGCCATCGGCCGCACACCGGGCTGGCTGGCCCAGTGGAAGGAATTGATCAACGACCCGGAGCAGAAGATCGCCCGGCCGAAGCAGATCTACACGGGCCACCGTGGGCGCGACTTCGTCCCCATGGACAAGCGTTGAGCGAGGACCGTGACCGGAACGGGGGATGTGTTCGACGGCGACGACCCGGCACCGACTGGTGACGGATCTCGTTCGTCGAACGGTCGCCGCACCGACGACGTGATGCAGGCCCCGGGGACCGGTGGAGAACCGGGACCCGGGGCCGAGCCCGATGCTGCCCTGCTCGCCGAGGTGCGGGCGGGCCGAAGCCATGCCTACGGCGAACTCTGGGAGCGCTACGCCCCCGCTGCCCGCCGCCTGGCGCGCCGGTTGCGGCCGTCCGGAGATGCCGATGACCTGGTCAGCGAGTCCTATCTGCGGGTGCTGCGCTCCATCCGTGCGGGCAACGGCCCACAGGACAACTTCGCCGCCTATCTGTACGCCACGCTGCGCCGGCTGGCCATCGACGAGACCCGTTCGCCGCGCTCCCGGGTGGTCCCGACCGACCAGTCCGACGATCTGGACGCGGCGCATCCGTCGGCCGAGGAACTGTTCGCCGAGCTTGCCGACCAGCGCACCGCCGTCGCGGCCTGGCACAGTCTCCCGTCCGAGACCCGCGACCTGTTGTGGCGAGCGGTCGTGGACCAGCAGCGTCCGACCGCGATCGCCCGGCAACTGGGGGTCAGCGCCAACGGCGTCTCCTCGCGCGTCCGGCGCGCCAAGGAGCGGCTGCGCGAGGCGTACCTGACCGAACACGCGCGGACCGCGCAGATCCCGGCCTGCCGCCCGGTCCGACCGCTGCTGGCGCGCTACGTCCGCGACGCCCTGGGCCCCGCGAAGCGCCGCATGGTCGATGAGCACCTCGACACCTGCGCCGACTGCGGGCGCGCCCTGATCGTGCTGCAGACCATCGACAAGGCAATCGTGGCCGTGATCGCACCGGTCGTCGGAGCCGGCGCATGGGCCGCCGCCGATGCCCTCGCCGGCGCGGCGCCCGTGGCTCGCGCGCAGGGGAACCCGGGACCCGGTGACCGGGGGTGGGGCAGGCAGCGAGACGGCGGCCGAGAACACGGCGGCCGGGCCACCCACTCCGTTGCGCGCATCCTGGTGGCGATGCTCGCCATCGCGGTCGCGGCCGCGATGGCGTACGCGCTGAGCCGGCCCGAGGCCCCTGCGCCCACCGGGTTCGGACCGGCCGCGGGGACCGGCAACGGTGCCGGCGCACCCCCGCCGGCGGATCCACCCCCGCCCCCGCCCCCCGCGGGTCCGCCGGCTCCTCCGATGGGCCCGCCCGCTCCCCCGATGAGCCCACCCGGCCCCGACGACGGCGCCCCGGCCGGCCCGCCAACCCCCGGACCGGCGTCCCCGGGACCCACGCTTGCCACACCGACGGCCAATGCGGTCCGCCGACCGCGTCCCGCGCCGACCGTCGCCCCCACCCCCGCGCGCCCTCCCGTCGGGCCGACGGCGCTGCCGTCACCACGCGCGCCGGAACCCAGCCCGTCGCTGCGCTCGGTCTCGCCGAAACCCAACCCGTCGATGCGCTCGGTCCCGCCGGAACCGAGGAGCCCCGCCACGTCCACCCCGACACCGAGGCCTACCGCCACCCCCAGCCCGACTCCCACCCCCAGCCCGACTCTGACCTCGAGCCCGACTCCCGCCCCCAGCCCGACTCTGACCCCCAGCGCGTCACCGAGCGCTACCGGCACGCCCACCCCCACACCGACACCAACACCGAGCCCGACACCCACACCGAGCCCGACACCCACACCGAGCCCGACACCCACACCGAGCCCGACACCGAGCCCGGCCCCCTCCGTGTGGACGATGGAGATCGAGATGAGCGAAGACCTCCCGGTGGGCTACGTGGCGGCGCTCACCGTGCCGGAGGGTTATACGTTGACCTCGGTTCGTGACCTCCACTACGGCGAGCCCACGGAGCACCTGGAGGTGCCCGGGCGGACATTCGTCGATGCCGTGCAGCCGGGGCGGCTGCTGATCCGGGGAACGCGGGAGCCCGGCGCCGAGCCGGGCTCGCTCACCGCCGATCTGCGCAGCTACGGCGGCCGGGAGCTCGCGGGCAGCGGCAGCTACCCGATCCCCTGACCGGAAAGAAGTTCGCGATCTCGCGACACGGTCGGCGGGGTGCCTCGTCTTCATTGGTGGCGGATGACTCCCCGGGGAGGCTCCGCCGTCTGTCGGGGGGGCAGGCCGTTGTGGCCTGCAAACGCGGCCCGGGCCAGCGGCCCGGGCCGCCTTCGAGTTCTTGACCCGGGTCCGACCCGTTCGACGACTGGGCGCCCCCCGTGCCCGCCCCTATCCTGACGTGATCATGACTGCCGCCGACAACCCGCCCGAGTCCCACCGCCGCGAGGTGGTCTCGTTCGTGCGCCACCGGGCCCGGATGACCCCGGCCCAGCAGCGGGCCTGGCGCGAACACGGCCCGGACCACCTGGTCGAGGTGGACAAGGGCGCCGGCCACGGCGCAATCTCTGCCGGGCAGAGCGTCGACTGGTCCGCGGTCTTCGGCCGCCGGTCCGAGCTGATCGTCGAGATCGGCTCCGGCGCGGGCGACTCGCTGGTGGCGATGGCAGCCGAGCGTCCGGATCTCGACATCGTGGCATTCGAGGTGTTCCAACCGGGGATCGCCGCCACGATGATCAAGCTGAATCGCGCCGGCGTGCGCAATGTCCGGCTGGTCGAGGGCAACGGCGTGCACGGCCTGCAGCATCTCTTCGCTCCCGGCTCCCTCGCCGGCATCTGGGTCTTCTTCCCCGACCCGTGGCCGAAGACGCGCCACCACAAGCGACGGCTGGTGAACCCCGAGTTCGCGGCCCTCGCCGCGTCCCGGTTGCGGCCGGGGGGCCGCCTGCTGGCGGCCACCGACTGGGCACCGTACGCCGACCGGATGCGTCGGGTGCTGGACGCCGAACCCGAGTTGATCAACGAACATCCCGACGGGTGGGCGCCACGCCCGGCCGGCCGCGTGATCACCCGGTTCGAGGGCCGCGGCGAACGCGCCGGACACGACATCCGCGACCTGTCCTATCGCCGCCGATGAGATTTCGAATCGACCTCGCCTACGACGGCGCGGGCTTCTCCGGGTGGGCGACCCAGCCGGGGCTGCGCACGGTGCAGGGCGAGCTGGAGTGCTGGCTGCCCCGGGTCCTGCGCCTCGACGCGCCGACGCCGCTGACGGTTGCCGGCCGCACGGACGCCGGCGTCCACGCGCGCGGCCAGGTGGCCCACGTCGACCTGCCTGCCGACACCGACCCCGACCGACTCACCCGCCGGCTGCGCCGGGTGCTGCCGGCCGACATCACGATCGCCGCCGT
Source organism: Naumannella huperziae (assembly GCF_054073625.1). Classification (NCBI taxonomy): domain Bacteria; kingdom Bacillati; phylum Actinomycetota; class Actinomycetes; order Propionibacteriales; family Propionibacteriaceae; genus Naumannella; species Naumannella huperziae. The sequence continues at coordinate 1,298,683 of NZ_JBSXPH010000001.1, read as the reverse complement.
GCGGCCGGCGGCGCCGGGATTCGATGCGCGGTTCTCGGCTCTGTGGCGTCGCTACGCCTATCGGCTGTCCGACCGGCCCGCCGATCCGTTGCTGCGCAACCAGGTCGTCGCCGTGCCCGGCCCGCTTGACCCCGAGGCGATGAGCGAGGCGGGGTCGCGACTCCTCGGCCTGCGCGACTTCGCGGCATTCTGCAAGCGCCGCGACGGCGCGAGCACCGTGCGTACCCTGCTCGAACTGCACGCGGAACGGATCGCCGACGGACCGTTCGCCGGGGTGGTCGAGCTGCGGGTACGCGCGGACGCGTTCTGCCACTCGATGGTCCGCTCCCTGGCCGGCGCGCTGGTGGCGGTCGGGCAGGGCCGCCGAGACCTCGCCTGGCTGGACGCGGCCGGGGCGGCGACCGCCCGCCCGTCGTCGATCCAGGTGATGCCGGCCCACGGACTCACCCTTGAGGAAGTCGGCTATCCCCCCGATGATCGGATGGGGGCGCGAGCGGACGAGGCGCGAGCGTACCGGCAGCCGCCGGAAACCGGACCGGGTGACGGGCAGGAGTTGAGGTGAGCGGCCAGTACTTCGAGACCCCCACGGGCCCCATCCGTGCGCGCGAGGTGACGGCGACGATCTGGGACCGCGAGTTCCGCTTCGCCACCGCGAACGGCGTCTATTCCGCCGCGGGGCTGGACCCGGGCACGGGCGTACTGCTGCGCGAGTCCGAGCCGCCCGGCCATGGCGGCCATCTGGTCGATCTCGGCTGCGGCTGGGGCCCGATCGCGATCGGGCTGGCGGTCTGCGCCCCCCAGATCACCGTCGATGCCGTCGACGTGAACCGCCGGGCGCTGGAGTTGTGCGCCCGCAATGCCGAGGCCGCAGGAGTCGCGGACCGGGTACGCGTCCTGCACGCCGACGAGGTCGACCCGACCACCCGCTACGACGAGCTGTGGTCCAATCCGCCGATCCGGATCGGCAAGGCCGCCCTGCACGATCTGCTGTTGGAATGGTTGCCCAGGCTGGAATCGGGCGGCCGCGCGCGGATGGTCGTCGGCCGCAACCTCGGTGCCGACTCGCTGCAGCGCTGGCTGGTCGAACAGGGCTACCCGACCGAACGCGTCGGCAGCGCGAAGGGCTTCCGGATCCTGCAGACCACAGCTCCCTGAGCCGGCCGCCGGGGCCGGCTTTGGGGGAGTATTGTCGACACCAATGGCCGCAGGTACGCGCAAGCGGCTGGCGCGGCCGGGACAACACCGACGAAGGGATGACCCATGGGTATTGGTGACCGGATCCAGAACGCCGCCGAGGACGCCATCGGCAAGGCCAAGGAGGCCGTCGGCGACCTGACGGACAACGACAAGCTCAAGGCCGAGGGCAAGGTCGATCAGGGCAAGGCCGACGTGAAGAACTTCGGCGAGGACGTCAAGGACAAGGCCGGCGAGGCCCGGGACTCGTTCGAGAATCGTCGCGACCAGCACTGACCTGCTCTCCGGCGGACGCCACGGCCGAACGGGCCGGTGTCGTCTATCGTGCGGGGCGTCGCCTTCGGGCGGCGCCCCGCACGTCTGCGTCCGATCACTTGTCCGGCCACCGGGAGGTACGCCCGATGACTCCAGCCCGTCCGCTCGCGAAGGTGCTCTCCGCGCTCGCCGCGACCCTGCTGCTGCTGTGGCCGGCGCTGCCGGCCGCCGCGGCGCCGCCGGCCCAGGCCGCCGCGGACGCCGGGGCCTGGCTGGCGGCCCAACAGGCACCCGCCGACGACCCGACGGTGATGGTCGATGTGGCCCTCGGCCTCGTCTCTGCCGACCGGGGCGACGACGCCGCGCGGCTGGCCGATGAGCTGGTCGCCGACGCGGGCGATGCCGATGCCGCGTCGGCGGCGAAACTGGCGGTGCTGGTGAGCGCGACCGGGGGCGATCCGGCCAATGCCGGCGGGACGAATCTGATCGAGGCGATCGGCAAGGGCACCGCGAAGGACGGCCAGGTGGGCCAGTATGGCTCGGCCTTCGGTCAGGCCTGGGCGATCCTGGCCTACGCCTGGGCCGGCGAGGAGGTCCCCGACCAGGTGGTGACCAAGCTCGGCGACTACGTCGACCCGGCCGGCTCGGGCGCCTTCGGGTTCGAGACCGACGGGAAGTTCAGCCCGGATGTGGACAGCACCGCGATGGCGATCATGGCGCTGTCGAGGCTGACCGAACCGAGCAAGCTGCAGGAGCCGGCAATCGCGTGGCTGGAGTCCCAGCGTGCGGCCGACGGAAGCTTTCCGGGCTTTTCCAAGGTGAACTCGACCGGGCTCGCGGTCGCCGCGCTGACCGAACTGGGCCGCGACGAGACCGCGGGCCAGGAGTGGCTGGCGGCCCAGCAACTGCCGGACGGGTCGCTGCCGGCCGCCGAGGGCGGTGCCGGAGACCTGCGCGCGACGAGCCAGGGCGTACTCGGCCTGACCGGCATCGGGTACGCCACCCTCGTCGGGACCCAGGGCGCCGACCTCGGCGGCGATGTCGTCTCCAGCGACGAGGGTCCCGACACCTCCGACGGGCTCAGCCCGGGGCTGCTGGTGGGAGTGGCGGTCGCGGTCGGCGCCGGCGTGCTGGCTGCTGGGCTGTTGCTGACCCGGCGTCGGCGTACCACGGAATCTTCCGGTACGGCTGCGGGCGCACCCCGCGACCGGGACGGGTCGACCGACTCCTAGACTCATCGGCGAGAGGCCACTTGTGCTCAACCGCCCTTGAGGACGCATGCTGGCAGGTACAAGATCAACGAGAGGAATCGATCATGGCCGAGTACACCCTTCCCGATCTCCCCTATGACTACGCCGCGCTGGAGCCGCACATCTCCGCCAAGATCATGGAGCTGCACCACGACAAGCACCACGCGACCTACGTGAAGGGCGCGAACACCGCGGTGGAGAAGCTGGCCGCGGCCCGCGAGGCCGGTGATCTGGCCAACCTGAACCAGTTGACGACCGACCTGGCGTTCAACCTCGGCGGTCACGTCAACCACTCGATCTTCTGGAAGAACCTGTCGCCGGACGGTGGCGGTCAGCCCGAGGGCGAGCTGGCCGCGGCCATCGACGAGAACTTCGGCTCCTTCGAGAACTTCCAGAACCAGTTCACCACCGCCGCAACCGGCATCCAGGGCTCCGGCTGGGCGATCCTTGCCCACGACCCGCTGGGCGATCGGCTGAGCATCTTCCAGTTGCGTGATCAGCAGGCCCAGATCCCCGCGACCCAGACGCCGCTGGTGGTCCTCGACATGTGGGAGCACGCGTTCTACCTCGACTACCTCAACGTCAAGCCGGACTACGTGAAGGCCTGGTGGAACATCGTCAACTGGGCCGATGCCGCGCAGCGCTTCCAGGCTGCTCGTGCCATCCCGTCTCCCCAGGCGGAGTGAGTCCGACCCGTTCCTGACCGCGCGAGCCCGGTCCGCCTCCCTGGGCGGGCCGGGCTCGCCACATTCGGGCGTGAGAGCATCGGGCGATGGACGAGAAGCAGGCGCGCCGGGCCAGGGCCGCCGAGGAGGACGCGAACGCGCGACTGCGCGCGGACGCGGTGCCGCCCGGGCCGGTGCGGGCCTACGGGGAAGATCCCGACGAGCTGATGGAGGTCTTCGGCCCCGCCGACGGCCCTGCCGTGGTCTTCGTGCACGGCGGCTTCTGGCGGCCGACCACCGACCGGGCCCACGCCCGCACCACGGCGCGCGCGCTCGGCGATGCCGGGTACGCGGTGCACCTCGCCGAGTATCCGCGAACACCCGGCGACCCGGACCGCACACTGACCGCACTGACCCGGTTGGCGGGTACGCCGACCGCCGGACACGGGCGCGGGGTGGACACGCTCGGCGAGGCGACCTGGCTCGGGCACTCCGCCGGCGGCCACCTGGTGTTGTGGCTCGCCGCGCGCGGCCTGATCGCGGAGGCGATCGCGCTGGCGCCCGTCGCGGATCTGGCCGCGGCCCGGGAGCAGGGGCTCGGCCGCGGGGCCGTCGCTGCCTTCTTCGGCGACGGTGATCTTGCCCGCTGGGACCCTCGGTCGTTGGCAGAAGCCGACGGCCCGGGTCGGGTCACCGTCCTGCACGGGACCGACGACGTGACGGTGCCGATCGAGCAGGGCCGGGCCTTCCCGGAGTCCCTGGTCGAGCTGCCGGGCGCCCACCACTTCGACGTGATCGACCCCGAGTCACCGCACTTTCGCGAGGTCGTGGCCCGGCTGCCCCGCGGCGGCCCCGCACCGTCGACGCAGGAGTAGCCCCGGCTCAGCGGAGCTGGCGCTCGATCGCGTCGAGGGCGGCCTCGACCTCGGCGAAGCTGGTGCTCAGCGGCGACAGGCCGAGCCGGATGCCGTCGGGCTCGCGGAAGTCGGGGATGACCCCCTCGCCCCACAGCGCCCGGTAGATCTCCCGGAATCCCGGGTGCGCGAGCGTCACGTGCGCACCGCGGCGCTCCGGATCGCGGGGCGAGGCGACCCGCACCCCGAGGCCGGCGAGGCGGGCGTCCACCTCGGCGATCACGTACTCGCCGAGCTTGATCGACTTCTCCCGGATCGCCGGCAATCCGGCCCGCTCGATCAGCCTGATCATGTCGGCGATCGGCGCCATCCCGAGGATCGGCGGCGTACCGCTGATGAAGCGGCGCATCCCGTCGGCCGGCCGATAGTCCGGACCCATCGCGAACGGGTCCGCATGCCCCATCCAGCCGGTGATCGGCTGCTCCAGCCGATCCTGCAGCCGTGCCGCGACATAGCCGAAGGCGGGTGCGCCCGGGCCGCCGTTCAGGAACTTGTAGCTGCAGCCGACCGCAAGATCGACATCGGCGGCATCGAGATCGACCCCGACCACCCCGGCCGAGTGACACAGGTCCCACAAGACCAGCGCGCCGGCCTCGTGTGCGATGGCGGTGATCGCCGGCAGATCGGCCAGCCAGGCCGATTTGTAGGCGACCTGGCTCAACAACACCACGGCGGTACGCCCGTCGACGGCGTCGGCGACCTGCTCGGGGCTGACCCCGGCCGCCGGATCCGGTCGCAGCCAGACCAGCTCGGCGCCCGTCTCCCGCGCGACCGCGGCGGCCAGATAGCGATCGGTGGGGAAGTTCTCGGTGTCGAGCACGATCCTGCTGCGCCGCGGGTCGAGCGCCACCGCCGCCCGCAACCACTTGTAGAGCAGCACTGTCGTCGAGTCGCCGATCATGGTCTGCCCGGGTCCGGCGCCGAGCACCACCCGTCCGAGCTCGTCGCCCAGCCGCAGCGGCTCGGCCATCCACTGTTCGTCCCAGGAGCGGATCAGCCCGGTCCCCCAGGCGCCGTTGATCAACTCCTGCACGCGCTCCGCGCTGGCCCGCAGCGGCCGGCCGAGCGAGTTGCCGTCGAGATAGGCCGACACCCCCTCGGCCGGCAGGAACTCCGCGCCGAACTGCGCCAATGGGTCCGCGGCGTCGAGCTCGGCGGCCCTCACGCGCCGATCTCCGTGCGTACCGAGAACAGCTCGGGGAAGAACGTGAGGTCGAGCGCGCGCTGCAGGAAGCCGACGCCGGACGATCCCCCGGTGCCGGTCTTCATCCCGATCGTGCGCTGCACTGTCTTCAGGTGCCGGAAGCGCCAGAGCTGGAAGTTGTCCTCCAGGTCGACCAGCTCCTCGCACGCCTCGTAGACGTCCCAGTGATCATGGGCGTTGGCATAGATCTCGACGAAGACCTCGGTCAGTTCCGCGTTCGGCGTGTGCGCGAGGGTGACATCGCGGTCGAGCACCTCGGCCGGGATGGCGTACCCCCGACGCGCGAGCGCGCGCAGGAACTCGTCGTACAGGCTCGGCGCCTCCAACAACTCGGTCAGCAGGGCATGGACGTCGGGGTCGGCGCGGTGCACGTTGAGCATGCCGCGATGTTTGTTGCCGAGGGCGAACTCGACGGCGCGGTACTGCCAGGACTGGAATCCCGAGGAGTGACCGAGGAAGCCGCGGAACTCGGCGTACTCGGTCGGGGTCAGGGTGGCCAGCACCGACCACTGCTCGGTCAGCGTGCGCTGGATGTGCTTCACCCGGGCGATCCGCTTCAGCGACTCGCGGAACTCATCGGCCCGCAGCAGCGCGGAGGCCGAGCGCAGCTCGTGCAGCACCAGCTTGAACCACAGCTCGGTGGTCTGGTGCTGGATGATGAACAGCAGCTCGTCGTGATGCTCGGGCCGGCTGACCGGATGCTGGGCCGACAGCAGGGTGTCCAGATCGAGATAGGAGCCATAGCTCATCTCGCTGGCGAAGTCGGTGTGGATGCCGGACTCGATGTCTCGGGTGTTGCTCACCAGCGCACCCTAACGCCGAGGCGCCGGGCCGGACCGGTCAGGCGTCGTCCGCCTTGCCGAGATAGACCCCGTCCGGGTCGTCGACGATCACCTCGATGCCGTCGGCCTCCAACCGGCGCCGACCTTCCTGCAGCATCCGCAGTCCGACATCGTTGACGGCGAAGACCCGGGTCAGGTCGAACACCGCGCGCGGCTCGGTGATCGGTTGCTCGACCAGCGCGCGCAACATCCGCTCCGCCTGCGGGAACTGGACGCTGCCCTGAAGCTCGAAGACCGCGCTGTCGGCATCGTCGCGCCGGGACCGCATCACCGACCGCGCGGGCTGCGGCGCCTCCATCATGTGCATGCCCATGTCGTCCGACAGCCGCTCGAAGATCTGCACCCCGCGGACGCTGTTGCCGTGCGCATCCAGCCTCGGCGAGAACGTCGCCAGTCCGACCTGCCCGGGCAGCGCGCCGATCAGCACCCCCGACACCCCGCTCTTGGCCGGGATGCCGACGCTGGTCACCCAGTCGCCGGCCGCGTCGTACATCCCACAGGTCGTCATCACGCTCAGCACCTGCCGGTTCACCCGCGGCGGGATCACCTGCTCCCCGGTGAGCGGCTGGACGCCGCCGGCCGCCAGCGTCGCCGCCATCACCGACAGGTCGTGCGCGGTGACGTTGATCGAACACTGCCGGATGTAGCCGCGCACGGCGTCCTCGGGGTCGCCCTCGACGATGCCGCGCGAGCGCAGCAGATTGGCCAGGGCGCGGTTGCGGTACGCCTCGGACATCTCGGAGGCGAACACCGCCTCGTCCACGGTCAGCTCGCGCCCGGCCAGCCGGCCGGCGAACTCGCGGAAGCGCTCCACGCGCGCATCGAGATTGTCGCCGTCGATCAGGGCGTGTGCGGCGATCGCGCCCGCATTGATCATCGGATTGCGCGGCCGCCCGGTGGCGGGGTCCAGCGAGATCTCGTTGAACGCATCCCCCGACGGCTCCACATCGATCTTCTGCAGCACGGCCTCCAGCCCGCGATCGATGACCGCCAGCGCGTAGGCGAACGGCTTGGACACCGACTGGATGCTGATCTCGTCGGCGGTGTCGCCGACGTCGTAGACGGCACCGTCGACGGTGCACAGCGAGACGCCGAGCCGGTCGGGGTCGGCGTCGCGCAGTTCGGGAATGTAGTCGGCCGGCGCGCCGGAGGTGTCGCCGCCGCAGGTGTCGAGCACCTGGGTCAGATAGTCCGGAATCGGTGACCTCACGGGCCGAGCCTAACGGAGCCGGACGTCCGGCCCGCTGGGCTGCACGGGTACGCCGCGGCGGCGTCCGGGCACCGACCGGACGCGGTGTCCGGGACGTCCGGGAGGACGGGCCGGCCCTTGTGGGACAGGCGGGCCGGGCCGTGGGCTGGGGTTCCGGGAAACGACGAGAGGATCCATGATGACCGCTCCCACGACGCCGCGCCGCCTCGGCCGGCGCATCTTCGCCGGGCTCGGCGCCGCGGCCCTGAGCACCGGCGTACTGCTCGGCGGCCTGTCGACCGCGCCCACCGCGACCGCTGCGCCGGCGCCGGCCGAGCAGACCGCGGCCTCGACCGACATCCGCACCGCCCAGATCAATCTGCGCGGCCTGGACTACTACCACGACGCCGTCGACGGCGAGAACGGTACGAACACCTTGGCCGCCGTCCGCGCCTTCCAGACCGATGCCTGCATCGAGGTGGACGGTTCCTACGGGCCGCAGACCGCAGCGGCCGTCTCGGCGAAGATCAAGCAGGTGCAGGCACGGGTCGGCATCGACCAGGACGGCTCCTACGGGACCGCGACGACGGAGGCGGTGCGCAAGTACCAGACCGCCAAGGGCCTCAAGGCCGACGGGATCGCCGGCCCCGAGACGATGCGCAGCATGGGCATCTCGCGTACCGACTGCGAGGCGCCGACGACCGACGAGCGGGCCAAGAAGATCCTGGCGCTCGCCGAGCAGCAGGTCGGCATCGTGGCCGGCCCGGATGCCCAGAAGTTCTTCTACGGCGAGTGGTCGCACCTGGACACCACGAACCGCGAGACGGGCAACTGGTGCGCGGGCTTCGTGTCCTGGGTCACCAGCAAGCAACTCGGCCTCCACCCCTACAACATGGTCGGGGTACGCCACTACCGGGCCAAGGCCGAAGCGAACGACGAGATGAGCTTCGTCGGCCAGGCCCGCCCCGGCGACTTCGCCGTCTACGACTGGGACAACAACGGGGTCTGGGACCACATCGGCATCGTGAAGACGGTCAACGGGGCGTCGTTCACGACCATCGAGGGCAATACCTCCGGGCCGAAGGCGAAGTCCCAGGTCGCCGAGCGCAACCGCGGCACCGACCAGGGCTACGACGTGGAGTTCATTCGCCTGAAGTGAGGCGCGGTCACGACTGACGCGCAACGGGCGCCGCACCACCGAAGTGGTGCGGCGCCCGTTGTCTGTCGGCTGGCTGTCGGCGGGTCAGCCGGCCTTGCTGAAGCCGGCGGCCTCGGCGGACTCCTCGGAGTCGAACCAGACCTCGGCGACCGTCTGGTCGTACCAGCGCGACTCCGGGGTGTGGAACTTCATCGAGTCCTCGTTGCCCTTGATCGCGAAGCCCTCCGGCGGGGTCTCGCCGCGGAAGGAGCCCTTGCCGTAGTCCTTGACCTCGGCGGCCGCGTCCTCGGTCGCGGTCTCGTCGGCGGCGGCCTCGGCAGACTCGTCGGCGGCGGTGTCGACCTCGGCGGCCGCGAGTGCGGCGGCCTTGGCGTTGCTCTCCTCGGTCGTCTCCTCCTCGGCGGCGGCCGGCGCGGCGGCGGCCTTCTTGGCCGGTGCCTTCTTGGCGGCGGCCTTCTTGGCGGGCTTGGCGCCCGACTTCGCGTTGCGGGACTCCTCGACCGACTCGGTGACGATCTCGATCACGGCCATCGGGGCGTTGTCGCCCTTGCGCGGCCCGACCTTGATGATCCGGGTGTAGCCGCCGTCGCGCCCGGCGAGGGCCGGGGCGATCTCGGTGAACAGGACGTGCACGACGGACTTGTCCCGGACGTGGGTCAGCACCTGCCGGCGGGCGGCAAGATCACCGCGCTTGGCCTTGGTGATCAGCTTCTCGGCGAGCGGGCGTACCCGCTTCGCCTTCGCCTCGGTCGTGGTGATCTTCCCGTGCTCGAACAACTGGCTGGCCAGGTTGTCCAGGATGATCCGCTCGTGTGCCGGGCTGCCGCCCAGGCGGGGACCCTTGGTGGGGGTAGGCATCTGTCAGTTCTCCAATTGATCTTCGGTGGCCGCTCAGTACTGCTCGGTCTCGGCGAAGTCGGCGTCGCCGCGCTCGTCGCCCTCGGTGTCCTCGTCGTCGTAGCGACCGATCGCGGTCAGCGGGTCGAAGCCGGGCGCGCTGTCCTTCAGCGACAGGCCCATCTCGGCCAGCTTCAGCTTGACCTCGTCGATCGACTTGGAGCCGAAGTTGCGGATGTCGAGCAGGTCCTGCTCCGAGCGCGAGACCAGCTCGCCCACGGTGTGGATGCCCTCGCGCTTGAGGCAGTTGTAGGACCGCACGGTGAGGTTCAGGTCCTCGACCGGCAGGGCCAGGTCCGCGGCGAGCTGCTCGTCGACCGGCGACGGGCCGATCTCGATGCCCTCGGCCTCGGTGTTCAGCTCGTGCGCGAGGCCGAACAGCTCGACGAGGGTACGCCCGGCCGAGGCGACCGCGTCGCGCGGACGGATGGCCGGCTTGGTCTCGACGTCGACGATCAGCTTGTCGAAGTCGGTGCGCTGCTCGACGCGGGTGGCCTCGACCTTGTAGGTGACCTTGAGCACCGGGGAGTAGATCGAGTCGACCGGGATCCGGCCGATCTCGTTCTCGAAGCCCTTGTTCTGCACGGCGGAGACATAGCCGCGGCCGCGCTCGACGACCAGCTCCATCTCCAGGCGGCCGTTGTCGTTCAGGGTCGCGATGTGCAGCTCGGGGTTGTGGATCTCGACCCCGGCCGGCGGCGCGATGTCGGCGGCGGTGACGGCACCGGCGCCGGACTTGCGCAGGTACATGACGACGGGCTCGTCCTCCTCGGAGGAGACGACCAACGCCTTCAGGTTGAGGATGATCTCGGTCACGTCCTCGACGACGCCCTCGATGGTGGAGAACTCGTGCAGGTTGCCCTCGATCTTGATGCTCGTCACCGCGGCGCCCGGGATGGACGACAGCAGGGTGCGGCGCAGGGAGTTGCCCAGGGTGTAGCCGAAGCCGGGCTCCAGCGGCTCGATGACGAACCGCGAACGGAACTCGTCGACCTTCTCCTCGGACAGTGCGGGGCGCTGTGCGATCAGCATGTTCGGTTTCCTTTCGGCCGCCCGCTATTTGACGGCGAATGGGTGGACCCGGTCGCTGCTGCGTACCGGGTTGGTACGCCGGTGCGCCGCGCGGATGATGATCACCGCGAGACGCACCGGCGTGGCGGGCTCAGCTCACCTTGGAGTAGAGCTCGACGATCAGTTGCTCCTGGACGTCGACGGCGATCTGCTCGCGCTTCGGCAGCGCGTGCACCAAGATCATCATCGGGTCGGTGCGGGCCTCCAGCCAGCCCGGGACCTCGCGCTCGCCATGGGTCTCGCGGGCGACGACCAGCGGGTGCAGGTCGGTCGACTTCTCGCGCACGGTGATCACATCGTGCGGGCTGACCCGGTAGGAGGGGATGTTGACCTTCTTGCCGTTGACCTCGAAGTGGCCGTGGTTGACCAACTGGCGGGCCTGGCGGCGGGTGTTGGCGAAGCCGGCGCGGTAGATCACGTTGTCCAGCCGGGACTCGAGGATGCGCAACAGCACGTCGCCGGTGCGCCCAGTGAGCCGGTTGGCCTCCTCGTAGTAGCGGCGGAACTGCTTCTCCAGCACGCCGTAGGCGTAGCGGGCCTTCTGCTTCTCCCGCATCTGGAGCAGGTACTCCGACTCCTTGGTGCGGCCACGGCCGTGCATACCCGGCGGGTAGGGGCGGCGCTCGAAGGCCTTGTCGTTGCCGACCAGGTCGGTGCCGAGACGACGCGACTTCTTGGTCAGCGGGCCGGTGTAACGAGCCATGATTCAGTCCTTTCCTGTGTCGTCTCGATCAGACCCGGCGCCGCTTGGGCGGGCGGGTGCCGTTGTGCGGTACGGGGGTCACGTCGGCGATCGCGCCGACCTCGAGGCCGACCGCGCCGAGCGAACGGATCGCGGTCTCCCGGCCGGAACCGGGGCCCTTGACGAACACGTCGACCCGCTTCATGCCGTGGTCCATGGCGCGCCGGCCGGCGGCCTCCGCGGCCATCTGGGCGGCGTACGGGGTCGACTTGCGCGAACCCTTGAAGCCGACGGTGCCGGCCGAGGCCCAGGCGATGACCGCGCCGGTCGGGTCGGTGATCGTGATGATCGTGTTGTTGAACGTCGACTTGATGTGGGCCTGGCCCGCGACGATGTTCTTCTTCTCCTTGCGGCGCACCTTCTTGGCGCCGCTGCTGCGTCCTGCAGTAGCCATCTGGTGCGTCCTTACTTCTTCTTGCCGGCGACGGGCTTGCGCTTGCCCTTGCGCTGACGGGCGTTGGTGCGGGTCCGCTGGCCGCGGACGGGGAGACCGGAGCGGTGCCGCCGGCCCTGGTAGGTGCCGATCTCGACCTTGCGGCGGATGTCGGCGGCGATCTCGCGGCGCAGGTCGCCCTCGATCTGGTAGTTGCCATCGAGGTGGTCGCGCAGCGCAACCAACTGCTCGTCGTTCAGCTCGTGGACGCGAAGGTCACCGGAGATGCCGGTGGCCTTCAGGGTCTCCAGCGCGCGGGTACGCCCGACGCCGAAGATGTAGGTGAGTGCGACCTCGAGGCGCTTGTCGCGCGGCAGGTCGACACCACTGAGGCGTGCCATGTGTGACTCTTTCACTCATCGGAGGTGTCGGCGTGAAGCGTCCCGGCGGTGCGGGCCCCGGCCTCCGACCGGGGGTGGACCCGCCGGCGAGCGGCGGGCTGCATTCACGTTGTTGGGTTATTCAGTTGTCGTCGAGCCGTGACTGCGGCCCGGCCGCAGCGGGCTGGTCAGCCCTGGCGCTGCTTGTGGCGCGGGTTCTCGCAGATCACCATCACGCGACCGTGCCGGCGGATCACCTTGCACTTGTCGCAGATCCTCTTGACGCTCGGCTGAACCTTCATCGAGCTCTCTTTTCGATCTGGCCCCGGGCAGGCGTGCACCCGTCGGGGAGTTGATGATTTGTTGACCCCGGTCACCTGTGCCGGTAGACGATGCGGCCGCGGTTCAGGTCATAGGCGGAGACTTCGACAACCACCCGGTCCGACGGAAGGATCCGGATGTAGTGCTGGCGCATCTTGCCGCTGATCGTGGCAAGCACCTTGTGGCCGTTGCTCAGCTCGACGCGGAAAGTCGCGTTGGGCAGGGCCTCGACCACGGTTCCCTCGAGCTCGAGGACGCCTTCCTTCTTTGCCATTGCTCCCTAAACTGTTCGCTCGGAACTCCTGAATGCGGACATGCATCACCCACACGGGTGACCGACGCTCTACTCTAGTGCCCGATCCCCCGCAGCCCAAATCGTCGTACGCCGGTCCGGCCCAGGCCGGTCGAACCCGCCGGTCGAGCCTGACGCCGGTAGAGCCCGTCGAGAGCCCCCCGCCGATCGAGCCTGACGCCGGTAGAGCCCGTCGAGAGCCCCCCGCCGATCGCCGAAATCGACCACTCGCCACGATTCCGGCCACCACACCACGCCCAAGCCCGCCCAAACCCCGACCAGTGGTCACTTTCGGCGCCAGGTTTCGACGGCGCCAGGTCTCGACGGCGGGAGATCTCGACGGCGGGAGGGCTCGGCGGCGCGAGGGCTCGACCTCGACCAACGCCGGTCGAGCTTGTCGAGACCCCCGCCGAGCGCCAAAACCGACCACTCGCCAGGATTTTGGCCACCACACCGCGCCCAAACCCGCCCGAACCCCGACCAGTGGTCACTTTCGGCGCGAGGTTTCGACGGCGCCAGGTCTCGACGACGCGAGGTCTCGACTGCGCTCGGTCCAGCCTGCCGCGACCACGCCGAGCGCCAATACCGACCACTCGCCAGGATTCCGGCCACCACCTGGCGCCCAAGCCCGCCCAAACCCCGACCAGTGGTCACTTTCGGCGCGAGGTTTCGGCGGCGGGAGATCTCGGCGGCGCTCGGTCCGGCTTGTCGAAACCCCCGGCCGATCGCCGAAACCGACCACTCGCCAGGGTTTTGGCCACCGCCCGGCGCCCGAACCCGCCCAAACCCCGACCAGTGGTCACTTTCGGCGCCAGGTCTCGTCGGCGCGAGGGCTCGACGGCGGGAGGTCTCAAGGTCACTTTCGGCGCCAGGTCTCGACGACGCGAGGTCTCGAGGTCTCGACCGCGCGAGGTCTCGACGGCGCTCGTTCCTCGCCTGCTCGAGCAGCGCTCGACTACTTGACCGCGCCCATCGCCAGGCCGCGGACGAGCCGCTTCTGGGCCAGCCAGCCGGCCAGGATCACGGGCACGATGGCAATGGTCACCGCGGCGCTCAGTACCGCGAGGAACTGGCCGCGGCCGTCGACGAACGAGCCGAGGAACGGCGGCGTGGTCATCGCGGCGACCGAGGTGAGCAGGAGCGCCAGGAAGTACTCGTTCCAGGCGAAGATGAAGCAGATCAGCGCGGCCGCCGCGGCGCCCGGCGCCACGATCGGGAACGCGATCCGCCACAGCTCGCGCCAGTAGGTCGCCCCGTCCACCTGGGCCGCCTCGACGATCGCGGCCGGCACCTCCTCGAAGAAGGAGCGCATCATCCAGATCGCCAGCGGCAGGTTGATCCCGACGTAGAGGATGCCGAGCACGGTCAGGTTGTCCAGCAGCCCGAACTGCCGCAGCAGCAAGAAGATCGGGATGATCACCGCGGCGAACGGCATGAACCGGGTGGAGATCACGAAGAACAATGCATCGGACCACTTCGAGATCCGGCGTACCGACAGGGCGTACGCCGCCGGGATCGCCAGCGCCATCACCACGATCGTCGAGCCGATCGACACCGCCGCGGAGTTCAGCAGGTACAACCCCATCCCCCGCTCGAAGACCTCGGCGTACCTGTCCAGGGTCAACGGTGTGTTGATCAACGGCGTCGGGGATGCGGCCGCGGCCTCGGACTTGAACGAGGTGAAGACCGTCCACAGCACCGGGAAGAAGAACAGGAACACCAGCAGCCAGGTCAGCAGGGTGATCAGCGCTCCGCCGAGCTTGCGGCCGGCGGGCGATCCGCCCCGCCGGGCCCGCGTCGCCTCGGCGCTGGCTGCGGGTTCGGTCACGGCGCTCATCGCCCCTCCTCGGTGAACACCCGGAACAGCTTGCGCAGGGCGAAGGTCGCCACCACGATGATCAGCACCACGGTGACAACGCCGTAGGCCGCGGCCTCGCCGACCTGCTGGCCGATGAAGGCCCGCTCGTACAGCAGGTACGGCAAGGTCTTGGTGCCGCCCGCCCCCTTGGTGATGATGTTGATCGGGTCGAACAGTTGCAACATCAAGATCGTGCCCAACAAGATCGCCAGTTCGGCATAGGTACGCAGATGCGGCACGGTCATGAAGAAGAACCGCCGCACCGGGCCGGCGCCGTCGACATCGGCGGCCTCCAGCACCTCTCCGTCCTGGGACTGCAGGCCGGCGAGCAGCAGCAGCATGAAGAAGGGCGTGTACTGCCAGACCATCACCATCATCACGCTGAGCATCGGATGGTCGGTGTTCCAGGCGATCGGGCCGATGCCGAGCAACCCGAGGAACCAGTTGACGATGCCGCCCTCGGTGTTCAGCAGCGACCACTTGAAGATCAGCGAGGCCGCTGCCGGCATCACCAGGAACGGCGTGATCAGCAGGGTCCGCGCGAGGCTGCGGCCGAAGAACTCGCGGTTCAGCAGGACGGCCAGCAGCAGCCCGAGGACCAACGAGATGATCACCGAGCCGCCGACGATCAGCACGGTCGCCAGCACCGACGGCAGGAAGTAGCCGTTGGTGAAGACGGCCGCATAGTTCTCCAGGCCCGCGAAGCCCCGCTGTTCGGGCCGGGACAGGTTCCAGTGCTGGAAGGAATAGAAGATCGTCACCACGAACGGGATCTGGGTGATCAGGATCAGCGCACCGATCGCCGGCAGCAGCAGCGTCCGCGCGAACCGGCGCTCGGCCGGATCCTGGTGCGACGGCGGCCTGGTGCGCGGCCTCACGCTCTCGGGCGCCTCGGCGGTCGCGGTCGTCATTGGCCTGCCTCCCTTCGCTGCTGTTCGCCCGCGCGTTGGGCGATCGCCTGGGCTTCGTCGAGCGCCTGTCGGGTGCTCGTGCGACCCGCGAGCGCATCGGCGAAGGCCTGGGTCGCCTGGTTCCCGACGTCCTGGAACTCGGGGATCGAGACGTACTGGATGCCGACCCACGGCTGCGGCGCCACGCCCGGCTGCGCCGGGTCGACCTCGGACAGGGTCTGCACCGTGAGCGGGCCGAAGGCCGAGCTGACCTCGGCGTACTCGGGAATCCGATAGGTCGAATTGCGGGTGCCGGGCGGCAGCTCGGACCAGCCGACCTCGTTGCCGACCAGCTCGATGTAGTCCGGCGAGGTCGCCCACTTCACGAAGTCGGTCGCCGCCTGCTGCTTCGTCGATGCCGCGTTGACGCCGAGATTCCACGACCACAGCCAGCCCGCCTGATCGGTCTCGACCACGGGCGCCGGCACATAGCCGACCTTCCCGGCAACCTCGGAATCGTCGCTCTCCAGCGCGCCGGCCGCCGAGGTCGCGTCGTACCACATCGCCGCGCCCCCGGTGCTGAACAGGTTGTAGCACTCGGTGAAGCCGTAGGAGACGGGATCGGGCTCGCCGGCGTTCCGGGTCAGGTCGACGTAGAAGTTCGTCGCATCGGCAAAACCGGGCGCATTCACCTTCGCGTCCCAGTTCATGTCGTACCACTGCCCACCGAAGGTGTTGACCATCGAACCGAGGATCGCGCCGGCCTCACCCCAGCCGGGTTTGCCGCGCATGCAGATGCCGGCCCGTTCGGGACTCTTCAGTTGCCCGGCAAGATCGGCGACCTGCTGCCAGGTCGGGTTCTCCGGCATCTCCAGTCCGGCCTCGTCGAACACATCGGTGCGATACATCAGGAACGACGACTCGCCGTAGAACGGCGCCACATACATCCGGTCCTCGTAGGTGGCCGCCTGTCGGATCGGCCCGATCAGGTCGTTCACCTGGTACGCCGGATCCGAGCTGAGCGGGTCGGTGAGATCGACGAGCCAGCCGTTGCGGGCCCAGATCGGCACCTCGTACGAGCCGACCGTCATCACGTCGTACTGGCCGCCGCCGGTCGCGACGTCCTTGGTGGCCGCGGCGCGGAGGTCGTTCTCCTCCATGAACAAGATGTTCACCCGTACGCCGGGATGGGTGCGCTCGAACTCGGGGACGAGCGAGGCCATGTCCTGCATCTGGGAGTTGTTGACGCTGGCGACCGTGATCGTCGTGATGCCCGGCTGCTCGCCGAGCCGGCCGAACCCGGCGCAACCGGTCGTCAGCATCAGCGCTCCGGCCACCAGCGCCGGTCCGAGTCTCTTCACCGCCGACTCCCGTCCGCGCCCCACCGGGCGCTGCTCTCGACATTGAGGGGAGTTCGACTCTAGACGGGCGGCCCGCGCCGGGGCGGGGTGTTGCGCAACGCGGGCTCGATCAGTTGGGCCCGATCAGTTCACGGGGCTCTCCGCGAGCGCGACGCTGCTCGAGCGCTCCTCGCCGGCGGCATCGGTCCAGACCAGTTCGACCCGCTGGCCCGCCTCGGTGCCGGCGAGCACGCTGCTCAACCGGCCGCCGCTCTGCACCGGCGTACCGTCCACCGAGAGGATGACCGCACCGGGCTCGATCCCGGCCCCGGCGGCCGGCGAATCGGGCACCACATCGACGATCTCGCCGACGGTGTCGACGCTGACGCCGAGGTAGCCGGACCGGCCGATGGTCACCGGCCCGGAGCTGTCGCCGGCCTCGATCTGGGCGGCGATCTCGGTGGCGGTCGCGATCGGCACGGCGTAACTGTCCGGGGCAGCGTCGGACTCGTCGCTGCGGCTGGCCGAGCGCATCACCGAACCCGCGGTGCTCAGTCCGACGACCTCGCCCTCGGCGTCGACCATCGCCCCGCCGGAGTAACCGGGAACGACGGGCACGCTGGTCTCGATCATTCCCTCGAGGCGGGAGCCGAACCCTCCGTTCTCCCCCGCCACGGTCACCGAACGGTCGGTCGCCCTGACCTGGCCGTCCACCGTGCGCAGCCGGCCCTCGCCGCCCGGATTGCCGATCGCGGTCAGCGCCTCGCCGGTCTCGACGCCGTCGGTGTCGATCTTGGCCGGAGTCAGTGCGTTCTCGATGCCGAGCAAGGCCACATCGGCGGAGGAGTCGAAGCCGAGCATCGTGGCGGACTGGGCCTCGCCGCCGGCGGAGGTCACCCGGACCCGCTCGGAGTCGGCGACCACGTGGTAGTTGGTCAGGATCAGGCTCCCGTCGCCGATCACGACACCCGAGCCGGCCCCGATCCCGTTCGAGGTGCGGGTGTCGATGATCACGACCCCGGATCTGGTCGAGGCCGGGGCGGCGTCGGGCGCCTGGGCGATCGTCGGCGGCCGGGTGTCGGTGATTCCGGGAACCGTCGGCAGGTCGCCGCCGCCCGGTGCGAGGACGCGGGCGACCAGTGCGCCCGGCAGCAGGGATCCGCCGAGCATCACCAGCACGGTCGCGATCCCGGCGAGTGCGACCAACGGGGCGGGGATGCGGCGGGCGGGGGTCTGGCGAGCGACTGGCGGGTCGGTGAACCGAGGGGATGAGGGATGGGGATGTCGGTTCACCGACCCGGACCAGTGGCTCATGTCCGACATCTCACCCGGCGACCATGCGAGACCGCTGACGGAAAGCTGTCAGGTGGCTGTGGAAGTCGCCACCGGCTGGGCGTACCCGGCGAAGGACACCGCGCCGACCATGATCACGACGGCGACGATGAAGATCACGACCATCGCGGCACTCGCGCAATCTGCGCTGGCCGGATCGCTGCGATTCCTGGCGCGCGCAGCACTGGTCGGGTACGCCGTGGCACGCCAGCATCGGGCCATGCCGCAAGCCGAGATCAAGGACTGGACCTGGGTGCTGGAGCGCCGCTGTCCCGAGTGTGGGTTCGACGCCTCGACCGTGCCGTATGAGCGCGTCCCCGAACTGCTGCGGGAGAATGCCGCCGCCTGGCCCGCGGTGCTGGCCCGCGCGGACGTCCGCGACCGGCCGGCGCCGGAGGTCTGGTCGCCGCTGGAGTACGCCGCCCACGTCCGCGACGCCCATGTCATCTTCGGTGAGCGGCTCGCGCTGATGCTCGGCGACGACGATCCCGCGTTCGCCAACTGGGATCCCGACGAGACCGCAGAGCGCGATCGCTACGCCGAGGCCGATCCGGCCGCCGTCGGGCAGGCGCTGATCCGGGCGGCCGACCGGACCGCCGCCGCCTTCGCCGCGGTGGCCGCCGGCGACCTCGGGCGTACCGGCCGGCGCTCGGACGGCACGATCTTCACGGTGGAGTCGCTGGCCCGCTACTACGTCCACGACCCGGTGCATCACCTGCACGACGTGGACCGCTGACCGGGCGTACCGGCGACGTCGGTCTCAGGCGGGCACGACGGGCCCGCCGAGCCCGCCGCGCTCGCGATACATCTCGACGGACTCGCGCAGGGCACGCAGCACGTAGGGCGGGAAGTCGAGGCCCTTGTCGTGGGCCCACAAGATCGACTTCTCCACCCGGGAGACCTCCCGGGCGTACGCCTCCAGGTCCTCGGCGAATCCCAGCCCGATCACCACGCCGCCCATGTCGGCGGTATAGGTCTTGCGCTGGTTGGTGCCGACCAGGCCGTAGGAGAAGTTGCGCAGTCGCCGCGTCAGCCACAACTGCCACGGCTTGAGCACGCGGTCCTGCTGCATCTTCTCCGCCGACATCTTGTAGAAGGCGAAGTGCCCGGGCTCCTGCTTCTTGATCTGACCGATGATCGTCTGCGAGATCGCCGTCTCGCCGAGGCTGTTCATGCCCTTGGTCATCGCGTTGTACGCCAGCACCGCCTGCCGCTCGGTCGCCGCACCGGTCAGGTAGTACATCAGCCGCGCCACCTCCTGGATCGGCTCGATGTGGGCCAGCGCGCCGAGCATCTTCATGCCCATCTGCACCTCGAGCATCGGCTCGGCGGGGGCGAGGCCGAGCTCGGTCTGCAGCTTGTCCAGGATCAGGCCGTGCTGGATCTCCTGGGGTTGCCAGACATCGGCGTAGAAGTAGCGGTCGACCTCGCTGACATCGGGCAGCAGCACCAGGAGCTCGAGCACATTGCGGTCGACCTCGAGCTCGACCCGGGCCAGATAGTCGAGGATGTGTGCGTAGTCGCGGGCGACCGCCCCGGGGTCGTGCACGGTCCAGTCGACCGAGCCCATCGGGATCGGCGGATGCTCGTCCTCGAGCCGGCGAACGCTGTCCATCAGCATCGTGTCGGTGATCTCGCGGCGGGGCACGGGCCCAACCCTAACGCACTCCGGGTGAGCCAACTTAGGCTTCCCTCAGTCTGGCCGCGCGGAACGGCCGGTGGCACAGTGTGGCCGTGCAATCGGAGTCGGAACTGGCCGCACTGGCGCGCGGCGTGCTGGCGCCCGGATTCGTCGGGACGAGTGTGCCGGGCTGGTTGGCCGACGAGCTGGGTCGCGGGCTCGCCGGGGCCTGGCTGTTCGGTCACAACCGGCCGACCGAGGGGTTCGCGGCGCTGACCGGTGGGCTGCGCGCGATCGCGCCGACGGTGCTGGTCTGCTCCGACGAGGAGGGCGGGTCGGTCACCCGGTTCGAGCCGGACGGGTCGTCCTGGCCGGGCGCCCACGCGCTCGGGCTGGTCGACGATCCGGTACGCACGGAGGCAGTGGCCGCCGAGCTGGGCGCCGCGCTGCGCGGGGAGGGGATCGACCTGACCGCCGCGCCCGATGTGGACGTGAACTCCGATCCGGACAATCCGGTGATCGGGGTACGCGCGTTCGGCGATGATCCGGAGCTGGTGGCCCGGCACGGCGCGGCGTTCGTCCGCGGGCTGCACGCGGGCGGGGTGGCCTCGTGTGCCAAGCACTACCCCGGGCACGGCGCGACCCGGCAGGACTCCCATCTCGCGCTGCCCCGGGTGGACGCGCCGGAGGCCGTGGTGCGGGAGCGTGATCTTGAACCGTTCGCGGCGGCGGTGGCGGCGGGGACCGATGCGATCATGACCGCGCACGTGATCTTCGACGCGTTCGGCCGCGAGCCGGCGACGCTGAACCCGCGGCTGATCGCGCTGCTGCGAGACGAGCTCGGCTTCGACGGGGTGGTCTGCACCGACGCACTGGACATGGCGGCGATCCGGGACGGCTGGGGCATGGGCCGCGGCGCGGCGCTCGCGCTGGCGGCCGGGGTGGATCTGATCTGTATCGGGAATCCGGTGGGCGGCGGCTACGACCCCGCCGCGGCGCTCGCCGAGATCGTCGACGCGATCATCGGGGCCGTGCGCTCGGGCGCGCTGCGGGAGACCCGGCTCGCCGAGGCGGCCGGGCGGGTGGCCCGACTGGCGGAGCGGGCGGCGGCCCGGCGGGCGGCCTTCGGGGAGCCGGTACGCCGGGCGCCCGGCACCCGCAGCGAGGTCGGGACACAGATCGCGCGCGAGGCGCTGCGGCGTACCGGCCCGTTGCCGAAGCTGGGTACGCGGCCCTGGCTCGCCGAACTGCGCGGGCCCGACAACATCGCCGCCGGGCGTACCCGGCCGTGGGCGCTGGTGGAACTCGCCGCCCGGGTGCCGGGGGCGCGGCGGGTGGTGATCGAGACGATTGCCGATCTTGCCGGGCTGGACGATGAGCCGCTGGTCGTGCTGCTGGGCGCGCAGCCCGACGGCGCCACCGCCGAGTTGCTCGACGCGGTGCTGGACCGGCGCCCGGACGCGCTGGTGATCAACACCGGAGTGCCGCGGGATCTCCGCGGGAACGTGCTGGAGACCGCCGGGCCGGGCCGCGTCGAGGCGATCGCGGCCGCGGAGGCACTGCTCGCCTGACCGATCGCGTCGTCAGGTCTCGCCCGCTGGCGCCAGCTCCAGCGGGCGAAACCTGACGAAGAGATCGAACTAGCGCTGACGGCGGCTCGCCCGCCCCTGCCCCGACGATCCCCACCACAGGAGGACGATCCCGGCCACGCCACAGAGGACACCCAGACCCCCCGCAGCGATGCCGAGCCACGAATCCCGCTGCGCCGCCCCGGAACCGCCGATCACGGCACCCAGCATGATCAAGGCGACTGCGGCGATCACTGGACGGGAAATTCCGATCATCGCAACAGACCTCCAGGACTCCTTTCCTACACCCTAAGGGCCCGGCGCATGGGCTGGAGCTTGACCTCGGTCTCGGCGTACTCCCACTCGGGGTCGGCGCCGGCGACGATGCCGCCGCCGGCATAGCAGCGCACGCCGTCGGGCTCGCGCTGGCCGCAGCGCAGGGCCAGCCCGATCTCGCCGTTGCCGGCCGCATCCATCCAGCCGACCGGCCCGGCGTACCTTCCCCGGTCCCGCGGCTCGAACTCGTTGATCAACTCCACGGCCCGTTTGGTCGGTACGCCGGCCACCGCCGGCGTCGGGTGCAGCGCGGTGATCAACCGCAGCGGCGACGACGCGGGATCGGCGACGCGGCCGGAGATGTCGGTGGCCAGATGCCACAGGTTCGGCAGTTGCAGCGGGTACGCCGCCGGCCGCTCGTCGTCCAGCACCGCCAGCCCGGCCAGCTCGCCGAGCACGGCGTCGGCGGCCAGTCGGTGCTCGGCCACCCGGCGCGGATCGCCCAGCAGGGTCTCGGCATCGCCCGCGGTGCCGGCCAGCACCCGGGTCCGGAACCGGTCCCCCTGCCGGGCGATCATCAGCTCCGGCGTCGCGCCGAAGAGACCGTCCACGGCAAATGTCCAGGTCTGCGGATAGCTGGCGGCCAACGCCTCGAGCGCGCGGACGCAATGGGCGTCGTCGGCACGCACGTACTCGTCCCGCGCGACCACGATCTTGTCCGCGGCACCGTCGGCGATCGCCCCGAGCGCCGCCTCGACCAGCCGGCGGTGCCCCGCCCGGCCGGCGCTCTCCCCCGGTGCGGCCAGTCCCCGGATCTCCTCACCCGCGAGCCCGACCGTCAACCCATCGTCGGCCGCGGCCAGTTCGGCGAGCAACCCGGCGTCGACGGCCTGCTCCCACGCGGTCTCGCCGCGGCGTACCGACCGCGGGACGCGCAGCACGCTCGGCAGCGCCGAGGAGTCGTCGAAGGTGGCGGCGAGGAAGGCGGTGAGCGGGGCGGGGCCGCGATCGCGGTCGGCCAGCCGCTGCCACACGGCGTCCATCCGGGCGAGCCGGTCGCGGCCGGAGAAGGCCAGCCGCCAGCCGCCCGATCCGGTGAGCGCGGCACCGTCGCGTACCCAACCCAGCCGGTCGACGAAGGCCTCCTCCACGGCGTCGATGATCCCACGCGGCCCACCAGCCCCGGAAATCGCGAGCCGACCCGGACCCGAACGCCGGGGGTTCGCGGGCCGCCGCTGTTAGCTTGGAGGCCGTGTACAGCGGAATTGATCTTGGCAAGACCGGGTGCCGGTTGGCGGTGGTCGACGAGCGGCCGGTGGTCGTCTCGGGGCCGGGTGCGCCCGGACTTGCCGAGCCCGGCGGCATCGCCGAGGCCGTCCGCGCGGTGCTCACCGTCCGGGAGGCGTTGCCAGCGGCGCAGCGCCAGCTTGCCGGTTCGCTGGTCTGTGGGGCCGCGGGCGCGGCCGCCGCGCCGGAGGCCGCGGCCGAACTCGCCGCCCGGCTGGAGGCCGAACTGCCGGGCACCGAGGTCACGGTGACCAGCGATGCGGTGATCGCCCACGCCGGCGCGCTGGGCGGCCGGTCCGGCACCGTCGCGGCGCTCGGCACCGGCGCGGTGGTGATCAACGTCTCGGCCCGCGGGGAGCTGCGGATCTTCGACGGCTGGGGCCCTTGGCTCGGCGATGACGGATCCGGCGCCTGGCTGGGGCGCGAGGCGCTGCGGCGGGTGCTCGCCTCCCGCGAGGCCGACTACGACCTGGGCCCGCTGCTGGATGCGGCCCGGGCACGGTTCGGCGACCTGGCCCGGTTGCCGCGCACGCTCGCCGCAAGCGGTACGCCCGCCCGCGCCACCGCCGCCTTCGCCCCCGACGTGTTGGGCCTCGCCGCCGAGGGCGATGCCGCGGCGCGTGAGCTGGTGACGGCGGCCGCCGAGGCGCTGGCGGGCACCATCGAGCGCGCCGGCGACGGGCCGGTCGCGGTGACCGGTGGCCTGTCCGGCTCGGAGCTGTTGTTGGCCGAGCTGGCCGGCGCCAGCGGCCGCGAGGTGGTCCGCGGCGAGGGCACGCCGCTGGACGGGGCGCTGCTGCTGGCCTCGGGCGCGCCGGCGCCGCACCGGGAGATGCTGATCGGCCCGGCGGCCGAGCCCGGCGAGCGCTCGGAGGTCTCCGACGGTTCGGTGGACCGGCTGGGCACTGAGCAGGTACGCCGCGATCTTGCCGATCTCGACACCTTCTCCAGTACCCGCCTGGTCGACGTGCTGCTGGATGCCGAGGCGTCGGTACCAGCGGCCATGCGCGCCGCGCACGGTCAGCTCGCGACGGCGGCGCGGATGGCGGCGGAGGCGTACGCGCGCGGCGGGCGGATCGTCTACGTCGGCGCGGGTACGCCGGGGCGCCTCGGCGCGCTGGATGCCGCCGAGATCCCGCCTACCTACGGGGTGGATCCTGGCCGTTTCGTGGCACTGCTGGCGGGCGGCGAACAGGCGATGACCGCCGCGATCGAGGGCGCGGAGGACGACGAGGAGGCGGCGCGCGCCGACATCGAGCGCCTGGCGATCGGGCCGGCCGACCTGGTGATCGGCATCGCGTCCTCCGGTCGTACCCCCTATGTGGTCGCCGCCCTCACCGCGGCCGCCGAGCGCGGCGCGCCGACCGTCGGCATCACCAACAACCACGGCACCGCCGTGGCCGCGGCCGCCGAGGTCGGCATCGAGTTGCTGACCGGGCCCGAGGTGGTGTCGGGCTCCACCCGGATGAAGGCCGGCACCTCGCAGAAGATCGCGCTGAACATCATCTCCACAGCGGCGATGATCATGAACAACAAGACCTACGGCGCCTGGATGGTCGACGTGGCCGCCACCAACGACAAGCTGCGGGCCCGCGCCAACCGGATCGTCCGGGAGGCCACCGGCCATGATCACGGCGACGCCGAGCGGGCGCTGGCCGCTGCCGGCGGTGAGGTGAAGACAGCGATCGTCAGCCTGCTCACCGGCGGCGATGCCGAGGCCGCGCGGGAGCGCCTGGGCGCCGCCGACGGCAGCGTGCGCAAGGCGTTAGAAGATGATCAACAACAAGATCAACAAGACGAGCAGGGCGACTGACCCGACGATCACACCGAGCGCAACCCGGCTGAAACCGGCGCCGCGCGGGGGGCCGCCGACCTCCCCCGGCTGGCCCGACTGCGCGACGATCGCCGGCTCGGCGTGGGTCGGCAGCGGCGGCAACCCCTCGACCACCGGGACCAGCTCGCCCAGCGAACCGGCGGCATAGAGCCGGTCGAGGCGCTGCTGGTAGTCGTCGGCGTCGAGCTGCCCGCGGGTGTAGGCATCGTTGAGCTGCCGCGTCAGTCGCTCCCGCTCGGCGTCGTCCACCGGCGCGGTGGGCGTGCTGCGGTACTTGCTCGAGATGGGCAGATCGCCGCTCATGGACCCAGCCTAGTGCGTCGAGAGTCGCAGCCGGGGCGCTCGACCGGCCAGCCGCTCGGTCAGCCAGGCGTCGAACGCGTCACTCTCGGGCCCGCCAAGGGAGCGATCCGAGCCGTCCTCGGCAAGCGCCAGTTCGACCACGGGGCCGGCCGCGGGGGCCGGCCGCGCGGCGCGGATCCGCGGCGCCTGCTCGGCCAGCGCACGGCCGATCGGCTTCGGCCGATTGTCGGCATCGATCAACCCGAGGCCGTACTCCAACTCCGGGAAGTCGGCCAGGTCGCGGGACACGTCGTGGCTGGCCCACCAGGTGATGCCCCACAGATCGGGGGCGTCGGCGAGCGCGCCGACCGTGTCGGTGAGGAACGCCTCGGCGTCGGCGACCAGCGGGCGCCCGTCGTGGGCGGCACGCGGGGCACCGACCTCCTGCAGCCAGACCCCGCGCCCCGGCGGCGACCAGGCCCGCGCCAGTTCGACCAGATAGCGCGCGAACTGTGCCAGCGCCGGATGATCGGCGCCGTAGCGCCGTCCGACGCCGCCGAACACCCACGCATGGACGACCGTCAGGGCCCCGCGGCTCGCGGCGAGCCGTGGGGTGAACGGGTGATCGTCGGCGAACCACACGTCGTCGTCGAAATTGGCCTGGTGCAGGCCGGTCGGCCAGACCCGCCCGGCCGCGCCCAGCAAGGCGTCCAGCCAGGCGCCGGCACCGGCGGTGTCCAGCGGGTACGCCGAGGGGTGCCGTGCCGCCGCGAACTGGCCGAACTCGTTGCCCAGGCCCAGCCCGAGCGCGTTCGGGCGGCCGGCCAGCTCGCGGCCGAGGACGTCGATCAACCGCGCCTGCGCTGCTACCACGTCGGGATCGGTGAAGACATTGCGCCGGTGCCAGCTACCGACCCAGGCCGGCAGGAAGTCGAAGCTGGACAGGTGGCCCTGCAAGACCTCGACCGAGACGTCGAGGTCGCGCTCGGCGGCGAGGTCGGTCAGCGCCAGCAGATCGGCGACCGCGCGGGTGTTGATCATGGTCCGGTCCGGCTGCAGGATCGGCCACAGCGGCAGCACCCGGAGATGATCGACGCCCAGGGCGCTGATCGCGTCCAGGTCGCGAGCCGCGGCGGCCGGATCGAAGTCCAGCCAGGAGTGGAACCAACCCCGGCTCGGGGTGTAGTTGACGCCCAGCCGCGGCGCGGTCCGATCGGTCGGCGGTGTCTCGATGATCATGCCGACCATCCTCGCGGATCGGGAAATCTGGTGGCGGGGGCATCGGGGCGCGGGCCACCATGCATCCATGGTGCACATCGACCGCGTGACCACACCCGACCCCGGCGGGGCGGGCGCCTTCGACGAGGTGGCCGCGATCGACCGGGCCGTGCTGATCGAGACCCACGGCAACGACGATCTCGCCGACTCCGCCGCGGCCCGTCGCGCGCGGTTCGCCGACCAGTCCGACAAGGCCCGTGAGCTGTTGCTGATCCGGGCCGAGCCGGGAGGCCCCGCGCTCGGTGCCGCCGAGGTCATCTACCCGCTGCGGGAGAACGTCGAGACCGCCGAGACGACGGTGCAGATCGTGCCGGGGCATCGGCGCGCCGGTCTGGGAAGCGCGCTCGCGCAGGCCGCGGAGGATGCCGCGCGGGCGCGCGGGCGTACCCGCATGCTGGGCTTTGCCGAACACCCCGACGGGGCCGAGGGCCCGGGCGCCGTGCTGCCGCCGACCGGGGTGGGCCGGGCGCCGCGCGACAGCCCGCCGGTCGCGTTCGCGCTGGGCCGGGGTTATCGGCTGGAGCAGGCCGAGCGGATGTCGACCCAGCCCGTGCCGCTGGATCCTGGGGTACGCGAGAGGCTGCAGCGCGATGCCGACGAGCGCTCGGGCGGCTATCGCCTGCTGGGCTGGCGAGATGCCGCCCCGGCCGAACACGTCGATCAGATCGCCGAGCTGTTCACCCGGATGAGCGTCGACGTGCCGCACGCCGAGCTCGGCTATCAGGAGGAGGTGTGGGACGCGGATCGGGTACGCCGGCGCGAGGCGCGGGCCGCGGCCGGCGGGCGGACCGCCTTCACCACGGTCGCCCAACACATCGGCTCGGGCCGGCTGGCCGCGTTCACGATCATCGAGGTTCCGCCGGACAAGCCCGCGGTGGGCTACCAGGCCGAGACGCTGGTCCGCGCCGAGCACCGCGGGCACCGGCTCGGGCTGGCGATCAAGCTCGCCAATCTCGACCTGGTCGCCGCCCACCGGCCGCAGATCGCCCGGATCCACACCTGGAACGCGGGCGAGAACGAGTGGATGCTCGCGATCAACCTGGCGATGGGCTACCGGCCGGGCCTGCTGGAAACCGTGTGGAGCAAGCGGCTTTCTGGGGTGTGATTCGAGGTGTGATCGTGACGCATCCGTGGCATGATGGGGGCATGGTCACCACTCTGGACCAGCGGGCCCACAAGGAATCCGTCACACTTCCGGTCGCAAGCCTCACCGAGGAGCTCCGGGACCGGCTCGGCGCCACCCTCGTCGCATATATCGCGGGGGTGAAGGAAACGCGCGCGGTTCGGCAGTGGGCCCACGGCGAACGCGAGCCGAGCGCAGCGGTGGTACAGCGACTTCGCCTCAGCCACCAGATCAGCACCATCCTCGGTGACCGCCACGGCTCCCGAGTCGTCCAGGCCTGGATGCAAGGACTCAACCCGGATCTCGGTGACATCGCGCCCGCACGAATTCTCCGCGAGAGCGATATCGACGAGATCGGTGAGCGCGTCCTTGGCGCGGCCCGCCATTTCGCCGCTGCCTGAGGCCTGGATGCCCCTCACTCTCGCCGAACCGGCCGAGCAGGGCATCTGGCGCGTCGGCAACGCCCCGGATCCGTGGGCATGGACGGACTGGAAGTGGGCGACCGGGCACCACTTCGACGGGCGCTGGGACGATCTCGACGGCACCTTCCGGTCGATCTATGCCGGCGCGAGCCTCTATTCCTGCTTCGTCGAACTGCTCGCGCCATTACGTCCAGATCCACAGCTCGCCGAGGAAATCGCGGCCATCGTCGCCGATCCAGAGGATGTCGAGCAGTTTCCGACGACACCCGCGGGCGATGTCGATCCTTCTTGGCTCGACAACCGAGTCGCCGGAACCGCTACCCTCACCGGAGCCTTCTGCGATGTCACGACCTCGACCACCATCGCGACCCTGCGCCCCTCCTTCGCAACCAGAGCGACTGAACTGGGATTGAACGATTTCGACGTATCCGCGCTCAACGACGCCGCAGCCCGGCCCCTGACCCAAGCGATCGCCACTCGTCTGTGCCGCTCAACTGATCTTGACGGAATCCGCTACACCTCGCGGCACGGCAGCGACCTCACCCTCTGGGCCATTTTCGAACGAAGCATCAATCGGCCGCCACGTTGCATTGATCAGCAGCAAGCGCTCGATCTGACGCCGACCCACCCCGAACTTCTCGCCGCGTTCGCCACACTCGGATTGCGCTGGCTCCTCCCAGATGCCGACCTGCCTGCGCCGACCATCGATGGGCCAGGCATTGAAGGTGTGGAACGAGGTCTTTTCTGACGCGCGAGCCAACCTGACCTGAACGGCGCGCCTAGGCGTAGTCGCGCTCGGCGCCCGAACCCAGCAGAATCGGCCCTCGTGAACACTTCCGAGGGGCCGCGCGAGGGCGAGCGGCTGGCGGTCTTCGACATCGGCGGCACCGACGTCAAGGCCGGCCTGCTGACCGACGCGGGCCTGTCGGGGGTACGCCGGGTGCCCACGCCGGGCGTACCGGGCACCGACCGCGCCACAGACCTGACCGCGCTGATCGCCGAGCTGGCCGCCGACGCCGACGCCATCAGCGTCGTGGTGCCCGGGATCGTCGACGAGGCGGCAGGCGTGGTCCGGTTCGCCGCCAACCTCGGCCTGCGCGAGGAGCCGCTGCGTGACCGGCTCGCGGCCGCCACCGGATTGCCCGTCGCGCTCGGCCACGACATCGCGGCGGTCGGCGTCGCGGAGCGCCGACTCGGCGCGGCGCGCGGCGTCGACAACGTGCTGGTCCTGCCGATCGGCACCGGCATCGCCGGGGTCGCGTTCGTGGACGGGCACCGCCTGCGCGCGGGCGGGTACGCCGGGGAGATCGGCCACGCCCCCGTCCCGGGCGGCGGCCCCTGCAGTTGCGGCGCCACCGGCTGCCTGGAGACGGTGGCCTCGGCCGCGGCGATCGCCCGCCGGTTCAGCGCGGAGTCCGGCATCGCGGCCGCCGGGGCACGCGAGGTGGCGGCCCTGCTCGACGATCCCCGCGCCGGTGCCGCCGCGCGCCGCGCCTGGGACGCGGCCATCGATGCCCTGACCCACGCCCTTCGGCACTGTGTTGCCGTGCTCGGTCCGGAACTGATCGTGATCGGCGGCGGCCTCGCCGCGGCCGGCCCGGCGCTGCTCGACCCGCTGACCGCGCGGCTGCACGGCGCCCTCTCCTTCCATCGCCGGCCAGCGGTCGTCGCGGCGCAACTCGGGCCGGATGCCGGGTTGTGGGGCGCGGCGATCCTCGGCACTGATTTGCTTGGCCTGACCGCACTGCCACGCAAGGATCGGGGGCCGACGTGAACGGGGTGTTGACGCTGACGCCGAATCCGGCCGTCGACGAGACCTATCAGGTCGCGCTGCGCCCGGGCGAGACGCACCGGGTGCGCGCCCCCGAGGTACGCGCGGGCGGCAAGGGCCTGAACGTCGCGCGGGTGGTGGCGCGCGCGGGGCGCCCGGTGGTCGCCATCGCGCCTGTCGACGAGTTGCACCTGGCCCAGTTCGGCGACCAGCTCCGCGCCAGCGGCGTCACCCCGGAGCTGGTCCAGGTCACCGGCCCCACCCGGCGCAGCATCGCGCTGGTGGACACGGCGGCCGACCAGGCGACGGTGCTCAACGAGTACGGCGTACCGATCAGCCGGGCCGAGTGGGCCAAGCTGGACGACTGCCTGAAGTGGTCCATGGCCAAGTACGCCCCGCGGGTGGTGGTGGTCTCGGGCAGCCTGCCGCCCGATCCCCCGCGCAACCTGTTTCCCGAGATCATCAAGTACGCCCGCGCCTCCCGCGCCCGCTGCATCGTCGACACCTCCGGGCCGGCGCTGCTGGACGCCGTCGCCGCGGGCGCGGACCTGGTCAAGCCGAACGCCGAGGAGGTACGCGAGGCCACCGGTGAGTCGGACCTGGCGACGGCCGTCCGGGCGTTGCTGGACCGCTCACCGGACGAGGGCGCGCGGGCGCTCGTCTCGGCCGGGCCGGACGGGCTGGCGCTGTTCACCAAGGGGCGGCGGGGCGCGCTGGTGGCCCGGCCGCCGGAGCGGCTGCGCGGCAACCCGACCGGCGCCGGGGACGCCGCGGTGGCGGCCGCCGCGGTGGCGCTGTGTTCGGACTGGGACGACGAGCGGCTGGCCCGCACGGCGGTGCAGTGGTCGTCGGCCGCGGTGCTCGCGCCCGTGGCCGGCGAGCTCGGCCCGCTGACCGCCCCCGCCCGGATCCGCGTTGTCGAGGAGAATTGACCGATGCCCCTGCGACCGACCCTCGAGTTGATCAACGCCGCCCGCGCACAGGGCGCGGGGATCGGCGCGTTCAACGTCTTGCACCTGGAGTCGGCGGAGGCGCTGGTCGCGGGTGCGGAGTCTGCCGGCCTGCCGGTGATCCTGCAGATCTCGGAGAACTGCGTGAAGTACCACGGCGGACGGTTGGCCCCGATCGCGCTGGCCACACTCGAGGTCGCGCGGGAGGCGGGGGTGGACGTCGCCGTCCATCTTGATCATGCAGAGGACGAGGCGCTGGCCCGGGCCGGGGTGGCCGCCGGGTTCGGCTCGGTGATGTATGACGGGTCGCGGCTGCCGCACGCCGACAACCTCGCCGCGACGGCCCGGGTGGTGGACCTCGCCCATGATCACGGCGTCGCCGTCGAGGCGGAGCTGGGCGAGGTCGGCGGCAAGGATCTGCCGGGGCGCAGCGCGCACGAGCCGGGGGTGTTGACCGACCCGGACCAGGCGCGCGAGTTCGTGGCGGCGACCGGGGTGGACGCTCTCGCCGTCGCCGTCGGCAGCAGGCACGCGATGACCGAGCGCAGCGCGGTGCTCGATCTGGAGCTGATCGGCCGGCTGCGCGAGGCGGCCGGCGTACCGCTGGTGCTGCACGGCTCGTCCGGCGTACCCGACGAGACGCTGGTCGCGGCGATCCGGGCGGGAATGACCAAGATCAACGTCTCGACGCACCTGAACAAGGTGTTCACCGGTGCGGTACGCCAGACGCTGGCGGGCAACCCCGAGCTGGTGGACTCCCGCAAGTACCTCGGCCCGGCCCGCGACGCAATGGCCGCGGAGACGGCGCGGCTGCTGGCCCTGTTCCGCGGCGCCTGAGCGGCGTCTCGGCGCGCGACCCGGACCGCGCGGTGCGTCGGGCCCGGAGTAGCGTGGAGGCCGACCAACCGCCACGGAGGGGACGATGACGACACCGACGGCAGTCACCAAGCTCAACACGGACCTGTTCATCGACGGGACGTGGGTGCCCGCGCAATCGGGCAAGACGTTCGAGGTGATCAATCCCGCGACCGAGGAGGTGCTGGCGAGTGTCGCCGACGGTGGCGCCGAGGACGCCCGGGCCGCGCTGGACGCGGCGGCGGCCAAGCAGCAGGCGTGGGCGGCGACGGCGCCGCGCGAGCGCGGGGAGATCCTGCGCCGGGCGTACGACCTGCTGATCGAGCGCGCCGACGACATCGCGGCGATCATGACCGCCGAGATGGGCAAGCCGCTGGCCGAGGCGAAGGGCGAGGTCGTCTACGGCGCGGAGTTCTTCCGGTGGTTCTCCGAGGAGGCGGTGCGCATCTCGGGCGACCAGACGCTCTCCCCCGACGGCAAGACGCGGTTCCTCGTGCAGCGCCAGCCGGTCGGGCCCTGCGTACTCGTGACGCCGTGGAACTTCCCGCTGGCGATGGGTACGCGCAAGATCGGCCCGGCGGTGGCGGCCGGTTGCACCATGGTGTTCAAGCCGGCGGACCTGACGCCGCTGACCTCGCTCGCGCTGGTCGAGGTCCTGGTCGAGGCGGGCCTGCCCGAGGGCGTACTCAATGTCGTGAACACCACCGACCCGGGCTCGGTGGTGACGGCATGGATGGAGAGCGGCAAGGCGCGCAAGGTCAGCTTCACCGGCTCGACCGCGGTCGGCAAGCACCTGCTCGGCCAGGCCGCGCAGAACGTGATGCGCGCGTCAATGGAGCTCGGCGGCAATGCGCCGTTCATCGTGTTCGACGACGCCGATCTTGATGTCGCCGTCGAGGGTGCGATGGCGGCGAAGATGCGCAACATGGGCGAGGCGTGCGTGGCCGCGAACCGGATCTACGCCCAGGCGGGCATCGCCGAGGAGTTCTCCAGGCGGGTCGCGGAGCGGATGCAGCAGTTGAAGGTGGGCGACGGGTCGGCCGAGGGTACGCAGGTGGGCCCCCTGGTCGAGCGCAAGGCGCTGGACAAGGTCGAGACGCTGGTCACCGACGCGATCGACAAGGGCGCGAAGGTGATCACCGGCGGCGATCGCCCCGAGGGCAAGGGTTTCTTCTACAACCCGACCGTGCTGTCCGGGGTGAGCAAGGACGCCGAGCTGATGGAGACCGAGATCTTCGGCCCGGTCGCGGCGGTGATCCCGTTCGAGACCGAGGACGAGGTGATCACGATGGCCAATGCCACCCCGTACGGGCTGGCGGGTTATCTGTTCACCACCGACGTCGCGCGCGCCTTCCGGGTCAGCGATGCGATGGAGGTCGGCATGGTCGGCCTGAACACGGGCATGGTGTCCAACCCGTCCGCGCCGTTCGGCGGGATCAAGCAGTCCGGCCTGGGCCGCGAGGGCGGCAAGGAGGGCATCGAGGAGTTCCTCGAGGTGAAGCTGCTCGCGATGCCGCAGCCCGGCTGATCGGGAGACTCGGCCGCTCCTCGCGCGCCATCATCGGGGACGCTGACGAGAGGACACCATGACCGAGACCACGGCCCCCTACGCCGCTCCCGAGCCGCCCGCCCCCGCGCGCCGGGTGCGGCTGCGCCATTTGCAGGAGCTGAAGGAGCGCGGCGAGAAGTGGGCGATGCTCACCTCCTACGACACCTACACCGCGGCGATCTTCGACGACGCCGGCATCCCGGCCCTGCTGGTCGGCGACTCGGCCGGGAACAACGTCTACGGCCACGACAGCACCCTGGCGATCACCGTCGACGAGCTGATCCC
This sequence comes from Naumannella huperziae, assembly GCF_054073625.1. Classification (NCBI taxonomy): domain Bacteria; kingdom Bacillati; phylum Actinomycetota; class Actinomycetes; order Propionibacteriales; family Propionibacteriaceae; genus Naumannella; species Naumannella huperziae. The sequence goes on along the minus strand of NZ_JBSXPH010000001.1, from coordinate 1,265,414 downwards.
GCTGGCCCGCGCCGTCAGCCGCTCCGCCTCCCGGGCGCTGGTGATCGCCGATCTGCCCTTCGGGTCCTACCAGGCCTCACCGGAGCAGGCACTGCGCACCGCCACCCGATTCATGAAGGAGGCCGGCGTACACGCCGTGAAGCTGGAGGGCGGGGTCGAGATCGCCGACCACGTCGACCTGCTGTCCCGCTCCGGCATCCCCGTCATGGCACACATCGGCTTCACACCGCAGAAGGAGCACGCCCTGAGCGGCTACCGCGTACAGGGACGCGGCCAGGACCGCGCGGACGAGCTCGTGCAGAGCGCCCGCACCCTGGAGCGGGCCGGCGCCTTCGCGGTGGTGCTGGAGATGGTCCCCGGCGCGGTCGGCGACGCCGTCACGCAGGCCCTGACCATCCCGACCGTCGGGATCGGCGCCGGCAACGACTGCGACGCCCAGGTGCTCGTCTGGCAGGACATGGCCGGTCTGCGCACCGGGCGCCTGCCCCGGTTCGTCAAGCAGTACGCCGATCTGCACGCCACCCTGCACGCTGCCGCGCGGGCCTACGCCGCCGATGTCGCGGCCGGCACCTTCCCCGACCGCGAGCACACCTTCTAGCGCGGGTCGCGCCGCACATAGCCAGCGGCCTTGTCGACCACCCCGGCCAGGGGCTCCCCGGCAAGCCAGCGGCGTAGGTTGGCCTCGAACTGCTCCGCCAGACCGGTACGCCAACCGCGCACGTCGCCGGACAGGTGCGGGCTCACGCGAACATTCGGCATCGCCCACAGCGGGCTCTCCGCGGGCAGCGGTTCGACGGCGAACACGTCCAGCGCGGCGCAGATCCGGCCCCTCGCCAGCTCGGTGATCAGCGCCGCCTCGTCGATCAGCTCGCCCCGACCGATGTTGATCAACTGCGCGCCGGACGGCAGCGCCGCCAGCACGCGCGCGTCGACCATCCCCCGCGTACCGGCCGTCAACGGCGCCGCCAGCACCAGGTGATCGACGCCGTCGACCGCGGCGGCAAGATCATCGGAGGCCACCACCTCGCCGAAGTCGGGGTCCTCCGCGCGCGCCACGCGACCGACGCCGCGTACCTCCATCCCCAGCGCGCGCAACAGCCGCGCGCAGGCCCGGCCGATGCCGCCGGTGCCGACGACCAGCGCGCGCCGCCCGCCGACCCGATCGGTCTCCCGGTGCTCCCAGCGGCGCTCGGACTGGAGCTCGGCGTTCAGGTACAACTGCTTGGTCTCGGCGAGCACCTGGGCGGCGACGAACTCGGCGATGGGCTGGTCGAAGAACCCGGCCGCATTGGTCAACACCACCGACGAATCCCGCAGCTCGTCGAACAGGATCGCGTCCACCCCCGCCGCGGCGACGTGCACCCACGCCAGCCGGTCGGCGCGCGGCCACGCCGCCCGCAGCGCCGGGGAGAAGAAGTCCCACAGGAAACAGACCTCCGCGCCCGCGATCGCGCCGGGCAGTTCAGCGGCCGTGGCGTACCTCAGCTCGACCAGTTCGGACAGGGCGGCCTCGTTCGGCGGCGGGCCCAACTCGGGGCGCGTCAGCACGACTGCGGTGGTCACCCGGGCACCGTAACAGCTTGATTGTTGACAATCTGCAATTGCCCCCGGACGATGGCGGCATGGCCGCCCTCAGTCCTCTCCTCAAGCAGGCAACCCCCGTCGTCGTGGACCACGCCCAGGGCAGTTGGATCCACGGCACGGACGGTCGCGACTACCTCGACTTCACCACCGGCATCGGCGTCACCAGCACCGGCCACTGCCACCCCGATGTCGTCGCGGCCGCCCGCGAACAGGTCGGCAAGATCATCCACGCCCAGTACACGACGGTGATGCACCAGCCGCTGCTCGAGCTGACCGAGAAGCTGGGCGAGGTGCTGCCGGCCGGGCTCGACTCGGTCTTCTACGCCAACTCCGGCTCCGAGGCCGTCGAGGCCTCGATCCGGCTGGCCCGAATGGCGACCGGCCGGCCCAACATCGTCGTCTTCCAGGGCGGCTTCCACGGGCGGACGGCCGCCGCCTCCAGCCTGACCACCGCCGGCACCAAGTTCTCCGCCGGCTGGTCGCCGCTGATGCCGGGCGTGCACATGGCGCCGTTCCCGTACGCCTACCGCTACGGCTGGGACACCGACACCGCGGTGGAGTTCGCGCTGCGCGAGCTGGACTACCTGCTGGCCACCCGCACCGCGCCGGCCGACACCGCCGCGATGTTGATCGAGCCCGCGCTCGGCGACGGCGGCTACCTGCCGACCCCGCCAGCGTTCCTCGAGGGCCTGCGCGAGCGCGCCGACGCCCACGGCATCGTGTTGATCATCGACGAGGTGCAGACCGGCGTCGGGCGTACCGGAAAGTTCTGGGGCCACCAGTACTCGACCGCTACCCCGGACATCCTGATCACCGCCAAGGGCATCGCCTCCGGCTTCCCGATCTCCGCGATCGCCGCGCCGGAATCCCTGATGAGCAAGGGGTGGCCGGGATCCCAGGGCGGCACCTACGGCGGCAACGCCGTGTCGGCCGCCGCGGGCGTCGCGACGCTGCGGGTGATCGAACGAGACGGCCTGGTCGAGAACGCCCGGGTCCGCGGCGAGGAGCTGCTCGCGGGGGTACGCAAGCTCGCCGAGGACTACCCGATCAAGGCCGGCCGCGGCATCGGCGACGTGCGCGGCCTCGGGCTGATGCTCGGCGTCGAGTTCAGCAACGACGACGGCAGCCCGGACGCGGAGAGCGCGCTCGCCGTGCAGCAGGCCACCACCGGCCACGGGTTGTTGTCGCTCACCTGCGGGCCCCAGGGCAACGTGGTCCGGCTGATCCCCGCGCTGGTGGTGAGTTCCGACGAGATCGCGACGGGCGTCGAGCGCTTCGGCGCGGCGCTCGCCGACGTGCTCGGCAAATGAACCTCTACACCTTCAGCGACGCGGAGTACTCCGCGCGGATGGCCGCGGTCCGGCGGCGGATGGCCGACGCCGGGCTGGACGTGTTGTTGATCAGCGACCCGGCCAACCTGTTCTACCTGATCGGCTACGACGCATGGTCGTTCTACACCCCGCAGTTGCTCTACGTGCCGCTGGACGGCGACACGATCTTCTATGCGCGCGCGATGGATGCCCACGGCGCCACCCGGACCAGCTGGCTGCCCGCCGATCAGGTGGTCGGCTACCCGGAGGGCTACGTCCACCGCGACGCCGAGCACCCGTTCGACTGGGTCGGCGAGCGGCTCGCGGCCGACATCGCGCCCGGCTCGCGGATCGGCCTCGAGCTCGACACCCACTTCTTCAGCCCGAAGGCCTACCTCGCGCTGCGCGCCGCGCTGCCCGGCCGCGAGCTGGTCGACTCCGCCGAGTTGGTCAACTGGGTACGCGTGATCAAGTCCGACACCGAGATCGACGTGCTGCGCCGCGCCGCGCAGATCACCACGGCGGCGATGACCGCCGCGATCGAGGCGATCGATGTCGGCGTACCGCAACACCGCGTCGCGGCGGCGATCAGCGCCGCCCAGATCGGCGGCACCGACGAGGTCTGGGGCGACTATCCCGCCATCGTGCCGATGCTGCCGACCAGCGAGGCCGCCGACACCCCGCACCTGACCTGGACCGACCGCCGCTTCGTCGCCGACGACGCGGTGGCGATCGAGCTGGCCGGCGCGCACCGGCGCTACCACGTCCCGCTGGCTCGCACGATCGTCCTCGGCCGCCCGTCGGACCGGATGCGCCAGACCGAGGAGGCGGTCGCCGAGGGCCTGGCCGCCGTGCTCGACACGATGGCCGCCGGCGTGCCGGTCCGCGATGTGTCCGAGGCCTGGAACGCGGTCCTGCGCCGGCGCGGGCTGGCCAAGGAGAGCCGCCTCGGCTACTCGATCGGCATCGCGTACCCGCCGGACTGGGGCGAGCGGACCGTCAGCATCCGCCCCTCCGACGACACCGTGCTGGCGCACAACATGACCTTCCACGTGATCTGCGGGATGTGGATGAAGGGCTACGGATACGAGGCCTCGGAATCGGTACGCGTGACCGACGACGGCGTGGAATGTTTCACCGACTTCCCCCGCGGCCTACTGACGAAGGAGTGATCATGGCATCGAAGCGACGCACCGACGACCGCGCCGATGGGCCCGCCCGCGGCGTCGATCCCCGGATCCCCCTCGCCGACCGGGCCGGCCAGCTCGTCGGCTCGGTGATCGACTCCTCCACCTCGCTGCTCGCCGCGCAGAGCCACGACATCGTGCGGTTCGCGATGGGCGCGCCGGCCGACGAGGCGATGCCGGTCAAGGAGTTCATCGACGCCGCCGGCAGCGCCTGGGACGCGTCGTCGTTCACCTACGGCGCGACCGAGGGAGAGCCCGCGCTGATCGAGGCGGTCTCCGACGGCCTCGGCGCCGAGGTCGACCCCGAGCGGATCGTGATCACCTCCGGCGGCATGCAGGGCCTGGATCTCGCCGGCAAGCTGTTCATCACCCCCGGCGATCTCGTCGTGGTCGAGTCGCCCACCTACACCAACGGTTCGGCCACCGCGCTGTCCTACGGCGCCGAGCTGCTGGAGGCGCCGATGGATGCCGACGGGCTCGACGTGGACGCCCTCGCCGAGGCGGTCGAGCGCGCCGGGCGTACCCCCGCGGCGATCTACACCATCCCCAACTTCCAGAACCCGTCCGGGGTGACCCTGTCGGTCGCCCGCCGCGAACGCCTGATCGAGCTGGCGCGCGAGTGGGGCGCGGTGATCATCGACGACGACCCCTACGGCCTGTTGCGCTTCGCCGGGGAGGACCTGCCGGGCTTCGGCGAGCTGTCCGGCAACGACCCGCTGGTGTTCTCCGTGCGTACCTTCTCCAAGATCCTTGCGCCCGGGCTGCGAGTCGGCTGGGTCGAGGCCGATCCGTCGCTGCGGCAGTTGTTGATCAACGCCAAGCAGGCGATGGACACCTGCACGAACGTGCCCAACCAGCACCTGGTCGCCGACTTCATCGGCCGCGGCGGGCTGTCCGATCACCTGCAGCGACTGAAGATCACCTACGCCGAGCGCCTTGCCGCCCTGCGCGGCGCGCTCGCCGAGCGACTCGGCGACCGGATCACCGTGACCGAACCCGAGGGTGGGTTCTTCTGCTGGGTGACGCTGCAGGGTGCCGACGCCGAGATTGAGGCGAACCGGCTGTTCGAGATCGCGCTGGCCGAGGGGGTGGCCTACATCCCCGGGCCGGCCTTCTCCCCGGCCGGGCGGTTCGGCGACGCCCTGCGCCTGTGCTTCGCCTCCACCACCCCCGAACGCATCGTCGAGGGCGTCGACCGGCTGACGACGGCGCTCGACCGGGCGCGCGCCGAGCTGGACGAGCGGCCCGGGCGGGTGGGATGACCGAGCCGCTGGTCGAGCTGACGCGCAGCCTGATCGCCGCCGGCGGGGAGAACCCGGGCGGCACGGAGGCGGAGACGGTACGCGTGCTCGCCGACGCCTGCGCCGCGCGCGGGATCGGTGTCGAGCTGATCGAGGTGGCGTCCGGTCGCCCGAACCTGATCGCCACGCTGCCCGGCGGCGACGGCCCCGGGCTGCTCTTCCTCGGCCACTCCGATGTCGTGCCCGCCGGGCCCGGTTGGACGCGCGAGCCGTTCGGCGGCGAGGTGGCCGGCGGGCGGATCTTCGGCCGCGGCGCGACCGACATGAAGGGCGGCCTGGCCGCGGTGATCATCGCGATGGACCGGCTGCGTGGCGCCGGGCTGTCCGGCCCGGTCACCCTCGCCTGCACCGTCGACGAGGAGGACACCGGCCTCGGCATCCGGGAGCTGGTACGCCGCGGCCTGCCGGGCAGCTATCTCGGCTGCGTGGTCGCCGAACCGACCGATCTGGAGACGGTGATCGCCTGCCGCGGCGACAGCTACCTCGACGTGCGGATCACCGGCGTACCCGCGCATTCAGGGCGCCCCAGCGACGGGCGCAATGCCATCGACGCCGCCGGCCGGGTGCTGGCGCTGGTCGCCGAGGACCAGCGCCGGCTGGCCGCATCGCCCGACCCGCTGCTCGGTCACGGCACCTGGAGCAGCGGCATGATCAGCGGCGGCCGAGGCGTCTCCATCGTGGCCCCCGACTGCCTGCTGCAGCTCGACCGGCGGCTGATGCCGGACGAGGACGCCGGCGTGCTCGCCGCCGAGCTGGCGGACCGGATCGATGCGGCCGGGATCACCGGCGACGGGATCGGCGTCGAGGTCGTTGTCGCGATGGAGATGCCGGGGTTCCGGACGGCGGCCGATCATCCGCTGGTACGGCTTGCGGGCGGTACGCCGGGCGCTTGGAGCGCGGCCTGCGACGGCGGCTTCGTCGCCCGCGACCTCGGCATCGACTGCATCATCCTCGGCCCGGGCGGGCTGAACGACCAGGCGCATCAGGTCGATGAGTCCGTCGGCATCGCCGAGCTGGTCGAGGCCACCGATCGCTACGATCGGCTGGCCCGCGAGCTGCTCGGCGGCGGCCGCTAGGTCGCCGGGAGGACGGGCTGACTGTCCCATCCGCGAACCCAACCGGCACCCGCGAACGATACTCGGCCCGCACCTGCCGGTTCGGCCCGCGCCTGCGGTACGCCGCGACTCACGATCGCTCGGCGGCCTCGAGCATCCGGGCGGCCAGGCGTCGCAACTCATGCACCAGCTCGGGCGGATCGATCACCCGGAAGCCGACGCCGAGGGCGACCAGATGCATCGCCTCCCAACCAAGATCGAGCCGGCCGAGAACCAGCTCGCAGTGCCCGTCGTCGATGGGCGTGATGGTGCCGGCGCGCGGAGGAACCAGGGCGGCGCCGCGCTCGGCCGAACAGTCGAGGATGACCCGGATCTGTTGCGGATAAGGGCTTTCGGCGACGGAATGGCGTACCCACTCCAGCGGGTCCGGATGATCACGTGGCGGGAACTGCCAGGTGGTCACCCGGATCGCGCCGACCCGGTCCAGCCGGAAGGTACGCCAGTCGTCGCGATCGCGGTCGAAGGCCATCAGGTACCAGTAGCCCGAGAGGTCGACCAGCCGGATGGGTTCGACCTCGCGGTCGGACTCGGTCCCGTCGCGGGCCGTGTAGCCGAATCGCACCCGCAGCCGCTCCCGGCACGCCCGCGCCAGCGCCAGCAGGTCGTCGGCGTCGATGCGGGCGGCGACCGGGTGCACGCTCGTCGCCTCCGAGATCGCCCGCACCTGGGCCCGCAGCCGCGGCGGGAGCACCTGGTCCAGCTTCCCGAGCGCGCCGACCGCGCCCTCGCCGGCCCCGGCGACGCTGCCGCCCGCGGTCTGGGCGAGCGCCACCGCGACGGCGACGGCCTCGGCATCGTCCAGCAGCAGCGGCGGCAGGGTGCGCCCGCGACCGAGCTGGTAGCCCCCGGCCGCGCCGTGCGCGGCGTGCACCGGGTAACCCAGCTCGCGCAGCCGTGTCACGTCGCGCCGGATGCAGCGGGTGGTGACCCCGAGCCGTTCGGCCAGCTCGGGGCCGGACCAGACGGGACGCTGTTGCAGCAGCCCGAGCAGTTGCAGGACGCGCTCGGTGGTGCGGGCCATGCAGCCAACCTAGCCGCCGTGCGGACCGAATCAGTCCTGTTGGCGCGGCACGATCGGACCATGAGCAACGTGAACGCGACACTGCGCGAACAACTGGACTGGCACTGGACCAACCAGCTCCGCCCGCGGCTGGCGGGGCTCACCGACGAGGAGTACCTGTTCGAGCCCGCGCCGGGGGCCTGGACCGCCCACCCCCGCGAACAGGACCGCACGCCGATGCAGGCCGGCAGCGGCGCGTGGGTGATCGACTTCGCCCTCCCCGAGCCGAGCCCACCGCCGCTGACCACCATCGCGTGGCGCCTCGGGCACCTGATCGTCGGCGTCTTCGGCATGCGCAACGCCGGGCACTTCGAGGGGCCGCCGGCAGACTACTTCGGCTGGGACTACGCTCCCGATGCCGCGACCGCGCTGGACCAGCTCGACGAGGGGTACGCCCGGTGGCAGGCGGGCGTCGCCGGCCTCGGCGAGGAGGGCCTGTGGCAGCCGGCCGGCGAGACGGAGGGGCCGCATGCCGACCAGACCATGGCCACGCTGGTGCTGCACATCAACCGCGAGGTCATCCACCACGGCGCGGAGATCGCGCTGCTGCGCGACCTGTGGACGCATCGGAAGAAGAACTGATCATGGGCGTCGAGGTACAGGTCACCTTCGATTGCGCCGACCCGGGCGCACTCGTGGAGTTCTGGGCGTACGCCGTGGGCGGCACGGTCCAGCCGCCGCCCGACGGCTTCGCCTCCTGGGCCGAGGCGCTCACCGCCTGGGGCGTACCGATATCCGAGCACAACTCCCGCTCCGCGGTGATCGATCCCGGCGGGGTGACGCCGCGCCTGTTCTTCCAGCGGGTGCCCGAGCCGAAGACGGCCAAGAACCGCGTGCACCTCGACCTGCGGGCCGCGCCCGGACTGACCGGCGCGAGCCGGACGGGTTCGGCCTGGGCCACTTGATCATGCGCGACCCCGAGGGCAACGAGTTCTGCCTGGACTGATCAGTTCGTCAGGTGCAGCCAGCGCCCGAGGTCGGCGAGCAGGCCGCGCAGCTCGTCCCCCGGCTCGCGGCCGGTGATCAGCGACACCCGCACCCGGGCGGCGAACGGCAGCTCGCTGATCACCTCGCCCTCGTGCAGGTCGTGAGCGAGCGCGCTGCGCGGCACCACCCCGAGGCAGCCGCGCCAGCGCACCATCGCCAGCGTGGTCGGCAGCGTCGCGCCCGGCTCGGCGTCGGCGCCCAGCCCGATCAGCCGCTCCTGCACCACCGGCCCCATCCGGTCGTAGGTGCTGTGCACGACGCGATGGCCGCGGTACGCCCGGCGCCCGCGACCCGGCGGCGGCGTACCGGCCGCGCGGAGCAGCACCAACCGGTCCTCGCCGAGCCGGTGGCTGATCACCCGCCTGGGCAGCGTGACCTGGTCGGCGATCGCGACGATGGCGGCATCGAGGCATTCCTCGGCGACCAGCTCGATCAGCCGCGGACCATGATCGACCAAGGGAGTGATCGGCCGGCCGAGCAGGCTCTCGAACGACGGGATCACGCTCGGGGCCATCGCGGCGATCGCGCCGATCCTGGGGCGCCGATCGGCCGCGGCCCCGAGCGCCGCGGCATAGGCCCCGTCCAGTTCGCCGAGCACCCGGTTCGCGAGCGCAGCCAGCTCGGCCCCCGCCGCGGTGGCGCTCGCCCCGGTCGCATCGCGGGTGAACAGCAACGCCCCGCACCGCCGCTCGATCCGCGCGAGTCGCTGGCTGGCCGAGGGTTGCGCGATGCGCAGCATGCGGGCCGCCGCGCCGATCGACCCCGTCTCGGCGATCGACGCGATCAGCCGCAGGTCATCCACGCTCGGCGTCGCGCTCATAGGACGATCCTATGGCCGGTACGCCAGATGTCCGAGCTACCGCCCTGGTGCGGCCCCGGACAGGATGGTCGCCATGACGCAGACGATCACGCAGCTGTCCCCCGACCGGGCCCGCGCCTGGCTCGACCGCTGGGACGCCCAGCAGGCCACCTTCTTCGCCGACCGGGAGGAGCGCTTCGCCGTGATCGGCGACGTTCTCGCCCACGCGATCGAGCGTCCCGATCCGTTGATCATCGACCTCGGTGTCGGCCCCGGCTCGCTCGCGGCGCGGCTGCTGCGTCGGCTGCCGAGCGCCCAGGTGATCGGCATCGACCAGGACCCGCTGCTGCTGGGGCTGGCCGAGGCGGCGTACCGCGACGAGTTCGGCGGGCGTTTCCGCGCGGTCACAGGCGACCTGGGCGAGGCGGGGTGGCTCGACCGGCTCGGGCTGCACCGCGCGCCCGACGCCTTCGTCTCCACCACCGCGCTGCACTGGCTGGACCCGACCGCCCTGCGCGAACTGCTCCGCACCGCTGCCGGGGCGCTCGCGCCCGGCGGGGTGTTCGTCGACGGCGACCACCTCTACGAGCGGACCGACCGCTTCGACGCACTGCTCCGCGAGGTCGGCGCGACGGCCCGCACGCGCCGCGGCGAGCAGCCGGGCGAGGGCTGGCAGGAGTGGTGGCAGGCGGCCTCGGAGGCGCCGGAGCTGGCCGAGCTGTGGGCGGCGCGCGAGCGTACCGACCTCGGCCATCACGTCTCGTCGCCCGCGACCGTCGGCGACTACCTGGCGGCGCTGCGCGAGGGCGGCTGCGCCGAGGTCGGCCAGGTCTGGCAGTGCGGCGACGACCGGGTGATCGTCGGCATCCGCTGACCCCTCCGATCCGCCCCCCCTCCCCTCCGACCGCGCCACCTCCCCTCCGACCTCGCCACCTCCCCCCACCTCCCCCAGCCGATTGTTTCCGTAGTTATGCCCGCTATCCGTGCCGGATAGCGGGCATAACTACGGAAACAATTCGAGGCGAGGGTGCAGCGACGGAGAGCCCGGGTGCGGCGGCGGGAAGCCCCGGGTGCGGCGACGGGAAGCCCGGGTGCGGCGACGGGAAGCCCGGGTGCGGCGACGGAGAGCCCGGGTGCGGCGGCGGGGAGCCCGGGGCGGCGGGGAGGCTCAGGCCTCCAGCACGGCGTGCAGGAACTGGCGGGTTCGCTCCTGGGTCGGGTTGCCGAAGATCTGCGACGGCGGGCCGTCCTCGATGGCGGCGCCATGGTCGAACATCACCACACGATCGGAGATCTCCTGGGCGAACCGCATCTCGTGGGTGACCAGCAGCATCGTCATGTCGGTGCTGTGGGCAAGATCGCGGATCACGTTCAGCACGCCGCCGACCAGCTCGGGGTCGAGCGCGGAGGTGGGTTCGTCGAAGAGCATCACCCGCGGCTGCAGCGCCATCGCCCGCGCGATGGCGACCCGCTGCTGCTGGCCGCCGGACAACTGACCGGGCCGCTTGCGGGCATGCTCGCTCAGTCCGACCATCTCCAACAGCTCCATGGCGCTCGATGTGGCCTCGGCCTTCGGCTTGCCCTGGACGTGCACCGGCGCCTCGATCACGTTCTCCAGGGCGGTCATGTGCGGGAAGAGATTGAACTGCTGGAAGACCATCCCGATCCGACTGCGGGTACGCCGCATCGCCGCGGTCTCGCGCGGCTTCTGGCCGGCCCGCAGGTTCCACAGCTCGTCGCCGTCGACGCGTACCTGCCCGCTGGTCGGCGACTCCAACGTCATCAGGATCCGCAGGATGGTGGTCTTGCCCGACCCGGACGGGCCGATGATCGACACCTTCTCCCCCGGCGCGACGGTGAAATCGAGTTCGTTCAGCACGACATGCTGGCCAAATGCCTTGGTCACGTTGGAGAAGCTGATCATCGGTTCTCCGGCCGCGGGCCCACGCGCTGCTCGGTCATTGTTGGGTGGCAAGGCGGGCCTCCAGTCGATTGACGATCAGCGAGGACGGATAGCTGACCAGGAAGTACAAGATGGCGGCGATGGTGAACGGCTCGAGGTAGCGGAACTCGCTGATACCGATCCGCTGCGCCGTCGCCATCAGCTCGATGACCGTGATCGCCGACAGCACGGCCGAGTCCTTGAACATCATGATCAGGTAGTTGCCGAGCATCGGCACCACCGTGCGGAAGGCCTGCGGCAGCACGATCCGGAACCACACCCTGGCCCGCGGCAGGTTGAGCGCGGTCGCCGCCTCCCACTGCCCCTTGGCCACTGACTCGATACCGGCGCGGTACACCTCGGCCAGGTAGGCGCTGTAGTTGATCCCGATCACCAGCACTCCGGTGACGAGCGCGGAGAACGAGATGCCGAAGTTCGGCAGCACGAAGAAGGCGAAGTACGCCTGGACCAGCAGCGGCGTACCCCGGACGAACAACACACCGAACGTCAACACCTGACTGAGCACCGGGATCCGCAGGTAGCGCAGAATGGCGACGACCAGGCCGAGCACCGCGGCCAGCGCCGTGCCGAGCAGGGTGATCTGCACGGTGGTGACCAGCCCGCGCAGCAGCGTGGGGATGATCGAGATCGCGAACTGGTTGTCCCAGATCATGGCGCGACCGTCCGGTTGCGGCCCAGCACGTCGAGCAGGCGCACCTTGGGGATGTCGCGCCGGTCGAGGGAGAACCGGCGCTCGAGCATCGCGGTGAGCGCGCTGATCAGCATGCTGAGCAGGAAGTAGACGACCAGGATCACGCCGAAGACGGTCAACGACTCACCGGTGGAGGTCCGCACCTGCTGGGCGGCGAAGGTCAGGTCGAGAACGGTGATCAACGAGACCAGCGAGGTGTTCTTCAACAGATCGACCATCACATTGCCCATCGGCGGCAACATGATCGGGACGGCCTGCGGGATCAGGATCCGTCGCATCCGCTTGCCGGCCGGCATGCCACAGGCGATCGCCGCCTCGGTCTGCCCCTTGGGCAGCGACTTGATCGCCCCCCGGACGACCTCGGAGGCATACGCGCCCTCGTTCAGGCCGAGCACCAGCACGGCCGCGGTCAACGGGGCGAGCTGGATGCCGAAGAACGGCAGGGCGAAGAAGAACCAGAACAACTGCACCAGCATCGAGGTGCCGCGAAACACCTCCACGAACACGCCGGCCGGAATCCTGACCCACGCGTGTGACGACAGCCGGGCGAGGCCGGCGGTGAACGCGACGATGATCGTCAGGATCCCGCCGAGCACGGTGATCAGCAGGGTCATCCCGAGGCCGCGCAACAGCAGCGGCAGGTATTCGAGCACGACGCTCATGGCGTCGCGTCACCCCTCGTTTCGGCAGAGCTCTTCTGCGGTGACACCCTCGACGGCGGCCGGGTCGAAGCCCCACTTCTCCTCGATCTGGGCGAACTCGGGCGTCGCCTTGAACTCGGCGAGCTTCTCGTTGTACGCCTGCTGGAACGCGGCATCGGCCTTCCGGAACGCCGCACCGGAGCCGGTCCGCGGGGCGTCGGCGATCGGTTCGGTGATGTCGAATGCCGCATCCTCGCCGATCAGGGACTCCAGCGACAATGTGGGCAACAAGAAGGCGTCGCAGCGCTTGGCCTTGAGCGCCTCGACCCCGGATCGTCCGTCGTCGACCTGGACCTGCTGGGACTCCGGCACCTTGGCCGACTTCAGGATGCCTTCCTCGAACCCGCCCGGAATGACGCCGATCTTGAGATCGGGATTGGCATTGATGTCGGCGATGGTCGTGATGTTCTTCGGGTTTCCCGACGGTACGCCGAAGGACTCGGTCGAGACGATCACCGGCTCGGAGTAGAGCACCTCCGCGCAGCGCGACTGTTTCATGAACAGGCCTGCGGCGATCACGTCCCAGCGGTTCGCCTGCAGGCCCGGAATCATCGACTCGTACGGGGTGACGATGCCCTGGATCTCCGGGATGTCCAGCAGCTTGGCGACCGCGCGCAGCACGTCCGGCTCGCAGCCGGTCACGCTGCCGTCGGCCTCCAGCTTGGTGTAGGGCGGTTCATTGCCGATCGCCACCCGGAGGAAACCCTGCTTGCGCGCGGTTTCCAGAAGATCACCGGCCGGCTGGCCGGCGGGGCCACCCGGGGTGGTGGTCGTACAGGCGCCCAGTGCGCCCGCAGCCGCGACGCCCGCGCTCACGGCGAAGAGCGTGCGACGGCTCAGAAAGATCGACATTGAGTGCCCCCTCGTAGTCGGCTGTCAGGAAACCTACGGAGCACCGCGACTGATTGTCAACAATCTGATGTTAGGAAGATGTTTCGATCAGGTCACCGTTCCGTCTCGCCCAGGACGCGCTGCATCCCGTCCTCCATGTGGGCGGCGAGCAGGGTCTTGGCCTGCTCGAGGTCGCCGGCCAGCACGGCTCGCGCGATGGCATCGTGCTCGGCCACCCGCTTCTCGTTGTCGTCATAGGTTCCCTGCATCCGGGTCAGGCACAGCCGGGTCTCGGTCAGCAGGGTCTCGTGCATCCTGAGCAACCGGGGGCTGGCGGCCAGCGCGACCAGCCGCTCGTGGAAGCGCAGGTCGGCCTCGGACATCTCGGTGGAATTCGGGGCGCCCGCCAACTCGCGCATCTCGGCGACCACGTCGAGCAGGCTCTCGGCGCTGGCGCCTCCGTCGTTGATCAACAGCTCGACCGCCGCCCGCTCGATCGCCGTGCGCGCCAGGTAGATGTCGCGCACCGCCTGGGGGTCGAGGTCCATCACGAACAGCCCGCGATTGCGATGACTGACCAGCAATCCCTCCTGGGTGAGTCGCTGCATCGCCTCGCGCAGCGGGCCCCGACTGACGCCCAGCTCGCGGGCCAGCTCGGCCTCGGCAAGCTGCTGCCCGGGCGCGAACCGCCCGTCGGCAATCGCCGCGCGCAACTGCCGGGCGATCAGTGACGGGGTCGACTCGCGAACCACCGGACGCAGCGTGCTCATCAGTCCTCCCAGCGTTCGAAGTACAGCTCCTCGCCCCGCGCACCGCCCATCCAGACGTCCTGACAGGCGGCCGCAAGCTCGTCCAATCCCTCGACGATCGTGCCGAAGACATTGCCCGGCACCCAGCCCACATCACCGTTGATCAACAAGTTGTTCCGTCCGTAGAAGACGGCCAGGTCGATCACGGTCGCGTGCTCGCGGGCGGCGGAGGCATCCTCGTAGCCGTAGGCCGGGTTGCCGAGATCACCGGCGAAGGTGAAGTAGCAAAGATCGCCCGGGATCGGTGTGATCGTGGTGTTCTCGGGCCCGGGCTCGCCCTCGGCGAACTTCGGGAACAACGCATAGATCTCGTTACGGGCGTACTTGCCGTGATAGACCTGCCCGCCCAGCGGCAAGGCATCCCAGACCGCCCGTGCGGTACGCGGTGCCGCCTCGTCCAGCAGCAGCGCGCGGCAACTCACGCCGCGATTGCGCAGCCCGACGCGAAGAAAACGATCGGCCATCTCAGCTCCCCTCCCCGGGCTCGGGCGGCCGCACCGGCCCGAGATCGGCATGTCGTTCGTAGGCATCGGCAACCCGCAGCACAAGATCATCGCGATGCCGGGCGCCCACCACCTGCAGCCCGACCGGCAGGCCGTCGACCAGCCCGCAGGGCACGGTGATCGCCGGCTGCTGGGTCAGGTTGAACGGATACGTGTAGGGCGTCCACGAGGTCCAGTCCTGACTCGCCGATCCCTCCGGCACGTCGACGCCGGCCTCGAAGGCCACCCGCGGCAACGTCGGGGTGACCAGGACGTCGTGACCGCGATGCAGCCGGCCCATCCGCTGGCCGAGATCCATCCGGCGGGCATTCGCCGCGATGTAGTCGTCCGCGCTGAACGGGCCGTGCCGCCCCAGCGCAGCCCTGATCTTGGGATCGATCCGCTCCTCGGCCCCCGGTCCGTAGCCCGCCACTACCTGCCGCGCACCGCTGAACCACAAGACGTGGAAGGCATCCGCGGGATCGTCCCAGCCCAGCTCGACCTGCTCGACACTCGCGCCGAGCTCGGCGAGCCGCGCCACGGCCCGCTCGACCGCTACCTGCACCCCGGGCTCGTTGCGCCCATAGCCGAGGTCCGGGCTGTACGCCACGCGCACCCCGGCAAGATCATCGGCCCCGAGGGCATCGGTGAAACTGGTCGCCGGGGTCGGCATCGCCGACCAGTCGCGATGATCGAATCCGGTGATCACATCGAGCGCCACGGCGGCGTCGGCGACGCTGCGGGTCATCGGTCCGGCGTGGCTGAGCGTACCGAACGGGCTGGCGGGCCACAGCGGGATCAGGCCGTAGGTCGGCTTCATCGCGACGATGCCGCAGAACGCGCCGGGAATGCGTACCGATCCGCCGCCGTCCGTGCCGATCGACAACGGGCCGATGCCCTGCGCGACGGCCGACGCCGACCCGCCGGACGAGCCGCCCGAGGTGCGGGTGCGGTCCCAGGGGTTGGTCGTGACGCCGGTGCGCGGGCTGTCGGTGACGCCCTTCCAGCCGAACTCCGGTGTCGTCACCTTGCCCAGCAGCACCGCGCCCGCCTCGCGGAGCCGGGCGACCGCCGGGGCATCCTCGGTCCAGGGCTCGGACTCCGGCGTGATCAACTCCGAGCCGCGCAGCGTCGGCCAGCCGGCGGTGTAGAGCAGGTCCTTGATCGACACCGGTACGCCGTCCAGCGGTCCGGCCGGCGTACCCGCCGCGAACCGGTCGCGCGCGGCGGCGGCCTGTGCCAGCGTCTCGTCGCGATCGATCAGGCAGAACGCATTGGTGCGGTCGGCCTCGGCCAGGTCGAGCAGCGCGGCCGCCACCTCGACAGGGTCGAGCCGCCGCGACCGGTACGCCTCGGCCAGCTCACCAGCACCGAGCCAGCGCAGCTCCTGGGTCATCTGTGAACCTTCCCACACACCTTTATTGTCAACAATCGACCAGCCAGTGACACTGTAACCATGACCAGGCGGATCGCGATGCTCTACCCCGGCCACAGCGCCGAGGACGACTACCCCGTGCTGGCCGAGCGGCTGGGCGTCGACCTGCCCGTCACCCACACCTGGGAGGGCCCCACGCTGCACGACGTCGAGTCGTTGCGGGCGCTCGGCGCCGACGATCAGTTGCATCCGGCGGCCGCTGCCGCGGGAGCGGCGGACGCGGTCATGTGGGCCTGCACCTCGGGCAGCTTCGTCTACGGCTGGGACGGCGCCCGCGCGCAGGCGGATCGACTCGCGGTCGCGGCCGGCGTACCCGCATCCTCGACATCCCTGTCCTTCGCCGCCGCGCTGGCCCGGCTGGCCATCGACCGGGTCGCCGTGGCGGCGACCTATCCGGCGGACGTGGCGGCGGCCTTCACCGACTTTCTCGACGGCGCCGGGGTCGCGGTCACCGCGCTGACCAGCCACGACATCCCCTCGGGCGAGGACGCCGGACGGGTCGGCGACGCGGGGGTACGCGAGCTGGCGCGCAGCGTCGACCGCGCCGGCGCCGACGCCCTGCTGCTGCCGGACACGGCGCTGCGCACCGCGCGCCTGATCGACGAGCTGGAGGACGAGCTCGGGACCACCGTGCTGACCGCCAACCAGGTCACCGCCTGGCAGGGGATGGTGCTGGCCGACGTCGCGACCCCCGACGCCGGCCCCGGGCGGCTGTTCCGCGGCTGACCCGGCTCAGAGCCCGGCGGCGACGGGCAACGGGCCGGCGGCCGCGCGGACCGCCCCGTCGATGGTCACCTGATTGGCCGTCAGCACCGGCTTGCCGAGCTCGCTCGACAGGTCGTCGACGATCGCGCGCGTCGGCAGGTTGGTGCAACTGACGAAGATCGCCTCGGCGAGATCGTTGTCGGCCGCGCGGATCAGGTCGGCCGTCGTGGCGTACGGGACGTTCCAGATGTCGCGATCCAGGCCCAGCCCGCGCGAATCGACCACCCGGTGTCCGGCCTCGACCAGGAAGGCCGCCAGCAGGTCGCTGAGTTCGGCGCGATAGGGGGTGACGACCGACAGCGAGCTGATCCGGCGGACGGCCAGCTCCTCGAGCAGGGCGCCGGACGTGGTCACCGCGGGTACGCCGACCGCCTCGCTGATCACCCGGGAGATCCGCCGCTCGCCGGCCACGCCGCCGACGAAGCTGCCGGAGGTGCAGGCATAGGCATACGCCACCGGCGCCACCGCCGCGATGCTGCGCGCGGCGACCACCAGGTCATCGGTGTCGCTGAGCTCGCTGACCATGGCCAGGTCGACGACATGGCTGCGCTCCGGCAACCGCGTCAGGTGCAGCAGTACGCTCGCCGGGGCGTACTCCCACAGCTCGCGGTCCAGCGCCATGTCGTGGGGGCTGATCACTCCGATCCTGATCATGTCGCACCCGTATCCCCTCGCTCAGCCCAGCACCGTCTGCAGCCCGGCGACGAGCTCGTCGAGATCGTCGTCGGTGAAGATCAACGGCGGCGAGATCTGCAACGCGCCGACGCCGATCGGCCGGGCGATCACCCCCGCGTCGCGCAGCTCGCGCGAGACGGCGGCCGCGGTCGCCGGGTCGGCCAGTTGCACCGAGGCGAGCGCGCCGACGCCGCCGCGGATCTCCGCCACCGCGTCCAGCTCGCCGATCGGGGCCAGCCGCTGCATCAGCTTCGCCTCCAGGCCGAGCGCCGATTCCAGCAGATTCTCCCGCTCGATGATCGCCAGATTGGCGAGCCCGGCGGCGGCGGATGCGGCGTGCCCGGAGTAGGTGTAGCCGTGCCGGAACCACGCCTGCCCGGTGAAGAACGGCTCGGCGACCCGGGGCGCGACGAGCACCGCCCCCATCGGCAGGTAGCCCGAGGTCAGGCCCTTGGCCGTGGTGATCAGGTCCGGCTCCAGCCCGAAACGGGTGGAGGCGAACCACGACCCGCCGATCCGGCCGTAGCCGGTGATCACCTCGTCGGCGATGAACAACACGTCCAGCTCGGCGCAGATCTTGCGCGCTCGCAGCAGATAGTCCTCCGGCGGCGGATAGACCCCGCCGGCACCGATCACCGGCTCGCAGAAGAAGGCGGCCACATTCTCCGCGCCGACCTGCTCGATCGTGCCGCGCAGGTTCTCCGGATCGTCCCAGGAGACGTGGGCGACATCGGGCAGCAACGGGCCGCCGAGGCCCTCCTGGTTGGGCGGGATCCCGCCGAGCGCCGTCCCCGCCCAGTGGCTGCCGTGGTAGGCCTTCTGCCGCCCGATGATCGTGTGCCGGCCGGGCTGGCCGATCTCGGCCCAGTAGCGGCGGGCCAGCTTGGCGGCGGTCTCGATCGAGTCCGAACCGCCGGAGGTGAAAAAGATCTTGGAGCCGGGCACCGGGGCGATCCCGGCGAGCCGCTCGGCAAGCTGCTCGGTGACATCGGTCGCGAAGTCCCCGAACCCCGTGTAGGCGGCGATCCTCGACATCTGGTCGGCCACCGCCTCGGCGATCTCGGTACGCCCGTGCCCGACATTGGCGTACCACAGCGCGGCGGTGGCATCGAGGTAGCGCCTGCCCTCGGCGTCGAAGACGTGACTGCCCTCGCCGCGCGCGACGACGAACGCGCCGTCGCGTTCGACCGCGCCCATCTGCGCGAACGGATGCCACAGACTGCCCATCTCGCCACCCTTCGACGTTGGTTCCGGACGACGCTAGCACCGCGATCGGACGACGACAGGGGCGGAGCTGCGATACCTCAGTCGGCGAGCGGGCCGAACGGCAGGCCGAGGCGCTCCAGCATGGCCGCCCCGCCGTCCTCGGCGGTGAGCACCCACAGCCCGTCGGCGGTGACGGTGATCGTGTGCTCCCAGTGGCAGGCCCAGGATCCGTCGCGGGTGACCATGGTCCAGTCGTCGTCCAGGGTCGCGGTGACCGGCGTACCGAGCGTCAGCATCGGCTCGATGGCGAGCGCCATCCCCTCGACGATCCGCGGCCCGCGGCCCGGCTTGCCCTCGTTCGGCACGTTCGGCTCCATGTGCATCTGCGAGCCGATGCCGTGACCGACCAGGTTCTCGGCGATGCCGTAGTCGACGTCGCGGGAGCGGACCAGGCCCTCGATGGCGGCGCTGATGTCGGTCACCCGGCCGCCGAGCTTCGCCGCGCCGATCCCGGCCCACAAGGCATCGTGGGTGACCCGGCACAGTTCGGCCGCCTCGGCGGTCGCGGGCTGGCCGACGAAGACGCTGCGCGCGGCGTCGCCGTGCCAGCCGTCGACGATGGCGCCGCAGTCGATCGAGACCAGATCCCCCTCGCGCAACACCCGGTCGCCGGGAATCCCGTGCACGACCTCGTCGTTCACGGAGACGCAGATCACGCCCGGGAAGCCGCCCTCGCCGTGCTCCTCCCCGTAGTTGAGGAAGGACGGCGTGGCTCCCGCGGAGGCGATCACGCCGGCAGCGATGGCATCGAGCTCGCCGGTGGTGATGCCGGGGCGTACCTCCGCCGTGGTCGCCATCAGGGCCTGGGCCACGACCTTGCCGGCCCGCCGCATCGCGAGCAGTTGCTCGGGTGTCTTGATCTCCACCCGGCGTCCGCCGAACATCACAACCCCCGGTCAGCCCCGAGCGTCCAGGGCGTCCGCGATCCGCTGCCCGACCTCGTCGACGGACCCCAGACCGTCGATGCGGATCAACAGCCCGCGCTCGGCGTAGGCATCGAGCAGCGGCGCGGTCTCGTCGGCATAGACCTGCTGGCGTACCCGGATCGCCTCCTCCGAGTCGTCGGCGCGGCCCTCGGACTCGGCCCGCTTCACCAGCCGCGCGACCAGCTCGTCCCGGTCGGCCTCCAGGCAGATCACCGCATCGAGCTGCGCCGAGCGCGCGGTGAGCAACTCGTCCAGCGCGGCGACCTGGGCGACGGTACGCGGGTAGCCGTCGAGCAGGAATCCGTGGCGCGCGTCCTCCTCGGCGAGGCGGTCGGCGACGATCTGGTTGGTGATGTCGTCGCCCACATAGCCGCCGGCGTGCATGATCCGCTCCACCTCCAGGCCGAGCGGCGTGCGCTGGGCGACATTGCTGCGGAAGATGTCACCGGTGGAGATTGCCGGTACGCCGTAGCGCTCCGCGATGCCCTTCGCCTGTGTGCCCTTGCCGGCCCCGGGCGGGCCCATGATCAGCAGACGCATCCGTGCGTCCCCTCTCTCTCGGTGACCGGCCGCAGCCGGTGGTGTTGCGGGATCATCGCAGGAAGCCCTCGTAGTTGCGCTGCTGCAGTCGGCTCTCGATCTGCTTCACGGTATCGATGCCGACGCCGACGATGATCAGCAACGACGTGCCGCCGAAGGGGAAGTTCTGGTTGGCGCCGGGCAGGAACGCGAAGGCGAAGGTCGGCAGCAGCGCGATGACGGCCAGATAGAGCGAGCCGGGGGCGGTCAGCCGGCTCAGCACATAGCCGAGGTAGCGAGCGGTCGGCGCGCCGGCGCGGATGCCGGGGA
Organism: Naumannella huperziae; assembly: GCF_054073625.1. Classification (NCBI taxonomy): domain Bacteria; kingdom Bacillati; phylum Actinomycetota; class Actinomycetes; order Propionibacteriales; family Propionibacteriaceae; genus Naumannella; species Naumannella huperziae. Next base: position 1,244,678 of record NZ_JBSXPH010000001.1, on the reverse strand, counting down.
TGAAGCCGCCGTACTTCTTCATGTTGTCGGCGACCTCTTCGGGGTTGAAGGTGATCGAGACATAGAAGTAGGCGAAGGCGATGATCAGGACGAAGAAGACCGCCATGTAGATCGGGTGATTGCCCTGCACCAGGTTGTTCTGCACCCAGCTCGAGACCGGCCCCGTGGGATCGAACTGGGAGTAGAGCACCGGGATGTAGAGCAGCGAGGAGGCGAAGATGACCGGGATGACGCCGGCCTGGTTCACCTTGATCGGGATGTAGGTGGAGGTGCCGCCGAACATCCGCGTGCCGACCATTCGCTTGGCGTAGTGCACCGGGATCCGGCGCTGCGCCAGCTCGATGTAGACGACGGCCGACATCACCAGCAGGCCGATCGCGACGACCAGCACCAGAGTCACCCAGCCGGCCTGCCCCGGCTGGGCCTCCTTGATGGCCCACAGCGCGCTCGGGAAGGTCGCGGCAACCTGGGTGAAGATCAGGATCGACATGCCGTTGCCGATGCCCTTCTCGGTGATCAGCTCGCCGAGCCACATCACCAGGCCCGTTCCGGCGGTCATCGTCATCACCATCACGATGATCGGGAACAGCGAGGTCTCATAGACCAGCCCGTCGCAACCGGGGAACAGCCCGCCGCTCACGGCGAGCGAGACGAACGCGGTGGAGTTGAGGATGGCGAGGACGATCGTCAGATAGCGGGTGTACTGGGTGATCTTGGTCTGCCCGGCCGCCCCTTCCTTCTTGATCTCGTCCAGCTTGGGAATGACCACGGTCATCAACTGCAAGATGATGGACGCCGTGATGTAGGGCATGATGCCGAGCGCGAAAACGGCCAGTTGCAGCAGCGCGCCCCCGGAGAACAGGTTGATCAGCGAATAGATCTGCTGGCTGCCCTCTCCGCCGATGCCGCCGGTCATGCCGAGCTGCCGACACTCGTTCAGGCGCTGGATGTTGACATTGGGCACCGGGATGACCGAGCCGAGCCGGAAGATGGCAACAATGCCGAGCGTGAACAGGATCTTGATCCGCAGATCAGGCGACCTGAACGCGTTCGCGAAGGCGGATAGCACCGAGCCCTCTCCTCGTTGGCAGTCGTGGCGCGCCGTGCGGCGTGCCTGTCGTTCGGACGGCGGCCGCATGCGGGCACGCGGCAACCCGGGCGAGACTATCAAGCCCTGGCCGACCGCCCACAATCCGCGGGAGGCTCAGCCGGTCAGCACCTCCATGGTGTCGAAGGTCGGCACCGGCGGCCGGGCGGCGACGGGGGCATCGAGATAGAAGAACGCCGTGGAGGCGATGTCATCGCGCAGCGGCAGGTAGCGCTCGCCGCTGCGCCAGCCGAGCGCCTGGACGTCGACGCGGATGTCGGCCCGGAAGCGGATCGGGTCCGGGATGTGCCAGCGATACATGCCGAACCGCTGCTGGGAGCGGTACAGGCCGTCCGGGCGGATGACCTGGGGCAGACCGAGGTAGGGACTGTTGTACTCGGTGTAGCCCTGCCCGGGAATGTCGAAGTTCCACGCACCCCCGAAATAGTCCTCGGTGCCGGTGCCGCAGATGGTCGGGAACTCGTCGTCGCCGTCGAGGAAGAACTTCAGCTCACCCTCGCCCCACCAGCCCGGGCTGTTCACGCCCCACGCCAGGTAGGTGCCGACATAGTGTCCGCGGCCGCTGATCGGGCCGAGAATCGGGTGCAGTTCGGCGTACGGCAGCGGATTGCTCCGGCGCCACTGGGCGTGCAGCCGCGACGGGCCGGGATCGCCGATCTCGATCTCGTAGTCGATCTGGTAGAAGACCATGGCGTCCTTCTCGCCGGTGTTCTCCAGGGTCAGCCGGGCCGAGGCGAACGGCATCGGCCAGTAGCTGTTGAAGCCGCCGTGCGGGTTGACGGCCACCGGCTCGGAGCTGATCTGGGCGAAGATGCCCCAGCCCTGGGCGAAGAAGTCCCCGTACGGCACCTCGATCGCCGGCTCGTCGGCACCGTCCCAGTACGCCCGGAGCACCAGCGCGCGCCAGTGCTCCGGGTGCGTGGTCGCCCAGAGGTGAGTAATCCGACCGGGCTCGTCGATCACCCCGAGCTCGGCGGTCTGTCCCGCGTTCAGCATGATCGACGGGGAGATCTTCCAGCCCTGTCCCAGGTCGCGGGCGGCATGGGCCAGGGTGCCCTCGGTGGCCCGGCCGCCGCCGCCGCGGGATCCGTCGAAGTTCTCCGGGCTGATCGACCGGCTCTGCGCGGTACTCAGCTCGGCCAGACGGGACAACGAAGAACCTGCGGGCACGAGCGGGCCTCCTGGTCGATGATCGGATGGAACCTAGGAGCACCGCGCACCCGTGTCAACGCGGCCTGCGGTCAGCCGCGTCGCCGCCCGATCAGGGCCGCGCCCGCGCCGAGCGCCACCACCGCACCGGCCAGGACGCCGACCGGCAACAGCGCACCGGTGTCGGCCAGCGGCTGGCCGCCGCCCGGTGCGGGAGCGCCGGGGTCCTCGCTCGGACCCGTCGTGGCAGCACCGGTCGGGCTGGCCGGGCTGGTCGGGCTGGTCGAGGGCTCGTCGCTCGGGCTGGCCGACGGGTCGCCGCTCGGGCTGGCCGACGGGTCGCCGCTCGGGCTGGCCGAGGGACCGTCCGGCGCACAGTCGCCGACGGCCGCGACCGCGAGGTCTGGCTGGTCGGAGAACACGACATCCAGACCGGCGCCCACGAAGGCGCAGATCTCGCCGGCCAGGTCGCCGGCCTCGGCCGGGTTGTCACTCGAGCGGAACTGGGCGGGCAGGAACTGGTTCTCGGCGCGGAAGGTCCACCCGACCGTCTCCAGGCCGGCGGCCTCGGCATCGGCGATCACCGGGCTGGGGCTGAGCAACCTGCCCGCCTCGTCCCGCGGAATCATCACGTCCTTGCACAGCCCGATCTGGTCGGCGTAGCCGGCGATCTCGGCCAGCCCCTCGGGGGTGACCAGCTCGGTGTAGGGGCGCTCCGGCTGATCGGCCGGTGCTCCCGAGCAGTTGATCAACTGGGCTAGTTCGACGTCGACCAGACCGTTCAGCTCGACCAGGTTGCCCACCTCGAAGCTCTGGATCGTGACCAGGTCGGCCGCGTCGGCGAGCCCGTGCTCGGTGAGATCCTCGACCACCTTCTCCTCCTGGGAGAGGCCGATCGAGTCGAAGTAGCTGCCGTGCTTGATCTCGGGGACGATCTCGACCGGCTTCCCGGTGCAGGTACGCGAGTTCTGGGCGAACTCGATCACCTCGTCGAAGGTCGGCACCTCATACAGCCCGTCGAACTCCGCGCTGCCCGGCCGCAGCTCCGGCAGCCGCTCCTTCGCCCGCAGGGTGCGCAGCTCGGCCAGGGTGAAGTCCTCGGTGAACCAGCCGGTCACCTCGGCGCCGTCGATCGTCTTGGTGGCCTTGCGGTCGGCGAACTCGGGGCGGTCGGCGACATCGGTGGTGCCCGAGATCTCGTTCTCGTGCCGGTCGACCAGGACGCCGTCGGCGGTCGAGACCAGGTCGGGCTCGATGGCGTCGGCGCACTGCTGGATCGCCAGCTCGTAGGCGGCCAGGGTGTGCTCCGGGCGGTAGCCGCTGGCGCCGCGGTGGGCGATCACCTTGTTCGGGTTGGCCTGCGCGGTGACGGGCTCGGCGGCGATCGTGATCAGCTCGACATCGTCGGGGCGGCCCGGCCGGCGCGCGTCGTCGAAGGGGAAGTTGTTGTCGTTGGCGATCAGCACCTGACCGTTGGACAGCTCGATCGCCACCTCGACAGAGACGAAGCCGAACGCGAACGGGTCGCCGGTCCCCCAGCCGTCGCCCGCGCCGATCTTGTCGGGGTTGTCGATCTTCAGCAGGTCGAAGCGCAGCTCCTTGGACAAGGTGTCGTCGGCGGCGGCCGATGCGAAGCCGGGCAGCGCGTACAGCCGCTTGACCACGGCAGCCGCGCCGTCGAAGTTGTCGCGCTCCAGGATGACCGGGATCCCGTCGGCGCCGACATAGGCGTCCGCGACGAAGTCGTCGGCGCGGTCGGTGCGGTAGGTCCAGGTGTTGTCGGTGTACTCACCGCTGGTGGGATCGAACTCGAAGATCGTCCGCGACCGGGAGTCCTGGCCGGTCGTGGCCTTCTCCAGGATCGGGTACAGGAACCCGCCCCGGGCGAACATCGCCTCGAAGCCCCCGCTGGGCGGGAGGTTGGGCTCGCCGTCGAGGAGCGGGTTCTGCGGCGAGGCGACGCCCGGCAGCGGCACGGGGTCCTGCAGCACCTTGCCGTCGGCGTCGACGTGCAGCAGGAACGGCCCGAACTCCTCGCCGATCCAGAAGCTGCCGTCGCCCTGGCGCTGGACCGACTCGATGTCGAAGTCGGCGCCGGTCAGCGCCCGCTCGCCGTCGGGGTTGGTGATCTCGAAGTCCAGCACGCGATCCGGGTCGGACAATGTGATGAACCGGATGATCTCGGTCTCACCCGTGGTGAAGTCGGGCCGGATCAGGTAGAGGCGGAGCAGGAAGTCCGCCGAGTTGTCCTTGGCACCGAAGCCGTTGTCCGGCATCCCCCAGAACGTGCCGTCGCCGTTGTCGACGATCGCGGAGAAGCCGGGGATCGGCTGACCGTCGAACGGCCCACTGACGCCCGTGTCGTCGGAGGAGACCTCCGCCCCCGAGCGCGGGCCCTCGGCCAGGTAGTCCGAGCCGATCGTGGCCCGCCCGGTCAGGGCCGGCTGCGTCGGTTCGGGGGCTGCGGCGGCGCGGCCGGCGAACTGCGGGACGACCGCTGTGCCGGCGGCGAGGGCGGCCGCGGCGGCGGCCAGAGCGAGGCGACGGATCATGAGGGGTAGCCCATCGGTCGACGGCGACGCCCGGATGGCCCGGGAGTGACGACCTCGTGAATGTTGCGTTGATCAACCGGATGAGGGGTCGTCTCGTGGCCGCCCCTCGCCGAGGACGGTCCCGGCGTGTTCGCCGAGCAGTCGGCGTTGCAGTTCCTCGGCCGGCCGGCGGGGCCGGGTGATCGCGAACAGCACCGCACCGAGGACCACCCAGCCCAGCAGCGTGAGGTGCTCGGCCGGCCAGACCAGCGACAGGTCGGTGCCGGGCCATAGGGCGAACCCGATCACCGCGAGGGCACCGATCGCCCCGACCACGGGGAGCAGGCCGAGCGCCGATGCCGGCCGCCGCAGGTTCGAAAACCGCCGGGGCAGGATCAGGTACGCGGCGACGACGAGCACCCAGACCAACCCGAGGAACACACCACCGGCGTCGAGGAACCAGGTGATCGCCCCGGGCCCGAGCAGGCCGAGGACGACGGTCACCACGGCGATGAAGACACACGCATTGCGGGGTACGCCGGAGCGCGCATCGATCCGGCCGAGCGCCGGGGGCAGCAGCTCGGCGCGCGCCAGCGCCAGCACGATTCGGGTGCTCGCCACGAAGAGCCCGATGAAGCTGGTCAGCAGCCCCAGCACCGCGATGCCGAGCGCCGCCCAGCCCAGGGCAGGAAATCCCGCGTCGGTGAACGCGGTGATGGTGCCGAGTTTCCCCGCCGCCGTCTGCTCCCACGGTGACACCCAGGCCGTGGCCGCCAGCACGACGACATAGAAGGCCACCGCTCCCACGACCGTGATCACGACGGCACGACCGATCAACCGCGGCGCCACCCGCGCCTCCTCCGCCATGACCGCGACGAGCGAGAAGCCCGCCAGATAGGTGATCCCCGGAACCACCATGCGTACCGTGCTACCGAGGGGATCCTGGTCGGCGCGCCAGGCCGGGAACAGGTTGTCCGGCGTACCGGTCGCGAATCCGGTCACGGCGAGCGCCAGCCCGATCGCCAGCATCGCGGCGAACAGAACCACCTGGACCTGCCCGCCGAGCTGCACCCCGCGCCAGTTCAGGCCGAAGATCACCGCGGTCAGCACGATGCCGAGCGCCAGTACCGGCAGGTGCACCGGCTCGTCGTTGATCGTCCAGAGCGGGATCGACTGCAGGCCGGGGAAGGCCTTGGCGAGCACGGTTCCGAAGGCCGTGACATAGAACGCGAGCGAGGCGATGTAGGCCCCGATGTGCAGCCAGCCGGTGGCGAATCCGAACGGACGGCCGAGCGCGGTATAGGTCCACACCACCTCGCCGCCGGCGCGCGGGATCGTCGCGGTCAGCCGACCGTACGCCAGCGCGATGCAGGCGGCGAGCACCGCACCGCCGATCAGCCCGAGGATCATCCCGCCCGCGCCATAGCTGTCGAAGAACACCGACGAGGTGTAGATCCAGCTCGAACCGACCACTCCGGCGACGCCCAGCGCGATCAGGGTCGGCAGGCCCAGGCTCTTGCGCAGTTCCGACATGGACCCAGTCAACCCGATCGCGCCGACCGGGCCACCAACCGGTCACGCCGGGTTCACCGAGCGGCCACCCGGCGGCATCGTGGCGTACCTAGGTTGAGGGAAACCCCAGCCCGACGGCCCCCAGCCCAAGGAGACAGACGTGCCCCCCATCAATCGTCGCGGTGTCCTGATCGGCGCCGGCATCGCCGCCGGCGCGGCCGCGCTGAACGCACCGACCACACGGGCACACGCCCGGGGCGGCCGGCCGCTGATCGGCAAGGCCGTGCGACCGCCCCGGATCCACCTGATGACGTACAACATCCGCTACGACACCGGGCGGACCACGCCCGGGCAGGATGATCACTGGCCCGAGCGCGAGCCGCTGCTGGTCGACCTGCTGCGGACCGAGCGGCCGGCCCTGCTCGGCATCCAGGAGGGCCTGTTCCACCAGCTTCGCGCGATCGAACGGGCGCTGCCCGATCACCGGACGATCGGTTACGGGCGGGCCGGCGGCAGCCGCGGTGAGTACTCGGCGATCTACTACGCAGGTGACCGCTTCGACCTGCTCGAATGGGACCAGTTCTGGCTGTCGGACACTCCGCTGCTGATCGGCTCGGCCGACTGGGGCAACCGGGTCACCCGGATCGTCGTCTGGGCCCGGTTCACCGATCGTCGGACGGGCACGGAATTCGTGATGATCAACACCCATTTCGATCATCAGTCCGAGCCGGCGCGGGTCAGGAGCGCAGCCACTATCGACGCGCTGGTCCGCAATCAGTTCGCCGACCTTCCCGTGTTGGTGACGGGTGACTTCAATGTGCCCGCCCTCGACTCCGAGGCGTACCGGATCCTGGTCAGCGACGGGCGGCTGGCCGACACCTGGACCGCCGCCGACGAGCGCCTCACCGAGGAGTGGAACACCTTCAACGGCTATCGCGCGCCGGTGGCCGAGGGCACCCGCATCGACTGGGTGCTGGCGAGCCCCGGGGTGCGGGTCCACACCGCGGCCATCAACCCCTACCGGCCGGGCGGGCGCTTCCCATCCGACCACTTCCCCGTCCAGGCCGTGGTCGAACTCCCCCGCTGACCTGGCCGGCGGCCGCTACTGCAGGTCGAGGACCCTGAGCACCTCGCGGGCGTACCGCGCCGGATGGGTGAGATTTCCGTTGTGCCCACCGGGGAACGTCGACACCGGGCGGTTGACGACTGCGCTCAGCGCCAGTGCGCACCGGTAGTCATGGACGGTTCGCGGGGTGGCCTGTCCGACCGCGGGAAGGATGCGAGTGCCGGAATCTGCCAGCGATCCGGCATCGAGGTCGTCGGCGATCGCTGCGGCGACATCGTGGCGGAGGAAATGGTCGAAGTTGCGGATCCGGTTCTCATCCATCGGGAAATCGGTCCGCCCCGGCTCGCCCTCGGCGGCAGCCGGCCGGATGCCGAGCGTGTCCGCGAGGTAGGTGATGGCCGCGCCGAGCCCGTCCGACTCGTAGCGGTGGCGGATCTCCGCAAGCTCGGCACGGTGGCGTTTCGCCTCGTCGTCGGGCAGCAGCCAGGGCGCGATCGGCTCGTGGGCGATCAGGGTCGCCAGTTGGCCTGGATGGGCGACCGCCAGGTGTAGCCCGATCACCGCGCCGAGGCTGCAACCGAGCAGGATCGCCGGGCGGTCGGTTGCCGCGGCGAGCAGGTGATGCAGGTCGCTCGCGTGATCGGCGATCGATGCCGGGGGCGTACCCGCGCGGCCCGAGCTGCGGGAGAGTCCCCGGCGGTCGTAGGTGAGGACGCGGTAGCGCCCGGCGAGATGCGGGATCAGATCCGCGCTGCGGTCAGCATCGCCCTCCCCGCTCTGGCTGATGGCCAACAGCGGGCCGGTTCCGGTGAGCTGGTAGTGGAGGGTGGCTTCTGGCGTGGTCAGCGTGGGCATGCGAAGAATATATATCCAAACAGATGCATCCAGCTAGATCGAGATTGGTATCGTGGGTGCCATGAACGGAGTCGATCTGTTTCTCCTCGGCCGGGTGCTGATGAGGGTGGCCGAGGAGTCGCTGCCCGCCGATGGGCGTACCGGCGACGTCCGGGTGGGATTGATCGTGGCGAGCGACATCGCCGACCACCCGGGGACCAGCGCGAGCGAGATCGTTGCCCGCACCGGGCTGCCGCAGAGCCGGGTGTCCGGCGCGATCACGCGCCTCAGGACCGCGGGAGCGATCGACGCGAGCCCCGATCCCGCCGACGGGCGACGCATTCTGATCAGCCCGGCGCAGACGATCTCGAAGCGGGTCGCCGAGGTCCGTGCCACGTCCATCGCCGCCGCACTGACCGAGGCGATGGGCGACCCCGATCCGGACCAGGTCGCCGACGCGATTGCCATGCTCGAGCAGCTCGGCCGGGCGCTGCTGCGACAGCGGCGCGCCGGCCCGGGCGAGCAGGGTTGATCGTCAGTCGGTACGCGACGAGGCCCGCCCCCTCAGATGGGAGCGGGCCTCGTCGACCGGACGGGTACGCCTCAGAGCTGCGTCGCCGAGCCTCCGGCGGCCTCGATCTTGGCCTTGGCCGAGCCGGAGAACGCATGCGCGCTGACCTGTACGGCGACGGAGATCTCGCCGTTGCCGAGGACCTTCACGAGCTCGCCGTCGCGGACCGCGCCCTTGGCCACCAGATCGGCCACGCCGACCTCGCCGCCGTCGGGGAACAGGTCCGCGATGCGGGCCACGTTGACGACCTGGTACTCGGTGCGGAACGGGTTGGTGAAGCCGCGCAGCTTCGGCACCCGCATGTGCATCGGCATCTGGCCGCCCTCGAAGTTCTCGGGGGTGTTCTTCCGCGCGCCGGTGCCCTTGGTGCCACGGCCGGCGGTCTTGCCCTTGGAGCCCTCACCGCGACCCACGCGGGTCTTCGCGGTCTTGGCGCCCGGGGCGGGGCGAAGGTGATGGACCTTCAGTGCCATGTCAGTCAACCTCCTCGACGCTGACCAGGTGCGTGACCGAGTCGAGCATTCCTCGGATCTCGGGACGATCCTCCTTGACGGCGACGTCGCCGATCCGCTTCAGACCGATGCTGCGCAGGGTCTCGCGCTGGTTCTGCTTGCTGCCGATGCCGGACTTGATCTGGGTGACCTTCAGCCGTGCCATCAGGATCCGACCTCCTGCTTCTCGCGCGCGGCCTTCAGCAGCGCCGCCGGGGCGACGTCCTCGACCGGCTTGCCGCGGCGGGCCGCGACCTGCTCCGGCTCCTCCAGCATCTGCAGGGCCGCGACCGTGGCGTGCACCACGTTGATCGCGTTCGGCGAGCCGAGCGACTTCGCCAGCACGTCGTGGATGCCGGCGCACTCGAGCACCGCGCGGACCGCGCCGCCGGCGATCACACCGGTACCGGGCGACGCCGGGCGCAGCAGCACCACGCCGGCGGCCTTCTCGCCCTGCACCGGGTGCGGGACGGTGCCCTGGATGCGCGGGACACGGAAGAAGTTCTTCTTCGCCTCCTCGACACCCTTGGCGATCGCCGCCGGCACCTCCTTGGCCTTGCCGTAGCCGACGCCGACCATGCCGTCGCCGTCACCGACCACGACCAGCGCGGTGAAGCTGAACCGGCGACCGCCCTTGACCACCTTGGCAACCCGGTTGATCGCTACCACGCGCTCGACAAAATTGCTCTTCTCGGCGTCCCGGCCACGACGATCGTCCCGGCCGCGACGCTCGCCCCCGCGGCCGCCGCCGCGCTGGGTTCCACTCATCGCTGTAGTTCCTCTCGTCGTTTCAGAAGTCCAGGCCGCCGGAGCGCGCGCCATCGGCGAGCGCGGCGAGCCGCCCGTGGTACTTGTTGCCGGCGCGGTCGAAGACGACCGCCCCGACACCCTTGGCCTTCGCCCGCTCGGCAACCAGCTCGCCGACGCGCTTGGCCTTGGCGGACTTGTCGCCGTCGGTGCCGCGCAGGTCGGCCTCCATGGTCGACGCCGAGGCCAGCGTGACGCCGGCGACATCGTCGACCACCTGGACCAGGATGTGGCGCGCGGAGCGGGTGACCACCAGGCGCGGGCGATCCGGCGAGCCGAAGATCCGCTTCCGGCCGCGCACCTGGCGCCGCCGGCGGGATGCGGTGGTCGATGCGGTGTGCTTGCCCGCGGAGAGCGAGATACCCATCGTCACTTACCAGCCTTTCCAACCTTGCGGCGCACGTGCTCGCCGGCGTACCGCACGCCCTTGCCCTTGTAGGGCTCCGGCTTGCGGATCTTGCGGATGTTCGCGGCGACCTCACCGACGGCCTGCTTGTCGATGCCCTGGACGCTGAACTTGGTCGGGTTCTCCACCGCGAAGGTGATGCCCTCGGGCGCCTTCACGTTGACCGGGTGGCTGAAGCCGAGGTTGAACTCCAGCTCGGCCGGGCCCTTGGAGATCACGCGGTAGCCGACGCCGACGATCTCGAGCTTCTTCTCATAGCCCTCGGTGACACCGGCGACCATGTTGGCCACCAGGGTCCGGGTGAGCCCGTGCAGCGACTTGCTGACTCGCTCGTCGTCGGGGCGGCTGACGGCGATCTCGCCGTTGTCGGAACGCTCGACGGTGATCGGCTCGGCGATGGTGTGGCTCAGGGTGCCCTTCGGGCCCTTCACCTCCACGTGCCGGCCGTCGATCTTGACCTCGACCCCGGACGGGACGGTGATCGGGAGCTTGCCAATACGCGACATGTTCTGTCTCCTACCTTTCCGTCCGGTTCACCACACGTAGGCGAGGATCTCCCCGCCCACGTTCTTGGTCGTCGCATCCCGGTCGGTCAGCAGACCGTGGGACGTCGAGATGATCGCGATGCCGAGGCCACCGAGGACCTTCGGCAGCTCGTTGCTCTTGGCGTACACCCGCAGGCCGGGCTTGCTGATCCGGCGCACGCCGGCGATCGAGCGCTCGCGGTTCTGCCCGTACTTCAAGGTGATGTCGAGCGACTTGCCGACCTCGCCCTCGGCGGGCTCGCGCACCTCGTAGGAGTCGATGTAGCCCTCCTGGCGCAGGATCTCGGCGATGCCGACCTTGATCTTGGAGTGCGGCATCGTGGTGGAGTCGTGGTACGCCTGGTTGGCGTTGCGCAGACGGGTCAGCATGTCTGCGATCGGGTCAGTCATGGTCATGGCTGAGTTGCTTCTTTCTCGGAATGGTTTCCCGCGGCTCGGCGATCCGGCCCGGGACCTTCCCCGTTCGGTTCAGAGGGTGGTGGTCACCACGAGGACTTGGTGACGCCGGGCAGCTCGCCGCGGTGGGCCAGGTCGCGCAGGCAGATCCGGCACAGGCCGAACTTGCGGAACACGGCCTTGGGTCGGCCACAGCGGTTGCACCGGGTGTAGCCCCGGACACCGAACTTCGGCTTGCGGGACTGCTTGACCTTGAGTGCGGTCTTCGCCATCAGTTGATCACTTCCGTCGTGCGTAGGCCGGGCCGCGGCGGGCCTTGGCCGGCTTCGGGTTGTCGTTGAAGGGGAAGCCCAGGTTCTTCAGCAGGGCCCGGCCTTCGTCATCATTGGTCGCCGAGGTGACGAAGGTGATGTCCATCCCCCGCGCCCGGTCGATCTTGTCGGGATCGATCTCGTGGAACATGACCTGCTCCGTGAGACCGAAGGTGTAGTTGCCCTGGCCGTCGAACTGGTGGGAGTTCAGACCACGGAAGTCGCGGATCCGGGGCAGCGCCAGGCTGAGCAGCCGGTCGGCGAATTCCCACATCCGGTTGCCGCGCATGGTGACGTGGGCGCCGATCGGCTGCCCCTCACGCAGCTTGAACTGGGCGATCGACTTGCGGGCCTTGGTGACCTGCGGCTTCTGCCCGGTGATCGTCGTCAGGTCGCGGATCGCGCCGTCGATGATCTTGGAATCCCGGGCCGCCTCGCCGACGCCCATGTTGACGATGATCTTGACCAGGCCGGGGACCTGCATCACGTTGGGATAATTGAACTCGTTCTGCAGCGCCGGCACGACCTCGGAGCGGTAGCGCTCCTTCAGTCGCGGCAGCGTGCGCTCGGTGACATCTGCGCTCATCAGATTTCCTCTCCGGTCTTCTTCGCGATCCGGACGCTGCGGAAGGCCGGGTACTCGGTGCCGTCGGGGCGACGCTTGGTGACCTCGCGGCGCTCGTGGCCGATCCGGGTGACGACCTCCTCGCCGTCGACCTTCACCACCAACTGGACATTGGAGGCGTGGATCGGGGCCTCGGAGCTGATGATCCCGCCCTCGACCTTCTTGCCCTGCGGGGTCGCGGTCTCGCGGACGTGCCGCTTGACGACATTCACGCCCTGGACGGTGACCTTGTTGGCCTCGGGGTAGACGGCGATGATCTCGCCGACCAGGCCCTTGTCCTTGCCGGCGACCACCTTGACGCGGTCGCCCTTCTTCACATGCAGGCTGTTCATCTCAGACCACCAAACGCTTTCAGATGACTTCCGGGGCGAGCGAGACGATGCGCATGAAGCGCTTCTCGCGCAGCTCCCGGCCGACGGGGCCGAAGATGCGCGTACCGCGCGGCTCGCCGTTGTTGTTCAGAATGACGGCCGCGTTCTCGTCGAACTTGATGTAGGAACCGTCGGCGCGGCGACGCTCCTTGACGGTGCGCACGATGACGGCCTTGACGACCTCGCCGCGCTTCACGTTGCCGCCGGGGATCGCGTCCTTGACGGTGGCCACGATGGTGTCACCGACGCCGGCGTAGCGGCGACCCGAGCCACCGAGAACGCGGATGCAGAGAATCTCCTTGGCACCCGTGTTGTCGGCGACCTTCAGTCGCGACTCCTGCTGGATCATGTGTTGTGTCTCCTGGTTGTCTCACCGGTTCCCACCGAACGCGCGCAGACGACGCGGCCCTGGCAGGCCTGGTGGAACGGACGATGTGGTGCGCTGCCCAGAAAAGGTCCCCGTCGGCGTGAGATTCCACGGGCACAGTCCTGCGCAACCGGTACAGCGTAACCCACCGCGGCGGCCGGGACGAAATCGCGGCCGGACGCTCGGCCGGCGGGGGCCCGAGACGCACCCGCCGGCGCGGGCGGGCGGCCTAGGCTAGCGGTGGCGAGCAGAGGGAGAACCATGGGAGACGACGCCTTCGACCGGTTGCTGCTGGGCCTGGACTGGACATTCGTCGCGGGCGAGGACCATCAGCTCGGCGCGGGATCGTGGCTGGAGTTGCGTGAGCCCGGTGTGCTGCAGGTACGCGCGGGCCTGGTCCGGGTACGCGGCACCGCCGGGTCCCGCACCGATCTCGCGGCGGGCGATCTGCTCTTCACGCCGACGGGGGTACGCCACGAGGTCCACGCCCTGGCCCCGACCGACCTGCGCCTGGCCCGGCTCGGTGCCGACCACACCCCCGCCGCCGCCGGCCAACTGCCGGACCGGATCGTGCTGACCGACCTGGCCCGCGACGAGCCACTGGCCGTCGACCTGCTGGCCGACATCGTGACCAATGTGGCCGAGCGGCCCGCCAATCCGGTCTGCGACCGGGCCACCACGCTGCTGTGCTCGATGCTGCTGCGGGCCTGGCGCGAGCGCGGCTGCGCGCCGGATCGCTGGCTGCTCCGGCTGAGCGATCCCGGCATCGCGCGGGCGTTGGCGGCGCTGCACGAGACGCCGGGCGCGGAGTGGACCGTCGCAGCGCTGGCCCGGGTGGCGCTCAGCTCGCGGTCCGGCTTCGCCGAGCGCTTCCGCGCCGCCGTCGGCGTACCGCCGTTGCGTTATCTCGCGGAGGTCCGGATGCGCTGGGCGGAGTCGCTGCTGCGGCGCGAGGAGCTGACGATCGGGCAGGTCGCCCGCGAGGTCGGCTACGGCTCGACGGCCGCGTTCGGGCGGGCGTTCGACCGGCACCGCGGCACCACGCCGCAGCGCTGGCGCGAGGCTCAGCGGGCCGGCGCCGGCTCGGTCGCCCGGGCCGCGGCGAGCGAGACCACGAGCAGCACGGCGCCGAGCACGCCGGCCGCCGCGGCGATCAGGTAGCTGCCGACCGGCCCGATCGTGTCGACGCCGAGGCCGCCGAGCGCCGACCCCGCCACGATGGCGAGCTGGAAGGAGCCCGTGGCGGCGGCATTGGCCGGCTCGACCCGGTCGGGGGCGAGCCTCGTCACCCAGGCCGAGATCACGTTGATCACGCTGCCGAAGGCGACGCCCCAGACGACGGCAACGAGCACCGCGACCGCCTGGCCGCGCAGCAGCGCCAGCGCGACCAGAGCGGACGCGATGGTCAGCGGCACCACGGCCACGATCACCCGTAGCCAGCGATCGGTGATCCAGCCGATCACGACGTTGCCGATCAGCGCACCGATGCCGAAGGCCGTCAGCACCCCGGCGGCGAACGCCTCCGACGGATCGGCGGCCAGCGCGATCGCCGGCCGCAGGTAGGTGTAGCCGGCGAAGTGCGCGCCCACCGACGCCACGATCCCGAGCAGGCCGACGGCCAGACCCGGTACGCCGAACACGCGCCGCAGCGCCGCCCATCCCGTGCCGGGTGCCGGGGCGACGGCCGGCAGCGCCAGCGCCAGCACGACCGCGGCGAGCGCGCACAGCGCGGCCGCCAGCCCGAAGGTCGCCCGCCAGCCGAGCGCGCCGCCGACCAGCACGCCGAGCGGTACGCCGGCCACGGTGGCGACCATCGTCCCCGCATTCACCACCAGCATTCCGCGGCCGATCCGATCGGCGGCGACGATGCGGCTGACCACCACCAGCGCCAGCGACCAGAAGCCACCCACCGCGACGCCGAGCAGCAGCCGGGCACCGATCAGCACCACGACATTCGGCGCGATCGCGACGATCGTGTCGGAGACCGCGGCAAGCGCGGCCAGGCCGACCAGCAGCCGCCGCCGGTCCAGCCGCGGCAGCAACGAGCCGAGGCCGATCGCCGAGACCAGCGCCGTCAGTGCGGTGGCGCTGACCGACAGCCCGAGGACGCCCTCGCTGGTGTCGAGGTCGCCCGCCATCGCCGTCAGCAGGCCGGGCGGCAGGAACTCCGAACAGACCAGCGAGAAACTGCCGAGGAACAGCGCCGCGAGCGCACGTCGATCACCCATGCCACCAGCGTTGTCCCGGGCCGGGTGCCGATGGTTGACCCGCCATCCGGACGCATTGATCGAAACGCCGGGTTCCTCCCGGACCGGCCCCGGCCCGGGCCCACGGACGTCGGTCAGTCGATGACGCCGAACTCGTAGCCGTCGGAGCGCAGGTCCTCGATGATCGTGGGCAGCGCACCGATGGTCAGGTCGTTGTCCTTGTAGTCGTGCAGCAAGACGACGGCCACGCCCGGGTTGCCGGACTCGGCAAGGGTGGACGACACCAGCTCGGCGGCCGCCTCCGACGATGCCGGCGCCTCCGCGTCGCCGTCCCCGTCGAGGGCGTTCCACTCGATCCAGTAGCGATCCTTCTTGGCCATCGCCGCGTCGGCCTCGTCCAGGCCCTTCCACGACTGGTGCCCGCCCGGGTACCGATAGCCGTGCACCGCATAGTCGGGGCCGAGCACCTTGCGTATCGCCGCCAACGCCTTCTCGTTGTCCGCCACCACCTGCTTGGCGTTCCCACGCCCGCCGGGGTACAGCTCGCTGTAGTCGTGGGAGTAGCTGTGGATGTCGATCGCGTGCCCCTCGGCGATGGTGCGCCTGACCAGCGACTTGTCGGCCTTGCCGAGGGCCTTCGGGCCGGCGATGTAGAAGAAGGTCGCCGGGACCTTCTCCTTCTTCAAGATGTCCAGCACCCGCGGCGTCGAGCTGTTCGTCGGCCCGTCGTCGAAGGTCAGGAACGCGATCTTGTTCCTGGGATAGCCCGCCGCCTTCTCGCCCTCGACCAGCCAGCGGTTGACGTCCTTCGCCGAGTAGACGTACGCCGAGGCGGCGTTGTTGTGATTCGCGCCCGGCTTGAGCTTTGTCGGGTCGGCGCTCGGCGTCGGGCTCGGTGTGGGCGCCGGGCTCGATGAACCGGCCGACGAACCGCTCGGCGACCCCGCCGAAGGCCCGGTCGCCGCGGGCGGGTCGCTCGCCTGCGTCGGGGCGCCGGGCGGCGACCCGCAGCCGACAAACCCGAGCACGCTCAGCCCGCCCGCTACGACCCAACGCCACGAGTGCCGCACATCCCCTCCTCATGGGTTCGTCCCTCACGCACAGCTCGACCCGCTAAGCCTATTGGCCCGCTCCGGGTACGCAGGCCGGTCGCGCCGATGATCATCGGCGGGTACGCGAAAGGCCCGCCTCCGATCGGGAGGCGGGCCCTGCGCGTACGTCGGTCAACCGGTGCGGGCTTCGATCACTTGGCCTTCTCGCGGATGTCCAACAGGCGCCAGCGCTTGGACTTGCTCAGCGGGCGGGTCTCGACGATCCGCACCCGGTCGCCGAGGCCGGCGTCGTTGTTCTCGTCGTGGGCCTTGAGCCGGACGGTCTGCCGCAGCACCTTGCCGTAAAGGGCGTGCTTCTTGCGGTCCTCGACGGCGACCACGATGGTCTTGTCCATCTTGTCGCTGACCACATAGCCGGTACGCACCTTGCGCGCGGTGCGCTCCGGCGCGGTCCCCTCGCTCTGCTCGGTCGTCGCTTCGCTCATGATCATGCCTTCTCGGTGGTCGTGGTCTCGGACTCGGCGGGCTCGGCGACGATGCCGAGGTTGCGCTCCTGGAGGACCGTGTAGATCCGCGCGATGTCCTTGCGGACGGCGCGCAGCCGGCCGTGCGACTCGAGCTGACCGGTCGCGGCGGCAAAGCGGAGCGTGAACAGCTCCTCCTTCAGCTCGGACACCTTGTCGTTCAGGGCATCCCGGTTCAGGCCGCGCAGGTCCGCGGCAACAAGCGACTTCGCCATCAGGCGTCACCTCCCTCGCGCGTCACGAAGCGCGCCTTCATCGGCAGCTTGTGGATCGCGAGCCGCATGGCCTCGCGGGCCACGGACTCGTCCACACCGGACAGCTCGAACATCACCCGTCCGGGCTTGACATTGGCGACCCACCACTCGGGCGAGCCCTTGCCCGACCCCATCCGGGTCTCGGCCGGCTTCTTGGTCAGCGGGCGGTCGGGGTAGATGTTGATCCAGACCTTGCCGCCACGCTTGATGTGCCGGGTCATCGCGATACGCGCGGACTCGATCTGCCGGTTGGTGACATAGGCGGGCTCGAGGGCCTGGATGCCATAGTCGCCGAACGCCAGCTCGGTGCCGCCCTTGGCCATGCCGCGGCGCTTGGGGTGGTGCTGCTTGCGGAACTTCACCTTGCGGGGAACCAGCATGTCCTCACGCTCCTGTGTTCTCAGCCGGCGCAGCCTGCGCGCCGGCGTTCTCGGCGGGCGCCGACTCGGTGCGCTGCGCGTCGCCGCGCGGGGCAGCGCCCTCGCGCCGGCGGGCGCCACCGCGCTCCGGACGGTCACCGCGGTCGGGGCGGTCGCCGCGGCGGCCGCGTCCCGGGCGCTGGCGGCCCTGGGCGTTCTGCCGGGCGGCCTTCTGAGCGGCGCGCTCGGTACGCGAGCCCGACACGTCGCCCTTGTAGATCCACACCTTCACACCGATCCGGCCGAACGGCGTACGGGCCTCGAAGAAGCCGTAGTCGATGTCGGCGCGCAGCGTGTGCAGCGGCACCTGGCCCTCGCGGTAGAACTCCGAGCGGCTCATCTCGGCACCGCCGAGGCGGCCGGAGCACTTGATCCGGATGCCCTTGGCGCCGGCCCGCATCGCGGTCTGCTGCGCCTTGCGCATCGCGCGGCGGAACGCCACCCGGGCGGCGAGCTGCTCGGCAACGCCCTGGGCGACGAGCTGGGCATCGATCTCGGGGTTCTTCACCTCGAGGATGTTCAACTGCACCTGCTTGCCGGTCAGCTTCTCCAGCTCGGCGCGGACGCGCTCGGCCTCGGCGCCGTTGCGGCCGATCACGATGCCCGGTCGGGCGGCGTAGAGGAAGATCGTCAGCCGCTCGGAGCGACGCTCGATCTCCACCGAGGAGATGCCCGCGCGCTCGAGGTTCTTGGCCAGCCACTCGCGGACCTTGATGTCCTCGGCGACGTTCTCGGAGTAGTTCTTGTCGCCGTACCAGCGGGTGGTGTGGTCGGTCGTCACACCGAGGCGGAAGCCGTTCGGGTTGATCTTCTGACCCATGCTCAGGCCTCCTTCTGCTCGTCGGTGGACTTGTCGGTCTTCTTGCGGCCCTGCGCGGTACGCGCCTCCTTGGGCTCGACCACCACGGTGATGTGGCTGCCGCGCTTCATGATCCGGCTCGCCGAGCCCTTGGCGCGCGGGCGGATCCGGCGCAGGGTGACGCCCTCGTCCACGAACACCTGGGAGACGAACAGGTCGTCGGCGGCCAGGTCGTCGGTGTCGGCCGCGTTGGCGGCGGCGCTCGCGACGACCTTGTAGACGGGTTCGCTCGCGGCCTGCGGCGCGAACTTCAGCACGTCGAGGGCCTCGGTGACATCCATCCCGCGGACCACATCGGCGACCCGGCGTACCTTCGTCGGCGACATCCGGACGTGCCGCGCGATGGCGAAGCTCCCCGGCCGATCTCCGAGCAGCGCAGCGCGTCGGCTGGGCCGGGCTTGCGTATCAGTACTCATCTTCTGCTTCCTCGATCAGCGGCGACGCGACTTGCGGTCGTCCTTGATGTGGCCCCGGAAGGTACGCGTGGGCGCGAACTCCCCGAGCTTGTGGCCGATCATGGCCTCGGTCACGAAGACCGGGACATGCTTGCGACCGTCGTGCACGGCGATGGTGTGCCCGAGCATGTCCGGCACGATCATCGAACGGCGCGACCAGGTCTTGATCACGTTCTTGGTGCCCTTCTCGTTCTGCACGTCCACCTTCTTCATCAGGTGGTCGTCGACGAACGGGCCCTTCTTCAAGCTGCGTGGCATCTCTCAGTGACTCCTGCTCAGCGCTTCTTGCCGGTCTTGCGGCGGCGGACGATCAGGCGGTTGCTCGCCTTGTTCGGGTTGCGGGTGCGGCCCTCGGGCTTGCCCCACGGCGACACCGGGTGGCGACCACCAGACGTCTTGCCCTCGCCGCCACCGTGCGGGTGGTCGACCGGGTTCATCACGACGCCGCGGACGGTCGGGCGCTTGCCCTTCCAGCGGTTGCGTCCGGCCTTGCCCCAGTTGATGTTGGACTGCTCGGCGTTGCCGACCTCGCCCACCGTGGCGCGGCAGCGTACGTCGACCATCCGCATCTCACCGGACGGCATGCGCAGCGTCGCCATCTTGCCCTCGCGGGCGACGAGCTGGATCGCCGCGCCGGCGCTGCGGCCGAGCTTGGCGCCGCCACCGGGGCGCAGCTCGACGGCATGCACCGTGGTGCCGACCGGGATGTTGCGCAGCGGCAGGTTGTTGCCGGGCTTGATGTCGGCGCCCTCGCCGGCCTCCACGACCGAGCCCTGGGCCAGGCCGACGGGCGCGATCACGTAGCGCTTCTCGCCGTCGGCGTAGTGCAGCAGCGCGATCCGGGCGGTCCGGTTGGGGTCGTACTCGATGTGCGCGACCTTGGCCGGCACACCGTCCTTGTCCCAGCGACGGAAGTCGATCAGGCGGTACGCCTGCTTGTGACCGCCGCCGATGTGACGGGTGGTGATCCGGCCGGTGTTGTTGCGTCCGCCGGACTTCTTCTTCGGTGCCAGCAGCGACTTCTCCGGGGTCGAGCGGGTCACCTCGGCGAAGTCGGCAACCGACGAGCCGCGACGGCCCGGGGTTGTCGGCTTGTACTTGCGAATGGCCATGAGGTCTCCAGTCCTGTCTCTCTACCCCGGCTCAGGCGCCGGCCTGGCCGAAGATGTCGATCCGCTCACCGTCGGCGACCGTGACGATCGCGCGCTTGGTGTCGGGGCGCTTGCCCGTGCCGAAGCGGGTCCGGCGGGCCTTGCCCTTGCGGTTCTGGGTGTTGACCCGGGTGACCTTCACGCCGAACACCTTCTCGACGGCGATCTTGATCTCGGTCTTGTTGGCATCGGGAGCGACGACGAAGGTGTAGCTGTTCTCGTCGATCAGCCCGTAGCTCTTCTCGCTGACGACCGGCGCGAGCAGGATGTCGCGGTGGTCGCGGATCTTCAGCGCGTCAGTCACTTGTCGTCCTCCGAGTCATCGGTCGCAGCGACCGCATTGACGAATCCGGCGCGCTCGGCGGCCTCGGCGCTGGCGAACCAGACCTCGGCGATCGTCCGGGCGTACCACGGCGAGTCGGGGGCGTGGAACTTCATCGAGTCCTCGTTGCCCTTGATGTCGAACCCGGCCGGCGGGTTCTCACCGCGGTAGGAGCCCTCACCGAACGGCGCATCGGCCTCGTCGGCCGTGGTGTCGGCCACGGTGGCCCCGGCAGCGCCGGAGCTCGCCTCGCTCTCCCGAGCGGTGGCCTTCGCGCCCTTGCCGGTCTGCGGGCCGGCGACGAACTGCTCCAGCGCACCCTCGGTGAAGACCACCGAGTCGCCGACCAGCACGTCGTAGGCGTTCAGTTGGTCGACGGCCAGCGGGTGCACGTCGGCAACGTTGCGCAGCGACAGGTACGCCACGTCCTCGTCGCGGGTCAGCACCACGAGCACCTTGCCCGCACCGGCGACCGCGCGGACGGCGGCCACGGCGGCCTTGGTGTTCGGGGTCTCCCCGGCCAGGCCGGAGACGACGTGGATGCGGCCGTCGCGGGCCCGGTCGGACAGCACACCGCGCAGGGCGGCGGCGACCATCTTCTTCGGGGTCCGCTGGCTGTAGCCGTGCGGGGTCGGGCCGTGCACGACACCGCCGCCGGTCCACTGCGGGGCGCGGCGCGAACCCTGGCGGGCGCGGCCGGTGCCCTTCTGCCGCCACGGCTTGGCGCCACCGCCGCGGACCTCGCCGCGGGTCTTGGTGTCGTGGGTGCCCTGGCGACCGGCGGCGAGCTGGGCCACCACGACCTGGTGGATCAGCGGGATGTTGGTCTGGGTGTCGAAGATCGCGCCCGGCAGTTCGGCGGTGCCGGACTTCTTGCCCGCGACGTCGACGATGTCGACGCTCACGTCGGTCCGGGTGCCCGCCGTCTCGGTGGCGCGCTCGTCAATGTTGGCGGTCATGCCCCGCTACCTCCGTTCACAACGTCTCCCTTCTTGGCGGCGCTGCGCAGGACAACGAGGCCACCCTTGGCCCCGGGCACCGCGCCCTTGACCAGGATCAGGCCGCGCTCGGGATCGACCGAGTGCACCTGCAGGTTCTGCACGGTCACGCGGTCGACGCCCATCCGGCCGGCCATTCGCAGGCCCTTGAACACCCGGCCCGGGGTGGCGCAGCCGCCGATGGAGCCCGGCGAGCGGTGCTTGCGGTGCACACCGTGCGAGGCGCGCAGGCCGGCGAAGCCGTGCCGCTTCATGACACCGGCGGTGCCCTTGCCGCGGCTGACACCGGTCACGTCGACGATCTCGGCCGGCTCGAAGACCTCGGCGGTCAGTTCCTGGCCCGGCTCGTAGTCGGCGGCATCGGTGGTGCGCAGCTCGACCAGGTGCTTGCGCGGCGTGACGCCGGCGGCGCCGAAGTGGCCGGCGTCGGGCTTGTTCACGCGCTTGGGCTTCACGGTGCCGAAGCCGAGCTGGACCGCGGAGTAGCCGTCCTTCTCCGGCGTGCGGACCTGGGTGACCACACAGGGCCCGGCCTGGATCACGGTCACAGGCACGACCTGGTTGTTCTCGTCCCAGAGCTGGGTCATGCCGAGCTTGGTGCCCAGCAGACCCTTCACCTTGCGTTCGGTAGTCGTCATCTTGGCGTCGTTCCTCAGAGCTTGATCTCGATGTCCACGCCCGCCGGCAGGTCGAGGCGCATCAGCGAGTCGACCGTCTTCGGGGTGGGATCGATGATGTCGATCAGTCGCTTGTGCGTACGCATCTCGAAGTGCTCGCGGCTGTCCTTGTACTTGTGCGGCGAACGGATCACGCAGTACACGTTCTTCTCCGTCGGCAGCGGCACCGGCCCGGCGACCGTCGCACCGGTACGCGTGACCGTGTCGACGATCTTGCGCGCCGAGGTGTCGATGACCTCGTGGTCATAGGCCTTCAGCCTGATGCGGATCTTCTGTCCCGCCACAGTTCGTCCTCTTCTCGTCCCTGCACGTGTCTCCGCCGACCACCCCCGGGGGCGATCCGTCGCGGCGCTCGTTGTCCGAGTGCCTCGCTGTTCTCGAGTCACTTGTACGTTGGCCGGGCACCGCGGTGCCGACCGCGTTGCTCCGACCCCCGCGGTCGGGCGTGTCGCAGGCCCTGGACGCACGACAAGCACGGAAATCCCTGCTCGTTGATTGTGTCCGGCCGGCGGGATCTTGCGATCCGCTCCGCCCTGTGCGGTTGATCTCTCGGTGCGGCGTACCCCGCGCAGCGCTCTCCCGGAGGAGCTCGTCGGCGCACGGCACGCCCCGGCGACCTTGTCGAGGCAACCCGTAGATTCTGGCAGACATCGCCCGCGAGGCCAAATCCGGCGGCGGGCTATCGTTGAGGACATGAGCAGCCCGGCCGAGCCCGTTTCCGCCGCTGCCCCGCGCCGGGCCGCTCCCGCGCGCGCCTCGGTCTCGCTGATCGTCGGCACCGTCTGCGCATTCGTCTCCTGTGCCGGGCTCGGCACCGCGATCATCGGCTACCTGACCGGCCAGTTGCCGATGGCGATCGCGGCATCGGTGGCGCTGGTCGGGGCGCTGGCCACCGTGGTCCTGCTCTGCCTGGCCCTCGATGCGAAGAGCGACCCGAATCTGCTCTGGCTGCGGATCGGCTCCGGCATCGCGATCGTCGGCGGCGGCGCCGCGCTGGCCGCCTTCCTGCTCCTCGCACCATTCGACTTCGTCGTGCCGGTGGCGCTGGGCGTCAGCATCGTCGCCCAACTGCTGATCCTCGTCGCGAGCTTCACCCACTACCGCTGAGCCCGCGTCGGACCCCGAATCGCGGGCCACTCCCCCGGCCGGGCCGCCCGCACTAGGGTCGGCGTGTGCGCGCACCCACGTCGACCTATCGGCTGCAACTGAACGCCGACTTCACGCTGTTCGACGCGGCAGCGACGGTCCCGTACCTGGCCGAGCTGGGCGTCGGCGCGGTCTACGTCTCGCCCGTGCTCGCGGCGACCCCCGGCTCGACCCACGGCTACGACGTGGTCGACCCGACCCGGATCGATCCCGAGCGCGGCGGCGAGGCCGGCTGGCGGGCGCTGGTCGAGGCGACCCGCAGTGCCGGCCTCGGCCTGGTGGTCGACATCGTGCCGAACCACCTCGGCGTCGCCGATCCCGCGCAGAACCCGTCGTGGTGGAGCGTGCTGCGCCTTGGCCAGGACTCCCCGAATGCCGACTGGTACGACATCGACTGGGCGGCCGGCCCACTGTTGCTGCCCGTGCTGGGCGACGATGCCGACCCCGGCGACCTGCGCCTGGTCCCGACCGAGGACGGCGGCGAGGTGCGCTACTTCGACCACCGGTTCCCGCTCGCGCCGGGGACCTGGCAGCCGGGCGACTCACTCAGCGCGGTGCTGGAACGCCAGGCGTACCGACTGATCAACTGGCGGCGCGGCGACGCCGAGTTGCGACACCGACGCTTCTTCACGATCACCTCGTTGGCCGGGATACGCCAGGAGGACCCCGAGGTCTTCGACGCCACCCACGAACGGGTCGCCCGCTGGGTCGGGCGCGCCGAGATCAGCGGGCTGCGGGTCGACCACCCCGACGGCCTGGCCGACCCGGCGGACTATTTCGGCCGGCTGTCCGCGCTCGCGCCCGATGCCTGGCTGGTGGCCGAGAAGATCCTCGAGCCCGGCGAGCAGTTGCCGCCCTGGCCGGTCGCCGGCACCACCGGCTACGACGCGCTGAACGAGTTCACCGGCGTCCTGGTCGACGCCTCGGCGGCCGCGGGGCTCGACCGCGTCTACCGGGAGCTGACTGATGATCAACTGTCCGCGCGCGCCCACGTCCGGGAGGGCAAGCGGCGCGCGGCGAGCGAGTTGCTGCGCGCGGAGCTGAACCGGATGACCCGGTTGGCCCCGGAGTTCGACCCGGGGCAGCTCACGGGGTTGTTGATCATGCTGGCGGTGGAGTTCGAGGCGTACCGGTCCTATCTGCCGCGCGGACGCGAGCTGCTCGATGCGGCGGCCGGTGCCATCGACCACCCGCTGCGCGACCGGGTGCTGGCCCGGTTGACCGATCCCGACGACGAGCTCGCCGTGCGGTTCCAGCAGTTCACCGGCGCGGTGATGGCCAAGGGCACCGAGGACACCGCGTTCTACCGGTACGCCCGATTCGTCGCGCTGAACGAGGTCGGCGGCGACGCCGGCCGCTTCGGCCTGCCGACCGACGCGTTCCACGCCGCACAGGTACGCCGACAGCGCGACTGGCCCGAGGCGATGACCGCCCTGTCCACGCATGACACGAAGCGCGGCGAGGACGTCCGCGCGCGGCTGGCGGTGCTGTCGGAGCTGGGCGAGCACTGGACGCGGTTCGCCGAGGCGTACCTGACCACGACCGGGATCAGCGACCGCCCGCTGGGGTACCTGCTCGCCCAGGTGATCATCGGGCTCGGGCCGGACCGCGACGATCCGGGGGCGCGCGAGCGGCTGCGGGCCTATGCCGAGAAGGCGATGCGCGAGGCCGCGGTGCACACGAGCTGGACCGACCCCGACGCCGACTTCGAGGCCGGTGTGCTGGCCGCCGTCGATGCGGTGTTCGACAACGCCGGCCTGGCCGACGAGCTGGCCCGCCTCGAGACACTGGTCGAACAGCCCGGCTGGTCCAATGCCCTGGCCCAGAAGCTGATCCAGCTCACGGCGCCCGGCGTACCCGACGTCTATCAGGGCACCGAACTGTGGGACGACTCGCTGGTCGATCCCGACAATCGGCGGCCGGTGGACTACCAGCGCCGACGCGCACGGCTGGCGGGGCTGAACGCCGCCCCGCCGGTCGACGACTCGGGCGCGGCGAAGCTGTGGGTGACCCGGCAGGCGCTGCGGCTGCGCCGCGACCGGCCCGAGCTGTTCAGCGGCTACCGGCCGGTGGTCGCGAACGGTCCCGCGGCGCCGCATCTGCTGGGCTTCGACCGGGGCGGGGCGATCACCCTGGTCACCCGGCTTCCCTATTCCCTCGGCGAGACGGGCTGGGGCGAGACCGCGGTGACCCTGCCCGACGGGACGTGGCGCGACGAGCTGACCGGTGCCGAGCACGCCGGGCAGGTCGCCGTGACCGAGCTGTTCGCGCGGTTGCCGGTCGCACTGCTGACCCGGAGCTGACGCCGAGACGGCGACGGCCCCCGGCTACCCGCCGGGGACCGTCACCGCTCGTCGGATCAGTTCACCGACAGGTGCACGTGGTCGCGGTGGTTCTGGGTGTCCGAACCGCGATCCTCCATGTCGCGCCAGCCCTCGTCGGCGCGCTGGACGTTCCAGATCTGCTGCTGCCAGATCACGTAGCTGACGTCGTAGCGGTCGGCATTGTCGCGCAGGTACGCCGCGACGCGGTCGCCGAGCGCGCGCCCCTGCGCGGAGTCATAGTTCGGGATCATGATGTCGAGCGCCCGGCCGTCGTTGTGATCCGAGCCCGGGTCGTTGCGCACCCCGCCGATCGTGGAGATCTCCGGGAACTCCTCGCGGATGTCGTCGAGCGCGGCCTGCGCGTTGCCGCTCAGCCCGTTCGCGCCGCTGACGTCCGGGTCGCCGGTGGAGGCCTGCCGGGCGGCACCGGACGCCCCGCCGGAACCGCCCGACCGGTGCTCGCCGGAACGCTCGTCGTCGCCGCTCGAGCGATCTCCGCGAGCTTCCTCGCCCCGCTCGTCGCCGTCGGTGTTCGTGCCTCGCTCGCGGCCCTGCCCCGCCGAACGCTCGTCGCCGGAGTCCGCGGACCGTTCGAAGCTGTTGGCCTGCCGTGCCGTCTGCTGCTGGCAGTCCCGCTCCTCGCCGGTGGCGGCCTGGGCGATGCCGGCCGCGCCGGCCAGCAGGACGCCGGTCGTCGCGGCCGCGCCGACCGCGGTCCGCAGGACGATGCTTCGCTTGTTCATCGGTTTCTCACCCTTCGTCGGTGCTTGCGGGGGCCCTCGCGCCCCGCCGTCACCGCCCGAGGCTAAGAGCACACTGAGAGGTTCTCAAATGATCTTAAGGAATGCTTAGATGCCTGTGTGCCGGATGTGGCGCTGGATCAGCGCCCGGCGCGATCCGCACCTTCCTGGCGCCGAGCCCGCGACCGATCGACGGGAATCCCGCCGGCACGCGGTTCGGGCCGGCACGGGCGGCGCTCCCGGCCAGAAAAGTGCGGCTGGCCGGCCGCACCGCCCCGGTCGCGCGAAATAGGCCTCGCCCGCGCACGCGCGTAGGCTGACGCTGTTTCGCCCCGGCCAGCCAGGAGTTGCCCACAGTGCCCGAATCCGCCCGCCCGATCGGCTGGCCCGCCCTGCTCGGGGCCGCACTCATCGCCGGTCTCGGGGTCTGGTTGCGCCAGTCCGAACCGCCGCTGGACGGATTCACCGAACAGGAGCTGTTCACCCAGGTCGGCGCCGCGGCCTTCGGCCTGCTCGCGCTCGTCTGCGCGCTCGGCACCACCGGCAGCCTGCTGGAGGTGGCCCTGTTCTGGCGCCGGCCCGCGCGCTCGGAGACCGGCGCCCGCTGGGCCCTGTCCGACGCTGACGCCTATCGCCTGCGCCGCGCCGGCATCTGGGCGCTCGGCTGGGGCCTGGTGGCGCTGGTCCAGACGCCGTTCGCCGGCGCGAACGGGCTCGGCGTACCCGTCCGCTACGCCCTCGCCGACCCGGGCAGCTTCCTCGCCGCGACCCAGACCACCCCGACCTGGCTGTTCACCGCGCTCGCCGCGCTCGGGCTCGGCGCCGCCTGCCTGTTTGCCCGCTCCTGGCCCGCGGCGCTCGCCGGCACGGGCGTCGCGCTCGCCCTCAGCCTGCCGACGGTCGTCACCGCCCAGGTGTCGGTCGGTCGCGATCACGATCTCGCGACCGACGCGGCGATCATCGGTACGCCCGCGCTCGCGCTGGCGCTCGGCACGCTGTGGGCCTACCTCCGCCGCGGCGACGACGACCCGGCCGCGGCCCGGCGCGTGCGGCGGATCGTGATCATCGCCGGCCTGGTCGCCCTCGCCTGCCGGGTCGGGGTGCTGATCTTCGAGCTCGCCGGCACCGCGCCGTGGCAGTCCAGATACGGGATGGTCGCCCTCGGCCTGGTGGCCCTGTTGGCGGTGCTGGTGATCATCGGCTGGCGGCCGACCCTCACCCGGGCGCGGGCAGCCCTCGGCATCGGCACGCTCGTCCTCGGCGCCCAGGTCGCGCTGCTCGCGCTCTTTCCGCCGCGTTTCCGCGTACCGCAGTCCCCGCAGGACAACTACCTCGGCTACGAGGTGCCCACCGGCCCGGCCCTTCCCGACCTGCTGACGCCGGGCCGGCCCAACCTGCTGCTCGCCTCCGTCGCGGCGTTCGCGATCGTCGCGTACCTGATCGGGTACGCGCGGCTCCGCCGACGAGGCGACGCCTGGCCGCTCGTCCGACCGATCAGTTGGACCGCCGGCTGGCTGATCGTCGGCTTCCTTGCCACTTCCCAGGTCTGGCAGTACGGCTCGACCAGCTTCCGCTACCACATGATCGTCCACATGACCCTGAACGTCATCGCTCCGGTGCTGCTGGTGCTCGGCGGGCCGCTGACGCTCTGCCTGCGGCTGTGGCGGCCGGCCGCGGCGGGGGCGCTCGGCAGTCCTCGGGACGCGGCGGAGTCGATCATGGGCTGGCGGGTGCTGCACGTGCTGGCCCACCCACTGCTGGTCTGGCTGCTGTTCGTCGGCTCGTTCTACCTGATCTACTTCTCGTCGCTGTTCGAGCTCGGCATGCGCTTCCACTGGGCGCACCAGTTGATGACCTTCCATTTCCTGCTGGTCGGCTTCTGGTTCTACGCGGTCGTGATCGGCGTCGACCAGCCACCGCGCTCGCTGCCGCACATCGCCCGGCTGGGCTATGTCTTCGCCGCGATGCCCTTCCACGCCTTCTATGCGGTGATCGTGATGGGCGCGAGCGTGCTGATCGGCGCCAACTACTTCCTCTCGTTGGAGCTCGCCTGGGCACCAGACCTCGCCACCGACCAGGAGGTCGGCGGCCAGATCGCGTGGGCGATCGGCGAGATCCCCCTGCTCGCGGTGGTGATCATCTTGTTGGCCCAGTGGTTCCGCACCGACCGCCGCGAGGCCCGCCGCCGGGACCGGGCGATGGATGCCGGCCATGACGACGCCTATCAGGAGTACCAGAAGATGCTGGCCGCGCTCGCCGAGCAGGATGCGCGTACCGACCAGCGAGGCGGATCGTGACGGCCCCGGCGACCAGCCGCAGCGAACAGGCCACCCGCATCGAGCTCGAGCTCGGCGGGATGACCTGTGCTGCCTGCGCGAATCGGATCGAGAAGAAGCTGAACAAGGTCGACGGCGCCCACGCCGTGGTCAACTTCGCGACGGAGCGCGCGGTGATCACCGGGCTGCCGGCCGCGCGCACCCCCGATCTCGTCGCCGCCGTCGAGAGGGCCGGCTACCACGCCGCGCCGGTCGCGGCCGATGCCGACCCCAACGAGACCTCGGCCCCCGACCGGGCGCGGATGCTGCTGCGTCGGCTGGCGGTGGCGGCGGTGCTGACCGTGCCGCTCAGCAATCTCGCGATCGTGCTGGCGCTGGTCCCCGGCCTGCGCTTTCCCGGCTGGGAGTGGCTGTGCGTCGCGCTGGCGATCCCGGTCGTCTTCTGGTCGGCGTGGCCGTTCCACGCGGCGACCATCCGCAACCTGCGGCACGGGGCGTTCAGCATGGACACGCTGGTCTCGCTCGGCGTCCTCGCCGCGTTCTTCTGGTCGGTGATCTCGCTCCTGCTGGGCTCGCCGGCGCAGCCCGGATACTGGCTCGGCTACGGCGTGACGCCGGCGGGCGCGGACGCGATCTATCTGGAGGTGGCGGCAGCGGTCACCACCTTCCTGCTGGCGGGACGCTATTTCGAGGCGAAGGCCCGCCGCTCTGCCCACGACGTGCTGACCGCGCTGACCCGGCTGGCGGCGAGCGAGGCGCGCGTGATCGACGCCGACGGCACCGAGCGGGCGGTCCCGGCGGCGTCGCTGCGTCCGGGTGATCGTTTCGCGGTACGCCCCGGCGAGAAGCTCGCCGCGGACGGGCTGGTGCTCACCGGCCGCTCGGCCGTCGACACGGCCATGATGACGGGCGAGCCCGTCCCGGCCGAGGTCGAACCGGGCAGCCAGGTGCTCGGCGGGACGATCAATCTGACCGGCGCCCTGATCATCGAGGCGCAGCGCACCGGCGAGCGCACCCAGCTCGCCCAGATGGCCGCTCTCGCCGAACAGGCGCAGGCCCGCAAGGCCAATGTGCAGCGGCTGGTCGACCGCGTGGTGTCGGTCTTCGTGCCGATCGTGCTGCTGATCGCGGCCGGTACGCTCGCCGGCTGGCTGCTGACCGGACACGGTGCGCGCGACGCGTTCAATGCCGCGCTGTCGGTGCTGATCATCGCCTGCCCGTGCGCCCTCGGTCTCGCGACGCCGACCGCGCTGATGGTCGGCATCGGCCGCGCGGGTCAGCTCGGCATCGTGATCAAGGGGCCGGACGCGCTGGAGGCCTCCGGGGTCATCGACACGGTCGTGCTCGACAAGACGGGCACCGTGACCAGCGGTGAGATGACCGTCGAGCAGGTGCTGCCGCTCGGGGTCGCCCGGGCGGAGTTGTTGGCCATCGCCGCGGCCGCCGAGCGGCACTCCGAGCACCCGATCGGCCGGGCGATCGCCGCCGCTCATCCGGGCGAGGCGCCGGCCGCGGTCGGGCACCGGGCGCTGCCCGGCCTCGGTGCCGCCGCCACGGTGGACGGCTCGGAGGTGCTGATCGGCAGCGCGGCGCTGCTGGACGAGCGCGGCATCGGCGTACCCCCCACGGCCGAGGCCGCGGTCGCCGAGGGCGAGGCGGCCGCGCGTACCTGCGTCTTCGTCGTCCGCGACGGCGCCGTGATCGGCGTGCTCGGGGTCGCGGATGAGGTCGTCGACTCGGCGCCGGAGGCCGTCGCCGAACTGCGGGCGTTGGGCCTGACCACGGTGCTGCTCACCGGTGACCGGGCGATCGCCGCCGAGCGGGTCGGCCGCGACCTCGGCGTCGACCGGGTGATCGGCGATGTCCTGCCCACCGGGAAGGTCGACGCGGTACGCGCGCTGCAGGATGCCGGGCACCGGGTCGCGATGGTCGGCGACGGGATCAACGATGCGGCCGCTCTCGCCTCCGCCGACCTGGGGCTGGCCGTGCTGCACGGCACCGATCTGGCGGTGAAGTCGGCCGACATGATCCTGGTCCGCCGGCATCTGTCGGTGATCGCCGACGCGATCGGTCTGGCCCGCGCGAGCCTGCGGACGATCCGCGGCAACCTGGTGTGGGCCTTTGCCTACAACGTGGCTGCCATCCCGCTCGCCGCGGCCGGGCTGTTGAACCCGCTGATCGCCGGCGTGGCGATGTCGCTGTCGTCGGTCTTCGTGGTCGGCAACAGCCTGCGGCTGCGGCGCTATCCGCGCCGGCGCGCGACCGATACGGCCCGGGGGAATCCGCCGATCTCGTGATCGTGCTACAAACTCCGGAGCCGATCGCCAGGGCGACCGGGACGCCGTGACGGCCGCCCGCTTGCCACCCCGGAAGGCGCCCGCGGCACCGCGGGCCCACCATTCGTCATCATCCGGAGGAATCTTCACATGCGTCTGCGTCCCGCCCTGTTGGCCGGCGTCCTGATCCTTGCCCCGCTCGCCGGCTGCGCGTCCGCCGGCACCGGCCCGACCGCCATGAACACGCCCATGCCATCCGGCGGCATGGACATGGGCGGCGGCAAGGGCGGCGACGGTAAGGGCGGTGACGGGGGAATGGACATGGGCGGCGCGCCCCAGTGCCCCCCGCCGGCGGCGGACGGGCCCGCGCCGGAGCGGATCGTCACCATGGATTCCGGCGCGGCGGCGTTCCTGGTCGAGCTGGGCCAGGCCGACCGGATCGTCGGCACCGCGGCGCCCGACTTCACCGAGGCGTTCGACGGCGAGCTGCGCCGCGAGCTGGATCGGATCAAGGTGATCGACCCCGGCCGCGGCAACCGCGAGCGGGTCCTGGCGGCCGAGCCCGATCTGGTGACCGGCATCTCGCTGTACGAGTTCGGCGCCTTCGACGGTACGCCGACCCTGGACCAGCTTGCCGAGAACGGCGCGCGGGTCGTCGTTGCCTGTGACACCGCGGCGGGCCGGGCCAGCACCGGGATCGACGACACCTACCGCTACGTCGACGAGCTGGGCCGGGTGCTCGGCGTACCCGACGAGGCCGCGGCGCTGAACGATCGACTGCGCGGGGAGCTGCCGCGCATCGATCCCGGGGCGGAGCCGGTACGCATCCTCGGGCTGTCGGCGGCGCCGACGGGCGGGCAGGGCGTGAAGACCCAGGGCGCGTCGAGCCTG
Source organism: Naumannella huperziae (assembly GCF_054073625.1). Lineage (NCBI taxonomy): Bacteria > Bacillati > Actinomycetota > Actinomycetes > Propionibacteriales > Propionibacteriaceae > Naumannella > Naumannella huperziae. The sequence continues at coordinate 1,213,017 of NZ_JBSXPH010000001.1, read as the reverse complement.
GCCAACGGCATCTACACGCTGGCCGGCGGGGAGAACATCGCCGGTTCGGTGAACGCCGACTTCGCCGATCTGTCGGCGGAGGAGGTGGCGACCCGCGACCCCCAGCTCATCGTGGCCGTGACCGGGCTCGGGCCCGAGTCGCCCGAGGATCTGGTCGCGGCGATCAAGGCCTCGCCGCTGCTCGCGAACACCACCGCGGTCCGCGAGGATCGGATCGTCGCCGTGCCGCAGAGCATCCTTCTCTCCCCCAGCGTGCTGAATCCCCGTGCCGCGAAGCTGATCAACGAGGCCGCGACCCGCTGAGGCCGCCGATCCGATGGCCAATCCCGATGGCTGGCGCGCCCGGCCGCTGCTGCCGAGCCGACCCGGCGCGCTCTGGGCCGGACTGCCGCTGCCGCTCGTGCTGCTCGCCGGGTCGGTGCTGCTGGTCTGCTGCGCCGCCTTCGCGGTGACGGTCGGCGCGGTCCGGATCCCGCTGACGGAGGTGATCGGCTCGGTGGGCGCGCATCTCTCCGGCCGTCCGGGCGCGGGCCCGCTGGACTACATCGTCTGGGAGTTGCGGGTACCGCGCGTCGCGCAGGCGCTGGTAGTCGGGGCGGGCCTCGCGGCCGGCGGGGCGGTGATCCAGGCATTGGTCCGCAATCCGCTGGCGGACCCGTATGTGCTGGGCCTGTCGTCCGGCGCCAGCGTGGGCGCGGTGATCGTATTGACCACCCTCGGTGCGACGGCGGCCGGGCAGCTCACCCTGCCGTTCGCGGCGTTCCTGGGCAGTGCCGCCACGGGGATCGCGGTCTTCGCGCTGGCCCGCCGGCACGGCCGGCTGCTGCCGGGGAGGCTGATCATGATCGGCGTGGCGGCCGGTCACCTGCTGGCGGGCATCACCTCGTACCTGTTGCTCCGCGGCAATTCCGCGGACGCCACCCGTCAGGTCATGTTCTGGCTGCTGGGCAGCCTGTCCGGGGCGCAATGGCCGCTGCTGGTGATCAGCTCGGTGATCGTGATCCCGCTGCTGGGCGTGATCTTGCTGCTCGCCGGCCGGCTGAACGCGCTCTCGCTCGGCGACGACGCCGCCGTCTCGCTCGGGGTCTCCCCCACCGTCGCCCGGCTGATCTTCTTCGTCCTGGCTTCGCTGGTGATCGGCACCGTCGTCTCGGTCTGTGGGCCGGTCGGATTCGTGGGTCTCGTGGTGCCGAACCTGGCCCGGATCCTGGTCGGCGCCGACCATCGCCGCTCGCTGCCGGTGTCGCTGCTGCTGGGGGCGTTCCTGGTGCTCGCCGCCGACACCGCCGCCCGCACCCTGCTGTCGCCGATCGAGATCCCGATCGGGATCATGACCGCCCTGGTCGGTGCGCCCGCCTTCGTGATCGCGGTACGCCGCAGCGCGACCGGCCAGGTGAGCCTGTGAGCACCGGGCGGCTGGTGATCGACGGGCTCGTCGCGGGCTTCGTCGACCCGATCCTGCACGGGATCGACCTCAGGATCGGGACCGGCGAGGTGTGCGCCGTGGTGGGCCCGAACGGCTCGGGCAAGTCGACGCTGCTCCGGGCGATCTACGGCGCCCTGCGCCCGAGCGCCGGTTCCGCGGTGCTCGACGGCGATGATCTTGCCCGGCTACCGCGCGCGGAGGCGGCGCGACGGGTGGGGGTCGTCGGTCAGGCCGCCGGCGGGGGTTTCGACTTCACCGCCCGCGAGATGGTGCTGCTCGGGCGTACCCCGCACCTGGGCACGTTCGACCGTCCCGGTCCGGCCGACCACGCCATTGCCGAGGACGCGATGCGGCGCACCGGGTGTGCGCAGTTCGCGGACCGGCCCCTGTCGACGCTGTCGGGCGGCGAGGCGCAACGGGTGCTGATCGCTCGCGCGCTGGCCCAGCAGCCGATCTTGTTGTTGCTGGACGAACCGACCAATCATCTCGATCCGCGTCACCAGCTCGAACTGCTGGCCCTGCTGCGGGGCTCCGGGCCGACGGTGCTGGTCGCCCTGCACTCGCTCGACCTGGCGGCGCAGTACGCCGATCAGCTCGCGATCATGGACTCCGGACGGCTGGTGGACGCGGGGCCGCCGCACGCGGTGCTGACCGATGCGACCCTGCGCCGGGTCTTCGGCGTCTCCGGCGGCTTCGTCACCGACCCGGTGACCGGCGCCCCCCGGCTGCTGCTCCGACCGGCGGAGTGACCCCGGCGGCCGCGACGGGCGACGTCAGTCGCGGTCGTGGCGGGCGAGATCGGCATACATCTGCTGGATGGCCTCGTACGCCTCGTCCCGTCCGCTGGCGATGGCCTTGTCCCGTCGCCGAGCCTCCCGGCGGTCGGCGCGGTACCAGTGCACGAGCAGGATCAGGACGGTCGCCAGCAGAGGGATCTCGCCGATGAACCACGCGATCTGACCGGCGGCGGCCTGTTCGGCGACCGGGTCGAGCGGCGGCACCGGCGCCACGGCCGCGAAGTAGGCGGCGCCGATGATGGTCTCGGCGTCCATCACGATCACCGCGAAGAAGGAGTGGAACGGCATGGCGGCGAAGACGAACGCGAGCCGAGCCAGGTGCGGCAGTGGGCGCGGCGGTTGGTCCACGCCGATCACGACGGCGGAGAAAGCGTACCCCGTGAGCAGGAAGTGCAGGGTGATCAACTGGTGCGACCAGGGACGCGCCATCGCCAGTCCGAACAGCCCCGAGAAGTAGAGCAGGTAGAACGAGCCGACGAAGATCAACCAGATGACGACGGGGTGCGCGAGCACGCGCAGTGGCCGCCAGGTCATGATCGACTCGATCGCGTCCCGCGCGCTGCCGGCACCGCCGGCCCGCCCGGGCCGCAGGGCGCGCAGCGCCAGGGTGAGCGGACCGCCGAGCACCAACAGCACGGGAGCGATCAGGTTCAGCACCATGTGCGCCAGCATGTGATAGCGGAAGCTGATGTCCCCGTACTGCCAGATCCGGGTCACCGCGACCGTGATCACGAGCAGCCAGCCCACGACCCAGGCGAGGGTCCGCCCCACCGGCCAGCGATCGCCCCGGCGGCGCAGCGCCCGGACCCCGGCCAGGTAGGCGATCACCGCGAGGACGGCGAGCCCGGCAAGTAGGAAGTTCGGGCGGCCCGGGAGCAGAAAGTTCGCCCCCGAAGGCCCCGGTCCGATGCCGTAGCCGAGGACGAGGAGTTGCCCCGGACTGGCCCCCGCCGGCGCGGTGAGCGGGGCCAGCAGCGCCGCAGCCGCGGCGGCGGCCGCTGCTGTCGCGGCCCGGGCCGCGACCCGGCGCTGCCCCGCGATGGCCGCGGCGAGCGCCAGCACCGCCGCCGGCGCGGCCAGGCCGACGGCGTCGGTACGCAGGTCCGCGCCGGGACCGGGCGGCACCGCGAGGGCCGCGGCCGGAATGCAGGCGGCCAGCGCGAGACAGAGCAGCACGATGGCCCCGGCCCAGGTGCGAACACGCGCGAGCAGCGCGCCCGACAGCGCGGCCAGCGCCGCGGTGAGGGCCCAGCCGAGCGGGGCGGAGGTGATCGGCAGGTCGGCGCCGAGGCGGGCCAGGACCGCACCGAGCGGCCGGCCGGACTCTCCTGCCATGGCGAACGGTACGCCGAGCGCGGCGAACCCGGCCCAGGCAAGCGCCGGCGCAATGGCGGCCCGGGCCGCCGCGCGGGCGCCGGGCGTCAGTTCGTTGCGTACCGGGCCGGCGTTCTCGCCCCGCTCCGGCCGTCGCCAGCCGATCGCGCACAGCAGGCGGGACACCGTCAGCACCGCCGCGGCTCCCGCGGCGACGCCGAAGAGTCCGGCGCCGAGGACGGTGAGCGGGTCGGGAGCGGGGGCGGGCATCGCGTCGGGATGCAGCGCGACAGCCGCGAAGACGATCATGAAAACCAGCCCGGCGAGCAGGACCGTCGCGGGCCGGGATGCTGTCGCGATCATCCGGCCTGCAGCCACGCGGGCGACTCTACGCCGACGCGGCCCAGAATACGCAAAGGGCCCGGGGCTCCTTGCGGAGTCCCGGGCCCTTGCGCGGCCTCAGCCGATGATCACTTCAGGATCGTTGATCGCGCAGCGATCACTTGAGGATTTTCGTCACCCGACCGGCGCCGACGGTGCGGCCGCCCTCACGGATGGCGAACTTCAGCTCCTCCTCCATGGCGATCGGGTGGATCAGCTTGACGGTCATGTCGGTGTTGTCACCGGGCATCACCATCTCGGTGCCGTCGGGCAGCTTGATCTCACCGGTCACGTCGGTGGTACGGAAGTAGAACTGCGGGCTGTAGTTGCTGAAGAACGGCTTGTGCCGCCCGCCCTCGTCCTTGTTCAGGATGTAGACGCGAGCCTCGAACTCGGTATGCGGGGTGGTCGAACCCGGCTTGATCACGACCATGCCGCGCTCGACGTCCTCCTTCTTGGTGCCGCGGAGCAGCAGGCCGACGTTCTCACCCGCCTGGCCCTCGTCGAGCAGCTTGCGGAACATCTCCACACCGGTGACGGTGGTGGTCTGCTTGTCGTCGCGGATACCGACGATGTCGACGGTCTCGTTGACCTTGACCACACCGCGCTCGATGCGGCCGGTGACGACGGTGCCACGACCGGTGATCGTGAAGACGTCCTCGACCGGCATCAGGAACGGCTTGTCGATCTCGCGCTCCGGCTGCGGGATGTACTCGTCCACGGCGTTCATCAGCTCGAGGATGGACTCGGTCCACTTCTCCTCGCCCTGCAGGGCCGGGTACGCGGCGACGCGCACGACCGGCGCGTTGTCACCGTCGAACTCGTTGTCGGTGAGGAGCTCGCGCACCTCCATCTCGACGAGCTCGATCAGCTCCTCGTCGTCGACCATGTCGCACTTGTTCAGCGCGACGACCATCGACGGGACGCCGACCTGGCGGGCCAGCAGCACGTGCTCGCGGGTCTGCGGCATCGGGCCGTCGGTGGCGGCCACGACCAGGATCGCGCCGTCCATCTGAGCGGCACCGGTGATCATGTTCTTCACGTAGTCGGCGTGCCCGGGGCAGTCGACGTGGGCGTAGTGCCGGTTCTCGGTCTGGTACTCGATGTGAGCGATCGAGATGGTGATACCGCGCTGACGCTCCTCGGGAGCCTTGTCGATCTGGTCGAAAGGCGACGCCTCGTTGAGGTTCGGGTACTTGTCGTGGAGCACCTTCGAGATCGCCGCGGTCAGGGTCGTCTTGCCGTGGTCGATGTGCCCGATGGTGCCGATGTTGACGTGCGGCTTGTTCCGCTCGAACTTGGCCTTTGCCACTGGGGCTCCTTCTTCGATGATTGCCGCGCGGTAGCGGGCTGCTTGCGATGGTTACTGCTGGTCGGGCGTTGCGCTGCGCGCGGCGCAGGGCACCCGGCCAAGTTTTGTGCACGGACCCGTGACAGTCAAACCGATCGGGTCTATCATCCCGGGCCCGTGCTGCCTCGGCGGGCGGGGATCACTCCCCGCGTGCCTTGGCGATGATCTCGTCGGAGACCGTCTTCGGGGTCTCGGCGTAGGAGTCGAACTCCATCGAGTACGACGCCTGGCCCGAGGTCTTCGACCGCAGGTCGCCGACATAGCCGAACATCTCCGACAGCGGCACCAGCGCCTCGACGACCTGGTTGCCGTGCTCCTCCCGCGTGCCCTGCATCTGGCCACGACGGGAGTTGATGTCGCCGATCACGGTGCCGAGGTAGTCGTTCGGCGTGGTGACGTCGACCTTCATCATCGGCTCCAGGAGGGCCGGGTCGGCCTTGCGGGCCGCCTCCTTGAACACCTGGATGCCGGCGATCTTGAACGCCAGCTCGGAGGAGTCGACGTCGTGGTACGCCCCGTCGACCAGCGTGACCTTGATGTCCTCGACGGGGTAGCCCGCGAGCACGCCGGTCTGCATGGCCTCCTGGATGCCCTCGTCGACGGCCGGGATGTACTCCTTCGGGATGCGACCACCGGTGATCGCATTCACGAACTCATAGCCCGCGCCCGCCTCCTGCGGCTCCAGGTTGATCTGCACCTTGGCGTACTGGCCGGAACCGCCGGACTGCTTCTTGTGCACGTAGTCGACCTTGTCGACCGGGCGACGCAGGGTCTCGCGGTAGGCCACCTGGGGCTTGCCGATGTTGGCTTCCACGCGGAACTCGCGCTTCATCCGGTCGATCAGCACCTCCAGGTGCAGCTCGCCCATGCCGGCGATGATCGTCTGGCCGGTCTCCTCGTCGGTGTGCACCCGGAAGGTCGGGTCCTCCTCGGCGAGCCGCTGGATGGCGGTCGACAGCTTCTCCTGGTCCGACTTCGTCTTCGGCTCGATGGCCTGCTCGATGACGGGTGCGGGGAAGTCCATCGACTCCAGCACGACCGCGTTCTGCGGGTCGGACAGGGTCTCGCCGGTGGTGGTGTCCTTCAGGCCCATCACGGCGACGATCTGGCCGGCGCCGACCGACGCGATCTCCTCACGCTTGTTGGCGTGCATCTGGTAGATCTTGCCGATCCGCTCCTTGCGCTGCTTGGTGCTGTTCTGCACCGTCGAGCCCGCCTCGAGCTTGCCCGAGTAGAGCCGCACGAAGGTCAGCTTGCCCAGGTGCGGGTCGGCCGCGATCTTGAACGCCAGCGCCGAGAACGGCTCGTCGTCGGACGGCTTGCGCTCGATCTCGACCGACTCGTCGCCGGGCTTGAAGCCCTGGATGGCCGGGACGTCGACCGGGGACGGCAGGTAGGCGATGACGGCGTCGAGCAGGGGCTGCACGCCCTTGTTCTTGAAGGCCGAGCCGCAGAACACGGCGGTGATCGCCGACGACAGCACCGCGCGCCGGACGGCGTGCTGGAGCTGCTCCTCGGTGGGCTCCTCGCCCTCCAGGTAGAGCTCCATCAGCTCGTCGTCATGCTCGGCGACGGTCTCGATCAGCTCGGCGCGGGCCGCCTGGGCCTCCTCGAGCATGTCGGCCGGGATCTCCTCGACCTCGTAGTCCTCGCCCAGCTTGGTCTCGCCGCGCCAGGTCAGGGCCTTCATCCGGATCAGGTCGACCACGCCGATGAAGTCTGCCTCGGCACCGATCGGCAACTGCATCACGGCGGCGGTCGCGTTCAGGCGCTCGCGGATCGTCTTGACGCAGAAGTCGAAGGACGCACCGGTGCGGTCCAGCTTGTTGACGAAGCAGATCCGCGGCACGTTGTAGCGGTCGGCCTGACGCCACACGGTCTGGCTCTGCGGCTCGACGCCGGCCACCCCGTCGAAGACGGCGACGGCGCCGTCGAGGACGCGGAGCGAACGCTCCACCTCGACGGTGAAGTCGACGTGCCCGGGGGTGTCGATGATGTTGATCTGGTGATCCTTCCAGTGGGCCGTGGTGGCCGCGGAAGTGATCGTGATGCCGCGCTCCTGCTCCTGCTCCATCCAGTCCATCGTGGCGGCGCCGTCGTGGACCTCACCGATCTTGTAGGTGATGCCGGTGTAGAACAGGATGCGCTCGGTCGTGGTGGTCTTGCCGGCATCGATGTGCGCCATGATGCCGATGTTGCGGACCTTGCCCAGGTCGGTCTTGATGTCGACAGCCATCGGAGAGCGTTCAACCTCGAATCTGTGTTTGCGGTGGGTGGTGGGGCGGCCGGGAGCCGTGACCACCAGTTGATGAAACGCCGGTCCCGGCGCCGGTATTCCGGCGCCGGGAGCGCGTCACCAGCGGTAGTGGGCGAAGGCCCGGTTGGCCTCGGCCATCTTGTGGGTGTCCTCGCGGCGCTTGACGGCGGCACCCAGGCCGTTCGAGGCGTCGAGGATCTCGTTCATCAGCCGCTCCGACATCGTCTTCTCGCGACGGGCGCGCGAGAAGCTGACCAGCCAGCGCATCGACAGCGTGGTGGCGCGGGCCGGCTTGACCTCGACCGGCACCTGGTAGGTGGCGCCACCGACCCGGCGGCTCTTCACCTCGAGGCTGGGGCGGACGTTGTCCAGCGCGCGCTTCAGCGTCTGCACCGGATCGACACCCGTCTTCGCGCGGGTGCCCTCCAACGCGCTGTAGACGATGTCCTGGGCGGTGGTCTTCTTGCCGTCGGTGAGAACCTTGCTGACCAACTGGCTGACCAGCGGCGACCCGTAGACGGGGTCGGCCATCACGGGACGCTTCGGGGCGGGGCCCTTGCGAGGCATTACTTCTCCTTCTTCGCGCCGTAACGGCTGCGAGCCTGCTTGCGGTTCTTCACGCCCTGCGTGTCGAGCGAACCGCGCACGATCTTGTAACGGACACCCGGCAGGTCCTTCACACGCCCGCCGCGGACCAGCACCATCGAGTGCTCCTGCAGGTTGTGCCCGACGCCCGGAATGTAGGCGGTCACCTCGATCCCCGACGACAGCTTGACGCGGGCCACCTTGCGCAGCGCCGAGTTCGGCTTCTTCGGGGTGGTGGTGTAGACGCGGGTGCAGACGCCGCGGCGCTGGGGCGAACCCTTCAGCGCGGGGGTCTTGCTCTTGGCGACCTTGTCGGACCGGCCCTTGCGGACCAACTGCTGGATTGTGGGCACCGGCTGGTATCTCTCTCTATTCGGTCTGGCGCATGTCGTCGGTCTGACTCATCGCCTGGCGTTCCTGCTGCAAACCTGTCGGTTCAAACATCGCGCCCGCGGGCGGCCGGGACGAAACCCGGCCATCGGCCAGCGGTGCGGATGTTCGCTGTACGCTGCAGATGCCGTCGGGCACCGGGGCATGCGCACATGGTCCGGGCGAGCCGAACACAAGCGTCCATGCTAGTCGACGCGCCGGGAAGGGTCAAAAATTCTGGCGGTCGCCGACGGCGCGGGATTCACGCAACGTTCACGTGCGTCGCTCAGAATGGACGCGTGCAGCAGGCCAGCACGGACGTGCTCCCCGAATCGGCGGACCAGGTTGCCACCGCGCCCGGTCCGGCGGGTCGCGTGATCGTCATCACCGGGGCCATGGCGGCCGGCAAGTCGACGGTCGCCGAGTTGCTGTCGGCCCAGTTGCCGCGATCGGTGCACGTGCGGGGCGATCTCTTCCGCCGGATGATCGTCAACGGCCGCGAGGACATGACCCCGCAGCCCAGTCCGGATGCGCTCGAACAGCTCGCGCTGCGCTACGACCTGGCCAGCCACGCCGCGGATGCCTATGCCGCCCGCGGCTTCGACGCGATCGTCCAGGACGTGATCATCGGCGAGCACCTGGCCAGCTTCATCTCCCGCATCCGGACCGCCGAGCGGTTCCTGGTCGTCTTGTCACCGACCGTGTCCGCGCTGGAATGGCGCGAGGAGCAGCGCCAGAAGGCGGGCTATGTGCACTTCTCCCCCGGCGCGCTGGACAGCCAGTTGCGCCAGGAGACCGCGCGGATCGGTTACTGGCTCGACTCCTCGGCACAGACGCCGCAGGAGACGGTCGACGACATCCTCGACAACCTGGAGCGCGCCCGCGTCTGAGCCCGCCTCACTCCGCGGCGTACCGCTGCGCGATCGTGGTCTGCGGGTCCGCCGCCTTCCACTGGTGGAACGACCGGTCCAGCTCCCAGCCGCGCGCGGTCTGCGTGATCGTCTTGCGCTCGGCGTTGTCGGGATTCTTCAGCGACTCGAAGTATTCGACGGTCCAGCCGAACCAGCGCATGCAGAACAGCCGCATGGTGAGCCCGTGGGTCACCAGCACGATGTCGCCCGGCGTACCCGGATCGGCGAAGGTCACCTCCAGGCCGCCGATGAAACCGGCAACCCGGTCATAGACGTCGGCCCCCGATTCGCCGTCGCGGAACCGGTAGAAGAAGTGCCCGTAGCGATTGCGCCGCTCCTTCTGCGCCGCGATCTCGGCCGGGTCCTGGTAGTTGGCCCAGTCCTGCTCGCGCAGCCAGGGCTCCTCGATGATCGACTCGGGCCGGTCGAGACCGAGCGCGAGCAGGGTCTGGTGGGCCCGCAGGTAGGGCGAGACGTAGACGCGCACCGGCCGGTCGGCCAGGGCGGCACGCAGGCCGCGACCCGCGGCGCGGGCCTGGTCGTGGCCGCGTTCGGTGAGCGGGATCCGATAGTCGGGCACGCGCTCGTAGACGGTCGGGTCGACATTGGCCACCGACTCCCCGTGCCGCACGAGGTGGATCCGGCGACCGGGCGTGGTGTCTCGCGTCGCGCCGGTGGGCATGGGCGCCAGCCTAGCCAGCCCGCTGCTGCCCGAGCCCGGCCACGGCGGAGCGGACCTGGGCGATCGCGGTACGCCCGGACACGGTGCCGAGCATCACGCGCTGGGCGAGGCCGTCGGCCGCCGACGTCAGCCATCGGGCGCGCTCCCGCGCCCGGGCCGGCGGCAGACCCGTGAGCTCGCTGACCAACTCGGCGGCCAGCCGGTCGCCGGCGGCGACCGCGTCGTGCACCGCGGCCACCGCTTCGGTGCGGCGCGGCGCCCAGCCGAGATAGCTGTGCCAGATCGCGACCGCGGTGCGGCCGGTCTGCGTGGTCGGGATGCGCTGGGTGAGCAACCGGGTCAGTCGCTCCGCGGCATCACCCTCGACTGATTCGTACGCGCGCCGCGCGGCCGCCGCGAACTCGGCGATGCCGTGCAGCAGCAGCGCATCCTTGTCGGCGAAGTAGTGCTGGATCCGACCGATGGAGACCCCCGCCGCCTCGGCGACGCGCCGCAGGCTGACCGCGTCGATGCCGTCCGTGGCGATGACCAGCCACAGGGCGTGGGTGATCTCGCGGCGGCGCTGCTCCTGATCGACCACGCGAGGCATCGAGCGAGCGTACCAGTATGGACGACTTGCAAACAGCGTAACGATATGTTCGTATTGAAACGTGCCGCCATCCCCCGCCCCCCGCCTCAAGCGCCGCCTCTCCCGGTTGGCCGCCGCGTTGATCATCGTCGTCGTCCTGGTCGCCGCACTGGCGTATCTGATCAAGGATCCGAGCCCGGTGGGCTACTGGCGCTCGGCGGCCGGACAGGATGCCTACCGGGCGGCCTATGCCGAGGCGATGACGAAGCTGCCCGCTCCGGACGCCACCCTCGACATCCGCACCGACTACGGCATCGTCCGGGTGTACCGCTTCGACGCTCGCTCGGGTGGGCAGCAGACGCCGGTGGTGCTGGTGCCCGGGATCCGTTCCGGTACGCCGATGTGGCAGGCGAATCTGCCGCTGCTGCAGCGCGAGCGAACGGTCTTCGCCCTGGATGCGCTCGGCGATGCCGGGCTGAGCATCCAGGACCGCCCGATCCGGACGCCGCAGGACCAGGCGAACTGGCTCGACCAAACCCTCGCCGGCCTCGGCATCGAGCGCGCGCATGTCGTCGGGCACTCCTTCGGCGGCTGGGCGGCCGCCAACTTCGCGGCCCGGTTTCCGCGGCGGATCGCCTCACTGAGCCTGCTGGAGCCGGTCTATGTCTGGGAGGGGCTGCCGGCGAGCACCATCGCCAAGTCGATCCCGGCCGCGCTGCCGTTCCTGCCGAAGGCGTGGCGAGACGCGATGCTGGCCGACTTCGGCGGCGCCACCACCAGCGACCTCGACGACCCGGTCGCCCGGATGATCGATGCCGGGATGGCGAACTACCGCAGCGCGCTGCCCGCGCAGCCGGAGTTGATCACCGGGGAACAGCTCTCGGGACTGCCCGTCTACCTGGCGCTGGCCCCGCGGAGCGTGATGCACGACGCGCAATCGGTTGCGGACAAGGCGAAAGCGAGCACACCCGGGATCGAGGTGCAGATCTGGCCGGACACCAGCCACTCCCTGCCGATGGAGGTGCCGGGCCCGCTGAACGACCGGCTGCTGGCGTTCATGTCCGCGCACGACCAGCGCTGACCGGCGATCGCTCAGGCGTCCGCTGCCACCCGGAAGCCGGTGTGGCCGAGGGCCGAGTCCGGGGTGGTCTGGGTCCGCGCCGCCACCCGGTAGCGGTTGCAGTACGAGGAATGGCACAGATAGGAGCCGCCACGAACCACCCGCGCCATGCCCCAGCGCGGGCCCTGCGGGTCGACCCGGGTCTGCTCGATGTCCTGGACATGCCAGCGTGCGCTGAACCAGTCCGCGCACCATTCCCAGACATTGCCGGCTGTGTTGTGCAGCCCGTACCCGTTCGGGGGGTACGCCGTGACGGGGGCCGTCCCGGCGTACCCGTCCTCGGCGGTGTTGATCTCGGGGAACGTGCCCTGCCAGATGTTGGCGCGGTGCTCACCGCCGGGACTCACCTCATCCCCCCACGCGTAGGTGGCGCCCACCAGGCCGCCCCGGGCCGCCTTCTCCCACTCGGCCTCGGTGGGCAGCCGGACGCCGCGCCAGCGGCAGTAGGCCTGCGCGTCGTGCCAGGAGACCTGGACGACCGGATGGTCGAGGCGATCGCCGATGCCGGAACGCCCGCCCTCGGGATGCGCCCAGTCGGCGCCGCGCACCGCCCGCCACCAGGGGGCGCCGGGGACCCCGGCGTCCATGATCACCGCATCGGGCGCGACCATGCCGCCGAAGACATAGGACCAGCCGAAGCCCTCGGCCTCCGTGCGGTAGCCGGTCGCGTCGACGAATGCGGCGAACTCCGCATTGGTCACGGCCGTCGGCGAGATCCGGTACGCCGAGAGGGTGACCGTGCGGACCGGTCCCTCGCCGTCGGCGGGATGCGCCCGGGGCGAGTCGCTGCCCATCGCGAATGGCCCGGCCGCGATCTCGATCAACTCCGCGGGCGCGCTGCCGGGTGACTCGCTCACCCCGCGATGGTAGTGCGTTCGATCGGGTGGACCGGATTGCGGACCTGCCTTTGTGGATCAAATTAATCGACTATGTTTGCCGGCGTGAGTTGCCCGACCGTCGCGCACCTGCCCTGGACGCGCCGCCACGTCGATCTGGGTCGGCTCTGTTGCGCGCTGTGTTGCGCCGCCCACCGCTGATCCCGGCGGTCCGCGCACCCTATCCATCGCAACATCCCAGGAGACAGTCATGCCCGATTCCAGCCACCTCGAACTCGCCCGATCGCTCGCCCGCACCCCCGAACTGTGGGAACGGTTCGTCGACTTCGATGCGACCAGCCGTTACTACCACCGCCTCCTCGCCCGGCCCGACCGCGAGGCCTGGCTGCTCACCTGGCTGCCCGGCCAGGGCACCGACTGGCATGATCACGGCGCCAGCGCCGGGGCATTCGTGGTGCTCGGCGGAACATTGCGCGAACAGGTCGCCCGACAAGACCGCGCGGGAGTGCTGCGCCCGGGGGCCGATCTGCGCTGGGGAGCCGGCCGGTCGCGCGCGTTCGGCACCGATCACGTGCATCGCGTCACCAACCCCACCCTGGAGCCGGCCATCAGCCTGCACGTGTATGGGCCCAGACTGACGGTCATGAATCACTATTCCGAGTCCGGCACCGAGCTGGTGCGCTCCGACCGCCGGCTGGCCGGGGCCGACTGGTGAGCGGCGTCGACGAGTTGCTGGAGCGCGCCCGCGCCGGCCTGACCCGCGTACCACCGGAGCGCCTGCGCGCCGAGCACGAGGCCGGCGCGTGGGTGATCGACATCCGTCCGCAGGCCCAGCGCGACGAGCACGGCGAGATCGACTTCGCGACCGTGATCGAGCGCAATGTCCTGGAGTGGCGGCTCGATCCGACCAGCGAGGCGGCACTGCCCGAGGCGTCGAGGGATGCCCGGATCGTGGTGGTCTGTCAGCAGGGGTACGCCTCGAGCCTGGCCGCGGCAACGTTGCAGCAACTCGGGATCGCCCGGGCAACCGACCTGATCGGCGGGTACGACGCCTGGCGCGAGGCCGAGGACGGAGCCTGACCCGCGTCTGGGGCGGCGAAGCGCGCCCGCCTGCTGCGCTCACCCAACACCTGCGCGGTGACCCAACAGCTATAGGTGTTGGGTCACCGCGCAGGTGTTGGGTGAGCGGGGCTCAGCGACGGGCCGCTGCCCCGGCGCGGGGTGAGGAAACCGGACCACACCCGTCCTGATCGGTGTCTAGCGTGAGCCGCATGGACACCCCATCACTGCTGCTCGCACCCGACACGACACCCGGCGACTCGACGGTGCTCAACCCGTTCGTGATCGTGGAGAACGCGCCGGGCCTGATCGACTTCGTCAGCGCGGTCTTCGGTGCCACCGAGGATCGGGCCGCACGCACGCCGATGCCCGACGGCCTGCTGATCCATGCCGAACTCGACTTCGGCTCGGGCCGGCTGCTGCTTGCCGATCGACTGCCCGGGTGGCCCGCCCGACCAGGCCTCCTGCAGGTGTGGGTCCGCGACGCCAGTGCGGTGCTCACGCGGGCGCATAGCCGCGGGGCAACGGTGATCACCGAACCGACCGCCTTCTATGGCGAGACCACGATCGCGCGGATGAGCGACCCGTGGGGCAATGTGTGGTGGCTCTACCAGCTCGCGCCACGGCAGCCGGACCCGACGCCGAGCTGGGAGGGCGGCGACGACACCATCTTCGCGACGATCGACGCCGCGATGCGCGACCTCGCTGGCGGCACGAAGCGCGGGCTGGCGCAGGACCCACCGCGCCCCCGGCTGCGGCAGATCGTGCTGGACTGCCCGGATCCGCGCGCGCTCGCGGAGTTCTACCGCGAGCTGCTGGGCTGGGCGTACAGGCCCGGCGACGAGCCGCCCCCGCCCGGCGAGCCCGACCCGCTCGGCTCCGACTGGCTGGTGCTGCGGGCACCCGACGGGCCGGGCCTCGCCTTCCAGGCCGTCGAGTCGTTGCCCGAACCGACCTGGCCCGATCCGGCAGTACCGCAGATGGCGCACCTCGATACCACGGTTCCCGATCGTGGCACGCTCGCCGCGGTGCACGAGCGTGCGCTCTCGCTCGGGGCGCGGCTGATCCTGGACCGGACCGACAGCCCGGACGAGCCCCTCTACGTCTATGCCGACCCGGCCGGCCATCCGTTCTGCATATTCGTTGCCGCCGACTGACGCGCAGTCGCCTCAGCGCCAGCTCCGCCAGGTGTTCCAGGGACGGAGCCTGACCCGCGCCTGGGGCGGCGAAGCGCGCCCGCCTGCTGCGCTCACCCAACACCTGCGCGATCACCCAACAGCTATAGGTGTTGGGTCACCGCGCAGGTGTTGGGTGAGCGGGGCTTCAGCGACGGGCCGCCTCTCCGATCTTGCGGGAACCCGCGGCGATCGAGAACGCGAACGAGGGCCGGGCGCCATGCGCCCGGCCCTCGCCTGCCCCGATCGCTCAGCGATCGCTCATCTCAGCGGTAGTCGCCGCCCAGATCGAAATCGTCCAGCGGCACCGCGGCGCCCGAGCCCGACCCGAAGTCGTAGTCGTAGGGCTCGTAGCTGATCGAGTACGCATTGGCCTTGGCCTCCGCGGTCGGCTCGACCCGGATGTTGCGGTAGCGGTCCAGGCCGGTACCGGCCGGGATCAGCTTGCCGAGGATCACGTTCTCCTTCAGGCCCGCCAAGGAGTCCGACTTGCCGTGGATCGCGGCATCGGTCAGCACCTTGGTGGTCTCCTGGAAGGAGGCCGCGGACAGCCACGACTCCGTCGCGAGCGACGCCTTCGTGATGCCCATCAGCACCGGACGACCCGAGGCCGGCTGCCCGCCCTCGGCGACGACACGGCGGTTCTCCGCCTCGTAGGACTGCCGGTCCACCAACTCGCCCGGCAGCATCGTCGTGTCACCCGACTCGATCACCGTGATCCGGCGCAGCATCTGCCGGATGATGATCTCGATGTGCTTGTCGTGGATCGGCGCACCCTGGGTCCGGTAGACCGACTGCACCTCGTCCACCAGGTGCTCCTGCACCTTGCGCACACCGAGCACCCGCAGCACGTCCTGCGGATCCGGCGTACCGACCGTGAGCTGCTGGCCGACGTCGACGTGATCGCCGTCCTCGACCAGCATCCGCGCGCGGCGACCGACGGAGACCTCGATCTCCTCCGAGCCGTCGTCGGGGGTGAGCGTCAGCTTGCGGCTGCGATCGCCCTCCTCCACGCTGATCCGGCCGGCGAGCTCGGCGATCGGCGCCTTGCCCTTCGGCGTCCGCGCCTCGAACAGCTCGACCACGCGCGGCAGACCCTGGGTGATGTCGTCGCCCGCCACACCGCCGGTGTGGAAGGTACGCATCGTCAACTGCGTACCCGGCTCGCCGATCGACTGCGCCGCCACGATGCCGACGGCCTCGCCGACGTCGACCAGCTTGCCGCTGGCCAGCGAGCGGCCGTAGCACATCGCGCAGGTACCGGTCGCGGCCTCACAGGTCAGGACGCTGCGCACCTTGACCTGGCTGATCCCGGAGTTGATCAACATCGCGATGTTCACATCGCCCAGATCGACGCCCGCCGGGACCAGCACCTCGCCCTTGTCGTCGGTCACGTCGACCGCGAGGGTACGCGCGTACACCGCCGACTCGACATGCTCGTCGGCGACCAGCTTGCCGTTCTCCTCGACCGCGATGGTCTTGGTCAGGCCGCGCTCGGTGCCGCAGTCCTCCTCGCGGATGATCACGTCCTGGGAGACGTCGACCAGGCGCCGGGTCAGGTAGCCCGAGTCGGCCGTCCGCAGCGCGGTGTCGGCCTGCCCCTTGCGGCCACCGTGGGTGGAGAAGAAGTACTCCAACACCGACAGGCCCTCGCGGAAGTTCGACTTGATCGGCTGCGGGATGATCTGGCCCTTCGGGTTCACCACCAGGCCTCGCATGGCGGCGATCTGGCGCATCTGCACCGGGTTACCGCGCGCGCCCGAGTTGACCATCATGTAGATCGGGTTGGTCGCGGAGAAGTTCTTCTCCATCGCCACCCCGAGCTGTCCGGTCGCCTCGGTCCAGATCTCGATCAGCTCCTGGCGCCGCTCGTCCTCGGTGATCAGGCCGCGCTCGTACTGCTTGTCGATCTTGGCGGCACGATCCTCGAAGCCCGCCAGGATCTCCGGCTTGTCCGGCGGGGTCGAGACATCGCCGATGGACACGGTGACGCCGGACCGGGTGGCCCAGCGGAAACCGAGGTCCTTCAGGTTGTCCAGCGTCGCCGACACCTCGACCTTGGAGTAGCGCTCGGCCAGATCGTTGACGATCACGCCGAGCTGCTTCTTGCCGACCTCGGTGTTGACGAACGGGTAGTCCGCCGGCAGCGCCTCGTTGAACAGCGCCCGGCCCAACGTGGTGTCGAGCAGGATGGTGTTGTCGGCGCGCAGCTCCGCACCGGCCGGCGGGACGATGTCACGCAGCCGGATCTTCACCGCGGCACCGACGGCCAGCTCGCCGCGGTCGAAGGCCATCGTCGCCTCGGCCACCGAGCCGAACACCCGGCCCTCGCCCGGCACGCCGTCGCGCTGCTGGGTCAGGTAGTAGTGGCCGATGATCATGTCCTGGGTGGGCATGGTCACGGGGCGACCGTCGGCCGGCTTGAGGATGTTGTTCGTCGACAACATCAGCACGCGGGCCTCGGCCTGCGCCTCCGCCGACAGCGGCAGGTGCACGGCCATCTGGTCGCCGTCGAAGTCGGCATTGAAGGCGGTGCAGACCAGCGGGTGGATCTGGATCGCCTTGCCCTCGATCAGCTGCGGCTCGAACGCCTGGATGCCGAGGCGGTGCAGCGTCGGCGCGCGGTTCAGCAGGACCGGGTGCTCCGCGATGACCTCCTCAAGCACGTCCCAGACGACCGGACGCTGGCGCTCGACCATCCGCTTGGCGGACTTGATGTTCTGCGCGTGGTTCAGGTCGTCCAGCCGCTTCATCACGAACGGCTTGAACAGCTCCAGCGCCATCGCCTTCGGCAGCCCGCACTGGTGCAGCTTGAGCTGCGGGCCGACGACGATCACGGAACGACCCGAGTAGTCGACGCGCTTGCCCAGCAGGTTCTGCCGGAACCGGCCCTGCTTGCCCTTCAGCATGTCCGAGATCGACTTCAGCGGACGGTTGCCCGGGCCGGTCACCGCGCGGCCGCGGCGGCCGTTGTCGAACAGCGAGTCCACCGCCTCCTGCAGCATCCGCTTCTCGTTGTTCACGATGATCTCGGGCGCGCCGAGGTCGAGCAGGCGCTTCAGCCGGTTGTTCCGGTTGATCACGCGGCGGTAGAGATCGTTCAGGTCCGAGGTCGCGAACCGGCCACCGTCGAGCTGCACCATCGGGCGCAGGTCCGGCGGGATCACCGGTACGCAGTCCAGCACCATCCCGGTCGGGCTGTTGCCGGTGGTCAGGAACGCCGAGATCACCTTGAGCCGCTTCAGGGCGCGGGTCTTGCGCTGCCCCTTGCCGGTCTGGATGATCTGGCGCAGGTTCTCGGCCTCGGCCTCCAGGTCGAAGCTCTCCAGGCGCTTCTGGATCGCCTCGGCACCCATCGAGCCGGAGAAGTACTTCCCGAACCGGTTCTTCATCTCCCGGTAGAGGATCTCGTCGCCCTCGAGGTCCTGGACCTTCAGACCCTTGAAGCGGTCCCACACGGCGTCCAGCCGGTCGAGATCGCGCTGCGCGCGGTCGCGCAACTGCTTGACCTCGCGCTCGGCCCCGTCGCGGGTCTTCTTCTTGACATCCGACTTCGCGCCCTCGGACTCCAGCCGCTCGAGATCCTCCTCGAGCTTCTTCATCCGGGTCTCGATGTCGGAATCGCGCTTCTTCTCGATCTGGGTACGCTCCACCCCGACCTTGCCCTCCAGCGAAGGCAGGTCGCGGTGCCGGGCGTCCTCGTCCACCGAGGTGATCATGTACGCGGCGAAGTAGATGACCTTCTCCAGGTCCTTCGGCGCGATGTCGAGCAGGTAGCCGAGCCGGCTCGGCACACCCTTGAAATACCAGATGTGGGTGACCGGCGCGGCCAGCTCGATGTGGCCCATGCGATCGCGGCGCACGTTGGAACGGGTCACCTCGACGCCACAGCGCTCGCAGATGATGCCCTTGAAGCGGACCCGCTTGTACTTGCCGCAGTAGCACTCCCAGTCCCGGGTGGGACCGAAGATCTTCTCGCAGAACAGGCCGTCACGCTCCGGCTTGAGCGTGCGGTAGTTGATGGTCTCGGGCTTCTTGACCTCGCCGTGCGACCAGCCACGGATCTCGTCGGCGGTCGCGAGCCCGATACGGAGCTCTTCGAAGAAGTTCACGTCCTGCACGTGTTTTCCGTCCCTATGTCAGTGAAATGGTGTCAGTGGTGAAGAGAGTCTGGATCGTGGTGGATGACGAATGACCGCGTCCGGCGGGGACCGGCGTACCGATCCCCGCCCGCGGATCACACCTCTTCGACGTCGGCGAATCCCTCGCCCGGACGCCGGGACAGGTCGATGCCGAACTCGTCGGAGGAGCGGTAGTTGTCCTCCTCGGTGTCGCGCAGCTCGACCAGGGACCCGTCGCCGGAGAGCACCTCGACGTTCAGGCAGAGCGACTTCATCTCCTTGACCAGCACCTTGAACGACTCGGGGATGCCGGGCTCGGGGATGTTCTCGCCCTTGACGATGGCCTCATAGACCTTGACGCGACCGCTCACGTCGTCGGACTTGATGGTCAGCAGCTCCTGCAGGGCCCACGCGGCGCCGTACGCCTCGAGTGCCCAGACCTCCATCTCGCCGAACCGCTGGCCGCCGAACTGGGCCTTACCGCCCAGCGGCTGCTGCGTGATCATCGAGTACGGACCGGTCGAGCGCGCGTGGATCTTGTCGTCGACCAGGTGGTGCAGCTTCAGCATGTACATGTAGCCGACGCCGATCGGGTCCGGGTAGGGCTCGCCGGAGCGGCCGTCGAACAGCTTGGCCTTGCCGCTGTCATTGACCAGGCGTACCCCGTCGCGATTGGCCAGGCCGTGCGACAGCAGACCGGTGACCTCCTGCTCGGTGGCGCCGTCGAAGACGGGCGTCGCGAGCCGGGAGTCCCCGTCGACCTTCCCCAGCCCGACGCTCTTCAGGCGGTCGGCCCACTCCTCGCCCGCCGGCACATCGGAGATGTCCCAACCGGTCTTCGCGACCCAGCCGAGGTGCATCTCGAGCACCTGGCCGAGGTTCATCCGGCCGGGTACGCCGAGCGGGTTCAGCACGATGTCGACCGGCGTACCGTCCTCGAGGAACGGCATGTCCTCCTCGGGCAGGATCTTCGCGATCACACCCTTGTTTCCGTGCCGGCCGGCGAGCTTGTCGCCGTCGCTGATCTTGCGCTTCTGCGCGACGTAGACGCGGACCAACTGGTTCACGCCCGGGGCGAGCTCGTCGCCCTCGTCGCGGTCGAAGACCCGGACGCCGATCACCGTGCCGGACTCGCCGTGCGGCACCTTCATCGAGGTGTCGCGGACCTCGCGCGCCTTCTCGCCGAAGATCGCGCGGAGCAGCCGCTCCTCCGGGGTCAGCTCGGTCTCGCCCTTCGGGGTGACCTTGCCGACCAGGATGTCGCCGGTCGAGACCTCAGCGCCGATGCGGATGATGCCGCGCTCGTCGAGATTGGCCAGCATCTCCTCGTTGACGTTCGGGATGTCGCGGGTGATCTCCTCGGCACCGAGCTTGGTGTCGCGGGCGTCGACCTCGTGCTCCTCGATGTGGATCGAGGTGAGGACGTCGTCGGCCACCAGCCGCTGGGACAAGATGATCGCGTCCTCGTAGTTGTGGCCCTCCCACGGCATGAACGCCACCAGCAGGTTGCGGCCCAGCGCCACCTCGGCGCCGTCGGTCGCGGGACCGTCGGCGAGCGGCGTACCGGCCTCGACCCGATCACCCTCGGCAACCAGCGGGCGCTGGTTGATGCAGGTGCCGGCGTTCGAGCGACGGAACTTGGCCAGCCGGTAGGTCTGGTAGGTGCCGTCGTCGTTGGTCACGTCGACCAGGTCGGCGCTCACGCTGGTGACCACGCCCGGCTTCTCCGCAACGGTGACGTCGCCGACGTCGACGGCGGCGCGGTACTCCATGCCGGTGCCGACGAAGGGGGCCTCCGAACGGATCAGCGGCACGGCCTGGCGCTGCATGTTCGAGCCCATCAGCGCCCGGGAGGCGTCGTCGTGCTCGAGGAAGGGGATCAGCGCGGTCGCGACCGACACCATCTGGCGCGGCGAGACGTCCATGTACTGCACCTCGGCGCGCGGCACGGTGTCCACATCGCCGTGGTGCTTGCGGACCAGGACGCGCTCCTCGGCGAACGAGCTGTCGTCGTTCAGGCGCGCATTGGCCTGGGCGATGACGAAGCGATCCTCCTCGTCGGCGGTCAGGTAGTCGATGTCGTCGGTGACGACGCCGTTCTCGACCTTGCGGTAGGGGGTCTCGATGAAGCCGAACGGATTCACCCGCGCGAACGACGCGAGCGAGCCGATCAGGCCGATGTTCGGACCTTCCGGGGTCTCGATCGGGCACATCCGGCCGTAGTGGCTGGGGTGCACGTCGCGGACCTCCATCTGGGCCCGGTCGCGGGAGATGCCGCCGGGGCCCAGCGCCGAGAGCCGTCGCTTGTGGGTCAGGCCCGCGAGCGGGTTGTTCTGGTCCATGAACTGGCTGAGCTGGCTGGTGCCGAAGAACTCGCGCAGCGCCGCGGTGACCGGGCGGATGTTGATCAGGGTCTGCGGCGTGATCGCCTCGATGTCCTGGGTCGTCATCCGGTCGCGGACCACGCGCTCCATCCGGCCGAGACCGGTGCGCAACTGGTTCTGGATCAGCTCACCGACGGTACGCAGCCGCCGGTTGCCGAAGTGGTCGATGTCGTCCTCCTCGACGAGGATCTCCCGATCCTCGGCGGCGGGCAGCGTCTCGCGGCCCTCGTGCAGCGCCACCAGGTAGCGGATCGCGGCGACGATGTCGGAGGTGGTCAGCACCTGGGTGTCGAACGGCTCGTCCAGGCCGAGCTTCTTGTTGATCTTGTAACGGCCGACCTTGGCGAGGTCGTAGCGCTTCGGGTTGAAGTAGTAGTTCTCCAGCAACTGCTGGGCGGCCTCGCGGGTCGGCGGCTCGCCCGGACGGAGCTTACGGTAGATGTCGAGCAGCGCCTCGTCGGTGTTGGCGGTGTGGTCCTTCTCCAGCGTCAGCCGGATGGACTCGGAGTCGCCGAACTCGGACAGGATCTGCTCCTCGGTCCAGCCGAGGGCCTTGAGCAGGACGGTGACGTTCTGCTTGCGCTTACGATCCAGGCGCACGCCGACCAGGTCGCGCTTGTCGATCTCGAACTCCAGCCACGCGCCGCGCGACGGGATGATCTTGCAGGTGAAGATGTCCTTGTCCGACGTCTTGTCCGGGGTCTGCTCGAAGTAGACGCCCGGGGAGCGGACGAGCTGGGAGACGACGACGCGCTCGGAGCCGTTGACGACGAAGGTGCCCTTGTCGGTCATCAGCGGGAAGTCGCCGATGAAGACGGTCTGGGACTTGATCTCGCCGGTCTCGTTGTTCACGAACTCGGCGGTGACGAACAGCGGCGCGGCGTAGGTGACGTCGCGCTCCTTGCACTCATCGACCGAGAACTTGGGCTCCTCGAAGCGATGGTCGCGAAACGACAGCGACATCGTGCCGGGGTAGTCCTCGATCGGGGAGATCTCGGCGAACATCTCCTCCAGGCCGGAGCGGGTGTTGACGTCGGTGCGGCCCTCCTCCAGGGCCTTGGCGACCCGGTCCTGCCAGGCCTGGTTGCCGACCAGCCAGTCGAAGGACTGGATCTGCAGGTCGAGGAGGTCGGGGACCTCCATGGGTTCGGCGATCTTGGCGAAAGAAATACGGCCGGTGTTGGATACAACGTTGGTGTTCTTCGAGGCGGTGCGCGAGGCGGCCAACAGTTCGGTCCTTCCAGAACAGCGAAGTTTTTCGGCACACTGGCCGGCCCGTGTCAAGACGGGTCGGCAGGTAGCGATGGGGCAAGGACACAGCTTAGGCGCTCGGGCGCGAAGAGTCAACTGCCTGCGGGCAGGACCGACAGCACCGGTCAAATCGCCCGGCGCGGGCACAAGAATACATAGCCGGGGGCCGCTGGCAAGGACTCGACATGCCCAACTTCGGCGATATGCCCGGCGGGGACGCCGCCGGTCGCGGGCCCGCCGCACCTTCTGCCCGGGAACGGCGGGCGTCGCTCAGGCGCCGGCCCAGGCCCGGCGTACCGCCTCGGAGACCGCGGGCACCACCCGGGCGTCGAACGGGCTCGGGATGATCAGGTCCGGCCGCAGCTCGTCGACGATGACATCGGAGAGGGCGTCGACGGCGGCGAGCTTCATCGCCTCGGTGATGTCGGTCGCGCCGGCGTCGAGGGCGCCGAGGAAGACGCCCGGGAAGGCCAGGACGTTGTTGATCTGGTTCGGGAAGTCGCTGCGTCCGGTGGCGACCACGCTCGCGTAGCGGCCCGCGATGCCGGGGTGGATCTCCGGCGTCGGATTGGACAGGGCGAAGATGATCGGGTCCGGCGCCATCGTGGCGATCAGCTCCTCGGGCACCGTCCCTCCGGACAGCCCGACGAAGACGTCGGCGCCGCGCAGCGCCTCGGCCATTCCACCGGCGATTCCGGTGCGGTTGGTCCAGCCGAGCAGCTCACGCTTGACGGGCGTCAGGTCGGTGCGGTGCGGGCCGATCACGCCGCGCGAGTCGAGCAGCACGATCTCGGCAACACCGTGGGCGGCGAGCATCTTCGCGGTGGCGATACCGGCCGCGCCCGCTCCGGCCACGACAACCTTCAAGGAGCCGTCGGTACGCCCGGTCAGCCGGCGCGCATTGCGCATGGCGGCCGTCACCACGATCGCGGTGCCGTGCTGGTCGTCGTGCATCACCGGAATGTCGAGCCGTTCGCGCAGCCGGTCCTCGATCTCGAAGCAGCGCGGCGCGGAGATGTCTTCGAGGTTGATCGCGCCGAACGACGGCGCCAGGTTTGCCACGGTCTCGACGAAGGCGTCGACGTCGGTGGTGTCCAGCGCGACCGGGAACGAGGCCAGCCCCGCGAACTCGGTGAACAGGCAGGACTTGCCCTCCATCACCGGCAGGGCGGCCGTGGGACCGATGTCGCCCAGGCCGAGCACCGCGGTCCCGTCGGTGATCACGGCGACGGTACGCGGGGCGCCCAGATAGGCGCGGGCCTCGCTCGGGTGGCTCGCGATGCGCCGCGACACCTCGGCCACGCCCGGGGTGTAGACGAGCGAGAGGTCGGCGGCGTCGCGGATCGGGTGGCGGGCCCCGATGGCGAGTTTGCCGCCGCGGTGGGCGTCGAAGACGGGTTCCAGGCCGGGCTCGATCGGCGGCGGCGCCTGCGGCGTTTCGGGCGCGGAAGTCTCGTGCTGTTGAGTCATGGCGGGAAAATCCTCTGCTTGCTGATCGTTCTTCGCGAGGATCGCCCGCGTGCTCGGTCACCGGGGTTTCCGGTCGCGGTCATCCTCGCACAGGGCCGCGCGGGCACTCGCGCAGGTCGGGCCGAGCGCCGCGTACCCACCTCTCGGGAGCATCCCGCACCGCGGGACGCCACACTGGGCCGCCACGACGACGACCGTGCGATCGTGACGCGCCGGGCGGTTCGTGCCGGCCGAACCCGGGGGGCCGCGCCCTAGACTGCACCGCGGGCGATGGTGATCAACCTCCCGACCCACCCCCCGAGCCAGGAGGATCCGTGAGCAACGACGGGCACCCGCCCACCGGCGACGGGTCCGCCGCTTCGACCCTGCGCATTCTTGCGTTCGGCACCTATCAGGCGGACACGCATCCGCGGGTCCGCGCCCTGATCGAGGGATTGCGCGAACTCGGACACGAGGTCATCGAGGTCAACGAGCCGCTGGGCCTGTCGACTGCCGAACGGGTCGCGATGTTGCGCAGGTTCTGGCGGCTCCCGGCGCTGGGCGTCCGGATCGCCCATCGTTGGGTCCGCCTGATTCGGCGTGGGCGTCGGGCGGTGCGTGAGGCCGCCCGCCGCGGGCAACCGGTCGACGCCGTTCTGGTCGGCTATCTGGCCCATTTCGACGTGCGGCTCGCCCGGCGAGTGTTTCGCGACCAACTGATCCTGCTGGATCACCTGATCTTCGCCGCCAACACGGCGACGGACCGGGGCCAGAAATCGCCGGTGATCAACCGGGCGCTCCAGCGGCTCGACCATCGGGCGATGAGCGCTGCCGACGTGATCGTGGTGGACACCGCCGAGCATCGCGACCGCGTACCGGAGGAACTCCGCGCCCGTGCCGTCGTCTGTCCGGTCGGCGCGGACGCGAGCTGGTTCCGTGCGGGCGCCGCCGCAGCACCACCAGATCTTGCCGCGACCGGAGAACTTCGGGTCGTCTTCTACGGCCTGTACACCCCGTTGCAGGGGGCCGAGGTGATCGGATCGGCCCTCCGCCTGCTGGCCGACCAACCCATCCGGGCGACCATGATCGGCAGCGGCCAGGACCTGCCGAGGGCTCGCCGCCTGGCCGGCGCAGGCGCCCGCGCCGAATGGATCGACTGGGTCCCGGCAGACCAGCTCCCCGCGGTGGTCGCGGACCATCATGTCGCGCTCGGCATCTTCGGCACCTCCGACAAGGCGCGCAACGTCGTGCCGAACAAGGTGTACCAGTCGGCGGCGGCAGGCTGCGCGATCGTCACCTCGGACACGGCCCCGCAGCGCCGGGCGCTCGCCGGTCAGGTCGAACTCGTCGATCCCGGGTCACCGGAGCAACTCGCCGCGGCCCTTCGCCGACTGCAGTCCGATCCGCAACTGCTGGCGAGCCGGCGCCGTCAGGCAGCCGCGCTCGCTGCCCGCGAGTTCTCCGCGGCCGCGGCCGCACAACCGCTGGCCGCCCGCGTCGACGAGATACTCAGACGCCCCGCCACGCCGGGGGCCATGATCACTTGCGGATGATCGTGGCGCCGCGCCGTCGCAGCCGGCCCTGAGCGTCGACGACGAAAGTCAGTCCGGTGGCGGGCCGCTCCGATGCCGGACAAGATCGGCGAGATAGGTCCCGTAGCCGCTCTTCCCCAGCTCACGCGCGGCCTCCAGCAGTTGGTCATCGCTGAGCAGGCCGCGCCGCCAGCCGATCTCCTCGGGACAGCCGATGGACAGGCCCTGGCGGTGCTGGATGGTACGCACGAACTCACTCGCCTCGTGCATGCTCTCGAAGGTACCGGTGTCCAGCCAGGCGGTGCCGCGCGGCAGCAGTTCCACGCGGAGCGCCCCGTCGTCGAGGTAGCTGCGATTCAGATCGGTGATCTCCAACTCGCCCCGGGCCGAAGGGCGAAGCGATCGAGCCCGCTCCACCACGGTGCGGTCGTAGAAGTACAGGCCGGGAACCGCATAGTTGCTCTTCGGCTCCGCGGGCTTCTCCTCCAACCCCAGCACCTTGCCGTCCGCCCCGAACTCCACCACGCCGTACGCGCGCGGCTCGCGTACCCAGTAGCCGAAGATCAAACCGCCGGTCGGGTCGGTGTAGTGGGCCAGGCGCGTCCCCAGGCCGGGGCCGTGGAAGATGTTGTCCCCGAGCACCAGGGCGACCGGCTCGTCGCCGATGTGTGCGGCTCCGATCAGGAAGGCCTGGGCGAGGCCGTCGGGCGAGCTCTGCGCCGCGTAGGACAAGGAGACGCCGAATCGCGACCCATCGCCGAGCAACCGTTGGAACTGCGGCTGATCGGCCGGAGTCGTGATCACCAGGATGTCGTCGATCCCGGCAAGCATCAGCGTACTCAGCGGGAAGTAGATCATCGGCTTGTCATAGACCGGGACGAGCTGCTTGCTGATGCCCTGGGTGATCGGCCACAACCGGGTGCCCGATCCGCCGGCCAGGATGATCCCCTTCACCGGCCCTCCTCCGCCTGTGCCTGTACCGCGTGCTCCGGTGGTCGGTATCCCGCGGCTTCGATCTTGTCGAGGCGCAGCGTGCTGTTGGCCGGTCGGGGTGCGTGCGGGCGATCGCCGAAGAACTCGGCCGAACTCACCGGGGCGACGGCTCCCGGCTCGCGGCCGGCCGCGGTGAACACGTCCTGGGCGATCCCGGCCCAGGTCCGGGACGGGCCAGCATCGGTCACGTTGTAGGTTCCGTGAGGCGCCCGGGTACGCAACAGGTGCGCGACCGCGGCGGCGAGGGTGGCGGTGTGACTGAGGCGCCCGCGTTGATCATCGACCACCTTCGGCGACACCCCCTGGTCGGCCAGTCGGCGCATGGTCGCGACGAAGTTGTGACCCGTACCGATCACCCAGCTCGTCCGGATCAGGTAGTGCCGCTGCGCGCACCCCGCGGCGAGATCGCCGGCGGCCTTGGACTGGCCGTAGACGCTCAGCGGCGCCAGCGGAGAGTCCTCACCCCAGGACTCGTCGGCCCCGTCGAAGACGTAGTCGGTCGAGAAGTGCACCAGCGTGGCGCGGGCCCGGTTGACCGCCCGGGTCAGCGCGGCAACGGCGCCGGCATTGACGGCCCAGGCCTCGCGCCGGCCCTCCGGCGTCTCCGCCGCATCGACCGCGGTGTAGGCCGCCGCATTGATCACCACGTCGTAGCGGGACAGGTCGTAGGCCTCGACCGCGGCGAGGTCGCTGAGATCCAGTTCGGATCGGGTGATCTGCCGGGCGTCGGGGAACTCGGCGAGCAGGGCCGCCGCCACCTGCCCGCCGCCGAGGATCGCGATGGATCGCTCGGCGGCGGGAACGACCTGCTCCAGCGCCGGATGCGCGCGGTCGGCGTCCGACAGCACCGCCTGGTCGAGCGGGATCGGCCACTCGATGCCCAGTTCGGGGTCGGCAAGGTTGACCATCGTGTAGGCGGCGTCGGGTCGCCAGTGCTCGTTGACGAGATAGGAATAGGCGGTGTCCGGCTCCAGGGTCTGGAAGCCGTTGCCCACTCCGCGGGGCACGAAGACCGCGGTGGCCGGGTCGATCTCGCGCGTGACCACCCGGCCGAACCCCTCGCCGGCGCGCAGATCGACCCACACTCCCAGGACGCGGCCGGTGACGACGGAGACGAGCTTGTCCCACGGTTCGGCGTGGATGCCCCGCGTGGTGCCGGCGGCGGCATTGAACGAGACGTTCTGCTGGACCGGCCCGAAGTCCGGCAGCCCCAGCCCGGTCATCTTGTCCCGCTGCCAGTTCTCCTTGAACCAGCCGCGCCGGTCCCCGTGCACCGGCAGGTCGAGGAACAACAGTCCCGGAATCGGGGTCTCGCGAATCGCCAGGTTGCCCGCGTCGGTCACTGGCCGCTCCTTCGGTACTTGGCCTCGGTCTCGCTCTTCACGCCTCGCCACCAGTCCTCGTTCTCGCGGTACCACTCGACCGTGTCCCGAAGGCCGGCAGTGAAGTCGACGCGTACCGGTGACCATCCGAGTTGATCACGCAGCGCACCGGCGTCGATCGCGTAACGAAGATCATGGCCCGCACGATCGGCGACCTGGTCGAAATCATCGACATCGCGGCCGAAGATCGCCAACAGCTCCCGGACCACCGCCAGGTTGCTCCTTTCGCCGTCGGCTCCGATCAGGTAGGTCTCCCCGATCTGCCCGGAGTCCAGGATGGTCAGCACCGCCGAGGAGTGATCATCGACGTGGATCCAGTCCCGAACATTGGCGCCGCGACCGTAGACGCGCGGGCGGACGCCGTCGATCAGGTTGGTGATCTGGCGGGGGATGAACTTCTCCACGTGCTGGCGTGGGCCGTAGTTGTTGGAACAGTTCGAGATGGTGGCGGCCACCCCGAAGGTACGGACCCAGGCGCGCACCAGGTGATCCGATCCCGCCTTGGTGGCCGAGTAGGGCGAGGAGGGCCGGTACGGGGTCTGCGCCGTGAACCTGGTCGGATCGTCCAGGGCAAGATCGCCATAGACCTCGTCGGTCGAGATGTGGTGCAGCCGTACGCCGTGCCTGCGCACGGCCTCCAACACCTCGTAGGTGCCCAGCACATTGGACCGCACGAACTCCCCCGGCCCCAGGATCGAGTTGTCGTTGTGCGATTCGGCCGCGAAGTGCACCACGGCATCGGAGCGCGCGACCGTGGCGTCTGTGATCTCGGCGTCGCAGATGTCCCCGATCACGACCTCCACCCGGTCGTCCGACAGTCCGGCAAGGGAGTCCCGTCGCGCCGCGTACCCCAGCTTGTCCACGACGATCACGTCGTGATCGGTGTGCGCGCACAGGTGGTGCACGAAATTCGATCCGATGAACCCCAGACCGCCCGTCACGAGAACTGTCGCCACGAGCGCAACCGTAGCGAAGCGGTGGCGTCAACCTCACGAGCCGTGCCGCCCGGCGGCGACCACACGAGCCGTGCCGCCCGGCGGCGACCACACGAGCCGTGCCGCCCGGCGGCGACCACACGAGCCGCGTCGCCGGTCAGGTCCGAATGGCCCGGGGACTGGCTTCCACCGTCAACACGAACTCACCTGCGGAAGCGCAACTTGTAGGTGCCGGCGGTGTCCTCAGCGTTGGCGGTCTTGACGAATTCACCGCGAACGCCGAAGTAGGCGCCGGTGCCTCCGACGATGGCCGCCGGACCGCTGTCGTCGACGGGTCCCGTCGAGACATAGATGTCGCCATCGGAAAGGCGCAGGATGCCATCACACAAGAAATTGGCCTGGACCACCGTGCAGGAGTAGTCAGCGCTGCCCTTCTTCTCACCGGCGATACTGAACGCGAACTGCACAGTGTCGCCGGACGAGAATCCCTCCGGCGCAATGTCGTTGATCTGGGCGTGCTCGCGCTTCCACGTCAGGTTCAGGACGCGCACGCCCGGGAGGTTCTTGGGGCTCGTGGCATCTTCGCCGTTGTCGCCCGGGCTGGCGATCGCCCACGAGGTGGAGGCTGCCACGAGGGCAACTCCCGCAGTCGCGGCCGCGGCCACTCGGAAGCGGCGTCGTGTGGTAGGCATTGGCACTCCTCCGTAGGATGACGATGCGACAACGGTGGCCCGGCGGCATCTGTGCCCGCTTACAAGCGGTGGAAGCCGCGCGGAGTCGGAATGCTGGCAGCATGAGGTCATGGACACGTTCGAAGAGATTGCCGACGAGCGGCGGGGCCTGGCCGATGAGGTGGCAGACCTGACGGCCGAACAGCAGGCGACCCAGAGCTTGTGCCGGGCCTGGAGCGTGCATGACGTGCTGGCCCACCTGATCGTGCCGCTCGAAGTGAGCACGCCGAGGTTTGCTGTGGCCATGCTGATGGCCGGCGGAAGCTTCGACCGCGCAAACGTACGATTGGCCAGCAAGGTGGGTCGGCGACCGTTCTCCGAGATCGTCGACGTGATGCGCCGAAAGGCCGGGGCGCGGTTCACTCCCCCGGGACTTGGCCCGGAGGCGCCGCTGACCGATGTCCTGGTGCACGGCTTGGATATTCGACGGCCACTGCAATTGCCTCGGGAGATTCCCGAACCTCGATTGCGGAAGGCGCTGGACTTCCTCATCGAGGCTCCGTCCGGAATTGTGCCGAAGGGCGCGTTGGCCGGGCTGCGGTTCAAGGCTACCGATATCGCCTGGGCACACGGCTCCGGCCCCTTGGTGAGCGGACCTGCGGACGAATTGCTCCTGGCCTGCACGGGCCGCACCGCAGCGCTCGATTTCCTGACCGGTGACGGAGTCTCGACCTTGCGAGACCGGCTCCCCGGGTCGTGATCACGCAACCTGCGACGCAGGAGTCGGGCGAGTTCGCCGGCTGGGGAAGGGTTACTTCCCCTTCTTCTTGTCTCCCGAGCCCTGGGCATGGAACGACATGGCGGCATCCATCCAGTAGTCGAGGTCCTTGGCCAAGGCCTTCTTGTCGACGGTGATCCATCCGGCACCCATCGACCGGCCCTTGCCCATCTCGGCACGCGCGGCTCCTGCCTTCTTCAGATGCTTGGCGTCGCTGTCGGGAGCGACCCGGACGAGCAAGTCGGAGCCGCCACCCGACACACACACCACCATCCGGTCGTCGACCATGAAGGCGAGGCCGCCAAACATCTTGACCTCGCGGACGTCTTCTCGATCAGCCAGCGCGTCGCGGACGCGCTCTGCAACTTCGGCATCGTATGGCACGACGGCCACTCCTCTCAGGTCGGGTTTCGCTGTCGGACAATATGTCTCGGCCGAGCCTTCCAGATGCCACGACATCTCGACTTACGCCATCTGAAACTCAGGCCACCCGAGGACGAGAACGCCCAGAATCACCGGCCAGCTTCCCGAGTTCGACGGCGACAGCGCCACACACGATGTCGACCTGCCGGACGGTCATATCGGGCCCGAACGGCAGAGTGATCACGGCGGCGCCCGCCCATTCGGCGTTCGGCAGCGGCCGGTCGGCGTACTCCTTGAACGCAGGTTGGAGGTGATTTGCGGGATAGTGGCGGCCGACACCGACGCCTCGACTCCGCAGGGCCTGCACCAGGTCATCCCGGACGTCAACGTCAACCGTGACGGCGCAGTTGAACGGTACGCTTCGATCGACATCAAGATCGTAGATCCGGACCCCGGGGATGGCCTCGATGCGCTCTCGATAGGCCCGCCACACGCGACGGCGACCCTCGGCGATGGCGGCGATCCGGACAAGCTGCGATCGACCCAAGGCGGCGTTCAACTCGGCGAGATGGGCCCGCACGCCATGCATTCTGACAACGTAATCGCCGCGGCGGATGTCGGCGTTCTCGCGGTCCACGCCGAGTGCTCGAAGCAGTCGCGGCACCTCTCCCGATGCCTCTCGGGGCGGAACAATGGCTCCTCCCTCCGCGCAGGTGATCGTCTTGATCGCATCGAAGCTGAAACACACCCAGGAGTCCCGCCCCGTGAAGGGTCGGCCATCGCCGCGCACCGAGCCAAAAGCATGAGCGGCATCATCAACCACGCTGATCTCCCTACGCCTCAGTTCGGGGAGGATGTGGTCGAGGTTGATATGGCGACCGCCATAGTGAACCGGCATGATCGCACGCGTGCGGGGAGTCACGCTCCGTAGGACGTCGTCTGGGTCCAGCGCCAGCGAGCCAGGTGCGTTGTCGATGAACACCGGACGCGCCTGGATCGCCAGGATCGCTTGGATGCTGGCACAGAATGTGAACGAGGGAACGACGACCTCGTCCCCCGGGCGGACGCCGACCGTCATCAGTGCAAGCTGGAGAGCCACCGTCCCGGACCCCACCGTGACGACTTCCTGAGCGCCGAGATAGGCCCTCAGTTCCTGCTCGAACTGGATGCCCTGGGGCCCGCGACCCAACAGTCCCTCCTTCATCGCTTCGATTACGCTGTCGAAGTCTGCGGGTGCCAGCCACGGAGCCGCGTTCATCGCGACTCGGTCGAGATCGTTCATGATCGGGGTCACCTCCGGGCGGCCTGGGCGGCCCGATTGCTGAGCAACTCCCCCACCACCTCGACGAGTACGTCGGTGCCTGCGGAGTCGTTGATCTCCCGCGACAGCCGTTGTGAGGCTTCTCGGAACTGTGGCTCGGTGAGCACTCGTTGAACGGACCGCCGCATCGTCTCGGCGCTCGGCTTGCCGGTCCGCAGGTTGATCCCGACACCGGTCCACGCGACGCGTGCGCAGGACTCCGGCTTGTCCTCGGTGTCCCCTGCGGTGACGATAGGTACGCCGTACTGCATCGCGAAATGAATTCCGCCGTACCCACCGTTGGTCACATAGGCATCGGTGAGTGGCAGGAGCTCGTGGTACGGGATGAATTCGGCCGCTCGGACGTTCGTCGGGAGCGGCCCGACATTGGCGATCGGACGGCCACCCGTCGTGATCACGACGAGCACGTCCTCATCTGCCAGCCCTTCGATCGTCGGGTGGATCACCTCGCTGAGGTCGACGTTGCGATAGGTGCCCTGCGTTGCCACCACAACGGGCTGGCCGCCCTGCAGGTCGCCCCACCACGGCGGGAGCTCGCTCGGCGCCTGCGAGACCCGGTTCGCGGGCCCGGCGAAGTGGATGTCCACCCCAGCGTCCGGTCGTGAGTACTCGAACGACGGAATTGTGAACTGGACGACAGCGTCCGTGGTGGCGTACCAATCGAAGGCGAACCCGGCGGGTCGCCGACCGTGAACCGCCGCGTACACGTCGCCATACGCGCGCTGCACACGACGCAGCCCGACCTTCTGCACCAGGGTGTTGAGCGCGACATTGCGGGCCACGTTCCAGCGCCCGGAACTCGGCGAGATGCCCAGACCGAACGGCGGTGCATACCGGGAGGACAACATCAATGGCAAGATCCCACCGCCGATGACCAATGGCCGCTCGTGGGCCGGGTGAGCGGCCAGCAAGGCCGCACCGAAGAAGGTCGGATCAGCCATCACGACATCGGCGGGGCGGGTCGCAAGCTCGGCCCGCAGCGCGTCGTACTGCGATCGTGCGGGGTCGATACATGCGCGGATCACGTCCTCGCGGATCTCCTTGAGGCCGCTCAGTCGTGGCCCTTCCTCGGCGAGCGTCCGGTCGTCGAAGTCGGCGTCGCCAGGAAGCGGAACGTAAGTCGCCCCGGCCTCGGTGACCGCGGCGGCGAACCTGCTGCCCGTCATGTAGCGAACTGCGTGGCCGCTCTCGACGAGCTCCTTGACCACGGTGAGCACCGGATTGACGTGCCCATAGAACGGTGGTCCCGCCATCAGGAACGAGTACATGAGGGTTCCTCCCTTCGCCTGTGACCCAGATCAACTGATCACCGGTGCGAGCGTTGTCGTACTGATCAGGTTGCCTGTGAGACCTTCCGCCGCACTTACGTTCGCGGTAACTGGGCGCGCTACTTTCCCTTGACACGATGAGGCCATGACGACAGCCATCAATGATCAAGATCTCCACTCCATGCGCGGACGCTCGGTGATACTGACGGGTGCTACGGGAGGTCTTGGTCGGGTGATCGCGAAACGACTCGGAGAGGCCGGCGCCCGAATCACTCTGGCGGTACGCGACGTGGGTCGCGGCCGCGAGCTCGCGGCCCGGATCCCCGGCTCTCAGGTGCGCGAGTTGGACCTCGCCCACCTGTCCTCGGTGCGCAGGTTCGCCGAGAGCTGGGATCGTCGAATCGATGTCTTGATCAACAATGCCGCGGTCATGATGGTCCCCGAAGGCCGAACCGCTGATGGCGCGGAGTTGCAGATCGGCACGAACCACCTGGGCCACTTCGCGCTGACGAATCTGCTTCTTCCCGCCATCACCGATCGCGTGGTCACCGTCGTGTCGAAAGCTCATGTGTTCGGGCGGATCGACCTCGACGATCTGCACTGGCGGCGCCGGCGCTACTCGCCGATGGGCGCGTACGCGCAGTCGAAGCTGGCCAATCTGCTTTTCACGCGCGAGCTTCAGCGTCGACTCGCGGCAACCGGGTCGCGACTGGCGCTCGCCGCCGATCCGGGATTCGCCGCGACGGATCTTGCCCGGCACACCGAGCGCCCCTTGCTCGACGTGTTCCTCGGCGTGGGGATCCGCCTCGCGGCCCAAGGAGTCGAGCGCAGTGCTCGTCCGATCCTTGCTGCGACCGCGGCCGATGTGGGGCCGGCGACCTGGATCGGGCCCGACGGGCCGTTCGGATTGCGCGGCAGGCCGGCCGTGGTCAGGTGGCCTCCGGCGACGACGGACACCTACCTCGGTCAACGGCTCTGGGACCTGTCGGCGCGTGAGACCGGCACCGATTTTGCTCCGGTCAGCACCTCGGTGACCTGACAGGCGCGGGCACCCATCCTTCTTCTAAGGCTTACGCTCGGTCAATGGCGCGGCGTGGATGCGCCACGATGCCGCGCGGCGGGTCGTACGGACATGCCGGTCTCAGACGGAAGGCCGTGCAGAACTTCGGCGCCGGTCGAGCCCCGCGTGCCGGGGACTCCGGCGCCGGCGCCTCGCCCGGCGACTACGGCAACCACGCCGGCCACCACCAAGGTCGCCGCGGCGGTGAACACGGACGCCTGGTAGCCGACATAGAATGCGTCGCGGACCAGGACGAGCAGCTCCGTACCCGGCTCGCCGATACTTGAGGCGACCTGCGCCGCCGGACCGAAACCGTCCCGCACCGCAGCGCTGACGGTCTGATCGAATCCACCCTCAAGATTCGCCACCTGCGCTCGGTAAGCGGCGTTCAGCACCGTTCCCAGCAGTGCGATCCCCAACGCCGCACCCACCTCACGCAGCGCGTCGTTCAGCGCCGCGGCGGTCGAATTGTCGTCTCCGGGGACAGAGTCGATGATCATCGTCGTCGCCACCGTCGTGGACAGACCGAACCCGATGCCGAAGATCAACAATGCGAGACCCAGGGCCCAGTAGGGCCCGTATTGGGCCTGCAGTCCCAGCCAAGCAAGAGCCGCCGCGCTCACGGCGACGCCACCGGCGACGGCCGCCCGCTCACCCAGCCGTCCCTGTGTTCTCTCCGCGATCTGACTGCCGACCGCGATACCGACCGGCAGTGGGACGAGTCCAAGGGCCGAGAACAGCGGGGTGTAGTCGCGGACGTTCTGCAGCATTTGTGGCAGCAGCAAAAACAGACCGATCGTTGCGGCGAACAAGAGCACGATCGTCAGCGACGCCACCGACAACGACGACGACCGGAAAAGCTGCACGTCCAGGAGCGGGGCGGGAGTCCGGAGCTGAGCTCGCACGAACGCAACCATCAGGGCGGCGCCACCGACGAACGACCCAACGATCACCCATGATCCCCAGCCCAGCTCGGGGCCTTGGATCAGCCCGAAGACCAGCAGACCCAGCGCCAGGGCGAACAACACGCTGCCCTGCACGTCGAGCCGCTCATCTGTCTCCCGACGATAGGTCGGCACGACGAGGAACGACGCGATCGCGACGACGACGGCCGCGATACCGGTCGAGGCGAGCACCGAGCCCCACCAGAAGAACATCACGAACACGCCACCAAGCACGAGGCCGAGCACGGCGCCGGAGCCGGACACCGCTGCCCAGATCCCGACGGCCTTGGCTCGCTTGTCGGCGGGAAAGGCCCGGGTCAGTACGCTGAGCGTCGCCGGAAGGACCAACGTGGCGCCCAACGCGGAGACGACCCGCAGGGCGATCACCAATCCGGCATCATCGGCGAAGGCCGAAGCGAAGCTGGTGACGCCGAAGATCGCCAACCCGACGGAAACCGCGTACCGCAGGCCCATCCGGTCCGCAATAGCACCGGCGGGAAGCAGGAGGGCGGCGAACGGCAGAGTGTAGGCGTTCATCACCCAGGAGAGCTGGCTCTGGGTCGCGCCGAGCGCCGTGCCGAAGAGTGGCAACGCGACGTTGAGCGAGACGTTGGCCGCGATCGTCAGCGCCAGACCGGCACACATCAGCGCCAGCAAGAGAGTGAGATGTCGCGGTGACAGTTCGCGGCGATCACGGGTGGAGGGGGTCGACATCCTGCTACTCCTCAGGACTGACGCGGGCGGGTCGGCGTGAGCTTCGCCTCCCGCCCGCGCACGGGGCGGGTCAGTGGGCCTCCTCCGGGGGTGCATACGACAACCGGTCGAACACGAGGTGGCTCTCCTTGATCTTTCCGTCGCTCACGACGAAGCGCTCGGAGGCCGGCGCGGACTGGGTGACAGGGGTGTGCGGGAAGTAGAACAGGACCGCTTGCTGGTCGTCCCCGAACGCCGCAAGCGGCGTGTGTCCGGTCATGATCTGTAGAAAGCCGCCCAGATACTCGCGGTACGCCTCCTTGCCGATCACATCCTCGCCCGGTGCGTGGACGACCACATCGTCGGCTACCAGGGCGATCGCGGAATCGAGGTCCCCGCTGGTCCACGCGGCATGGTAGGCCGAGACGACGTCGAGGGCGGTGCTGGTGGTAGTGGTGCTCACGGGCGCTCCTTCGGTCAGGTTTGGCGCGGCCCATCGGCTGATGGACGGCAGCACCAGCTTGCAGCGATCAACTCCACCGTCACTTACAGCATTCGACAGAACCGCAGGCCGGCGCCCACCAGACGTGCCGAGGGGAATCGGGCAAGCGTGACCATCGATGTCAATTGTGGTAATGGGCCGCGTTGATCTCGATGTACTCGCGCTGTTCGTCCGGGACCTCCTCGTGGGCGTAGATCGCCTCGACCGGACATGCAGGCGCGCACGCCCCGCACTCGATACAACTGAGCGGATCGATGTAGAGCTGCGGATGGACACCGAACTGGGGCTCGTCCTCCGAGGGGTGAATCGCATCGACCGGGCAGGCGTCCACGCAGGCTCCGTCGCGGCTGCTCTGACACGGGCTGGTGATCACGTATGGCATGGCGGTCCTTCGCAGTCGGGTCAGGAGGCCATCGGCTCGACGCCGGGCTCGAGCAAGGCCGAGAGGTTCTGGGGAGAGAAGAAGTCGGCCCAGGCAACGGTGTTCTGAATGACGCCGAAGAAGTTGCTGAGCCCGGTTGGGTTGCCCCGCAATGCCGCCAGGACGTCTTGGAATGCATCGTCGAATGGCTCCATGGCGGCGTGGTCGACGATGAAATCGTAGATCGGCTTCAGGGCAGCGTTGCGCCGGTACTCATAGGTGTCGAGCGCCTCTTGCAATGGGGTTCCACGGGAGAACGACGAGTCGATTGCCTCGGCGAGCAGCTCTGCGTCACGAAACGCGTCGGTGATTCCCTGGGCCGTGATCGGGTCCTTGTGTGCTCCGGCATCGCCTACCAGGGCCCATCCGGGTCCGCCCGGCTTGCGGAAGAAGTTGGAGCGGTTGCCGACACCCATGAATCGATGAGCGAGTTCGCCTTCGTCGATTCGTCTGGCCAGGTTCGGCGCGGCTTCGGCGACCGTCGCTCGGTAGTTGTGTTCGATGTTCTTCTTGAACCCGCTGAAGTCCCGCTCCGGGCGCTCGACGAACACGGCTGCGTGTTGATCATGGGTGGGGAAGGCAATGATCGTCATGCCCGGCCTGGTGTAGAACTCGAGGCTGTCGATCGGTACGCCCGTCCAGTACGTGTAGTAGCCGAAGGCTTTCGGCGCTGCGTAGTGGTATCTCGGCGCGTTCACTGCGTTGGCGACCAAGCTGCGGTAACCGTCGGCGCCGATGACGATCCGTGACTTCTCGATCACGGTTCGACCATTGCCGCAATGGCCGCGGATGCCGGTCACCGCTCCGCCGTCGTCGGTGATCAGTTCGTCCACGGTGAATCCCTGCCGGACCTCCGCACCGGCCGCGGCGGCCGCGTCGATGAGGAGCTTGTCGAGAATCGTCCGCTTCGGCGCGTAGATGGCCGCGAAGCCGTCGTCGACTGGCTCAGGGAAGCCGCTGAGTACGAACGGTCCGTACCGGGGGAAGTCGAGGTGCAGGTCAATATTGGTCACGGCGGGGCAACCGGTTGCCGCGATCGAATCCAGGAGACCCCATCGACGCAGGCGGGCCGACCCCTCTACCGTGATCATGTGCGTCGACACGGTGTCGCTCGGGAACCTCGCCCGATCGACGCAGAGCACTTTGTAGCCGCGCAGGGCCAACAGTCTGGCTGTCGATGACCCCGCGACCCGGGCGCCGATGATGATCGCGTCGTACATTGTTGATCCTTTCCTCAGTTGCCCGCGCCAACCAGGAACGGGGTTCGCCGCTCGACAGCGGATTCCGCGAGTCCGGCGGCGATTCGATGTCGCCATTCCGCCATCGCGGGGCGAGCGGTCAGGTACGAGACGTCGGCGCGGGCCCGCTCCGCGATCTCGGCCGCTGCGGCCGCCGACCGGCCGCAGAAGATCCGGCAGGCCGTCTCGGTGTGGGCCGCGGGGCTGGCGGCGACCGCCCTACCCCACGCCGCGATTGCCGCGCCTACGGCGAGTTGGGTTCTGAACTCCGCGCCGCGCATGGTCAACTTCCACAGGTCGTCCTGGCTGCCGCCGCAATAGGATGAGGCCAGTCCGATCCCCGCCCACAGCGCCTGGTGCCGGGAAGGCTCGAACCCGCGCAGTTGGAAGCCGACAAGGTCAGCATCCCCGCCCAGGGAGAACCACAACGCTCGGCCGACGCCCTGGTCGAACATCCGTCGCGAGTAGCTGGTCAAATCGGCGGGAACGCGGACATACGGCGGGTACGGCCGGCGTCGGAAGAACGCCTCGTGGAATCCGTAGCCGTCGGCAGTGACCCAGCCCAGCACCGGGTCGAGCGATGCCAGGCGCCTCTCCGGCGGCTGCCGCAGCCGGGCGTACGCGAGACCGACGCCGACATAGAAGGGGTAGCGGTGGTTGCTCGCCACCCCGCGTACGAATCGTCTGACTCGCTGCGCCGCCGGCGTCATGACGTCCAGCGCCGCTAGCCCCATCCCTGCGCCTTCCCAGGCAATCCCGCGAAGCTCGATCGGTGCGCTGGCCAGCCGCGCCTCGAGGTCCTCGGGCAGCGGATCGTGCAGGGCCGCGTGGTAACCGTCGACGAGGGTCTCGGCAATGGCACCGAATCTGGTCCAGGCGAGTGGTGAGAACCCGTCGCGTTCGAAAACCGATCGGGCCGAGGAGACCCCGAACAGGCGTCGCCGGATCTGGCCGCTCACTGTCATGATCTGTTCCTTCCCGGGCCGGTACCGGCCACGATCGACTGTTGCCACTGCAGCGCGACTGCCTCGCGCCACCGCGGGTAGGTCCCGGCATCGGGCGCCGCCGGCGACGCAGCGATCATCGGGAGCAGGGCCGCCGTCCGGGCGGCCACCTGTCGAGCGTCGGCCCACCACAACACCTCACTGGCGAGGTCGGTGTGCGGCGCAGCCGACAACCCGCTCTGAGCGCGGAACACCGCGGCCACGGCCACCCCGGTGGCCATCTGGGCGGCCCACGGACCGGCAGCATCGACCAACTCCTGGATTGCGTCTCGATCCAGGACGCCGGCGGCGTAGGCGCAGGCCAGTCCGACACCACTCCACAGATCGGGTTGCCGCGATGCCGGGAATCCGCTCAGGGTGTCGCGGATGCGTCCGACGTGCGCCCCGCAGGAAAACCACAGGGACCGCCCGACGCCTTGGTCGTAGGCATTCGCGGCGTAGCCGGTGAGTTGTCGCGGCCGGAAGTGCCGAGTGACTGCATCTGCCCATCGAAAGAAGCCGTCGAAGAAGCCGTACCCGTCGGCGACGAAGTACCGCATCAAGGGGTCCTGGGCATCGATGAACTTCATCGGGTCGCCGGGGAGACGTGCCAGCACCAGTCCGGCGCCGATGTGGATCAGACACCGGTAGGGCAACCCGGGACCGTAGCTGAACCGCGATAGGTCCGAGCGCCAGGGAAACAGCCGATCTCGGAGCATCAGGCCCATCCCGGCTCCTTCGTAGGCGATGCCCCGCACCTCCGCGGGCTGGCGGTCCATGGCTGCCGCGAGCTGGTCGTGATCTGCCAGGTCCAACGAAAGGTAGAAGCTGTCCACGAGGGTCCTCGCAACAGGCTCGAACGAGGCCCAGGTCTGGTCCATATCGGGATGTGAGCCGACCCGCTGAGCTGCCAGCTCGGGAAACTTCTCCGCCGCAAGACCCAGCGTCGCCTTAGCGAGTATGGACAGCTTGAGCTTCATCACCGCTCCTCCGCGCTCTCGTGGGGTCAGCCGCGACTGCGGCGTCGGACGGCTGTCGGTCCACCACAGCGGGGAGGAACCTCCCGTAGGCGAGGTTGAACAACGGGGTCGCCATCAGTGTGGTCAAGATCGCCATCAGGACCAGCATCGTGAACAAGGTCGGCGTGATGAGGCCGGCACTGAGGACTATGTTCAACAAGATCAACTCCATCAATCCTCGAGCGTTCATCAAGCTTCCGATGGCCAGGGACTCGCGGCGATCGACCCGATGCGCACGCGCCGCGGTGTAGCACGCGACTCCCTTCGCCAGGACCGCGACGATGACGATCGCCGCGGCGACCAGCCACAGCGTCGGCGTGTTCACCAGGCCGAGTTCGGTATTGAGTCCCGAGTAGACGAAGAAGAGCGGGAGCAGGAGTGCCTTGACGGCCGGCTGGACCTTGGTCCGCAGTTGCTCGTTGAACCCGGACGCCCGGGGCATCACAGCGCCGAGGACGAACCCACCGAAGATGGAGTGGATCCCGACCGTGTTCGTGTAGAGCGCGGCCGCGACGATCAGGACAAGCACACAGATGAGCATCGCGTCGTTGACATTGGGGACCCGCCGGACGACCGCGTTCAGCAGGCGCCGCCCGATAGTCAACATCACGACGACATAGACGAGACCTCCGGCAACGGCGGCGACAGCCAGTACGCCGTTCCCGCCGACCAACGCCAGAACCACGGCGAGGAAGATCCAGGCAACGGCGTCATCTGCCGCGCCCGCGGACAACGCCAGGGTACCCAGCGGGGTGCCGCCGATCCCGCGTTCCTGAATGATCCTCGCCAACATGGGGAAGGCGGTCGTCGCCAGCCCCGCACCGAGGACGAACATCGCCACCGGGAGGATCACGTCGGCCGTGAAGTACTGCCCGCTCTGGGCGACCAGAGGGATCGCCAGGATCGACCCGAGCACCATCGGGGTCGCCAGTCCGGCGATCGACACCGAGAGTCCGGCCTTGGCCTTCTTCTTCAGCAGGCCGATGTCGAACTCCAGGCCGATGGTGAACATGTACATGACCAGGCCGAGCTGGCTCAGTACGTACAGGGTGGGCATCAGATCATCGGGGAAGATCTGCTGTTGGATGTCGGGAAAGAACCGGCCGAACAGCGATGGGCCGAGAGCCACCCCGGCGATCATCTCGCCGACCACACGCGGTTGACCCACGTACTTGGCCAGGCTGCCGAATGCCGCACAGGCAAGGAGGATCACTGCCAGTGCCAGGCCGAACTCGAAAAAGACCGTGTCGCCGCTCATGTCAGGCTCGCTTCTCTGTGGTGTGGCGGAGGCGTTCGCGCCAGTGCGCATACGCGGGCTCTGGCCCGTCGCTGGGAAGGTCGCTCAGCGCGTCATTGGCCATGCGGCTGATCGTGCTGCTCGGCGCGCCGCAGAGCAGCGCCACGGCGCGCTCGTTGTGTTCGCCGACATTCGCCGGATCATGGCGGTTCTTGGCGGCGACGGCGGATCCTTCCGCGAGTCGGTCGGCATGGGGACCGGCGAATTCGAGAAGCCGCGCGATATCGGTCACGCCGGCGCCGCCCGTGTAGGAGCTGGCGAGGCCGATGCCCGCCCACAGGTCGCCGCGACGCGGTTCGGGAAATGCGTCGATCGTCGCTGCGACGATGTCGCTGGTGGCACCGGTACCGAACCAGATTGCTCGGCCGAGTCCTTGATCAAACACGGATAGTGCGAATCCACTGACGCCGGTCGGCACTCGTCGTTCCTGAACATGCCGGCGGTAGGAGAACAGCCCTTCGTGGAAGCCGTAGCCGTCCCACACCACCCAGCCGAACACGTCGTCCCTGAGGCGCCGGATGAAGCGATCGGGAAACCGACCGATCCGTGCGAGCCCCATGCCCGCACCCAGGTACACGGCGTACTTGTACGCGTGGGCGAACTCGTTCACGAACCGTCGCGTACGCTCACGCCAGGGCAGTAGCGTGTCGAGCGCCGCGAGCCCCACCCCTGCCCCTTCGTAGGCGAAACCTCGCAGTTCGCTCGGATACCGGTCGAGGGCACGGCACAACCGGGTCAGGCTCGGGGCCGCCAGGGCAAGCTGGC
Source organism: Naumannella huperziae (assembly GCF_054073625.1). Classification (NCBI taxonomy): domain Bacteria; kingdom Bacillati; phylum Actinomycetota; class Actinomycetes; order Propionibacteriales; family Propionibacteriaceae; genus Naumannella; species Naumannella huperziae. The sequence goes on along the minus strand of NZ_JBSXPH010000001.1, from coordinate 1,170,816 downwards.
AGCACGCCGTCACGACGTCGACGACATGCGTCAGGCGCTGCTGGTTCTGCTGCGTGGCGGAGGGTAGGTGCCGAGGCGACACCCGGTAGAGCGGGGAGAGGATCACGCCCAGGCTAGCCATGGTGCTCTCCGTTCGCGCCCACCGTGTCCGGGAGAATCCAGCCGGCCAGCGTCTGCTGCAGTTCGCCATAGGCAAACGTCGACCTAGCGCCTTCCACTGCCGCGAATCCGTCGTCGACCAAGACTGCGGCGTCGTGAGCCGAGCGTCGGCACAAGATCTCGGCCGACATCGCGGTATCCGGTGTCAGGTTCCCCGCCTGGATACGGCCCTTCGCCACGAATGCAGCACCGACCGCGAGCTGGCGGCAGTGCTCACCGCTGTGTCGCTGGAGCCGGCGGACCTCGTCGGCACTGATGCCGCCGACGTACCCGCACCCGACGCCGACGCCGAGCCAAAGATCGGCACGGCGGTGGGCCGGGAACACCCGGAGAATCGAACTGATGTCGTCGACGTCGGCACCGGCGATGAACCACACCGACCGACCGATCCCCTGGTCAAAGATGCGTCGGGCATTCGGGCTGAGGTGGCCGGGCACCTGTTGGGCAATGATGTGACGGTCGGGCCGGAAGAACCCTTCGTGGAATCCGTAACCGTCCATCACCAGCCATCGCAGCACCGGATGCGAGAGCCTGTTCAGGAATGGTTCCGGGCGTCGTCGTAGTCGAGCCAGGGCCTCCCCCGCACCGATATGCGCCATATAGGCGTGCTGCCGCGCGGGCCCTTCGACGTACTCTCCGAAGCGGTCCCGCGTCGGCACGAAGCAATCCAGACCAGTCAGCCCCATGGCCGCGCCCTCGTAGGCATAACCACGCCAGGCGAGGTCCACCTCGTCGAGGCGAGCCACCAGCGTGGCCGGCCGGCTGTCGTCGAGAACCAGGTGATAGCCCGCGACCGCGGTGCGTACCGCCCTCTTGAGGTGCTGCCATTTCGCGCCGTCTCCCCGACTGAATCCGGTCGCCTCGACGTCGGATACGCCAATCATGCGGCGTTTCAGCTTCCGAACGATGCTTCTCACGTCCTGTCCTCCGTGACGATATCCATCTGCGGTCTGGCGCCGGGTGAGGCCGGACGCGGTTCGAGATCGACGAGCAGGTGTGTGATCTCGTCGTCGGACACCTGGGCCAGCAGGCGTTCGAGCTCTGCGGTGATCTCCTCGTCATCGAGCTCGTCATCGAGCTCGTCACCCGGGACCGGCACGGCGTCGTGGGCGTCTCCCGACCCGGCCCCGACCTGGCGGGCGAGTCGGTCGGCGAGGTCGCAGATGGTGGCACCGTGCAACAGATCTAGTACGGGCAGATCGACCTCCAGCACGGCGTGCAGCCGGTTGCGTACCTCGAGGGCCATCATCGAGTCCAACCCGAACGCGTTCAGCGATTCCGTGGTGGTGATCGCGGTGGGATCGAGAGCGAGCACCGACGCGACGACCTCGCGCAACACATCGGTTACGAGATCGAGCCGCTCGTCTGCCGGCGCTTCCAACACCTGAGCCACCAAGGAGTCGACCCGATCGTCGTCCACATCGCCGCTCAGCCGTCGGAAGAGCGGTGCCAGCTCGCCGGTCGGCGACGCTTTGCGCGCCGCGCCCCAGTCGGCGGAGATCACCACGACGTGCGACCGGTCAGGGTCGATGAGATAGCGGGTCAGGACCGCGGCACCCGTTTCCGGGGTGATCAACTCGATACCGAGGCGGCGGTACAGCGCTGCCAGCTTCAGGTCCTCCACCATGCCGATCGACCACGGTCCCCAGCCGATGCTCACCGCCGGCAATCCCTGCGCCCGGCGCAGTTGCGCCAGCGCGTCGATGAACGCGTTGCCGGCAGCGTAGTTGGCCTGTCCCGGCGAGGCGATGACCGCGCCCGTCGAGGAAAACATCGTGAAGAACCGGAGCCGCTCGGTGGAGAAGATCCGGTGCAGGTTCCACGTCCCGCTGATCTTGGGCCGAAGCACTCGCTCGAACTGCTCGGTCGTCATCTGCTGGATCAAGGCGTCGTCAACCACTCCGGCGGTGTGCACGACACCTTCGATCGGAGCCCCGGAACGACTGATCATCCAGGTACGCAGGGCATCCTCGTCGGCGACATCGACCGCGGCGAGCTCCACCCGACACCCCGTCTCGTCCTCGAGAGTTCGGACGCGGTGCACGGCCGCGGCCAGCGGGTGGTCGGCGTCAAGTTCGTCCCAGTCCTGCCGATCGGGCAGCGCGGTTCGGCTCATCAGAATGATCTGGCGCGCGCCGCTGTCGGCCAGTCGGCGGGCGACCACAAGGCCGAGCGCCCCCAGCCCGCCGGTTACCAGATAGCTCGCCTCTGCGCTGAGCTCGACCGGGAACGGCACGCCCTCGCGAGGCACCTTGTCCAATCGGGCCGTGTAGTGGATTCCGCTCCGGAAAGCGTTGTGATCGTCGATGCCGGACACTGCCGCGGTGACTATGTCCCCAACGTCGGTGGCAACGTCGGCCCCGTCGATATCGATCAATCCTCCCCACGCCGACGGCAATTCCTGGTGGCCGAGCACGCGTCCGGTTCCCCAGATGGCGGCCTGGGTGGGCGATGGGGTTTCCGTGTCGAACACCGCCTGCCCGTGACGGCTGACCAGCCAGAGTCGCCATCTCGGATCCGGCGCCACGCTGACCATTGCCCGAGCAAGCTCGAATACCGACGCCGAGGCAAGCACCTGCTGGTCCAGCGTCTTCGCCCCGCCGGCACTCGGATCTATCGTCGTGTTCGTCGCCCACAGGTGAATCAGGTGATCAACATCTCGCTCCACCAGGTACTGGGCCAGCGCCAGGTACTGACCCGGGTCGGCCGGGTTCAGCTCGATGGTTCCGTCGTCGCCGACCCACAAGCTGGGCCGCGAGGCGGGGGAGACCTTGATCACCGACTTACCGGCGACAGTCAGTTGCTCGGCCAGCGCGTCGCCGACGCCGCGCTCGTCGGCGAAGACCGCAAATGTCCTGCCGTCCCAGCTCGCCGCCTCTGGCGGCTGGTCGAGCGGGGGCGCCACCGCCTCCCACTCGAGTTGGTAGAGCGCCTGATTCACACGCTCCGGCGACCCCCCGAATGCCGAGTCCAGCGACCGAGCGGTGTAGCCGGTGATCTCGGCCAGCAGGACTCCTTCGCCATCGTGCAGCGAGACGTCGCAGGTGACTTCGTGGTCGCCGGCGGAGATGACCTTCGCGGTGGCCTGCATGGTGGCGGTCGGTCGACCGTGAATGGTGACTGATCGGATCTCGACGGGCAGGAACGCCTTGCCGGGTTCATCCGATCTGCCGAGCGCGCGGACCAGGGGCATCTGGAGAGCCGCGTCCAGCAACACGGGATGGAATCGATAATCCCCGAGCTGATTGGCCACAGTGTCCGGCGCGCTCACCGACGCGGTGATCGTGTCATCATGATCATCGATCTCGGCGATGGTTCGAAACGTGGGTCCGTACTGGAATCCCGACACCTCGAGCGCAGTGTAGAACTCTGTGCCACCGAGGTGCCTGCCGTCACGAAGCTCGGGCCCGGCGATCGGCTCTGCCCCGGGATTGATCGTGGCGCGCTTGATTCGAGCGGCGGCGTGTACGGTCCAGGTGCGATCGCCACCCGGCAGGGCTCGGAATCCGGCAATCTCGATCGTCGCATCGTCTGTCCGCAGCGTGGTCCGCAGCCGTGGGTCGTTGGTGGCATCCAAGCTGATGGCGTGCAACAGCCGAAGATCGTGCACCGAGTAACGACCGTCCAGGTATGTGTCGGCGGCGGCGGCGTTGATCATCTCGACCAGCGCCGCGCCAGGCACAAGGGAACTGTTCTGGATGCGATGGTCGGTGACGCCGGGCAACCATTCTGGCCCGACTTCGACCTCCCAGGTCGGATGCGGCGCATTCAGGCGTTGCCCCAGCAGCGGGTGAACCGGTTTGTAGTGCCGGTCCTCGGCGGCCTCTTTCGACTCGTTCCAATAGCTGCTCATCTGCCACGGATATCGGGGCAGGTCCACCAAGGCGCCGGCTCCCGGACCCGAAGCCCCCCAGGAGATCTGGTGGCCGACGCAGTGCAGCGCAGCCAGCGCAGAGTAGAAGGTCGTCTGGTCATCGGCACCCCGACGCATCGACGAGAGCAGTACGCCCTCCGTCGCCTGCTCGCTCAGCACCTCACGCATGGAGCCGGCCAGGACCGAGTGGGGACCGAGTTCGACGAAGTGGGTGTACCCGTCGTCGACCATCTCGGCGAAGGCTGCGGCGAACAGCACTGTGGCCCGCACGTTCTGCCACCAGTACCGGGCGTCGACAGCGGCGCCGTCGATTCTAGTACCGGTGACCGTGGAGTACAACGGGATCGTCGCCGACGCGGTCGCCAGTTCACCCAGTGCAGCGACGAGTTCGTCGCGGATCGGCTCCATCAGGTGGCTGTGGTAAGGCACCTTGACCTGCAGGAACTTGTGGAAGACACCAAACGTCTCGAGTTGCGCGGCCATCTTCTCGAGAGCCGCCGCATCGCCGGCCATGGTCACCGCGGACGGGCTGTTGACCGCCGCGACCGACACCCCGGGGCCGGCCTCACTAACTGCCTTCTCCAACGTCTCGGGCGACAGACCCACCGCCAGCATCCGTCCGGTGCCGGTCGCTCGCTGCTGCAGCCTGCTGCGATGGTAGGCGACCCGAACGGCCTCCTCGAAGCTCAATACGCCGGAGAGGTACTGAGCCGCCAGTTCACCGGTGGAATGGCCGACCACCGCGTCCGGTTCGATCCCGTGGCTCTTCCACAGTTCCGCGAGTCCCACCTGGACGGCGAAGTTCGCCGGTTGCGCGACCTCGGTCTCGCCCATCCGCGACGCGTCCTCGGCGGCAAGCAGCTCCTGCACGAGTGACCACCCGGTGTGCTTGGCCAGCTCGTCGGAGCAGCGCTCGACGGCCGCCCGGAAGACAGGTTCGCTGTGAAACAGCTGGCGTCCCATCCCCCACCACTGGGGCCCCATACCCGTGCATACGAAGGCTACCCTCGGCTCCTTCGCGGCAACCGTGCCGGTAACCAGGCCGTCGGCCGCGCGACCCGCCGCGAGCGAACCGAACCGCTCGGCGGCCTCTGCGCCAGCACGTGCCACCACGGCCGCGCGATGATCATGATGCGTACGCCGAAGCGCAGCCGCGCGACCGATGCCGCGCAGCGTCGCCTCGTCGACGCCCGCGACCCGCTGCGCCATCAGGTGGCCGAGCTCGGCGAGGGCCTGCGGGGTCCGCGCCGAGATCGGGATTACGGTCGGCGCCCCGTCGTCTCCGGGCGCGGCCGCTGTCGGGGCCGCGCTCGGGGGTGCCTCGCAGAGCACGACGTGGGCGTTCGTACCCCCGAACCCGAAGGAGTTCACCCCGGCGATCCGTGGCCCGCTCTCGGGTCGCGGCCACGCCAGCTCCTCCGTCGGCACCAGAAGGTTGAACCGCTCGAAGGGCACCGCGGGGTTGGGGTTGTGCAGGTGCAGATGCGGTGGGATCTTCCTGTGTTTCAGGGCAAGTGATGTCTTGATCAGGCCAGCGACGCCGGCCGCAGCCTCCAAATGACCGATGTTCGTCTTGACCGAGCCGATCACGATCGGTTGGTCATCCTGGCGCCCCTCGGCGAGCACCGAGCCGATCGCCGTCGCCTCGATCGGATCCCCGACCGGTGTGCCGGTGCCGTGTGCCTCGACGTACTGCACCTGTGCCGGCTGGATTCCGGCCACGGCCTGGGCAGCCCGGATGGCCTGCTGCTGAGCGGCGCCGTTGGGCACTGTGATGCCGTCGGTCCGGCCGTCCTGCGAGACCGCCGTGCCCAGCACGACGGCGTAGATCGGGTCATTGTCGGCCTGCGCCTGGGCCAGAGGCTTGAGAACAACGACACCGGCCCCTTCTGCGCGGCCATAGCCGTCGGCTGCCGAGTCGAAGGCCTTGCAGCGGCCGTCCGGGCTGAGGAATCCCCCTTTGGATTCGGCGATGGTCATGTTGGGGGCGAGCATCACGTTGACCCCACCCGCGAGGGCCAGGTGACATTCGCCTCGCAGGATCGCCTGCGCGGCAAGATGGACGGCGACCAGTGAACTCGAGCAGGCGGTGTCGACGGACATACTGGGACCGGTGAAGTCGAACGCGTGTGAGATTCGGTTCGACAGCATCGTCATCATCATTCCGGTGGCGGAATGGGCCTGCAGCTCGTAGCGACTCTGAACGCCGTAGTTCTGCAGCAGTTGGTAGTCCAGCGTGAAACCTCCCATGAAGACGCCCACGTCAGTGCCCGCGAGTCGGTTGAGGTCCAGGCCGGCGTCTTCGAGCGATTCGAAGGCGACCCGCAACAGGAGGCGTTGCTGCGGATCGAGCCAGATCGCCTCTCGTGGTGAGATTCCGAAGAACTGCGCGTCGAACTCGTCGACGCGCGTCAGGAACCCACCGCGACTGACATGGGTCTTGCCGATCTTGGTGCGGTCGGCGTCGTGGAACTTCTTGACCTCCCACCGATCTTCAGGAATGTCGCGGGTGGCGTCCTGCGCCGAGCTCAGGAGCTTCCAGAAGGCTCTTGGGTCGGTGACTCCGCCCGGGAAGTGGCACCCGATACCGATGATCGCCACCCGGCCGTCCTGCGGCGGCGAGTCCTGGGGGTTGGCGATGGGGTTGTTGATGGTCATGCCACGTCACCTCCGTTGATCGACGAGTCAGGCTGGAACAGTGGGCTCAGTCGTCGCCGGATCTCGAGAACGAGAACCCGAGCCGCGGGGTGCAGATAGAGGTGGTCGCCGGGAAATACGGTCAGGTCGAAGCCCGCAGTGGTGTGCTCCCGCCAACCAATTAGATCGTTGCGACCGACTCGCACGTCGCGCTCGCCGCCGAAGACCGCGATCGGGACGTCCAGGGGTGCCCGATGCATGTATTCATAGGTGTCGCACAGCTCCAGGTCTGCCCGCAGCGTCGGGAGCAGCGCGCTCATCAACGCGTCGTTGGATAGCACGTCCGGCGCCATGCCGTCCTTCGCCAGAACGATCTTCAGCACCTCGTCTGGGAGGTGGTAGATCCTGATGTTCGTCGAGGGCAGGTGCGGGGCACGGAAGGCGCTCAGCATGAGGTACGCCGGCTGCGGCAGTCCTCGGGATCGAAGTGCACAGGCAACCTCGTAGGCGATCAAGGCGCCCATCGAGTGACCGAAGAACGCGAACGGCCGGTCCATCACCGTGACGAGTGCTCCGACCAAATCGTCCACCAGGCCGGCCATGCGGCGATGCGGCGGCTCGGCGAGCCGGTTCTCTCGCCCGGGTAGCTGTACTGGCAGCACCCGGAACCGGCCGTCGCCACCGTCGAGATGCTGCCAGCGGTGAAATGTGGATGCGCCCGAACCTGCGTAGGGAAAGCAGAACAGGTCCACCTCGGCTTCCTGACGGATCGCAGACGCCGGCAGGAACCAGGCCCCGGGGTTGCTACGCTGCCGAAGTCTCCAGAGCAGACGTCGCCGACTGCCCGGGTCAAGCTTCGCGACCTGCTCGGGGGTTGCCTCCGGTAGCCGATTGCCGCTCATCGCTCCCCCTGTACGCGAATCGGGCGTGGCTTGCGACCGGTGATCCAGCCGTCGCCGAGGGCGCGGGACCCCTGCAGCCCGTGGTAGGTCTCCAGCAGGGACATCAGCAGCGTCGAGTCGCGCCACGCCCCGGCCTGTCTGGTTTGCGCCGCCGTCGCGTGCGACGAGTCGTACTCGGCCAGCACGGTCGCGATGAGCTGACCCGACAAGAACTCGACCAACTCCACGTTCTGGATGAACTTGTCGGACAGATCCTCATCGACGTGCCCGGCGGTCATTCCGCTGTGCAGCGGTGCCATGAACTCGAAGTCGTAGAAGCTCAGGAAGGGATCGCCCTGGTCCCGGTCGGCCGCACCGTCAAGGTCGTCGACCGCTGCCCACTCCCGGAAGAACTGCTGCACCGCCCGACTCGCCACGCTGAAACGCGCGAGCCCGGTAACTATCTGCGGTTGATCGGCAAGCTTTCTGATCATGTCGTGGAAGTAGAGCAGTCCGGGCACGGCCCAGTAGGCGGCCGTGTCCCAGACGATCTTCGCGATCATCACGCGGGAGTTGCCCATTGCCGGGTACTGCCCCGCGTAGATCTCGAGCCAGCCGTCGGTGATGATCTTAAACATCTCGTTGTGGATGGCGCAGTTCTCCTCGATGTCCTCGCCGGCCAGGTCGCGGGTGACGAGATCGGTGATCAGCCCGTTGCTGATGGCGATCAGGTCCATGCCCGGCGAATAGAGCGGATCGAGAAAGATGCCGGCGTCACCGGTCAGGCACCAGCGGTCGGCGGAGAACACCTGCGATGCGCCGAATGCGTAGTCACGCATGACCCGGAAGTCCAGCACGTCGTCGATGCGGGACCGAATGGCTGCGGCGCACTGTGGTTCGTGGGTGTCCAGCCAGTCCAGCGCGCGCTCGAGACTGTTGAGTGCCGAGAAGTCGTGCAGGTCGGGATCGGTGACGATGCCGATGCTGGTCGCGCCCGACGCCAACGGGATGATCCAGACCCAGTACCCGCGACCCATCAGGTGGTTGGTGGACAGCAGGCGCCGGCTTTCCCGGATCCGGGCGTGCCACTCCGGCGTGTCCGACCAGTCATCGACGTCGATCTCGGCGGCAACTCGCAGCCACACGGCGTTCGCCCGGTGCTTCACCTTCTCCGACAGACCAAGCTTGCGCTTGATGAACGCGGCCCGCCCGGTCGAGTCGACGATCCAGCGTGCCTGGATGCTGCGCTCCACGCCCTCCGTCCGCAGCGTCACGGCGTGGTCGGACTCGCCGTTGATGCCGACGTCGACCACCTGTGTCGCGTCCAGCAGTGTCACATCCGGAAGCTCCGAGACGATGTCGGTCAACGTGTTCTCAAGGCGACCCCGATCGATCTGGAACGTTCCCACACGCTGCGGCGGCGCCACCGCGTGGCCCAGCTCGCGGCGCTGTGCGATGTCCCGATTGTCGCCGGCGCTGAAGAACACCCTGAGCCCGAACTTGTTCAGGTGATCACGCTGCAGTGGCTCCGCCAGCCCGATCACATCACGGAGATAGTGGGCCGCGATCTCGACGGTGGACTCCCCGACCTTGTGTGCGGCCTCGCGAACCGGGTGCCTGACCTTCTCGGCCACCAGGATGGAGAGATCCGGGCAGGCCCTACGTAGTTGTAACGCAAGGGTCAGCCCCGCGATTCCTCCGCCGAGGATCGCCACATCTACGTTCTTCGAGTCCACCTGCACCGGCTGCTCTCGAGTGGCGGTCGCGTCCATCATCCCGCCTCGGCTGCCGTCTCGGCCCGGGTTCCGAGCGATATCCACGACGGATCGATCGGATTGGCCTCGTTGAGCTTGCGATACTTCTTGATCAGCTCCGCCGACATGGTCTCGGTACGCCAGGCTCTCGCCTGCGTTCGCGCCTCGGCGCTGGGAGAAGCTTCGAGCCTCGCCGAGACGACGGCGAACAACTGACCGGCGAGTTGCTCGAGCAGCGCCACGTTCTTGGCCACCTGCGCGGCCAGTTCCGCCGGCGGCAAGCCTGCGTCCATCCCCGTGTGCAGATCGATCAGGATGTCCATCAGCGAGTAGGGATCGGCAAACACGTTGCAGGCGGTCGCCGAATCGACGGCGTTCCACTCGCGGAAGAACTGCTGAATGCGCGTGTGTACTTCCCAGGTCCGGTAGAGGGCGGCCAGCGACTCGAGATCCTCGGACAGGTATCTCAGGCGGTCGTGAAAGTACAGCAGTCCGGGAACGGCCCAGTAGATGATGGTGTCCCAGATCACCTTCGCGACAATCACCCGGGCATTTCCCAGGACCGGATACTGATCTTCGTAGGCGACCAACCAGATCTGGCTGAGCAACAGGTACACCTGGTTGTGGATCAGGGCACGGTCCTGGCCGCCATCGAGAGCGTTGATGATCAGGTCTGTGACCAGTCCGTTGCTGATTCCCATCAGGTCCCCGCCGGAGGAGTAGAGCGGGTCGATGGAGACGCCGGCCTCACCGGTCAGGCACCACCGATCGGCCGAATAGACCTGCTGGGCGCTGTAGGCGTAGTTCGCCATCACCCGGAAGTCGAGAACGCGGCCCAGGTCATGGCGGATCGCTTCCGCACACTGCGGCTCGTGATCAGCCAACCAGCCGAGCGCCTTCTCCAGGGTGTTGAACCCGGAGTGGGGGTGTATTCGCGGATCTGCAACGATGCCGATGCTGGTGGCCCCGGACGACAACGGAATCAGCCATACCCAGTAGCCGTGGCCCATCAGATGATTCGTCGACAGGCGCCGCAGCCCGCATGGCACCCGTCGGCGCCAATCCGGATCGTCGGACCAGGTCTCGACATCGATCTCGGTGTCGATGCGCAGCCAACTGGCGTTCATCTGGTGGCTGACCGGGCGCTGAAGTCCGAGCTTGCGCTTCAGAACCGAGGCGCGACCCGAGGCATCTACGATCCACCGCGGGCTGACCTCCACCAGGTGAGACTCGCCCTGGATCGTTGCATGGTGCCGCTCCGCCTCCGGCCGTAGCTGGATGTCACGGACCTGGCGTCCGCTGAGGAAGATTGCCCCCAGATCTGCTGCCTTCTTCGCGAGGTAGTTCTCCAGCCGCCCACGGTCGATCTGGTACGCCGGCAGCGGGGCGTGCGTGATCTGGCCGTACTCGACTCGCCGCGCGATATCGGTGTTGTCCCCGTGGGTGATGAACATCCGCAGGCCGAACTTGTGCAACTGTTCGCCGTCGAGATGCTCCTGGAGCCCGAGCACGGTTCGCAGATAGTGGGCCTGCATCTCGACACTGGACTCGCCCACCTTGTGTGCCGCCTCCGCGACGGGATGTGGTAGCCGCTCGGCGATCATGACATCCAACGTCGGCCGCGCCCGGAGGAGCTGGATTGCCAAGGTGAGACCGGCAATGCCCCCGCCGATGATCAGAACATCAACTTCTGCGTCGTGCTGCCCCCGTGTCCCTGCTTGTTGATCATGCTGCGCCGACTTCATGAAGGGCTCCTTTCACTTCGGCACATCGCGACGTACGAATCCATCCCGGTGATGTTGGCGCGGCGGCACGACGGGACCGATAGGTCCTCCTGAGCGACGCAATCACCGGGTCACGCTGCCACTTCTGCAGAGCCGCGACGGTGGCGTCAGACGTATCTTCGGCCCGTTCCCGAATGATCGACTCGACGAGCTGGCCCGCAAGCTGCTCGAGAATCGCCCGATTCTCCGACAGGCGCCGGGCGATGTCAGAGCCGCAGTCCTCCGCCATCGCGTGATGCAGGTTCACCATGAAGTTCAACGGCGAGTACAGATCGACGAAGTCACTGGATGCCTCCCCGGATTCGATCGCGGCCCACTCGCCGAACAGCTGTTGCACCCGGTTGCTCAGGACCGCCAGTTGCTCGAGATCGCGGATCAGGCCGGCGTTCGTGCCCACATTGAGGAACCTGCCGTGAAAGAACAGGAATCCGAACACCGCCCAGTAGAAGGCCGTGTCCCAGATGACCTTCGACGTCATCACGGATGCATTGCCCAGCAGCCCGTACTGGCCCCGATAGATGCCGAGCCAGATGTCGGCAATGGCCAGGTAGAGCTTGTTGTGCGCGGCAGCCAATGCCGTCACGTCGGCACCCGCCAACGACTTGGTCACCAGGTCGCAGGCTAGGCTGTTCCCGATGGCGACCTGATCCAGCCCGGGCGAGTACAGGGGATCGAGGAAGATCCCGGCCTCGCCCGTGATAGCCCAGCGCTCGCTGCCCGAGAAGACCTGTTTGCACGCATATGAGTAGTCACGCATCACGCGGAAGTCGAGCACCTGGTCCCGGTGACGCTCGATGATCGCCGCACACTGTGGCTCATGCTCGGTCAGCCAGGCCAACGCCTTGCCGAAGCTGTTGATGTCGCTGAAGTCATGCTGATCGGCCGAAGCGACGATTCCGACGCTGGTGGCCCCGGTGGGAAGGCGGATCAGCCAGACCCAGTACCCCTCGCCCATCAGGTGCACGGTGGACTTTGACCGGTCGCCGTTCCGGATCCGTTTGCGCCACTCCGGATCCTCGCTCCAGGTGGTCACATCGATCGGGTGGTCGACGCGGAACCAAGCGGCATTGGCGTGATGGCCATTGCGGACCGACTCGTGTCCGAGCCTACGGCGAAGGACGCGCGCTCTTCCGGTCGCATCCACCATCCAGCGAGCGCGAAGTGGGTTGTCTCGGCCTGCGACTTCGACGAGATGGTCGTTCCCCTCGGCACCGACCTCGACCTCCCGTACACGGCCGTTGATCATCTCGATCCCGGCGGCGGAGCACCGTCGCGCCAGCTCGTTCTCGAGTCGGCCACGGTCGAGCTGATAGGTGGCCAGGAGCGGGAACACGGACCCACCGAGCTCGCGACGCGCGGCGATGTCGGTGTTGTTGTCGTGGCCGAAGAACATCCGCAGCCCGAACTTGCGGATCTGGTCCTGCTCCAGGTGCTCGGCCAGTCCCAGCACGTCTCGTAGATAGTGCGCAGCAATCTCGACGGTCGATTCGCCCACCTTGTGCGCAGCCTCGGGCACCGGGTGCGCGGACCGCTCCACCACAGCGACAGCGATGGCCGGGCTGCTCTGCTTGAGCTGCAGTGCGAAGGTCAACCCGGCAACTCCCCCGCCGAGTACGGCGACATCGAAGGTGCCAGCAGTCGACGAGACCCGTGGGTGGGCGCCAGCATCGACGGTGTTGTTGCTGACGCCGTGCTCACCGCCCCTGGACTTCTCGCGCAGTTGTCGTAGCAGGGCGCGACGTTGCTCCGGCGACAAGCCGATGATCTTGTGATCACTTGAAGCGGCCATGGGCACCTCCCCTTGAGTGCCTCCACTCTGGCCAGCTCGACTTCAGCGTCTCTTACTTGCGCTGCAAGCTGCCGAGTATCGGGCCGCGGGGGGCTGCCCCCCGCCCGCGCTAAGTTGACTCCCTCATCGACTTTCCTGGCAAGTGGGGGTGCGCGTGGGGGTCTCGGATGACAGGTCGTACAGTGCTCGCCTGTTCGGCCCGTTCACTGTGCTGCGAGGTGATCGTCCGCTCGGCACTGCCGGCGCGGCGCCCGGCCTGACTGCCGCTCGGACGCTGTTGAAGTGGTTTCTGATACACCCCGGCGTACGCTTCTCCCCCGAGGAGCTCGCCGAGGTCATCGCTCCCGGCAGAAGCAATCCACGCAACCGACTGAACCGGACCCTGCACTATCTGAGGGACTACCTCGAACCCGACCGCGAAGGGCGTCCCTCGACATTCATCCACAATACCGATTCAGGCTATCGATTCGACCCTGCAGAACGATGGCAAGTGGACTACTGGCAAGCAAGATTGTTGATCATCAAGGCCCGACAGACTCGAAGCCGCGGTGACGTTGACAACGCGATCCATCAGCTTGAGACGCTCGCCCAGATGGACGCCATGGTGTTCCTGCCCGAGGACATCTACGACGATGCGTTCGCGGAGACCCGAGCGGCCCACGAATCCGCGTGCCACGAGGCCAGGCTGACCCTGCTCAATCTCTACCTGACAACCCAGCGGCTGCCGCAGGCGCTGGCCGGCGGCCTCGCGCTCCTCGACCAGGACCCATATGACGAGTCGGCTGCCGAGGCGGTGGCGGTTGCGCATGCATTGGGCGGCAACCGGATCGCGGCGATCCAGAGTCTGCTCGAGTTTCGCGCCAGGCTGACCGACGACATGCGAATTCGGCCCTCGGACGACTTGCTACGTCTGGAGCATCAACTCCGATCCGGAGCCCCGATCAGGACTGCTCCCGACGGTCGGCCACAGCGCGGCTGACGTCACGAAGCCGATTCCAGTCATCAGGCAGCCCGAGACTCTCAAACGTCTCGCGCATCAGCACCATGAACAGGGCTCCCGACTCGATCATCGATCGCTCGACCAGCCCGAACACCTCGAGGATCACCACGCCGTAGAGTCGCGCCCAAGCAAGCTGGAACAGCCACATCACCGCAGGGCCGTCGGTACCGAGACTGGTGATCATTTCCTGGTCTGTAGATCGTTTCCTGCTCGCCACGAACTCGTGCATCGAGTCATCGACGTTGCTGAGGTCGGGCACCCGGATCAGACCCGACGCCACCAGGGCCATGAAGATCCCGGCGAAGTACGCCGCGAACTGGTCGGATCCGTCCTGCGCGATGCTGGACTGCTCCTGACTCGGCCCCCCCATGTCGGACTGCCCGGACAACAGGCCAGCAAAGATCAACTTGAACTCGGCCACATTGCGCAGGCCCCACTCACGGAAGGCAGTTGCCGACGCGGCTAGCTGGGCTGAGGGGTCACCCTCGTGCGGTGACGCGGCTTCGGACATCGTCTGGATGACGTCCTCGTAGACGCTGCGAGCGATCAGGGCGTGCAGATCGGCGACACTCTCCACATAGCGGTATAGAGCCGATGGGGTCATTCCCATCTCGGTCGCGATAGCTCGCACGGATGCCTCGTCACCACGCTTGAGGAGATCTCTGGCCACGGTGACTATCTCGTCGTATGTTTCGAGGCGCCTGCGGTCTCGCCTCGTCATCCGTTGTCCGTCGCTGGTCAAGCGCACTGCCGTCCCTTCGCTTTACGATTCGACACTAAAGTGAACGCTCTTCACTCAAGATAGCTCATGTCGGCCGTGCGGTCCAGACATTCTACCCGGCGGTAACAGGCGCCGGGCGATCTGAGGAGTGCCCTGGTGAGACCTCAGCGTCTGCTCGCAGCAGCGCGGCAATGTGGTTCACCGCGATCGCGGCCTCACCGAATCCGACCGAGATGAGCCGCACCTTTCCCCGGTAGTCCGACACGTCGCCGACGGCAAACACCCGCTCCAGACTTGTCCGCATGGTCGAGTCCACCAGGATCCGGCGGTTCGCGATCTCCATACCCCAACCAGCCAATGGGCCAAGATCGGCAACGAACCCGAGTGCACACACCAGCGCTTGGGCCGGCCGACGATGACTGCCCCCGGATGCCTCGCTGATCTCGACCGAATCGATCCACTCAACCCCGAGCACCTGGCTCACCTGCGCGTTGGTCAGCACCTGGACGCTGGATCTGAGCAGTCGATCGATACTCGACTCGTGCGCACGGAATCTGGACCGGCGGTGCACCAGCGTGACACTCCTCGCGATCGGTTCGACGTGCAGCGCCCAGTCCACCGCACTGTCGCCACCCCCGGTGATCACCACATCAAGGTCCCGATAGACCTCGGCGTCCTGGACGAAGTACTCCATCCCGCGCCCGAGCCAAGGCGCGGCGGCCGGAAGCTGACGAGGCTGGAATCCCCCGACACCCGCCGACACGAGGACCGCACCCGCCGCGATTACCGCACCGTCGTCCAGGGTGATCAGCAGTCCGCGCTCTCCACGATCGGTCAGCCCGATCGCGGTCCGACCCAGAAGGTAGACCGCCCCAGCCGAGGCAGCCTGCTCTTGGAGGCGGCTGATCAGATCCCGGCCGACGATCGCCGGGAATCCCGCGACATCGAAGATGGCCTTCTCGGGGAACAGCGTGGACACCTGGCCCCCGAGTTCAGTCAGCGAGTCGATCACCACGACGCGCAGGCCGCGGAACCCGGCGTAGAAGGTCGCGTACAGCCCGGCCGGGCCCGCGCCGACCACCACCAGGTCACATTCCCGGCGGACTACCCGCCGATGCCGATTGTCCCTACCCGTCACTGTTCCGCTCACCGATCGGTCCGTCCGGAGCGGTTGTGGCGATCGCGACCGCGCCGCAAAACCCGTCCGGCACCTCGATATCGGTGACCCGGAAGCCAGGTGGTTGGTGCGGTCGTTCGGCAGCACCCACGTGCGGCTCCCGGATGCCGTGCGCGATCCCTACGCCGACGGCCTTGAGTACTGCTTCCTTGCGTGTCCAGCAACGAGCCAACCGCTCGGGTGACGGCCCGATCTGTGCGCGCTCGAGCGGATCCAACTGGCTCAACACGCCCGGAAAGCCGGGACGCAGCACCTGGACATCGACTCCCACCGGCACCTCAGCGACTGCAACCCGCCGCCAGCCAATCACTGTGTGAAATCGAGAAGTGCACTGCCGGCGCTCCGGGCAGATCGAGTCGGGGCCGGCCACGCCCTCCCCCACACCTCGGGCACCGCGCCCGAGCGAACCGGAGCGCGGCCGGCGGCGCCTGGACCGTTTCGGCGAGCACCTGGCGCAGGCGTACATGCGCGCCGAGGTAGCCGCTTCGGTGCGAACGTAGCCCGATCCGAGAACTGGCGGCGCGCTCATCCGCCGACAAGCAGCTCAGCATCCGCTCCACATCCCACGTCCTGGCGTCGACCACCTCCAGGTGCCGGAGCGGGGTCATCTCTTGCGCGCCGGCTTGGCACTGTCGCCGACGTGCCGCTCAAACCAATCAAGTAACGGCTGCGCACTGCTCCAGACGGCTCGGACGCGGTCGGCGACCACATCGGTGTGCATCCAACGTGCCCGATCGTACGACTGGATCACGATGGCGCCCTTCCACAACAACTCGGCCGACCTCGGATGATCCTTCGGACAGCCCACCGGCACGCGCTTGTACTGCGGCATGTCACCCGGACCTACCTCCATCGCGTCTGCCGCCAGGTCCGCACGGATCTGATCAAACTCACCTCCGGGACCATCGTTGACCAATGCATCGCGGTAACGGGAAAGTTGATCACTCTCCAGCATCATCGCGCCGGTTGCGACCTTCATCCCCTCCGCAGTCGCCTGCCAGAACGACCCGATACCGCCAACGGCCCTATCGGTGGTGGTGAATCCGACCCAGGTCTTGTACGGCGACTTGTCCTTGGAGAACCGGATGTCGCGGTTCATCCGGAACACCTTGAGTGGGCCGAAGTCCCGCTCCAGTTCATCCTTGAGCGCATCGACGGGGGCCTTCACGCTGTTGTCGTAGATCTTCCGATTGGCATCGAAGTATGCCTTGGAGTTGTCGGCCTCCAACCCTTCGAGGAAGCCAAACAGCTCCGGTGGAAGGCCTTTGAAATCGGACGCGTGGGTAGTGGACTTGGTCATGACACTGCTCCTCCGTCGGATTGGACTCTGCTCATGCCGCCTGTCGCGGCGGGCTCAGACCGAGGCCTCGGCGTACTTGGGGAGCAGTGACAAGAACTGCGGGGGTACCAGGAACGGGTGCACCTCGACGCGCTCCCAGACTTTGTTGACGATGTACGGCTCCTCACGAAGCCACTCATCGATCTCCTCACGGCTGTCGAAGTCCACGATCAGTACGCCGCCTGACAGCTTGCCGGCGCCATCGATGATCGCCCCGCCGAACAGGAATTGCCCTGCCTCCATCATCTTCTCACCCTGCGCCATGTGCTCAGGCCTGATTTTCATGCGTCGCTCGAAGGTTCCAGGAGCTGTCCCGTCATGCGCGATAACTACATGAAGCATGTTCGTTCCTTTCAGTTGGGTGCGGTCAGCCGCGGAGCTGCTGGGCCCAGACCGAGACGATTGTCGGCGTGTAGAGAACGGTCGGACCCGGTTGTTCCATCAGGGCGAATGCCTGCTGAACCTCGGCGTCCGACATGAGACCCGCCTTGACGATCATCGGGGCGAGCTTGGCAAGACTCAGCGACACCGACAGCATCGCGGTTGTTCCGGCCTGTACGGCAGTGAGCTGACAATCAGTGCCCATGACCTGCAGGCCAGTGTCTCGGACCGCGGGCTGCAGGGACATCGCGTACGCGGGATCGGCGCCCATCATGTAGAAGAATGTCTCCAGCGCGGCCGCCGCGCGGGTCAGCGTGGGCGCGGGCGGCTCGACCCGCTGAATGCTGCGGACGTCGGCTTCCTCAACCAGCAGGTACCCTCCCGGCTTCAGTGCGTTCGCGAGCTCCTGAAGAACGCGCTCGCGCTCAGGAAGATGCATCAGCAAGATCTTGGCGTGCACGAGGTCGTATGCTCCGACCTCGAGCGGACATGTGGTGATGTCTTGCTTGATCACCCTCAAGTTCGGGGCGTTCAGCCGCTCGAGGTGTGCGGTCTCGATGTCGATCGCCTCGACCAGACCGTAGTGCCCGACCCGGTTGGACAACCATCGAGCCACGGTGCCGGTGCCGGCACCGACCTCGGCGCACCGCCAACCCTCGCTGACCTTGATCGCGTCCTCCAGGTGACGGAAGGTCGCCGGGTCGGTGAGCCGGGCAATGTGGTCCATTCGCTCGCCTTCGGCGCGTACATTGTCAGTCTCAGTCATCGTGATCAACTCCGACCGGGAAGAGCTTCGGCACCTTGAGCGCCAGCATCATGTCGCCC
This sequence comes from Naumannella huperziae, assembly GCF_054073625.1. Taxonomy (NCBI): domain Bacteria; kingdom Bacillati; phylum Actinomycetota; class Actinomycetes; order Propionibacteriales; family Propionibacteriaceae; genus Naumannella; species Naumannella huperziae. The sequence goes on along the minus strand of NZ_JBSXPH010000001.1, from coordinate 1,152,495 downwards.
TCGACCTTCAGCTTCCCCGACATGAACTGCCGCATCGGATCGAGACTTCCTTCGGCGACACCGATCCACGTCTGGCTGTCGGTGACGAAGGTGGCGTCAGGACCGTCGACTCCGCCCGGGATCAGTTGTCCCGACCCATTGTCAATCTTGAACGCCCAAAGGCCTGGGTCCTCGTCAGTGATTCGCCATTGGATGGTTCGCTCGAGCTGAGCCGCTTGTTCCCGGTTCAATCGTCCCGCCAGAGATTCGAACAGCTCTTGGACTCTAGTGCCCATTACCCTCTCCTCGCATGCTCGGTCAGTGCAGCGCGCTGACTCCTTGATCAGAAGCTATGCTCGCCGGCTTCACGACCCGTTACGCGAGCTGGAAGAGTCACGCCGCCTGAACCCGCAGGGCTAGCTCGGCGATCTCGTCCGGGACCGCAACACCGAGATCGGCCCGCAGCGCCCGGCAGTACTTCGCCAGACGTTCGGCCGCCGCGGGGGCTCGCCCGTCGCGAAGGTTGCTCTCCACGATCACCGTGGTCGCGAGTTGGTTGTAACGGTCGATCTTCAGCGTGAGGTACGCCGACTCGAGCAGGTCGTGTTCCGATCCCTGACGTGCCTCCAAGATCATCAAACGGGTCAGCGACTGCTGGCACATCTGTCGGTACCGGCGACGATAGGGAGTCAACCAGTCTCCGGCCTCACCATCGAGGAGCGTGCCCTGTGCGACATATCCGGCGACGCGCCGATAGTAGAAGTGGGCGCAGGCCATGTCCCCGGCCCGTTCGCTGGCATGTCCTGCCCGATGGACCTGCTCAAGGTCGGACACATCGGTCCACCACTGCCCGGCGGGATCGAAGCTGTAGATCCTGTTTGAGTGTCGCCGGATGAAGGCCGACTCCTCGCGGCGACCCAGACCCGGTTCGAGCGCTCGCCGCAGAGCGTGCAGGCTCACGTGGAACGAGCTCGCCACCCGCTCGGGATGGTCGTCGGGCCACAACTGATCAGCCAACGCCTCGGCCATCGCCGGCTTGCCAGGATTGAGCAGGAACCAAACCAGGATCTCCCAAGCCCGGCGCCTAGCGATTCGACCCGGTGGCACCGGGTCCCCGTCGGCATACAGCCGCGGCGTGCCAAGCAGGTAGGCGCGAAAACGGGCGGCGTCCTCGATCTCACGTGGATGTGGGTTGTGCTCCATGGTCACTGACCCCCAGAGAAACTGACTGTCACACATGCCTAACTACAGTCACGCATCCTAAGGAAGGCGCGGCTAGTTCACAAGCGCTACGGCTGTAAACTTTTACAATACTGGTTATGACCAGTTAACGGGCATCTCATGGCGTCAGGGGGGTTTCGGGCCGAGTAAGTGGTCGGTAAGCCTGCCACCCGACTGTGGCACCACCGGCGCCCTCCGGTCGCCACTCCTTCCAACCTAGGACGATCATGGTTCAAGACGTATGGCAGGCAGGATTCCAGCAACGCCTCAGCGGCCTGATGAACAACGACCCCGAAGTCCGTGACCGCGTACCGAACCAGGACGTCGCTGCGGCGGCCCGCCAACCCGGCCAGAGTCTGGCCCAGGTCGTTGACGCGATCATGCAGGGTTACGCCGACCGCGACGCCGTCACGGAACGCGCCATCACGATTACCAGTGCGGGCTCACGCCAGCGCTCGACCGATTGCGTCACTCTCAGCTATCGGACGCTGTGGGCCAACGCCCGCGCGGTGGCCTCCGCGTGGCAGCATGCGCCCGCCGGCCCGCGAGCCGGTGACATGCTGTGCTCGGTGGGGAACGGCAGCAACAGTTACGCGACGCTCGAGCTGGCCTGCATCGCCTCAGGTGTGGTATCGGTGCCCCTGATCGTCAACGCAGCGGCGCAGTGGCACGGCATCCTCGGCGAGACCCGGCCGGCGGCGCTGGCCGTCGACGTCGACTTCCTGGACGCGATCGTCCCGGCGATTCTCGCCTCCCAGGCACGGCCGACTTCGGTCTACGTCCTCGACTACCACGACGGTGACCGGGCCGCCCGACACAGCTATCGGCGAGCGACGGCGCGGCTCCATGCCGCCGGAATCGAGGTCGAACCCTTTCAAGACCTGATCGCCCATGGAGCGACGCTTCCGCAGTCCCCCCTTCCGCAGCCCAGGTTGCCGCAACCTGCACCCGATGTCGCCGCGCTGGCACAGATCATCTACACCTCGGGCGCGACCGGCGCTCCCAAGGGCGCAATGTTCACCACGGCGCACCTGGCCGCGATGTGGATCGGCCAGGCCCAGGCGATAATGCCGACGATCGTGACGCATTACATGCCGATGAGTCACGTTGCGGGACGGATGGTGCTCACCGGCGCCCTGGCCCGAGGGGGCACGTGTCATTTCTCCGCCGGCAACGACCCGGCCCGGATGTGGGATGACATCGCACGGTCCCGACCGACAGAGTTCTTCCTGATCCCGCGGGTATGCGAGATGATCTTCGATCGGTATCAACGGATGGTGGCCACATTGGTCGCTGATGGCAAGAATCCGACAGGCGCCGAGGACATCGCGAAGACCCGGCTCCGCGAGGAACTCCTCGGCGGCCGGATCGTCTCCGCGGTCAACGGGAGCGCGCCGCTCGATGTTGATCTTCACGCATTCATGGAGTCCATGCTCGAGGTCCCCGTGCACGATGCGTACGGGTCCACCGAGGCCGGCGGCGTGGTGCTGTTCGACAACAAGATCCAGCGACCACCCGTGCTCGAGTACAAGCTCGTCGACGTTCCAGAACTCGGCTACCACAAGACCGACCTGCCCTACCCGCGCGGTGAGCTGTTGCTCAAGACCGCCTCGATGATCCCGGGCTACCACAACCGGCCCGAGCTCAACGCAGAGATCTTCGACGGCGACGGCTACTACCGTACGGGCGACATCATGGCCGAGACCGGACCGGATGAGCTGAAGTTCGTCGAACGCAAGAACAACGTGCTCAAGCTGTCCCAGGCCGAGTTCGTCGCAGTCTCCACGCTGGAGGCGATATACGGCGCAAGCCCCGACATCCACCAGATCTTCATCTACGGGCGCAGTGGTCGCGCATCGCTGCTGGCCGTGATCGTGCCCAACCCTGCTGACCTGCAGAACCATGACGAATCCGAGCTGCGTGCCCTGCTGGCGCGTTCGCTGCAACAGGCAGCCAGGGCGAAAGGGCTCCACCCCTACGAGATCCCGCGAGACTTCATCATCGAACCCGAGCCCTTCACGGTGGCGAACGGTCTCCTCTCCGGCGTCGCCAAGCCACTGCGGCCGAAACTGTTGCAGCGCTACGCCGAACCGCTGGAGCGGCTGTATGAGAACGTCGGAGCCACGCGGGAGGCCGAGCTGGCCGACCTGCGCCGCTCTGTCGCCAGCCAGCCCGTGCTCGAAACCGTGCAGCGGGCCGCCACGGCCCTGCTCGGCGGCGCAACCGCATCCTCGAGCGACACGAACTTCACCGATCTGGGTGGCGACTCGATGGCCGCCTACGAGCTGGCGACTCAACTCAGCGATCTGTTTGACCTCGAGGTGCCGGCAACGATCATTCTCAGTCCCGCCAACGGACTCCAGCAGGTGGCCACCTACATCGAGAACCAGCGAGCCGGCAGCACGACACAAGTGACCGCCAGCACGATCCACGGTGATCGCACGCGAATCTTGGCCAGCGAGCTCACCCTTGACAAGTTCCTCAGCGCCGAACACCTCGCCACCGCCAAGACACTTCCACGTGCGGAAGGCGCTCCGGTGTTCCTGCTCACCGGAGCCAACGGCTACCTCGGTCGCTTCCTTGCCCTCGACCTTCTCAAGAGGGCCCGGAAGACCGCGGGTCGCGTGATCTGTCTGGTCCGCGGAACCGACAACAGCCAAGCACGTCACCGACTCACCACGGCGATGAGCGGCGGCGATCGGGCACTCTCCGAGCTCTATCTGCGACTGGCGCCGGATCATCTCGAAGTGATCACGGGCGATATCAGTCAGCCTCGACTGGGTCTGGGCGAGGAGACCTTGACCCGACTCGCCACAGAGGTCACCGACATCGTTCACCCGGGCGCTCTGGTCAATCACGTGCTGCCGTACCAGCAGCTCTTCGGGCCGAACGTCGCCGGGACCGCAGAACTGATCAAGCTCGCCACGACCAACAGCATCAAGCATCTCACCTACCTGTCGACTGTGGGCATCGCCGATCAGATCTCACCCAGAGAGTTCGATGAGGCGAGTGACGTACGCACGATGAGCCCCGCTCGGATCGTCGCGGACCAGTACGCGAACGGGTACGCAAACACCAAGTGGGCCAGCGAGGTTCTGCTACGGGAGGCGTACGACCACTGCGCGGTGCCTGTCACGGTGTTCCGGTCCAACATGATCTTGGCGCACAGCCGCTACATCGGACAGCTCAACCAACCCGACATGTTCACTCGCCTGATCTTCAGCATCCTCATCACCGGCATCGCACCGGACTCGTTCTATCCGCCTGCCGCGGACGGCACACGGAGGCGAGGCCACTTCGACGGCCTGCCGGTGGACTTCACTGCCAACGCAATCGCAGAACTCTCGGTCGGCAGCGGTCACCGGACCTACAACGTGGTGAACCCGAACGACGACGAGATCTCCCTCGACACCTTCATCGACTGGCTGGTCGAGGCCGGACATCCGATCCGCCGAATCCGCGACTACTCCGACTGGGCGCGCCGCCTGGAGATCGGTCTTCGGCAACTTCCGGACGATATCGGACAGCATTCGTTGTTGCCGCTGCTGCACGCGTTCCGGGAACCGGGCCAGCTACCCGAGATCAATGCGCCCGCGCCCGACTTCACGGCGGCGATCACCGAGTCCGACGTAGCCGGGGGCATCATCCCGTCGGTGCAGCCGGCGCTTATCAAGAAGTATGCCGCTGATCTGCGGCATCGGGGACTGCTAGGCGTACCTGGCACGCGGTGAGCTGCTGGCCGTTGCGATGCCGCAGATCGCCTCGTCCCGAAGCACGAAGCGGCGGGCCCGGTCTCCCGGACCCGCCGCTTCGGCGGTGATCAACCCGACGTGGTTGATCAAGCTGCCCGGACCGGGGCAGGTTGATCAAGCTGCCCCGACCGGGGCAATGATCACTTCAGGGTGACGGTGGCGCCGGCGGCCTCGAGGGCCTCCTTGGCCTTCTCGGCGTCTTCCTTCTTGGCGCCCTCGAGCACGGCCTTGGGGGCCGCCTCGACCAGGTCCTTGGCCTCCTTCAGGCCCAGGCTGGTGATGCCGCGCACCTCCTTGATGACGGCGATCTTCTTGCCACCGTCGGACTCGAGGATGACGTCGAAGGAATCCTTCTCCTCCTCGGCCGGCGCGCCGCCGTCGCCGCCCGCGGCAGCGCCCGGGGCGGCGGCAACCGCGACCGGCGCGGCAGCGGTCACCTCGAAGGTGTCCTCGAACAGCTTCACGAACTCGGAGAGCTCGATCAGGGTCATCTCCTTGAAAGCGTCAAGGAGCTCGTCGTTGCTGAGCTTCGCCATGGTGGCGTTCCTTCCTGGTTGTCCCAGCCCGGCCGGTTCGGTCCGGGCGTGAGGTTCGTGGGGTTGGGGTGGTGATTACTCGGCCGCGCCGGACTCGGCCGGCTCGGCTGCGGGCTCCTGCGTGGCGGGCTCGTCGGCGGGCGCCTCGGGCGCGGCCTCCTCGGCCGGCGCCTCCGCCGCGGGCGCCGCACCGGCGCCGGCGATCAGGTCGGGGTTCGCCTCGGCCGCGGTCTGCAGGGCACCCAGCGCACGGGCGGCCTGCGACAGCGGGGCGGCGAACAGCGACACGGCGTTCGACAGGGCGCCCTTCATGCCACCCGCGAGCTTGGCGAGCAGAACCTCGCGCGACTCCAGGTTGGCGAGCTGGGTGACCTGCGCGGCGTCGAGGACACGACCGTCCATGACGCCACCCTTGAGCACCAGGAGCGGGTTTGCCTTGGCGAAGTCGCGCAGGCCCTTGGCCACCGTGGCCACGTCACCGTTGATGAACGCGATGGCGGTCGGGCCGACGAGCTGCTCGTCCAGGCCCTCGATGCCGGCGTCCTTCGCGGCACGCTGGGTCAGCGTGTTCTTCGTCACGGCGTAGCTGGCGTCGTCACCGAGCGAGCGCCGAAGATCCTTCAGCGCCGACACGGAGAGTCCGCGGTACTCGGTGAGCACGACGGCAGTGGAATCGGCGAAACGCTTCGCCAGCTCCTCGACCGTGGCCACCTTGTCTGGCCTCGCCATGGGTCTCCCTTCCGGTTTCTGCCCATCCGGTTCGATGGGTACGCCTGGACCGGCCCCACGAACGAAAAAGGCCCCGGCGCACAGGCGCAACGGGGCATCGTGGATCGGAAGAGATCCTGCTCTGTCATCACCTGCGCGGGCCCCCACGAGGTGAGGTTTCGGACGTGTCGCCACGTCACCAGCGGTCTTCGGCAAGAGGCACTCTACGCGGGCGCCGCGCCGTCCGCCAAATCCGCTCAGGGGCGCAACTGCACCTTGATTGCGTCGGCCGACGCCATCGCCGCCAGGGCCGCGTCGAAGTCGGCGAGATCGAACTCGTGCGTGATCAGTCCCCGCAGCCGGGGCGCGAGCGTACCCATCGCCGCCGCAGCGGCCGGGTACTGGTCGGCCACCGAGTTGGAACCGATGATCCGCCATTCCTTCTCGTACAGGTGATACGGCGAGTACGCCTGCTCGGCCCCGGTCGGCAGCACCCCCATCTGCAGGAACGTGCCGCGCTTGCGCAGGCGCGACAGCCCGTCGGCCACGGCCGCCGGGGCGCCGGAGGCGTCCAGCACCAGATCGAACTGGGTGGGGCCGGCGAGCTCGGTGACCGATCCGGCCGCGCCCCGGGCGCCGAGCTCCAGCCCGCGCTCGCGGCGCCGGGCGTGCGGTTCGATCAGGTACGCCTCCGCGCCGAGGTCGGCCGCGACTGCCACGGCCAGCAGCCCGATCGCCCCGCCGCCGTAGATGATCATGCTCCGACCGCCCTCGACGCCACCGCGGTCGAAGCCGTGCAGCACGCAGGACAAGGGCTCGATCAGCGCGCCGGTCGCGGGGTCGAGTCCGGCCGCGAGCGGGACGGCGAGCCGCGCCGGCACCGTGACGTACTCGGCCAGCGCCCCGTCGCGGGTGATGCCGAGGGCCTCCCAGTGGGCGCACAGATTGGGCGCGCCACGCCGACACCACTCGCAGCGGCCGCACCAGATGTTCGGGTCGGCGGCGACGGGATCGCCGACGGCGTACCCCTCCACCCCCTCGCCCCACCCGGCGACGGTTCCGGCGAACTCGTGGCCGGGCACCAGCGGGAAGCTCAGATGCCCGTAGTCGCCGGTGGCGATCCGCAGGTCCGTGCCGCAGACTCCCGACGCCTCCACCTTGATCAACAACTCGTCGGGTCCGGGCTCCGGCGCCGGCACCTCGGCCAGGACCCAGTCCCCGGGCCCGTCGAACCTGATCGCCCTCACGATCCGGCCCCGGGGCCGATCAGCACCTTCCCCGCCCCCGGCTCGACCGCCCGGTCGAAGGCCGTCGCCGCGTCGGCGAACGCGAACCGGTCGGAGACGATCTCTGCGGCGGGAAGGTCGGCGGCCATCGCCAGCGCCGCGGCGAAATCGTCCTCGGTGTAGCTCGCGCAGCCCTGCACCCGCAACTCGCGGTCCTGGATCGCCGGCATCGGCGTGACAAGATCAGCCGCGGGTACGCCGACCACCGCGATCGTCGCCGCCCGCCGGACCAGCTCCGGCCACTGACGGGCCGAGCCTGCGGAGGCGACACAGTCGAAGAGCACATCGGCCCCGCCACCGAGCTCTCGGCGTACCCGATCGCCAAGATCGGCGGCCAGTGCGTCGAGCGCGGCATCCGCGCCGAGCCGCACCGCCCGCTCGCGCTTGACCGGGTCGGGGTCGGTGACCACGATCCGTTCGGCCCCGGCGGCGCGCGCGGCGATGATCATCAGCACGCCGATCGTGCCGGCGCCCAGCACCACCACACCGGCACCGGCCAGGTCGCCCGCGATCCGCGCCGCGTGCACGGGGGTGGCCAGGCACTCCACCAGCGCGGCCTGCTCGTCGTCGACGCCGTCGGGCACCGGGTAGAGGTTGCCGCTCGGCGCGAGGAAGAACTCCCCCATCGCGCCGGGGCGCGCGCCGGTCGGGTCGCAGCCGATCCAGGCCAGCACCTCGCAGGCGTTGGTACGCCCCGCGCGGCAGTTCACGCACACCCCGCAGACCACATTGGGCTTCAGCACGACCCGACGCCCGGCGCCGTCGCCGCTCGCGATCACCCCGACCGCCTCGTGCCCCGGCACATACGGCGGGGCCAGCAGCGGATGCTGCCCCGCAAGCGCGTGGGTGTCGGAGCCGCAGATCCCGGCGTACCGGGTGCGGACCAGCACCTGCCCGGCCTCCGGCGCCGGAATCTCGACCGACCCGGCGGCGACCCGGCCGATCGCGGTGGCGGTGACCCGGATCATCGAGCCGTCCGGCTCGGGCGTCATCGAGCCGTCCGGCTCGCGCGTCGCTGCGTCCATCCGCCGATCGTAGCCGCGCCCTGTCGATCGGCTGTGAGAACGCCCACATGGTCTCGATATCGGCGACCCGCCCACATACGGTCGGCCGTGCGAGCCCCCGGGGGCTCCCTGACCGTTGTCCGCCGCCGCGTCGAACAGGGCCTTGTCCGTGGATTCACTGATCACGCTGTTGTTGCCGTTGGCGATCACGCTGCTGGTGGCCGCCGTGGCTGCCGTGATCGTTGCGCTGGTGACCGCCGCCGCCGTCAAGATCTTCAGCCGCCAACCCAATATCCGGCACGCGCTGCGTGCCCGGCTGCGTACCCCGGCCGGCGTGTTTGCCGCGCTCGTCGCGGGCAGCATCGCGGCCGGCACGACGGGCGTGGTCGGCTATGCCGGCGACAACGCCCCGGTGGTCGAGCGGACGCTCGCCATCGTCTGCATCGCCGCGGGAGCCTGGCTGGTGATCCGGGTGATCTCTGCCGCCGGGGACGTGCTGGCGCGGCGCCTCGTGCACACCGAGGACGGCAACGGACACAACCGGCGGATGCGTACCCAGGTGATCCTGCTGACCCGGGTGGCGATCGCGGTGGTGGTGATCCTCGCCATCGGCGCCACCTTGTTCACGTTCCCGGGCGCGCGGGCCGTCGGGACGAGCCTGCTCGCCTCCGCCGGGCTCGCCTCGGTGATCGCCGGCCTGGCGGCGCAATCCGTGCTGGGCAACGTGTTCGCGGGGATGCAGCTCGCATTCAGCGACGCCATCCGCGTCGACGATGTGGTGGTCGTGGAGGACGAGTGGGGATCGATCGAGGAGATCACCCTGACCTACGTGGTCGTGCACATCTGGGACGACCGGCGGCTGGTGCTGCCGTCGACCTACTTCACCTCGACGCCGTTCGCGAACTGGAGCCGCCGCAGTTCGCAGATCATGGGCACGGTCGAGCTGGATCTGGACTGGCGCGTCCCGCTGGACGACATGCGCGCCGAGTTGCAGGCCGTGGTCGCGCGCAGTGACCTGTGGGACGGCCGGACCGCGTCGCTGGTCGTCACGGAGGCCGTCGACGGGCGTGTCCGGGTACGGATCCTGGTCAGCGCCGACGGCACCGACAAGATCTTCGACCTGCGTTGTGCGGTACGCGAGGCGATGATCACCTGGCTGCGGACCGCCCATCCGGAGGCGCTGCCGGTGCAGCGGGTACGCGCGATCGACCCGGAGACCCCGCGCGAGGCCGAGCTCGCCGCCGCCGAAGGCTGGTGATCAGTCCCGGTCGCGCGGTGGTGCGGAGTCGTCAGCGCCACGGCGGGAACCACCGCCAGTAGCGCGTGCATTCGCCCATCGCCGGGCCGTCCACGCAGTCCTCGACCTGCGTAAGTCCCGATGCCAAGAACAATGCCCCCAGCACGAGGACGACCACGACGGCGATGAGGAACAGCCGCAAGGGTCGTCCCACGTCACTGCGGCTATCTGGCTTCATCAACTGGGACTCGTCCTCGCCCATGTTCCCGATTGCCCTCCAACGCTCAGTCGCCAGTCGCGCCGTCGACGGCCTCGCGCAGCAGATCGGCATGGCCCGCATGCCGGGCGTACTCCTCGATCAGGTGCACCAGCACCCAACGCAGGCTGATCGGCCCCTCGTCCTTCGGCCGGGCGCGGACGACCAGGTCCGGGCCGCCCTCGGCCAGGGCGCGATCGAGATTGCGATCCGCGCTGTGGACGGACTGGTCGTACCAGGCGAGAAGCTGGCTCGGATCGTCGTCGGCCGCGCTGTGGAAATCCCAGTCCGGGTCATCGTCCCAGGGTGCATCGTCGAACGGCGCCATCGGCGGCTCGCCGGTCAGCCGCTGCCCGAGCCAGCCGTTCTCGACCAGCGTGAGGTGCTTGATCAGCCCGCCGAGGGTCAGGTCGGAGGGCCCGAGCCGGGCGGCCAGCGCCTCGCGGTCGAGCCCCTCGACCTTGCGGCGGATGACCGCGCGGTAGAAGTCCAGGAAACCGCGCAGGGTGGCCAGCTCGTCCGCGGTCGTCGGCGGCTCGATCAGCGAGGTCGACTCGGTCAGCGGGGCAGGCTCGGTCACGAGGCCAGCATCGCACCTCCCGCCACCGGCCCCGGCCCCGGAGCACCCGCCACCCATTCGTGTCGTCAGTTATCGCCGCCTGCGCACCCGCGCAGGCGGCGATAACTGACGACACGAACAGCCAGGGGCAGACGAAAGGGCCCGGTCGCAGCGGCTGCTGCGACCGGGCCCGTTACCGACCTCGGGGCGTACCTCCGAGGCGTGGAGTCAGCTCACTCGCCCTCGGGCTTGGTCCGCGACGGGTCCACCTGGACACCGGGGCCCATCGTCGAGGAGACGGTGATCTTCTTGATGTAGCGGCCCTTCGATGCCGACGGCTTGAGCCGCAGCACCTCCTCCAGCGCGGCGAAGTAGTTCCCCTCCAACTGCTCGGGGGTGAACGAGGACTTGCCGATGATGAAGTGCAGGTTCGCGTGCCGGTCGACGCGGAACTCGATCTTGCCGCCCTTGATGTCGGAGACGGCCTTCGCGACGTCCATGGTCACCGTGCCGGTCTTCGGGTTCGGCATCAGGCCACGCGGGCCGAGCACCCGGCCCAGGCGGCCGATCTTGCCCATCATGTCCGGGGTGGCGACGACGGCGTCGAAGTCGAGGTAGCCGTCGGCCACCTTCGCGACCAGCTCGTCCGAGCCGACCTCGTCGGCGCCGGCGGCCTCGGCCGCGGCGGCCTTGTCACCGGTGGCGAAGACGAGAACCCGCGCCGTCTTGCCGGTGCCGTGCGGCAGGTTGACCGTGCCGCGGACCATCTGGTCCGCCTTCCGCGGGTCGACGCCGAGACGCATGGCCACATCCACGGTCTCGTCGAACTTCGCCGACGCGTTGTCCTTCACCTGTGCCACCGCGGCCGTGGGCGTGAGCAGCTCGTCGCGGCCCATCTTCTCCTCGGCGGCCCGGTAGGCCTTGCTGCGCTTGGTCATGTCTGGTTCCTTCCGATGATCCAGATCGTGGTCCGAGGTAGCGCTACCCCTCCCACGTGATTGTTCGTCCGGCCGCTGCGCGGCCGCACTCGACTTTCAGTTCAGTCGATCGTCACACCCATGGAGCGGGCGGTGCCCTCGACGATCTTCATGGCGCCGTCGATGTCGTTGGCGTTCAGATCCGGGAGCTTGGTGGTGGCGATCTCGCGCACCTGGTCGCGGGTCAGCTTGCCGACCTTCTCCTTGTGCGGGACCGACGAGCCCTTGGACAGACCAGCGGCCTTCTTGATCAGCTCGGCGGCCGGCGGGGCCTTCGTGATGAAGGTGAAGGTGCGGTCCTCATAGATGGTGATCTCGACCGGGATCACCTGCCCACGCATGTTCTCGGTCTGCGCGTTGTACGCCTTGCAGAACTCCATGATGTTGACACCGTGCGGGCCGAGAGCGGTACCCACCGGCGGGGCCGGCGTGGCCTGGCCCGCGTTCAGCGCGACCTTGACCAGCGCCGCGACTTTCTTCTTCGGAGGCATGTTCGGGTTCCTTGTTGATTTCTTCTCTACTGGTTGCCCGGCATGTGGGCCGGGCCGTGCCGGACAACGCCCGGCAGGTCTATCGGTATTCCGCTCAGACCTTCTGGATCTGGGCGAACGTCAGGTCGACCGGGGTCTCCCGGCCAAGGATCTCGACCAGGGCCTTCAGCCGCTGGCTGTTGGCATTGATCTCGGTGATCGTGGCATGGACGCCGGCGAACGGCCCGTCGACGACCATCACCGAATCGCCCTCGGCGTAGTCGGCAACCTCGACCTTCTTCTTCGACTTCTTCTGCTTGCCGTCGGAGGTCGCGGTGGCCGCGGCAATCACCGACGGGGCGAGCATCTTCTCCACCTCGTCGATGCTCAACGGCACCGGCGAGGTGGCGTGGCCGACGAAACCGGTCACCGACGGCGTGTGCCGCACGGCGGCCCAGGACTCGTCGGTCAGGTCCATGCGTACCAGCACATAGCCGGGCAGCACGGTCCGCTTCACCGTCTTCTTGGCGCCGTTGCGGATCTCGGTGACCTCTTCGGTCGGGACCCGCACCTCGAAGATGAAGTCCTCCATGTTCAGCGAGGTGACGCGGTTCTCGAGGTTCTGCAGCACCCGGTTCTCCATCCCGGAGTAGGTGTGCACCACGTACCAGTCGCCGATCTTGGACGACAGCTCCTCGCGAAGCTCGGCGAGCGCCTTCTCCGCGGCGTCGTCGTCCTCGGCATCCTCGTCCTCGGAGTCCTCCGGCTCGTCGACGCTGAGGTCGATCTCGACGCCGTCGTCGTCGCCCGAATCGTCCGGGGTGCCGAGGTCGATCCCGGTGTCGCCGGAGTCGGAATCGCTGACCGGCCCGAGGTCGATCTCGATGTCGTCGTCGGCGGGGTCGTCGGCGGCGGGCTCGGCCAGTGCGCCGAGGTCGATCTCGGGCTCGGCGCTCGCCTGCTCGTCGGTATTCGTCTGCGGATCGAGCTCGTCGGCCACTGCTTCCCTTTCGTTGTCGCTCATCAGCCGAACAACCTCAACAGCAAGGTCCCGTAGCCGAGGTCGAGCAGGCTGGTCACGGTGATCATGAAGACGACGAAGATCAGCACCACCACGAAGTACTGCTGCCACTGGCTGCCACTCGGCCAGACGACCTTGCGCAACTCGGCGACGCACTGCTGGATGAAGCGGATCGGGCCGATCCGCTCGGGGCCGTCCTTGTCCTTGGACCTGGACTTCGACTTCCGGGTGAGGGCCTTGCCGTCGGAATCGTCGTCGTCGGGCGCGCTGCGACGCTTGGGCATCGTGGCGCGCGTGCGCACCGCAGTCCCGCCGCGGGCCTCGCTCTCACCCTCGGGCGCGGATTCGGGGTCCGCAACGTCAGCGTCGGTGTCCGGGGTCTGGTCCGGATCCTCCCGCTTGTCGTCTGCCACCTGATTTCCTTTGCTTCGCCGTCTCATGCCTCCGGCCCGGACAGTCAGGATCCGCCTCCTTTCGGAGGGGCCTGCCGCCGGGCCGGAGGGTCCGCACGGGAAGAGGGACTTGAACCCCCAACCTTCGGTTTTGGAGACCGATGCTCTGCCAATTGAGCTATTCCCGTCCGGTGCGGGCTCCGCCGCCCGGGCAGGCCGGACGATGGTGCTCCCACCAAGTACGGCAGTGTACGTGGTCGGCGCGACCGAAGTCGAACCGGTACGCCGTCGCTGCCCTCAGCTCTCCGCGGCGGCCAGCAGCACACAGGTGGCCAGGCCGTTGATGGCCTGCTCCAGCTCCGGCAGCGGCGGGAAAGTCGGCGCGATCCGGATGTGCCGGTCGCGCGGATCGTTGCCATGGGGGTACGCCGCCCCGGCCGGCGTCAGCGCGATGCCCGCCTGCTTGGCCAGCTCGACCACCCGGGTCGCCGTCCCGTCCGGCACCGCCAGATTCACGAAGTAGCCGCCGTCCGGCGCCTCCCACTCCCCGACCCCGTGCGGCCCGAGCCGCTCGGTCAGCACCTGGCCGACCAGATCGAACTTCGGCGCGAGCTGGTCGCGGTGCTCGCGCATCAGCCGGCGTACCCCCTCGGCGTCGCCGAAGAACCGCACGTGCCGCAGGTGGTTCACCTTGTCCGGGCCGATCGAACGGAACTTGGCGTGCCCGACGTACTCGTCGAGATTGGCCTTCGACGACGCCAGGAAGGAGACGCCGGCGCCGGCGAAGGTGATCTTGGAGGTGGACGCGAACTGGTAGACCCGGTCGGGGTTGCCCGCTTCCGCGGCCATCCCGAGCACGTCGAGCGGGGCGTACTCCTCGGCGGTCAGGTGGTGGAAGGCATACGCGTTGTCCCAGAAGATCCGGAAGTCGTCGGCGGCGGGCATCGCGAGCAGCGCCCGGGTGGTCTGCTCGTCATAGATCGCGCCGGACGGGTTGGCATACATCGGGACGACCCAGATCCCCTTGACCGCGGGGTCGGCGGCCAGTTCGCGGACCGCCTCGACGTCCGGCCCGTGGGGACCCAGCTCGACCGGGACCATCTCGATGCCGAGGTGCTGGCAGATCCCGAAGTGCCGGTCATAGCCCGGCACCGGGCAGATGAACTTGATCTTCTGCTCGGCCCAGCGCTGGCCGCCGCCGATGCCGTGCAACATCGCATACGCGATCAGGTCGTGCATCAGCGACAGGCTGGAGTTGTCCTGGGCGATCACCTGGTCCAGCTCCACCCCGAGCAGCTCGGCGAAGATCGCCCGCAGCTCGGTCAGGCCGAGCTGGCCGCCGTAGTTGCGGGTATCGGTGCCATCGTCGGCGATGCCCTTGCCACCGGGCAGTTCCAGCAGTTCGTTGGACAGGTCGAGCTGCGTCGCGGCCGGCTTGCCACGCGTCAGGTCGAGCTTCAGCCCGGCCTGCTGCAGCGCGGCGTACGCCCGCTCCTGCTCGGCGCGAAACTCCGCGCGCTCGTTCTCCGACAGCTCCGACAGTCGTGGCATGGCCGCGATGCTATCGCGGCGCGCGGGGCTCCCGCCCGGGCTTATCGCTCGCTAAGCTGCGGGACATGAACATCGCGACATGGGTGTCCGAACAGGCCTCCGCCCGGCCCGAGGCGCCGGCCATCAAGCAGGGCGAGCTGGTGCTCAGCTACGGGGTGCTGCAGGCCGCCGTGCAGCGCTGCGCGCGGCTGCTCGCCGACCGCGGCGTCGGCCCGGGCGACCGCGTCGCGCTGATCATGCCGAATGTGGCGTACTTCCCGATCACCTACTTCGCAGCACTCTGGCTCGGCGCGACCGTGCTGCCCCAGAACCCGCTGCTGAAGGCCGGCGAGATCGAGTACCTGTGGAACGACGCCGAGCCGCGCGTCGCGTTCGTGCTGGAGATGTTCGCCGAGGAGGCGATCAAGGCCGCGAACGCGACCGGCGTCGACGTGATCGTCGTCCGGCCGGGCGAGTTCGACCAACTGGTCGCCGGTCAGGAACCCGTCGCCGAGCTCACCGAGCGCGCCGGCGAGGACACCGCGGTGCTGCTCTACACCTCCGGGACCACGGGCCAGCCCAAGGGCGCCGAGCTCACCCACGAGAACCTGCGCAGCAATGTCGTCACCTGCGGCGAGACGCTGCTGGAGATCTCGCCCGACGACGTGTTGTTCGGCGGCCTGCCGCTGTTCCACGTCTTCGGCCAGACCTGCGCCATGAACTGTGCGATCGCGTTCGGCGCCTGCCTCACGCTGATGCCGAAGTTCGACGCCGCGGGTGCGCTGAAGATCATCGCCGAGGACAAGGTGACGATCTTCGAGGGCGTGCCGACGATGTACATGGGCCTGATCGCCGCGCAGAGCGCCGGCAACCACGACGTCTCGTCGGTACGGGTAGCGATCTCCGGGGGCGCAGCCATCCCGGTCGAGACGCTGGCGGAGGTCCAGCGCGTGTTCGGCTTCAAGCTGTTGGAGGGTTACGGGCTGTCGGAGACCTCGCCGGTGGCCTCGTTCAACCATCCCGACCGGCCGGCGAAGGCCGGCTCGATCGGTCAGGCGATCCGCGGTGTCGAGATGCGCCTGGTCGACGACGACGATGTCGAGGTGCCCGAGGGCGAGATCGGCGAGATCGCGATCCGCGGCGAGAACGTGATGCGCGGCTACTGGAAGAACCCCGAGGCCACCGCCGAGGCGATCCGCGACGGCTGGTTCCACAGCGGCGACCTCGCCCGCCGCGACTCCGAGGGCTTCTACTTCATCGTCGACCGCAAGAAGGACATGATCCTCCGCAACGGCTACAACGTGTACCCGCGCGAGGTCGAGGAGGTGCTCTACACCCACCCGGCCGTCGCCGAGGCGGCGGTGCTCGGCGTACCGCACCCGACCCACGGCGAGGAGATCGCCGCGGTGGTCACCCTGCGCGAGGGCGCCAACGCGACCGAGGACGAGCTGCGCGACTACGTCAAGGAGCGGATCGCGGCGTACAAGTACCCGCGGATCATCCGCTTCGGCGGGCTGCCGAAGGGCCCGACCGGCAAGATCCTCAAGCGCGAGATCACCATCGACGAGGCCTGATCAGCTCGCCGCCGCGGTACGCACCGCCCTGGTCCACAGCCAGAAGCCCGCTGCCGCGGCGGCCAGCGCGACCGGCACGACCACGGCCAGCCGTTCCGGCGTCGCACCCGAGTACGCCCACGCCGCGGGCCCCAGCAACCAGGCCCACCCCTCCGCAAGCGTGCTGCCTCCGAACAGCAATCCGAACACCACGCCGACGACACTGATCCCGATCGCCACCCCGGGGCCGAACCGCGTGCCCAACCAGAGGTTCGCGAACAGCCAGGCGATCCCGACCACCAGACCCGCCAGCGCGACGCCCGGCCGCGCCGACAACACCCCCGCCGCCGCAACCAGCGGCAGCCAGCACAGGACCAACAGCACCGCGATGGCGCCGCACCACGCCGTGGCCGAACATCGCGTCAGCACCACCCGCAGCGCATCGGCCTGTCCGGCGACCACCAGCCAGCTCGCCGTCGCGGCGGCCACCGGCACCACCAACAGCCCGAACGCCCCGCGCACCCCCGCGTCCTGCCAGAGCAGGTACGCCGCGAGCAGGCCCGCGCCGACCGGCACCAGTGCCCAGACCAGGGCGGTCCGGCGCAGGCTCACCCAGGCTGCCGCCACCGGTGCCGGGTGGCCGCGGCGGACGAATCCGGCGGCGCCCGCGAGCTCGGAGGGTGCGAGTTCGGGCGGCGTCACCCCGGGGCGGGTCGCGGCGCCGGGGCGGATCCGTCCGCGGGGCTCCGGCGCGAACGCCGCGGCCGCGATCAGCGCGATACCCGCGATCGCGGCGAGCAGCGCGGGCGGCCAGCTCGCCAACCCCAGCACAGGATCACCGGACTGCGCGGCCACTCCGTTGGCGTGTATCCCGAGCACCGGGAGCGCCGCCCGCACCGCCCAGGTCCACGGCTGGGCGAACCAGGCCCCGCTCTCGGACAACACGGTGCCCGCAATCTGCCAGACGACCGCGAGGCCGAGGGTGCCGAAGAGGCCGATCCGCTCGGCGGCCAGCAACGCCAGGCCGAGCACCGGCAGGGCGCCCGACCAACTGATCATGACCAACCAGAGGATCCGATCAACCGGTGGGGCGCCGAGACCCGCGACGGACACGATCACCAGCACCGGCAGCGTGATCGCCAGGTTGAACACGAGGAGCTGTCCCGCGATCCACAGGGCGCGGGCAAGCCGAAGCGTCGGCCGTTGCACGGAACGCCAGCTCGTCGCGCCGAACCGGGCGGCCCGGTCCCGGCGCACGGTGAGCGCGGCGACCAGCGCGACCAGAGGCGCGGCCAGCGCGGTCACGTAGATCACCTGCCAGGCCAGCAACTGGTCCCAGCCGGTCGCGTCGCGGACGGAGACCAGCCACCAGCCCGCACCCTGCAGCGTGCAGATCACCAGGCCCGCCAGGCCCAACCGGGCGATCACGGTACGCCGGGAGCGCAGCCGCTCGGCGGCGAGCGCGCGGAGCAGTTGACTCATCGCGCGGCCCCCGTCGCCTCGAGATAGGCGGTCTCGACGTCGCCGCCAGGGGCGAAGTCACGCAGCGTGCCCTGATAGGCCAACCTGCCGCCGACCAGGACGCCGATGTCGTCGGTGAGCTGGGCGATCTCGCCGAGTTGGTGGCTGGAGATCAACACCGTCCGGCCACCCGCCGCCAGTCGTCGGATCAGCTCGCGCAACTCGATGATCCCCTCGGGGTCGAGACCGTTCTGCGGCTCGTCCAGCATCAGCACCGGCGGGTCGGCGAGCAGCGCGATGGCCAGTGCCAGCCGGGCCTTCATGCCGGTCGAGAAACTGCGGGCCGGCCTGCGTCCCACCCCGGCGAGGCCGACCGCAGCCAGCACCTCCGCGCTCCGCTCGCGGCCCAGTCCGAGCAGCCGCGCATGCACGAGCAGGTTCTCACCGGCACTGAGCTGCGGATAGTAGGCGGGCCCGTCGACCGACGCGCCCACCCGGTCGAGCAGTTCGCGCCGCCAGGGCTGGCCGAGCAGGCGTACCTGCCCCGCATCGGGTTCGATCAGGCCCAACATGATCTTGAAGGTGGTCGACTTGCCGGCGCCGTTGCGGCCGAGCAGCGTGTAGACGCGGCCGGAGGGTACGCACAGATCGAGGCCGTCGAGCACACGCTGACCGGCATAGCTCTTGATCAGCCCGCGACACTCGATCGCCGGCGCCGATGGGGAGGTGATGTCCATGCCGCCAGCGTGGCGCGCGGTGCGGCGGCGTACCTCCTGCCGGGGAAGGAACGGGGCGACACCCGCTCCGGGTCGGCTCATGCCGAGGGAGGATTGCCGTCTCGGGGAAGGCTCGGCAGCGTCCCCGGCCGGGCCAGGCCCATCGTGTGGGCGAGCACGACCAGCGCGACCCGGTCGCGGGCAGCGAGCTTGAGCAGCAGGTTGCCGATGTGGGTCTTCACGGTGGTCTCGGCGATGAACAGCTCCGCGGCGATCTCGGTATTGCTCGCGCCGCGGGCGACGAGCGCGAGGACCTCGGTCTCGCGGGCGGTCAGCCGGCCGGCCAGCTCGGCGGCGGCCGGCGGCGGGGCCTGCTGCAGGGCGGCCACGACGTGGCCGGTGACGGCCGGGTCGAGGACGGCCTCGCCGCGGTGCACCGCGCGGATGCCGTCCAGGACGACTCCGGGATCGGCGTCCTTGAGCAGAAAACCCCGCGCGCCGGCACCGATCGCGCCGGTGACCAGCTCGTCGACGTTGAACGTGGTCAGCACCAGGATGCGCGGCCGCGGCGCCGCTCGCGCGATCCGCCGGGTCGCCTCCACCCCGTCCAACACGGGCATCCGCAGGTCCATCAACAACACGTCCGGCCGCACCCGGGCGGCCAGCGTGACGGCCTGTTCCCCGTCCGCGGCCGTGCCAACCACGCGCAGGTCGGGCTGGTTGTCGATCAGTGCGACGAACGCGGAGACCAGCAACGGCTGATCATCCACGACGCCGACGGTGATCGGTGATGTCGTCAGCTCAGGCATCGGAGGTCCCCACGGGTATCCATGCCGAGAGGACGAATCGGCCGTCCTGGGCGCCGGCCTCGATGCTGCCGACGACCAGGGCGACCCGCTCGCGCAACCCGATCAGCCCGTACCCCGGCGCCCGCCCGGTGCCGGGCCCGGCGTCCAGCTCGTTGCTGATCATGATGTGGCAGCGCGGCGCGGCCCGGTCGTCGGTCAGCTCGACCAGCACCCGCCCGGTCGGTCGGGAGCCGCCGTGCTTGATCAGATTCGCCAACCCCTCCTGGACGATCCGCAGGACGGTCAGCCGGGCGAGCGCGGGCCACGCGTCCTGCCAGCCCCGGAGCCGATCGGGGTCCGGCAACCGCACCTCCAGCCGGGCCGCATTGCCGGCTGCCGCGACCAGCCCGGGAATCCGGGTCAGGTCCCCGGTCGGCGACGCCTGGTCGCCGACTCTCAGCACGCCGACCAGATCGCGTACCTCGTCCAGCGCGGCCGAGCTGACCTGCCGGATGTCACCCATCGCGCCGCGCAGGCGATCGGGATCGCCGATCGCGAGCGAGGTCGCGGCCTGGACCTGGACGACGGCCAGGCTGTGCGCGACCACGTCGTGCACCTCGCGCGCGATCAGGGCACGCTCGTCGCGGGCGGCCTGCGCGGCGCGCTCGGCGTGGCGACGCTCCTGTTCGGCCAGCTCCCGGCGGTGCCGATCGGCGATGCCGCGCTGCTGGCTCGCCCACAGGTAGACCGCGACCATCACCAGGACGTGCAGGGCGACGACGAGGGAACCGCCCCCCAGTTCGCTGATCGGGCTGACGAACGACCCGGCGATCCCGAGGAGCAGGGCCGCGACACCCCACCGGCGGTCGGGGGCCCATCGGGTGACGGCATACAACGCCAGCGGCGCGGCGAAGAGCAGGGGCGTGACGCCGAGATTGGTCCGACCGACCCGGATCAGCACGGCCAGCGCGGCGAGCAGGCCGTAGGTCGCGACGAATGCCGGCAGCACGGCCGCCCGGCGGAACAGCAGCGCGGCGACCAGGCCGAGGTGAATGGCGAGGTAGGCGAGATATTCCGGCGCCGGGCCGAACTCCACGACGAAGCTGCCGGCGACCGCGGCCATCGCCGCCGCTGCCGCCGCGAGCAGCCAGTCGCCGAGCGGGATCCGGCGCCAGGTCATGAGCCGCAGCCTAGGCCTCGGCGGCGGGCGTCTCCTCCTGCCGTGGGAGGAGATCTCCACCGAGCACGAGGGTCGCGTGGGAGCCGAGCACCGTCTCCGCGCCCTCGCCCCGGACCTCGCCGTGACTGAAGATCGGCTCGCCCGTCACCGGGGCCCGGGTCTCGCGGTCGGCGAGATTGACCACCAGGGTGATCGGGCCGCGGCGTACCGCGAACCACCCGGCGTCGGCGTCGAAGTCGACCAGGGCCGAGGCCAGCCGAGGATCGGTGATCGCGGCATGGGCGCGGCGGATCCCGATCAGTTGCCGGTACGCCGTGAGCAGCTCGGCGTACTCGCCCGCGTCGGGTTCTGACCAGTCCAGCTTGGACCGGGTGAACGTGGCGGGATCCTGCGGGTCGGGGATGTCGTCGAGGTTCCAGCCCATCGCTGCGAACTCGCCCTTGCGGCCGCGGCTGACCGCCTCGCCGAGCTCCGGCTCGGGGTGGGAGGTGAAGTACGCGAACGGCGTCGAGGCCCCCCACTCCTCCCCGGCGAAGATCATCGGCGTCTGGTTGCCCAGCAGCACCAGCGCCGCGGCGATCACCAACTGGCCCTGGTCGAGCCGCGCGCGGGGCCGATCGCCCGCGGCCCGGTTGCCGACCTGATCATGGTTGGCCGAGCAGACCACCAGCCGCCAGGCCGGGGTCTGCTCGGGATCGAGCGGGCCGCCGTGGTGGCGCCGCCGGAAGCTCGACCAGCCGCCGTCGTGGTAGAAACCGCGCTCGATCACCCGCGCGAGCGCGGCCGGGCCGGCGAAGTCGGCGAAATAGCCGCTGACATCGCCGGTCAGGTTGGTCAGCAGCGCGTGATGGAAGTCGTCGCTCCACTGCCCCGTCATGCCCAGGCCGCCGGCCTCGCGCGGCGTGATCATCCGCGGATCGTTGGCATCGGATTCGGCGATCAGGCTCAGCGGGCGGCGCAGGTGCACCGACAGCGCGTCCGTTTCGGCAGCCAGCTCGGCCAGCACGTGGGTCGCGCGGTGGTCGACGAGCGCGTGCACCGCGTCGAGGCGCAGCGCGTCGACATGGAAGTCGGCGAACCAGGCCAGCGCGTTGTCGATCAGGTAGCGGCGTACCTCGTCGGAGTCCGGCCCGTCGAGGTTGATCTGGGTTCCCCACGGCGTCTCGGCGCCCTCCAGCAGATAGGGGCCGAACCGGGGCAGGTAGTTGCCGCTCGGCCCGAGGTGGTTGTAAACGGCGTCCTGCACCACGCCGAGGCCCCGGGCGTGGCAGGCATCGACGAAGCGGCGGTACGCCTCCGGCCCGCCGTAGGGCTCGTGCACGGCGTACCAGTCGACCCCGTCGTAGCCCCAGCCGTGCTCGCCGTTGAACGCGTTCACCGGTAGGGGCTCCACAAGATCGACGCCGAGCGCGACCAGGTGATCAAGCCTGCCGATGGCGGCATCCAGCGTCCCCTCGGGGGTGAAGGTCCCGATGTGCAGCTCATAGATCACCGAGCCGGCGAGCTGGCGACCGGTCCAGGCGTGATCGGTCCAGTCGAAGGCGGTCGGGTCGACGGTCTGCGACAGGCCGTGCACGCCGTTCGGCTGTCGCCGGCTGCGGGGATCCGGCAGCGGGGTCTCCTCGTCGTCGAGCAGATAGCCGTAGTCGACGCCCGCCCGGAGCAGCTCCGGGTCCAGGTCGACGGGTCGCCACCAGCCGGAATCCTCGCGCCGCATGGGAAACCGGCGCCCGTCGGCGAGCAGGGTGAGGCGCTGCGGGCGTGGCGCCCAGACGTCGAAGCTGATCACGATGCCTCCCAGACGGTGGGTCAGAGTTGATCGCCGATGATCACGGGTTCGTTGACGAGGGTGATGCCCCAGCGCTCGCGTACGCCGTCGCGGATCTCGCGGGCCAGCGCGAGCAGGTCGACGGCGCGCGCGTCGCCCCGGTTGGTCAGGGCGAGCACGTGCTTGCCGGACAGGCGGGCGGCGCCGGTGCCGTGGCCCTTGTCGAAGCCGGCATGGTCGATCAGCCAGGCCGCGCTGGTCTTCACCCGCCCGTCCGGCTGGGGAAAGCGCGGCGCGTCGGCCGGCAGCGCGTCGGCCGCGGCGGCGTCGATGATCGGATTGGTGAAGAACGAGCCGGCGCTCCAGGTGTCGTGATCATCGGCATCGAGCACCATGCCCTTGCCGCGGCGCAGCGTGAGCACGGCCTCGCGCACCCGCGTCGCCGGCGCCCGTTCGCCCTGCTCGACGCCCAGGCGCCGGGCCAGCTCCGCATAGCGGACCGGTGCGGAGAGGTCGCCGATCGGCAACTGGAACGTGACGTCGAGGACCACGAACCGGTCCGGATTCGCCTTGAACCTGCTGTGCCGGTAGGAGAAGCCGCAGTCGGCTCCGGCGAAGGTGACGATCCGTCGCTCGGCGCGATCCCACGTGCGCACCCGGGCGATGGTCTGGGCGACCCCCGCCCCGTAGGCGCCGACGTTCTGGATCGGCGTCGCGCCGACCAGCCCCGGGATACCGGAGAGCGCCTCCAACCCGGCCCAGCCGTGCTCAAGGGTGTGCGCGACGAATGCGTCCCACGGCTCACCGGCCTGCGCGGTGATCATCGCACCGGAGCAGGAATCGACATCGGAGTCGATCCCGCGGTTCGCGATCACGATCACCCGGCCGTCGAAGCCGGCATCGGCGATCAGCAGGTTCGAGCCGCCGCCGATCAGCAGCACCGGCGTACCCTGCTCGTCGGCCTCGGTGATCAACGCGACGAGCTCGTCGACGCTGGAGGCGGTCGCCAACTCGCGGGCAGGTCCGCCGACCCGCAGCGTGGTCAGCTCGGCGAGATCAGTCAACGCGCACCTGCGCGCTGGCCTGGCCGAGCACCTTCTCCTCGCCGCACATCACCTCGAGCCTGATCGTCGCGATGCCGTCGACAATCTCGGCGACCTCGCCGGTGACCACGAGCTCGACGCCGACGCCGTCGTCCGGCACGGGCACCGGCTTGCGGAACCGGGCGTACTGGCCCACCACCCGGCCCGGGCCGCCGACGGCATCGGTGACGGCGCGCATGGCGATCGCCAGGGTCAGCATGCCGTGGGCGATCACGCCGTCGAGGCCGAGCTCGCGCGCCGCATGATCGGAGTGGTGGATCGGGTTGAAGTCGCCGGAGGCGCCGGCGTAGCGGACCAGCGTGGTCCGGGTGACGGGCACCGTCAGCGGGCCGATCCGCTGGCCCTCGGCGAGAGCGGTCATGCCGCGGCCTCGCGGTTGTGCACGAAGGTCGACTCCGCGGTGCAGATCTCCTCGCCGGCCGGCTCGGCCGGACCGCCCTCGACGGCGACGGTGGAGATCACCACACGGATGCCGATGGTCTCGGTCGCGCCGCGGGTGCGCACGCTGGTGATCGTCAGTTGCGGGGCGATGGTGTCGCCGGCGCGCAGCGGTCGCGACCAGTGGAAGCGCTGATCGGCATGCACGGTGCGGGCGAGGGAGAGCCCGAGCTCGGGATCGTCGAACATCGCGCGCCAGGCGTCGGCGGCCACGCTCATCACGAAGGTCGGCGGCGCGGCGGCATCGGCACCGCGATAGGCGGGGTCGGGGTCGCCGATGGCGTCGGCGAAGGCGGCGATCCGGCCGGCGCTGACCGGGGTCGGATCGCCGGGCGGATAGCTGCGGCCCACGTGCTCGGCTGAGATCATGGCGCCACGGTACCGGCCCGCTCAGCGCGGGGCGGTGGTGCTGTTGCCGATCAGCAGGCGGTAGGGGGCCGGCTCATCGGCGAGTTTTTCGCCCCGGGCCAGCGCGAGCATCATCTCGGCCAGTCGCCGGCCCTGCGCCTGACCGCCCTGGTCGATCGTGGTCAGGGTGACCGGCAGCCACGGCAGGTCGACCCCGTCGAAGCCGGTGACGCTGAGATCGTCGGGTATGCGCAGGCCGAGATCCTCCGCCGCCCGGATCACGCCGGCGGCCAGCGTGTCGGCCTGGGTGATGATCGCGGTCGGGCGCGGGTCGGCCGCCAGCAGGGCGCGCGCGGCAGCCTGGCCACCCTCGATGGAGACCGGGGCCGTGATCATCGGCCCGTCGGGAAAGACGTCGCGAAAGCCGCGCACCCGCTGCTGGGCGTCGGGGAAGTCGGAGCGGGTCACCTCCGCCGGCCCGAACGGCCGCGGCGTACCCACCGCGTACTCCGCCACGTTCAGCGGCATCGCGATGTGCGCGACGCGGGTGTGGCCGAGGTCGCGGACGTGGGCGGCCACCTCCGCCTGCGCGGCGCGGTTGTCGACGGTCAGTTGGACGACCCGGTCGTCCTCGGGTGCGCCGGTGCCGACCATCGGTACGCCGCGACCGGCCAGGTGTTCGACGACCGGATTGCTCCGCGGGCCGCAGAGCGGGAACGCGACGGCATCCAGCGCGGTGCCGGCAATCTGGTCGATCGCCGCCTCCGGATCGCTGCCGGACTGGGCAATCAGCAACAACCCGGTCGAGGTGTTGTCCAGGCCGGTCATGATCCCGTCCAACAGGCCGAGCGCGTACGGATCGCGCAGCGCCTGCATCAGCGTGCCCTCGCCGATCACGCCGACCACGCCGGCCCGGCCCCGGCGCAGCGATCGGGCGATGGGATCGGGGCCCGCATAGTCGAGTTCGGCCGCGGCGACCCGGACCCTGGCGGCCATCTCGTCCGAGACCGGTCCACGGCCGCTGAACACCAGCGACGCGGTGGACACCGCGACGCCGGCCCGCGCCGCGACCTGCTTGAGGGTCGGGCGCCGGGCGGCCTGGTCGACCTGGCTCATGTCGCGGATGCTACCCGCGCCGGCTCGCCTCGATCACCAGCAGCGGCAGCTCGACGCCCGGCAGCGGGGTGATCGCGTGGCGGGCGACCCGGTCCAGCCGCAGCGGGCTCGCCGCGACCGCCGCCTCGGGATCGCGCAGCGGGTCGCAGCCGTGGTCGAGCAGGCGGGTCGCGGGTCGGAGCAGGCGCTGGAGCGTCCGCGCCGCAGTGCCGCGCGGCGCGGCGCCGTGTTCGGCGAGCACTACCCGCCCGCCCGGGCGCAGGACGCGGTACGCCTCGGCGAGGGCGCGCGCCACCTCGTCCACGCTGCACAGGACGGTCGTGGCGAGCACGGCATCGACGCTCGCGTCGGGCAGCGGAACGGCCTCGGCGCGCGCGGCGAGCGGCGCGGCCGGATGGCCGCTGGCGCGGGCGCGGACGGCAAGTCGATCGCGCAGGCGGCGGTTCGGCTCCAGCCCGATCCAGTCGACGCCCGGCGCCAGCCGGTCGAAGTTGGCGCCGCGCCCGGCGCCGAGCTCGAGCACCCGGCCACGCAGCGCCGCGACGGCCCGGTCGCGATCGCGCTCGAAGCCCGCCAGTCCCTCGTTGATCATCAGCGGGTGATCTTGCGCGGGAACAGCCAGCCGCACAGTGCGCCGCAGGCGATGATCAGCCCGACGCACCAGGCGAGCGCACCGATCCCGACGCCCGGCGAGACAGGCGTACCCTGCAGGAAGCCGCGCAGTGTCTCGATGACGAGCGTGTAGGGCTGATTGGCGGCGAACACCTGCAGCCATCCGGGCATTGTCTGCACCGGCACGAAGCCGCTGGAGACGTAGGGCAGGATGAAGAACAAGAAGCCGTAGTTGGCGGCGTTTTCCGGCGATCCGGAGATCAGGCCGATGGTGGCCATGATCGCGGTGATGGTCAGGATGTAGATCATCATCAGGCCGAGTGCGGCGAGCAGCGACAGCGCTCCCCCGGTCGGTCGGTAGCCGAGCAGCAGCGCCACGCCGAGGACGACGGACGAACCGATCAGATTGCGCACCATGCTCGCCGCCACGTGTCCGACGAGCGCGGTGGCCGAGGCGATCGGCAGGGTCCGGAAGCGATTCATCACACCGGTGGACAGATCGCGGCTGACCGCCGCGGCGACGGAGGCGGCGCCCTGGGTGGCGCACAGCACCAGCACCCCGGGCACGACGTAGTCGAGATAGCCCGGGCCGAGGATCGCCCCGCCGAAGATGTAGGTGAACATCAACATCAGCGTGAGCGGCAGGACGATCGCCATCACGATGCCCTCGCCGTCGCGCAGGCTGTGGCGCAGGCTGCGCCCGGCAAAGATCGCCCCTGAGTGCAGCGGCGAGACACCCCGCGCGGTGAGGTCGCGCGCGGTGTGGTCGCCTCGGGTGTGGTCGCGTCGGGTGAGTTGGTCCGTGCTCATCGGGCACCTCCGGTGATCATCTCGGGCCGATCGGCAGGGCGGTCGGCGCGCTGGCGCGCGGTGAGGGCGAGGAAGACGTCGTCGAGGGTGGGCTGGCGCAGCTCGAGGCGGGCGGCCGGGTCATGCGGGGGAAGTTCGCTCAGGGCGGCCGCGACCGCGTCCGGCGTACCGTCCGTCGGAGCCTCGTGCAACACCTCACCCGTGGGCAGCACCAGGGCGAGGGATTCGCCGCCGACGATCGCCTTGAGCCGGCTCGCGGTGCCGTCGGCGACGATCCGGCCGCCGTCGAGGATCGCGATCCGGTCGGCCAGGGCCTCGGCCTCCTCGAGGTACTGCGTGGTCAGGAAGATCGTCGTGCCGTCGGCGGCGAGCGCGAGGACATCGCGCCAGACCTGTTGCCGGCTCTCCAGATCGAGCCCGGTGGTCGGCTCGTCGAGGAACAGCACCGCGGGCCTGGTGATCATGCTGGCGGCCAGGTCGAGGCGACGCTTCATCCCGCCGGAATAGGTGTTCGCGGCCCGGCCGGCCGCGTCGGCGAGCCCGAACTGGTCGAGCAGTTCGGCGGCGCGGCGGCGAGCGACGGCGGCGGGCAGCCCCCGCAGTCGGCCGAAGAGCACCAGATTCTCCCGGCCGGTGAGCAGTTCGTCGATCGCGGCGAACTGTCCCGTGGTGCTGATCGCCGCGCGCAGCCGGCGGCGGTCGCGGGCGACATCGTGACCCGCCACCCGCGCGGTGCCGGCATCGGCGCGGATCAGCGTGGTCAGGATGCTGACCAGCGTGGTCTTGCCCGCTCCGTTGCGGCCGAGCAGCGCGAACACGCCACCGTCGATGCGTAGCGTCAGGTCGTCCAGCACCCGGTTCGCGCCGAAGCTCTTGGCGAGCCCGTGGGTTTCGATCGTGCCGTCCATTGCCCCTCTCCCTCCATTCGTGTCGTCAGTTATCGCCGCCTGCGGCCTCGCCGAGGGGGCGATAACTGACGACACGATTTCTGCGTACTGAATAAACTGTTTTGTCTGCACACAGCGTGGCACGAAACTGTGTGCCCTGCAAGCAGTATGTGGGGAAAGCAGTATGTCTGGCATACAGTGACCCGCATGACGGATGAGCTGCCGCGGGCGCTGGCGATCGCTTGGGGGATGGAGACCTCGCCCAGCCGCGGGCCGAAGCGCGAGCTGAGCCACGAGAGCATCGTCGATGCGGCGATCGAGATCGCGAACGCCGAAGGACTGGCGGCGTTGACGATGCAGCGGGTGGCGAAGTCATTCGGCTTCACCACGATGGCGCTCTACCGCTACGTCTCCAGCAAGGACGACCTGCAGATCCTGATGCTCGACCGGGCGAACGCCCAGGCCGCCGACGCGGTGATCGACGCCACCGACTGGCGCGCCGGGCTGCGCGACTGGATGGACGCGGTGCGGGCGACGCTGCACGCGCACCCGTGGCTCTTCGAGCTGTACGCCAGTGGCGCCGGCGTGAACCAGCTCGCGCTGCCCAACATGATGCGGATGACCGACAACGGCCTGCGCGCGATGCGTACGCTCGACCTGCCGCTCGCCGCCAAGCTCGACGTGATCACCCGGCTGTCGGTGCTGGCGACCGAGTCGGTCAGCCAGGAATTGGCGCGCCGCGACCCGAGCACCAATCTCGATCCGATGGCCGTGGAGGCGATCCGGGAAGTGGCGACCGCCGAACGCTTTCCGGATCTGCACCCGACGATCGCCGACGGCAGCTACTTCGACGGCTGCACCGAGCTGGGAGACCCGGACAATCTCCGGACCGAGCTCGATTCCTTCTTCGACCGGCTCGAAACGCAGGCCCGGACCGGCCCCCCGGCCACCCCTGCGCCGCTCACCCCGGACGCCGCGGCGGCCGTTGCCGAACGCGAATGGCGCGAGGCCGTCGCCCTGCGCAAGCGGGCGACCGAACGGGTCAACGAGGCCTCCCGGATCGAGGCCGCGAAGCACGTCGAGTACACCGCAGCGAAGGAATTCGCCAAGGCATCGGCAAAGGCCGCCCGATCCGGGCGGGGGTGAGCCCGCCTCCCGATCGACCATGATCATCACCTGCTGACCGCTGCCCGCTCGGCGAACACCGTGACCCCCACCGTCAGCGCTGCGCCGATCGCGATCATCAACAGGTAGGGCCCCGGGGCGGCCGCGGCCCGGACATCACCCAGTTTCGCGATCGCGAACGGGATCACCGCCACCACGGCGCCGAGCGTGCTGGCCAGGGTCGCCACGGCGAGGCCAACCAACGTCTCACAAAGAAGCATGGCCCGCACCTGCGGCTCGGTCGCACCGACCGATGACATGGTCGCAAACTCGCCACGTCGCCCGTTGATCGCGGCGATCAGATTGTTGGCCAACGCGATCGCCATGAACGCGGCGATCAACACGACAACCAGGTAGTTGATCGATGCCATCACCACGCCGATCCCGCCGGCGCCTCCGTTCGCGGCATTCTCGATCCCTTGCATGGTGAGGATTCCCGTGGACACCCCGAGAAACAGCGTCAGGAATGTGACCGCCGGTCGGATCCGATCCGGCACGGTGCGCAGGTTGATCCGTGCCAGGTGCCAGCTCGCCGAACGACCCGCCGGCAGCAATCGCAGTACGCGCTCCGCGAGCCCAACCAGCTCGCGGGCCAACAGGCACAGGCCGACGGCAACCAGCACACAGCCCGGCCCGGTTGCCGCGGTGGCATAGACACTGGATGCGGGCATCGCCAGCGAGCTTGCCGAGGAGATCAGGCCGATCATGATCAATGCCGCCGCCACGATTCGGCGTACCCGGCCCGAGCGGGACGCACGATCGCTCGGACCGGCGGCCTCGACAGGGCTCCGCGCGGCCAGCGTACGCGCGCCGAGATACCCGCCCGCGATGCTGGCGAGCACGATCAGCCCCGCGGCGAGGACCGGCCAGCCCAGGCCGGGACGATACACAGATTCCGGGTGGATCAGCCCGACATCGCGGACCTGCGCGACGATCACCCAGCCGACCAGATAGCTCACCGCCACGCCGGGCAGCGCCGCGGCCAGGGCGACCGCCGCGGTCTCCAGCGCGACCATCCGGCGGACCTGCCCCGGAGTGGCACCGATCAGGCGCATCCCGCCGATCTCCTCGGTACGCCCGTCGAGCGCGACCCCCACCGTGGAGACCACTGCGAACACCACGATCGCCAGGATCCAACTGCCCATGATCGCCGGGAACTGGGTGAGGAACGGACGATCGGCATCGTTCGCGCCGGGCGCCAGACCGCTCGCCAGGATGCCGGCCATGCCTGCCACGAGCGCGGTACCGACGAGGCCGACCAGGCCGGTGGCCAGCAACGAACGCCGGTGGTACGCCGCCGACTGCAGCGCGACGCTGATCATCGTCCCGCCTCGGCTGCTTCGCGTTCGGCGTTCTCGATCAGCACCGCCATCCGCGCGGCCACGGCGCGCGCCGACGGCTCGCCGACGCGATCGACGAGCCGCCCGTCGGCGAGGAACAGCACCTCATCGGAGCTGCCGGCGGCCGACGGATCGTGGGTGACCATGACGATGGTCTGGCCGGCATCGGCCAGGCTGCGGAGCAGGCCCAGCACCTCGCGCGCGCTGTGCAGGTCCAGCGCGCCGGTCGGTTCGTCGGCGAAGACGATCGACGGTTCGGTGATCAGCGCACGGGCGATCGCCACCCGTTGCCGTTGACCTCCCGAAAGCTGGTTCGGCCGGTGCTGGGCTCGCTGACCGAGCCCGACCCGGTCGAGCAGCTCGACGGTTGCCCGGCGATCGGGGCGGCGTCCGTCCAGACGCAGCGGCAGCTCGACGTTCTCGGCGGCGGTCAGCGCGGGCAGCAGGTTGAATGACTGGAACACGAATCCGAGCTCGCGACGGCGTAGCTCGGCGAGCCGGGTCTGGTCCAGGCCACCGAGCACCTGGCCGGCCAGTTCGACCCGGCCGCCGGTCGGCGACTGGAGCCCTGCGGAACAGTGCAGCAACGTGGTCTTGCCCGAGCCGGACGGGCCCATGATCGCGGTGAAGGAGCCGCGCGCGATCGTGAGGTCGATGCCGCGCAGTGCGTGCACGGGACCCGCGTCACCCGGATAGGCGCAGGCGAGCCCGCGCAACCGGAGCGCGGGCGCGTCCGGCTGACTGGAAGCCGATCGCCGCGGCGCGGGACCTCGGCGGTTGGTGTCGTTCATGGATGGCCCGTTTCTCGCCGGCGGTCGCTCGCCGCCGGGTGATACGAGCGTATGAAACATTCGTATGAAATGCAACTGTTAGCATCCTCGAGCGATGGACCAGGACACGAACTCGCCGACCAAGGACCGCCTGCTCGCGGCCGCCCGGGCATGCCTCCTGCGAAGCGGGTACGCGGGCACGACGGTGCGCGAGCTGATCGCCGAGAGCGGCACCAACCAGGCGTCGATCAATTACCACTTCGGGTCGAAGGAGGTCCTGCTCAACCAGGCCGTGCTGGACCTCAACGGCGAATGGGGGCGGCACCTGTTCGATGCCGTCGGCGGCGAGTTGTCGGCCACCGAACGCTGGCGACGGGTGATCGACTCCATCGAGGAGAACCGATCGCTGTGGTTCGTCAACTTCGAGGCGATCACCCTGGCCCAGCACAACGAGACGATCCGGCAGGGCCTTGCCGAACGCGGCGCGCGGGCCCGGGAGGTGCTCGCCGAGGCATTCGGCGGCGACGGCTCCCGGCAGTACGCCCTGCTGATCGGCGTGGCCGCCCAGTGGCTGCTCGACCCCGACACCGCCCCGTCGGCGGAGGCGATTGCCGGCGGCGCCGCCCCCGGCTGAGCTTGCGGGTTGAGAGCTTGCGGGGTTGAGAACTTGCGGGGTTGATGCTGGGCCCTCCCTCCTCCGGCGCGGCTCTCCCCACCCAAGAGTGTCGTCAGTTATCGCCCTCTGGGGAGCTGGCCAGGGGGCGATAACTGACGACACGACTGGATCGAGGACGGAGCCGCGACCGGCGGCATACTGGCGGGGGCATCCGCATCCAGGGAGGGCGTTGTCATGGCGAACGGCGACCGGCACGAACACCCCGGGCATGATCACGGGCACGGGCACGGGCACGGGCATGATCACGGGCATGGGCACGATCACGGGCACGGGCATGATCACGGCTCGGGCTGGTGGCCGCGGCTGCGGCACGCGCTCTCGGACCTGGTCGGCGGGCACTCCCACGACGCGGCGGACCAGGTCGACGATGCACTGGAGGCAGACGAGCGCGGGCGCCGGGCGCTCTGGATCAGCCTCGGCGCGCTGGTGCTGACGGCAGCCGTGCAGGCGGGCGTGTTCTGGTTCACCGGCTCGGTGGCCCTGCTCGGCGACACGCTGCACAACATCGCCGACGCCGCCACGGCGGTGCCGCTGTTGATCGCCTTCTGGCTGGCCCGGCGCCCGGCCAACGACACCTACACCTACGGCTACGGGCGGGCCGAGGATCTGGCCGGGCTGTTCGTGGTCGCCATGATCGCGCTGTCCAGCGTGGTGGCCGCCTGGCAGGCGATCGACCGGCTGCTGAATCCGCGCGAGGTGTCGCACCTGTGGGCGGTCGCGGCGGCGGGCGTGGTGGGGTTCGTGGGCAATGAGCTGGTTGCCCGGTATCGCATCCGGGTCGGCCGCCGGATCGGGTCCGCGGCGCTGGTCGCCGACGGGCTGCACGCCCGTACCGACGGGTTCACCTCCCTCGCGGTCGTGCTGGGCGCCGCCGGCGTGGCGGTCGGCTGGACGTGGGCCGATCCGGTCATCGGGCTGCTGATCGCTCTCGCGATCCTCGGCGTCCTCCGCTCGGCGATCAAGCAGGTCGGCGCGCGGCTGATGGACGCCGTGGACCCCCGGCTGGTCGCCCGGGCGCGCGCCGAGATCGCCGGCACTCCCGGCGTGCTGGGGGTACGCGCGATCCGGCTGCGCTGGATCGGGCACACGCTGCACGCCGATGCCGATGTCACCGTCGGCGACGACCTGCCGGTGACCGCCGGGCACGAGATTGCCCACGCCGTCGAGCAGCGGCTGATCGACGGCGTACCGCGGCTGACCCGGGCCGTCGTCCATGTCAGCCCCGCCGGCGCGCACCGGCTGGTCTCCTGACGCCTGCCGCGCGAGGATCCCGGCCGCCCCGCCCCGCGACCGCCTAGTCTGGGAGGCGATGACTTCCTCGCTCCGATGGTCGATCGCGACCTTCGCCTGCTTCGCTGCGGCGCTGCTGGCCGTGCTCGCGGCGAACGTGCCGCCGGGCCGCAGCGCGCCGATCGTCTGCTTCGCGATCGCGGGCGCGTTCGTGATCGTCGGGCTGGTCCTGCGGTTCCAGACGGTACGCCAGCTCAACCGCGAGTCCCGCGAACGGCACGGGCACAAGCCCTCGTGACCGAGGAGGAGGCCTGGTGAAGGTCGAGTCGAGCGTGGTCGTCGGCGTCGATCCCGCCACCGCCTTTGCCGTCTCCCAGACCACGGGCGAGACCCGGCTGCGCTGGGACCCGTTCATCGACCGACAACACTTCCTCGACGGGGCGACGCGTCCGGGCAAGGGCGTACACACCTACACCCGGCACCGGTGGGGGCTGACCATGATCAGCGAGTACGTGTCGTGGAACCCGCCGACCAATGTCGGGATGCGGATGGTGCGCGGGCCGTGGTTCTTCGCCACCCTGGCGGGCGGCTGGCGCTTCACCGGCGTGCCGGACGGCACCCGCGCGACCTGGAAGTACAGCTTCGCCTGCCGACCGGGCTGGCTCGCCCCGCTCGCCGAACGGATCGGCGGCGCGCTCCTCGGGCGCGAGATCGAGGACCGCCTGGCCGGCTTCGCCCGCGGCTGCACCGATCCGGTGGTGCTGGCGGCCGCCAGCGGTTCCCGACCCGCTCAGTGACCCGCGTACGCCCCGCCGTCGACGTGGATCACCTGCTTGGTGATGTGCCCGGCGCCGGGCGAGGCGAGCCAGCCGATCGTCTCCGCCACGTCGTCGGGTACGCCGGCCCGGTTCGTCGCGGTCTGTGAGATCAACATCTCCTTGCGCTCGTCGCTGAGCTGCCCGTTGAAGAACTCGGTGTCGATGATCAGCCCCGGCGAGACGACATTGCAGGTGATGCCGCGCGGGCCGAGCTCGCCGCCCAGGGAGAGATTCCACGCCTCCACCGCAGCCTTCGCCGCCCCGTAGGAGGCCGCGCCGCTTCGCGCGGCGATCGAGCCGATCGTGATCACCCGGCCATGATCAGCAATCCGCTCGCGCAGCGCCTCGGTGGCCAGCACGGCCGTCAGCACGTTGGCGTCGAAGTTGCGCTGCCAGGCCGCGCGCACGCCGTCCAGACCGGCCGGGACCGGCGTACCCTGCAGGTCCGGATTCCCGCCGGCATTGTTCACCAGCACGCCGATCTCG
Organism: Naumannella huperziae; assembly: GCF_054073625.1. Lineage (NCBI taxonomy): Bacteria > Bacillati > Actinomycetota > Actinomycetes > Propionibacteriales > Propionibacteriaceae > Naumannella > Naumannella huperziae. The sequence goes on along the minus strand of NZ_JBSXPH010000001.1, from coordinate 1,118,303 downwards.
CCGTCGATCGCCTCGGCCAACGCCCGCGCACCGGACGGCTCGGACAGGTCGGCGACCACGGCCCGGGCACCGATCGCCGAGGCCGCCTCCCGCAGCACCGGTTCGCGCCGCCCGGCGATGATCACCCGGTCGCCGGCCCGGGCGAACCACTCCGCGCTCGCCCGTCCGATCCCTGTCCCGCCGCCGGTCACCACCACGGTCCGCTGAACCATTTCCACTCCCTCACGATTTCTTTAGGCCTTAACTATCTACTGAAGCCCTAAACTAGCCGTCGTGCCGGTCGAGGACAACACCGATGCCGCAGCCATCCAGCGGGCCTGGCTGCGCGAGGATCCGACCCTGCCCGTCGAGTCGATCGGGGTGATCACGCGGATCTGGCAGGTGGCCAAGCTGCTGCACGACGACCGGCGCCGGACCATGCGGCGGCTCGGGATGGATGAGGCCACGCGCGATCTGCTGGCGACGCTGAAGCGGGCCGGCGAGCCCTATGCCCTGCCGCCCGGCACCATCGCGGCCCGGTGTGGGGTGAGCGCCGCCGCGATCACGCAGCGAGTGGCGCGGGCGGTTGCCGCGGGCTATGTCACCCGGGCCGGGTCGGAGCGGGACGGGCGGGGCGCCCTGATCACGCTGACCGCGCTCGGCCATCGGCGCATCGACGAGACGGTGGGTGACCTGCTGCGGCACGAGGCAGAACTGGTCGCCGGCCTCGACCCGGCGCAACGCGATCAGTTGGCCCGGTTGCTGCAGGAGTTGCTGGTCGACCTGCGGGCCCGGGAGTGAGCCGCGGACACGAAAGAGCCGCCCGACCTCGGCGGTCGGGCGGCTCGTTGCGGCGTCAGCTCAGCGGGTCTCGCGGTGCGCGGTGTGGCTGTGGCAGCGCGGGCAGAACTTCTTCAGCTCCAGGCGATCCGGGTCGTTGCGCCGGTTCTTCTTGGTGATGTAGTTCCGCTCCTTGCACTCGGTGCAGGCGAGCGTGATCTTCGGCCGGACGTCCGATGCCTTGGCCATGGTCGTTTCCTTTGGTCTGCTTCGTCTTCGGGTGGCGGGTACGCGGTAGCGAGAGCGGGATTCGAACCCGCGACCTCACGATTATGAGTCGTGCGCTCTCACCAACTGAGCTACCTCGCCGCGGGAGCGGCCTGCCTCGCCGCTCCGCAGAGCCCCGATGCGGAATCGAACCGCAGACCTTCTCCTTACCATGGAGACGCTCTGCCTACTGAGCTATCGGGGCGTGGCAACAGCCCTCGGGGGCGCTGCCGACGCACAAAGATACACGCTGGCCGCCCGCGTGCGCCAATCGCGGCGATGCCTCACCCGGCGGGCCGCTCCCACACCGAAACGTGGCGCCGGGACTCGGCGGTGAACGGGCTGCGATCCCACCAGTCCCACCGCTCGACCAGCCGCATCCCGGCGATCCGCGCCATCAGGTCGAACTCCGCAGGCCAGGCGTACCGGAACGGGACCGACGTCCGCTCGGCCACGCCGTCGCGGATGGTGACGTGGTGCGAGGTCATCGCCTGGGTGACGGTGTCGTAGGTGTCGAAACCGAGGTGGTCGTCGCTGAGGTCGAACGGGACCGCGGTCTGGCCGGGCGGCAGGCGCCGCAGACCGGGTACGCCGACCTCGACCACGAACCGGCCGCCGGGTTCGAGATGGGCGGCGGCGTTGCCGAAGCAGGCGACCTGGGCGTCCTGGCTGGTCAGGTTGCTGATCGTGTTGAACACCAGATAGACCAGCCCGAAGGAGCCCGGCACCCGGGTGGTGCTCATGTCGCCGATCGTCACGGGCAGCTCGGCGCCGCCGGGCTTCGCGCGCAGGCGCTCGACCATCGCCCGGGAGAGTTCGATGCCGGTGACGGGTACGCCCGCCTCGGCCAGCGGGAGCGCGATCCGGCCGGTGCCGATCGCGAACTCCAGCGCCGGTCGGCCGGAGGCCAGCTCGGCGAGGAAGTCGACGGTGCGGGCGATGCCGGTGGGACCGTGGTCGCCCTCGGGAATGTCGTCGTCATAGGTGGCCGCGACGCTCGCGCCGAAGTGCCCGTCGGGGTCCGTGCTGCCGGGGTCCATGCTTTCGGGGTCCATGATCACGACGCTAGGGTGGGCAACACCGCCGGGCAATCGAGTTTCGGCGTACCCGCGCCGAGGAGCACCGCCGATATCGCCTGACCGTGGTCTACGACGAGCCGGCCGACAAGGCGGCATTCGAGCGCCGCTACACCGAGGAGCACGTCCCGTTGGTCGAGATCCGCCGGCACGCCGAGGGCTGCGGCACCACCTACACGACCTACGCCGGCGAGGTCGCCGAGGCCTGAGCCGGCCCGGCGGCCGTGAGCGTTTTGTGGTCATTCCCGCGCGGAATCGGACGACAAAATGATCACGCGGCCCGGTAATCGCCTCGCCCTCACCGCGTCGGTACGCGGCGGCCGCGGTCGCGTCGCATTTCCGCCAGCGCCGGGGCGCCCCGCTCCCTAGCGTCGATCCGGTGAACGACGCACCCGCCGCAAACCTCACCACACAACGACTTCGCACGCCCAGCGGTGATCTTCATGGCGCTGGCCGCCGCGATCGGGACCGGGAGCGCGTACCCGCTGCAACCGGCGATGGCGGACGTCGCCGATGCCCTGAACTCCACCATCGGCGCGATCGGGTCGCCCTCGCCGCCGCACCCGTCGGCTACCTGATCGGGCTCTGCCTGCTCGTGCCCCTGGTCGACCGGTTCCCGCCGGGCCGCGTGCTCGCCGCTCAGTTCGGCGGCCTGGCAGTCACCCTCGCGTCGGCGGCGGCGGTGGGCAGCACACCGGCGCTCGGCGGCCTGATCGGCGTGGTCGGGGCCTTTTCCGCGGTCGGCGCGGGGATCAGCTCGGTCGCTGGCCGGCTCGCGCGTTCCGAACGACGCGCGGTGACGCTGGGCATGGTCACCGCCGGCATCTCGGCCGGCATCCTGGCGGGCCGGATCGCCGGCGGTTGGCTGAGCGACGCGTACGGCTGGCGGGCGATGCTGCTGGTGTTCGCGGCGGCCTGCGCGGGCAGCGCGACCGGCTGCCTGGCGCTGATCCCGAGAGCGCCCGCCGGCGCCGACCGCGACTACCTGGCGACCGTCCGTTCGCTGCCCCGCCTGATCGTCCGGAACCGGCTCCTGCGCTCGGCGGCGATCCGGGGCTCGGCATGGTTCTTCGCCTTCTGCGCGATCTGGGCGGGACTCGCGGCCGCGTTGGCCGAGCCGCCCTACTCCTACCCGGCCGAGCGGATCGGCCGGTACGCCCTGGCCGGGCTCGCCGGGATGCTGATCACTCCCCTCGCGGGCGCCCTGACCGACCGGATCGGCCCACGCCGCGTGATTCTCTGCGGGCTCGCGCTGGCCGGCGCCGCCGCGGTCGGCGTTGCCCTCGGCCTGAGCAGCCCGGTCCAGACGCTGGCGTGTCTGGCGCTCTTCGATGCCGGACTGTTCGCGGCCCAGGTGGCCAACCAGAGCACCGTGCTGGCCATCGACCCCGCCGCGCCGGCCCGCTTCAACGGCGCCTACATGGTGGTCTACTTCGTGGGCGGCAGCCTCGGCACGGCCTTCGGTCCGCTGGCGGTCGGCCTGCTTGGCTGGACGGCCACCGCGCTGATCGCCGCGGCGGCCATCGCCTTCGCCGCTGTGCTCACGACGCTGGACCGGCGTTCGGTGGCAGGTGTTGGATTCGAACCAACGTAGGCAATGCCGACGGTTTTACAGACCGCTCCCTTTGGCCGCTCGGGCAACCTGCCATCGGCCGTCCTCGCGAACGACCGGCGATGAGGATAGCAAGCGCGCGAGCCGCGGCACCAATCCGCGAAGTCAGGCCGCCAGCAGCTCCAGCCGATCGGGCAGAGCGGACAGGGGCGCCACCGACAGCGGGGCCTGCCCGGGCGTGATCGATCCGAGCACGCTCGCCCTCGACGCGCCGGTGGTCGAGGGCACCGCGCCGGGCAGGTGGTGCGCGGTGAGCCAGCCGAGCACCGCGAACGCGAGCGCCTCCTTCGCGCTGACCGGCAGCCCGTACGCCTCGCTCGACCGCACCGGCGCCGGCCTCGACAGTGCCGCGATCCGGCCCATCAGCACCGGGTTCCTCGCGCCGCCGCCGGAGACCACCAGGCCGGTCACGCCTTGGTCGGCCGCCGCCTCGGCGACGGTACGCGCGGTCAGCTCCACGAGCGTCGCCATCAGGTCGGGCAGCGCGATCGGCCGGTGCGCGGCAACCGCGGCGTCCAGCCGGGCGAGGTTGAAGTGTTCCTTGCCGGTGCTCTTCGGCGGCCGGCGCGCGTAGTAGGGGTCCGCGGCAAGGTCGGCCAGCAGCGCCTCCCGCACCCGCCCCGCCGCCGCGGTCTGCCCGCCGTCGTCGAAGTCGGCGCCGCCGTCGCGCTGCATGATCGCGTCGAGCCACGCGTTCGCCGGCCCGCTGTCGAACGCGACCGGCGGGTCCGTCGCCACCGTGAGGTTCGCGATCCCGCCGAGGTTGAGCGCGGCGGGCCGGGCGCCGAGCTCGGCGAACGCCGGCGAGCGCAGCCACCAGCCGTCGAACAGCGCGACGAGCGGCGCGCCCTGCCCGCCGGCCGCGACATCGGCGGAGCGGAAGTCCGAGACGACGGGCAGGCCGGTACGCGCGGCGATCCAAGCCGGCTGCCCGAGCTGCAGGCTGCCCCGCGCGGCGCCGTCCTCGACCCAGTGGTGCACCGTCTGGCCGTGACTGGCGACGAGGTCGGCCCGGCCCGCGCACAGCGTCGCCACCGCCCGCTCGGCCAGCGCCGCGAACGACCGGCCGATCTCGGTGGTCAGCCGGTTCACCTGCGCCAGCTCGATCCGGCCGGGCGGCAGGGCGGCGCGGAGCAGTTGGCGTACCTCGTCGGGGTAGTGATCGGTGATCATGCCGAGCGGGCGTACCCGCAGCGTTCGTTCCACCAGCTCGATCTCCGCCGCCGCCGCGTCGATCCCGTCGAACGACGTCCCCGACATCAGCCCGATCACCCTCAGCCGGGCCATGATCATCTCTCCGGTTCGGGCTTGCGGGGCAGGGTGAGCAGCGCGACGAAGCTGACCGCGCAGGTGATCATCACGTAGTACGCCGGGACGGCCTTGTTTCCCGACCAGGCGACGAGCTGGGTAATGATCAGCCCGGCGCTGCCGGAGAAGACGGCATTGGCCAGCGAGTAGGACAGGCCGAGGCCGGTGTAGCGGACCGAGGTGGGGAACATCTCCGACAGCATCGCCGGCCCCGGCCCGGCCATCAGGCCCACGCTGGCGCCGGCGAGCAGCAACCCGATCGCCCGCGGCACGATGCCCACATCGGCGCTGAGCAGCCAGAGCAGCGGCAGCGCCAGCACCAGGGTCGCGCCCGCGCCGAGCAGCATGATCGGGCGCCGGCCGACCCGGTCGCTCGCCCAGCCGGCCGGCAGGATCGCGGCGGCGAACCCGAGATTGGCCAGCACGGCCGCGGTGAGCGCGGCATCGACGCTCGAGCCCAGCGCCTTCTCCAGGTACGCCGGGAGCACCACCAGGAACGTGTAGCCCGCGGCCGCCCAGCCCATCAGCCGGGCGATGCCGAGGCCGATCGCGCGTACCGTCTCGCCCAGCGGGGCGGTCTCGACGGCACCCGGGTCCGCCGCGCGCAACCGCTCGAACTGCGGCGTCTCGTCCAGCCGCAGGCGCAGGAACAGCGCGACCGCGCCGAGCGGCAGCGCCAGCAGGAAGGGGATCCGCCAGCCCCAGGCCTGCAACTGCTCGGCGCCCAGCACCGCGCCGACCAGCCAGACCGTGCCCGCCCCCGCGAGCAGCCCGAGCGCGACGGTGAACGACTGCCAGGCGCCGTAGCGGCCGCGGCGCCCGGGCGGCGCGAACTCGGTCATCACCGCGACGGCGCCGCCGAACTCCCCGCCCGCGGACAGCCCCTGCAGCACCCGGACGCAGGTCAGCAGCACCGGCGCGGCCGCGCCGACGGTGGCGGCCGTGGGCAGCACGCCGATCAGCGTCGTCGCCACCGACATCAACACCAGCACCGCGATCAGCACCGGCCGGCGGCCGAACCGGTCGCCGAGCCGGCCGAACAGCCAGGCGCCGAGCGGCCGGAAGAAGAACGCGAGCGCGAACGAGGCGTAGGTGCGGATCAGCGCCTCCAGCGGCGCGCCGCCGTCCTGGGCGAAGAAGTTCGCCGCGATCGCGGTGGCGAGGAACCCGTAGACGCCGAACTCGTACCACTCGATGAAGTTGCCGACCGAGCCGGCGATCAGCGCGCGGCGCGCCTTTGCGGGCGTTGCCTGCTGGGACATGGCGCCTCCTTGCAACCCTCGGCAGCCTAAGCCCGGCGCCCGGTGCGGGCTAGGGTGTGACACGCCGGCAATCGGGAGAGGGGAGGCGACGTGGCCAAGGAGAGTTCGTTCGATGTGGTGAGCAAGGTCGACCGCCAGGAGGTCGACAATGCGCTCAACCAGGCGGCCAAGGAGGTACGCCAGCGCTTCGACTTCAAGAACACCGACGCCGGCATCCGCTGGTCCGGCGAGCTGATCGAGATGGAGGCGAACTCCGAAGAGCGGGTGAAGGCCGTGCTCGATGTCTTCCAGTCGAAGTTGATCAAGCGCGGGATCAGCCTGAAGGCCCTGGATGCCGGAGAGCCGCGCAGCTCGGGCAAGCTGTTCAAGATCACCGGCTCGATGACGGAGGGGATCAGCACCGAGAACGCGAAGAAGGTCTCGAAGCTGGTCCGCGACGAGGGGCCCAAGGGCGTCAAGGCGCAGATCCAGGGCGACGAGCTGCGGATCACCGGCAAGTCCCGCGACGACCTGCAGGCCGTGCAGAAGTTGATCACCGGCGCCGACTACGATTTTGCCGTCCAGTTCGTCAACTACCGATAGCAGGAGACACCGATGAGCAACGAAGCCGTCGGCGGCATCGTCGACAACCAGCACGCAATCGACACCGAGCCGCAGTATGTCGACGCACCGATGACCGCGGCCGCGGCATTCCTCGTCCTGACGATCAATGACGGGGAGGAGGCGGCTGCGAAGGCCCGCTCCGTGGTGGCCAGCACCGGCGACCTGATCAAGGACGTGAACATCCGCGCCGCCGATCACATCTTCACCTGCAATGTCGGCATCTCGCACGACGCCTGGGGCCGGCTGACGGACAAGCCGCTGCCCAAGGAACTCAAGCCGTTCACCGAGATCAAGGGCTCGGTGCACACCGCGGTCGCCACCCCCGGCGACCTGCTCTTCCACATCCGCGCCGACTCCGTCGACCTGGTGATCGAGTTCGAGAAGCTGGTGCTGGAGGCCTTCGGCGACTCGGTGACCTGCGTCGACGACGTGTCCGGCTTCCGCTACTTCGACGGCCGAGATCTGCTGGAGTTCATCGACGGCACCGCCAACCCGGAGGGCCTGGCGCTGCGCGCGGACACGATCGTCGGCGACGAGGATCCCGACTACGCCGGCGGCGCCTATGTCGTGACCCAGAAGTACCTGCACGACCTGTCCCGCTGGCGCTCGGAGTCCACCGAGAACCAGGAGCGGGTGATCGGGCGTACCAAGTTCGACAACGTCGAGCTGCCCGACGCCGGTCCGGCGGACCAGAAGTCGCACAAGACGTTGTGCACCATCGAGGACGAGGACGGCGAACACGACATCCTGCGCGACAACATGCCGTTCGCGGTGCCGGGCAAGGGCGAGTACGGCACCTACTTCATCGGCTACTCGCGCTATCTGTGGGTGGTCGAGAAGATGCTGGAGCGGATGTTCATCGGCGATCCGGTCGGCAAGTACGACCAGATCCTCGACGTCTCCCGCGCGGTCACCGGCACCACCTTCTTCGTGCCGTCGCGCGAGTTCGTCAAGAACCTGGACGGCTGAGCCGGCTACTTCGCCTTCGCCGCCTTCTTCGACTTGGCGCGCGGGTTCTTGGCCTGCTTCTTCTTGGACACGGTCCCGCCGCGGCGCTTGTTCTTCTCGACAAACTTCTCCGGATCCTTGTCCTTCGGCGTCTCGCCGGTGGTCGCCCGGATCGCCTCGTAGCGCAGGAACTTCACGGCGATCTCCTGGCGCAGCTCCAGGCTCGCCTGCTGCCGGAAGTCGGCGAGATCCTGGCGCTCCTCCTCGCCCATGTGCCGGCTGTTGTAGACATTGCAGTCGGTGACCGCGGCCCACCACTTCGGCGAGCCCGTCCTGGCTCGCCGGGCCCGCCGGATCGCCTTGCGGATGTTGTTGTGGTCCGAGACCGCGTCCTCGGCCTCCTCCTCCACGTCGGGCGCGTCGGCGGCGCCGGTGCCGAGCTTCAGCAGCTCGGGGTAGAAATAGCGCTCCTCAGCCTCGGCGTGGTTCTCCAGCAGGATCGCCAGGCGCCGCCAGATCGCGGCCAGCCCCTCGGTGTCGTCACGCGGCCATTCCTCCAGCGCGGCGAAGGCGCGGCGCTGCTCGTCGTGCTGACGCAGGATCTCTTCGGTGATGTCCATCCCGCAACGATATATCGACTATTCGCTTTCGTCGCGCGTCTCCGCGTCCGACCCGAACACTCCCGCCCGCGCCGCCGCCAGCGCGGCCGCGGCCGCAGGTCGCCATCGCCTGGTTGCTCGGCCGGCCGACCGTGGCCTCGGTGATCATCGGCGCGCGGACGCCGCAGCAGCTACGGGACAACCTCGACGCCGCAACGCTGACGCTGGACGCGGGCCAGCTCGCCCGGCTCGACGCGGTGAGCGCCGTCGAGGCCCCGTACCCGCACTTTCCCTACCGGCGACAGGAGGGCTTCGCGTTGCTCGACCCGCCGTTGGTCTGAGACGACGCATCGCGGAGTGCGACCGCGGCTCGGCCCCGGCGCGGGCCGGCATGGCCCGCGGCCGGATGGCGTACCGGCTGACGCCGACAACGATGGGCACCATGTTGCTGAGTGCCCGCGGGCTGACCATGACCTACGGCAAGGGCACGGGACAAACCCGCGCCCTGGCCGGTGTTGATCTTGATGTGCGACCCGGATCGTTGGCGATCATGGGGCCGTCCGGATCGGGCAAAACCACCTTGTTGCACTGCCTGGCCGGCATCGTCCGGCCGACCGGCGGGGCGGTGCTGTATCGAGGTCATGATCTTGCCACGCTGTCGGATCGACAGCGGACCGCGCTGCGGCGTACCGATTTCGGCTTTGTCTTCCAGTCCGGCCAGTTGCTGCCGGAGCTGCCGGCCGCCGAGAATGTCGCCCTGCCGCTGATGCTCGGCGGCCTGTCCGCGCGGGAGGCCACCGCGCGCGCCGGCGGTTGGCTGGACCGGCTCGGCCTGGGTGGGATGCACGACCGCAGGCCGGGCGAGCTGTCCGGCGGGCAGGCCCAGCGGGTGGCGATCGCCCGGGCCCTGGTCGTCGAGCCGTCGGTCGTCTTCGCCGACGAGCCGACCGGGGCGCTGGACCAGCGCACCGGCGCAGAGGTGCTGGACGTGCTCGCCCGTACGGTCACCGCGGCCGGTGCCGCGTTGGTCGTGGTCACCCATGATCGTTCGGTCGCCGCGTCGTGTTCCCGGACGATCACGATGGCCGACGGCCGGATCACCGGTGAGTACTTCGCGCCCGGTACGCAGCCCCCCGCTCCCGAACGTCGCCCCAAGCTGAGCTTCGGCGAACCGGAGTCCGAGCGGACCGCGGTGCTGGAGACCACGACCGTGCTTCCCGCGCTCGATCCGGCGGTACGCCGATGAGCCTGCTCCGTCTCGGTTGGCTGCTCGCCCGGCGACAGCGCGAACTCGGCATGATCACCGCGCTGGCGGTGCTTGCCCTCACCGTCGCCACCGGCGCCCTGCTCACGGTGCTCGGCGGCCTGCAGGCCTTCACCGCGCGAGCCGGTGGGGACCCCGACGACCTCTACATGGTCCTCGCCCAGGTGGCGACGATCATCCTCGTGGTGCCGGTGATGACCCTCGGCGGGGCGGCCGCCCGGCTGGCGATCTCCCGGCGCAATGCCCGGCTCGCGGCGCTGCGATTGGCCGGTGCGACGACCCGCCAGATCGGCACGCTGACCCTGGTCGAGGCAGCGGCCCAAGCGCTCGCCGGCGCGCTGCTCGGCACCGTGCTCTACGAGATCGCCCTGCCGGAGGTCGCGTTGCTCAACTTCCAGGGTCGCTCGTTCGACTGGGCGGAGCTGCAGCTCGGCCCGCTCGCCCTGCTCGGTGCGGTCGCCGCGATCGTGATCATCGCGACCGGTTCGGCCGCGATCAGCCTGGCCGGCGTCGCGGTGAGCCCGCTCGGCGTGGCCAACCGGGTCAGCCCCAAGGCACTGTCGGCGCTGCGGCTGGCGCTGGCGATCGGTGCCTTTGCTGTCTGGGCCGTGGCATCCGGCCAGCAGAATGTGACCGTGATCATGGTCTCCTTCGCCATCTGCCTGGGAGTGCTCGGGGTGGTCGGACCGTTCGTCCTGTGGTGCGTGGGCAAGATCGGCGCCGGGCTGGCGCGGACCGCCCCCCAGTTGCTCGCCACCCGTCGCCTCTCCGATGATCCCCGGGGCGCCTGGCGGGCCGTCGGCGGCGTCGCGCTGGCCACCTTCATCGCCGGCATCGCGTGCATCGCGCCGTCGCTGCCCCAGGACACCGAGAGCTACCCGACGATCAATACCGACATCTTCACCGGCGCCTGTGTCACCTTGATCATCTCGGTGCTGCTGGCGGCCACCTCGACCGGAGTCAACCAGGCGACCCGGGCCCTGGACCAGGCCCCGTCCTTCCGGCTGCTGCATCTCGCCGGAACCGAGCCTGCCGTGCTCCGCCGCGCCCGGCTGACCGAAACCGCGCTCCCGCTGGGCTGGGCGGTCGGCACCGCCGCCGTCGCGGCGCTGTTGCTGATCGCCCCGCTGGGGATGGAAACACTGACCGGCAATTGGTACGGCCCGACCCTGTTCCTCGGCGCCGTGATCGGGTCGGTCACGCTGATGCTCGGCGCCGTCCGGCTCACCGAGCCGCTGGTGGACTCGGCGGTCGCCGCGCCCAACTGATGCCCGTCCCGCTAGCATCACGCCGCGTGCGCATCGCCACCCTGAACGTGAACGGCATCCGCGCCGCGCAGCGCCGCGGCCTGCGGGACTGGCTGGAGGCCGAGCGTCCCGACATCGTCACCCTGCAGGAGATGCGGGCAGCGCCGGAGCTGGTGCCGGGCGAGGTGTTCGAGGGCTATCACCTCTCCTACGACGCCGGCTCGCTGCCCGGCCGCAACGGGGTGGCCGTCGCCTCGCGGGAGGCGCCGCTGGCGGTGCGCACGTCGATGGGCGCTCGGGAGTTCGCCCACGAGGGGCGCTGGATCGAGGTCGACCTGCCCGAGATCACCGTCGCCTCCCTCTACCTGCCCAAGGGGGCCTCTCCGGATGATCACGAGCGCGCCGAGGCGTACCGGCGGAAGATGCGGTTCCTCCCGGCGCTGGCGAGGCACCTGACCAGGGCTCGTCGCGACGCGCGTCGCGCGGGCCGCGAGTTCGTGGTCACCGGCGACTTCAACATCGCCCGTACCGAACACGATCTGGCCAACCCGCGGGCCAACCGGCGCTCCCCCGGATTCCTGCCCGAGGAGCGCGAGTGGTTCGGGTCCATCCTGTCCCCGCGGACGCTGGTCGACGTGGTACGCCGGCTGCACCCCGACGGTCCCGGGCCCTACTCGTGGTGGAGCTGGCGGGGGCAGGCGTGGAACAACGACGCGGGCTGGCGGATCGACTACCAGCTCGCCAGCCCCGGCCTGGCCGCGGCCGCCACCATCGGCGGCACCCGCCGGGACCCGAGCTACGACCGGCGGATGTCCGACCACGCCCCGGTGGTCGTCGACTACCGCTGAGGCTAGGGTGCGATGGTGGTCGACTACTTCACCCTGGACACCGACGACGTCCGATTCGCCGACGACGGCGCGCTCGGCCGCATCGAGCTCAACCGGCCGAAGGCGATCAACGCCCTGACCACGCCGATGGTCACCGACATCGGCACCGTCCTGCGGCGCTGGGCCGACGACGACGCCATCGCTGCGGTCGCGATCACCGGCGCCGGCGAGCGTGGCCTGTGCGCCGGCGGCGACGTGCGGGCGGTACGCGAGGCCATCGCCGCGGGCGACCTTGATCAGCCGTATGAGTTCTGGCGCAGCGAGTACGCCGTCAATGCCCAGATCGCCGACTACCCCAAGCCGTATGTGGCGATCATGGACGGCATCGTGATGGGCGGCGGGGTCGGCATCTCGGCCCACGGCAACCGGCGGCTGGTCACCGAGCGGACCAAGATCGCGATGCCGGAGACGATCATCGGCCTGTTCCCCGATGTCGGCGCGCTGTGGTTGTTGGCCAACGCCCCCGGCGAGTTCGGGACCCATCTGGCCCTGACCGGCTCCACCATCGACGGCCCCAGCGCGATCACGGCCGGGCTGGCCGACGCCATGATCGACTCCGCAAGCATCCCGCAGGTGCTGGACACCCTGGCCCGCGGCGAGTCGATCGACGAGCTGACCAGCGTGCCCGAGCCCGTCGAGCTGCCGGCGTGGCTGGAGGCCTACGCCGGCGACGATGCCGCACAGATCGTTGCCCGGCTGGAGGCCTCCGACGACGCCGACGCCCGTGCCGCCGCGGAGGCGATCCGGGCGCGCTCACCCTTCTCGGTCTCCGTCACCCTCGCGGCGCTGCGCCGGGCCGCTGCGATGTCGTCGGTGCACGAGGTGCTGGCCCAAGATCTCGTCCTCGGCCGGCGCTTCCTGGCCGAGCCCGACTTCGCCGAGGGCGTGCGCGCGCAACTGGTCGACAAGGACCGCAACCCGAAGTGGCGGCACGCCTCGCTGGACGAGGTGGACCCCGCCGAGGTCGAGGCGGCCTTCACTCCGTCGGACGGGAGCGCAGCCCGAGCCTGACCAACAGGCCGCGCAGCGGCCAGGTGAGCGCCAGCAGGAACAGCGCCAGCGCGCCCGTGCCGGTCAGGGCGCCGATGAGCGCGGCGAGGGTGTAGAGGATCGACATGGCCAGCGGTGCCGCAAGGATGGATCGATCGGGATTCGGCAGGCCGGCTCGCGCCCGGGCGGCGTACTCGAGGACGGCGAGCACGAACAACAGCCAACTGCTGAGCGCCATCGAACCGATGTAGACCAGGGTCTGCGCGGCGTCGCCGGGCAGCCCCGTGTCCAACGCGGTCGCCACCGGCAGCCAGGCGATGGTCAGCAGCCAGGCGAGGTTGACGAGCGAGCGGGCCGGCGACATCGGCGTGTCGGCGCGGAAGATCCGATGGTGCTGCAACCAGAAGACGCCGATCACCAGGAAGCTGATCACGAACCCGATCAGTTCCGCGCGCCGCTCGGACAGGTACTCCAGGGTCGTCAGGTGCTCCGCCGACGCCTCGACGACGCCCTCCAGCAGCGGCAGCGCCAGCAGCGTCAGCGCAATCGCCACCGCCGCATCGGTGAACGCCCCGAAGCGGTGGCTGGTGTCGACGAAGGCCAGCCGGCCGCCGCGGTGCGCGGGCGGTTTCAGTGGTTCGTGGGTGGACGATTCGGTCATCTGGTCGATCCCGTCACGAGTCGGCGGTCCGGGCGCCGCGAGGGCGGCTCGTACCGGAAAGCATCGGGCCGAAGCTCCTCCGGCCGCAACCGGCCCGAGGGCCCGGCCCCGCCCCCGTTGGGTGGCCCGCCGAAGGCGAGCCGGTCGTTGGCCCAGCCGGCCCACACGATGGCAAGCATGCCGACCATACCGATGATGCCCTGGGAGTTGCGATCGGCGTACTGCAGGAAGCTGAAGGCCAGAACGATGATCACGCCCCAGCAGGACAGCCGGACCACCCGGCGGGAGAAGTGGGTGAGCGGGAGGAAGGTGCCCCACCAGGTGAGGTACCACGGATGCAGCGCCGGGCCGCCCATGGTGATCGCCACCAGGGCGTAGGCGAGGAAGTCGATCGGGCGCCGATAGGCGTGCCGGAAGTACAGGTACAGCACCCCGAAGACGGTGATGATCATGCCGACCTGGCGGAAGATGCGGACCACCCGACGGGCGATGTCGTAGTAACCGAGCTCATTCAGCGCGTTCTGCACGATCTCGCCCAGCATCGTGGTCGGGGCAATCGTGCTGACCATGCCGGGCACGTTCAGGCCCTGGACCCACCCCCAGCCGAGTCCGCAGGCCAGCGAGATCACCACGAAGGCGATCACCGTGGCCACCGTGCCGACGGCGACCACGAGCGCGCTGTGCCATTGTCGGGCCAGCGTGCTGGCCCGGCCGGCCGGTTGCGGCGGCATGGCGAGCAGCGCCACCGGCACCACGCCGACGATGGCGGGGATCTTGACGGCGGTGGCGGCGGCGACGAGCAGACAGCCGACCAGGAAGCGGCCCTTGTTGGCCATCCAGAGCGCGAGCGCCAGCAGGGCAAGCATCACGGCGTCGTTGTGGGCGCCGCCGATCACGTGGATCATCACCACCGGGTTGGCGATGGCGAACCACAGCGCCAGCCGCGGATCGGCGCCCACCCGGCGGGCCAGCGCCGGCAGGCACGCGGCGACCACGACCATGCTGATCATGGACAGCAGCCGCATGCCGAGCGTGGAGGACCAGTAGGGATTGAAGCCGAACAGGTCGACGACCAGATGATTGATCTGGAGCGCGACCGGGCCGTAGGGCGCCGGGGTGTAGCGCCAGATCGGGATCACCTGCTCGGCCCAGACGCCCGGGATCTGGGAGACGCCACCCTCGTTGTAGGGGTTGACGCCGTTGTGGATCAGCCAGCCCTCGGCGGCATAGGCGTAGGAATCGTCGCTGAAGACCGGCGGCGCGAACAGCATCGGCAGCGTCCACAGCGCCACCACGACCCGCATGTCGACCAGCGGGCGGCCGATCCGCGGCCGGAGCTGGAACCACGCGTCGGCCAGCATGATCACGCCGAACAATGTCAGACCGGTCGCCAGCGCCCGCATCGGCGGGGTGTTCAGGTAGGGCACGATGTCGTACCACGGCGAGTTCTCCGGCAGGTACGCCGGGGAGATCGCGCCGAGCGCGAGCAGCAGGCTCGCCACCATGCCGCGGCGTACCGACGCAACGGCCCATGCGTCGGCGACCAGCGCCCGCAGCACCGCCCAGCGGCGCCTCAGCAGTTCACCCCAGGTCATTGCCCGCTCCCCCGCCTCAGTGCGCCGGGACCAGCTCGGGCCGGCCGGGCCGCGGCACGCCGCGGGCGGGGAAGTGGATCCGGTCGTTGATCCAGCCGAGCCACAGGAACGGCACGACGGCGATGATGCCGAGCAGCAGGGTGTCGTTGAGGAAGCAGTAGACGATGATGCTGGCGTACATGCCGATGGTCACCGTGAAGGCGCCGATCCGGCGGACCAGCAGGGAGGCATTGGTCAGCGGCAGCAGCGTCGAGGCCCAGGTGAAGTACCACGGGTGCAGGGCCGGGCCGCCGACCGTGATGGCCGCGATGGCCGCCGTGACGAAGTCCATCGGCCGCCGCAACGCCCAGCGGTGGAACAGCCACAAGATGCCGACCACCGTGGCGACCATCCCGGTCTGCCGGAAGATCCGCACCGCGCGGCGCCCGGCGTCGTAGAGGCCGAGCTCGTAGAGACCGATCCGGGCGACCTCGCCCAGCAGCACCCAGGGCGCCATGGTGACGACGATGCCGGGCACGTTCAGCCCCTCGATCCAGCCCCAGCCGAGGCCGGTGGCGAGCGAGATCGCGACGAAGGCCAGCACCGTCAGCGTCGAGGCGATCGAGACATGCACGATCATCTGGAACTCGCGCTGCCAGCGCGTACCCCGCTTCGACACGGGCAGCGCGATCAGCGCGACCGGGACGGCGACCACGATCGCCGGCAGCTTGATCGCGGTGGCGGCGGCGACCGCGACGCAGGCGAGCAGGAAGCGACCGCGGGTGGCGAGCCAGAGCGCCAGCACGACCAGGCCGAGCATCCAGGCATCGTTGTGGGCGCCGCCGATGAAGTGCGTGACGGCGAGCGGGTTGGCGACCGCGAACCAGATCGCCGTCGCCGGGTCCGCGCCGAAGCGGCGGGCCAGGCCCGGCAGGCAGCCGGCGATCAGCGCCATGCCCGCGATCGAGAGCAGCCGCATGCCCAGGGTGGAGGACCAGTACGGGTTGAAGTTGAACAGCCCGACCACGAACTCGCTGAGCTGCAGCGACAACGGCCCGTACGGCGCGATGGTGTAGCGCCAGACCAGCACCGCCTGCTCGCCGAACGGCCCGGGCATCATCCCGACGCCCATCTCGTAGGGATTCTCGCCGTTGTGCAGCATCCAGCCCTCGGCCGCATAGGCGTAGGAGTCCTGGCTGAAGATGGGCGGCCCCAGCAGCATCGGCAGCGCCCAGAGCGCGACCACGACCCGCAGATCGGGCCGGGGGCCGTGCACGCGGGGGCGGAGCTGGAACCACGCGTCGACCAGCATCAGCGTGCCGACCAGCGTGAGCACCGTGGCGATCAGCTTCCAGGTCTGGCTCTCGCCGAGCCAGGGCAGGTACGTCAGCCAGGGCGAATTCGCCGGGGTGAAGGCCGGGGTGAAGGCGCCGATCGAGATCATCGCGGTCGCCAGCAGGCCCCGGCGTACCGCCGCGACGGCCCAGGCCCGCGGAACCTCGGTGACCAGCCCGGCCCAGAATGCGCGGACCCGCGTCAACCACAGCGAGCCGGCAGCCTGCAGCACGGGCGGCTCCTTCCAGTGACGTCGGGCCCGGGGATCAGGGCATCGGGGTCCGGTGAGACAGGCTACGGGAGCGCCCCGGCGGTGGGAAATACGACCGCAGTCGGGTTCTGGGCCTCTGTGCGTCGGGTACGCCATCCAGCTTGCGAGGCCAACCGGCACCCGCGAGCTCAACCGGCACCTGCGAACGTTACTCAGCCCGCACCTGCCGGTTCAGCCCGCGGATGAGGTCAGGCCCACCCAAACGCGAACCCAACCGGCACCCGCGAACGTTACTCGGCCCGCGCCTGCCGGTTCGGCCCGCGCCTGCCGGTTCGGCCCGCGGGAGCATGGCGGATCCGGGCATCAGGCGGAGCCGTCGCGAAGGGCGGCGAGGACGGCGCGCAGGGTGGCGTCGGCTTGTGCCAGGTCCTCCGGCGACAGCCCGGCCCGGCGCAATGGGTCGGCCCGGCGTTCGCGGGTGGTCGTCCACAGCTCATCGAGGACGGCGCGCCCGTCGGCGGTGATCGCCAGTAGCGGGGCAGTCCGGTGATCGCGATTCGGCCGCCGCTCCGCCCGCCCGGCATCGACCAACACGTCGGCCACCCGCTGCACCGCCTGCCGGGTCAACCCGAGCCGGCGGGCCACGGCGGCCACCGTTCGCGGCTCCTCGCTGATCGCGCTGAGCACATGCCACTGCGCCGACGTCAGTCCCAGCGGGGCGGTCTCCGCGTCGCTGATCCGCCGGGTCAGCGCGGCCAACTCGTACACATCGGCGATCAGCAGCCGGTACGCGCCGTGCAGGTCACCCGGATCGGGCTCGGATGTTGACAACATGTTGTCATTATAGCAACCTCCTGTCGTATGACCTCCCGACGCTCCGCGTACCGATATGTCCGGGCGCTGGCGCTCGCCATCGGCTCGATCGCCGGCGCGGGCCTGCTGAGTACGCCGAGCGCGGTGCTGGCCGCGGCCGGCGACGCCGCGGTGCTCGCCTGGCTGGTCGCGCTCGCGATGTGCGTACCGATGTTGCTGATGTTCGGCGCGTCCGTGCGCCGGGATCCGGGCGGGATCGGGCTCGAGTCGCTCGTCCGCCGCGGCCTCGGCGATGTCGCGGGCGGAATGATCCCGGTGATGTTCGTCGGCGTGGTGGGGATCGGCCTGCCGACCGGGGCGATGGTCGCCGGACGGTTCGTCGCGCTGGCCACCGGCTGGCCGGCCGCCGAGCCGATCGCCGCGCTTGCCGTGCTCGGCACCGCCCTCGCGACGAATCTCGCGGGGCTGCGGACCGGGGATGCCGTCGGCCTGCTCGGCAGTTGGTCGCTGCTGATCGTCTGCGGCTGGCTGATCGTCACCGCCCTGGCCGGCGGCAGCCAGCGCGCCGATCTGTTACCGGGCGCCGATTGGTGGCAGCTCCTGCCCGCCGGGGTGACCCTCGCCTGCTGGGCGTTCATCGGCTTCGAGAACCTGACCTTCCTGAGCGATGAGCTGCCCGATCCGCACCGCGACTTCGTGCCGATCGCCGCCACCGCGTTGGCCGTGCTCGGCGTCGTCGCGATCGGCCTCACCGTGGCCATCGCCGCCAATGTGGCGCCGGAACGCCTCGACCCGGTGGGCGGCCTGTTGCAGCTCGCCGCCGGCCTCGGGCCGGCCGCGACGGCCGCGGGCGTCGGCGTCGCCGTCGTGGCCATGCTGATCAACGCGGTCGCCTGGCTGCGTGGCGTGTCGACGATGATCATCGGTGCGGCCGAGCGGGCCATGCTGCCGCGCGGCCTGGCCCGTCGCCGGCGCGCGCTGGGCCTGATGGGCATCCTCTTCGCGCTGACCACGGCGGTCCTGCTCGCCCGGCCGGAACTGATCGTCGCCGGGCTGGCGGCCTCCAGCGCGACCTTCATCGCGATGTATGTGATGTGCGTGCTCGCCTGGTTGATCCGGGGCGGGCCGCGCGGGCTGGGCATCGCCAATCTCGCCGTGCTGGTGGTGATGGGAGCGGCCGTGATCGGGAACGGGCCGAGCAGCCTGCCCGCCCTCGGCATCGGCCTGGTCGCGCTGGCGATGTCGGTGCTGTTCGCCCGCCGGCGCGCCTCACGGGCAGCCGGCGCCCCGGTGAGCAAGCGGTGATCAGCCGGTAACGCGCACCGCGATCGGCTGAAACACGGCCCTCCTAGCGTCGGCGGCACACCCGAGCAGGAGGCCGCCGTGACCACCACCCAATCCCCGGACGTCACCCCCGACGTCGCGCCCGACGCCACGACGAGCGCCGGGGCGAGCGCCGCGCGTGCCGGCCTGCGCGGTGCGCCCGGCCGCTGGCTGCACGGCTGGGACCCCGAGAACCGCGCCCAGTGGGACGGCGGAGGGCGCGCGATCGCCCGGCGCAATCTGTGGCTGTCGATCTTCGCCGAGTTCCTCGGCTTCGGCGTCTTCGCGCTCTGGGGCATCGCGGTGCCGATGCTTGCCGCGTGGGGCTACACGGGTCCGCTCGCGCTGAGCAATGCCGAGCAGTTCTGGCTGGTGTCGATCCCGATCCTGGTCGGCGCGACCATGCGGATCCCCTACACGTTCGCGGTCCCGCTGGTCGGCGGCCGGAACTGGACGGTGATCTCGGCGCTGCTGCTGTTGGCGCCGACTGTCGGGCTCGCGCTCGCGGTGTCGGCGCACGCGCCGTTCCCCGTCCTGCTGGTGATCGCCGCGCTGGCCGGCTTCGGGGGCGGTAACTTCGCCTCCTCGATGACCAACATCTCCTTCTTCTACCCCGCGGCGGAGAAGGGTGCCGCGCTCGGCCTGAACGCCGCCGGCGGCAACCTGGGCACGGCGGCCGTGCAGTTCACCGCGCCGCTGGTGGTACTGATCGGCGCCACGACCATGTCGGCCGGTACGACCGTGCCCAACCTGCCCGCGGTCGGCTGGGTCTTCGTCCCGTTCGTGCTGCTCGCGGCCATGCTGGCCTGGCGCTTCATGGACAATGTCGCCGACGCCAAGGCCGACCCGAAGTCGTTCGCCGCGGCGGTACGCCGTCCGCAGACCTGGCTGTTGTCCCTGCTCTACATCGGCACGTTCGGGTCCTTCATCGGCTTCGCCGGCGCCTTCCCCAAGCTGCTCACCGACGCCTTCCCCGAGGCCAGCCTGAAGATCGCCTTCCTCGGCGCGCTGGTCGGCTCGTTGTCCCGGCCGCTCGGCGGGATCGTCGCCGACCGGGTCGGCGGCTGGGTGATCACGGTGATCTCGTTCGCCGGAATGGCGCTCGGTGCCGGCGGCGCGATCTTCGCCCTCCAGGCCGGAAGCCTGACCGCCTTCATGATCAGCTTTGTCTGCCTGTTCGTCTTCACCGGAATCGGCAACGGTTCGATCTACCGGATGATCCCGGCGGTTTTCGCCGCCACCGAACCGGACCGCTCCCCCGCCGGCCGGCTCGCCACCCTGCGCCTGACCGGAGGCGCGATCGGCATCGTCGGCGCCATCGGCGCCTACGGCGGCTTCGTCATCCCGCAGGGATTCTCGCTGTCGATGGCGCTGTCGGGTGGCTCGATCGTGCCCGCCCTGCTGGCGATCATCGGCGTGTACCTGATCTTCGGCATCCTCACCTGGCGCCTCTATGGCCGCGGCTTCGGCGCCCGGATCTGATGACCGACACGCATTGCCCCTACTGCGCCCTGCAATGCGCGATCACGCTGACCGTCGACGAGACGGGCGGCAACCGCACGGTCAGCGTCGCCCCGCGCGACTTCCCGACCAACCGCGGCGGGCTGTGTCAGAAGGGCTGGACCGCGGCGACGCTGCTGGACCATCCCGACCGGCTGACCACGCCGCTGGTCCGGCGCGACGGTGAGCTGGTGCCGGCGAGCTGGGACGAGGCGTACGCCGTGATCATCGAGCGGGTACGCCGGGTGCAGGACGAGTCCGGGCGCGACGCCGTGGCCGTCTTCGGCGGCGGCGGGCTGACCAACGAGAAGGCCTACCTGCTCGGCAAGTTCGCCAGGCTCACGCTCGGCACTGCCATGATCGACTACAACGGCCGGTTCTGCATGTCGTCGGCGGCCGCGGCGGGCAACCGCGCCTTCGGGCTGGACCGCGGGCTGCCGTTCCCGCTGGCCGATCTCGGCGGCGCCGACGCCGTCCTGCTCGCCGGGTCCAATCTCGCCGCGACGATGCCGCCGGCGGTCCGCCACCTCGCCAGCGTCCGCGAGCGCGGCGGGCTGATCGTGATCGATCCGCGGCGCAGCGAGACCGCGCGGCTCACCGACGATGGCGCCGGCATCCATCTGCGCAATCTTCCGGGCAGCGATCTCGCGGTGCTGCTCGGCCTGTTGCAAGTGATCATCGCCGAGGACCGTTGCGACGAGGACTATCTCGCGGCCCGCACCACGGGATGGCCACGGGTACGCGCGGCAGCCGCCCAGTGGTGGCCCGAACGCGTCGAGCGGGCCTCGGGCGTACCAGCCGATGCCTTGCGCCAGGCCGCCCGGCTGCTCGCCGCCGCGAGCCCCGCACGCGGCGGTGCGGGGGCGTATCTGCTGACCGGTCGGGGCGCGGAACAGCACGCCCACGGCACCGACACGGTGACCGCGGTGATCAACCTCGCGCTGGCGCTCGGCCTGCCCGGGCGCGCCGGCAGTGGCTACGGCGCGATCACCGGCCAGGGCAACGGCCAGGGCGGCCGCGAGCACGGGCAGAAGAACGATCAGCTCCCCGGCTACCGCAAGATCACCGATCACGCCGCCCGGGAACACGTGGCGAGCGTGTGGGGAGTCGCTCCCGAGACGATCCCGGGCCCGGGCGTACCGGCCGTCCAACTGCTGCGGTCGCTCGGTACGCCGGGCGGGCCGCGCGCCCTGTTCGTGCACGGCGCCAACCCGGTGATCAGCGGCCCCGATGCGCAGGTGATCACCGAGCGGCTCGCGGCGCTCGACCTGCTGGTGGTGTGCGACTTCTTCCGCTCCGAGACCGCGGAGCTGGCCGATGTCGTACTACCGGTCACCCAGTGGGCCGAGGAGACCGGCACCATGACCTCGCTGGAGGGCCGTGTGCTGCGGCGCCGGCGCGCGGTCCCGCCGCCCGAGGGGGTGCGCGACGAGTTGCGCGTGCTGGCCGACCTGGCCGGCCGGCTCGGCTGCCGCGCCGACTTCCCCACCGATCCCGATGCGGTGCTCGCCGAGCTGGGCCGCGCGAGCGCGGGCGGGATCGCCGACTACGGCGGCATCACCCCCGAACGGCTGGACCGCGGCGAGGCGCTGCACTGGCCCTGTCCGGCCGATGATCATCCCGGCACGCCGCGGCTGTTCGCCGAGCGGTTCGCCACCCCCGACGGGCGCGCGGCCATGATCGCGGTCGAGCCCGCCCCGGTGGACGATGATCTTCGACCCGATGCACCGATCTACCTGATCACCGGGCGGGTGCTGCAGCAGTACCAGTCCGGCGCGCAGACCCGCCGCGTGGCCGCGCTGAATCGCGTGCAGGGCAGCGGTTTTGTCGAGCTGCACCCGCGGCTGGCCCGGCGCCTGGAAGTCGCCGAGGGCGAGCTGGTCCGGGTCCGCTCGGCGCGCGGGGAGGCCTGCGCGCCGGCGCGGATCAGCGCCGACCTGCGGCCCGACGTGGTGTTCATGCCGTTCCATTTCCCCGGGCAGGAGCGCGCCAACACGCTGACCAATCCGACGACCGACCCGGTCAGCGGGATGCCCGAGTTCAAGGTCTGCGCGGTCGAGGTGACGAAGATCAAGGAGGCGGCATGCTGAACGGGATGCGGATCGTGGTGATCGGCAACGGCATGGTCGGCTCCCGGTTCTGCGCGGGGCTGGCGGGCAGCGGCGCGAAGATCACCGTCCTCGGCGCCGAGCCCTACGCCGCGTACAACCGGCTGCAGCTCTCCGAGGTGATCGCCGGCCGCGCCGAGCTGGGCTCGCTGGAGCTTCCCGGACCGCCGCCGGAGGCGACGGTGCTGCGCGGGGTCGCGGCGACCGCGATCGATCGGGTACGCCGCCGCGTGCGCGACAGCGCCGGCACCGAACACCCCTACGACCTGTGCGTGCTCGCCACCGGGGCCCGGGCCCGGCTGCCGCTGCCCGGCGCCCCGAACGAGCCGCCGCCCGGGGTGCGCACGCTGCGCGACCTCGACGACTGCCGCGAGCTGCTGGCGGCCGCCGCCACCCATGACGACATCACCGTGCTCGGCGGCGGGCTGCTCGGGGTGGAGCTGGCCTGCGGGCTGCGTACCCACGGCGTCAACGTCACGCTGATCAACAACGGCCCGTACCCGCTGCAGCGCCAACTGCCCGAGGGCGCCGGCCGGATCGCCGAGGCCACGCTCGCCGATCTCGGGGTACGGGTGATCAACAACGCCGAGGTACGCGGCTGGGGCCACCGTGGCACCCGGCTGACCGTCCTCACCCTGGCCACGGCGGCCGGCCCGACCCGGGTGCCGACCTCGCTGCTGGTGGTCACCGCCGGCGTCTCTGCGCGCACTGAACTCGCCCGCGCCGCCGGCCTGCCGATCCGGCGCGGGGTCGTGGTGGGCGAGGACCTGCTGAGCCCGGCCGACCCCGCGATCGCGGCCATCGGCGACTGCGCGGAGACACCGGACGAGGGCTGCCCCGGCCTGCTGGCACCTGGCTGGGCACAGGCCGACCGCCTGGCGAGCCGGCTGCGCGGCGAGGCCCGGCGCCCGCCGGAGGCGGCCGGCGAGGTGATCGCGCTGAAGGCGGTGGGCCTGCAGGTGACCGCCCTCGGCGAGCTCGACTGGGCGACGACGGAGGCCGGCGGTACGCGGGTGCTGGAACTGTCCGATGCCGCGGCCCGGCGCGCCGTGCGGATCGCGGTCCGCGACGACCGACTGGTCGGCGCCGTCTGCGTCGGGGCCCCGCGCACGGCGGCCGACCTCACGGTGGCCTTCGAGCGGCGCACGGCGCTGCCGCCCGACCCCGCGGAGCTCCTGCTCGCCGGCGACGGGCGGCGTACCGATCCCGCGGACCTGCCCGCCGCCGCCACGGTCTGCCGCTGCAACGGCGTGAACCGGGCCGAGATCGACCGGGCCCACGACTGCGGCGCCCGGACCGTGGAAGAAGTGGCGTGCGCCACCCGCGCCGGCACCGGCTGCGGCTCCTGCACCGGTCTGGTCGCCGCGCTGCTGCGGGCCGCGGCGGACAGGGTCACCGGTGATCGTGACGGGAGTGAGGGCCTTGTTGCAGGGCCGAAACATTCCGCACCGCTCGCCGAAACAAGCGCCACCTAGCGTCGGGGACCGAGCAGGTGGATCGAAACCGGAGGTGATCATGACCGACCAGCGAATCGTGGTGATCGGCGCCGGCATGGTCGCCCAGAGGTTCGTCGAGGCGCTGGCCGACCGCGACGGATCCGCCGCCGTCACGGTCGTCGGCGAGGAGCCGCACGCGCCGTACGACCGGGTCGCCCTGACCAGCTATTTCACCGGCGGCGCGGATGCCCTCGCCCTGGGCGATCCCGGGCTGTGGGAGCGGCCGGGTGTGCAGTTGGTCAGCGGGGTCGCCGCGACGGCAATCGACCGCGATCGGCGTACCGTCACCCTCGCCGACGGACGCGAGCTGGGCTACGACGCGCTGGTCCTGGCGACCGGATCCCGGGCGTTCGTGCCGCCGGTCCCGGGCAGCGATCTGATCAACTCCTTCGTCTATCGCACGATCGACGACGTGCGCAGCATCGAGGCCTGCGTCCACGAGCTGGCGGCACGGCTGGACCGTCCGGTCCGCGGCGCGGTGATCGGCGGCGGGCTGCTCGGCCTGGAGGCGGCCGGCGCGCTGCGGGCGATGAATGCCGAGGCGACCGTGATCGAGTTCGCGCCGCGGCTGATGCCGCTGCAGGTCGACGAGGGCGGCGGCGCCGAGCTGGCCCGGATCATCGCCGGACTCGGCGTGGACGTGCGGACCGGCACCGCCACCAAGCAGGTGCTCGCCGACGACGCGGGCGCGGTCCGCGCGCTCGACCTGGGCGAGGCCGAGCTCGACGCCGATCTGGTGATCTTCGCCACCGGGGTACGCCCGCGCGACGAGCTGGCCCGAGACGCCGGGCTGGCGATCGGCGAGCGCGGCGGCGCCGTGGTGGATGCCGGCTGCCGGACCAGCGACCCGGCGATCCTGGCCATCGGCGAGGTGGCCTGCATCGGCGGTGCCGTGTGGGGGCTGATCGCCCCGGGCAATGCGATGGCCGAGATCGCGGTCGACCGCCTGCTCGGCGGGCAGGGCACCTTCCCGGGTGCGGACACCTCGGCCAAGCTCAAGCTGCTCGGCGTTGATGTCGCCTCGTTCGGGGACGCGTTCGCGACGACCCCGGGCGCGCTGGAGGTGGTGCACGCCGATCCGGTCACCGGCCGCTACGGCAAGCTGGTCGTCTCCGACGACGCCCGGACGCTGCTGGGCGGGATCCTGGTCGGCGACGCGTCGGCGTACCCGACCCTGCGGCCGCTGCTCGGCACCGAACTCTCCGCGGACCCGTCGGCCTACCTGGTCGGCGGCACCGCCGCGCCGGGCTCCGAGCAGTTGCCCGATGCCGCCGCGGTCTGCTCGTGCAACAACGTGACCGCGGGCACGGTGCGCGCGGCGGTGAGCGAGCACGGCTGCACCGATCTGGCCGCGGTGAAGGGCTGCACGAAGGCGGGCACCAGTTGCGGGTCGTGCCTGCCACTGGTCAAGAGGCTGGTGGAGACCGAGCTGGCGGCCGCCGGGATCGAGGTCTCCCGCGCGCTCTGCGAGCACTTCGCGCTGGGCCGGGCCGAGCTCTTCGAGGCGGTACGCCTGACCGGGCTCGGCACCTTCTCCGAGATCATCGCCCGGCACGGCCGCGGCGGGCGCGGCTGCGACATCTGCAAACCGGTGGTCGCCTCGATCCTCGCCAGCCTCGGCAACGGGCACATCCTCTCCGGCGAACAGGGCGCGCTGCAGGACACCAACGACCACATGCTCGCCAACCTGCAGAAGGACGGCAGCTACTCGGTGGTGCCGCGCATCCCGGGCGGCGAGATCACCCCGGACGGGCTGATCACCATCGGCGAGGTGGCGCGTGAGTTCGGGCTCTACACCAAGATCACCGGCGGCCAGCGGATCGATCTGTTCGGGGCGCGGGTGGAGCAGTTGCCGCAGATCTGGCGGCGCCTGGTGGAGGCCGGCTTCGAATCGGGCCACGCCTATGGCAAGGCGCTGCGGACCGTGAAGTCCTGCGTCGGCTCGACCTGGTGTCGCTACGGCGTACAGGACTCGGTCGCGATGGCGATCCGGCTGGAGCTGCGCTACCGCGGACTGCGGGCGCCGCACAAGATCAAGCTGGGAGTCTCCGGCTGCGCCCGGGAGTGCGCCGAGGCGCGCGGCAAGGACGTCGGCGTGATCGCCACGGACAAGGGCTGGAATCTCTACCTGGGCGGCAATGGCGGCTTCTCGCCCAAGCATGCCCAGCTCTTCGCCGAGGACCTGGACGACGACGGGTTGATCACGCTGATCGACCGTTTCCTGATCTACTACGTGCGCACCGCCGACCGGTTGCAGCGCACCGCCGGCTGGCTGGAGTCGCTGGACGGCGGGCTGGACCGGTTGCGCGAGGTGATCGTCGACGACCGGCTCGGGGTGGCGGCCGATCTGGACGCCGCGATGGCCGCCCACGTCGCGGGCTATCGCGACGAGTGGGGCGAGGTGCTCGACGACCCGGACAAGTTGGCCCGGTTCGGATCCTTCGTCAATGCGGCGCAGACGCCCGATCCCGATCTTGCCTATGTCGGCGAGCGCGGTCAGCGGCGGCCGGCGACCCCGGCCGAGCGCGCCGCGGCGGCCTCCGGCGGGCTGCAGTTGATCACGCCCGATCGCGAACCCGTACTGATCTCGGATTCCCGGCTCCCCACCCGCAGGAAGGACCCCCAATGACCACCACCGAGCTCCACCACCGGCACACCTCCGCCCTCCCCGCCTGGACCACGGTCTGCACGGTCGCGCGGCTGCCCGTCGAGCGCGGGGTCGCCGCACTCGTCGCCGGCCGACAGGTGGCGATCTTCCGGCTGCACGACGACCGGGTGTTCGCCGTCGGCCACCGCGACCCGTTCACCGGGGTGAACGTGATCGCCCGCGGCATCGTCGGCTCCGCGCGGATCGGCGACGAGCTGGTGCCGACGGTCGCCTCCCCGCTGCACAAGCAGGTGTTCGATCTGCGTACCGGCGAGTGCCTGAGCGAGCCCGGCGTCGAGCTGGGCCGCTGGGACGTCCGGGTGCGCGAGGAGTGGGTGCAGGTACGCCCGGCCGTCGCGATCCCCCGCGCCGAGGTCGCCTGATGCCCGGGACGGGCCGCGTCGTGCTGGTCGGCGGCGGCCCGGGCGCGGACGACCTGATCACGGTCCGCGGCCTGCGGGCGTTGCAGTCCGCCGACGTGGTCGTCGCCGACCGGCTGGCCCCGCGCGGGCTGCTGGTCGGCCTGCGCGCGGAGATCATCGACGTCGGCAAGACGCCCTACCATCACCCCGTGCCGCAGGCCGAGATCAACGCGCTGCTGGTCGACCACGCCCGGGCCGGGCGCGCGGTCGTCCGGCTGAAGGGCGGCGACCCGTTCCTGCTCGGCCGCGGCGGCGAGGAGGTCGCGGCCTGCCGCGCCGCCGGCGTCGAGGTCGAGGTGGTGCCCGGGGTGAGCTCGGCCATCGCCGCACCCGCCGCCGCCGGCATCCCGGTCACCCACCGCGGGGTCGCCCAGGGGCTGTTGGTCATCTCCGGACACGACGAGCTGTCGCCCGCATTCCTCGCCGCGTGGCCGCACACGCTGGTCGTACTGATGGGCATGGCGCGGCTGACGGAGCTGACCGCCGGGTTGCTGCGGGCGGGCAAACCCGCCGCCACGCCCGCCGCCGTCGTGCAGCGCGCCTGGGACGCCGGGCAGCGGGTGGTCCGAGCCCCGCTCGCCGAGCTGCCCGCGCGGGTCACGAAGACGCAACTGGCCAACCCCGCGGTGATCGTGATCGGCCCGGTGGCCGCGCTGGGCGCCGAGCTGGGCGAGGTGGTCGATGCAGCCGTCGCCTGATCAGCTCTCCGGCTGCCGCGTGGTCCTCACCGCGCAGCGCCGGGCCGCCGAGTTCGCCGCAGCCCTGGAGCGCCGGGGCGCGTCGGTACTGCACGCCCCGACCCTTTCGGTGGTGCCGCACGTCGACGACAGCGAGCTCTTCCGGCGTACCACCGAACTGATCGAGAAGCCGCCGGACGTCACCGTGATCACCACCGGCGTCGGCTTTCGCGGTTGGCTGGAGGCGGCCGACGCCGCGGGGGTGGCGACCCCACTCCTCCGTGTGCTCGGGCAGTCGCGGCTGATCGCGCGCGGACCCAAGGCGCGCGGGGCACTGCAGGCCGCCGGGCTGACCGCGGACTGGGTCGCCGAGTCCGAGACCAGCGCCGAGATCGCCGACCTGCTGCTGAGTGAGGGGGTGGCCGGTCAGCGGATCGCCATCCAGCACCACGGGTCCGGCGCGGACGGCCTCGACGAGGCCTTCGCGACCGCCTGTGCCGAGGTCTGCTCGCTGGTCGTCTACCGCTGGGGGCCGGCGCCCGACCCGGCTGCGGTCGCCGAGAGCGTGCGGCTCGTCGCCCGCCGCGAATGCGATGCCGTCGCCTTCACCTCCGCCCCCGGCGTCGCCGCCTTCCTCGACGCCGCCACCGAGCAGCGGGTGCTGGCCGAGGTCGCGCAGGCCTTCGCCGACGAGGACGGGGTCCTGGCCGCGGCGGTCGGCGTGATCACCGCCGGGCCACTGCTCGAGCTCGGCGTGCAGCCCCTGGTGCCCGACCGTTTCCGGCTGGGCGCCCTGGTCCGCGGCATCGTCCGCGAGCTCGGCGAGCGGCGCGGGCTGCGGCTGCTCACCTGCGGCGGCGAGCTGCGGCTGCTGCGCGGCGCGGCCCTGCTGGACGGCGAGGTGTTGCCGCTCTCGCCCGCCAGCCTCGCCGTGCTGCGGGTGCTCGCCGAGGCGGGCGGCGCCGTCGTGCACCGCGACGACATCCTGCGCGCCCTCCCGGGCAGCTCCGTCGACCCGCACGCCGCCGAGATGGCGGTCGCGCGGTTGCGCGGCACCCTGGCGCCGAGCGACCTCGTGCGTACCGTCATCCGCCGCGGCTACCGGCTGGCCGTGCCCGCGGCGTCCGTCGCCCGCTGAGCGCCGCTCCCGCGCGCCCGGTCCGCGTCCCAGCAACTGGCGGATGCGGTCAACCGTGGTTGAGCACCTACGATGGACGTTGCTCCGAAATTCGGGACGCCGCCGTTGCGGAAACCGGCGTGGCGTAGATGCGAAAGGCCAACGGGTGACAGCAGTCAAGAACCTCGACCGGGTCGTGATCCGGTTCGCCGGCGACTCCGGCGACGGCATGCAGCTCACCGGCGACCGGTTCACCGCGGACTCGGCGTTGTTCGGCAACGACATCTCCACCCTGCCGAACTTCCCGGCCGAGATCCGCGCCCCCGCCGGCACGCTGCCCGGCGTGTCCAGCTTCCAGTTGCACTTCGCCAATTACGACATTCTCACCCCCGGCGACCGGCCGGACGTGCTGGTCGCGATGAACCCGGCGGCGCTCAAGGCGAACCTGTCCGATCTGCCGCGCGGCGGGCTGATCATCGCCGACAGCGCGGAGTTCACCAAGCGCAATCTGCAGAAGGTGGGGTACGCCGAGAGCCCGCTCGAGGACGGCTCGCTGGAGGCCTACCAGGTGCACGCGCTGGACCTGACCGGGATGACCGTCGAGGCCGTGAAGGACTTCGGCCTGTCCCGCAAAGACGCCTCGCGCGCCAAGAACATGTTCGCGCTCGGGCTGTTGAGCTGGCTCTACCACCGGCCCGTGGAGTCGACGCTGGAGTTCTTGTCGACGAAGTTCGCCAACAAGCCCGATATCCGCGACGCCAACCTCACCGCCTTCCGGACCGGCCATGCCTATGGCGAGACGACCGAGACATTCGCGGTCACCTACCAGGTCGACCCGGCGCCGATGCCGACCGGCACCTACCGTCAGATCACCGGCAACACGGCGCTGGCCTACGGCCTGATCACGGGCGCGCACAAGGCGGGGCTGCCGCTGTTCCTCGGCGCGTACCCGATCACACCGGCCTCCGACGTCTTGCACGAATTGTCCAAGCACAAGGCGTTCGGGGTGACGACCTTCCAGGCCGAGGACGAGATCGCCGCGGTCGGCGCGGCGCTCGGCGCGAGCTTCGCGGGACACCTGGGAGTCACCACATCCTCCGGCCCGGGCGTGTCGCTGAAGATGGAGACGATCAGCCTCGGCGTGATGACCGAGCTGCCCATGATCATCTGCGATGTGCAGCGCGCCGGCCCGTCGACGGGCATGCCGACCAAGACCGAGCAGGCGGACCTGCTGCAGGTGCTCTACGGCCGCAACGGCGAGGCGCCGGTGCCGGTGCTGGCGGCGCAGACCCCGAGCGACTGCTTCGACACGGCGGTGGAGGCGGCGCGCTGGGCGATCAAGTACCGCACCCCGGTCGTCGTGCTCTCCGACGGCTATCTCGCCAACGGAGCGGAGCCGTGGGAGGTGCCGAATCTGGCGGCGATCGAGCCGATCGATCCGGGCTTCGCGACCGAGCCGAACGGCACCGCGACGGACGCCAAGGGCAACGAGAAGCCGACCTTCCTGCCGTACCGGCGCGACGAGGAGACGCTGGCGCGGCCGTGGGCGATCCCGGGGACGGCCGGGCTGGAGCACCGGCTCGGCGGCATCGAGAAGGCCGACGGCACCGGCAACGTGTCCTACGATCCGGCCAATCACGAGAAGATGATCAACCTGCGGCAGGCCAAGATCGACGGCATCGTGCGCGAGATCCCCGATCTCGAGGTCGACGATCCGGACGGCAAGGCGCGGCTGCTGGTGCTGGGCTGGGGTTCGTCCTACGGCCCGATCGCGGCGGCGGTACGCCGGGTGCGCAATGCCGGCGGGCACATCGCGCAGACGCACCTGCGGCACCTGAACCCGTTCCCGGCCAACCTCGGCGAGGTCCTGCGGCGCTACGACAAGGTGATCGTGCCCGAGATGAACCTCGGCCAGTTGGCGATGCTGCTGCGCGCGAAGTACCTGGTGGACGTGCAGTCCTATTCGCGGGTACGCGGCCTGCCGATCTCGCTGGCAGAGCTCGCCCACGACCTGCTGGAGCTGGTCCGCGACGAGGTCGGACCCGTGCCGGAGGAGTCCGAACTGGCCGCGGAGCCGGAGCAGCACGGCCAACACGAAGTCGTCTTCGATCATGGGAGGCAGCAGTGACCGAGGTGATCACGAACGGTTCGACGGCCGGCCCGCGCGGGCTGGCGGGCGTACCCCTGGCCCTGGAACCGCTGAACCGCAAGGACTTCACCTCCGACCAGGAGGTGCGCTGGTGCCCCGGGTGCGGCGACTATGCCGTGCTCGCGGCGTTCCAGGGGTTCATGCCACAGATCGGCATCCGCAAGGAGAACACCGTGATCGTGTCGGGCATCGGCTGCTCGTCGCGCTTCCCCTACTACGTGGACTCCTACGGGATGCACTCGATCCACGGCCGCGCGCCCGCGATCGCCACCGGCATCGCCACCGCGCGCGAGGATCTCGGCGTGTGGGTGATCACCGGCGACGGCGACGCCCTGTCGATCGGCGGCAATCACCTGATCCACGCACTGCGCCGCAATGTGAACTTCACGATCCTGCTGTTCAACAACCGGATCTACGGGCTGACCAAGGGGCAGTACTCGCCGACATCGGAGGTCGGCAAGATCACCAAGTCGACGCCGATGGGCTCGCTGGATGCGCCGTTCAACCCGGTGTCGCTGGCGCTCGGGGCCGAGGCCAGCTTCGTCGCCCGGACCATCGACTCCGACCGGGCGCACCTGACCGAGGTGCTGACCGCCGCCGCGGAACATCGCGGTGCCGCGCTGGTGGAGATCTACCAGAACTGCCCGATCTTCAACGACGGCGCGTTCGACGCGATCAAGGACAAGGACACCGCGCCGCAGGCGATCATCCCGCTCAAGCACGGCGAGAAGGTGATCTTCGGCGCCGGCGAGCTCGGGCTGGTACGGGACCCGGTGAGCGGGGAGTTCTCGGTGGCCAGGGTGGCCGAGGTCGGCGAGGACGCCATCGTCGTCCACGACGCTCATCGCGACGACCCGTCGTATGCCTTCGCGCTGTCCCGGCTGACCGATGCCGGCGTGCTGAACCGCACCCCGATCGGCATCTTCCGCGATGTTCCCCGGGCCACCTACGACGACCTCGCCCGCGAGCAGATCCGGACCGCCCAGGGCGAGCGCCGCGAGGGCGAGCCGTCGGGTGCAGACACCGAGCTGCAGGCCCTCCTCGCCGGCCGGGACACCTGGACCGTCGCCTGACCTTCTCCCCACGCCACCCCACCCCACCCCCGATTTGTGTCGTCAGTTATCGCCGCCTGACGGGACCGTCAGGCGGCGATAACTGACGACACAAATCAAGCCCGGGGAAACAGGTTGTGGACAACCCCGCCACCCGCTGGTTCAGGCGCCGACGCGGCGGCAGGATCGAGGCATGCCGAGTCCCGAGCCCTTGCCGCGGGCCCTGCGCGGGCGGGCATTCACGCTGGCCGATGCCGCGGCGTACCCCGTGACCGAGAAGCGACTCCGGGCCAGCGATCTGCAATCGCCCAGTCGCGACATCCGAGCACCGGCGGGCGAGCTTCCCCTCGCCGAGCATGCCCGTGCCGTGCTCGCGCTCACCCCCGATGGATGGGTCTCCCATGCCAGCGCCGGACAGCTCCACGGTTTCTGGCTGCCGACGAGGTTGGCCTCGGACTCCACCCTCCACATCAGCCGCGGCAACACCTGCGAGCCGGCGCGCCGGCGACGCGTGCGCGGCCACGCCGCCCGCGTGACGGAGGAGGAGATCACCACCGTCGGCGGCCTGCGCATTGCCACCCGGGCCCGCGCCTGGTTCGAGCTGCTACCCGCACTCACCCTCGCCGAGGCGGTGATCATCGGGGATCAACTGATCCGGCGGCCGCGGCGCAATCTGGATGCCCACCTCGAACCGTGGTGCGCGCGGGCGGACCTGAGCCACATCCTGGAGCTGAACGAGTGGCGGGCCGGGGTCGTCCTCGGCCGCGAGGCACTTGCCCTGGTCCGCCAGGGGTCGGATTCACCGCCGGAGACGCGCCTGCGGCTCGCGATCATCGAGGCCGGACTGCCCGAACCACAGACGCAGCTCCGGCTCGATCCCGACGACCCCCACTCCCCCGAGGCCGATCTGGGATATCGCCGGGAGCGGATCGCCCTGCAGTACGAGGGCGCGCACCATCGCGACGGCGCACAGCTCAGCAGCGACATCCGCCGCGACGAGGCCTGGGTCGGCGGCGGCTGGCGCGTCCTGCGGGCCGACGCCGGCGACCAGCGCACCGACTTCGTCCGGGTCACGACACTGCTCCGCCGGCTGCTCGCCGAGCGCGCCGCCTGACCCGCCCGATCCCTTCGTGAGGTATCGCCGCCCGGACACGCGTGCGGCGGGCGATAACTGACGACACGATGGGGGCGTGGCAAAGCAGACACCGGCAGCTCCGGCGGAGTCCGGCGCGGGGGTGCTGGCGGCGATCGGGGCGTACGCCATCTGGGGGCTCGTCCCGCTGTTCTGGCCGCTGCTGAACCGCAGCCAGGCCGTCGAGCTGCTCGCGCACCGGATCGTCTGGGCCTTCGTCGTCGCCGCGGTGATCGCGTTGATCATCGCCCGCCGGCCGCTGCTGCGTACCCTCCGCAATCGCCGCGCCATGCTCTTGCTGTCGGCGGCCGCGGTGGTGATCTCGGTCAACTGGGGCGTCTACATCTGGGCGGTCACCCACGCCGAGGTCGTGCAGGCCTCGCTCGGCTACTACATCAACCCGATCCTGTCGATCCTCGCCGGCGTGCTCGTGCTGCGCGAGCGCCTCGCCCCGGCACAGTGGGCCGCGATCGGGCTGGCCTTCGCGGCGGTGATCGTGCTGACCATCGACTACGGCCACCCGCCGTGGATCGCGCTCACCCTGGCCACCAGCTTCGCCACCTACGGCGTACTCAAGAAGTTCGCCCCCGCCGACCCGATCGTCACGCTGGTGATCGAATCGGGTGTCGTGCTGATCCCGGCAACCGCCTACCTCGGCTGGCTCGCCGCCCGCGGCGTCGGCAGCTTCGGCACGCTCGGCCCGGGCTACGACGCACTGCTGATCTGCGCCGGCGTGGTCACGGTGATCCCGCTGCTGTGTTTCGCCTGGGCCGCGCCGCGGATCCGACTCTCCACGATGGGGATGACCCAGTACCTCGCCCCCACCCTGCAGTTCATCCTCGGCGTCGCGTGGTTCGGCGAGCCGATGAGCCCGGCACGCTGGGCCGGATTCGTACTGGTCTGGATCGCGCTCTCCCTGCTCACCGGGTACGCCATCGTGGTCCGCCGCCGCGCCCGGAAGGCCCGCGCCGGATAGGCTGGCGGCCGGTCCGCCGACCCGGCGGGCAGAGCAGGCCGCAACCAGACCCAGGACGGAACGAGATGTCGGACCAGCCGCGCCGGGCCGCGAAGCCCGAGGACGAGTCGGTGACCGCGACCAACGCGCGCGGCATGGGCTATGACCCGCGAGTGCTGGACGACCCCGGCCCCCTGGACGACCCGGGCCCCCTGGACGATCCCGACGCCACCCGGGCGCTGGGCGCTCCGGTGCCGCCGCCGGCGTCCGCGCGCCGGCTCGGCTTCGATCCCGATGACGACGCCTTCGAGCTGGCCGAGGAGGACGAGGAGGAGAGTCCGCGGCGCAACGTCGTCGGCTGGGTGATCGTCGGCGTGCTGGCGCTGGTGGTCGCGGTCGGCGTCTTCTTCGTCGGCCGGAACCTGATCGGCCCCGCCGACCAGTCGATCAAGCCGGACCGGTTCGTCGAGTCCTACCTGCAGGCATTGGCACGCGGCGATGCCGCCGGCGCGCTGGCCCATGCCTCCGCCCCGCCGCCGGACGGCCGGCTGCTCACCCCGGAGGTGCTGGCCGACTCGCTGAACCGCGCGCCGATCACCGACATCGCCGTGGTCGCCAGCGACGACACCCGCGTCCAGGTGGACTACAGGCTCGGGGGCGAGCCGGTCTCCGGCGTCTTCGATGTCGCCAAGATCGATGGTCGCTGGACCATGCCGCAGGCCTGGGCGACGCTGGAGGCACCCGAGGCCGACCTGAACATGCCGTTCCTGATCAACGGCGCCCGGCTCGACGGACCGGGCAACTACCCGATCTTCCCCGGCTCCTACCTGGTCACCTCGACGACCGACGCGCTGCAGATCGATCATCGTTTCCGGGTCACCGACAATCGTCCTGATCAACGCCTCGGCCAGGTGCCACTGGCGCTGACCGAAGCGGGACGGCGCGACGCGCTGGTGCAGATCCGCAAGGGCATCGACCGCTGCATCGGCAGCAACGAGCTGAAGCCGAAGAACTGCCCGTACGCGATGAAGGACACCACCACCAGCGGCCAGGAGATCATCCCAGATTCCGTGCGGACCGAGCTCACCAACGATCCGCTGAAGGGTGTCCAGGTACGCACGGAGGAGGGCGCACCGGTGGCCCTGGCCGATCTGACGATCACCTACACCCTGGACGGCAGCGTCCGCGACTCCGGCGAGGAGATCCCGTTGGACACGCAGGACTTCACGGTGGAGACGACGGCGATCGTCAGCTACGACCAGGACCCGCCGAGCATCGGCTGGACGAACCGCTGAGTCTGCCCGCGAGACGCGCTAGCCTCGACCGGTGACTTCCGAGCTGCTCGCCCACACCGACGAGGCGACCCGACCCCAGGACGACCTGTACCGCCACGTCAACGGGGCCTGGCTGCAGACTGCCACAATCCCGGACGACAAGCCCGGCACCGGCGCCTTCATCGAGCTGCGCGACAACGCCGAGGAGGCCGTCCGCGACATCATCACCTCCCTCGGCGACCCCGGCGACCAGACCGGTACGCCGCAGCGCCGGATCGCCTCGCTCTATGCCAGCTTTGTCGACACCGACACCGTGGCCGAGCGCGGCGCCGAGCCGCTCGCGCCGCTGCTGGCGACCGCCGACGAGATCACCGACGCGACATCCCTGGCGCACTGGATGGGTTGGGCCACCCGTCGCGGGATCCGCACGCTGGTGGGGATGTCGGTGGATGCCGACCCGGGCGATCCGCAGCAGGTGATCTTGTTCCTCGGCCAGTCCGGGATCGGGTTGCCCGACGAGGAGTACTACCGCGACGACACCTATGCCGAGATCCGCGAGGCCTACACGGCCCACCTGGGCAGGATGTTCGAGCTGATCGGCAGCGACGACCCCGCTGGCGAGGCCGCGCGCGTACTGGAGCTGGAGACGGCGATCGCGGCGCTGCACTGGGACAAGGTGCGCACCCGGGACCTGCGCCAGATGTACAACCCGCAGACCCGCGACGAGCTGGCCGCCGCCAGCCCCGGCCTGGACTGGGCGCAACTACTGGCGGGTGCCGAGCTCGACGACGCCGTGTTGGCCCGGGTGGTGAATGCCCAGCCGAGCTACTTCGCCGGGCTCGGTGAGCTGATCGCGGCGACGCCGGCGCAGACCTGGCGCGCCTGGGCGCGCTGGCAGACGGCATCGGCGTTCGCGGGCTACCTCGATGATCGTTTCGTCGCCGAGGACTTCGCGTTCTACGGCACGACCCTGTCCGGTACGCCGACGTTGAAGGAGCGCTGGAAGCGCGGCGTCGACCTGGTCGAGGCCTCGATCGGCGAGGACGTCGGCAAGCTCTATGTGGACAAGCATTTCTCGCCCGCCGCCAAGGACCGGATGGACGAGCTGGTGGCGAACCTGATCGAGGCGTACCGGCAATCGATCAGCGAGCTCGACTGGATGACCGAGGACACCCGCGCGGAGGCGCTGCGCAAGCTGGACAGGTTCCGGCCCAAGATCGGCTATCCGGTGAAGTGGAAGGACTACTCGACCCTCGACCTTCGCGCCGATGATCTTGTCGGCAATGTGCTCGCGGTGGCCTCCTGGCAGCTCGATGATCAACTGGACAAGCTGACCCGGCCGACCGATCCGGACGAGTGGTTCATGACCCCGCAGACGGTGAACGCCTACTACCACCCGCTGCGCAACGAGATCGTCTTCCCGGCGGCGATCCTGCAGCCGCCGTTCTTCGATCCCGAGGCCGACGATGCGCTGAACTACGGCGGCATCGGCGCGGTGATCGGGCACGAGATCGGGCACGGCTTCGACGATCAGGGATCGACCTGCGACGGCGACGGCGCGCTGCGCAACTGGTGGACCGATGCCGACCGCGCCGCGTTCGAGGAGCGCACGACGGCGCTGGTCGGCCAGTACGCAGAGCTCTCACCGGAGGGCGCAGACGGGCGCCCGGTGAAAGGCGAGCTGACCATCGGCGAGAACATCGGCGATCTCGGCGGCCTGTCGATCGCGCACAAGGCGTGGCGCCTGAGCGGCGCCGATCCCGACGCCGAGATCGACGGCGTGCCGGCCGGCCGCCGGCTCTTCCTGAACTGGGCCGCCGTGTGGCGCTCCAAGATGCGCCCCGAGGCGGTCAAGCAGCGGCTGGCGACCGATCCGCACTCGCCGCCGGAGTTCCGGGCCAACCAGACGGTACGCAATGTCGACGCCTTCCACGAGGCATTCGGCACCGACGGGGACGACGAGCTGTGGCTGCCGCCGGATCGCCGCGTGAAGATCTGGTGACCCGCGCGCCGGGCCGTTGGCGCTGGCTGTTGTGGCCGCTGCCGCTGATCGCCGGGGCGTACGAGGCCTCGCGCGCGGACGGCGCGAGCTGGACCCCGTGGCGGGGCGCGATGGTCGACCTGCAGGCGATCATCGGCGCCTCGGGAAGGCTGCTGTCCGGGGAGGATCTCTACGGCGGCGGCGGCGTGCCGTTCAGCATGCCGCCGGCGATGGCGCTGTTCGGCATCCCGTTCGCGATCGCCGGCCCGGAGGCGGCACAGTTGCTCTGGGTGTTGATCACCGCCGGCCTGGTGGCCGCGCTACTGGTGGCGCCGCTGTTGGCGTACCGGTCGCCGGCGTTGGCCCGCTCGGCGTGGGTGCCGCTGCTGGCCGCGCTGCTGATCACGCTCGCCGTGCCGATCCGCGACAACTTCCGCCTCGGCCAGGTGACCGTGCTGATCACCTGCCTGCTGATCGCCGATCTGGTACGCCCGCGCCCGGGTCCCCGCCTGCCGCGCGGCGTGCTGACCGGGATCGCCGCGGCGCTGGCGGTGTTTCCGGTGGTCGTCGTGATCCTGCAACTCGCCTCGCCGCGGCACCGCCGGGCCGGGCTGTTCGGCGCGACGACGGCGATCGGGATCACCCTGCTCGCCTGGCTGGCCGCGCCGATCTCCTCGCTGCGCTATTGGTCGGCGACGCTGGCGGGCCGCCACCTCGCCGAGGGCAATGCCTACGAGCGCGAGACGAACGGCTCGCTCCCCGCGGTGCTCGCCCGGGGGCTCGGTGAGCAGCCCACCACGACCGTGCTCGGCACGGTGCTGGCGCTCGTGGTCCTCGCCGCGGCGCTGGCCGCCGGCCTCGCGCTGTGCCGCTCGGGCCGGCACCTGGCGGGGATGCTGACCGCCGGGCTGGGCGGCGTCGTGATCATGCCGCTCGCCTTTCCGCAGGCGTGGGTGATCGCGCTGCCGCTGGCGGCGATCATGCTGGTCCGCCGCGGTCCGTGGCTGTGGCAACTGACCGCGGCCGTGCTCGGGCTGTGGGCGTGCGTGCAGCCGGCGTCGCGGGTGGGCGGTGAACTGGTCGCGGCCGGCAGCCTGCTGCTCACGCTGGCCTGGTTCGCGGTGGTCATCGCCGGCGCCGCCGCCCAGCGCGCGGGGATGCCGCGGTGACCGCGACGGTGGATCGGGTCCGGCGGCTGCGGTTCCCGACCGCATTCGTCGTGGCGCTGCCGTGGCCGTTCCTGGCCGCGCTGGCGCTGTCGGGCGGCTGGCCGTGGAATCCGATGGCGGTCGACCTCGACGTCTATCGCCGCACCGCCGAGGACCTGCTGGCCGGAACTCCTCTGTACGCCGAGGATCCCGGCGACCTGCCGATGACCTATCCACCGTTCGCGGCGATCGCGGCACTGCCCTTGCTGATCACCGACGCCGAGACGGGCTACCTCACCTGGCCGCTGTTGAATGCGGCGCTGGCGGTGGCCGTGTTCGCCCGGATCGGCCTGCGCGGCTGGCGCGCGCCGATCGCGGCCGCGGCGGTGATCATGCTCGGCGGCCCGTATGACCAGGTGGTCTTCCTCGGCCAGGTGGGGGTCGTGCTGATGGCGATGTGCATCCTCGATCTGGCGCCCGGCCCGACCCTGGTCAGCCGGATCTGGCCGGGCCGGGAGCGACTGTGGCCGCGCGGCGTGCTGACCGGGCTGGCGGTCGCGATCAAGATGACACCGGCGCTGTTCATCGTGGCGCTGGTGCTGTTCGGACGGCGGCGGCCGGCGCTGGTCGCGACGATCACGGCCGCGGTGGCAACCGGGGTGGCAGCGCTGGTCCGGCCGGCGGATTCGTTGCTCTACTGGGGAAATCTGGCCTCGGGCGACCTGCCGCAGGAGACCGACTCGATGTACCGGCTGACCAACCAGTCGCTCGGCGCCGTGGTCGTCCGCTTCGGCGGCGACGCCGCCTGGCAGACCGCGGCGCTGGTGGCCTGCGCGATCGCCGGGGTCGCCGTGCTGGTCGCGGCCACGGCGATCGCCCGGCGCGGGGAGCTGACCTTCGCGCTGCTGCTGGTCGGCCTCGGCACCAGCCTCGCCTCCCCGGTCGCCTGGACGCACACCTTCACCTGGCTCGCGCCGCTCGCGGTGGTGGCGCTGCTCCGACCGGCACCGCTCGGCGTCCGCCTGCTGGCGGTCGGCTACTGGGGTTGGGCGACGCTGGAGCCGTTCAAGTCGATCGACGCCGGCGGCGACGCCGCGCTCGACCTGACCGGCCTGCAGCAGTTGGTGGTCGCCACCGGCCCGCTGCTGGCGCTCGCCCTGTGCGCGGCGACCCTGGACTGGGCGCGCGAGCGCGCATCCGACGAGCCGGTGCCGTGACGCCGCGGGTACGCCGGCGCGAGCTCGCCGCGGTGCTGCTCGCGTTGCCCTGGCCGTTCCTGGCCGCGCTGCTGCACGCCGGCGGGTGGCCGTGGCTGCCGCAGCAGGTCGACCTGGACGTCTATCTCGCGGCCGCGGACCGGTTGGCCGCGGGCCAGCCGCTGTACTTCGATCCGCCGGGCCGGCTGCCGATGATCTATCCGCCGTTCGCGGCCGTGCTGACGCTCCCGTTGGCGGCGGCTGGCCCCGGGGCGGCGTACCTGCTCTGGCCGCTGCTGAATGCCGCCCTGGCCGCCGCGGTGTTCGCCCGGATCGGCCTGCGGGCCGCGCCGGCGCTGATCGTCGCGGCGGCCGCGATCGCGCTCGGCGGCCCGCTCGCGCAGGTCTTCTTCCTCGGCCAGGTCGGGATCTTCCTGATGGCGCTGTGCGTGCTGGACCTCGCGCCGGGGCCGACCCTGCTCGCCCGGGCCGGGCGCTGGCTGCCGTTCGGGGTGCCGGACCGACTGCTGCCGGCGGGCGTGCTGACCGGCGTCGCGGCGGCGATCAAGCTCACCCCCGCGCTGTTCGTGGTGGCGCTGGTGCTGGTGGGCCGGCGCCGGCCGGCGCTGGTGGCCGTGTTGTCGGCGGCGGGCGCGACCATGATCGGATTCGCGGTGCGGCCCGCCGAGTCGGCCGGCTACTGGGCGCGGATCGCCACCGGCAATTTCCCCGGCGAGCCCGATGCGCCCTATCAGGTGACCAACCAGTCGCTGCTGGCAATCGCCGTCCGC
Organism: Naumannella huperziae; assembly: GCF_054073625.1. Classification (NCBI taxonomy): domain Bacteria; kingdom Bacillati; phylum Actinomycetota; class Actinomycetes; order Propionibacteriales; family Propionibacteriaceae; genus Naumannella; species Naumannella huperziae. The sequence goes on along the minus strand of NZ_JBSXPH010000001.1, from coordinate 1,077,919 downwards.
TTCCTGCGTACGCCCGAGCTGCCGCTGTGGCTGACGGTGCTGCTCGGCGGCGCGGTGGTGGCGCTGACGCTGCTGGCGGCGGTGGTCGTGGCGCGGGCGGGCGAGCCGATGCTGGCGCTGTTGCTGGTCGGGCTCGGGTCGACGGTCGCGGCGCCGATCTCCTGGACCCATGCCTACACCTGGCTGGCGCCGATCGCGGTCCTGGCGTTGCTGCGGCCGCTGCCCGGGTGGCTGCGGCTGCTCGCGGTCGGCTACTGGGGCTGGGCGACGTGGGAGCCGTTCCAGGACCTCAACGTCGATACCGAGGTGGGGCTGCGGCTGGGCGCCGGCGGTCAGCTCGCGACCGCCGTCGGCCCGCTGCTCGGCGTGGCGCTGCTGGCCGGCTGCTGGTGGTGGGCGCGTTCGCGTACCGCCTCCCGCACCCCGGCCCGGATCCGCTGACCGCAGATCTGCTGGCAGCAGATCGCGCCCCGCTCGGCGGTACGCCGGGGCAGGCTGGCGATCATGAACACGTACGATGATCAATTGACGGGTCGCCTGCTGGAGCAGCGGATCCTGGTGCTCGGCCAGGAGGTGGACGACGAGGTCGCCAACCGGCTGTGTGCGCAGTTGCTGCTGCTGTCGGCCGAGGATCCCGATTCCGACATCCGGCTCTACATCAACTCACCGGGCGGCTCGGTGACGGCGGGGCTGGCGATCTACGACACGATGACCCTGATCCCGAACGATGTCAGCACGCTCGGGATGGGCCTGGCCGCGAGCATGGGACAGTTCCTGCTGACCGCGGGTACGCCGGGCAAGCGCCACCTGCTGCCCCGCGCCCGGGTGTTGCTGCACCAGGGGTCGGCCGGGTTCCGCGGTACGGCGATCGACATCGAGATCGCGGCGGACAATCTCGCGTACCTGAACCAGTTGATGCTCAGCCTGACGGCCGAGCACACCGGGCAGGAGGTCGCCCGGGTCACCGAGGATTCCTTGCGGGACAGGTGGTTCTCGGCGGAGGAGGCCGTCGCGTACGGCTTCGCCGATCACGTGATCACCCAGCTCGACTCGGTTGCCCCGCGGCAGCGGACGCAGCCGATCGGGATGGGGGTCTGAGATGGCCAGCTACTCGATTCCCTATGTGGTCGAGCAGACCAGCCGCGGCGAGCGGACCAGCGACATCTACAGCCGCCTGCTCAGCGACCGGATCGTCTACCTGGGCACGGAGATCGACGACGGCGTCGCGAACGTGATCATCGCCCAGTTGCTGCACCTGCAGTCCGTCGACTCCGACGCGCAGATCAACCTCTACATCAACTCCCCCGGCGGCTCGGCGACGGCGATGTTCGGGATCTACGACACCATGCGATTCCTGCGCCCGGCGGTGGCGACCTACTGCGTCGGGCAGGCCGCCTCCGCCGGGGCGGTGATCTTCGCTGCGGGCGAGCCCGGCCGGCGGCTCGTGCTGCCCCACGCGCGGATCCTGTTGCACCCGCCGTCGATGGAGAGCCAGGGCACCCTGCCGGACCTGGCAGTGCAGGCCGCGGAGATCACCCGGCTGCGCAATCTGCAGGACGAGGTGCTGGCGTACCACACCGGGCGCAGCGTGCCCGAGTTGCAGCGCGACATCCAACGCGACCGGGTGTTCACCGCCACCGAGGCGGTGGAGTACGGGCTCGCCGACGAGATCGTCTCGTTGCCGGCCGGGTGATCAGCCCCGATCGCCCGCGAACTGCTTGATCGTCGCGTCGACGAAGGCCGGGATGTCGTCGGGATTGCGCGAGGTGATCAACGGCGCGGCGCTGTCGTCGATCTTGACCTGCTCGTCCACCCAGGTGCCGCCGGCGTTGCGGATGTCGGTCTGCAGCGACGGGTAGGAGGTCAGCGTGCGCCCCTCGACCAGCCCCGCGTCGACCAGCAGCCACGGGCCGTGACAGATCGCCGCGATCGGGCGGCCGGCCTGCGCGGCGGCACGCACGAAGTTGCGGGCATCCTCGTCGGTCCGCAGCGTGTCGGCGTTCACCGTGCCGCCGGGGATGATCACGCCGTCGTACTCGCCCGGATCGGCATCGGCGATGGTCCCGTCGACCGGATAGTCCTCGGCCGGGTCGAGATCGTTGTTGACGGTGGCGGCCTTGCCGCCGTCCGGCGAGAGCAGGACGGGCTTGCCGCCGGCATCCTTGATGGCCTGCCACGGCCCGGTGAGCTCGGGTTGTTCGATCCCCTTGCCGGAGACCAGGAAGGCGATGGTGCGTCCGTCGAGTGTTGCTGTGGTCATGCGTACTGCTCCTCTCGTTCGGTCAGGCTGCCAACATGAACTGCCCCTGGGCGCGGGCCTCGGCGCGCGGCGCCGCGATCTCGCCGGCCGGCCGCCGCGTCAGCGTCTCGGCGACGCTGGAGGTGAGATCGACCAGGCCGATGCCGAGCGCCCCGGAAACCGCGCCGAGCATCTCCGAGGACGGCTCCTTGCGACCGCGCTCGATCTCGGACAGGTACGCCACCGAGACCCCGGCCGCGTCGGCGACATCGGCCAGCGTACGACCGGCGTCCGTGCGTCGGCGCCGCAGCTCGGCCCCGGCGGCCTCGCGCCACAGCGGTTCGGGATCTTGGTGCGCGCCGTTGTCCTCGCTCATGCCTCCGAGTCTAGGCCGGGCGCCGAACGGGCGCGGATGACGTGCAGGATGCGGTGCTGCCAGCCCGGCACCGTCCGCGCCGCGATCTCGACGAAGCCCGTCGCCGCCATCGCTCGGCACAGTTCGGGGACGGAGGCGAAACCGGTGACCGAGGAGTGCAGGTAGTCGTAGACGGCGCGGCGACCGGTAGTCCTCGGCGACGAACGGGGAGCCCGGTCGCAGCGCCGCGCGGATCGCCGCGAGCGTCGCGGGCAGGTCGGTGACATTGCGCAGCAGGTAGCAGGCCAGCACACCGTCGGCGGCGGGCAGCCCGAGCTCGCCGAGCTGTTCCGCGCGGCCGTCGACGAACTCCACGCCACCTGGCCAGTCCCCGGCCCGGGCGCGGGCGAGCATTCCCGGCGAGGCGTCGACGCCGACGATCCGCGGCGTCAGCCCGCGGGCGATCGCGGCGTCCAGCAGGGCGCGGGTGGACAGTCCGGTGCCGCAGCCGAGGTCGATCAGTGTCGGCTCGGGTTCGTCGATGCCGGCCACGAGCGCATCGGCGGCGAGGCGCAGGTGGTGCGATAGCCCGGGTTCAGCCCGACCATCCGGTCATAGCTGTCGGCCGCGGCGTCGAACCCGGCGGCGACCGCGTGCTTGCCCGGGATCTACCTGGCGGCGTCCCGGAGCTTGGTTGCTCGGTCTCGGGCCGAACGAGACGGTGGCGCTCTTCGACGCCGTCGCCCGGCTCGACGGACCCGACCAGCGGGCGATCTTCGACGCGGTCGGGCCCCGGCTCGCCGCGGCCCTGGCCGCCGTCGCCGCGCGCATGCCCTGGCCCGGCAGGCTGGCCCTGCTCCGCGCCACCGCCCTCGGCCGCTGACCCACCCCCTCCCTCCGAATTGTTTCCGTAGTTATGCCCGCTATCCGCGGCGGATAGCGGGCATAACTACGGAAACAATTCGGAGGGAGGGGGATGAGCGGAGGGAGGGGGATGAGCGGAGGGAGGGGTGGGAGTTGAGGGAGGTCAACGAGGCGCGGGAGGGGTGGCAGGCCACGGGTCGGCGGCCTCGAGCTGGGCGGCGAGCGCCAGCAGCAACCGATCGGAACCGGCCGGGCCGCCGAGCATCGCGCCGAAGGGGAGCTCCGTGCCGTCGACCTCGGCCCGGTGCAAAGGGACGCTGATCGCGGGCCGGCCGACCAGGTTGTAGATCGACGTCCACGGCGTGTAGGCGGTCTGGGCGGCGAAGTCCGCCGCGGGATCGCGATCATCGCGCAACGATCCGATCATCGCCGGCGGCTGCGCCAGCGTCGGGGTGAGCACGACGTCGAAGCCGGCCCACCGCGCGGCGACGGTACGCTCCAGCCGCTGCGCCGCCGCGATCGCCTCGGCGTACTGCTGCCCGGTCACCGACCGACCCCGCTCGCGCAGCCACCGGGTCAGCGGAACAAGATCGCCCTCGCGGCCCTCGGGGACGGGCGCCGACAGCGCGGCCACCGCCCACAGCGCCTCGAACGCCGACCACTCCTGCGGCCCGAACGGCACCGGCGCCTCGGACACCTCGTGCCCGAACTCCCCCAACAACCGGGCGGCCCGCTCCGCGGCCGCCCGCGCCTGCGGGTGCACCGGCGCGCCCGGCACCAGCACCGGCTCGGTCAACAATCCGACCCGCAGGCCGCGGACCCGTTCGGCCAGCGCCACCGAGAAACCGCCCGTCGCGCCCGGGAAATGATCACCCGGCCACGGCCCGGCGACCGCATCCAGCACGGCCGCGGTGTCGGCGACGGTACGCGTCAGGAAGCCCTGCGTCGCCAGCCCCGGCCCGTCGACACCGTGCGGGCCCGGGCTGATCACCCCGCGGCTCGGCTTCAGCCCGACCAGTCCGCAGCACGCGGCGGGAATCCGGATCGACCCGCCGCCGTCGCTGCCGTGCGCGAGCGGCACCACACCGGACGCGACGGCCGCCGCAGCGCCGCCGCTCGATCCGCCGGCAGAGCGACGCCGGTCCCACGGGGTACGCGCCGGTGGCCCGAGGTCGGGCTCGGTGTAGCACGGTAGGCCGAACTCCGGCGTGCTCGTCTTGCCGATCATGATCGTGCCCGCGGCGCGCAGCCGGGTGACGATCCCGTCGTCGATCTCGGCGACATTGCCTGCCCACGCCCGGCTACCGCCCTCGAAGCCGAGCTCGGCGACCCGGGTCAGATCCTTGACCGGGCACGGTACGCCGAGCAGTGGCGCCGGATCGCCGTCGGCCAGCCGGCGCTGCGCCTGGGCCGCCGCCGCCTCGGCGTACCCGCGCTCGACCCGCGCGAAGGCGCCCAGCGAGTCGGCCTCGGCGGCGGCCAGGGCGGCCGCCGTCACCTCCGCGATCGACAGCTCTCCCGCGCGGATCGCGGCGGCCAGCTCCAGCGCCGACAGCTCGGCGGCGATCCCGGCCATCAACTGGTCCGGGTGACCACCTGGTCACACATCGCGAACAATGCCTCGCGCGCCTCGCAGTCCGGCAGCGGCCGCAACAGGCCGCGCGCGACCTCCGCCCGCCGGGCGACCTCGTCGCGTGCGCGATCGATCACCGGGTGCGCGCGCAGGCGCCCCAGCACTTCCGCCAGCCGCGCCTGGTCGCTCAGGTCACCGGCGATCAGGTCCCGCAACTGACGATCCTCGGGAGCCTCGCCGAGCAGCAGCGTCGGCAGGGTGGGTACGCCCTCGCGCAGATCCGTGCCCGGCGCCTTGCCCGTGTCGTCGCTGGTCACGTCGATGATGTCGTCGCTGAGCTGGAACGCCGCTCCGATCTCCTCGCCGAAGTCCGTCAGCGCCGCCGCCGTCGCGACCGGCGCACCGGCGACCATCGCCCCGAACCGGGCCGAGGTGGCGATCAGCGAGGCGGTCTTGTCCGCGACCACCTGCAGGTAGTGCGCCAGGGGATCCTCCCCGCGCGCGGGCCCGACGGTCTCGGCGATCTGGCCGTGCACCAGCCGGGCGAAGGTGTCGGCCTGCACCGCCACGAAATCGGTGCCCAGCCCGGCGACGATCGACGACGCGCGGGAGAACAGGAAGTCGCCGACCAGGATGGCCTGCAGGTTTCCCCAGCGGCTGTTCGCGCTGGGCGCACCGCGGCGCAGGTCGGCCTCGTCCATCACGTCGTCGTGATACAGGCTCGCGACGTGGGTCAGCTCCACCACGACGGCGGCGTCGACCAGCCGGTCGTCGGGCACCGGTCCGCCGAACCGGGCGGCGAGCAGCACCAGCATCGGGCGGAAACGCTTCCCGCCGGCCGCGATGATGTGGCCCGCCATCTCGGTGACCAGGCGGTCGTGCCCCTTCGCCGCGTCCTGCAGGCGCGCCTCGACCAGCCGCAGCTCCCGGCGTACCCCATCGGCGAACTCGCCCCCGGCGCCCGTGGCGACGTCCTCGGCATGCGGGCGCAACGGATCTCCTATCTGAGGAACTGGCCGGCCTGCGCCGAGAGGGTCAGCAACCACCCCGGGACGACGGCCAGCACGACGGTGAGCACACAGCTTACGACCAACACGGCCTGCGTTCCCCAGCCGGCCTGCGCGACCTCCGCGTCGCCCTCGGCCGGATCGGAGAAGAACATGGTGACGATCACCCGCACGTAGAAGAACGCCGCGATCACGCTGACCAGCACGGCCACCACGACGAGCCAGGCGTACCCGCCGCGCCAGGCGGCCATGAAGACCGTCCACTTGCCGATGAAGCCCGCGGTGAGCGGGATCCCCGCGAAGCTCAACAAGAAATACGCGAACAGCCCGGCGACGACCGGCGACTTGCGGCCGAGCCCGGCCCAGGCGCCGAGCTGGTTCACCTCGCCCGAGCGGTTGCGGACCATGGTCACGATCGCGAAGGCGCCCATCGTGGTCACCCCGTAGGCGACGAGATAGAACAGCACCGAGGCGAGGCTGGTCAACTGGTCCGGGCCGGCGGCCTGGAAGGCACCGGTCACGGCGACCAGCAGGAACCCGGCATGGGCGATCGAGGAGTACGCCAACATCCGCTTCACGTCGCTCTGGGCGATCGCCAGCACCGACCCGATCGCCATGCTCGCCACGGCGACGATCGCCAGCACCGGCTGCCAGTCCCAGCGCAGGCCGCCGAAGGCGACGAAGAACACCCGGGCCAGGCCGACCATCGCGGCGATCTTGGTGCAGACGGCCATGAACGCGGTGATCGGGCTCGGCGCTCCGGCGTAGACATCGGGCACCCAGGAGGCGAACGGCGCGGCGCCGATCTTGAACAGCAGGCCGATGCCGACCATCGCCAGGCCGGCGAACAGCATCCCGTTGCCCTCGGGCTGGAGCTGGATCGCGGCCGCCAGGCCCGGATCGACCAAGCCCGCCTGGCTGTCGTAGGTCCCGCCCAGGTTGAACGAGCCGGCGAAGCCGTAGAGCAGCGCGATACCGAAGACGAAGATCGCCGAGGACAGCGCGCCCAGCAAGAAGTACTTCATCGACGATTCCTGGCTGAGCAGTCGCCGACGGCGGGCCAGGCCACACATCACATACAGCGGCAGCGACATGATCTCCAGCGCGACGAACATCATCAACAGGTCGCCCGAAGCGGCGAAGAGCATCATCCCGACCAGGGCGAACATGGTCAGCGGGTAGAGCTCGTTCTGCTCCACGCGCTTCTCGATCGCCTCTCGCTCGTCCGGGCTGCCCGGCGTTGCCGCGGCCTGCGGCGCGAACGCCGTGACGCCGGAGTAGAGCCGCCGCTCACCGAACAGCAGCAGCGCCAGCACGGTGAAGAAGAGCAGCGTCAGCCAGGTGAAGTAGCTCGGCACGTCGACCATGATCGAACCGCCGGCCGTCGGGCCGTAGACCCCGAGCAACCAGTTCAGTCCGGTGAACACGAAGGCCGCCAGCACCGTCAGGTACGCCACTGCGCGCTGCAGCCCCGACCGGTACGCCCGAGGCAGCAGCGACTCCACGAGGACGCCGACGACGCCACCGGCGAACACGATGATCAACGGCAGCAGGGCCTGCCAGTCGATGGACGGCGCGGAACTGGGCATCAGTTGTTCCCCTTCGCAATCGGCTCGGGATCGGTCAGGCCGATGATCTGCATGGTGGTCTGCGAGGCCGGCTCGATCAGGTTCAGCATCGGCTGCGGGAACAGGCCGAGCGCGAGGATCAGCACCACCAGGGGGGCGACGGCGAGCCGCTCGCGGCCGGTCAGGTCCGACCCGATCGTCGTCTTCACCTGCGGGGTGACCGGGCCGGTCATGGTCCGCTGGTACATGGTCAGCACGTAGGCGGCGGTGAGCACGATGCCGAGGACGGCCACCACCGCCCAGCCGGGATGCCGGGCGAAGGTGCCGGCCAGGACCAGGAACTCGCTGACGAAGCTGGACAGGCCGGGCAGGGCGAGCGAGGACAGGCCCGCGAACAGCAGTACGCCCGCCGCCACCGGCGCAACCTTGATCACGCCACCGAAGGCATCGATCTGCGCCGATCCGCGGCGAGCGACCAGGAAGCCGAGCACCAGCAGCAGCGCCGCGGTCGACAGGCCGTGGTTGAACATGTAGAAGATCGACCCGTCGAGCGACTGGCTGGTCATCGCGAAGATGCCGAGCACGATGAAGCCGAAGTGGCTGATCGAGGAGTACGCCACCAGCCGGTACAGGTTGCGCTGCCCGAGGGCGGCCAGCGCACCCCAGATGATCGAGATCACCGCCAGCGTCATCATCGCCGGCGCCGCCCACTGCGAGGAGCCGGGGAACAGTTCCAGACAGATCCGGATCATCCCGAAGGTGCCGATCTTGTCCAGGATGCCGACCAGCAGGGCCGTGCCTCCCGGCGTACCCTCCTCGGCGGCGTCCGGCAGCCAGGTGTGCACCGGCACCATGGGCGCCTTCACCGCGAACGCGAACAGGAAGCCGAGGAAGATCCAGCGGCCGACCCCGCCGTCCAGGTTCAACTGGGCGAGCTCGCTCATCAGGTAGGTCGGTCGCCCGGCGCCGGCGGTGATCGCGTACAGCCCGATCACCGAGGCCAGCATGACCAGACCGCCGGCGAGGGAGAACAACAAGAACTTGATCGCCGCATAGCTGCGCCGCGGGCCGCCGAAACCGCCGATCAGGAAGTACATCGGGATCAGCGAGGCCTCGAAGAAGATGTAGAACAACAACACATCGGTGGCCATGAAGGTGAACAGGGCCAGGCCCTCGGTGGCCAGCACCAGGGCGAAGAAGGTGTTGGAGTCCCAGTGCTTGCCGCGGCCGCTGCGGTCCGGCTCGGCCCAGGTGCCGATCAGCACGATCGGCGTCAGCAGCGCGGTCAGCAGCAGCATGGTCAGCGACAGCCCGTCGACCGGGCCGAGCGAGAAGTATGCGCCGAAGGTCGCGATCCACGGCACCTGGATGCCGATCACGGCGCCGCCGGCGACCAGCACCGCGACGACGACCGCCACCGCCAGCGTGGCCAGCGAGAACGCCAGGCCGGCGACCCGGGCCACCTGCCCGGACAACATGATCAGCAGCGCCGCTCCGATCAGCGGCAGCAGGCCGAGCGCCAACAGCCAGGGGAAAGTCATCTCCACTCCTCCCCTCAGGCCAGCCGGCCGAGGATCAGGACGACACCGATCACGATGGCGCCGACGATCATGGTCAGGGCATAGCTGCGGACATAGCCGTTCTGGATCCGCCTGGTGGCCCGCGCGAGACCGCCGACGGCGCCCGCGCCGCCGTTCACGATCCCGTCGACGCCGCGATCGTCCACCGTGACGATGGCCCGCGAGAGCTGGGTCTGCGGCTCGACCACCAGGGCGCCGTTCAGAGCGTCGCCATAGAGGTCGTTGGCGCCGGCAGCGGCGAGCACATTGGGCCGCTCGGGCGCGACCTCGGCGATCGCGCGTCCGCGACCGAAGACCAGCCAGGCGACGACCACGCCGGCCGCGACCAGGGCAAGCGTGGCGAGCGCGATCGGGCTGGTCTCGAAGACCGGGTAGTGGGTGGCGTGCGGCTCCTCGCCGAACGCCGGCTCCAGCCACTCGGCGATCCAGTTGTTCATCAGCAGGCCGGCGATGCCGGAGGCCACGGCCAGGATGATCAGCGGCACCGTCATCACCGCCGGGGACTCGTGCGGGTGCACGCCCTCGGCCCAGCGCTTGCGGCCGCCGAAGGTCATGATCATCAACCGGGTCATGTAGAAGGCGGTGACCGCGGCACCGATCATCGTCAACACCCCGACCAGGGTGTTGTACTCGAAGGCCGCCACGATGATGTGGTCCTTGGAGTAGTAGCCGGACAGGAACGGGAAGCCGATGATCGCCAGATAGCCGATCGCGAAGGTCGCGAAGGTGATCGGCAGCAACCGGGCCAGCGCACCGTAGCGGCGCATGTCCACATTGTCGTCCATCGCGTGCATCACCGAACCGGCGCCGAGGAACATGTTGGCCTTGAAGAAGCCGTGCGTCAGCAGGTGGAAGATCGCATACGCCCAGCCGGCCGGACCGAGGCCCGCGGCCACCATCATGTAGCCGATCTGCGACATGGTCGACCCGGCCAGCACCTTCTTGATGTCGTCCTTGGCGCAACCGATCCAGGCGCCGGCCAGCAGGGTGATCGTGCCGATCACCACGACGGCCATCGTGGCGACCTCGGACTGGCTGAACAGCGCATGACTGCGGACCACCAGGTAGACGCCGGCGGTGACCATGGTGGCGGCGTGGATCAGCGCCGAGACCGGGGTCGGCCCCTCCATGGCGTCCAGCAGCCAGGCCTGCAGCGGTACCTGGGCGGACTTGCCGCAGGCGCCGAGCAGCAGCATCAGGCCGATCAGGGTGGCCCAGAACGGGCTCAGGTTCGCGGCACCGGCATTGACCTCGGCGAAGGCCGAGGAGCCGAAGTTGAACAGCATCGCCATGATCGCCACGACCATGCCCATGTCGCCGACGCGGTTGATCACGAACGCCTTCTTGGCGGCCGCGGCGGCGCTCGGCTTGTACTGCCAGAAACCGATCAGCAGGTAGGAGGCCAGGCCGACGCCCTCCCAGCCGACGAACAGCACCAGGTAGTTGTCGGCCAGCACCAACACCAACATCGCGGCGATGAACAGGTTCAGGAACGCGAAGAACTTGCGCCGGTCGGGATCGTGGCTCATGTAGCCGATCGAGTAGATGTGGATCAGCGAGCCGACACCGGTGATCAGCAGGACGAAGACGATCGACAACTGGTCGACCAGCAACGAGACGTCGAAGCGCCAAGCGCCGGCCGCGATCCATTCATAGACGGGTACGCCGACCGCGCGCTCCTCGACGGGGCGCCCGATCATCTCGACGAACAGCGCCAGACCGATCCCGAAGGAGGCGAGCACGGCGGCCGTGGCCAGCAGATGCCCCCAGGCATTGCTCAGCCGGCCGGCCAGCAGCAGCACTCCCGAGACGACCAGCGGGATGACGAACATCAGCCAGGCGTAGGCGAAGAGCCCGGTGGCGGGCGCGTAGGAATCCATCGCTGCTACCCCTCAGTGCTTCAGCAGGTTGGCGTCGTCGACCGAGGCCGAGCGGCGGGTACGGAAGATGGTGATGATGATCGCCAGGCCGACCACGACCTCGGCGGCCGCGACCACCATCACGAAGAAGCTGGCGACCTGCCCGTCGAGGCTGCCGAGCTGACGGGCCGAGGTGACCAGCACCAGGTTGGCCGCATTCAACATCAGTTCGACCGACATGAACATGATCAGCGCATTGCGCCGCACCATGAATCCGAACATGCCGATGCCGAACAGCAGCACGGCCAGCACCAGATAGGGCTCCGAGCTCATCGGCCCTCCCTCCGATCGGCGTCGTCATCACCGGGCTCGTCCGCCCCGGAGGCATCGCGCGGCGGGACGTCGGCGGCGGTCACGACCTCGTTGAGATCCCTGACCCGCCCGCCGACCAGGGGGCCATGATCCTTCGGCTCGTCGGCGCCGACGGACTGCCGCGGGCCGAGATCGGACCCGGCGATGCCGACCTCGTCGCTGTCCTGGATCGCGGCGAGCGTCCGCGCGGTGGGCGCGGCGACCTCGCGGGCATCCAGCACCTGGCCGCGGGCCCGCAGGGTCTCCGAGACCGAGGTGGGCGCCGGGCTGCCGTCCGGCAGCAGCGCCGGCACGTCGACCGCATTGCGCCGGGCGTAGACGCCGGGCGTCGGCAGCGGCCCCGGGTGCTCGCCGGTCTCGGCGTAGCGCCGCATCCGGTCGCGCATCCGCTCGCCCTGGCTGCGATGCGGGCTGAGCCGCTCGCGGTGGGCGAGGATCAGCGCGGCGACCGTGGCGGTCAGCAGCAGCGCACCGGCGGCCTGGAAGAGCACCACATAGCGGCCGAAGATCAGCTCGGCGAGCCCGTTGACGTTGGTACCGCGGGCGGCATTGGCCTCGACCAGGCCGACGGGCGGGTTGACGAAGGCGCTGCCGATGGCGCCGATCAGCAGCACGATGATCGCCAGCGCGGCGAGCGCGGCCAGCACCCGCTGCCCCCGCAGCACCTCGACCAGCGAGTCACGGGAGTCGACGCCGACGAGCATCACGACGAAGACGAAGAGCATCAAGATCGCGCCGGTGTAGACGATGATCTGCACGGCGAACAGGAACGGCGCGTCCAGGGCGGCGTACTGCACCGCGAGCGACATCATCACCGTCGCCAGGCACAGCGCCGAGTGCACCGGTTTGCGCGACACCACCATGCCCAGCGCCGCGAGGATCATCACCGGCGCGAGCAGCCAGAAGGCGACCGCCTGGCCGGTCAGCATCGCGGTCATCGCCCGCGCCCCTTGCTGCCCGCGCGTTCGGCGCGCTCCTCGGCCCGGTACTCCTCGACCTGGGCGTCGCTCGGCGACGTGCCCGGCAGGCCGAGGAAGTAGGCCTGCTCGTCGTCGCCGAGCTCGCGGGCGTGCGGCGGGGCCTGCATGCCCGGCAGCAGCGGGGCCAGCAGCCGGTCCTTCTCATAGATCATGGCCTCGCGCGAGCTGTCGGACAGCTCGAACTCCCGGGTCATGGTGAGCGCCCGGGTCGGGCACGCCTCGATGCACAACCCGCACAGGATGCAGCGCAGGTAGTTGATCTGGTACACCGCGCCGTAGCGCTCGCCCGGGGAGTAGCGCGCCTCCTCGGTGTTCTGCGCGCCCTCCACATAGATCGCATCGGCCGGGCAGGCCCAGGCACACAGCTCGCAGCCGACGCACTTCTCCAGCCCGTCCGCCCAGCGGTTCAACTGGTGCCGCCCGTGGAACCGGGGCGCACCGACCTCCTCGGCCGAGCCACGCCCGTGGCCGCGCTTGCGCCCGGTCGGGTAGTCCTCGGTGAAGGTCTTTTGGAACATGGTCCGAAATGTCACCCCGAACCCTGCCCATGCATCGAGGATGCCCATCAGAGCTCCTCCCTCTCGTTGCTCCGGTCGGTCGGTCGGTCATCGGCCTGCCCGCGCGGCGGCGTACCGGTCGCCCGGTCCGCGACCGACTCACCGGGCAGTACGCCGGACAGCTCCGGCAGCTCCTGGCCCGCGCGCGGCGGCACCGGGTAGCCGCCGGCGAAGGCGTCGAAACTGCCGTCGGCATCGGTGTCTGCCGCCGCATCGGTCTCGTCGTCCCCGCCGCGGCCGCCGAACATCACCACCGCGAACAACACGATCAGCAGGACCGCGGAGATCACATACAGCGGCTGGCTCGGGCCCTCGCTCCAGAAGGCGCGCAGGACGGCGACCATCATCAGCCAGATCACCGACAGCGGGATCAGCCAGTACCAGCCCAGCTTCATGAACTGGTCGTAGCGGAACCGCGGCAGCGTACCGCGCAGCCAGACGAAGACGAAGATGAACAACAAGATCTTGAGCGTGAACCAGACCGGGCCGAGCCACGGGTTGTTCAGCACCGGGATCATGCTGAACGGCCACGGCGCCAGGTAGCCGCCGAGGAACAGCGTGGTGGCCAGCGCCGACACCGTCACCATGTTGATGTACTCGGCGAGGAAGAACATCGCGAACCGCATGCCCGAGTATTCGGTGTGGAAGCCGCCGACCAGCTCGCCCTCGGCCTCCGGCAGGTCGAACGGCGCCCGGTTGGTCTCGCCGACCATCGAGATCAGATAGATCACGAAGGACGGGAAGAGCAGGGCGAAGTACCAGCCCTGCAGCGGCGTCTGCAGGTTCAGGAACGGGATCACGAAGGGCTGCGCCTGGGACTCGACGATGTCGACGGTGGACATCGACTGCGCGTAGAGGAAGACGCCGACCAGCGACAGACCCATCGCGATCTCGTAGGAGATCATCTGGGCGCTGGAACGCAGGCCGCCGAGCAGCGAGTAGGTCGACCCGCCGGACCAGCCGGCGAGCACGATGCCGTAGATGCCGATCGAGGCGAGCGCCAGCACCAACAACACACCGACCGGGGTGTCGACCAGTTGCAGCCGGGTGGTCAGCCCGCCGGGCAGCGTGACCTCGCCACCGAAGGGCATCACCGCGAAGACGGTGAAGGCGGGGATCGCGATCAGGTAGGGCGCGATGTTGAAGACGATCTTGTCGGCATTCTTCGGCCGGAAGTCCTCCTTGAACATCAGCTTCATGCCGTCGGCGAGCGACTGCAGCGAGCCGAACGGGCCGTTCATCGTCGGGCCCTGCCGATGCTGCATCTTGCCGACGACCTTGCGCTCGAACACGATGTTGAACAGCGTGATCACCAGCAAGAAGACGAAGATCGCCAGCGCCTTGATCAGTACCAGCCACCACGGATCGTTCATCAGCGCTCTCCCTCCACGGCGCTCGCCGCACCCAGCGGATCGACCCGGACCACATCGCCCGGCGCCGCGCGCAGCCCGTCGGCCAGCGACAGGCCCGGTGCGTTGTACGGCAGCCAGACGACGCCCGGCAACATCCCCGGCACCACCTCGACCGCGAACTCCAGGGCGCCCTCCCGGCTGACCCGGGCGGTCTCGCCGTCGGCCAGCCCGAGCGACTGCGCCGTCTCCGGCCCGACCTTCAGCACGGGCCGGCGGGCCGTGGCGAGCAGGTGCTCCTCGTGATCATTGGACCGGGAGTTGTCGATCATGGTCCGCCAGGTGGCGAGCACCGCCTCCCCCGGCCCCAGGTCGCCGGGCGCCAGCGCGTCCAGCGCCTCGGCCCGCGGGTCGGCCGCACGCTCGCCCTCCCATGCGCCGAGCTCGTCGAACTCGGCCTTCGCCTGTTCCGGGGTACGCACCCCGAGCGGTCGGCCGAGCCCGTCGGCCAGCGCCGCCAGGATCCGCAGATCGGTCATCGTGTTCCGGGCCGTGATCGCGCGCTCCAGGCGACGCTCGCGGCCCTCCCAGTTCAGGAAGTGCCCGTAGCGCTCCTCGACCAGCGCGATCGGCAGCACCACATCGGCCCGCTGGGCCGCCTCGGACAGCCGCGCCTCGATGCTGACCACGAAGCCGGCCTCCTCCAGCCCGGCGCGCGCGGCGGCGGGATCGGCGAAGTCGCCCGGCTCCAGGCCGGCAACGACCAGCGCGGCCAGCTCGCCGTCGGCGGCCGCGCGCAACTGGGCGTCGGCGGACAGCCCGCGGGCCGTCGGCAGCGAGGGCGTACCCCACACGGCCTGGGTGTCGACGCGCGCGGCCGGGTCGCTCAGCGGGCGGCCACCGGGCAACAGCCCGGGCAGACAGCCCGCGTCCACCGCACCCCGATCGCCCGCGCGGCGGGGGATCCAGGCGAGCCGGGCGCCGGTGCGCTCGGTGAGCGCGACCAGCGCGCTCAGCGCGCCCGGGCTGGTCGCCGCGCGCTCGCCGACGAGCACGATCGAGCCGGGGCCGAGTTCGGGCGTACCGTCGCTGCCGATCCGGTCCAGCGCCCGTGCCTCCAGGCCCGGCACCGTCGGCTCGACGGTCGCGCCGAGCTTGGCCGAGCCCCAGCTCGCGTACGGGGCCAGGGTGGTGATCGGCAGGCCGTTCTTGCGGTACGCCTTGCGCAGCCGCAGGAACACCGCACCGGCCTCGTCCTCGGGCTCGAAGCCGACCAGCAGCACCTGGTCGGCGCGCTCCAGGTCGTCGAAGGTGACCTCCATCGGGCGGCCCGCGACCCAGCCGGCGAGGAACTGCTCCTCCTCGGCCGAGTTCGGCCGGGAGCGGAAGTCGATCGAGTTCGTGCCCAGCACGGCGCGGGCGAACTTGGCGTACCCGTAGGCGTCCTCCAGCGTCAGCCGGCCGCCGGTCAGCACGCCGACCGAATCCCCGGCCGCCGCCAGCCCGGCGACCGCGGCGTCGATGGCCTCCGGCCAGGACGCGGGGCGCAGTTCGCCGTCGGTGCGCACCAGCGGCGAGGTCAGCCGGTCCGGGCCACGGCCGGAGCGGAAGGCGAACCGGTCGCGGTCGGTGATCCACTCCTCGTTCACGGCGGGCTCGTCGCCGGCCAGCCGGCGCATCACCTGGCCGCGCCGGTGGTCGACCCGGATGGCCGACCCGCAGCCGTCCAGCTCCGAGACCGACGGCGTGGAGACCAGGTCGAAGGGCCGGGAGCGGAAGCGGTACGCCGTCGAGGTCAGCGCGCCGACCGGGCAGATCTGGATCACATTGCCGGAGAAGTAGCTGTCATAGGGCTGCTCCTCGTAGATGCCGACCTGCTGCAGCGCGCCGCGCTCGACGAGCGCGATGAACGGGTCGCCGGAGACCTGCTCGGAGAACCGGGTGCAGCGGGCGCACAGGATGCAGCGCTCGCGGTCGAGCAGCACCTCGGCGGAGATGCTGATCGGCTTGGGGAAGGTACGCTTCACCGCCTCGAAGCGGGTCTCGCCGCCGCCGTTGGACATCGCCTGGTTCTGCAGCGGGCACTCGCCGCCCTTGTCGCAGATCGGGCAGTCCAGCGGGTGATTGATCAACAGCAGCTCCATCATCCCCTTCTGCGCCTTGTCGGCGACCGGGGAGGTGAGCTGCGTCCTGACCACCATGCCGGGCGCGACCTCAAGGGTGCAGGAGGCCTGCGGCTTCGGCATCCCACGGCCGTTGCCGGCATCGGGCACCTCGACCAGGCACTGGCGGCAGGCGCCGACCGGGTCCAGCAGCGGGTGATCGCAGAACCGCGGGATCGCGGTGCCGATCATCTCGGCGGCCCGGATCACCAGCGTGCCCTTGGGCACCGAGACCTCGGTGTCGTCGATGGTCAGCGTGACGAGTTCTTCGACCTGGCCGCCCACCTGCTCGTCCGCCTGCGGCTTGTTGGTCACCGTCATGCGTGTGCTCCCGTCGTCGCGGTCCGGGCGGGCGCCGCGAACAGCGCGCTGCGCTCGTAGGGGAACAGCTCCCACGCCGGGGTGTGGAAGCCCTGCTCGAACTCCTCGCGGAAGTACTTGATCGCCGAGGTCAGGCAGGCGACCGCGCCGTCGGCGAGCGCGCAGAACGAGCGGCCGCCGATGTTCTCGCACAGGTCGAGCATCTTCTCGATGTCGCCCTCGCGGCCCTCGCCGGCCTCGATCCGCATCAGGATCTGCACCAGCCACCACGAGCCCTCCCGGCACGGGGTGCACTTGCCGCAGGACTCGTGCTTGTAGAACTCGATCCAGCGCAGCGTGCTGCGGACCACCGAGGTGGTCTCGTCGAAGCACTGCAGCGCCTTGGTGCCGAGCATCGTGCCGGCCCCGGCCATCCCCTCGTAGTCCAGCGGGATGTCCAGATGCTCGTCGGTGAGGATCGGTGTCGACGATCCGCCGGGGGTCCAGAACTTCAGTTGGTGGCCCTCGCGCATCCCGCCGGTCAGTTCCAGCAGCTCGCGCAGGGTGATCCCGAGCGGCGCCTCGACCTGGCCGGGCCGGGCGACGTGCCCGGACAGCGAGTACAGCGTCATCCCCTTGGACTTCTCGGTGCCCATCGAGGCAAACCATTCCGGTCCGTTGGCGATGATCGGCGGCACCGACGCGATCGACTCGACGTTGTTGATCACCGTCGGGCTGGCGTACAAGCCGGCGACCGCCGGGAACGGCGGGCGCAGCCGCGGCTGCCCGCGCCGACCCTCCAGCGAGTCCAGCAGTGCCGTCTCCTCGCCGCAGATGTAGGCACCGGCGCCGCTGTGCACGGTGACCTCCAGGTCATAGCCCGAGCCCAGGATGTTCTTGCCCGCATAGCCGGCGGAGTACGCCTCGGCGACCGCCTGCTGCAGCCGGCGGGCGACGTGCAGCACCTCGCCGCGGACGTAGATGAACGCATGCGAGGCACCGATCGCATAGGAGGAGATGATCACGCCCTCGACCAGCGTGTGCGGGCTGGCCATCATCAGCGGGATGTCCTTGCAGGTGCCCGGTTCCGATTCGTCGGCGTTCACCACGAGGTACTTCGGGTTCGGGTTGTCCTTGGGAATGAACGACCACTTCATGCCCGTCGGGAAGCCGGCACCGCCGCGGCCGCGCAGGCCGGAGTCCTTGACCTCGGCGACGATCTCGTCCGGGGCCATCCGCAACGCGCGCCGCAGTGCGGCGTACCCGCCGGTGCGTTCGTAGTTGTTGATCTTCCACGCGCGCTCGTCGGCCCAGTTGGCGCTGAGCACCGGGGTGATCGGATCGGTCACTTCGCGCTTCCTTCCTCGCGGTCGGTCCCGGCGTCGGCATCCGGCCCGCCTGCCCGGCCGGGCGCCTCGGGGGCGTGCCAGCCGCGCTCGTTGGCGATCTCCAGGCCGAGCAGCGACTCGGGCCCGGCGGCCGGGCCCTGGTCCGCGCGGCCGTCGCCGAAGCCGGCCAGCACCCGCTCGGCCTCGCGCCAGCTCGTGATCTCAGCGCCGCGCGGCGAGGCGACCGGCTGGTCGGCGCGCAGCGCGTCGACCAGGGCCACCGCCGATTCCGGATTCATGTTGTCGAAGAACTCCCAGTTGACCATCATCACCGGTGCGTAGTCGCAGGCGGCATTGCACTCGACATGCTCCAGCGTGATCGCGCCGTCGGCGGTCGTCTCGTCCAGCCCGACGCCGAGATGGTCCTGCAGGCCGGCCAGCAGCGCGTCGCCGCCCATGATCGCGCACAGCGCCGTGGTGCAGACACCGACCAGGTGCTTGCCCACCGGCTTGCGCTTGTACATCGTGTAGAAGGTCACGACGCCGCTCACCTCGGCCACCGAGATCTCGCAGATCTCCGCGCACGCCTCCATCGCCGAGGTGGTGATCCGCCCGAGCTGGCTCTGGCACAGGTGCAGCATCGGCAGCAGCGCCGACCGCTTCTGCGGGTAGCGCGCGGCGATCTCGCGCAGTTCGACCAGGGTCTGCTCGGTGAGCGAACCCCGACCGCCGTTGTCGGCATCGTCGTCGTAGATGTCGTAGCCGCCGGAGTCGGGGAAATAGGTCTGGAAATGGCTCACCGGTCCACGCCCCCCATCACCGGGTCGATCGAGGCGACCGCGACCACCACATCGGAGACCATCGACCCCTCGCAGACCGCGGGCACCGCCTGCAGGTTGTTGAAGCTCGGGTCGCGGAAGTGCGCGCGCCAGGGCCGCGTACCGCCGTCGGAGACCACATGCGCGCCCATCTCGCCCTTGGGCGACTCGATCGGCACGTACGCCTGACCGGGCGGGACCCGGAAGCCCTCGGTGACCAGCTTGAAGTGGTGGATCAGGGCCTCCATCGACTCGCCCATGATGTGCTTGATGTGCTCGGGGCTGTTGCCCAGCCCGTCATTGCCGAGGGAGAGCTGTGCGGGCCAGGCGATCTTCGGATCGTCGACCATCACCGGCTGCCCCGCGGTCGCCTTCAGCCGCTCGAAGGCCTGCTTGACGATCCGCAGCGACTGCCACATCTCCTCCTGGCGCACCCGGAACCGTCCGTAGGCATCCGCGGTGTCCCAGGTCGGCACGTCGAACTCATAGGTCTCGTAGCCGCAGTAGGGCTGGGACTTGCGCAGGTCCCAGCCGAAGTCGGCCGAGCGCAGCATCGGCCCGGTGATGCCGAGCGCCATGCAGGAGGCCAGGTCGAGCTTGCCGACGCCGCCGAGCCGGCCGATGAAGATCGGGTTCTCGTTGCAGAACGCGGCATACTCCGGCAGCCGCTGCTCCAGCCAGGCGATCGTGTCGGCGATCTGGTCCATCCCGTGATCATCGACGTCGACCGCGACGCCGCCCGGACGGAAGTAGGCGTTGTTCATCCGCAGCCCGGTGACGGCCTCGAACACGTCGAGGATCTTCTCCCGGTCGCGGAAGCCGATCGTCATCACGGTCAGCGCGCCGATCTCCATGCCGCCGGTCGCGATGCAGACCAGGTGGGAGGAGATCCGGTTCAGCTCCATCATCAACACCCGCAGGATGTTCGCCCGCTCCGGGATGTCGGCCTCGATGCCCAGCAGCCGCTCCACGCTGAGGACGTAGGCGGCCTCCTGGTAGAACGGCGTCAGGTAGTCCATCCGGGTGCAGAAGGTGACGCCCTGGGTGAAGGTACGCACCTCCATGTTCTTCTCGATGCCGGTGTGCAGGTAGCCGATGCCGCACCGGGCCTCGACCACCGACTCCCCCTCCAGCTCCAGGATCAGCCGCAACACACCGTGCGTCGACGGGTGCTGCGGGCCCATGTTGACCACCAGCCGCTCGTCGCCGCGCTCGGCCTGGGCCGCGACGATGGCGTCCCAGTCCGCGCCGGAGGCGGTGTAGACAGTGCCTTCCACCGCCTCGTCGGTCGGGGCGGCGTAGGGGTCGAACTGCTGATCGGTCTGCGTCTCGGTGCTCATCAGGCATAGCTCCTGCGCTCGTCGGGCGGCGGGATCGTCGCCCCCTTGTACTCGACGGGAATCCCGCCGAGCGGGTAGTCCTTGCGCTGCGGGTGGCCGGGCCAGTCGTCCGGCATAAGGATCCGGGTCAGGGCCGGGTGATCATCGAAGATCACGCCGAACATGTCCCAGGTCTCGCGCTCGTGCCAGTCGGCGGCCGGATAGGTGCCGACCACCGACGGGATGTGCGGATCGGCATCGGGGCAGGTCACCTCGACGCGCAGCCGCCGATTGTGGGTCATCGACTGCAGGTGGTACGCCACATGCAGCTCGGCGCCCACGTGCTCGGGGTAGTTGACGCCCGACACCGACGCGCAGTGCTCGAAGCGCAGCCAGGCATCGTCGCGCAGGACCGGCGCCAGCTCGGCCAGCTTCTCCCGCGGCACCAGCAGCGTCAGCTCGCCGCGGTCGACGACGACCTCGGCGACCGCTCCGGGCACCAGCTCGGCGACCCGGTCCACGACCTCGTCGAACCAGCCGCCGTAGGGGCGCGGCGAGCCGGCCGGGGGCTCGACCACCCGGCGTACCCGGCCATAACCGGAGGTGTCGCCGGAGCCGCGACCGCTGCCCCACATGCCCCGGCGGACCTTGGTCGCACCGCCGACGCCCGCGCGCTGCTCGATCGCGCTCTGCTCGGCCGAGACCGCGATCTCCGGCGTCTCGTCGCCGGCCGGCGCGTCCTCGCGCTCGACGCCCGCCTTCGGCGCGGACTCCGCCGCGTCCGGCTTGTCGTCGATGGTCTTGCCGGTCTCGGGCTTCTGGCCGGTCTCGGGCTTCTGGCCGGTCTCGGGCTTCTCCTCGGGGGTCTTGTCGCTCACCGCAGCAGCCCCTTCATCTCGTGCGTCGGCGTGGCCGTCAGCGCCTCGCGCTCGCGCTCGGTGATCTCGGCCTCGGCATTCGAGCCGATCTTCTGCCGCTGGACGATCTCGCGCAGCTTGAACATCCCGTCGATCAACATCTCCGGACGCGGCGGGCAGCCGGGCACGTACATGTCGACCGGCACCACGTGATCGACGCCCTGGACGATCGCGTAGTTGTTGAACATGCCGCCGGAGCTGGCGCACACGCCCATCGAGAGCACGAACTTCGGGTTCGGCATCTGGTCATAGATCTGGCGCAGCACCGGCGCCATCTTCTGGCTGACCCGGCCGGCGACGATCATCAGGTCGGCCTGCCGCGGGGAGGCGCGGAACACCTCCTGGCCCCAGCGGCCGGAGTCGTAGCGCGGCGCACCGTAGGTCATCATCTCGATCGCGCAGCAGGCGAGCCCGAAGGTCGCCGGCCAGAACGAGGCCTGGCGCATCCAGCCGAACAGGCCCTCGACGGTCGTCAGCAGCACGCCGCTGGGGAGCTTCTCCTCAACACCCATCTCTCAGTTCCCTTCCCCAGCCCTCAGTCCCATTCGAGACCGCCGCGGCGGAGTTCGTAGAAGTAGGCGATCATCACCACGGCCACGAAGATCACGACCTGGACCAGGGCGAAGGTGCCGAGCTGGTTGCTGCTCACCGCCCACGGATACAAGAAGACGATCTCGATGTCGAAGATGATGAACATCATCGCCGTGACGTAGTACTTGACAGGGAACCGGCCGCCGCCCACCGGCTGCGGGGTCGGCTCGATGCCGCACTCGTAGGAGTCGTACTTGGCGCGGTTCCAGCGCTGCGGCCCGACGAGCATGCTGGTGATCACCGAGACCGCGACGAAGCCCGCAGCTATCACCAACAGCACCAGCAGTGGTGCGTACGGATCGTTCATGCCCGTCCTTCCCGGTTCGTCCCGCTCGTCATCGCCCCGGCGCTCATGCTGACGGGGCGATCTTGGAGAGGCCGTTGATGATCTTGTCCATCGCGTCGCCGTCGGAGGCGTCGGTCAGGTTGGCCAGCAGCTTCAGCGTGAAGCGCATCAGGGTACGCCGCGGCAGACCGTAGCGGGTACACAGCCGCATCACCTGCGGATTGCCGATCAGCTTCACGAAGATGGTGCCGAGCCGGTAGTAGCCGCCGAGGCGGTCCGACAGGGCGGTCGGGTAGCCGCGCAGGGCGCGCTCGGCGCTCGGCGTACCCACCCCGCGGTAGTGGGCCTCGGCGATCGCGTCGGCGGCCAGCTCGGCCGACTCCATGGCGTACGCGATGCCCTCGCCGTTGAACGGATTGACCATGCCGCCCGCATCGCCGATCAACAACAGCCCGCGGGTGTAGTGCGGCGTGCGGTTGAAACCCATCGGCAGGGCGGCGCCGCGGACCGGGATGGTCCGGTTCTGCTCGCGGAAGCCCCACTCGGCGGGAGTGTTGTCCAGCCAGCGCTGGAGCAGGTCCTTGTAGTCGGTCTTGCCGAAGGCCGAGGAGGTGTTCAGGATGCCGAGGCCGACATTGCAGGTGCCGTCGCCCATCCCGAAGATCCAGCCGTAGCCCGGGAGCAGATCGGACTGACCCGGCTTGCCGTCCCACAGCTCCAGCCACGACTCGAGGTAGTCGTCGTTGGTCCGCGGGCTCGTGTAGTAGGTCCGCACGGCCACGCCCATCGGCCGGTTGTCCTTCTTCTGCAGGCCCATCGCGACGCTCAGCCGGGTCGAGTTGCCGTCGGCGGCGACCACCAGCGGAGCGAGGAAGGTACGCCCGTCTCGCGTCCGGACGCCCCGGATCCGGCCCGTGCGCTCGTCGAGGACCGGCTCGGTGACATTGCAGTTCTCCAGCATCTTCGCCCCCGCGGCCACCGCATGCTTGGCCAGCAGGTCGTCGAAGTCGGCGCGCGGGCGGACCAGGCCGTAGGGCGGGAAGTCCGTCAGGTCGGGCCAGTTCAGTTCGAACGGCCGGTCGCCGCCGTAGATCCGCAGGCCCTTGTTGTGCAGCCAACCCGCCTGCTCGGAGGTGTCGATCCCGAGGCGGATGAGCTGCCGGGTGGCGCGCGGGGTGAGGCCGTCGCCGCAGACCTTCTCGCGCGGGAAGGCAGACTTCTCCAACAGCAGCACGTCGAGACCGCGGCGGGCCAGGTAGGCGGCGGCCGTCGAGCCTGCCGGCCCGGCCCCGACGACGATGACGTCGGCCTCCGCCTCCGCGGCGAGACCCTGGGTCATTGCAACTCCTGCTCGTGAGAACTGCTCGTGAAAGAGTTCACTAACTCGTCAGCAGTCTAGGCCCTCCGTACGCCGCCGCGCATCCGGCACGACGCCGGCGTACCCGGCCTTGACTAGGGAAAATGCCGCCGATTTTCGCAACGCTCGTGTTGATGAAATTGACCGGGGCACGCGCGCGGCGGTCAGCCGTCCCGGCGCAGCCGATCTTCCAGGATCGCCGCCTGCACGCGCAGCGCGCCCAGCAACTCGTGATCCTCCACCGCCGTGGCCTGCAACTCCCACCGGGCGCCGTCGCCGTCGCGCACCTTGACCAGCGCGGCCACGCCGACCGCACCGTCGGGAAGATCGAGATAGGCGACGCGACCCGACACCGCCGGGTAGCCCTCGGGCGCGGTCGCGGCTCGGGGTGTCCTGGCCCGCGCGGGGTCCCCGGCCGCCTCGACGTCACTGCCCCAGCCGGCCGAGCGGGCGGCCGTCAACGGTTCAGGTTCCATGGTGCTTCGACTTCTCTCGCGGTTCGACACGTTCGCCCCGAAGCGTAACCGGGCCGACGGGAAGCGCAACCCCGGCGGCGGCGGCATCCGGCGGACGAAGCCGTTCATGATCAAATCTCATCCGGCCTCCGACCACCCTTGCAATCATCCAACCAATGCTGCTTGGATGCTGGGAAAGCGCTCGATGAGGAGTAGCCCCATGCCGATCCCCCCACGCCACGACGTCGCTCGCCCGCGCCGCCGAATCGGCCTTCGCCTGGCCGGCGCCATCCTCGCGACGGCCATCCCGATCGCTCTCGTCGGCTTCCCGGGCAGCGCCGAGAGCGCCCCCAGAGGTCGGACCTGGACGGTCGACCAGGTCCGGGGAACCGAGCAGCAGAACCGCACCGGCCTGCCGGGCAACGGCAGCCGGGGCCGACCGTTCGCCACCATCGCCGATTGCGCGGCACAGGCCCGCCCGGGCGATGTCTGCGAGATCGGCGACGGCACCTACCGCGAGACGGTGCGGCCCGCGCGCTCGGGATCGCCCGGCTCCCCGATCACCTTCCGGAAGGCTCCCCGGGCGAAGAAGGTGGTGATCAGCGGCGCCGATCCCGTCACGGGTTGGGAACGCGATGCCGAGAACCCGCGGCTGTGGTCGGCGCCCGCCGACCTCGCGCCCGGCTACGACGCCACCGTCGATCCCGACAACACCACCCTGGCGGCCAACCAGATCTTCGCCGACGGGACCGCACTGCCCGAGGCCCAGTTCCCCAACACCGGCCTGGACCCCATGGAACCGACCTTCGCCAAGGTCTCCGCGGTGACCACCGGCGGCGCCGAGGGCACCTTCACCGCCCGCTCGTTGCCGAGCGGCCTCGGCGATCTGACGGGCGCCTCGATCACCTTCTTCGGCGGCTGGACGGCCCTGTCCGGCGAGGTCACCGCCAACGACGGTCAGGCGATCTCCTATGCGCTGCCGCCGGCGGACCCACCTCTCTACCCCCAGGCCGGCGGCGACTACAGCAATGTCAACTTCCGGTTGATCGGCAAGCGCGCCTTCCTCGACGCCGAGCACGAGTGGTTCTACGACGCGGCGGCAAAACGCCTGTCGATGATCACCGACGGCACCGCCCCGGCCCGGATCGAGGCCAAGCAGCGCAACTATGCGGTCGACCTCGCCGGGCGTACCGACATCGAACTGACCGGATTGTCGATCAACGCGGCCACGGTACGCACCGACGACGACTCGGCCCGAATCAAGATCACAGGCCTCGATGCGCGCTATGTCTCGCATTTCATGACCGCGCAGTACGACGACTCACTGCCCTACCACGGCGCCTACGACGCGGCGCACAAGATGGACACCGGGATCATCCTGCGCGGCCGCGACAACACGCTGGCCGACTCGCGCATCGCACTGTCGACGGGTTCCGGGGTGGCAGTGTCGGGCAGCGGGCACACCGTGACCAACAACCTGATCACCGACATCGCCTACGGCGGCTACTACACCGCGCCGGTCACCGTGCAGGGTGGGTCGTCGAATCTCACGATCACCCGCAACACCATGTACGGCGCCGGTCGCGACGGCATCAACGTGAACAGCAACGTGCCCGAACTGCAGTCGCTCACCGACAGCGAGATCGCCTACAACGACATCTCCGCCTACGCCGTCACCCAGTCCGACCTGGGCGGCCTCTACGTCTGCTGCACGGTCGACATGACCGACACCCGGGTGAGCTACAACCGGATCCACGACCCCGCGACGGCCGGCGTCGGCATCTACATCGACAACTACAGCTTCAATCCGCTGATCGATCACAACGTGGTGGACTCCGGCCCCAGCCCGGCCCTGATGCTGAACGGCGGCAAGAACTACCGGATCTTCAACAACACGGTCGTCGACGCCGGCGACATGTGGTTCACCTACCGGATCACCGATCTGACCGGGACCGTCGCGCGCAACAACGTGCTGACGTCGAAGATCGACGCCGCCCAGCCCAACGGCACCTTCGACCACAACCTGACCGGTGCGCCGAGCCAGACCTGGGTCGACGCGGACGGCGATGACTTCCGGCTCGCGCCGAACTCACCCGCGCGCGGCGCCGGTGTCGCCATTCCCGGCATCACCCGCCCGGACAGCGGGCCGGCCGATCTCGGCGCCTACGAAGGCGACGACGCCTGGACCGCCGGCTGCGACCGCGCCCGTCCCGGGTGCGACAGCGCCGATGCGCCGGACTACACCGGTGCGGTGATCACCCCCGACCCCGAGTGAGGAAACCGTGAGCGACAACGAACCCCTCCGTCGGGGGCGTCCCCGATTCGCACGCCTGCTGGCCGTCACCGCCGCCACCACCCTGGTCGCAACGCTCGCCCCCGGCGCCGCCCGCGCGGCCGGGAGCGATGCCGCCAATGTCGGCTTCGGCGGCTCGCTGGTCGGCACGCAGGCCTACACCACCGCCGGTGATGAGGTGCTGCGCGGCACCCTGCGCCGGATGGACGGCGGCGAGGAACAACTCGCCGGCGTCGGCGTGCGACTGGCCGGCGGCAGCCAGGGCATCCGCGTCGAGCCCTCGGAACTGTCGCTCGGCACGGACACCGCGACCACCGGTTTCCTCGCCGAGATGCGCTTCACGCCCGCGGGCGGCGCCGGGGAGCTGGCCACGCTGTTCTCCGCCGGCGGCGGCCTGCAGGTTCGCGCCCAGGGCGGCAGCCTCAGCTACGGCTTCGACTATCGCGATGGCGCGAGCTGGACCCGGGCCTCGCGCAGCGTGCCGCTGCCCACCGCGGGCACCGAGCACAACCTGGCGCTGGACTACCGGCCGACGGGCGGCGGTGGCGCCGCGCTCCGGGTCTGGCTGGACGGGACCGAGCTGCCGACCGCCCAGGGGGCGCCCTTCGCCGTGGCCGACCCGTCGGCTTTCGGCTTCGGCAACGACGTCCACCCCGCGGCCGGCAATCGCGGCTTCCCGGGCGACCTGCGCCGGATCCGGCTGGCGCCGGCGCCGGCATCGGCCGACTACGACAACTTCGAGTTCCAGCCGTCCGGGCCCACGGAGCCCGAACCCGAACCCGAGTGCACGCCGCTGAACGCCGAGCCGTCGGTCGCGATCTCGGTGAGCCCCGCCGACTGCACCGAGAACATCGTTCGGAAGGCCTCGCTGATCAGGCCGACGCCGCAGCAGTACGCGTGGCAGCGCGACGAGCTGAGCGCCTTCATCCACTTCGGGATCAACACGTTCTACGACCAGGAGTGGGGCCACGGCACCGAGGACCCGGCCCGGTTCGACCCGACCGACCTCGACACCGACCAGTGGGCCCGAGAGCTCGCCGACGCCGGCTTCCAGCGGGTCATCCTCACCGTGAAGCACCACGACGGCTTCCTGCTCTACCCCTCGCGCTATTCCGATCACTCCGTGGCCGCGAGCCCGTGGCGCGACGGCCGGGGCGACCTGGTCCGCGAGTTCGTCGACTCGGCACGCAAGTACGACCTCAAGATCGGCTTCTACCTCTCCCCCGCCGACTCCAACCAGGAGCTGAAGGGTGTCTTCGGCAACGGTTCGCCGCGCTCGGAGCGGGTGATCCCGACCCCCGTTCCCGGCGACGACCGCACCGGCGGCCCGACGTTCACCTACCAGGCAACCGATTACGGCGCCTACTTCCTGAACACGCTGTATGAGGTGCTGACCCAGTACGGCGAGGTCAGCGAGGTGTGGTTCGACGGCGCGCAGGGCAACACGGGCGCGACGGAGACCTACGACTACGAGGCGTTCTACGACCTGATCGGCGAGCTGCAACCCGATGCGGTGATCGCCGTCGGCGGCAACGACGTGCGTTGGGTGGGCAACGAGGCCGGCATCGCGCGCGAGAACGAGTGGGGCCCGGTTCCGGTCCAGGTCAAAGCGTCGAGCCGCGTCGACTATGCCGACACCTACGACAACCCGGCCACCGGCAGCCGGGAGAACCTGATCGAGACCGTACGGGCGGACCAGGCCGACGAGATCCGCTGGTGGCCGGCCGAAGCCGACTTCAAGCTGACCCAGGGCTGGTTCGCCCACCCGAACGACCGGCCGAAGTCCACGACCGAGCTGATGGACATCTACGAGAAGTCGGTCGGGCGCAATTCGGTCTTCCTGATGAATGTCCCGCCGACCACCACCGGCCGGTTCTCCGAGGCATCGGTCGCCGCGCTGCGGGCCTTCCGCACCGAGCTGGACCGGGTCTATGGCACCGATCTGGCCGCCGGGCGTCCCGTGATCACCCGCGACACCGCCGAGCGCGCGCGGGCCGGCCGGGCCGTCGGCGAGCGGACCGCGATCACCGACGGGGATCCCCTGACCGCCTGGAGTTCCGGGCAGGTCGGCGCCGGATCGGTGGAGATCGATCTCGGCGGCGCGCGCCGGGTGTCGCGCTTCCGGTTGGCCGAGGAGGTGTCCGAGCACGGCCAGCAGGTCGAGTCGTTCACCGTCGAGGCGCGCGTCGACGGCCAGTGGCGCACGGTGGCCGAGCGCGGTTCGATCGGGATGAGCCGGATCATCCGGCTCGACACCCCGGTCAACGCCGACAAGGTCCGGGTCAGCGTGACGGGCTCGCGGGCACCGGCGTACCTGGCGCAGGTGAGCGTCTACGGATGAGCCGACCCTACGCCGGGCGCGGTCGTGCTCCGGCGTACCGCGCTCGGGTTGCGCCCCGTCCAGCGCCGCACCAACCGGGTCAGCGCGGCCGGTTCGCTCAGCCCGACCAGGTCGGCGATCTGGCGAAACTGCAGGTCGGTACGCCGGATCAGGTCGAGCGCATTGTCCCGGCGTACCTCGTCGACCAGGTCGGCGAACCGCAGCCCCTCCCGGGCGAGCCGGCGCTGCAGGGTACGCGGATGCATCCCCAAGGTGGCGGCGACGGCCTCCAGCCGGATCAGTGAGCTGCCCAGCGCCCCCTCGATGACCAGCCGAACCTGGTCACCGACGCGCGGCTCGGCGGGCCCGAAGGTGGCCTCCAGGTGGGCCAGCGCCAGATGGCGCAGCCGGGAGTCGCCGCCGGTCGGCGCCGATGCGCCGAGCCCGTTCGGCACCCACAGCACCGACGCCGGCCGATTGAACGACACCTCGGCGCCGAAGAAGTCCCGGTAGCGCTGCCGAGACGACTGCGGCGGGTGCGGCAGGTGCACCGAGACCAGGCCGTAGGGGCCGCCGGCCAGCGCGAGCACGATCCGGTGGAACACCCCGACGCCGAACTCGCAGCCCTGTGGGCCCGCCCGCTCGCTCTCGTAGCGCAGACCCGCGACGGCGGATCCCTCGTCGTGGTCGGCGACCAGGAAGACCCGGATCGCCGGTGAATGGATGAACAGGTAGCGCGAGGCCAGCTCGAGCGCCTCGTCCAGGGTCGAGGAGTTCTCCAGCACCAGCGCCAGCGGCCCGAGCATCTCCGGTCCGTGCCGCTCGGCGAGCGTCAGACCGAAATCGGAGCGGCCGGTGGCCTCGGCCCCGGCCTCGATCAGTGCCGCCGCATCGTCGGCCCGGATCAGTTCCGAGCCGTGGGTCGGCGGTCCGGCGACCTCGAGCAACTCCGGCGGTACGCCGTGGCGGCGCGCGAGAGCAGCGCCGTCGGCGCCCAACTCATCGACCAGCGCAGGCAGCCCGCGCAGCGCTGCCGCGCGGATCATGGTGGCCATCGTCGCCCCCGCATGAATGACGACGATAGTTCTGATCGCCGCACACCGATACGCCGCGGCCGGCCCGCGGGCCGAGGTTGTCGCCGACGGTCAAAGCAATGTCGCGAAAGGTCAAACGTGACCGGCCGCCTCGGTGCAGACTGGAACACGTCCCGCATCGGTGTTGCCCGGCCCGATGAGCCCCACGTTGTCCCCCGAGGCGTCGGGGCCCCGCGGCCGCTGCACCGGTGCGGGACGCCTGACTCAGCGCCGCTCGGCATCCATCCGGCGCCGCTGTTCGGCCTGCTGGCGCTGCAACTCCTCCATGTTCACCCCGCCCCCGAACAGGACGATCGCGGTGATCACCGCGATCAGTAGCGAGATCACCATCGGCAGCCCGAAGACCAGCGGAATGGTGATCAGGAACGCCACCTCGAAGCCTCGGACCAGGTTGCCGATCATGCCGGTCGGCAGCGAGCCGATCGGGCTCGCCACCGCGGGAGCCTGATAGTTGGCGGGCTTCGCGGTGATCCAGCGGACGGCCGCCAACAGGCCAGCCGCGGCGGTGATCACGGCCACCTCGACCGCCTCCAGCAACGGGCGCCCGCCCGCGCCGAGGCCGACATAGGCGGGAACGGTGGCCACGGCGTACACGATCGCGACCACCGCGGGCACGAGCACCTGCGCGATCCGGATCCGGGAGCCGGCGAAGGGCAGCGCCCGGGCGATCCCGGGACTTCGCGAGAGGACCCGCAGGCCGCCGAGCATCGGCACCAGCGCCCAGAACAGGGCGATCGCGGTGAGGGGCGAGGCGACGGTGCCCAGGCCGAGCGCGGCGGCCGCATAGGGCACGACGACGGCCACCACGGGACCGATCAGCACCTGCGGCCGGCGCAGCAGCCGCTGCAGATCGCGCCAGACCAGGGCGGACGGGCCCTGGCCGCGGCCGCGGGTCGGCCGGACGTGGCCGCGTTCCTTGGCCCGCTGCTCGGTCAGGATGTCGTGGGCGAGGCCGAAGTCGAGCGCGAACAACGAGCCCGACAGGCCCTTCACCAAGGCACCGCCGCTGGTCAACCGGACCCGGCGGATCGCCGTCAGCCGGGCCCGCGCCAGCACCGCGGAGATGATCAACACCAGCAAGGAGGCGGCCGCGATCACGAACGCGAGTTGCACCTCCACGGCGGGTGCGATCGCCAGGCGTACCCAGTCGGCGGCGATCGCCACCACCAGAAGGATTGCCGCGAGTGCGGACAGCCCGAACGCCACCTCGGCGAGCCGGACGAAGATGGTCCGCTCGGCCCCCTGCTCGGCCGCGGCGAAGGCGGTCAGCGCGGCGGCGGCGAGCCCGCTCGCCAGGGCCCAGGCGATCACGCCCGCGGGTTGGGTGCCGGTGAGCAGGGTGATCAGCGCGCCCGCCGCTGCCCCGATGCCGGTCGCCGCCGCGAGCACTCCCGCCAACCGGCCGGTGAGCAGGCGGCCGCGATCGACCGGCGCGTCCATCAACCAGAAACCTTCGGCGGTCGAGGCGACCACCGGCCCGAAGAGCCGCGCGACCGCGATCGCGATCGCCACCACGCCCGCCCAGGTGGCCACCGGCAACAGGGTGCGCGCGGCCAGGCAGGAGCCCTCGGCGCATTGGCTCGCCGTCACCTGGGCGGTCAGCAGCACGTTGATCAACATGGCGCCGATCACCACGACCGCGAAGATCAATACGTAGGCATCGGAGAGCGCCTCGGACAGCTTCTTGGTGGCGCGTCCCTGGCGCCATTCGCGGATCTGGTCGCGCAGCTCGCGTTCCAGGCCGCGCCCGGGCGGCGAGGTGGTGATCTTCATGCTCATCCGCGCGGCCCGCCGAGCTCGACGGTGCGGGTGGCAACGTGCTCGCTGAGCACCGGGTCGTGGGTGGCCATCACGATCGCCACTCCGGCCTCCCGGTCGGCCTTCAGGCGTTCGGCCAGCCAGGCCACGCCCTCGACGTCGAGGCGCTGCTCCGGCTCGTCCAGGACCAGCAGCCGGGCCGGCCGGACGAAGGCCGTGGCCAGGGCGAGACGCCGGCGCTGGCCCGAGGAGAGCGTGCCGGGCAACTGACCCGACTGGCCGACGAGCTGCACCTCGTGCAGCACGGCGTCGACCAACTCGTCGGCATCGTCGACGCCGTGGGCGCGGGCCAACAGGTCGAGGTGCTCGACGACGCTGAGGTCGGGAAAGAAGTCCAGGTCGTCGATCACCACGGCAAGATCACGCCGGATCCGTGGGTCGGTCTCGCTGACCCGCGTCCCGTCCAGTTCGACGCTGCCCTCGTCGGCGCTGTCGGCGCCGACCAGGCAGCGCAGCACCGTCGACTTGCCCGCGCCGTTGCGGCCCGTCAGTGCGACGGCCTCGCCGGGTCGCACGGCGAGATTGAAGTTGTCCACGATGGTGACGGGTCCGTACCTGCGGGTGAGCTTCTTCACCTCGAGCACGGGGCGCGAGTCGCGTTTGGCCATGAGGGCGATTGTGCCGCGTCCGGGCCGATTCACCGACTCGGGCGGCGGCGCCGTCGTCCATCGCTGGCTGTCGGGTCGTTCTGCGAAGATGGGGCGGTGATGCAGACCGGTTATCGCGCCTCCCTGACCAAGCGCCGCGGCGAGGTCGCGGCCATGTTCGACCGCGTCGCCGACCGCTATGACCTGACCAACGATGTGTTGTCGCTCGGGCTGGCGCCCACCTGGCGGGCGGCGACCGTGCGCGCCGTCGACCCGCGGCCGGGCATGCGGATCCTCGATCTGGCCGCGGGCACCGGCACCTCGACGCGCCCGCTCGCCGACGCCGGGGCGGTGGGCGTACCGGCAGACCTGTCGCTCGGCATGTTGCGGGCCGGGAAGGGCCGCCAGCCCGATCTGCCGTTCGTGGCCGCCGACGCGCTGGCCCTGCCCTTCGCCGACGACGCCTTCGATGCCGTCACGATGTCGTTCGGGCTGCGCAATGTCGAGGACACCTCGGCGGCGCTGCGCGAGCTGCGGCGCGTGACCCGCCCGGGCGGGCGGCTGGTGGTCTGTGAGTTCTCGACGCCGACCTGGGGGCCGTTCCGAGAGGCCTACACCGGCTATCTGCTCGCCGCCCTGCCAGCCATCGCCCGGGCCACCTCCTCCAATCCCGACGCCTACGTCTACCTGGCCGAGTCGATCCGGGCCTGGCCGGACCAGCGCGGGCTCGCCGACCTGATCGCGGGGGCGGGGTGGGGCGAGGTCGCCTGGAACAACCTCTCGGGCGGCATCGTCGCCCTGCACCGCGCCACGGCGAGATGAGCGCTGGGTTCCTGCTCGACTCCTACGCCGCGCGCTCGTGCGCGGTGAAGACCCACAATCGTTTCGACGCCACCGTGCCGCCGCAGCCGGCCGGCGACGAGTCGCTGCCCGAGGTGTTCGCCGGCGGCGCCGAGCATGCGCGCCAGATGCTCGATGCGTTGGCCGACGCGGTGCCGGCGACCATCGACCTGCGCGGGATCGACTCGCCCACCGAGCGCACCGCCCGCACGGCCGACGCGATCGCGCTGGGGCTTTCATTGATCATCGCCGGCAGCCCGCCGGTCGATGGCCTCGGCCGCCGCACGGGCCGGCCGGCGGCGCTGCTGCGCGGCCCGAACCGGGCCGACGGCACGGCGGGCTACTTCCCGGTGCTGACCCGGTTCGGCAAACTCACCGAGCGCCGCCGTCAGTCCCGGCCCAGCGAGGCCGCCGAGGGCGCGGTGATCAGGATCGCCGCGCTCACCCGACCGGAGTTCTCGGCCAGCCGCGGCGATCCGGAACGATCATGGCGAACCCGCAACGAGGGCCTGCTGCTGCAGGCCGCCCACCACTGGCGGATGCTGCAGGCCGCCGGCTGGGCGGCCGGCGGGCCGCCCCGGGCGGCGCTGATCGGCACCGATCGCCGCGTCACCTGGATCGACCTGGGCCAGGCCTTCCTGCGCACCTATTCGGCGTCCAGCCCGACGGGTTGGCGGCTGCGCTCGCCGCTGGAGCGCTATGACCACGAGTTCCGGTTCCGGGTCAAGGTGGCCAAGGTCGCGCTGCGGCGTACCGGCGGCCCGCAGGACCCGGCACCACTGGTTCGGCCGATCCGGATCCGCGAATGCGATCACTGCGTCTGGTGGGAGAACTGCCGCGGGCAGCTCGACGATGATGATCTTTCGCTACGGATCGACAAGAGCCCGCTGGACATCCGCGAGATCTCGGCGCTGCGCGGCCTCGGCGTCGAGACCGTGCATGACCTGGTCGGGGCAGATCTGGACCGGCTCAAGATCGACTACCTGCCGCTGGTGCGGCACCGTCCGGGTGCCGAACGGCGGCTCGAACTGGCCGCCCGGCGGGCCGACCTGCTCGCCCGCGACGTCGCCCTCGAGCGGCTGACCAGCGGCCCGATCGAGGTGCCCGCGGCCGACGTCGAGATCGACCTCGACATCGAGACGTCGCGCTCCGAACGCGTGTACCTGTGGGGTTTCCGGGTGCACGACGTCGCCGCGGGCAGCCCGCCGGAGTTCGTCGAGTTCTCCGCCTGGTGGGAGCTGGACGCGCGCGGCGAGCGAGCGCTGGCGGTGCGGGCGATCCGCTGGCTGCGGCAACTGGTGGCGTCCGGGCGTACCGTCCGGGTCTATCACTATTCCGACTACGAGGTGGTCCAGCTCCGCCGGCTCGCCGCCGCCGGCGATCCGGAGCTGGCCTGGGCGCTGGAGTTCGCGCGCGAGGGATTCTGCGATCTGTACCGGGTGGTGGCCGATCACTACTTCGGCGCCCACGGACTCGGGTTGAAGACGGTCGCGACGCGCGGTGCCGGGTTCACCTGGCGCGACGAGGATCCGGGCGGGCTGAATTCGCTGACCTGGTTCGACGAGGCGGTGCATGCCGTCGATCCGGCCGAACGAGCCGCGGCCCGGGCCCGGGTGCTGGCCTACAACGAGGACGATGTGACCGCGACCTGGCAATTGCGCCGCTGGCTGCGCGAGCAGCAATGATCATCGGGGCGCTACCGTGGTCGGCGTGAGGGACACCTATCCGCTGCGGCTGTTCGGCGCGCTCGGGCTGATCGCGCTGGGCGCGGCGCTGGCGACGATCCTCGGAAAGTGGCTGACCGGGCCGGCCGGCCAGGTCTTCTTGTTCGGCGGGATCGCGATCGCCGTCGCCGGGTGCCTGCTGTTGCTGGCGACCATGATCAGGCCGCGGCACCCGGACGGCCCGGCTCAGCCGGGCGACTCGCCGCGCCCGAGGGATCGCAGCCGCTGATCCAGCTCGCGCCGGCCGGTCCGATCGAGGGGGACCTCGATCATCTCGATGCCCCGCGGCGCGCGAGCGAGCTGCTTGCCCAGCACCGAAAGATCGTCGATTCGCTGGTAGGGCACGCGGTACGCCGCGGCGAGCGCGGCCAGGTCCGTCCCGTGCGGGGTGCCGAAGATCCGCTCGAAGGCGCCCGCGTGTTCGGGCGCGCCCTGCTCCAGGGTCGCGAAGATCGAACCGCCGTCGTCATTGGCGACGATGATCCGCAGGTCCGGGCGCGGTTCGTCCGGGCCGAGCAGGAGTCCGTTCACGTCATGCAGGAAGGTCAGGTCGCCGACCAGGAGCTGGACGGGCCGGCCGGCGCCGAGGGCGATCCCGGCGGCGGTGGCGACGGTGCCGTCGATGCCGGCCAGCCCCCGGTTGGCAAACGTCACCGGCGCCTGTTCGCCAATCGGAGCAAGATCGACATCGCGCACCGGATTGGATGAGCCGAGCACCAGCACGTCGCCGCGTGCCGTCACCCCGGACAACGCCGACCAGACCGCGGCGCCGAGCGCCGGGCCGGTGATCGCGCCGGCGCGGTCCAGGGCGTCGACGAGCGCCGCGCCCAGCTCGGCATCGGCGGTGCGCCAGTCGACCAGCCAGCCGGGGTCGCCACGACCGTCGACGATCACCGCGTCGACGACCCGGTCGGCCGCCAGCCCCGGATCGATCCAGTCCGCCGTCGGGCTGACCATGATCAGCTCGACGTCCTCGCGGGCGAGCAGCCGAGACACCGGACGGGACAGCGTCGGATGGCCGAAGCCGATCACCCGCTCGATCCGGTCGGCGAAGCGGTCCAGCAGCAGCCGATAGGCGCCGATCGCGGACCCGCCGGCGCGCGCATTGGACGACGGCTCCGCGAGCAACGGCAGCCCCGCCGCCTCGGCCAGCGCACGGGCCGCGGCGCCGACCGCGGGATCGGCGTCGCCGGCCAGCACGACCGTGCGCGGTGCGGCGGGCAGCCGCACGGGATCCGGCGCGGGCGCGGGCTCGGCGCGGAAGGGCTGCCCGGGGGCGAGCTCGCGGTCGGCCGGGCCGGGCACCAGCGGCGGGCGGAGCGCGACATTGAGGTGCACCGGCCCGGGCCGGCGGTCGCGCAGCCCGGTCGCCGCGGCCAGCAGTCGGCGTACCGCGAATCGCCAGTGCCCCGGTTGATCATCGGCGTCGGCGAGCTGGGCGTCGTCGCGTACCGCCGGGGCGAAGATGCCACGCTGGTCGGTGGTCTGGTTGGCGCCGGAGCCGATCAGATAGCCGGGCCGGTCGGCGCTGATCACGATCAGCGGGCGGCGGCCGTGGGCGGCCTCCAGCACGGCGGGATGCAGATTGGCGACGGCGGTACCAGAGGTGGTGATCACCGCCACCGGTCGGCCGCCGCCGATGGCCAGACCGAGCGCGGTGAAGCCGGCGTCCCGCTCGTCGATCCGCACGTGCAGGGCGAGCTCCCCGCGCTCGGCGGCCTGCCAGGCGGCGAAGCCGAGCGGGGCATTGCGCGAGCCCGGGGCCACCACGACATCGGCCACGCCACCCGCGACCAGTTCCGCGATCACCACGCGGGCGAGGTCCATCGCGGTCATCGGGCGTACTCGTGTTCGGCCAGGGCGCGCGTCGCGGCCAACCGGTCGGCCCAGTGGGCGGCCGGGGCGCCGTCGGCCGCGGCGGCGAGCAGTTCGGGATCGGGGGCCGGCGGCGCGGCCGGCACGGCGATCTCGCCATCGACGGCGCGCAGCGGCTCGGCGACCAGATCGCCGTCGAGCAGGGGCCCGGTGTTCAGCCCGCAGGCATACGGCAGTTCGGGCAGCGCCGCGGCCAGTGCCAGCCCGGCGGCCAGGCCGATCGAGGTCTCCAGCGCGCTGGAGACCACCACCGGCAGCCCGAGCCGATCGGCCAGCGCCAGGCAGGCGCGGACCCCGCCGAGCGGCTGGACCTTCAGCACGGCGATGTCGGCGGCCCCCAGCGCCACCACCCGCTCGGGATCGCCGCTGCGCCGGATGGACTCATCGGCCGCGATGGGCACGTCGATCCCGCGGCGGGCCAGCGCCCGGCGCAACTCGGCCAGGTCCTCGGTGCTGGCGCACGGCTGCTCGGCGTACTCCAGGCCGAGGCGGGCGAGAGCTCCGAGCGCGGTGATCGCCTCGTCCACCGACCAGGCGCCGTTGGCGTCGATGCGCACGCGGCCGCCGGGGCCGAGCGCGTCGCGTACCGCCTCCACCCGGGCGAGGTCGTCGGCGAGGCGCTGGCCGGGCTCGGCCACCTTGACCTTCGCGGTGCCGCAGCCGGACCGCGCGGCGATCGCGTGCGCGCGCCCGGGATCGACGGCGGGCACGGTCGCATTGACGGGTACGCGGCGGCGTACCGGCTCGGGAAAGCCGAGCGTGCGCGCCTCGTCCGCGGCACGCAGCCACGGCACCAGCTCCGCACCCGTGTAGTCGGCGAACGGGCTCCACTCCGCCCAGCCCGCCGGCCCGGGCACGAGCATGCCGGTGCGCTCGGTGAGCCCGCGGAAGCGGGTACGCATCGGCAGCCGCCAGGCGATGGCGGCGCTCGCGGCGGGGCGTGCGGGCACCGAGCCAACCTAGCGCCCCTACAGTGTCCGGGTGCTGGAAGTGGTCGACGCCGCGGACGTGGCCGCATTCGCGGCGGCGCTTCGCCGCACCCTCGACGGCGGACCCGCGATGTTGCCGCTACCGGCCGACCCGGCCGAGTCCGCGCGGGCGGTGGCGGCGCTGCGACCCGACGAGCCCGAACTGCCCGGCACGCTCGTGGTCGCGACCTCGGGCTCCACCGGGGCGCCGAAGGGGGTGCGCCTGCCCGCCGCCGCCATCGCCGCGAGCGCGGCCGCGACGCAGGCCCGGCTGGGCGGCCCGGGCAGCTGGCATCTGGCGCTACCCGCCCACTATGTCGCCGGCGCGATGGTGGTGGCGCGGGCGCTGCTGGCCGGGAGCGGGCCGGTGCCGTGGCCCGGTGATCTTGCCGGGCTGGCGGTGCGGCCGGGCCGCAACTACCTGTCGCTGGTGCCGACGCAGGCGCGGCGAGCGCTGGGCGACCCGGCGCTGTTGGCGCGGCTGGCGGAGTTCGACGCGGTGCTGCTCGGCGGCGCGGCGGCGGCGCCGGAGCTGCTGGCCGGGCTGCGCGAGGCCGGGGTTGCGGTGATCACCACCTACGGCATGTCGGAGACCTGCGGCGGCTGCGTCTACGACGGGGTGCCGCTGGACGGGGTGGACGTGCGGCTCGGCGAGGCGGGAAGGATCGAGCTGGCCGGGCCGATGATCTTCGCCGGGTACCGGCTGCGGCCCGACCTGACCGACCAGGTGCTGGCCGGCGATCGCTTCCGGACCAGCGATCGCGGGGTCTTCGAGAATGGGCGGCTGCGGGTGCGGGGGCGGGTCGATGAGGTGATCATCTCCGGCGGGGTGAATGTCGATCTTGCCGAGGTGCAGCGGGCCGTGGAGGGGATCGGGGTGAGCGGCGTGGTCGTTGGCGTACCGGATCCGGAGTGGGGTACGCGGGTCGCGCTCGCCACCACCTCGCCGCTCGACCTGACCGAGCTGCGCGACCGGCTGTCGGGCATCCTGTCGGCCGCGGCCCTGCCCCGAGCGCTGGCGCGGGTGGCGGAGGTGCCGCTGCTGGCCAGCGGCAAGCCCGACCGGCAGAAGTTGATCAACGAATGGGACGAGATCGAGGAGGAGCGCCGGTGAGCGCGAGCACGGCACAGTGGCTGGAGGGCGCGCGGCTGCGTACCCTCCCGGCGGCGGTCTCGCCGGTCCTGGCGGGATCCGGCGTGGCGATCTTCCACCGCGCCTTCGCGCCGCTGCTTGCGGTGTTGTGCCTGATCGTCGCGCTGGCGCTGCAGGTCGGGGTGAACTTCGCCAACGACTATTCCGACGGCATCCGCGGCACCGATGCCGATCGCGTCGGGCCGCTGCGGCTGGTCGGCTCGGGCACGGTCGCGCCGGCGACGGTGAAGGCCGCGGCCTTCGGCTGCTTCGGCGCGGCCGCGATCGCGGGGCTGGCGATCACCGCGCTGACCGGGCAGTGGTGGCTGATCGGCGTCGGCATCGCGGCGATCCTCGCGGCCTGGTACTACACCGGCGGCAAGCGTCCGTACGGGTACGCCGGTCTCGGCGAGGTCTTCGTGTTGATCTTCTTCGGGTTGGTGGCGACCGCCGGCACCGCGCTGGTGCAGACCGGCTTCGGGCCGGGCGCCGCGTGGGGCCACGCGCTGCTCGCCTCGCTGGCGATCGGGCTGCTCGCCTGCGCGATCTTGATGGCGAACAACCTGCGCGACATCGCCGGGGATGCCGCCGTCGGCAAGAAGACCCTGGCCGTCCGACTCGGAGACCGACGGTCCCGGGCCGGCTACCTGGTGCTGCTCGCCGCCGCGGCCGCCGCATGCATCGCGCTCGCCGCGACGAGTACTTGGTGGGCGCTGCTGGCGCTGCTCTTCGTCCCGGTGGCCGCGCCCGCGGTGCGTACCGTGCTGGCCGGTGCCACCGGCCGGCCCCTGATCGGTGTGCTCAAGCTGACCGGCCTCGCCGAGCTGGCCTGCGCGGTGGGGATGCTGATCGGGCTCGCGCTCGGGTAGGCCCCCCGGCCGATTGGGCCCGCGCCTGCCAACCGAGCCCGCATCTGCCGACCGAGCCCGCGTCTGCCGACCGAGCCCGCGTCTGCCGACTGAGCCCGCGGATCCACCGACTCCCCCACACCCGCGAACCGAACCGGCACCCGCGAACGTCGCACCGCCCGCGCCTGCCGATTGGGCCCCTGGATGCCGACCGAGCCCGCGTCTGCCGACTGGGCCCGCGCCTGCGGACCAAGCCCGCGGATTCACCGACTCCCCAGCGGCTTCCCCACTCCCGGCAGGCGGTCGATGCCCGGTGTGGCACGCGCGATCTGGTTGGCTGGTCACATGAGCACCACCAGCGACCCCGACACCGTCCTGGTCATCGAGAACGATCCCGACTCCGGGCCGGCGATGCTGCTCGACTGGATCGCCGAGGCGGGTCTGCGGCCGGTCGTGATCCAGGCCTGGGACGGCGACCCGCTGCCCGCCGACGCCTCCGGCCATCTGGCCCTGATCATCCTCGGCGGCGGCATGCTCCCCGACGACGACGCCGAACGGCCGTGGCTCCCGGCTGAGCGCGCGCTGCTGCGCGCCACCGCCGGCCGGGCGCGGGAACCGGTGCTCGGCATCTGCCTCGGCGCGCAGATGATCACCCATACCTTCGGCGGCACGGTCGCGGCGAAGCACGGCCTGCCGGAGAAGGGGGTCGTCGATCTCGAACTGCTGCCCGCGGCCGCCGACGACCCGGTGTTCGGCGAGCTGCCGAGTTCCTTCCCCGCCATCGAGAGCCATCGCGACCAGATCACCGACCTACCGCCCGGCGCCGTGCTGCTGGCCAGCAGCGAGCGCTGCGCCAACCAGGTGCTGCGGCTCGGCGATCGCGTCTGGGGCGTGCAGTTCCACCCGGAGGTCGCGGCCGCCCGCGTCCGGCAGTGGGACCCGGACAAGCTGCGCGAGTGGGGATTCGACCCGGACGCCGTGCTGGCCGAGGCCGAGCGTCGCGATGCCGAGTTGCGCGCCCTGTGGCGAAGGACGATCGGCCGGTTCCTCGACCTGGCGCGGGCTCAGAGCGCCGACAGGTCCGCCGGGGTGTCCACATCGACCGATGCGCCGGCCGGATCGGGCACCTCGACCGGCACCAGCCCGGCGTAGAGCGAGCGCATCGACCGCCCGCGCGCCGGTTCGGCCGCCAGCCGGTCGGCCAGCAGTGCCGCCGACCACGCCGCGCACAACCACTGCGCCCGACCGTCGCGCACCGTAACCGCGCAGTCGCCCCCGGCCCGGGCCAGGGCGGCCAGGTGGGCGGCGGTCAGCCGCGGCAGATCGGCGGCCAGCAGCAGCACCCGGGTGGCGGCGGCGACGGTGCAAAGACCGGTGGCGATCGCGGCGACCGGCCCCGCTCCCGGCGTACCGTCCGCGATCACCGGCACACCCGCGGGTACGCCGTCCGCACTCCCCACCACGACCGGCCGGTACGCCGCGGCGGCCGCCAGCACCCGGGCGACCATCGGCACCCCGTCCACCGCGATCGCCGGCTTGTGCCGCCCCATCCGCCGCGAGGCCCCACCGGTCAGCACCAGGGCGCGAACCTCCCCCGGCGCAGGGGCTCCGGCGGGCAGCATGGCCGCACCCTCCCCCGCCGCGCGCGCTCTGGCAAGTCCGCCGGCCCGGCGTAGGCTGGCCGGCATGGGCAGGCTGACCTCGCGACGCCGGATCACCACGATCGACCTTGCCGCCGACCCGGTCGAGAAGCACCGCGTGGACACGCTGATCGCCGAGGAGCCGATGGAGTTGCGGGTCGACGGGACCTCGCTGGCGGTGACCATGCGTACCCCCGGCCACGACATCGAGCTCGCCCACGGCTTCCTGCTCACCGAGGGCATCATCGGCGGCCGCACCGATGTGATCAACGCGCGCTACTGCGCCGGATCGGTCGAGGGCGAGAACACCTACAACATCATCGACGTCGTGGCGGCGCCCGGAATCGTCCTGCCCGAGGGCCGCAATTTCTACACCACCTCGTCCTGCGGGATCTGCGGCAAGGCCAGCATCGACGCGATCACCACCCAGTTGCGCCACGACCCCGGCGCCGACGCGTCCCGCTGGCCCGCCGAGTTGATCGCGCAACTCCCCGACCGGCTGCGGGAGCAGCAGGGGGCCTTCGACAAGACGGGCGGCCTGCACGCGGCCGGGCTGTTCGACGCCACCGGGGAGGCGCTGGTGGTACGCGAGGACGTCGGCCGACACAATGCCGTGGACAAGGTGATCGGCTGGGCGGTTCTGCAGGACCGGCTGCCGCTGTCCCAGACGGCCCTGGTCGTCTCCGGGCGCGCCTCGTTCGAGCTCGCCCAGAAGGC
The DNA here is from genome assembly GCF_054073625.1 of Naumannella huperziae. NCBI lineage: Bacteria > Bacillati > Actinomycetota > Actinomycetes > Propionibacteriales > Propionibacteriaceae > Naumannella > Naumannella huperziae. The sequence continues at coordinate 1,036,227 of NZ_JBSXPH010000001.1, read as the reverse complement.
CGCGATGGCCGGAATCCCCTTGTTGGTGGCCGTTTCCGCGCCGTCCTCGTTGGCCGTCGAGTTCGCCGGGCGGGTCGGCATGACGCTCGCCGGGTTCGTCCGCGGCCGGCGGATGAACGTCTACACGCGCCCCGAGCGTGTGCAGGTCACCGCACCCGTATCTGCGTGATTGCACAGGTCGGGGCGGCCGGTTTCATTGCCGCGCCCGCCCGCGGAGGTCCATACTCGCGGGGAGTCAACGAAGACGAGGAGTCGCTCCATGTCGCACGCCGCCCCGGCCGATCCGCCGGTGAACCCCGATCCGGGCAACGAGTCGCCGCGCACGGTCCGCGAGCGGCTGCGCCCGGTGGTCGCCGCCTCGATGGCCGGCACCGTCGTCGAGTGGTACGAGTTCTTCCTCTACGCCACCGCCGCCAGCCTGGTCTTCGGCCCGCTGTTCTTCCCCAAGACGGGCAACCCACTGGACGGCATCATCGCCGCCTTCGTCACCTATGCCGTGGGCTTCGTCGCCCGGCCGCTGGGCGGCATCGTCTTCGGGCACTTCGGTGACAAGTACGGCCGCAAGCACCTGCTGCAGGTGAGCATCATCCTGGTCGGCGTCTCGACCTTCGCCATGGGCCTGATCCCGCCGTTCTCCATGATCGGGTACGCCGCCCCCGTGATCTTGGTGCTGCTGCGCTTCGCCCAGGGCTTTGCCGTCGGCGGCGAATGGGGCGGCGCGGTGCTGCTGGTCGCCGAGCACTCGCCCAACAAGTCCCGCGGTTTCTGGTCCAGCTTCCCCCAGTCCGGCGTACCCGCCGGAAACCTGCTCGCCACGCTGGTGCTGCTGGTGTTGTCCAATGCCATGCCGGAGGCGGACTTCCTGGCCTGGGGCTGGCGGATCGCGTTCTTCCTGTCCGCGGTGATCGTGGTCGTCGGCTACTACATCCGCACCAGGGTCAGCGATGCGCCGATCTTCCAGCAGGCGCAGGCCGAGGGCGAGGCCAAGGCCCACCAGAGCTTCGGCCTCGGCGAGGTCCTGACCCGCTACCCGAAGGGCGTGCTCACCGCGATGATGTTGCGCGTCGCGGAGAACGTCTTCTACTACATCGTGGTCACCTTCTCGATCACCTATCTGAGCCAGACGGTCGGCATCAACACCACCGAGATCCTCGGCCTGTTGGCGATCGCCCACCTGATCCACTTCTTCACCGTGCCGATCTGGGGCTGGCTCGGCGACCGCGTCGGGCGTCGACCGGTCTATGCGATCGGCGTCGTGCTCGCGGCCGCCTGGGGGTTCTATGCCTTCCGGTTGTTCGACACGGGTCAGGCGTGGTCGATCCTGCTGGCGTTGGTGCTGGGCCTGATCGCACACGGGTTGATGTATGCCGGCCAGCCGGCGATCATGGCCGAGCAGTTCCCGACCCGGATGCGCTACTCCGGCGTGTCGATCGGCTACCAGGTCACGTCGATCTTCGCCGGCTCGCTGGCGCCGATCATCGCGGTCACCCTGCTCCGCACGTACAACAGCTCGCTGCCGATCGCGATCTACATCGTGATCTGCTGCGTGATCACCATGATCGGCGTACTGATCGCCCCGGAGACCAAGGGAATCTCACTGACCAAGATCGACGACGACTACCGCGAACTCACCGAGCGGGAGGCTGCGCGTCGGGACTGACGGTCCGGGCGCCCTGGCGCCGGATCTGGTTCAGCATCAGGTGCACCGGGCGGCTGCGCAGTGCCTCCTCACGCAGCACCGCCCAGTAGGACAGCGGGTGCTCGAAGCCGGGCACCACGCGGCGCAACCGCGGATGCATCGCCGCCATGTAGTCCGGCAACAGGCCGATGCCTCCGGAGGCGAGCGTGGTCTCGACGTGCGCGAAGACCGAGGTCGAGGCCAGCGAGCCCGCGGGGGCGGGCAGGCCCCGGGTGGCCATGTCCAGATCGTCGACCTGCAGCGCCGACTCGATGTAGTAGACGAGCGTGTGCCGGGCAAGATCGCCGACGGACTCGGGTACGCCGGCCCGCGCCAAGTACTCCTCGGTGGCATAGAGGGCAAGCGCGTACTGGCCCAGGCGGACCGCGATCGCCTTGTGCACGGGCGGTTCGCCGACCACGATCTCGATGTCGACGCCGCTGCGATGGTGCCGCAGCCGCTGGGTGGCGGCGATCAGCTCGCAGTCGATCCCGGGGTGTTCGCGGTGCAGCGCCGCCGCCGCCGGCACCACGACGTGAATGCTGAATCCGTCCGGCGAGGCGACGCGCACGGTGCCGCGTACCTCCTCCGCACCGCCCGCGGCGACGGCCAGCGACTGCATCGCCCGCTCGATCTCCTCCGCGACCGGCAGCACCCGCCGGCCGAGGTCGGACAACTCCCAGCCGCCCGGCGTCTGCACCAGGACGCGCCCCCCGACGGCTCGTTCGAGGACGGCGATCCGCCGCGACACCGTCGTATGGTTCACGCCGAGCACGTCGGCCGCCGCCGTGAACCGTCCCAGCCGGGCCACGGCGAGCAGGACGAGCAGATCGTCGGCATTCGGGTTGCTTCCGCCGGTCGGGGCCATGCCCGCGATTGTGCACAGACGCACGGCGCAGGTGCAAAGTTTCGGGCTCTGTGTGCATTGCCTCGCCGGGGTCGCGAGCCTAGCCTGACGGCATCTCGACGAGGAGGAAGCGCATGGCAGTGATCGCCTTCATCGGGCTCGGCAACATGGGCCGGCCGATGGCCGCCAATCAGGTCCGGGCGGGCAATGAGGTACGCGGCTTCGACGTGGTGCCACAGATCGCCGAGGCGGCCGCGGCAGACGGGGTGAACGTGGTCGGCTCGATCGCCGAGGCGGTCGAGCGCGCGGACGCGGTCGTGACCATGGTCCCCAAGGGTGATCATGCCCGGGAGGCCTATCTCGGCGAGGGCGGCATCCTGGAACACGCCGATCCGTCGACCCTGTTGATCGATTCCTCCACCATCGACGTGCAGACCGCGCAGGATCTGCACGATGCGGCCGCCGAGAAGGGTTTCCGGTTCGTCGACGCACCCGTCTCCGGCGGCATCAGCGGCGCCGCCGCGGGCACCCTGACCTTCATGGTCGGCGGCGCCGAGGATGCCGTCGAGGCGGCGAAGTCGATCATCGAGCCGATGAGCGGCAACATCATCCCGACCGGCGGCGCGACGTCGGGCCAGGCCGCCAAGATCTGCAACAACATGATGCTGTTCATCTGCCTGCAGGCATGCGCCGAGGGTGCCGTGCTGGCGCGCAAGCTCGGGTTGGACGCGAAGGTCTTCCACGACATCGCGAAGGTCTCCTCGGGCAACTCCTGGGCCCTGCAGACCTGGTATCCGGTGCCCGGCGTGATCGACACCGCTGCCGCCAACAACTCCTTCGCCGCGACCTTCCGCACCGACCTGGCCCGCAAGGACGTCGGCCTGGCGCTGTCCGGAGCCGAGCAGGTGGGGGTACGCCTGCCGGCCGCCGAGCTGGTCGCCGGCCAACTGCAGCAGGTGATCGACGACGGCGATGCCGATCTCGACTGCAGCGTGATCATCCGCAACATCGACCCGCAGGCACCCGGCCTGCCACAGACCGACAAGGAGCAGCAGTGAAGCGCATCGGACACTTCGTCGACGGCCAGGTGGTCGACGGTGGCGAGAAGACCGGCCCCGTCTACAACCCGGCGACGGGCGAGCAGAGCGGCGAGGTGGCGCTCGCCTCCGGCGCCGAGCTCGACAATGCCGTCGACATCGCCCGCAAGGCGCAGCGCGAGTGGCGTACCACCCCGCTCGCGAAGCGAGCCGGCGTGATGTTCCGGTTGCGCCAGATCGTCACCGAGCGGACCGATGAGCTGGCCCGGATCATCACCAGCGAGCACGGCAAGGTGGTCAGCGACGCGGCCGGCGAGGTGGCGCGCGGGCTGGAGAACGTCGAGTTCTGCGCGGGGCTGATGCACCACCTGAAGGGCGAGTACTCCGAGCAGGTCGCCGGCGGCGTCGACGTGCACCAGACCCGCCAGCCGGTCGGCGTGGTCGCCTGCATCACACCGTTCAACTTTCCCGCGATGGTGCCGCTGTGGATGATCACCACGGCGATCGCCGCCGGTAACGCGGTGATCCTCAAGCCCAGCGAGCGCGATCCTTCCGCGGCACTGTGGATCGCGCAGGCGTTCGCCGAGGCGGGACTGCCGGCCGGCGTACTGAATGTGATCAACGGCGATGCCGAGACCGTGAACGCGATCCTGGACCACGATGGCATCGATGCAGTGAGCTTCGTCGGCTCGACGCCGATCGCCAAGCACATCTACGAGACCTCCGCCGCCAACGGCAAGCGGGTACAGGCCCTCGGCGGCGCCAAGAACCACATGGTCGTGATGCCGGATGCCGATCTTGATGCGGCGGCCGACGCGGCCGTCTCGGCGGCCTATGGGTCCGCCGGCGAGCGCTGCATGGCCGTGTCGGTGCTGGTCGCCGTCGGCGACGTCGCCGATGAGCTGGTCGGCAAGGTCGCCGACCGGCTGCCCGGACTGAAGATCGGCGACGGCACCGATCCCGAGTCCGAGATGGGCCCGCTGATCACCCGCGACGCGCGCGATCGCGTCGCCGGTTACGTCGAGGGCGCCGCCGGCGAGGGCGCGACCGTGGTGGTGGACGGGCGGGAGAAGCAGTTCGACGGCGACGGGTTCTTCATCGGCGTCAGCCTGGTCGACAATGTCGAGCCCGGGATGAAGGTCTATGACGACGAGATCTTCGGTCCGGTGCTGTCGGTCGTTCGCGTCGGCAGCTACGACCAGGCGGTCGAGCTGATCAACGCCAACCAGTACGCCAACGGGGTCGCGGTGTTCACTCGCGACGGCAAGACCGCGCGGCAGTTCGAGTTCGACATCGAGGTCGGCATGGTCGGCGTGAACGTGCCGATCCCGGTGCCGATCGGGGCCTACTCCTTCGGCGGCTGGAAGAAGTCGCTGTTCGGCGACACCCACATGTACGGGCCCGAGTCGTTCAACTTCTACACCCGCCGCAAGGTCGTCACCACCCGCTGGCCGGAGCCCTCGGAGAGCCAGATCAGCCTGGGCTTCCCGACGCACTGAGTCGGCCCCGCGAATCGCCCGGGCGCGCCACCACGGCGCGTCCGGGCGCCGCGCTTCTCCGGCCGGGAACGGAGGCGGTCGGTTCGCCGGCCGCGGACCCGCCAGGACCCGCCAGGACCCGCTCCGCGGCGTACACTTGGCCGATGATCCGCTATCTGCCGATTCTGATCGCGGTGGCGCTGCTCATCTATTGCGTGATCGAGCTGGCGCAGGCGCCGCGCGATGCCGTGCGGGCGATGCCCAAGTGGCTGTGGTTCTTCGCGATCGTGCTGTTGCCGGTCGTCGGCCCTGCCGCCTGGCTGCTGCTCGGGCGGCCGAACGCCCGCAGCCTCGGCCAGCACCGACGCACGCCACTCAGCCCGGACGACGACCCGGACTTCCTGCGCCGGCTCTAGCCCTCGTCGTCCGGTGACACCGGCGCCGGCACGACCGGGGCCGGTGCGCTGGTCGACGCCGCGTCCTCGGAGTACTTCGCGACCAGCTTGGACAGATCCACGCCGGTGGTGTTCTTGATCAACTCCATGGTCTGCACGACGTTGTTGGTGACCTGCTTGGGCATCTCGCCGGCGCCGTCGGTGGAGACGACGGTCAGCTTGTCGATGCTCTGCATCGGCGCGGCCACCTCGCGCGCCACCTGCGGCAGGGCCTCGACCAGCATCTGCAGCACGGCCGCCTCGTTGTACCGGGCGAACGCGTCGGCGCGCTTGTTCATCGCCTCGGCCTCCGCCTGGCCGGTGGCGAGGATCGCCGCGGCCTGCGCGTCGCCCTCGGCGCGGACCGCATCCGCCTCGGCGGTACGCCGGGCCTTCTCCGCCTCGCCCCGCCGGGCACCCTCGATGGCCTCGGCCTCGGCGAGCGCGCTGCGCCGGGACTTGTCGCCCTCACCGGTCAGGCGGGCCTTCTCCGCCTCGGCCTCGGCGGCCGCGATGGCCGCCGCCTTGCGCGCCTCGGCCTCCAGGATCTCGGAGTTGCGCCGGCCCTCGGCCTCGGTCTCCACCCGGTAGCGCTCCGCGTCGGCGGGCTTGCGGACCTCGGTGTCGAGCTGCCGGTCCTTCAGTGCCGCCTGCCGCACGGCCACCTTCTCCTGCTCGGCCAGCACCGCCTGGTCGCGATCGGCCTGCGCCAGCGGCCCGGCCGCGGCGGCCTGTGCGGCCGCGGCGTCGGTCTCGGACTTGATCTCGGCCTGCTTCAGCATCAGCGTCCGGCCGGCGACCGCGATCTCCTGCTCGGCGGCGATCCGGGCCTGCTCCGACTCCTGGCGGGCCGCCGCCTCGGCCACCGCCGCGACCTGCCCGACCCGGGCCGACTCGGGCCGGCCGAGGTCGGCGAGGTAGCTGCCGTCGTCGGTGATGTCCTGGATCTGGAAGGTGTCCAGCACCAGGCCCTGGCCGGTCAGGGACGACTCGGACTCGTCGGCGACCCGCTGGGCGAACGCCGCCCGGTCGCGGATGATCTGCTCGACGGTCAGCGAGCCGACGATGGAGCGCAGCGAGCCGGCCAGCGTCTCCTGGGTGAAGGTCTCGATCTCGTCCTGCTGGGCGAGGAAGCGCTGGGCGGCGGCCCGGATCGAGTCCTCGTTGCCGCCGACCTTGACGATGGCCACGCCGTCCACGTTCAGCTTGATGCCCTGGCCCGACACGGCACCACGGATCTGCACCATGATCCGCCGCGAGGACAGGTCCAGGATGTGCAGCCGCTGGATGAACGGGATCACGAACACCCCGGCACCCATCACGACCTTCTGCCCGGACAGGTCGGTCGTGATCTCTCCGGTCTCCGGATTCTTCACCGGCTTGGCGCCACGTCGGCCGGTCACGATGTAGGCCTCGTTCGGCCCCGCCACCCGGTAGCGCCGCGCGATGAAGATGATCACCAGTAATACGACAAGAACGATCAGGGCAATGGGAATGATGGCGGCCAGATCCACGGCGGGGCTCCTTCGGCGGGGCAGGTCAGTCGAGCGGGTCCTCGGGCGAGGTCGGCACCACCTTGGCAGACGTGGCGGTCAGAACCTCACTGACCCGCACGTTGGTGCCACTCGGCAGCGCCGCATCCGCCCGGGCATTGAGCCGGGTCAGGTGGCCGTTGACGGTGACGGTGACGATGCCGAAGCCGTCGTCGGGGATGTCGGCGATCACCCGGCCCTGCGCGCCGATCATCGATTCCCGGCGCACGGTGGAGGTATCGCCCTCGGCGGACTTGAGCTTGTTCGTCAGCCACCCGACGCCCGCGCCGAGCACGATCCCGAGCGCGATGCCGCCGACCACCGCCCACGGCGTCGGTGCCCCGAGCAGCAGCAGCGCCGCCGCGCCGAAGCCGAACACCGCCACCGCGCCCGCGACCCCGCCGACGGAGAAGAAGTCGCCGCCGACATCGTCCAGCGCGCCACCCAGCCCGTCGAACACGTCGCCGAGCACCAGCGACAAGACCAGGACCGCGACTCCGATGCCACCGGCCACCATGAATGCGACGACCACGCCCGCATTCTAGGAGCCGACGGCCCCTCGCCCGGGGGCGCCGGGCCCGCTGGGGCAGGATGTCTGCATGACACTGCCGCGCGCTTCGATCCGCCGTCGGGTCCGACTGCCCGGGCCGGATGCCGATCTGATCAGCTTCGACGGGCTGGCCGACGGGGGTGAGCATGTCGCCCTGGTCCGACAGGGCGAGGGCGTACCGCTGGTCCGGGTGCACTCCGAATGCCTGACCGGCGATGTCTTCGGTTCGCACCGTTGCGACTGCGGTGAGCAGCTTGCCGAGGCACTGGCGCTGGTCCGCGCCGAGGGCGGCATCGTGCTCTACCTGCGGCAGGAGGGCCGCGGGATCGGGCTCTACAACAAGATCGACGCGTACGCCCTGCAGGACGCGGGCCTGGACACCTACGCCGCCAACGAGGCGCTCGACCTTCCCGCCGACGGGCGCGATTTCGCCGTCGCCGCGCAGATGCTCGCCGCGCTCGGCGTCGACACGATCCGGCTGCTCAGCAACAACCCCGACAAGGACCGCCAGCTCGCCGAGTTCGGCATCACGATCGCCGAGCGGGTTCCGACCCAGACGTTTCGGCACCCGGAGAATCTGGCGTACCTGCGCGCGAAGCGGACCCGGATGGGCCACGATCTGCGGCTCGGCCCCGAAGCAGGTTGATCACCAGCGGGATCGCGCCCGGCAGGGCCGCGGCCAGGCTGAGCAGCCCGTACAGGGCCGCGACGGCCACGCCCGTGCCCGCGCCGAGTCCGGCCGCCGCGAAGGCCAGCGCCGCGCCCGCCTCGCGCGGGCCGAATCCGCCGACATTGAACGGCACGGCCATCGCGACCAGCGTGATCAGTCCGAGCGCGATCAACTGTCCGGTACGCCCGCCCGCAGCCGGGATGGCGCTCGCCGCGACCAGGAAGGTCGCCAGATAACCGGCCAGCGCGATCAGTGACAGCCCAGCCATCGCCAGCCCGGTCCGCGAGATCAGCGTCGTGCGCACGTCGGCGAGGAGTACGCCGACCCGGCCGCGCCAGCCGCCCGCCGAACAGGCCGCTGCGGCCGCTCCCTCCCGGCGCACCCAGAACCCCGCGGCCGCCAGCGCGACCATGATCACCAGGCAGGCTGCCCGCACCTCGGTGGGCCGGTCGGGACTGATCAGCCGCGGCCAGACCAGCACGACAACCCCGGTGACGGCGAGCAGGGTGAGCTGCCCGCTGGCGCGCTCCCAGAACACCGCGCGGGCGGCGGGGCCGATGCCGGCCCGTCGGCCGTGGCCGACCGCGCGCGCCGCATCGCCGAGGACGCCCGCGGGGAGCAGCGCGTTCAGGAGTTGGGCCTGGTAGCAGGCCGGGTACGCCTGCCCGAGCCGCAGCGGCAGACGCAGCGCTCGGCAGCAGAGCACCCAGCGCGCCGCGACGGCGGCCGTGGTCGCCGCGCCGATGATCATCGCGAGGGCCACCCGGGCCGGGCTGGCCGAGGTGACCGCCTCGATGATCGGTTCGGGCCCGACGACGAGGATGATCACCACCAGCACGGCCGGTCCGGCCAGGACTCGGAGCACCCGACGCGGCATCATCAGCCGCCGGGCGATCTGGCCAGCCGCCGCGCGGCATCGTCGGCGATGCGCTCCCAACCGCGGAGTGTCTCGGCGTGTTCGGGCAGGGCGACGGTCTGCAGGTCCCGCAGCATCGCCAGCACCCGCGGCGGGATCTGCGGCGAATCCTTGCCGTAGTGCAGCAGCTCGTCGAGTGCGAGTGCGACCAGCTCGGCGATCCGCTGCGGCCGGTGCACCAGGCGTACCGTCCCCTCGACCGCGACCACGCTCGTCAGGTCCCGGCGCACGACCAGCGCGCGCAGGATCCGATGCAATTCGTCGGTGACCTGTACGGCCGTCGTGGGATCGTTGATGCCCGGGCTCAGTGCGCGCTCGCCGATGTCGACCAGCTTGCGGATGCCCAGCGCCGGGTCCTGGTGGAAACCGCGGTCCTCCTCGACGACGACGCTGACCCGCAGCGGCTCGACGTCCTCGCGCACCGTGCCGGGCGCCCAGACCCGCAGCACCGGCATGCCCTCGGCGACGAACTGGCCGATCGGGATCAGCACCTCGACGAGCGCGTCGTGCTCGGTCGCCCAGTCGCGCAGTCGGCGCAGCGAGATCTCGGCCACGACGCCGTGCTCGACCGCGTCGATCCGGACCGGCTCGGCGGCGGGCCGGGGCCGGTCCGGCTCGGGCGGGCGCGGGCCATCCGCGGCGGGGAAGTATCGCGTGACCACGTCCATCGTCACCGCGCCCAGTTGCGAGACGATCGCGCTGACCTGGATCGAGCGGGTGATGTGGTGGATGTAGGCAAGGAACATGCCGACGCTCGCCAGCACCAGCACGAACGCCAGCGTGACCGACAGTTGTGGCACATAGGAGTCGGTGTCGGAGGTGCCGCGCACCGAGCGCAGCACGGTGAGGGCGTAGACGAAGGTCGCGGTGAAGATGCCGAGGGTCGCCTGGGTGACGCGGCTGGAAAGAAAGTCGTTGAGCACCCGCGGGGTGAACTGGCTGCTCGCGAGCTGGACGACGACCATCGTGATCGAGAACACCAGGCCGGTGACCGAGATCATCGCCCCCGCGATCGTGCCGAGCATGCTGCGCGCCCCGTCGGCCCCGCCCTCGAAGACGAACGGCAGGTGCTCGGTGATCGCGCGCTCGGCCTCGGGCAGCAGCAGCCCGACAACCGCGACGACCACGATGATCACCAGTGGCAGCACCCAGAACGGGCGCCAGATCCGACCCCACACCGTGGTGCTGCGGACATCCGGCAGCGAATCCTGCTCAGCCGCCCGCGCGTTGCCCGTCATCGCCGACGCTCCGGTTCGGGCATGATCAACAGATCCCGGTGCCCGACCTCGACGGCGAGCGAGGGGTCGGCCAGCCGGCGGCGGCGCCACTGTGCCGCGAGGGCAGCGAGCTCGGGGCGCTCGTCGATCGCGGCGGCGAGCCAGCCGTCGAGCCACGGTCCGAGCAGCGGGTGCCCGGCGGTCAGCCGCCACGGCGTCTCGGCGACCCGGACCCGATCTGCCGGGAAGTGCGCTGCGAACCGCTGCGGGGCATCCGGTCCGGCCCGGCCACCGCGGCGCTGATGATCGTTGAAGGCGTCCCGGAGCGCGTCATCGAGCGGGTCGGTGGGGGTGAAGGAAACATCGCCGCTGACGCTCAGGGTGAACAGGGCCGGCGTACCCGACTCCATGATCAGCTCCGCGAGTGAGGCGAGCTGGTCGTCGTCGAGCAGGTCGAGCAGGGCGGACGCGGCGATCAGGTCGGCGCCGGCCGCCTCGGCGGGGGTGAGCTGCCCGAGATCGGCGGTGCGGATGTCGATGGGTACGCCGTCGCAGCGCGCCTGCGCGAGCAGGGTGGCGTCATGGTCGATCAGCAGAAAGCTCGTCTGCGCCGGCAGGCGCGGCGCCAGCCAGCGGGTCAGCGAGCCGGTGCCGGCGGCGAGGTCCCAGACCCGCGGCCGGTCCGGGAGCGCGGCGCCGACCTGCGCCAGCAGCTCGGCCGAGCGGCTGGCGGCGTCGACGGGTTCGCGGACGGCGAGCCAGGCCGGGTCGAAGCCCATGCTCATGACGACCCTCCGACCAGGCGAAGGACGGGTTCGGCGGTGCGCTGCCAGTCGGTCAGACCGGCGCGGCGGTGTTCGGCACGCCGCCGCCAGCGGGCGCGCAGCCCCGGATCGGTGAGCCACCGCCGCAGGGCGGTCGACAGCTCGTCCGCGTCCACGAGCGCCCCGGGCGGCCCGTCGGGGGTGGCGCCGAGCGCGTCGCGGGTCCCGGCGGCGGTGCTGATCACCGGGATCGCCCGGGCCAGGGCCTCGGTGATCACCATCCCGTAGGTTTCGTGCAGCGACGGCAGCACCAGCAGATCGGCGGCGGCATAGGCGGCGGCCAGGTCGTCGCCGGTGAGCGGCCCGCGGAAGATCATCCGCCGGTCGAGGCCGAGCTCGGCGATCCGCGCGTCGAGTCGGTCCTGTAGCGCGGGTTCCCGGTCCCGGGGCCCGACGAGCGTGCAGGTCCAGGTCAGGTCGGCGAGCTCGCCGAGCGCCTCCACCAACCGGTCGATCCCCTTGCGCGAGGTGATCGCCGCGACGCAGAGCAGCCGGCCGCCGGCCGGTTCGGGCACGGTCGGGGGCGCCGGGTCGGTGCCGGGCACGGCGATCACGATCCGGCCCGGGTCAAGGCCGTGCCGCCGGGCCAGCTCGGCCGCCGCGGTCGGCGAGGTCGCGATCACCGCATCGACAGCGGCGAGCGAGTCCCGTTCCCGCTCGTCCAGTTCGGCCGCGGACGGCGTACCCGTCTCCAACGCGAGCGGCAGGTGAACGATCATGATCGCCCGCAGCCGGTCGGCATGGCGCCGCCAGACCGCGGGGTGGGCGCAGCCGAGCAGCCCGTCGGCCAGCACGGTCGCGCCGTCAGGCAGCGCACCGCAGGCGTCGGCCAGGACGTCCGCGCCGCCGGCCGGCCAGTCGCCCGAGAGCTCGTGGCGCCGCACCCGCACACCCGCCCGCACCAGCTCGTCGCAGACCCGCAGATCCCAGCGATTGCCGCCGGTCGGCCGCGATGCCACGTCGGCCGGCAACAGCGCGTGCACCGTCATGATCAGAGCTCGCGGTCGTAGCCGGCCCAGGCCAGGTGCGATTCCCGCAGCACGATCCCGATGCCGTGCAGACCGCCGGCCGAGCCACCGAGCTCGCCGGCGGCGATCCGCTCGGCCAGCCGGTCGGCGATGATCATGGCCAGGAACTCGGTCGTGGTGTTGCGTCCGGCCAGCTCCGGATCGTCGTCGAGGTTGCGATAGTTCAGCGGTTCGAGGACCCGGTGCAGGGCCTGTGCGGCCAGCCCGATGTCGACGACCAGGTTGTCCGCATCCAGCTCGGCCCGGCGAAAGGTGGCGTCCACGACATAGGTCGCGCCGTGCAGCCGCTGCGCCGGACCGAAGACCTCGCCGGTGAAGCTGTGGGCGATCATGAAGTGATCACGGACGGTCAGGGTGAACATGATCAACCTCCGGGGTAGCGGATCAGCGGGGCCGGTCCGGCGCCGGCGAGGTCGGTGATGTCGGTCGGCAGGTCGTCGAAGGCGATCTCGTCGCCGAGCAGGGCGTCGAAGCGGTCGTCGGCGAGCAGCCGCAGCACCACCGCCATCCTGGCCGCATGGTCGCGGGCCGGCACGCGGGGCGCCACCCGGCCGACCTGGCTGGACCGGATGGTCAGCCGGCGGGCATGGAAGTCCTCGCCGAGCGGCAGGCTCACCGGGCGATCGCCGTACCAGCTCACCTCGACCAGCCGACCCTCGTCGGCCGCCAGCCGCAGCGCAAGCCGCAGGCCCTCCTCGGTGGCCGAGGCGTGCAGCACGATGTCGGCCGGCTCGGCCTGTCCCGCGCGGTCGGGCGTCGCGAACGGTACGCCGAGCCGCCGCGCGAGATCGGCCCGGCCCGGGTCGATGTCGTACAGGCGTACCCGCGCTGCCGGCAGGCCGGCCAGGATCGCCGCGATCGCCGACCCGACCAGGCCGGCGCCGATCACCGCGATGGTGTCGCCGACCTGCGCGTCGGCGTCCCAGACGGCGTTCAGTGCGGTCTCGACGGTGCCCGCGAGCGCCGCGCGCTCGCTCGGCAGGTCGGCCGGCAGCACGGTGACGGCCGCGGCCGGCACCACGTAGTGGGTCTGGTGCGGGTGCAGACAGAACACCCGTTGCCCGATCAGCGCCGGCTCGCCGGCGATCACCTCGCCGACGCTCAGGTAGCCATAGCTCACCGGCCAGGGGAAGTCGCCGGACTGGAACGGCGCGCGCATCGCGGCGTACTGGCTCACCGGGACCCGGCCGGAATGGACCAGCGTCTCGGTGCCCCGGCTGACCGCACTGACCAGCGTCCGCACGCCGACCTCCCCGGCGCCCGGGGCTGGCAGCGGCGCCTCGACCAGCTCGGCCCGCCGGCGGGCGACCAGCCGCCAGGCCCGCGCCGTGGCGGGCCAGGGGCTCGGCGGCGACGGCTCCTCCATGATCGCCGAGCCTAGGTGACAGGATCGGGGGCATGGCACGCCACCCCGGGCCCCGCGTCACCGCCTCGGTGATCACCTCCCTCGACGGCCACATCGACGACGCATCGCCCGACCGGCTCGTCCTGTCCGGGCCGGACGACCTGGCGGCGGTCGATGCCTTGCGCGCGCAGGTCGATGCGATCATGGTCGGCGCCCGGACGGTACGCCGGGATCGGCCGCGGCTACTGGTCCGCGACGAGGCGCTGCGCTCCGGGCGCCGGGCGGCCGGTCGCTCGGCGTCGCCGCGCAAGGTGACGATCACCGCATCGGGCGATCTGGACCCCGACAACCCGTTCTTCGCGGTGCCCGCGCCCGGCGCCCCGCCGTCGCTGGTCTTCCTGCTCGGCGGCGCCGAGGTGCCGCAACTGGCCGGGCTCGCAGAAGGCGTACCCGTGCCGGACGACCCGCGCGCGGTGCTGGCCGCGCTCGCCGAGCGCGGGGTCGAACAGCTTCTGGTGGAGGGCGGTACGCGCCTGCACGGCTGGTTCCTGGCGGCCGATGCGGTGGACGAGCTGCGCTTCGCGGTCGCGCCGTTCCTGGTCGGCGACGCCGCCGCCCCGCGTTTCGTGCCGCCGGGGCGCTACCCGGCCTCGGTCGAGGATCCGTGGCGGCTGCTCGGCGTGGAGGTGCTCGGGCAGGTCGCGGTGCTGCGCTACGGGCGCGGGGCGTGAACCCGGGGCCGCCTTCGGTTGCCGCGTACCCTTGGCGGCATGAGTCAGGCGATCAGCACCCAGCCGGCGGCCGCCCCCGGTGTGCTGGCCCGGATCGTGCCGCCGGCCGTGCTCGCCGCGATCATGTGGGTCAGCGAGCTGATCGATGTGACGCTGGGCGGATTCCTGGATCGGTTCGGCATCGCTCCCCGCGAGGTGGACGCGCTGCCGGGGATCCTGGCGGCCCCGTTCCTGCACGGGGATCTCGGTCATCTGGTCGCCAACACGGGCACGTTCATCGTGCTGGGGATCGCGGTCGCCCTGCTGACGCGACACTTCTGGTCGGTGACGATCGGCGTGGCCGTGCTCGGCGGGTTGGGCGTCTGGCTGCTCGGGCCGCCGGGCACCGTGCACATCGGCGCGTCGGGCGTGATCTATGGCTATCTCGCGTTCCTGCTGGTCTACGGGTTCGTGGCGCGCAGGATCGCGGCGATCCTGGTCGCCGTCGGCGTCTTCCTGACCTATGGCGGCATCGTCTGGGGCGTGCTGCCGGGCGATCCGCAGATCTCCTGGCAGGGCCATCTGTTCGGCGCGGTGGCGGGCGTGGTGATGGCATTTTCGCTCGGCCGTCGTGACCGCGTACGCCGGCGCCCGGCGATCTGAGATGGCCCGCTCCCCCCGCGGCGCCGGCTGGGTTGCCGCGGCGATCGTGATCGCGCTGCCCGGAGCCCTCGCCCTGGTCCTTCAGCTCGCGCCGGGGCTGCAGCAGGCCGCCCGCCCGCTGGCGCTGGTCTCGGCATTCGTCCCCTATGGCGTGCTCGCCTGGGCCGCGGCACTGCTGGTCCTGTTGATCGGCCTGCTGCGGGCCCGGCGACGAGCGCCGGTCGCCGCCATGGCGGCGGGGGTTGCCGCCGCCCTGGCCCTGCAACTGCTACCGCTGGCGCCCGCCGTGCTGCCGACCGCTGAGCGGCGGCCGGTCGCGCTGAGGGCCGCGACCCTGAACGCCACCCGCGGCTGGGCCGACCCCGCCGGCGCGGCACGCGCGCTCGGGCAGGCGGATGTGGCGGTGATCACCGAGGCGACGCCGGAGTTCGTCGGGGCGCTGGGTGAGCTGTTGCCCCAGCACAGCTACCGGCTCGGCGAGGGCGCGGAGGGTGCCACGGGGACCGTGATCATCTCGCGCTGGCCGCTCCGCGAGTTGGCCGCGGAGCGGCTCACCTTCGAACAGCGGGTCGGGGAGGTCACGCTGCCCGGCGGCGACAAGATCATCGTCGCCGGCATCCACTCCGCCAATCCGATGGGCACCGTCGACGCCTGGACCTCCGATGCGGCCGCGGTACGCGCGATGGTCCGGCCCTGGCTCGGCGCACGGCTGATCATGCTCGGAGACTTCAACGCGACCCCGTCGCAGTATCCGATGCAGCGGCTGTATTCGGACGGGCTGACCGACGGGGTCGCCGATGCCGGCGCCGGCTGGCTCGCCACCTTTCCCGCGATGGGCCCCGTCCCGCCGCTCCTGCGTCTTGATCATGTACTGACCGGGCCCGGCCTGCGCACCCTCCGGGTGGAGACGCGACAGGTCACCGATGCCGATCATCTGGCGGTGTACGCCGAGATCGGTTGACCTTGGCGACGAAGCGGGCCTTCTTCTCGCGATTCCCGCAAGTGTTCATGTCGCACCAGCGGCGCGTGCGGCTGCGGCTGGTGTCGAAGAACGCGGCGCGGCAGGTCGGTGACGCGCACAGGGCGAGCCGACCATCGCGCTCCCCCGCGATGATCGCGATCGCGTCGTCGGCGATCACCCCGAGCGCGTCGCGCAGCCCGGTCGAGGAGCCCAGGCGCCACCGTCGAGCACCCTCGGGCGTCAGGTACGCCGTCGCCCGGCCCTCGGCGCTGCATCGGTTGATCACGGCGACCTCGGCGGCCGGGAGGTCCTCGCCGGCGGCGGCCGCGGTCGCGGTCGCGTGGATGGCCTCGCGGAGCTCCCGGGCGAGGTCGAGCTGCGCGGGAGTGCAGCGCCGCGTGTCGAGCCCGTAGACGGCCAGCCAGTCGAGCAGCCGCCGCGGGGTGGGAATGCGCTCGATCGGTACGCCGTGCCGCTCCGAGAGCGTGCCTGTGAAGCTGGTCGCCAGCACGGTCCCCAGCCGGAACTCGGGATACGGGTCGGACATGGAACCAGCATAGCCGGTTGCCATCGGTGCGACCCGAGGTGCTAGAACCGTCATAGCCGGTTCCCCCGCCGAGAGGACAGTTCGATGACGCCGACCAGCATCCAGCCGTTCGAGGCCCGCGCCCCCGAGGAGGAGCTGGCCGACCTGCGGGCGCGACTCGGTGCGGCCCGGCTGCCGGAGGCCGAGACGGTACGCGGCGCCACGGGGCGGCGACGCTGGGCCCAGGGCGTACCCCTCGATGATCTTGTGGACGTCGTGCGGCACTGGCGTACCGGCTATGACTGGCGCGCGTTCGAGGAGCGGCTGAACGCGATCGGCCAGTTCCGCACCACGATCGATGATCTTGGCATCCACTTCCTGCACCGGCGCTCGCCGCGCGCGGACGCGATCCCGTTGATCATGACCCATGGCTGGCCGGGCAGCGTCGCCGAGTTCACCGGCGTGATCGACGAGCTGGCCGACCCGGTTGAACCGGGCGCGCCGGCCTTCCACGTCGTGGCGCCGTCGCTGCCGGGCTTCGGTCACAGCGATCGGCCGGCCAGCACGGGCTGGGGCACGGAGCGGATCGCGGCGGCCTGGGCCGAGCTGATGGGTCGGCTCGGCTACGAGCGCTTCCTCGCGCACGGCGGCGACTGGGGCGGCGTGATCACCACGATCCTCGGCGGGCGCTTCCCCGAGCGGGTGATCGGCATCCACAGCACGCTGGCGCAGGTGCCGGCCGGCGAGATCACCGGCGACCTGACGCCGGACGAGCGGCGCTGGGCCGAGGAGACCGGCGACTTCTGGGCGAGCGGCACGGCGTACGCGAGGCTGCAGCAGGTCCAGCCGCAGACGATCGGCTACTCGCTCGTGGATTCGCCGGTCGGGCTGCTGGCGTGGATCCTGGACAAGTTCGCCGAGTGGACCGACACCGCGGACAGCCCGTTCGAGACGATCCCGATGGACCGCCTGCTCGACAACGTCACCCTTTACTGGCTGACGTCGACGGGCGCCTCGGCGGCCCGGATCTATTACGAGAGCCACGGTTCGCTCGATCCCGGCCTGCAGGTCGACGTGCCGGCGGCGATCACCACCTATCCGCGCGACATCGAGAAGTACCCGCGACCGTGGGCGGAGCGCCGGTTCCGCCGCATCGTGCGCTGGGCGACGCCCGCCGCCGGCGGCCATTTCCCGTCCCTGGAGGTCCCGGGATTCTTCGTCGACGACCTGCGCGCCGGACTCGCCGCGGTGCTGAACGCGGCGCGCTGAATCGCCGCCACGGCCGGTTGCCGACGCCGATCAGGCGGACCAACACACCGGCCTGGTGGGCCCCGTGGGACTCGAACCCACAACCTACGGATTAAAAGTCCGCAGCTCTGCCAATTGAGCTAGAGGCCCCGCGCGTCGCGCGAGACATCCTAGCCCTGACGCCGCGCGCCGCCCGCATTCGGGAAGCGTCACTGACCGTTCACCCGGGCGACACACACCCACCCCCGCGAGCCCAATAGCGTCGGTCGGGTCCGCCGCCACCCAGGGAGGGTCCCCCATGTCCGTACGTTCGTCGCACCGGTACGCCGGGATCGGTGCCGCGCTGGTGATCGCCGTCTCCGGAGGGGTGATCGCCCTCTCCGGTTCGCCCGCCGCCGCGGCCGCGCCCACGGATCTGATCATCAGTGAGTATGTCGAGGGCACGAGCACCAACAAGGCGCTCGAGCTCTACAACGGGACCGATGCCGAGATCAACTTGGCCGACTACGACGTACTGCTCTACAACAACGGATCGACGAGCGGCAGCCGGCTCGGCCTGACGGGCACCGTCGCGCCGAACGACACGTTCGTCTACGCATCGAACCTGCTCGCGAACTACGCCGACCAGACCACTGGTTCCGGGCTGTGGAACGGCAATGACGCGATCGTGATCTCCCGCGGCGGCACAGTGATCGACTCCTTCGGTCGCGTCGGGGAGGACCCGGGCTCCGCCGGCTGGGGGTCGGGCGATGTCCGCACCGCCAATGCCACGCTCCGTCGCGATCCGTCGGTCTGCGCCGGCGACACGGACCCGAACGATGCCTTCGACCCCGCCGCGCAATGGGTGGCGTACCCGACCGACACCTTCGACGGACTGGGTACGCACGAGACGAGCTGCGGTGACGAGACCCCGTCGCCGTCCGATTCCCCGACCGAGACCCCGAGCGGTACGCCCAGCGAGTCGCCCACCGCGACCCCGACATCCTCACCCACCGCGAGCCCCACGTCCTCGCCGACCACCAGCCCCACCGAGACGCCGACCCCGGGCGAGGAGTGCGCAGCGGACGCCACCTTAATCGGGGCGGTGCAGGGCACCGGGGCGAGCACGCCGATGCAGGGCCAGACGGTCACCGTCCAGGGCGTGGTGACGGGCGACTTCACCGCCGGCGGCCTGAACGGCTACTTCGTCCAGGACGGCGGCGACGGCGACGATGCGACGTCGGACGGCATCTTCGTCTACGCGCGCAACGGCGCGGCGGTCGCTCCCGGCGACCTGGTGCGCGTCACCGGCAGCGCCACCGAGTACCAGGGCGGCACCCAGATCTCCGCCAGCAATGTGATCACCTGTGCCAGCGGCCAACCGCTGCCGCCGGCCGTGCAGCTCACCCTGCCCGCGGACAGCGCGACCTACGAGCGCATCGAGGGCATGCTGGTGAACTACGCCCAGCCGCTGGTGATCAACGAGTACTACAACTACGGCCGATACGGCGAGATCGTGCTGAGCTCGAAGCGCACCTACCAGCCGACCCAGCTCTTCGCCCCCGGCAGTCCGGAGGCCCGGGCGCTGGCGGCCGAGAACGCTCAGAACCGGATCACGCTCGACGACGGCAGCAGCCGACAGAACCCGGACCCGGCGCGCCACCCGAACGGCAGCGAGTTCACCGTCGAGAACTCCTTCCGCGGCGGTGATCAACTGACCAATGTCACCGCGATCATGGACTATCGCTTCGACAAGTGGCGGCTCCAGCCGACCGTCGGCGCCGAGTACACCGCGCTCAACCCGCGACCCGGCGTACCGGATGTCACCGGTGCGGACGCGCCGCCGCCGGCTCCCGGCGCTCCGACCGCGGCCGGTGCACCACCGGCGCCACTGGCCGCGGGCGAGCCTGCGGCGGCGCCGCAGGCCGTCGCTTCCGGTGCTCCGCTGAAGGTTGCGTCGATGAACGTGTTGAACTACTTCACCACGCTCAACTCGCGCGGCGCGACGACTCCTGAGGAGTTCGATCGTCAGGAGGCGAAGATCGTCGCGTCGATCAACGCGATGGACGCCGATGTCGTCGGCCTGTTGGAGATCGAGAACAACGACGACGTGGCGCTCAAGACGCTGGTCGCGGCGCTGAACGATGCGGCCGGTACGCAGCGCTGGGCCGCCGTCGAGACCGGGACCGTCGGCACCGACGTGATCACCACCGCGCTGATCTACAACCCCGCGACAGTGGCTCCGGCCGGTGCTCACGCGATCCTCGACAGCTCCGTCGATCCGCGGTTCATCGACTCGAAGAACCGGCCGGTGATCGCGCAGACCTTCACCGACCTGGCCAGCCGGGAGAAGTTCACCGTCGCGGTCAACCATCTGAAGTCGAAGGGCTCGGACTGCGACGACATCGGCGATCCGCTCGACCCGAACGGGCAGGGCAACTGCAACCGCACGCGCACCGCGGCGGCGCAGGCCGAGGCCGATTGGCTGGCCAGCGACCCGACCGGATCCGGCAGCCCGCACCGCTTCCTGGTGGGCGACTTCAACGCCTACAACAAGGAGGACCCGATCGCCACGCTGGCGGGTGCCGGATACACCGATCTGGTTCCCTCGCTGCACGGCGACGAGCAGTACAGCTACGTGTTCGACGGTCAGGTCGGATCGCTCGATCACGTGCTGGCGAGCGAATCGGTGGCGTCCATGATCACCGGTGCGGCCGATTGGCACACCAATGCCGACGAGGTGCCGTTGATCGACTACACCACCCGGTTCAAGCAGCCGGCCCAGCAGGCCCTCTACCGCCCGGACGCCTATCGGGCGAGTGATCACGACCCCGTCCTGGTCGGCTTCAGGTTCGCCGTCGAGCCGACCCCGACGCCGTCTCCCTCGGCGACCCCATCGGAGACCCCGACGGTCACGCCGACCCCCACCGAGACGCCAACCTCGACCCCGTCGGAAACCCCCACCGCCAGCCCGTCTCCCACCGAGACCCCGTCGGAGACCCCGACCGCCACACCGTCTCCCACCGAGACGCCGACTGTGACCCCGACCCCCTCCGAAACCCCCACGGCCGGCCCGTCTCCCACCGAGACCCCGACCACCACGCCGTCTCCCAGCGAGTCCCCCACCACCAGCCCGTCCCCCACGCAGACCCCGACCGTGAACCCGACCCCGTCGGAACCCCCCACGGCCAGCCCTTCTCCCACCGAGACCCCAACCGTGAACCCGACCCCGTCGGAAACTCCGACTGGCGCTCCGTCACCGACGGCGACCCCGACCGGCACCCCCGGGGAAACCATTCCCGCCGTACCGCCGGCCGAGGGTGGGCTGACCGCGGAGACCGAGGGCGCGATCAATTGCCCAGCCTTCGCGACGCCCGGTTCGACCATCACGATCCGCATCTTCGGGCGGCAGCCCGGCGAATGGGTCGGGGCCTGGCTGTTCAGTGAGCCGCGTTACCTCGGCAGCCGCCAGATCAGCGAGCAGGGCACCATCCAGGTGACGCTGCCGAGCGATCGGACCGGTGCCCACCGGATCGCGATCTACGCCGCGAACGGCGACCTGATCGGTTGGGACACCATCACCATCACCGCCGAACCGACCAGCCCCACGACGGAGCCGAGCAGCCCGACCACGGAGCCCACCGGCCCCACCACGGAACCGACCAGCCCCACCACGGAGCCGAGCAGCCCGACCACCGAGCCCACCGGCCCGACCACGACCGGCCCGACCACGGAACCGACCGGCGCGACCACCGAGCCCACCGGCCCCACGACGGTGCCGACCACCGCGCCCGGCGACCCCGGCAATAGCGACGGCGGGAACGTCAACGGCCCGGCCGGAACCGGCACCGGGCCGCTGGCCGACACGGGCGGTCCGGGTCCCTGGCTGGGCGCGCTCGGCGCGGCCGCCGCGCTGGCCGGCCTGGCCCTGGCGGTGCGGCGCCGGGACTGAGGCTCGACACCTGCCGCGGCTCCGGCCACCCTTGGGGCATGGAGCCGTGGCAGTGGGGCCTCGTCATCGTACTGGGCCTCGGCATCGCGCTGATCGCCTACGGGGTGCTCACCGACCGGATCGCCAACCGCGATCTGCAGCGGTCCCTGCACGCCCCGCCGACCCAGGCGGTGCCGGGCTTCCGTCCCGACGCGGTGGCGCCGGCGTACCTCACCGAACTCGAGGCCCGACATACGCCGACACAACGCGCACCGTTGCCGGACGAGACGATCACGCGGCTGCGTGCGTGGATGGACGACACGGCTGTCAGCCGCTGTGTCGATGCGGGCCTGGTCTCAGCGGATTTCGTCACCGAGCCCGATACCGGCTGGGCGGTCGCGCTGGACCCTCAGGTGCTCGTCTGCGCCACCGAGGTGACCGACATCCGCGAGCTGCTCGGGGTGCTGGAAGGCGCCAGCGCCGCGCCGCGATCGTTGATCGTGGTCGCCCCGGGGTACGCCGACGAGGTCCGCGTCACGCTGGAGGTGAACGCGCTGCAGGGCACCGTCGGCCTGATCGCGGTACGCGCGGAGCAACGCGCCGCCGCCGACATCTGCACCGCCACCGCCGCCGAGGCGGTTCCCCGGGAGACCCTGCAGGCCGGCGCACTGCGGCCGGAGCAGCTCGGCGATTGCCGCGCCTGGATCGCCGACCGCCACGCCAGTTGGATCGTGCGGCGCGTGGCCGAGCCGGACTAGCATCGCGCTGTGACCCCGCCGGAAACACCGCCCGCCGACCGCCGCTGGCCGCGCCGGGTCTACGGCGAGGGCTCCGAGCCGGACGCCCGATTCACCTTCGCCAACGAGCGCACCTTCCTCGCCTGGATCCGGACGGGCCTCGCGCTGCTCGCCGCGGGTGTCGCCGTCGCGGCCTTCGGCGGCACCGGGCCCGACCGGCCCTGGCAGAACCAGGTCGCCGCGCTGCTGCTGATCGGGCTCGGCGTGCTCAGCGGCGTCTCGGCGTACCTGCGCTGGATGCAACAGGAGCGCGCCCTGCGGCGGGGCGACCCACTGCCGAGCTCGGGCATGATGCCGGTACTGGCGCTGTCGGTCGTGGTGATCGCGGCGCTCGGCGTGACTCTGGTCGTCTGATGCCGCCCGGTGCCATCCCGGCCCCATGGGACCCGGGCCTGCAGAACGAACGCACCCGCCTGGCGTGGCAGCGGACCGCCCTGTCGCTGCTGGTGGCGACGCTGGTGATGGCGCGGCTGCTCGCCCACACCAGCATCCCGCTGGCAATCGGTCTGTCCACCGCGTCGGTGCTGATCATGGCGGCGCTGGCCCGGCTGGCCGAGCGGCGCTACCGGCTGGCCCAGCGGCGCCTGCACGCCAATGCGCCGCTGTCGGGTGCGGGGCTGCCCGCCGCGATGACTGCCCTGCTGGTGCTGCTCGGCGTCGCCACCGCCTTCTGGGTGATCAACTCCTGAGAACCCGATGTCCGGGCTCGACCTCAGCCTCGGGTTGAGACTTTGCCTCGGCGAGCGTCGACCGGTGGGCCGGCGGCGTACTCAGGCGTACCCGAGCTCGTGCAGCCGGTCGTCGTCGATGCCGAAATGGTGGGCGATCTCGTGCACCACGGTGATGTGCACCTCCTCGACCACGTCGTCGGTCGTGTGACAGATCGCCAGCGTCGGATTCATGTAGATGAAGATCCGATCCGGTAGCACCCCACTGTAGGCGGAATCCCTTTCTGTCAAAGGGATTCCGTCGTACAGGCCGAGCAGGTCGGGCTCCCCCTCGGGCGGGTCGGGCTCCACGATCACCAGACAGTTGTCGACCATCGCTGCGAGCTCGGGAGGGATCGTTTCGAGCGCGCGATCGACCAGCCGATCGAACTCGGCGAGGGTCAGCGAGACGGGCACGCGGCCAGCCTAGTGAGGACTCGGATCACAAAGATGTAATTCAGGCGAGCCGACCGGCGTGTCGGCTTGCGGAACGATCCGGGCCCAGTCCGTGAGCTTGCCGAGATTTCTGAGACGTAACTAAAGTCCCGCGACGTCAGGGATGGGTGTGACGGGTGTGGTGTTGATCGGGATTCGGTCCTCACCGGGGAAGCGCCCCCACCCCCGCCCCGCCAGGTCGGCCGTCGGGAAAGCGGCCGTCCGGAGGCGGGCCCGGGCAGACAACATCATCGCCAGTCGGGGAGCACAGGTCGACGGTCCGGGAAGGCCGTCGGGGAGGATCATCGTGCGAAAAGTCCTGCGTACCACGAAGTCGCTCGTCGCGTGCGCGAGCGCGACCGCCGTACTCGCCACCGGTGGCATCGTCGCCGGCATCGTCGCGAGCACCCAGGCCGACGCCGACCCCGGCAACGTCCGTGCCAACGGCGGCCTCTTCGTGCGCTCCGGCCCCGGAACCCAGTTCCGCGTGATCGGCGGCCTGCCGAACGGCGCCCCGATCGACTCCACCGGCCCCAGCAAGAACGGCTTCCTGCCGGTCGACTTCGACGGCCGGCAGGGCTGGGTCTCGGCGCGCTACATCGACGACCGCGGGGTGGGCTCCGGGTCGGGCGCGGCGGCCGCCCCGAGCACGGGCGAGGCGTACGCGACGACCGAGGTATATGTCCGCACCGGCGCGACGATCAACTACCGCGAGGTCGGCATGCTGTTCACCGGCGAGCGGGTCGAGCTCACGGGGGTACGCTCCGGCAACTACTCGCAGGTGAAGTACCGCGGCCAGACGCGCTGGGTCGCGACCCAGTACCTCGCCGCCACCTGGGGCACTCGCGAGGACGACTCCGATTCCACCGCCGACACCTCCACCGGCGGCGGTCAGGACGATTCGGGTGACCAGGACTCGGGCAACCAGGACAACTCGGGCGACCCGACCGCGAACCCGGTCGACGAGGGTCCGGCCACCACCGCCCCGGGCAGCGACCCGCGGCCGGTCGCCCCCGACCCGGACGATGAGGACACCGACGACGAGAACGCGAATCCGTCGCCGCAACCCACCAGCAAGCCCGAGCCCAGCAAGAGCCCGGAGCCGACCAAGAGCCCCGAGCCGACCAACAAGCCCGAGCCCACCAACAAGCCCGAGCCCACCAACAAGCCCGAGCCGACCAAGAGCCCCGAGCCGACCAAGAGCCCCGAGCCCACGCCGACGAAGAAGCCCGAGGGCCCGAAGCTCCCGGCGATCAAGTCGCGGGCGAAGGCGACGGCCGACCTGATGATCAGGTCCAGCGATCGCAAGCCGTTCGACGTGATCAAGGAGGTCCGCAAGGGCACCGTGCTCGACCTGACGGGCGTCTACCGCAACGGCATGGCGCAGATCGTCTTCGAGGGCGCGGTGCGCTGGGTGAATGCGGCGTACCTGGAGGGTCCGGGCGTACCGGCACCGCCGAAGAACGAACTGCCGAAGACGGTCGGTTCGCGGTACGCCACGACGGCGCTCGACATCCGGACCAGCTCGGGCAATGACTCGCGAACCGTCGAGGAGGTCCCCCGCGGCACGAAGCTGGAGATCACCGGCCGGACCGAGAACGGGCGAGCCCAGATCGTCTACCGCGGCGCGGTGCGCTGGGTGACGGCGAAGTACCTGGCCGAGAAGAAGCCGTCCGACCCCAAGCCGGACAACTCCGGCGGCGGGATCAGCCTGCCCGGCCTGCACCCCAACGCCCAGCGGGCCCTGGCCGACGTGCAGCGCGAGTTCCCGCAGATCACGACGATCTACGGCAAGCGCAACGATCCCGGCTCGGACCACAACACCGGCCGCGCGCTGGACGTGATGTTGCCCAACTACCGGTCGAACCGGGCACTGGGTGACGAGATCGCCGCCTGGGCACGGTCGAATGCCAGCCGCTACAACATCGACTACGTGATCTTCAACCAGAAGATCTGGAGCGTGGCCCGGTCCGGCGAGGGCTGGCGCTCGATGGCCGATCGCGGCTCGGACACCCAGAACCACCGTGACCACGTGCACATCTCGTTCAAGGACACGGCCACGGCGACCCGGACATCGACCGGCAGCAAGACCTCGGCCACCAGCGGCGGCTCGGACTCCGGTTCGAGCTCCGGCGGCGGCGCGACGGAGACCTGCAAGGCGAGCTTCTACTCCGATCCGCAGCCGACGGCCTCCGGCGAGCGCTTCGACCCGAACGCCATGACGGCCGCGCACAAGACGCTGCCGATGGGTACGCGGGTGCGGGTCACCAACAAGGCCAACGGCAAGAGCGTCGAGGTTCGGATCAACGATCGCGGGCCCTACATCGAGGGCCGCTGCCTGGACCTGTCGCGGGCCGCGTTCGCCAAGATCGCCGACCTCGACGCCGGTGTGACCGACGTCGAATGGCGCAAGGTCTGACGGTGATCCGCGGCGGCCGGCCCGCCGATCGTCTGCCATAGTTGGAGCGATCGGTCGGGCTGCCTGCTGCTGGAGGTGATCGGTGAGCGCCGAACGCGGCTCCGTGCAGTCGCTCACCCGCGCCTTCGAGGTGCTGGAGGCCATGGCCGATGCGCAGGGCTCGATCAGTCTCTCCGAGCTCTCCACCACGACCGGGATGCCGCTGGCCACGATCCACCGGATCCTGCAGACCCTGAGCGCGGGCGGATACGTCCGCCAGGAGCCCTCACGAGAGTACGCGCTCGGGTCGCGGTTGCTCCGGCTGAACAACGCAGCGACGCGGGCGCTCGACCAGGTCGCCGCGCCGCACCTGCGCACCCTGGTCGACGAGCTCGGCGAGACCGCGAACCTCGCGGCGCTGGAGGCCAATCACGCGGTCTATGTCGCCCAGGCTCCGTCGCGGCACGCGATGCGCATGTTCACCGAGGTCGGGCGCCGGGTGAGCCTGCATTCGACCGGGGTGGGCAAGGCGCTGTTGGCACAGCTCGACCGCGACGAAGCGGCGCGCCTGGTGGCGCGTACCGGGTTGGCGGCCGCGACCGACCGCACCATCGTGACCGCGGACGAGTTGCTGGACCACCTCGCGACCATTCGTGAGCACGGGTGGGCCGTCGATGACGGCGAGCAGGAGGTAGGCGTGCGCTGCGTCGCAACCGCCGTCCCGTGGCGCCCCCGGGCGCTGGCCATTTCCATCTCCGGCCCGTCCGAGCGTTTGACGATGGCCCAGCTCGACATGATCGGCCCGCTGCTGCAGAGGGTGGCAAGCGCGCTCGCCGCCGATCTTGAGCGCGACATCGATAGCTGATCCCACTCGCGGGGTTCGCGGGCGCCCCACCACCAGGCCCGACGACCACTCCCGCATGCCCAAGATCATCGACTTCCGCATGCCCAAGATCATCCGCTCGCGCACGCCCAAGATCATCTGATTCTTCCGCATCCCTTGACGGCGTCCTCGGCCTGTGTTTATCGTTTTCCGAATTGCAGATTGTTGTTTCCACATAGCGGAAGAGGTGCGATGGGTACCGGAGTTGCTACCCCTGGCGATCTGGCAAGCTGCCGGCGAGAACTCGCCGCTGCCCTGCCGGCTGACGCGCTGCTCGCCGATCCGGCAGACCTGCGCACCTACGAGTGCGACGGCCTGACCGGCTTTCGGGTGCAACCCGCCCTGGTCGTGCTCCCGCGCAGCACCTCCGAGGTGGCCGCGTGCGTGGCCGCCTGCCACCGCCACCGGATACCGTTCGTCGCCCGCGGGGCGGGCACCGGTCTGTCCGGCGGGGCATTGCCCGTCGCCGACGGTGTGGTGATCGGACTCGCCCGGATGCGGGACGTGCTCGAGATCGACTCCGCCAATGCCCGCATGCGCGTCCAACCCGGCGTCACCAATGCCGAGATCTCGACCCACGCGGCGCCACTGGGCCTCTACTACGCCCCGGACCCGTCGAGCCAGGTCGTGTGCACCATCGGCGGCAACGTCGCGGAGAACAGTGGCGGCGCGCATTGCCTGAAGTACGGGTTCACCGTGAACCATGTCCTCGCGGTCACCATGGTCACCGCCGACGGCACGATCCTCGAGTTCGGCGACGATTGCGCCGATCGGATCGGCCCCGACCTTCTCGCCCTGATCGTCGGCTCCGAGGGCACCCTCGGCATCGTCACCGAGGTGACCGTGCGGCTGCTGCCCAAACCCGCCGCGGTGCGTACGCTCGTGGCCGACTTCGCAGCCGTCGCTCAGGCGGCGGACACCGTGAGCGAGATCATCGCCGCAGGAATCGTGCCCGCCGCGGTCGAGATGATGGACAAGCTGGCGATTGCTGCCGTCGAGAAGGGGGTTCGGGCGGGACTGTCGACCCGGGCCGAGGCGATTCTGATCATCGAGGTCGATGGCTTCGCCGGCCAGTGCGACGAGGACTTCGCCGCGATTCGCGAGATCTGTGCCGCCCACGGCGCGACCGCGGTACACATTCCCGCGGACGCGGCCGAACGCGCCCTGATCTGGCAGGGGCGCAAGGCCGCCTTCGCCTCGATGGGCCAGATCAGCCCCGACTATTTCGTCCAGGACGGGGTGATTCCACGCACGAAGCTGACCCCGGTCCTGGACCGCATCGCCGAGATGGCCCGTGAGGCCGATCTGGCGGTTGCCAATGTCTTCCACGCCGGCGACGGCAACCTGCACCCGCTGGTTCTCTACGATGCGCGCATCCCGGAACAGGCCGAGCGCGCCGAACAGTTGTCGACCGCGATCGCCGAGCTCTGCGTCGACGCGGGAGGCTCGCTCAGCGGAGAGCACGGGATCGGCACCGACAAGGCCTGTTCGATGCCGCGGATGTTCTCCGAGATCGATCTCGCGGCCATGGACCGGGTACGCGCGGCATTCGATCCCGACGGGCTGTGCAATCCGGGCAAGGTTCTGCCGACGCCGCGGCTGTGCGGGGAACGACCCGGACCCTATCGGCCGCATCCGATCGAGACGGCCGGCCTGGCCGGGCGAGGATGATCATGGCCACGACCGAACGTCCGACATCCACCGCCGAGGCCGCCGAGGCACTCGCCTCCTCCCGCGGCGGGATCATGATCACCGGAGCCGGCAGCAAGCAGGGATGGGGCGCGCACCCCGAGCCGCCGGAGACCGTGATCGACACCACCGCGCTGACCGACGTGATCGCCTATCACCCCGGCGACCTGAGCCTGCGCGTGGGGGCAGGCATCCCGCTCATCGAGCTGCAGGGCGTCCTGGCCGAACATGATCAGTGGCTCGCCCTCGATCCCGCCGAGATCACCCGCGGCGCGACGGTCGGCGGCCTTCTCGCCGCCGGCTCCGCGGGACCCCGGCGATACCGCTACGGCACCCTCCGCGACCTCGCGATCGGCGCCCGTCTGGTGCTCTCCGATGGATCGGTCATCCGGTCGGGCAGCCACGTGATCAAGAACGTCGCAGGGTACGCCCTCACCCCGCTGCTGCACGGGTCTCTCGGCTCACTGGCCCTGGTCTCCGAGATCATCCTGCGCCTGCATCCGCGCCCCGCGGCCACCGCCAGCGTGCTGACACGGTGCTCCCTGCGTCTCGCCTGCGAGCTCTCGGCCAGCGTGTCCGCAAGTGGCGTCGAGCCCGCGGCGCTGACCTGGGCGGGCGACGATCCCGACGACGGCAGCGCGGAGTTCCTCTTCGACGGCACCGCGGCCGCGGTCGCGGCCGCCGCCGAGCGCACCGCGGCGACCCTGCGCGGGCTCGGTCACGCTCCGGCAGAGATCGAGCAACGAGACAACGCCGACCTGCAGACCGGCGCCTGGTCCGGTCGGCAGCCGCCACCGGCGCCCGCCGACGGACGCACCGTGCTGCGGATCGGCGTGCGCCCCTCCCGGCTGCCCGAGGCGGCCGCCGCGGTGCGGGACAGCGTCGCAGCCGAGACGGCCACGGCCACGTGGTACGCCGAGCTGGGCACCGGCGCGCTGACCGTCCTGCTCGCCGGTTCGCCCGAGGCCCAGGCGCGGGTGATCGACGCCTCGAGGCGCGTCGCGACCGGACTCGGCGGGCGCCTGCTGCTGCGCGACCGCCCGCCGGCGGTGGCGGCGCTCGCGGATGCCCTCGGCCCGCCGCCGGCCGAGGCGTA
Organism: Naumannella huperziae; assembly: GCF_054073625.1. NCBI lineage: Bacteria > Bacillati > Actinomycetota > Actinomycetes > Propionibacteriales > Propionibacteriaceae > Naumannella > Naumannella huperziae. The sequence goes on along the minus strand of NZ_JBSXPH010000001.1, from coordinate 1,006,648 downwards.
CCTGATGGGCGCGGTCAAGCGGGCACTGGATCCCAATCAGCGCCTGGCGCGCGGCAGGTTCGCCGGCTGGTTCTGACCCCCACCCACATCGCCCCACCCACAGCGCCCCCACCAACAGCGCCCCACCAACAGCGCCCTCCGACCCAACCCCAACGACGGGAGCACCCATGGTCGACGTGACCAGCATCTTCGATGATCATCATCCACCCTCGGCCGATCTGGCCAGCGACTGCGTGCACTGCGGCTTCTGCCTGCCGAAGTGTCCGACCTACTCCCTGTGGGGCCAGGAGATGGATTCCCCACGGGGCCGGATCCACCTGATCAAGGCCGGCCTGGCGGGCGAGGTGGAGATGGACGAGACCTTCGCCGGGCACTTCGACTCCTGCCTGGGGTGTATGTCGTGTGTGACCGCCTGTCCGTCGGGCGTGCAGTACGACCAACTGCTCGAGTCGGTGCGCCCCCAGATCGAGCGCCTCCAGCCACGCACCGGCACCGACCGCCTGTTCCGGGCGATGATCTTCGCCCTCTTCCCCCACCCCGCACGGTTGCGGGTCGCCGCCCTGGCCGGGCTCGCTCATCAGCGCCTGAGCCGACCGCTGTTGCGACGACTCGGGCTACTGGACCGCCTGCCGGCCCGGCTGCGTGCCCTGGAGGCGCTGCTGCCCCCGGTCCGCGCGGGCGCATTGTTCCGGCGCGCGCCCGAGTTCACACCGGCGCAGGGAGAGCGTCGCGCCAGCGTCGCCCTGCTCACCGGCTGTGCCCAGCGGGTCTTCTTCTCCGACGTCAATGCCGCCACCATCCGGGTGCTCAGTGCCGAGGGATGTGACGTGCACGTGCCGACCAACCAGCGGTGCTGCGGCGCGTTGTCGATGCATGCCGGGCGCGAGAACGAAGGGCTCGCCCGGGCCCGGGAGCTGATCGACACCCTGGGCACGCTCGACGTCGACCACATCGTCACCAATGTCGCGGGCTGTGGATCCAACCTCAAGGAGTACGCGACGGCGCTGCGCGACGATCCCGACTACGCGGAGCGTGCCGAGGCATTCTCCGCCCGGGCCCGAGATGTCAGCGAATTACTCGCCGAGCTGGGCCCGGCCGCGCCCCGGCACCCGGTCCGGGCGCGCGTCGCCTACCACGACGCCTGCCATCTCGCCCACGCGCAGCAGGTGCGCCGGCAGCCGCGGGAAATGCTGCGTACCATCCCGGAGCTCGACGTCGTCGACATCGCCGAATGGGACATGTGTTGCGGATCGGCCGGCATCTACAACCTGGTCCAGCCCGAACCCGCCGACGAGCTGGGCCGTCGCAAGGTCGACAACATCCTGCGGACCGACCCGGACCTGGTCGCCACCGGCAACGCCGGCTGTCTGCTACAGATCCGGCGCCATCTTCCCGACCGCATCGCCATCCACCATCCGATCTCGATCCTCGACGCCTCGATCCGCGGTGTCGAACCGGAGCTGCCGGTCACGGCCGCGGGAGGGAACGACCATGTACACGCCAATTCCTGACCCGGTCGGGGGCTCGCTGACGCTGTCGGCGCTGATCGCCACCCTGCCCTTGCTGACCGTTTTCGCCTTGCTCGGTATCGCGCGATGGAAGGCGCAATGGGCGGCGCTGGCCGGCCTGGCGGTGACCCTGCTGGTCGCCGTGCTTGCCTACCGGATGCCGGCCGGTCAGGCATTCTCCGCGGCGGCCGAGGGGGCGGCTTTCGGCCTGTTCCCGATCATGTGGATCGTCGTCAACGCGATCTGGGTCTACAACCTGACCGTCGCCACGGGCCATTTCGACGTCCTTCGTCGCAGCTTTGCGAAGGTGTCGGATGATCAACGGATCCAGGCGATCATCATTGCGTTCTGCTTCGGCGGCCTCCTCGAGGCTCTCGCCGGTTTCGGTACGCCGGTGGCCATCACCGCCGTGATGTTGATCGCCATGGGCTTCGAGAAGTTCAAGGCCGCGGCCGTCGCGCTGGTCGCCAACACGGCCCCGGTCGCGTTCGGCGCGATGGCGGTTCCGATCACCACATTGGCATCGATCACCGGACTTCCCGAGGCCGACCTCGCCGCAATGGTCGGTCGGCAGACGCCCATCCTGGCGGTCTTCGTTCCCCTGGTCCTCGTCTCGATGGTCGACGGCCGGCGCGGGCTCCGCCAGACCTGGCCCGCCGCCGTGGTGGGCGGGCTGACGTTCGGCATCCTGCAGTTCCTGTGCTCCAACTTCGCCAGCGTTGCCCTGACCGACATCGCCGCGTCCCTGGGCGGCGCCCTGGCGGTCGTGCTGCTGCTGCGGGTCTGGCGACCGGCGGGGGCGGCTGCCGTCCCGGAGCCGGTCGCGGTCGGCGGCGGTGACGGGATCGACACCGACGCGACTGCGCCCACCGCCGCCGTGACGCAGGACTCCCGTAGCGACATGATCAAGGCATATGCGCCCTACCTGGTGATCATCGCGGTGTTCAGCATCGCGCAGGCCGCGCCGATCGCCGCGCTGCTGAAGCTGGGGACGATCCGTTTCGCATGGCCCGGCCTGGACATCGTGTTGGCCGACGGGAGTCGGCCATCGGCAATCACGTTCAAGCTGGAGCTGCTGCAGTCCGGGGGTACGCTCCTGCTCGTCTCCGGGCTGCTCAGCATGATCATCCTGGGGCTCGGCCCGGCAGCCGCCGCCCGCGCCTACGGGGCGACCGTGCACCAGCTCCGCTGGGCGATACTCACGGTGGCCTGCGTGCTCGCCCTGGCATATGTGATGAACCTGTCCGGGCAGACCACGAGCATCGGACTGTGGATGGCCGGCGCCGGGATGGCGTTCGCCTTCCTCTCCCCGATCCTGGGTTGGCTCGGGGTGGCCGTGACCGGTTCGGACACCTCGTCGAACGCCCTGTTCGGCACCCTGCAGGTCGCCGCCGCCCAGGGCACCGGGCTGTCGCCCACGCTGCTGGCGGCCGCCAACAGCTCCGGAGGTGTCCTGGGCAAGATGATCTCTCCGCAGAATCTCGCCATCGCCGCGGCCGCGGTCGGCATCAGTGGCCAAGAAGGCGTTCTGCTGCGTCGACTGCTGCCCTGGACGGTGGTCTTCCTGCTGGGCATGTGCCTGCTGATCTTCCTGCAGTCAACCCCCATCCTCGGCTGGATGGTCCCGTGAGCGGGCGCGAGCCGGCCGATCACCCCACGCTTCCCGACGAGAGGAAACCATGATCAGATTCGATGTCAACTGTTCCATCCTGTTCACCGAGCTCCCCCTGCTCGAACGCCCGGCCGCCGCCCGGGCAGCGGGCTTCGACGCCATCGAGCTGTGGTGGCCGTTCGCCGATGCGGTGCCCGCGCAGGCCGAGATCGACGCCCTGGTCCGGGCCATCGAGGAGGCGGGGGTCACCCTCGTCGGCCTGAACTTCGCCGCCGGTGACATGCCGGGCGGTGATCGTGGCCTCTTCTCGTGGCCGCGCCGGGCCACGGAACTGCGCGACAACATCGATGTCGCGCTGGGTATCGGCGAGCGATTGGGCTGTCGCGCCTTCAACGCCCTCTACGGCAACAGGATCGACGATGTCCGACCCGAGGCCCAGGACGAGCTCGCGGTGGAGAATCTCGCCCTTGCCGCCGAGCGCGCCGACCGGTTCGGCGGGGTCATCCTCGTCGAACCGGTGAGCGGCGCCCCCCGCTACCCGCTGCGCACGGCGGCCGACGCCCTCGCCGTCGTCGACGCGGCCGGGCGGGACAACGTCGCCATCCTGGCCGACCTCTACCACCTGGCGGTCAACGGCGACGACGTCGAGGCGGTGATCGACACCCACACCGACCGCATCGGGCACGTGCAGGTGGCCGATGCGCCGGGGCGCCACCAACCCGGGACCGGGACGCTGCCGCTGGCAGCACAGCTCGCGGCGCTGCAGGCCGCGGGCTATGCGGGCAACGTCGGCCTGGAGTACATCCCGGACGGCCCGTCCGAGCGCAGTTTTGGCTGGTTGACCGAAGAGTTCACGACGAAGGAGAAGTTGGCATGAGCAAGATCGCGTTCATCGGGCTGGGCATCATGGGGCTGCCGATGGCCGGCAACCTGATCGACGCCGGGCACGAGGTGACCGGCTACAACCACGCAGTCGAGCGGACGGAGCAACTCGCCGAGCGCGGCGCCCGGATCGCCGACAGCTCGGCAGCCGCGGCAGAACAGGCCGAGGTGATCTGCCTGATGGTGCCCGACTCGCCCGATGTCGAGCAGGTGCTGACGGGCGAGGGTGGGGTGTTCGGCGCGGCGCGCCCGGGTTCCCTGATCATCGACTTCTCCAGCATCCGGCCCGATGTCAGTGCCGCCCTCGCGGCACGCGCGGCCGAGCACGACCTGACGATGATCGACGCCCCGGTCTCGGGCGGCGAGGCCGGCGCGATCGACGGCACGCTGTCGATCATGGTCGGCGGCAGCCCCGAGGCGTTCGCCCGGGCCGAACCGGTGCTGAACGCCGTCGGCTCGACGATCGTGCATGTCGGCCCGAATGGTGCCGGTCAGACCGTGAAGGCGGCGAACCAGCTCATGGTCGCCGGCCACCTGCAGGTACTCGCCGAGGCCCTGGCCTTCCTGGAGGCCTACGGTGCGGACACCACGGCCGCCCTGCGCGTGCTCGGCGGCGGCCTGGCGGGCTCGAAGGTGCTCGCGCTGAAGGGTGAGGCGATGCGTGAGCGTAGCTTCGCCCCGGGCTTTCGGATCGACCTTCACCACAAGGACCTCGGCATCGTCACGACCGCTGCCCGAGGCGCCGATGTGATCTTGCCCCTCGGCTCGCAACTGGCCGCGCTGATGGCGTCGGCCCGAGCGGCCGGCGATGGCGAGCTGGATCATTCCGCCCTGTTCCGCGGCGTGCTGCGGGCCAACGGCCGACCCCTCGAGTGAGCAGGAGAACCATGCCCAAGATGACCGCCGCCCGCGCCGCCGCCGAGATCCTCGTCCGGGAGGGGATCAGTCACCTGTTCGGCCTCCCCGGCGCCGCGATCAACCCGTTCTACTCCGCGGTGCGCGAACAGAACCGACTGCGCCACATCCTCGCCCGGCACGTGGAGGGCGCCTCGCACATGGCCGAGGGATACACCCGGGCCGCACCCGGCAATATCGGTGTCTGCGTCGGAACGTCGGGCCCGGCCGGCACCGACATGATCACCGGCCTCTACTCGGCGGCCGCCGACTCCATCCCGATCCTGTGCATCACGGGTCAGGCCCCGGTGGCCAAGCTGCACAAGGAGGACTTCCAGGCCGTCGACATCGCCTCGATCGCCGCTCCCCTGACCAAGGCGGCGACGACCGTACTGGAGCCGGCGCAGGTCCCCGGGACGTTCCAGCAGGCCTTCCACCTGATGCGTTCGGGCCGGCCGGGCCCGGTGCTGGTGGACCTGCCGATCGACGTGCAACTGGCCGAGATCGACTTCGATCCCGACACCTATGCGCCGCTGCCGCCTTACCGCCCGGCCGCCACCCGCGAACAGGCCGCGCGGGCGATCGACATGTTGTGCTCGGCGGAGCGCCCGCTGATCGTCGCCGGTGGTGGCATCATCAATGCCGACGCCGCAGAGCTGCTGGTGGAGTTCGCCGAGCTGACCGGCGTACCGGTCGTGCCGACCCTGATGGGCTGGGGAACGTTGCCGGACGATCACCCGCTGATGGCCGGAATGGTCGGTCTGCAGACCTCTCATCGCTACGGCAACGACGCAATGCTGGCCTCGGACTTCGTGCTCGGAATCGGCAACCGGTGGGCGAACCGGCACACCGGCGGCCTCGACGTGTATCGCGCCGGGCGCCGATTCGTCCATGTCGACATCGAACCCACCCAGATCGGCCGGGTGTTCGAGCCCGACTTCGGGATCACCTCCGATGCCGGCGCCGCGCTGCGGCTGTTCATCGAGGTCGCCCGCGAGCGGCGCGCGGCCGGCGAACTGCCCGACTGGTCGGCATGGTCCACCTCGGTGGCCGAGCGCAAGCAGCGGTTGCAGCGGCGTACCCACTTCGACGACGTGCCGATCAAACCGCAACGCGTCTACCAGGAGATGAACCGGGTCTTCGGGCCCGACACCCGCTATGTCAGTTCGATCGGTCTGTCGCAGATCGCCGGGGCCCAGTTCCTGCATGTCTACGGCCCGCGGCACTGGATCAACTGCGGGCAGGCCGGGCCGCTGGGGTGGACCGTCCCGGCGGCACTGGGGGTCTGCACCGCCGCCCCCGATGACACCGTGGTCGCGCTCTCCGGCGACTACGACTTCCAGTTCATGATCGAGGAGCTGGCGGTCGGGGCACAGTTCAACATCCCCTACATCCATGTCGTGGTGAACAACGCCTACCTGGGCCTGATCCGCCAGGCACAGCGCAACTTCGACATGGACTACTGCGTGCAGCTCTCCTTCGACAACATCAACTCCGCAGAGGTCAACGGATATGGTGTTGATCATGTCAAGGTGGCCGAGGGGCTGGGATGCAAGGCGCTGCGGGTGTTCGAGCCGGATGGAATCGAGCCGGCCCTCGAGGAGGCGCGCAAGCTCGCGGCCGAGTATCGGGTGCCGGTGATGGTCGAAATCATCCTGGAACGCGTGACGAACATCGCGATGGCGGGTGCCGACATCGACAAGGTGATGGAGTTCGAGGATCTTGCCGAAGCCGGTGAGCTCGCGCCGACCGCATTGGCCGATCGCGAGGCCTGAGATGCGCATCCTGATCGCGCCCGACAAGTTCAAGGGGTCCCTGACCGCCGAGCAGGTCGCCATGATCATCGGCGATGTGCTGACCAGGGACCGCCCGGACCTGGACTGGCGGGCCTGCCCGGTGACGGACGGAGGCGACGGAATGCTCGCTGCCGCGCTGGGGGCGGGCTACGTGCGCGAACCGGTCACGGTGTCCGGGCCGACCGGCCGGTCCGTGGACAGCGGGTACGCCAGACGGGACGGGTCCGCGGTCGTGGAGCTGGCCGATGCGTCGGGATTGGCGCGCCTCCCGGACGGCCGGCCCGACCCGATGGGTGCGAGCACCCGCGGCACGGGTGAGCTGATCGCCGCCGCACTGCGAGCCGGCTGCACCGACATCGTGCTCGGGATCGGCGGGAGCGCATCGACCGACGGTGGCGCCGGCATGGTGACGGCGCTCGGCGCGCGGATCCTCGACGAGCGCGGCGATCCGCTTCCCGACGGCGGCGGGAGCCTCGCCGACGCCGCGGCGCTCGACCTCTCCGGCCTCGATCCCCGACTCGACGGCGCGCAGATCGTCGTCGCCAGCGACGTCGACAACCCGCTGCTGGGGGCGCGGGGCGCGGCGGCGGTCTACGGGCCGCAGAAGGGAGCCGACCCCGATCAGGTCGCGCTCCTGGACCGCTCGCTTCGCCGCTGGGCCGAGCTGGTGCGGACCACGACCGGTCAGGACGTGGCTGCTCGACCGGGCGCGGGCGCCGCCGGGGGCACCGGCTTCGGCGCGATGGCGATCCTCGGCGCCTCGCTGCGCCCGGGGATCGAGATCGTGTTGGACCTGGTCGGCTTCCACGACGCGCTGGCAGGTGCCGACCTGGTGATCACCGGCGAGGGTTCGCTAGACGAGCAGACCCTGCACGGCAAGGCCCCGGCCGGGGTGGCCGAGGCGGCGCGGCGGGGCGGCGTCGCCGTGGCTGCCGTCTGTGGCCGCAACACCCTCAGCCCTGAGCAGGCCGAGCGCGCCGGGTTCGACCGGATCTGGGCGCTCGCCGATCTCGAGCCCAACCCGGCCCGGAGCATGGCGCACGCGCCCGAGCTGCTGGCCAAGCTCGCCCGCGAGATCGCCGCCGACCTCCCGCGCTCATGATGTGAGTTGGCTCGACAACCATCGCCTGGGTTATCGTCGGAGGCGAGTCCCCATCGTCTAGCGGCCTAGGACTCCGCCCTTTCAAGGCGGCAGCGCGGGTTCGAATCCCGTTGGGGATGCCAATCGGTCGGAACCGTCCGATCGCATTTGGTGCGCATCGGCCGCGTCCGGTAAGGTTTCCGAGGCCGGTGAGGTTGCCGGCCGAAGCAACAAGGCCCCGTGGCGCAGTTGGTTAGCGCGTCGCCCTGTCACGGCGAAGGTCGCGGGTTCGAGTCCCGTCGGGGTCGCTGAGCGGTGATACACACGGTCGCAGACCGGGTATCGCCGCTTGTTGCATCCGGGCCGTGTGCCTCGATGCGGCCAGGTAGCTCAGTTGGTAGCAGCGTTCGCCTGAAAAGCGAAAGGTCGCCGGTTCGAACCCGGCCCTGGCCACCAGAACACCCGGAGGCCGCGGCAATGCCGCGGCCTCCGTCGCATTCTCGGACCTGCTCCGCTCACCGAGCCGGTACGCCAGCCTCGACCTCCTCGGACGGCTCGCCCGAGCCATGATCATCCAGCATGGTCGTCTCGTCGAACGGCCGGTCCCCGGCCAGGACCGCGCTCGCCTGCTCGCGGTCGACCTGCTTGGTCCAGGTGCCGATGATCAAGGTCGCCACGGCATTACCGGTGAAGTTGGTCAGGGCCCGCGCCTCGGACATGAAGCGGTCGATGCCGACGATCACCCCGACCCCGTTGATCAGATCCGGACGGTACGCCTGGAGGCCGCCCGCCAGGGTCGCCAGGCCCGCCCCGGTGACGCCGGCCGCGCCCTTGGAGGCAATGATCATGAACACCAGCAGGCCGATCTGCTCCGGCAGCGACATCGGCTTGCCCATCGCCGTGGAGATGAACAGCGAGGCCATCGTCAGGTAGATCGCCGTACCGTCGAGGTTGAAGGAGTACCCGACGGGGACCGTGATCCCGACGACCGGCCGGGACACCCCCAGGTGTTCCATCTTGGCGATCAGCCGCGGCAGCGCCGACTCCGAGGACGAGGTGCCGACGATCAGAAGGTACTCGCGCCCGAGATAGGCCATCAGCCGGAAGATGTTCACCCCGGCGATCACCCGCAGCAACAGGCCGAGAACGACGACGATGAACAACGCACAGGTCAGGTAGAACGCGAACATCAGGGTGGCCAGCGCGACCACGGCGCTCCAGCCGGTCGAGCCGACGACACCGGCGATCGCCCCGAACGCGCCGATCGGGGCAACCCACAGGATCATCGCGAGGATCCGGAAGACCAGCGCCTGGACGACCCGGATGCCGTCCAGGATCGGGGCGCCCTGCTTGCCCATCCGCTGCAGGGCGAAGCCGACCAGCAACGCCACGAAGAGCGTCTGCAGCACCGAGTCACCGGTCAGCGCCGACAGCAGCGTGTCGGGGATGATCCCGAGCACGAAGTCCGACGCCGTCTCCGCCTCCCCCTTCGGCTCGTAGGTGGCGCCCGCGATGTTCAGGCCGGTACCCGGATGGACGAAGTTGCCCACGACCAGCCCGATGGCCAGCGCGAAGGTCGACATCACCATGAAATAGCCGAGCGCGAGGCCGCCGACCTTGCCCACGGTGGCGGCCCGGGCGATCGAACCGATGCCGAGCACGATCGTGCAGAAGATCACCGGCGAGATCATCATCTTGATCAGCGCGACGAAACCGGTGCCCAGCGGGGCCAGCGACTTGCCCACCCCCGGTGCCGCGAGGCCGACCACGATGCCCGCCAGCACGGCGATGATCACCGCAATGTAGAGCCAGTGCGTGCGGTCGCGCCGCCGTGCGACAGGCGCGGGAGAGGTCTGGGGCGACGTTGCCATCGGATTGCTCCTTGCTCGGATACCACGCCACCGCGGCGCGGGTCAGCCGATCATGTCGGCACCGGCGCCGATCGGCGCGCTTTCGTGCATAGAGTTCTCGGGTGCGACGAGCACTCGGAATCGCGAGCGCGCCCTGGCGGTGGTGGCGGTCGGCGAGCATCGCCACGCGGCTGTTCGCCCAGACGACCGCCCTGCTGCTCGTCGCCGCGTTGGCTGCCTTCGCACTCCTGGCCGCCGACGCGCGGGCCGCGGCGGAGGCCAGTGCCGCCCGGACCAGCCGCGAGACGGCGGTCACGATCGCGGCCGCGCCCCAGGTGCGGCGTACCCTCGCCGGGGCGGCCGACCGCTATCCGACCGACCCCCGGCGCGCCGTGGCCGAGGCATCCGCGGCGCTCGAACCGTACGCGGTGGAGGTCGCGGCGGTCACCGATCTCGACTTCGTCACGATCATGGCCGTCGACGGCACGCGCTACACCCACCCCGACCCGTCCCGGATCGGCGCGGCGTACCTCGGCACCATCGAGCCGGCCCAGCGGGGCGAGATCTTCACCGAGGTCTACACCGGCACGCTGGGGCCGTCGGTGCGGGCGATCGTTCCGGTACGCCACGGCGGGCGGATCGTCGGTCTGGTCGCCGCCGGGGTGACCATCGACCAGGTGACCGACACCGTGCTCGCCCGGCTGGGCCTGCTGGCCGGCGCGGTCGCGGCCGCGATCGCGCTGGCCGGTATCGCGGCCTGGCTGATCGCCCGCCGCCTGCGTGCGCTGACCCACGGGCAGGGCCCCGAAGGTCTGGCACGGCTGTTCGCCGCCCACGAGGCGGCGCTGCACTCCGTCGACGACGGCCTGGTGCTGATCGAGGGCGACCGGATCGCCCTGGCCAACGACCGCGCCCGCGAGCTGCTGGGAGTCGCTCCCCCGGCCGAACCGGGCTGGTCGGCCCTGCCACCCGCTGCCCGGGCGCTGGCCGCCGCCGACGGTGCCGCGGACCGGGCCTCGGCGGTGGTGGCCGGCCGCTCGCTGTTGATCGACCGCTCCCCTGCCGAGGTGAGCGGCCGGCAGGCCGTAATGCTCACCATCCGCGACCGCACCGAGCTCAGCCGGATCAGTGGCGAGTTGGACTCCCTGCGCACGATGGCGCGAGCGCTGCGGGCGCAGACCCACGAGTTCGACAATCGGCTGCACACGATCATCACCCTGATCGAGCTGGGCAAGGCCGATCAGGCGCTCGCCTTCGCGGCCGATCGCGACCTCGGTCAGCGGGTCGCCGACCGGATGCTCGCCGCGGACTCCGAGCCGGTGCTGGCGGCCCTGTTGCTCGGCAAGTCCGCCCAGGCCCACGAGCGGGGCGTGCGGTTGTTCTTCGAGACCCATATCGCGCCGGGCGATCACCAGGTGCCGGCGCCGGACCTCGTCACGATCCTGGGCAACCTGATCGACAACGCGATCGACGCGGCCGCGGATCACGTGCGCGATCACTCCCGCGGCACGGACGAACCGGAGGCCTGGGCCGAGGTCTATCTCGACCGCGACGAGGACGGCCAGTTGCTGATCCAGGTCTCCGACAGCGGCCCGGGCATCGAGCCGGGCGAGGAGTCGTCGATCTTCGAGAGCGGCTGGAGCAGCAAGGCAGCGGCGCACGATCGCGGCTACGGCCTCGCGCTGGTCGCCCAGACCGTCGAGCGCCTGGGGGGCAGCATCGAGATCACCCGTGGTGTCGGCGCGGTGTTCACCGTGGCGCTGCCGGGTGCCGGGGAGCAACCATGATCCGCGTACTGATCGTCGAGGACGACCGGCGTACCGCGCAGGCCCACGGGGCCTACACCGATCGGGTCGAGGGATTCGAGGTCGCCGGGATCGTGCACAGTGCCGCCGATGCGGTACGGGCGATCCGCGCGAACCGTGGATCCGACGAGATCCACCTGCTGCTGCTCGACATGAACCTGCCCGACCGGCACGGCCTGGAGTTGTGCCGCGACCTGCGGGCCGCGGGGCTGGGCATCGACGTGATCGCGGTGACCGCGGTACGCGAGCTGGAGACGGTCCGGGGCGCGGTGTCGGCGGGCATCGTGCAGTACCTGATCAAGCCGTTCACCTTCGCCGCGTTCGCCGACAAGCTGCGCCGCTATGCGGCCTATCGCGACCGGCTGGGCACGGCGGACGCGCTCACCCAGGCCGATGTCGACGAGGCCATCGCCGCGCTCCGGACCTCCAATGCACCCGGGCTGGCCAAGGGTCTGTCGGCGACCACGCTGCGCGCGGTCTCCGCGCTGCTCGGGCCCGAGGCCCGGTCGGCGAGCGAGGTGGCCGCCCAGCTCGGCCTGTCGCGGGTCACGGCGCGTCGCTACCTGGAGCACCTGGCCGAGTCGGGCGAGGCGACCCGGGCGCCGCGCTACGGCACGCGCGGGCGCCCCGAGCACCAGTACCGCCGCGCCCGCCCGACCTAGAGCCGGATCGACCCAGAGCCGGATCGACCTAGAGTCGGGTCGATGCAGCACTTCACCAAACGGGGCACGCCGCGTGCCCTCGCCTACGAGGCCGCCGGGCTGGCCTGGCTCGGCGCCGCCGGGGCCGCGCCGGTAGTGCCGCTCGTCGAGCAGCGCGGCGACACGCTGACCACCGCGCGCCTGGCCCCGGTACGCCCGAGCGCCGCCGCCGCCGAGGACTTCGGCCGGGCGCTCGCCGTCACCCACGACGCCGGCGCGCCGGCCTTCGGCTGCCCACCGGACGGCTGGGCCGGTGACGGCTTCGTCGGCGCGGCCTCGCTCAGCCTGGCCCCGGACGAGCGCTGGGGCCGGATGTATGCCGAGCAGCGGGTGCTGCCCTATGCCCGGCAGGCCCGCGACGCCGGGGCGCTCGCGGCCGGCGAGCTCGCGATCATCGAGGCGGTGGCGCAGCGGTTGGCCGCGGGCGATCTCGACGACGAGGCGCCCCCGGCGCGCCTGCACGGGGACCTGTGGTCGGGCAATGTGATCAGCACCGACGCGGGCATGATCATGATCGACCCGGCCGCCCAGGGCGGACACCGACTGCTGGATCTGGCGATGTTGGACCTGTTCGGCTTCTCCCACCTCGACCGGGTGTTCGCCGCCTATGCCGAGGCCTCGGCGTACCTGCCCGACAACTGGCGACAACTGATCGGGCTGCACCAGGTACACCATCTGCTGGTGCACGCGGTGCTGTTCGGGGGCGGCTACGGGGCCAGCGCGGCGCGCGCCGCACGCCCCTACCGCTGAGGGCTCAGCGCTGCGGCTGGCCGCGCCGGTGACGACGCTCCTCGGCGGCGGCCAGCTCGGCCTGCCGCTCGCGCTCCTCCCGCTGCGCGACGATGGCCTCCTCCGACGGCGGGTCCTTGACATCGCCGACGATGGCGGTGCTCGAACGCGGCCAGAACAGATAGCGGGCGCCCAGGTTGATCATGGACTGCAGCCGGTTCCGGTTGCCGAGCAGGAAGAACAGGTGCACCCCGACCCAGAGCAGCCAGGCCGGCAGCCCCTTGATCTTCATCCCGTTGGGGAACTGGGCCACGGCCGAGGCGCGGCCGATGGTCGCCATCTCGCCCTTGTTCCGGTAGTGGAAGGTCGCCGGCTGCTCGCCCCGCACGATGCGCTGGAGCTGGCCGCCGAGGAAGGCGCCCATCTGCATGGCCGGTTGGGCGAGCTGCGGAAGCGGGTCGTTGTTGATCACCGCGCAGTCGCCAATGGCGAAGATCCGGTCCTCACCCTCGACCAGCAGCGTCGGCTCGACCATGATGCGGCTGCCCTTGCCCATCGGCAGGCCCCAGGCGGCGACCGTGTCGTAGCCCGCGATGCCGGCGGCCCAGATCACCAGATCGGCCGGCAGTTCGGTGCCGTCCTTGAGGTCGACATGGTCGGCGTGCACCTCGCTGATCGCGGTGTTCAGCCGGACGTCCACCCCACGGTCCTGCAACTGCTTCAGCGTGTACTTCTGCAGCGACTCGTCGAACGGCGTCAGCAGTTGCGGCGCCATCTCGACGAGGATCACATTGACCTGTTCGATGCTCAGCTCGGGATAGATCACCGGGATGCTGGCCCGCATCTCGGCCAGGGTGCCGGCCATCTCGACGCCGGTGGCCCCGCCCCCGACGACGATGATGTTGAAGCTCTGCCGGCCGCCGCTGTCGGCCAGATCCTCCATGCCGCCGAAGATCATGTCGCGGACCTCGATGGCCGAGGTGCGGGTGTACATGGAGCGGCTGTACTGCGCGGCCCCGGGAATGCCGAAGTGATTGGTGGTGACACCGGTGGCGATCACCAGGTAGTCGTAGTCGATCGGCGGGCCGTCGTCGACGTGGACGCGGCGGGCCGCCTTGTCGATCCCGGTGACCTGCGCCCGGCGTACCGCCGGATGACCCTTCTGGCGCGCGGCGAACAGCCGCAGCGAATAGGTGATGTCGCCCGGGTTCAGGCCGCCGGTGGCGAGTTGGTAGAGCAGCGGCAGGAATGTCGTGTAGGGATGCCGGTCGATGATCGTGACGTGGAACCCCGACTTCGCCAGCTCGTGTGCCGCCGAGACACCACCGAATCCACCACCGACGATGACGACCTTGGGCGCGTCATGCGTTGTCTTCGCGGGTTTCACACCTCCAGTCTTGCCATTCACCGGTCCGGGGGGAAGACCTCGGAGCGAATTAGTGAAAAGAAGCACAAACTCGGCCTCGGGCATACCGACGTTCGCCCGACGGGTTCGACCAAAGGTCGGACAAATCCGGCCGCACGGCCCAGGTTGTGACCCATGACACATCGCCGTCGCTGGTGCGCGGGCATCGCGCTCGCGCTCGCCTCTGCCCTGACCATCACCCTCGCCCCCCAACCCGCCTCCGCCGAGGACCCGCCGGTCGAACAGCTCGTCCGGATCCGGGTCGACTCGACAGACCTGCTCCGCGAGCTCGAACAGGGCGGGCTCGACATCACCCACGACGTCGGGCAGGGGCCCGGCGCGACGTTCGAGGCGACCGTGGTCACCGACCCCGCCGGCCTGGAGCGACTGAGGACCGAGGACGGCGTGGAGGTGCTCGGAACGCTCGACGGTCCGACCAGGGAGGAGGCCCGCGCCCAGCTCAAGGGGAATGCCGAGCCGCTGACCGGACGGCAGAAGGACGCGCTCAAGCCCGCGCCGTCACGCGCGAACAAGCCGGGCCGAGGCCGGCCGCCGGTGGTCTCGCCGGACGGCACGCTGACGGTGCTGCGCGCCGACACCTGGACGACCGGCGGGCAGCGGATGGTCTCGTTGGAGGTACGCAGCGAGGCCGGCCGGGACGATCGGCTCAGCGTGACCACCGACACCGGCCAGTCGCTGACGATGAGCGCATTCGTCGACCAGGGCACATACCTCTACCACCGGCAGTCCCAGCCCGTGCCGCTGACCGGTGACGCCGGTTCGGTGACGGTACGCTCCGGCGCCGACGGGAGCGAGGTCACCGCGCCGCTGGACTCCTGGCTGTCGAGCGGAGTGACCGACTTTCCCGACGGGTTCCGGTGGGGGTTCACCGACGACGGCTATGTCGACTCCGAGCAGACCGACGCGCTGATCGAGAAGCTGGCCGCCGACAATCCCGATGTCGCTGAGGTGGTCGAGTTGCCCAACGAGACCGTCGGCTACGGAGCGCCCGGCGGCGCCCTGGCCGCGCCGGCGAGCTACCCGCGCGAGGGCAAGACCGTGAAGGCGCTGCGGATCGGCCGGGTGCGTGACGGGTCGAAGACGGGTGTCCTGCTCTATGCCCAGGAACACGCGCGCGAGTGGGTGACCTCGCTGGTCGCGCTGGAGACCGCGCAGCGGCTGCTGGCCAACGACGGCACCGACCCGCTGACCACCTCGATGATCGACGACCTGGACATCTTCATCGTGCCGCAGGTGAATCCGGACGGCGTGGCCTACGCCCTCTACGACGACCTCTACCAGCGGTCCAACCGGAATCCGGCGTACTGCCCCGGCGCGGGCACCAACCTCGGCGTCGACCTGAACCGGAACTTCCGGGTCGGCTCGGTGCACGAGGGCTTCGTCGGCGCCTCGGCACGCTGCCCGTCGTCGACCTATGCCGGGCCGGAGCCGCTGTCGGAATCGGAGTCGAAGAACACGGCCTGGCTCGTCGAGCAGCACCCCAACATCAAGTTCGCGATGAACACGCACTCCTTCGGCGGCTACTTCATGTGGTCGCCGGGCGCCTACGACGCGCAGCGCAATCCGCTGCCGCGGCCGAGCCTGGCCACCGAGCAGTACTTCTTCGCGTCCTCGGAGACGATTCTGAGCCGGGTGCGGGAGTACCGCGACACGGTCGTGTGGCCCGGGCGTACCGGTCCGATCAGCGATGTGCTGTACTCGGCGGCCGGCAATTCCGGCGACGATCTGTTCTACGGCGGCGATGCCGAGGACAACACGCCGCACGTCTATGCGTGGAACTTCGAGGTCGGCCTGCCGCGATGGGATGCGGCATCGCAGCGCTGGGTGGACACCGGCGCCTTCTGGCCGGAGTTCGCCGACGAGGGCTTCGGCCAGGCGATGGAGTTCGCCAACGGGTGGTACGGGATCCTCGAGGTCGCGCAGGCGTACGCCAACGACACCACCGACCCGACCTCGAAGGCGAATGTCGACGGGCGCGGCAGCTACTCCGGGCCCGTGGACGTGCTCTGGGAGACCAGCGAGCCCGCGACGATCTACTACACGACGGACGGATCGCGCCCGACCTGGGACTCGCCGACCGTGCAGCAGGACGGGATCCGCGGCGGCGCCCTGCCGATCCGGCTGACCAAGGATCGCACCGTGCTGCAGTGGTTCGCCGTCGATCAGAAGGGCAATGTCGAGGGCAACTACGACCCCGATCGCGGCCGCGGCGCCCCGCAGCGCGAGGTGATCAAGATTCGGTGATTGTTGGGCCAAGTGGTTGACGCCCCCCGCGAACTGGCGAAGACTGACGCCCAAGCGCGAAAGGTCTGACTCCAGACCTTTATCCGGGGTGGAGGTCACCATGGCCGGCAAGGACACCAACAAGCACATCGACTACGCCGCGACCGGCGAGGACTACCTGCAGCGACGCCAACTCAGGCGCGGCGCCGCCGGCTGGGTACTCCTCGCCGGGCTCGGGGTCGCCTACGTCATCTCGGGCGACTTCTCCGGCTGGAACCTGGGTCTCGCCCAGGGCGGTTGGGGCGGACTGTTGATCGCGTTCTTGTTGATGGGACTGATGTACACCTGCATGGTGTTCGGGTTGGCCGAGATGTCGTCGGCCATCCCGGCCACCGGCGCCGGCTACGGATTCGCCCGGCGGGCCCTCGGCCCGCTGGGCGGATTCGCGACCGGGATGGCGGTGCTGATCGAGTACGCCGTCGCGCCGGCCGCCATCGCGACCTTCATCGGCGGCTACATCGAGGCGCTCGGGCTGTTCGGGTTGACCAACTCCTGGCCGATCTACCTCGCCGCGTACGTGATCTTCATCGGTATCCACCTGTGGGGCGTCGGCGAGGCCCTGAAGGTGATCTTCGGGATCACCGTGATCGCGGTGGTGGCCCTGATCGTGACCGCCATTGGTCTGGTCGGGGGCTTCGACGCCGCGAACCTGTTCGACATCGTGCCCGACGGCAGCGCCGGATCGAGCGCCTTCCTTCCGTTCGGGATCACCGGGGCCGTGGCGGCGCTCGTCTACGGCATCTGGTTCTTCCTGGCGATCGAGGGCGTACCGCTGGCGGCCGAGGAGACCGCGGACCCCCGGCGGGACATGCCGCGCGGGATCATCGTCGGGATGGTGATCCTGCTGGTCTTCGGTGCGCTGATGCTGGTGCTCGTGCCGGGCGCCGCAGGGTCCGCGGCGATGGGCGTCTCGGACAGCCCGCTGCCGGAGGCGTTGCGCGCCGTCTACGGGGAGAACAGCGCGCTGGCGAACTTCGTCAACTATGCGGGCCTGGCCGGGCTGATCGCCAGCTTCTTCTCGATCATCTTTGCCTACTCGCGGCAGTTGTTCGCGCTGTCGAGGGCCGGCTATCTGCCGCGCTGGCTGTCGCTTACCGGGACGCGGCGTACCCCATGGGTGGCGCTGATCGTGCCCGGCACGATCGGCTTCATCCTGGCCGCTGCCACCCAGGACGGCGGCTTGTTGATCAACATCGCGGTGTTCGGGGCCACCGTGTCCTATGTGTTGTTGAACCTCAGCCACATCGTGTTGCGCCGCCGCGAGCCGAACCTGGAGCGCGGCTACCGGGCCCCGGGCGGGGTGATCACCACCGGGATCGCGCTGGTGCTGGCCGCGGTCGCGGTCGTCGGCACCTTCTTCGTCGACATCACCGCGGCCGCGATCACCGCGGCGGTCTTCCTGATCGCGATCGCCTACTACTGGTTCTACAGCCGGCACCGGCTGGTGGCGACCGCCCCCGAGGAGGAGTTCGCCGCCATCGAGCAGGCCGAGTCCGAGCTGAACTGACCCGGCTGCCGACGGTTCGGACCGCGACAGGAGTCGCTATCGCGTCGGCTCTGATCGGGGCGACCGGCTGGCAAACCGCACCGTTCCGACTCTGGACGCCATCGGCCGACCGCAGGATGCCGTGGCGCCGCGGGTCGCCATCGGGCCGCTGTCGCCGAGCGTCAGGAAAGTGCGCTCCGACCCGCAGATGTGCCGGGGCCGCGGTGCCGCGTACCGAATCGCCGCGAGAGGTCACTTTCGCACCCGACCGCGCCCGGAGTCTCCCGGGCGCGGTCACTGGGACCGGTTGGCCCTCCGGAGGACGGCGAGCATGGCGGGGCCCAGGATCAGCAGCGCGATGGTGTTGGTGATCGCGCGGCCGGTGTCCCAGCCGCCGGTCGACGTGACCAGCGAGAACAGCACGAAGCTGCGCAGGTTCTCCAGCAGGGGAGCCCCGGCGCGATAGTCCAGCACCCCGTCGGCGCCGCCGAAACCCTCCACCGAGATCCCGGTGATGAACGGCCAGAACCACAGGTTCATCAACAATCCGAACAGGTACGCCGAGACGATGCCGTAGCCGATCAGCATCGCCAGCTCCGCCCTGCCGCGCACGCGCCGCGGCAACAACCCCGCGCCCAGCCCGATCCAGGCCGAGCACATCATCTGGAACGGCAGCCACGGCCCCACCCCGCCGGTGAGCAGCGCGGAGGCGAACAGCGACGTGCAGCCGAGCAGATACCCGAACCCCGGCCCGAACACCCGGCCGGCCAGGATCAGCAGGAAGAACACCGATTCCACCCCGGCGGTGCCGGCGCCCAGCGTCGGGCGGATCGCGGCATTCAGGGCGGACAGCACGCCGAGCATCGCCAGCGAGCGCGAGTCCATCCCGCCCTCGGTGAGCTGGGCGAGCACGAGCAGGACGATGATCGGCAACAACGCGGAGAAGATGAACGGCGCGTCGCCGGAATGCTGCCCGGGCTCCGGGGTGACCGGGATCCACAGCGGCCAGCCGAACATCGCCAGCCCGAGCACGGTCGCGATACCGATGATGATCATCGACCAGGGCCCGAGGCGCACGCCGATCCGGGGCTGGCCGACCTCGATCACCGGCAGCGCCGCTTGATCCGATCGCCCGGTCACGGCAGCGCCTCCGTGACCTCGTCGGCGGTCAGGTACGCCAACGGCGCGAACACCTTGGCGACCTGGGTGGCGAGCAGCGGCGAGCCGGCCAGCACCGCGCGCGGCGTACCGTCGGAGACGATCTCCCCCTCCGCCGCCACCACCACCCGATCGCAGGTCAGCGCGACGAACTCGACATCATGGGTGGCGATCACCACCGCCTTGCCGCGCGCGGCGAGATCGCGGACCAGTCCGGTCAGCACCGCCTTCGCCTCGTAGTCCAGCCCGCGCGTGGGCTCGTCCAGCAGCACCAGCGGCGCGTCCCGGGCGAGCTGCAGCGCGAGCACGAGCGCCAGCTTCTGCCCCTCCGAGAGGTCCCTCGGGTGCGCCTGCGGGTCGACCTCCCCCACCAGCCGCCGCAGCGTCGACGCGGTCGCCCCGGGCGCGAGCCCGGCCTGTGCGTCCGCCTCGGCACACTCGGCGGCGACCGTCTCCAGATAGAGCAGGTCGGTCGGCGTCTGGGGAACCAGCGCGATCGCGCCGTGCCGGGCGGCCGCTCCGGCGACCCGCACGCTGCCTGCATCGCGCTGCCCCGCCCCGTGCACGGCCCACAGCAGGGACGACTTGCCCGAGCCGTTGCGGCCCATCAGGGCGAGCACCTGGCCGGTGGGCACCGCCAGGTCCACCCCGCGCACCGCGACCGTTCCCCCGTAGCGGACCGTGATCCCGCGCGCATCCAGACCCGGCCCGCGGCTCGTCGGGTCCGGGGCGGCCGCCGGAGGGGGCAGGGTACGCCGCAGCCCGGCGGCGGCGCGCCGGCCGTCGCGGATGTTCAGCGGCAGCGGCTGCCATCCCAGCCGGCGCCCGAGATCGACCAGCGGGGGCACGATCGGCGCGTCGGCCATGATCACCCGCGGATCGTCGTGGCGTACCGTTCCGTCCGGCAGCACCTGGATGATCGAATCCGCATGCTCGATCACCCGCTCCATCCGATGCTCGGCCATGATCACCGTGGTACCGAGGTCGTGGACCAGCCGCTGCAGCAGCGCGATCACCTCCTCGGCGACGATCGGGTCGAGCGCCGAGGTCGGCTCGTCGAGCAGCAGCACGGGCGGCCGGGCGGTGAGCACGCTGCCGATCGCCACCCGCTGCTGCTGCCCGCCGGACAGGGTACGCAGGGCGCGAGCGCGCAGGTCCGCGATGCCCAACAGGTCAAGGGTTTCCTCGACCCGCGCGCGCATGGTCGCCGCCGGTAGCCCGAGCTGTTCCATCGTGTAGGCGAGTTCCTCCTCGACCGTGTCGGTGACGAAGCCGGCCAGCGGGTCCTGGCCCACCCAGCCGACCCGGTCGGCCAGCTCGCGCGGGGCGAACTCGGTGGTGTCGACGCCGTCGATCGTGATCCGCCCGACCCGGCGGCCGCCGGTGAACCGGGGCACCAGGTTGTTGATCGAGCCGAGCAGGGTGGACTTCCCGCTACCGGTACGCCCGATCGCCAGCACCAGCTCGCCCTCGGGGATGGTCAGGTCGACGCCGCTCAGCACGTCGGCATCCGCGCCCGCATAGCGGACGGTCAGCCCCTCGACCGTGATCACCAGACACCTCCGCTCACGACAGGCCCCCCAGCTCCGCTCGGTGCCGGTCGGCCTCGCCGACGCCGAGGGCCGGCGGCGGCGTGATCACCGCGGGCAGTAGCGCGATCGCAAAGCCGACCAGCAGCAGCGGCGTGACGACGGGCCACTCGTCGACGGTCGGGATCAATACGGCGGCATCGGCCGACTCCCAGACGATGCTGAACACCACGAACGGCGTCAGCCCGCAGGCGACGACGAGTGTCTCGGCCACGCCCCAGCCGTCGGGGCGGTAGCGAGTGCGGCGTACCGTGCGGCCCGCGAAGCGGAAGCCGAGCACCCCGCACAGGGCGCCGGCGGCCAGGAACGGTACGCCGGCAGGCAGCGCGAGCGGGCCGATCCGCAACTGGTCCATGAATCCCGACAGCGTCGCGTAGGCGCCGATCGACAACAAGATCATCGCGGCCAGGATCAGGACCGCCGAGCGCACCCGATCGGCCACCCGGCCGCCACCGGTACGCCCGTAGCCGCGCGCATCCATCGATGACGCGAGCTGCAAGGAGCGGTCCAGCGCATCGGTCACCACGGGGACCACGATCGCCCGCACGAACCGGTAGCGCCGGACGAAGCCACGGCCGGGCGCGCTGACCCCGGTGCGTAGCGCCCGGGCCCGGCGTACCCGCAGCACCGAGTCCGCGAGCTGGGCGAAGACGGTCACGGAGACGACCAGGATCGCGCCGATCTCGTAAAGGGCGCCGGGCACCTGGGCGAGCAGGCGCTTCGGGTTGGCGAGCGAGTTCGCGGCGCCGACGCAGACCACGATGCAGGCCAGCCGGAGGCCGTCGTAGAGCCCGTAGAGCAGGGATTCCGCACTGACGGCACCGAGCAGCCGGAACCCGCCGACCCAGTACGGCAGCGGCACCTCCGGCAGCCGGAACAAGATCGTCTCGCCGTCGCCGCCGCCGAAGATCACCCGGTAGAACAGCCGCATGATCACGATGAACGCGCCGAGCAGCAGGTAGAAGCGGAACGACCGCGACCACGGGCCGTCACCGCGGCGGGCGGCGACGACGACGGCGGCGACGGCCATCAGCAGCAGCGTGAGCAGCGGATTGATCGTCAGGCTGGCGGCAGCGGCGAGTGCGATGGCGTACGCCCACCAGGCCGCGGGATTCAGCGATCGCGGCAGCCAGTAGCGCACCCACGCCGCCCGCGGCGAGGGCCCCGGCCTGGTGTGCACTCCGCCGCCTTCCGGTCGCTTGAGGTCCGATCCGGCAGCATAGCCGCCGCTCAGGGGCCGAACCTGCGCCACAACATGATGCCGCCGCCGACGGCACCCACGCCGGCGACCGCGCCGATTCCGGCAATGGTGCCGACCGGTACGCCGCCGACAACCGTGGCGGTCGGCAGCGGCCGGGCGCCGTCGGCGCTTCCCCGGGCCGGGTCGGTGCGGGTCTCGACCGCGGCCGGCGACGGGGTGGGCGTGCCGGTGGGTGTCGGTGTCTGGCTGGGTGTCGGGGTCCGGCTGGGTGTCGGGCCGGACGTCGGGGTCGGGGTGCGGGCGGCGGTCGGGGTCGGCCGGGGGGACCGGCCCGGGGACGAGCCGCGATTCGGGCTGGGTGCCGCGGTCGTGCGCCGCTCGGGCCGGGCCTTCGGCGTACCCTCGCCGGAATCCTCGCGCCGGCCGCGCTCGCCCTCGGCGACCTCGGGCTGCTGGGCGCGCGGGTCGTTGCCCCGCGGTGCGGGCTCGGTGCGCGGCGCCTGCTTCTCGCTGTTCGGCCGCCGCGGGCTCACTCGCGGCCGCGGGTTGGTCTCGGCGGTTGCGTTCAACGAGAACGACCAGCCCTCGAAGCCGCCGACGATGGCCTGTCGGTTCTTCACCCCCCACTGCGAGTAGGTCCACGACCCGCCGTTGGTGGCATGCCAGTAGGACCAGTACGCCTTCGCGGGCGGGGTGTCGATGCACCGCTCCCGGTAGCCCGGGTTGCCCGTGACGGCGAGCTGCTCGGTGGCCGAGGGGCGCCCGGCGATCCGACAGATGAACTGGTCGCCCCAGCGGCGCACGCCCTCGATGTCCAGGCCGGCCCGCCGGAGCGCGTCCAGTCCGGTGCCGGAGCCGAAGTTCGGCGCGCAGCGGACGATCGTCTGACCGCCGAGGGCCTGGAAGTCGACCACCACCGTGACGCCCTTGGCGTCCTTGCAGTAGCCGGCATAGCCGGCCGCCCGGGCTCGCTGCGGGGCGAGCCAGGCGGCCGCGCCGGTGATCAACAGCGCCAGTACGGCGGCCGCGGCCAGCACCCGGCTCGCGCCGCCTCCCGTGCCCCGCATCAGTGTCGCCGCAGCAGGCGGGCGCCGGCACCGACGGCGAGCAGGCCCGCGGTGAGCAGGCCGATGATGGCCGGAGCGCCGGTATCGGCCAGCGGTCCGGCGCCGGGCGAGGGCGGCGGGGTCGCGGTGTCCGGGTTCGGCGCTGCCGGGGCGCTGGCGGTCGCGTCCGGCGTGGGCGAGACGGTCGGCGGGGCGCCGATGCCCGGCGTCGCGGACGCGCTCGAGGACGGCGGGACGGTCGGGGACGCCGATACGGTCGGGGACGCCGAGGCAGTCGGGGACGGCCACGTGCTCGGGGACGGCGAGGCGCTCGGCGAGGGAGTGCTCGGCTGAGGCGTCGGCGCGGGCCCGCGTCCGAGCTCGGTCAGGGAGACCGGGACGAACGCGAAGATCGCCTGAGCGCTCGCGCGGCGCCACTGGTCGTTTCCGTCGGCGCCCCCCGCGGCAAAGGACTCGGCGTTGTAGGCGATGGCACCGGCATCGCTGCCGGTGTCGAGCTGCAGGCCGGCGACCCACTCGCCGGCCGCGGCGGCGGCCTCGTCCTCGCCTGCGGTGGCCAGTGCGGCGGCGACCAGCCCGGTGCTGTTGGCATTCGCGCCCTCGGTGGAGACCCCGCCGCCGAAGGATCCGTCGTCGCGCTGCTCGGTGATCAGCCAGGCGACGGCTCGCGCCGCCGATGCCGTGGCGTCGTCACCGCCGGCGGCGTACAGCGCCATGATCGCCATCGCGGTCGCGTCGCGGTCGGGCTGCCCACCCGCGGCATCGCAGCCCCGGCCGTCGGGATCGGGGAAGATCACGAAGAAGCCGTCCGCGCACTGCTGGGTGATCAGGAAGTCGACGGCCTCGCCGGGCAGGGCGTCCTCCTCGGCCAGGCCCATCACGATCAGGCTCTGGGCGAAGGTGTTCGCGGCACCACCGGTACGCTCACCGGACTCCAGCGTCGAGGCGACCTGACCGTCCGGTCCGATGGCGTCGGTGGCCAGCCCGACCAGGTCCAGACCACCGAAGTCGGCCGGATCGCGACCGACCGACTGGGCGGCGACGATCAGCTTGCCGACCGATCCGGACGCGTAATAGCCCTCGATGCCGAAGCTGGTGTAGTCCGACGCATTCGCCTCGACGGCGTCGGCGACCTCCGTGACGCGGTCGGCGTCCGCGCCGGCGGCAATCAGCGCCCACAGCGTGTCCACGGTGAGGCCCCAGTCGGTGAACGAAGGATCGAACGACGAGCCCATCCGCCCGTCGTCGAGCTGCCCGTAGAGCCAGTCCGCCGCGGCCGTGGCCTCGGCCTGCCGGGCGGCGGGTGCGGCCTGTGCCGCTGGCGCGACCAGCGCGCCCAGGGTGAGTGCCCCGGCGGCCGTGACGGCGCCAAGGGTCGACAGAATCTTCATTTTTCCTCGTATCTGCTGTCCGCGACAGATCGTCGAAGGTGGCACCCGTCAGGTGGCGATCCGGCTCTACGGTTGCGGGACAGCGCCGGAATCTCACCGGCTTCCCCTGGGCCTGACGGGCTTGGGTTCAGTTGTGGCTCGCGCCGCGCGCAGCATATACCCCGACCGTCGTGACCAGCGGCGCAGATCGATCAGCGACCTGCTCCTGCTGCGTCACCCGCCCTGGTCTGGCGTGGGCGGCAGCCATCGCGTCAGCCGGGTATCCGCGCGGACATACAACGGGTGCCGCGGCTGGCCCGATTTCGTCAGTCCCAGCGCGTCGAGCCGCCCAGCGAAGGCCACCACCTCGCTGACTCGGCCGGGACGCCCGTGCGCGCCCCACGCTGCTACCACCGGACTGCCGGCTCGCACGGCGACGCCGAGCACATCGCGAAGGTGATCATCGTTCTCGGGGCCGACGGGATCGTCGGCCCGCCACAGGTCCGCCGGCTTGGTGGCTCGGTACGCGTACAGGTTGACCACGACGAGACCGCCCAGACCCCACGTCCTGGCGAATCTCATGCAGCGCCGGATCGTCGGATCGTCCTCCTTCGCGTCCGCGGTCGACGGGTTGAGCAGGATGAATGTCGCGTCGGGCCGATCGACATCCCACACGCGAGTGAGTCGGTACCGGTAGCGCCCACACTCCGACAGCACGGCGCCGCTCGACCGTCCGTTGCACGAGATGTCTCCCACCGCTATCTCCTCCGTCGCCGCATCATGATCACAACAGCCGCGCAAGCCACCGCCGCGAGCGCGATCACCCCGACCAGCGTGGCGATGGGCGATCCCGGCGTCTCGCGCGGCTCGGCCGGCGAGGCATCCGACCCCTGATCGGGATCCGCGCCGGGCGGCGCCGGGGCGGCGTTCAGCGCGAACGACCAGCCCTCGGTCGAGCCGGGAGCCACGGTACGCCGGTCCGCCCCGAGCTGGGAGAACTGCCAGGCGCCGCCGGCCTCGGCGTACCACGACGACCAGTGCGCCGCCTCGGGCGGGGTGTTCGTGCAGGTCTCGCGATAACCCGCCCGTCCGCCCACCGTCAGCCGTTGATCAACTCCGGGCCGGCCGTCGATCCGGCAGACGAAGGAATCGCCCCAGTCGGGCACGCCGGTGATCTCGAAGCCCGCGTCGCGCAGCGCCGCAAGGCCGGACTGCCCGCCGGCGTCCGGGGCGCACCGGGTGATCACGTCGCCGCCCAACGCGGTGAAATCGACGACCACGCTGACCCCGTCGGGTTCTCGGCACGCACCCGGATATCCGCCCTCGGCGCGGGCCACCCCGGGCGCGACCAGCCACATGATCAGCGCCGCGAGGATGATCAGTGCGCGGCGACTTCGGCCCACTCGTCCCGCGCAACTTCCGGCGCCGGCTGGGCCGGGGCATAGGCACCGCACCAGCGGGTGATCTCGGCGAAGGTGCGCTCGCGCACCGGCGCCGCCGACAGCAACAGGTCGTGCATCCCGTCGGCGATCCGGGCAACGGTGACCAGCGGGCCGAGCCGCACCGCCCGCGAGGCGATCTGGCGGACGTCAAGCACGATGTCGGACCGCATCATCTCCTCGTCCCAGCTCCGCCGGAAGAGGGTACGCCCGGCCGCCAGCACCAGCACCGGGCAGCCGATCCCGAGCCCCCGGGCGACCCGCTGGTGACCGTTCAGCACGGCCTGCAGCCAGCCCGCCCGGACCAGCGAGATCTCGCCGCCCTTCAGCGTCAGGTCGTAGTCCCACTCGCCGTCATGATCAAGGTGGGTCGCACGGCGGTGGAATCCGGGATCGGGCAGCGGCAGCGGGGTGGTCGGCCGCAGCGTGCTCAGCGACTGCACCATCGGTGGGCCGAGCGTACGGATCGTCTGGCTGCCCTGCAGGTCCAGCCACGGCGAGTTCAGCACGAGCGCGACGAGCGTACCGTTCTCGATCATGGAACGCCGCTCGGCGGCATACAGCGACGCGATCAGCCCGCCCGTCGAGTGACCCATCAGGAGCAGCCGCGGATACTCGCTGGCGATCACCTCGCAGGCGCGATCGAGCTCGACGAAGTACTCGGTCAGGTCGGTGGTGAACCCGAACAACTGCCCCTCGCGATAGCTGCGGCCGTAGCGGCGCAGGTCGATCGCATGGAAGGCGTACCCGTGTCGGGTCCAGTAGTCCGCCAGGTGCCGCTGGAAGAAGTAGTCGTTCCAGCCGTGCACATACAACACGGCGGTACGCCCGGGCTCGCCCGCGTCATCGAGCCGCCGCGCGGCACGCACCAGCGTCGCGGTGATCTCGGTGTCCTCGGGCTCTCCCGGGTAGACCTGTGGCTCGGTGATCGGCAACGACAACTGCTCGAAACCGTCGAGCAGGTCGGGCCGCCATGCCGTCACAGCACGCTCCCGACCGGACCGGCCTCAGCCGGACTGTCGCAGGTCGTCGTCGACGTCGGCGTACTTCGCCGCCAGCTCCGCGTACTCGTCGGGGATGTCGTCTCGCGGATCATCCTCGGAGGGATACGGATCGTCGTCCCGCCCTCCACGAAGTTCCCGCTCCAGCGACTGGAAGTCGGTGTCCACGGGACGGTACTTGAGTTCCCGGGCCACCTTCGTCTGCTTTGCCTTTGCACGGCCGCGCCCCATCTGGGTCGACCCCCTCGCACTCGTCACGCGGTGAACCGCGGTTCATCTGGTCAATGTCGTGCCTGACAGGCTACCCAATGGTGGGCGCGCAGCAAACCCGGATCGAGGGGTGTCGGCGATCACACGACAGGCTCAGCCGGCGGGATGTTCGCCGACCAGCCGGGCCCCTTCGGCGCCGTTGTCGACACGTCCACAGACCCATGCGGGTACGCCGCGCTCGGCCAGCAGCGCCAACGCCGGATCGGCCGCCTCCGGGGCCACCACGGCCACCATCCCGACCCCCATGTTGAGGGTCGCCTCGAGGTCCTCGCGGGTCACCTGACCGGCCTCGCCGACGAAGCCGAAGATGGGCGCGGGCGACCAGCTCGACCGCTCCACGACGGCGCCGAGCCCACCGGGCAGGACCCGGGCGAGGTTGTTGGCCAGGCCGCCGCCGGTGATGTGGCTCATGGCGTGCACCTCGACCGCCCCGGCCAGCGCGAGGCAGTCCTTGGCATAGATCCGGGTGGGCACGAGCAGCTCCTCGCCGACCGGCTTGCCGAGCTCGGGGATCACCTGCTCCAGGCCGATGCCCGCACCGTCCAGGACGTGCCGGACGAGGGAATAGCCGTTGGAGTGCAACCCCGAAGCACCCATCGCGACCAGCACATCGCCCTGCCGGACCCGGCCGGCGCCGAGGATCTTGTCGCGCTCGACGACGCCGGTGGTGGCGCCCGCGACGTCGTACTCGTCGGGCTCCAGCAGCCCGGGATGCTCCGCCGTCTCCCCGCCGAGCAGCGCGGCGCCGGCCTCCTCACAGCCGGTGGCGATGCCGTCGACGATCGCGGCGATCCGCTCCGGGTCGAGGCTGCCGCAGGCGATGTAGTCGGTGACGAACAGCGGCTCGGCGCCGCACACCACCAGGTCGTCGACCAACATCGCGACCAGGTCGATGCCGATGGTGTCGTGCACGTCCAGCGCCTGCGCGATGGCGACCTTGGTGCCGACACCGTCGGTCGAGGTCGCCAGCACGGGGTGGTCATAGCCCTTCAGCCCGGCCGCGTCGAAGAATCCGGCAAAGCCGCCGAGCCCGCCGAGCACCTCCGATCGGTGCGTCCGGGCGACCGAGTCCTTCATCAGCGCGACGGCGCGCTCGCCGGCCTCGATGTCGACGCCGGCAGCGGCGTAGGCGGATTTGCTCATCGGATCTCTCTTCCCGGGTTCGCGGCTCAGCGGGCCGCGGTCTCGGCGGGCAGCGGCGGCGCATCGACCTCGGGCTCCACCTCGTCCAGCGTCGGCTGTTCGGCGACCTGGCCGCCGGCCCGCGCGGCCAGCGGCAGCTCGATCGGGTAGACGCCGTCGAAGCAGGCGCGGCAGAGCCGCTCGGCCGGCATCGTGGTCGCCTCGGTCAGGCCGTCGAGGCTGACATAGGCGAGCGAATCGGCGCCAAGTGAGGTGCGGATCTCGTCGATGGTCAGGCCGTTGGCGATCAGCTCCGCGCGACTGGCGAAGTCGATGCCGTAGAAGCACGGCCAGCGCACCGGCGGCGAGGAGATCCGCACATGCACCTCGGCGGCGCCGGCCTCGCGGAGCATCCGGATCAGGGCGCGCTGGGTGTTGCCGCGGACGATGGAGTCGTCGACGACGACCAGCCGCCTGCCCTCGATCACCTCCCGCAGCGGGTTCAGCTTGAGCCGGATGCCGAGCTGGCGGATGGTCTGGCTGGGCTGGATGAAGGTACGCCCGACATAGGAGTTCTTGACC
Organism: Naumannella huperziae; assembly: GCF_054073625.1. NCBI lineage: Bacteria > Bacillati > Actinomycetota > Actinomycetes > Propionibacteriales > Propionibacteriaceae > Naumannella > Naumannella huperziae. Next base: position 977,796 of record NZ_JBSXPH010000001.1, on the reverse strand, counting down.
AACCCCATCCCGAACGGGATGCCCGACTCCTCGGCGTACCCGATCGCGGCGGGCGTACCCGACTCCGGAACGGGGATCACCAGGTCGGCCTCGGCGGGCGCTTCGCGGGCGAGGGTACGCCCGATCTGCAGCCGGGTGGCCTGCACGCTGCGGCCGGCGATCGCGGTATCGGGCCGCGCGACGTAGACGTACTCGAACAGGCAGCCCTTGGGATTGGCGTCGGCGAACCGGACCGAGCGCAGGCCGTCGGCATTGATGATGATCATCTCGCCGGGCTCGACCTCGCGCACGAAGGAGGCGCCGACGATGTCGAGGGCCGCCGACTCGCTCGCCGTCACCCAGCCCCGAGCCAGCCGGCCGAGCACCAGCGGGCGGATGCCCTGGGGGTCGCGGGCGGCGTACAGGGTCGAGTTGTCCATGAAGCACAGGCAGAACGCGCCACGCAGCCGCGGCAGGACCCGCATCGCCGCCTGCTCCAGCGATTCGGCCGGATCGGCGACCAGCAGCGCGGTCAGGATCGCGGTGTCGGAGGTCGAGTCCATCCGGGTCTTGTGCGGCACCGCCGGGGCGTCGTCGTACTCCTCCAGCCACGCCTCCAGCTCGTCGGTATTCGTCAGATTGCCGTTGTGGCCGAGCGCGAGGCCGCCGGCATCGGTCGGCCGGAAGGTCGGCTGCGCGTTGTCCCAGACCGAGGCGCCGGTGGTGGAGTAACGGGTGTGGCCGACGGCGATCTGCCCGGTGAGGGAGCTGAGCGTCGCCTCGTCGAAGACCTGCGAGACCAGCCCCATGTCCTTGAAGACCATCATCCGGCGGCCGTCGGACACGGCGATGCCGGCCGATTCCTGGCCGCGGTGCTGCAGGGCGTACAGCCCGAAGTAGGCGAGCTTGCCGACCTCCTCGCCCGGCGCCCAGACCCCGAACACGCCGCATTCGTCCTGGGGGCCGCGGTCGTGGGGGTCGAGTTCGTCGGTCAGCAGTCCGTCGGGGCGGGGCACGTGCCCAGCCTAACGGGCGCCCCGCACATTCCCGGCATTCGCACACGAGCCCGCCGGCGGCGGCTCAGGGCAGCGGGTCGTCGGCGCTCGGATAGCTGAGCTGGGTGCCGGGCCGGGTGACGGCGAAGGCGCCGACGCGGACGGCATGCCGCACCGCGGCGACCAGATCCGCGCCGCCGGCGAGCGCGCCGGCCAGGGCCCCGGTGAAGGCATCGCCCGCGCCGGTGCTGTCGACCACCTCGACCGTCGGCGCGGCGACGCGGGTGATCCCGTCCCGAGCGCCGAGCAGGGCGCCGGCGCCGCCGAGGGTCAGCGCCACAGACCGGACACCCGCGGCGAGCAGGGCGGCGACCAGCGCCTCGTGATCATCGGCCGGCGGCGGCTCGACGGACAACAGGGCGAGCGCCCCGGCGCCCTCGTGCTCGTTCACCACCAGGGGGTCGGCGAGCGTGATGGCCTCGGGGTCGATGTCGATCACCGGCGCCAGGTTGAGCACCCAGCGCGTGCCGGCGTCGCGGGCCGCCCGGGCGGCGGCCAGGGTCGTCTCGGCGGGGATCTCGCCCTGCCCCAGCACCACCGCGGCACCGGCGAGCGCCGCGGGGTCGATCATGGCCGGCGTGATCGCGGCATTGGCCCCGGAGACGACGATGATCGAATTCTCCCCGTTGGCGTCGACCTCGATCAGCGCGGTACCGGTCGGCTCGGGCAGCCGCGCCACCCGCGTCAGATCGACGCCCGCCGCGGCCAACAGCTCCAGCGCCGGTTCGGCCCGGTCGTCGCGGCCGACCGCGCCGATCATGATCACGTCGGCACCGAGCCGGGCGGCGGCCACGGCCTGGTTGGCGCCCTTGCCGCCGGGGCTCGCCACCACGGAATCGCCGAGCACGGTCTCCCCCGGCCCGGGTAGCCGCTGGGTGGTGACGGCGATGTCCAGATTGGCCGAACCGACGACCAGCAGCGCGCCGCGCCCGGGACTCATCCGCAGCTCATTCCAGGGACTCGTCGGCGTCGCTGAGCAGGTACGCCGCGGCGGCCGAGGCGCCGGCGGCGGTGAACACCGCGGGCCAGGCGCCGATCTTCTTGGCCAGCGGGTGGCTGGCGCCGAACGCGCCGAGGTAGATCGCCGACAACACCGCCGTGATGCCGGGGCCCCGGCGGGCCAGCCAGGTGCGCCCGGCGTACGCCCCGGCGAGCCCGAGCACCACCCCGCCGAGCGGCCGGACCCCGGTCTCCCGGGCCGCCAGGTAGCCGCCGATCAGGCCGAGCGCCACGATCGGCGCGGTCTTCACATCTGCCGCGTCCTTCACTGCCATGTTCGCGAGGCTACCCGCGGCTCACTCGGCGCCCGCGCCCGCCGGCACGCGCTCGTCCGCACGCTCGATCGGCCCGGGCGGCGTACCGTCGCCGAACGGGCGCCCGCCGAGCTGCTCGCGGTGGTGTGGGGTGAGCCAGTTGGACAGGTCCGGGCCCTTCGGCACGATGCCGGTCGGATTGATGTCGGTGTGCACCTCGTAGTAGTGCCGCTTGATGTCGACGAAGTTGGTCGTGTCGCCGAACCCCGGGGTCTGGAACAGGTCGCGGGCGTAGGCCCACAGCGTGGGCATCTCCGACAGCTTGCTGCGGTTGGTCTTGAAGTGCCCGTGATAGACGGGGTCGAAGCGGGCGAGGGTGGTGAACAGGCGGACATCGGCCTCGGTGATCGTGTCGCCCATCAGGTAGCGCCGGGTCTCCAGCCGCTCGCTGATCTTGTCCAGGGCGGCGAACAGCCGGTCATAGGCGGCCTCGTAGGCCTCCTGGGAGCCCGCGAAGCCCGACCGGTAGACGCCGTTGTTGATCTCGGTGAAGATCAGCTTCATCACCTCGTCCATCTCGTCGCGCAGCTTCTCCGGATACAGGTCCGGCGCGCCGTCGCGGTGGAACTGCGTCCACTCGGTGGAGAAGTCGAGGGTGATCCACGGGAAATCGTTGGTCACCACCGACTTGGTCGGCACGTCAACGATCGCCGGCACCGTGATGCCGCGCGGATAGTCGGGGTAGCGGGCGAAATACGCCTCCTGCAGCCGCTCGTAGCCGAGCACGGGATCGCGGGGCACGCCGTCTGCGCCGGGATCGCCGTTGTCGAAGGTCCAGGACCGCTTGTCGTGGGTAGGGCCGGCGATGGCCATCGAGATCGCATTCTCCAGGCCCAGCAGCCGGCGCACGATGATCGCGCGGTTGGCCCACGGACAGGCCCAGGCGACGACCAGCCGGTAGCGATCGGCCTCGACCGGCCACAGCTTCTCCGGTGTCGGCCCGACCTGCGGCGGTGCGGCGTCGCGGGTGATCCGGTCGGGAATGTAGTTCATGTCCCGGTTGAACTCCTTGCCGCCCTCGACATAGGCACCCTTGGTGGAATGCTCGTCCTGCTGCTCGGGCGTGCTCGTCTCGGTGGTCATGATCATCTGTTCCTTGTCTGCCAGCGGCGGAGGGTGTCGTCGACATCGACCAGCTCGACGACGCGGGTGGGGAGCGATCCGCGACGCAGGCGCGCGGTGCGGATCCGGGCATTCAGGTCGGTGATGATCTCGCGCGCCTCGTCCTCGGTGCGGGCGTCGGCGAGGATGGTGTCGAGCTCGGCGACCTCGGCGCGCAGCAGTTCTGCCTCGTTGGGCGGCCGCTCGATGCCCTCGCGGCGCATCTTGTCCTTGATCCACCAGTCGGGATCGGTACGCCGGATGCCGGTGATGGGCTTGCCGGCGCCGGGCAGGTTGTCGAACTCGCCGCGCTCCGTGGCCTCGCGGATCTGTGCGTCGACCCAGCTCTCGAACTGCATACAGCCACCTCCGCTCGCGAGCCTACGCGAGCTCGGAAATGACATCGTCGACGACCCGGGCGAGCGCGGTGCGCATGGCCGCCGCGTCGACCAGGCCGGGATAGAACGTGGTCTGGGCCCCCAGCCCGTCGATCACCAGGTGCAGCCGCTCGGCCAGCCGTTCCAGGCGCGCGGGCCGCAGCGGGGCCCCGGGCACCGCCCGCGGCTCCCGTCCCGCCAGCAACAGCACACACACCCGGGTGGTGACGCGGATGCCGTCGAAGGATGAGCGCGCCCACCGGGCCCCGTACGGCTGCCGGACCACGTCGGCGAACACCGCGAGCTCCATCGCCCGCTCCTCGTCGGTGGGCAGGAACTGCTCGCAGATGTCCAGCACCCGGGCCCGCGGGGTCCGCTGCGTCCGGTCGAAGGCGTCGGTGACCCGGCCCCGGATCCGCTCGACGATGCCGCCGGTCGCGAAACCGACGAGCTCCTCCTGGTTCGGGAAGTAGTGCCGGATCGCGCCGCTGGACATGCCCGTCTCGGCCACCACCGCGCGCACGGTCGCGCCGGCGAGTCCGTCGCGGAGCAGGATTCGGCGTACCGCATCGGCGATCTCCGCCCGGCGCTGTTCGTGATCGACCACCTTGGGCATGAGGTTTTTATAGCACAGTCGTTCTGTTATGGTGGTTTTAGCACTGACGTACTAGATCATCGGAGGACCCGTGGACGTCTTCGGACTGCTCGGCCTGGCCGGCCTGGCGTTGGTCGACAGCACGAGCATCGGCACCCTCGTGGTGCCGATCTTCTTGTTGCTGGCAGCCAATTTCCGGCTCGGTCGCGTCCTGGTCTACCTGGCCACGATCGCGATCTTCTACTTCGCGATCGGCCTGGTGCTGTTGTTCGGCGCCCGCGGGTTCGTGGAGAACTTCGGTGCCGCGCTGGACTCCCCGCCCGCCTACTGGGTGCAACTGGTGCTCGGGATCGGGCTGTTCGCGCTGAGCTGGTTCATCAATCCGGGCAAGGAGAATGCCGAGCGGGCCAAGCAGGGGCTGGCGCCGAAGCCCTCGAAGTGGGAGCAGCGGCTGTCCGGATCGACCGGAACGGCCGCCGTGATGGGCGTCGCGCTGCTCGCCGGGATCGCGGAGCTGGCGATGATGCTGCCCTACCTCGGCGCGATCGGCATCCTGACCGCCTCCGGACTGCCGATGGCCGGCCGGGTCGCGGCGCTGGCCGGCTATGTCGCGGTGATGATCGCGCCGGCACTCGCGCTGATCGGGGTACGCCTGGCGCTGGGCGAGAGCGCCCGGACCCGGCTCGCGCGAATCCGCGACTGGGTGGCTCGCCAGGCCGCCGCGTCGGTGCCGTGGGTGCTCGGCATCATCGGCTTCCTGCTCGCCCGCGATGCCGCCTGGCGGCTCGGCCTGTTGGACATGCTGGGATCCTGAGACACCCTTCGACAACGAGGTGATCATGAAGCTGAAGGAGTTCGTCGACGCGCGGATGGCCGAGCCCGGCTCGGTACCACCCGCCGCCGCGGCGACCTATGCCGCCCTGCTCGCCCTGCCTCGCCGCATCCGGCGAGACGCGGCGGGCGATGACACCTGGTCCTGGCTGACGGGCGCGGGTAGCGCGTTGGTCGAGACCGTGCTCGGCTTCGACGCCGAATCGGGCGCCGAGCAGCTCATCGCGCGCGTGTACGCCGCGCTGGCCCTGACCTGGGCCGACCACCCCGATTTCGACCCGGCCTGGCGCGGGCTCACCGACGCCGGCTGAGATCAGCCCGCCAGCCCCTGCAGCAGGTACGCCTCGGCGAGGCAGGCCTTGGCGAAGTCGCCGAGATGCAGTGACTCGTCGAAGCCGTGGATGTTGGAGTGCGGATCGCAGACGGCGGTGATCAACACCGTGGCACCGGGCACGGCGTCGGCGAACTCCTGCGCCATCGGGATCGAGCCGCCCATGCCCATCGGCACCGGCTCGACGCCCCAGGCCTCGGCGAAGGCCGCGCGCGCGGTCTCGGCGTACCGGCCCTCCAGCCCGAGCAGCGCGGGCGGACCGGTCTCGCCCGGTTCGACGGTGACCCGGGTGCCCCACGGGGCGTTGGCCTGTAGATGCTCGGTGAGCGCGCGCAGCGATGCGTCGGCGTCGCCGCCGGGCGCGACGCGCAGGCTGATCTTGGCCCGGGCGCTCGGGTAGAGGGTGTTGGAGGCCTCGTCGACGCCGCGGGCGTCCAGGCCGATCACGCTGACCGCCGGCTTGAACCAGAGCCGGTCGCTGATCGGCCCCTCGCCGAGCAGCCCGGCGTCGTCCAGCACCCCCGACTCGGCGCGGAATCGTTCCTCGGAGTAGTCGACCTCGGGACCCGCGCCGGCGTGCAGCCCGGCGACGGCGACGTTTCCGGCGTCGTCGTGCAGGGTGCCGAGCAGCTTGCAGATGGCGGTGAGCGCATCCGGGGCGACGCCACCGAACTGGCCGGAGTGCAGCGGATGATCAAGCGACTCCAGGGTCACCACGCAGTCGGCGAGCCCGCGCAGGCTGGTGGTGAAGGCGGGCGTACCGACCTCCCAGTTCGCCGAATCGGTGATCACGAACAGGTCGCAGGCAAGATCATCGGCATGGGCGTCGAGAAGGGCGCCGAGCGAGGGCGAGCCGATCTCCTCCTCGCCCTCGATGAGCAGTTTCACCCCCACGGGCGGCCTGCCACCGAAGGCGCGCAGCGCGGCCAGGTGCACCGCGAAGCCGCCCTTGTCGTCGGCCGCGCCGCGCCCGTACAGCCGGCCGTCGCGTTCGGTCGCGGTGAACGGCGCGCTCGTCCAGCCGGCATCGCCACCGGTCGGCTGCACGTCGTGGTGGGCGTACAGGCAGACCGTCGGCATCCCCGCCGGGGCCGGGAAGTGCCCGATCACCGCGGGCTTGCCGCCCTTGCGGACGATCCGCACGTCCGCACAGCCGGTGCCGCGGATCAGCTCGGCGACCAGTTCGGCGCTGGCGTCGACGTCGGCCTCGCGGCCGGGGTCGGCGCTCACCGACTCGATCGCCACCAGCCGGGTCAGGTCGGCCAGCACGCCGGGAAGTTCGCGTTCGATCGCCGCTCGGATGTCACTCACCCGTGGCATGTTACGGCCGGGCACAATGACGCCATGTCGCCCATACCCGCGAACACCACCCCGATCGAGGACTATGCGCTGATCGGTGACTGGAACACGGCCGCCCTGATCAGCAGGCGCGGCTCCGTGGACTGGCTGTGCCTGCCGAACTTCGATTCGGCCGCCGGCTTCGCCGCGCTGTTGGGTACGCCCGAGCACGGCCGCTGGCTGCTCGGCCCGGCGGATGAGTCGGCGCGGACGACGCGCCGCTATCTGCCGGACAGCGCGGTGCTGGAGACCACCCATGTCACCGCGGAGGGCACCTTCACCGTCACCGACCTGATGCCGCTGGCGAATCGCCGCGACGACCTGGTCCGGATCGTGCGCGGGGTCAGTGGGAAGCCGCGGGTCCGGCACGAGTGGGTGGTGCGGTTCGGCTACGGCAAGGTCCGCCCGTGGGTACGCCGCCGGCACCGCGGCACGCGCGACGAGTTGCTCACCGCGGTCGCCGGGCCGGACATGTTGGTCCTGCGCGGCGACCGGCTGCCGCACCGCTCCGACGGGCGGCACATCGACGAGTTCACGATCGCCGAGGGCGAGGAACTGCGTTTCACCACGACCTGGGTGCAGTCCTGGCTGGACGTGCCGGATCCGGTCGACGTCTCCGACGAGACGGAGAAGACGCTCAGGATCAGCCGGAAGTGGAGCAACCGGTGTGGCTACGAGGGTCGCTATGCCGATCATGTGCATCGGTCCGCGCTGACGCTGCGCCTGCTCACCGACTACTACACCGGCGGCATCGTGGCGGCGCCGACGACCTCGCTGCCCGAGGACATCGGCGGCGAACGCAACTGGGACTACCGCTACTGCTGGCTGCGCGATGCCGCGTTGAGTCTGGAGGCGCTGCTGGCGGTCGGCTACACCACCGAGACCGACATGTGGCGGCACTGGCTGCTCCGCGCCGTGGCCGGCGACCCGGCGGACATGCAGATCATGTACCGGATCGACGGATCCCGGGAGCTCGCCGAGTTCGAGCTTGATCATCTTCCCGGGTACGCCGATTCGCGGCCGGTGCGGATCGGCAATGGCGCGTACCGGCAGAAGCAGACCGACGTGCTCGGTCAGGTGATGATGGCGCTGGAGCGGGCCCGCGACCTGGGCATGGACGAGTCGCGGCACACCTGGGCATTGCAGCGCGTCCTGGTCGACGAGCTGGCCGACCACTGGGACGAGCCGGACAACGGGCTGTGGGAGATCCGCGGGCCCTTGCAGCACTTCACCCACTCGCGGGTGATGGTCTGGACGGCGTTCGACTGCGCGATCCGGGCCGTGCGCAAGTACGACTACCCCGGCGATGTCGAGCGCTGGACCGACCTGCGGGATCGGGTCCGTGCCGAGATCCTCGACAAGGGATTCGACGAGGAGAAGAACTCCTTCACCCAGTACTACGGGACCGATGAGGTCGATGCCGCGCTGCTGGTGATCCCGGCCACCGGTTTCCTGCCCGGTGACGATCCGCGGGTGCTCGGCACCATCGCGGCGGTGGAGCGCGACCTGCTGGTGGACGGGCTGCCGCTGCGCTACCGCACGGCGAGCGGAGTGGACGGGCTGGCCGGGGAGGAGCATCCCTTCCTGGTGTGTTGCTTCTGGCTGGTCTCGGCGTACGCCCATGCCGGTCGGCTCGACGAGGCGCATGCGCTGATGGAGCGACTCTGCGGACTGGCCAACGACGTCGGCCTGCTCGCCGAGGAGTACGACCCGATCAAGGAGCGGATGATCGGCAATTTCCCGCAGGCGTTCTCCCATCTGGGGTTGATCATCGCCGCGGACGATCTGAACCGGATCGGCCAGGGCAAACGATCCATCCGGGAGACCGCCGACGAGACCGAGTCGGCGGCACGCCCGAGCTGACAGGATGCGCGCATGGGATCCGAGGGCGAACTGCTGAGCGGCGGCAACATGGGCGAGGTGCACCGCGTCGGCGACGAGGTACGCCGCACCGCCGGCCCGTGGACGCCGACCATTCATCGCCTGCTGACCCACCTCGCCGACCGCGGGATCGGCGAGGCACCGCGCCCGCTCGGCCTGTCCGACGACGGCCGGGAGAGGCTGACATTCCTGCCCGGGACCGCGCCGGCGTACCCGATGCCGGCGTGGGTCTGGGCCGAGCGCCTGCTCGTCGATGCCGGCCGGCTGCTGCGCCGGATCCACGATGCCAGCGCAGGCTTCGACCGGACGGGCGCGATCTGGCGCTCGCCGTACCGCGAGCCCGCCGAAGTGGTGTGTCACAACGACTTCGCGCAGTACAACCTGATCTTCACCGATGATGATCACCACCGCCTGAGTGGGGTGATCGACTTCGACTTCGCCTCGCCCGGACCGCGGCTGTGGGACCTGGCCTATCTCGCCTACCGGCTGGTCCCGATCACCGGCGAGGAGCAGCATCCCTTCGGTGACGCTGAGGTACGCCACCGCGTCCGCGCGCTCCTCGACGCCTACGGTTCACCCGCCACCGAGGCGGAACTGCGTTCCATGATCATCGAGCGGCTGGCCCACCTGGCCGCATTCAGCGACGCCAAGGCGATCGCGCTCGGCAAGCCGGAGCTCGCCGAACACGCGGCGCAGTACCGCCGCGATGCCGATCGCCTGGGCGGCTGAGGCCGGCGCGAGTTCTGGACAAACCCGACCAGCGGGCTTCACTCCCGGTCGGCGGAGATCCAGCCGCGCGGGGTGAAGGTCAACCCGCGCTCACCGACCACCAGGTCGGCCGCGGCGTCCAGCCGTTCCCGATCCTGCTCCGTCAGCTCAAGATCGACGGCCGCCGCATTCTCGCGTACCCGCTCGGCGCTGCGCGTACCCGGGATCGGCACCACCGGCAGCCCGAACCGCTCCCCCTGGCCGAGCAGCCAGGCCAGCGCGACCTGCGCGGCGGTCGCGTCGTGCTCGGCGGCGACGGTGTTGATCACCTCGACCACCCGCTGGTTGGCGTCGTAGGCCTCGCCGCTGAAGCGAAGTTGCCCGTTCAGCACGGTCTTCTCGATCGCCTCGCGGGTCAGCTTGCCGGTCAGGAAGCCGCGACCGAGCGGCGAGTAGGGCACGAAGCCCACCCCGAGCTCGGCGCACGCCGGCACCACGTGCCGCTCGACATCTCGTGACCAGATGCTCCACTCGCTCTGGACCGCGGTGATCGGGTGCACGGCCTGGGCGGCGCGCAGCTCGTCGGCCGTCACCTCCGACAGACCCAGGTGGCGCACCTTGCCCTCGGCGACCAGCTCGGCCATCGCACCCACCGTCTCCTCGATCTCCACGCCGGGGTCGGGTCGGTGCAGGTAGTACAGATCGATCACCTCGACACCGAGGCGGCGCAGCGACGCTTCGCACGCCTGACGCACGTACGCGGCATCCCCGCGGGTCCCGCTCCCGCCCGGGCCAACGCTGGTGATGCCGAACTTCGTCGCGAGCTGCACCTCTCCCCGGCGCTCGGCGAGCAGCCGCGCGAACAGCTCCTCGTTGGTGCCGGCCGGGCCCTCGGTGCCCTCGCGGGGCTCGCCGTAGACATCGGCGGTGTCCAGGAAGGTGATCCCGGCATCCACCACGGCGTGCAGGGTACGCAGCCCCTGCTCGGGATCGGTGTCGCCGTAGACGTGGCTGAGCGCCATCCCGCCGAAGCCGAGCTGACTGACGTTCAGCTTCTCCCCCGCCGCGGGACCAAGATCGACTCTATTCATTGCAGTCACTGCTTCCTCCGTTGTTCCATGATCAGATTCGGTTCCATCGGTTGCCCCGCACAGTCCAGCCCTGCCTCGATCAGGCGCGCATAGTGGCCGATCTTGTCCTCGATCGCGTCCAGATCTGCAAGCAGTTCGCGCAACCTGGTCTGCACCTCCTCGCGATGCTGCTCCAGCAGCGCCATCCGGCGGCCGTGGGTCGACGAGCCGACGCCGACCAACCGAACGAACTCGCGCATCTCGCGTACCGGCATCCCGGTGCGGCGCAGCCGGATCAACAACTCGATCATCCGCAGCGTCGGCTCGTCGTAACGCCGCCGTCCGTCGCTGCCGCGCGGCACGGCAGGGATCAGCCCCTCGTGCTCGTACCAGCGCAGCGTGTCCTTGGTCAGGCCGGTGCGGGCCGATACCTCGGCGATGCCGAGCTGCCCGGTCGTCGATTGCGTCATGGCGAAGACGCTAGGCGCTGGAGTGCACTCCAACGCAAGGTCTCGGTCCCCCGCCGTGTGCGCAGACGGCTACGATTGCGCACATGACGACCGTCGCGTCGCGAGACCTGCGCAATCACACGCGCGAGATCCTGGATCGGGTGGCCGAGGGCGATGCCGTCACCATCACGATCAACGGCAAACCGGTCGCGGAGTTGATTCCTCCCCGCACCCGGGCGCGCAGCGGCATGCCGCTGGCCGAGCTCGAGGATCTGCTGCGCACGCAGCGGCCCGACGCGACGCTACGAACGGACCTCGAGTGGATCTCGGAAGGGAGCACGGACGACCTCGGAGATCCGCGATGACGCGGCCAGCGGCCGGCCTCCTCGACACCAGTGTGTGGATCGCCGCAACCGCGCGGGCACACCAACTTCCACTGTTCAGCCAGGACGCCGGCTTCACCGCCCTGGCTGAACTCGGGCTGCTTGAGGTCGTTCGGGTCTAGCTCGGCCGTCAGCTCGACCGGCGAAGGTCAGGTCAGCTCGGCGACGGAATCGGTCATCGCGGCAGGGATGGGCGTCTGCCAGGCCGCCCGCAGGTCGGCCAGCGGGATCCGGAAGTGCCCCTCGGCCTCCAGCACGGGCTCGTCGGTGACCTCACCCAGCCGGGCGAGCGGTACGCCGTGCGTCCCCGCCAGCGCGATCAGCTCCTCCGCACGCTCGGGCGCGACCGACACCAACACCCGGCCACCGCTCTCGGAGAACAGCGCCGCCGTCGGCTCGAGCCCCTCGGGCAACCGGAACCGCGCGCCCCGATCGTGCCGCAGGCACGACTCTACGAGCGCCTGGCCGAGCCCGCCGTCGGACAGATCGTGCGCGGAGCCGAAGACGCCCGCCGCGGCGCCCGCGACCAGCGCCTGCGCCAACGCCTTCTCGGCGGCGAAATCGACCCGCGGCGGCTGCCCGCCGAGATGATCATGCATGACCTGTGCCCAGGCCGAGCCGTTCAGCTCCTCGCGGGTCTCGCCGAGCAGCCAGATCTCCTCGCCCGCCGCGCGGAACCCGCTGCGCGTCCGCTTCGCGACGTCCTCGATCACCCCGAGCACCCCGACCACCGGCGTCGGCAGGATCGCCACGTCGCCGGTCTGGTTGTAGAAGCTGACATTGCCGCCGGTGACCGGCGTACCCAACTCCCGACAGCCGTCGACCAGACCGAGGATGGCCTCCCGGAACTGCCACATCACGTCGGGATCCTCCGGCGAGCCGAAGTTCAGACAATCGGTGACCGCGACCGGCCGAGCCCCGGTGGTCGCCACATTCCGGTACGCCTCCAGCAGCGCCAACTGCGCCCCCCAGTAGGGATTGAGGAAGGCGAATCGTCCGTTGCAGTCGGTCGCCACGGCGACCCCGAGCCCGGTCTGTTCGTCGATCCTGATCATGCCCGCGTCCTCGGGCTGGGCCAGCACCGAGTTGCCGCGCACATAGCGGTCGTACTGGTCGGTGATCCACGACCGGTCGCACAGGTTCGGCGAGCCGGCCAGCTTGATCAACTGTTCTGCCAGCTCCTGGCCGCTGCCGGCCCGCGGCAGCGCCTCGGCCCCCGAGGCCTGCACCTGGTCCATCCAGCCGGGCCGGGCGTAGGGGCGCTCGTAGACGGGCCCCTCGTGCGCCACGGTCCGCGGGTCGACGTCGACGACGGTCTCGCCGTGCCAGTCGATGATCAACCGATCGTCCTCGGTGACCTCTCCGATCACGGTGGCCGCCACGTCCCACTTGCGGCAGATCTCCAGGAACCGGTCCACATTGTCCGGCTCGACGACGGCCATCATCCGTTCCTGGGACTCGCTCATCAAGATCTCCTCCGGCGACAGCGACGAGTCGCGCAGCGGCACCAGATCGAGTTCGACGTGCATCCCGCCGTCGCCGGCGGCCGCGAGCTCGGAGGTGGCACACGAGATCCCGGCCGCGCCGAAGTCCTGGATGCCGTTGATCACGCCCGCGGCGAACAGCTCCAGGGTGGCCTCGATCAGCAGCTTCTCCATGAACGGGTCGCCGACCTGGACGCTCGGCCGCTTGCTCGGCCGGGAGTCGTCGAAGGTCTCCGAGGCGAGGATCGACGCGCCGCCGATCCCGTCGCCGCCCGTCGCCGCGCCGTACATGATCACCTTGTTGCCCGCACCCTTGGCCTGCGCGGTGTGCAGGTCCTCGTGCCGCAGCACCCCGACGCACAGGGCGTTGACCAGCGGGTTGCCGAGATAGGACCGGTCGAAGACCACCTCACCGCCGATGTTCGGCAGGCCCAGGCAGTTGCCGTAGCCGCCGATGCCGGCCACCACCCCGGGCAACACCCGGGCGGTGTCCGGCGCGTCCAGCGGGCCGAAGCGCAGCGGGTCCATCACCGCGACCGGGCGCGCGCCCATCGCGAGGATGTCGCGGACGATGCCGCCGACGCCGGTGGCCGCGCCCTGGTGCGGCTCGACGAAGGAGGGGTGGTTGTGCGACTCGACCTTGAACGTCACGGCGTACCCCTGCCCGATGTCGAGCACGCCGGCGTTCTCACCGATGCCGGCCAGCAACCGGCCGATCGGCGTCTCCTGGCTCAGCTCGCCGAATCTGCGCAGATGCACCTTCGAGGACTTGTAGGAACAGTGCTCGCTCCACATCACCGAGTACATGGCCAACTCGCACGAGGTCGGTCGGCGTTGCAGGATCTCCCGGATCCGGCCGTACTCCTCGGATTTCAGCCCGAGCTCGGCGTAGGGCTGCTCGGTGTCGGGGCTGGTCTGCGCGTCCGCGACGGTGTCTGCCACGGACGTGCAGCCTACCGTCCTCGGTCGCGCCGAGAGGCCGCCCGCGCCCGTAGCCCGAGCCACACCCCGAGGCCGACCAGCGCCACCAGCGGGATCGCCCACATGGCGGCGGGCAGGCCCCCGGAGGCATCGCGGAAGACGGCCTCGGCGTCGGCCCCGGTCACGGCGTCGCGCTCGGCGACGAGGATCGGCCGCCCGGCCACGGCGTCGGCCAGCACGGTGAAGTCGATCACCCCGGGATCACCACCGGCAACGGCCGGCTCGAGCACCCCGGGCAGCGTCGTGTTCACCCGGTAGACGGGCTGATACTCAGCACCGCTGCCGGGCAGCCCGAACGCGATCACGGTCAGGTCGGGACGACGCGCGAGGTCGGCGACCACCCGATCGCTCTCGGGCCCGGCGTCGACCAGGGTCAGGGGGCAACTGGTCGGCATCCCCTGGCTCAGCCAGGCACCCGGTTCGGCGTACCCCTCGAGCTGCCCGGTGCGATCCGCGGCGGCGACCGCCGCGGCCGGCCCGACCGCGGTGATGCAGCCGTCGTAGACCTCGCCGAGCCGGCCGAGGCCGCCGCGCGCGGGGCCGTTCAACTCATCGAAATTGGTCACCCGACCCTCGCCGACGCGCACCTCGCACCCGGCCGCCGGCACGGGCGCGCCCGCGCCCAGGCCCGCCCAGCCCGCGGCCGGGCAGGACCCGGGCGAGGCGACCACGCCGACCTGCGTCGCGTCCGCGTGGGCGTCGATCACCGCGCGGTCGGCGGGTGAGAAACCCGTGCGTCCCGGCAGGCCGACGACGACGACATTCTCGGTGAAGATGCCGCTCTCGGCCGGCTCCGGCTGGTCGCTGCCACTCAGCCACGCCACCGCGCCGATCAGCAGGAGCAGCAGGATGCCCGCGATGGCGGCCAGCACCGCCAGCGCCCGCCCGCGGGTGCGGCGCCGCTCCCCGCTCGTCTCGATCTCGGTGGAGGCGAAGCTGTCGATCGACCAGCCGCGGTCGGTGCCCCGGTTCTTCTCGCGATCGCTCACACCAGCGCCGCCAGATACCGCTGGACGGAGCTGAACAACGGTCGGCCGTCGACGCTCGGCGAGGTCAGCTCCTCGACGTTGTGCTCCGGATGCGGCATCAGGCCGACCACATTGCCCGCCTCGTTGGTGATGCCGGCGATGTCGTGCAGCGAGCCGTTCGGGTTGTCGCCGAGATAGCGGAAGACGACGCGGTCGGAATCCTCGAGCCGACGCAGGGTCTCGGCGTCGGCGACATAGCCCCCCTCGCCGTTCTTCAACACGATGGTGATCTCCTGGCCGGGCGTGAAGTCGGCGGTCCAGACGGTGTCGGCACTCTCCACGCGCAGGCGTTGATCACGACAGACGAAGGTACGCACGTCGTTGCGGATCAGCGCGCCGGGCAGCAGCTTCGCCTCGCACAGGATCTGGAAGCCGTTGCACACCCCGAGCACCGGCAGGCCCTTGCCCGCGGCGTCGACGATCTCGGTCATCACGGGCGCGAAGCGGGCGATGGCGCCGCAGCGCAGGTAGTCGCCGTAGGAGAAGCCGCCGGGCAGGATCACGGCGTCGACGCCGTCGAGGCTGTCGCTGCCGTGCCAGACCGGGACGGCCTCGGCGCCGCTCAGGCGTACCGCCCGCAGCGCATCGGAGTCGTCCAGGGTGCCGGGAAAGGTCACGACCCCGATCCGGGCCGCCATCAGGCGGTCTCCTCCACCCGAACGGCGAAGTCCTCGATCACGGTGTTGGCGAGCAGCTTCTCCGCGGCGTCGTGGATCTGCCCGAGCCGCTCGTCGGTCACCTCACCGTCGACCTCGATCTCGAACCGCTTGCCCTGGCGTACCGCCAGTCCGGCGAAGCCCAGCCGCTGCAGGGCGCCGGTCACGGCCTTGCCCTGCGGGTCCAGGATCTCGGCCTTCGGCATCACGTCGACCACCACTCGTGCCATGCCCCGGAGTCTAGGGCCTCCGGGTCACCAGGCCTCGCCGGTCAGCCGGCGGTAGGCGTCGGCATAGCGGGCGCGGGTGTGGTCCACCACCGCGTCGGGCAGCGGGGGCGGGGGCGCATCCGCGGCACGGTCCCAGCCGGACTCGGTGAGCAACCAGTTCCGCACGTACTGCTTGTCGAATGCCTCGGGTACGCCGCCCTCGGCGCGCGAGGCCCGCCAGGCCTCGGCATCCCAGAACCGCGAGGAGTCGGGGGTGAGCACCTCGTCGGCGAGCACGATGGTGCCGTCGCGGCGGACCCCGAACTCGAGCTTGGTGTCGGCCAGCACGAGCCCCCGCTGCGCGGCGATGTCGCGAGCGTGGGCATAGATCCGCATCGTCAGGTCACGGATCGCGGCGGCGCGCCGGGCGCCGATGGTCGCCTCGACCGTGGCGAAGTCGACGTTCTCGTCGTGCTCGCCGACGGCGGCCTTGGTCGCGGGCGTGAAGATCGGCTCCGGCAGCTCGTCGCCGTCGCTCAGCCCGTCCGGCAGCGCCACGCCGCACACGGTCCGGTCGCGCTGGTACTCCGCCCAGCCCGAGCCGGTCAGGTAGCCGCGGGCCACGCACTCGACGCCGATCATCTCCAGCCGCTCGCAGATCACCGCGCGGCCGGCCACGGCCCCCGGCACCTCGGTCGAGACGACGTGGTTGGGTACCAGGTCGGCGAGCCGGTCGAACCACCACTGGGAGAGCTGGGTGAGGATCGCCCCTTTGTCGGGTACGCCGGGTCGGAGCACGTGGTCGAAGGCGCTGATCCGGTCGGTCGCCACCATCAGCAGCGTGTCGGGATCGGGCAGGGCGTACAGCTCCCGGATCTTGCCGGCATGCACCAGCGGCAGTCCGAGGGAATCGGCGAAGACGGGGCGCTCGGTCACGGCGCGAGCCTAGTCGCGCGTACCGCTGTTCCGGTCTTTGGCGGGGTGCGCGACGCGCGACCTCGCCACGGTGCAGAATCAGTGTCCATGAGTCGACACGAGGCGAGTGCGGAGAAGCCCACCGACACCACGGGGCAGGAGGCGGCCGCTGAGGTCGGGCAGCGGACCCGCGAGACCGATGACGGCAGCGGCGGGCGCGGGCAGCGCGCCGCCATCGTCTACAACCCGACCAAGGTCGAGTTGGACGTGCTGAAGGCCGCGGTGCAGGCCGCCGAGGCCGAGGCCGGCTGGGCGGAGTCGCTGTGGATCGAGACCAGCGAGGACGATCCCGGCACCGGGATGGCGCGCGAGGCCGTCGACGCCGGTGTCGACGTGGTGCTGGCCGCCGGCGGTGACGGAACGGTACGCGCGGTGGCCGAGGGCCTGCGCGGCAGCCGCGTCGCGCTCGGGCTGCTGCCCGCCGGCACGGGAAACCTGCTGGCCCGCAATCTCGATCTCACCCTGGACAACCTCGGCGAGTCGGTGTCGACCGCCTTCACCGGCCGCACCCGTGATCTTGATCTCGGCCTGGTGACGATCATCCGGCCGGACGGGAAGACCGAGGAGCACGCCTTCGTGGTGATGGCCGGCATGGGCCTGGACGCCCAGCTCATGGAGAACACCGACGAAGACCTGAAGAAGAAGATGGGCTGGGTCGCCTACGCCAAGTCGATGGCCACCGCGATCCGCGGCGGTCGGCGGATCAAGCTGATGTATCGCTACGACGGCGAGCGTCCCCGACGCGGCCGCCTGCACACCCTGCTGATCGGCAACTGCGGTTCGCTTCCCGGCAACATCTTGCTGCTGCCCGAGGCCGCTGTGGACGACGGCATCCTCGATGTCGTTGCCCTGAGCCCGGAGGGTCCGCTCGGCTGGCTGCAGATCTGGTGGAAGGTGCTGGTGGAGAACGCGATCCTGCACCGCACCGGCGTCGGCGAGAAGTTCCGGGGCACCGACAAGGACATCCGCGCGCTCAGCTACCAGCGGGTGGAGACCGTGGAGGTACGCCTCACCAAGCCCGAGCCGTTCGAGCTGGACGGCGACGAGTTCGGCGAGCTGACCGGGTTCAAGGTCTGGGTCGAGCAGCACGGGCTGCGGGTGCGGGTGCCGGCCGACTCCTGACCCCACCGAGCCCCTGAGCCGGCGCCGGGGACTCCCGGAGCGGCCCCTGAACAGCGGCGGATGCCCTTGGGCGCGCGCGCATCGGCGGGCATCGTGGTTGGCGTACCCGATCCAGTACGAGAGGACCCGATCATGGCAACCGCCACCTTGGCCCGTCCCCGCAACGAGCGCGTCATCGCCGGCGTGTGCTCCGGCATCGCCCGCCGGTTCGGCCTGAATGCCAATCTGGTGCGGTTGATCTTCGTGCTCAGCCTGCTGTTGCCGGGCCCGCAGATCCTGATCTACCTGCTCGGCTGGATCCTGCTGCCGAACGAGTGATCCGCGGGTCACCCTCGATCGTCTCTTTCCCCTCCCCGGAACGGGTCGCCGCGATTCGCGGCGACCCGTTCGTCACGTCCGGGCGGTGGAGCCGGATCAGTTGCCGGTCAGCTTCTTCTTGAACTCCTCGAGCTTGTCCTTGATCTTCGCCTTGTCCTGGGCACGCTTCTCCTCACGCGCCTGCTTGCGGGCCTCGCGCTCGTCCTCCGCACGCACCTCGGCCGCCGCCTCCAGGTCGGCCACCAGCGCCTCGGCGTCCCAGCGCTGCACCGTGCCGCCGTCGGCGGCGACGGTCTCGTCGACGACGGCCGCGGAGGGCTCCTCCACGTGTGCGATCAGTGCGGTCTGGCCGGGCTCGATCCGCTTGGCGACATCGTCGAGCACCGCGAGGCCGTCGGCATCGTCGTCAAGGTCGACCGAGGTGCCGACCAGCGCGCCCGTGGCCCAGCCGAGCAACACGCCGACCGGTCCGCCGAGAATGCCCACCAGGGCGCCGATCAGGCCGCCACCGAGCGCGCCGCTGCCCGCCTCGTTGTCCGCCCCCGTGTCGACCTGGAGCTTGCCGTCGGAATCGCGCTTCACGATCGCCGCCGAGTCGAGCGTCAGCTCGCCCGCGGCGTCCATCTGCTGGAGTCGAGTCAGGTACTCATAGCATTTGCTCGGCTCCGGAAAGGTGATCAGTACAACACTGGACTGCATGTCGTCCCCCTTCGGAGTGGTACCGCGGGCTCGCGGACCGGGCCCGCTGGTCCCAGCCTGCGCCCGACGGGCGGCTACCGCAAGGGGGGGTGTCGAACCTAGAGCACCGCGCCGGGGCGGTACGCCGCCGCTTCCGGCTCGGCCGCCGCCAGTTCCTCGATCCGCCGGACGACCCTCGCCACCTGGGACCGGGCGATGCCGGTGAGGTCGAGCGGCGCGGCCAGCGCCTCGCGCAGGGCGGACTCGTCGACGCCCCGCAGCCGCGGGTCGGCCGCCAGCCGGGCGAGCAGATCGTTCTCGGGCTGGCCCTCGCGCATGGCGAGTGCCACCGCCACCGCGTGTTCCTTGATCACCTCGTGGGCGAGTTCGCGACCGATGCCGGAGCGTACCGCCGCCATCAGCACCTTGGTGGTGGCCAGGAACGGCAGATAGCGCCGCAGCTCGGCCTCGATCACGGCCGGGAACGCGCCGAACTCGTCGAGCACCGTGAGGAACGTCTCGAACAGGCCGTCGATCGCATAGCTGGCGTCGGGCAGCGCGATCCGGCGCACCACCGAGCAGGACACGTCGCCCTCGTTCCATTGATCACCGGCGAGCTCGCCGGCCATCGACACGTAGCCGCGGATGATCACCGCGAGCCCGTTGATTCGTTCGGCGGAGCGGGTGTTCATCTTGTGCGGCATCGCGCTGGAGCCGACCTGGCCGGGCCGGAAGCCCTCGGTGACGAGCTCGTTGCCCGCCATCAGCCGGATCGTCGTGGCGAGGTTGCTGGGCGCGGCGGCGACCTGGGCCAGGGCGGTGATCGCCTCGTAGTCGAGCGAGCGTGGGTAGACCTGCCCGGTCGAGTCGAGCACCGCGGGTACGCCGAGGTGCTCCGCGACGCGTCGCTGCAGTTCGGCGAGCCTGGCCTCGTCGCCGTCCAACAGGTCGAGCATGTCCTGGCCGGTGCCCATCGGCCCGGAGATCCCGCGCAGCGGATAGCGGTTGATCAACTCGGTCAGCCGGGCGTGGGCGACCAGCAGCTCGTCGGCGACCGTCGCGAACCGCTTGCCCAGCGTGGTGATCTGGCCCGGCACGTTGTGCGAGCGGCCCGCCATCGGCAGTTCGGCGTACCGCGCCGCGAGATCGGCGAGCCGGGCCAGCGCCGCGACCACCCGGCCGGCGACCAGGCGCAGCGCGCTGATCATCTGCAACTGCTCGACATTCTCGGTGAGATCGCGGCTGGTCATCCCCTTGTGCACGTGCTCGTGCCCGGCGAGCGCGTTGAACTCCTCGATCCGCGCCTTCACGTCGTGCCGGGTGACCCGCTCGCGCTCGGCGATCGAGTCGAGGTCGACCCGGTCGATCACCCGCTCGTAGTCGGCGATCACCGCATCCGGA
The DNA here is from genome assembly GCF_054073625.1 of Naumannella huperziae. Lineage (NCBI taxonomy): Bacteria > Bacillati > Actinomycetota > Actinomycetes > Propionibacteriales > Propionibacteriaceae > Naumannella > Naumannella huperziae. Next base: position 957,533 of record NZ_JBSXPH010000001.1, on the reverse strand, counting down.
TCGTCGCCGCCGAAGTCGACCCCGAGGTCGCGCTGGGCGGCCAGCACGGCCAGCCAGAGCCGCCGCTCGGCGATGATCTTGTTCTCCGGGGACCAGATCCGGCGCATCTGCTCCGATGCGTAGCGCGTCGCGAGGACGTTGGGAACCTCACTCACCGGCCGCCTCCTTCGCGATGTCGGACCGGCTGAAACCGCCGGACAGTTCGATCTTGCCGAGCAGCCGGTACGCCTCGGCACGGGCCTGCGCGAGGCTCGGGCCGTTGCCGACGACGGTCAGCACCCGGCCGCCGGCGGCGATCAGCCGCCCCTCGTCGTCGCGCGCGGTTCCGGCATGCAGGACCCGCGCCGCCTCGTCGTCGGCGAGGCCGTCCGCGCCGGTGATCACGCCGCCCTTGACCGGGGCGGCCGGATAGCCCTCGGCGGCGAGCACGACACCCACCGCGTACCCGGCCGCGAACGCCAGCGGCGGCTGGTCGGCCAGCCGGCCGGTCGCCGCGGCGTACAACACCTGTGCGAGCGGGGATTCGAGCAGGCTGAGCAGGGGCTGGGTCTCCGGATCGCCGAAGCGGGCGTTGAACTCGACCACCCGCAGGCCGCGCGAGGTGAGCGCGAGGCCGGCATAGACCAGCCCGGCGAATGGCGTACCGCGCCGGCGCAGCTCGTCGACCGCGGGCTGGATCACCGTCGCGACCGTCTGCTCGACAAGATCATCCGGCGCCCAGTCGAGCGGGGTGTAGGCGCCCATCCCACCGGTGTTCGGGCCCGCGTCGCCGTCGTGGGCGCGCTTGAAGTCCTGCGCCGGCTGCAATGGGCGAACGCTCACCCCGTCGGTGATCGCGAAGAGGCTGACCTCGGGTCCGTCCAGGTACTCCTCGATGATCACCCGCCCGCAGGAACGCGCGTGCGCCAACGCGGTCGCGCGATCGTCGGTGACGACGACGCCCTTGCCGGCGGCCAGGCCGTCGTCCTTGACCACGTAGGGTGCGCCGAACTCGTCCAGCGCGGCGGCCGCCTGTTCGGCGTCCTCACAGAGCCGGGCGGCGGCGGTCGGAATGCCCGCGGCCGCCATCACCTCCTTGGCGAAGGCCTTCGAACCCTCCAGCCGCGCGGCATCGGCGCCCGGCCCGAAGACGGCTACCCCGGCCTCGCGAAGGTCGTCGGCCACGCCCGCGACCAGCGGCACCTCCGGCCCGATCACCACCAGATCGGCGCCGATCGCCGCCGCCAGCCGGACGACGGCGGCACCGTCGGCGGGATCGACATCGTGGTTGGTGGCCACGGCCGCGGTGCCCGGATTGCCGGGAGCGCAGTGCACGGACTCCACCGCCGGGTCGCGGGCGATGGCGGCGGCGAGGGCGTGCTCGCGGCCACCCGAACCGAGAACCAGGACGGTACGCGGGGCTGCATCGGTCACGTGGCGAGCCTAGCGGGCGGCCGCGGTGCGCAGTCGGTACGCCAGATGGCCGGCCTGCCAGCCGAGCATCCACACGCCGACCAGCGCCGCGGCGGCCGCGCCGGCGCCGGTGATCATCCCGACCGCCGCGATGATGATCATGCCGACCGCCAATGGCAGGAAGAAGCCCAGTCGGAACAGCCAGGCGAAGGGCAGGAAGTGCGCTCCGACCACGAGGGCGACCCAGGCCGGCTGGATGTCGGTACGCCCCTGCGCGCCGAGCCATTGCCCGCCTGCCACGATCGCGACCACCATGATCAACACGCTGGCGAGATAGCCGGGACCGGCATGACGGTGCGGCTCCGGCATGGGTGGCGGCACGCGGCGGCCGAGCACCAGCACCACGATCGCGAGTGCGATGGCCACGCCGCGGATCAGCCAGGCCCACGGCTCGCCGAAGGCGCCGGCGTTCACCAGAGCAAAGGCCAGACCGCCGGTCAGCCCGATGATCGCGCCGATCACGGCGAAGGGTGGCCGGCGCCCCTCAGAGGAGGTCATTGATCATCACGGCCTGCTCGCGGCCGGGGCCGACGCCGATGCCGGAGATCCGCGCCCCGCAGAGCTCCTCCAGGCGCCGCACATAGGCCTGCGTCGCCTTCGGGAAGTCGGCGAAGTCGCGTACCCCGGTGATGTCCTCGGTCCAGCCGTCGAGCACCTCGTAGACGGGCTTGGCGTGGTGGAAGTCGGTCTGGCTGACCGGCATCACGTCGGTCCGCTCGCCGTCGATCTCGTAGGCGACGCAGACCGGGATCTTGTCCCAGCCGGTCAGCGTGTCCAGCTTGGTCAAGAAGATGTCGGTGAAGCCGTTGGCATTCGCCGCCGATTCGACGACCAGCGCGTCGAACCAGCCGCAGCGGCGCGGCCGCCCGGTCGTGGTGCCGAACTCACCGCCCGCCTCGCGCAGCTTCTCGCCGTCGGCGTCCAGCAGCTCGGTCGGCATCGGGCCCTCGCCGACCCGGGTGGTGTAGGCCTTGGCGATCCCGACGACCCGATCGATCCGGGTCGGCCCGACCCCCGAGCCGACGCACGCGCCGGCCGCGATCGGGTTGGAGGAGGTGACGTAGGGGTAGGTGCCGTGATCGACATCCAGGTGGTGCGCCTGGGCACCCTCGAAGAGCACGACCTTGCCCTCGTCGAGGGCGTCGTTCAGGATCCGGGAGGCGTCGACCACGTAGGGGCGCAGCTTGTCGGCATAGGTCAACAGGTGATCGGCGATCTCCTCGGGGTCGATCGCGCGCCGGTTGTAGACCTTGAGCAGCAGGTGGTTCTTCTGGTCGAGCGCCGCCTCCACCTTGCGCCGCAGGATCGACTCGTCGAACAGGTCCTGGATCCGGATGCCGATCCGGTTGATCTTGTCGGCGTACGCCGGTCCGACCCCCCGACCGGTCGTGCCGATCTTGGCCTTGCCCAGGAACCGCTCGGTGACCTTGTCGATCGTCTGGTGGTAGCTGGTGATCACGTGCGCGTTCGCGCTGATCAGCGGGTGTTGGACATCGGCGCCGCGGGCGCGCAGGTCGGTCAGCTCCTTGTCCAACACGTCGAGGTCGACGACCACGCCGTTGCCGATCACCGGGGTGACGCCGGGGTTGAGGATGCCCGAGGGGAGCAGGTGCAGGGCGTATCGCTCTCCGCCGACGACGATGGTGTGCCCGGCGTTGTTGCCGCCGGAATAGCGGACGCAGTAGTCGACCCGGTCCCCGAGTTGGTCGGTTGCCTTGCCCTTGCCCTCGTCGCCCCACTGGGCGCCCATCACGACGATGCCCGGCATCTTGTTCGTAGCCCCTCTTTCAGCGAACGACCCCCGAGACAGCCCGCACCGCGGGGTCAAGGGGGTCCTTGACGCCTCACTTTAGCAAGTGGATCAGCCGCCGCCCGCTTCGTGCTCGGCGAGCTGTGCCCCCAGGATCTGCATGGCTTCGCCGAAGCGACCCGGATCGGGGCCGGCGTAGTTCAGCCTCAGGTGCGGTCCGGTCGGCTCGGCCGGAAACCACTCGTCGCCGGCGGCGACCAGCAGCCCCGCCTTCTCGCAGGCGCCGACGAGCGCGGCGAGATCCACCCCGTCGGCCAGCCGCACCCACAGATTGAGGCCGCCGCCCGGCACCGCGGTCAACTGTGCCGACGGCACGTGTTCTCGCAGTTGCGCGATCATCAGGTCACGGCGGGCACCGAGCTGTCGGCGCAGCCCGCGCAGGTGGGTACGCCAACCGGGCTGGGTGACCACGTCCAGCGCCGCCGCCTGGAGCAGCGGACTGACATAGAGCGGTCCGGCCCGCAGGTCCGCGAGCACCCGCTCCCGCGCCGGTCCGCGGATGATCGCCGCCGCGACCCGGAGCGCGGGCGAGACGCTCTTGGTGAGTGAGCGCAGGTACACCACGTGACCGTCGACGTCGCGGGCGGCGAGCGGCACCGCCTCTGTGGTGATGCCGAAGTCGTGGGCCCAGTCGTCCTCGACCACGAAGGCGCCGAACCGGGCGACGATCTCGCGCACCCGAGCGGCCCGGGCATTCGACCACTGTGCGCCCGTCGGGTTGGCGAAGTTGGGTTGCGCATAGAAGACGCGGGCCCCGGTGCTGGCAAACGCCTGCTCGAGCTGGTCGGGATCCGGCCCGTCGGGACCGCTCGGTACCGGAACCATCGGTACGCCGACCTGCGCGGCCGCGTGGATCGCACCCCAGTAGGTCGGAGATTCGACCAGGAGCGGCACCCCGTCCGGGCCGACCAATGCCCGAAAGATGGCCGCCAACCCACTCTGACTGCCCGGCAGAACCGCGACATCGCTCGCGGCCGGTGGGCTCATCCCCGCCGGCACCAGACCGGCCAGGTCGGCCGCGAACCACGCCCGCAGCTCCGGCAGGCCGGCTGCCGGCGAACGGGCCAGCGCCGCGGCCGAGCGACCGGCCCGCGTGAGCGCCCCACGCACGAGGCGGTGCGGCAGGAGTTCAGGGTCGGGATAGCCCTCGTGCAGGGCGATCATGTCGGCGAGCGCCGGCCGCAAGGCCGTCGGCTCGGCGACCCCCGCGCCGCGCCGCGGGCCGAGCGCCAGGGTCTGCCAGCCGAAGTCCTGGCTCTGCGGCGCCCTGGGCGCGAGTGCGAACGCTCCCGCGCCGGGTCGGGTCTCGATCAGCCCCTCGGCCACCAACGCGCGAAGCGCGTTCTGCACGGTCAGCGGGCTGACGGCGTACTCGGTGACCAACGACCGGGTCGGCGGCAGCCGGGCGCCGGCCGGCGCGGACGCCAGCCACCGGCGAAGATCACCCGCGATCCGCGAACTGCTATCGTTCATCGTGAAAACTGATGATAGCGCTATTGTTCCGCACCGCCTATCGCTATCGGCGTCCGGAGTGCTGTGGGGGCTGGTCGGGATCGCCGGGTTCTCGCTGACCACGCCACTGACCCGGATGGCCGTGCACGAGGGGTTGTCGGCGACATTCGTCGGCGCGGCCCGCGGAGTCGTCGCCGCCGCGCTGGCCGCCGTGGCCCTGGTCCTGACCCGCCAGCGGGCCCCGCGGGGGTGGCAGTGGATCCGCGTCGCGGTGGTGGCGGCCGGGATCGTCGTCGGGTTCTCGATGTTCAGCTCGTACGCACTCGCCGCGATGCCCGCCAGCCACGCCGCTGTCATCCTCGCCGTCTTGCCGACGCTGACCGCGGTCTTCGCCGCGATCCGCACCGGCGAGCGACCCCCGCGCGCGTTCTGGTGGTTCACCGGCACCGGGATGGTCGCGGCAATCGGATTCGCCATGGCGGGAGCGGGCACTCCGGGCCAGCTCGGCTGGCCCGACCTGTTGCTCTTCGGCGCGGTTCTCGCGGCGGCGATCGGTTATGCCGAAGGTGGGCTGCTGGCCCGCGAGCTGGGCGCGTGGCAGACCGTGTGTTGGGCGCTGCTCATCGCCGCGCCCGTGATGGCGGCGATCACCACGATCGACCTGTCGATCCAGCTACCGCGGGCCACCGCGGCGGGCTGGCTCTCCTTCGGCTATCTCTGCCTGGTCAGCATGTTCGGGGCCTATGTGGCCTGGTATCGCGGGCTCGCGATCGGGCCGATGGTGCGAGTCAGCCAGGTGCAACTCGTCCAACCGGTGCTGAGCATCGGCTGGGCGGCACTGCTGCTCGGCGAGCGGGTGACCTGGGCGACGGTGGTCGGGGCGGCGGCCGTGATCGCTTGTGCGGCGGCCGCCGTGCGCGTCCGGTTCAGCGCGGCCGGGCGGTGAGCTCCGCGTACCCCGACTCGCTCGAATCGCGCAGGAACTGGCTGCAGCGCTCGGCCTCGGCGGCCTCGCCGATGCGGTCGGCCGCCTGGGCGAGCGCCCAGAGCGCGCGCAGGAAGCCCTGATTGGGCACGTGCTCCCATGGGATCGGCCCGGACCCCTTCCAGCCGGCCCGACGCAAGGCATCGAGGCCGCGGTGGTAACCGGTGCGCGCATAGGCGTACGCCGCGATGTCCCCGGCCCGGCTGCCGAGCGCCAACGAACCCTCGGCGAGGATCGCCCAGGCCAGGCTCGAGTCGGGATGCGCCGCGAGGATGTCCAGGAAGGCCTCCTGCCCGCCCTCGGCCAGATCGGCGGCGGCCAGGTCCGCGGCGGCGGGATCTTCCGGGAGACGGGTCTGCGGGGTCGTGGTCGCACCGGACAGCAGGTTCTTCGGCGCCGAGGGGTTGCTCATTGCGTTGATTCTGCCACCGGCGGGTTAGAGTCATCCGTCGGTGCCTCGCAGCCCGCGAGCGCCGCTGGGAGGAGCAATGACGACGGTGGCCGACTGGCGGGAGTTTCCGCCGCTGCAGTTGCATCCGTTCCTGCTCGGCGCGCTCGAGGAGTTCGCCCGGCACGGCTACGACGGGACGTCCGTGCGTACCCTCGCCCAACGGCTCGGGGTGACCGTGCCCGCGCTCTACTACTACTACGAGAACAAGCAGGCGATGCTCGTCGCCCTGCTCGAGCACGCGATGGACCGGGTCATCTCCTATGTGGATGCCGCACTCGCCGATGCCGGCCCCGACGCGGAGTCGCGGCTGCGGGCCGTGGTCGAGGCGCTGGTGCTGTACTTCGCCCACTACCCCGACCTGGCGGCCATGGACACCGAGCGGCGCAGCCTCGATCCGGCGAATCTGGCCGCCTACATCGCCCGGCGCGACGAGGCCGAGCGGCAGTTGCGCGACGTCATCGGCGACGGCGTCGCCGATGGCACCTTCAGCACGCCCTGGCCCTATGAGTGCACCCGCGCGATCTTCACCATGTGCCAGGGGATCTCGAAGTGGTACCGCCTGGACGGACCCGTCGGGCCGTCGGAGATGGCGCAGCGTTATGTTCAGCTCGCCCTTGCCATGCTGCGCACCGCGAGCTGACCGGCCGGCCACTCAGTCGCCGACCAGGACGTCCAGCACTCGTGGGGCAAAGAACCGTCGGTTGTACGACCCGGATCTGGCGGGCTGCAGGATGTCGAGCTCGACCAACTGGCCGACCAGCTTGTTCACTCGGTTGTACGACAACCCCAGGTCGGCCTGCGGCCCACTTCCGCGAATCGGGACAAGGCTCCCTGGAGCCTCGTTCCCAAACATTTCGATGTCCACAATGCAACTCTTAGGCGCGATCAGTGAGATTCTCCGCGGCGTCGTCGCACTTGTGGAGAACTTCAGCCGACCACACCCGCGGCGCGGAGCGCATCGGCATCGATCCCGAGTTCGGCCAACACCTCGTCGGTGTGTTGGCCGATCCGCGGCGGCGGACCGGGCAGCTCGGGCTCGGTGACCGAGAGCCGCGGGGCCGGGGCGGGCTGCCAGCCGGCGCCGTCTGCCCCGGCGGGAAGATAGGCCCGGCGCGCCGCCAGGTGCGGATCGTGTGGCGCCTCGCCCGGCGTGCAGACCGCCGTCACACAGGCGTCCCGGCCCTCGAAGGCTGCCAGCCAATCCGCCAGCGGGCGGCCGCGGATGATCTCGGCGAACAGCTCGCCGAGCTCGGGCCAGTTCGCCGGGTCGTCGCGATCCGGCAGCTCACGGTCGGCCAGCCCGAGACCGTCGAGCAACTCGGCCCAGAACTGCGGCTCCATCGCGGCGACGGCCAGGAACCGGTCGTCGGCAGTCCGATAGACCCGGTAGTACGGCGCGCCGCCGTCCATCGGATTGCGTTTGATCACCCCGGTATTGATCATCGCGTGGTGCATCGCCATCAGCGACGCGGCCCCGTCGACGATCGCGGCGTCGACGACCTGCCCCCGACCGGTTTCGCGAGCGTGCAGCAGCGCGGCCAGGATGCCCGTGACCAGATAGAGCGAGCCGCCGCCGAAATCGCCGAGCACGTTCTCCGGCGGCACGGGTACGCCGTCCGCGCCCCGGCCCAGCGCGAGCGCGCCGGCCGCGGCGATGTAGTTCAGGTCGTGCCCGGCCAGATGGGCATACGGCCCGGACTGGCCCCAGCCCGTCATTCGGCCGTAGACCAGCCGTGGGTTGCGCGCCGCGACGTCCTCGGGCCCGACGCCGAGCCGCTCGGCCACGCCGGGCCGGAAGCCCTCGATGATCACGTCCGCCCGCTCGGCGAGCGCCAGCACCACCTCCCGGCCGGCCGGCTGCTTGAGGTCGACGGCGATCGAGCGGCGTCCGCGGTCGATGACGGCGTGCGCGAGGGCACGCAGTTCGTCACCGCCGAGGTCGGCCGCCCGATCCACCCGAATGATCTCGGCCCCGAGGTCGGCCAGCAGCATGCCGGCGAAGGGCCCCGGGCCGATTCCGGCCAGCTCGACGACGCGTACCCCGGCGAGCGGGCCCGCCACGTCAGCCGAGCCGCTCGATGATCGTCGCGTTCGCCATGCCGCCGCCCTCGCACATGGTCTGCAGGCCATAGCGGCCGCCGGTCGCCTCCAGCGTGTTGACCAAGGTGGCCATCAGCTTCACCCCGGACGCGCCGAGCGGGTGCCCCAGCGCGATCGCACCGCCGCGCGGGTTCAGCTTCTCGGGGTCGGCCTTGAGCTCGGCCGCCCACGCCAGTGGCACCGACGCGAACGCCTCGTTCACCTCGTAGACGTCGAGATCGTCCATCCCGAGCCCGGAGCGCGCGAGCACCTTCTCGGTGGCCGGGATCGGGCCGGTCAGCATGAACAACGGATCCGAGCCGGCGACGGCGAAGTCGTGGAACCGGGCGCGCGGCGTGAGGCCGAGCTCCTTGGCCTTCTCCGCCGACATGATCAACGACGCCGACGCGCCGTCGGTCAGCGGCGAGGAGTTGCCCGGGGTGATCCGCCAGTCCAGCTCGGGGAAGCGGGCGGCCATCTTCTCGGTGCCAAAGACGGTCGGCAGCCCGGCAAGCTTCTCCGCTGTGGTGGAGCCGCGTACCGTCTCGTCGGCGCTGAACTCGACCTGGTTGCCCTCGGCATCGGTGACGGGTACGCCGATCAGCTCGTTGGCGAAGCCTCCGGCGGCGGCCGTCTCGGCGGCGAGCCGGTGGCTGCGCGCGGCGTACTCGTCCAACGTGGCCCGGTCGAAGCCCCACTTGTTGGCGATCAGCTCGGCCGAGACGCCCTGGTTCACCAGGCCCTCGGGGTAGCGCTCGCGGACAGCGGAGCCGAGCGCGTCGGCGCCGGCGACCGGGCTGCCCATCGGCACCCGCGACATCGACTCGACACCACCCGCGACGACGATGTCGTACGCCCCGCTGAGCACGCCCTGCGCGGCGAAGTGCAGCGCCTGCTGGCTGGAACCGCACTGGCGGTCGATCGTGGTGGCGGGCACCGACTCGGGCCAGCCCGCCCCGAGCACAGCGTTGCGGGCCACGTTCAGCGCCTGCTCGCCACCCTGGTCGACGCAACCGATGATCACGTCGTCGATCCGCTCGGGGTCGATGCCCGTGCGCTCGACCAGCGTGCGGAGCGTGTGGGCGAGCAGGTCCACCGGGTGGGTGCCCGACAGCGCGCCGCCCGGCTTGCCCTTGCCCGAGGGCGTACGGATGATGTCAACGATCACTGCGTCGGTCATGATTCTCCTTGATCAGGAACTGTTCCTCAGTCGGTGAAGCGCGGCTCGCGCCGCTCGAGAAAGGCCTTGGTGCCCTCGGCGAAGTCCGCCGCACGCATCAGGTCGCGCTGACCCTCGGCCTCGCGACGCAACACCCCGGCGAGATCGGGCAGCGCGGCGGCGTTGATCGCCTGCTTGGCCCGGGCCAGCGCCACCCGGGGCCGGCGGACCAGCCGGGCAACCCAGTCGTCGACGAAGGCGTCGAGGTCGTCGGCCTTCACCGCCGCGGCGATCAGCCCGGTGGCGAGCGCCTCGTCGGCGCCGATCCGGTCGGCGAACAGGGCGGCCCGCATCGCCCGGACCCGGCCGCCGGTGGCGGGCCAGGTCGCGGTGACCGCGCCGTCCGGCATCAGCCCGATGTTGCTGAACGGCAACAACAGGTAGGCATCGGCGCTCATCACCGGCAGGTCCGCGGCGAGCGCGATCGACGCGCCGATCCCCGCGGCCGGCCCGTTGACCCGGGTGATCACGATCGCATCGCCCTCGATCATCGCGGTGATCAACTTGTCCGCGGCGTCCAGGGTGTCTCCGGGGCCGGCCGCACGGTCGCGACCGAGATCGGCGCCGGAGGTGAAGGCTCGCCCGGCGCCGGTGATCACGACCACCCGGTCGCCGCCACTGGTGATCTCGTCGGCCACGCGCTCGATCAGGTCGGCGGTCAGCGCGTTCAGCTTGTCCGGCCGGTTCAGGGTCAGCCGGGCGACGCCGTCGGCGCGCTCGACGATCAGGTCCTCGCTCACTTGGGCGCCATCCGGATCGCGCCGTCGAGGCGGATGACCTCGCCGTTCAGCATGGGATTCGCGATGATCGCCGCGGCGAGTTCGGCGTACTCCTCGGGGCGGCCCAGCCGGCTCGGGTTGGGCACCTGCTGACCCAGCGAGGCCCGCGCCTCGTCGGGCAGCCGCGCCAGCATCGGGGTGTCGAACAGCCCGGGCGCGATCGTCATCACGCGGATCTGCCGGTTGGCGAGATCGCGGGCGATCGGCAGCGTCATCCCGACCACGCCGCCCTTGGAGGCGGAATAGGCGGCCTGGCCGACCTGCCCCTCGTACGCCGCGACCGACGCGGTATTGATGATCACGCCGCGCTCGTCGTCGACCGGCTCGTTCTCGCTCATCGCCGCGGCGGCCAGCCGGATCACGTTGAACGTGCCGACCAGGTTGACCTGGACGATCGTCGCGAACTGCTCCAGCGGGTAGGGCTGGCCGTCACGGCCGACGGTGCGGGCCGGCCCGCCGATCCCGGCGCAGTTCACCACGACGGAGAGCGTGCGGTCGGCATTGGCCCGGGCGACGGCCTCGGCGACCGCCTCCTCCTCGCGAACGTCGGCGGGGACGAACTCGGCGCCCGCCCCGGTCAGTGCGCCGGGATCGGCCCCGTCGAGGTCGAGTCCGAAGACGCGGGCGCCATCGGCCGCCAGGCGCGTGGCCGTGGCGAGGCCGAGGCCGGAGGCGGCACCCGTGACGAGGGCCGTGCGGCCGTTGAGCTTCATTGGTCAGTCGTCCTTCGGTCGGGAACGCGAACGTGCTTAGCGTACGCTAAGCGGCCCGCCCCGGGCAGCCCCCGCCCCGATACGCGTCAGCCCTTCAGCGACGTGCCGGCGCTGCGAAGCTGCTGGCAGGCCTCGACGACGCGCTGAGCCATCCCGCCCTCGGCCAGCTTGCCCCAGGCGCGCGGGTCGTAGTCCTTCTTGTTGCCGACCTCGTCGTCGACCTTCAGCACGCCGTCGTACTTGGTGAACATGTGCCCGGCGACCGGGCGGGTGAACGCGTACTGCGTGTCGGTGTCGATGTTCATCTTGATCACGCCGTAGTCAACCGCGGCGCTGATCTCCTCCGCCGTCGAGCCGGAACCGCCGTGGAAGACGAGATCGAAGGGCTTGTCCTTGCCGACCTTCTCGCCGACCGCGTCCTGGATCTCCTTCAGCACCTCCGGTCGCAGCTTCACCGAGCCCGGCTTGTAGACGCCGTGCACGTTGCCGAAGGTCAGGGCGGTGATGTAGCGACCCTTGTCGCCCGTGCCCAACGCCTCGACCGTGGCCAGACCGTCGGCAACGGTGGTGTAGAGCTTCTCGTTGATCTCGTTCGCGACGCCGTCCTCCTCGCCGCCGACCACACCGACCTCGATCTCCAGAATGATCTTGGCCTTGGCAGCCTCGGCGAGCAGCTCCTCGGCGATCTGCAGGTTCTCCTCCAACGGCACCGCCGAGCCGTCCCACATGTGGGACTGGAAGAGCGGGGCCTGCCCGTTCGCGACGCGCTCGGCGCTGATCTTGAGCAGCGGGCGGACGAAGCCGTCCAGCTTGTCCTTGGGGCAGTGGTCGGTGTGCAGCGCGATGTTGACCGGGTAGTTCTTGGCGACCTCGGTCGCGTACTCGGCGAGCGCGACCGCGCCGGTGACCATGTTCTTGATCGTCGGTCCGGAGCCGTACTCGGCGCCGCCGGTGGAGATCTGGATGATGCCGTCCGAGCCGGCCTCGGCGAATCCGGCCAGGGCGGCGTTGATCGTCTGCGAGCTCGAGATGTTGATCGCCGGGTAGGCGAATGATCCCTTCTTGGCCGCGTCGAACATCTCGGCGTACACCTCGGGGCTGGCGATGGGCATGGCGACCACCTTTCGGATCGTGGGGCGCTGCGAGCGGTTGCTCGGATCAGTCTTGCAGGTCAGTCCTCGATGGCCGACAGGTCCACCCCGTGCCGGCCCCGGGAGAAGATCCGGACCGCCGACTCGAGGCTTCCGGGCAGTACGCCGAGGGCATCCACCGGGTACTCGTCGCGCCCGAGGCGATGGTCGATCCGCAGCAGCGGTCCGTGCAGCGCACCGCCGGGGAGGGTCGTGATCGCCTGCACGGCCTCCCACGGGGCCTTGCCCGCCGAGGTGGTGATCCCGTCGTGATCGATCTCGAAGGCGATCCCCTCGCCCGCCAGGCCGAGCTCCTGGTGCGCCCGGACGGCGCGCAGGATCCCGTAGCCGAGGAATCCGGCCCCGCTGAGCACGGACAGCCCGAAGAACACCATCACGAAGAACGGCAGCGAGACCCCCGCCCGCGTCGCGGCGATCCACGCGGTCACCGCGACCAGGCCGACCAGCGTGCCGGTCAGGGACACGGCGGGCCAGGTCAGCCCGCGCAGCGCGCCCTCGCGACGCTCGGTGAGCGCGCCGCGCTCCCAGGGCACCGGGGTCCGGGTCAGTTGCTGCAGCACGGGCCAATCCTGCCACGCAGGGGTGCGCGGGATCAGTTCTCCCGTGCCCCGTGCGGGGTGACCGCCATGTGGATCCGGTAGCGATCGCCGCGATACCAGGAGGTGGCGTACTCGATCGCCCGCTCGCCGGCCCAGGTGACGCGCTCCTGGACCAGCAACGGCGCTCGTTTGGGTACGCCGAGCAGCCGCGCGTGGTTGGAGTCCGCGGCCCCCGCGAAGACCGACTGTTCGCCCGAGGTGGCGATCACGCCGTAGTCGCTGGCGAAGATGTCGTAGAGCGAACCGAGCTCCTTGCCGAGCAGGCCGGGGAACTGCAGACAGGGGTAATAGCCGAGCTCGTGCGCCATCGGCGTACCGTCCGCGGTGCGCAGCCGCTCGACGCGCACGACGCGGTCGCCGGTCGCGATGCCCAGGCCGTTCGCCACGTGCGGCGGCGCGTCCATCTCGCCGGCGTCCAGCACGCGGGTCCCGGGCTCCAGGCCGCGGGCGCGCATCTCGCGGGAGAACGAGGTCAGGTGCAACCGCGAGTCGACCCGCGGACCCGTGACATAGGTGCCCTTGCCGTGCACGCGCTCCAGGCGGCCGTCCGCGACGAGGTCGGAGATCGCCTGCCGCACGGTCACCCGGCTCACCCCGAGCCGGCGGACCAGGCTGCGCTCGGAGTCGATCGCGTCGCCGGCGCGCAGCTTGCTGTCGATCAGCTCGCTGAGCATCAGCTTCACCTGCGCCCGCTTGGTGCTGGGGCGGACGGCCGAGTCGGGCTCGGCCAGTGGGTCGGGCGCCACCGTCGCTCCCTCCTGAAAGACCAGTCAATACCAGTATGGCGCACCGGCCGAGCCGTTGGGTACGCCTCAGCTCCGCGGGTGCTGCGTCGACCAGGCATACATTGCGATCGCCGCCGCCGCGCCGGCATTGATCGAACGCGTCGAGCCGTGCTGGGTGATCGCCACCAGTCGCTGGCAGGCCGCGACCAGCTCCGGCGTCAATCCGGGACCCTCGGACCCGAACGCCAGGCAGCAGCGCTCGGGCAGTGCGGCGGTCTCCAGCGGCCCGGCGCCGGGCAGGTTGTCGACGCCGACCAGGGCGTACCCCGTCCCGCCGTCGGCGGGCGCGGCAAGCGCGGCGACGAACTCCTCGACCGAGGCGTGATGATGTACCGACAGGTAGCGGTCGGTGACCATCGCGCCGCGGCGGTTCCAGCGGCGGCGCCCGATGATGTGCACCCCGGCCACGTTGAAGGCGTTGGCGGTGCGCACGATGGAGCCGATGTTGAAGTCGTGCTCCCAGTTCTGGATCGCGATCTGCAAGGGTGCCCGGGTCCGGTCGAGTTCGGCGACGATCGCCGGCAGCGTCCAGTAGCGGAACCGGTCCTCGACATTGCGGCGATCGCCGCCCGCCAACAGCTCCGGATCGAGGCGCGGATCGTCCGGCCACGGTCGCGGATGGGGGCCGACCCCGACGGCCGATTCAGGGCCGAGGGAGGGATTCTCGGGGTCGCCGACGCTCACCGCGCCGACGTTAGCCGGGTTAGGGTGACACCGTGACCCAGCCGACGCCCGCCCGTGACCCGGAGACCCCCGGGCTCCGGTCCGAAGACATCGAGGCGACACTGTCCGTCGCCCGGGACCAGCCGGACCTGACGCCGGCACTGGTCGACTCGTTCGCCGACCGGGTCCAGGCGGAGATCGAGCGGCGCTCCCGGGCCGGCGAACTGGCCCAGCAGAACGCCAGCACCAGCGCGGCCGAGGCGGCCAAGGCCGATTCCACCCAGCAGATGGTGCTGGGCATCGTCTCGCTCGGCGTCGGCATTCCGCTCACCGCCATCGCCGCGGGCACTACCGGCATCGCCGGGCTGCTGATCGCCTGGATCGGCATCGCCCTGGTCAACATGGCCTACGCCCTCAGGAAGAACCGCCGCTCCGGGTCGTGAGGTCTCCTCACTCGGGTCGCAGGCCGCCGACGAGGGTGGTGCCCTCTTCGGTGCGGTCCAGCACGATTGCCAGTCCGGCGTCGGACGTCCCCCACGGTACGGCGGCATCCGGGTCCATGTCGGTGACCTCCCGGCCGTCCCAGACGGCCTTGATCCCGGACCGGCTGCCGTAGAGATAGCGGTCGTTGGGCGCCGCCTGGGAGTTCCACTCGTCGTCGATCGTGGTGAAGCCGGTACGCAGGTCGACCAGCATCGGGCCCGCGCTGGCCAGCGCCCGGCCCGGTGAGACCGTCAGGAACATCCCCCCGCGCAGCGTGTCATCGCTCACCTGGGACAGCGCGAGCAGTTCCCCGCTCCGCGCATCGTGCAGGCTGGCGACCTTGCGCCGACCGTCCGAGGTGTCCCACCAAGCGAAGACCACCCCTCGTGCCGCCCAGGCCGGATGCGGACTCCCCCGGGCGCCGCGCGGGGCATCCGGGGTCACGCGTTCCTGGTCGTCGCCGCCGGTCAGCAACCAGCCGCCCTCCTGGGGCGCGGAGATCACCTGCTCGGCGTCGGCCGCCATCGCCACCTCGTCACGCGGCACGTCGACCGAGCGCAGGTTGAGGTCCGGTCCGACCGTCCAGGTGCCGGACGGCGCGGTGACCAGCAACGAACCGCCCGTCCAGGTCACCGCCGACTGCGGGGGCAGCACCCGGGCCGACAGCTCGGGGGAACCCGACGCATCGTCCAGCCGGCTCAGGTACAGATCCTGCCCGTCGATGATCCCGGCCACCGGCGTACCGCCGGCATCGGCGATCACCGGTCGCGCGCTGGTCGAGATCACCACCGGCTTGGAGGCCCACATCACCTCGCCCCCGTCGGCATTCAGCACCACCAGCGACCCGTTGGCATTGATGGTGGCGATCCGGTTGTTGCTGACCGCGATGTCCCGGGTCTCCGAGATCTCCTGCGACCAGGCGAACTGAGAGCTCCAGCCCGGCGGCGCCGGGCGCGACAGCTCGCTGCCAGCGGCCGCGGGTGGTGGTGCGGGCGGCGGCTGGACCAGGGCGCGCCAGCCGGCGTACCCCGACAGGCCGACCGCGAGGACCAGCAGGAACACGCCGATGGGCAGCAGGGCCGAGCGCACCAGGCCGGGACCGCGGCCACGCGGCGACGGGGATGGCTGCGGGGACGGCCGCCACGTCGGTGAGCCGCTCGAATGCGGCACCGACGCCAGATGCCGGCCGCCCTCGTGGCGATCCTGCTGCGGCCAGTGCGGCGCGCCGCGTCCGTCGGGATCGCCCGCACTCACGGCGTGGGCTCCGGGGTCGGGGTGGCGGGGCCCGGGCTCGTCGCGCTCGGGGCCTGGTAGGCCGATGCCGTGGGCGTGGGGGACCCGCGGAATGCCTCGTCGTCATCGGTCGGCGCGGGCTGCGGCGTCGGGGTGGGCGAGGACGGCCCGACCAGCGCCGTGTCGCTGGGCTGGTCGAGCCGCAGCGGATAGGTCACACCATCGGACACCCGGACCCCGCCAACCCTCATCGCGCCCCGCTCGTCGCGGTCCGGGATCAGCTCCGGGGAATCGACGCCGTCCGCGGCGAACTCGTCCGGCAGCACCCGCGCGGAGATCCGTCCGTCCGCGCCCTGGGTGGCGCCCTCCGCATTCGGCTGCAGGCGCCGGTCGACGACGACGAGGGTCTGGCGGGCGACCATGTCGCGCGGATCGACGTCGCCGATCTCGTAGCTGTAGACGAAGGTGTACCGACCGTCGCGCTCGGGTACGAAGCCGTAGTCCACGCCCCCCGGGGCGACGGCGGCCCGGAAGCTCGGCAACGGCTCGGGCTCGGCCGTCGGATCGTCGGTCGGTGTCGGCGACGACGAGGTCGGCGGCGACGGCTCCGGCGGTTGTGGTGACGGTTCCGGGGGCTGGGGCGTCGACGGGGGCTCGGGCGACGGCGCGGGCGGCTCCTGGCTGGCTCCGCCCTCGGGCGCGGAGTCCGACGGGGCGGGTTCGGACGGTTGCGGGCGCGGTGTGGCGTCCGGGCGGTTCTGCGGGTTGTTGCCCGGCGGCATCGACGCCTCGCCATCGTTCGGCTCGCCGGGCGCGTCGGGCCCGCGCGGAGAGCGGCCGACGTGATCGTCGTCATGGCGGGCTTCGGGATCGAGCCCTCCGCCATTGCCCGTGCCCTCGCGGTCGGGATCGGTCGGGCTGCCCGGATCCGGCCGCGGTGAGGCGTCGGGATCCTTCGGCCGTGGGTTGAGGATGGTCTCGTCCGCGCCGCGCGGGGCGACCTGGTCGACAGGCGAGGTCCGGTCGTTGATGATCGCGACCGTCACCACCACGACGACGCCGACGGCCGCCGCGAGCAGCACGACGAGCGCGCGGCGACGGTTCCGTTCGCCGGTCTCCTCAGCCATCGGCCGCCCTTCGGGTTCGCTGACCGGACCGCCGGCTCACCCGGGGCCCGCCCGCGATGGTACCGATTTCGGGCCGGGGCAGACAGTTGCGGGCTCAGCGCGCGGGCGGATCCTGACGCGGTTCGGGCTGCGCCGCCGGCTGCTGGCCGAAGCCCTGCGGCTGCTGCGGAGCCTGCTGGCCGAGCTGCGGCTGCCCGCTAGTCGCACCGCCCGTCGGGGCGTCACCCCGGTAGGCGATCTCGCCGAAGTTCACGTCGGGCGCCTGGCGTACCGCCGGGTCGTTGACCTCGAAATAGGTCGCGCGCTGGAAGCCGAGCGGCCCGGCGAACAGGTTGCCCGGGAAGCTCTCCTGCTTGGTGTTGTATTCGCGCACGTTGGCGTTGTAGAACCGCCGCCCGGCCGCGATCCGGTCCTCGGTCTCGGCGAGCTGCTTCTGCAGTTCGAGGAAGTTCTGGTTGCTCTGCAGTTGCGGGTACGCCTCGACGCTGACCAGCAGATTGCGGACCGCGCCGGAGAGCTGCTCCTCCGCCTGGGCCCGCTCGGGGCTCGGGATCTCGCCCTCGCGCTGGGCGAGCGAGGCGGCCTGGTTGCGCAGCCGGGTGATGTTCTCCAGGGTGTTGCGCTCGTGGGCGGCCGACGCCCGGACGGTCTCGACCAGATTCGGCAACAGCTCATAGCGCCGGTTCAGCTCGACATCGACCTGACGCCACGACTCCTGGACGAGATTGCGCAGCCGGACCAGGCCGTTGTACATGCCGATGGCGGCGATCACGGCCACCAGAACGATGGCGACGATGACGATCAGGGCGATCAGAAATCCGTTCACTGTCCCGCTTCCTTCCCGAGGCCGAGGTCAGCCGCGCTGACAGCGTAACGGTAGGGCAGGCCCGCCTCGGCGATCGCCTGCCCGGCCCCGGTGTCGCGGTCCACGATGCAGGCGACGGCGACCACCTCGCCGCCCATCCGGCGTACCGCATCGACCGCGGTCAGGGCCGAGGCTCCCGTTGTGGAGGTGTCCTCGACCACCAGGACCCGGCGCCCGGCGACATCGGTGCCCTCGATCAGCCGCTGCATGCCGTGGGCCTTCTGCGCCTTGCGGACCACGAACGCATCCAGGCGCTGGCCGTCCGCCGCGGCCGCGTGCAGCATCGCCGTCGCGACCGGGTCGGCGCCGAGGGTCAGGCCGCCGACGGCGTCGAAGTCGAGATCGGCCACGAGCTCGCGCATCACCCGGCCCAGGACCGGCGCCGCGACCCCGTCGAGCGTCACCCGCCGCATGTCGATGTAGTAGTCGGCCTCCGCGCCCGAGGAGAGCGTCACCCGGCCGTGCACCACCCCGAGGCGACGAATGTGCTCGACCAGCGCCGCGCGATCGCGGCTCACTTGTTCTCGGTATTGGTCAGGTCGGCGAACCCGATCGAGCGATCCGGCGAGCGGAACAGGTCGGTGCAGGTGGTCAGCGTGAGGATTGCCTCGGTCGGTTTCTGCCCGCTCTTGCCGGGCACGGGATCGAGCGGCCAGGTCTCGCTGTCCTTCACGGTCACGTCCTTGGGCGCCTGGGTGATCGTGTAGGTGTAGATGGCCTTGCGGGTCTCGACGACCACGGTGTCGCCGACCTCGAGCTCGAGCAGCTTGGCGAACGGCTCACCGTGGGTGACCCGGTGCCCGGCGACCGCGAAGTTCCCGACCTCGCCCGGCTGTGCCGTCTCCTCGTACCAGCCGAGGCCGCGGGCGAGCGTACCCGGATCGGTGCCCTTGAGCACCGGCACCTCGTAGTCGTCGCCCAGCTTCGGAATCCGCATCAGCGCCACTGCGTCGCCCGGGACGGCGGCACCGGGCTCGCTGGTCACCGGGTCGCTGTCGGGCTGCTTCCACTGCTCGCGCAGATTGGTGCGCTCCTCGCTGAAGGCGCGCTGGGACACCACATTGGTGCCGAAGTACTGCCAGCCGATGTAGCCGAGACAGCCGAGGCCGATCACCAGCAACAAGACGCCGACGACGGTCAACGGCGAGACGCCCCGCTTCTTCTTGGGCTTGCGGGCACGGCTCGGGGCAGGATCAACCCGGGTCATGGAGTCATTCTCACCTGCTGCGGCGCCGAGTCCAAACCCCTGGGGGGTGATTTGTCCGCGCCGCGATACCACCTGCCGACGTCGGGGGACCAGGTGGCGAGGATGACCAGCGCGATGTAGATCGCCGCCGGCGCCCACAGGGCCGGGCTGGACCACTGCCACCACGCCCCCCAGGCCATCGCGATCACGCCCCAGACGGTGGTCGCGATCCGCACCCAGGGGGCGCGCGTCAGCAGCATGCCGCCGAGCACCACGGCGACCAGCGCGGGCACGTAGGCGGCCCAGGCGCCGCCGTTGACCAGCCCGAGATGGAAGGAGTTCAACAGGTGATAGGTGCCGTTGTAGCCGTCCACGCCCGCGATCGAGGCCATCGCGCCGGTCACGGCCAGCCAGAACATGGTGAAGCCACACAACCAGACCAGCGATCCGACCATGGTGGCGACGGCGGCGGCCGTCAGCAGCCCCGGCCGGGGCGCGCCGGAGGTCGCCGGCCCGGCGCCCGGGCGCGGGGGGTACGCCGGGCCGCGCGGGGGTCGCATCGGCATCCGCTGCCACGGCTGTGGCGGCGGCAACGACGGCCCGGGGAAGCTCACCGCACCGACGCTACCTCAGGGCTTGGTCCGCCAGACCCGCTCGAACGGCAGCCGCCAGGCATGCGGCGCGATCAACTGGTGCACGGCATTCGGGCCCCAGGTCCCCTGCGGATAGGGCTTCACCGGCGGCGGGTTGTCCAGCAGCGGCTGGGAGACCTGCCACAGACTCTCGATGCCCTCCGCGGAGGTGAACAGCGTGTGATCACCGCGCATGGCGTCCATGATCAACCGCTCGTAGGCCTCCAGGACATCGTCGGCGGCATCGGTCTCGGAGGTGGAGAACTGCATCGACAGCTTGTCCAGCTTCATCCCCGGGCCGGGCCGCTTCCCGTAGAAGGACAGCGAGATCTTCGCCTCGTCGGCCAGATCGAAGGTGAGGTGATCCGGGCCCATCGCGTCCACCCCGGAGCCGGCCGGGAACATCGACTTCGGCGCCTCCTTGAACGCGATCGAGATGATCCGCATCCCCTCGGCCATCTTCTTGCCGGTACGCAGGTAGAACGGGATGCCGGCCCAGCGCCAGTTGTCGATCCGCACCCGCAGGGCGATGAACGTCTCGGTGTCGGAATCGCGCGCGACCCCCTTCTCCGACCGGTAGCCCTGGTACTGCCCGCGTACCACCTCGTGCGGCCGAATCACCTCCATCGAGCGGAAGACCTTGTTCTTCTCCTCGCTGATCGACTTCGGCTCCAGCGCGGTCGGCGGCTCCATCGCGACGAAGGCCAGCACCTGGAACAGGTGCGTGACGACCATGTCGCGGTAGGCGCCGGTCGGCTCGTAGAAGGAGGCGCGTTGATCAAGACCGAGCGACTCGGGGATGTCGATCTGCACATGATCGATGAAGTTGCGGTTCCAGATCGGCTCGAACAATCCGTTCGCGAAGCGGAACGCCAAGATGTTCAGCGCCGCCTCCTTGCCGAGGAAGTGATCGATCCGGAAGATCTGGCTCTCGTCGAAGGTCTCGTGCACCTCGTCGTTCAGGGCGATGGCGCTGGCCAGGTCGGTGCCGAACGGCTTCTCCATCACCACCCGGGAGTTCTCCACCAGCCCGGCGTCCTTGAGCATGGTCAACACCGCCGAGGCGGCCTTCGGCGGGACGCTCAGGTAGTGCAGCAGGCGGGCCTTCGGACCAAGATCGAACTCGGCTTTGTGCACCACGTCGGCGAGCGCCTGCGGTCCGGCCGAACTGGGCACGTAGTGCAGCCGCTGGCTGAACTCGGCCCACTGCTCGGCGCTCAGCTTGTGGGTGCCGTACTTGTCGATCGCCGTCTTGGCGAACTCGCGGAACTGCTCGGTGGTCATGTCCTCCAGCGACGTGCCGACGACCTCGATGTCGGGCGTCAGGTCGGACACGGACAGGTACGCCAGGCCCGGCAGCAGCTTGCGCTGGGCCAGGTCGCCGGTCGCCCCGAACAACACGATGACGTGCGGGGCGATCTTCTCGGTGCCGCCGCGCCGGCGGGCGGCGGGGTCGGGATAGGCGATGTTGTCGGCGGGGTGCAGCGCGGAGTCCGGGGTCGTGTTCTCAGGCACACGCCCATCGTCGCACCGGCCGCGAGCCCGCGGGGGTGCGGGGGCCGTCAGCCGGTCGACCATTCGGAATGCATTTGTATACAATCGGATGCAACGCGTGCGGAGGGGCCCGCACGCTCCACGGAAGGAGCCGCGATGGCTCAGCACAATGAGGTGCGAGACCCGGCGATGACCCGCAGGGTCATCACCGCCTCGTTCGTCGGCACGGCGATCGAGTGGTACGACTTCTATCTCTACGGCACGGCGTCGGCGCTGGTGTTCAACGTCTTGTTCTTCCCGTCCTTCGACCCGCTGGTCGGCACCCTGGTGTCGTTCGGCACGTTCGCCGCGGGCTTCCTCGCCCGCCCGATCGGCGGGATCGTGTTCGGGCACTTCGGCGACCGGATCGGCCGCAAGTCGATGCTGGTCTGGAGCCTGGTCGGGATGGGCGCGGCGACCTTCCTGATCGGCCTGTTGCCCACCTACGCCCAGATCGGCGTGGCCGCGCCGCTGCTGCTGCTCCTGCTCCGCCTGCTGCAGGGCTTCGCGGTCGGCGGGGAGTGGGGCGGGGCCGTGCTGATGTCGGTCGAGTCGACCGACGAGAAGCACCGCGGACTCGCCGGAAGCTGGACCCAGGCCGGCTCGCCGGCCGGGCTGGTGCTGTCCACCGTGGTGTTCGGCCTGACCACCCTGCTGCCGCCCGAGGACTTCCTCGCCTGGGGCTGGCGGATCCCGTTCCTGTTCAGCGCGTTGCTGGTCGGGGTCGGCCTGTTCATCCGGCTCCGCGTGATCGAGAGCCCGGAGTTCGAGCGGGTGGAGGCCTCCGGCGAACGGGCAGCGATGCCGGCCCTGGAGGCACTTCGCCAGCACCCGCTGAACATCGTGCTGGCCGCCGTGATGTGCCTCGCGCCGTTCGTCAACTTCTACATGTTCGCGACATTCATCCTCACCTACGCCACCACCACGCTCGGGATGGCCCGCGGGACCGTGCTCACCATCGTCGCGGTCGCCGGATTCGCGGAGCTGTTCACCATCCCGCTGTGCGCCGCGCTGTCGGACCGGATCGGGCGGCGCCGGGTGTTCCTGACCGGGACCGTGCTCTTCGCGCTGTACGCCTATCCGTTCTTCCTGATCAACCAGGCGTTCCCCTCCGTCGCCACCTTCGCGATCACGACGTTCGTCGGGCTCGCCCTGATCCACCCGTTCATGTACGGGCCGATGGCCACCCTGTTCGCCGAGCTGTTCCCCGCCCGCGTCCGCTACAGCGGAGCATCGCTCGGCTACCAGATCGGCGCGATCTTCGGCGGCGGGTTCGCCCCGCTGATCCTGACCGCGCTGCTCGCCACCGGGCTCGGCGCCGTGGTGACCATCCCGCCGTACATGATCTTGGTGTCCGTGCTGACCTTCATCGCGGTCTGGGTGGCAACGCAACCCGGGCGGCGTTGGATGGGAGAGCAGCCGCCGCAGACAACCGAAGGAGAACCACGTGCCTGACCCGCAACGAGACGTTCCGGACACCCGGATGCTGATCGGGGGCGAGCGCCCCGCGCTCGATCCCGCCGCCACGATGGGGGTGCACAGCCCGATCGACGGCGCCGTGCTCGGAGAGATCGCCGACGCCGGCCCGGAGCAGGTCGGCGCGGCGATCGGCGCGGCGGAGGACGCGTTCGCCGACTGGCGCCGGGTCAGCGGCGGCGAGCGTGCCCGGCTGATGCACCGGCTCGCCGACCTGATCGAGCGCGATGCCGACCGCCTGGCGCGGCTGGAATCGCGCGACAACGGCAAACTGCTGCGCGAGACGCGCGCCCAGGCGGCATTCGCGGCGCGCAACTACCGGTTCTTCGCCGGCCTCGCCGACAAGATCGACGGTCGCACCGTGCCGCTGGACGCCTGGGAGACCTTCGACTACACCCGCCGCGAGCCGGTCGGAGTGGCCGCCCTGATCACGGCCTGGAACTCGCCGATGCAGTTGCTGGCAAACAAGCTCGCCCCGGCGCTCGCCGCCGGATGCACCGTGGTGGTCAAGCCGAGCGAGATCGCGCCGATGACCACCCTGGCGATGCCGGACCTGCTCGCCGAGGCCGGCTTCCCCGACGGCGTGGTGAACATCGTCACCGGCGGCGTGACCACCGGGGAGGCGCTGACCACCGACCCGCGGCTCGGCACGATCAGCTTCACCGGCTCCGTGCCGACCGGGCAGGCGATCGCCCGCGCGGCGGCGCAGACGCTGGTCCCGGTCACCCTCGAGCTCGGCGGCAAGAGCGCCAACGTGATCTTCGACGACGCCGACCTGGATCGCGCGGTGCCGGGTGCGGTCGCGGGGATCTTCGCCGCCGGCGGGCAGGCCTGCATCGCCGGATCGCGGCTGCTGGTGCACGAGGGGGTCGCCGACGAGGTCGAGCGGCGGCTGGCCGAACGCGCTCGCGCGATCGTGCTGGGTGATCCGTTCGCCGACGCCACGCAGCTCGGCCCGGTCGTCTCCACCGCGCAGCGCGACCGCATCCTCGGCCACATCGACGCGGCGCGCGGCTCGGCCCGCCTGCTGGCCGGCGGCGGCGCGCCGGACGATCCGGCGCTGGCCGCCGGCTCGTATGTCGAGCCCACCGTGTTCGCCGATGTCGACCCGGCCTCGCCGCTCGCGCAGCAGGAGGTCTTCGGGCCGGTGCTCGCGATCACCCGGTTCGCGACCGAGGAGGAGGCGATCACCATCGCCAACGGCACCGAGTTCGGGCTGGCCTCGGGCGTGTGGACCGAGAACCTCGCCCGCGCCCACCGCGTCGCCCGCGAGCTGATCGCCGGCACCGTGTGGGTGAACACCTATCGCTACTCGGCGGCGCAGGCGCCGTTCGGCGGGGTACGCCGCTCCGGCCACGGCCGCGAGCGCGGGATCGAGGCGATCGAGGGCTACCTGCGTACCAAGAACGTCTTGATCGATCTGTCCGACGAGGTACGCGACCCCTTCGCGATCAAGGCATGAGCGAGGAGAAGATGATCATGGATGGCAACTCCACGGTCGGCCTGGTCGGGCTCGGCCAGATGGGCCTGCCGATCGCCGAACGGCTCGGCACCGCCTTCGATGTCGTCGCGTTCGACATCGCCGCCGACCGGCGCGAGCTGGCCGGTGGGATCGACCGGCTGCAAGCCACCGACCGGCTGGCCGACCTGGCCGGCTGCGGGCGGATCGTGTTGTCGCTGCCCAACCCGGCGATCTCGCACGCCGTGCTGGCCGAGCTCGGCCCGCAACTGGCGCCCGGGACGATCGTGATCGAGACCAGCACGGTGCTGCCGGACGACGTGCGCGAGATGGCCGCCGCGCTGGCCGCACACGACGTCCGGCTGGTCGAGGCGGCCGTGCTGTCCGGCGTCGGCCAGATGAGCGGCGGCACGGCGACGCTGCTGATCGGCGGCGAGGAGGCCGATCTGGCGCAGGTGCGCGACCTGCTCGCGGCGCTCGGCGGGGGCGGGATACGCGAGCTGGGCGCGCTGGGCTCGGCGATGGCGGCCAAGGTGGTCAACAACGGCGTCGCGCACGCCGTGATGGTGGTGCTGGTCGAGGCGTTCGCGATGGCCCGCGCCCAGGGGGTACGCCTGACCGACATCGCGGCCATGCTCAGCCAGCCCGACGCCGGGCTGCTCCGCCCGCTCACCCACCGGATGATGGAGCGCGTCGCCGGTGGCAATTACACCGGCGGGATGTCGCTGGACGCGGCCCGCAAGGACTCGACGCTCGCGCTGGCGATGGCGCAGCGCAGCGGCGTACCGCTCTTCGCGACCCAGGCCGCGCAGTCGGTCTACGACCTGGCGGCCGCCGCCGGGCTCGGCCGCGACGACTACGCCGCCATCGCCACGCTGTGGCAGTCCTGGACCGGCCAGTCGCTGACCTTCGGCGAGCAGCCGTGAGCGCGCCGGCCGGCGACGGCGTGTATGCCCTGCGCTACGCGTGGCGTACCGCCTCGGTGCGCGGCGAGCACTTCTACGGCCACCCCGCCGACTGCATGGGGCCGTGGCCGATCGACTACTACACGTGGGCGATCGTGCGTGGCGACCGGGCGATCGTGGTGGACACCGGCTTCACCGCCGTCGAGGCGGCCAGGCGCGGCGACCGGCCGTACGTGGCCAGCCCGGTCGAACTGCTCGGCCGCCTCGGCCTCGGCCCCGAACAGGTGAGCGATGTGGTGCTCAGCCACCTGCACTACGACCACACCGGCCACCTCGACGCCTACCCGGCGGCCACCCTGCACGTGCAGCGCGACGAGCTCGACTTCTGGCGCGGGCCGATGGCGCGGCGCGGGGCGTACGCCCACCTGCTGCACCCCGGCGACCTGGCCCGGCTCGGCGAGCTGGAGGCCGCCGGCCGGGTCCGCGTCCACGCGGGCGACGCCCGGCTCGACGACCGGGTCTCGCTGCACCTGGTCGGCGGACACACCGCCGGTACCCAGGTCGTGCGCGTCGCGACCGACGCCGGGCCGGTCGTGCTGGCCAGCGACGCCAGCCACTTCTACGCCAATCTCGACGAGGACCACCCCTACGGCGTCGTGCACGAGCTGCCGCGGATGTATCTCGCCTTCGACCGGCTGCGCGAGCTCGCCGGAGACGACGGCGTGATCGTGCCCGGGCACGACCCGCGGGTGCCCGACCGGCACCCGGCCGTGCCCGGCACCGACGACGCCGTGTTCTCGCTGTCCCCCACCCCCCATCAGTGAACGAAGGAACCGCATGAGCCAGCAGGTCGAGACCGCCGCGCAACCGACCACCGAGGACCGTGCCGTCGCGGATCGTGCCGTCGCGGATCGGGCCGAGCCGATCGAGGCGGACGTGATCGTGGTCGGCGGCGGGAACGCCGGCTTCTCCGCCGCCCACGCCGCCGCCGAACGCGGCCGCCGGGTGCTGTTGCTGGAGCGCGGTACGCGCGAGGAGTCCGGCGGCAACAGCTTCTACACCGCCGGCGCCACCCGGATCCCGCACGACGGCATGACCGATCTGCGCGACCTGGTCGAGCCCGACGAGCGGCACGCCGTCAGCGAGGTGCCGCCCTACAGCCGCGAGGAGTACGCCGCCGACCTGGCCAAGGTGACCGAGGGGCGCGGCGACCCCGAGCTGGCGGCGGTGCTGGTCGCCGACGCGCTGGATGCCGTCCGCTGGCTGCACGGACTCGGCGTGAAGTACCGGCTGATGTATGAGCGGCAGGCCTTCCAGCGCCCCGACGGGAGCTACCTGTTCTGGGGCGGCCTGCATGTGGGCAATGTCGGCGGCGGGGAGGGCCTGATCGCCGACCACACGGCCGTCGCGCGGCGCCTCGGCATCGACGTGCGCTACGGCGTACACGTCACCGACCTGATCGTCACCGACGGCCGGGTGGTCGGCGTACGCGGCACCGCGGACGGGGCCGAGCTGACCGCGCGGGCCGAGTCGGTGATCATCGCCGCCGGCGGCTTCGAGGCGAACCCGCAGTGGCGCGAGCGCTACCTGGGCCCGGGTTGGTCGCACGCCGTGGTGCGCGGTACGCCGAACAACACCGGCGACCTGATCGCCGCCGCCCTCGACCTCGGCGCCGCGCGCGGCGGCGACTGGTCGACCTGCCACAGCGTGCAGTGGGACGCCGGCCACCCCGAGAACGCGTCCAACCGCGAGCTGACCAACCGGCTCACCCGGCAGAGCTACCCGTTCGGCATCCTGGTCAACCGCGACGGCCTGCGGTTCCTCGACGAGGGCGCGGACTTCCGCAACTACACCTACGCCAAGTACGGCCGGGAGATCCTTGCCCAGCCGGGCTCCGTGGCGTACCAGATCTTCGACGCGACGCTGCGCCCGATGCTGCGCGCAGAGGAGTACGAGATGCCCGGGGTGACCGAGGTGGTCGCCGACACGATCGAGGAGCTGGCCGGGCGGATCGGCGTACCGGCCGAGACGCTGGCGCGGACGGTGGGCGAGTTCAACGCCTCGATCGACCGCTCGGTGCCGTTCGACCCGACGATCAAGGACGGCCGGTCCGCGGCGGTGCGCCCGCCGAAGAGCAACTGGGCCGCGCCGATCGAGACCGGTCCGTTCTACGCCTACCCGGTGACCTGCGGGATCACGTTCACCTTCGGCGGCCTGCGCGGCGACCTGGACGGCCGCGTGCTGGACGAGTCGGGCGTACCGATCCCGGGGCTGTACGCCTGCGGCGAGGCGCTCGGCGGGCTGTTCAGCGTGAACTACCCGGGCGGGTCGGGCCTGGCGGCGGGGATGGTGTTCGGGCGGCGCGCGGGCCGGATCGCCTGAGGCCCGCCGCCGCGCCGGCGCACTAGAGTCCGGGCGGGAGGGACCGATGGCGACGACGGTGTATGAGGACATCCGCGAGGCGATCCTGGCCGGCGGGCTCGCGCCGGGACGGTCGCTCTCGGAGAACGCGCTGGCCGCCCAGTTCGGCACCTCCCGCACTCCCGTGCGCGAGGCGTTGCACCGGCTGGAGGCCGAGATGCTGGTCGAGCGGGCCGGGCGGAGCTTTCGGGTACGCGCGACCAGCCCCGAGGAGATCCTCGACATCTACGAGGTGCGGATCACGCTGGAGGGCGCGGCAGCGCGGGGCGCCGCGGAGCGCTCGACCGAACTGGATCGGGCGCGGCTGCGGGTCGCGGCCGACGACATGCGCGCCGCGACCGACGATCCGCGCGAGCGCGCCCGGCTGAACCGGGTGTTCCACGAGGCGATCTGGGCGGCGAGCCACAACCCCACGCTGATCGACCTGCTGCACCGGCTGAACGTGCACCTGATCCGGTATCCGACGACCACGCTCGAGGTCCCGGAGCGCTGGGTCGCCGTGCTGGACGAGCACGAGCGGCTGCTGGAGGCGATCGACGCCGGCGACACCGACCGGGCGAAGACCCTCGCCGAGGCGCACATCGTCAGCGCCCGCGAGGTGCGCCTGTGGATGATGACCCGGTCCTGAGCGCCCGTCACGCGGGTTCGCTTGCACGTCGTCCGCCGCCGAAAGCGACCACTCGCCCGGCAAGTGGCGACCGCCGGGCACGCTTCCGCGCCGTTGGCGACCACTGGTTGGGGTTGTGGCTGCCGTCCTGGTCTGAACCCCGCCACAACCCGGGCGAGTGGTCGCCAACGGCGCGGCGCGGTGACTCCGGATTGAGTCGCGGCAGCCTATTAGGTTAGCCTCACCATGCAGCCGGCGCCGCCGGAGCGACGATCCCGAGGAGCGCAGTGACCACCACCCAGCGCGTACCGCCGAGCACGGAGGCCCCGCCGCGGCGCGGGTCGGTGCTCGGGCTGACGCTGCTGGTCGTGCTCGCGGTCGGCGCCGCACTCGCCAGCCTCGCCATCGGCAGCCGCGACATCCCGATCGGCGAGGTGCTCGGGGCATTGCTGTACCCGGACGGCTCGGACATCTCGACGATCGTCAACGGGCTGCGGGTCCCGCGTACCGCGCTCGGCCTGCTCGCGGGCGCGGCCCTCGGTCTGGCGGGCGCGCTGATGCAGGGCCACACCCGCAATCCGCTGGCCGACCCCGGCCTGCTGGGCGTGAACGCCGGTGCGGCCTTCGCGGTCGTGATCGGCGTGTTCGCGTTCGGCGTCACCTCGCTGGCCGGGTACGCCTGGTTCGCCCTGGCCGGCGCCGGCCTGGCCGCTGCCGCGGTGTTCGCCATCGGGTCGAGCCGCGGGGGCCCGAACCCGGTCTCGCTGGTCCTTGCCGGCGCGGCCGTCTCCGCGTTGTTGATCGCCTGCACCCAGGCCGTCGTGCTGACCGACCGGGCGACCCTGAACCAGTGGCGGTTCTGGCAGGTCGGCTCGGTCGCCAACCGCGGCCTCGACGTGGTCGCGCAGGTGGCGCCGTTCCTGGTCGCGGGCGCGGTGCTCGCCGCGATCAGCTCGCGAAGCCTGAACCTGCTGCAACTCGGCGACGACGTCGCCCGCTCGCTCGGCATCCGGCCCACGCGGGCCAAGGTGATCGGCATCGCCGCGGTGATGCTGCTGGTCGGCGCGACCACCGCGGCCTGCGGCCCGATCTCCTTCGTCGGGCTGGTCGTCCCCCACCTCGCGCGCTTCCTGGCCGGCGTCGACTATCGCTGGATCCTCGTCTACTCGACCCTGCTCGGCGCCATCCTGGTCACGGCCGGCGACATCCTCGGCCGGCTGATGGTCCGGCCCGCCGAGCTGCAGGTCGGCATCGTGATGGCCCTGATCGGCGGGCCGGTCTTCGTGCTGCTGGTCCGGCGCGCCCGGTTGGTGAAACTGTGAGCACCGACACGCTCGCGCGGCCGGATGCCCGACGCCCCGGCAGCCAGCCCGTCTCGCTGCGACTCGGACCGATGTCGTGGCAGGTGCCCATCCGCGCCGGG
The DNA here is from genome assembly GCF_054073625.1 of Naumannella huperziae. Lineage (NCBI taxonomy): Bacteria > Bacillati > Actinomycetota > Actinomycetes > Propionibacteriales > Propionibacteriaceae > Naumannella > Naumannella huperziae. The sequence goes on along the minus strand of NZ_JBSXPH010000001.1, from coordinate 928,045 downwards.
ATGGTCGCGCTCGGTGGCCTGATCGTTGCCGCGATCTTGTTCGTGCTGGATCTCGGCCTCGGCGACTATCCGATCGCGCCGACCGATGTGGTGATCACGCTCCTCGGCGGTGGTACGCCGGCGCAGAGCTTCATCATCAACGGCCTGCGGCTGCCGCAGGCCAGCGTCGCGGTGCTGGTCGGCGCCGCGCTGGGGCTGTCGGGCGCGCTGACCCAGACCTTCGCCCGCAATCCGCTGGCCAGCCCCGACATCCTCGGGATCACCAACGGGGCCTCGGCGGGCGCGGTAAGCGTGATCATCCTCGCCGGTACCGCGGGCTACGGCGGCGGCATCGTCTCGGGCCTGTTGCAGACCGTCGGCGTACCGGTTGCCGCCTTCGTCGGCGGTATCGGCACCGCGGCCCTGCTCTACGTCCTGGCCTGGCGCGGCGGCGTCGACGGTGGCCGGCTGGTGCTGATCGGCATCGGCATCGGCGCCTTCATGACGGCCATCGTGTCGTGGTTGTTGGCGACCGCCCAGATCGAGGATGCGGCCAGCGCCGCGATCTGGTTGAACGGCTCCCTGAACGGACGCGGCTGGGAGCAGGCGCTGCCGGTGGCCGCGTCGTTGCTGGTGTTCGTGCCCGCCTCGCTGATCCTGATCCGCTCGCTGAATGCGATGCAGCTCGGCGACGACTCCGCCCGCGGGCTCGGGGTGCGGCTGCAGACGACGCAACTGCTGATGCTCGTCTGCGCGGTCGGGCTGGCCGCGGTCGCCGTATCGGCGGTGGGACCGTTGAACTTCGTCGCGTTCGTCGTGCCGCAGATCGCCCTGCGGCTGACCGGAGGATCACGGCCGCCGATGCTCGCGGCGATGACCTTCGGTGCGGCGCTGGTGCTCGGTGCCGACCTGATCAGCCGCGTGGTGATCCCGCTCGGCCTGCCGGCCGGCATGATCACCGCCGTCCTCGGCGCCCCCTATCTGTTGTGGTTGTTGTTGCGTTCGAATCGGAGGATCTCCGCATGAGCTCACGTCTGCGCGCCGAGGGCCTGGTCGTCGGCTACGGCCAGCAACCGGTGATCAACGGTCTCGACATCGAGATCGGTGACGGCATGATCACCGCAATCATCGGTCCGAACGGGTGTGGCAAGTCGACCCTGCTGCGGACCCTGGCCCGGATCCTGAAACCGGCCGCCGGTCGGGTGCTGCTCGATGATCGGCCGATCGAGTCCTATGCCCCGCGTGCCGTGTCGCAGCGGATGTCGATCCTGCCGCAGTCGCCGATCGCGCCGGAGGGGCTGCTGGTCCGCGACCTGGTCGGCCGCGGCCGGCATCCGCACCAGCGCTGGTTCAGCCAGTGGTCGCGCGAGGACGAGGCCGCGGTCGAGGCGGCACTGGCGATGACCGACATGAGCGAGCTACGTGATCGGGCGCTGGATCAACTGTCCGGTGGCCAGCGGCAGCGCGCCTGGCTGGCGATGACGCTCGCCCAGGAGACCGATCTGGTACTGCTGGACGAGCCGACCACCTATCTTGATCTTGCCCATCAGGTCGACGTGTTGGAGCTGGTCTGCCGGCTGAATGCCGAGCGCGGGCGTACCGTCGCGATGGTGTTGCACGACCTGAACCTGGCGGTGCGCTATGCCCACTGGATCGTGATCATGGCCGACGGCGCGATCGTCGCCCAGGGCACACCCGCCGAGGTCTTCGACGCCGAGATGCTGCGCCGGGTGTTCGGGCTGGATGCCGAGGTGATCGCCGTCGGCCGCGACGGGCTGCCGGTGGTGGTGCCCAAGACGTCGATCCATGACGCGGCCGGCGCTCCCGTCCGAGAACCGGTAACCGCGTACGCCACCCTCTGATCCCGTCGACCTTTCGTTCAATCCCATTTCGTCAACCTGGTAGGAGCTTCATGCGGTCCTTCATGCCCACTCATCCGATCGGTACGCTGTCGCGCCGGCGACTGCTGGGCACGGGCCTGGCCACCGCCGCGGCGGCGGGCCTGCTCGCGGCCTGCGGCGGCGGACCGACGCCGGCGACACCCGCCGGCCCGGCGACCGAGGGCCCGTGGCGCTGGACGGACGGCGTGGGACAGCAGATCGAACTGCCGAGCCGGCCGACCCGGATCGCCGCCTACGGCGATGCCGCAGTCGCTCTGATCAACTTCGGCATTCGGCCGACCCAGATCTTCCACTTCGTCGACCCGGCCCAGGACCCGAGCTTCGAGGGCGTCGACATCGGCGGGATCGAGATCGTCGGCACGACCTACGGGCAGCTCAACATCGAGGCGATGGCCGCGGCCGGCATCGAGCTGGTGATCACGCTGGCGTACGCACAGAACGATCCGGACAATCTCTACTACTTCAACGACACCGCACAGTTGGACCAGGTACGCCAGCTCGCGCCGGTGATCGCGATCAAGCAGACCGGCAGCGCACCCGAGGTGATCACCGCCACCGAGCAGCTCGCGGTCGCGCTCGGAGCCGATCCGGACAGCGAGTTGATCACCACAGCCAGGGCGGACTTCGACGCGGCGGGTCGCGAACTGACCGAGGCCGCGAAGAGCGGGCTCTCGGTGACCACGCTCTATGCCGAGGATTCCGGGCTCTACTTCGCCAAGGCGCCGGACGAGCCCTCGCTGGCCTATTACGCCGACCTCGGGGTGAACTTCGTCGAGATCGGCGGCGACCAGTACTACTGGCACCAGGTGAGCTGGGAGAACGCCGACACCTACCCGTCGGATGTCGTGCTCTACTCGATGCGCGACTCCTATCCGCCGGAGAAGCTGATGCAGCAGCCCGCCTTCGCGCGGTTGCCCGCCGCCGCGGCCGGCCAACTGCACCCGTGGAAGCTGGTGGCGATGGATTACGCCTCCCAGGCCGGCTACATGCGCGAGCTCGCCGGCTGGCTGAGCTCCGACCGCTCGGTCACCTGAGTCCCAGCTCGCGGACCAGGTCGGGCGAGGTCCCGGGATCGGCATCGGTGAAGGGCTTTGCGCGATTGATCCAGCGTTCGGCGTCGGCGCCGTGCACCACCCGGTAGGGGAACATCGCGCTCGCGCCCTTGCGCTGCAGCACCCGTACGGGCAGCTCGGCGCCCGAGGCGATGATCACCAGGTTGCCGAACCGCCGGCCCCTCAGGATCGGCGGCTCGGCGGTGATCGCCACCCGGGGGAACAGCTCGGCCGCGCCGGCGGCGACGCGCCGGGCGTAGGAGAACGGGCCCCGGTCGGTGACATTGATCAACAGCACGCCGGCGGCGCGCAGCACGCGCCGCACGTCGGCCAGGTACTCGCGCGTGGTCAGGTCCGCCGGCACCCGGCCGGCGACGAAGGCGTCGTTGATGATCACATCGGCGAACTCCGCGCGCATCGCCGCGACCCCCGCCCGGCCGTCGATCGCGCGCACCTTGACGCCGCTACCGCGGGGCAGCGGGAGCTCCGCGCGCACCCGCTCGGTCAGTTCCGCGTCGGGCTCCAGCACGATCTGCGGCGACGTCGGCCGGGTCGCGGCGACATAGCGGGCGAGCGTCATCCCGGCGCCGCCGACGTGGATCACCCGCAGCCGCTCCAGCGGGGCGGCCCAGGCATCGAGCAGATCGGCGATCCGCTGCATGTACTCGAACTCCAGGTGCAGCGGATCGCCGGGATCCACATAGGACTGCGATGCCCCGCCGACCCGGACGGTGAACGCGCCGGGGCGCGCACCGTCCGGAACGAGCGGGTCGTCAGCCGCGGTCACCCGCCAGCTCGTCGGAGCGCTTCGTCTCGTCCGGCGTGGCCGCATCGGCACCGTGCGGGGCGTCGGTCTTCATCACCAGCGTGTCGGTGCCGGAGTCGACCTCGAAGGTGACCGTCGAGCCCTCCATGATCTTGCCGGCGAGCACCTCGCGGGCCAGCGGGTCCTCCACCTCGCGCTGGATCAGCCGGCGCAGCGGCCGCGCGCCGTAGACCGGATCGAAGCCGTTCACGCCGAGCCAGACGCGAGCGTCGTGATCGGCCTCGACGGTGATCCGGCGGTCGGCGACCCGCTTGTTCAGCCGCTCCAGGCTGATGTCGACGATCTTGGCCAGCTCGCTCGCCTGCAGCGGCTCGAACATCACGATCTCGTCCAGCCGGTTCAGGAACTCGGGGCGGAAGGACTGGCGTACCACGCCCATCACCGCCTCGTGCTTCTTGTCCTCCGGCATCTCCGGATCGGCGAGGAACTGCGATCCCAGGTTCGAGGTGAGGATCAAGATCACGTTCCGGAAGTCGACGGTACGCCCCTGCCCGTCGGTCAGCCGGCCGTCGTCGAGCACCTGCAACAAGATGTTGAAGATCTCCGGATTGGCCTTCTCGACCTCGTCCAGCAACACCACCGAATACGGGCGGCGGCGTACCGCCTCGGTGAGCTGGCCGCCCTCGTCGTAGCCGACATAGCCGGGAGGCGCGCCGACCAGCCGCGACACCGAGTGCTTCTCGGAGTACTCGCTCATGTCGATCCGGACCATCGAGGACTCGTCGTCGAACAAGAACTCCGCGAGCGATTTCGCCAGCTCGGTCTTGCCGACGCCGGTCGGGCCGAGGAACAGGAAGGAGCCGGTCGGCCGGTTCGGGTCGGAGATGCCGGCGCGCGAGCGGCGTACCGCATCCGAGACCGCCTTGACCGCCTTCTCCTGGCCGATCAGCCGGTTCGCCAGCCGGGTCTCCATGTTGAGCAGCTTCTCGCTCTCGCCCTCCATCATCCGGCCGACAGGTACGCCGGTCCAGGCCGAGACGACCTCGGCGATGTCGGATGCGCCGACCTCCTCGGACACCATCGGCGTATGGGTCGCCTCGTCGGCATCGGCCTTCTCCAGGGCCGCCTGGAGCGACGGGATCTCGCCGTAGAGCAGCTCGGATGCCTTGCCCAGGTCGCCCTCGCGCTGGGCGCGCTCGGCCTCGCCGCGCAGGTCGTCGATCCGCTTGCGCAGGTCGCCGACCTTGTTCAGCCCCTCCTTCTCCGCGGCCCAGCGCTGCTCCAGCCCGCGCAGCTTCTCCTGCGCGTCGGCCAGCTCGCCGTTCAGCCGGTCGAGCCGCTCCTTCGACGCCGGGTCGTTCTCCTTCTCCAGCGCGAGCTGCTGCATCGTCATCCGGTCCACATCGCGGCGAAGTTGATCAATCTCCTCCGGGGAGGAGTCGATCTCCATCCGCAGCCGCGAGGCCGCCTCGTCGACCAGGTCGATCGCCTTGTCCGGAAGCTGTCGCGCGGTGATGTAGCGGTTGGACAGCGACGCCGCGGCGACCAGGGCGGCGTCGGTGATCGCCACCTTGTGGTGCGCCTCGTAGCGCTCCCGCAGGCCGCGCAGGATGGCGATGGTGTCCTCCACGCTCGGCTCGCCGACGAAGACCTGCTGGAAGCGCCGCTCCAGCGCGGGGTCCTTCTCGATCCGCTCGCGGAACTCGTCCAGGGTGGTCGCGCCGATCATCCGCAGCTCGCCGCGGGCCAGCATCGGCTTGAGCATGTTGCCGGCGTCCATCGACCCGTCGCCCGAGGCGCCCGCGCCGACGACGGTGTGCAGCTCGTCGATGAAGGTGATGATCTCGCCCTCGGACTCCTTGATCTCGTTCAGCACGGCCTTCAGCCGCTCCTCGAACTCGCCGCGGTACTTCGCGCCGGCGACCATCGCGGTCAGGTCGAGCGCGATCAGTCGGCGGTTCTTCAGCGAGTCCGGCACGTCGAGATCGACGATGCGCTGGGCCAGGCCCTCGACGACGGCGGTCTTGCCCACGCCGGGCTCGCCGATCAGCACCGGGTTGTTCTTGGTACGCCGCGACAGCACCTGCACCGCGCGGCGGATCTCCGAATCCCGGCCGATCACGGGATCGAGCTTGCCCTCGCGGGCCTGCGCGGTGAGGTCGACGCCGTACTCCTCCAGCGCCGACTCCGAGCCCTCCGCCTCCGGGCTGGTCACGCGCTTGTCGCCGCGCAACTGCTCGAAGGCCTGGATCAGCGCATCGGTCTCCGCCCCGGCCCGGGACAGGATCGACGACGCCTCGGACTCGATGGTCGACAGGCCGAGCAGCAGGTGCTCGGTGGTCACGAACTTGTCGCCGAACTGGTCCGCGCGTACCTCGGCGTCGGCCAGCACCCGGGCGAACCCGCCGGAGAGCTGCGGCTGGCTGACCGAGCTGCCCGACGCGGCCGGCAGCTTCTTGATCGCCGCCTCCGCCTGCGCGTCGACGGTCTTCGGGTCCGCGCCGGCCGCCTCCAGCAGCGGGCCCACATTGTTCTCCGGCACCATCAGCAGCGCGTGCAGCAGGTGCACCGGCTCGGCGCTCGGGTTGCCGTTGGTGAGTGCGAGCCGCAATGCGGTCGACACGGCGTCACGGCTCTTGGTGGTCAGCTTCTCTGTGTCCATCTGGCCTCTCCTCCGGGCGGTCCTGCGATGCTCATGCCATCATCGCCCGTTCTCGGCCGTTGCGGAATGCGGGGTCGACATTCCGTTCACGATGGCATGATGCGTGGATTCGTTGTCATGGCACGGCCCGGGACTGACCCGGGCCGCGAGCGGCGCCGTCACGGGTGCAGGCGTACCGATCCCTCGGGGTCGGCGCTGAACAGCCGTGGATAGCGCGCCACCTGGGCCTCCCGCAGCAGCTTGCCCAGCTCGGCGAGCTGGCCGCGGAGCTGGTCGTTCTGCGATTGCAGCGCGAGGATCCGGGCGATCCCGGGCAGATTGATGCCCTCGTCCTGTGACAGCCGCTGGATCGAGCGCAGCCGGCCGATGTCGCGCCGCGAATAGCGCCGGCCCCGCCCGCGGGCGCGCCGCGGGGAGACCAGCCCCATCCGGTCATAGGTACGCAGGGTCTGCGGGTGCATCCCGGCGAGCCGCGCGGCCACCGAGATCACGAAGACCGGCGCCTCCTCATCGATCAGCTCGACCGCATTGCGACCGGATACAGCCGCCATCGCGGATCACCCCCGCCGCCCCGAACGCGCGTCGGCGAAGATCGCCGCCCGCGGATCGGCGCTGTCGGTGAGTCGTCCGTAGGCCGCCAGGGCCTCCTTGGCCTCGTCGGTGATCGCGGACGGGACGGCGACCTCGACGGTGACCAGCAGGTCGCCCCGCGTGCCGTCCTTCTTCGCCACGCCCTTGCCGCGGACTCGGAAGGTCCGGCCATTCGGCGTACCCGCCGGGATCTTCAGGCGTACCCGATCCGAGTTGACCGCAGACGTGCCCGACAGGGTCGGCACGTCGATCTCACCGCCGAGCGAGGCCTCGACGATGGTCACCGGCACGGTGATCGTCATGTTGTCGCCCTTGCGCCCGAAGACCGCGTGCGGCAACACGTTGACCAGCACATAGAGATCGCCGGCGGCGCCGCCGTTCTCGCCCGGGCCACCCTTGCCCTTGAGCCGGATCTTCTGCCCGTCGCTGACCCCAGCCGGGATCCGCACGTGCATCGTCTTGGTCGACTTGGCGCGCCCGGAACCGTGACAGACCGGGCAGGGGTCGTCCACGATCAGACCGCGCCCGCGGCAGTCCGGGCACGGCTCGGTGAAGCTGAACCCGCCGCCGGCCGACGCGCTGACCATGCCCGCGCCCTCGCAGGTCGGGCAGACCCGCGGCACGGTGCCGGCGCGGGCGCCGGTCCCGTGGCAGGCCTCGCAGGCATTCTCCGAGACCATCTGCATGCTGACGGTGGTCCCCTCGACGGCGTCGACGAAGTCGATCGTCACCTCGCCCTCGATGTCGGTCCCGCGGCGCGGGCCGGGCCCGCGGCTGGTCCGCCCCTGACCGAACCGGCCGGCCAGGCCGCCGAACAGGTCAGAGAAGTCGGCGGCGCCGCCGCCGGTGGCGTTTCGGAACAAGTCCTCGAACCCGGCGGAGGTACCGCCGCCGGGCGCTCCCCCGCCGCCGCGAGGGAAACGGAACCCACCCCCGCCGAACATCCGGCGCGCGTCGTCGTACTCCTGGCGCTGCTCCGGATCCGAGAGCACCGAGTGCGCCTCGGACGCCTCCTTGAAGCGCTTCTCGGCCTCGGCGTCGCCGGGATGCTGGTCCGGGTGGTTCTCCCGGGCCAGCTTGCGGAACGCCTTCTTGATGTCGGCGGGCTTGGCGTCCTTGGCGACGCCGAGGATCTTGTAGTAGTCCTTCTCCAGCCAGTCCTTGGTGCTCATCAGGCCTCCTGGTCGGGCGCGTCCTCCGCGGGCTGCGCGACGGCGACCCGGGCCGGGCGCAGCACCCGATCGCCGACCTTGTAGCCGACCTGGAGGACCTCCGCGGCCGTCGGCTCGGTGATCCCGCTCGCCTGGGTCTGCATCAGGGCCTCGTGGATCCGCGGGTCGAACGGGTCGCCCTTCTCGCCGAAGGCTTCCAGCCCGTGCCGGGACGCGACCTTCTCGATCTCGCCGGCGACCAGCTTGAACCCGTCGGTCATCTGCTCGTGCTCGCGGGCGCTGCGGATGTTGTCCAGCACGCCCATCAGGTCGGCGAGGATCCGCTCGGCGCCGGCCCGGCGGGACAGGTCGCGGTCGCGATCGACGCGCTTCTTGTAGTTCACGTACTCGGCCTGCAACCGCTGCAGATCAGCGGTCCGCTCGGCGAGCTGCAGGGCAAGCTGGACCGAGGCATCGGCCGGTTCGCCGGCATCGGATGCGTCCTCGGCGCCGGCCGCCGCGTTCTGATCGGGCGCCGCATTCTGATCGGGCGTCGTGTCCTGATCGGGCGCCGCGTTCTCGTTGTCGGGCACGCCGGGCTCGGCGGGCTGCTGAGCGCCGGGCCGGTCGTAGGGTCCCGCCTGGTCAGCGGGATCGGAATTCTGCGATTGCACGCTGTCTCCTCTGCGTTGCGGGTACGACCCGCCGGGCCGCCCGTGCTGGGCGACCCGGCGAGGCGTCAGCGGATGCCGGTCAGGACTGCTTCTTGTCGTCGTCGGACTCGTCGACGATCTCGGCGTCGACCACATCGTCGTCATCGGAGGAATCCGAGCTGCCGGCGCCGGAGCCGGAGGCGTCGCCGGCGGTCCCGGACTGCGCGTCGTCGGACGGGGCCGACTCGGCCTGGGCGGCGGCGTACATCGCCTGGCCCAGGGTGGCCGCGGCGGTGTTCAGCTTCTCCACCCCGGCGCGGACGGCGTCGTTGTCCTCACCCTCGAGCGCGGTCTTCAGCTCACCGAGCGCGTCCTGGACGGGCTGCTTGACGTCGTCGCCGACCTTGTCGCCGGTCTCGTCGAGCAGCTTCTCGGTGCGGAAGACGAGCGAGTCGGCGTCGTTGCGCAGGTCCACTGCCTCGCGGCGCTTGCGGTCCTCCTCGGCGTACTGCTCGGCCTGGTTGACCATCTTGTCGATCTCTTCCTTCGACAGCGCCGACCCGCCGGTCACCGTCATGGACTGCTCCTTGCCGGTGGCCAGGTCCTTGGCGTTGACGTGCACGATGCCGTTGGCGTCGATGTCGAAGGCGACCTCGATCTGCGGTACGCCACGCGGCGCCGGCGGCAGGCCGGTCAGCTCGAAGTTGCCGAGCGACTTGTTGTCCTTCGCGAACTCGCGCTCGCCCTGGTAGACCTGAATCATCACCGACGGCTGGTTGTCATCGGCGGTGGTGAAGGTCTCGGACTTCCGCGTCGGGATCGTGGTGTTGCGCTCGATGATCTTGGTCATCAGGCCACCCTTGGTCTCGATGCCGAGGGAGAGCGGGGTGACGTCGAGCAGCAGCACGTCCTTGACCTCGCCGCGCAGCACGCCGGCCTGCAGCGAGGCGCCGAGCGCAACGACCTCGTCGGGGTTGACGCCCTTGTGCGGGTCCTTGTGGGTGAGCTCCTTGACCAGCTCGGTGACCGCGGGCATCCGGGTGGAGCCGCCGACCAGGATCACCTGGTCGATGTCATCGACGCTGATCTTGGCATCGGAGATCACCGCATTGAACGGGCCCTTGCAGCGATCCAGCAGGTCCTGGGTCATCCGCTGGAACTCCGCCCGGGTGAGCTTCTCCTCCAGGTGCAGCGGGCCACCCTCGCCGAGAGTGATGTAGGGCAGGTTGATCGTCGTCTCGGTGGTCGAGGAGAGTTCGATCTTGGCCTTCTCGGCGGCCTCCTGCAGGCGCTGCAGCGCGATCTTGTCCTTGGCCAGGTCGATGCCGGTCTTGTTCTTGAACTGCTTGACCAGCCACTCGACGATCCGCTCGTCCCAGTCGTCGCCGCCGAGGCGGTTGTCGCCCTTGGTCGCCTTCACCTCGAAGACGCCGTCGGAGATGTCGAGCAGCGAGACGTCGAAGGTGCCGCCGCCGAGGTCGAAGACCAGCACGGTCTGCTCGGTGTCGGACTTGTCCAGGCCGTAGGCCAGTGCGGCCGCGGTCGGCTCGTTGATGATCCGCTCGACCTTCAGGCCCGCGATCTCACCGGCCTCCTTGGTGGCCTGGCGGGCGGCGTCGTCGAAGTAGGCCGGCACGGTGATCACGGCGCTGTCGACGTCCTGGCCCAGGTAGGCCTCGGCGTCGCGCTTGAGCTTCTGCAGCACGAACGCGCTGATCTGCTGCGGCCGGTAGGTCTTGCCATCGATGTCGATGGTCCAGTCCGTGCCCATGTAGCGCTTCACGGAACGAATGGTGCGGTCGACGTTGGTCACGGCCTGACGCTTGGCGACCTCGCCGACGAGGACCTCGCCGCTCTTGGTGAAAGCGACGACCGAGGGGGTGGTCCGCGAACCCTCGGCGTTGGGGATGACGGTGGGCTCGCCGCCCTCCAGGACGGCGACCACCGAGTTGGTGGTGCCGAGGTCGATGCCTACTGCACGAGCCATGTTGGTTTCCTCCTGCGATCGGGGCTTGGTGTGCTCGTCGCCCGGGACTCGCCGGGCAACTTGAGTCCGCGAGACTCAATATACACCTTGAGTCGAAGTCGCTCAAGTCTCCGGGGACGCCTGGCGCCCGGAGCCCAATCGAGCATGTTGACAAGGTTGTCTATACAAGTTTGTCTAAGACATGCCCAGGTCCTCCGGCGCCCGCCTTTTCGTCCTCGGCTGCCTACGCCGAGGTCCCCGTCATGGCTATGCGATTCGCCAAGAAGCCGTCCAGGACCAGGTAGACAGTTGGTCCGACCTCAAACCAGGCTCCGTCTATCACGCTCTCACTGCGCTGGAACGGGAGAATCTCGTCAAGGTTGAGGCCGTGGGTCGCGACGGCCAACGGCCACCCAGGACCACCTATGCCCTCGCGCCCGCCGGATACACAGAACTCCACACGCTCATTGCCGACAGCATCCGCACGGTGAACAGCCCGGTCGATTCCGTTGCCGTTGCCCTACGGCTCGCCGACGAACTCGACCCAGACGAGTTGATCGCGCTCCTCACGGCTAGAGCAAAAGCGCTCCATGATCGTTGCAACGCACACACCTCGGCACTGACACGCGTCGAGCAGCACCTGTCCCCGATGGAGCGCGTTGCCTTTGACCACACCATCGCCCGTCTGAAGTTCGAAGCCGAGTGGTTCACCCGAGTCGCTGGTGAACTCCGACACACCACATCCAACTGCACCATCGAGAGGCCCCCTTAACGATGAACACCATCGCTGTTTTCGGCGCCACCGGAGGAACTGGACGACTCCTCGTCACGGCCCTTCGAGAACGTGGCCTCGGCGTCGTGGCCATCGTGCGTGACCCAACCGGCTACAAAGCCCCTCCGGGCGTCACCGTCAAGCAAGCCGATGTCCTCGATCCCTCCAGCCTTCACGGCGTCCTCGACAACGTCGATGCCATCATCTCTGCACTTGGCCCACGTGACGGGCGATCGCCGACGACCGTGTATTCGAGGGGAATGCGTAACATCATCGCCCAGATGCGGGCCGCGGGCGTCCATCGGCTGGTCGTGATCAGCGCGGTCCCGGTGTCTCCTCCAGAGGAGAACACCTTCTTCGTTCGCCACATCCTGCATCCCATCCTCTGGCGCTTCTTCGGGCCCAGCTATCGAGATCTGCGCGTGATGGAAGAAGAACTGCGCACCCGGGCGAAGGACATCGACTGGACGATCGTCCGGCCCCCGCTACTCACCGACGATCCGGCACGAGGAGATGTTCGCCGTGCCGTCGACTCACCGCTCGGGAAACCAAAGAAGATCAGCCGCGCGGACCTGGCTAACGAGCTGGCCAACGCAGCCTTGGACGAATCCCTGGCACACAAGACGCTGACCGTCTCTTACTGACACCATGACCAGTGAACGCGCTGTTGCGTGGGCGTTGGAACTACAGGCCGCCCACCACCAACTCGAGACGCAGCTTCGTGATGCCCGCGCCGAGGTCAGCCGCCTGACCCCGGCGCAGCCGTCCCCACAGGGTGACCTGCTCGTTCATTGCTTCGGGTTCTGCAAAGCACTGCAGGCGCATCACGAAAGTGAGGACGATCACCTGTTCCCTCTCATCGTCGAGCAAGACCCCGCCCTCACGCCGACCATCGAGGCCTTGAAGGCAGACCACATTCGCCTGGCGGGTCTGCTTGGTGAGTTCCGGGTCATCCTTGATCAACTTCGCACCGCCGTCTCACCACAGGCTCGCGACGAGGCGGACCGGAAGCTCGATGCGTTGCATCGCCTCGTCGCTGACCACTTCGCATCCGAGGAGAACAAGCTGAACCGCGCGTTGCACGCACTCCAGGAACCGCCAGACCATCGGAGACAGCTACTGGGGCTGTAACTCACAGACAACTGAGGGAAGTCTGAGACGATTGAAGGGTCGGCGCCGGCGAACTGGCTCGGCACATCATCGACGGAGAGGAGATCGCGGTGGCGGGAGAACACGACCGGGCGGTGGCGCCCGGTCAGAAGACCGGCGCGCTGGCGCCGGACCATCCGGGCACGACGCGCCGACTGGTCGCGCTCGGTGCGGGGGCGGCCGCCGCGGGGGCCGGCCTGCTGCTCTGGCGACGCCTGCTCCGCTGAGCCGCGGTCGCCGTGCTCCGTACCATCGTTCCCGTGAGCACACCGCTGGCCGTCGACCTCGCCATTGCGTGCGCCCGGCTGACCCGACTGGCCGCCCGGCTGCACGGCGAGCCGCACGGCGTCGGCCGCGCACTGGCGACGCTCGACCAGTTCGGGCCGATGTCGGTCGGCGCGTTCGCCATGGTCGACAACACCAGCCAGCCGACCGTGACCAAGCTGTTCCAGCGGCTGGAGGCCGAGGGCGTCGTCGAGCGCCGGCCCGATCCCGACGACCGGCGATCCAGCCTGATCGGCCTGACCGATGCCGGACGCGAACGCCTCGACACGTTGCGGCAGAACATGGCCGCCGGTCTCGATCCGGCGCTGGACGGGCTCGATGATGATCAACTCCAGACGCTGCGCAGAGCGGCGGTGATCATCCGCGACCTGGCCGACGAACTCTCCCCGCTGGATCGGCCTCAGGCAGGCGGCACGGCCGTTCGGTAGTGCGCCTCGCGTACCCGTTTGATCGATCCGAGCCGATCGGCCCGCCAGTTCCGGGCCGAGAACCACAGATCGCCCCGCACCGCCGGGAAGCCGCGATTGAAGTCCAGGTGCGAGGACAACTCGGCCGGGTCGGACCAGTTCGGATCCGCGTCGGCCCCGACCTTGTAGGCGGCCTGACCGATGTAGAGCCGCACGTTCGTGCCGGCGACGACGCTCGACCACCAGGGCACGAGCTTGGCATAGTCCGCCGCGGCAAACCCGCGCGACCAGTACACCTGCGGCGCGATGTAGTCGATCAGATTGCGGCGCACCCACCCGCGCGTGTCGGCGTACAGGTCGTCATAGGTCTGCACGCCGGCCCGGGTGTCCGATCCGGCCGGATCGGTCGACCGGTTGCGCCACACCCCGAACGGCGAGATGCCCAACCGCACGCCGGGGCGCGTCGCGCGGATCCGGGTACGCAGCTCGGTGATCAGCGTGGTGATGTTGGCGCGGCGCCAACCGGCAAGATCAAGTTCGTGATCGGCATAGGCCTGGTACTCCGCGCGATCGTCGAAGGTCTGCCCGGCGACGGGATAGGGATAGAAGTAGTCGTCGAAGTGCACCGCGTCGATCGGGTACCGCCGGACCGCGTCGACGATCGCGTCGATCACGAAGCGGCGCGCCTCGGGCACACCCGGGTTGTAGTACAGCTTCCCGCCGTAGCGTTCCACCCAGGACGGGTTGCGCCGCGCCGGATGACCGGAGACGAGCGTGCTGATGTCGTCGGTCATCGCGACCCGGTACGGGTTGAACCAGGCATGGAGCTGCAGCCCGCGGCGGTGCGCCTCCGCGACCGCGGTGCCGAGCGGATCCCAGCCCGGGTCGCGGCCCTGCGTACCCGTCAGATAGCGCGACCACGGCTCGCGCGCGCCGGGCCAGAACGAGTCGGCGGTCGGGCGTACCTGCAGCGCGATCGCGTTCAGGTTGTGCGCCTTGGCCAGATCCAGCCAGCCCAGCAGCTCGCGGCGCTGCTCGGCGGCGCTCAGCCCGATCCGCGAGGGCCAGTCGATATTGGCGACCGAGGCGATCCACAACCCGCGCAGCTGCGCGGTCGCGGCCCGCGCCGGCGCGGACTGCGCGCCGAACATCGCAGCGGCGGCCACGGGAACGGTCAACAGGGTGCGGCGTGAGATTGCCATCGATCCTCCTGGGCTCGGCCCCCCGCAGGTAGGCCTCACCCTAGGCGAGCGGGACGGCCGCGGCTACAGTGTCGGTGCTCCGGACGAGGAGGTCGGATGGGGAACGGGACAGACCCGGGCGCGCATGCCGGCGACATCGCTCGCATCGTGGCGGCGTCCACCACCTTCCTCGCCGAACATTCGACCGAACCGATCACGCTGCACGACCTCGCCGAGCATGTCGGCTACAGCCCGTTCCATCTGTCCCGGCTGATCGCGGCAGCACTCGGCTCGGCACCGATGCAGTACCTCGCGTCCTTGCGTTTCCATCACGCCAAGCGGTTGTTGCTGACCACCGACGAGGCCGTGACCGACATCTGCATGGCGGTCAGCTTCTCCTCGGCCGGGACCTTCAGCCGGCGGTTCGCCGAGAGCGTCGGGCCCAGCCCGTCGGAGTTCCGCCGTCTGCCGCACCTGATCGCCGACGACCCGGTACGCCCACTCAACCGGCCCGGAGAGCTCCGCTCGGGCGGCACGCTCACCGGGGAGGTGGCGATCTCGGCGGAGGCGGCCGCGGCGGTCGGGCCGGGGGCGGACTACTACGTCGGGCTGTTCGCCAGGCCGATGGCGCGGGGCCGGCCGGTCGCCGGGGCGATGATCGCCGGGCCCGGCCCGTTCCGGCTGTTCGGCATCCCGCCGGGATCGTGGTGGCTGCTCGCGACCGCCCTCCCGGCCACCGGACCGATCGAACAACTCGTGCCCCCGGCCCGCGCCTTCGGCAATGCCGGGCGCATCGCGATCCGCGCGGGCCAGCTCACCGACCGGATCCGCGTCACCATCCTGCCCCGGCCTCCGCACGCCACCCCGGCCACCGTCGCGCTCCCCTGGCTCGTCATCCGCGAGGACTGAGCAATATCGGAGGACTGAGCAATATCGGAGAAGCGATGCCGGCCGGTCACCGACCATGATCGATCCATGAGCAGACAGGTATTCATCAATCTCCCGGTAGCCGACATCCCCGCCACTCGCGCCTTCTGGACAAAGCTCGGGTTCGCCTTCGACGACAACTACAGCGATGACAATGCGCTGGCCATGATCATCGCCCCCGGGCAGAGCGCGGCGATGCTGCTGCAGCGCGACTTCTTCGGCACGTTCCACCCCAAGCCCGTGGCCGATGACTCCGCCAAGGAGGTCCTGATCGGGATCGGCGCCGACTCGCGCGACGAGGTGGACCGGCTGGTGGACGCCGCGGTCTCCGCAGGCGCCGTCGAGCCACGGAAGGCCCAGGACCACGGCTGGATGTACGGACGTTCCTTCGACGACCTCGACGGCCACACGTGGGAGGTCTTGTGGATGAACCCGGCCGGGCCCGCGAGCGAGTGATCCGGCGCGGTCAGGCCGGGACTGCCGGCAGGCCCGCTACCTCCCGCAGGAAGTAGGCGTGCAGGCGCTCGTCGCCGGCCAGCTCGGGATGGAACGAGGTGGCGAGGACGCCGCCCTGGCGTACCGCCACCGGCTCGCCGGCGGGACCGCGGGCCAGCACCTCGACCCCGTCACCCACCCGCTCGATCCGGGGCGCCCGGATGAAGACGCCGGGGAACGGCGCGCCGGCGAGATCGAGCTCGGCCTCGAAGCTCGCGACCTGCGACCCGTAGGCGTTGCGCCGCACGGCGATGTCGAGCGTGCCGAGCAGTGGCTGCCCGGGCAGCCCGTCGGTGACCTCGCGGGCGAGCAGGACCAGGCCGGCGCAGGTGCCGAGGACCGGCAGCCCGTCGGCGAGCGCGGCGCGCAAGGGTTCGAGCAGGGCGAAGCGGGCGAGCAGCCGCCCCATCGTGGTCGACTCGCCACCGGGCAGGACGAGCCCGGCCAGGCCGTCGAGCCCGGCCTCGTCGGCGACGGGTACGCCGTCCGCACCCGCGCTGGCGAGCGCCGTGAGGTGTTCGCGTACCCCGCCCTGCAGGGCGAGTACGCCGACCCGGGCGCTCACCAGCCGCGGGTGGCGAGCAGCTCGCCGGCGCCGAGGCTGTCGGTAGCGATGCCGACCATCGCGGCACCGAGACCGCGACTGACCTTCGCCACCCGCTCCGGATCGTCGTAGTGCGCGGTCGCCTCCACACAGGCGCGGGCCCGCGCGGCCGGGTCGCCGGAGGTGAAGATGCCCGACCCGATGAACACCCCGTCGGCGCCGAGCTGCATCATCATCGCCGCATCGGCAGGGGTCGCCACCCCGCCGGCAGTGAACAACACGACGGGCAGGCGACCGAGGCGCGCGGTCTCGCGTACCAGCTCCAACGGCGCGCGCAATTCCTTCGCGGCAACGAAGAGCTCGTCCTCGCCGAGGCCGGCGAGGCGCCGGATCTCGGCGGAGATGGTGCGCATGTGGAAGGTGGCCTGGCTGACATCCCCGGTGCCGGCCTCGCCCTTGGAGCGGATCATCGCCGCGCCCTCGGCGATCCGGCGCAGGGCCTCGCCGAGATTGGTCGCACCACACACGAACGGGACCGTGAAGCCGCGCTTGTCGATGTGGTGGGCAGTGTCGGCCGGCGTCAGCACCTCGGACTCATCGACATAGTCCACGCCGATCGCCTGCAACACCTGCGCCTCGACGAAGTGCCCGATCCTGGCCTTGGCCATCACCGGGATCGACACCTCGGCCTTGATCCCCTCGATCATCTCGGGATCGCTCATCCGGGCCACCCCGCCGTCGCGGCGGATGTCGGCGGGCACCCGCTCCAGGGCCATCACCGCGACGGCGCCGGCGTCCTCGGCGATCCGCGCCTGCTCGGGGGTGACCACGTCCATGATCACGCCGCCCTTGAGCATCTCCGCCATGCCCCGCTTCACCCGATCGCCGCCGGTGCTGCCGTTCTCGCTCACGACCCCTCCTTCGTTGCTTTGGACCAGTCTTACTCCGATATCTGCGCGCTGTCGAGTGGTCCATAGCGTGAGCATCCGTCGCCCTCGGCCGGGCCGGAGCCTCACAGGGATGACACAGCCAGCTCACTGGAAGACAGCGACCGGACATGCCACGCTGGGTACATGTCCACCGTTCCGCGCACCCCCGACCAGCAGCTCACGCGTGCCGACGGCTCGCCCATCCGCGTGCTCGCCGTCGACGACGAGTCGAGCCTGACCGAGCTGTTGTCGATGGCGATGCGCTACGAGGGCTGGGATGTGACGACCGCCGGTTCCGGCAGCGATGCGGTCCGGCTGGCCCGCGAGGTACGCCCGGACGCCGTCGTGCTCGACATGATGTTGCCCGATTTCGACGGGTTGGAGGTGATGCGGCGGATCCGCGAGGACGAGCCGCGTACCCCGGTGATCTTCCTGACCGCCAAGGACGCCCTGACCGACCGGATCGGCGGGCTGACCGCCGGCGGCGACGACTATGTCACCAAGCCGTTCAGCCTGGAGGAGCTGATCGCGCGTCTGCGCGGTCTGCTCCGGCGGACCGGCGCGACGACCGCCAATCCCGACTCGGTGCTGGTCGTCGGTGATCTTCGCCTGGACGAGGACAGCCACGAGGTGACTCGTGGCGGCGACGAGATCCACCTGACCGCCACCGAGTTCGAGCTGCTGCGCTACCTGATGCGCAATCCGCGGCGCGTGCTGTCGAAGGCGCAGATCCTGGACCGCGTCTGGAACTACGACTTCGGCGGCCAGTCCAATGTCGTGGAGCTCTACATTTCCTATCTCCGCAAGAAGATCGACGCCGATCGGCCGGCCATGATCCACACGATGCGCGGAGCTGGATACGTACTGAAGCCGGCATGATCATCGCGCCGACCCCGGGACCAGACCAACCCCCACACCCATTCGCGCCCGGATCGATCGGGCGACGGCTGCTGGTCCGGGTGTTGATCATCGTCACCCTGGCCACCACCGGCGTTGCCGCACTGAGCATCGTGGTCACCCAGCAACTGCTGCTCGGCCAGCTCGACCAGCAGCTGATGACGCTGGCGCGTGAACGTTCGGTCGCGGCGGGATCGCCACGCGGCATCTCCGAGGACCAGAAGCTGCGCGGCCAGCCCATCGGCACCATCCTGGTCGAGCCCGGCCTGGACGGATCGGTCGTCGTCTCGCTGAACACCAAGATCAACGGCTCCAAACCCAGCAAGCAGGAGCAACTGGAGTTCGCCTATGACCTCAGCGCCCTCGCGCCCGACTCCCAGCCGCGGTCGGTCCGGCTGAGCATCGGCGACTACCGCGCGGTGGCCGTGTCGACGCCGGCGGGAACACTGATTGCCGCGCTGCCGCTGGACGAGATCAACGACACCGTCTTCCGCCTGATGGTGATCGGGATGGTGGCCAGCAGCCTGGCCATTCTCGCCTCGGCGCTCGCGGTGCGCGAGGTGATGTCGCGCAGCCTGCGCCCGCTGAACCGGCTCGCCGGCACCGCGCGGCAGGTGTCCACCCAGGAGCTCGCCCACGGCGAGGTCGACCTGACTGCGCGCGTTCCACCGGGCGATGCCGACCCCGCCACCGAGGTCGGCCAGGTGGGGCAGGCCTTCAACCGGATGCTGGACAACGTGTCCGGCGCCCTGGCGGCCCGGCAGGCCAGCGAGACGAAGGTACGCCAGTTCGTCGCGGATGCCTCCCACGAGCTGCGCAATCCACTTGCGGCGATCAAGGGGTACGCCGAGCTCACCCGACGCGACCGTGATCAACTGCCGCCGCACGCCCGACACGCGATGGACCGGATCGAGTCCGAGTCGGAGCGGATGTCCTCCCTGGTGGAGGATCTGCTGCTGTTGGCCCGACTGGATGCCGATCCCGCGCTGCAGCTCGGCCCGGTGGATGCGAGCGAGTTGTTGATCAATGCGGTGAGCGACGCGCGGATCGCGGGCACCGATCATCGCTGGAGCGTGGAGTTGCCGGACGAGCCCGTGCTGGTGCTCGGCGACAGGTTCCGGCTGCACCAGGTGGTGGCGAACCTGTTGGCGAATGCCCGGACCCACACCCCGGCCGGGACCTCGGTGGTGGCAAGTGTCGTGGCTCGCGGCGAATGGGCCGAGATCGCGGTCACCGACGACGGGCCGGGCATCCCCGACCAGATCCGCGACACCGCATTCGAGCGGTTCACCCGCGCCGATTCGAGCCGGTCCCGGACCGGCCAGGGCCAGAGCACCGGCCTCGGTCTGGCCATCGTCGCCGCGGTGATGGCCGCCCACGGCGGCGAGGCCAGGGTCGACAGCCGGCCGGGCCGGACTTCGATCCGGCTTCGGGTGCGGCTCGCCGAGGCCGCGCCGCGCGCGGAGGTTGGACGTCCCGGGTAGCCTCGTTCCGGTCGAACCCCACCCAACCGAAGGAGTCTGCATGGCCCGCCGCGCGCTTCGCCCCCGCAACCGGGCGAACGGCTGCGTCGGTATCGCGCTGGCGATCACCGGGATCGCCGTCGTGGTGATCATCGTGGCCGCGGTCGCGATCGGCACGGTGGTGTGGAATCGCAGTGTGGAGGCAAGCCTGCAACGCCCCGAGGTGGACGACAAGACGGTGTTCATCACCGCGATCGCACCGCTGGCTCGCGAGTCGATGGAGGCGACCGGCGTACCCGCGTCCGTGATCATGGGCCAGGCGATCCTGGAATCCGGTTGGGGCACGTCCGCGCTGTCCAACTGGTCCGGCAACTACTTCGGGATCAAGTGCGGATCCACCACCTCGCCCCGGCAGAACGGCTGCGTGTCCAAGGAGACCCAGGAGTTCTACGAGCCGGACAAGCCGACCACCGAGGTGGCCGAGTTCCGCAGCTATGCGACGGCGCGCGACTCCTTCCTCGATCATGGTGAGTTCCTGCGCGAGACCCCGCGCTATGCCGGAGCCTTCGACCACACCGACGATCCCGAGGAGTTCATCACCGAGGTTCGCGAGGCGGGCTATGCCACCGACCCGAAGTACTCGGAGATGGTCATCTCGCTGATGCGCGACCACGACCTCTTCCGATACGACAAGGGCGCCCCGAACGGTACGCCCGTGCCGGAGCGCTTCGCCGCGGCCTATCGCGAGACGGGCGGGCTGACCGGGCCGCTCGGCGCGCCTCTGGGCGCCGTCCAGGACGGACCGGTCGACCAGACGGCGATGATCATCTTCGATCGCGGTGTGATCATCGGCAGCGGCAAGGAGACCTACCCGCTGACCGGCCCGCTGTGGGAGCGCTATCGGCGCGATGCCGAGGTGCGTGAGCGACTGCGCGCACCGATCGAGGTCGGCACCGACGGCGACGAGCAGTTCGCGGAGTTCGAGGGAGGCCGATTGGCGTCGGTGGCCGGCGGTGAGGCCGAAGTCAGCTATCGCTGACTAGCATGCAGGGGTGACTACGCGCGAAGAAGTGGCCCGACTGGTCGATCACACCCTGCTCAAGCCGGAGGCGAACGCCGCCGACGTACAGGCGCTGGCCGACGAGGCCGGCCGACTCGGCACCTTTGCGATCTGCATCTCGCCCAACCTGCTCACCGGGGTCCGGCTCCCCGACGGCGTCTCCCTGGCCACCGTCTGCGGCTTTCCCTCGGGTAAGCACACCTCGGCGACGAAAGCGGCCGAGGCCGCCGAATCGGTCGCGGTCGGGGCCGACGAGGTGGACATGGTGATCGACATCGGCGCGCTCAAGGCCGGCGAGGTCGATGCCGTGCAGGCAGACATCCGGGCGGTCCGCGAGGCGATCCCCGGCGCGCTGTTGAAGGTGATCATCGAATCGGCGGCGCTGACCGATGACGAGATCGTCGCCGCCTGCCGGGCCGCCGAGGCGGCGGGCGCGGACTTCGTGAAGACCTCGACCGGCTTCCACCCGGCTGGTGGCGCGTCGGTCGAGGCGGTACGCCTGATGCGCGCCACCGTCGGCGATCGGCTCGGGGTGAAGGCGTCCGGCGGCATCCGGGACTACGACACCGCCGTCGCCATGATCGAGGCGGGCGCGAGCCGGCTGGGGCTGTCGGGCACCGCCGCCGTGCTGGACGGCGCGCCCGCCTGACGGCGTGCCGTGATCAACGCCTGACGGCGTGCCGTGATCAACGCCTGACGGCGTACCGTGATCAACTCGCGGCCGGCAGGGTCGCCCTGATCCGATCCGGCGTGTCGTCGTCACAGCCGTCGAAGAAGGTGCCGACGACGTCCTCCAGGTGATCGAGCGATTCGGCCGCGAACAGGACCGGCTGGTAGGCGGTGATGTCGTAGTTCAGAGTGCCCATCTGGGCCAGGTCGAGCGGCCTGATCTCCATGTGGGAGTACTCGTCCATCTCGCCGTAGCTGGACAAGATCCCGGCACCGTACGCCTTCAGGATGCCCGACTCCCACATCACGCCGAACTCCATGGTGAACCAGAAGACATCGGCGAGGAACTGGACGGTGTCGTCGCGCTCGGCGCGGGCGGTGGCCGCGCCGGCGGCCTGGGTGAGCTCGGCGAACCGCGGTGAGGCGAGCTGGTTGGCGTGCCCGATCACCTCGTGGATGACATCGGGCTCGGGGGTGTAGAGCGGCTCGGAGGGGTGCCGCAGGTACTGGGTGGAATGGAACATCCGCTGGGCGAGCGAGCCGTAGAACTCGCGCAGTTCGACCAGCCCCGGCGCCGCGACATAGCGGAATCCCGTCAGCGGTTCGAGCTGCGCGGTGACCTCGGAGAGCTGGGGCACGCGATCGGTCGGCAGCCCCAGGGCGGTCTTGGCGGCGAGGTATTCCGAATGGGCGTACCGCTCGTGTTTGGGGGCCAGCTCGCGGCTGACCGTCGCCCAGACGTCGTGCTCGGCCGGGGTATAGGTGATGTCGGGAACCGGCGTATCGGCGTCCCAGTCCACGGCCACGGCGGCGATCTCGTTGCGCCGGGCGCGATAGTCCGGGTCGCGGAAACCCGGATGGTTCTCGCCCAGGTGGACCTCGACGCCGTCCTCGCCGCGAGTGACCGGCGAATAGAGCTGCGCTTCCTCGAACATCTCTGCGTGACCTCCGTTGGCTGGCTTTCCCTCAGCAGACCAGACCCCGGCGTTACTGCCAAGATTGTCCAGGCCGGGTGCACAGATCGCGCACGTCTGCGCCGATCGATGCCCGGTCGGTACGCAGGTTGCTAGGACCGGGGTCAGGCGAACAGCTCGGCGACGGGGATCCGCACCTCGAAGGGGTTGCCGACCTCCAGCAGTTCGCGCTCACCGGCGCTGGCGGCCTCGGCGTACCCGTCGGCGGCGAGCTCCCACACGGTGACCGTGCGCGCCTCCGGATCGACCACCCAGTAGCTCGGCGAGCCGGCCTGCTGATAGCGCGCCCGCTTCAGGTTCAGGTCGATCAGCCTGGTGCTGGGCGACAGGATCTCGACGGCGAGCAGCGGCGCGGCCGGGAGGTCTCGCTCGGCGAAGTCGCGCCCCGTCGATGAGCTCGTAGCGGTGCCCGTCATCGGGCATCGCGTCGAGATCGGCCCGGGTCAGCTCCCGGCCCCGCGGCAGGGTGGTCACGGTCTCCATGGTGCCTCACTTCCACTCTCCCCGGGTTTCGGCGATCAGCCGAGGGGTAGCAGGTCCGTCCGGGCTCGCCCGTCGGGGTAGCGCGATTCGAGCACCACGTGTGGGCCGCCGGCGTCGACGATGTCGCGGATCTCCCGTTCGGCGGCGGGATCGCCCGGCACCGCCAGCTCCTGCCAGGTCGCGGGATCCGTGGCCGACCAGAGCCGGTAGGAACCGTCGGCCATGGCCGAGGCGGCGTACCAGCGCTCACCGATCCGGGCGACCCGCTCGACCCGGTCGCTCTCCCCGGGCAGCTCCACCTGCTTCCACGACTTGCCGTCCGATCCGGTCCAGAACACCGCCCGGCCGGGCTTGCCGTCCTGATCCAGCCCGCCCCCGGCGAGCAGCGTGCTGCCGTCGGAGGCGAGGGTGTACAGCGACACGCTGCTCGCCGACCGCAGGCCGTAACTGTGCTGGGCATAACGCTCGCCGTCGGTACTCACCCATGAGGCCATGGCGAGTCCGGGATCGGTGGCCATTCCCGCGACGGCGATCAACGCGTCGCCGTGGGCGGCCAGCCGCGGCGCGGAACGCCGATTCGGCGAGCGCAGATCAGTGACCTCCGGCTGATCGCGCCGCCCCTTCTCGCGCACCCGCAGGGGCCGCGCCTCGCGCCACGTCGCCAGGTCGGTCGAGGACATGATCATCGTCCGGTGATCATCTTCGGACAGGTCGGCGACCCCGGGCAGGTACCAGGTGCCTTCGTTCACCATGGGTACGCCGATCTCGCCCGTTGCCGGTACGTCGCCGCTGGGTTCGGGGTCGGCGATGGGGATCCGCTCGACCCGGCCACCGCGGACGACCCAGGCTCGCGGCAGGTCTCCCCCGCCGTCCTGGTCGGCGCCGCCCCCGATCACGGCTGTCCCGTCGGCATCCATCGCAAATCCGGCGATCCAGTCGTCGGGATCGTCGCTGATCATGATCGGTACGCCGGTCCGTCCGTCGGGCCCGCGCGACCAGAGCGCGATCGCGCCCTGGCTGTAGCCGAGGATGGCCAGGCCCCCGGGGCCTGCACGGACCGCGGTGACCGTCGGCCGGGGCGCAGCCGCCCGCGCGTGAGCGAGGTCTCCGCGCTCGAAGCTGACCCCGTCGCGCGAACGCAACAGCACCGGGCGATCCTGGGACCAGCCCGTGAGCAGCCAGCGATTCCCGGCGCGCGCCAGGCGCGGAGAGTCCAACTCGCCCTTCACCCCTGCGGCGTCGAGGCGGAGCTCCGGCGTACCCGCCCCGGACCGGAACAGCCGCTCGCTCCTGCGTTTGCGGTCGACCGTCGTCACGACCACGATGGCGGCGCCGCCGGAGTCGAGCAGCCAGCCCTGATCCATCGTCTGCTCGGGCAGTCGCGCATCGGCGCGCCGGTGCCAGCCCTCGCCGCCCTCGTCGGCCGAGCGCAGGTAGGCCCGGTAGGTCGCGCTGCGGCCGGAAGCGAACCAGCCGCCGCCGATTGCCAGGAAACCGCGTCCGTCCCAGGCGACGTCGTAGAGCCGCTGTGCGCCGCCCTGCTCGGCACCGGTGTCCGGCAGCTTCCGCGGGCGCCACGACTTGCCGCCGTCCGTGCTGGCCAGCGCGATCTCGCGCCAGCGCTCGCCGGTGTCGTCGTAGCCGACCAGGACGGCGGTGCCGGCGGGCGCGACGGCGATCGCGGACAACTCCCCGCGCTTGTCCTCGATCACCGTGCGCCAGGCGATGCCGTCGTCGGACAGCCACGCCCGCCGGTGCCACTCGTCGTCGACGAGTTGGCTGCCGACGGCGACGAACCGGTCGCCCACCAGCGCCACTTCGCGGATTTCCGCCGTGCGATCGATGCCCTCCGGCGCGGTGCCGGACCAGCTCGTGCCGTCCGGGCTGGTCAGCACCACCGGCGCACCGTCCCGCTCGCCGAGCGCCCACCAGCCGTCGGGGGTGCGGAGCAGGTTCGACGGACCGCCGACACGGGTCAGCTCCGGCGCGACGGTCGCCTCGGTGAACGTGGCGCCACCGTCGACCGAGAGGCGGTAGGTCGTAGCCGTCACACCGACCTCGCCCAGCGCCACCACCTGATCACCATCGGACTCGATCGCCGTGACCCATTCGTCGAGGGGCTGCGCCTCCCGGTCTGGCAGCGGCGGAAGCTCCAGCGGCGGCGGGCCGGGTGGCGGGTCCGGCGTCGGCGGGGACGTGCACCCCGCAAGCAGGAGCATGGCGACCATGATCGCGGCAGGTCCGGGCAGACCCGAGATCGACGAAGCATTCACCTGGGGGGCCTCTCGACGACTGGCTTCGGCTCGACGCTAGTGAGCGCGATCTTGCGAAACCACCGCCGGCCCGGAATCTGTGGACAACACCGTGCGGTTTCGGCACCTGGCGCAGATCCACCGGGCAAGCATGCGGCCGGACCAGGCGGAGCTGGTCGTACTCGATGCGCTGGCCAAGGCGGTGCTCGGGTGGGAGGGCCCTACCACTTCCATCGCGTGAGGTCGTAGCCCGGATCACCGCGGCAGCGGCCCATCAGGCGCCCTGGAAGGTGCCGGGCGGCACACCGAGCTGTCGGCCCGCGAGGCGCGGGCGACGTGCGCACTTTGTGGTCAGTCGGGGCGCCGGAGTGACCACAAAGTGATCATCGCGCCGGGCCGCTCGCCACGGCCATTCGCAGCGGATCCCGCGAGGCCGAGTTGGTCGCGCCGGATGGTACGCCACAGTCGGCTCAGTACGTCGACCCAACCGACACGCCAACCTGGAACTGCGGACCGATCGTGAACGGTGCACCGGGGCCGTCCGCGACTACCCGGAGCGGGTAGGTGTAGACCTCGACCAAGACGCCACCATCCGCTTCCCACCAGCGACTCTGGCCACCGTCCGGTGACCTCCGGAACGCACCCGGCGGCGACGAGAACCGGTCCGTCAGCCACGCCGCCACCCGCGCGAAGGCGTCAGCCAGATCACCATCGGACGGCAGGGACGCAATCCAGCCAACTCCAACCGGCAAGCCATCCTCCGAACCCGGGAGCGGATCAATCTCAAGATCAAGCTCTATCCCGAGAACAGCTGCGGGTTCTGCGGGGTCGTGCCGGGCCATCTGGGCTATCCGGGTGGCTGCAGTGAAGGGCGGGTCAAAAATCGCCGCAAGCACAAGGATGGTCTGATCCACAATTGATTCCCTCAACAGGCCATCCAATCACTGACGCTCTTGGCGGAACATGGAACCAAGCTGCTCGGCTTCGAATCAATCGGCCCCGTGCCGGAAGATGATCACCAACACCCGCAGGCCGAGGACGAAGGCGACGAAGAGGACGGCGTACCCGAGCAGGGGCAGCGCACCGATCCCGGGTGCGAGAGCCGGTCCGCCCGGAGTGGTGATCAACACCACCGACGCGATGGTCAGCGCGGCGGCGAGGATCCCCAGCACCAGTTGGTGCACCAGGCCGGTCAGGAACCGC
The DNA here is from genome assembly GCF_054073625.1 of Naumannella huperziae. Taxonomy (NCBI): domain Bacteria; kingdom Bacillati; phylum Actinomycetota; class Actinomycetes; order Propionibacteriales; family Propionibacteriaceae; genus Naumannella; species Naumannella huperziae. Next base: position 901,634 of record NZ_JBSXPH010000001.1, on the reverse strand, counting down.
CGGTCCTCGGGTTGGGCGAGGACGCTCACCCGGGCAGTGAAGCGGCCATCGGCCAGTTGTTCGGTGATCTTGTCCACCCGGCGCGGCAGCCGTTGCAGCGCCGGCAGCATCCCCAGCAACTGCTGCTCCAGGGTCTCCCGCACCGCGGCCGGGCCGCCGAGCTCCCCGGTCAGCGCCGGAGCCTGGGCCCGGGCGGCGGTGATCATCTCGAATCCGGGGTCGATCAGCCGGAGCGTACCCTCCAGGGTCATCAGCGCCCGAAAGGCAGCGGCGATCTGGGTGGGCACCCGGTAACGGTGGCGCCGGAGCAGGGCGAACAGGTCGGCGAACAGCCCGTCCACCGAACCGGCACCCAGCCGCGCGATGGTCTCGCCCAGGTCGCGCTCCAGGGCGCGCTCGTCCAGGCCGGGTGGCCGGCCGAGCAGGTCGATCAGGGTGTCGGTCGCGCCGATCGCATCGCCGCGCTCGACCGCCGCCAGCAGCATCGCCAGCGCCTGTCGGCTGCCCCGATCCAGCCGGCCGACCGAGCCGAAGTCCAGGAGCCCGGCGGTTCCGTCGGGCGACAACACGATGTTGCCGGGATGCAGATCGGCGTGGAAGGTGCCCTCGACCAGCACCTGGCGCAGCACCTCGTGCAGCAGGGCCGAGGCCAGCTCGGCCCGGCGCTGCGGGCTCCACTTCGCGAGCTGTTCGCGCGCCGCGCCGATCGGTACGCCGTCGATCCGGTCCATCACCAGGACCGCGCCGCCGGACAGCTCCGGGTGCACGCGCGGGATGCGGATCACCGAATCCGACGGCAGCTTCGCCCGGATGGCGGTCATGTTCGCCTGTTCGATCCGGTAGTCGAGCTCCTCGTTCAACGAGCGGGCGAACCCGTCTCCGAGCGCACGCACGCCGAGCTCGCGGCCCCATGTCGTGTTGCGTTCCAGCCAGCCGGTCAACTGGTGCAGCACCTCGAGATCGTTCTCCACCTGCCGGCGGGCCGCCGGCCGCTGGATCTTGATCACCACCTCGCGCCCGTCGGTCAGCCGCGCCGCATGCACCTGGGCGACCGAGGCGGCCGCCAGCGGCTCGGGCTCGATGGAGGCGAACGCCGCCTCGGCAGCCGAACCGTCCGGCCCACCGATGGAGGCGGTCAGCACCTCCCGGACCCGCGGCCACGGCTCCGGCGCCACCCGCGCCTGCAGCACCGACAGGGCACCGGCGAAGTCCGGCCCGATCAGATCGGGCCGGGTGGAGGCGAGCTGGCCGACCTTGACGAAGGTCACGCCGGCCTGCTCGAGGCTGCGGGTCAGGGCCGCGGCCACCCGCGAGGCGGGCTGGTCGGGCGTACGGCCGCGCAGGAACCCGCCGAGGCCGTTGCGCACCGCGATCGCGCCGAGCTGGCGCATCCTTCCGGCGGTACGCCAGCGCTGCCGCCAGCCGCGCAGGGCCTCGAGCGGGCCCAGCACCGAGCCGGTCGGCACCACGACCTCGGAGACGACCAGGAACGCGATTCCGATCCCGAACATCCAGGCCAGCGCCAGGACCATCGTGACCACGGCAACGCCCGGCTCCACCCGGGGACCGTCGTAGTCGAAGACCCCCGTGGTCGGGCCGAGCCAGGTGATCACCGGGGCGACCGCGGCGAGCAGGATCAGCGCCATCAGCACCGTCCGGCCCCAGCCGATCCGGGAGCCGAGCACGCGGCGTGACAGCCCGGCGACCAACCAGGCCGCCAGCAGCCAGGTGATCAGCGCGAAGATCCCGGCGACGATGTTCTCCAGCACGCCCTCAAGCTAGCGGCCGGGGCCCCGGCACCGGCATCCGGAAGCCCCCGGACTCAGGACCCCCCGAGCCCCTTGCTCTGCAGATAGTCCGCGGCGACCTGATCCGGATTGAGGTGATCATTGTCGACCTGCGCATTCAGCGCCTGCAGGTCCTCGGTGGTCAACTGCTGCTGCACCTTGTTGACCGCAGTGATCGCCGCATCGTCGGTGAAGTCGGCGCGGGTCAGCGGCACCACATTCTGCGGCAGGATCAGCCCCGCCGGATCCTCAAGCACGACGTAGTTGTTGTCGGCGATGGCGGAGTCGGTGCTGAAGAAGTCGGCCACCTGCACCTTGCCGTCATTCATGTCCTTGACCTTGACCGCCAGCGCGTCATAGGCGCGGAACTCGCCGAACTTCGCGTCATAGACGTCCTCCAGCCCCTTCGGGCCGTACGGCCGGTCGGCCAACTCGCCCGGGCCGCCGAGGACCCAGCGGTCGGACTTTCCGGCCAGATCGGCGAGCGAGCGCACCCCCGACTCCTGCGCGGTCTGCTGGGTGACCACGTAGACGTCCTGGTTGGCCGCCTTGGACTGGTCGAGCACCTTCAGGCTCTGCTCCTCGGCGACCTTCGGCAGGTCGCGGTCGACATCCTCGCGGTCCTTCGCACCGCTCTCGGGATCGAGATATTCGAGCAGATTGCCCGTGTACTCCGGCACCATCGACACCGACCCGTCGCGCAGCGCGCCGATGTAGATCTCGCGGCTGCCGATATTGGTCCGCGTCGACGCGTTCACCCCCGCGCCGCGCATCGCCCCGGCGTAGAGCTCGGCGATGATCGCCGATTCGGTGAAGTTGGCCGAGCCGACGACGACCTCGCCGCCCGCCGGAGCCTCGCCGGCGGTCGGATCGGCCATCGGGTTGGAGTTGGCGCCGCACGCGGCGAGCGTCAGGGCGGCCGCGCCGGCCACGCCCGCCAGCAGCGCGCGGCGGGGGCCGGTCAGGAACTTTCGGAGAATGCGCATCGGTTCGCCTTCCGTGAGTTGTCGGTGACGACCTTAACGGGCGGCACCGACACCGCGGTCACCCGGCGCGGGCCCGCGACTCATCAGGCGCGTGCCCCGCGATTCATCACGCGCGTGCCCCGCCATTCATCAGGCACGTGCCCCGCGATTCATCAGGCGCGGGCCCCGCGATTCATCAGGCGCGTGCCCCGCGACGGGTACGCCGTCGCGCGAGCGCGCCCGCGCCACCGAGCAGGGCCTCCAGGATGATCGCCAGCGCCGCGACCAGGACGGCGCCCGCGAAGACCTCCGGATACCCGTTCGGCCCCTGCCGCTGGCCGTCGACCACGAGCCGGCCGAGCCCGCCCGAGGCCGCGAGCGCGGCCACCGTCGCGGTCGCGACCACCTGCAGGGCCGCGGACCGGAAGCCGGAGATGATCAGCGGCGTGGCGAGCGGCAGCTCGACACCGGTGATCACCTGGCGATCGGTCATCCCCATCGCGTGGGCGGCGGTCACGGCGCCGCGGTCGGCCCCGCGTACCCCCGCCGCGGTCGCGGTCAGGATCGGCGGGATCGCCAGCACGGCGAGCGCGGCGACGATCGCCCACAGCTCGCGGCCGAAGATCGTCACGATCAGCACCAGCAGGCCCAGAGTGGGGATCGCCCGCGCGGCATTGCTCAGCCCGGCGACGACGAAGTCGCCGCGGCCCGTGTGACCGATGGCGATGCCTGCAGGCACGGCGATCAGGCCCGCCACCAGCAGCGCGAGGAAGGTGTAGACGAGGTGCTGGGCCAACAGATCGCCGATGCCGCCGGCACCTGACCAATTCGCCGGATCGGTGAGATAGGACCACAGGCTCATGCCGCACCCCCGCGCCGACCGGTCACCGCGAGCCAGGGCAGGCTGATCCGCTGGATGGCAAGGATCGTCAGATCGGCCAGCAGCGCCAGGATCAGGATCAACACGATGCCGACGATGATCGGGGTCAGGAAGCCCTCCCGGAAGCCCTGGTCGAAGTACTGGCCGAGGGCCCCCATGCCGATCACCGCGCCGACCGTGACAAGTGCGATATTGGACACGGTGACCACCCGGAGCCCGGCGAAGATCACCGGCATGGCGAGCGGAAGCTCGACGCCGAAGACCCGCCGCGCCCGGCCGTAGCCCATCGCGACCGAGGCATTGCGGACCGCCGGCGGGACGGAACGGAACCCGTCGACGACACTGCGCAGCAGCAGCGCCAGCGAATAGACCGTCAACGCGACGACGACATTGATCGGATCCAGGATGCGAGTGCCGAGGAACAGCGGCATCACCACGAACAGCGCGACCGAGGGGATGGCATAGACCAGCCCGGCGATGGTGATGATCACCGAGGCGAAGCGGCCGGTCCGGCTGACCAGATAGCCGAGCGGGATGGCGATCAACAGCGCCACCACGACCGGGATGATCGACAGCGCCAGGTGTTCGACCAGCCGCGCACCGATCTGATCCAGGTTGCGAGCGATCCAGGCGACGTTCATGATCAACTGTCCTTGATCAACGCACGCTGGCGGTCGGCGGCCGCGACGATCGCGTCGACGCCCACCATCCCGACGGCCCGGCCACCCTCATCGAGCGCGTAGGCACGCCCGTCGGTGGACAACAGCGTCTCGTCCAGGGCGACCCGGGCGGAACCGCTCAGCGGAAAGGTACGCGCACCCTCCGGCGGCGGGCCGTCCGCCGGGGTGAGGTCGAGCTCGCCGGCCGGCAGGAAGGTCAGCGCCCGGTAACCGCGATCCTTGCCCACAAAGGCATCCACGAACGGGTTCGCGGGCTCGGTGAGGATCTGCGCCGGCGTACCCTGCTGGGCCACGTGTCCGGGCCGCTGCATCACCACCACCTCGTCCCCCAGGGTGATCGCCTCGTCGATGTCGTGGGTGATCAACACGATAGTCTTGCCGAGATCGGTGTTCAGCCGCTTCACCATCTGCTGCAGATCGCCGCGAACCAGCGGGTCGACCGCCGAGAACGGCTCGTCCATCAACAGCAGCACCGGGTCGGCGGCGAGCGCGCGGGCCACCCCGACACGCTGCTGCTGTCCGCCGGACAGTTGCGCGGGGTAGCGCTTGGCGAGCGCCGGATCAAGATCGACCAGCTCCATCAGTTCGCCGGTCCGGGCGCTGATCCTGCGCGCATCCCAGCCGATCAGCCGCGGGACCGTACCGATGTTCTCCGCGACCGTCTTGTGCGGGAACAGGCCGCCGCTCTGGATCACATAGCCCATCTGCCGCCGCAGGCGGGTGACCAGCACGTCGGCGATGTCGGTGCCGTCCCAGCGAATGCTCCCCGAGCTCGGGTCGAGCATCCGGTTGATCATCCGCAGGGTCGTGGTCTTGCCGCAACCGGATGGTCCGACGATCACGGTGGTGCCGTCGGAGGGGATGGTCAGGTCGAGATCCTCGACGGCGGTGGTGCCATCGGGGAAGGCCTTGGTCACGGAGTCGAACTCGATCACGGGTACGCCTCTCGCGGCCCGCCGATCGGGCCGACAACTCGCTGGGCTGCCGATTCAACCACTTGCGGGCGGCGATGCCGGGAGGCCCCCGCCGAACGGGTATGTTACCGACCAGTAAGGGATGCCTTTGGCGGCACTGGGTGCCAATACCCCTAAAGTATCCCTGCCGATCAATGCCGAAGGGAGCCGGACGTGACCATCGTGGCCATCGTGCTCGCGCTGTTGTTCACCGTCGTGGGCGTGGCCCTGTTCGTCCGTGGGGTGGCCCGCATCGTCGAGGTGGTCAAGCTCGGCCAGCCCACCCTCGGCCGCAGCAACAATCCGACCCAACGCTGGGCGACGATGTTCGCCGAGACCCTGCTGCACACCCGGATGCTGCAGTGGCGCGCCGTGGGCATCGCGCACTGGATCGTCTTCTTCGGCTTCATCATCTTGTTCACAACGCTGGTCGCGGCGTACGTCCAGTTGTTCATCCCCTCCTTCGCACTGCCGATCATCGGGCACTTCCCGCCGTATGAGTGGGTGATCGAGCTGCTCGCCTGGGCGACCGTGTTCGCGATCGCGTACCTGATGATCCTGCGCCTGTTCCGGCAGCCGCCCGGCCGCGCCAGCCGGTTCTTCGGGTCCCGGCGCTGGATGGCGGTCTTCGTCGAGTGCGTCATCCTCGCCGTCGCGGTCTGCATCCTGACGCTGCGCGCGCTGGAGTTCCAGTTGCTGCGCCACGAGGATCCGGCGCTGGCCAGCCCGCTGCACTTCCCGTTGACGTTCTTCCTGATCCCCGGCGAGCTGTCCGAGCAGGCGGCGGCCACCGGCGTCGTCTGGGTCGCCGCGGTGAAGATCGTCATCTCGATGATCTGGTTCTGCGTGATCGGGCTGAACCTGACGATGGGCGTCGCCTGGCACCGGTTCGGCGCGTGGCCGAACATCTGGTTCCGTCGCTACCCCGACGGCAAGCCGGCGCTCGGCGCGCTGCAGCCGATCAACGTCGGGGGCAAGCCGCTGGACTTCGAGCAGATCGAGGACCTGGACGAGGACGCCGCGATCGGCGTCGGCAAGGTCGAGGACTTCACCTGGAAGGACCTGCTCGACTTCACCTCCTGCACCGAGTGTGGCCGTTGCCAGAGCCAGTGCCCCGCATGGAACACCGAGAAGCCGCTGTCGCCGAAGCTGCTGATCATGGGGCTGCGCGAGCACACGTATGAGAAGGCCCCCTGGCTGCAGGCGGCCGAGGACCAGCGCGACGCCCTGCCCGATGGTGCCAAGATCGCGGGCGAGCGGGCGCTGGTCGGCGCGAACCCGTCGGGCGCGCTGACCGCCGCCCAGACGGCCCACGCCGGACCGATCCAGGCCGGCGAGGACGGCGCGGTCGGCGTCATCGACCCGGACGTGTTGTGGTCGTGCACGACCTGCGGCGCCTGCGTGCAGCAGTGCCCGGTCGACATCGAGCACATCGACCACATCGTCGACATGCGGCGCAACCAGGTGCTGATGGAGTCGGACTTCCCGAGCGAGCTGAACCAGCTCTACAAGGGGCTGGAGTCCAAGGGCAATCCGTGGAACATGAACGCCCGCAAGCGGATGGAGTGGGCGAAGGGGCTCGAGTTCGACGTGCCGGTCGTCGGCGAGGACGTCGAGGACCTGACCGACGTCGAGTACCTGTTCTGGGTCGGCTGCGCCGGGGCGTACGAGGATCGCGCGATCAAGACCACCCAGGCGGTCGCCGAACTGCTGCACACGGCCGGGGTGAAGTACGCCGTGCTCGGCAACGGGGAGACCTGCACCGGCGACCCGGCGCGCCGCTCGGGCAACGAGTTCGTCTTCCAGCAGCTCGCGATGGAGAACGCGGAGACCCTGAAGGAGGCCAAGGCGTCCAAGGTCGTCACCACCTGCGCGCACTGCCTGAACACGCTGAAGAACGAGTACCCCCAGGTCGGCGTCGAGCTGGAGGTCGTGCATCACTCCCAGTTGCTGAATCGCTTGGTCCGCGACGGAAAGCTGACCCCGGTCGCGCCGACCGAGGGGTCCGTGGCCGGTCGTTCGATCACCTATCACGACCCGTGCTACATCGGCCGGCACAACGGGATCTATGACCCGCCGCGCGATCTGCTGCAGGGCATTCCCGGCACGACGTTCACCGAGATGCCGCGCCACGGCAAGACCTCGTTCTGCTGTGGCGCCGGCGGCGCGCGGATGTGGATGGAGGAGAAGATCGGTACGCGGGTGAACCTCAACCGCACCGACGAGGCGCTCGCCACCCTGGGCGTGATGGACAACGGGCCGACGGGCGCCGTCGCCAATGCCGAGCCGGCCGAGCAGCCGGAGGGCGTGGACCGCGCGGACGAGCCGACCGGGCCGGTGAAGCCGGCCGGCCGCGGCGCCATCGCCACCGGGTGCCCGTTCTGCCGGGTGATGTTGTCCGACGGCCTGACCGCCAAGCAGGCCGACGGCGTCGGCGAGGACATCGAGGTGCTGGATGTGGCGCAACTGCTGCTGGAGTCCGTGAAGCGGGGCTGAGCGGGCGGGCCCACCGCCAAGATTCTGCAAGACGCGGGACATGTTCCGCGGATTGCAGAATCCAGCGGAGGCCGCGGGCGCCGCTCTGGGTACGCCGGCGGGTGCCCACCGCGCCAGCGACCCGGGCCCACGCCATAACCCTGACGAGTGGTCGAAATTGGCGGTCCTGCGTACCGCGACCCCGCCACAACCCTGGCCAGTGGTCACAAACGGCGGCCCCGGCGCGCCAACCCCGCCACAACCCCGACCAGTGGTCACAAACGGCGGCCCCCGGCGCGCCAACCCCGCCACAACCCTGACGAGTGGTCGAAATTGGCGGTCCTGCGTACCGCGACCCCACCACAACCCTGGCCAGTGGTCGAAATTGGCGGTCCTGCGTACCGCGACCCCGCCACAACCCCGACGAGTGGTCACAAACGGCGGCCCCCGGCGCGCCAACCCCGCCACAACCCCGACCAGTGGTCACAATCGGCGGCCCGCGGCGATCAGATCGACCAGCCCGAGCCGCAGCTCAGGCGTCCCCGGTGATCGCCTCGGCCTGGATCCCCTCGTCCTCGGCGCGCGCGGGTTCGGCGGCGCGGGTGTCCGCTGGCGCGCGCCAGACCAGCATGGCCGCGGCGGCGAGACCGACCAGCGCCACCACGGCCGGCAGCCACATGCTCTGCGCCATCGCGGCGGAGAACGGGGCCACGATCCCGGGAGGCACGACGCCGCCGGTCTCGCGCGCGGCGCCCTCGGCCCCCGGACCGAGATTGGCGGTGATCCGCGAGGAGAGGTACGCCGCCATCGCCGCGCTGCCCAGCACGGCCCCGATCTGGCGCATCGTGTTGTACACGCCGGAGCCGGCACCCGCCATCCGGGGCGGCAGATTGCGGGTCGCCGAGACCGACAGCGGGCCCCAGATCCCGGCGCTGGCCAGGCCGACCATCGCCGACGGGACCAGCAGCCACCACACGGAGATGTCGGAGCGGATCAGCAGCGCGTACCCGGCCAGGCCCAGCGCGAGCAGACCGAAACCCGCCACCGCGAAGTTGCGCGGATTGCGACGGTTGATCACCGAGCCGACGATCGGCGCGAGCACCGCGGAGATCACCGCGATCGGGATCATCAGCAGCGCCGACTGCGTCGGGGTGAGCCCGCGCCCGGACTGCGCGTACAACATCAGCGGGAAGCCCTGCGAGGTGACGATGAAGCCCATCGCGCAGATCGCGATCCCGGCGGCAGTGAAGTTTCGATCGGCGAAGATCGACAACGGCACCAGCGGTTCGGCCACCCGCCGCTGCCAGAACACGAACGCGGCCATGACCACCAGGCCGGTGATGATCAGCGACCAGACCGACACCGGTCCGGCGATCACGCCCCAGTCGTAGGACTGGCCCTCCTCGATCCCGAACACCAGGCAGAACATGCCCACCCCCGACAACAGCACGCCGATCCAGTCGAAGCGATGGCTGTGGGTCTCCAGCCGCGGCACGAAGCGCCAGGCCGCGGCGAAGGCGATCACGCCGACCGGCAGATTGACGAAGAAGATCCACTCCCAGCCGAGCGTGTCGATCAACACCCCACCGAGCAGCGGGCCCGTCAGCACCGCCACCCCGGCCACCGAACCCCACAGCCCCATCGCCGGACCGCGCCGGTCGGGCGGAAACGTCCTGGTGATCACCGCCATCGTCTGCGGAGTCAGCAACGAGGCACCGAGCCCCTGCACCACCCGCGCGAAGATCAACACCTCGATACTCGGCGCGAGCCCGCAGGCCAGCGAGGCGAGGGTGAACAGACTGAGGCCGATCAGATAGACCCGGCGCGGACCGAACCGGTCCCCCAGCCGGCCCGAGACCAGCAGCGGCACGGCGTAGGCGAGCAGGTACGCGCTGGTCACCCAGATCGCCCCGGAGACGTCGGCATCCAGCCCGGCCATGATCGCCGGCATCCCCACGGTGACGATCGTGGTGTCGACCAGGATCATGAAGAAGCCGATCACCATCGCCCACAGGGCCGGCCAACCCGATCGTTCCTCGGTCATCAGTTCCTCGCTTCAGTCTGGTGGGCGGGCTCCGGGTTGGCCAGCCGGGGCGGCACGTCGGGGTGCAGCGGCGTAGCGGCGCGCTCGTAGTCACAGCTCGCCGCGAGCCCCGACGGCGTCCGATCGGTCCAGTCGAGCTCTCCCGCCGCGATCCGATCGGCGAGTGCGGCGCACCAGTCGCGCTCGGCGGTGTGCATCACACGGATGTAGTGGTTGTCGAGCCAGAGCCGCTCCGGCAGGCCGGCCCGCCGCATCCAGGCGTCCCCGGCATCGTGATAGTCGAGCTCGGCCTCCAGCACGCCGACCCGGGCCCGGAGCAGCGCCACGGCCTCGTCGGCGGGCAGGTTGTGTAGCTCGCCGACCGCGACCGGAAACGCCGGGTACTCATAGACCGGCGTGCTGATCATGGTTCGCAGTTGGGCGGCCAATCGCTCCCGCCCGGCCGGCGTGATCTTGTAGGTGGTTCGCTCCGGACGGCCGCCGTCGCGATCCGTGCCGACCTCGGCGAGCAGGCCGCCGGCGACCATTCGGTTGATCGCGTGGTAGAGCGACCCGGGCCGCAGCTTGACGTTGCGGTCCTCCCGCCGCGTCAGCATCGTCTGGTAGACGTCATAGGCGTGCCGCGGCCGCTCGGCGAAGATCGACAACGCCGCCAGCGCCAGTGGCGTCAACTCCCGTTCGGACACCGTGCCCGCCTCTCCGTCGCGTCCTCCACGCCGTCTATTCCACACGGAATATTAGGGCCGGAACAGCGCCGCACACAAGGCGTACCCCGCCTTCCGATTTCGGTACGCTCTCCCGCATGCTGCTCTCGGACCGCGACATCGCCGCGGGACGCTCCGCCGGACGGCTCGGCGTCGATCCCTGGGACGACGCGATGCTCCAGCCCTCCAGCGTCGACGTCCGCCTCGACCGCTACTTCCGGGTCTTCGAGAACCATCGCTATCCCCACATCGATCCCGCCGAGGAGCAACCCGAGCTGACCCGGCAGGTCGCCCCTGCCGCCGGCGAGCCGTTCATCCTGCATCCGGGTGAGTTCGCACTGGCGGCCACCTATGAGCGGGTCACCCTGGCCAATGACGTTGCCGCGCGCTTGGAGGGGAAGTCCTCCCTGGGCCGGCTCGGCCTGCTCACCCACTCCACGGCGGGCTTCATCGATCCCGGCTTCGACGGCCACGTCACGCTCGAGCTGTCCAATGTCGCGAACCTGCCGATCAAGCTGTGGCCCGGCATGAAGATCGGCCAGCTCTGCTTCTTCGGGCTCAGCTCGCCGGCCGAGCATCCCTACGGGTCACAGCGCTACGCCTCGCGCTACCAGGGCCAGCGCGGACCGACGGCCAGCCGCTCGCACCGCAACTTTCACCTCACGGACATCCCCGACGCACCCGCATGACCCCCGCGCACAGCAACGACGAACTGACGGAGGCCACCCGGCGCAAGATGGACCGGCTGCGGCTGACGCTGCGCCTGTCCGCGCTCCTGTTCGTGCTCATCGGGCTGGCCTGCGCGGCGCTCTCGCTGCCCAACGGCATCAGCGAGTTGAACCGCGCCGGCAGCCAGTCGGTCTGGGTGCCGGTCGACGGTCGGGTCTCGGGCTATGTCGCCCGGCCGGAGAGCTTCCCGTTCCAGCCGGCGCCGATCCCGGTACGGCGCCCGTTGATCGACTACGAGGCGGGTGGCCAGAAGCGCTCCTACCTGCACCCGCGGGCGACGGATCTCGACTATCCGGTCGGCGCCACGGTTCGGTTGCGGGTGGACCCCGACGACCCGGCCCAGGTCACCTACGACCGCGGCCGGGCGAGCTGGCTGGCGCCGCTCGCGCTCGGCACCCTGCCGCTGATCTTCGGCCTCACCCTCGGGGCGGTGATGTGGCGCCGCTCGGGCGACCCGACGTTCCTGCGTACCGCCGTGCACCCCGAGACCGAGGACTGATCGCGCCGCTCAGATCGGGGCGGCGATCTCGATCGTCACCCCGTCGCCGAGGTCGAGCACGCTGCCCGGGTCGACCGTGACCGGCTGCCCCGGCAGCAGCCGCCGCCGGTCCGCACCGTTACCGGGGGCGATCAGGATCGTCCCGTTCGTCGACTGCAGATCGGTCACCGTGACATCCCAGCCCTCCGGGGTCACCTGGACGTGGCTGCGGCTGATGTCCTGGCTCGGGCTGCGCACCGTGAGCAGGTGCGCGGCACGGTCGCCGACCTTGGCCGCGGACGGAGCCCGGCCGATGACCACCGGCTGATCCAGTTGTACGCCGTCCCCGGTCGAGGCGCGCACCACCGCCAGCACCGGGGCGCTGATCAACTGCGGCTGCTGTCGTTCGATCGGCGCGCGGCACCACCGGCAGTACTGCAGGTCCGGCGGATTGGGGTGGCCCCGGGTACAGAACACCCCGAGCACCATCTCCCCGACCGCCTCCGGGTCGGGCTCGGGGTCCGGCTCGACCGAGGGCACCGCCGTCAGGGTCTCGGTACGCTGCGGCGCCGGCTCGTCGGCGCCACCGCCCACGGATCCCTGGAAGCGCGCGACGGACAGGTGATCACCGGCCGCCCGGGTGGGCCCGGGTGCCGTCGGCGATGGGGCCACCGCGCCGGTGGCGGCGCCGGCGGCGGCGCCGGGGGCGGGACCGCCCAGGCTGGGGCCGATCACCGTCTCGGGCAGGTCGCCGTCCCAGCCGCGCGCGGGCCGCGGCTCGGTCGGGCCGCTGTCGGAGCCGTCCACCTCCGGCGCGGTGGAGCCGTTGGGCTCGCTCTCCGGCTGTGGGTACGGCGCGGACGACTCCGGCTCCGGCGTTGTCGTCGGCTCCTTGCGTACGTCCGTGTAGGGCGCCGGAGCGCCCGACGCCGCCAGACCGGCACCGCCGGCCGCGGTTGCCGCCGCGGCCGGGACGGCGGCCGCGGGCGGGACGATCGGCGCCGCGGGCTCGGCGGGCTCGGGCTCCGCAGGCGCGGGCTCGGGCTCGGCAGGTGCGGGCGCGGGCTCGGCCGCCTCGGGTGCGGCCGGCGTGGGCTCGGCCGGCGTGGGCTCGGCGGGAGCGGGCTCGGGGGCGGCCCGTTCGGGTGCCGGTGCGGCGGCCGCGGCGGGATTCACCTGGGGGCTCAGCACGAGTGCGTCGGCGGAGGCGTCCAGCGTCAGGGCGCCGGCGCGTACCGCGCCGACCACCAGGGGCAGGGCGGCGCCATCGGGCGTACCCTCCCCGAACTCGACGCGCACGCCGGTGACGTCGCCGAGACCGGTCTCGGACCAGGTCCGGACCCGGTCGGCCGCCTGCGTGATCGGCGTACCGTCGGCATCGCGGACGCGGACATCGCCGCGCAGCAGGGTACGCAGCTCGCCGTCGGCCCAGAAGAACACCGCCAGCCCGGGCGCCGCGTCGGCGCCCAGCCGCGCCAGCTCGCCGACCAGCTCATCGATCGAGACCGCGGACAGCACCGCATCCCACAGCGCCGCAGGGTCGGCGTCGCCGGGAGCCAGCGCCACCAGCGACGCGGGCCCGGACAGCACGACCCAGTCGCCGGGCAGATAACCGGCCCGCCAGCTTCCGACGGCAGATCCGGTAGCGGCTTGGTTCGTCATCAGGCGTCCACCCTCTTCTTGTTCGCATCGACGTCCACGACCATGATCGAGACATTGTCCTGCGCCTTGGCGGCCAGGGCCAGCCGGAGCAGCTCGTCGACCACCTGTCGGGGCGACGCCCGGCGGGTCGCGACCTCCTGCAGTTGCGCAAAGCTGGCGCTGGTCAACAGCCCGTCCGAGCACAGCAGCAGCCGCTCCCCGGCGACCATCGGCACGGTCCAGTGATCGGGGCGGTAACTCTCGGCGGCGCCGACCGCGCGGGTCACGACGTGCCGCTCCGGATGGGATTCGGCCTCGGCCGGGGTGATCACCCCGGCATCGATGAGCTCCTGTACCCGCGAGTGATCGACGGTGACCTGCTGCAGCTCGCCGCCGTCCGGCTCGACCCGGTAGATCCGGGTGTCGCCGATGTTGAACAACGCCCACTGCGGCCCGTCGGGCGCATCGATCGCGACCGCGCCGCAGACCGTCGAACCGGACTGCCGCCCCCCGTTCAGGGCCTGCAGCCGCCGGACCCGCTCGTGCGCGGCGTCCAGGGTGGCCGCCACGTCGCGGGGCGTGATGGTGCGCTGCAGCGCCAGCAGCGCGAACTCCTCGACGACGAGCGAACTGGCCATCGCGCCCGCGGTCGCCCCGCCGATCCCGTCCGCCACCACGAAGCAGGGGTCCTTGGCGAGGATGTTGTCCTCGTTCACCTCGCGCACGGCGCCGGCATGGGTCACCGCGGATTGTTCGAGCCGAAACACGGACCTCACAATAGGGCCATCGGGGCCCCGGGGGTCAGGCCCGGCGGGCATCGGCCGGGCTGGTGCAAGATGGCGGCCGTGGACCCCGTCGACGCGCTGATCATGGACGAGGCGGGCCCGGCCGGGCGTACCCTCGCGATCGATGCGCCCGCATTGCCGGCCGACCGGTACCGCGCGGACCGGGCGGGGACGCCGGGCGCGGGCCTGCTGACGCGGGCCGATCTGGTCGGCATCGACACCGTGCTGCTGCGGCTGCCCCGGGCGCTGTCGGCGCTGGACGAGCTGGCCGAGCGGATCGCGGCCTGGGGCGAGCCGGGGGTGCGGGTGGTCGCCGGCGGGCGGGTGAAGCACATGACGCATGGCATGAACGAGGTGCTGGCGCGACACTTCGGCGAGGTCCGGGCCAGCCGCGGGCGACAGAAGGCCCGGGTCCTGCACGCCTCCGATCCGCACCGACCGGCCGCGCTGAGCTGGCCGCGGTCGCGCCGCGACGACGATCTCGATCTGACGGTGGTGGCGCACGGCGCGACCTTCGGCACCAACCGCCTGGACGCGGGTACGCGGCTGCTGGCCGGCGCGCTGGAACTGGCACCCGGCGAGGGACGGCCGGCGGTCGACCTGGGGTGCGGTTCGGGCATTCTCGCGGCGCTGCTCGCGCGCCGGGGGTACGCCGTGACCGGGCTCGACGTCTCGGCCGCCGCGTGCGCCTCGACGGCCGCGACCGCGGCGGCCAACCGGTTCGCCGTGCGGGTGCTGCATGCCGATGCCGCCGACGGGCTGCGGGTGGGGCAGGCGGCCGTGATCGTCTGCAACCCGCCGTTCCACGTCGGCGCGGCGAAGGACTCCTCGCCGGCCTTCGCGATGTTCGATGCGGCCGGCGCGGGGCTCGCGCCGGGCGGGGAGTTCTGGTGCGTGTTCAACTCCCATCTGCCCTATCTGCCCGCGCTGCGCCGCGCGATCGGGCCGACCGGGATCGTGGCCCGCGACCGGGCCTACACCGTGACCCGCAGCGTCCGTGCATAGCTCACCTGCGCGCCCGAGCGGGCGGCGCGGGGCGCTAGCGTTTGCCGCGTGCTCGTCTCCGCGGCCTCGCCCCGACCGATCCCGGCGCCGCCCGGGGCCACGACCGTGGATCTGGCCGGCCTGCACGGCTGGTGGGCCTGGGGCGCGGCCGCGCCGCCGGACGGGGCCGACACCTGCACGATCGACGGGCCGCTCGCCGACCTCGGCCCCGGCCTGGTGGTGCTGGACGTCGACTCGACGCTGATCACCGCCGAGCAGATCGAGCTGCTCGCCGAGCACGCGGGCACCCGCGAGCGGGTCGCGGCGATCACCGAGCGGGCGATGCGCGGCGAGTTGGACTTCGCGGCGAGCCTCGCCGAGCGGGTGGCCACGCTGGCCGGCGTACCCGCGAGCGCGCTCGCCGAGGTCGGCGCGAGGATCGAGCTCTCCCCCGGGGCCGCAGACCTCGTCGCCGCGGTCCGGCGCAGCGGCGGGCAGGTCGGCCTGGTGTCCGGCGGCTTCGCCGAGATCGTCGAGCCGCTCGCGGCCGGTCTGGGCATCGAACTCGTCCGCGCCAACCGACTGGAGACCCGCGACGGCGCGCTGACCGGCCGCACCACCGGCCCGGTGATCGACCGGCCGGCCAAGGCGCGTCACCTGCGCGAGTACGCGGCGGCGCTCGGCGTACCGCTCGAACGCACCGTCGCGATCGGTGACGGCGCCAACGATCTGGACATGCTGCACGCGGCGGCGCTCGGGATCGCCTATTGCGCCAAGCCGGTCGTGGCCGCCGCCGCCGACGCCGCGATCACCTTTCCGCGGCTGGACGCGGCCCGGATCTTCCTCGGCCTGGACTGACCACGCGCCGAGAAGCGCCACCCCGCGCACGGCCCTGGCCTACCCTCGCGGCCATGGCGTACGGCTTCAACACCCGCGCACTCCGCGTCCCCCACGATCCGCTGACCGGGTCGGTGGTGCCCCCGATCCACCAGACGAGCACCTACGTCCAGGACGCCGTCGGCACGCTGCGCGGCGGCTATGAGTACTCCCGCGTCGCCAATCCGACCCGCACCGCGCTGCAGGACCAGCTCGCCTCGCTCGAGGGGGCGGCGCACGCCTACGCCTTTCCCAGCGGGCTGTCGGCGACGGACGTGCTGCTCCGCGCGGTGGTACGCCCGGGCGGGCGCGTGCTGCTGCCCGACGACGTCTACGGAGGCACCTACCGGCTGCTGGACAAGGTCCATGCCGGCACCGGCATCGGCTACGCGGTCGTCAACCAGCGCGATCTCGACGCGGTCGCCGCGGCCGTCGCGCAGGCGCCGGCCGGCTCGGCGCTGTGGCTGGAGACGCCGACGAATCCGATGATGCGGGTCGCCGACATCGCGGCCATCGCCGAGCTGGCCGCGGGCCACGGGGTCGCCGTGCTGGTGGACTCGACGATGGCCTCGCCGTATCTGCAGCAGCCGCTCGCGCTCGGCGCGACCGCGGTGCTGCACTCCTCCACCAAGTACCTGGCCGGGCATTCCGATGTGCTGGGCGGCGTGGTGGCGACCAATGACGATGCGCTGGCCGAGCAGCTCGGCTTCCTCGCCAATGCCGTCGGCGCGGCGCCCGGCCCGATGGATGCCTGGCTGATCTCGCGCGGGGTGAAGACCCTCGGCGTGCGGATGGACCGGCACTGCGCGAACGCCCGCGCGGTGGCGCAGATGCTGCTCGACCATCCGCGCGTGGAACGGGTCCACTATCTCGGGCTGCCCGATGACCCCGGCCACGAGCTGGCCGCCCGGCAGATGCGCGATTTCGGCGGGATGGTGTCGTTCCGGCCAGCCGGCGGCGCCCAGGCGGCGGCCAATGTGGCGAAGTCGACCGAGTTGTTCACGCTCGCCGAGTCGCTCGGCGGGGTCGAGTCGCTGCTCTGCGTACCCGCCCAGATGACCCACGCGTCGGCCCAGGGCACCGAGCTGGCGCCGCCGGACGACCTCGTCCGGCTGTCGGTCGGGATCGAGGACGCCGACGACCTGCTCGCCGATCTGGATCGCGCGCTGGGCTGAGAGCCGGTACGCCCGCGCGCGGGCGGCTCGGACCGATAGCCTGTCCTCGTGAGCGAGGGCGAGCGGCTGACCCACCGGAGCGGCGGCTATCGAGGCGACCACGGTCCGGTGACCTTCACCAGCTACGCGCTGGGCGCGCAGGTGACATCGGTCGCGCTCGGCGATGATCAACTCTTCTTCCTGAGCGACCTGGCGACGTATCGCCCGGGGGCCGCCATCCGCGGCGGCGTACCGGTCTGCTTCCCGTGGTTCGCCGACGGTCCGGACGGCGACCTGGAACCCAGCCACGGCTTCGTGCGCAAGGTCGAGTGGGAGCTGATCGGTGATCGCGGCGACGAGACCGGTCACGAGTTGTTGTGGCGGATCGGGTCGGAACAGGTCGCCGCAGCGGACGGCCGCGAGGAGTGGCCGGCCGACTTCGAGGCCATCTGCCGGCATGCCTTCGGCGAGGACGGCGTACTGATCGAGCTGACGGTACGCAATCGCGGAGCGGAGCCGATCACCTTCGAGGAGCTGCTGCACAGCTATCTGCGGGTCGATGATCTTGACGCGCTGCGGGTCACCGGCCTGGCCGGGGCGCGCTATCTGGACAAGACCCGCGACCTCGCCGAGTTCACCCAGGAGGGCGATGTCTCGTTCACCGGCCCGACCGATCGGATCTATGCCAGCGACGCGTCGCTGACCCTGCACGACGGCGACCGGACGATCATCGTCGACAAGATCAATTCGGCGAACACCGTGGTCTGGAACCCGTTCGACGCAGGTGTCGCGAAGTTCGCCGATCTCGGCCCCGATGACTGGCGCCGGTTCGTCTGCATCGAGGCCGGCAATGTCAGGGAGAACACGATCACCGTCGATCCGGGCGCCGAGCACACTTTCGGTACGCGGATTCGGCGCGCCCCGTGAGCTACGCGGCGGCCTGGGCGGCGTACTGGATCACCGCAGCGGCCCATCTGACCTTCCAACTGCTCGGCCTGCCGACCGCGGCCGCGATCAGCCAGGTGCTGCTGGTGCCGTGCCTGATCGTCGCGGTGGCCACCTCCCGCACGCATTCCTCGCCGCTGCGCAACTGGATGCTGGCCGCGCTGTTCTTCTCCTGGGTCGGCGACGCCCTGCCCAAGCTGCTGCCGCCGTCCGCGGAGATCTATGCCATGATCGGCGGCTTCTTCGTCGCGCAACTGTGCTGGATGATCGGGCTGTGGCGGCTGCGGGAGCGGTCGCTGATCATGACCGCACGCTGGCAGTTGCCGATCTATCTGATCGCCGGGATGGTGCTGATCGGCATCCTGGTGCCGACCGCCGGGGTGCTGGTGCCGGCGGTGGCCGCCTATGGGGTGGTCGTGATCGCGATGGCCGTCCTGGCGAGCGGGCTGGGCCGGATCGGCCAGCTCGGCGGCATCGTCTTCCTGATCTCCGACGCGCTGATCGCCTTCGACCGGTTCGCGCCGTGGCTCGACATCCCGCTCGCGGGCCCGGCGATCATGGCCACCTACATCCTCGCGCAGGCCCTGCTGGTGACCGCGACCCTGCGCTACCTGCGCAACCGGCCTGCGCGCTCCCGCGCCACGGCCACCACGCTGCGTCGCTGAGCCGGCCTCCGTCGCTGAACCGGGCCATTGGCGCGATTCCTGCCTTGGTTGGCTTCGGGGCCGCTCGCGCGACACCGGCCCGTCCCCTGCGATGGGCGACATGACCGAACGACTCGACACCCCCGAGCACGCCCCGGCCCCCGAGCAGACCATCGGGGTCGTCCAGGGCACGGCGCTCTACGTGTGCGCGATCCTCGGCGCCGGGGTGTTGGTGCTGCCGGGGCAGGCGGCCTCGCTCGCCGGTCCCGCCTCGCTCCTCGCCTGGGGGTTCAGCCTGCTGGCCGGGCTGCCGCTCGCGTTCACCTTTGCCGCCCTGGCCTCGCGGCACCCCGACGCCGGCGGCGTCGCGACCTACGCCGCCCGGGCGTTCGGGCCGGCGGCGGGCGGCATCGCCGGCTGGTGGTACTTCATCGCCGGATCCGTCGGCCAGACGATCGTCCCGCTCACGGCCGGCTACTACCTGTGTGCCGCCGCGGGCCTCGACCAGCGCCTCGCGCCGCTGTTCGCCGCGGGCGTGCTCGCCGCCGCGGTCGCCGCGAATCTGGCCGGCCTGCGGATCGGCGCCCGGCTGCAGATCGCGCTCGCGGCGGCCGTCGCGGTGATCCTCGCCGCCGTCATCGTGATCGCGCTGCCCCAGCTCGATCCGGCCGCATTTCGCCCGTTCGCGCCGGCCGGGCCGGCGGGCATCGGTCGCGCGACGATCGTGTTGTTCTTCGCCTTCGCCGGCTGGGAGGCGATCGCCCACCTGTCCGGGGAGTTCCAGGACGTACGCCGCACGCTGCCGCTCGCCACCGCGTGCACGGCCGCGATCGTCGGCATCCTCTACCTCGGCGTGGCGCTCGCCGTGGTGGGCACCGGCACCTACGGCACGCCCGAGCTGGACCGGATCGCGCTCGGCCGGATCGTCGAGAACGGGCTCGGCCTCTCCGCGGTGGTGATCATGGGGGTCGCCGCCGCGATCATCTGCCTCGGCACCACCAATGCCTTCGTGGCGTCGGTCTCGCGGCTCGGCTTCGCGCTCGGCCGCGACGGCTGGGCGCCGCACTGGCTCGGGCGACGGTCCGCCCGCGGCGTACCCGTCGCCGCCGTGCTCACCGTCGGCGGGATCGGCGGGGCGGGGCTGCTCGGCTCGGCGCTGTTCGGCTGGGGCACCGACGATCTGGTCTTCGTACCGTCGGTGCTGGTGCTGGTCACCTATCTGTTGGGCGCGGCGGCGGCCTGGCGGCTGTTCAGCGGCCGGTCGCGATGGGTCGCCGGCCTCGCGGTGGCCCTGCTGCTGATCCCGGCGCCGTTCGCGGCCGCCCATCTGCTGGTGCCGGCGGCGATCGCGGCGATCCTGCTCGGCTGGCGGGTCGCCCGCGGCCGGCGTACCGGCTGATCGATCGCCCACGGCCGGCCCCTCACGCGGTCCCGGCGACCGGTGGACTTCGTCCGCGACCGGGCGGATACTGGTCGTCCGGGGCCGGGCGGCCGTCAGGGCGGCGTGGCCCACCGCACTCGCAGGACAAGGACGTCACATGCCAGTCATCCCGAAGCCCGGCACCGAGGGCTCGCCGATCACGCTGCAGGACCGCTACGACAACTGGATCAACAACGAGTGGGTGCCGCCGGCGAGCGGTGAATACTTCGAGAATCCGTCGCCGGTCACGGGCAAGGTCTACACCGAGGTCGCGCGCTCCAATGCCGACGACATCGAAAAGGCGCTCGACGCCGCCTGGCGCGCGTTCCCCGCCTGGTCGAAGACCTCCACCACCGAGCGGTCCAACCTGCTGTTGCAGATGGCCGACCGGATGGAGGCGAACGCCGAGGCGCTGGCCGCCGCGGAGAGCTGGGACAACGGCAAGGCGATCCGCGAGCCGCTGGCCGCCGACATCCCGCTCGCCGTTGATCATCTGCGTTACTTCGCCGGCGCGATCCGCACCCAGGAAGGCACGATCAGCCAGATCGACGAGGACACCGTCGCCTATCACTTCCACGAGCCGCTGGGCGTGGTCGGTCAGATCATCCCGTGGAACTTCCCGCTGCTGATGGCGATCTGGAAGCTCGCCCCGGCGCTCGCCGCCGGTGACTGCGTGGTGCTCAAGCCGGCCGAGCAGACGCCGGTGTCGATCTTGGAGCTGATGAAGATCGTCGGCGATCTGTTCCCGCCCGGCGTGCTCAACGTCGTGAACGGCTTCGGCACCGAGGCCGGCAAGCCGCTCGCCTCCAACCCGCGGATCCGCAAGGTCGCGTTCACCGGCGAGACGACGACCGGCCGGTTGATCATGCAGTACGCCTCGCAGAACCTGATCCCAGTGACCCTGGAGCTCGGCGGGAAGAGCCCGAACATCTTCTTCGACGATGTCTTCGCCAAGGCCGATGACTATGCGAACAAGGTGGTCGAGGGATTCACGATGTTCGCGCTGAACCAGGGCGAGGTGTGCACCTGCCCCTCGCGCGCGCTGGTCCAGGGCGGCATCTATGACGAGTTCCTGGCCAAGGTGGTCGAGCGTACCCGCAACGTGAAGCAGGGCGACCCGTTCGACACCGACACCCAGGTCGGCGCGCAGGCCTCGAATGATCAGTTCGAGAAGATCATGTCCTACATCCAGATCGGCAAGGACGAGGGCGCGAACGTGCTGGTCGGCGGCGAGGCAGCCCAGCTCGACGGCGAGCTCGCCGGCGGTTGGTATGTCCAGCCGACGATCTTCGAGGGCAAGAACAACATGCGGATCTTCCAGGAGGAGATCTTCGGTCCGGTGGTCAGCGTGACCAGCTTCACCGACTTCGACGAGGCGATGCAGATCGCCAACGAGACCCTCTACGGACTCGGCGCCGGGGTCTGGTCCCGCGACGGCAACACGGCCTACCGCGCCGGGCGGGAGATCCAGGCCGGCCGCGTCTGGGTGAACTGCTATCACCTCTATCCCGCGCACGCGGCGTTCGGCGGCTACAAGCAGTCCGGCATCGGGCGGGAGAACCACGCGATGATGCTTGATCACTACCAGCAGACCAAGAACATGCTGGTCTCCTACTCGGACAAGGAGATGGGCTTCTTCTGATGGATGATCCCGGCACCCCGACCGAATGGTCGAGCCGCGTGCTGATCACCGACCGGGCGGCCGAGCTCCTCGGCCGCCTGGTCGGTCGGCACGGCCCGGTGATGTTCCACCAGTCCGGCGGCTGCTGCGACGGGTCGGCACCGATGTGTTACCCCCAGGGCGAGTTCATCGTCGGCGACCGCGATGTGCTGCTCGGCGTGATCAGCGCGGGCCCCGGCGAGCCCGGCGTCCCGGTCTGGATCTCGGGCTCGCAGTACGAGCTGTGGAAGCACACCCAACTCGTGCTCGACGCCGTACCCGGCCGCGGTTCGGGATTCTCCCTGGAGGCACCCGAGGGGCAACGCTTCCTGACCCGGTCGCGGGTCATCCCGCCCGAGCGCGAGGACCGGCTGCCGCCGGTGCTCACCGGGTCGGCCGTCGAGGAGGGCGCGCCCCTGCCCGACCCGCTCGGCCCGGTCGAACCCACCGGGGCGCTCGGCGAGGTGTGTCGGCCGGCCGCAACTCGCTGATCGCGTCGTTCGCGCCGACGCGAGGAATCGGCGTACCTGAGGAAACTCCTCGCCGGTGCTGGGAATCTCTCATCCGGACAGGCAAACTGGCCTGCACTGCCCGGGGCTCCCTCGCGGCGGGAAGTCGGAAGGGTCTTGTCTGCAATGAGTGGTACGCCGCGCGCCGGCACCGCCCGGGTGCTTGCGCTCCCCCTCACCCTCGCGCTCCCCCTCACCCTCGCGCTCCTGGGTCTGGCGCTGCTGGCCGGCCGGGCACCGACGGCCGCCGCCGAACCCGCCCCGACGGCCCTGTCGGTGGAGTACCAAACCTTGGTCGCGGGGCCCGGCGAACAGGTCGGCGTGACGGGCTCGGTGACCATCGGCGGACAGCCCGGCCCCGCCGGGGTGCCGGTTGACGTGACCTTCGACGGCGAGCAGGTTCTGGCCACCATCGAGACCGGCGAGGGTGGAATGTTGCGGGGCTCCTTCGTCGTCCCCGGCGACGCGCGACCGGGCGACCGGCAGCTTCTCGCGATGATCGAGGGCGACGACACGCGCAATGCCGCCGTCCAGGGTGACCTGTTGCAGATCACCGGCCGGCGCGCGCAGACGGCGCTGACCGCCCAGGTCGACCCCGCGCCCGTCGACCAGGGCCAGCCCGTGCGGGTGAGCGGGCAGGTCACCCGTGGCGACGGTCGGCCGACCGGGCGGGTCAGCGTCGAGGTGCTCGGTGGCGCGGCCGCCGATCACCTGGACACGATCGACACCGACGACCAGGGCCGCTTCGATGCCCAGGTCACCGTGCCGCCGGGCGCGGGAGACGCCGGGGACTTCCCGGCGTACCCGCTGCTGATCAGTTTCGAAGGCACCGATGCGCTGACCGGCGCGGAGCAGCCGCTCACGCTGACCCTGAACCGCCCGCCCGATCCGCAGGCGGAGGCGCAGACCGACGAGCCGGCCCCCGCGCCCGAGGAGGCCACGCCGAGCGAGTCGGCCACCGTCGCGGCGGCCCCCGGCCAGGATTCGGCGCGGCCGTCCGAGCTCACCCTGGTCCCGATCTGGGTCTGGTTCATCGTCGGTGCCGGGTTCGTCGCCGTGGTCGGCGCGGCGATGATCGCGCACCGCCGCCGGCCGGACGAGAACTCGCGGCTGCTGCCCTGACCGGCGGTCAGCGCCACCGTTCGCGGGCCGATTCCAACAAGCTGACGGGTTCCTCGGCGGCGAGCCGCGCCGCCTCGGCGATCCGTTCCGCGGCCTCGCCCGAGCGATGGTGGCTGAGGTTGTACCACCAGCCGCCGCCCGCCTGGCTGACCAGCACCGCCACCCCGGCGGGATCGCCGGGCTCGGTCCAGCAGGCCATCTCGCGCCGCTCGCCGGCCCACGGCCAGGCGTCGCCGGAGACCCAGCGCCCCATGAAGACGTGCGTCAGCCCGATCGGTGCGGCCGGATGCACCGCGCCGCCCGGCCCCTGCTCCGCACCGCCGCGCCGGGCCAGCGCCCGGGCGGCGCCGAGCGCCATCACCGCCAGTGGGCGCCCGGACTCGACCACTCTCTGCACGCGCTCGGTGAGCGCGGACGGATCGGCCAGCTCGGGCACGGGCAGTGCGAGACCGCTGACGAAGTTGCCGTGCACCCGCCGCGGCCGGGGCAGATAGCGCCGGTTGTCGACCACCAGATTCACCCGCGGCTGTTGAGCCAGGCCGACCCGGTGCAACGCGAGCCGGACGATGCTCAGGGAGACCATCGCCTGGCTGGCCCGCGGCGCGTGCGCACGCCGCCACTGCAGGATCTCCCGGCGGACCTCGCGACCGGCGCCGCGCAGGACCACGGTCCGCGTTGCGGGTACGCCGGGCCCGGGATCGGGCAGCTCCGGCGCCGGGTCCTCGTGGCGCGCCTCGCGTCGGGCATCCAGCAGCCCGCTCACCGCGGCCCGCGAGGAGAACGTGTGCAGCAGCGCGCGCGCCAGCGGGGCCCGGGGGTCGCGCGACTGCGCCCACTCGGGCAGCACCCCGTCCGCGGCGAAGCGCAGGATGCCCGACGTCATCGCGTCGATCGTCCGGCCGTCGGCCAGGTCGTGGCTGCAGGACAGTGCCACCCGGAACGGCGAGTGCCACAACTGGTAGGTCAGCGGCCCCGCCGGATGGGCCCGGCCGTGCCGAAGCACGGTCGCCACATCGTCGGCCGTCGGCCGGTCCGGGTCAGGATCCGGCAGGGGCACGACCATCGCCTCGACCACCTCGCGCAGCCGCCCCGGGTCGAACAGCCAGCGTCCGGAGGGGGTCGCGGTCAGGCCGAGGCGTACCCACGGTCCGCGGCGGGCAAGCTCCAGGATCGCCGAGCGGATGTCGTCCGGGGCCGGCACCACCAGGTCTCCCCAGACGGCGTGGTTGACGACGCCGCGATAGATCCGATCCACCACACCGGGCGCGACGGTGCGACGCCCGCGCGGGGCGCGCTTCGTGATCGTGTCGGTCACCCGATCGGCCTTCCCCCGAAGGTCGGGCGGCCGTCCGGCCGCCGGCGGGCCGGCGGCCCACGGCCGGTCAGCGTAGCCGCCGCGCGCGGCCGACGCCCACCCCGATCGGCGGGCGCCGCGTGTCGGCCGCCCGGCCGCGGGTCAGCTCGCGCTGCGGTCGTCGGCGCGGGTGGCGTCGCGGACCTGCCCGACCAGTTCCTCCAAGACGTCTTCCAGGGCGATCACGCCGAGCGTCTCGTCGTCCTCGCCGAGCACCGCCGCCATGTGCGCGCGGCGCGCCTGCATCATCTGCATCGCCTCGCGCAGCGGGGTGTCCAAGCGGACGATCGGCATCGGACGCGTCCACTTGTTGTTGATCACGGTGTCGCGCGGCTCGCCGAGCGTGTCCTTGATGTGCACATAGCCGCGCACCTCCGGCGCCGCCTCGTCGTGCTCGGCGAACACGGGGAACCGCGAGTAACCGGTCCGCGCGGTGAGATCCTCCAGATCGGCGACGCTCGACTCGGGGGTGACCCAGGCGAGCTCGGCGAGCGGGAGCAGCACGGGCTCGATCGTCCGGTCGGAGAAGCTCAGGGCGCCCGACAACAGCTCATAGGACTGGTTCTTCAGCATGCCCTCCTCGCGCGATTCCTCGACGATGCCGCGCACCTCCTCCGGCGTGTACGCCGAGGCAACCTCATCGCGCGGGGTCACCCCCATCGCGCGCAGGCTCAGGTTGGCGATCTGGTTCAGCACCCAGATCAGCGGCCGCAGCACCGTCACCACGAACATCAGCGGCGGGCCCAGCGTCAGCGAGGAGCGCTCGGGGGCGGCCAGCGCGATGTTCTTCGGCACCATTTCGCCGAGCACGACGTGCAGCAACACCACGATGCTGATCGCGATCACGAACGAGATCACCCCGGTCGCCTCCGCCGGCAGGCCGGTCATCGCGACCAGCGGCCCGAGCAGGGTCGCCAGGCCGGGCTCGGCGATCGCGCCCAGCAACACCGTGCAGACGGTGATGCCGAGCTGCGCGCCGGCCATCATCAGCGACACCTCGCCCATCGCCCGCAGTGTCGTCCGCGCCCGCCCCGAGCCCTCCCGGGCGAGCGGTTCGATCTTGGTACGCCGGACCGAGATCAGCGCGAACTCAGCGCCGACGAAGAAGGCGTTGAACAACAACAGCGCGACGCCGAGCCAGAGCGCGACCTGGACCGGCACCACCGACTCGGCCATAACCGGAAGGACAGGCATCACCGGAAGAACGGGCATCATCCGAGCGCCCCCGATCGCCGCTCCGGGTGCTCGTCCACCAGATCGTCCAGCACCACCATCCGCAACCGGTCGACCCGGCGCCCGTCCATCCGCTCGACGGTCAGCCTGACCTGGTACTCGCCCACCTCGTCGGCGCCGTCGGCGTCGAGATCGACCTGACGGGCGACCGCGACCGTCACGGTGTCGCCGGCGGCCGGGATCGCCCCGAACAGCGTGACGAACATGCCGGCGACGGTGTCGTAGTACTCGCCCTCGGGCAGCGACACCCCGGTCCGCTCGGCGATCTCGTCCGGCCGCAGCAGCCCCGAGACCGCCCAACTGCCGTCGCGGCGGCGACGCAGCCCCGACGATGCGGTGTCGTGCTCGTCGGCGATGTCGCCGACCAGCTCCTCGACCACGTCCTCGAGCGTGACCAGGCCGGCCGTGCCGCCGTATTCGTCGACGACCAGCACCACTTGCATCCCCTCGTCGCGCAACTGGGTCAGCAGCGGATCGAGCTGCAGCGTCTCCGGCACCAGCACCGGCCGGCTCATCCGCTCGGCGACCCTGACCGCGTCGCGGTCGTCCGGTGCCACGGCAACCGCGTCCTTGACGTGCACGATGCCGACCACGTCGTCTGCCTCCTCGCCGCGGCCGGTCACCGGGAAGCGGGAGTGCCCGGTGGCCCGGGACGCGTCCAGCACGGCCTGTACCGGCGCGTCGGCGCGGACGGTGTGCATGCGCACGCGCGGGGTCATGATGTCGGCCGCGGTCAGATTCGCGAAGGCCAGCGAGCGTTCCATCAGCGTCGCGGTCTCGGTGTCGAGCATGCCCTGGTGGGCCGAGCGGCGGACCAGGGAGGCGATCTCCTCGGGCGACCGGACCGAACGCAACTCCTCCTGCGGCTCGAAGCCGAGCAGTCGCACGATCGCGTTGGCGGCCCCGTTGCACAGCCGGATGGGCACGTACAGCGCGGCGGTGATGATCCGCATCGGGAGCTGGGTGAGCTTGGCGGTACGCATCGGCGCGGCGATCGCGAGATTCTTCGGGACCAGCTCGCCGTAGACCATTGTCACGACATTGGCCGCCACCAGTGCGGCGCCGAGGGCGATCGGCCCGATGGCCATCTCGGGTACGCCGGCCGCGGCCAACGGGGTACGCAACAACTCGGCCACCGCGGGCTCGGCGAGGAAACCGATCGCCAGGTTGGTCAAGGTGATGCCGACCTGGGCACCGGACAGTTGGGTGGAGAGCTGGGTGAGGGCCTTGTCCAGGCCCTGGGCGGCGCGATCGCCCGCCTCGGCCTCACGGCGTACCTGTCCGCGATCGACCGTGACGAAGGAAAATTCGGCTGCGACGAAGATGCCGCACAAGAAGACGAGCGCGATGGCGATGGCCAGCAGGACCCAGCTCATGAGCGAGCTCCTGCCGGCGAAGTACTACAGGGTTCGTCGGGCGGTGGGGGCAACGCAGAGTCGTCCATGGCGTCGGAAGCGTAGCAGCCGAGATCGCGCCGCCGAAGCGCGCGCTGGCCCCCCGCGGGCCGAGAATCCCGGCATGCACGCGATCGGCGCCCGGCGATGAATCGGCGAAGCTTCGCGGTCACCGCGGGGCTGGTGCCGCTGCTGGCGGGCTGTTCGGTGGCGCCGTTCGATGCGGTCGCCGAAGCCCGCGCGCGGGCCGAGCGGGAGTTCCCGGGCGAGCTGTGGGTGGTCCGCGCCGCCTGGGCACCGGGTGCGATCCTCTTCCCCGCACTGACCGCGACCTACGGCTTCGTCGACGAACCCGACGGCGCGGTGACGATCCGCGACAACGTGCGGCTGGCCGACGCCTACGCCACCGGCCGCGAGGAGTCGGCCAATTTCCGCGGCCTGCGCGATGCGTTCGCCGCCGGCGGGTTCGTCACCCTGGGCAGCGCGCCGCCACCCGCCCCGAGCTCGACGACCACCCCGCCGGGGCTGATCACCGGATCGATCGACATCGACGACGGCGGGCTGGACTTCGCGGCGATGTGCGACCGGATCGAGACGGTCGCGCGCGACTGGCTGGCCGGGCGGTCCCGTGCCGGGCTGCCCGGGGTGAGCCACGTCAACGTGTCGGTGATTCCGCGGCAGTGGGCGGCCGGCATCCCCGCGGTGGCGCCGCCGACGCTCGCCGCCTACGCACAGGTGGAGCGGAGGTTGTTGCTGGGCACGGTCGCGGCGTACCAGATCTCGATCGGCGACGATGCGCGCCCGGTTGCCGCGAACATCGGTCCCGCGCTGCCCGACCACACCGCGATCAGGGCGCTGGCGGCCCGGCTCGCCTCGGCCGCGAAGGAATGGGCCGCGGCGAGGCATCCCGACCTGGCCGTCGGCGAGGGGGCGAGCTGGCGGCTGGAGTCACCGGACCGGTTGCGGAGCTGGGTGACCTGCTGCGCCGGGCCGACCTGCGGTCGCGGCGACCTGCCGGTGGGCCTGATCGCGCTGAGCAGCACGCCCGACGGCGCGGATCCGCGCGACTTCCGGCTGCTGCTCGGCGCCGAGGGCGCGGACATCCCCGAGCCGGAGCGCCTGGGGCGCTGAGTCCATCTGGCCCCGATTCCTACATGCCGGACACGGGTTGGGTCGGGTTGAGAATTCAAGCATGCTTGTGCTCATGGCGAATCTGCTCGTCACACGGATCCACGTGGACATGATGCTGATCGACAGCGCCGTCTGTCGCATGCGCTGACCCGGCACACCAGCCGGGTCCATCGACGCGCCCCCGCCCCTGTCACCGGTACGCCCCGCGTACCCCTCCACGAGGAATCCCGATGCCCACGACCACCGAGTCGAGCTCCGAGCGCCGCACCCGCGGCGGCAAGCCGAAGACCACCGGCGCCTGGGCCGATGGCGACCGGACGCCGCTCAACCACAACGAGGAGTTCAAGGCCGCCGACGACGGCCTGAACGTGCGCACCCGGATCATCGAGACGTACGCCAAGGAGGGCTTCGCCTCCATCCCGGGCGATGACCTTCGGGGGCGGATGCGCTGGTGGGGCCTCTACACCCAGCGCCGCCCCGGGATCGACGGCCGGCGTACCGGCAGCCTGCCCGCCGAGGAGCTGGACGACGAGTTCTTCATGCTCCGGATCCGCAGCGACGGCGGCGCGCTGTCCGGTGATCAACTGCGCGTGATCGCGCAGATCTCGGTCGAGTTCGCCCGCGACACCGCCGACATCACCGACCGGCAGAACATCCAGTTGCACTGGATCCGGATCGAGGACGTGCCGGAGATCTGGCGGCGGTTGGAGGCGGTCGGGCTGTCCAGCGCCGAGGCGTGCGGCGACACCCCCCGGGTGATCCTCGGTTCGCCGGTCGCCGGGCTGGCCGCCGACGAGGTGATCGACGGCACGCCGGCGATCGAGGAGATCCAGCGCCGCTACATCGGCAGCCCG
This sequence comes from Naumannella huperziae, assembly GCF_054073625.1. Lineage (NCBI taxonomy): Bacteria > Bacillati > Actinomycetota > Actinomycetes > Propionibacteriales > Propionibacteriaceae > Naumannella > Naumannella huperziae. The sequence continues at coordinate 872,233 of NZ_JBSXPH010000001.1, read as the reverse complement.
GAGTTCTCCAATCTGCCGCGCAAGTTCAAGACCGCGATCTCCGGCTCCCCGGCGCTCGATGTCGCGCACGAGATCAACGACGTGTCCTTCGTCGGGGTGAACCATCCCGATCATGGTCCGGGATTCGACCTGTGGGTCGGCGGCGGTCTGTCCACGAACCCGATGTTCGCCCAGCGGCTCGGCGCATGGGTGCCGCTGGCGGAGGTGCCGGAGGTGTGGGCCGGCGTCGTCGGGATCTTCCGCGACTACGGCTATCGCCGGCTGCGGCACCGCGCCCGGCTGAAGTTCCTGGTGGCCGACTGGGGTCCGGAGAAGTTCCGCGAGATGCTGGAGGGTGAGTATCTGCAGCGGCCGCTGATCGACGGCCCCGCCCCGGCCGGCGCGCCGGACGACCGGCGTGATCATGTCGGCGCACATGCCCAGCACGACGGCAACTTCTGGGTCGGAGTGACGCCGATCGGCGGCCGGGTCTCGGGCACGACGCTGCTCGCCGTGGCCGAGCTGGCCGGGCGGTACGCCTCGGGCCGGGTTCGGCTCACCCCGCACCAGAAGCTGCTGGTCCTCGACGTGCCGGCGGGCGACGTGCCGGCCGTGGAGAACGGGCTGGCCGAGCTCGGCCTGACCGCCCGCCCGAGCGAGTTCCGGCGCGGCGTGATGGCCTGCACCGGGATCGAGTTCTGCAAGCTGGCGCTGGTCGAGACGAAGGCGCGGGCGCGCAGCGTGGTCGATGAGCTGGAGCGTCGGCTGCCCGACTTCGACTCGCCGCTGTCGGTGCACCTGAACGGCTGCCCCAACTCCTGCGCCCGCTTCCAGGTCGCCGACATCGGCCTCAAGGGCCTGGTGATGGACGACGCCGACGGCAATCCCGTCGACGGCTTCCAGGTGCACCTGGGCGGTACGCTCGGGGCCGAGCCGAGCCTGGCCCGCAAGACCCGCGCCCTGCGGGTCAGCGCCGATGATCTTGTCGACTACATCGAGCGGGTGACCACGAACTATCTGGCCGATCGCGACGGCGAGGCCGAGAGCTTCGCTGGCTGGGCGCGCCGTGCCGACGAGGACCTCCTGCGATGAACCGGCCGGGGTCGAGATGAGCGAGGACAATCTGCGCGCGGTGCCCTACTTCTGCCCGTTCTGCGGGGAGGAGGACCTGCGACCCGTCGAGGAGCCGGGCAACGGCTGGCTGTGCCGGTCCTGCGCGCGGGTCTTCTCGGTGCAGATGCATCGCCTGGAGCGGGCCATCGTGCCGGGCCACATCGCCGCCTCCGAAGGAGAGCAAGCATGATCGAACTCGAGGTCAACGGCGCTCCCGCCGATGCGGCACCGGCCGACGTGAGGCTGGAGCCGGCGGAGCTGGACCGGCTGGTCGCGGCCGGGCGGGCGGCGGTCCCGGAGCGCTCGGACAGCTATCAGGACCGGGTGGCGACCGCGCGGGCGGCGCTGGCCTGGGCGCACCAGACCTTCGGCGAGCGGGTCACCGTGGCGAGCTCGATGGGCGATGAGGTGCTGGTCCACCTGGCCGGTGAGTCCGCGGCCGGGATCGAGGTGTTCTTCCTCGACACCGGCTACCACTTCGACGAGACGATCGAGACCCGGGACGCGTTCGAGGTGCTGGCACCGGTCAAGCTGATCACGATCACGCCGCGGCTGACGGTCGCCGAGCAGGACGCCGAGTACGGCCCGAAGCTGCATGATCGCGATCCCGACGCCTGCTGCGCCATGCGCAAGGTCGAGCCGATGGAGCGCGCGCTGGCCGCACGATCGGCCTGGGTGACGGGGATGCGCCGGGTGGACGCTCCGACGCGTACCGACATCGAGATCATCGGCATCGACGCCAAGCGCGGCAAGATCAAGATCAATCCGATCGCGGCCTGGACCGACGAGGACGTGGCGCGGTTCACCAAGGAGAACTACGTCTACGAGAACCCCCTGCGGGAGCTGGGGTACGCCTCGATCGGCTGCGCGCCGTGCACGCGGGCGGTCAAGCCCGGAGAAGACCCCCGAGCCGGCCGTTGGGCGGGCAGGGCCAAGACGGAATGCGGACTGCACACATGACCTCGACCGACACCATCTCCCCCACGACCGCCGCCGCGAGCGGCGGCCTTGATCAGCTCGACGAGCTCGAGTCGGAGGCGATCTACATCTTCCGCGAGGTCGCCGGCCAGTTCGAGCGGCCGGCGCTGCTGTTCTCCGGCGGCAAGGACTCGGTGCTGATGCTGCACCTGGCGCTGCGGGCGTTCGCGCCGGCGCGGCCCCCGCTGACGCTGTTGCACGTCGACACCGGCCACAACTTCCCCGAGGTGCTGACCTTCCGGGACGAGATCGCGGCGCGCTACGGCCTGCGGTTGGAGGTGGCGAGCGTGCAGGACTATCTCGACGACGGACGGCTCACCGAGCGGCCCGACGGCACCCGCAACCCGCTGCAGACCCAGCCGCTGGTCGACGCCATCGCCGAGCACCGCTTCGACGCGGTCTTCGGCGGCGGGCGCCGCGACGAGGAGAAGGCGCGCGCCAAGGAGCGCGTGTTCAGCCTCCGGGATGCCTTCGGCGGTTGGGATCCCCGACGCCAGCGCCCCGAGCTGTGGGATCTCTACAACGGCCGGCACGCACCGGGTGAGCACGTCCGGGTGTTCCCGCTGAGCAACTGGACCGAGCTGGACGTCTGGCGCTGGATCGCCCGGGAGGGCGTCGAACTGCCGAGCCTGTACTACGCCCACGAGCGCGAGCTGTTCGCCCGGGACGGGATGTGGCTGGCGCCGGGCGAGTGGGGCGGAGCGCGCGAGGGCGAGGAGGTGGCCCGGCGTACCGTCCGCTACCGCACGGTCGGCGACATGTCCTGCACCGGCGCGGTCGACTCGACCGCCCGCACCCCCGACGAGGTGATCATCGAGCTCGCCGCGACCCGGCTCACCGAGCGCGGCGCGACCCGCGCCGACGACCGGCTCTCGGAGGCCGCGATGGAGGACCGGAAGAAGGAAGGCTACTTCTGATGAGCCATGATCTGTTGCGGTTCGCGACGGCCGGCAGCGTCGACGACGGGAAGTCCACCCTCGTCGGCCGGCTGCTGCACGACACCAAGTCGATCCTCGCCGACCAGCTCGCGGCCGTCGAGCGGGCCAGCGCCGACCGGGGGCTCGCGGCGACCGATCTGGCGCTGCTCACCGATGGGCTACGGGCCGAGCGCGAGCAGGGCATCACGATCGATGTGGCGTACCGGTACTTCTCCACCCCCACCCGCTCCTATGTGCTCGCCGACACGCCCGGACACGTGCAGTACACCCGGAACATGGTCACCGGCGCCTCGACCGCCGAGCTGGCGCTGATCCTGGTCGACGCGCGGCACGGGATCGTGGAGCAGACCCGGCGGCACCTGGCCGTGACCGGGCTGCTCGGCGTGCGGCACGTCGCGCTGGCGGTGAACAAGATGGATCTGATCAACTTCGACGAGCCGACCTTCGACCAGATCCGCGACGACTTCTCGCGGCTGGCCAAGGAGTTCGGCGTCGACGATGTGGCGGCGATCCCGGTCTCCGCGCTCGACGGGGACAATGTGGTGGACCGCAGCCAGCGGACCCCCTGGTACGCCGGACCGACGCTGCTGGAACACCTGGAGTCTGTCCCGGTCGGCGAATCGGCGACGCAGCAACCGTTCCGGTTCGCGGTGCAGTACGTGATCCGGCCCCGGTCGGCACAGTTTCCGGACTATCGCGGGTACGCCGGCCGGGTCTCCTCGGGCAGCGTGCGGGTCGGTGATGAGGTGATCATCGCGCCGGGCGGACGGCCCAGCACGGTGATCGGGATCGACCGTGGCATCGCCGACGGCGGCCTGGAGGAGCTGACGCATGCCCATGCGCCGCAGTCGGTGACGCTGCGGCTGGCCGACGATCTGGACATCTCCCGCGGCGACCTGATCGCCGCGGCGGACGCGGCGCCGGCGGTCGTCCGCGAGGTGACCGGGACGACGGTCGTGGTGGCCGAGCGCCCGCTGCGCCCGCGCGACCGGGTGCTGGTGCGGATCGGCTCGCGGCATGTCCGCGGGATGATCACCGAGTTGTTGGACCGGATCGACGTGACCACGCTGCAGCGCGGGCCGTCGCCCGAGTCGCTGGGGCTGAACGACCTCGGGCGGGTCCGGGTGCGGCTGGCCGAGCCGTCGCCCGTCGACACCTATGCCGCCCTGCCGCGGACCGGCGCCTTCTTGTTGATCAGCGAGTCCGACGGCACCACGCTCGCGGCCGGGATGACCGAGGGCCCGCTCGTCTCGATCGACGCCGAACCCGAGGCCTGGGCGATATGAGCGACTACCCGCTGCTGCTCGACCTGGCCGGGCGCCGCGTCGTGATGATCGGCGGCGGGACGGTCGCGACCCGGCGGGTGCGCGGGCTGCTCGAGGCCCGCGCGCGCGTCGAGGTGATCGCTCCGCGGATCGGCGAGGAGCTCGCCGCGCTGGTCCGCGACGGTGCGATCACCTGGCGCCCCGAGTCCTGGCGGCCCGAGTTCTTCCGGAGCGAGCTGCTCGCCGGTGGCGAGCGGATCTGGTTGGTCCACGCCGCGACCGACGATCCGGCGGCGAATGCCGCGGCCGCCGCCGAGGCCGACCGCCACGGCATCTGGTGTGTGCGCGCCGACGACCACCGCGCCAGCAGCGCCCACACCCCCGCCGTCGCCCGCGGCTCCGGCGCCGCGGACGGGCTCACGGTCGCGGTCGGGGGCGGCGGGGACCCGCGCCGCGCCGTCGCGGTCCGCGATGCCGTCGCCGCCGCCCTGGACTCGGGCCTGCTGCCGCTTCGCCGGACCCGGGACGATGCCCGCTCACCGGTCGCGCCCGGCCGGGTCGCGCTGGTCGGCGGAGGGCCCGGACGAGCTGACCTGATCACGGTCCGCGGCCGGCAACTGCTGGCCGCGGCGGAGGTGGTGATCGCCGACCGGCTCGGACCGCGCGACCTGCTGGACGAGCTGGACGACGACGTGTTGATCATCGATGTCGGCAAGGAGCCCAACCGGCACCCGGTGCCGCAGCAGCGGATCAACGAACTGCTGGTCGAACACGCCCGCGCCGGACGCGCCGTGGTGCGATTGAAGGGCGGCGACCCGTTCGTGCTGGGCCGCGGCGGCGAGGAGGCGATCTTCTGCGCCGAGCACGGGATCGGCGTCGAGGTGGTGCCCGGGATCAGCTCGGCCACCTCGGTGCCGGCGGCCGCCGGGATCCCGGTCACCCACCGCGGAATCACCGGCTCCTTCGTCGTGGCGTCGGCCCATCGCGGCGCCGAGGATGCCCTGCACGCGCTGCGCGACGCCCCGAGCGATGCCACCCTGGTGCTGCTGATGGGCGTCTCCACGCTCGGGCGTACCGCCGACGAACTGATCGCCGCCGGGCGCCGTCCCGACACCCCGGTCGCCATGATCGAGAGCGGCTGGACGCCGGCGCAGCGCACCACCGTGACCACCCTGGAGAAGGCGCCGCTGATCGCGGAGCAGGAGCGGGTACGCGCGCCCGCGATCATCGTGATCGGCGAGGTCGTCGGCGTCCGCGGGATGCTCGGTGACCTCGCCTGAGCCGCGCCCGATCCTGCTGCTCGCGCACGGTTCGCCGGATCCCCGGCACGGCGAGGGGGTACGCCGGCTCGCCACCGCGGTCGCCGAGCGGCACCCCGCCCCGGTGCGGGTCGCCTATCTTGATCATCACGGGCCGACGCCCGAGGAATCCGCGGCCGAGCTGGGCCCGCGCGGCATCCTGGTGCCCGTATTGCTGACCCGTGCCCATCACGCGCGCACCGATGTCCCGGCGATCATGGAGCGGATCCGGGCCCGGCCGGGGCTCGACGGCTTCGCCGCGGCACCCCCGCTCGGCCCCGATCCGTTGGTCGGCGCGGGCCTGGCCGAGTTGCTGGCGCGGGCGGGTGCCACGCCCGATGCCGATACCACCGTGCTCGTCTACGTGCCGGGCTCGTCGGACCGGGACGCGGTCGCCGCAGTCGGTGCCGAGCTGGCGAAGCGCCCGCCCGGCACCGGCTGGGCCGCCTGGCGGGTCGCCGCGCTGGACGGCGGCACCACCCTGGCGCAGGCCCTGGCCGAGCTGCCGAGTTCTCGGGCTGTCGCGGTCAGCTACATGATCGCCGACGGCGTGCTGCGCGACCGGATGGTCGAGCGGTGCGCGGAGGCCGGCGTACCCATGATCGACGGCGTGCTCGCCGACACGGCCGCGCTGGCGTCGCTGGCGATCAGCCGCGGGTCAGGCTGAGCGGGGCATCGTCGAGGCCACGGCGTCGCGCCAGGGCGTCGGCGCCAGCCCCTCCCGCTCGGTCAGGATCCCGGGACGCAGCACGGCCGGGCGGCGCCACAGATAGGAACTGGCCGCCAGTTCCTTGATCAACCGATTGACCGGGCCGAGCGCGCGCAGCAGCCCGGCGGGCACGGAGACGATCCGCGGCTCGCGGCCGGTGTCGGCGATCCGGGCCGTCTCCGCGGCGACCTCGCGCAGGGTGGGCGCGCCGTCGGTCGGCGCATGGACGATGGCATCGCCGCCGGGGGCGATGGCATCGGCATGGTCGGCGGCGTAGCGCATCGCGCGAGTCAGGTCGGGGATGGTGGTCAGGCTGTGCGGCTGGTCGGGGTCGGCGAGCACCCAGGCGGTACGCCCGGCCGCGATTGGCCCGATCACCGTGGACAGCGCGACCGACGCGGCGGGCGTGGCGCTCGGCCCGATCACATCGGAGGCGACGACGCTGACGGTGCGCGCGGCGTGTGCGGCGCGGGCCGCCATCAGCTCCGCGCGTACCCGGCCCTTGTCCTCGACCGGCGCGAAGGGCGCGCCCTCGGCCAGGTCGGCCGCCGCATGGCCGAAGGCGTAGACGGATTCGGGGAAGATCACCGGTACGCCCAGCTCGGCGGCGACATCCATCACGGCCCGCTCGCGCCCCGGCAGCTCACGCCGCCATACCCGGGCGTCATAGGCCGCGTGGATGCAGTGGTGGATGGCGGCGCAGCCCTCGGCGGCGCGGCGCAGCAGGTCACGGTCCGCGGCGTCGCCGGCGAACGTCCGCGGGCCTCGACCCGACGCGTCGGCGGCCGGCGCGCTGCGCCGGAGGACGACGACCTCGTGACCGTCGGCCAGCAGATCGTCGGCAAGCTGGCCGCCGATCTGGCCGGCACCGGTGATCAGATGACGCATGATTTCTCCTCGAGTTGAGTGAGCACTGCTCTCTGGATTCATCATGCAGCACCGATCGCCCATTTGCAAGAGCAGCGCTCTCTCAAGTGGGCGGTGGCTACTGAAGAGGTCAGTTGCGCCGGCGGTACCGCCGATTGAGGAACATGACCGCCAGCACCGCGAGCGGGACGGCCATCCACGCATTGCCCCGGCTGACCAGGGTGAGCAGGACGGCGGCGGGCACCAACAACCAGATGTAGGACATCCAGTCGGTCCCCGACCGCTGGGCAGATCCCTGACCGGGACGGAGCGGGTCGGGATACTCGGGGGCGCTGCTCGTCGATGCCACCCGCTGGTCGTCGTTCGGCTGATAGATCGGAAAGTTGGCCGGCGCGCCGGACGCCGGCGCCTCGGGGGCGTCCAGCGTCGGCCAGGCCGGCGCGTCGGTCCGGCCGGGCTGCTCGGCGGGCTCGGGCCGGGTCGGCCACGGGGAGGGCCCGGCGGCGGCCGCCGGCTCGTCGGGCGCCTCGGGCGGCAGCGGGTGCGGCTCGGGCAGATCGGCGAAGACGGCGCGCAACTCGCCGCGGGTCCTGGCGGCACCGCTCTGGCTGATCCGCTCGGTCAGTTCGTCCTCGGTCAGCCGCCCGGCGCTCGCGTGCTCGCCGAGCTGCGCGATCGCCCGCTCCCGCTCGCTGTCGCCCACTCGCATCGTCGCGTCGCTCATCGGGTACCTCCTGCCCCCATTGTGGCGCGGCCCGGGGGCTGGCAGCGCGGACACCACCAGAGGAATCGCTCCAGGCCCTCGCCGCCGCCGAGGCGGCCGCGCCGGATCGGCGTACCGCACCGCCGGCAGGGCCGGTTCTCGCGACCGTGCACCCACAGGTCCTGACCGGGGCGGTCCACCCCGGTGAACACCCGGACGCGGCGGACGACATTGTCGTTGATCGTCCGGTACGCCAGCGCGACCAGCGGCGCCAGCTCCACCTCCCCCACCGGCGTGCTCGGGTGCAGGCCGCGCAGGAAGCACAGCTCGCAGCGGTAGACGTTGCCGAGCCCGGCGATCCGCCGCTGGTCGAGGAGCGCCTCGCCGATCGTGCGATCCGGGTCGGCGGCCAGCCGGCGGGTCGCCTCGTCGGCGTCCCAGTCCGGGCGTAGCGGGTCGGGCCCGAGATCGGCGACGGAGGCCGCGATCCGCTCGGGGGCATCGAGCCGGACCAGGCCGAGATCGAACCCGATCGCCTGCGCGGTCGCGGTCGCCAGCACCACCCGCGCGGTGTGCGGCGGGCGCCGCCAGCGGCCGCCCGGCCGGTAGACGTGCCAGGCGCCCTCCATCTTCAGATGACTGTGCAGGGTCAGCGCGCGGCCGTGGGTGAGCAGATCCAGGAACAGGTGCTTGCCGTGGGCGCGGGTCCGCTCGACGGTGGCGCCGGTGAGATCGGTCGCGGCATAGCGCGGTACGCGGAGCTCGGCGCGGGTCAGCACCTGGCCGGTCAGCGCGGCATCCAGCTCGGCCGCCGCGCGGTGCACCGTGTCGCCCTCGGGCATGTCAGGGCCGGGGCGGGAGCAGTGCGGCGAGGTCCGGGCGCTCGAAGAACTCCGCGGCGGCGCGGGCACTCGGCGCGCCCAGATCGGGGTCGGCGCCGGCCGCCACCAGCATCCGCACGACCTCGGCGTACCCCTTGAAGATCGCGCCCGCGAGCGGGGTCTGGCCGCGGTCATTGATCGCATCCGGATTCGCGCCGCGTTCGAGCAGTACGTTCACCGCGTCCGGGTGGCCGTGATAGGCGGCGAGCATCAGCAGCGTGTTGCCTGCGGCGTCGGTCAGCTCGACGGGCGCGCCCGCGTCCAGATAGGCGGCCAGCAGCTCGGCCTCGCCCGCCCGGGCGCGATCGAACAGCCAGTTCGCCAGCTCGGCCGGATCATTGCCGTCGGGCACGCCGTCCCCCGGGCCCGTCACGAGGTCACCCCGGGCAGCTCGCGAATCCCCGCCGGCCGGTAGTTGATCACCGACGCCGCCTGGTGAGCCCGGCAGGTCAGCCGGTGCGCGGCCGTGCGCTCGGCGATGAGCTCGACCTCGACCCGGGCCGGCAGCGGCGCGCGGCCCGCGAGGTGGATGGTCCAGCGGTCGCCGTGCCGGGCGGTGTCGAGGACGCGCCAGGCGTACCGCCCGGCCGGACCGTAGGCGCGCAGCGCCTCGATCACCGCGACCTGTTGCGGCGGGGTCAGCGTGGTGTACCCGCGCAGGTGCTCGGGACGAATCCGGTCGGCCAGTTGATCTTCGATCACCGCGATCGCCTGGTCGGGGTCGACCTCGCCGTAGTAGACACCGTCGGGAGCGACGACCAGGTTGGCCGCGAACCGGTCACCGCCGACATGGCTGCACTCCCAGGTCAGCTCCGGCCAGCGATCCGCGAGCGCGGCCGCGACCGGCCGGCCGCGGATGGCACAGCAGGTGTCGTGCAGGCCGTGGGTACAGACCAGCAGTGGGGACGGCAGTCCAGCCTGCCCAGGCACCTCGAACGCGTCCGGGATCGCGGCAAGATCATCTTCGCCCTGCCAGGTACCCCAGGTCTGGCGGCCGATGCCGTCGCGGTCGTGGGTCAACACCGCCCAGCGCTGCGGCCGATCATGATCGACACGGCCGGGGCGGCGGATCAGCAGCACTCGCGCGCCCACGGACTGGGCCGCGGAGGTGACGTCGATCTTGGTTGCCAGGTCGATGTCCAGGCCGGAGAAGCCCTCGAACGGCCAGCGCCCCCGGTACTCGATCAACAGCCAGGTCCGGGTCGGCGCCGCCGTGCCGGCGATCGAATCCTGTCGGGCCCGGGCCTGCTCGGCGCAGAGGAAGCGCTCGGCGTTCACCGGTCGACCGGAAGGGCCACGCCGGAGCGGAGCAGCCGGCGGGCCAGGTCGATGCCGAGGTCGCCGGCGGCCACCGACCGGCCGTCGAGCAGTCGGCGGACGCGTTCGAGGTCGGTGTCGGGCAGGTCGAGCCAGCCGACGCGGGTATTCAGCCGATGGCCGTCCAGGGAGGCGTCGAGCGCCTCGCGCAGCCGGATCGGTGTGGCCTCGTCCAGCGCGTCGAGCGCCGCGAGCTGGGCGAGCGGGCCGAGCGGTGCGGGGCGGGCCTGACCACGGCGGGTACGCCGGAAGGCCGGCGCGGGATCGGCTTCGGCCAGCGCCGCGGTCAACGCCGTGCGGACCGCGTCGAGTTGATCATCGGGCCCGGTCGTGCCGAGCGGCAGGGTGGCGCGCATCGCGGGATCGTCGCGGAGCCGGGCAAGCGCGGCCTGGGCGAGTTGCTCTGCCACGGCGTACCGCGTCCAGTTGTGGATGCCCAGCGTGAGATGGATGGACACCTCGCCCTGGGCCTGGGCGGCGTGCAGCCAGCCACGCGGCAGGTAGAGCGCGTCGCCCGGCCGGAGCACCGTGTCGATCATGGCCTCGCCGCGAGCCGCCTCGGCGACCTCGGCGCTGCGCTCGGTCCAGGGCTGGTCGCGAAGCGGGTCCGGATGCACCGGCTCGTGGATTATCCAGCGCTTGGTCCCCGAGATCTGCAGCACGAACACGTCGTGCACGTCGTAGTGATCATCGAAGCCACGGTTCTGCGGCGGCGTGATGTAGGCATTCGCCTGGACCGGGTGGCCGAGCTCGGTACCGAGGCGGGAGGAGAAGTCGGCGATCGGCTGCCACGTGCGGTGCAGCGCCTGCAGGACGAGAGTCGCGCCGTCGGCGAAGTGCCGCCACAGCGCCGTGTCGTCGAGTTGATCATCGATGGAGGCGCCGACACCGGCACCCGCGGTGAAGCTGGCGTCCGGGAGGGTGCGACCCTCCTTGGCGACACGCAGGAAGGGCGCTCGCAGGCCGCGGCGGGAGATCAGTTCGTCGACCGCGGCGGCAGAGAAGAGATCGGAGAAGTCGTCGGCGCCGCGGGTGAGCAGGGCGCGACGGGCCCAGTAGTCGTCGGCGAACTCGTTCCGACCGATCTGCAGCAGGCGGGACTCCAGAACCCCGGCGCCGGAATCGGCGCCGGGGTCCCGGTGATCAGAGCGAGGGCTCAAGATCAGTTGTTGGCTCCGCCGTCGGCACCACCGTCGGCGCCGCCGTCAGCACCACCATCGGCGCCGCCGTCCTGGACACCCGGCGTACCGCTCGCGCCGCCGTCGGCCGGACCCTCGGCGCCGCCATCAGCACCGCCGTCCTGGACACCGGAAACGCCCGAGGCGCCGCCGTCCGCGGGGCCCTCGGCGCCGCTGTCGGCACCACCGTCGGCGCCACCGTCATGGACACCCGGGACACCCGCGGCCCCGCCGTCGGCCGGACCCTCTTGCTCGTTGTCGAACGTGTTGTCAGTCATGCTTCCTCCAAGAATCAACGTGGTCCAACGGACCGCTGCTTCCGGGCGCTTGACGTCCGGTCGGCGATCGATATCGCCATGGGTACGTGTCTACCGCATGAGCGGTCAGGACGGAACAGGGGGCCGACGAATCTCACCTGTTGGTGGCGGGTTGATCATTCCGGGCTCGGCGCCTCGGGCAGCCGGTCGAGCAGCCAGCCGGGCCCGATCACGTCGGCGCCGATCGCGCGTACCCGATCGATCAGGCCGCGGTCGGCGGTGACCACGGCCACCGGGCCGTCGACGGCGTACCGCTTCGCCTGCCGGACGATCTCGTCGTCGCCCGAGCCGGGGGCGTGGACGACGACCGGACGCGCATCGGGATCGGCGGGTACGCCGCGCTTGGCCGCCCCCTCATAGACCACCACGATCGGCGCATGGGGCAACTGCGCCGCCGCCAGCCGGGCGTTGAGCCGCGCGGCGGCGCCGGCCCGGTCGCGCCACCACCCGTCCGGAACCGACCCGATCACATTGGCCGCGTCGACCACCAGCGCCGTCGCGGGGTCAGAGCTCATGGGCGCAACGCTAGCTGCCTCCGCGTTGTCGGGTCAGAGTGTCAGACCTCCCGCCTAGGGTGATTTGCATGGGCACGGGGGGTGCGCAGGTGACGCGGGCGTTGGCGTTATCGATGGTCTCGACGGCGCTGGATCTCGCCTGCGCCGATGATGTGCCGCTGCCCGATCCGGCCGCGCGGTTGGCCGAGCTGGCGCTGCTGCTGGACCTGTCCGACCAGGTTCGGGCACTGATCGCCGAGCGGGTGACCGCGGCCGAGCGTGCCGACGACGCGATGGCCGTCCACGGCACCTCCCTGCGGACCTGGCTGGCGCAGTCCAACCGGATGACACCGCGTGCGGCGAGCACGTTGATCATGCAATCCCGAGCGCTGGGCCGCTTCCCCGAGGTGGCGCAGGCCTTCCACGAGGCCTTGATCAGCAAGGATCAGGCGGACGCGATCTGCACCGCTCTCGACGAGCTGCCGGCCGATCTTGGTGCCGAGCAGGTGGCGCGCGCCCAGGAGACGATGATCGGCTATTCGGCGGAGTTCGATCCCGCGCAGTTGCGCCGGCTGGCCGGCCATGTTGTCGAGGTGGTGGCGCCGGAGCAGGCCGAGGACAACGAGCGCCGCAAGCTGGAGCGCGACGAGCGGCGGGCGCAGGCGAATCGCTTCCTTCGGTGGTGCCGTGACGGCTTCGGCTCGATCGAGCTGAGCGCGCGGCTGCCGGAGGCCGAGGGCGAGGCCGTGGTGGCCGTGATCGAGGCGTATGCGGCGCATGCCGATCGGTCGCTCGACCGGCTGGATCCCCTGGCCGAGCTGGTCTCCCCGGCGCAGCGCCGGGCCGACGCGCTGGTTGATCTTGCTCGGCACGCGCAGGGGTGTCGAGCGGCGCCCACCCACGGCGGGGATCGGCCGCGGCTGGTGGTGACGATCGATCATGCCGAGCTGCTGCAGCGGTTGCACTCCGACCCGGTGGCAGCGGGGCGGCTGGCGGCCAGCGGTGCGCTGGTGTCGCCGTCCGCGCTGCGCCTGCTGGCGTGTGACTGTGAGGTGTTGCCGGCCGTCCTCGGCGGGGCGGGGCAGGTGCTCGACGTCGGCCGCGCGCAGCGCCTGGTCACTCCCCCGATCCGGGCGGCGCTGACCCTGCGCGACCGCGGCTGTGTGATGCCCGGCTGCGACCGGGCGCCAGCGGATTGCGATGCCCACCACATCGAGCCGTGGCAGTCCGGCGGGCGTACCTCGTTGGACAATCTGGTGCTGCTCTGCCGGCACCACCACGGCCTGCTCGAGCCGCGGCCGCACGCGCCGCCGGATTCACAGTGGGAGGTACGCCTCGGCGACGCAGGCCTCCCGGTCATCGTTCCCCCGAGCCGCGTCGACGCGCGCCGCCGACCGCGCCTGCATCAGCGGTTCCGGGTGCCGCCGCCGAGCCGGGCGGACGATCCTCCGTGATGCGCCCGATGCGCTACGCACTGCCCAATATTTCCTCGGGGCGCCGGTGGGTGACCGCATCGGCGTAATCGCTGCTGATGTCGCGCAGCAACGCTTCGATGTCGCCTGCGGCAGACGTCTCGGCGAGCTTGCGGACCTCGGCAACGAGTTCGCGACCCGGGACCAGGACGACGGGAAAGCCATCGTCGATCACCTCGATCTGCGCCTGCTGGCTGAACACGCCGGTCGTGACAAAAACACCGATCCAACCCCGGCGCAGCCTCGCGACCACCCGCGCCACCTGGTCCGGGCTGACCGAGGACTCCGGCTTGATGCACTTGGCTTGTCCGAGTACGACGAGCGGCGTGTTCGCCGCGGTGCTACCCGCGTCCAGCCGACCGACGAAGTCGAGACCTCCGTCACCGCCGGCGCGCGAGAGCCAGCCATCGTGATAGGTCGCACCGCTGGCGGCGAAAACGCTCGCTGCGACGGCCGCCGCGAGCTTCTCGAACTCGTGTTTGCGATCGTCGAAGTGCCGATAGATCGTGTCCAGCAGGGCGGCATCCGGCGCGCCTGACTCAGGCCGCTGATCTGCCGCTGACCGGACGCGGCTGGACAGCACCCGGCGCCGAATCCGCGGAATCGCCACCTTGCCCTGATCGACCCAGCGGCGCCACGACGCCGGCCCCTTGGCATTGGCCTGTTCGGCAGTGAGTTCACCGTTGCGCCGGTCATCGATCCAGCGGAAGTCGAGTTCGTCGGTGGTTTCGTCGAGCTTGATCACCGCAAGATCAACAGCGAGATTGGGGAAGGTGCGCGCGGTCTGCGGATCGCGCTGCACGATGTACTCCAGCCGCTCGATGACGGCCACCCCGCAGAACTCGAGATGTCCCTTGTCGACCCGCTTGCCATCTCGCATGACAGAGACCCCGCGCATCAGAAGTAACGGCGGTGCGAGCACGCGATCGGCCCGCGCGGAGCTGCCATGGAGTTGCCAGGCATCGAGCAAGGCCCGATTTCCTTGCGTCGCCCCGATCGGGCCCACAGTGCTCGCCTTGTGATCCCCAAAGTAACGAGCGTGCCCATGATCGAGGTCGAACACATCCTCCCATGGCGTGGTTGCCGAGCCTGCCTTACCCGGGCTGGACCGAAGTAGTATGACCGGTCGACGCCGAGCATCGGGCGCGGCGATCTCCGCCGGGGTGTTGATCCCGCGCTCCAACTGAATCCGGGCACTGATCCCCGGGGACTTGGCGAGTTGGTGGAAGTTTCGATAACCATCGATGAAGACATCGACATTGCCGGACTCGCGGGCATATCGGACGATGTCAAGCATGCCGAGGCAACGCTCGTCGCCTGCCCGCCCGTGGTCGGCCATGGCGGCACCCTACCGCCGGGCCTCGGCCGAGTCCGGTCCCGTCAGCCGCCCGGCCTCGGTGAACGCGCACTGTCCGGACGTGCCCGGACGGCGACCGGACAATCGGCGCTGAACCGCACCACTACGCGCTCCGGACGGGACCGGACGACCGACAGGTTGCCGGACCGTCGTACACCTCGATTGGCTGGCGACTGCCGGTAGATGCCGGTTGAACCATCCGCCTCAGTCAACACTCAGGAGTGAGAGTTCATGTCAAAGCTAGCCCGCGTGATCGCCGCCTTCGTCCTGGCCTTCGGCCTGGTCGGCGGAGTCGGCGCAGTTTCCGCCCCGACGGCGTCCGCCTACGACTGGAAGCGCGAGCTCGCCTCCGGTGACACCGGCGCTGACGTCAAGGAACTTCAGATCCGGATCGCCGGTTTCGCCGCCGACGGGCCGGAGAAGACGTCGCTGAAGGCCGATGGTGACTTCGGCCCGGCGACCGAGGCCGCGTTGAAGCGGTTCCAGAAGGCGCACGGCCTGACCCAGAGCGGCAAGGTTGACGGTGCGACCCAGGACAAGCTGAACAGCCTGGAGGACAGCGACGGCTCGACCAAGAACTTCGAGTTCAAGGAGTTCGCCTCCAAGGACTGCGGCTGCTTCACCAACGGCAAGGTCGGCGAGTCCGAGGTCAAGGAGAACGTCCGCCAGTTGATGTGGAAGCTGGAAGCCATCCGGACCAAGGCCGGCGACAAGCCGATCACCGTCAACTCGGGCTTCCGCACCCGGTCCCACAACTCCTCGGTCGGCGGCGCCAGCAACTCCCAGCACATGTACGGGATCGCCGGTGACATCGTGGTCTCGGGCAAGTCCCCGAGCCAGACCGCGGACCTGGCCAAGAGCTCCGGCTTCTCCGGCGTGATCATCTACAACAGCTTCACCCACGTCGACAGCCGGGCCGACCACGACTACGGCAGCAGCAGCTTCTACTGGGCCAACGCCTGACCCAGGAACGTCTGATGCAGCCAATCCAGCACACGCCGCGGCGGACGCTCGCGGCCATGGCCCTCGGCCTGGTCGTGGCGTCCGCCGCGGCGTTGACAGGTACGCCCGCCGCGCAGGCGGCCGATCCCCGGCACAGCGCGTCGATGATCTTCGATGGTGGCGGCGATGACGAGTTGAACGGCCTGCGCTACCACTCGTTCCGGATCCCGTCGATCGTCACAACCACGGACGGCAGCCTGCTCGCCTTCGCCGAGGGACGGGCCACCGGCAACGGAGACTTCGGCAACATCAACCTCGTCTACAAGCGCTCGACCGACAACGGCAAGACCTGGTCGAAGCTGCAGGAGGTCGTCGGCAGCGGCGAGGGGGTGTGGGGCAACCCGACGCCCGTCGTCGATCAAGACACCGGCCGGATCTGGATGTTCATGAACCACCAGCCCGCCGACGCGGAGAAGGTCGACGAGTGGGGCGAGCGGCGTACCTTCACGGCTTACAGCGACGACGACGGGCAGACCTGGTCGAAGCCGGTCGATCGGACCGAGGAGCTGACGCCGAAGAAGAAGCCCGGCGGCGGCGACGTCACCTGGGATGCCGTCGGCCCGGGCAATGGCATTCAGACCACGGTCGACCATCCCGGCCGGCTGGTGATCCCGGCGCAGCACCGGATGATCTACAGCGATGATCACGGCGAGAGCTGGAAGACCGAGTTCCTCACCACCGAGGACGGCAAGCCGATGGAGCAAACCGGCGAGAGCACCGTCGCCGAGCTGACCGACGGCACGCTCTATCGCAACGACCGGGCCGAGACCTCGGTCTGGGAGAAGCAGAAGCGCCGCCAGGTCACGACAGGCCGGATCGGCGAGGGGTACGCGCCATTCACCGCGGCCTCGTGCCTGCTCGACCCGAAGAGCCAGGGCTCGGTCGTGCGCTACAACACCGACGATCCCGCCCGGCTGGTGTTCCTCAACTCGGCCAGCACCGAGACCAGGACGAAGATGCGGGTGCGGGTGAGCGAGGACGAGGGCAAGACCTGGCGGATCAGCCGGCCGCTGTCCGACGAGCCTCTCGACCTGCCGGCCGGCGCCAAGGAGGGCGGCTACTCCAGCATGACCAAGACCACCGACTACTCCGTCGGTGCGCTGGTCGAGGTCAACGAGGACACCTCGAACAATGCCGGCTCGCACCGCTCGATCGCCTTCCGAAAGTTCAACCTTCCGTGGTTGATGGCGGGCGAGCAGGACAGCGACTGCTCCGGCCGCTGAGCGGGCGCGCGTCGCAGCGCGCTCGTTCAGCCGAGCTCGTTCAGACGATGTCGGCGATGTCCGTCAGCCGCGCCCGCGCAGCGTCGGTGAGCAATTCGGTAGCGCCGAGCACCTCGACACCGAGCAGGTGCCCGGCGTCATCGAAGTCGAGGACGATCGTGCCGTGAGGTCGATCGATCACAACCTGCTCGGCCGCCGACCCGTTGGCGAGCCGCGGCTCGATCGGGAAGTACGCCGCATCCGCCGCGTGATCGAGGTGTGCCGGGCGCTCGCTCATCGCCAACACGGTAGCGCCTCGTTATCCTGTTCGGGTTCGTCGCCCGGCGGATCCGAACGGCGCCCCAGGATCCTGATGAGGAAGCTGCTTGGAGCGGACGACGGGAATCGAACCCGCATTCTCAGCTTGGGAAGGCGATTCGGGGTGATCCTGACTAATTGATTCCCAGTGTTTTCGCGGGTGGGTCGTTGCGGACAGGGGCCACTCTGGGAGGTTCGCGTACATGCCGTCGTACACGTTGCAATCGGCTGCACCAAGCCCAGGACGATCGTCGGTAGGTGGTCGGCACGTCCAGCTCAGGCCCCATGGGAACACTGTTGACGTCCCCCGCGAATGTCAGTGCCCGCTGCAACACTCTAGCGATCCGAAGAAGGAGGAGCGCAATGGAGTGGCGTACAGAGTTCGGCAGGCAACCCTCGAAGGTCCTCGACGAGCCTTGGCTGTCGATTGACAACGGCCAATCGCGGACCGACCGGGTGGGGAAATGGATGGTCTTCTGCCGCATGGGCGACGATCTAGACAAGACTTGGTTGTGGGTGATGGCAGGAGTGATGGCCGGCAAGCTCGGGCCGTCGGCCAAGGTTGCTACCGCAGCAGACGCGAGAGGGTGGGGTAGCCCAATCATGGTGTACACCCGTGATGCCGACGATCTGGTCGACGTCGAGCGTGTCCTAGGAACCCTGCGTGACCTGCGGATTCGCCGAAGGCTGACATACAAGGAGGACAGAGCTACCTACGCGGGCCAGTACGGACGGGGCTCAGGCCGGTATCACGCAGCCGAGGACTCCCGACATGCAGTCCAATCAGCTTCCCAGTCAGTTGGCCTAGAGCATCAGCCCGAGCTGTTCTAGATTGGAACGACGCTTGGCGCGCGGAGCGTAGTCGACTGCCAGCTCAGGACTGTCAAGATCAGCTAGTCTCACAGCCATGGAGGCCGAAGAGGTCCAAGAGCTCGGGCGTGAAGGCGTCGGAATGGTGAAGGCGTGGCTGGAATCGACCACTTGGATGAGTTTGCCTATGAATGCCTACCAAGATGGCAAAAGGAGGTGCGCCGTCGCCTATCCTGGCGGGAGTAAGGTGTTCGATTTGTCGGGATACCTACACGGCGACAAGAGTCAACGCAGGAACATCTGGGTTGAGTGTAAGAGATACAGCTCCGAAGGCGTTCAGCACCGCGAGTTCAAGAAGTTTTTGTCGATCGCGTACAGCTACCACTGCAAGCAGGTTGCAGAGTTGGGGGAATGCGATGACGAGTTCCTCTGGGTCACGAGCCACCCATTCTACGTGAGCGGGTGGACGGATCTTGCGACCGAGGAGAAGGTAGACGAATCATTCCATCTCCCCGAGCATTCTTCGATCATCGGCAACTTATCCTACGACAATTCGATTGGGCAAAGCATCGCATCTCGCGTGTGGGTTCTTGTGTGGAGCGAGAAGCAAATCCAGAAACTAACACTGAGTAGCGAGGAGCTAGCTCAGACCATGACTGTGCTGACACGTGGAGGAAGGCCGCTATGGTCTCACTAATCGAAGGAATGCAAGCTGCCGACGACATTGTTGATCAGTACGACTACACAACAGCCGTCAAGTCACTCTTTCGTGACTACATCACAGAGACGGATCCTGGAGCGACAGTCTCGGATACAGGCTATTTTAATCATTCCGCTGTACCCGATTACGTCCTAAAATGGAACCGCAGCGAGAAGCGCTTGGTGTACCTCAGGCGTTCCTACGAAGAGATCGCTGGCAATGCCGACGCAGACAGATTTTCCGCGACAGACAACCTTGTCGTTTCACTTAACGAAGCCGCTGGCGAGTCGATAGCCGAGTCTAGGATACGGGAGAGAATAGAGAACAGCGGCGAGAATCGGCTACTCGTGACTGGGGGCCTCGCTCTAGACCGGTTCGCTGAACGACTGTCCTCGTCGGCTGCCGCATCACCTATCTCTACGGTCGTCTCGGGTCAGGTTCTACATTCGGGACGCGGGCTGATTGACGCGGAACAGGCGGAGCGGCTGATGTCAGCGCAGAGCGGGATCACATCTGACATCGAGCGCAACTTCCTGCCGGAAATGGCGGAACAGCTTCGAGCTTCGGTCGAGATCGTGGCCGCTATGTCTGATCCCGCCTTGCCGCCGCCTGGGAGCTCCGAGCTTCTTACAATTTCGTCGGCGCGCGCGGTGCTTCCGTGGCTACTTCGCCAAGATAACCGGCGATCTGACGATGAGTTTTGGGCAGCATTGGGCTCTCGAGTTACGTTAGAAACCTTGACTTCAATCTCGGACGACCTCGCCGGACTAGATTTAACTCCCTTGGTCTCAGCGTCGTGGTCGACCTGGCTCGCTTCCCGTGGGGCAATAGGGCTCGCACCGCCGGACGAAGTTGAAGAGGAAGTTAGATGGCAGCTCGTGAATCGAGTGCTAACTCGTACACAAGGGAGTGATGCTCTTCGGTTCGCGACCTACGGCCAAGCATTGAAAGCTAGAGGGCTCCAATCCAGCGCTCTTTGGCAAGTGGTGTCGAGCCTGCTTCCGGCGGATTCTCGCGTGTTGGAAATCGAACTGCGCGGAGTCGATCGTTCCATCACGCTTCGCGCCAACGAGTCACCAAACCTCCACCAAGACGTCGAGGACGTGGTTGGTTCAGTTCAGGATAACTTCTACGTCGAGCGCTTAGTCGTGCAGCTCGGGCGGGTTGATGAAGATCGCCAAGTCGAGTTGGCCTTTGGCGACCGCATGGCCTACGGGTCTGGCAACGCCACGCTGAAGGACCTTGCTGAATTGCTCGCAGGGACGGTAGCGTACCGAAATCCGATCTCACTGCAATAGCCGCACGGCCGCCAGGTCACGAACTAGCGGCCGTCGCGCGTTCTCGGCCGGGGAGCTGCAGACGCCGAAGTCACGCCGCACACGGCAGGTCCCCATCATGCGGGCTGTTCACAGCGCCATTGAGCCGTTGGTAACTGGTCGTGCTAAGTCTGACACGGTGCTCGTCGGACCCCTCGGCGGTCGGCTGTACCACTCGAACTTCCGGACCAAAGTGGATTGGGTGAATCTCGTTGGTCGGCTGGGATGGCCGGCGCTGCATTTCCACGACTTGCGGGCGACGGCGATCGTGTTGTGGATCAGGGCTGGCGTGCCGCTGAGCACCGTCCGAGCGCTGCGGTCACGCCAGCCTGACGACCACGGACCGCTATGCCCGGCTGGCTCGGAATGACCTCTCCGGGGCTGCTGCTCAGATCGATTCGTACATCAGTCGTACACCGGCGAACGGTGCGAGTGCGGAAGCCGAGCGGTGAAAGCGGCTCTGACTAGGAGTGGTGATGTGGAGCGGATGACGGGAATCGAACCCGCATTCTCAGCTTGGGAAGCTGATGTTCTGCCATTGAACTACATCCGCGTGCGCCGCAGCGCCCGTGCAGTCTAGCGGACCCGAGGCGCCCACACGAAGCGCCCGGCGGCATCAGGCATCGCTGAACCGTACCTGCACCGTGCCATCTCGCAGCGTCACGACTGGACGGGGCGCCGTGGTCATCGGGACCCGCGCCTCCCGCTCGTCGCCGTCATCGGTCCATGTCGCGATCATGATCGCGTCCGGGCTCCCGCGATAGGCCCCGCGGAAGCGATCGTGAGCGTCCTCCCAGGCATAGTCGACCCCGCGCGAGCCCTCGATGCGCCATTGCACTCCCACCGGCGATGTTGCCCCCGTCGCCTCGCGGCTGTTCGGGCAGCCGTCGTTCTCCAGCGCCGGACTGGCGAGGCACTCGTCGAACACCCGTTGGGTCTCCTCGTCCACGGCCCGTTCCCCAGCCTCGGTCAACGTCGCGGTCAGTTGTGGCACCCGGTGACCGACCAGGTCGTCGCTCACCACCAGCTCCTGCGCTTCGACGTCCACCAGCGGCCCGGCGTCGATCCCGATCCGATACCTGCCCGGCAGCACGACGAACTCCTCGCTGGCCCGCACCGGTGCCGCGACGCCGTTCACCACGACCTCCCCCTCGGCAATCAGCGCACTCGCCGCCGCCCGGCCGCCCTGGACGAGCCAGTCAGCATCGGTGATGAGCATCGTCTCGGCACTGATCATCAGGGTGAAGTCCTCGGTCGAACCGCCGATCTCGGCCGTGCCCTCGACCAGGTGCACCTGTGATCCGGCGGACACGCTTGCTATCTCCCACGCCCCGATCCGCTCATCGGCGGTCCGATACGCCTCCGCGGGCAGCCACGGCGCACCCGCCTCGACCAGCGGCGCATTGATCTCCCGCCCGACCATCGTCTGCGCGACGTCTCCGTCACCGGAGGCGACGGCCTCGAGGAAGCGCTCGGACAGCGCCCGAACCTGCCCGTCGGCGCCGAGACCGGTCACCGATGGGAGGGCACAGCCCGTCAGGGCCGTGATCATCGCCCCCGACAAGGCTCGCGCCATCCACATGGCGCTCATGATCACCGACGCGGGGGCCATCCTCAGATCCAGCGCGGCGTGCCCTCGGCGTACCGCTCGAACTCCGAGCCGAACCGCGCCCGCAGCGCCGCCTCCTCCGCGGGGATCTGCCGGCGATCGATCAGCGCCGCGAACGCCGCCACGGGCAGGAAGCTGACCAGCTTGCCCTGTCCGATCGCCAGCCCGAGCAGCAACAACACATCGCCCAGGTACACCGGGTTCCGCGACACCCGGTACAACCCATCCGTCACCAGCTCCGAGCTCTCCTCCGGCGCCCGCGGGTCAACCGTCGTCCCGCGCAGGAACAACTGCCCGACCCCGCCCACGAACAGCGCCCCACCGGCCAGCGCGGCCCCGCCGCCCAACACCCGGCGCAGCAGCCGCCGCCTCGGCCGCTTCCGCCTGCCCAGCGCGAGCTGGGTCAGCGCGGCACCGATCAGCAGGGCGGGCGGCGGCACTCCGGGCTTCTCCATGCCGGGCACCCTACTCACCGCCGCGCCCCCAACCGCCGTGCCCCCAAACCGGTACACCCCGAACCGATACACCCCGAACCGATGCGGTACGCCAAGATGGCCGCATGCCTGAGCACCGTGCCTATCCGGGCGACTACCCGACCATGCCGACGGTCAGCTACGCCCCGATCGACGACGCTCAACCCGACCCCGGCGAGGTCGCCTGGGCGTGGATCGCCTACGAGGACGACCCCACCCGCGGCAAGACCCGCCCGTCGATGATCATCGGCCGCGACGACGCCTGGCTGCTCGGCCTGCCGATGACCTCGAAGGACCACGACCGCGACGAGGCCCAGGAGGCCCGCGAGAACCGCTTCTGGTACGACATCGGCACCGGCCCGTGGGACCCCGAGGAACGCTCCAGCGAGGTACGCCTGAACCGGATCGTCCGGATCCACCCCGACGACGTCGTGCACCGCTCGGCCCGGATCGACCGCGCGATCTTCGACGCGGTGATCACCGCGATGCGCGCCTACTACTGAGCTACTGAGCTACTGACGGCAGGGCCGCCCCCTGGCGCTCAGTCCTCGTCGCGGCGGCGCAGGCGCTGCACCAGCAGGATCAGCCCACCGGCCAGCGGCAGCAGCAGCCCGCCGAGCAGCGCACTCGTGCCGAGCATCGCGCCCGTGCGGGCCAGCTCGCCCGGCTTGGGCAGCGGCTCCGGGTACCACGGCGGCGTCGGCTCCTCCGCCGGCCCCGGATCGATCGCGATCCGGGCGCTGCCGTCGCCGGAGACCACCGGCGTACCGCCGGGCGCCACGCCGGTCGCGGTCGCCACGTTGACCACCTCGCCGGCCCTGATGTCGCCGTCGGTGATCACGTAGTCGGCGCCGCACTCGCCGCTGCGCCCCGGTTCGAGGCTCAGGCCCGCCGGGCAGTCCACCCGGATCCCGATGTCGGTCAGCCGCGGGTCGCTCACCCGCACGTCGCTCACCCGCGTCGAGCCGGTGTTGGTCACCACGAAGCGGTAGTGGATCTTCTCGCCGACATCGCCCAGGCCGTCGCCGTCGGTGTCGGCCAGCTCCGCGATCTTGTCGATCGACAGCCCGGCCTTGCCGTCCACCGGCGTGCTCGTCGAGTCACCGGCATCGACCGCCTCGCCGGACGGGGTACGCCCGGACACCGTCGCCGCGTTCTCCACCGAGCCCGCATCGACATCGTCCTGGGTCAGCCGGTAGCTGCCCGTGCAGGTGGTCGAGGCGCCGGGCGCCAGCGACGTCGTGCCACACGCGACCGCGTCGATCAGCGGATCCTGGATCGCGACCTGGTCGAGGCTGACGGCGCCCGTATTGGTCACCGTGAACTCGTAGTTCACCGAGTCACCCGCATCGGTACGCCCGGAGCCGTTGCTGTCGACGATCCCGGCCACCCGCTTCTCCAGCGCCACGCCGCCGACCCCGCGCACCGGGGTGGTGACCGAGTCGGTCGCGGTGACCTCGCCGCCGCCGACGGGCTGGCCGGTCACGGTCGCGGTGTTGATCACCTCGCCGGCGTCCACGTCGGCCTGGGTCAGCGGGTAGCTGACCGGACCACAGGCCCGCGTCTCGCCCGGCGCCAGTGCGCCCGACGGGCAGCCGATCGCGCCGATCCGCGGATCGTCGACCACCACGCTCGACAGGGTCGTCGAGCCGGTGTTGCTGATCTGGAACACGTACGCGATCTGGTCGCCCGCGTCGACGCGGCCGTTGCCGTTCGCGTCGGTGACCGCGCCGGCCTGCTTGTCCAGCGCGACCGCCGGGCCGCCCGGCAGCGGCGTCGACACGGTGTCGTCGCCGCCCACCTCGGCGCCGTTCGGCGTACGCCCGGTCGCGGTCGCGGTGTTCTCCACCCCGCCCGCGTCGATGTCGGCCTGGGTCAGCGTGTGGACGCCGGTGCACTCCAGCGAATCACCCGGGGCCAGCGGGCCGGCCGGCGGGCAGGCGAGCGCCGGCAGCAGCGGGTCGCTCACCACGATCTCGTTCAGCGTCACGGACCCGTCGTTGGTCACGACGATCGTGTAGGCGATCTGATCACCGGCGTCGATCCGGTCGTTGCCGTTCACGTCGGTGACCGGGTCGGCCCGCTTGTCGACCGCGAGCGATCCGGCGCCGCCGGGCTCGATCACGGCGAAGTCGTCGCCGACGATCGTCGCGCCGTCCGGGTCGGTGCCCGACGCGGACGCGGTGTTGACCACCTCGCCGGCATCGATGTCGGCCTGGGTCAGCGTGTACGTCGCCGTGCAGTCGTAGGAGGCGCCCGGCGCCAGATCGCGCGGCGCGCACTCCATCCCCGGCACCAGCGGGTCGGTCAGCGTCACGGCGGTCAGCCGCGCGGTGCCCGTATTGGTCACCGTGAACGAGTACTGCACCGTGTCACCGGCATCGGTACGCCCGGAGCCGTTCGCGTCGACCGGATCGGCCGCCGTCTTCACCACGCTGATCGACCGGTCCGGGTCGATGATCACGGTCGCATGATCGCCGGACGAGATCGGGTCGACCCCCGGCGGAGTCCCGGTCACGTTCGCGTCGTTGCGCACCTGGCCCCGGTCGATGTCTGCCTGGGTCAGCGTGTGGCTGCCCACGCAGGTCATCGTCCGGCCGGCGCCGAGGTCGGTGCCCGGGCAGCTCAGGTCCGTCAGCATCGGATCGCTCACCCGCACGTCGGTCAGCGAGACGTTGCCTACGTTGGTCACCTCGAGCAGGTAGTCGATCCGGTCGCCGGCGTCCACGCGGCCGTTCTCGTTGGCATCGATCGGCGTGCTCGCGACCTTGTCCAGGCGCACGCCCGGCCGCCGCTCGACCGGGGAGGTCGCGGTATCGGTGCCGTCGACCTGCTCGCCCGAGGGCCGCGTACCGATCGCGGTGGCGGTGTTCACCACCGAGCCCGCGTCCACATCGGCCTGGGTCAGCGTGTACGTCGCCGAGCAGTCGAACGACGCCCCCGGCGCGAGCGTGCGGGCCGGGCAGTCGGCGATCGCGACCAGCGGGTCGCTCAGCGTCACGCCGGTCAGCGTGACATTGCCCGCGTTGGTCACCGTGAACCGGTAGGTGATCTGGTCACCGGCATCCGGTACGCCCGACGCGTTCGTGTCTGCGATCGGCTCGGCGACCTTGCGCACCGTCAGGCCGCCACCCGGCGCCAGCGGCGTCACCACGGTGTCGGTCCCGCCGACCTCGTCCCCGCCCGGCGTGGTGCCGGTCGCGGTGGCCGTGTTCTGCAGGTCGCCGGCGTCGACATCGTCCTGGGTCAGCGTGTAGGTGCCGGCGCAGCGCAGCTCGCCGCCCGCGGGCAGGCTCGCCGCGACGCACTCGAGGTTCGGCAGCCGCGGATCGCTCACCCGCACGTCGGTCAGCGTGACGGCGCCGGTGTTCTGGGCCACGAACGTGTACTCGATCGTGTCGCCCGCATCGGTCGCGCCGCTGCCGTTGGCGTCGACCACCGGGCCGCCCTGCTTGTCGACGGTCAGCGCGCCGGGCGCGGTGAAGTCCACATCCTCGAAGCCGGTGCCGCTCACCGGCGTACCGGCCGGGTCGGTGCCGGTCGCGGTCGCCGTGTTCACGACCTGGCCCGCGTCGGCATCGGCCGGCGTCAGCGTGTACGTCGCCGTGCAGTCGAACGACTCACCGGGGCGCAGGTCCCGCGCCGGGCAGTCCATCCCCGGCACCAGCGGATCGGTCAGCGTGACGCCGGTCAGCCGCACCGTGCCGGTATTGGTCACGGTGAACGAGTACG
The DNA here is from genome assembly GCF_054073625.1 of Naumannella huperziae. Taxonomy (NCBI): domain Bacteria; kingdom Bacillati; phylum Actinomycetota; class Actinomycetes; order Propionibacteriales; family Propionibacteriaceae; genus Naumannella; species Naumannella huperziae. The sequence goes on along the minus strand of NZ_JBSXPH010000001.1, from coordinate 846,205 downwards.
CGATGGTGTCGCCGGCATCGACCCGCCCGGAGCCGTTCGCATCCGCCGGCGCGTCGCCCGTCTTGACCACGCTCAGCGAGCGGGACGTGTCGACCGGTACGCGCGTGGAGTCCTCGTCGGTGGCGGTGGCGCCGCCCGGCGTGGTCCCGTTCACCGTGGCGGTGTTGTCGACGCGCTCGCGATCGACGTCGTCCTGCGTCAGCGAGTAGCTGCCCTCACAGGTCGTCGTCGCGCCCGGCGCCAACTCGGTCCGCTCGCAGGTGATCGTCTCGATCAGCGGGTCGCTCACGGCCAGGTCGCTCAGGGTGACGTTGCCCGTGTTGGTCACGGTGAACCGGTAGTCGACGGCGTCGCCGGCATCGATCCGGCCGTTGCCGTTGGCGTCGTACGGCGACGAGCCGGCCTTCTCGATGCTCACGCCGCGCGCCTCCGGCACGTCGGTCTCGGTCGAGTCGTCACCGCTGACGGTCCCGCCGGTCGGGTCGGTGCCGGTCGCCGTCGCGGTGTTCCGCACCACGCCGGCGTCCACATCGGCCTGGGTCAGCGTGTAGGTCGCCGCGCAGTCGAACGACTGCTTCGGGGCCATGTCGACGACCGGGCAGTCCGGGATCGCGACCAGCGGGTCCGCGAGCTCTACGCCGGTCAGCGTCACGTTGCCGGTGTTGGTCACGGTGAACGTGTAGTCGATCGTGTCACCGGCATCGGCCACGCCGTTGCCGTTGACATCGTTGATCGCCGAGGCGCGCTTGTCGACCGTCAGGCCCTGCGCGGGGTCGAGCGGCACGCTGGTGGAATCCTCCGCGCCCACCGTCGGCCCGACCGGCGGCAGGCCGGCGACGCTCGCGGTGTTCTCCACCGAGCCGGCGTCCACATCGTCCTGGCTCAGCGTGTACGTCGCGGTGCAGGTCAGCGGCTCGCCGGGCGCAAGATCATCCGTGCGGCAGTCGAGCCCGACCTTCGGATCGGTGACCACGACCTCGCGCAGCGTCACCGTGCCGGTGTTCACCACATCGAAGGTGTAGGTGATCTGGTCGCCGGCCGTGGCGGTGCCGGAGCCGTCGATGTCGACCAGCGGGCCGGCCTGCTTGTCGAGCGTGATCGCCGGGTCCTGGCTCACCGGCGCGACATTGCGGTCGCTGCCGGTCACCGGCGTGCCGTCGGGCGCGGTCCCGACCGCGTCGGCGACGTTGACCACCTGCGCGGCGTCGAGGTCGGCCTGGGTCAGCGTGTAGGTGCCGGAGCACTCGAACGACTGGCCGGGGCCGAGGTCGGCCGGCGGGCAGGCCAGGCCGGACAGCAGCGAGTCGGTCAGCGTCACGTCGGTCAGGTTGATCACGCCGGTGTTGGTCACCTTGAACGCGTAGTCGATCGTGTCGCCCGCGTCGACCCGGCCGTTGCCGTTGGCGTCGGCAACCTCGCCGGCGGTCTTGTCCACGCTCAGCCCACGCTCGGGGTCGAACGGCACCGATGTGTCGTCGCTCCCCTGCGCCTCGCCGCCGTTCGGGTCCGTGCCGGTCGCGGTCGCGGTGTTCTCCACCGTGCCGGCGTCGATATCGGCCTGGGTCAGGGTGTAGCTGGCCGCGCAGGTAGTCTGCGCGCCTGGCGCGAGCTGGGTGATCGGGCAGGTCACGTCGGCGATCAGCGGATCGTTCACCGCGATGTCGGTGAGCGTGACGTTGCCGGTGTTGGTGACCAGGAACGTGTAGTCGATCCGGTCACCCTGGTCGAGCCGGCCGTTGCCGTTGTCATCGATCGGCGTACCGGCCTGCTTGTCGACCGCGATGGCGGGCTGGGCGGTCAGCGGGGTCCGCGTGCCGGCCTCGTCGGAGACGGCCGCGCCGGTCGGGTCGGTGCCGTTCGTGCGAGCGGTGTTGATCAACTCGCCGGCGTCGATGTCGGCCTGGGAGAGCTCGTAGGCACCCGTGCAGGAGTAGCTGCCACCCGGTGCGAGGGTACGCGGGGTGCACGCGGGATCCAGCGTGATCAACGGGTCCGTGATCGCCACATCGGCGACCGTCTGCTGGCCGTTGTTGGTCACGGTGAGCGTGTAGTTGATCACCTCGCCGACATCGACCCGGCCGTTGGCGTTCGCGTCGACGGGCTCGCTCGCCGCCTTGACCAGGTCGAGCGAGGGCTCGGCCGGCACCGGGGTGGTGACGCCGGAGTCGTCGGTGACCGTCGCGCCGCCGGGTGCGGTGCCGGTGACCTGTGCGTCATTGCGCACCACCTCGGCGTCGACATCGCCCTGGCGCAGCGTGTAGGTCGCCGTGCCGGCGCCCACGTTGGCGGTGACCGTGCCGCTCGCGAACTGGGCGGGGTCGTCGCCGCTCGCGTCGGTCCTGGCCGTGCCGTCGATCCGGATCGACCCGGGCACGTAGGTGGTGTTCGCGGGGATCTGGTCGGTGATCTGGGTCAGCGAGGCCGGCGACCCACCGTTGTTGGTCGCCTTGACCGTGTACTCGAGCACGTCGCCCGGCAGCGTCACCGCCGTCGTGCTGGTCACGTTGCGGACCTGCTTGTCGGTCACCACGCACGGCGAGTTGCCGAACTCGATGTCGTCCAGGAAGTTGCCGAGCGTCACGCCACCACTGCCGCTGATCGCCTCGAAACCGAACGCCGTCTGGGTCTGGCCCGCCGGGACGACATAGGTGCCCGTGTAGCGCACCCACCCGGCGTCGGACGTCGTGATACTGGTCGATGTCGAGCCGTTCGGGTAGGTCGCCGGCTGCGCCGGGTTGCTGCGGACCGTACCGTCGGTGGTGTTGGCGCCGATCTTCACCTGCATGGTGTTCGTCTGATCGCCCGCAATGCTGTTCGTGCTGCGGGCCCGGTGGTAGAGCGACCAGCGCATGATCTGGCCGGGCACCGTCGGCAGCACCTGGTAGAGCATCGACGCCTGGTTGGCGTTCAGCTCGGCCCACTGCGAGCCGGACTGGGCCGAGATGGGCAGGTTGCCGTTGGCGGTCTGCACGTTGCCGCCGTTGCGCCAGTACTCGACCTTGCCGTCGGTGGCGGTGGTCAGCCACTGCAGGCCGGCGGCACCCTCGCTGATGTTGGCGCCCGCTCCGGCGGCGACCACCGGGGTCTCGAAGCTGCCGTTCTGCAGCACGATCGGGTCCGGGCACGAGGTCGGGTCCTGGTCGGCCCGCGCCACCGGCGGCGGCGGGACGAGCGGGTTGTCGCGCGGCGCGAGCGCCTGGCCGAGGTTGATGCCGATGCCCAGGGTGCCGACCAGCGCGAGGACGAGACACATCCGCACGGCGGTGCCCAGCACCCCCGCGCGTCGCGCCCAACGCCGCATCGCCCGCATCTACCCGATTCCCCTCATCCCCTGCCGTCCCCCACAAGTCCGCCGGCCGCGCCGCGCGACCGGCCGCGTCAACTCTTGACTTCGCCGCGCTTGACGTTGAGCGAGCACTGGGCTGCGTCGCGGTCCAGCTTCGCGCTGATCTTCCAGTCCTTCGACGTGCCCGCCTTCAGGCCCTTCACGACCGCGATCCCGCGGCCGTACACATCGAACGTCGAGTTCACCCAACTGATGGTGATCACGTAGTCGGTCGTCTTGTCGGTGTTGTTGGTCACCTTGCCCGTGACCGTCTGCTCGCCGGCGTTGGTGCGGCACTCGCCCATCTCGGCATCGGAGCGGGCTCCCGCTTCCTTCTCGATCTTGGGCGGCTCCGGCAGATTCGAGGGGGCAACCCGGTCGGGGTCCACGCCGGTCGGCACCGGGGGCGGCTCGGGGGACTGCCCGCCCGACCCGCACGCCGCAGCCCCGAGGAGCACGGTCGCGGCGGCGGCCGCGGCCAGCATCCGGCGATCCGGCATGAACACTCTCCCCTGCTCGTAATCTGTCCAGCACCCCGACCTACCGAACGTCCGCGAGCACGGACGACAGTTGTGGTCTATCACACTGGTAACAGACCCGACAACGCACGCCGGCCGTCACCCGGGCGGAACGCTATCCCAACTCAGCAGTAACTTCCATCCCGCGCGGCACACCGAGACCACAACGAGATACTGGTCTCGTGACCCCCGAGCAGCTCTTCGCCCCGCCCGACGTCGCCTGGCAACCGCTCGCGCCGGCGTGGCGTACCGTGCGCCGCATCAGCGCGGTGTTCAGCTATCTCGTGCTGTTCGGCGTACCGGCCGCGGTCGCCTGGCCGACGCTCGGTCGACAGTGGGCGATCCCGATCATCGTGCTCGGGGTCGCGGTCCTGATCTGGCGGCTGATCCGGATCGGTGCGCTCTATCGGTCCTGGGGCTACGCCGAACTCGCCGACGACCTCTACCTCACCCGCGGGGTGATGTTTCGCAACCTGACCGCCGTGCCGTACGCGCGGATGCAGGTCGTCGAGGTCGAATCCGGGCCGATCGAGCGCGCCTTCGGCCTCGCCACCGTGAAGCTGGTCACCGCCAGCGCCGCGACCGACGCCACGATCCCCGGACTGACCCCCGACCGGGCGGCCCAGCTCCGCGACCGGCTCACCCGGCGAGCCGAGACCGGGGACTCCGGGCTGTGAGCGAGCGGCCCGGCGACCTCACCCACCCGCCCGCGCTGGAGAAGCGCGCCGAGCGCCCCCACCCGCTTTCCCCGCTGATCCGCGGCTGGGTGGTGCTGCTGGTCATCCTGATCGCCATCGCCCGCGACCTGGTGCCCGATCTGCAGCGCAACCAGTTCGACCTGATCGACCTGATCCTCGCCAACGTGCTGCTGGTGATCCTCGGCGTACTGGGCGTGGTGCTGCTCACCGCGCTCGCCTCGTTCCTGACCTGGTGGTTCACCCGGTACGTGATCGACGACGAGGAGCTGCGGATCGAGACCGGTCTGTTCACCAAGACGTCGAAGAGGATTCCGTTCCGACGGATCCAGTCGATCGATGTCATGCAGCCGCTGGCCGCCCGGATCTTCGGGCTGGCCGAGCTGCGCATCGACGCCGGCAGCGACAAGACCGCGCTGCGCTATCTGTCGCGGCGCAAGGCGTACCGGATCCGCGACTACCTGCTCAGCCGCGCGCACGGGGAACAACTCAGCGTCGCCGACTCCGACGCCCGCACCCAGGCCGACGCTTTCCGTGATCTGTCCGCCGATGATCAGGTACTGGTCACCATCCCGCCGCAGCGGCTGCTGCTGGGCTTCCTCACCTCGACCGACTTCCTGGTCTCCGCGGCGCTCTCGCTCGTCGCGGTGGTCGTGTTCTTCCGGCTCGGGCTGGGGGTGTTCTCCTTCGGAGCGCTGATCCCCATCGTGCTCGGCACCCTGCGCATGATCGGTTCGCGGTTGCTGACCCAGTTCAACTACACCCTGGCGAGGACGGGCCGAGGGTTGCGGATCGCCCGCGGCCTGACCAACCTGACCAGCCAGTCCGTGCCGGTCGACCGGATCCAGGGGGTACGCATCACCCAACACCTGCTGTGGAAGCCGCTCGGCCTCTACCGGGTGGACATCGACGTGCTCGGCATCGCCGGCGGCGAGACCAGTCAGGTCAGCTCGATCCTGCTGCCCGTGGGCAATACCCGCGACCTGGCGATCGCGCTCGCCGCGGTGCTGCCCGGGGTGGACCTCGCCCGCGTCCCGCTGTGGCGCAGTCCCGGTCGGGCCCGGTGGCTGCATCCGATCGCGCTGCCGACCTACCGATTCGGCCACGACGCGCTGGTCGCCGTGGCGCGACGCGGCCTGATCGACACCGTGACCAGTGTGGTGCCGCACGGCAAGGTGCAGTCGGTGCGGATCGGGCAAGGGCCGCTGCAGCGGCTGGCGCGCGTCGCCAGCGTGCATCTCGACACGACCCCCGGACCGGTCACCTTCGTCGCGGCCGACATCGATCCCGGTGATGCGCGGGCCTTCGCGCTCAGCCAGCTCGGGCGCTCGGAGCGGGCGCGGGCGGCAGTGGGGCCCCTGGGTGCCGTGCCGGCCCCGGTGCGACGACCCGGCCGCTAGGGTCGATCCATGAGCAATCCAGCCCAACGGCCGGTCCTCGGCATCGACATCGGCGGCTCCGGGATCAAGGGCGCTCCGGTGGATCTCGCGACCGGCGAATTCGCGGCCGACCGGCTGCGCATCGACACCCCGAAGAAGTCGACCCCGAAGCATGTCGCCAAGGTCGTGGTGGAGATCGTTCAGCATTTCGCCGACCAGATCGCCGACGGGCCCGTTGGCGTGACCGTCCCGGCGGTGGTGATCGACGGCGTCACCCGGAGCGCCGCGAACATCGACAGGTCCTGGATCGGTGCCCACGCCCGTGACATCTTCGCCGAGGCATTGGGCCGGGAGGTGGTGCTGGTCAACGACGCCGACGCCGCCGGCCTGGCCGAGGTGCAGTACGGGGCGGCGCGCGGCAATCCGGGCAAGGTGTTGTTGACCACGCTCGGCACCGGCATCGGCACCGCGCTGATCTACAAGGGCGTGCTGGTACCGAACACCGAGCTCGGCCACATCGAGGTCGACGGCCACGACGCGGAGACGAAGGCATCGTCGGGGGTCAAGGACAAGGAGGGCCTGAGCTACAAGGAATGGGTGCCACGGCTGCAGCGCTACTACGAGATGCTGGAGTTCCTGACCTGGCCCGATCTGTTCGTTGTCGGCGGCGGCGTGTCGAAGGACTCGGCCAAGTTCTTGCCCCTTCTCAAGATCAACGCCCCGATCATCCCGGCCAAGCTGCTGAACAAGGCGGGGATCATCGGAGCGGCGTACCTCGCCGCCGACCCCGAACAGGCCGCGGCCCGCGCCGGCACCGATCCCGCCCACGCGGGCACCGCCGACTGATCGACCCGGCTGCACGGCGACCGGACCGACCAGCCGACCGCACCTGCCAAATGCGGGTGGTCAGCGCAGGTCGAGGCCCACATCCAGAGCGGGCGCCGAGTGGGTGAGCTCGCCGACGGCCAGGTAGTCCACGCCGGTGCCGGCCAGCTCGCAGGCACCGCCCAGGTGCAGCCCGCCGGAGGCCTCGGTGCGGGCGCCGGCGGCGCGCGCCCGGCGTACCGCCTCCGCCACCTGCCGGCCCGCCATGTTGTCCAGCAGGATCATCCGCGCCCCCGCGGCCAGCGCCTCGTCGACCTGGTCGAGGGTGTCGCACTCGACCTCGATCGGCAGCTCGGGCGCGGCCGCGCGGACGGCGTCCAGCGCCGCGGTCACCGAGCCCGCCGCGGCGATGTGGTTGTCCTTGATCAACGCGGCATCGCCCAGGCCCATCCGGTGATTCAGCCCGCCGCCACAGCGCACCGCGTACTTCTGCAGGGGGCGCAGACCGGGCACCGTCTTGCGGGTGTCCCGGACGCTCGCGCCGAGCGCGGCGGCCTCCTCCACCCAGCGCGCGGTCAGGCTGGCGACGCCGGAGAGCTGACCGAGCAGGTTCAGGGCGGTGCGCTCCGCGGTCAGGATGGTACGCAGTGAGCCGCTGACGACGAGCACGGTCTCCCCCGGCGCCACCGGATCGCCGTCGGATCGCAGCTCCTCGACCCGCACGGTCCCACCGCTCGCGCGGGCGCACGCGGCGAACGCGGCGGCCGCCACCCCCACTCCGGCGAGCACCCCGCACGAGCGGGCCACCACGTCGGCGACGCCCTCGGCGTCCTCGGCGATGGTGGCGGCGGTGGTCACGTCCGGCCCGAGCGCCAGGTCCTCGGCGACGGCCAACTCCACGACGCGGGCGATCTCCTCGGCCGACGGCGGGGCCGGCGCGCCGAGCGGCCGATCGAGTTGTGCGGTCATGCGGCAACCTCCCGGCTCGGGCCGGCGAAGGACCCGTCCGGGCCCAGCACCAGCGACTGGTGCCGCTGCCAGCGTTCCACCGGCGCCGGGTGATCGGCGCGGCGGTGACACCCCCGGGACTCGGTCCGATTCGCCGCCGCCGTGGCGATCAGCCGGGCGACCAGGTGCAGGTTCGCGGCCTCGGCTGTGGCGATGCTAATCCGCCCGGTCGCCCGGGCGCCGATCCGGGCGAGCTCGCCGCCCAGGCTGCGCAGCCCGTCGGCATCGCGCAGCAGCCCGGCGCCGCGCGACATGGCTGCGCCGATCGCGCTCCGCGCGGCCGGGTCGAGCAGCGCGGTCGGCGGCGGGCCCAGCGGGTCGCCGGGCGCCGGGACGCCCGCGGCGAGCAGTCGCCCGGCGGCGGCGCCGGCGACCAGCGCCTCGGTCAGCGAGTTCGATGCCAGCCGGTTCGCGCCGTGTACGCCGGTGCCGGCGACCTCGCCGACGGCGTACAGCCCCGGTATGCCGGTCCGGCCGCGAAGATCGGCCCGCACCCCGCCGCAGTGATAGTGCTCGACCGGCCGCACGGGGATCGGCTCGCTGACCGGGTCGATCCCGGCGGCGCGGCACGCCGCGGCGATGCCGGGGAAGTGCTCGTCGAAACCGTCGATCATGGTCGCGTCCAGCAGCACGTGATCGGCACCGCTGTTGATCAACTCCCGATGGATCGCCGCCGCGACCACGTCCCGGGGGGCAAGATCACCGAGCGGATGTACGCCGGCCGTGATCGAACGGCCGTCCACACCGATCAGCCGCGCGCCCTCACCGCGTACCGCCTCCGAGATCAGCGCCACCCGCTCGCCCGGCACGGCCAGACCGGTCGGGTGGAACTGGACGAACTCGGCGTCGTTGATCACCGCGCCCACCCGGGCCGCCAGCGCGAGGCCGTCGCCGGTCGCGGTGTCGGGATTGGTCGAGGCAGCGTAGACCCGGCCGATCCCGCCCGTGGCCAGCACCACCGCCCGCGCGGCGAGGACCTCCCGGCGCCCGCGACGGTCCAGCGTACGCACGCCCGCGACGGCACCCGCCCGGTCGCGCAACAGGTCGGTGACCATCGCGACGCGGACTTCCAGCGCCCCGCGATCGACGGCGCGCCGGGCGGCCGCGGCCAGGGTCGCGGCGACCTCGGCGCCGCTGGCATCGCCGCCCGCGTGCACGATCCGCCGCGCGCCGTGGCCGCCCTCCAGCCCGAGCGCGTAGCCGCGCGGCCCGGCGTCGAAGCGGGCGCCGAGCGCGGCCAGCCGGTCGATCGCGGCGGGCGCGGCGGCGACCAGTGCGGCGACCGCGTCCGGATCGCACAGGCCGGCCCCGGCGGCGATGGTGTCGGCGGCGTGCGCGGCCAGGCTGTCGGCCGGGTCGCTGACCGCGGCCAGGCCGCCCTGCGCCCACGCGGTCGAGCCGTCGCCGAGCGCGCCCTTGACGACGATCATGGCCGGTACGCCGGCCTCGGTCAGCCGCAGCGCCGCCGCCAGCCCGCCCGCCCCGGCACCGATGATGATCACCGGGCGCCGATCGGCGCTCATTCCCCGCTCCCGGGGTTGCCGATGGCGATCATCTTGCGCACCGCATCGCGGGCACGCTCGGCGACCTCAGGCGCCACGCGTACCTCGTCGCGACCGGTACGCAGCGCGTTGATCAACTTCTCCGGCGTGATCATCTTCATATAGCGGCAGCTCGCCTGGGGGTTCACCGGCTGGAAGTCGGTGCCCGCGTTGGCCTTGCGCAACTGGTGCAACATGCCGACCTCCGTCGCCACCAGCACCTTGCGCGCGGTGGAGGTACGCGCCGCGTCCAGCATCCCGCCGGTCGACAGCACGTGGGTACGCTCCGGCGCGAGCTCGCCCGAGGAGGTCATCCACAGCGCGGAGGTCGAGCAGCCGCACTCGGGGTGGACGTACAGCTCGGCATCGGCGTCCGCGCGTACCGCCGCGACCAGGTCGTCCGGCGAGATGTCGGCGTGCACGTGGCACTCGCCGAGCCAGGTGTGCAGGTTGTCTCGACCCGTCAGCCGGCGCACGTGCGCGCCGAGGAACATGTCGGGCAGGAACAGCACCTCACGGTCGGCCGGGATCGAGCGCACCACCTCGACCGCATTGGACGAGGTGCAGCAGATGTCGGACTCCGCCTTCACCTCCGCGGTGGTGTTGACATAGGCGACGACCGCGGCGCCGGGGCGCTCCGCCTTCCAGGCCCGAAGCTGGTCGGCGTCGATCGTGTCCGCGAGCGAGCAGCCGGCGCGGGCGTCGGGAATGATCACCGTCTTGTCCGGGGACAGGATCTTCGCCGTCTCCGCCATGAAGTGCACGCCGGCGAAGACGATCGTGCCCGCATCGGACTCGGCGGCCAGCCGCGACAGCGCGAGCGAGTCGCCGACGTGATCGGCGACGTCCTGGATCGCCGGCAGCTGGTAGTTGTGCGCGAGGATCACCGCATCCCGCTCGGCGGCGAGCCGGCGTACCTGCGCGAACCAGTCGGGCCCCGGGTCGCCCGTCGCCGCGGGGTGCTGCACCGTCGTGGTCATCTCGTGCTCCTTCTCGCCAGGTTTTCGACTGTCAGTCGTAAACTGCGTCGAAGCTAGCATGCCGTCGTGCCGTCCTCCAGCCCACCCCCCGCCAGCGCCGGCCCCGAGCCCGCCGTGCCGCGGTTTCGGCACGAGGCGCTGGCCGCGGTGTTTCGGGTCAGCGAGACCGCGCGCGGGCCGGCGCTGACGGTGCTCGGCTGGCAGCGCTCGCGCGATCCGTACGCCGGCGCGTGGTCCGTGCCAAGCGGCCCGGTGGGCGCCGAGGAGACGATCGGCGCGGCGGTCGCCCGGCACCTCGCGGCGAAGGTCGAGCTGCGCGAGATCGCCCACCTGGAACAACTGGAGACCCGCAGCGAACCAGGGCGCGACCCGTTCGACCGGACGATCGCCACCGCCTACCTCGGCCTGGTGCCGGTGACCGCCGACCCGGTACTGCCGCCCAACGCGGCCTGGCTCGATCTCGCCGAGCTGCCCGCGATGGCATTCGATCATGAATCGGTGATCACGTCGGCGCGCGACCGGCTGCGCTCGAAGCTGTCGTATGCCAACCTCGGCTTTGCCCTGGCGCCCGACGAGTTCACGATCAGCGGGCTGCGCGAGATCTATCGCGCCGCGCTCGGCCACGACGTGTCGGCGACCAACCTGCAGCGCGTGCTGGAGCGTCGTGGCCAGCTCGAGGCGACCGGGCGTACCGCCGCCGCGTCCGCGGCCGGCGGCCGGCCGGCCCGGCTGTTCCGGTTCACCCGCCGCGAGCTGCAGATCACCGACCCGTTCGCCGCCCTCCGACCCTGACCGACCGGCGCAAACTCAGCGATCGGCGCCCAGCTCGTGGCTCAGCTCGGTGAGCTCGTCGCCTCCGGCCATCTCCGCGGTCAGGGTGTCCAGGCTGAGTTGATCACGCGGGGCGTTCAGCGCGAGCCGACCCAGCTTGAGGATCACGAACTGCCCGCCGACGAGGTACGCGTGGTGCGGGTTGTGGGTGATGAAGACGACGCCGAGCCCCGCATCCCGCGCCCTGGTGATGTAGCGCAGCACCACCCCGGACTGCTTCACGCCCAGCGCCGCGGTCGGCTCGTCCAGGATGATCACCTTGGCGCCGAAGTAGACCGCGCGGGCGATCGCCACCACCTGCCGCTGGCCGCCCGACAGCCGCCCGGCGGGACGGTCCAGATCGGGCAGCTCGATTCCCATCCGGGCCAGCTCCTCGCCGCAGATCCGCTTCATCTCGGCGATGTCGAGGCGGCGCAGGGGCCCGGTGACCAGCTCCTGGCCGAGGAAGAAGTTCCGCCAGACCGACATCAGCGGCTCCAACGCCAGGTCCTGGTAGACGGTGGCGATCCCCGCCCCCTGCGCCTCGCGCGGCGACGCGAAGTGGGTCACCTCGCCGTTGACCCGCATCTCGCCCTCGTCGTAGTCGTGCAGGCCGGCCATGATCTTGATCAGCGTCGACTTGCCGGCGCCGTTGTCGCCCAGCACGCAGGTCACCTCACCCTGGCGTACCGCCAGGTCGATGCCCTGCAGCGCCGCGACATTGCCGTACCGCTTGCCGATCCCGCTCAGCTCCACGATCGCCGAGGTCGGGTGCTGCCCGGCGGTGGTCTCGTCGGTGCTCATCGCGCCTCCGCCCGCCGCTTGACGGCCAGATTGACGATCGTCGCGAGCAGCAGCATCGCGCCGAGGAAGGCACGGAACCAGTCGGGATTCCAGCCCGCATAGTTGATCCCGAGCTGCGTCATGCCGAAGATCAGCGCGCCGATCGATGCGCCGATCACCGACCCGTAGCCGCCGGTCAGCAGGCAACCACCGATCACCGCCGCGATGATGAAGATGAACTCCTTGCCGATGCCCTCGCCCGATTGCACCGTGCCGTAGCCGAACAACAGATGCATTCCGGACAACCACGCGCAGAACCCGACGAACAGGTAGAGACCGATCTTCGTCCGCTGCACGGGTACGCCAACCGCGCGCGCCGCGGCCGCATCCCCGCCGGAGGCGAAGATCCAGTTGCCGGCGCGGGTACGCAACAGCACCCACGTCGCCACGATCGTCAGCAACAACCAGTAGAGCGCCGTGATCTTGAGCGTGACCGGCCCGATGGCGATCTCGGAGCCGAAGATCGCCTGCGCCGAGGCGTACCCGTCCATGTCGCTGATCCGCGGCGACGCGACCGAACCGCCCACGGCGCGGGTGACGCCGAGGTTGACCCCCTGCAGAATGAAGAAGGTGCCGAGCGTGACCAGGAAGCTCGGCAGACCGGTCTTCAGCAACAGCCAGGCGTTGAACGCCCCGACGGCCAACGACAACACCAGGGCGAGCAGCACGCCGGCCCATACGTTCAACCCGAAGTACCAGGCGAACAGCGCCGCGGTCAGGCCCGAAGAGGTGATCGCGACCCCGGTCGACAGATCGAACTCCCCGCCGATCATCAGCAGTGCGACGGGCACCGCCATGATCCCGATCGTCGACGCCCCGTACAAGATCGTTCCGACATTGGCAACGTTGCGGAACGGTGGCGCCACCAGCATGAACAGCGCAAAGATCACGCAGGCGCCGATCAGCGCGCCGATCTCGGGGCGGCCGAGCAGCACGACCAGCGGGCTGCGCCGCCGGACGCGATCCTCGACCAGGGCCGCGGCGGACATCAGCGCTTGCCAGCCTTGGCGAACTCGGCGACCGCGTCCACATTGCTCTGGTCAACGAAGGCGGGCCCGGTGAAGGTCGCCTCGCCGCCGCCGATGGTGTTGCCATTGGTCTTGTACAGCCACAGCGCGTCGACGGCCAGGTAACCCTGCAGGTAGGGCTGCTGGTCGACCGCCCAGGCGACCTCGCCGTTCTTGATCGCGTCCACCAGTTCGGCATTGGTGTCGAAGGTCGCCACCTTGGCCTCGCGGTTCGCCTCGCCGACCGACTTCGCCGCGGTCAGCGCGAACGGCGCACCCAGGGTGAGCACCGTGTCGATCGACGCGTCCTGTTGCAGCTTGGAGGTGATCGCGGCCTGGACGCCCGGCATGTCGGTGCCGGTGACGTAGAGCTTCTCCATCGGGCCGAAGGCCTTGGCGGCACCGTCGCAGCGCGACTCCAGGCCGACATTGCCCTGTTCGTGGATGACGCAGACGGCCTTCTTCGCGCCGTCGGCCTTCATCCGTTGCCCGGCGGCCTCGCCGGCGACGGTCTCGTCCTGGCCGAAGAAGCCGACCATCCCGAAGTCCTGCCAGGTGTCCATGCCGCTGTTCAGCCCGGTGACCGGGATGCCCGCCGCGGCTGCCGCCTTGACATTGGCCTGCATCGCCTCCGGCTTGGCCAAGGTGACGGCGATCCCGTCGACCTTGCGGTCGATCGCGGTCTGGACGAGGTTGGCCTGGTTGGCCCCGTCGGGATCGGAGGAGTACTCGAGCTGGATGTTGTCCTTGGCCGCGGCGTCCTCGGCGCCCTTGCGGACCAGGTCCCAGAAGGTATCGCCGGGAGCGCCGTGGGAGATGAAGGCCACCGTCATCGTCGGGGTGTTCGCCTGGCCGCCCCCACCTCCGGGAGCGGGCTCCTCGCGCCCTCCGCCGGAACTGCATGCCGCCATGCCCAGCCCCACACCGGCGGCGACCACCGCCACCGCGAGACGCCGCACCACATTGTGCTTTGTTCCCATCAGCCTGTCCTTCCTCAGCTCCCCGGGTTCGGGGATCGGTCCCAGTCGGGTGGAGCGACCAGCGGGCGCTGGTTCTCCTTTTCCTTGCGGTAGTTCTGGTACGCCTCGCGCGTGCTCGCCAGCTCGGCGACCTCGCTGACCGGCACGTCCCACCAGGCCGCCGAGTCCGGCGCCGGGACGGTCGGGTCGGTCTCGACGGTGATCACCACCGGCCGGTCGGGCGGCGCGGCCTTCGCCTGCGCGATCGCGTTGATCAGCTCCTCGCGGTCGCCGGCGGTGATCACGGTGGCGCCGAGCGAGGCCGCATTGGCGGCAAGGTCGACACCGACGGGCTCCGCATCCAGCCGCCCGGTCTCGCCGCGGCGCCGATAGCTGGTGCCGAATCGCTGCGAGCCGAGCGATTCCGACAGCGCGCCGATCGAGCCGAAGCCATGGTTCTGCACCAGCACGACGATGATCTTGACCCGCTCCTGCACGGCCGTGGCCAGCTCGGCCGACATCATCAGCCAGGATCCGTCGCCGACCATGGCGAAGACGTCGCGGTCCGGGTCGGCGAGCGCGATGCCGAGGCCGCCCGGCACCTCATAGCCCATGCACGAGTAGCCGTACTCCACGTGATACCCGTGCCGGTCACGCACCCGCCACAGCTTGTGCAGGTCGCCCGGCATCGAACCGGCCGCGCAGACCACGGTATCGCCGGGATCGCTGTACTCGTTGACGATCCCGAGCACCGCCGACTGCACCATCCGGCCGTCGGTCGCGGCGGGCGCGGCGTACGCGGCGTCCACCGTCGCGTCCCAGGCCGCGCGCAACTCGTCCTGGCGCCGCAGATGGGCCTCATCGACACCCACACCGGCGAGCCGTTCGCGCAGCGCCCGGATCGCCTCGCGCGCGTCCCCGCGCACCGCCAGCCCGGCTTGCTTGGCGGCATCGGGTGCGGCCACGTTGAGGTTGACGAATCGCACGTCCGGGTTGGCGAACAGGGTCCTCGACGCGGTGCTGAAATCGCTCCACCGCGTGCCGATGCCGATCACCAGATCGGCGTCGCGAGCGAGGGCGTTGGCGGCGGTGGTGCCGGTGGCGCCGACGGCCCCCATCAGGCGCGGATCGCCGTGCAGCAACGATCCCTTGCCGGCCTGGGTCTCGGCCACCGGGATGCCGGTGGCGGCCGCGAACTCCGCCAACTCGTCCTCCGCGCCCGAGTAGTGCACTCCCCCGCCGGCGATGATCAGCGGCGCGGATGCGGCCTTGATCAATTCCGCGGCTTCGGCGAGGGCGGCGGGGTCGGCCGGCGCCCGCTCGATCCGCCAGGTCCGCTCGGCGAGGAACTCCTCCGGCCAGTCGTATGCCTCGGCCTGGACGTCCTGGGGAAGCGACAGCGTGACCGCCCCCGTCTCGGCCGGATCGGTCAGCACCCGCATCGCCTGCAGCGCGGCCGGGATCAACTGCTCGGGCCGGGTCAGGTTGTCGTAGTAGCGCGACAGCGGGCGGAAGGCATCGTTCACCGTGACATCACCGGCGCGGGAATCCTCCAGCTCCTGCAGCAGCGGGGAGGCGGCCCGCCCGGCGAAGGTGCTCGACGGCAGCAACAGCACGGGCAGCCGGTTGATCGTGGCCAGCGCCGCGCCGGTCAGCATGTTGGTCGAGCCCGGACCGACGCTCGCCGTGCACGCCCACGCGGCGGTCCGGTCGCGGTGTCGGGCGTATGCCACGGCCGCGTGCACCATCGCCTGCTCGTTGCGGGCCAGCACGTACGGCAACGTCGGGGGTACGCCGTCCTCGGTGGCGGCGAGTTCGGCCTGCAGCAGCGCCTGGCCGACGCCCGCGACATTCCCGTGCCCGAAGATCCCGAACACCCCGGCAAAGAACCGCGAGCGCTCGCCGTCGCGCTCCACGTACTGACGGGAGAGGAACGTGATCAGCGCCTGGGCCGTGGTCAGGGTGGGCATCAGGACCGCCCGCCGGTGAGCCGCGGATCGGGGGCCTGGCCGGCCCAGTCGTCCCGGACCCAGGCGTGCGCCGGGTCGTCGCAGATCAGCCACGCCCGCTCGGCTCCGGGGCCGGCCATCACGTTCAGGTAGTACATGTCGTAGCCCGTGGGCGCCATCGCCGGACCGTGCCAGCCGTGCGGCACCAGCACCACATCGGCGCCGCGGACCTCGGCCAGCACGTCGATCGGGCGCTCGTCGGTCCCGTAGACGCGCTGGTAGCCGATCGGCTCGGTGCCCGCGGGCCCGGTCAGCTCGAAGTAGTAGATCTCCTCCAGCTGGGTCTCGACGCCCGGTCGCTCGGTGTCGTGCTTGTGCGGGGGCCAGGACGACCAGTTGCCGGCCGGGGTGATCACCTCGCAGGCGATGATCGAATCGGCGTCGAGCACGCCCGGCGTACCGAAATTGCGGACCAGCCGGGTCGCCCGGCCCGCGCCGCGGACCTCGATCGGCACCTCGTCCGCGGCGATTCGCGCGAGCCGGTCCGGCGCGCCGTCGCCGGTCACCTCCGCGGACGCCACCGCGATCCGCACCGGCCGCTCGCCCTCGTTGATCACCGACCATTCGGTGTCCGGCGGGAGGTACGCCACATCGGTCGGCCCGGCGAAGACCGACTCCCGCCCGGCGAGCACCACGCGCTCGCCGCCCGCCTCGACCGCGGCACCGCCGCGCAGCGGCACGACGATGCCCTCGCGGTCGGCGAACCGTTCCGTGAGCCGCGCGCCGGCCGCGACCTCGCGGACCAGCAGCCCGGTATGGCGCCAGCCGGGGATCGTCGCGTCGACGGTCACCTCGCCGGCGCCCCGGTCGGCGCGCAGGACCCAGGGGCTCTGCCCGGTCATCGAAGATCTCCTTGTGTCGGTTCGTTCGTCGGTTCGTTCGTCGGTTCGTGGACCAGGGCGGCGGCACGAGACACCGCGCCGGCCACATCGCCATCGGGCGGATAGAGCAGCGACCGACCGATCACCAGCCCTCGCACCTGCGGCGGCCGGAGCGCGCGTGCCCACCGCCGATAGGTCTCGGCGGGCGCCCCGGTCGGGTCGCCGCCGAGCAGCAACACGGGCAGCGTGGTCGCCGCCATCACCTGCTCGCATTCGTCCACCACGGGCAGTTTCAGCCAGGTACGCTCGCTCGCCGATCCCAGGCCGGCGGCAACATGAATCGATCTGATCACCGACTCCGGGTCGAGCTGGTTGGCCAGTCGGCCGCCGCTCCGGGCCGCCCAGAACGGCTCCAGCATGGCGAGCAGGCCCCGATCGGCGAGCCCGTCGATCATGGTCGCGCAGGTCTCCAGGGTGGCGACCGTCGCGGGATCGCCGGGATCGATCCGCAGCAGCATCTTGCCGCCCTGCATCCCACGCTCGGCCAGCCGTTCCGGCCGGTAGCCGGTGATCCGGTCGTCCAGTTCGAAGACCGATCCCGCCAGGCCGCCGCGATTCATCGAGCCGAAGACGTGCTTGTCCTCCAGCGCACCGAGCAGGACCAGATCGTCCAGCACATCGGCGGTGCCGAGGACGCCGTCCACCCCCGGGCGATCCAGGGCGACCAGCAGCCGGGCCAGCATCTCGCCGCGGTCGGCCATCGCGTCGGCGCGATCGCGTACCCCGAGCGCACCGCGCGCCGGGTGGTCGGCCGCGATGATCATCAGCCGCCCGTCGGCCGGCAGTCCGTCGGGCCGGCGCCGGTCCCGCCACGCCGCCGCGACCCGGCCCGGGTCCAGCGCCCGCAGCTCGCTCAGCTCGGCCACCCGGCCCGCTGCCCGGCTGGACTGACCGGCACTCATGCCCGCCCCCGCTCGATCGCCGCGTCGACCTCGGCACTGTCCGGCATGGCGGTGGAGCATTCCAACCGCGAGGCCACGATCGCGCCCGCGGCATTGGCGAAGGCGATGCTGCGGCTCAGCGACCAGCCGGCCAGCAGCCCGTGTACCAGGGCGCCGCCGAACCCGTCGCCGGCGCCGAGTCCGTTGACGACCGTGGTGGGCAGCGGCGGAACCTCGATCCGTTCGTCGGCGGTGGCTGCCAGCACCCCCGCCGGGCCCTGCTTGACCACGGCGAGCCGAACCCCCCGGTCGAGCAGCGCATCGGCGGCCCGATCCGGATCGGTCTCGCCGACCGCGACCTCGCACTCCTCGCGATTGCCGACCGCGACGCTGACCAGCGGGAGTGCCTCGGCGATCACCGCCGACGCCTGCGCGGGGTCGGTCCAGAACATCGGCCGCCAGTCGAGATCGAGCACGGTGTGCCGGTCCCCCGACACCGGCCCGCGGTGCCGCCAGGCGGCGAAGTGGGCGTCGCGGCTCGGCTGCTGGGACAGGCCGGTGACCGTGGACCAGAACACGGTGGCGTCGGCGATCGCGGGCAGCGGCAGATCCTCCGGCCGGACCAGCAGATCCGGGGCCGTCGGATACCGATAGAAGTAGAGCGGGAAGTCGTCGGGCGGGAACACCTCACAGAAGGTGACCGGCGTGGGCGGGCCGCCCGCGATGTCGATCACGTAGGAGTCGTCCACTCCCAGGCGGCGCAGCTCGTGGTGCAGATAGGCGCCGAACGGATCGTCGGCGACGCCGGTGATCACCGCGGCGCTGTGGCCGTGCCGGGCCGCGGCCACCGCGACATTGCTGGCGGTGCCGCCGAGGTACTTGCCGAAGGTCTGCACGTCGGCCAGGCCGACGCCGTGCTGGAGGGGATAGATGTCGACGCCGATCCGGCCGAAGGTGAGCAGATCCATGATCAGTTTCCCATCCCGATCAGGAAGCGCAGGCTCGCGGCGACATCGCGCACGGGTCCGTCGCCGGTGGGTTCGGCCTGCAGCACGGTGTCCTGCTCCAGCACGTACCAGCCCGCATAGCCCGCGGCCTCGAGCGACCTGACGATGGTCGCAAGATCGACATCTCCCTGTCCCAGTGGCGCGTAGATGCCGCGGCGTACCGCCTCGGTGTAGGTCAGCTCGCCCGAGCGGACCCGGTCGACCAGCTCGGCCCGGACATCCTTGAGGTGCACGTGTTCGATTCGCTCCGGGTGAGCCGTCGCCATCGCGACGGGATCGGCGCCCCCGATCATCAGGTGACCGGTGTCCAGGCACAGCCCGATGGTCGAGCCGGCCAGCACGCGCTCGGTCTCCGCCGCGTTCTCGATCATGGTGCCCACATGTGGATGCAGGGCGGCGACCAGCCCGGCCGCGCGTACCTCGCGATCGATGGCGTCGAGATGTTGCAGCAGTACCGTCCACTGCGCATCGTCCAGCTCGGGGCGCGCATCGTAGCCGTCGGCGCCGGTGGCGGCCGCGATCACCACCACTGACGCACCCGCGGCGGCGAGCGGAGCCAGCGCCTCGCGTACCTGCGGCAACGGGTCGTGGTGCGGATCGTGCAGGACCACCGGGACGAACTGGCCGACGGCGGCGAGCCCGTAGGAGGCAAGCAGCTCGATCTTGTCGGCCATCGCCTCGGGCAGGAAGCCGTCCGGGCCGAACTCGGTCGCCGCCAGGCCAAGATCACGCATCTGCTCGAGCACCGGCTCCGGCCGGTACTGCCAGCCCCAGCCGGGCACCTCGCAGACGCCCCAACTGATCGGCGCCCCCGCGATGCGCCCGCTGATCGTGTCCGTGCTCATCCGGTCACCTCCGCGAGCGCCACCGGACGGCCCTCGGCAAGCGATCGGGCGCACGCCTCGGCGACCCGGAAGGCCTGCAACGCATCGGCCAGGGTGCACGGCGACGGCGCGTTGCCGCGGGCCACCTCGGCGAACTCGGTCAGCTCGGCGACATACGCCGGGGCGAACCGCTCCATGAAGCTGTGCACCACGCCCCGGGCTGGGTCGCCCGATCGCCCGGGCTCCGCGCTGCGCAGCGCGAGCGTGTCGTCCAGCCCGACGGCGAGGCTGTCCCGCTCGCCGAGCAGCTCCAGCCGGACATCGTGCCCGGCACCGTTGTAGCGGCCGGCAGAGGCCAGCACCAGCGGCCCGTTCTCCAACGTCAGCACGGCCGCACCGGTGTCCACATCGCCGGCCTCGGCGAAGAACGGCTCGCCCTGGTTCGCGCCGACGGCGTAGGCCGAGACGAACTCCTGCCCCGTGACGAACCGGATGATGTCGAAGTCGTGGATCGAGCAGTCCCGGAAGATGCCGCCCGACCCGGGCAGATACGACCGGTCCGGCGGCCGCTCGTCGAGGGTGTTGGCGCGCAGGGTGTGCACGAAGCCGAGCTCGCCGGCGGCGACCGCCGCCCGCGCGGCGCGGTAGCCGGCATCGAAGCGGCGTTGGAAACCGACCTGGATCGGTGCCGTCGCCGTCTCCGCGAGCCGGGCCAGTTCGCTCGTCTCGGCCAGCGTGCCCGCCACCGGCTTCTCGCAGAAGGTCGGGATGCCGGCGGCGATGCCGGCGCGCAGCAGCTCGGCGTGGACCGGGGTTGCTGCGGCGATCACGAAGGCATCCACCCGGTCCAACAGCTCGTCCACCGAGGCCGCGGTCGTCGCGTCGACCCGGTCGGCGAGCGCGCTCGCGGCATCCGCGCGCGGATCGGTGATCACCAGCGCATCCACGAAGTCCAGGCCGGCCAGGGTCTCGGCGTGGAACGCCCCGATCCGCCCCACTCCGGCGAGCCCGATCCGCATGCCTTGTCCTCCTCGACGTCGCCGCTGGTTCGCTCCCAGCGTGCTCGATCGGCCCCGGCCCGTCAAGCTTTGTCCGGACATTTGCTTGTTCGCACGATCGGCGTGCGCTGTCCTAGGCTGGTGCCATGGCACCCCAACCGCTGCCGCTGGTGCTCGATCGCGGCTCCCCGGTGCCGCTGTACCACCAGCTTGCCGAGCAGCTGGCGGCCGCGGTGCGCACCGGCGTACTGCTGCCCGGCGACGGCCTGGAGAACGAGTTGGCCATGATGGACCGGCTCGACGTCTCCCGCGCGACCGTGCGCCGCGCGATCCAGCAGTTGGTGGCCCAGGGCCTGTTGGTACGCCGTCGCGGGCGCGGCACCACCGTCGCCGATCGCCTGGTGCACCGCAAGGTCGAGCTGACCAGTCTCTACGACGATCTGGTCGGCGCGGGCCGCGAGCCCAGGACCGAGGTGCTGCAGCACCGCCGCGGCGCCGACACCGAAGGCGCGGCGGGGCTCGGGCTGGTCGATGACGACGAGGCGCTGCTCTACCTGGAGCGGGTGCGCTATGCCGACGACGAGCCGATCGCGCTGCTGCGCAACTGGCTGCCGCCGGCGCTCGCCGACATCGACGCGACGGCGCTCGAGGGTGACGGGCTGTATGCCGTGTTGCGCGCCCGCGGCGTACGACCGCAGGTGGCCCACCAGACGATCAGCGCCCGGCCACCGAGCGCACGCGAGCGCCGGCTGCTCGGAATCGGCCGCGGGCAACCCGTGCTGACCATGACCCGGCTCGCACTGGCCGCCGACGGCACTCCGATCGAGTACGGAAGCCACTGCTACCCCGCCGCGGCGTACAACATCACCGTGATGATCGACGAGCGCTGACGCCCCGAACCGGCACCCGCGAACCGAACCGGCACCCGCGAACGTTACTCAGCCCGCGCCTGCCGATTGACCCCGCGGATAGCCGCACGCCACCCCAGCCGCGAACCGAACCGGCAGCCGCGAGCGATACTCAGCCCGCGCCTGCCGGTTCAGCCCGCGGGTGCCGGTTGAGCCCGCGGATGGTGGCACGCCACCCGGGCGCCCGAATGATCAGCGCGTGGCGCGTACGACGCGGTAGCGGACGAAGGCCGGCACGGCGAGGGCGGCGAGCACGGTGCCGATCACGACCAGCAGGCCGCCGCCGGCCGAGGCGACCACCGTGCCGACCGCGGCCGCCGCGGCTCCGTGGGCGACATCGGCGATCCGAGGCCCGCCGGCCACCACCACGGTGAACACGCCCTGCAGCCGGCCGCGCACCTCGTCCGTCGCCGCCTGCTGCAGCATCGACATCCGGAAGGCCGCAGACGACATGTCGGCGGCGCCGCCGATCACCAGCATCAGGACGGCCAGCACGAGCGCCCAGCCGGCGACCCCGCCGCCGAAGCCGATCGCCACCCCGAAGCCGGCCATCGCCAGCCCCCAGACGATGATCGCGATGACCACCGCGCGGCCCTGCCGCTCGACCCGCGACACCCAGCCGGAGAAGACGCCGCCGATCACCGCCCCCAGCGGGATCGCCGCGAACAACGCCGCGAACGCCAGCCCGCCATCGATCGGCCCGCCGAAGCTCTCGTGGGCGATCTGCGGGAACAGCGCCCGCGGCATGCCGAAAACCATCGCGATGATGTCCACCACGAAGGACATCAACAAGATCTTGTGCCCGGCCAGGTAGGCGAAGCCGTCGATCACCGACCGCAGACCGGGTACGCCGCTCACGCCCGTCGGCGGCAAGGGAGGCAGCGCGATCACGGCGAGCAGGGTGGCACCGAGGGAGAGGGTGTCGATCAGGTAGAGCAGCGGCAGCCCGACGAACGGGATCAGCGCCCCGGCGATCAGCGGGCCGGCGATCCCGCCGGCCTGCATCACGGTCATGTTCAGCGCGTTCGCCGCGGGAAGTTGATCATGCGGCAGGAGCCGCGGCAGGATCGCGCTGCGTACCGGCTGGTTGATCGCGAAGAACGACTGCTGCACCGCGAACAGCACCAACACCAGCCAGACATTGTCGAACCCGAGCTGCGCCTGCACCCAGAACAGCGCGCTGGTCCCGATCAACCCCAGTGTCGTCACGATCAGCAACACCCGGCGGTCCACCGCATCGGCCAGCGCGCCGCCCCACAATCCGAAGACGATCAGCGGCACCAGCCCGAAGATGCCGGTCAGGCCGACCATCGCCGAGCTCTGGGTCAGCGAGTAGATCTGGGCCGGGACGGCGACGACGGTGAGCTGGGCGCCGATCACCGTGACGATGTTGGCCAGCCACAGCCACCGGAAGTGCCGGTTGGTCATCGGCCGGGTGTCGGCGAACATGCCGCGCAACCGGCTGCGCACGTCCGGCCGGGTCACCGGCGGGCAGTCGGACTGCCGGTGCTCACGTCGCCGGTGATCACGCGGCGTGGGTCGTCCGGGGCGCGGACCGACCTCGGAAGATCGCGATGATCACGGTCAGCACCAGGAACGGGATCGGCCCGGCAATCCCCTCGGGCTGCAGCACGGCGTGGCTGATCAGCGCGCCGACCATCAGCGCGGCCAGGCACACCGCGGCCAGCCGGACGAACCGTGGGATCAACAGCCCGATCGCGCCGGCAATCTCCAGCACGGCGATCACGATCGGCAGCCAGGCGTCGGTGCCCATCCGCTCGAAGACGACCATCGTCGCCGGCTGTCTGGTCAGCTTGCCGAATGCGGCGAACAGGAAGCCGAGCGCGGCGAGCACCTGCAGGATCCACAGCACCACATTTCCGACCCGCCCGCCGCTGGTTCGCTCGCTCATGCCGCCACCCTAGACCTCACATCCGCTCCGGCGCGGTGATCCCCAACATGTCCAGGCCGGCCGCCAGCACGTCCTTGGTCGCCTGGGTCAGCCCGAGCCGCGACGCCCGGACCGGGTCGGTGGACTTCAGCACCGGGCACTGCTCGTAGAAGGTGGAGAACAACTCGGCCAGCTCGTAGAGGTAGGTCGTCAGCTTGTGCGGCTGCAGGCCGGCGGCCACCTCCTGCACGGCATCGTCGAAGCGCGTGAGCTGCAGGGCAAGCTGCTGTTCGGCCGGCTCGCCGAGCACGCTGACCGGGCCCGTCGCATATCCCTCGGCCTCGGCGCGACGCAGCACCTGGTTGCAGCGGGCGTGCGCGTACTGCAGATAGGGGCCGGTGTCGCCGGTGGTCCGCACCATCCGGTCCAGGTCGAAGACATAGTCCTTGATCAGCGAGTTGGACAGGTCGGCGTACTTGATCGCGGCCAGCGCGATCTCCGGCGTCGCCTCGGTCTCGGCGGCATCGAGCAGCGACTCCAGCGTCGCGGTGGACCCGTCGCGGGTCTTCAGCGGCTTGCCGTCGGTGCCGAGCACCATGCCGAACGGGGTGTGCCGCGCCTCGACCCGGTCGGGCAGCCAGCCCGCGGTACGCGCCACCGCGAACACCTGCCCGAAGTGGTCGGACTGCCGCGCATCGACCACATACAGGATCCGGTCCGCGCCCAACTCGTCGACCCGCAGCCGGATCGCGGCCAGGTCGGTCGCGGAGTAGCCGAAGCCGCCGTCGCGGTTGCGGACGATCATCGGCGCGGCGTACCCGTCGACGAATACGCACAGCGCACCCTGGTCGATCACCGCGATCCCGCGGCTCTCCAGCTCGTCGACCACCCCGGGCAGTGCGTCGTTGTAGCGCGACTCGCCGTCGAAGTCGTCCAGCTCGACCAGGATCCCGAGCCGGCGGTAGGACTCCATCAGCCCCCGCCGCGACGCGTCGACCAGTGCCCGCCAGATCTCCAGCGTCGCCGGGTCACCCGACTGCAGCGCCACGACCCGCTTGCGGGCCCGGTCCGCGAAGGCCGGGTCGTCGTTGAAGCGGGCCTGGGCGCGCTTGTAGAGGGCCTCGGACTCGGCGAGCCCGAGCGCCGACGCGTCGGCGCCCTCATCCAGCACCTGCTCGACGAGCATCCCGAACTGTCGGCCCCAGTCGCCCATGTGGTCCTGCGGGATCACGGTGTGCCCGAGCGCGGTCAGCACCCGATTGAAGCAGTCGCCGATGATCGAGGTACGCAGGTGGCCGACGTGCATCTGCTTGGCGACGTTCGCGCTCGGGTAGTCGATCACCACCGTCTGCGGCGAGTCGGTGATCACCAGCCCGTTGGCCGGATCGGTACGCACCCGCTCGGCCTCGGCGGCCAGCACGTCGGCCCGCAGCCGGATGTTGATGAAGCCGGGGCCGGCGATCTCCAGCGGCTCGGCGATGTCGGCGACGTCGATCTGGTCGACCAGCCGCTGCGCGATCTCGCGGGGGTTGGCGCCCTCCGCCTTCGCCAGGCGAAGCGCCACATTGGACTGGAAGTGGCCGAACTGCGGCTTGGTGGCGGGGCGCAGCTCCGGATCGAGCTCGGCCGCGGCGCGGAACCGCGCGCCGAGCAGGGCAGGCAGGGACGACATGGGCCCCATTGTGCTCGGTGGGGCGGGCGGTGCCGAATCGGTCCACCGCGCCCCGGGCGTCACTGGCGGTCGACCTGGTGATCGACCCGCAGGTGCCAGACCCAGAACAGCGCGCCGAGGATCGTGAAGCCGAGCACGGCAATCGCCATCGCCAGCAGCGATGACGTGATCACCGGCGCGAGCAGGCCGGCGGTGAGCGCGTTCAGCGCCAGGGTGAGGAAGGCCGCGATCGAGGTCGCCGCGCCGCGGGCGTTCGGGAACATGTCGACGACCGCGAGCTGGATCGGCGGGAAGGCGAGCGATACGCCGAAGCCGAGAATGGCCGGAGCGATCACGGCCCACGGGAGGGTACGCAGGGCCGGGGCGAGCATCAGGACCACGCCCAGCGCAGCGGCGCCGAGCTGGATGGCGATGCCGATCGCCACCCCCCGGTTCCGCGACAGCCGGCCGGCCGTCCGGCCGCTGACGAAGGCGCCGGCCATGAAGCCCGCGATCATCGGCAAGAACAGCTTCCAGAAGTCCGTCTCGCCCTGGCCGAGCAGATCGACCACGACGATGGCCGCCGAGCCGATGTAGAGGAAATAGGCGCCGAACAAGAACGCGCCGGCCCAGGTCACCCGGTGGAACCGGGCGGTGCGAACGACGCCGGCCATCGACCCGAGCAGCGCGCGGATGGACAGCGGGGTACGCCGCTCCACAGGATGCGATTCCGGCAGCGCGACGATCACCACGCCGACCAGCAGCAGGCCGAGACCACCGAGGAAGCCGAAGATCAGCCGCCAGGAACCGACGGTGGCGAGCCAGCCGCCGATGATCGGCGCAAGCGCGGGCGCCAGTCCGAAGATCATCATCACCCGGCTCATCAGGCGCTGGGCATCGGCACCGTGATAGAGATCGCGGATCATGGTCCGGGAGATGATCACGCCGCCGCCGGCGGACAACCCCTGCAGGACTCGGCAGAAGATCAGGACACCGATCGAGGGCGCGAAGATCGCCGCGATCGAGGCGACGCTGTAGGCGAGCAGGCTGACCAGCATCACCGGCCGCCGGCCGACGGCGTCGGAGATCGGGCCGTGGAAGATGCTCATCGCGGCGAAGGCGAGCAGGTAGCTGGAGACGAGCTGTTGGGTCACGGTCGCGTCGACCGCGAACTCGGTCTGCAGATGCGCGAAGGACGGGTAGGGGGTGTCGATCGAGAACGGCCCGAGCATGCCCAGCATCGCGATCGCGATCGGGGCGACGGTGGCCTGCCAAGGCTGCAATCCGGCGGGGGTACGGTCGTCCGGATCGGTCACCCGGTCATGCTGCCAGCCCGGCGCCGGCCAGCCACACCGGTCCCACCCTGCAAGCGGGCGGCGGCCGGCGAGCCGTTGCGCAACACCGGAACAGGCCGACGGTGACGATGTTGTAGACAAGAGATGGCGCCACGCCACCGATCCGGTCCGGGCATACCGGTCCGGCCCGCAGAACCGAGGAGTTGACCCGATGACACAGGTTCCGAACATCACGCTGAACGACGGCCGCGAGATCCCGCAGCTCGGCTACGGCGTGTGGCAGGTCTCCGGCGACGAGATCGTCGACGCCGTCGGCAAGGCTTTGGAGATCGGCTACCGCCACATCGACACCGCGGCGGCCTATCAGAACGAGGAGGGTGTCGGACAGGCGATCCGCGAGTCCGGCGTACCCCGCGAAGAGCTGTGGGTGACCACCAAGCTGTGGAACTCCCGGCACGACGACGCGCGCGCGGCGCTCGAGGAGAGCCTCGGCAAGCTGGGCCTGGACGCGGTCGACCTCTACCTGATCCACTGGCCGGTCGCCGGGCAGGGCCAGCACGTGCAGGCCTGGGAGTCCCTGGTGCAGGCCCAGCGCGACGGCCTGGCGAAGTCGATCGGCGTGTCGAACTTCAATGATCACCATCTGCGCGAGGTGATCGACGCGACCGGCGTCACGCCCGCGGTGAACCAGATCGAGGTCCATCCGACCTTCACCCAGCCCGAACTGATCCGGCTGAACGATGAGCTGGGCATCCGCACCGAGGCGTGGAGCCCGCTCGGCCAGGCGGCCGATCTCGACAACCCGGTGATCACCGAGCTGGCCGAGAAGCTGGGCCGCACCCCGGCGCAGATCGTGCTGCGCTGGCACCTGCAGAAGGGGCACATCGTGTTCCCCAAGTCGGTCACCCCGAGCCGGATCGAGGAGAACTTCGCCGTCTTCGACTTCCAGCTCACCGACGCCGACCTGGCCGCGATCGATGCGCTGAACGCGGACAACCGGATCGGTCCGGATCCGGAGACCTTCGACCTGGCGTGATCAGCCGCGGCGCAGGATGCGCGCGACGGAATCGTCGGGCGCATCCTGTCGCGGCTGCCGGGCCGTCACCACGTCGGCCAACATCTTCCACGCGGCCCCGAACTCGCGCGCCTCGCCGTACCACCAGGTGATCGAACCCTGCCGCACGGAGTCGTCGCCGACCCCGATCGCATCCACCCCGACGAGTTTGCAGGTGGTCACCGCGCGCGGCAGGTGGAAGGTCTGGCTGATCAGGGTCAGCTTGTCGACGCCGTACACGTCGCGGGCCCGCACACACGAGTCGTAGGTGTCGAAGCCGGCCGGATCGTCGATGATCACGTCGGCGGGTACGCCGGCCGCGACCAGGCCGGCGCGCATGGCCCGCGGCTCGTCGTAGAACGGTTCCCGGTTGCCGGAGACGATGATCGCGCGGAGCCTGCCGGCGTGCCAGAGCCGGGCGGCGACATCGATCCGCGCCTGCAGGAAGGCGGACGGCACGCCGCCGGGCTGCACGGCCGCCCCGAGCAGCAGGCCGACCGGGCGCTGCGGGGCCGCCGCCTCGGCGGGCAACCGGCCCGCCGCCCAGACCCGGGTCGCCACCCCGGGAGCGAGCGCCAGCACCGCGGCGAGCGCGGCGACACCGAGCGCGGTACGCACCGCTCGGCGGCGGCGGGCGGGGCGGAGCATGCGGCCAAGGATAGGTCGCGGCTCCGACCCGGGCGGCCCACGCGCGCCGAAACCGACGCCGCGCTCAGCCGCGGTCGGAGTCCAGGAGCTGTTGGCCCAGCGGCGAGCGGCGATAGACCACGTGGCGGCCGTCCCGGGCCGAGTCCAACAGCCCCGCCCGGTGCAGCGCCCGCAGGTGCTGGTTCACCGCCGAGGCGCTCACGCCCAGCTCGTCGGCCAACCCCCGGCTGGTCTGCGGCTCCCCCGACAAGATCAGTACGGTCGCCTTGGCGCGCCCGAGCAGGCTGTGCAGGTGATCGGCGGCCCCCACCCCGTCGCGGATGGTGATCAACTCCGAGGCGCGGACGGGATACATCAACATCGGCGGCGCCTGCGGCCCGAGCGGATGCGACACCCCGAACGTGAACATCGACGGCACCAGGACCAGGCCGGCCCCGTCGGTCGCCCGTGTCCAGCCGTCGGTCGAGTAGGGGTTCTCCACGACGATCGTCGTCTGGTCCAGCCGGACCTGATCGGACAAGCCCTCCAGCATCGTCGCGATCCCGTGCTCGGCCGCGGTCTGGCCGCGATCGGCGATGTCGGCGCGCAGCAGCGCCCGGAACCCGAACCAGTGCGGCGCCAGGCACGCATCCCAGTAGGCGCGCAGCGCCTCGACGATCTGCCGGCGAGGATCGGCACTGAGCACGGCCGGCCAGCCCTGCGGCCAGATCAGATCGAGGTCGCGCCGCACGCGGTCGAGATCGGCATCCTCGACGGCCGCGAGCTCGTCGGCCAGATCGGTCAGCGCCTTCTCCGGACGCGGGTTGCAGAAATCCGGGGTCAGGAAGTCATCGGTGATCAGGGCCGAGATCACCGAGCTGTCGAGCTGCCGACGCGCCGCCCGGGTCGCGCGCAACCAGCGGCGCGCCAGCGGATAGGCCGCCGGTGAACGCAGCGCTCGCAACGACATGACGAGTTCGTTGAGCGGTGACACCCCGAACCGGATGCCCACGAGATCTCGATCGTGAAGCCGGTAGGCGATCACGCGGGGAGATTATCAGGATCAAGCCGACGGCTACATCGGTGGCGGCCCACAATCCGCGCGGCGGAACGTCGTCGACTGCACGACCTGGAAGTCGCTGGAGACGCCGAACACGGTCGAGTACGGGACCGAGTTCTACGCCGACCAGCAGATCACCTCGCAGAACGAGCGAAGCTGATCACGGGTCGCGGGCCTCAGGCGACGCCGGCCAGCGGGTTCTCGGCATCGGCGAGCAGTCCACGCCGGGCCAGCGCCGGGCGTACCCCCTCCCCGACGTGGTACGCCTCCTCCAGGTGCGGGTAACCGGAAAGGATGAACTCGTCGATGCCGAGCCGGTGGTACTCGCCGATCCGGTCCGCGACCTCGTCATAGGAGCCCACCAGCGCGGTGCCGGCGCCGCCGCGGACCAGGCCGATCCCGGCCCAGAGATTCGGCGCAATCTCCAGCGCGGAGACATCGCCGCCGTGCAGGGCCGTCATCCGCCGTTGCCCCTCCGACTGCGCGGTCGCCTGGGCTGCCTGGGCCCGGGCGATCTGATCGGGCGACAGCCCCGCGATCAACCGCTCCGCCTGCTGCCAGGCATCCGCGGCATCGGGCCTGGCGATCACGTGCAGCCGGATTCCGAACCGCGGTGCGCGCCCGTGACGGGCGGCCGCCGCGCGTACCCGATCAAGCTTCTCGGTCACCTGGGCGGGCGGTTCGCCCCAGGTCAGGTACACCTCGGCGTGCCGGGCCGCGACCTCGATCGCGGCGGGCGAGGACCCGCCGAAGTAGATGGTCGGCCAGGCCGGCGGATCGGCCAGCACGGCGTCGTCGACCCACAGCCGCTCCCCGGCGAAGCTCACCGGCTCGCCGCGCCACAGCTCGGAGAAGATGTGCAGGAACTCGCCCGTCCTGGCGTACCGCTCGTCCTTGGACAGGCCGTCGCCATAGCGGCGCTGCTCGGCATCCTCGCCGCCGGTGACGATGTTCAGCAACAGGCGGCCGCCGGAGAAGCGCTGGAAGGCGGCGGCCTGCTCGGCGGCGAGCGTCGGGCTGATCAGCCCGGGCCGGAAGGCGACGAGGAACTTCAGCCGTTCGGTGTGCTGGGCGAGCGCGGCACCGAGGATCCAGGCGTCGTGGCATTCGGAGGAGGTCGGGGTGAGCGCGCCGACGAATCCGAGTTGTTCTGCCGCGCGGGCGATCTGGCCCAGATAGTCGGGGTCGGCGACGCGGATCCCGTCCCGATCCCGCCGTTGATCGGCGGTCCCGCTCAGGGCGCTGACCGCATCGGCCAGGCGCGGGTCGGCCCGGGTGTCCCCCGAGGACGGCAGGAACCAGTGCAGGGTGACGGGCATGTCGCGGCCTCCTGATCTTGGCTGCGCCGACCGGCCGGCGCCGGTCGCGACCCCCAGCCTCCCGTGTACTCATCTCATTCACTAGACATACTGCTATTTGAGACAGGTCGCGGATCAGGCTTCCGGATCGGCGGCGCGGGCCGCGCGTCTGCGGCGCCGCCCCTCGTGCATCGCGGCGACGCGCGGGCTGGCGATGGCCCGGCCCCGCTCGATCAGCTCCGGCGGCACCGGCACCGGATGCGCCAGCGCTGCCGCCCAGGGATCGGCCCGGCCGAGCAGGCCGGCCGCGGTGCGGACGGTGAAGTCGCCCGGCTCGGCCGAATCGAGGTCGTCCCAGCCCAACGGGAACGAGACGGGCAGCCCGGGGTGGGCCCGCGGGCTGTACGCCGCCGCGACGCTGGCCCCGCCCGCGTGCTGTCGACGAACACCCGGCCGCCGCGGTCGGCGCGGATGAACTCGACGGTCGCGACATCCGGGGCCAGTGCGGCGGCGCGGGCCGCGAGCTCGGCCGTCGCGGCCGCCGCGTCGGCAATGTCGACGCCGGTCACCGGCACGGCGATGTGTACGCCCTTCGCGCCGCTGGTCTTCACCGCGGCCGGCAGCCGCCACTCCTCCAGCACCGCGCGGACGGCCGCGGCGGCCCGGCGTACCGCCCGGAAATCGCCGTGCTCGGGCGGGTCCAGATCGATCAGCAGGGCCGTCACCTCGTCCGGCCAGCGGATCA
This sequence comes from Naumannella huperziae, assembly GCF_054073625.1. Taxonomy (NCBI): domain Bacteria; kingdom Bacillati; phylum Actinomycetota; class Actinomycetes; order Propionibacteriales; family Propionibacteriaceae; genus Naumannella; species Naumannella huperziae. The sequence continues at coordinate 815,186 of NZ_JBSXPH010000001.1, read as the reverse complement.
GCGTCGGGTGGAACTCGATGCTGCGCTGATTGCCGAACCAGAGCAGCGTCCGCCGCTCCTCACACAACGGATAGCGGACGGTACGCTGCCCCGCCTGCGACCAGATCTCCACCGTCGGGATCCACGGCGGCGCATGTTTCGGCAGGTTCTTCTGCATGAACGGCGGCTGCCCGGACCGGGCGCGCAACACCGTCAGCGGGCGTCCCGAGAGCGCCGTGACCAGTTGATCACCGACGGCGTCCAGGTGATCGATCAGCTCGCGCTTGGTGGCGCCGGCGCCGTCGAAGAGCTCGGTGTCCAGACTGGTCAGCGCCACCCCGTCGCGCACCTCGTCCGGCTCCGAGCGCCGGGTCATGATCGTTTCCGGTCGATCACGCGCAGCAGCGTCGTCGTGCGGATCGGCTCGCGCTGACCGCCGACATGGACGATGTCGGTGCCGTCGACCGTGAGCTGACTGGCGTGTCGCGACAGCGCCCGAACCAGCGCCTCGCGCTGTGCCGGCGCCGCGAACGACTCGGCATCGGGGGCCTCGGCCGGCACGATCTCGGCCACGGGTACGCCGGCGCGCCGGCCCGCGGCGATGGTGGCGTGGTGCAGCAGGACGTGATCGGGATGACCGTAGCCGCCACCCGCGTCGTAGCTGATCAACAGGTCCGGGGCGAAGGTGGTGATCATGGCGCCGATGTCGGCGACCACCTCCGCGGTGTCGGCCGCGGTCAGGGCGAGCGGGCCACCGTCCGGCGCCGGGCCGGCCAGCCCCTCGCGCAGCCAGCTCATTCCCGAGTCGTGATAGCTGCGCGGCTGTGCATCCGCGCGGGCGGGCGGCGTACCGAGGAAGGCGTGGGTGATCGCGCCCAGCTCGGTCAGCGCGGCGGCCAGCTCGTTCTCCCGGGCGGCGCTCAGGCGTTGTTGATCAAGGCCGGCGGGCAGCGACCCGGGCACGACCTCGCCGCGCTCGCCGCGGGTGGCCGTGAGCACCGCGACAGCGACGCCGCGCTCGGCCAGTGCGGCGATCAGGGCGCCGGTGGCGATGGTCTCGTCGTCAGGGTGCGCGTGCACGAACAGGACGCGCCCGACACCGTCGAGCACCGATCCGTCGATGATCATCTCCTCGACCATCTCAACCATCCTTCCGCTCGTCGGCCAGCAGATGCCGATAGGCGTTGACCAGCCGCTGCGCGGCGCGGGGCCAGCCGAGCCGCCGGGCCCGGCGGACCGCCGCCTCGGACAGCTCGCGCCGCCGGTCCGGATCACGCAACAGCGCCGCGATCTCCGCGCCCCAGTGATCGGGATCGCGGTCGGCCATCACCAGCCCGGTCTCGTCGGAGACCACCTCGTTCAGGCCGCCGGCGCCGCCCCAGATCGCCGCCGGGGTGCCGCTCGCGAGCGCCTCCAGCGCGATCAGTCCGAAGGTCTCCGAGTACGACGGCACCAGCACCAGCTCCGCGCCCCGGAGCATCCGGGCAAGATCGGCACGCTCCTGCGGCCCGGTGAAGGTCGTCTCGCCACCGATCCCCTCCGCCTCGGCCAGCTCGCGCAGCCGGTCGGCATAGCCCGCATGGTCGGCCGAGGCATCTCCGGCGAGCACCAGCGCCGGGCGTACCTCTTCCGGCACGCGGGCGATCGCCCGGATCGCCAGCGCCACCCCCTTCAGCGGTTGCAGCCGCGCGGCGAACAACGCGACGCCACGCCGATCGACCCTGGCGCCGATCCGGGCCCAGTCGAAGCCTTCGCCGTCGGGGGTGAAGACCGACTCGTCGACGCCCGGGCGGACCACGACCACCCGGTCGGGCGCGGCGCCGCAGCGGGTGATGATCGTCGCCGCCTCGTGTCCGCTGACCGCGATCACCAGATCGGACTCGCGCGCGATCAAGGCCTCGCCCGCGACGCGGTCGGCCGATTCCGGCGGCTCGCCCTCGTCCAGCGTGGCGCCCGGCGGGGCGGCCACCGAGTGATAGCTCTGCACGTGGGGTACGCCGAGCGCCCGCGCGACCGGCAGCGCCGCGACGCCCGACATCCAGTGCTGGGAATGGATCAGGTCCCAGTCGGCGTCGAGCTCGGCCAGTTGGGCGGAGAACTCGCCGATCAACAGGTTCTGCCGTGACTTGGCCACCGGCTCCGCCGGGCCGGCGGTGAGCCGGCGCAGGGTCACGCCCGGCCGCAGCTCGGCCAGCTCCGGCTGGTCGGGCGAACTGCGCCGGGTGATCAACTCGACGCTGTGTCCGAGCTCGGCCAGCGCGAAGGCCTGGTGCGACTCGACCACATTCATGCCCCCGGCGTCGCCCGAACCCGGCTTGTCGTCGGGCGAGGTATGCATCGAGACGAAGGCCAGCCGCAAGGGCCCGGCCGGCTCCCGCTCAGCGGCTGCCATCGCGCCAGCCTAGCGGCGGTGCCGGCGGTACCACTCGATCTGCGCGCGGGTGCTCGGGTCGGCGCGGTCGAGCGCGGCGGCGTCCCCGGCGACGGCCGGGGCAAGCTCCTTGGCCAGGCTCTTGCCCAGCTCGACGCCCCACTGGTCGAAGGAGTCGATGCCCCAGACCGCGCCCTCGGTGAACGTGATGTGCTCGTACAGCGCGATCAGCTCGCCGACCACGCGCGGCGACAGCTCGGCCGCCATGATCGCCGCGGTCGGCCGATTGCCGGGGAAGATCCGCGCGCCGATGATCGACTCGTCGGTGCCCTCCGCGCGTACCTCCTGCTCGGTCTTGCCCCAGGCCAGCGCCGCGGTCTGGGCGAAGAAGTTGCCCATCAGCAGGTCGTGGGCGTCCGTCTCGCCGTCGGTCAGCGCGTGGGCCGGATTGGCGATGCCGATGAAATCGGCCGGAATCAGCTTGGTGCCCTGGTGCAGCAACTGGAAGAACGCGTGCTGACCGTTGGTGCCCGGCTCACCCCAGAAGACCTCACCGGTCTGGGTGGTCACCGCGGTCGCGTCCCAGCGCACCGACTTGCCGTTGGACTCCATGGTCAACTGCTGCAGGTACGCCGGGAAGCGGTGCAGGTACTGCTGATAAGGCAGGACGGCATGGCTCTGCGCGCCGAGGAAGTTGTTGTACCAGACATTCAGCAGGCCCATGATCATCGGCACATTGCTGGCCACCGGCTCGTTCAGGAAGTGCTCGTCGATGGCCCGGAAGCCGCCGAGGAACTCGGCGAAGCGCTCCGGCCCGATCGCGATGCAGACGCTGGTGCCGATCACCGAGTCGACCGAGTAGCGGCCCCCGACCCAGTCCCAGAAGCCGAAGGCGTTGTCGGGATCGATACCGAACTCGGCGACCTTGTCCAAGGCGGTGGAGACCGCGACGAAATGCTTCGCGATCGCCTCGGCGGATTGATCATCGTCGGTGATCGCGCCGGACGCGCGCAGCCCGTCGAGCAGCCAGTCCCGCGCCATCCGGGCATTGGTCATCGTCTCCAGCGTGGTGAAGGTCTTGGAGGCGACGATGAACAGGGTGGTCTCGGGGTCGAGACCCTGGGTGGTCTCGGCCAGGTCGGCCGGGTCGATGTTGGAGACGAACCGGCATTCCAGCCCCTCCAGGCGGTAGGGGGCCAGCGCCTCGTAGACCATCACCGGCCCGAGATCGGAGCCGCCGATGCCGATGTTGATCACCGTCTCGATGCGCTTGCCGGTGCTGCCCGTCCACTCTCCGGAGCGCACGCGGTCGGCAAAGGCGTACATCTTGTCCAATTCGGCGTGCACGTGCTCGACAACGTTCTCTCCGTCGACCTCCAGGCGGGCATCGCGAGGCAGCCGCAGCGCGGTGTGCAGCACCGCGCGGTCCTCGGTGGTGTTGATCTTCTCGCCGGCGAACATCGCGTCGCGGCGCTCGGCCACCCGGGTCTGCTCGGCGAGCCTGATCAGCGCGGCGATCACGTCGGGCGTCAGGTAGGACTTGGACAGGTCGACATGCAGATCGGCGGCATCGTGGGTGAGGTCGACGACCCGGCTCGGCTCGGCGTCGAACCAGGCCCGCAGATCGGGAGTGAACTCGCCCCGCAACCGGTCCAGCTCGGCCCAGGCGGTGGTGGTGGTGGGATCAACCGGAGCGCTCATGTGCCCCACGCTAGTCCGGCCGTTCGGCGTCCGATCAGCGATCCCGGACTACGCTCGGCCCATGGCCGTCCCAACCCACGTCCGAATGCGCCGGGCCCGGCCGGAATCGAGCGACTGGAAACCGCTGACCCCGGGCTCGGAGTCGGAGTTCCGGGTCGATCTGGAACGCCTGCGCTTCGCGCCCAGCTTCGCCCGGCTGGCGGAGGTGACCCAGGTGGTCACGCCGGGCGCCACCGACCGGGTGGTGCACAACCGGCTGACCCATTCGATCAAGGTCACCGCGGTGGCCCGCGCCGTCGCCGTCGGCCTGCTCCGGACCGCCGACCCCGAGCTGATCGGTACGCTCGGCGGTCTTGATCATGTGGTCGCCCAGGCGGGCGCGGTCGCCCACGACCTGGGTCACCCGCCGTTCGGGCATCTGGGGGAGCAGATCCTGGACCGGATCGGGCGCGAGGAGTTCGGGCTCGCCGACGGCTTCGAGGGCAATGCCCAGACCTGGCGGATCCTCACCGAGCTCGAGGTGCACGGGCCCGGCAGCGACGGCCTGAACCTGACCGCGGCGACCCGCGCGGCCGTGCTGAAGTACCCGTGGGGGCGTACCCACCTGCCCGATCCGCACCCGACGGGCTGGCCGGTCCCGCCGCGCGGGGCGGCGCCGGGGCCCGACGGTCACGGGGCGGCGAAGTTCGGCGCGTACCTGCCCGATCTTGCCGAGATGACCGAGGTGATCGCCACGATGGGTCTCGCCCCGGGTCGGCAGAGCCTGGAATGCGCGGTGATGGATCTCGCCGACGACATCGCCTACTCGATCCACGATCTGGAGGACTTCCACCGCTCGGGGGTGTTGCAGTACTCGCCGATCTCCGGGGAGTTCCACAACTGGCTGTCGCGCGGTGGCGAGCTCGGTCGCCTGCCCGATGCCGAGCTGGCGCCCGGCCGGGTGCCCGGCGCGGGGTTGGAGCTGTTACGCCGGCGGCTGGCCGGGCGCGACGGGTGGATCTTCGATGCCGATGCCTTCCGCGAGGCCGTGCTGGCCGTCAGCGAAGGCTTCATCGACACCGTGCTGATCCTCCCCTACGACGGCTCGATGGCCGCCGATCGCGCGCTTTCCGGATTCACCGCCACCTGGATCGACGACCTGATCTCGGAGGTACGCCTGTTGCCCGACCCGCCGGTGCGTACCTCCTACGCCACCTTGGGCACCGGGGCTTGGCACCGGGTGCAGGTGCTCAAGTTCCTGCACCAGCGGTTCGTGCTGCACCGGCCCGACCTGGCGATGCAGCAGCGCGGCCAGGCGCGGCTGCTGCAGACCCTGGCGAGCGCCTTCGATGACTGGTTGTCCGAGCGGCGGGAGGCGCCGCGCGCGCCGCGCCGGCTGCTCGATCTGGTGGCGACGGCCGAGGAGGGCTATCGGCGGGTGGCCCGCGAACAGCCCGAGCTGCTGGCCGGGCACACCGGTGACGCGGAGCTGGCCCGGATGTCGCGCGGGCGCGGGGTGATCGACTTCATCGCGGGGCTGACGGACGCCCAGGCGACGGCCTATGCGGCCCGGTTGTCGGGCGGCGGCAGCGGTTTGTTGTGGGCCAGCGGGGCGCTCTGAGCGGAGCGGCCGCATCATGTGAGGGAACTCATACGAATCTGCCCGTGATTTGGTGCTTCTGGGTTAGATCTTCCGGGGAATAACGGCGTATCATGAAGATGTTCCCGTATCAGAGTCGATCCTCCGGGAAATCCTCATCCTGACACCCACGACCCTGGAAGGGACTGATCACCATGTCGTCGATCGCCACCAACCTCCGGGCCCGCCGCGAGGCGGCCCGCTCCCGCCGCGCCATCAACCGCGCGATCAACAACGCCGCGACCCCCTCGATGCGCGACGAGCTGATCCTGGTCGCGCAGCGTCGCGGCCACATGGGCTGACGCCAGCGTCAACCCCACCAAGCCGGCCCCCGTCCTCGACGGGGGCCGTTCTCGTGCCCGGATTCCGGGCCCGGCGACTCATCCCGCGCCTACCGGTTCGGCCCGCGGCTGCTGACTGAGACTCAGCACCTGCCGGCTCGGTCCGCGCCTGCCGGTTCAGCCCGCGCCTGCAGCGGCGTACCCACTCCCGCGAACCCAACCGGCACCCGCGAACGTCGCAACCCTCGCGCCTGCCGGTTCAGCCCGCGCATGCCGGCTAGGCCCGTGGCTGCCGGTTCAGCCCGCGCCTGGGGCGGCAGAGCACGGCCGAACGACAGCGAGCCGGCCGCACCCGAGGGGTGCGGCCGGCTCGTTGCTGGCGGCGGGACGAATCCCGCGCGGCTCACTTGGTCGAGATGTGCACGTGGTCCATGTGGTTGGCCGTGGTGCCTCCGCGATCCGACATCGAACGCCAGCCCTCGCTGGAGCGCTGCGTGGTCCAGATCCGCTTGGCGTGGATGACCTCGGTGATGCCGAGCTCGGAGGCATTCGCCCGGGCCCAGTCGGCGATCTCGTAGCCGGCGTCGAGGCTGACCATCACGTCGATCGCCTGGCCGGTGTTGTGGTAGCTGCCGCTGCCGCCCCGGGTGCCACCGATGCTCTTCACCGCCGCGAACTGCGCGCAGACCGCGTTCCAGGTCCGACGGGCCGAGCTCGACAGGCCCGACTGGGAGCCGAGGTCGCGGTTGCAGCTACCCCCGGTACCGCCCGAGGAGCCCGAGTCGGAGTCCGACTTCGAACCCGACGAGGACCCGGACGAGCCCGAGGAACCCGACGAACCGGAACCCGAGCCCGACGAGAGCTGCGGCTTCTTCTTGCTCAGGAACTCGGCCTTCACCCAGCGCGGCTTGTCCTTGTACAGAACCTGCTGCCAGCCGTCGGAGTCATTGGCCGTGATGCTGACCTCGTCGCCGGCCTCCAGCGAGCCGACCGAACCCGAACCGGCATCGGCCTCGGACCGCACGTTCACCGACTCGGTGGCGTAGCGCGTTCCGACCGCCTTGGTCGACTCTTCCTTCTTCTCCTTGAGGGTCGCCGTCGGCTTCGGCTTCTTCTTCGGATCCGGGGTCGGGGACTTGCTCGGCTCCTGCGACGGCGAGGCCGACGGGCTCAGCTCCGGGCGCGCCTCGTCGCGAGTGGCGCGCTCGTCGAGGGCGCGGGCCGGCAGGGTCGCCACGGCCGGTGCCGGCTCGGCCGCCTGCGGCGTGCGCAGCGCCGTCGCGGCCGCCACGGTGCCGGTCAGGGCCAGCGCGGCGACGGCGGGAATGGCGATCCGGACGACCCGGTTGCCCATCTTCGGGCTCAGCCGCGCCAGCCGACCGAACGGACCGGCGGCGGCGGCCGCCGCACGGCGGCCGCGGGCCGGGGTCGCCGGCGCGTCGTCGATCGGTGCCTGGTCCTGGGGAAGGCCGCGTCGAGGTGCGTTGCTCAAGATCAAACTCCTGCTTCGGGAAGACTCTGTCCGATTCGCTGGGGAGTCTAGGCGACTTTCGGCCGATTCTGAAATCTTCCTGAGGAAATCTTCTATGGCTGTCACCTGGTCGCCGCGCGGAGGACCACCGAGAGCTCGTCCCGGCGCCGATCGGGACCGTTCCTGAGGAGTCGTTCAGGAACGGTCGGGAGTGATCCAGACCTCGCCGTTGCGGGTCTGCACGGCGTGGGTACGCACCGGCCGGGTCGCGGGCAGGCACTGCGGGTGCCCCGTCGCCAGATCGAAGGTCGACGCATGCAGGGGGCACTCGATCGCGCCGCCCTCCACCCACCCGTCGGCCAGCGAGGCCTCCTCGTGGCTGCAGGTGTCGTCGAGCGCGTAGTAAGTGCCGTCGTCGTCGCGGATCAGCGCGACATCGTCGTCGGTGCCGAGCAGGTCGGCGCTGACCAGAAGCGTCTCCCCGGGCGGCACGTCGTCCACCGCCGCCACCCGGACAGCGCCGTTCGACTCGGTCTGGCTGGCCTCGCTCATGATCAGGAGGGTACGCGAGGGCGACTCAGGCCACCCGATAGGTACGCGAGGGCCAGCCGGTGGCGCCGTCGGGAAGCACGTCGCGTACCTCCGAGGTCTGTGTCGCCCCCGTCCGGTCGGTCGCCCGCGCGGTCACCCGGTACTCGCCGGGGACCGCGTCCCAGGCGAGCCGCCACTGCCGCCAGGTGTCGATCGTGTCCTCGTCGGCCAGCTCGGCGGTCTGCCACGGGCCGTCGCCGATCTGGACCTCGACCCGGTCGATGCCCGTGTGCTGGGCCCAGGCCACCCCGGCCAACCAGACCCGGCCGGCCGGCACCTGCGACTCGCGCGGCACGTCGATCCGGCACGACGTCTTCACCGGGCCCTGCGCGGACCACCCGCGCACCGTCCAGTACGCGGCGAAGTCGGCGAATCGCGTCACCTCCAACTCGGCCAACCACTTCGTCGCCGAGACATAGCCGTACAGACCGGGCACCACCATCCGCACCGGGAATCCGTGTTCGGCCGGCAACGGTTCGCCGTTCATCCCGACGGCCAGCAGCGCGTCGCGGCCGTCGGTCAGCGCGGCGAGCGGCGTACCGCACGTCCAGCCATCGGTGCTGGTCGACTTCACCGCATCGGCCCCCGCCTGCACACCCGCCTCGGCCAGGATCTCCGCGATGGGTACGCCGAGCCAGGTCGCGTTGCCGATCAGGTCCCCGCCGACCGGATTGCTGACGCAGGCCAGGGTCACCCGCCGCTCGACCAGCGGGCGGGCCAGCAGGTCGGCGAAGCTCAGGGTGAGCGGACGGTCGACGAGGCCGGTGACCCGCAGCGTCCAGTCGGCGGGGTCGACATCGGGGACCACGAGCGCGGTGTCGATCCGGTAGAAGGAGTCGCTCGGCACGATGTGCGGCCCGAGCTCGGGGACCGGCAGCGCGGGAGGCGGCGCGGCGGCGGGCCGGGTCGGGGCCGGCAGCCGCAGCGCGCGGCGAACTCGGGTGGCGGCCGGTTCGGGCAGTACGCCGAGCAGCAGTCCGCCGATGGCCGTGGCGGCGGCGACCCCGCCGGCGCGGACCAGGAAGCGCCGTCGGCCGTCCGGTCCGCTCGCGGGCTCGGCAGCGGCGGTGACCAGCAGGCGCAGCGCACCCAGCCCCACGATGACCAGGACGGCGAGGGGCAACAGCGCGGCGGCGCTGCCGCCCGGCTCGAAGACGACAGCGAGCAGCGCGAGCGCCGCAAGGCCGACACCGATCAACATGCCGGCGGTGAACCGGCGTACCGCGACCGCGCCGGCGAGCGCCGCGAGCGCCAGCACGACGATCAGGGCCCCGCCGAGCAGCACCGCCTTGTCGGCGGTGTCGAAGGTGGCGATCGCCCATTCCTTGACCGGGGTCGGGCTGAGATCGACCGCGCGGTTGCCGACCGCGACGAACGGCGAGACCGTGCCGCTCAGTCGGGCGACGAGCTCGCTGGCGATCAGGCCGGTCGCGGCTGCGAGGATGCCGGCGAGCCAGCCGGCGGCACCCGGCGCGCCGGTCGCACGGTCCCGTCGGCCCGGTCGGGCCGGGCCCTGGGTGGCGACGCGCTGCACACGCTCAGTCTAGGTCGCGTCGGCGCCCCCAGCTCCCCTCAAGCCGGATCCCCCCGAGCCGGATCGGCGTCGTGCCGGATCGACGTCGTGGCCGGTCAGCCGAAGGCGGTACTGCCGCCCGCGGTCCGCGTGCCCTGCGGGAGCGGATGGACCCGCGAGTCCAGCGCGTCGGCCGACAGGCCCTGGGTGGAGAGGTCGTCGACGATCACGCCGTCGCGCATCACGACGACCCGATCACACCAGGCGACGATGTCCTCCAGGTCGGAGGAGACGATGATCGCCGAGCGGCCGGCCTCGGTGTGTTCGCCGAGGATCTGCAACACGTCCTCGCGGGCACCGATGTCGAGGCCGCGGGTGGGCTCGTTCAGGATCAACACGTCGCGGTCCTCGGTCATCCACCGGGTCAACGCGATCTTCTGCCGGTCGCCTCCGGAGAGGTCGCCGACGCCGCGCTGGATGCTCACCGCCCGCACGTTGAGCCGTTGGATGGTCTCGATCACGTCGCGCAGGGCGGCGACCTCGGTCTCGAAGTCGACGCCCTCGTCCCAGCCGCCGATCATCAGGTTGCGGGCGATCGATTCGCTGTTGGACAGCCCGAGCTCGTCGTCATCGTCGGAGAAGTAGCCGATCCGCAGCGCCGTCGCGTCGGCCGGGGAATTGATCACCCGGGGCTCGCCCTGCACCAGCACGGTGCCCGCGGTCATCGGGAACTGGCCGACGAGTGCCCCGACCAGCTCGTACATGCCGCCGCGACGCGCGCCGACGAGGCCGACCACCTCGCCCCGGCGTACCTTCAGGTCCACCCCGTGCACGGCATCGGCGACCCGAAGGCCGCTGACCTCGAGCACCGGCTCGTCGACGACGTGGCTGACCCGGACCAGCTCACCCGGACGCCGGTCGATCATGGCCTCGGCGATGTCGTCGGTGGACACCCGATAGGGGTCGAGCTCGGCGCTGACCCGGCCCTCGCGGAGCACGACGACCCGGTCGGAGACCGCCTTCACCTCGGTCAGCCGGTGCGAGATGTAGATCACCGCCCGCCCCTGGCTGGTCAACCGGCTGGTGATGAAGTGCAGGTCGTCGATCTCGCGCACGTTGAAGGTCGAGCCCACCTCGTCCATGATCACGACCTGGGCGTCCTCGGCCAACATCCGGACCGATTCGATGATCGCGTGCTCGGCGCGGCGAAGATCTCCGAGCAGGGTGTCGGCGGAGATCTCGGTGCCGACATCGCGCAACAACTGGGCGGCCGGGCGACGCAGCTCCTCGTGCGGCCGGCCGGCGTGGAAGCTCTCCCGAAAGATCGCCTGGGCAACGGTCTGACCCGGGTCGAGGCGGAACTGCTGACGGATGATGCCGACGCCGTGCCGGCGAGCCTCGTCGTTGTCGTGCGGGGCATAGGGCTCGCCCGACAGTCGCATCTGGCCGGTGTCCGGACGCAGGTCACCGGCGAGGATCGCCATCAGGGTGGACTTGCCGACGCCATTGGCGCCGACCAGGCCGAGCACCTCCCCCTCGGCCAGGGAGAGATTCACCCCCCGCAACACCGGAACATGTTCGCGGGACTTGGCGATGTCACGAATTTCGAGCAGCTCTGCCATCGGCAGGACCCTTTCGGTGAGCAAGTGAGCGGGGGGATCCCGCGACGCCCCGGCGACGGGGCGCCGCGGGGCAGGTCAGACGCTGACCTTCTTGGCCACGTTGGACAGGCGGTGCCGGGCCAGCGCGAGATTCGCGGTGTTCTTGTTCAGCACGAGGTAGATGAACAGCCCCTGGGTCGACTCCTCGGACAAGACGTTGATCAGGTGGTACTGATCTTCGAGGGTGATCAGGATGTCGTCGATGGCGCCGGTCAGCCCGAGCTCGCGCATGGTGTTCAACTTGGCCCGGACCACATTCGAATTGCCGGCGGCGGCGACATCGAGATTGAAGCCGGGGTTGCCGCTGGCGGCGAGAGCCATCCCGCTGCCGATGTCGACGATGGCCGCGGCCGTCGCTCCCTCGATGGCGGTGAGTTCGGCGACGGACTGGTCGAGTTGGGACATCAGGAACTGCCTTTCGGATGGTGGTGGTGACGGCGTACCCACGCGTTCGGGTACGCCGGTTGGGGGCGACTGCGGGTCGGGTTGATGCCCGGCCTGATCAGGCGCGGCCGACTGCTTGGCGCGGTCGAGCCACTCATAGAAGTCGTCCTCGGCATCGGACGGGGAGGGAGAATCGCCGGCAGAACGGCGGGGAGCAGGTTGATCGTTCGAGCGGTTACGCCGCCCCGACAATCGTGTCCACCACTGAGGTGACATTTTCCTCCACCGGTCTGCGCCATCGGAACTGGCAGACCGATGATTCCCCCGAACCAATCACCTGCCGGTTGCAGACCCTACCGGCTCCCACCGTCACTGCGGAAGCGGGCCCGGGTCGGTCATCTGCACAGCGCGATGCTGCCCGCCGCACGGCATCGCGGCGTTGCCCGACCGAGGGAATCGTGTCTACACTCGAACTGGTTACCGGTCAGTAACACGTGACTCCGAGGGGCAAGGCAGCAACCATGAGCCATTACAAGTCGAACGTCCGTGACATCGAGTTCAACCTGTTCGAGGTGCTGGGACGCGATGCGGTGCTGGGCACCGGTCCGGCCGAGGAACTGGATGTCGAGACCGCCCGGGCGATGCTCGCCGAGGTGGACGTGCTCGCGCGTACCAAGCTGGCCGAGCCGTTCGCCGACAGTGACCGGAACCCGCCGCACTACGACGCGGAGACGCGCACCGTCGCCATGCCGGAATCGTTCCAGATGGCCTTCAAGTCCTACATGGACTCGGACTGGTGGCGGGTCGAGCTGTCCGCCGAACTCGACGGTCAGCCGACGCCGCCGTCGCTGCGGTGGGGCCTGATGGAGATGGTGCTCGGCGCGAATCCGGCCGTCTACATCTATTCCGCGGGACCGAAGTTCTCCGAGGTCGTCTACACCGGTGGTGGCAACGGCGGGACGGAGCGCGACCGCTCGATCGCCAAGCACATGGTCGATCGGCAGTGGGGCGCGACCATGGTGCTGACCGAGCCCGACGCGGGCAGCGACGTGGGCGCCGGGCGTACCCGCGCGATCCCGCAGGACGACGGTTCCTGGCACATCGAGGGCGTGAAGCGCTTCATCACCTCCGGCGAGCACGACATGACCGAGAACATCATCCACCTGGTGCTGGCGCGGCCGGTCGGCGTCGAGGGCGTCGGCGGCCCGGGCACCAAGGGACTGAGCCTGTTCGTGGTGCCCAAGTACCATTTCGATCATGAGACCGGCGAGCTGACCGGCGAGCGCAACGGCGTGTACGCGACCAACGTCGAGAAGAAGATGGGGATCAAGGTCTCCACCACCTGCGAGCTGACCTTCGGCGACGGTGAGCCGGCCAAGGGCTGGCTGCTGGGCGAGGTGCACGACGGTATCGCGCAGATGTTCAAGGTCATCGAGCATGCGCGGATGATGGTGGGCACCAAGGCGATCGCGACCCTGTCGACGGGCTATCTGAATGCGCTGGAGTACGCCAAGGAGCGCAAGCAGGGCGCCGATCTGCTCAATCCCGGCAAGGACGCGCCGCGGGTGACGATCACCCACCACCCGGATGTGCGACGCTCGCTGATGACGCAGAAGTCGTTCGCCGAGGGGATGCGGCTGCTGGTCGCCTACACCGCGGGCTTCCAGGACCGGGTCTGGATGGCCGAGGCCGCGGGCGAGCGCGACGAGGACGCCGAGCGGATCAACGACCTGCTGTTGCCGATCGTCAAGGGCTACGGCTCGGAGCGCTCCTGGGTGCTGCTCGGCACCGAGTCGTTGCAGACCTTCGGCGGCTCGGGCTTCCTCGCCGACTACCCGATCGAGCAGTATGTGCGCGACGCCAAGATCGACACCCTCTACGAGGGCACCACCGCGATCCAGGGCCAGGACCTGTTCTTCCGCAAGATCATCAAGGACGGTGGCCACGCCATCGGCCTGCTCACCGCCGAGCTGTCCGCCTTCATCGAGTCCGAGGGCCCGCTGACCGAGGAGCGCGCCACGCTGAAGCGGGCGATGGACGACGTGGCCGGCGTGGTCGGGTTGATGATCAACGACATCACCGCCGCCGCCCAGGAGCCGCGCAACACCTACAAGGTGGCGCTGAACACCACCCGCCTGCTGATGATGCTCGGCGACCTCGTCGTGGCGTACCTGCTGGTCCGCGCGGGAGACGTGGCGGCGACGAAGCTCGAGCAGGGCGGGCTGTCGGCGGCCGACGAGGCGTTCTACACCGGCAAGGTTGCCTCGGCGCGGTTCTTCGTCGCCCAGGTCCTGCCGAAGCTGACCGCCGAGCGCAAGATCGCCGAGCGGACCGATCTGGCGATCATGGACCTGCCGGAGGCCGCCTTCTGAGGCAGCCCACCCCCGGCCGCCCGCGGACCGCTCACGCCCCTCCCTCCGGATTGTTTCCGTAGTTATGCCCGCTCTGGGAGACGAATGAGGGTCATAACTACGGAAACAATTGAGGGGGGAGGGGGATCGGCGCGCCGCGCGCCGCGCGATCCGGCTTGCCCGAGAGGCGTCGCTGTGGCCTACTCGGGTAGGCCGAGGACGCAGGAGGTGATCATGTCCGAGCGACCCGAAGCGGTGCCGGGGCAGATCGCGGTACGCGGGGCAGCCGAGCACAATCTGCGCGAGCTCGACATCGACATTCCCCGCGACACCGTCGTCGCGTTCACCGGGATCTCGGGCTCCGGGAAGTCCTCGCTGGCCTTCGACACCATCTATGCCCAGTCCCGCCAGCGCTACCTGGAATCGGTCGCCCCCTACGCCCGGCGGCTGATCGACCAGGGCTCGGCGCCCCGGGTACGCCGGATCACCGGCCTGCCGCCGGCCGTCGCGCTGCGCCAGCAGCACGGCGGGAGCACCCGCTCCACGGTCGGCACCGTCTCCCGGGTCTCCAACGTGTTGCGGATGCTCTATTCGCGCTCGGGCACCTACCCCGAGGGCTACCGACCCGCCGATCTGGCCGGCACCTTCCCGCGCGACGCCGCGCCGCTGGACTCCGACAGCTTCTCGCCCAATACGGCCGTCGGTGCCTGCCGCACCTGCTCCGGCCTCGGCCGGCTGCTCCAGGTCGATGAGGACCTGCTGGTCGGCGACCCCGACCTGAGCATCGAGGACGGGGCGATCGCGGCCTGGCCCGGCGCCTTCGGCGGCAAGAACTACCGGCGCATCCTGCGGATCCTCGGCATCGATGTCGACGCACCGTTCAGGACGCTGCCGGCGAAGACCCGGCGCTGGGTGCTGACCACCGACGAGCAGCCGACCGTGCGCGTGGAGAACCGCTATCAGGGCACCTACATGAGCCCGAAGCGCTGGGTGCAGCACACCTTCGCCGACTCCCCGTCGGCAAAAATGCGGGCCAGGGCGGCGTCGTTCATGAGCGAACGGCTGTGCCCGACATGCCACGGCAAGCGGCTCAACCCCGAGGCGCTCGCGGTGACGATCGCGGGCTCCGACATCGCCGACGCGGCCCGACTGCCGCTCACCGAGCTGGCCGCGTTCCTGACGGCCGCGCGTACCCATCCCGAGACCGAGGCCCTGCCGGCCGAGCGGCGCCAGGCCGCGCACGCGCTGATCGACGTGCTCGGTGATCATCTGGGTACGCTGATCGACCTCGGCCTGGGCTATCTGGCCACCGCCCGACCGACCTCGACCCTGTCGGGCGGTGAGTTGCAGCGGTTGCATCTGGCGACCGAACTGCGCAGCGGGCTGTTCGGGGTGTTGTACGTGCTGGACGAGCCGTCGGCCGGGCTGCATCCCTCCGACACCGAGCTGCTGCTCGGCGCGCTGCACCGCCTGCGCGACGAGGGCAACACGGTGTTCGTGGTGGAGCACAACTCCCGGGTGCTCGAGGCGGCCGAGTGGATCGTCGACCTCGGGCCGGGCTCCGGCCGCTACGGGGGCCGGGTGCTCTACAACGGGCCGCGTGACGGCATCGCCGGCGTCGACGGCTCCGCGACCGCGCGCTACCTCGGCCCGGACGCCCCGCCCGCGCCAGGCCCGGCCTCGCGTCGGCCGATCGCGAACTGGATCACCCTGCGCCAGATCACCGGCCACAACCTGCGCGGCACGGATGTGCGGTTGCCGCTGGCGGCATTCGGAGCCCTCACCGGGGTGTCCGGATCGGGCAAGACCAGCGTGCTGACCGCGCTGGCGAACGAGGTACGCGCGCACCTCGACGCCCCCGAGACAGCGGCCGACGAGGCGCGCGAGCCCGACTCGGTCGAGGTGGCCGACGAACTGGCCGAGGGCGTACCCCTGTGGGACCTCGGCGAGGACCGGCTGAGCGTCGCCGCGGCCGAGGGGCTGGGCGCGATCGATCGGCTGGTGGTGGTCGACCAGCGGCCGATCGGGCGTACCTCCAGGTCGAACCTGGCCACCTACACCGGATTGTTCGACGGGGTACGCCGCCTCTTCGCCGCCCAACCGGAGGCCGCTCGCCGGGGCTTCGGGGCGGGCCGGTTCTCGTTCAACCAGCCGGCGGGACGGTGTCCGCACTGTCTCGGCGACGGGGTGGTGAGCATCGAGCTGCTGTTCATGCCGACCGAGACCACGCCCTGCCCGGTCTGCCACGGCAGGCGCTACAACCCGGAGACGCTGGAGGTGACCTACCGCGGACGGAGCATCGCCGACGTGTTGGCGATGAGCGTCGACGAGGCGGCCGACTTCCTGGGCGATGTGCCGGTCGCCGCGCGGATCCTGCGACTGCTCACCGACATCGGGCTCGGCTACCTGGCGCTGGGACAGAGCGCGCCCACCCTGTCCGGCGGCGAGGCGCAGCGGATCAAGCTGGTCTCGGAGCTGCACCGCGCGCCGCGCGGGCACAGCCTCTACCTGCTGGACGAGCCGACGACCGGCCTGCACGCCGCGGACACCGATCTGCTGGTCGGCCAGTTGCAGCGGCTGGTGGACGCCGGCAATACCGTGCTGATCGCCACCCACGACCCGCGCACGCTGGCGGTCACCGACTGGATCGTCGACCTCGGCCCGGGCCCGGGCGACGACGGCGGCCGCGTGGTCGCCGCGGGCGTACCCGAAGACATCGCCGGGGTCGCCGCGAGCCGGACCGGCCGCTATCTCGAACTACCCTGATCGGGTGGGCCATGATCTTGATGCGGTGATCGACAAGATCACCGCGATCCCGTTCCGCTCCCGGTTCCACCTGCGCGCCGCCGAGCGGGAGTTCGTGGCGCTGCGGGGTCTGCCGACGGTACGCGAGCACGCCGCCGAGCTGATCGACAAGCGACTCGCGCCGGCGCGCCCGGACAACGACGGCCGGCAGACGCCGTGGGGCGGGCATCCGGTGTTCCGCGCCCAGCACGCCACCGCGACCTGCTGTCGGCGCTGCCTGCGGATCAACCACAAGATCGACTCCGGCGTCGAGCTGAGCCAGGCCCAGCGGGACTACGTCGTCGACGTGATCTGCCGGTGGGTGGAACGGGAGGCCCGCGGTTGATCGGGGTGGGTCACCGATCGGCGGCGCGGCGGATCGCCAGCCGCCTGCCCGGCCGGACCCCCCACCGGTCGAGCTGCCCGGCGGCGGCCTCCAGGGTCGCGCTCGCCGCCAGCCGGGGCCGGGTCAGCCCGACCCACGGCCGGAGCGTGGTCACGTGCAGCACGACGCCGTCGCGGTCGAGTACGGCCGCGTCGATCGGATAGCGCATCCCGATCATGTGTACCGACGGGCAGCGGGTGATCCACAGGGCACCGTCGACCGCATCGGTCCCGAGCAGGCCCCGCCGCCGGTCGCGATAGTTCTCGGCGACCGCCAGCGGCGCGATCGGTTCACCGTCGAGCAGCAGCGTGTGCGGGCCGGGCCCGAAGGTTGCGGTCATCGGCGTACCCCGATCCGCGGTGCCGGCACCTGGTTCCGGGGCGCCGGCCGGTGACCGGTCGGCGTTCTACACTGACCGGGCCGTACGAGGGGACATCGAAGCACCACGAGGGGAAGAATGGCACGTCGTCGCTCCGTGGAACAGGCCAACCGGCGCCGCGGCGTGCTGGATCGAGTGGTGGTGGCGCTGCTGATCGTGCTGGCGCTGTCGGGGGCCATGAGCCTGCTTCCCGGCACCGGCCAGGCCACTGTCGCGCGCACGGCCTGTCAGGTCACATCGCTCGGCCTCAGCTCCTGCAGCAGCCTCTTTCCCGAGACCGTGCCGAGCCAGCTCGGGCCCCCGCGGTGCCGGCTGCTGGCGGAGTTCGACCAGGTCATCCCGGAGGTACGCGACACTTCGGTGACGTCGGCGGCCGGGGTACCGGTGGTGATCAGCACCGCCCGCGACGGCGATGCGACCCTGCGCCTGCCCGGCTCCGATGCTCCCCCGCCCGACATGCTGGCCGGCCAGCCGCGGGAGTCGTGGGAGCCGACGCCCGGCGTGATCGTGCCGACCGCCGCCGGGTGGGCGCTGCCGGGCGGGCAGGGTGGCGAGGCGGTGATCGCCGCCATCGATGCGGGGCATCGGCGCTGGTTGCAGGACCGTTCGGCGCTCGCGCTGCTGTCCGCGCTGCTGGACGGCGGCGGCTACCGGGTGCCGCCGCCCACGCTGTACACGAGCCGGATCGACCTCACCCAATCGCCCTTCCTCAGCCCCGCGGAGCCGGCGCCGCCCGCGGGCGTGGGCGGGTTGACGCTGGCCATCCAGCCGGGCACGCCCGCCGTCATGCAGTTCAACACCGCCACCGGCACCAGCCGCGTGACGGCGCGGCTGCGCGGCGGAACCGACGAACAGCCGCTGGCCGGCGCCGTCCAGGTCACCCGTGACCCCGCCGGCCAGGTCACCCGGATCGTGATCGCCACCGGCTCGGCCGATCGCCTGCTGCCGGGCAAGCCGGTCGGGCAGGCCGATGCGTGGGCGACCGTCGTCTCGGTGCCCGTGAAGACCGCGGCCGAGCGCGACCTGGCCAACGCCTGGCTGGGGGCCCCGTCCGGATTCGCGGTCGATCTCGCGCCCCTGCTCGGTCATCGGCCGGCCGCGGATGCCAACCGGCGCGAGCAATGGCTGGTGCGCGGCGCGGCGGCGTTCTCCCTCGGGCTGGCCGGTCCGGGGGCGGCACCGACGACCGAGCGCCTGGTCCGGGAGCTGAGCGGCAACGAGCGTCGCGAGGATCCGGCGGTTCGCCTGCTGCAGGCCGAGCAGATCCGACCCGATCCGACGAGCGGTCGCCGGCAGGCGACGGCGGACACGAGCTGCCTGTGACCAGCCCCGAAGATCAACAGCGCACGTCGTTGCGGGTGTGGAGCCGGCGCGCCGTCCTGGCCGTCGGGCTGGCCGCGCTCGTCCCCGGCCGCGCATCTGCGGCGACGGGCGTACGCGTCGGCGATCTGTCCATGATCATTCCGCCATCGGTGAGCCAGGTGGACGATCCGGCACTGGGCGCCGGCTGGCAGTGGCAGGGCGTGGCCGGGCGACCCGAGCAGCCGTCGATGATCATCCTGGCGCGGGCGGACCTGCCGTCGATCGATGCCCGCGAGGTCCTGGCGGCCCTGCTCTCCACCGGAATCGCGGGCGGCGTACCCGTTGCGCACACGCCCCCGGAACCGCGCTCGATGCCGGGCGGCAAGCAGGTCCGCACCGTGCTCACCCTCGCCGGCCGGCGCCCCTATCGGGGGGCGATGTTGATCACCACGCGGGATGAGCCGCCGGCGGGAGCCGTCGTCGTGCTCGGCGACGACTCGCTGACCGCCCAGTCGATCGACGCAGTCCTCGAGTCGGTGCAATGGGTCGGCTGAAGCGGTCCACGGTCCTGCTCGCCTGGCTGGGCGGATTCGTGGCGCTGGCCGCGGCCGCGGCCGGGCTGTTCGCGATCGCCTCGGGAATCACCACCTATTCGGTGCCGCGGATGGCGGTGGCGGCCGCGGTGCTGAGCGCCTACACCGCCGTTGTCTCGGTGGTCCTGACCCCGCGCGAGGACCGGACACCGCTGGGCTGTCTGCTCTGCGGGGCGCCGGTCCCGGTTCTGATCGGGCTCGCCACCGGCGCGTTGGCGTACACGGAGTCGGGGGATCCGGCCGTCGCGTTCTGGGCGTTCCTGCCGTGGTGCAGCGCGATCTGGGCCGCCGTGCTGCTCGGTCCGCTGCTGCCCGGGATAGCCCGGCTGTGGCCGGGCCGTCGCGGTGGTACCGCGCGGGTCAGACGCGGTGGTACCGCGCGGGTCAGACGCGGAGGAACGCCCGCGCGGGTCAGTCGATCAGCCGGGAATCGAGGCCGACCAGGTCGGCATTGATGTCGACGAACCGGAACCGGCCCTCGGCGAACCGCAGGGCGAACTCGACCGGGCCGCATTTCATCGTGGTACGCAGCGGTGGCGGTGGCGGGTCCGGGGTCGGCGGGGCCGACGGCGGCACGGACGGCGGCGGTGGGGTCGGCGTGGGCGTCGGTCGTTCGAAGGACGGATCGATCGCGCAACTGTCGAGATCGAGCCCGGTCTCAGCGACCGCGCGGGAGCGGGCCGGCGGGCCGTCGGCGCTGTCGTTCGCCACCACGCTCACCTCGACCCGATCACGGTAGGGGTTGTAGCAGTAGCTGGTGATGCTCGCGCCGTTCTCGGTCGCGAGCCGCTGCGCATCCGCGCGGCCGAGCTGCGCGCAACCGCTGAGGCCGAGCTGGTCGAGCAGGTCGCCCGGTCGGGCGAAGCCGGCGCCGAGCAGGCCCGGGATGTCCGTCAGCGCGGCCTCGGCGCCGGCCAGGGCCGCGGCGTCGGCGGCGTGCTGGGCCCGATTGCCCTCGCGCGCGGCCACCGCTGTCAGCGTGGTGAGGATGACCGCGACCACGAGCGCGAGGGAACCGAGGGCGAGCAGTGCCGTGATCGGCCCCGATCCGCGCTCGGTGCCGGATCCTGGACGCATTGCCCTCCGCCTCCCGATGATCATGAACAGCAACCATCCCCGGGGGTGGGCGCTGGGCCCTTCCCCCGGGGTGTTGATCCGGCTCTGACTCACTGTCACTTCCAGCCGGTGGCTTCCTTGACCTTGGCGATCGCGGTCGTGACCAGGCCGCCGATGTTGAACTGGCCGACCATGCCGATGATCGCGATCACGATCAGGGCCGCCACGGCCACCATGCCCACGTACTCCAGCGCGCCCTGGCCGGCCTCCCGGCGCTGCCGCAGCCGGTGCGCGGCCGACTGCACGGCAGAAGCGTTCCACGCGTAGAGGGTGATCATCAGGTTGGTGATGCTGCTCATCTTCGGTTCCCTTCGTCTGGGTCGTGCTGCCCCGGTTGTGATTCTTGGTGTCCTTTGGCCCGGTTTCCCGTGCCGACACCAAGAAAGTTACCGAGCGCCGGCTCTCCCGGCATGGGCCCGAAGACCCAATCCCGGGCCCATTCCGCACCTCGCCGCCCCGCCCGTCATCGGGACCCGTCCAGCCACAGCGCGATCGCCTCGCCGCGCCGCGTGACGCCGAGCTTGGCGAAGATCCGGTTGACGTGGTTCTTCACCGTCTTCTGCGAGATGAACAGCGCGCCGGCGATATCGGCATTGGGTGCGCCCTTGGCGATCAGCTCCATCACCTCGACCTCGCGCTCGGACAGGCCGTGGCGTTCGATCAGTTCGCCGTGCGCCGGCCTGCCCACGCTCGCCAGTTGCGCCACGGCCTGGGGCGAGAACGTGCCCATGCCTCGGCGTGCCATCCGCACCGCGCCGATCAGCTCGTCGGCGGAGAACTGGCCGTGCACCAGGTAACTCCGGGCGCCGCCGCGCACGGCCGCGTTGATCACCTCCGGCGCATCGGAGTAGGTGAGCATGATCACCGCGGTGTCGGCGGCCACCTCGTTGACCGTGGACACCCCGTCCTGGCGTGGCATCCGGACATCGAGCAACAACACATCGGGATGGTGGAGCCGGACCTGCTCGATGGCCGCCCGCCCGTCGCCCGCCTCGCCGACCACCTCGATGTCGTCCGCCCCGGCCAACAGGCTGCGCACGCCCATCCGGATCACCGCATTGTCGTCGGCGATCACGACGCGGCAAGGCCCGTCGACGTTGATGCTCAGCCCGGCGTCGGTGCCGGGTCGCGCAGTGCCGTCCATCTGATCCTCGTTCCTTCTCCCGGACTCGAGTCGATCTCGAGCTCCCCCGCGACGCGGTCCGCCCGCTCGGCCAGCCCGCGCAGCCCGAAGTGTCCGGCCTTCCGCGCCGCCCGGTCGAGCGCGAACCCGACCCCGTCGTCGATCACGACCAGCGCAACCCGCTCGCCCTCGTCGGCCAGCCGGACGGTGACCCGGGATGCCTCGGCATGTTTGGCGATGTTGTGCAACATCTCGCCGAGGGCGGCGGCCATCTCCTCGGCGACCGGCGCGGAGACATCGACGGCGGTGACGCCGTCGATCTCGACGGCGATCCCGGTGGCCTCGCCCCAGGCCCGCGTCAGTTCCGAGACCACCTCGATCGTCGGACGGTCGATCTCGCTGCGCCGCAACGAGACCAGCAACTCGCGGGCCTGCCGCGCCGCCTGCTCCGCGGCCTCCGACAGGCCCTGGGCGGTGCTCGCCGCCAGCGCGGGGTCGCGCTCGACCGCACCCGGCAACGACTGGGCCGCCAGCGAGATCCCGTACAGGGATTTGCCGACCGAGTCGTGCATGTCTCGCGCCAGCCTGGCCCGCTCCTCGGCGGCGCTGCGCGCCGCGACCGCCTCGGCGGTCTGGTCGCGCGCCTCGACCAGCCGGCCCACGATCTGCCGGATGACCACGCCGATCATGGCCAGGCCGAGCATCAGGATCGGCAACGCCAGCGCACCGCCGAGCCACAGCCGCGGGTCGAGCTGGCGCGCGGCGCCCTGCAGCGCGGCGGTCGCCCCGGCCAGCATCAGCGGCACGATCAGCAGCACGAGGATCCGCGGCGGAAACAACAACCCGGCCAACAGGGCGGAACAGACCGCGGCCAGGCTCGCCGGGTCGCCCGCCGGCACCGCGAGCAGCACCACCACGGTGAGCGCCAGGTCGAGCGAGCCGAGCAGCGGGTGGCGTACCATCCGGCCGAGCAGGCGGTCGCTGCGCCCGAGCACCAGGCTGAACAGCGCGAGCACCGCCACGGCGACGGCGCCGACGAGGCCAGACTCTCCCCAGAAGGCGAATGGCGCCGCGAGCACCAGGCAGATCAGCCGCGCCGTGACGACCCAGCGAACGAGGTGCGTGAACTGCGCATCCTCGATCAGTGCCTGCCCCCCGGCGTCGCTCACCGCAGGGCCCCGAGCAGCTCGTCGAGGTTGAGATCGGCACCGATCACCAGGCCGACGACGGTGAAGATCAGCGCGGCCGGCACCAGGAAGAGCGTCGTCACCAGGGTGATCCGCGGCGCCGTCTCGCCGGCCAGCCGGCGCATCGCCTGGGCGCTGTCGCGGCGCATGTCGACCGCGATCTGGTTCAGGGTCTCCGCCAGCGGTGCGCCGAGCTCCTCGGCCTGCAGGAATGCCGTGACGAAGCTGCGCATCGGGACCGAGCCGGTACGCTCCTGCAGGCCCAGAAATGCCGACCGCAGGCTCGCGCCGTGGGTCAACTGGTCCAGAGTGATCCGTACCTCCTCGGCCAGGGGGCCGTCGAAGCGGTCGGACACGCGGGCGAGGGCCGCCCGGAAGGCGATGCCAGCGCTCACCGTGACCGCCAAGATGTCGAGGAAGTCGGGCAGATCGCGGTCGATCCGGGCGCGCCGGGTGCGCGCGCGGCGCAGGATCCCGGCCAGCGGCAGCCAGAGCGCGCAGATCAGCAACAGCGGCAGCGCGAACGGCTGGCCCTGGACGATGAAGAGCAGGCCGACGGGCGCCAGCAGGAGCAACCAGAACACGATCCGGCGCAGCACCGTTTCCACCGACACCCCGTCGGGGCGGCCCGCCCGGTTGATCGTGCGCTGCAGGTACAAGATGCCCGACGGCCCGATCAGCCGCCTGACCGACGGCACCAGTCGCCCGGCCAGCCGACTCAGCGGCGAGTTGCGCCGCGCCTCCTCGCGCCGCCGCTCGTCCTTGAGCAGGATCAGGTCCTCGGCGTCCAGATAGCTCCCGACATCGGAGCGCAGCATCCGGTAGCCGAGCAGGAAGAGCACGAGCGCGCCGGTGGCGGCGAGCGCGGGCCAGAAGGCCGAGAAGCCGCCCACCTCAGACGTCGATCCTGGTCAGCCGCCGGACGATCAGCAGGCCCACGGCGATCAGGCCGAAGCCGACCACGAGCGCGATCTGACCGATCAGGTTCCCGGTCATCTTCTCCACGGTGCCCGGCTGCACGGCGTTCAACATCACCAGCATCCCGACGGCCATCGCGGCGACGAGCCAACTGGTGACGCGCGCCTGCGCGAGGGTGGTGCGGATCTCCCGGCGTACCTCCTTGCGGTCGTCGAGGGTACGCGAGATGTCGCGCAGCGCCTTGACCAGCGAGCCGCCCGACCGCGCGCTCACCACCAGGGTCGACATCAGCACCCGGATCTCCCGCGCCGGATGTCGCTCGTACAGCTCGAGCATCGCGGTCTCCAGCGAGGAGCCGAACCGGACGGAGTCGTTCAGGCGACGGATCTCCGACTTGGCCGGCTCGTACATCTCGCGCTCGGCGACCGTCCACGCGGTGGCGATGCTCAGCCCGGCGTTGGTGCCGTTCGACAGCACGCGCGCCAGCTCGGGGATCTGCTGCACCAGCCGCTCCAGCCGGCGTTCGCGCTGTCGGCTCAGCCACAGCCGCAGGATCAGGAACACCACCAGCACCCCGAACACGGCGAAGACCGGCGCAAACAGCACCGACAGCAGGTAGGGCAACACGATGCCGACCACCAGCAGCACCGCCGCGACGCCGAGCGGCGGATAGTTCAGGCCGGCGGTGCTCAGCTCCCGCTGCAGGTAGCGGCCGACGCGGGTCCGTGTAAAGCGGCGATCGGCCCGGGTGAACGGGCTGCCGGGCGCGACCTCGCGCTCCATCCCCTCCACCACGCCCCGGGCCAGCCGGCGCCGGTCGCGGATCGAGGCCCCGAGCTGGCCCATGCCGACGAAGAACAGCACCGTCGCGACGACCAGCCCGAGGTAGATCAGCGTCATCGCAGGGTCTCCCAGCGCTCCGGCAGTGTCTCACCGCCGAGTTCCAGCAACTGCCGCAGGCGCGGCGGCATCGAGAATCGCTCGAACTCGCGCGACGCGCCGTTCCAGCGCAACATCGTCTCGATCTCGTAGTCGCTGCGGCGCTCGGAGACGACGGCGCCGATCTCGGTCACCCGCCTCGTCCCGTCGGCGTGCCTGGTCAACTGGACCACGAGGTGCATGGCGTTGTTCACCTGGTCGCGGATGGCGGCGAACGGCACCTCGATGTCGCTCATCGTGGACAGCGTCTCGATCCTCGACAGCGCGTCGAACGGGCTGTTCGCGTGCACCGTGGACAGCGATCCGTCGTGGCCGGTGTTCATCGCCTGCAACATGTCGAGCGCCTCGCCGCCGCGTACCTCGCCGACGATGATCCGGTCCGGGCGCATGCGCAATGCATTGCGAACCAGCTCGCGGATGGTGATCCCGCCGCGGCCGTCGACATTCGGCGGCCGGGTCTCCAGCCGGATCACGTGCTCCTGGTAGAGCGACAGCTCCGCCGCATCCTCGACGGTGACGATCCGCTCGTGCTCGGGCACGAACTGCGACAGCGCATTCAGCAGTGTGGTCTTGCCCGAGGCGGTGCCGCCCGAGACGACCACATTCAGCCGCGCCCGGACGCAGGCCCGCAGCAGTTCCGCGCTCGCCTCGTCAATCGTGCCGCGGCGGATCAGCTCGTCCAGCCCGTAGGCCTTGGGGAACAGCCGGATGGTGACCGCAGGCCCGTTCAGCGACAGCGGCGGCAGCACCACGTTGACGCGGGCGCCGCGCGGCAACCGGGCGTCGGCCGGCAGACGCGCGTCGACCATCGGGCTGGCCTCGTCGACGCGCCGGTTCACGGCCGAGACGATCCGGTCGATGGTCTGCAGCAACTGGGCCTCGGAGGTGAAACCCGAGGGAATCCGTTCCAACCGGCCGTAGCGTTCGACATAGACGGTGTCATGGCCGTTGATCATGATCTCGGAGATCGAGTCGTCGGCCAGCAGCGGTTCCAGGACGCCGAGCCCGACCGCCTCGTCGACGACCCGGCGGACCAGGATCGCCCGCTCCCGGGTCGACAAGATCACGCCCTCCCGCGAGATCAGGTGCGCCAGCACCCGCTCCAGTCGGATCCGGCGCTCGTCGCTCGGCATCCGGGAGAGCTCCTGCAGGTCGACCTCGTCCAACAGGAGTTGCTTGAACCTGGCGACCTGCGCGTCGTCGGCGGCCGAGGTGGAATCGGCCGCCGGCAGGTCCCGGCGCGCGAAGCCGGTGCTGAACGAGGTCCTCACGGCATCACCACCTCCCGGACGACCCGGCCGTCCACCGCGGGCAGGAAGTGCGGGCCCTCGACCTCGACGCGGACACCGGAGTCGGGCCCGAAGGTCTGGACGCCGATCAGCGACACCCCCTGCGGCAGGCTCTGCCGCGCCGCGTCGTGTGGTGAGCGGCCGAGCGAATAGGCACGCGCGGCATCGCGTGCCGCCTGATCCGCCGCGAAGCTGGTGTTGACCACGAAGAAGAGCTGCAACAGCATCATCGCGAAGATCATCAACAGCGGCAGCAGCGCCACGAACTCGACGGATGCCGCGCCCGCCTCCCCCCGGCGTGCCCTCATCGCGGTTCCTCCTGGACGGTGTGATCTGTCTCGATGCCGATCTCGCGCTGCACCCCGGTGCCCAGCAACAGCGGCGAATCCACGCGAACGCTGACCCGATTGCCCGACTGCGTCACCTCGGCGTCGAATCCGGGCGGCAGGGTCGCTTGGGCCGCGACCTGCGGCGGGCGGTCGCCGACCGAGACCGCCCGGGCCGCGGCACTCGAGGCGACCCCCGACCAGACGAAGGCCATCCCGAGCAGGATCATCTGGATGCAGACGACGAGCGCCACCAGCGCGAGCGGGATCAGCGCAGCCGTCTCGAGCGTGATCTGACCGGCATCGTGGGCGCGCCGCCCGGCGGCGACTGGCTGCTGGCCCGGGTCGCCGTCTGTCACATCGGCGGCCGATTCCCGGTACGCCCGCACGACGTCCAACTCCTGCCCGATCGCTCGCAGGCTCTTCCACCAGCGACCGTTGCGCACCTCGGACGGGGTACGCGTATTGCTCGCGCGCGCCAACCCCTGGTCGAGGTCGGGGATCAGCACCTGCGAACGCTCGCCCAGGACCAGCGTGTCGATCGTGTCCTGCTGGATCTCGCTGCGCCGGTCGAACCGGTTGACCACGATCCGCACCTCGCCGGGGTTGACCACTCCGAGGGATTCCCACGCGAGCACCTGCCGCCGCGCGGCGCGCAGCGCCGGAACATCGGCGGTGACCACCTGCTGCACCACATCGGCGGACTGGACGGCCGCGGCCTGGGCCGCCGTGACCGCCGCTCCCGCGTCGATGATCACCAGGTGATACATCGAGCGCAGTTGCTCCACGATCCGGCGTACCGCCTCGGCGGTGACGTACTCGGAGTCGCGGATCTCGATCGGCGCGAGCAGCAGGTTCAGCCCGGATGCGTGGCTCAGCACCGTATCGGCGACGGCCCGCGGCGAAAGGTCCTCGCTGATCTTGGCCAGATCGGCGATGGAGACCCGATGGGCGACGTCGAGGTAGCTCGGCACATCGCCCTTCTCGACATCGAGATCGACCAGGCAGACGCGCATGTCGCGTTCCTGGGTGGCGATGTCCCAGGCCAGGTGACTGGCGATCACGCTGACGCCGACACCACCCTTCGCGCCGGTGACGGTGACCACGCGGCCCGATCCGCGCCCGGCGGTGGCCTCCAGCAGCGGCACGCTGCGGCCGGCCCGCGCCCATTCGAGCGCGGTACCGATCCGCTGTTCGAGCTCCTCCAGACCGAAGGGATTGACCAGTACGCCACGCGCGCCCATCTCGATCGCCCGCTGATAGGCGTCCTGCCCGTGCGAGGAGGTGATCATCAACACCGCCAGCGCGGGATTGCGCATCGTCAGATCGCGGATCATGGGCAACACCGCCCCCGGACCGATCCGGTCGTGCACGAACAGCAGCGTGGGCTGCTCCCTGGTCAACACCGACGCGAGCTCGTGGGTGGATTCGGCCACCGAGGCGATCTCGACCGGGGTGTCGATCTGTTCCAGCCGGGAGCGCAGTTCCTGCAACAGGATCTGGTCGGCGACTGCGACCACTGCCTTGGTCATCGGTTGCCCTCCTCGCCCTCGGGCACCGCGGTCCCGCCCAGCTCTTCCGCGTCATAGGTCTTCTGCTCAGAGGTCCGGTCCTGCGCGACGCCCGGCGGGAGGCCCACCAAGCGTACCTCCTGGGCGAAGGCGTTGGCGTAGGTGACCGACAGCGCATCGTCGGGCGGCAGGGCGAGCGTCACCGGGATCACGTTCTGCACGGACCTGGCGTCGGCCGATGGCACCTGCTGTTGGCCCTCGACGGAGACGATGCGCACGTTCTCGACCAGGATGCGAGCCTGCTTGGGCAGGCCCGGCACGTCGGCGAAGACGGCGTACACGTCCACCCGGTCGCCGGGCCGCACCCGACCGGCCAGGCCCGTCACCGCGTCGACATTGACCGCGATCTCGCGCTCGGTGGGATCCAGATTGCTCGGCGGGACCAGTGCATCGAGGCTGACGGTCGAGCCGGCCGTGAGCGGGATCGCCGTCACCCGACCGTCGATCTCCTGGCCCTGCAGGACCGTGTTCGGCGCGGCCCAGCGCTCCGGGATCTCGACCGGCGTGGTGTTCTCCTGTGACAGCGGTGTGAACGGCTCCAGGTCCTGGGTGACCTGGTAGACGGTGACCATCGGCCCGACCCGGGAGTTCACATCGCTGACGAACCGGGACACCCCGACGAACACCAAGATCGCCACCAGGCCCGCGAGGATCATCAGCATGACCCCCCGTCGCTGTCGTGGATTCACCTGGCAACCTCCATCAACTCAGTGCTTCCCGAATCGAACGGGAATCCTTGTCTCGAACGACTCTCGGTCGGTCGCTGCAGGCAGAACCGGCAGTGCTCGTCGACGATCATCGCCCCGCACACACGGCACCCCGCGCCCTCGGCCGCGGGCCGGACGGCCGCCAGCCCGCCCAATTGAACCGAACCGCGGGTGCAGTACGGGGCGCCCTGCTCGTCGGGGAAGTCGACCTCGGTCACCGAGAGCCCGCCGAGGGCCTGACGCAACTTCGCCGGCGGCGCTCCCGCCACGCTCCAGTGCAGCCCGCCCTCCGGCTGCGGCGGCTGCCTGCTCAGCCCCGGCTCGCCGACCGTGGCGAACCAGCCCTGACCGACCAGTCCCCCGATCGTCTGCAACGCATTCGGGCGCGGATCGGCGAGGCCGCCGAGCCGCGGGTGCCAGACGACGCTGCGGCTCCGGTCGGACAGATCCTGGACGATGGCCACCGCCTGTCCGGGGTCGTGCCAGAGCCGGCCGCGGCCGGAGTCGACGGTGACGGCGAACGCCATCAGCCCGAAGGCGTGGTGCGGCAACGCGAGGACCGCGCACGCGACTTCGGGCATAGCCGACGCCAACACGTGCTTCTGGCGGGCGGTCTCGATCTCGGCGTACTCGGGAGCGAGGACCAGTACGTGTCCGCTCGACTGGCGCCGGCGTACCAGGTCGAACAGTGCCGACGGCGCGTCGCCCATCAGCCCCGGTACCGAACCGAAATCCGGGCATCCCTTCACCACAACGAGCATCCGGGCCTCTCCCCCATTCGAGCGCTGTTGCGCGATCCCGGCCGGACGGTAGCAGAGCAGCGTGTCGCCCCCTCCCGGCCGGAAGCCGCCGGTCTCGTCAGGCGGACAGGTTCGGCAGGCACAGCCACAGGTACGCCCCGATCAGCATCGCGGGCCCGAACGGCATGTGGGAGCGGCGGTCCGAACGCCGGGCCACGAGCAGAAACCCGGCGACCAGTCCGCCGACGACGAATCCCGTCAACATCCCGAGCGCCGCGACCAGCCAGCCGGACCAGCCGAGCAGGAGACCCAGCACCCCGGCGAGCTTGACGTCGCCCAGGCCGAGGCCGGAGCGGCCCGCGCCGATCAGCGCCAGCACCAGGTAGCAGGCGAAGGCAATCGCGCCGCAGGCGATGCTGCGCACGAGGGCCTCGCCGGCGCCTGACGACCAAGCCGCGGCCGCCAGGCCGGCCAACGCCACGGCGTACCCCGGCAGGACCAGCCGGTCCGGCAGCCGACGCACCTCGATGTCGATGAAGCCGAGCACCACGAACCACACCACCGCCACCACCAGCAGCCCGGCGACGATCGGCTCGTCGGCGCGCAGCACGGCGACCGGAACGGACAGCAGCGTGCTGAGGATCGGTACGGCGGCCACCGGGAGCGAGTGGTGCAGTTCGTCATCGTCACGGCGATAGCCGCGCCCGCGCAGCCAGATCGCGGCGACAATCCCGCCGACGGCGCCGAGGCCGACCAACGCGAGCGTCACAACGGGTGCTGGCACCGGGGCAGCCAAGCACAGGAGCGGGGCCACCACAACGGCGAGTGGCTACGCTGACCACATGTTCCGACGATCCGCGACCATGATCGCCGCCCTGCTGGCCGCCTGCGCGATGGTGCTGGGCGCGTGCACGGCTGCGGACGATCCGGCCTACGTCGAGGACGAGATCGGCAAGATCAAAGTGGTACGACCGAGCGCCTGGCAGTCCCCGCTCCAGGTCGAGGCGCCCTGGACGGTCGGCTATGCACTCGCCCCGGACTCGGTGGAGCAGATCCAGGTGTCGGGCGACTTCGGGGAGTACACGTCCGCCGCCGAGGCGATGGCCTCGCTGATCGCCCAGGCCCAGGTGTCGCTGGAGGGCTTCGAGATCGTGGAGACCCGCGATGTCGAGCTGAAGGGCGCGACCACCGGCCAGCTCGTCCGCTACACGATCGATGATCCCCAAGGCAATCAGGTCTTCGGGACGTGGATCATCGGCGCCGTCTGGCCGTATCCGCAATCGGTGGCGGTGTCGATCCTGACGCCTCGGCACGATGCGGAGCTGGAGCGCCGCGTGCTCGACTCGATCGTGGTCTCGCCGACCCGGGAGTGACCGGTCGCGCGGCACGCGGCAATGGGGCCCGCGATTGGGCCCGCGGACCTACGGTCGATGACCTGTTCCCCAGTAGCGTTCCGGACGAGTGACGATCAGCGGTAGCGCGCGTGGAGGAATGACTGTGGGCATCAGGAGCGTGGTCTCGGACCGGTGGCAACGGCTGCGCGACGCCGGACGCGAGCGGGGCGCGGGCGCGCTGGAGTACGCCGCGGCGACGGCGCTGGCCGCGGTCATGGTCGGCTCGGTGGCGCTCACGGCGAACAACGGCCAGATCGGGGCGGTGATCCCCGAGGCCGTGTGCCAGGTGCAGAAGGCAGCGAAGTTCGGCAGTTGCACCGCCCCGACACCGACCACTCCGCCGAGCACGAATCCGCCGCTCGATCCGAAGCCGCCGAAGTGCCGGGTCTCCCGGAAGTCGGAGAAGGTCAACAGCGTCGTCAAGGTCGGGATCTTCAAGTTCGGCGAGAATGCCGGCTTCGTCGAAACCGTCTACAGCGACGGCACTGTGACGTACACGGTGACCGACGGGGCGACGATCGGGCTGGAGACCGGTTTCGGAGGCAAGTTCGACATCGGCAAGGTCAAGGCGGGGGCCAAGGTTGACTTCGGCGGGGGGCTGAAGTTCGACTACGGCAGCACCTGGACCTTCGCCAACCAGGACGAGGCCGATGCCATGCGCACGCAGTTGGACGACTATCTGCTCCAGCAGCAGACACTCAAGCGCGACGACAGCGGGGGTTATGCCCTCTACCTGACGCTGTTCGACAAGTGGGTCGATCCGCCCAAGCCGCCGAACCAGTCGGTCAGCACCGTGACCCTCGAGGGGGACATCGGCGCACGCGTCGGCATCGTGCCGCCGTGGGCCAAGAAGCCCAAGGAGGGAGACCCGCCTCCGAAGCCGGGCACCAAGCCCAACATCAATCTGGCGAATGGCGGCCTCAAGTTCGGTGGTTCCGGCAAGTGGACGACCGTGCACGACTCCACCACGGGCAACACCACCTACACCACCAGCGGCGAGGGTTACGGATCGTTCGTCGGACAGCTCGGCCCGGTCGACGGCGAGGGCCGCGCGCTCTACGGCCAGGACGTGTCGATCACCCGGGACAAGAACGGCAAGGTGGTCAAGATCGAATTCACCACCACCCGCGAGTCGAGCCTGAACGGCAAGGGCAAGATCGGCACCGGCAAGGGCAATGCTTCCGGGTCGAAGAAGAACGCCAACGCCGAGGTCGTGACGACCACGCTCAACGTCGAGACCGACGCGCAGCGGGCAGTGGTCGATGACTGGATCAACAACGACGGCCGGCTCAACGACGCCCGACTCAACCCCGATCGCCCGGACAGCAGCGACCCCTTCCAGATGCTGCTCTACAACAACGCGCAGGTCAGCACCGTGCAGTACAACAACATCACCGATACGACCGGCTTCGCCGCCGAGGTCAAGCTGGGGCTGACCCTCGGCGTCGACTTCTCCCTCGAGACCGCCACCTCGCGCGCCGTCTCGGCCTCCTATCTCGGGCTGCCGGATGCGGGGGGTGTTCGGCAGCCCGTCGACAACCCCGAATGCGTGAGCAAGTGAGCGGGCTCCGGCAGCCGCCGGGCGGCTCGGCGTACCGCACCGCCGAGCCGTCGACCCGCACGCGTCGAGGGCTGACCTGGCCGATGGCCGTGTGCCGGTTGTTCATCGGCTGCACCGTCGGGCTCTTCCTCGGCGTGGTCGCGAGCGGCCTGATCCTCGATCTCGCCGACGCCCCGCGCCAGGCGCCGACCTTCTCCGGGGTGGCCATCGCGGCCGCCGGTGGCGCGGTGTCCGGGGCGGCAGCGGCACTGTTGGTCCCGCGGCGCGGGCCGGTGTGGTTGCTGCCGGCCATCAGCACCGGACTGTGCGCCCTGATCGCGACCTGCTTCATGATGGTGACCGCGTTCCGCGCGCCGTGGTACGCCCGGCCGGAGCCCCTTGCCTCCATCGGCACCGTGCTGATGATCATCGTCGGGCACGCGGTGGTCTCGGCCCTGGTCTGGCGTACCCGCGGCCGCTGATCAGCGCCGGCGACGCAACGCCAGCAACCCGGCACCGGCCGCGGCGACCAGCAGCAGAACTCCGCCCAGCACCGCGCCCCAGATCGGGAAACCGAAGCCCGGGGCCGACGCTTCTGGGCCCTCGGGCGATTCGCCCGGTGCGCCGGCCGACGGCTGCGTGCTCGGCACCGGCTCGGCGTACTCGGGCAAGCCGTCCGGCTGGCCGTCGACGGCCACGTCGAGGCGGATGTCCAGCGGGCGGCCGACCTGATCGGGCCCGACCGAGGCCACCTCCACCGCGATGAAGTAGTCCCCGCCCTGGGACGCCGCGGCGACCGTGCGGCTCTCGCTCTCCCGGTTGCGCACGCGAATCTCCGGGGTCGCGACGCTGACCGTCTGGGCGTTGCCCGCCTGGATCACGGCGGACGCCCCCTCGCCGAGGGCCGCGCGGCCCGGGGCGAACAGCCCGATCTTGCTGGTCACGACCTCCGCCGGGGTGGCCATGCCGTTCTTGGCGCCCGGCCTCGGCACCGTGAGCGACGCCCGCAACTGCTGGCCCGGCTCGAGCGGCACCCGGTAGACCCGGGTCTCGCCGACGGTGATGGTGTCGTCCCAGCTTCCCGTGCCGACATCGGGCGCGTCGCTGAACGCGGTCCCGCCGTCGACCTCCTCGACCTTGCCGCCGCTCACCGCGCGTGCCTGCGGTACGCCGTCCTCCGGTGGCGGCAGCCGGTCGAGATTGGTGATCGCCGGCTCGTCGTCGATCATCAGCTCGATGTCGGTCGCCGTGTCGTTGTTGAACGCGCCGGCCTGCCGGCTCACCTCCAGCACCAACGGGCCGGCGGCACAGTCCGGATTGCTGGTCCGGTCGCTGCGCACCCCAAGACCCACCACGGCCGCCGCCTGATAGGCCGCCTGAGCCGTGCTCGAGCTGTCACAGGAGTCCCCGCCGGGGGTCTGCAGATCGATGCCCCAGATGTCCTGGTTCATCCCGTCGGCGGTCGGCGCCGCGGTGATCGCGGCGAAGCCGGCGCTGATCGTGCCGCCCGGGGATCGCTCGATCCGGTAGTACTTCTTCTCCCCGGGGCGGGCGATGGTGTCGAGGTATTGTCCGGCGGCCAGCGGCGGCGCTCCGTCCGGGGCGCTCGCTCCGGACACCGGCTGCCCGTTCAGCCCGAACGGTCGCAGGGCGCGGCGCGCCAGGCGGCGGATGGACTCGGCCAGGTCCTCGGCGTCGTCGGCGTCGTAGTAGGAGCCGTTGCCGGCGTCGGCGATGCACCGCAACTGCTCGCGGGCCTTGGCGTTCACGCCGAATCCGACCGCATTGAACTGCAGGTCGACCCCGGCATCGGCCAGCTTCTTGGCCGAGGCGCAGGGATCGGGTACGCAGTTCTCCTCGCCGTCGGAGATCAGCACCACCATCCGCTTGCCGCTGTCACCGAGATCGCCGACCGTCTGCTCCAGCGCGTAGGCCATCGGCGTCTCGCCCTTGGCGTCGAAGGAGTCCGCGGCGGCGTACATCTTCTGCTTGTCCAGCGGGCCGAGCGGCATCACGACCTTGCTGTCCTGGCAGGCCTTGGGGTTCTCCTCCTTCGGCTCGGCGATCTCGGAGCCGTAGACCCGCAGCCCGACCTGGGTGCCGGCCGGCAGGGCGTCGGCGACCTGGCGCAGTGCGCTGCGGGCGGCGGCCAGGCGCGTCTCGCCGGACGGCAGCTTCTCGTTCATCGAGCCCGACACGTCGAGCAGCAGCATCACGCGCGCGGCATCGTCCGGCCCGGCGGCCCGCACCGTGCCGGGCGCGAAGATCAGCGACAGCACCGCCAGCGGCGCGATCAGCATGCGAACGACGGACGCGCGCGATTTCGTGAACACCGATCGCACCTTCCTTCCGTGGGTCAGGCTGCACTATGCCAGCTTCCATGCGCGCGGTGGAGGTTGCTCGGCACACCCGGCGCAGGCTCGTCCGGCGCGTGCGACCGTCCTGCCATAGTGGGCGGGGTGATCGACAATCTGCCCGGCTGGGACGACTCGGCGCGGGTGCGCGAGTGGCCGGGCCTGCCGGCCGTGACGGGTACGCTGCGCGCCGACGCGTGCGTGATCGGGCTCGGCGGTTCGGGGCTGGCGGCGATCGAGGAGCTGCTCGACCGCGGCGCCTCGGTGATCGGCATCGATGCCGGGCGCGTCGCCGCGGGCGCGGCCGGCCGCAACGGCGGTTTCCTGATCGGCGGGCCGGCCGTCCCGCTCGCCGCCGAGACGCCCGGCTGGGATCTGTCGGACAAGATCGAATTGTGGCGGCGCACCCGGGTCGAGCTTGATCATCTGGAGTCGGTACTCGGGTCGACGATCATCGCGCGCTGCCCGTGGATCAACATCGCCGGCATGATCGGCGGCCCGCGCAGCGCCGAGGAGGAGGCCTGGGAGGCCGCGGAGTATGCACGCCTCGACGCCGATCGTCGGGCACTGCGGCGGATCGGGATCCGCGCGGTCGAGCACGCCGACCCGCTCGGCCGGGGGTTCGCGGTGCCCGAGCAGGCGCGGATGAATCCCGCCGAGCGTGCGCTGCGGCTGGCCGAGCTGGTCGTCCAGCGGGGCGCGAGGTTGTTCGAGCACAGCCGGGCCAAGGTGATCGGGCCCGGCCGGGTGACACTGGCGGACGGAGCGATCGAGGCCGCGATCATCATCGTCGCGGTCGACGGGCGGCTCGACCTGCTGGTGCCGCAGCTCGCGCCGCTGGTGCGTACCCATCGGCTGCAGATGCTGGCGACCGCGCCGCTTCGCCGAAGGGTCCTGCCCCGGGCGGTCGTCAGCGCGCGGAGCGGCTATGAGTGGTTGCAGCAAGATGCCGCGGGACGGCTGCTGCTCGGCGGCGGCCGGGACCGGCACGCCACCGACGAGCAAACCCCCGATGACCGGCCGACGGCACCGGTGCAGGACTGGATCGAGACAGTCGTGGGGCGCGTCGCCGGTCCGGGCGTACCGATCACCCACCGGTGGGCCGCCTCCGTCGGCTACACCGAAGATCAGCGGGCGCTGTGCGTACCGGTCGACGAAGGGGTGGTCGCGGTCGGCGGCTACTCCGGCCACGGGAACCTGGTCGGCCCGGTGGCCGCGCGGGCCGCGGTCGCGCACGCGCTGGCGGGCGAGCCGATCGGCGGCTGGTTCCGCTCGACCCTCCCGTAACTGGTCGCGGCCCGCGCGACCTCGGCGCGCGCCGGGGCGAGCTAGCGTGGCGAGATGCCACCGATCCCCCGGCCAGCGATCCCCCGCGGCGAGATCGCCGCGTTCGCCCGCGGCAGCGTCCGGAGGGCGCGGGTGGCCACGGCCGACGCCATCCGGGACCGGATCGCCGGTGCGGATCGGCGCGAGCGGGCCCGGGAGATCTGGGCCACGCCGGGCCCGCGTCGGTTCGCCCCCGAGGATCCGATCTGGCGGGTGCACAACGACCCGGCGATGTTCACGGGTGGCCTGGCCGCGCTGCTGCTGCAGTCGCTGCACCCGCTGGCGATGGCCGGCGTGGCGGGGCACAGCGGCTACCGGGGCGATCCGTGGGGCCGGCTGCAGCGCACCAGCGACTACATCGCCGCAACCACCTACGGCACCGTCGAGGAGGCCGACCGGGCGATCGCCCGCGTGCGGGCCATCCATGATCGGGTACGCGGCCGCGACCCGCGCGGGATCGCCTACCGGGCCAGCGATCCGCACCTGCTGGCCTGGGTGCATGCCGCCGAGGGGACGGCCTTCCTCGCGGCCTACCAGACGTTCGGGCCCGCGCCGCTGACGCCGGCCGACGCGGACCGCTATGTCGCCCAGCTCGGCGGGATCGCCGCCCGGCTCGGGGTGATCGACCCGCCGGGCGACACCCGGTCGCTGCACGCGGTGATCGAGGCGTACCGCTCGGAGCTGCAGGTCACCCCGGCGGCGCGCGACACCGCGGCCTTCCTGCTCCGCGAGCCGCCGCTGCCGGCCGCGGCCCGGCCCGTCTACGCCGGGCTGGCGGCGGGCGCGGTCGCGCTGCTGCCCGGCTGGGCGCGGCGCGAGCTGGGGCTGCGGCCCTCGCGCGGCGGGCGGTTGGCCGGGTCGGGCGCGACCCGGCTCACCCGGTGGGCGCTCACGGGCGCGCCCCCGCACCGATGATCAACAGCGCTTCGTGCCGGTCGCGTTCTTCTGGTACGCGCAACTGGTGACGACCCTGCTGCCACCCGGGGCGAGCAGGTAGGCCGTGTCCCCGGTGTTGTTCCAGACGTAGCTGGTCTTGCCCCAGTAGAGATCGCGCGATCCGTTGCGGCCCTTCCCGGTGTGCACGATCACGGACGTCCGCGGCTTCAGCGTGAAGCCCCGCGGGAAGGCGTACACGTGGTTCTGCTTGTCCTTGATCCGGTAGCCGGTGAGGTTGATCGACTTCGAGCCGGTGTTGCGCAGCTCGATGGTCTCGCGGACCAGTTGCCGGTTGGTGTTGTGGTCGGGGCCGGAGGGGTCGGCGACGAAGCTGCCGAACCGCAGCGGCGAGGCGGCGTGGGCCGGCGCGGCGGAGCCGAGCAGGGCGCCGGCTGACAGCAGGGCACAGATCATGGCGGGGGCGAGGATGCGGGCGAGGCGAGGCAGGGGCATGGCGACTTCCTTGTACGCGGGGTGCTGACGGCAGGGTCACCCGCCGGTCGGCGCCCGCGCGGGCTCCGATCGAGGGATGAGGAGGGTTTGCCCGCACGTTCGGAGAGGCCGTCGCCGCAGGGCGAGCATAAGTTAGCCCTCTTAACTGTCGCGTGCAACTTCGCTGTCGCCGGCCGTTGCGGTGAACACTCCGGAAACTTCGGCGACACCTCTTGCCAGCGAGGCGGCGGGCATCGAAGAGTGGGGGTCTCACGCCCGATTCACAAAGGATTCCCCATGCACAAGTCCGGTTGGCTGCGGATTGCGGCCTCCGTCTGCGCCGTCGGCCTGATCGGCGGCGCCGGCGCCTCGGTGGCGCAGGCCGCCCCGTCCGAGACGCCGAACCCGCAGGAGCGGGCGGCGGCCGCCGACTGCGCCGCTCCGGCCCAGCTCACCTTGCTGAACTTCAACGACTTCCACGGCCGCATCGCGTCGAGCCGCCCGGACACCGTGCAGTTCTTCGGCACCATCGAGGAGCTGCGCGCCGAGGCCGGCGAGGAGAACACGATCGTCGCCGCCGCCGGCGACTCGATCGGCGGGTCGCTGTTCGCATCCGCCTCCCAGCGTGACCAGCCGACGATCGACGCCTTCAACGCCGCCGGCGTGGACACCGCGGCCGTGGGCAACCACGAGTTCGACAAGGGCTTCGACGATCTGACCGGACGGGTCATCCCGGCGGCCGACTTCAGCTATCTCGGCGCCAATGTCTACGACAAGGGCACCGAGAACCCGGCGCTGGAGGAGTACGAGATCTTCGAGCGCGCGGGCCTGCGCGTCGCCGTGATCGGCGCCGTCACCCAGGAGACGCCCGACATCGTGGTCAAGGAGGGCGTCGCCGATCTCGACTTCGGCGATCCCGTCGCCGCCGTGAATCGGGTCGCCGACAAGCTCACCGATGGCGACGACGCCAACGGCGAGGCCGATGTGATCGTCGCCGAGATCCACGAGGGCGGCCCGGACGGCGGCGGTTCGCTGGCCGAGAACGAGCAGGCCCGCCCGGCCTTCGCCTCGCTCGTGCAGGACCTGAGCCCCAAGGTGCAGGCGGTCTTCACCGCGCACACCCACCAGGCCTACGTCTTCGACGGGCCGGTGCCGGGCACCGACCAGACCCGTCCCGTGACCCAGGCCGGCAGCTACGCGGGCCTCGTCACCCGGGTCCAGCTCAATGTGGACCCCACCACCGGCGAGACCTGCAGCTACACCGCGGAGAACCTCGAGCTGACCGACACCCCGGTCGATGACCTGGTGGCCGAGTACCCGCGCGTGGCGCAGGTGCAGCAGATCGTCACCGATGCCCTCGCCGAGGCGGCCGAGATCGGCGAGGAGCCGATCGGCAAGGCCGCCGGCGCGCTGGCCAGGCCGGGTCGCTACGACCCCGCCGAGGGCCGCTACATCGACGACCGCAGCGGTGAGTCGACGATCACCAACGCCGTGGCGAACATGTTCAGCGACGAGTTGAGCGAGCGTACCGGCCAGACCGTGATCGGCGTCCAGAACCCGGGCGGTACGCGTGCCGATCTGTGCGCCCCGTCGGGTGATCAGAACAACCCGTGCGCCGACGAGGCGTTCACGATCACCTACGGGCAGGCGGCCTCGATCCTGCCGTTCGCGAACACGCTGATGACCACGACGCTGACCGGCGAGCAGTTCAAGACGATGCTGGAGCAGCAGTGGTCGGTCGACGAGGACGGCAACGTGACGGGATCGTTCCTGCGCCTCGGCCTGTCGGACGGTGTCTCATACACCTACGACGAATCGCGCGAGTTGGGCGACCGGATCACCTCGATCACCATCGACGGCAAGCCGATCGACCCGGCTGGTGAATATGTCGTGGGTTCGGGCAACTTCCTGCTCGGCGGCGGCGACAACTTCCATGTCTTCACCGAGACCACGCCGGTCGACTCCGGCCTGGTTGATCTTGATGCGTGGGTCTCCTGGCTGCGCGGAACCGAGGACGATCCGATCGCCCCGTCCTTCGTCAAGCGCGGTCTGGCGGTCACCCCGACCCCGACCGAGCTGAAGGTCGGCGAGCCCACGACGATCAGGGTCGATCAGCTCGACTTCACCGGCGGCTTCCCGGTGCAGAACACCGAGCTGATCGCCACGATCGGCGATGTCGAGGTCGGCAGGGCCGCCGTGGCCGACGGTTCGGTCGCCGCCCTGACCCTGAACCTGCCCGCGTCGGTGCCGAACGGCGAGCAGCAGCTCGTGCTCACCGCGCCGGACTCCGGCACCACCGTGTCGATCCCCGTCACCGTGAGCGGCGGTTCGGCCGTGACGCCCACCGGCGAGCCCAGCCCGACCGGCGAGCCGACCGCGTCGCCCAGCCCCACCGCTACGCCCGGCCCG
Organism: Naumannella huperziae; assembly: GCF_054073625.1. Classification (NCBI taxonomy): domain Bacteria; kingdom Bacillati; phylum Actinomycetota; class Actinomycetes; order Propionibacteriales; family Propionibacteriaceae; genus Naumannella; species Naumannella huperziae. Next base: position 775,515 of record NZ_JBSXPH010000001.1, on the reverse strand, counting down.
ACCGGCACCGCCTCGCCGAACCCCGGCCCGGGTGACGGCGACGGCTCGGGCCCGCGCCCGCCGCTGGCCGACACCGGTGGCCCCGCGGGCCTGATCGCGCTGATCGGCCTCGGAGCCGCCACCGCCGGCATCGCCATGGCGTCGCGCCGCCGCGGCTGATCCAGCGGTAACGCAGAGCGCCCCCGGCCGGTCGGTCGGGGGCGCTGTGCGTGTCGGGGCGCGGACAGCCGAGCTCAGTACAACAGCGCGGTCGCGGGGTCGGACAGCAGCGCGGCGACATCGGCGAGGAAGGTCGACCCCTGTTCGCCGTCGACCAGCCGATGATCGAAGCTCAGCGCGAGGGTCATCACCGACCGTGGCTCGATCCGCTCGTCGGCACCCGAGCCGACGACCCACGGGCGACGCGCGATCGCGCCCATGGCGAGGATCGCGGCCTCGCCGGGGTTCAGGATCGGCGTACCGCCGTCGATGCCGAACACACCGATATTGGTGATCGTGATCGTCCCGCCGGACATCTGCGCCGGTTGGGTACGCCCGGCGCGGGCCGTGCCGATCAACTCGCCGAGCGCCTCGGCCAGGCCGAGCAGCCCGAGCCGCTGGGCGCCCTTGATGTTCGGCACGATCAGTCCGCGCGGGGTCGCAGCGGCGATGCCGAGGTTCACGTCGCCGTGGAAGATGATCTCCTGCGCCGCCTCGTCCCAACTGGAGTTGACCTCCGGGGTACGCGCGGCCGCCAGACAGACCGCCTTCGCGGCGAGCAGGGTCGGCGACACCTTCACCTCGCGGAACTCCCGACGCTGCCGCAGCCGCTCCAGGAACTCCACGCTCGCGGTCACGTCGACCTCGACCCACTCGGTGACATGCGGCGCGGTGAATGCCGAGCTGACCATGGCGGTGGCGGTTGCCTTGCGGACTCCCTTGATCGGTACGCGACGCGCCTCCAGCCCGGCCGGCTGCGGGGCGATCGCGGCGGGCTGCGCCGCAGCACCCTGATCGGCTCCGCCGGCGAACGCGAGCACGTCATCGCGGGTGATCACCCCGCCGGGCCCGGTCGCGGGGACCTGGGCAAGATCAACGCCGCGGTCCTTGGCAAGCTTGCGCACCGGCGGCTTGGCCTTGGGCCGCTGCCCGTTCCCGGTGGCGCCGGCGAGCGACGGCGGCTCCTTCGGCGGGGGCAGCGGCTCGCCGGACGGCTCGGCCGGTACGCCCTTGATCGGATCGCGCTCGTCGGCACGCCGCGACACCGGCACGGACGTGTCGAATGCCGCGCTGAGCTGCTCGTGGGTCTCGGCCGCGGACTCCTCGGCCACCGGGGTGGCGGCCCGGCGCGCCCGCCGCCGGGTCGACCCGGCAATGGCGCCGTAGCCGACCAGGTTGGGGGTGCGTTCGGCGGCCTCGTCGGCGCTCGGCGCGGGCTCGCTCGGCGCCGCGGCGCTGGGCTCGCCCGGCCGATCGGCGTCGCCGGAGCCGTCGTCGCCGGTGCCGTCGTCAATCGCGATGATCGGCGTACCGACGTCGACCATCTGGCCCTCGTCGACGAGCAGCTTCGCGACCGTGCCCGCGAACGGGCTGGGCAGCTCGACGATCGACTTCGAGGTCTCCACCTCGACCAGGATGTCGTTGATCTTGACCTCGTCACCCTCGGCGACGTGCCAACTGATGATCTCCGCCTCGACCAGGCCCTCGCCCGGGTCGGGCAGCTTGAACTCCTTCATCCCCACCCTCCTCAGTACGCCAGCGACCGGTCGACCATGTCGAGCACCCGATCAAGATCGGGAAGATACTCGTGCTCGACCCGGCTCGGCGGGTAGGGGGTGTCGTAGCCGGCGACCCGCAGCACCGGCGCCTCCAGCTCGTAGAAGCATTCCTCGCTGATCCGCGCCGCCAGCTCCGCGCCGAGACCGAGCGTCAACTGGGCCTCGTGCACCGTGACGACGCGACCGCTGCGGCGTACCGCGTCGAAGATCGTCGGCAGGTCCAGCGGGCTCAGCGTGCGAAGATCGACAACACCGACGCTGCGCCCCTCCTCCTGTGCCGCGGCAGCGGCATCCAGGCACGTCTTCACCATCGGCCCGTAGGTCAGCAACGTCACGTCGGTGCCGTCGCGCACCACCCGGGCGCTGTGCAACGGGTCCGGGGTGCCGGCCTCGTCGACCTCGCCCTTCTCGTGATAGCGCCGCTTCGGCTCGAAGAAGATCACCGGGTCGTCGGAGGCGATCGACTGCTGCAGCATCCAGTAGGCATCGGAAGGGTTGGCGCAGGCCACCACCTTCAGCCCCGGGGTGTGGGAGAAGTACGCCTCGGGCGACTCGCTGTGGTGCTCGACCGCGCCGATACCCCCGCCGAACGGGATCCTGATCACGATCGGCATCGGTACCCGCCCGCCGGAGCGGTGCCGGAACTTCGCCACCTGGGTGACGATCTGGTCGTAGGCGGGGAAGACGAACCCGTCGAACTGGATCTCCACCACCGGTCGGTAGCCGCGCAGCGCCATCCCGACCGCCGTGCCGACGATCCCGGACTCGGCGAGCGGGGAATCGATCACCCGATCCTCGCCGAAGTCCTTCTGCAGACCCTCGGTGACGCGGAAGACACCACCGAGCCGGCCGATGTCCTCGCCCGCGAGCACCACCTTCGGGTCGGCCTCCAGGGCGCGGCGAAGCCCCGCATTCAGCGCCTTGGCCATGGTCAACTTCGTCATCGCGCGGCCTCCGGCTGCTGATCAACATCGAACGAGGCAGCGTACTCGGCGTACGCCTCCCCCTGCGCGGCCAGCGGCGGATGCGCATCGGCATAGGTATGGGCAAAGCTCTCGGCGAGCTCCGGATCGGGCAGGGCGAGGCAATCCCGGCGCAGCTCGGCGGCAAGATCATCAGCCTCGACGCCAAGATCATCGAACCACTTCTGGTCGACGGCTCCGGAGCGCTGCAGCAGCGCGCGTACCCGCTCGATCGGGTCCTTCAGCTTCCAGTGCTCCAGCTCGTCGGCGAGCCGGTACTTGGTCGGATCGTCCGACGTGGTGTGCGCGCCCATCCGGTAGGTGAAGGCCTCGATGAAGGTCGGGCCCTCGCCGGCGTGGGCGCGCCGCATCGCCCACTCGGTGACGGCCTGCACGGCGAGGACGTCGTTGCCGTCCACGCGTACCCCGGGGAACCCGAATCCGTGCGCGCGCTGGTAGAGCGGTACGCGGGACTGCCGCGTGGTCGGCTCGGAGATCGCCCACTGGTTGTTCTGGCAGAAGAACACCACGGGCGCGTTGTAGGAGGAGGCAAAGATGAACGCCTCGTTGACATCACCCTGGCTGGTCGCGCCGTCGCCGAAGTAGGCCACCACCCCGGCATCGGTGCCGTCATTGTTGCCGACCCGGCCGTCGCGCTGGATGCCCATCGCGTACCCGGTGGCATGCAGCGCCTGCGCGCCGATCACCACGGTGTAGAGATTGAACCGCAGCTCCGCGGGGTCCCAGCCGCCGAGGCTGACGCCGCGGAACAGTCCGAGCAGCGTGACCGGCGGAATGCCCATCGTCCAGGCCACACCGTGTTCGCGGTAGGTCGGGAAGACCACGTCGTTGGGGCCGAGCGCGCGGCCGGAGCCGACCTGGGCGGCCTCCTGGCCGAGGAGCGGCGCCCACAGCCCGAGCTCGCCCTGCCGTTGCAGGGCGGTCGCCTCGGCATCGATGCGCCGGGTGAGGACCATGTCGCGGAGCAGGCCCGCGATGGCCTCGTCGTCTCCGGAGAACTCGAAATCCGGATGCGTCACGCGCTGACCCTCGGGGGTCAGCAACTGGATCATGTCGTCGCCACCGCTCGCGGTGCCTTGACCAAGGTCAGTCACGCCGTCCTCTCCTCCCGGTGCGGGGTATCCGCACGCTCATCGTCCGCCTCCGGGAGTCGCCGCCGTCGGGTGGGGCGGGCGGTCCGGCGACAGTGCCGAGGCCCGGGATCGCCGGGCCGGTGGCATCACCGTAGCCCGCGCCGCACGTGGGCGCTAATGGTCCCCGCAGCCGGGTACGCCGGGATCGGGTCCGGGTACCTGTTTGCGTCTACGACCGTCGGCGCGGGTCACTCGCCGGGGCGGTCCCCGCTCTCGGACGAACTCGTCCCCGACGAGCCCGGGTCGGCGCCGTCGACGACCTTGCCGCGGCGGCCGAGCAGGAGCAGGACGATCCCGCCGACGAGCAGCACGGCCAGCACGACGAGCAGCGCCGGGCCCAGGCTCGAACCGGTCGCCGCGAGGTGGCCTGGCGCCGCGCCGCCGGACTTCGCCAGCATCGCGATCAGCGCCCCGGCGGCAAAAACCAGAGGGCCGGTGACGGCGAGCCCGCGGTTCAGGTGGTTGATCATGGTGTGAGTGCCCTCCCAATTGCGGCGGCTGTCCCCCACCGCGCCCGATCGGGGTGCGGCGGCCGCCGTTCGTCAGCGTACGCTTGCCGGTCGTGGCCGACCACCAACCCCGCCAGAATGCCGCGGAGCCGGCTCATCAGGACTCGGCGGTCATCGTGATCGGCGGGGGGATCACCGGGCTGGCGACCGCCTGGGCGCTGCACCGGGCCGGCCGGTCGGTGCTGGTGTTCGAGGCCGCCGGCCGCGTCGGCGGTCAGATCCGCACCGAGCGGCTTCCGGCCGCGCTGGGCGGCGGTCTGGTGGATGTCGGTGCGGAGTCGATCCACCTCGGTACGCCACAACTGGCGCGCCTGGTCGACGAGCTCGGGCTGCGCGACTCGGTCGTCGGGGCCGAACCGGGCGCCTCGCGGCTGGTCACGGCCCGCGGGCTGCGACCGCTGCCCGCCGGGATCGCCCCGACCGGCCCGACCCGGCTGTGGCCGGTGCTGCGCTCGGGCATCTTGTCACCGGCCGGGCTGGCGCGTGCCGGGCTGGAGCCGCTGACCGCGCGGCGACGCTTCGCGCGCGACGTGTCGGTCGGGGAGTTCGTCCGGGCTCGCTTCGGCGACGAGGTCGCCGAGACCTTCGTCGACCCGCTGCTGGGGAATCTGCACGCCGGCGACATCGACCGGTTGTCCCTGTCGTCCGTGGCGCCGCAGCTCGCGCCGGCCGCGGCGACCGGGCGCTCGCTGGTGCTGCGGCGCCGCCGGCCCGGCGGTACGCCCGGGCCGGTCTTCGCGAGCTGGCCCGACGGGCTGTCGCGACTGCCGTCGGCGCTGGCCGAGGGCCTGCCCGCCGGCACCGTGCGGACCGGTACGCCCGTGCGCGGCCTTCGGCGCGGCGATGACGGCTGGACGGTGCTCACCGACGCGGGCGAGAGCGCGGCGGGAGAGGTGGTGCTGGCGGTGCCGGGCGCGGTGGCTGCGGCGCTGCTGGAGCCGGAGTTCCCGGGACTGGGCGCAGAGCTGACGGTCGGGCGTACCGCCGACGTGGCGACCATCGTGCTGGCCTACCCGCGCGCGGCCGCGGAGGGCCGATTGTCGGGCAATGGCGTCTTGTTGCGTACCGACAGCGGGCGCGTGTTGAAGGCGGCGACCTGGCTGTCACGCAAGTGGGCGCGGCTGCGCGATCCGGAGCTGTTCCTGGTGCGGGCATCCGCCGGGCGAGCCGGCGTGGATGAGCTGTCGGGGTTCGACGATGCCGGGCTGGCCGGGCGGATCCATCGCGATCTTGCCGAGGTGACCGGGCTGGCGGCCGAGCCGGTCGGCTCGCTGGTCACCCGCTGGCCGGGAGCGTTCCCGCAACTGGAGGTCGGTCACGCCGCGCGGATGGCCGCGGTGCGGGCCCGATTGGCCGGCTCGGGGCTACACCTGGCGGGTGCGGCCGTCGACGGGCTCGGGCTCTCCGCGACGGTACGCTCCGCGCTCGCCGCCGCCGAGGCCATCAGCGCAGCGTGAGAGCGCCCGCTACGCGCGCAGCACGGCCCGCATCACCCGGATCGTGTTGCCGCCCATGATCGCGGCGATCTCCTGGTCGTCGTAGCCCCGGTCGACCAGCTCCTGGGTGATCGCGGCGAGCTGGGCCGTGTCCCAACCGGTCGTCACGCTTCCGTCGTAGTCGCTGCCCAGCGCCGCCGCCCCGATCCCGCCGACCTCGACCACATGATCGATCGCATCGACCACCGCCTTCGTGGTGGGCTGACAGATCGCCCAGTCGAAGTACGCGATCCCGATCACGCCCCCGGTCTCGGCGATGCCGCGGATCTGCTCGTCGGTGAGATTGCGGTTGTTCTCACATGTCGCCTTGACCCCGCCGTGGCTCTGCACGATCGGCCCGGTCGCCAGCTCCAGCATGTCGTCGATCGTCTGGCTGCTGGAGTGGGTGACATCGACGATCACGCCGCGCTGCTGCGCGCGGAGGAACGCCGCCCGCCCGAGATCGGTCAGGCCGCCCTTCTGCACTCCGTGCATGGAGCCGGCGGCCTCATTGTCGAAGAAGTGGGTGAACCCGGCCATCCGCATCCCCGCCCCGTACAGCTTGTCGAAGTTCTCGATGTCGCCCTCGAGGTTCTGCAGCCCCTCGACGGAGAACATCGCGCCGGTCACCTGTTGGCCGGCCGCGCGGTCGACCAACAGCCGGTCGAGGTCGCCGCGGGTCCGGATCAGCCGCAGCGCACCGTTCGAGTCGGCGGCAAACCGCTCCAGCTTCTGGCCGTGGTACAGGGAGCGCTGCAGCAGGGAGTTCCAGGTACGCGGCGGCTGCAACTGGACGACGCTGAGCATCGTGATGTCATCGGGCTCGCCGGTGTTGATGTCGGGGTTGAGACTGCCGGAGGCCTTCGAGACCGATGAGAACACCTGGACGGCGACATTGCCCTCCTCCAGCCGCGGCAGGTCCACGTGACCGCGATCGGACCGGGTGAGCAGGTCGCGCTTCCACATCAGGGTGTCGGAGTGCATGTCGACCACCTGCAGCGAATCGTGCAGTTGCTGCGTCTGCGGGCTGACCGCCGGCAGCACGGCCGGTTCGACCCTGTTCATCCGATTCTCGAGCTCCCCGGGTGCGACCACGAAGAATGCCGCCACGATGATCAACAAGAGCCCCAGCAACCCCAGCAGCACGCCCTTAACCCACCGACGCCTGCGACCGGCCTTTGCCATGGCAGGAGCGTACCGATCCTGCGCGACAACACGCCGAGCGCCCGGCCGGATTTCTCCGGCCGGGCGCTTGGCCCTACTTGATCAACTTCCCTTGATCAGCTCCGTCCCGGTCAGCCCCGGCGGCGCCGGATCAGTTGGGCACCGGCGACGGTGCTGACGAGCGCTCCGGCGAGGAAGACCCCGACGGCCGGCGCACCGGTGTCGGCCAGGCCGCCGGAGGTGTCGATCTTGGTCTGCTTGCCGTTGTCCCGCTCGCCCTCGGCCATGCCACCGGAGGAGTCGAGACCGAAGTAGGCATCGGTGACCAGCTTGGTGCCATCGGCCAGGGTGATCGAGTACCAGGCGCCGGGCGCCCGGTCGACCCCGGTGATCTCGCAACTGAACGTCAGCGTCTTCGTCCCCTCGGCACCCTCGGGGATCTTGGCGCTGGTCGGGGTGCAGTCGAGGTTCTGCTGCTTGGTGATCTGCATGGTCAGCGCACTGTGCAGCGGTACGCCGGAGATCGTGACGTCCTTGTTCACCACGAACTTCTGCCCGACCCGCAGCGGGAAGCTGGCCGGCTCGAAGCGGGCCTTGGCGATCGCGATCTCCGACTTCGCGCCCGCGGTGGACGCCGGCTTGCTGGTGGTGCTGGTCGGCGACGCGGTCGGCTTGTTGTCGCTGGTGCCGCCCGGCGTGGCCGCCGTGCTGGACGCGCTCGGGTTGCTCGGGTCGGCGTTCGGGCTGGCGGCGAAGACACCCTCGCCGATCACGGTGCCGTCGGCCTGGACGAGCTGGTAGTAGCCGCTCACCCGGCTGTTGCCCTTGGTGATCATGCACTCCACCGCGAACGTCTCCAGACCGGAGTCCGCGCCCGCCTCGGCGGTCTCGTTCTTCGGCTCGCACTTGAGGTTGACGAGCTTGTCGACGCGGATCGACAGGTCCTGTTCCAGCGGCTGGGAGTGCAGCACATCGGCGTAGACAACGAAGGTCTCGCCGGCCAGCAGATTGAGCTTGTTCTTGTTGAATCGCGGGTCGAGGACGTCCCACTCCTGGGTCGGCCCGAAGGAGGCGGTCGAGCCCGGCGCGTTGGTCGTGGTGACCCGCGGGCTCGCGCTCGGGCCCGAGTCGTCGTTCGAGCCGGAGCTGGTCGCGGTGCTCGCCTTCGGCGCGGTGCTGGCCTTCGGCGCACGGGTGCTGTCCGCGGACCGATCCGCCTTCGGCTGCGCGGTGCTGCTCGCGCTCGCGGACGCCTGCTTCGGCCCGTTCTGGTCGGCACTCGCCAGACCGGGAATCACGACGGCGGCCAGCGATGTCGTCATCAGCGCCATGCCGGCCACGGCGGCGGACGCCAGCCGCAGGTTCGTGCGGGACGCGGTCATCTCTGCTCCCTGGGAAGTCGGGTCCGGCGCCCGGAGGTGACGCCGGGCGCGAGATTAGGCAGGCGGGTCGGCCGCTGTGAAGCGCGCCTCGATGGGGTTGACAGCGCCGGAGTCGTCCCGAGACCGCGGCACGGCGCGCCATGGCGGGCTCGACAGCCAAATCACATGCTTCACATCAACCTCATAAATCACCTCAGGCTCACGTAACGCTTGAGGGTTGAGGCGGCTCCCGCACCTTTCTGACCGGGAACATCGGCCGACCGGATCGGCGCCCCGCAATGACGCGGTTTCCGGAACGAGGACCGCGGCTCAGCGCCAGATCGGTGCGCTCACCCCGATCCGACGGGCACACGCGAAGCGGGCCCGGCACGAAGCCGGGCCCGCTCGGTCGATCGGTCAGGAGACGCGGCGCCGCAGCACCAGCACGCCGGCGGTCAGCGCCGTCAGGGCGCCGGCCAGGACCACGCCGAGCGCCGGGGCGCCGGTGTCGGCGAGGCCGCCGCTGGTGTCGGTGTAGCGATCGTCGTGCCGGCCCGCAGCATCGTTGTTCTTGTGTGGCTTGGCGGGCTTGTCGGGCTTGTCGGAGAGATCGCCGAAGCCGAACTCGGCCTTCTCCTTCACGCCGTTGCCGGTGATCGTGTAGGTGGCCTTGGCGCGGGTCCCGTCCTTGGCGAACCGGCAGTTGAACACGAGCTCGTAGGTGCCCGGCTTGGTGCCCTTCGGCAGCTTCGCCCCGGCGGGTTCGCAGACCAGGTTGCGGAAGTCCGAGAGCTTCATCACCAGGTCCTCGGTGAGCGGGGCCTTGCTGATCGTCACGGTCTTGGTGAAGGTGAACTTCCCGCCCTTCCTGACGACAGCCTGCTTCGGGTTGAACGTGCCCTCGCCCACCTTGACGACCGGCTTCGGCGCGGGCGGCGGGGTGTTGCCGTCGTCGACCGGCTCACCAACGGCGAAGCTGCCGGTGGCGAGGACGATCGGGTCGCTCCCGCCGCGGGCGACCATCCGGTACTTGCCGCGCGCCTTCGTGTTGTCCCGCAGCAGCGTGCAGTCGATGGTCAGGGTGTGCTTGCCGAGCTTGGGATCGGTCTGGCTCGGGCTTTCGGGCTCGCAGCGGACGTTGTCGGTGTCGCTCAGTTCGACCGCGACCGTGAAGCCCTCGGCGTCACGACCCGAGACCTCGAACGGGAAGCCGAGCCGGAACGTCGCACCCGCCTGCAGCGGCAGCCGGGACGGGTCGATCGTCGGATCGCCCGCGGTGATGTCCAGTTGCGTCGGGTCGGCGATCGGGAGCGCGCCGGACATCAGCTCGTCTCCGCTGACCTCGCTCGCGAATCGAACGGAGGTCGCCTTGTCGTCCTCGGTGATCGTGCAGGTGATCGTCAACGCGTACGTGCCGGCGGAGTCCACCCGCTTCGTGGCCGAGGCCGGCTCGCAGGTCAGGTTCTGCAGGTCGGTCACCACGGCATGCAGGGTGGGCGGGTCGCTGAAATCGCCGTCGCCCACCGTGAACGGGAAGGTGATGACCACCTTCTGCCCCGCCTTGGCGACGTCGGTCGGGCTGGCCGACGGCTCGCCCGCGGTGACCTCCGGCGGCGCTGCCTGCTCGGCCTTCGCCTTGGCCGCGGCCTCCTGCTCGGCCTTGGCCTTGGCCGCAGCCTCCTTGTCGGCCTTCGCCTTGGCCGCGGCCTCCTGCTCGGCCTTGGCCTTGGCCGCCGCTTCCTCCTCGGCCTTCGCCTTCGCCGCAGCCTCCTGCTCCGCCTTCGCGGTGGCATCGGCCTGGGCGGCCTGTGCCTGGTCGGCGTCGGCCTGCTTCTTTGCCGCCGCCTCCTTCTTGGCCTTGGCCTTGGCCGCCGCTTCCTCCTCGGCCTTCGCCTTCGCCGCAGCCTCCTTCTTCGCCTTCGCCTTCGCCGCGGCCTCCTTCTTCGCCTTGGCCTTCGCGGCGGCCTCCTTCTTGGCCTTCGCCTTCGCCGCGGCCTCCTTCTCGGCCTGCGCGCTGGTGGCGGTCTCCGTCTTGGCGGTCGAGTCGTCGGCGCTGGCCCAGCCGGCGCTGCCGAAAGCGAGACCGGAGCCCGCGAGAGCGATCGCGGCGAGGCCGGCGGCGGCACGGCGGGCGAAGAGATTCGTCATGTCAGATCCCCTGGGGTCAGCGGGCGGCGGGACCCGTCCCACGCTGACCATAGACAATTCACAGGCTCCCCGGAAGACCCCGGCGGTGCCTTTGTCGGCGAACCGTCCTCAGCTCGGGTACGCGAAAGGCGGGCCCGGCCGAAGCCGGACCCGCCTTCTCGTGGGGTCAGATCACTGTACCCGGGTGATCAGCCTGCGATCACTTGTTGCGACGGCGCAGCATCAGGCCGCCGGCGGTGGCGGCGGCGACGCCACCGGCGAGCACGACGCCGAGCGCCGGAGCACCGGTGTCGGCCAGGCCGCCCTTGGTGCTGGTGCCCTTGTCGGACTTGCCGTTGCCCTTGTCCGAATCGTCGTCGGTGTCGAGCGAGCCGTAGCCGAACTGCGAGGTGATCGTCTTGATGTCGTCACCGCTGATCGTGTAGGTGGCCTGGGCCTGCTCGCCGTCCTTCACGAACTGGCAGTTGAAGACGAACTCGTAGGTGCCGGGCTTGGTCCCCGCGGCGAGCTTGTCCTCGGTCGGCTCGCACTTGAGGTTCTTGTAGTCCGACAGCTTGATGACCAGGTCATCGGTCAGCGGGCCGTCGGAGATCACGACCTGCTTGGTGAAGGTGAACTTGCCACCGGCCACCACCTTGGCGCGGGTCGGGTTGAAGGTGCCCTGCTTGACCTCGACCTTCGGCGCCTTGACCGTGGGGGTCGCCGACGGCGACGGGGTCGCCGTGCTGCTCGGCGGCGTCGTGGTCGTCGGCTCGGTGGTCGGCGAGGACGGCTCGGTGGTCGGCGAGGACGGCTCGGGGGTCGGCGACGAGCTCGGATCCACCGGGTCCGGATCGAATCCGAAGTTGCCCTGGTGGATCTCGGTGCCCTCGTAGACGAACGAGTAGTGAATCTGGGCGTTGTCGTCGGTCTTCGGCGTGCAGGTCACGGAGACCGACTTGGTGCCGGTGGTGCCGGTGGGCAGGCTGCGCGTCAGCGGGTCGCACTCGAGGTTCTGCGCGTCGGACAGGTTCAGCGTGATCGGCGTGCTGGCCTCGACACCGTCAGCAACGGTGACTTCCCAGGTAGCGGTGAACGACTCGCCCACCTTGACCCGCTCCGGGTCGAAGACGGCGTTAGCAACGGTGACGTCACTGGGATCTGCCGAGGCGGTGCCGGCGAAGCCGTAGAAGGCAAGGCCCGAGGCGGCCAGCGCCACGCCGGCGAGCCCGGCGGCGGAGCGCCGCGCAAAGGTCTTGGTCATGTGTGTTCTCTTCCCCACGTTGTCGAAGAATCGGACAGGGCTCCCATCAAGCCCTGACGGGAACCTTAGAGAATTCATATGTTTGCGCAACCCCGGGCGCCCCCTCCGGACACCGCCCGGGCCCGGGGCTACCCGCCGCTGACCCGCGCCAGCACTGGCTCAGCGTCCGATCACCCACCCATCGTGTCACCCCAACACTGCGAGAAAATCACTCCAACATGCGAGACGGTTACCCCGGCGAGTCACGCCAACGAGCCCGCCCACGCCTCGTACAGCCGGGCGTAGCGCCCGTCGCGCCGGTTCATCAACTCCGCCGGGCTGCCGTCCTCCAACACCTGGCCGTGCTCCAGCACCAGCACCCGATCGGCGATCTCGACGGTACTCAACCGGTGCGCGATGATCACCGCGGTCCGGTCGGCCAGCACGGTACGCAGGGCCCGCTGGACCAACCGCTCGCTGGGAATGTCCAGGCTCGACGTCGCCTCGTCGAGGATCAGCACCGCCGGATCGGCCAGGAACGCCCGGGCGAACGCGATCAGTTGCCGCTGCCCGGCCGACAGTCGGCCGCCGCGCTTGCCGACGTCGGTGGCGTACCCGTCGGGCAGCGAATCGATGAACGCGTCCACCCCGACGGCGCGCGCGGCCGCGCGGATCTCCTCCGCCGATGCCCCGGGCCGGCCGAAGGCGATGTTGTCGCCGATCGTCCCCTCGAACATGAAGTTCTCCTGGGTGACCAGCAGCACCCGCTCGCGCAGCTCGTCGTCGGCGAGCCCGCGCACGTCCACACCGTCCAGCAGCACCCGCCCGCTGGTCGGGTCGTAGAACCGCGCGAACAGCTTCGCGATCGTCGTCTTGCCCGCGCCGGTCGTGCCGACCAGGGCGACGGTCTGTCCGGCGGGGATGGTCAGGTCGAGGTCGGGCAGCACGGGTACGCCGTCGACATAGGAGAAGCCGACGTGATCCAGGCGCAGCTCGCCGCGGGCGGCGGCGGGGCGTACCGGATCGGCCGGCTCGGCCACGCCCGGGCGCTCCTCCAGCACCCCGGACAACTTCTCCAGCGCCGAGATCGCGGACTGGAAGGTGTTGTAGAACTGGCTGATCTCCTGCATCGGCGCGAAGAACATCCGCAGATAGAGCAGGAAGGCCGCGAGCACGCCGAGGGAGATCTCGCGCTCGAGCACCTGCGCGCCGCCGAACACCACGACGGCGCAGATCGCCAGGTTCCCGACCAGCCCGACGGCCGGCATGAAGATCGCGACCAGCCGGAAGGCGTCGAGGTTCGCATCGGCGTACCGGCGGGACAGCCCGGAGAAGATCTCGTCGTTGCGGCCCTGCCGGCGGTACGCCTGGACGGCGCGGATGCCCGTCATCGACTCCACGAACTGCACGATGACCAGGGCCGACAGCTCGCGTACCCGGCGATAGATCCGGGAGCTCTGCCGCGCGAACCAGCGGACCAGCAGCATCAACGGGACGAACGTGAGCAGGCAGATCAGACCGAGCTCGAAGTCGAGGACGAGCAACAACACACCGACGCCGACCATGGTCAGCACCGCGGTGATCAACGAGTCGACGCCCGCATTGACCATCTCCGCGATGGCCTCGACATCGCTGGTCAGCCGCGAGACCACCCGCCCGGAGGTGTAGCGATCATGGAACGCCACATCGAGCTTCTGGAAGTGCCCGAACAGCCGGCGCCGGATGGTCAACAAGATCCGCTGGCCGATCCGGCCGGACTCGCGCAGGAACCAGATCCGCGCGAGCGCCTGGCAGATCACCGCGACCACCATCACCGCGATGATCTCGATCAGCACGGTCGGCGAGCCGCTCTCGGCCAGCGGCGGGATGCCGAGGTCGATCCCGCGCTGGACCAACCAGGGGATGGACAGCCGGGCGGCATTCTCGATCAGCACGGCGAGCAGCAGCAGCCAGGCGATCCGGCGGTAGGGGCGCAGCAGCTCGCCGAGCAGTCGCCGGCTGCGCCGGCGCAGGAAGACGGAGCCGGCCTCGGTGATGTCCTGCGCTCCCTCGGCGGCGACGCCGCGCCAGGCGTCGGTGGTCTCGACCGTCATCGGGCGGCCTCCAACTCGTCCAGCTCGGCCTCGCAGTCGAACTCCGCGGACAGCAGTTCGCGATAGGCGGGTACGCCGGCCAGCAGCTCCGCATGCGTACCGACGGCGGCGATCCGGCCCTCCTGCAGCAGCGCGACCCGATCGGCGAGCAGGACGGTGGAGGCCCGGTGGGCGACGATGATGCCGGTGGTACGCCCCCGCCCGAGCACGGTACGCAGCGCCTCCTCGACCAGCGCCTCGGTGTGGATGTCGAGGGCGGACAGGGTGTCGTCGAGGACCAGCACGGCGGGCCGGGCAAGCACCGCGCGGGCCAGTGCCAGCCGTTGCCGCTGGCCGCCGGACAGGCTCATCCCCTGCTCCCCGATCCGGGTGTCGAGGCCCCACGGCAGGTCGCGCACGAAGCCGGCCTGGGCGAGGTCGAGCGCCGCGTCGATCTCGGCCTCGGTGGCGTCGGGCCGGCCCAGCGTCAGGTTCTCCCGGGCCGACATCGAGAACAGGGTCGGGTCCTCGAAGGCGGTCGCCACCAGCGTGCGCAGATTGTCCAGCCGCAGGTCCCGGACGTCGACGCCGTCGAGCAGCACCTGCCCGCCGGTGACATCGAGCAGCCGCGGGATCAGGGCGGTCAGCGTGGTCTTGCCCGAGCCGGTACCGCCGACCAGCGCGAGGGTCTCGCCGGGCTCGACGACCAGGTCCACGCCGTCCAGGACGTCGACATCGCCGTCGGGGAAGCGGAAGGCGACATCGCGCAACTCGACCCGACCGGCGGCAGCGGTCAGCTCCCGCGGGCCGTCGGTGATCAGGTTCTCGGTGTCGAGGATCTCGGCCACCCGGTCCGCGGCGGTGAAGGTCTCCTGCGCCATCGCCAGCAGGAAGCCCAGGGCCGCGACCGGCCAGATCAGCGACAGCAGCAAGGTGACGAAGGCGATCAGCGTACCGAGCGTGACCGCGCCGGTCGCCGCGGCGTACGCGCCGATCCCGAGCACGATGATCAGCGTCAGGGTGGGGATCACCTCGAGGAAGGTCCAGAACCGGGCGGACAGCCTGGTGCGGGCGACGGAGGTCTCGTAGAGCAGGGTGGCGCGGCGGTTCATCTTGTCGAACGCGTACGCATTGCGGCCGAAGGCCTTGATCACCCGCAGCCCATGCACACCCTCCTCGATCGAGGAGGCCACATCGCCGGTCTGGTCCTGGACCTGCCGGGACAGCCGGGTGTACTGGCGCTCCATGTGCAGGCAGAGCCAGACGATCGGGACGACCGAGATGGCCACGATGATGCCGAGCGGCCAGTAGAGCTGGATCAGCAAGATCACCACGATGGCGATCTGGACGATGTTGACCACCAGGAAGTTGAGGCCGAAGCCGAGGAAGCGGCGCAGGTAGCCGAGGTCGGTCATGATCCGGGACAACAACTGGCCGGATTCCCACTGGCCGTGGAAGCTCATCGGCAACCGCTGCAGCCGGTGATAGAGCGTGGTGCGGATCCGGTTCTCCGTGGCCAGGCCCGCGCGAGAGGCGAGCCAGCGGCGCAGGAACAGCAGCAGCGGCTCGACGATGCCCAGCGCGAGGACGAGTGCGCCGAGGGCGTACAGGCCGATGTAGTCCGAACGCGCGACCGGGCCGTCGATCACCCAGCGGGTGAGCAGCGGAATGGCCAGCGTGGCGAGCACGGCGCCCAGGGTGGCCAGGTAGCTGATCGCGAACCGGCCGCGCCACGGCACGATCGCCCGACGGAACCGCCACATCGAGGTCCAGTTGTGCCGGCGGCCGCGCGGCGGTGGCGCCAGGACGTCCTGCTCGCCGAGCGGGCGGGCCGGGTCGGACGACATGGATCTCCTTCGGGTGAGCGCGGGAACGTCTGCCATCCTGCTCCCTCAACCGTCGTCGAGGTCAACCGGATATCCGGCGCGCCCCTCAGCCGCCGGCGGCCGGCACCGCTGACCAGATCGACGCGACGCGCAGGCAGAGCACCGCGACGGCGACCAGACCGATGGCGAGCACGCCGGGGCCCCAGCGCGAGGCGTCGGCGATGCCCCAGATCGTGGCGGCCGGGGGCACGACCACGGCGGCAATCAGGTACGCCACGAGCACCGGCCCGTCGACCACGCGGCCGGTGGCGACGAGCGCGGCGGCGAACACGCCGAGCTGGACGAGGACGCCCAGCTCCAGCAGCCCGATGCCGTAGATCAGCAGATTGCTGACCCGCAGCTCGCGCCAGGCGTGGTACCCGGCGAACAGCGCGAGCAGCAGCGCGACGACACCCAGGGCGTACGGCAGGACGAGCACCGCCGCAGCGTAGCGCCGCGCACCTAGGCTGGGCCGGTGAGCCAACCCGCGCCCCACCCCGAGCGCTCGTCCGGATTCGGCCGCGCGCTGATCGCCGTCTATGCGATCTTCGCGCTCGCCGCGACCGCGCGCTCGGCGGTGCAGTTGATCACCCGCGGCGGCGAGGCACCGCTGGCCTATGGGCTGTCGGCATTCTCCGGGGTGATCTACCTGGTCGCCACGGTCGCGCTGGCCAGGCGCGGGCGGTTGGCGTACCTGATCTCCTGGCTGACCATCACCGTCGAGCTGATCGGCGTGCTGACCATCGGCATTGCCAGCCTGACCCACCCCGAGCTGTTCGCCCGCGACACGGTGTGGTCCCGGTTCGGGATGGGCTATCTGTTCATTCCGCTGGTGCTGCCGATCGTCGGGATGTGGTGGCTGCGCCGGGTGGGCCGGTGATCATCGATTCGTGATCATCGATTCGTGATCATCGGGTCGGTGGTGATCAGGGGAAGGTGATGTCCAGCGGGTTGCTCAGGCAGCGCGCCGAGCCGCCGGAGAGCTGGAACTCCGACAGGTCGAGCGCGACATGGCGCAGGCCGCGACTGTCGAGCTCCTTGATCAACCGATCGTCCAGTCTGGGCCCGAGCACGGTGTCGCCGACCACGATGCAGTTGGCGGCGAAATCCAGTGCCTCGTCCACGCCGAGGGTGATCGGATCGGGTACGCGGGCCAGGAGCGCGTCGGCGTCGGCCGGATCGAAGGCCCCCGGGCAGACCAGCGCGGCGGTCTCGGTCAGCGGGCAGAAGGAAAGATCGAGGTGGAACATCGCCGGGTGGGTGATCGCGATGCCGACGGTGGGTACGCCCATGATCGCGCCGACCCGGTCGACGGCCGCGGCCTGGCTGCGCGGCCCGTGGCCGATGATCAACTCGTCCCGCCACCAGAACGCGTCGCCCGACTCGAAGTGCGGCGCGGGGGAACCGTCGGTATCGAGCTGGGTGGTGTCGGCGAGCTCCGGCGTACCGATCCAGTGCAGTTGGTAGCCGTGCTCGGTCAGCCACTCGGCGACGGCCGGGGTCTCCAGGCGGCGCTGCGGGTAGCGCATGTGGCTGAGCAGGGCGTGCCGCTGGCCGGCGCGGGTCCAGACCTGCGCGAGGTTCATCGCATAGACCATGTCGGGGCAGTCGGGGCTCTGGTCGAGCACCTCGACGGAGCCGCCGGCGGCATCGATCGCCTCGATCAGCGACTGCCACTGGGCGCGAGCCCGGGCGAGGTCAGGCTGCTGGGTCGGATCCATGTACGGGTTGATCCGGTAGTCGATCCGGAAATGCTCCGGGTCGACCAGTAGATAATTCCGCCCCCAGTCCATCTGACACCACCTTTCGTCGCGACTCGACGTATTCATAACAGAATCTGGCGTCGTCGTCGCGCCGTCTCGTCGGGTCCATTGTCCACCCACCGGCGCCGGCCTCGTGCGGACCGAAGCTGTCCGGATAGGGGGTCAGGGTGTCGGTGCAGGTCACGGCACAACCAGGAGGACAGACATGTACGCACCGGCCGAACACGACGAGGTCACCGGGCTCGCCAACTATGTGGACAGCCAGCTCGACGCGATTGCCGCGGCGGCGACCGGGCTCACCGAGGATCAGGCCCGGGAGACGCCGCTGCGCAGCGGGCTGTCGATTGGCGGGATCGCCAAGCACATCACGGCGATCGTCCGCACGGCTCCCGGCCGGATTCGGGACGGCGCCCCGACCGAAGAGATCACCGCGGACCAGATCGCCGCGCATGAGGAGCAGTTCGTGGTCGGCCCCGAGGAGACCACCGCGGGCATCCTGGCCGAGCTTGCCGCGGCGCGCGGCGAGCTGCGGGAGGCAATCCTCGCCAGCGATCCCGATCAGCCGACCCACGATGCACCGGCGCCCTGGTTCGGCATCCTCGACGCCCGGCCCATCCGGCAGCGCTTCTACCTGGTGCATCTGATCGAAGAGATTGCCCGGCACGCCGGGCATGCCGACATCATCCGCGAACAGCTCGACGGCGTGCAGGTGCCGAGCCTGGAACTGCGCGCGGCGGGCGTACCCGCGAACGAGTTCATCGGCGACTATCAGCCCGCCCCGGGCACCATCGGCGCCTGAGGCATCGTGCGTACCGACGTTTGCGTCAATAGTGACGCAAACGTCGGGACGCACGATCTGCCCTCAGCTCGCCTCGCGCAGGTCGAGGGCCCGACGCACCTGTTCCAGCCACGGCGCCGGGTCCAGCCGCAGCCCGAGCAGGGGAATCCGGAGCACGCGGTCGGACTGCAGCACCAGCTCGTTGCTGCGCAGCTGATCCTGCAGTGGATTGAGGCCCCAGCCGTGCTGGGCGCCGTCGATCTCGACCACAAGGTTGTGCTCGTCGAAATGGCAGTCGAGGTAGACCGCGCCGCGAGGCCCCGCGCGCGGCACCTGCCGGCTCGGGGCCGGCAGCCCGGCACGAACGCACAACCGGGCGAAGTCGAGCTCGCCCAGCGACTCGGCGCCGGCGCAGACCGTGGTGATGATCAGGTCGAGCCGCATCGGCCGCCTGCCGGATTCGAGCCAGGCGGCGAGCAGCGCCTCCGGGTGGATCAGCCGTTGCTGGACCGGCAGGCAGACCAGCAGCGCGGCCTGAGTGTCCGAGACGGCCCACCGCGCGGCATTGAGCACAGCCAGTTCGCGCGCCAGCCGCGGGACGCCGGCACCGTCCAGGGCGCCTCGGATGCGACGGCGATGCAGCCGGACACCCGGCCCGCGGTGTGCGCGGGCATTCGGCGGCACCCACACGTCGATCACCGAGGCGTCGAACTGCCTCATCCCGGCACCGATCAGGGCTGCGGCCCCGTCGAGGATGGCTCGCGGACCGGCCTCCCATACGGCGCGCCAGAGCGGGGCGCGGCCGCGCAGCTCGCTGCCGTCGGGGGAGATGGTGTTGCGACCGACGGCGCTCCAGTAGCCGCATCGCAGCTCGGTGCGCAGCTCGTGGCGGCCGACGCCGGCCGCAAGCAGCGCCCGCCGATGGACCACCCCATCGTGATCGTCCGCCAGCTCGGCGGCGAGCCGGCGGCGGGTGGCGCGATTCATGCCACCAGCCTGTCGGGGCGTCACCCCGCTCCGCTCGCCGAGCCGAGGGTTGTCCACAGGGCAGATCGTGCGTACCGACGTTTGCGTCACTATTGACGCAAACGTCGGTACGCACGCTCGGTAGGCTCCCGGAGCGTGACACGACCGCATGTGATCTTCGTCTGCTGGGGCAATATCTGCCGCTCGCCGATGGCGGCCCAGGTCGCCCGGAGGTACGCCGACGACGCCGGCGTCGACATCGCGATCAGCTCGGCCGGGGTCAGCGCGGAGGAACTGGGCAATCCCATCGACCCCCGCGCGGCCCGGACACTGCGCGAGCACGACTACCCCGTCGACGACCACACCGCACACCAGATCGACGCCGCGGAGATCCGCGACGCCGACCTGGTCATCGCCATGGAGGACATCCACCTCGACCGGATGGCCCGCATCCTCGGCGAGCCGCTCGGCGACAAGGGCCGGCTGCTCACCGACTTCGACCCGGCCGCCGAGCCGGGCTCCGGCGTACCCGACCCCTGGTACGGCGGTCAGGACGGCTTCGAGAGCACCCTCGCCACGATCGAGGCGGCGATGCCCGGCATCGTCACCGCATGCCGAGCAGATTGATCCCGAAGGTGGCCAGCGTGCCGAAGACGATGCCCCAGAGCACGATGGAGATGGTCTGCCAGATCAGGACCTGATCCCGCGAGGCGCCGAAGGAGACCATCGCCATCGAGGTGATCTGACTCGGCAGCACGGTCTGCCCGAGCAGGCTCACCCCCGGCACCCCGAACCGGTCGAACATCCGCTTCAGCCGGGCCCGCTTCGGCGTGGTCTCCGTCCGTCCGCCGCGGACCGCGCCACGCACCTTCGCGGCGCCCAGCACCAGCACCGCCATGCTGATGAAGTTGCCGACCACCGCGGCGCCGATCGCCACGACGGGCGGCAGTCCGATCACCACTCCGATCACCGAACCGAAATAGGACTCCACGAACGGGATCGCGCTGACCGCGATCACGGCCAGCCACTGCACCGCCTCGGGCGTCGTCTCGGCGAAGCCTCTGATCGCGTCGAGCATTTCCTTCTCCTTCTGATCGCTTGCGGTCCACACCATCCAATCGGCCGGTCGGCGCCGCGGGCAGTGTTGGTGATCACGGGCTTGCGGGTACGCCTCATCGCGACGACGTGACGAACGTCAGGGCGCGGCGCGACATGCCAGCGACCGGGCGCGGTCGTGACACACTGTCCGCCATGCAGATCCTGGTGGTGGACGACGATCAGGCGGTACGCGATTCGCTCGCCCGGTCGTTGCAGTACAACGGCTATGAGGTGAGCACCGCCTCCGACGGTGTCGAGGCGCTGGCCAGCCTGTCCGCCGACCGTCCCGATGCGGTGATCATGGACGTGATGATGCCCCGGCTGGACGGCCTGGAGGCCACCCGGATGCTGCGCCAGATGGGCAATGACGTGCCGATCCTGGTGCTCACGGCGCGCGATGCCGTGAACGACCGTGTCGACGGGTTGGACGCCGGCGGCGACGACTACATGGCCAAGCCGTTCAGCCTCGACGAGCTGCTGGCCCGGCTGCGGGCGCTGGTCCGGCGGGCGGGCGCGGGCGAGGAGAGCGAGGAGGACAAGGAGACCCTGACCTTTGCCGACCTCAGCCTCAATGTGCACACCCGCGAGGTGTTGCGCGCCGGACGGCACATCAACCTGACCCGCACGGAGTTCGCGCTGCTGGAGACCTTCCTGCGCAATCCGCGCCGGGTGCTGGAGCGGTCCTGGCTGCTGAACGAGGTGTGGGGCTTCGACTTCCCGACCACGGCGAACTCGCTGGAGGTCTACATCGGCTACCTGCGCCGCAAGACCGAGGCCGAGGGCGAGGAGCGCCTGATCCACACCGTGCGGGGCGTCGGCTACGTCCTGCGCGAGACCAACTCCTGAACCCGATGCGGCTGCTGCGCCGGATCTTCGGGGCCCCGTCGCTCCCCCGCCGGATCACCTGGCTGACCACCATCGTGGTGGCGGCGGGCGTCTGGATCGCCGGCCTCTCGGCGTACTTCGTCACCCGGCTCGTCCTGTTCGACCAGCTCGACCGCGAGCTGATCTCCGTCGCCACCACGGCCTCGCGCACGGTCGCCGCCGATCTGAACACCATGGGCGGGCTGAACGCCGAGGCGCTGAACGCCGTCAACGTCACGCTCGTCGTGGTCGGTGCGGACCGGCAGCCGATCACCATCCAGAGCGCCCCGCGCACCCTGCAGTGGGGCACGCCCGAGCTGGCCGTGGCGCGCCTGCAGGAGGGTTCCTCGGCGCGTACCGGCCGGGCCGATGACGGTACGCCCTACCGGATCGTGGCCGTCCCGATGCAGGTCAACGGCCACCCGTATGCCCTGGTGATCGGCCGCGACCTGGGGCCGACCACCAGCGCGCTGGCCACCTTGTTGATCACGGTGATTCTGGTCGGCGCGCTGCTGGCGCTGGCCGCCGCGGTGGTCGGCGCGCTGGTCGCCCGATCCACCCTGCGGCCGCTGCGCGAGCTGTCGGCAGCGGTCACCCGGATCACCCGGACCGACGCCCTCGACCCGATCGAGGTGCACGGCGACGACGAACTGTCCCGGCTGACGCGCTCGTTCAACACGATGCTGTACTCCCTCGGCAGTTCTCGCGCGCGGCAGCGCCGCCTGATCGCCGACGCGGGCCACGAACTGCGGACGCCGCTCACCTCGTTGCGGACCAATATCGAACTGCTCGTCGCCGACCAGCGATCCCACATGCTGCCCGACTCCGCACGCGAGGAGATCCTCGGCGACATCTCCGCCCAGCTTGCCGAGTTCACCACTTTGATCCAGGACCTGGTACAGCTCGCCCGCGAGGACCGGATCGAGCCCACGCGCGAGGAGATCGACCTGCGCGACATCGTCACCCACGCCCTGGAGCGGGTACGCCGACGCGGCCCCGGGCTGCACTTCGATGTCGAGCTGAATCCGCTCTACCTGATCGGCGAGCCGGACACCCTGGAGCGGGCGGTGACCAACCTGCTCGACAATGCGGTGAAGTTCTCCCCGCCGGGCGGCACCGTGCGGGTCTACCTGGACGGTGATCAACTACGCATCGCCGACGAGGGCCCCGGCATCGCCGAGGAGGACCTGCCGCACGTCTTCGACCGGTTCTATCGCGCCGATGCGGCGCGCAACACCCCCGGCACCGGCCTCGGCCTGTCGATCGTCGCGCAGACCGTCGCCCGGCACGGCGGCTGGGTGCGGGCCTCCCGGTCGGCGCAGGGCGGCGCCGAGTTCACGCTCCGGCTGCCCGGCTCGACCACCCCGCTGGACGAGCCCGCCGAGCCGGCCCCGCAACAGCTCATCTGAGGGCCCGGGCCCTCATGACCAGGCGCTTCGACCCCGGCGTGGGTGCGCAGACTGCGGCGTGCGGGTAGCGTGCGCCGGTATCGCGGTCGCGGCAGCAACCCGCGCCGGCGCGGACCGCGGATTCGGGGCCGTGATCGAGGAGGTCGGGGTTTGGCCTCTCCGATCGGCGCGAGGAAGGTCGAGGAATGAAGCCGACCAGGGCGCAGCGTCAGCCGAGTGATAGCGGCTCGACTCGGTGGACGGCAGGGACCACCCGGAAACAGGTCGCGCGTCACCCGACGTCAGGTGACGACGAAGCGCACAACGACCTGCCGGTGCTCTACGTACCTTCGTGGCTACCGAAGGACCCGCACGCGCCGATCGCGATCGAGCATGATCGCAAAGGCCGAATCAGCCACTACCCGAACCCATCCCAACTACGGACCGAGCGACAGTGTCAGGACTGGCAGGCGCGGGCCGAAGGCGAGATCGACGAGATCTCAAGCGGCGCAGCGCTCGAGTGGCAAATCAGAGTGTCGGCCGTGCCCTCGGCCTTGATTGCAGGGGTCGCCGGGGCCGTCGTGTTGTCGTTCGAGCAATCGGCCTGGCCAACGGTTGTGGCCATTCTCGTGGTCATGATCGTCTGGCTCGGCGCGGTCCTCGCCAGCTGGCGCGGGCTCAAGGCCGTGCGCAGGCTGAGGATCCTCGCCGAGCTCTACGGCCGACGCGAGCGCGAACTCAAGTCGGCACGGACGCCGCCACAGTGAGCGACTGAACGAACCGCACGCCGGTCGGATGTTCCGGCCTGCGAACTCCCGCTCGATGAACGCTCCGACACTTCGCCGGAATGCCTCGTGTTCGTCGGAGAGCACCATTGCCCCGTTCGCTGAGGCAGGCGACGGGGTCGCGCCGGCGCACTCATTGCGCCCAGCGCGGCGGCCGCTTGGCGAGGAAGGCGGCCATCCCCTCCCGGGCCTCCTCGCTGACGAACAGCGACTCCGAGTGATCGGCCAGCCCGTCGATCCGGGCGTCGAAGTCGGCGAGCAGCGCCGCGTTCAGGGTCCGCTTGGTTTCCCGCAGCCCCTGCGGCGATCCCTTCACCAGCTCGGCCAGCAACTCGTCGACGGCCGCGCCGAGGTCGTCCACCCGCGCGTTCAGGAAGCCCATCTCCACCATCTGCGCCGTGTCATGCCGGGCGCCGCCGAGCATCAGCCGGGCCGCATCGCGATCGCGCAGCCGCGGCAGCACCACGACGGAGATCACCGACG
Source organism: Naumannella huperziae (assembly GCF_054073625.1). Taxonomy (NCBI): domain Bacteria; kingdom Bacillati; phylum Actinomycetota; class Actinomycetes; order Propionibacteriales; family Propionibacteriaceae; genus Naumannella; species Naumannella huperziae. The sequence goes on along the minus strand of NZ_JBSXPH010000001.1, from coordinate 751,701 downwards.
CGGCCAGGCCGAGGCGTACCTCCGTCAGCGCGAAGCTCGCCGCATCCGTCGCGACGGCAAGATCACAGGCGCCGACCAGCCCCACACCGCCGGCGCGCACATGCCCGTCCACCGCGGCGATCACCGGCAGCTCGTGGGTGATCAGGTCGCGCATCAGCGGCAGCATCAGCCGCGCCGGCTGGTCCTCCGGCGCCGCCCGGCGCGCCTCGGCCAGGTCGACACCGGCGCAGAAGGTGTTGCCGGTGTGGGAGAGCACCACCGCGCGCGCGGCCGGTTCGGCGCTCGCGCCGGCCAGCGCCTCGCGGGCCTCGGCGATCAACTGCCCGGACAGGGCGTTGCGGTTCTCGGGCGAGTCGAAGATCACCCAGTACGCGTTGCCGCGCAGCTCCGTGCGTACCCTGCTCATCCGGTCCCTTTCGCCGTCGAATCCGGGGGCCATCCTGCCGCAGGGCTCAGCGGGGCAGATGGGTGGGCAGCGAGCGGCGCGGACCGCGCCGCTCGGGTCCCAGGCCGGCGCTCATGATCAACAGTTGCACCCGAAGCCGGTGGCCGCGCCACGGCTCCAGCAGCTCGGTGGCCACCTCGTCGGAGGTCAGATCCTCACCGGTCAGCGCGAAGATGATCATCCGCGGCACGTGGTAGTCGCCGACCGACCAGGCATCGGGATCGCCGTGGGCGACCGCGCGGACCTCCGCCGAGGTCCAGGCGCCGACCCCCGGCAGCGAGCGCAGCGCCGCGTCGGCGTCGGCGTCGGCCGATTCGAGGGTACGCTCCAGCGCCGCGGCCCGGCGCGCCCCGCGGACCAGCGCCGCCGACCGCTTGCCGTCCACCATCGCCCGCAGCCACTCCCAACTCGGGATCGCGGCCCACCCGGCGCCGTCGGGCTGGACGCACATCCCGTGCGCCGGCGAGGCCGGGTCCCGCGCGGGGCCGGGCGCCGGCTCGCCGAACCGCCGGACCAGCCGCCGGAAGGCCCCGAAGGCCTCGCGGCCGGTCACCTTCTGCTCGATCACCGTCGGCGCGAAGGCCTCCAGCACCGCCCGGGTGCGCCCGATCCGCAGCCACGGGTTGCGGCGGGCCAGATCGACCAGCAGCGGGTGCCGCGGCTCGAACCCGGCGGCATCGTCGTGCAGCCCGAGCAACTCGGGCACCTGCTCCAGCACCCAGTCGGCGCCGCTGCCCCATGCCCGCGCGAGGATCGCCTCCCCCTCGCGGTGCAGCCGCAGCAGCGCCGGGCCCTCCGGCGTCCGGCTGGCGCGCCACCAGCCGTCGCTCGCACGCCGGTGGGTCGGATCGCCCGCACCGCGGCGCAGCCGGCCGATCGCCTGCCCCAGGTCGACCGGGGTGCGGATCCGGCGGGTCAGTTCGGCCACGGGTAGGGCTTGCACTTCCCGACGCCCTTGGTCTGCTGCATCATCAGCGGGGCGCGCTCGCCGGCGGCCGGGCAGCCCTCGTGGCCGTGCCCGAGGAAGTGCCCCACCTCGTGGTTGACCAGATAGCGCCGATAGTTCTCCATGTCATCGCCGTAGGCCCGGGCCCCGAGCAGCCAGCGCTTGGCGTTCAGATTGACCTCGTTCCCGTTGCGGCAGCTCAGCTCGCCGCCGGTGCGGGCCGGTAGGCAGTTCTTGTCGGTGGTCGCGGGGGTGGCGATGTTGATCGTCAGGTCGGCGCTCTCGCCGGACCCGACGAAATCGAATCGAAGATTCTCCGAGCGCTGCCAGCTGCGGTCGTCGTGCAGGATCTCCGCCGCCTCCTTGGCCGCATCGTCGGCCTTGATCGGCAGGGTCTTCTCCACCCGGACCCGGACCCGGACGGTACGCCCGTCGCGGCGGTCGGACTCGGCGGCGAACTTCGACGTCTGCCAGGTGCCGGGCCCGCGCTCGGGGATCCTGGGCGGCTCGGCCTTCTTCTTCGGGTCCTGCCGCTGCTCGGGGGTCGGCTCCGGACCCTCGTCCTCCTCGACCTCGACGGTCGGCGTGACCGACGGCGTCGGCGTCGGTTCGACGACGGCGTCGGGGATCGCGATGGTTGCCTGGTCCTGCGGGGTCGCGGCGCGCACGGCCATCGCGACCGGCACGGTGAGCGCCAGAACCACACAGGCGATGGTGATCGGACGGGCCAGCGGGGCGCCACCGGGCCGCAGCTCGCGCCCACCGCGCGTACCCTCGTCGGTGCCGCGCGCGCGGCGCGGACCGGAGGCGGCCGCGCGCCGCGGATGTCGGGCATCGCGGCGCGGCGAGGTATCTTGCCGTGGGTCCGGATGAGCCCCCCGACCCGAATGACCTGTCACGACGACTCAGACTAGGCGAACCCGTGAGCGAGAACCCAGTACGCAACCGCGGCATGACCGCGCACTCGCACATCGCGCTGCACGACGACCCGGCACCGCTGTCCGAGGAGGACATCGCGCGCCAGCGGCGGGCCACCCGGATCATGATCCTGGTGCTGATCCCGATCGCGTTGTGGACGCTGGTGGGACTGATCGTGATGTGGCCCGGCAATGTCAGCGACCACCTGCGGGGCAATACGGCGTACTCCCAGGCCGATGTCAGCGTGCAGCGCGCGCGGATCCTCGAGGTACGCGAGATCAGCAGCTCGGGCCAGGTCGGCAGCGACGGCACCAACGACCCGCGCCCGGCCGCCGATCTGACCGTCGAGCTGCTCGACGGGCCCGAGGCAGGCCAGCAGACCCAGATCAGCATGCAGCCGGCCGTCTATTCCTCCGGGGTCGCGGTCGGGCAGACCGTCACCGTCTATCGCGTGCCCATCGAGGGCGCCCCGGCGTCCTACCAGTTCACCGACTTCGAACGGACGGTGCCGCTGATCACGATGGCGCTCCTGTTCGCGGTGGCGCTGGTGGCGATCGCGCGCAAACGCGGCGCGCTGGCCCTGGTCGGGCTGGCGTTCTCCGCGTTCATCATCGTGAAGTTCATGTTGCCGGCGCTGATCTCGGGCTCCAGTCCGGTGCTGGTCGCGCTGTTCGGCGGGTCGGCGATCTTGTTCGTGGTGCTCTATGTCACCCACGGATTCTCCGTCCGCACGACGACGGCCCTGCTCGGCACCCTGTTCGGCATGTATGTGGCGACGTTCCTCGGCTGGCTGGCGAGCACCTGGGCGCACCTGACCGGCGTGGGCAGCGAGGACGACTCGCTGCTGTGGGCCTCGGCGCCGGACATGCAGCTCACCGGGGTGGTGATCTGCGCGATCATCATCGCCTCGGTCGGGGTGCTGAACGACGTGACGATCACCCAGGCCTCGGCGGTCTGGGAGCTGTCCAGCGTCGACCCCGAGGGCAAGCGGCTGTTCAGTCGCGCCATGCGGATCGGCCGCGACCACATCGCCTCGACCGTCTACACCATCGCCTTCGCGACCACCGGCGCCTCGCTCGCCACCTACCTGATGCTGGTGGTCTACAACCGGCCGCTGCTCGACGTGATCGGGCTGGAGCAGTTCTCGATGGAGATCATCGCGACGATGGTCGGCGCAATCTCGGTGATCTTGGCGATGCCGCTGACCACCGCCATCGGCGTTGCCGTGGTCAGCGCCACCCGCGGCCGGATCGGCGACCTGAAGCCCGCGACCGAGGGCGGTACGCCCGGTGGGCACCCCGACGACGAGCTGCTCGACCTCGACACCAGCCACCCGGACTGGGTGCCGAGCGCGCCGAGCCAGCGCGGGCGGCGGCTGCCCAAGCTGCCGCGGCCGTCGCTGCCGCGTCCTTCGCGCGGTGAGGGCGGCGACGAGCCGGAGGGCCCGAAGCCGCGCCGCCAGGCCTGAATCACACCGGTGTAGTTATCCCCACTGTGGAAAAGCCCTGTGGATAACTCGCGCGCGGGTACGCCGCCGCGCCCCGTCGGCCGGGAGATCCTCGCGCTGGCGATCCCGGCGTTCGCGACGCTCGTCTCCGAGCCGCTGATGCTGCTGGCCGACTCGGCGATCGTCGGCCACCTCGGCACCACCCAGCTCGCCGGGCTCGGCCTGGCCGGCAGCGTGCTCAACGTCACCGTCGGCCTGTGCGTGTTCCTCGCCTATGCCACCACCGCGACCGTCGCCCGTCGGCTCGGCGCCGGCGACCGGACCGGGGCGCTCGGCGCCGGTGTCGACGGGCTGGTGCTGGCCGGAGTGCTCGGGATCGCGCTGGTCGTGGTCGCGCAGGTGGCCGGGCGTACCGTCCTCGGCTGGTACGCCCCACCGGCCGCCGTGCTGGACCAGGGCCTCGCCTACTTCCGGATCGCCTCGCTCGGGCTGCTGCCGCTGCTCGCGATCCTGGCGGCGACCGGGGTGTTGCGCGGGCTGCAGGACACCCGGACGCCGCTGTACGTGGCGGTGACCATCAATCTCGCGAACATCGGGCTGAACTTCGCGCTGGTCTACGGCGCCGGCCTGGGCATCGCCGGCGCCGCGCTCGGCACGGTGATCGCGCAGTCACTCGGGGCACTCGTGCTGGTCGGGGTGGTGCTGCGCGGCGCTGCCCGGGCCGGCGCCCCGCTCCGGCCGCATCCCGTCCGGGTGCTGGTCGCGGCGCGGGCCGGCGGCTGGCTGTTCCTGCGCACGCTCAGCCTGCAGGCCGCCACCGTGATCGGCACGGTGATCGCGACCCGGTTCGGCGCGCCGTCGCTGGCCGCCCATCAGGTGACCGGCGCCATCTTCATCTTCCTGGCCTTCGCGCTGGACGCCCTGGCGATCGCGGCCCAGGCCATCGTCGGCAAGACCCTGGGCGCGGGCGATGCGGCTCGGGCGCGGGCGCTGCTGCGAACCCTGCTCTGGTGGGGCGCCGGCGCAGGCGTGATCTTCGGGGCGGCGCTGGCGCTGGGACGCGGGGCGCTGGCGGGCCTGTTCACGCCGGACCCGCAGGTCCAGGCGCTGCTCGGGGCGACGCTCATCGTGTTGGCCCTGGCCCAGCCGGTCGCCGGGCTGGTGTTCGTGCTCGACGGGGTGCTGATCGGCGCCGGTGACGCGCGCTACCTCGCGGTGGCGGGCGTCTGCGCGCTGGCGGCGTACCTGCCGCTGGCGCTCGTCGTCGCCGGGCTCGACGCCGGGATCGCGTGGCTGTGGGCGGCCTGGGCGGGCTACCTGGTGGCGCGGCTGGTCACGCTGGGGGTACGCGCCCGCGGCGAGGGCTGGCTGCGGCTGGGGATCTGAGGATCACCGCCCCGGGCTGTCGACCAGCGGCACCTCCAGCGGGCTGTTCGCGCGCCCGAGTTCGGTGAAGGAGACCTCGCCGATCCCGCCGGTCGTCGCGTCGGTGTTCCACGACGCGATGGCGATGGTGTTCTCCCCGTTCTCGTCCAGGATGCCCCGCGGGATCGGGAAGGTACGCTGCGGCCCGGTGTCGGCCACATAGCGTCCGAGTTGCCAGCCGTTGACGAAGATCAGCGCTCGCCGGTGCACCCCGGCGCCCGGCTCGGTGATCGTCAACCCGATCGAGGCATCGAGGCCGTCCGGTACGTCGAGAGTGGCCGTGGTGCGGTACCAGGTGACGCCCGGGGTGCGCTGGTCGTCGTTCGGCACCTGTGCCGGCCGCCAGGCCGAGTCGTCGAAGCCGGGCAGACCCCAACCCTGCTGCTCGCCCCACAGGCCGCCGTTGTTCAGCGGTCCCCGCGTTCGGTCGGCATGATCCTCACCGCCCGCATTGCCCTGCAGGCGCCAGTCGATCGCCGGGTTCAGCGCACCGGAGCGGCCGCTGAGCGCGACCTTGCTGATCCCGATCGGCACCTTCCAGCGACCGGGGATGGTCAGTTGGTACTGACCCTGGCCCTGCAACTGGATGGCGAGGACGTTCGGCCGATTCGGGCGTACCGTCCCGGCCGGGATGGCGAAGGACTTTTCGACGGCGTTCTGCTGACCGGTGGTGCCATGGCTGCCCAGGAAGACACCGTTGAGCCAGACCGAGTAGTCCCCGCCCGATCCGTCGGAGGAGAAGTGGGCCGTCAGGTCGAGCCTGGTCGGGATCCGGTCGGTGCTGAAGCGCCCGCGATAGAAGATGTCGCCGGTGTGGAAGCCGTAGTCGTCGGCGTACAGCGACACGGGCGTCTGGGGCACCACCTGGTAGTTGGTGGTGGTCCTGTCCGCCCGGACCCAACCGGAGTCGTCGAAGCCCGGCGCGGTCTGCGGGTCGACCGGTGAGCGCCGCCAGTCGGTCAGCTCCGGCAACGTGAGCTCCGCGGGGGCCGGCAGTTCAGCCCCGGCGCGGATGCCGTCGCCGTTCCAGGTGATCGCCGTGGCGTTCGCGGCGCGCCCGTGCGCCGTGACGGTCCGGCCGGCGCCGGTGGTGTCGCCGGTCAGTGTGAGCCGCCCCGCGGACAGCGTCGCGCTGCGCACCAGGTCCGGGCCCTCGATCACCAGGGGCCCGTCGTCGGCGGGCAGCACCCAGAAGCGCTGCGCGCGTTCGCTGTCGGCGATGACCAGGGTCAGGTCGCGATAGCCGCCGCCGTCGATGGTCACCGTGGCGACGCCGTCATGGCGGTAGTCCAGGCGCAGCTCGCCGGTGGCCCGATCCCAGGTGGTGCTGACCTCGCCGCCGTCGACCGAGACCTTCGGCTGCCGGGTGCCGCGGTAACGCAGCACGGTCTGTCCGGCATCGCCCTTCGTCCCGTACAGGACGCCGAGCCGCCCCCGGCCACGACCGGGCGCATCGACCATCAGGTCCGAGGTGGTGTAGGCCAGTTCGGCTCCGGGATTGCCCCCGTCGCCGCTACCGAAGATGTAGTCGGTGAGCACCGTGCGCGACTCACGCGGCCCGACGCGCAACTCCGGCGTACCCTCCGCCGGGATCGTCCGCTCGCCCGTTCGGGTGGGCACGGTGACCCGCACGGAGCGGTCGGCGCGGGCGTTCCAGTCGCCGCGGTGGTGCACGAAGTTGAACTGGGTGCCGGTCTCGGGATTGCGGCGCGCCTCGACCCGCACGTCCGCGTCGGTCACCGCGGGGGCTGGCGCGGCGTCGGTCCGGCGCAGTGGCTCGAAGGTCGACATGAAGTAGGCCCGCGCCTTCGACTCGTAGTACTTGGCCGGCAGTACGCGATCCTCGGGTACGCCCGCGCCGTAGTCGTAGGAGGTGTAGAGCGGCGGGCTGGCCGACCAGCCCCAGTTGGTGCCCCCGACCGCCATGTAGATGCCCTGCATGGTGTAACCGCTGGCAAGCGCGACATTGCGCAGCGCGATCTCGGCCTTCCCGTCGACGTAGCGTTCGGTGCAGTTGGCGTACCCGCCACCGCCCCAGTAGTCGAACATCCCGCCCTGGTACTCGACCATGTAGCGCGGGGTCCCCGGCTTGTAGTCCCAGAAGTCCTCGAAGAGGTCCGGGACGCGACCCTGGGGCGCCTTGCAGTCCCAGCCGATCGGGTAGGTGTCCTTGCCCGAGATGTCGACCAGGTCGTCCCAGGTGCCGCAGTTGTTCGCGGTCAGCGGCACGGTGATCCCGTCCTCGGTGACCTGGTCGACCATCGCCGCCATGTACGCGCGGTCGGGCTCGCGCTGCAGGTTGTCCCGGCAGTACTCGTTGTCGACCTGGTAGCCGATCACCGGACCGCCGAACTGCCACTGCCGGGGTGCGATGATCTCGTCGACGGATGCCAAGTACTCCCGCCCGGCATCCAACATGGTCCGGGTCGCGCCGCGGCCCGGGTCCTCCGAGGCCTTGATCCAGCCGGGCAGGCCGCCCGCGCTCGTCTCCGCGCCGATGAACGGCCCGGGGCGAACGATCACGAAGAGGCCGAGCTCGCCTGCGTAGTCGATCACCGCACCGAGGTCGCGGACTCCTGACCAGTCGAACTCCCCAGCCCGCGCCGAGACCTGATTCCAGGCCACGTAGAGCGACACCGCGTTGTAACCGCCCGCTCGCACCTTCTCCAGCTTGTCCCGCCACACCCCCGGACTCGGGTCGCGGAAGTAGTGATACTCCGCGGCGTAGATGTACTCCCGCTTGCCGTCGATGATCATCGAGTCACCGTCGTAGGAGACCGTGCGGCCGTCGACCACCGGTGGCAGCACGGGCTCGGCGCTGGCGAGCTGTGGCAGGGCCACCACGGCACACAGCACGGAGACGACGATTGCAACGATGCGCTTCATCATGGCCGGGGGGCTCCTTTGCCGTGGACCGCCACTGATTGGATCAGACTGATCCGACCAATATGGCGAATCCCCGTGATAATGCGAGGTTTCTGGGAGATTCCCGTATCAATGGTCGGATGTCAAGACTTCCGTGCCATCCGCATGGTGGGCGGCATGCGCGGCCGGGCGGCTCGTGCTGACATGGACCCGTGAGCGATGACAACACACCCAGGTCGCTGCCCTGGATCGAACGCCTGGTCAGCATGGACACCACCAGCCGAGACTCCAACCTTCCGCTGATCGAGACGGTGAGCGCGGAGTTCCGGCGCCACGGCATCGAACCGCACGTGTTCCCGAACGCGGACGGCAGCAAGGCCAATCTGGTGGCCACAGTGCCGGCGGCCGATGGCACCACCGCTGGCGGCGTCGTGCTGTCCGGGCACACCGACGTGGTCCCGGTCGACGACCAGGACTGGGACTCCGACCCGTTCGTACCCGAGGTCCGCGACGGCCGGGTCTATGGCCGCGGGACCGCCGACATGAAGAGCTTCACCGCGGTCGGGCTGACCTACCTGCCCGAGATGGTCGCCGCCGAGCTGCGCGAGCCGATTCATTTCGCCCTGACCTATGACGAGGAGGTCGGCTGCCTCGGCGGGGAGGAGATCGTCAAGCAGATCGCCGACCTCGGCCTGGCACCGCGCGCGGCGATCGTCGGCGAGCCGACCTCGATGCGGGTGATCAGGGGGCACAAGTCGATCAACCTGATCCGCGTCGAGTTCACCGGGGTGGCGGCGCATTCGTCGCTGACCAGCTCCGGGGTGAACGCGATCGAGTACGCCGCGGAGTTGATCACTTTCGTCCGCTCGATCGCCGATGCCTGGCGAGCCGACGGCCCGTTCGACGAGGCGTACCCGCTGGCCTACTCCACCGCCAGCGTGAATCTGATCCGCGGCGGGATCGCCTCCAACACCGTGCCCGAGGAATGCTTCGTGGAGCTGGAGTTCCGCGGCATCGCCGAGATCGACCCCGACGAGATCATCGACCGGATCCGCGGCAAGGCCGACGAGCTGGCCGAGCGGATGCGCGCGGAGAATCCCGCCGCCGGCATCGAGGTGAAGGTGCTGGCCAAGGTGCCCGGCCTGGAGACCCCCGGCGACTCCGCGGCGATCGCGCTGGGTGATCAATTGGGCGCGATCCCGAGCGAGGAGAAGGTCACCTACGGCACCGAGGCCGGGCAGTTCGCCGGCTCCGGCATCGAGACGGTGGTCTGCGGTCCGGGCGACATCGCGCAGGCGCACGCCGCGAACGAGTACGTCGCGCTCGACCAACTCGTGGCCTGTGAACGCTTCGTCGAGAAGCTGATCAAGGTATTGTCCGGGGAGTCTGCCGAGGAATCGGCCCGGGAGGAGACCCGATGAGCACCACCGCACCGACCGCCTACGATCCCGCCCGCGCCCGACGGGCGGTGGTCGCCGCCAGCCTGGGCAACGTGCTGGAGTGGTTCGACATCATCGTCTACGCCTTCATGGCCCCGGTGATCGCTCGGTTGTTCTTCCCGGGCGAGGACGAGACCGTCAAGCTGATCAGCGCGTACCTCGGCATCGGCGTCAGCTATCTGATCCGTCCGCTGGGCGCGGTGATCATCGGCAACTACGGCGATCGGCACGGCCGCAAGGCGGCCCTGACCCTGACCATCGGGCTGATGACGCTCGGGGTGGCGATCATGGCCTTCGCGCCGACGTACGCGATGATCGGGATCGGCGCCCCCGTGGTGTTGCTGATCTCCCGCCTGGTGCAGGGCTTCTCCGCGGGCGGCGAGTTCGGCTCGGCGACGGCCTTCATGACGGAGAACAGCGGGTCGCGCAAGGCGTTCTACGCGAGCTGGCAGGTCGCGACCCAGGGCGCGTCGTTGCTGCTCGCCGGGCTCGCCGGCTGGCTCCTGTTCAGCTTCCTCGACCCGGCCGCGCTGGACTCCTGGGGTTGGCGGGTGCCGTTCATCTTCGGGCTGCTGATCGGCCCGGTCGGGCTGTGGATCCGCAGCCAGTTGCCCGACACCGCCGAGTTCGCTGCGGCGTCGCCGGAGTCGTTCCCGCTGCGCGCGGCATTCAGCAAGTACATCGGCCGGATCCTGGTCGCCGCGATGTGCGTCGGGGTCGCGACCATGAGCGTGTACCTGATCACCTACCTGCCTGCGTTCGCGATGAAGCTCGGTCTGCCGAACTGGTCGGGGTACGCGGGGGCGTTCCTCGCCGGGTTGGTCGCGCTCGTGTTGTCGCCCTTCGTCGGGATGCTGGCGGATCGGATCGGGCAGACCCGGATCATGATCGTCGCGGCCGTCGTCGGGATCGTCGCCGTGGTGCCGATGGTGCAGTTGATCATCTCCACCGGGGCGGTCTGGGCGCTGCTGGTGGTCGAGGTGGTGCTCGGGCTGTTGATGGCGACGTACTTCGCCCCCCTGCCGTCGCTGATGGCGCAGCTCTTTCCCGTGCAGGTGCGGGCGACCGGGCTGTCGGTGGGCTACAACATCGGGGTGACCGCGATGGGCAGCTTCGCGCCGGCAATCCTGGCCAACTGGGTGCAGTCCACCCCGCTGGCGCCGGGCTTCTACTACATCATCGTGGGCGTGATCTCGCTGATCGGGCTGGCGCTCGCGCGCCGGGTGTACCACCAGCCCTGATCCGCCGGAATACCGGCCGAAGATTGACTGTTCAATCATCAACTCGAGTCGTGGGAGGACGAGATGGCAGTTGATCCGGCAGCGGTGAAGTTCGGGCTGAACACCTTCGGCACGGTCGTGCCCGATGAGCAAGGCAAAGAGCCGAGCGGCGCGGAGGTGATCCGGCAGGTCGTCGAGGAAGGTGTTCTGGCCGACGAGCTGGGCCTGGATGCCTTCGACGTCGGCGAGCACCACCGGCCCGACATGGCCGTCAGCGCGCCGGACATCGTGCTCGCCGCGCTGGCCGGGCGTACCTCGAAGGTGAAGCTCGGTTCCGCGGTGACGGTGCTCAGCTCCGACGACCCGGTCCGGGTGTTCGAGCGGTTCTCCACCATCGATGCGATCTCCCGCGGTCGCGCGGAGGTGATCTTGGGGCGCGGGTCGTTCACCGAGTCGTTCCCGCTGTTCGGCTTCGATCTGGCCGACTACGACATGTTGTTCTCCGAGAAGCTCGACCTGTTCGCGGAGTTGATCAAGGAGCGGCCGGTCACCTGGTCCGGCAGCCACCGGCGGCCGCTGGAGGGCGCGGACGTCTTCCCCAAGACCGAATCGGGACGGCTCGGCGCGTGGATCGGCGTGGGTGGCAGCCCGGAGTCGGTGGTGCGCACCGTGAACTACCAGATCCCGATGATGCTGGCGATCATCGGCGGCGACTCCGAGCGCTTCGTGCCCTATGTCGATCTCTACGAGCGGGCGCAGGCGGCGTACCGCGAGCAGGTCGATGCCTCGGCGCCGGAGCGGCTGCCGCTCGGGGTGCACTCGCCGGGGTTCGTCGGCGACGACGACGAGTCGGCGCGGGAGGCGTACTGGCCCGGGTACGCGCGGATGCGCGAGCGGATCGGCCGCCAGCGCGGCTGGCCGCCGCCGACCCGGGAGGAGTTCGACGAGGAGACGCGGACCGGCAGCCAGTACGTCGGCTCGCCGGAGACCGTCGCCCGCCGGATCGCGCGCACGATCTCGCTGCTGCAGGCGGACCGGTTCGACCTGAAGTACGACGGCGCGGTCGGCCATGATCAACTGATGGGCTCCATCGAGCGGTACGCCACCCAGGTGGTGCCCCGCGTCCGGGAGCTGCTGGCCGAAGGCTGATCGGTCAGGCCGCGACCGGCGCGCTCACCCCAGTGCGGCGGCGAGCTGGACGAAGAACGCGTCGGGCTCCAGGCGCAGGCCGAGAAGCGAGATCTGCAGCACCCGGTCGGCGTCGAGGGTGAGGTCGTTGGCGCGCAGGTCGTCTTCGATCGTCGCCAGTCCCCAACCGTGCTGGGCGCCGTTGATCTCGACGACCACCCCGGGGCCATCGAAGTACGCGTCGAGGTAGTAGCTGCCGTGGCGGCCTGCCCGGCGCACCTGCCGGGTCGGTTCCGGGAGCCCGCGGGTGCGACACATCGCCGCGAAGTCGAGTTCGCCGAGGGAGTGCGCCCCGTTACAGATGTCCGGAATGAAGCGATCGAGGCGCTTGCGGTTGGACACGCGACCCGTGTCGCGCCACGCCTGCTCGAGGTGAGCGGGCGTGATCAGGCGCTGTTGCACGGGAAGGCACAGCAACAACGCGGCCTGGCGGTCCGAGGTGGCCCATCGGGCGGCATTGATCGCCGCAACGCCGAGCGGTACCCGCGGGAAACCGACGCGCGTTGCCCGTGCGACGCGGGCCGGCCGGTGCAGGACGACACCGGGCAGCCGGTGGGCACGGTTCCGGGACGGCACGCTGACGTGGATCGCGTCCGGGGTGTAACCGCGCAGCCCATCGGCAAGCAGAGCACTGACGCCGTCGAGCAGCGCCCCGGGACCCGACTCCCAGACCGCCCACCAGAGCAGGGCGCGGCCAGCGGGCGGTCCGGCGATGGCGACGGTGTGTCGACCGAGCGTTGACCACCTGCCGGCGCGCACCTCACCGCGAACATCCTCCCGGGTGATCCCGAGCCTTCGCAGGTCACGGCGGTGCGCGACGCCATCATGATCATCGGCGAGCCCGCGAACGAGATCCGCACGCCGTCGTCGTTCCATGCGCACCGATGCTGGCGAGCCCTTGCGGTGCCCGGCCAGCCGCTCGGCACGTTGTCCACAGACCGGTTCGGCTGGAGGGTCATCCCGCGCGCGAGGATTATGCAAAGGGCGGAAGATGTGCCGCGTTGTGCATGATCTTCGTCAGCCCGGCCACCTACTTGCGACGTGCTGACGACACGGTCACTCGTCGCGCAACGACGACGCCCAGCACGCCCCCGACTGCTGCCGCAACCCATGTGCTCGGCGCCCACACTCCAGCGACACCGGCTTCGCTGAGCGCCGACCCGACAGCAACGCAGCCGACTGCGGCCACGATGCCGAGCAATGCCCCGATCAGGTAAGGACGCATCGCTACTCCGTTCGCTCGAGCCACAGCCACTCTTCTGCTCTCGCTACACGTACCAGCCACGGTTCAGGTGCACAACGATTGGCGATGACACCAACCTGCCCTGGCAGGCGCCTGCCGGATCAGCCAGCTTCGAGAACACGAAGGCCCGGGCCCCTTGGGGGCCCGGGCCGACGTGTCGGTCAGCGAGGAGTGATCACTCGGCGTCGACCTGCACCGGCAGGTGCGCGGTGACGGCGTCGTGCAGCTTCACGCCGACGGTGTGCTTGCCGACGGTCTTGATCGGCTTGGCGATCTCGACGGAGCGCTTGTCGACGTTCGGGCCACCGGCCTTCTTGATCGCCGTGGCGATGGTGGCCGGGGTGATGCCGCCGAACAACTGGCCGTTGTCGCCGGCGCGCACCGCCAGCGACACGGACAGGCCCTCGATCTGCTCGCGCAGCTCCTGGGCGTGCTCGGCGTCGCGGACCTGGCGGGCATCGCGCGCCCGCTTGATGCCGTCGATCTGCTTCTCCGCGCCCCGGGTCCACGCAATGGCGTACCCCTGCGGGAGCAGGAAGTTGCGGCCGTAGCCGTCCTTGACCTCGACGACGTCCCCGGCGATGCCGAGGTTGTCGACGGGGCTGGTGAGGATGAGCTTCATCTGCGTCGTCCTTCCTTGCTCAGCGGGCCGTCGTGGCGTACGGGAGCAGCGCCATCTCGCGGGCGTTCTTGATCGCCATCGCGACCTTGCGCTGATCCTGCACGGACAGCCCGGTCACCCGGCGGGCACGGATCTTGCCCCGCTCGGAGATGAACTTCCGCAGCAACTGCGTGTCCTTGTAGTCGACCTGACCGATGCGAACGGTCTTGGTCGGGACGACCTTCTTCTTCTGGATTGGCTTGCGTGAGGCCATTGTGGTGCTTCCTCCTTATGAAGCCCGGCTCGCGCCGGAATGTGCCTGATCTGGATATTTGGTCAGAACGGGGGCTCGTCGCTCTGGGCGCCGGCCCACGGGTCATTGCCGCCCTGGGGCCGCTGCTGGCCACCGCCACCGCCGCCCCACGGGTCATTGCCGCCGCCCTGGGACTGCTGGCCGCCGTAGCCACCGCCGCGCTGGCCCCCGCCACCGCCACCGCCGCCGCTGGTCTTGGTGACATCGGCGGTCGCATAGCGCAGCGACGGGCCGATCTCGTCCACGTCGATCTCGAAGACGGTACGCTTCTCGCCCTCGCGGGTCTCGAAGCTGCGCGACTTCAGCCGGCCCTGGACGACGACCCGCATCCCCTTCTGCAGGGACGAGGCCACGTTCTCGGCCGCCTGACGCCACACGGAGCAGTTGATGAACATCGCTTCGCCGTCGCGCCACTCCTGGGTCTGCCGGTCGAAGGTCCGCGGCGTCGAGGCCACGGTGAAGTTGGCCACGGCGGCCCCCGACGGGGTGAACCGGAGCTCCGGGTCGGCCGTCAGGTTGCCGACGAGGGTGATGATCGTTTCGCCTGCCATGTCTCGTCTCTCGATCGGGTGAGCGGTATCGGGCCCAGCCTGCCACCTGCCGCCGACAATCGGGCCGGGGCGGGTGGATCTGTGATGACTCAGCGCATCTTCTTGGCGTGCAGCTCCGGGCGGATCACCTTGGTGCGGACGATCTGCTCGTTGATGCCGAACTGCCGATCCATCTCCTTAACGGCGTCCGGGGTGGCGGTCAGATCGATGACCGCGTAGATCCCCTCGGACTTCTTCTGGATCTCGTAGGCGAACCGGCGCCGGCCCCAGACATCGACATTGTCGACGGTGCCGCCGGCCTTGGTGATCACGGACAGGTGCTTCTCCAGGATCGGAGTGACCTGACGATCGTCGGTCTCGGACTGCAGGATGACCATGACTTCGTACTTGCGCATGCGCGAACTCCACCTCCTCTGGTCTCGAGCGGCCACGGGACGGTCCCGTGACAGGAGGGCGAATGCCTGGCCCGGGGCGACAGGTGCCGTCCGGGCCGCGTGACATGGTACGCCACCCCCGCCGCCGCGGCGAATCTGCGCCGCCCGTCAGATTTGTTTCCGCAGTTGAGCCCGCCATCGGGCTCGCTGAGCGGGCTCAACTGCGGAAACAACGGGGAGTCAGCTCGTGGGGCGCAGCTTGGCGGTGACCCGGGCCAGCTCGTCCAGCATGGCGTTCGCCGCGGCCGTGCGCTCGGGATCGGGGGCGACCCTCCCCTCGGCGTCGAGGGACTTCGCGGCGAAGGGCACGTTCACGGCCTCGAACACGGGCACCATCCGCAGCGTGGTCACGACCTGCTTGAGCTGCTGGATGGCTCGCGTACCGGCGCCGATCCCGCCGTAGCCGACGAACCCGACCGCCTTGTCGTGCCACTCGTTGTGCAGGAAGTCGATCGCGTTCTTCAACACCGCGTTGTAGCCGTAGTTGTACTCCGGGGTGACGAAGACATAGGCATCGCCGCGGGCGATGGTGGCGCTCCAGTCCCGGGTGTGTTGATGCTGGTAGTCGCCGAGCCGCGGATGCTTCGGCTCGTCGAGGAACGGCAGCCCGACCTCGGCGAGGTCGATCAGCTCGACCCGGAAGCCGCCGTGCTCGCGCGCAATCTCGGCGAACCATTCGCCGAAGGCCCTCCCGACGCGCCCCGGGCGCGTGCTGGCGATGATCACCTGGAGGACGGGCTCGGTCATCGGATGTGCTCCTCGATTCGGGTACGTGGGCCGCGCCAATCATGCCTCAGCAAGATCGGTCGGGCGGTGTCGGTCGCGGATCGGCGAGAGTGGACAGATGACTGATGCGGTACGCCGGGGCACCGGCCGCGATCGACTCCGCGAGTTGCTCGACGCGGTCCTCGACGGAGACGACGGGCAACTGGACGCGATGGCCGCCCGGGCGTACTCCTCGCCCTTCCACTTCTCCCGGCAACTGCGCGAACTCGCCGGCGAGCCGCCGGTCGCCATGCGCCGACGCGTCATGCTGGAGCGCGCGGCCTGGCGGCTGCGCTCGGGCGCCTCGGTGACCGATGCGGCGCTCGAGGCCGGCTATGAATCGGTGGAGGGATTCGGTCGGGCGTTCGCGCGCGCCCACGGTGTGCCGCCGAGCGCATTCGGCGGTGACCACACCCACTGGCTGGCCGCCCCGAACGGCATCCACTTCCACCCCCCGATCTCGCTGTGGATCGACAGCGGCGGTCCCGGCGGCCGCGACCGGCCCACCTGGTTGCTGATCGAGCACGACCTGGCCGACACCCGGGCCCTGCTCCGGGTGGTCGTCGATCTGCCGGCGGCGGAGCCGGATCGGGTACGCCTACCCGGCTCGTCGGCCCTCCCCTGGCACGGGCCCGACGAGACGATCGCCCAACTCGCCGAGCACCTGGTCGACACGCTGGAGCAGTGGCTCGCCGCGATCGAGGGCACCGAACCTCCGGCGCCCACTCCGGGGCTGGACCTGCTCGCCCGGCACGACGCCGCGGCGACACGTTGGCGATCCGCGCTCGCCGAGATCGACCGGCGGGGCGCCTGGCAGGACCGGATCGTCGACGCGATCTGCGATCCCCCGGAAAGCTTTGTGATCTCCAGCATCGTCGCGCATGTGATCACCTTCGACGCACATCGTCGGATGCTGCTGCGCTGGATGCTCGCCGAGACCGGCGCGGCGACACCGGATCCCGATCCGATCAGCTGGCTGCGCACCACCAACGAGAGGCAATGATCATGGCGACGATCTACTACACGGCGACCACGCTCGACGGCTATCTCGCCGATGACGAGGACTCGCTGGACTGGCTGTTCGTGCAGGAGCACGACGACGCCGGGGCCTTCGGCTATCCGGCGTTCATCGAGCGGGTGGGCGCGATCGTGATGGGCGGCACCACCTATCGGTGGGTGCTCGATCATCTCGCCCGATCCGGTGGCGCCTGGGAGTACACCCAGCCGACCTGGGTCTTCACCACTCGGCCGGGCGGCGTACCGGACGGCGCGGACATCCGGTACGCGACCGGCGATGTCGCTCCGGTACATGCGCAGATGATCACCGCCGCCGGCGATCGCGATGTCTGGATCGTCGGCGGCGGTGATCTTGCCGGTCAGTTCGCCGATGCGGGACTGCTGGACGAGATCATCGTCAGCATCGCGCCGGTGACGCTCGGTTCGGGTCGCCCGCTGCTGCCCCGCCGGTTGGATCTGCGTACCGTCGAGGTGGCCCGCAATGGTGCGTTCGCGGCCGTCCGGTACGCGGTCGAACGTTGATCAGAGCGCGGCGTTCACACCGTCGATGATCCGCTGCAGGTTGATCTCGCCCGGGCAGTCGGTCGACGAGAACTGCTTGTGCGGAAGGATTCCGGTGTTCGGGTCGATGCCGTAGCGACGGCACAGGTCGGTGCACAGCTCGATGGAGGTGTTGTAGGTGTAGTCGTCCGGCGGCCGGCCGATGTCGGCGGAGTGCTCGATGCCGATGCTGGAGCGGTTGGCCGCGGAATCGCCGGCATGCCAGGCGGTGTTCTCCTCCGCGACGTACTGGCTGAGCTGGCCTTCGCCGATCCCGTAGTGCGCGCTGACCTGGGCCTCGGTCTGCTGGAACCAGGAGTCGGTCGCGGCCCGGGTGCCGGCCATGTGGTGGATGACGATCTTGTCGACCGCGGCGCCGCCACGGCCGGCAGTGAAGTTGGGGGACTCGATCCAGACCGGATTCAGAGCCTTGGTGTCTGCATGGGCAATCTCCGGGAGAACCAGGCCGGTTGCCGCCACCGCGGTGGCTGCACCGGTCAGGCCGAAGAACTTTCGTCGTGTGAGGTGCATGACACGACGCTAGGCAGGCGAACCCGCGGGCGGGAATGGATTAAGCACTGGGCTTGATCGGGGATCCGGCGACCCTGGCCCGGCAGGTTACTCGCTGGTAGCGTCGGGCGCATGACTCACGAGGTGGTGAATCAGGCGCCCCCGCTGGTCGGCCACAACACCGCCGACGATCCGGCCCTGCGCGAGGGCGTGCAGCGCGAGGGCGCGGCGTGGGCGCTGCCGGAGATCGACGCGCTCGGGCGGCTGGCCGGGAGCGCGCAGGGTCAGGAGTGGGCGGCGTTGGCCGAGCGTCATCCGCCGCGACTGCTGACGCATGACCGCTTCGGCCACCGCATCGACGAGGTCGAGTACGCCCCGGCGTACCACTTGTTGATGCAGACCGCGGTCGACAACGGGCTGCACGCGGCGCCGTGGGCCGACGACCGGCCCGGCGCGCATGTCGCGCGGGCCGCGAAGTTCATGGTCTGGTCGGTGGACCCCGGGCACGGCTGTCCGATCTCGATGACCTACGCCTCGGTGCCCGCGCTGCGCGCCAATCCGGATCTCGCGCGGACCTTCGAGCCGCTGCTGACCAGCCGGGACTACGACTTCGGACTGCGCGATCCGGCAACCAAGCGCGGCTTGATCGCCGGCATGTCGATGACCGAGAAGCAGGGCGGGTCGGATGTCCGTGCCAACAGCACCCGCGCCACGCCGGACGGTTCGGGCGGGTACGCCCTGACCGGCCACAAGTGGTTCACATCGGCGCCGATGTCGGATCTGTTCCTGACGCTGGCGCAGGCGCCCGGCGGGCTGTCCTGCTTCCTGGTGCCCCGCGTCCTGCCGGGTGGCGAGCGCAACGCGCTGCGCCTGATGCGGTTGAAGGACAAGCTCGGCAACCGCTCCAACGCCTCCTCCGAGATCGAGTACGACGGCGCGCTCGGCTGGCTGGTCGGCGAGCCCGGTCGCGGCGTACGGACCATCGTCGAGATGGTCAACATGACCCGGCTCGACTGCGTGATCGGCACGGCCGCCGGCATGCGGGCGGCCCTGGTGCAGGCCGTGCACCACACCAGGCACCGGGCGGCGTTCGGCAAGGCGCTGGCCGATCAACCGCTGATGCGCAATGTGCTCGCCGACCTCGCGGTCGAGTCGGAGGCCGCGACCACAGCGATGCTGCGCCTCGCCGGTGCCAACGACCGCGCGATCCGTGGCGACGAGCAGGAGGCCGCGCTCCGGCGGATCGGCCTGGCCGTGAGCAAGTACTACATCTGCAAGCGCGGCCCGGCGCAGGTCGGGGAGGCGCTGGAATGCCTGGGCGGCAACGGCTATGTCGAGGAATCCGGCATGCCGCGGCTCTATCGCGAGATGCCGCTGCTGTCGATCTGGGAGGGCTCGGGCAATGTGGCCGCGCTCGACGCCCTGCGAGCGCTGGCGAAGGAGCCGCAGACGCTCGACGCGTACTTCGCCGAGGTCGAACAGGCCACTGGCGATGGCCGCTTCGACGACGCGCTCAGCCGACTGAAGAAGGAGTTCACCTCCGTCGACGATCTTGAGCTGCGGGCGCGACGAGTGGTCGAGCAGTTGGCGTTGGTTCTGCAGGGATCGCTGTTGTTGCGCTACGCCCCGCCGGCCGTCGCCGACGCCTTCTGCGCGACCCGCCTGGATCGGGACTGGGGCGGCGCCTTCGGCACCCTCCCGCCGGGGATCGACCTCGACCCGATCATCGACCGGGCGATCGTCGGAACCTCGTCACCGGTCTGACCCGGCCGGCGCCTCAGCCGGCCCAGAAGCCCCGCTCGCCGAACAGGTCGCGGAAGGACGCCGGAGCATCCGGGGTCCGGGCGCCGAGATAGGACCCGACCACGGCGGCACCCAGGTCGTCCAGCTCGGGCGAGACGACCCGACCCCCGACCCGCCGGGCGAGCTGGCCGATGAACCGCTCCAGCCCCGGGTCCTGGCCCAGCCGGAAGAAGCTGACCTGCGCGCCGAGCCGGCCGGACGCGTCCAATTCGGCGACGGTACGCGCGATGGTCACCGGATGCGGCGGGTAGTCGAACAACACCTGCCCGTCGCCCTCCAGATGCGCGGTCGGCTCGCCGTCGGTGACGATCAACAGCACGGGCTGGGCGCTCGGATGCCTGCGGAAGAAGCGGTTCGCGAGCAGCAGCGCATGGTGCAGGTTGGTGCCCTTGTCCCACAGCGCGTCCAGGCCGGTCAGCTCCTCGATGCCGATCCGCTGCGCGTACCGGCCGAAGCCGATCAGCTCCATCCGGTCGCCGCGAAACCGCGTCGACACCAGGTGATGCAGCGCCAGCGCCGTCCGCTTCATCGGCACCCAGCGGCCCTCCATCGCCATCGAGAAGCTGGTGTCGACCAGCAGCGCGACGGCCGCCTGGGTGCGGGCCTCGGTCTCGGCGATCTCGATGTCGCGCACGTCCAGGCGTACCCCCGTCGACGCGTCGCGGCCCTCGCCGGCGGTGCGCAGCACGGCATTGCCGACGGTACGCGTGACGTCCCACGGCTCGGTGTCGCCGAACCGCCACTCCCGGCTCGCGCCGCTCGGCTCGCCCGCCGCGCCGGCCTGCCGGGTGTCGCGCTGCCCCGAGCGCCCGGCCAGCCGCTCGGCGACGTCGCGGAGCAGCGAGCGGCCGAGCTGGCGCATCGCGCGCGGGGAGAGCCGCAGGTCACCGTCGGGGGTACGCCGAAGCATCCCCGCATCGCGCAGCTCCGCCTCGATCCGTTGCAGGGTACGCGCGTCCGCCGCGGCCTCCGCGCCGAGCTCGCGCGCCAGCAGGTCAAGATCAAGATCATCCAGCCGCGCGCCGGGATGAGCCTGGGCGAGCTGTTCGGACAGCGCGTCGAGGTCGGCGAGCTGCTGCATCGCGCCCGTCGCCTCGCCGAGCCCCATCGACTGCTCGCCGTCGAACGACTCCCGCCCCGACCAGTCCTGGCCCGGCCGCAGCGACTGCAGATTCTGGTCGAGTCGGGAGAGCTGGTCGGCCAGCTCGGGCGAGCCGAAGGCCTGCTGGGCAAGGGCATCCAGCTCGGCGCGCTGCTCCTCGGTGAGCGAGTTGCGCATCCGCTGCGCGGCCGCGGCCCGGGCGGCGAGGGCGTCGATCAGCTCGTCGATGGTGCGCGGGTTCTCAGCGAAGTGGTGCCCGTGCTTGTCCATGAAGTCGGCGAACAGCTCGTCGGTGGGCTCCCCGCGCCGGTGCGCGTCGAGCAGCTCGTTCAGGTCGCGCAGCATCTCCTGCACGGCCGCCCGGTCGGCGTCGGTGGCATTCTCCAGCGCCTGCTTCATCCCGGCGAAGCGTTGATCAAGAGCCTCCCGCCCGAGCAGGTCCTTGATCTTGGCGTAGTCGGCGCGGGCGTCGGAGCTGCGCCAGTCATAGTCGGCCAGCTCGTTCACCGCGGCGGCGGTCTGGCCGGGCAGGTTCTCCAACTGCAACTCGGCGAACCGGGCGTCGTCGTCAAGATCGCGGGCGAGCTGCTTGCGCTCGTTCAGCACCGCGGAGTCCAGCAGTTGACGTACCTGGCGCATCGTGCCGTCGAGATTGTTGCGGCGCAGCAGCTCGGAGCGCCGCCGGGCGACCTGGGCGGCAAGATCATCCAGGCCGCGCTGGTCGGCGCCGCCGCGGCGGAGGAACTCGCGCAGCGCGTGCTCCGGCGAGTAGCCGGCCATCACGTCCTCGCCGACGGCCGCCAGCGCCTCGCCGAGGTCCACGGGTGGCGCCAGCGGATCCGGGCCCCCGGCGTACCGACCGTAGCGGGCGCGGTGCGGATCGGGCCGCGAGCGCGGGCCGGGCATGATCACGCCTCCCCGTACAGGGTGGTCCGACCGTCGCTGTCCTTGGAGATCCGGCGGGCGAGATACAGGCCCTCCAGCGCCAGCTCGATCGCCGAGGCACGCTCGCCCGGCCCGGTCGCGCCGGCGCGCTCGGCGATCTCGTCGTAGAGCTCGGACTCCCCGAGCACGGGCAGCCCGGCCAGCAGGTCGGCGCCCGAGACCCGGTCGCCGGTGGTGATCGTCGCGCCGTCGGAGATCGCGTCCACGAGCAGCCGGAAGTCCAACCCACGAAAGGTTTCCCGGGCGGTCTCGGCGGTGGCGGTACGCAGCAGGTGCTCCAGGATGACCCGCTCGCGCCCCTCCTCGCCGCTCTCGAACTCGACCTTGCCGCCGAGCACGTCGAGCACGGTTCCAAGATCGACGACGCGGGCCACCGCCGCCTCCTCGCCGAGGACGGTGGCGCGGTGCAGCGCGGCTGCGGCCACGGTCTCCGCGGCGGCAATGGAGAACCGCGCCGATACCCCGGAGCGCTGGTCAACCGAACTGGAGTCGCGCAGCTCGCGGGTGAACCGGGCGATGATCTCGATCAGCGACTCGGGCACCTCGGCGACCAGCTCGGCCTCCTGGCGTACCACCGCGACCTCCTCGGCCAGCTCGACCGGGTAGTGGGTGCGCACCTCGGCGCCGAAGCGGTCCTTGAGCGGGGTGATGATCCGGCCGCGGTTGGTGTAGTCCTCGGGGTTGGCGCTCGCCACCACGAGCACGTCCAGCGGCAGCCGGACCAGATAGCCGCGGATCTGGATGTCGCGCTCCTCCATCACGTTCAGCATCGCCACCTGGATCCGCTCGGCCAGGTCGGGCAGCTCGTTGATCGCGACGATGCCGCGGTGGGAGCGCGGGATCAGCCCGTAGTGGATCGTCTCCGGATCGCCCAGCGAGCGGCCCTCGGCGACCTTCATCGGGTCAACATCGCCGACCAGGTCGGCCACGGAGGTGTCGGGGGTCGCCAGCTTCTCGGCGTACCGCTCCGAGCGGTGACGCCAGACGACCGGCAGGTCGTCGCCGAGCGCGGCCGCGCGCCGGATCGAGGCGGCGGTGATCGGCTCGAAGGGGTGCTCGCCCAGCTCGGAGCCGTCGATCACCGGCGTCCACTCGTCGAGCAGGTTGCCGAGCGTGCGGAGCAGCCGGGTCTTGCCCTGGCCGCGCTCGCCGAGCAACACGATGTCGTGGCCGGCGAGGATCGCCCGCTCGACCTGGGGGATGACGGTGCCGGCGAAGCCGTGCAGGCCGGGCCAGGGATCGTCGCCGCGGGCGAGCGCGGCGAGCAGGTTGTCGCGGAGTTCGGTACGCAGGGACTTGGCGGTGTGGCCCGAGGCACGCAGCTCACCAACGGTGGTGGCATCGGGCCGGGTGGTGGTTTCGGCCATGACACCATCCAACTCCCCCGGTCAAGGGGCAGGTCCGGATGGCCGGACCTGTCGATCAGCGACTCACGTCGCTAACGTCTCGTGATGTCGGCGGGGATGAAAGGTGCGTGGGATGAGCGAGAACGAGTGGATCGACGGCGAACCGCCAGGACCGGAGCGTGATCCGGCGCAGCGCGACGAGATTCGGCACGACCGGTTCATCAGCGACCCGAGTGATTTCGCGATCCTGCCGAGCAGGGACGAGGATCGCGAAGAACCGGTCGACGATCATCGCGATCGATGACCTGACACGCGCTTTCCCCCGAGCGGTTGCGATCGACCGGCGGTACGCCCGAGCCACGCGTTGGCGGCGACGCCGATCAGGGCGGCGAGGGCGAGCGCGCCCAGCAGGTTGACGCCCGGGTAGCCGGCGGCGCCGAGCACGGGGCCCGCCAGCGCGGCGAGCAGCGCGGCGCCGAGCGACATCACCGAGTCGACCGCGCCCTGCAGGCGTACCCGGCGCTCGCCGCTCGCCCCGGCGCTGACCAGCGCGGACCCGCCGATCAGGCAGGCCGACCAGCCGAGGCCGAGCAGGCCGAGCGCGATCATCAGTTGCACGGGCGCCGCGCCCTCGGTCGGCGCGAACGCACCGGTGAGGAAGGCCGCCAGGAAGATGATCATGCCGACGCCGACCACGGCGGGGGCGCCCAGCCGGTCGGCGAGGATGCCGAACAGGGGGCTGGCCGCGTACATCCCGAGCACGTGGATGCTGATCGTCAGCCCGATGATCGTCAGGGTCATGCCGCGGTCGTACATGTGCACCGGGGTCATCACCATCACCGCGACCATCATCGAGTGCCCGGCGATGGCGGCCGTGATTCCCAATCGGACAAGTCGATCGCGCCACGCCTCGGCGAGCAGGCGCCACGACGACACCCGCTCGCCGTTCTGATCATCCGCGGCGGCCGGGTGGTCGGCGGGCAGGCTGGTCGCGATGATCGCCGCCGCGGCGGCGAATGCCAGCAGCGCGAGGGCGAACGGGCCCGCGGGGTCCGGGATGCCGAGCCGCACGCCGAGCGCGGCCGCCGGCTCGGCGAGGTTGGGCCCGAGCACGGCGCCGATCGTGGTCGCCCAGACCACGATGGACAGCGCGCGGCTCTCGTGACCGGGCCGGGCATGATCACCGGCGGCGTAGCGCGCCTGGAGACCGGCGGCGGTGGCCGCGCCGAATCCGATCATCCCGATCAGCAGCAGCCAGAACCAGCCGGCGAAGGCCGCCGCCAGCACGAGTGCGGCGCCGACCGCCGCGATCGCCAGCCCACCGGCGAGCCCGGCGCGCCGGCCCCGCCGCGCCGACAGCCCGGCCAGCGGTCCGGCCGCGATCCCGGCGCCGACGATGGAGGCGGTCGAGGCCAGCCCGCCGGCCGCGCTGGTGCCCGCGAGCTGCTGGGCAAGCACGCCACCCACCGAGACGCCCGTCGCCACGCCCACCCCGCCGAGCACCTGGCCCGTGATCAACGCGCCCATCGCGCGCCGGCGTACCCGCGTGGTCGCCGGCGCCGAGGTCATGCCCGGAACCTACGACCACGGTTCGGGGCGACACAATCCCTTATCGCGCGGCCCGTTCGGCGCCGTCCAGCTCGGTGAGGCGGGCGCGGATCAAGCGCCGGGAGGCGCGCAGCTCACGCAACTTCGCCTCGATCGTCGCCAACTGGCGGCGCAGCAGCGCGGCCCGCTCCTCGGGCGCCATGGTGCCGTCGGCCCAGTGCGCGAGTTCGGTGCGCATCTGCCGCAGCGAGAACCCCGCCTGCTGGCCGATCCGGATCAGCCGGATTCGCGCGGACGCGCCCTCGGTGAACTCGCGATAGCCGTTCGGCGCGCGCACCACATGATCGGGATCGAACAGGTCGAGGCGCTCGTAGTGCCGGATCATCGCCGTCGACATCCCGTGCCGGCGGGCCAGCTCGCCGATCTGCATCCGCATCCTCCTTAGCCCGCGAAGTCGCCGCTTGACCTTGCAATTGTTACAAGCTCTAGCGTCCCCGGCATGGACATCTCACGAGCAACCATCTCCCGACCCGGCACAGCAGTGATCGCCGCCGGCGCGGTCGTCGGGATCGGTACGCAGGCGCTAGCCGCGGCCGCCTGGCCGGGCTACGACCCGCTGGCCCGGACCATCAGTTCCCTGGGCACGGCGGCCTCGCCGTGGCACGCGCTGGTCAATGCGGGATTCGTGATCAACGCCCTCGCGCTCGCGGGCGGCGGGATCGTGCTGGCGCTCGCGGGACGCGGCCCGGTCCGCGCCGGCTCGGTGCTGATCGCGATCGCGGGCGCGTTGGGACTGCTGGTGGCGGCGGTACCCGAGGACGCGAATCTCGCCCTGCACAGCATCGGCGCGCTGAACCTCCCGCTCGCCGGCATCGGCCTGCTACTGATCGGCGCCGGGCTGCTGCGGGGCGGCCGCCCGGGGCTCGGGGCCACGGCGGTGGCTGCTGGCGTCCTGGGCCTGGTCGGAACGGTGCTCTTCGTGGCGATCCAGGCCGGCGCGCCCCTCGGGGCGTACCCCGGCCTGGTCGAGCGGGCGATCAGCTATCCGGCCAAGGTGTGGTTCGTCGTCGCAGCGCTGGCCGGAGGCCGCGACTGATGGGCCCGGCGCACTTTTCTGGCTCGGAGCGCGGACCGGGTCGCGCACCGCCGCGTGATGGCGGGCGCCGGCCGGGCGGCCCTGGCGCTCCGAGCCAGAAAAGTGCGATCCGCAGGAGCGTCAGTCAGGACGGGTTGACCGAGACGGCGATGTTGCCGCGGGTCGCCTTGGAGTACGGGCACAGCTGGTGCGCCTTCTCCACCAGCTCGCGGGCGACATCCTCCTCGACGCCCGGAATGTCTGCGACCAGGTCGACCGCGAGCCCGAAGCCGCTGTCGGTCTTGCCGAAGCTGACCTTGGCGGTCACGGTCGACTCGCTGACATCGAGCCCATCGGCCTTGGCGACGGCGTTCAGGGCGCCGGAGAAGCAGGAGGCGTACCCGGCCGCGAACAGCGTCTCGGGGTTGGCCTTCGGGTCGCTCGTGCTGCCGGGCTTGCCCAGCGGCAGGTCGATCACCTGATCCTCGCTGGTGACCCGTCCCTCGCGGCCGCCCTTGGCGGTGGCGGCGGTGGTGTAGACGACTTCGGTGACTTCCTCGAGCGGCATGGCGCTCCCTCTCTGATCGGTGGTGATCGCCCGGTGGGGGGTGATCGGCTTCCACGCTAGCCGGAGCGATCACGCGACCCGTCTCCGCCCGCCGCTAGGTTGGATCCATGACCAGCATGGGCGCCCACGTCGACCAGACCGACCCGGTGGCGGAGGCGCAGGCCCGCGAGGCGCAACTGTCGCAGTTCTTCCTGGGCGACCCGCAGTCCTACAAGAAACCGGAAGTCAGGTACGCCGGCGGCGCCGACGCCCTGCGCGCCGCCGCCGAGGCAGCCGGGGTGGCGCTCTACGTGCACGCGCCGTACCGGATCAACGTCGCCTCGACCAACAACCGGATCCGCATCCCGAGCCGCAAGCTGCTCGACCAGACGATGCAGGCGGCGGCCTCGATCGGCGCCGCCGGGGTGATCGTGCACGCCGGCCACGTCGGCAACGACGACGACCCCGAGGCCGGCTTCGACAACTGGCGCAAGGCCGTCGAGCGGATGGAGCTGCCGGTCCCGATGCTGATCGAGAACACCGCCGGCGGCGACAACGCGATGGCCCGCCGCCTGGACCGGATCGCGCGACTCTGGGAGACGGTCGCGGCGGCCGACGACACGGGCCGGGTCGGGTTCTGCCTGGACACCTGCCACGCCCACGCCGGCGGCAACGAGCTGGCCGGGCTGGTCGAGCGGATCATGGCGATCACCGGGCGGATCGACCTGATCCATGCCAACGATTCCCGCGACGCCTTCGACTCCGGCGCGGACCGGCACACCAACCTCGGCGCCGGGCACTGCGACCCCGACGGCCTCGCCGAGACCGCGCTGACCGCCGGCGCGCCCATCGTCGTGGAGACCCCGGGCGGAGTCGAGAGCCACGTCGCCGATCTGGCGTGGCTGCGCGAGCGCGCCGCCTGAGGTACTAAGGCACCCCCGCCCGTTCTGAGGTAGCCGCACCCCGGCAACTGTGGGCATCTGCCCGATGTGCGGCCCCCTGCCTCAGCACGAGGCTTGGGGACATGAACGATTTCGAAGCCAAGCTCCTCACCGAGGCCCGGATCAACGACTTCCTGACCGAGGCGGCCGACGATCGCCTGGCCCGTGAGGCCACCCGTGGGCGGCGGACCTGGTGGCGGCATTTCGCCGACGCGCTCGCCTCCGCGACGGGCGGTACGCCGACCGCCCGCGCCGCGCGCACCGAAGCCCGCCCCTCGCGCGCTGACGCCGCCGCCTCGCGTACCGATGCTCGCACCGCGAAAACCCCGCTGCGTGGTCACCTGCCCGTGGCACGATGACTGTTATGGGTATCGGCGCCGACTCCGACCGGATGGTCGGGCGCGCCCGCGAACTGGCCGAGCTGCAGACCATGTGGGCACAGGCGCTGCAGCACGAACCGCGTCTCGTGCTGCTCGGCGGCGAGGCCGGCGGGGGCAAGACCACCCTGGCCGGCGCCTTCGCGGCTTCGCTGTCCGGTGCCCAACTGGTCCGTGGCCAGTGCGTACCGCTGGGCGGCGAGGGCCTGCCTTATGCGCCCGTGCTGCAGGTGATGCGGGAGCTCTTCGCCCGCTACGGCCGCGACCGGATCATCGACTGGGCCGGCGCCGGCTGGCCGTCGCTGGCGCCGCTGCTGCCCGAGCTCGGCGCGACGCCGGAACCCTCCACGACCGAGCGGCTGCGGATGTTCGAGGCCATCGCCCGGATCTGGGAGGGGGCGGCCCGGGAGACCCCGCTGCTCGTGGTGCTGGAGGACCTGCACTGGTCCGATGAGTCCAGCCGGCACCTGTTGAACTTCCTGACCAGCGCCGTCGCCGATGCCCCGGTGCTGCTGATCGGCACCTTCCGCACCGACGAGCTGACCCGCCGCCACCCGCTGCGGCCGTTCCTGGCCGAGCTGCAGCGCATTCCGGCGGTACGCCGCATCGACCTGCCCCGGCTGACCCGCGACGAGGTGGCCGAGCTGGTCCACCGGGCCGAGCCCGATGCCACCGACTACGCGATCGATGTGCTGGCCGAGCGCAGCGAGGGCATCCCGTTCTTCGTGGTGGAGCTCGCCCGCTGCGGCGGCTCCTGCGACACCTTGCCGTGGACGCTGCGCGAGGCCCTGCAGCAGCGGATCCAGTTGCTCGGCGACGAGACCCAGCGGCTGCTGCGGCTGGCCAGCGTCGCCGGGTTCCGGATCGGCGACGAGCTGCTGGCCGCCGTCAGTGGGGCCGAACCGGAGGCGATCGAGCGCTGCCTGCGCGAGGCGATCGACGCGGGCGTACTGATCATCGACGACGACGCGTACTGCTTCCGGCATGCGCTGCTGCACGAGGTGATCAACGAGGATCTGCTGCCCGGCGAACAGGTCCGGGCACACCACGCGTATGCCGAGGCGTTCACCGCACGCCCGGAGCTGTCGGCGGCGGCGGCGGTCGAGATCGCCCACCACTACTTCGCCGCCCACGACCTGGAGCGGGCTTTCGCGGCCGCACTGACCGCCGCCCGCGAGGCGCGTACCGCCCCGCACGAGACGCTGCGCCTCTACGAGCGCGCGCTCGGCATCTGGGAGCGGGTGCCGGACCCGGAGGCGGTGGCCGGCCCCCGGGTGGAGGTGCTGCACGCCGCGGCGCTCGCCTCGCACGAGGCCGGCGAGGGCGACCGGACGCTGGCGCTGGTGGACGAGGCACTCGACGATCCCGGGGCGGCCGAGCCGCTGGTCCGGTCGCGGCTGCTGTTGATGAAGTCCTGGGCGCTCGGCGTACAGATGCGCGCCGGCGACGGCGAGCTGATCGCCGAGGCCCTCGCGCTCACCCCCGAACACCCGATGACGCAGGCGCGGGCGCAGGCGCTGATGCGGATGGCCGGGCACCTGATGTTGCGCGACCCGCGCGCCCGGCTCGGCGACGAGATCATCGTCCAGGCCATCGCCGCCGCCCGCGAGATCGGCGACACCGACATCGAGGCCCACGCGGTGAACACCTGGGCCTGCCACCTGACCATCCGCGGCGAGGAGGATCGCGGCATCGCCGCGCTGCGGGAGAGCCGCGCCCTGATCCGCAACGACTCCGGGCTGGCGCGCTACTGGGTGAACCTGTCCGACAATCTGCATCTCGCCGGGCGGTACGCCGAGGCGGTCGATGAGGCCATGCAGGGCATCGCCCACACCAGCCGCGAGGGGACGCAGCGCACCAAGGGCGCGATGCTGGCCGGCAATGCCGCCGAACCGCTGCTCGCCCTCGGCGAGTGGCAGCGTGCGGAGAAGTTGATCAACCGGGCGCTGGAGTTGCGCCCACCGAAGCAGTACTGGATCCAGCTCCGACTGCTGCGTGCGGAGTTGGACACCTGGCGCGGCGACTTCGACTCCGCTGACCGCAATCTCGCGGAGTTCCGGTCGATCGCCGGCGCGAGCCACCCGCAGTACCACCAGATGTTCACGCTGGTCGACGCCCGGCTGCGCCTGCTACGCAGGGATGCCGCGGGGGCGCTGGCCACCGCTGCGGCCACCGCGCAGTCAGATCAGCACCACCCGAGCCGACAGCTCCTGATCGCCGCGGTCGCGGCGGCCGCGATCCGCGAGCTGCGCGCCGGCGGCGCCGATCCCGATCCCGCGCCGCTGCTGGGCTGGATCGGCGACCTGCCGCAGGTCGGGCTGACCCCGGTGTTGCGGCCCCTGATCGATGCCGAGTTGGCCGACGAGACCGAGTCGTGGCGACTGGCGGTCAAGGCGCTGACCGCGGGGCCCGCCGTTCTGCGCTGTCATGCGGGCCTGGTCCTCGGTGAGCGGCTGATTGCCGACAAGACCCGCGAGGAGGCCCGCGGGGTGCTGGCCGAGGCGGCTCAGCTCGCCGAGCAGATGGGGGCGAGCGTCCTGACCGAGCGGATCGCGCGGCTGCGTACCCGTTCGGGATTCCTCGCCGGCAACGGATCCCGCGCCACGGTCGGGCTGACCGGCCGCGAGCTGGAGGTGCTGCGGCTGGTCGCCGACGGCCGCTCCAACGGCCAGATCGGGCGCGAGCTCTTCATCTCCACCAAGACCGCCAGCGTGCACGTGTCGAACATCCTCGCCAAGCTCGGCGTCTCCTCGCGCGGCGAGGCCGCCGCCGTCGCCCACCGGGAATCGCTGCTCGCCGGTTGACCGGCTCCACCCGTGCTCGCAGTTCAGGAGCGGGCGCGCAACTTTCGCAAGGAACGAATGATCCCTGGCAGTGCCATTCCCGCAGCGAAACCAACGATCCCTCCGAGCAAGATGGCCCCGTAAAGAGCATAGCTCTGCGACGCACCACCTATAGTTCCGAAGACGATCGCCAGAACGAGCATCGAAATTCCCCAGAGCGCCCCCAGGGCGAAACCTGGCCGAAGGGGGAGGATATTAACACCGACCCCAGCCGCCACGCCTACCAAGCACGACAGAGCCACAAACATTGCGAAACTCCTCTCATCGTGTGCCCAAACAGGTGTCAACACTTCGGAAATGTTGGCCACCACGCCGCGAGGGGCAGCCCGACACCCGCAACGTGCACGCTCAGACAACGGTCGCCGGAGAGTTGGCTGGCACTTATCGCGACGATAGTCGTGCACCCCAAATGGCCAGTGCCTTGCCAACGGGATGCGGCGACTATCAAAAAGAATCGATCTCAATTTGACACGTCATTTTGTCACGCCGCGCCATTAGAGTCAAGAGCCCTGCCACGTCGCAAACACTGCGATAACTTGGAACTTGGCGACCCGCCGTCTTGGCAAATCAATCTCGAATGCCAAGAAGTGCGAACCCGACTGCGGATGGTCGCCCGCTAGGGTTCGGCCCATGCAGATCGACTGGATCTCGGCGTTCGTCGATGTCCCGGCTGCCGCGCACCAGCGGGCGGCCGGTTTCTGGTGCGCCGTGACGGGCGGGGAGCTGTCCCCGGCGCGCGGCGATCACGGGCAGTTCGCGACCATCGAGCCCGCGCAGGGCGATGCGTACCTGCGGGTGCAGAACACCGGCACCGGCGGACTCGGCGTACACCTCGACCTGCAGGTCGCCGACCGCTCGGCCGCGGTCTCGCGGGCGGTCGAACTGGGCGGGCGCGAGCACACCGACTACGGCGACGTGTTGGTGATGACCTCGCCCGGCGGGATGCGCTTCTGCCTGGTCGAGCCCGCCGGCGCGGCGGTGGCGCCGCCCGCCCGGGACTGGGGCGGGCACAGCAGCGCGGTGGACCAGGTGTGCATCGACATCGCGCCCGAGCTGCACGAGGCCGAGTCGGCGTTCTGGGCAGGCCTGACCGGCTGGGCGCACACCCCGGGCCGCGTCCGGCCCGAGTTCTCCCGGCTGGCGTCGCCGGACCAGCCGCTGCAACTGCTGCTGCAGCGCCTCGACGAACCCACGCCGCTCACCCGCGCGCATCTCGACCTCGGCTGCTCCGATGTCGAGGCCGAGACCGCCCGGCACCTGCGGCTCGGCGCGAAGCTGGTCCGGCGCACCGAACACTGGACCGTGCTGACCGCGCCGGGCGGACACGAGTACTGCCTGACCGATCGGCCGCCGCGCGTTGGTTAACGTTGGGGGGTGAGTCTCCCCGTCAAGCGCGCCCTGATCACCGGCGGCACCTCCGGCATCGGCGCCGCCTTCGCCCGCATCCTCGCCGCCCGCGGCGTCAACCTGGTGCTCGTCGCCCGCGACGTGAAGCGGCTGGTCGCGATGCAGGAGGAGCTGTCGGCCGAGTTCGGGGTCGAGGTGGAGGCGCTGCCCGCCGACCTGACGGACCGGCGCGCGGTCAGCGCGGTGGCCGACCGGATCGAGGACACCAGCACCAGTCCCGTGGACATGCTGGTGAACAACGCCGGCTTCGGGCTGGCGGGTGATCTGATCACCCCCGACCAGCAGTTGCACGACGAGGCCTTCGAGGTGATGATCCGCGCGGTGATGGTGCTCAGCGGCGCCGCAGCCCGCCAGCTCCGGACGAACGGCGGCGGCGTGATCGTCAACGTCTCCTCGACCGCCGGCTGGATCACGCTGGGCAACTACTCCGCGATCAAGGCGTGGGTGACGACCTACACCGAGGCGCTCGCCAACCAGTTGCGCGGGACCGGGGTGACCGCGACCGCGCTGGCACCGGGCT
The DNA here is from genome assembly GCF_054073625.1 of Naumannella huperziae. NCBI lineage: Bacteria > Bacillati > Actinomycetota > Actinomycetes > Propionibacteriales > Propionibacteriaceae > Naumannella > Naumannella huperziae. Next base: position 719,380 of record NZ_JBSXPH010000001.1, on the reverse strand, counting down.
GGGTGCGTACCGAGTTCCACGAGCGCGCCGGGCTGAATGCCTCGAAGCTGCCCGATGCGGTCTGGATCGACGTCGACCGCCTGGTCACCGAATGCCTGCGCGATGCCGCCGCAGGCAAGGTGGTCTCGATCCCGACGCCACAGTGGGCGGCCGCGATCCAGCTCGCGCGCCTGCTCCCCCGCCCCGTGGTCCGCTGGGTGTCGCGCCAGCTCAGTTCCGGCCGGGACTGAGGGCGGGCACAGGCCGTTCGTGTCCGCGGTCGGCCCGGCGCAGCGATCTCGCTAGTGTTGGGCCGTGCAATCCCGGCAGCGCTACACCTCGAGCCTCCATGCTGCCTCCCGTTTCGTCGGCCAACACCTGCTGCTCAAGCCGGTGCTGCGCGCGTTGACGAAGGTACGCATCCACGGGCGCGAGCGGCTCAGCGGACTGCAGGGGGCCTACATCGTGGTGTCCAACCACTCCAGCCACCTCGACGCGCCACTGCTGATCACGAGCCTGCCCTACCGGCTGTCGCGGCTGCTGGCGACCGGCGTGGCGATGGACTACTTCTACTCCTCCAAGATCCGCCAGTTGCCGACGGCGCTGGTGTTCAACTCCTACCCGATCGACCGCTCCGGCAGCGGCGCCCACCGGGGCCTGTCGGGCGAGCTGCTCGGCGACGGCGTACCGCTGTTGATCTTTCCCGAGGGAACCCGGTCGAAGACCGGCCGGATGGCGCGTTTTCTGCCGGGCGCGGCCAGCCTCGCGATCAGCAATGACGTGCCGGTGATCCCGACCGCGCTGGTCGGTGCGGGCGCCGCAATGCCGCGCGGGACCAGTTGGCCCAAACGCGGCCGGCCGTCCATCGATGTGGTCTTCGGTACGCCGATGCTCCCCGGGCCCGGCGAGAGCGCGCGTCAGTTCAGCGAGCGGGTCCGCGCGGCGGTGGCCGAACTGCACGACGCGAAGGCGCTCGAGGTCGGGAAACCGACGCTGGAGGCGTACGCTCGCGGGGAAGTGTCGCTGCGCGAGGAGCAGCCGCCGAAGGCGGTCGCCTCACCGGACAGCGAGAACGAGGAACCGATCAATCCAGGAGAGCTGACATGACCGGCGTCAAGCACATGAAGTGGTGGGGCTGGGGTGTCGACGGCATCGCCTTCCACCACGAGGACAAGCCTCGACTGGCCCCGTTCGTGCTGGACAAGGTCGGGCTCGACATCACCACCCCGGGCCGGCGCTCGCTGCAGCTCGAGGATCTGACCATCCCGCCGAGCCGGCTCAGTGATCAACTCCGCGCGACGCTGACCAAGATCGTCGGCCAGGCGAATGTGGTCGACGACGATCTTGATCGCGTGGTGCACACCAAGGGCAAGAGCGTGCGCGACCTGATCCGGGTACGCCGCGGCGAGCTCGGCCGGGTGCCGGACGTGATCGTCTACCCGGGGAGCCACGAGGAGGTCCAGGAGATCGTCGATGCATGCGTCGACGCCGATGCGGTGCTGATCCCGTTCGGCGGCGGCTCGAACATCGCCGGGTCGCTGGAGGTGCCGCTGGAGGAGAATCGGCAGATCGTCTCGGTCGACCTCGGCCGGCTGAACAAGGTCTTGTCGATCGACGACGAGGCGGGGCTGGCGACCATCCAGGCCGGCGCGCTCGGGCCGGACCTGGAGGAGCAGTTGGGCCGGCGCGGTTGGACCCTCGGGCACTTCCCGGACTCGTTCTCCCACTCCACCCTGGGCGGCTGGATCGCGACCCGCTCGTCGGGGATGCAGTCGGACAAGTACGGCGACATCGCCGAGATCACCCGCGGCCTGAAGATGGCGATGCCCGGCGAGACGCTGGAGTTGCGGCCGCTGCCGAGCACCTCCACCGGGCCGAGCGTGCGGGAGATGGTGCTGGGCTCCGAGGGCCGGCTCGGCGTGATCACCGAGGCCACGGTGCAGGTGCACCGCCTGCCCGAGGTGCGCGAGATCCAGGCGTACTTCTTCCCCTCCTTCGCCGCCGGGCTGAAGGCCATGCACGACATCACCCGGTCCGAGGCGAATGTCACCGTCTCCCGGGTCTCCGATGAGCGCGAGACGGCGTTCTCCTTCGCCACCCAGAAGAAGTCCGGCGGGGTGTCGAAACTGGTCACGGCCGGGCTGATGCGGGTGCTGAAGGCGCGTGGCTGGGACCTTGATCAGATCTGCCTGTCGTTCGTCGGATTCGAGGGCTCCAAGGGCCATGTCGCCCGCCAGAAGGGCATCGTCAAGGAGATCATCTCCGAGCACGGCGGAATGAACGTCGGCACCGGCCCGGGTCAGCTCTATGACCAGAAGAAGTTCGACACCCCCTACATCCGCGACTTCCTGCTCGATCGCGGCGCGGCCGCCGACGTGTCGGAGACGGCGGCACCGTGGTCGAAGCTGAAGCCCCTGTATGACAACGTGATCGAGGCCGCGGAGAACGCGCTCGCCGAGGTCGACCGTTCCGGCTACATCATGTGCCACCTGTCGCACTCCTACCACGCGGGCGCGTGTTTGTACTTCACCTTCGCCATCGCCGACGACTCCCCCGAGGTGCTGGAGCGCTATGACGTGGTCAAGCGCGCCATCCAACAGACCTTCATCGAGTCCGGCGGTACGCTCTCCCACCACCACGGCGTCGGTGTCGAGCACTCGCCGTGGATGGAACAAGATCTCTCCCCGGCCGGCATGAAGATCATCGGGGAGCTGTTCGCCGGCGTGGATCCCAAGCAGAACCTCAATCCGGGCAAGGTCGTGCACACCGGCCGGCCGGGCGTCTCGGTGCTCTCGAAGCAGCCGGAGGACTGAGCGCCGGATCGATCGATCATGGACCTCGCGGAGGCGGTGGACCGGGTCTACGGCGCGGAGCTGACCGACTTCGTCGGGGTACGCGACGCGCTGGCCAGGCAGGCCCGGGCCGACGGCGAGCGCGAGCTGGCGACATCGATCAAGGCGCTGCGCAAGCCGACCCGGTCGGCCTGGCTGGTGAACCGGTGGGCGCGGGCCGCCCCGGAGGAGGTCGACGAGCTGGCCGGGCTCGCCGAGCTGCTGGCGCAGGCGCACCGCACCCTGGCCCCGGATGATCTTCGCGCGCTGACCCGGCAGCGCAACCAGTTGATCAACGCGCAGACGCGCAAGATCGCCGGCGGCGCGGTCTCCGCCGCGATCCAGGCCGAGATCGGGCAGATCCTGACCGGCGCGCTGACCGACGCCGCGCTGGCCGACCGGTTGCGCACCGGCACCGTGCTGCAGGCGGTGCCCGCCTCCGGCTTCGGGACGCTGGATCTCGGCGGCGACGCGCGGGTGATCCCGCTGCGGCCCCGGACCGAGCGGAAGGCCGGTGGGGCCCGGCGTGGGCGGGCAGACGACACGGCCGATGCGCAGGCGAGGGCGGCCGAGCAGGCCCGGCAGCGGGCGCTCGCCGAGGCGCAGGAGGCGGCCGATCGCGTCATGGCCGAGCTGGCGGCAGCGCGGGAGCGCGCGCAGGAGGCGGCGGCCGAGCTGGCCGCGGCCGAGGGCGCCGTGGCTGCCGCGGACGAGGCGGTCGAGGCCGCGGAGGCCGAGCTCACCCGGGCCCGCGCCGGCCGCAAGGACGCGGGCAGGCGGCGTACCCGCGCGAGTGATGCCGCCGACCAGGCGAGCGCGGCGGTCGCGTCCGCCGAGGCGGCCGCCGACGACGCCCGCGCGACGTTGGAACGCCTCGCCGGGCGCAGCGACTGACCGCTGCCCGACCGGCGGGCCCGACTCGACAGATCTTCTTAGGTGTGGCTAACCTTCGCGGCATGCTGAATCGTCGCTCGTTGTTGTTCTCGCTCGGCCTGGCCGCCGTCGCAGCCGGCACCGCCGGGTGCTCGGCCCCGGCGCCCGCCGCGCCCGCCGACGACAGCTACTCGCACACGCTGGCCGGATACGGCGGCAAGACCGTCACGCTGCCGCGCGCACCGCAGCGGGTGGTCACGGACTTCTACTCGCTCGCGGCCCTGGCGCCGTACGGGATCCGGCCGGTCGGGGCCTGGGGCTACGGGCTCGACGACGACACCTCGCTCGGCGGGGCATCGATCGAGGGCGTGCAGATCGTCGGCAAGGACGCCGAGTTCAACCTCGAGACGCTGGCCAGCCTCACCCCGGACGTACTGATCGGATTCGGCAATGCCGACGGCACCGGGTGGACGTGGTGGGAGGAGCCCGTCGCGGAGCAGGCCACCGCCATCGCGCCCTTCATGCCGATCGAGATGCGTGGACGCGGTGTGGACGAGCTGATCGGGGAGTACGCCGAACTGGCGCGCTCCCTGGGCGGCGCCGTCGACACCCCCGAGCTCGCCCGCGCCCGCGACGACTACGCCGCCGCCCAGGAGCGGATCCGCGGCCTCACCGCCGACAAGCAACTCACGGTCCTGCCGCTGTCGATCGGCGCCGACACCAACTATGTCGGCGTGAACCAGGCCCAGCTCCAACTGCTCGGTGCGTGCGGCGTGCGGTTCACCGAGTACCCGGTCGAGGGCGACAGCGCGTGGGCGGAGGTGAGCTGGGAGAATCTCGCCGGCGACGAGTCCGACCTGATCATGGTGCTCGACGGCTACCCGGCGGAGGCGGAGAAGAATCCGGTCTTCGGCGATCTGGCGGCGATCCGGGCGGGGCAGCGTACCCCCTGGAACGACAAGCGGCCCTATCACCACGCGAACTACGCCGCCTGGCTCAACCAGTTCGCCGACGCCTACACCGCCGCCCGTCCCCTGACCTGATCAGACGGGCGCACGCCGCCCGCGTCAAGATTTCGTCAAGATCACGGCGCCGGTCGCCAAGAACCCGTCAAGAACCCCCGCGTAACGGTCCACGCGGGTGTGTCCTGACGGACGTGTTCGATGCACTGTTCCTGATCATCCTGATCGCGTTCTTCGCCACCGTCGCCACCCTCGCCACGGTTCGTGGAGCCCGGCCGTGACCGACCTGCTCGCCATCGAGAACATCGCGGGCCTGGTGATCGCCGCGGTGCTCTTGTGCTACCTGCTCCATTCACTGGTCTTCCCCGACCGCTACTGAGGACCGACCATGACCCCGACCGCCGCCGGCGCGCTGCAAGCCGGCCTCTTGATCATGCTCATCGCCGCCTGTCACGTCCCGGTGGGCCGACTGCTGTACGCCACCGCCACCGGCGAGCGCCACCTCCGCGTCGAGCGGGTGATCTACCGCCTGATCGGCGTCGATCCGCGGGCCGAGCAGAATGCCCGCAACTACCTGCTGGCCGTGCTCGGCTTCAGCCTCGCGGGCGTCCTGCTGCTGTACACCATGCTGCGGCTCCAGGCGTACCTGCCGATGAGCCTGGACCGTCCCGGCTTCGAACCCGACGGCGCTTTCAACACCGCGATCTCGTTCGTCACCAATACCAACTGGCAGTGGTACTCGGGCGACTCCGCCCTCGGACACACGGTGCAGATGGCGGGCCTCGCGGTCCAGAACTTCCTCTCCGGCGCGGTCGGCATCTGCGTCGCGTTCGTACTGGTACGCGGATTCGCCCGGGGCGGCACCGAGCAGCTCGGCAATTTCTGGGTAGACCTGACCCGGGTCACGCTGCGCGTGCTGCTGCCGCTGTCGATCATCGTCGCCGTGCTCTTCCTGCTGGGCGGCGCGGTGCAGAACTTCGCCGCGCCGGTACCGGTCGACACCCTGAACGGCGGCCAGCAGCTCATCCCCGGCGGCCCGGTCGCGTCCCAGGAGGCGATCAAGCAGCTCGGCACCAATGGCGGCGGCTTCTACAACGCCAATGCCGCACATCCCTTCGAGAATCCCAATCCGGCGACCAACCTGCTGTCGATCTGGGCGCTGCTGGTGATCCCGTTCTCGCTGCCCCATGCCTTCGGCAAGATGGTCGGCGACCGCCGCCAGGGGATCGCGATCACCGCGATCATGGGTATGCTCTGGCTCGGCTCGGTGATCATCATCACCGCCTCCGAGATCGCCGGCCGCGGCACGGCACCCGTCGCCGCCGGTGGCGCGCTGGAGGGCAAGGAGGCCCGCTTCGGCGAATGGGCCTCCGCGCTCTACGCCGCCTCCACCACCGGCACGTCGACCGGCGCCGTGAACGCGATGCACGACTCGTTCACCGCCGCGGGCGGCGGGATGGCCATGCTGAACATGATGCTCGGCGAGGTCTCCCCCGGCGGCGTCGGCACCGGCCTGTACTCGATGCTGATGATCGCGGTGCTGACCGTCTTCCTGGCGGGCCTGATGGTCGGCCGCAGCCCGGAGTACCTCGGCAAGCGGATCGGCCGCGACGAGATCACCCTGGTCGCGCCTGCCATGTTGGCGATGCCGTTCGCGCTGCTGGTCGGCGCGGCGATCTCGATCATGAACCCGAGCGGCCTGGACTCGCTGGCCAATACCGGGCCGCACGGCCTGTCGGAGATGCTCTACGGGTACGCCTCGGCCGCCAACAACAACGGCTCGGCCTTCGCCGGCCTGAGCGCGGGCACGCCGCTGCTGAACACGGGCCTCGGTCTGGCCATGCTGATCGGGCGGTTCGTGCCGATCGCCTGCGTGCTGTTGCTGGCCGGCCGGCTGGCCGCCCAGCCGCGTGCCGAGGCCAATGCCGGGACGTTCCCGACCCACGGCCCGCTGTTCGTCTCGCTGGCGACGTTCGTGGTGATCGTCGTCGCCGGGCTCACCTTCTTCCCGGCGCTCGCGCTGGGCCCGATCGCGGAGGCACTCGCATGAACACCCGTACCGACACCGGCTCCACCCGCACCGGCCCCACCCGCACCGGCCCGCGCGCCTCGCTGCCCGAACCGGCCGGCGGCGCCCGGGCGGGCGCGCAGGGTCCGACCCGCGGCGGGTTCGGCTCCGAGGTGATCATCGCGGCCATCCCGGGGGCGTTCCGTCGGCTCGACCCGCGACACCTTCTGCGCCAACCGGTGCTGTTCGTGGTCTGGGTGGGCTCGGTGCTCGCCACCGTCCTCACCGTGCTGCACCCGAGCGTGTTCTCGGTCGGCCTGGTGATCTGGCTGTGGGCGACCGTGCTGTTCGCCAATCTCGCCGAGGCGATCGCCGAGGGCCGCGGGAAGGCCCAGGCGGCCAGCCTGCGCGCCGCCCGGACCGATGCCGTAGCGCGCCGGCTGACCGGCGGCATCGAGGAATCGGTGCCCGCTTCCGCGCTGTCGCGCGGCGACCTGGTCGTCGTCGAGGCCGGCGAGGTGATCCCGGGCGACGGCGATGTCGTCGAGGGCGTCGCCAGCGTCGACGAGTCCGCGATCACCGGCGAGTCGGCCCCGGTGATCCGCGAGTCCGGCGGCGACCGTTCCGCGGTCACCGGCGGCACCCGGGTGCTCTCGGACCGGATCGTGGTCAAGATCACCCAGCAGCCCGGGGAATCCTTCCTGGACAAGATGATCGCCCTGGTCGAGGGGGCCGATCGGCGGCGTACTCCCAACGAGGTCGCGCTGACCATCGTGTTGTCGGCGCTGACCATCATCTTCTTGCTGGCCGTCGTCACCCTGCAGGCGTTCGCCGTCTACTCCGGCGGGCAGCAGCAGGTGATCGTGCTGGTGGCGCTGCTGGTCTGCCTCATCCCGACCACCATCGGCGCCCTGCTGTCGGCCATCGGCATCGCCGGCATGGACCGGCTGGTCCGTCGCAATGTGCTCGCCATGTCCGGCCGTGCCGTCGAGGCCGCCGGCGATGTCGGCGTACTGCTGCTGGACAAGACCGGCACCATCACGCACGGCAACCGGCAGGCCCGCGAGATCACCCCCGCCCGCGGCGTCGAGGTCGCCGACCTGGCCGCGGCGGCACGGTTGTCGTCGCTGGCGGACGAGACGCCCGAGGGCCGCTCGATCGTCGACCTGGTCGCCGCCGACCACGGCGCGCTCGGCGATGCGCCGCCCGGCTGCGCGTTCGTCGCCTTCACCGCGGAGACCCGGATGAGCGGGGTCGACCTCCCCGGCGGGGGGGGCATCCGCAAGGGCGCGGCGAGCGCCTGCGTCGCATGGGTACGCGCCACCGGCGGCACCGTGGGCGACGACATCACCGAGGCGGTCGACCGGGTCGCTGCTGTCGGCGGTACGCCGCTGGTGGTCGCCGAACAGCCCGCCGACGGGCCGGCCCGCTGCCTGGGCGTGATCTTCCTCGCCGATGTGGTCAAGGACGGCATCTCCGAGCGCTTCGACGCGCTCCGCGCGATGGGCATCCGGACGGTGATGATCACCGGCGACAACCGCCGCACGGCCGCCCACATCGCCGCCGAGGCGGGAGTCGACGACTTCCTCGCCGAGGCCAGGCCGGAGGACAAGGTGGCCCTGATCACCGCCGAACAGGCCAAGGGGCATCTGGTGGCGATGGCCGGTGACGGCACCAACGACGCGCCGGCGCTGGCCCGGGCCGATGTCGGTGTCGCGATGAACACCGGCACCACCGCGGCCAAGGAGGCCGGCAACATGGTCGATCTCGATTCCGACCCGACCAAGCTGATCGAGACGGTCGAGATCGGCAAGCAGTTGCTGATGACCCGGGGCGCCCTGACGACCTTCTCCATCGCCAACGATGTCGCGAAGTACTTCGCGATCATCCCCGCCATGTTCGCCGCCGTGTTTCCCCAGCTCGCCGTGCTGAACATCATGCGGTTGTCCTCGCCGAGCTCGGCGATCCTGTCCGCGGTGATCTTCAACGCGCTGATCATCGTGGCCCTGATCCCGTTGGCGCTCAAGGGGGTACGCTCGCGCGCCCGCTCGGCCGCCGATCTGCTACGGCGCAATCTGCTGATCTATGGCGTCGGCGGCCTGATCGCCCCGTTCATCGGGATCAAGCTGATCGATCTCGTCGTCTCGCTCCTCGTCTGATCCCCACACCGCCAAGGAACTGATCATGTCTGCCCTTTCTCGCCACACCTTCGCCGGGCTCCGCGCGCTGGCCGTCTTCACGCTGCTGCTCGGCATCGGCTACCCGTTGCTGGTCTTCGGCATCGGCCAGATCGCCGCCCCCTGGCAGGCGGGCGGGTCGCTGGTCAGCGCCGGCGGCCGCCCGGTCGGTTCGGCGCTGATCGGGCAGAACTTCGACCAGCCGGGACAACTGTGGGGCCGGCCCTCGGCCGCCGGCGACGGCTATGACGCCCAGTCCTCCGGCGGCAGCAATCTCGGCCCGAACGACGCCGGCCTGACCGAGGAGATCGCGACGCGCCGGGCGTACCTCGCCGAGGTCAACGGGGTGCTGCCCGAGCAGGTCCCCGCCGACGCCGTGACCGCCTCCGGCTCGGGGCTCGACCCGCACATCTCCCCCGCCTACGCCGAGATCCAGGTCGAGCGGATCGCCCGCGCCCGCGGGGTGACCGGGCTGCAGGTGCGGGCGGCGATCGCCGAGGCGACCGATGACCGGCTGCTCGGCTTCCTCGGTCAGCCCACGGTCAACGTGGTGCAGGCCAATCTGGCGCTGGACCGGCTGTCCTAGGCTGGCTCCTTGTGACGGGAGGCGACCGCCGGGGCGAGCTGCGGGTCCTGCTCGGGGCCGCCCCGGGTGTGGGCAAGACCTACGCGATGCTGAACGAGGGCCGGCGGCGCGCCGCCCGCGGCACCGACGTGGTGGTCGGGTTCGTCGAGACCCATGGCCGGGCCCGCACGGCCGAGCAGGTGGCGGGGCTGGAGGTGATCGCGCGCCGGACCGTCACCCACCGCAGCGCGGAGTTCACCGAGATGGATGTCGACGCGATCCTCGCCCGCGAGCCGCAGGTGGTGCTGGTCGACGAGCTGGCCCACACGAATGTGCCCGGGTCGCGGCATGCGCGCCGGTGTGCCGATGTCGAGGAACTGCTCGCGGCGGGCATCGACGTGATCACCACCGTGAACGTGCAGCACCTGGAGTCCCTGAACGATGTGGTCGAGTCGATCACCGGCATCCGACAGAACGAGACCGTGCCGGATGCCGTGGTCCGGGCCGCCGACCAGATCGAGCTCGTCGACATGGCGCCGGAGGCGCTGCGCCGCCGGATGGCGCACGGCAATGTCTACCCGGCCGAGCGCGTCGATGCCGCGCTGCACAACTATTTCCGGCCGGGCAACCTGGCCGCGCTGCGGGAGCTGGCGCTGCTCTGGGTGGCCGATCGGGTCGATGCCGGGCTGGCCCGCTACCGGACCGAGCACCGGATCGACGCGCCCTGGCCGACCCGGGACCGGGTGGTCGTCGCGCTCTCCGGCGGACCCGAGGGCGCGGCGCTGATCCGCCGCGGCGCGCGTACCGCGGGGAAGGGCGTGGGCGGCGAGCTGCACGCCGTCTACGTTGCCCGCAGCGACGGGCTGGCCCACCGCGATTCCCGGGCCCTGCATGATCAGCGGGCGCTGGTCGAGGACCTCGCCGGCACCTTCCACACCTTGACCGGCGACGACCCGGCCGAGGCGGTGCTGGAGTACGCCCGGAGCGTGAACGCCACCTCGATCGTGGTCGGACAGTCGCGCCGCCGGTCCTGGCAGCGGCTCGTCCGGACGCCGGTCAGTGCCCGCATCGTCGGCGGCTCGGGCGACATCGACTGTCAGATTGTCACCCACGACTGGGTGGGCAGCGGGGCGAATCCCACGCCCCGCCAGCTCAGCCTGCGGCGGCGGTTGATCGGCGCCGTGCTTGCCGTGGTCCTGCCGGTGCTGCTGACGGCCTTCTTCGCCGCCTCCCCCGCGCTGCAGGGCCACCAGGTGTCGCTGGTCAGCTTCCTCGCCGCGACGGTGCTGGTCGCGCTGGTCGGCGGGCTGGTGCCGGCGATCGTCGCGGCGCTGCTGAGCAGCGTGTTGATCAACTTCTTCTTCACCGATCCGCGCTACACCCTGACCATCGCCGATCCGTTGAATGTGGCCGGGCTGATCATCTTCGTCGTGGTGGCGGTCGCGGTCTCGCTGGTGGTCGGCGGTGCGGCGCGACGGGCCCGGCAGGCCGCCGAGGCCAGGGCCGAGGCCGACACGCTGCTGGCGCTGACCACCGACACCCTGCGACCCGAGGCGTCGGTCTCCTCGGTGCTGGCCCGGATCCAGGAGACCTTCCGGCAGCGGGTCGTGCTGTTGCGCCATCGCGACAGCGACACCGCACCCTGGGTGGTGGAGGCGCGGGCGGGCGGAACCGCCGAGGGGGCGCCGGACACCGAGCTGGCACTGGACGACCGGCGCTCGTTCGCGCTGCACGGCCGCGGGTTGACCCCGGCCGAGCAGCGGGTGCTGACCGCCTTCGGCAACCAGGTGATGGCCCAGTTGGAGCGCCACGACCTCGCCGCCGAGGCCGGCCAGGCCCGCGAGCTGGCCGCCCGGAACGCCTTCCAGACCTCGCTGCTGGCCGCGGTCTCACACGATCTGCGGACCCCGCTGGCCTCGATCAAGGCGAGCCTCGGTGGCGTCCTGGCCGAGGACGTGAACCTGCCCGAACACCACCGCCGCGAGTTGTTGATCATGGCCGACGAGAGCGCGGACCGACTGTCGCGGTTGATCGGGAACCTGCTCGACATGACCCGCCTGCAGACCCAGGAGATGGCGGTGCAGCGCCGCCGCGTACTGGTCGACGAGGTGTTGCGCGGCGCGCTCGCCGGCGCGGATGCGGATGCGGTCTCGGTGGACCAGCGCGGGCAGTTGCTGCTGATCGACACCGACCGGGGGCTCGCCGAGCGGATCCTCGCCAATGTGGTGGACAATGCGGTACGCCATCAGCCACCCGGGCAGCCGATCCGCGTCGACATCGCCGCGCTGCCCGAACAAGATCGCGTGGAGGTGCGGGTGATCGATCATGGTCCGGGCGTCAGCGCCGATGTCCGCGGACGGATGTTCCGGGCATTCCAGCGCGCCGGCGATGCGCCGGCCGGGTCGGGCCTCGGGCTCGGGTTGGCTGTCGCCGCCGGGTTCGCCGACGCGGTCGGCGCCCGGATCCAGGCCGAGGACACACCGGGCGGCGGGCTGACGATGATCATCTCGTTCCCGGCAGGGCAGGCCCGATGACGGAGCCCACCCCGAGGATCCTGGTGGTCGACGACGAGCCGTCGCTCAGCCGGGCACTGAAGATCAACCTCTCCGCCCGTGGCTATCAGGTGATCACGGCCGCCGACGCGGGCGCCGCGCTGCGCGCGATGGCCGATGCGCACGTTGATCTGGTGCTGCTCGATCTCGGCCTGCCCGATGCCGACGGGATGGAGGTGCTCGCGGGCATCCGGGGCTGGTCGAGCGTACCGATCATCGTGTTGTCCGCGCGGCAGGCGGCGGACGACAAGGTCGAGGCGCTGGACGCCGGCGCCGACGACTATGTGACGAAGCCGTTCGAGCTGACCGAGCTGCTGGCCCGGATCCGGGCCGGGCTGCGCCACCGCCGCGAGGCGCCCGCCGAACCAGTACTGAGCGCGGGCGAGCTGCGGATCGACCTGGCCCGCTCGATCGTCGAGCGGTCGGGTACGCCCGTGCGGCTCACCCCGACCGAGTGGCGGCTGCTGGAGATCTTGGCCCGGCACCCCGACACGCTGGTCAGCCAGGCGCGGCTGCTCGCCGAGGTCTGGGGCCCGGGGTATGAGAAGGAGACGCACTACCTGCGTACCTACTTCGCCACCCTGCGCCGCAAGCTCGAGGCCGACCCCGCCCGTCCCGTGCACCTGATCACCGAGCCCGGGCTCGGCTACCGGCTGATCACCGGGAGCGCGGCCGCAGGCGACGCGTGAGTCACAGGCCGTAGACGGCCACGGCATTCTCCCGGCCGATCAACGCCAGCACCCGTCGGGCGTCGGCGAGCTCCCACTCCCCCGCGTCGACGAATCCCGCGAGCACGGCCGCCATCCCGCGCCGCCACAACCGCGCACCCAACAGGTGCAACTCGGGCAGCCCGAAGGCATCGGAGGAATAGAGCTGCTTGCCGAACGGTGCCACCTCGAGCGATTCCGCGATCACGGCCCGGCTCGCCGCACCGGAGTGGGTGATCGCCAACCCGACATCGAAGTAGACCGATCCGAAGACCTCGGCCAGATAGCCCGCCTGCCGGTGATAAGGGTAGTTGTGCAGCAACATGATCGGTACGCCCGATCCCTCGACCGCTCGCAGCCACGGAGTCAGCAGCAACGGGTCGGCCAGCCGAAGATCAAGATCGGCATCGCCGTAGCCGCAGTGCAGTTGCAACGGCCGGCCCGCATCGATCGCCCACCACTGCAACTGCCGCAGCAGGACCGGGTCCGTCAGCCGCCCGGCGCCGGCCGCGGCGTACCGGTCCAGGGCGGCCAGCAATGCCGCGCGCGACGGGCGCTCGGCGGGCACGTCGAAGCCCGAGCGGTACGCCATCACGCTCTTGAACGCGATCGCATCCGTCTCGGCCAGCGCCGCCGGAAAGCGATCCAGGAAGTCGCTCGGGCTCGGGTCCTCCGCGAGCAGGTCCTCGGCCAGGGCCTCCAGCCGCAGCACCTCGGCCACCCGCTGCCCGGTCAGCGCCGCCATCTCCTCGATGCCCAACAGGCCGGCGGCGGCGAAGCCGGTGTCGATCAGCAGCGTGTCGGTCCCGGCGGCGGCAAGCAGCCGCCGGGCCACCTCGGTCTCGCCGAGCGCCACCCGCGCGGCGAGGTACGCCTCGGCATCCGCCGACGGCTCCAGCCCGAGCAGCGGCGCGCACCACCGACGAACCGCGAAGCCCAGTTGTGTGTCGAACCCGTTGCCGCCGGCCCGCTCGGTCAGCAGCTCCTCGAACTCCGCGCGGTCCGGAGCCTTCCGCAGCGCACCGTGCACATGATGATCGACCAGCGGCAGGCTCTCCGCGTACTCGGCCAGCATTTCGGCGGCGTTCATGATCATCAGCCCGACCAGGCGTAGCGCACCCGCTCGTGCACCCCGTCGGGATCGACATGGCGGGCCTCGTGCCGGCGCACCGCCAGCACGGCCTCGTGCAGCTCGTCCCCGAGGATCGACCTGACCACCGCGCTGGCCGCGAACGCGTTGATCCGCTCCTGCGGGTCGGTGGGCAGGGCGACGATGCCACGGCCGTGGCGCTCGGTCTCGGCCAGGGTCTGTGGGTCGACCTGGACCGGCGCGACGTCGGACACCGCCGATTCCAGGCCGTGCGCGGCCAGACCCAGCACCAGCCCGGTCGCCAGCCAGGGATTCGCGCCGCCGTCGATGCACTTGACCTCGACATTGGCCCCGCGCGGGTTGCCCGGGCCACCGGCGATGTAGCGCACCGCGGCCTCCCGGTTCTCCACACCCCACGCGGCCCACGCGCCCGACCAACTGCCCGGTTGCAGCCGTTCGCCGGAGACGACGGTGCCGGCGAGCACGGCGATCGCGGCGGGCAGTTCGGTGACGATCCCGGCAATCGCGGCCAGGCCGTCGGCCGGTACGCCGGTGCCGTCGCCGGCGAACAGGGGCGTCTTGTCGCGGGCCAGCGACAGATGCAGGTGCGCGCCGTTGCCGCTGCCACCGGGGGCGGGCTGTGGGGAGAAGCTGGTCAGCAGGCCGTGCTCGCGCGCGACCCGGCCGATCACGGTACGGGCCAGGATCACCCGGTCGGCGGCGGTCAGCGGGTCGGCAGGCGGCAGCGACAGCTCGACCTGGCCGCCCCCGAACTCGGCGTGGAACTGCTCGACCGGCGCACCGACCCGGGCGAGCGCCGCGCAGACATCGGCGGCGAATCCCGCGTGGGCGAAGTGCTGCTGGGCGCCATAGGGCGGCCAACCCGTGACCGGGCTGACCGGGCCCCCGTCGGCGGCGTACAGGGTGAACTCCAACTCGTGTCCGAGCCGTGCGGCGACGCCGATCCGTTCCAACCGCGTGACCTGGCGGCGCACGACGTCACGCCAGCAGTAGGCAGAGATGGCACCGTCCTGATCGCGCAGGTCGGCAGCCGCCCAGCCGAACCCGCCGGGCAACAGCACGGCGCTGGCGAGATCGGCGGTGAGCCGGTTGTCGCCGACCGGGCTGATCGCCTCGGTCTCGGCGACGCAACCGTCGACGCAGAAGACCGACCAGGTCGCCGAGGCCCCGAAGCCCGACGTCGCCAGTGCCTCGATCCGGTGCGCCGGCGCGGTCTTGGCGCGCAACACGCCGCCGGTGTCGCTGATCACGGCGGTCAGGGTGCGCATCCCGCGCAGGCGCTCGTCCGTCGGCGTACCGGTCATCGGATCGTGCTCGTCCGGACGGTGAAGTCCGCGAGCGCGGCGGGATCCGGATCGATGCCGATGCCCGACCCGGTCGGCACCGCCATCTGCCCGTCGGCGATGGTGAACGGCTCGGTCAGGTCGCGTTCGTAGTAGCGCTCGGAGGCCGAGATGTCGTTCGGCAGCGTGAATCCGGGCAGGCTGGCGAGCGCCAGATTGGCCGCCCGGCCGACCCCGGACTCCAGCATCCCACCGCACCAGACCTGCACTCCCCAGCTCCGGCACAGATCATGGATCCGCCGCGACTCCAGGTAGCCACCGACCCGGCCCGGCTTGATGTTGATCACCGAACAGGCGCCCAGCCGCAGCGCGGTGAGCGCGGCGCGCGCGGAGGTGATCGACTCGTCCAGGCAGATCGGGGTCGTCATCGCGGCCGCCAGTTCGGCATGTCCGAGCAGCTCGTCGGAGGCCAGTGGCTGTTCCAACATGATCATTTCATGGCGGTCGAGGCGGCGCAGATGTGGCAGATCGGACAGCTCGTAGGCCGCATTGGCATCGGCCTGCAGGATCAGGTCGGGCCCGAACTTCTCCCGGACCGCGGCGACGGGCTCCAGGTCCCAGCCGGGCTCGATCTTCAGCTTGATCCGCAGGTAGCCGGCAGCCAGGTAGCCCGCAACGATGTCGAGCAGTTCGCCGATCGAGGGTTGGATCCCGACACTGACGCCGCACGGTACGCGCTCGCGCACCCCGCCCAGCTCGGTGGACAGCGAGTCGCCCCGGCCGCGCAGCTCCGCATCGAGCACGGCCGTCTCCACGCACGACTTGGCCATCCGATGGCCGCGGATCCGATGCAGATCCTCGGCGATGGTGGCGGCGCGCAGCTCGCGCTCGCCGATCAGCGGCAACAGGTGCCGCTCGATGACGTCCAGCTCGGCCCCGAGGTACTCACTGGAGTAGTGCGGCAGCGCCGGGGCGACACACTCGCCCCAGCCGACCGCATCCTCGGTCTCGATTCGGAGCAGGCCGAGGGCGTGGGTCACCTCGTGCCCGAACGAGGTCCGGAACGCCGACCGCAGCGGCAGCTCGACCTGATGAAGCTCGGCATTCACGATGCGCATGGATGTCCTCCCGGGCACAGCCTTCCTTATGCACGCCGGATCCGGGCATGGCGCGTCCCGACAACGCGGGGGCCCCGGTGATTGTGCGCCGATCCATTGCCCGGCGGGCCGTGACTGGCAGGATGGTGCGAACCCGTGCAGGGCGCGCGGATCGGACAGGACGGAACGCCATGGGCGCGGATCAGGCGGCGGTCGAGCCCGATGCCGCCGCGCCGCTGTTCAGCGCCGAGACGCTCGCCGCGGCGGCCCGGGCCCTGCACATCCGCACGCTGAGCGGCGTCTGCCGCGGCTGTTCGGGGCTGCACATCGTTGATCGCCATGACGACACAACCATCCCGCCCGGCGCCCTGGTGCTGGCCGTGGGCGTCGGACCGGACTCACCCGAGGCCGCCGCCCTGGTGGCGCGTAGCAGCGGCGTGATCTTTCGCCGGTCCGGTTACGTTGAGCCCTTCGATGCCGAGGCCTGGGTCGGGCTGGTTCCCGCCGGCACGGACTGGGGACGGCTGTACGCCGGGCTGACCGAGCGGCTCTGGACCAGCCGCGCCGGCGACCAGCGAGCACGGCTGCCCGAGGGCAATATCGGCTCGCTGTACGCGTTGGCCGATGCCCTCGCGGGGGCACTGGACGGCGCCGTCACCATCGTCGACTGGGAGGGCCGGCTCGCGGCGTACTCCAACCACGAGCTGGAAGACCTCGACGAGATCCGCTCGGCGTCGCTGCGCGGCCGGACCAGCGCCGAGCTGCCACCCGATGTCGCGGGAGTCTGGCCGCCGGCCCGGACGATCGCCGCCGACACGTTCTACTACCCCGCCGTCCCGCACCGCGACCTGCACGCGCGACTGCAGGCCAGGATCCGGCTCGGCGACCAGGTGGTCGGCTTCATCTCGGTGATCCGGCGTGACAACCGCGAGTCCGCAGCCGACCTGGAGATCGCCCAGGAGGCCGCCAGGATCGCCGGCATCCTGTTCAGCGAGGCATCGGAGATCTCGGCCTCGGCATCCGATGTCGCTGCGCTGTTGTTCGACGGCGAGATCGCGCCGTCGGTTCTCGACCGGGTCCCGGCGAGCGCCGCGCGGCCGCTGAGCGTGATCGCGTTCGGCCGACCGGACCAGCAGGACTGGGAGTCGCGGGCGGACCGGGCAGCGCGACTGCTGCGGGTGCATCTGGCGGCGAAGTCGGTGCCGTCGGTGGTGCACTCGACCGATCAGGTGCTCTACGCCTGCCTGTCGGTTCCGGCAGGTGACGACCAGGACCGGGTGTTGGAGCTTGCGCGGAGCACCGGGACGTTCCTGCGGGAGATCCTCGCCGCCGACCTGCGCGCGGGCATCGGCACGCCCGTCGCCACCTGGGCCCAGGTCCCGCGGGCCCGCTGGGAGGCAGAGCAGGCCATGCGGGTGACCCCCGCCGCGACGGGGAATCGGTTGTCGCTGACCCCGTTCGCGACCGTCGTGCACGAGGTGGTCCTGAACCAGCTCCGCGACCTTGCGCTGGGTCGCGACGCGCTGCTCGCGGGTCCGGTACGCCAACTCCGGGCCCATGACGAGGAGAACGACACCGACTACGTCGCCACCCTGCGTACCTATCTCGATGTCCAGCCGATGGGCATCCCCACGGCGGCGGGCCAGCTCTTCGTGCATCCCAACACGGTCCGCTACCGGCTGCGCCGGATCCAGGAGATCACCGGGCTGGATCTGGACGACCCGGTGCAGCGGTTGATCGCGCACCTGCAGACCTACCTCATCGCTGGGCCGCGACCGGCGCCACCCCGTCCGGGCGATCCTGCAGATGCAGCCAGCAACGCGAGGAATGATCGACCGCCAGAGTGATCAGCGGCGGCACGGTGTGGCAGGGCTCGAAGGCCTCCGGGCAGCGGTCCACGAACGGACAGCCGCCGGCTCCGGCCGCTCCCGGAGCGGTCGGAGCCGATGCCGGACTGCCCGGGATCGACGGCAGCGGCTGGTCGCGGTCCTGATCGGTACGCACCACGCTGCGCAGCAGCGCCAGCGTGTAGGGATGCGCCGGCCCGTGCTCGGCGAGCGCCGAGGCGCCGATCACCTCCATCACCGATCCCGCGTACATCACGACGATCCGGTCGACGTGGTTGGCAACCACCGCCAGATTGTGCGAGATCAGCACGAGGGAGGAGTCGCGCCGTGCCCGGGCGTCGTCGAGCACCTGCAGCACGGCGGCCTGGGTCGTCACGTCCAGGGCCGTCGTGGGCTCGTCGGCGATGATCACCTTCGGCTCGGACATCAGCGCCATCGCGATCATCACGCGCTGGCGCATTCCGCCGCTCAGTTCGTGCGGATAGCTCTGCATGACCCGCTCGGGATCGGGCAGCCGCGCCTCCGCCAGCAGTTCCCTCGCCCGCTGCTCGGCCCGGGCGCGAGAGATGCGCCGGTGCTGGATCGCGCCCTCGGTCAGTTGCGTACCGATCCGCAGCGCGGGATTCAACGCGGCCATCGGGTCCTGATAGATCATGGCGACCTTCTCGAACAGGAACCGGCCGCGGCCCGCTGCGGGCAGGCCGACCAGCGGCTGGCCGTCGAGGGCCAGCCGCTCGGCGCGCACCCCGATGCCGGGAGGCAGCAGATCGGCGATCGCGGCTGCCGTCAACGACTTGCCGCTGCTGGACTCGCCGACGATGCCGACCGCTTCGCCGGGTGCCACCTGCAGGGAGACCGATTTCACCGCGTCGAACGGTTCGGCGGCCTCGTGCACGGTCACCGTCAGGTCTGCGGCATCGACCAGCGCGCCGGGCCGGGGCGCGGCACCGGCCCCGGCGGCCTGCGGGGCGGTGGCCCGGCGCCGGCGTCGGCCGTTCCGGGTGCTGGCGCCGTGGGCGAGCGCCTCACCGAGCAGACCGAAGGTGAGGCCGGAGAGGGCGATCAGCGCAGCCGAGGACAGCGCCCAGGCCGGCGACAGGTAGAAGTACCGCACGCCCTCGGTCAGCATCGCGCCCCAGTCGAAGTCGGGCGGCTGCACGCCGAGGCCGAGGAAGCTGAGCGAGGAGACCGACAACAGCGCCACGCCGACACTCGTGCAGACGGAGGTCAGCAGCGGTTCGGCCACATTGCGGAGCACATAGTGCACCAGGATCCGCGGCCCGCTCAGCCCCAGCAGCCGAGCCGAATCCACATAGTCGCGGCCCGCGACCGACGCACCCAGGGTCAGCGCCAGCCGGGCATAGCCGGGAATCATCGCCACGCCGACGGCGACCACCGGGCCGGTGACTCCCATCCCGACGATCGTGATCACGATGACCGCGAGGAGGATGTCGGGGAAGCTCAGGGCCACATCGATCGCCCGGCCGAGCAGGCGGCGCAGCCAGCCGCGGGAGAAGGCGGCGACGATGCCGAGGCCGAGGCCGACGGCGGCACCGATGGCATTGGCGGCCAGCGCCATCAGCAGCGACAGCCGGCTCGCAGTCATCACCCGCGCGAACAGGTCGCGGCCGAGCGAGTCGGTGCCGAACCAGTGATCGGGGCTCGGTGGCAGCAGGGCGCTGCTCGGGTCCTGGGCAAGCGCCCGTTCGCCCCAGATGATCGGCCCCGTCACGGCGAGCATGATCAACAAGCAGACGCCGATGAACGCCGGCCAGCCGGCGCGGGACCGTCCCAGCCTGGAGATCATGAGTCGGTCACCACCGATCGGCGGTCGACCAGCCCCAGCACCACGTCGACGATCGCGTTGATCGTCACCACCGCAACGCCGAGCACGATGGTGATGCCCTGCACGACGGGGTAGTCCTTGACGATCACGCCCTTGACCAGGGCGCTGCCGAGGCCGGGCCAGGCGAAGACGTTCTCGACCACCACCGCTCCGCCGATCAGGCCGGCCAGCATCATCCCGCTGACGGTCAGCGAGGTGGTCAGCACGTTCGGCAGCAGGTGGCGCAGGTAGAAGGTACGCGGCACCAGCCGCTTGCCGCGGGCGGTACGCATGTAGTCCTGCGCCAACACATCGAGGGCCTCCAACCGGACAACCCTGGTGAGGAAGGCGATCGGCGCGATCGACAGCGCCGCACACGGCAACACATAGGAGACCAGGCCCTGATTGTCGCCGGACACCGGCAGGGCGCGCAGGGTGACCGCGAAGACGAAGATCAACAGGGTCGCGCTGAGGAAGGACGGGACGCTGCCCATCAGGCTGGAGGTCCACTGGAACGCACTCTCCAGCCACGGGCGCCGGTGGCCGTAGGTCAGGCTGGCGAGCCCGATCCCGGCGCCCAGGCTGATCACCAGGACGATGATCACACAGACCCCGGCGAGCGAGGCCGACGCGCCGACCCGTTGGCCGATCAACTCCCCCACCGGCTGGTTGGACACGAAGGATCGGCCGAGATCGCCCTGCAGGAGATTGGCGACGTAGGCCTGGAACTGCTCGGGCACCGGCCGGTCGAGGCCGAGGCGGGTCCGGATCTCGCGTACCGTCTCCGCCGAGGCCTCCTGACCAGCGATCCGTCGCGCGGGATCGCCGGGGATGAGTTGCACCATCGCGAAGGTGGCGATCACCAGGATCACCAGGGTCACCGCCATCGACACCAGCCGGCGCAGGACGAACATCGCCCATGCCGCGCCGGTGCCGCGCCGCGACCGACCGGGGGTGACCGGGTCCTCGGGCCCGGCCGCCGGGAGAAGCTGGGTCATCGACCGTCGCCTCCTTCGCCGTCGGGTGAGGTCTCGTCGTCGAAGCTGTAGGCGACCCCGGCGAACTCTGCCAACAGTTCGCGGACACCGTCGCGTACCGCGGTGATCGCGGCGGCACCGAAGGCGCCCAGGAGCAGGTCGGCGATGCGGTCCATCTCGGCCTCCGCCATGCCGCGCCGCGTCGCCTCCTGCACCGACAGCCGCATCCCGGTCGCGGACTGCGGTGTCTGGCCGGGCAGTCCGGAGCGGTGCACCAGCAGGCCGGAACGTCGCGCCCGCTCGGCCGCAGCCCCGGTCTGATCGGTGCTCGGCAGGTGCGGGAACAACTGATGTGTCTGCGTGAAGCGGCGTTCGGCGCCGAAGACCCCGATGCCGCGCTCGCCCAGCCCGGCCGCGAGCCGCCGGGCATTGGCCACGCACTGCGCGGCATAGCCGGCGCCGAACTCGACCATCTCGGCCAGGCTGACCGCGGCGGCGGCGAATCGGGCGGGGTCGCGGGTCTGCAGCAGGGAGGGGTGCACGACGGCGCTGAGCTCGGCGTGCAGTCCGGGCTGCTCGGTCAGCACCAACCCGCCGACCGGGCCGCCCATCATCTTGTGGGTGCCCGTGGTGATCAGGTCCGCACCCTGGGCGAACGGGTCGGGGTGCTCGCCGAAGGCGATCAGCGGCCCGACATGGGCGGCGTCGAGCTGGACGAGGGCGCCGACGCGGTGCGCGGCCTCGGCCAGCGGGGTCAGATCGACCGGGAACAGCGACTTCCCGCCGCCGACGATGATCAACCTGGGCCGGGTACGCTCGATCGCCGCAACCGCGCGTTCGGTGTCGATGCCGAACCAGTCGTCGGCCGGAAGATCGTGCACGACGAGCCCGAGCCGGCCGGCGATGCCGAAGGCCTGGTAGCTCATGTTGCCGCCCGAGGACATGGCATGCACCATGATCGCGTCGCCGGGCCGGGTCAGCGCGACCAGCACGGACTCGTTGGCCATGCTGGTGGTCAGCGGGCGTACCTCGGCGAATCCGGCCCGGAACAGCCGCTTGGCCAGGTGCGCGAGGGTGGCCTCCAGTTCGTCCACGCCGGCATTGATCGGGCCGGGTGGGAAGAACCGCGCACCCGGCAGCCCCTCCGCGACCCGGGTCGACAGATCGGACCCGAGCAGGCTGCGCGACATCGCGCTGGAGGTGTTGTCGGAGGCCAACAGGCTGAGCGTGTTCGCCCGCCGCTCGCCCGCGGTCGAGGTCAGCAGCGCCGCGACGCCCGCGGCGATCTCCCGCCCGTCGCGCCCGGCGTGGCCCGCGTCGATGTCGGCAACAAACCGTTCGTGGGCCAGCCGCGCGGCCCGATCGGGGCGGACATCCGAACCCGGCCGATCGACGCCACCACCCACCACGTGCCGCTCGCTCATCCCGGCACGACCCCGGTCGCGGCCACGTCGGCCGCCGCGGAGAGGCGCACCCGGGCAGGCGCGGCCCCGCGCGGGCGCAGGTGGCGCTGCAGCCAGTCCAGGATGATCTCGAACCGCCGCGTCCGCAGGTCGGGGCGGCCGGCACGCGAGAGCGCGTGATTGCCGTCGCGGAAGATCACCAGCTCGCTCGGTACGCCGCGCATCCGAAGCGCGGTGAAGAACTCCTGGGCCTGCCCGACGGGGCAGCGCAGGTCGCCGCCCGAATGCACGATCAGCGTCGGGGTCGCGACCTGATCGGCATTGCGCAGCGGTGACCGGTCCCAGTAGGAGTCGTGGTCCTGCAGATGCGTCGCGCCGAAGTAGCGGACCCGGTGCAACGGGATGTCGGTGGTCCCGCTCATCGACACCAGGTTGCTGACCCCGCGCTCCATCACCGCGGCCGCGAAGCGCCGGGTACGACCGATCGCCCAGGCGGTGAGGTAGCCGCCGTAGGAGCCGCCGAGGATCGCGACCCGATCCGGGTCGATCCAATCGTGCCGGGCGGTGGCCGACTCGACGATCGCCAGCAGGTCGGCCAGATCGGCATCGCCCCAGCCCCGTCCGGCCGGGTCGACCCGTGGGTGGGCGATCGCGCGGGCCCAGGCTGCGCCGTAGCCCGACGAGCCGCGCGGGTTGCCGAAGGCGACGCCGTAGCCGGCGCGGGCGAGTACCTGGAACTCGTCGAAGAAGCGGTGACCGTACTGGTCGTGCGGGCCACCGTGGACGCACAGCAGCAACGGCACCGGCCGCTGCCGCGAGGCGCCGTCGGGCCGGATGATCCACGCCGGCACGTCGACGCCGTCCTCGACCGTGACCGGAAGCGGGACGGGCGCGGCCAGTCGACGGCTGCGGTGCAGTTCGGCATGCAGGTCACTGACCCGGTCCCACTCCTCACCGGCCCGGCGCGCCAGCACCTCGGCCGGTGCGGTCGGCGTGGACGAGACGATCGTCTCGCCCCAGTCCGACCAGTCGAGGGCGGTGACCTCCTCCGGCTCCCGGCGCAGCGGCTCGACGCGGCGTCGACCCGCGCCGGTTTCGTCGTGGACCCGCAGCGGCACCCAGGACCCGGCGAGTTCGATCACGAACCCGATGGCATCACCATGCACCGTCAGCGGCGCCCGGACGATGGTGCCGTCGACCCCGAGCGACACCGGCGCCACGACACCCGTGCCGGTGTCGACCTCCACCAGCTCGTGCGGCCCGGGCCCGTCGGCGACCGGGCGCGTCCGGGCCGCGAACAGGGTCCGTGCGGTCCAGCCGACGGCGGCGTACTCCCCGTCATCGGTGGTCAGCTCGTGCGGCGGCGCGTCGTCCGGTAGCAGCCAGATCGCCGTCCGCCCGGTCAGATCGGTGTCGCCGACAGGTGTCACGACGGCCGCCAGGCCCCGCGCGTCGGGCGCCCAGCAGCAGGCCAGCACGTCGGCCACCGGCAGCGGGCGCTCGGTCAGCGCGCCGGTCACCAGGTCGACGACGACCAGGCGGTGCGGGTTGTTCTGGCGCCAACCGATCCCCTCCGCGCGGTCGTCCAGCCGGCGCGCGATCACCGGGTCCTCCGCGACACCGGCGTACCGGGCAACGAGCGCGACGGCGCTCCCGTCCAGCGACCAGGCCGCCTGGCGCACCTCGTACGGCAGCCCGACCCGGCCGGTCTCGGCGAGCGTCGGGCCGAACCGGACGAGCGCGGTCCCGGTCCCATCGCGCAGCACCAGCACCGGGCCCGCCGAACCGGCCGGCCAGTGCAGACCGCTGACCTCGGCCTCCCCGAGCTCGACGCTGTGCGGGCCGTCGTCGTCGACGGTGTGCAGCACGAAGCGATAGCGATCCTCGTCCGCGCGGCGGGCGACGTGGGCGACGCCGTAGCTGCCGGCGCGGGCGGCCAGGTGGGGCACGATCGCGAGCAGGCGTACGTCCTCGGGGTCGAGTCCCACCGGCGTGCTGTCGGGATGGTTCGGCAAGAGACGTCCTCTCGGCGTGGAAGACCAGACGCTAGTCCGGCCGCGGTGCCCGGCTGATGTTGCCGCCCGACAAACTTGGGGTGGTTGTTGTTGGTCGGACGACACATCGGTCACCGAGCGGCCGCGCTCTAGGGTCGGCGTCCAAAGCTCCCCATCGGCGAGTGACTGGAGACGATCATGAAGCGTAGCCATCTGGCGGCGGGCGCCGTTGCGCTGTGCCTGGGCCTGTCCGCGTGCGGCGGGTCCGGCGGTGACACGCCGGCCGGTCCCGACTCGGCCGCTGGTCCGATGGTCGTCGACCTGATCTCGGATCCGGCCACGCTCGACCCTGCCAAAGCTCTCTACACCAACGAGTTCCAACTGATCCAGGCGTTCTACGACCGGCTGCTGACCGCCGATGAGGCCGGCACGATCCAGGGCTACCTCGCCTCGGAGTGGGAGGCGACGCCGACCAAGGCGACCGTGACGGTCGCCAAGGAGCCGATCTGTGACGACGGTCAGCCCCTGACCGTCGAGGGCATGGCGAAATCCCTGCAGCGGTCCAACGAAGAACGCCCGACCATGTTCGGCCGGTCCAAGGCGAAGATCACCGCCGACGCCGCGGCCCGGACGATCACGATCGAGGTCACCGAGGCCAATCCCGACCTGTTGAAGGCGCTGGCCATCCCGAGCGCGTCGCTGGTCTGCCCGGCCGGTCTGGCCAACCCGGACCAGTTGGCCACGCAGCCGGTCGGCAGCGGCCCGTTCGTGCTGGCCAACGCGGTCAAGGGCAGCCACTACAACGTCACCGCGCGGCCCGAGTATTCATGGGCGCCCGATGCCCTTGCGGACCGGACCGGATCACCGCAGGCGATCAACTACCAGGTGGTGTCGGACGGCGCCACCCGCGCGAACCGGATCGTCGCCGGCGAGACCAACGTGATCATGTCCGACGGGCCGAGCGTGACCCGGCTGCAGGCGGATCCGAACCTCACCGCCAAACAGGCCCTGGCGCAGGGGTCGGAGGGTCTGATGTTCAACCATCTGAAGGATCTGCCGACGGCCGATCCGGCGGTGCGGCGTGCAATCGCGATGGTGATCAACCGGGCCGACTACATCCAGGCGCTCTATTCCGGGCAGGCGGAGGAGGCCACCACGCTGATCACGGCGAACATGGGTTGTCAGAGCAGCAACGGCGGTCTGCTGCCCGCCTACGACGAGGCGGCGGCCCGGCAGGTCCTGCAGGACGCCGGCTACACGCAGACTCCCGACGGCACGTTCGCCAAGGGCGGCAAGGCGCTGACGGTGCGGATCCTGTCCACCGAATCCGACAAGACCGCCGCGGAGTACCTGCAGGCACAGTTCGCCAAGATCGGGATTGCCAGCACGATCAGCGCGCAGGCATCGGCCGCATGGCAGGATCAGCTCTACAACCAACTCGGTAGCTGGGACGTGGCGATCATGGGATTCTCCACCCTGATGGGTACGCCGGCCTCGCAGATCGGCAAGTACTTCAGCGGCTCGCATGAGGACGGCAATGTCGGTTCGATCGAGAATGCCGAGTTCGAGGCCAAGCGCACCGCGGCGTTCAATGCCTCGACCGAGGACAGTTGCGCAGCCTGGGTGGCCGCCGAGGCAGAGCTGCTGAAGGAGGTCGATGTGCTGCCGTTGGAGACGCCGTTGACCTACTGGTTCGGCAGGGGCGCGACCTTCAACTACCAGGGCTCCGGCGGCACGATCGATCCGCTGTCGCTGCGGCTCGGCGATCAGTGACCCGCACGTGGACGCCGCACTGATCGTCGACTCGGTGACGATCACCTACCCGCGCACCACCGCCCCGGTCGTGCAGGACATCTCGTTCAGCACGCCGCGGGGGGCGAGCTTCGGGCTGGTCGGCGAGTCCGGATCCGGCAAGACCACCCTCGCGCGAGCGGTCGTCGGGTTGCTGCGGCCGACCTCGGGACAGATCCGGTTCCCGGGAGCAGAACGCGGCCGCCGACCGGTGCAGATGGTCTTCCAGGACCCCGGCAGCTCGCTAAATCCGCGGCTGACGGTCGGGGAATCCATTGCCGAGGTGTTGCGCACGACGCCGCATCGCCGTCGCGACCTGGTATCCCGGATCGCTGACCAACTGATCATGGTCGGGCTCGACCCGGCGCATGCGAACCGGTTCCCGCGGCAGTTGTCCGGCGGGCAGCGGCAGCGGGTGGCGATCACCCGCGCGCTGGCCGCGCAACCGAAGGTGCTGGTGCTGGACGAGGTGGTCTCGGCGCTCGATGTGTCCGTGCAGGCCCAGGTGTTGAATCTGCTCAAACGCCTCCAGGCCGAGCAGCAGCTGACCTATCTGTTCATCACCCACGACCTCGCCGTGGTGCGCTACATGTGCGATGAGGTGATGGTGATGAACCGGGGCCGAGTGGTGGAATCCCTGGCCGCGACGACGATCTTCTCCCGGGCCGAGGACTCCTACACCCGGGAGTTGATCTCCGCGATCCCCGAGCTGCGGATCGGGCGGGCCGGAGCATGAGCGCCGGGATCCCCCGCAACCCGCACCTGCTCGGGTCGCGCGTCGTCTTCGCCGCCGGAGGGCACATCTGGTGCCACGAGCTCGGCGGTGCCACCCACCGGGTCAGCGACGGGGTCGACGGCGAGGCGGATCTGCCCCAGCTCTCCCCCGACGGCACGAAGGTGGCGTACTCGGTCAGCCAACACGGTTCCAGCGAGGTATGGGTCTCCCCCGTCGACGGCGGCCGCGCGCGTCGGCTGACCTTCCTCGGACGGCTGGCACATGTGCGCGGGTGGAGCCCACAGGGCCGGATCCGGTTTGCCACCGACCACTGGGGCCTGCCCCGCCCGGACGGCCTGGCCCGGCCCTGGTGGACCCAGATCGCCGAAGTCGGGCCGGCCGGTGGTGAACCGGTCAGGCTCACCGAGCAGCGCGCCTACGACTACTGCGAGTCCGATGCGGGCGTGCTCCTCGGCCGCAACACCTTCTACACCGCGACCGACTGGCTGGGCTACCGCGGCGGCCTGCGAGGTCGGGTCTGGTCGGGCGAGGCGGGCGGGCCGTTCCGCGAGCTCGACCCGCTCGGCGCGCGCATGTGGTCACCGGTCTGGGCCGGATCGCGGATCGCGTTCGTCAGCGACGCCGACGGCAACGCCGCCGTCCACTCCGTCACCCGGGACGGAACCGACCTGCGCCGGCACTTCGACGGGCCGCACCCGGTGCGCTCGGTGACCTGCGACGGCGACCGGGCGGTGGCCGCCGCCGGCGCCGCCTTGTGGTGCTTCGACCTGACCGCCGGCGAACCCGCCGAGCTGCCCATCGACACGACCGCGCCCGTCCGCCGGCGCAGCCCGATCCGCGCGAGCGACATCCGCACCTTCACTGCCAACCCGGCCGGCGACACGCTCGCGCTGACCGCGCGCGGGCACGTCTTCACGGTTCATCTCCCGACCTCGGAGGCCAGCGAGTTGCCCGTCGATGCGGGTGAACAGGTTCGAGCAGCGCACTGGATCGACGACAGGTTCCTGCTGCTGCAGATCTCTGCCCGCGGCGCCGGCCCCGACCTGCTGCGGCGGGTCGACAGCAACGGCGGCAGCGGTGGGCTCGTCGATGTCGACGCCGATCTCGGACAGATCGAGCGGCTGGAGGTCAGTCCGGACCAACGCCGAGTGGTCATCGCCAACCACCGCCTGGAGTTGTTGATCATCGATCTGGACTCCGGCCGGGTGACCGAGGTCGATGTCAGCGAGCTGAATCCCGACGACGGGCACCGGGACCTCAGTTGGCACCCGGACGGCACCCATCTGGCGTACAGCCGTCCGACCTCGGTGACCAACCGCAAGATCGTGCTGTACGCCCTGGACTCCGGCCAGCACGAGGACCTCACCCCCGGCGAGTTCCACGACTTCGCGCCGCAGTTCTCCCGCGACGGCGAATCGCTGTTCTTCCTGTCCCGGCGCAGCTTCGACCCGCGACGCGACGAGGTGCTGCACAGCGGCCTCGCGGTGCTGCACTCGAGCATCGCGCTGTGCTGCAATCTGGCGACCCGCGCGGTCCGGCAGACGACCGCGCCGAGCGGGCCCTACACCGGCCTGCGCCGGATCGGGCGGCAGGTGCTCGCGATCTCGGCACACTCGGCCGGCGTGCTCGGCTCGCGCAGCGAACCGCCGCCGCGCGACCTGATCGCGATCGATCACGCCCCGCACACTCCCTGGTCGCTGCCCAAGGCGGCCGCGCACATCCGGCCGCTGGGCGACGGCGACCGTGGAATCCTGCGCCGCGGCTCCGCCATCGTGGCCTTCGAGCTCGGCACCGCGGCCGAGTTCGAGACGATCCTGGACCTGGACGTGGTCCGTGGGGAGGTGGATCTGCGCCAGGAGCGGCTGGCCGAGATCGACCGGGTCGCCAACGACGTGCGGCGGTTCTTCTGGCGCGGTGCGCCGGCCGAACCCGCGTGGTCGGAGCAGGTACGCCGGCACGCCGAGCTGATGGAGCACGCGGTGACCGACAGCGAGTCGCGGCTGGTGCTGCGCGAACTGCTGGCCTGTACCTCGACCTCTCATGCCGACATCCGCCCGGTGCCCGTCCCGCCGGGCACCGCCGAGGTCGCCTCGCTCGGGATCGACGTGGTCCCCCGCGCCGACGGCGCCCTGGAGATCACCCGGATCCTGACCGGTGACGAGTGGTCCCCGACGCTGACCTCGCCGCTGGCCGCGCGGGAGCTCGACGTCCGCGAAGGCGATCTGATCATCGCCGTCAACGGCGTGCGCACCCATCCCGACGTCAGCCTCGGTCAGCTACTGGCGACCGACCCGGCCCGGGCCCAACTGGTGCTGTCTCGGCACGGTGTGCGCCGCGACCTAGAGGTGACCCCGCTGCGCTCGGAGCAGTGGCTGCGGGAGCGGCAGTGGGTCGAGGAGAACCGGGCCTACGTCCACGAGATCACCGGCGGCCGGGTGGGCTACATCAAGCTGCCGGACACCAGTGCCCGCGGGTACGCCGAGTTCCAGCGGTACTGGCCGACGGAGCGAACCCGGGACGGGCTGATCGTCGACCTGCGCTTCAACGGCGGCGGCGGCATCGGGCACCTGCTGCTCGACCTGTTGGCCCGCGAACCGCTGGGGCATTTCCGCTACCGCTGGGGACGCGAGGTCGATTTCCCCTTCGACGGCACGAACGGGCCGATCGTGCTGCTGGTCAACGAGTTGACCAAGTCCAACGCCGAGATCACCACCCACCTGTTCATGTCGCGACGCCTCGGCACGGTCGTCGGGGCGCGTACCTGGGGCGGGGTCGTCGGCATCCGGGCACGCGAGCCGCTGCACGACGGCAGCCTGGTCTGGGTGCCGGAGGAGGCGCTGGTCTCGCTTACCGAATCCACCGGGATCGAGGGTCGCGGGGTGTTGCCCGACCTCGATGTCGATACCGCCGCGCCCGGAGACGAACCCGGCGCGGACCGGCAACTCGCCGAGGCGATCCGGGTGGTCACCGACCGACTCGACAGCCAGGAGCGCCGATCATGATCGCTGCCACCGCACCCACCATCGCCGGCCACGCCGGTCGGGTCGCCGCCCGGCGGCTCGCCGCCGAAGGGGTGACCCGCGTCTTCTGCGTACCCGGGGAGAGCTACCTGCCGGTGCTGGACGGCCTGCACGACGAGCCCGGCATCGAGGTGGTCTCGGCCCGGCACGAGGGCGGGGCGGCGATGATGGCCGTCGCGCACGCCAAGCTCACCGGCACGCCCGGGGTGTGCCTGGTCACCCGGGGCCCGGGTGCCACCAATGCCAGCATCGGCGTACACATCGCCGCCCAGGACGCGGTTCCACTGGTCCTGTTGATCGGTCAGGTGGGTACGCGCGAGCTCGACCGGGAGGCCTTCCAGGAAGTTGATCACCGCACGGTCTTCGGCTCGCTCGGCAGGGCCGCGTGGCAGGTCGAGGATCCGGCCC
This sequence comes from Naumannella huperziae, assembly GCF_054073625.1. Taxonomy (NCBI): domain Bacteria; kingdom Bacillati; phylum Actinomycetota; class Actinomycetes; order Propionibacteriales; family Propionibacteriaceae; genus Naumannella; species Naumannella huperziae. Next base: position 689,234 of record NZ_JBSXPH010000001.1, on the reverse strand, counting down.
GGCTGGACGAGTACCTGTGCCGGGCACTGACCGTGGCGTGCGGCGACGAACCCGGGCCGGTTTGTCTGGCGTTGCCGCAGGACGTGTTGTTCGCCTCGGTGGAGGCGCCGGCGCCGCGGGCGACGACCGAGCGCTGGGCGCCGGACGTGGCGGGCGGGGCACTCGAGCGGGTGACGGACCTGCTGGCGCGGAGCCGGCGACCGGTGATCATCGTCGGAGGTAGCGCCTGGGACGACGATGCCCGGCGCGGCGTGGTCGGCTGGGCCGAGCGGACCGGGGTCCCGCTGGTCACCTCCTTCCGGCACCAGGACCTCATCGATCACACCTCACCGGCGTTCGCGGGCACACTCGGCTCGGGCGCCTGGCCGGGGCTGGGCGATGCCGTCCGCAGCGCCGACCTGGTGTGCTTCATCGGTACCCGACCCGACGCCGGCAGCACCGGCGGTGAGACTCTGCTGCGCCCGGACCCCGGTCAGCGCACCGTCCATGTCCACCCGTCGGCCGGTGTGCTGGCCCGGCACCACCGCGCCGACGTCACCGTGCAGTGTGCCGGCGACCGATTCGCGGCGGCCCTCGCCGGCCGCGAGCTGGCCGCCGATCACCGGGCGTGGGGTGCGCATCTGCGTGCGGGCTATCTGGCCGGGCTGGACGAGCATCTGTGGTGGGACCGGGTGAGTGCCCGGGACCTGATCCGAACACTCAGCGACGAGTTACCCGACGATGCGATCATCAGTTGCGGGGCGGGCGACTACACCCAGGCGCTGCACTGCTACTACAGCTTTCGCAGCTACCCCTCGCTGCTCGCGACCCAGTCCGGGTCGATGGGATTCGGACTGCCGGCCGCCATCGCCGCCCAGCTCGCCGCGCCGGGCCGGCTCGCGGTCGCGATCGCCGGCGACGGCTGCTTCCAGATGACCGCCCAGGAGCTCGCCACCGCGGCGCAGCACCGCCTGTCGATCATCGTGGTGGTGATCAACAACGAGCGGTTCGGCACGATCCGCCGACACCAGGACGACCATTTCCCCGGCCGGGTGATCGCGACCTCGTTGGAGAATCCCGACTTCGTCAGCCTCGCCCTCGCGCACGGCGGCTGGGGCGCGACCGTCGGCTCTCCCGACGAGTTCCGGGGCGCGCTGCGCGAGGCGATGACCCGCGACGGACTGTGCCTGATCGAGCTGCGCACCACCTCGTGAGCGGCGGCCCGATGGCGGGGTCGGCGACCGTGCTCGCCGAACAGGTTCTGGACGAGCACGGCGTCGACGAGCACGGTCCGGGCGCGGTCGTGGGCGGCTATGTCCACGGCGAACTGATCGGCGCCGCGGCGCGCGGACTGGCGAGCGTCGAGCTCGGTGTGCCCCTCGACGAGAACTCGGTCTTCGACATCGCGTCGGTGTCCAAGCAGTTCACCGTCGCCACCCTCCTCCGGCTCGGCGCCGACCTGCGCACCCCGGTTGCCGCTGCCCTCGGCGCGACCGGTCTGGACCCCGGACTCACCCTGGGGCGCTGCGCGACGCACCGCGCCGGCATCGCGGACTATCTCGACGTGCTGACCGCCGCCGGACGAGGACGGGCCGAGACCGCCGAGATGGATGCGGCCGTGGAGCTGGCGCTGGCGCTGGCCGGCGTCGCCGTGCCCGGCGGTCAACCGCACTACAGCAACAGCGGCTATCTGCTCCTCGCCGCCGCGGCCGAGCGGCTCGGCGGTGATCGATTGGCCGCGCTGCTGCAGGAGTTGATCTTCGACCCGTTGGGCATGTCGCACTCGGCGTTGCGGGACCGGCCCGGGGCGGTGATCACGAACCTCGTCAGCTCCTACGCCGGGACCGGTGGCGGCGAGCTGGTCCGCCGTGATCAGGACCAGGCCGTTGTCGGCGACGGCGCGATCACCACCACGCTCGCCGACCTCGGGCGTTGGTTGTCCTTCCTGGACGGCGGGATCGGTCTCGGTGGCGGACTGCGCGACGTGTTGGTCCGGCGTGACCGCACCGACGGCCGGGCGCTCAGCACCGGGGCCGGGATCTGGCATCTGGACGACCTGGGCGACGAGGTGATCGGGCACAGCGGCAGCGCGTACGGGTTCCGGTCGTTCCTGGTGCTCGATCGGCGCAGCGGGGTCGGGGTGGCCGTGCTGGCCAATCGCGCGGACATCGCCGCGGACGCCATCGCCGGCCGGCTGCTGCTCGGGCTGACCGGTGGCCGACCCCCTGCCCGGCCAGCCCCGAGGGACCCGGCCGCCCGAGCGGTGTCGGGGACCTGGCAGTCCGCCGACGGCGTCGTCGTCACCGTTGGCCAGTCCGGTCTGGAGGTTGACGGCCACGCGCGGGCGGCGCGGCCGGTGACCCAGGGAGTGGCCGCGGCGGACGGCGCCCTGCTCGGGGTGTTCGCCGAACGGGGCGAGGTGTCGCTGCGCAACCACCTCGGCGCGCGGATCCCGCTCGCGCCGGCCGGTGACCGTCGGCTGAACCCGCCACGGCATCGACAGTGGCGAGCGCCCGGCTGGGGGGTCGACATCGTCCTGACAGCCGAGGGGACCGACCTGGTCGCCACCGTGGGCCGGCGTACCCACCGATTCGCGCAGCGCGCACCCGGCTCGTGGGTCGCCGACGGCCTGCGGATCAGTGCCGACGGCAGTGCGCTCCGGCTGTCGGTCGACCCCGGCCCGGGCACAACGCTGGTCCCCGGGTGATCACCGCGACGTGATCACCGCGACTGGCATCCCCCGACAGCGACGGGGCGCGACCTTTGTCATCGCGCGACGGTGCCGGCCACGATCCCGGTGCAGTGTGCTTGGCAGGTGAGCATTCGCCCCGAGATCGCAACCCCGGGCATCCGCCTGCTGACCGACGTGCCCGGCCCCGCCAGCGTCGCGGTGATGCAGGAACGAGGAGAGGTCGTCCCGCCGGGATACCCGACGGCGACGTCGGTGCTCGCGCGGACCTGGCGCGACGGCTACCTGGTCGACATCGACGGGAACCGGCTCGTCGACCTGACCTCCGGGATCGGCGTCTCGGCATTCGGGGGTACGCATCCGGTGATCGCCCGCGCCGTGCAACGACAGGCCGACAAGCTGCTGCACACGGCCTTCTCCCATGTCGCCCACCGCGGCTACGTCGATGTCTGCCGCGAGCTGAACGCGCTGCCCGCCGGTGCCGGAGCGTACCGCTCGGTGCTGTTCACGACCGGCGCCGAGGCGGTGGAGAACGCGGTCAAGATCGCCCGCGCGGCCACGGGACGACCGGGCATCGCGGTGCTGGGCGCCTCCTACCACGGCCGGACGTTGCTGACCCTGTCGATGACCGCCAAACAGGTCCCGTACAAGGACGGTTTCGGGCCGTTCCTTCCCGACGTTCAACGGCTACCGATGCCAACCGTCGCCGCGGACTTCGGCGGCTACCTGGACCGGCACCTGCGCGAACCGGAGTCGATCGGCTGCTTGGTCGTCGAGCCGATCCAGGGCGAGGGCGGCGTGGTCGTGCCGCCGCGCGGATTCCTGCGGGCGCTGGCAGAGCAGGCGGCCCGGCACGGGATCGTGGTGATCGCCGACGAGATCCAGACCGGCCTCGGCCGGACCGGGACGGTGTTCGCCCACGAGCAGGAGGGGTTCGAACCGGACCTGATCACCGTCGGCAAGGCGCTCGGCGCCGGGCTGCCCCTGTCGGCGGTGGTCGGGCGTACCGAGTTGATGGACCGGGTGCCGGTCGGCGGCTTCGGCGGCACCTTTGCCGGGAATCCGTTGTCCTGCGCGGCCGCGCTGGCCAGCCTTCGGCTGATGCGCGAGCTGGACCTGCCGGCGCGGGCGCGCGCGATCGGCGACGTGTTCCGGAGCCGCCTCGGTCCGGTGGCCGCGCGGCGGCCGAAGGAGGTCGCGCTGCGCGGCCGCGGTGCGTTGTGGGGGTTGGTCTTCCACGATCCGGTCTCCGGCGAGCCGGACCGGGCCCGGGCGGTGCGGGTCGGGCGGGACTGCCTGGCGGCCGGCGTGCTGGTGCTGGTCGGTGGCCTGGACGGAAACGTGGTGCGGATGCTGCCACCGCTGGTCTCGCCGCCGTCGGTGATCCACGAGGGCCTGGCAATCCTGGCCGACGTGGCGTAGCAGGGCGGTCGCACGTTCAGCGCAACAGGGCGCCGGTGGCCACACCGTGTGCGGTGCGGATCGCGGCCTGGGCCCAGCCGATGATCAGCCCGACGAAGTACGCCACGGCGAGCGCGGCGAAGACGACCAGCCCGGTCTCGGCGTACAGCACGCTGAGGCCGGTGACGCAGGTGCCGACCGGGAAGGTGAAGGACCACCAGGTCAGCGTGAACGGCAATCCGGCGCGCGCCGTGCGGAACGTGATCATCAGCGCGACCGCGGTCCAGAGCAGCGCGAAACCTAGGGTGATCACGCCGTAGGCGACGCCCACCCCGGCGAACACCTCGGCGAGGGGTGCGGGCACGGCCCCGCCGGCCGCCCGGCCGAGGGTGCCGGCGGCGGTGATCGACTGGCCGAGCGGGCCGAGCACGATCCACAGCGTCGGGACCATCGCGGTGGGCCCGACTCCGTTGTGCAGCAGGGATCCCCAGACCTGGGTGATGATCACGATCGACGCGATCAGGCTGAGACCGAACATCGCCCACGCGGCGTAGAAGAGCGTCGCCCGAGCGTCGCCGGCCGGCAGGTGCGGCAGCAACAGGCCGGCTCCGGTCGCGGAGACCATCGGCGGCACGACCGGCATCAGCCAGCCGGCGAACGGCACCCGCTCGGCGTTCGGTGCGGTGAATGCCAGGCACGGCACGGCGACCGCGCTGATCAACCCGGCGATGGTGCCGAGCATCCACAGCACCGCCGAGATCGCCACCGCCGGACCGATCCCGATCAGCGCGGGACCGAGCAGCAGCGTGCCGATGCCGACCGCGAGCAGCGCCATCGGCGGCGCACCGTAGAAGTGCGCGAGTACCGGATGCCGGTGGTGGCCGCGCGCGCGTTCGGGGTGGTACGCCCAATGCCCCGCCGTAGCCATGATCAACAACACCAGCACGGCCGCCGCCAGCAGCCAGAAGCCCGTCGCCACGGCCCGCTGCCCGGGCAGTTGCACCGGGAGGCCAGCGGCCGCGCTGCCGACGATGGCCGTGCCCATCACCGCGGCGAACCAGTTCGGGCCGATATTGGCCAGGCGGGGCGCGAGGCCGACCAGGGGCAACGGCTCGGGGCGGGCGTCCAGTCGGCGGTGCATGGCATCAGCCTCGTCGCGGCGGCGTACCCGTGGAAGCGGCAGCTCCTTGGCTCGCCACAAGCGATGCTTGTGAGATGCTCGGGCGGTGTCGCTGACCGACCGGGTGCCTGACCTGACCACGCTGGAGCTGCTGGAGGCGATCGCCGAGCGCGGCAGCATCGGCGGCGCCGCGTCCGCCGTGGGCGTGTCCCAACAGGCGGTCTCGCAGCGGCTGCGCGCCGCCGAGCGCCTGGTCGGTGCCGAGCTGGTGTCGCGCGGGCGTACCGGCTCGCGGCTGACCGCGCAGGGCGAGTTGCTGCTCGAGTGGTCGCGGCCGATCCTCGACGGCGCGCGCCGGCTGCGGGCCAGCCTCGCCACGCTGGCCGATTCCGGAGCCGGGCCGCTGCGGGTCGCGGCCAGCCAGACCATCTCGGAGTATCTGCTGCCCGGCTGGTTGCATCGGTACGCCCGGACGGGTGGCGGGCCGGTGGCGCTCGGCTCGGGCAACAGCGAGCAGGTGCTCGCGCGGTTGCGCGCCGGGGAAGCAGACCTGGGCCTGGTGGAGACGCCCGACCTGCCCGACGGGTTGGCGCGCCGGGCACTCGGCGAGGACCGGCTGGTCGTGGTCGTCGGGTCGGAGCACCCGTGGGCCGAGCGGCGGGATCCGGTCACCGCGGCCGAGCTGGCGGCGACCCCGATGATCCTGCGGGAGGCCGGGTCGGGCACCCGCGACACGTTGACCAGGTCGCTGGCGGAGCAGGGGTTGCGGCCCGCGCCGCCCGCGGCCGAGCTGGCGACGGGGAGCGCGATCCGCGCGGCGGTCCGGTCGGGGTTGGCGCCGTCGGTGCTCAGCGAGCTCGCCGTCGCCGACGATCTCGCCGAGGGTTCGCTGTTGCGCGTACCGGCCATCGGCCTGGACCTGACCCGCCCGCTGACCGCCGTCTGGGTCGGCCGGCTGCACCCGGATGCGGAAGCGCTTCTCGCGACGACCGACGTCCGCGCGCAGGACTAGGCTTCCCCGGTGCTCGAACTGGCCCAGCGCACGCTGCCTGTCCTGGGTTTCCTGCTGGGGATGACCCTGGTGGCGGAGCTGGCCGACCGGGCCGGGCTGTTCCTGGCGCTCGCGCACCGGCTGGCCCGGATCGCCCGCGGCTCGGTGCCGGTGCTGTGGCTCGGCCTGGTCGTCGTGGCCGCGGCATGCACCGCGTTCCTCTCCCTGGACACCACGGCGGTGCTGCTCACCCCCGTCGTCCTGGCGCTGGCCCGTCGACTGCGGATCGATCCGCGATTGTTCGCCTACACCTGCGTCGTGCTCGCCAACACCGGCTCGCTCTTCCTGCCCGTCTCCAACCTGACCAATCTGTTGGCCATGTCCGCGCATTCTCTGTCCACACAGGACTTCTTGGCGTTGATGTGGGCGCCCGGCGTCGTCGGCGTGGTGCTGCCCGCGATGCTGCTGGCGATCATGTTCCGGCACACGCTGCGGACGGCGGCCGATCCTGATGTCGACGCCGACGAGCCGCGCGGCGGGCCGCTGTTGATCATCGTCACGCTGATCGTGGCCGGGCTGGCGGCGGCCATCCTGGCCGGGGCCGACGTCACGCTCGCCGCGCTGCTCGCCGCCGCGGCGCTGCTGCTCGCGACCGCCGTCCTCGACCCGGTGCTGTTGCGGCGATTGCCCGTACCGTGGCAGATGATCATCGGCGTCGCGGCGCTGTTCGTCGTGGTGCAGCTCGCCCGGGACGCCTTCCTCGACGGCCTGCTCGCGACGTGGTCCCCGGCCTCCGACCTGCCCGGGTTGCTCGGCCTGGCCGGCCTCGGCGCGCTGACCGCCAACCTGATCAACAACCTCCCGGCGTACCTCGCTCTGGAGGGGTTGACCCATTCCGCGCCCGGGCTGACCGCCGCGCTGCTGATCGGGGTCAATGCCGGACCGTTGATCACGCCGTGGGCCAGCCTGGCCACGATCTTGTGGGCCGGGCGGTGCCGCGCGGCCGGCGTACCGGTCCGATGGGCCGAGTTCGTCGCGCGCGGTGCGATCATCGCGATTCCCACCGTGGCGTTCGGTGTCGCGGCGCTCATCCTCGGTTCGTGATCACGCCGGCGGCGAGCGCCGCCGCCCGGTACGCCGCCGCGAGCGATTCCGGCGTCTCGTGCGCGTTCAGGCCGCTCGGGTTCGGGACCACCCACAGCCGGGCGTCGCCCAGGCTTTCGGGCTGCTCGCCGGATCGGGCCCGTGGCCGACCGAAGGCCGTCCGGTAGGCCGTGATCCCGGCGCAGGCGACCACCGTCGGGCGATGCTCGGCGACGAAGCGCGTGAGGCGTTCGGCGCCCACGCGCAGCTCGTCGCGGGACAGTTCGTCCGCACGGGCGCTCGGTCGCGCGACGAAGTTGGTGATCCCGATGCCCCGCCTGATCAGGTACGCCCGATCGGCCGCGCTCTCCCCCTCCGACATGTCCAGCAGGCGGTCGGTGATCCCGGCGCGGTACAACGCCGGCCAGAACCGGTTGCCCGGGCGCGCGAAATGGGCGCCCACGCGTTCGGACCAGAGCCCCGGGTTGATCCCGACGAACAGCAGCCGGCAGCCCGGGCCGATCAGGTCTTCGACCGAGGATTCGTGCACGGAGGTCAGTCTGGACCATCCCGCCGACGAACCCAGCTCTTCCCACCGACCCCGACCGGGCGGCATGATCACCACACGAGGATGCGTATGACCTGATCGCGAACGGCCAGACCGACGGCCTCGGGTTCGTGCCCCGCTTCGTGCAGACCCACGGGGACCGCTGGGGCGACCTGCTCTGGACCACCGAGCTAACCAAGATCGCCTCGCGGCGCTTCCTCGATGCGCTAGCGGGCTTCTCCGGCTGGCACGACTTCGAGGTCGAGGTCGTGGCCAGGAAGGGCATTGCGCGCGAGGGCTACCGTGGGTTCGCCGTGCACGGCACGGGGCCGGACTCCGATGTCTGGAACCACACGCCCGGGCAGAACTGCTGGTTCGCCGTCTCCGCTCCCGTCGAGGAGGCCTTGCGAGAATGCGGCGCGACCGAGCTGGACATCACCCGCCTGACGTGACGCCGCACGGCCACCCACTCAGGCGATCTTCTCCAGCTCGTCGACCACGGCGCCGGCGCCATCCTCGGCGGCGATGGAATCGGACACGCTCCGGGCGCGCACCGCATAGGAAGGATCGTCGACGGCATCGGCGATCAGCTCGGCCAGGATCCGGGCGTCGAGTTTGCGTACCCCGACCGAGCCCGGCGACACCCCCAACTTGATCAACCGATCCGCCCAGAACGGCTGATCCGCAGCGAACGGCACCGTCACGGTCGGTACGCCGGCCCGCAGCCCCGCCGCCGTGGTCCCCGCGCCGCCGTGGTGCACGACCGCGGCCATCTGCGCGAACAGCCAGTCGTGCGGCATCCGGCTCACGGTGATCATGTCGTCACCGCGTACCCGCAGATTCGACCAGCCGCCCTGGATCACCCCGCGCATCCCGATCGAGCGCAACGCGGTGGCGACGATCTCGGCGAGCCGCTGGCCGTCGACCGCCGGCATCGACCCGAACCCGACGAACACGGGTCGCTCCCCGGCCCGCAGGAACTCGATCACCTCGCCCGGCGGCTGCCAGCCCGGATCGCGCGGGGGCGCCCACCAGTAACCCACCGGCCGCCGGAACTCCGGCCAGTCCGCCGGCTTCGGCACCACCGTCGGGCTGAACCCATAGAGAATCGGCCACTCCCGCTTGGTCAGCCCGCGGAACCAACTGTCCGGATTGGTCCGCGGCAGCCCCAGCCGGGTCCGCAGCTTGTTGATCTTGCGGTAGACCGGCGCCTGGCCCAGGCTGGAGAATGCGCGGGCGGCGTACCGATTTCCGTGTCGGCCGAGCGAGGCCGTGGTCACCATCGCCGGCGCGAACTCCGCCGTCGGATCCAGCGGCTGCAGGTAGAGACCGACGCTGGGAATGTTCTTGGCCTCGGCGATGTGGACGCCGGGTACGCCGAGCGCGGAGACCGCGATCAGGTCCGCATCCTCACAGGCATCCAGGCACGCCTCGCACAGTTCGTCCCAGTGTTCGCGATAGACCGAGAGCAAACGGGATGCATTCATCCCCGAGCGGCCGTTGCGGGGGGCCAGCTCGGTGCGCATGTCCATCGGGAGCCGCCGGAACTCCAGCCCCGCGTCGCGCACCACATGCTCGGACGACACATGGGTGGCGATCGCCACCTGGTGCCCGTGCTGGGCGAGACGAGCGCCCAGCCCGGCGTACGGAACGACGTCCCCGTCGGTCCCGATGGTCAGAACAACGATCCTCATCGCGTCACATCCTGCCGTACTCGCCCCAGCGTAGCGAGCCAACTACCCTCGCGGTGTGACCATCGTCGTGAGGCCCATCGATCCGTCGCGCCATCTGGCGTTCCTGGACGCCGACGGCGGTCGGGCCGACGCCAGCTTCCTGCAGACGCCGGCCTGGGGCCGGGTGAAGTCGGACTGGCGCAGCGAATCGATCGGCTTCTTCCGCGAACCCGGTGATTCGGGTACGCCCGACGGCGAGCTGATCGGCGTCGGGCTCGTGCTGTTGCGCAAGGTGCCGCGGCTCAAGCGGTGGTTCGCGTACCTCCCGGAGGGCCCGGTCCTGGACTGGGCGGGCGATGATGTGACCGACGCGCTGAAGGCGCTGACGAAGTTCCTGCGCCGGCGCGGCGCGTTCGCGATCCGGATCGGCCCGACGGTGGTGGCGCGGCGCTGGGGCACCGACACGGTCAAGGCGGCGATCGCCGACGACGGCGTACGGTCCCTGACGGCCGTGCCGCCCGACGAGCACGACCCGGCCGCCGCGCGGCTGCACCACACGCTGCGCCATCTCGGCTGGAAGCCGCCGAAGGATGCCGCGGGTTTCGCGGCGGGTCAGCCGAAGTTCAACTTCTGGCTGCCGCTGAAGGGGCGCAGCGCCGACGACGTGCTGAAGGGCATGAACCAGCTCTGGCGGCGCAACATCAAGAAGGCCGCGAAACTCGGTGTCGAAGTGAGCGAGGGCGGCCCGGACGATCTGGGCGAGTTCCACCGGATCTATGTCGAGACCGCCGAGCGTGACGGGTTCACCCCGCGGGCGTTGAGCTACTTCCAGAACATGTTCGCCGCGATGCGGGAGGAGGATCCCGGCCGGGTCCGGCTCTATCTCGCCCGGCACGAGGGCAATCTGGTCGCGGCGACGCTGTGGGTGCGGGTCGGCCGGCATGCCTGGTACTCCTACGGCGCGTCGACGTCGGACAAGCGCGAGGTACGCGGCTCCAATGCGATCCAGTGGCGGATGATCACCGACGCCATCGATGAGGGTTGTGAGATCTACGATCTGCGCGGCATCACCGACTCCGTCGCCGGCGACGACCCCCACCTCGGCCTGATCCAGTTCAAGGTCGGCACCGGCGGCGAAGCCGTGGAGTACCCGGGCGAGTGGGACCTCCCGATCAACCCGATCCTGCACAAGGCCTTCGACTGGTACATGAACCGCGGGAAATAGGCCCCGGTCCGGCTAGCCGACGAGGCGGGGCAGTTCGTCGTCCAGGACCTCGAGGAAGTGATCGATGTCTGCCTCCGTGACCACGAGTGGCGGCCTGATCTTCAGGGTGCTTCCTCCGGGACCGGTGGCCGAGACGAGTATCTGTCGTCGTCGCAGCGCGGCGATCAGGCCGGCCGTCGCCGCCGGATCCGGCCGCCCGGCCGGATCGTGAATGTCGACGGCGGCGTACAACCCGGCCCCGCGCACGGCCGCCGGACCGAACAGTCCCTGCAGTCCGCCGAGCAACCGAGCGCCGACGGATCGGGCATGCTCGATCAGCCCATCGGCGATGATCACGTCCAGCACCGTGCGGGCGGCGGCCACGGTGACCGGCGTACCCGCGAACGTGTTGAAGTACGCGGGTTCGTAGGCCGCGAAGATCTCCGACCGCGAGACCACGGCGGCGATCGGCAGCCCGTTGCCCATCGGCTTGCCGAGGGTGATCAGGTCGGGGACCACGCCGTGCCGGGCATGACCCCACCATCCGTCACCCAGCCGGCCGAACCCCGGCTGGACCTCGTCGGCGATCACCAACCCTCCGGCCGCGCGCGCCGCCGCGTAGGCGGGGCCGAGGAGGCCGATCGGGTCGGTCACGACCCCGTCGGAGGTGAAGGCGCTGTCCAGCAACAGCGCGGCACATCCGAAGCCCCGGGCATCGAGTTCGGCCGCCGCCGCGGACACCGAGGCGGCGAATGCCGCCGGGTCACCGTCGAGCGGCGCCGGCACGGCAAACACCCAATCCTCACCCGGCGCCACCGAAGGCGAGGCCTCAACCGCCAGCCCGCCGCTGCCGTGGTAGGCGTGCTGGGTGACGATCACGCCGACACGGCCGGCCGCCGCCCGGGCAATCCGTACGGCCAGGTCGTTGGCCTCGGTGCCGGTGCAGCAGAACTGCACCCGGTCCGGCGGCCGGGCCCCCACGGCGAAGGTCTCGAGCAACCGTTCTGCGTAGTCGACCACGGCCTCGCTGAGATACCTGGTGTGGGGATTGGCCTCGGTCAGCGCAGTGGCCACCGCCTCCGCGACCTTCGGGTGGCTGTGCCCGATGCCCGGCACATTGTTGTAGAGGTCGAGGTAGCGGCGGCCGTCCCTGTCGAACAGGTACGCCCCGGCCGCGCGACTCACGTCGAGCGGCTCGGCATACATCAGGCGATAGGCGGGCGCCAGCACGTCCATCCGGCGTCGGACCAGGTCGCGCACCGCCGGGCGCAGCGCGCCAATCTCGCCCGCGAACGAGTTGACCGTGACCGGGTTAACCGCGCCGGCAGACCGATAGCCGGTCACAGCCGCGCCAGCCACAGGCCCCACCGTGGGTCGGCCATCCGCATCCGCGCCCGCGCGAGCTTCCACAGTCCGTACTTGTGGTAGTCGAAGCTCCAGCCCCCGGCCCCCGCGTTGAGCCTGCTGTTCACCACCCCCCACAGTCCCCATTTGACGTCGGCAAGAGCACCGCACACGTGCACACGTGACAGCAGGGAATAGCTCGCTGCCCCGTAGAAGTCCTCGACCAACTCCGCGACCAGGTCCTCGTCGTAGAACATCTCCGTGGTCATCACGGCCAGTTCGTACGCGCGCTCGTTGTTGGATGCGAACTCGAAGTCCACCATCCGCATCGGGCCGCCCGGCGAGATCAGGAAATTGCCTGGCATCGGATCGTTGTGGCACGGCACCAGGTCCAGCCCGGAGGCGGTCAGGGCTGCCCGCGCAGCGGTGTACCCCTGGGCGATGGCGGCCCAGCTCGGCGGCAGCGTGACACCGAGCTCTGCGGCCTGATCACGGTGCTCGTCGATCATGTCGAGCACGGTCTTGGTCAGCGTCAGGGGCTCGGCCGCATTCAGCCGGCGGTAGAGGGCGACGATCTCGTGCGAGATTTCGGGCCGCTTCAGATCGCCGTTGGTGCACGCCCGGTAGCCTTCCAGGAACTCGATCACCTCGACGCCCTGTTCCGCATCGAACAGGACCAGCTCCGGGCCGATGCCGATCTCGCCGGCCCGACGCGAGGCCTCGTTCGCCGCCCCGCGGTCGATGAAGGCATCACTGCCGGCCCCGGGGATCTTGACGAAGTACGCGCGGTCGTCGCCCGCGATGTCGACGCGCCAGTTGCTGTTCTGCAGCCCGCCGCTCACCGGCGCATAGCTGAGCTCTCGGCCACGCCACTGCTCGACACCGGCCAGCACCTTCTCCGCGGCCCGTTCCGCGCTGGTGCGTGCGGTTCCCATCGGCTTGGCATCGGGTCTCATCGACGACCTCCCAGTTGCACGTCGAAGGCGGGCTCGCTGAGCGCCCATCGCGCCCGAAGGAACTGCCAGTCAGCAAACTTGGAGTACTCCTGGGTGCCCGGCTGCACGGCATCGGCGATCGATCCGATCAGGGCCCAACGCAGAAGGTCGGCCGCGCCGTAGGCATTCGCGCGGTCGAACTCGGCCACGTCGAAGCGGCCGCGCGCGGCCTCGAAGAGCTCTGCGGCCGACCGCCGGTCCGGGCACACCTCGATCAACAGCACGCCCAGATCGGCCAGCGGATCCATCATGGCCGCGCTGTCCCAGTCCACCAGCGCCAGCGTGCCGTCGGCAGTGACCATCACATTGCTGAGGTTGCCGTCACCGTGTGCCGCGACCTCGTCCCACCCCTCGGCCCGCACGCGTTCGGCGACTGGCTCCAGCCGACGCAGCAGCCATGAGAGATCGGCGGGCAGCCAGGCGCCGATGTCGGAGGCGAGACGCGCCAGTTCGGACGGCTCGTCCAGGGGCTGCCGTTGCCGGGGCAGTGTGCCGATGTCTGCGACGGCGGCACGCAACCGGGCCAGCTCGAGCCGGCTGTCGGTGTCGCCGAAGCGATCCAGGGTTGCGGTCGTCTCGCCGATATCGGTCATCGCCAGGGAGGGACCACCCGGGTCGGCGGCGACCACCTCCGGCCCAATGCCCGCCCTGCCGGCGGCCAGGGCGGCCGCCGTCGACGAGGCGGTGTCGGTGTAGTGCGCGGCGTGGGGTTCCCAGACCTTCACATAGATCCGCCGATCGCCGTCCACGACACGGAATCGACGCGAGTCCGCGCCCCACCAGCTCGGGCTCGCCACCGTCGGCTCCGCCGCGCCGAGCGTCCCCGCGGCCGGCGTGCCGAGCCCGAGCTCGGCCAGCGCCCGCACCCGCCAGTCATCGGGCTGATCGCCGCCCCGTGCATCGGTGTCCATGATCAACTCCCTTCCCCGGTCGGGTCCGGCCAGGCCGGACGCTCCTCGGCGCGAGCCTCCAGCCACTGCGCCGCGGCCAGCACGCGGCGATCGTCGAATCGCGGTCCGGCCACCTGGACCGCCGCCGGCAAGCCGCCCGGCCAACACATCGGCAGGCTCACCGCGGGCTGGCCGGTCTGGTTGAACCAGCTCGTGAAGCCGCAGTGCGCGAGCGGGTGCTCGGGGTCGAGCCCGAGCTCCTCGGCGGGGAACGCGGTAACCGGCAGCACGGGCGAGACCACCACATCGTGGCCGGCGAGGGCTGTGCTGAACCGGGCGGCACTGTGGGCGACGGTCGCGAGGTCGGCGTAATGGTCGAGATTGCTCTGCCCGGCCACCCGCTGCGCCCACCGGACCAGCCGTGGGTCGACACCGCCGCCGGCGCCGCGCTCTCCCAAGCCGTGGATCTCGGCGAGGGCGCGGGTGCCGAAGATGCGGTCGAGCGCGGGAAAGGGATCATCGGCGAACGGCGGGGTGATCGTCTCCACGACGGCGCCCGCCGCCGCTAGCGCGTCGGCAGCTCGACGGACCGCCGCCAGCACGGCCGGATCGGCGGAGAAGCCGTAGCCGAGGTCGGTGAGCACGCCGACCCGCATCCCGCGCGGGTCGAACGCGTCGCCGTCTCCGGGCGCTTCGGCCGGGAGACTGAGCGGGTCGGCGAGGTCGGGCCCCGCGAGGACCGAGTAGAGGGCGGCCACGTCGGCGACCCAGCGGCCCATCGGGCCCGCGGAGCGCATGGTGGAGGCCGGCGGGTGGGCGATCCTGCCCTGGGTCGGCTTCAGGGCGACCACCCCGCAGTGGGCGGCGGGCAATCGCACCGAACCCGCAATGTCCGTGCCCACCGCGGCATCGCAGAGCCCGGCGGCGAGCGCCGCTCCCGCGCCGGCGCTCGACCCCCCGGGGCTCAGTGAGGTGTCCCACGGATTCCGGACGATTCCGTACGCCGAACTGACCCCGGAGGCCGACATCCCGAGGTCCGGCATCGTCGTCTTGCCGACGACGATGGCGCCCGCGGCCCGCAGGCGCGCCACGATCGGGCCGTCCGCCTGTCCTCCCGCCGCGCCCCGGTGTGCCCGCAGACCGTGCCGCCACGGCAGTCCCCGCATGGGAATGCTGTCCTTCACGGTGACCGGCACGCCGTCCAGCGGGCCGAGCGGCGAGCCGCTCGCCCAGCGGCGGTCGGCCTCGCGGGCGGCGATCGTTGCCCCGTCGAGATCGAGATCGGCCATCGCGTTGATCGTCGGGTTGATCCGCTCGATGCGTCCGAGCACCGCATCCAGCCGCTCACTCGGCGCGCCTCGCCCCGCGCTCCAGGACTCACCGAGGGTCGCGATCGACATCCCTTCGCTCATTCGTCGTCTCCTCCGGGCTCACCGCGCAACAGGCGACGAGCGGTCGCGGTCAGCACCTCCACGCCGGCGAGGAGATGATCGGGATCGGTGTCCTCGGCGACGTTGTGGCTGATCCCGTCGCGACTCGGCACGAAGATCAGGACGGTCGGCACCCGAGCGCTCAGGGCGATCGCGTCGTGCCCGGCACGGGTGGCCAGCCGCAGGGAACGCGCGCCCACCTCGGCCGCGGCCTTCTCGGCGAGCGCCACCCCGTCCGGCCAGAGCTCGCGCGGGGGCCGGACCTTCACTCTGGCCCGTTCGGCAGTGACCTCGGTCAGGTCGGCCATGGCGGTATCGAACGCCCGCAGCGCCCGGCTCACCTGTTCGGTCTCCGGGCCGCGGATATCGGCTTCGAACTCGACCCGCGCCGGCACCACCACCGGAGAATTGGGAAAGACCCGCAACCGGCCGACCGACGCCAGCAACTGACCCGGCGGCGCCTCGGCGGCGAGCTCACGCAGGGTCAGCACCAATCGTGCCGCCCCGACCAACGCATCGTGGCGGTCGGCGAGCGCGGTCGCGCCGGTGTGGGCCTGGTCGCCGTGCACCACGACGGTGAACTTGGCCACGGCCCAGTTGCGGGTGACGACGCCGATCTCCACGCCGGCGTTCTCCAGTTCGCGGCCCTGTTCGATATGCAGTTCGAGGTAACGATCGGCGGCCGGGCCGCCGCCGCTGCCGAGACAGCCGATGCCCCGCAGCGCGTCGGCGACGCTCACCCCGGCCAGATCCTCGATGGCGAGCGCATCGGTCAACGCGAGGGCTCCAGTGTAGGTGGAACTGCCCAGCAGGCTCGGCGTGAACCGGGCACCCTCCTCGTTGAACCAGTCGACGACTGCGAGGTTGCGGACGGGGGTCAGCTCACCGGCCGCCACCTCCGCGGCGAGCCGGGTGGCGGCGTGGGCAGCGGCCAGCACACCGTAGGCGCCGTCCAGCCGCCCGGCCGCCGGTTGACTGTCCAGGTGCGACCCCAGCACCAGCGCGGGCGCGCCGGGCAGCCATTCGATGCTGGCGAAGAGATTGCCGATCCGATCGGGCTCGACGCCGAAACCGTTGCCCGCCAACCCATTGGCAACCCACCGGCGGGCCGCAGCGTGCTCGGGAGTTGCGGCCTGCCGGTCGACTCCGCGCACCGCGGCGCCCGCGGGCGCGGTGGCCCCGAACTCGCTCAGTTGATCAAGATCGGCCAGAAACGCGTCCGGCGTCATCGACTGCCCTCCGGTTCGGTCAGCTCCGAGACCTCCATCGGCACGGGCGCGACCCGCACCGGGTTGCGAGCGACGTCGAACATCTCGGCCACCCGCTGCCGTTCGGCGGCCGACGGCGGTGTGAGCGCGGAAACCACCGCGAACACCAACAGGTTGACGCCGAGACCGACGATACCTCCGGTGATGCTGGCCAGGGCAGGCATGTCGTCGGGATAGATGGCAGTCAGCACCGCGGCGACCGAGAACCCCGTGACCATTCCCGCGATGGCCCCCTGTTTGCTGCCACGCTGCCAGAACACGCCGATGAACAACGGCACCGCGAGCTGGATGATCCCCTGGTAGGAGATCTGTGCCAGCAGTTGTAGTCGGGAGAAGTTGAACGTCAGGTACGCCAGGACGCCCGCCAACAGCATGAAGATCACCATGCTGATCTTGGCGACCCGGGTGAGCTGGACATCGGTCAGTTGCCGGCGCTCGGAGTTGACCAGATCGTTGGCGATCTGCAGTCCGCAGACCTGCACGCTGCCGTCGATGTGGCCCATGGACGCCGCGAACACGATCGTCACGCCCAAGCCGAGCAACCAGGTCCCGCCGTAGCTCTGCAGCGCCGTGAACCATCCGGCCTGCGGATTCTCCGCAACCACGGGCATCTGTGAGACCGCGATGCCGAACACCATCAACAAGGTGTAGAAAGTCGCGGAGATCAGCACCGTGCGGATCGTGCCGGCCTTGACCGACCTGACACCGGAGGCGGTGTAGATCCGTTGGAAACTCATCGGCCAGCACAGGCTGCCGACGACACCGGTGAAGATCAGGCTGGCCAGGTACAGCGGCCCGTAGCCGTCGCCGTCGCCCGGGACCCGCAGGAACTCGACCGGCAGGCGCCCCAGCTCGGCGAATCCGACGGGTGGCCCGGCCAGGCCGCTCAGCAGGACCAGGCAGACCACGGCCGCGCCGACATAGGCGACGCACCCCTGGAAGGCGTCGGTCATGATCAGGCCGCGCATGCCCATCCGCACCGTCCAGTACTGACGGATCAGGATCGCGACGAGGCCGATGATCAGGCATGCCGTCAGCGGAATCGTTCCGGCGCTGGCCCAGACGAAGACCTCGCCCAGCGCCTGCATGCCGAGCACCACCCACGGGAACACCGAGATCACCCCGATCAGGCTTGCGACGATCCGGACGGCGGAGGAGTTGTAGCGCAGCCCCATCAGTTCCGGCTGGGACCGCAGGTTGTAGTGGGCGCCCCAGCGCCAGGCCCGGGTGGCCAGGAAGTACATCATCGCGACCCCGAGCGTGGAGTACGCCAGCCCATAGAAGCCGAAGACTCCGGCTCCGGCGGCGAGCCCGAAGAAGGCGATGTAGGTCGCCCCCGGCCACCAGGAGTTGACGTAGCACATCGCGACGAACCACGGGCCGTAGCGGCGCCCGCCGACCGAGTACTCGCTGAAGGTCGGGTTGTCGGTCTGCTTCGTCCGGTAGAGGATGAAGATCACGATCGCATAGAAGACCACCAGCATCGACATCATGATGATCATGTCTGCGCTCCCTCTTCCGGCAGCGCCTCATCGAGCTCGCCGCGGATGTTCTCCACGTGATAGAGGCCCCACAGGGCCAGACCCAACAGCGCCGCATCGACAATCCAGTACCAGATCGCTATCGGGATGCCGGCCACCAGCACGGTCGAGCCGCTCACCGAGAAGTAGAACGGTGGAAACAGCGCCATCAGCAGTGTCACGCACACGACGGCACCGAAGAACAGATTGATCGTGCGGCGAGGCAGGCCCCGGATGAACTTCCGCATGACGGTCCTCCTAGTTGATCAATGCCATCACGGCATCGTGAATGAGCCCATTGGAGGCGACACCGCTTCCCCGGGCGTGGCTGTCGCTGCCCGCCTTGCAGGTGAACCGACCACCGGCCTCCGCGATGATCACCGGCATCGGCGCGAGATCGTAGATCTCTGCGCGATGATCGACGATGGCGTCGGCCTCGCCAGCGGCGACCATCGCGTAGCCGAACGCGTCGCCCCAGGTGCGGACCACCACCCGCCGACGGCGTGCCTCGTCGAGCACCGCGCCCGGCCAGTCCTCGAGCCAGGTCGCCATCAGATAGGCATCGGCAAGCTCGTGGTGCGCCGACACGTGCAGCCGTTCCCGGTCCCGCCAGCAGCCCGCACCGCGCTCGGCGTACACCGTGCAGCCCAGCGCCGGCAGCCCGATCGCACCGAACGTGATCTCACCGTCGCATTCGCGCGCGATCAGATTCGCGAACAGGGGTACGCCGTGGACGAACGACTTGGTGCCGTCGATGGGATCGATGATCCACCGGCAGCCACTACCACCGTGCGTCTCGCCGAACTCCTCGCCGTAGATGCCGTCGTCGGGAAAGACCTCGGCCAGGCCTTCGCGCAGCAGCAGTTCGATCTCCCGATCCGCCTGCGTCACCGGCGTACCGTCCGCCTTGTCCTCGACCCGGACGCGACCGCGCCGGGCGAACCAATCCCGGGTCAGCTCGCCGGCCTGTGCCAGCAGCGCCAGGGCGTGCTGTGCCGGGCCGCTCAACGAGTCCGGGCCGGTCAGCGTGGCGCCGCGGTCAGTCATCGAGCCCCTCCTACCGCTGGGATCGCTCGGATTTGCAGCAGGATGGCAGAGACCAATATTGGTACCCAGACGCGCGATGTAACGAGAAGGTTACGGATCCTCGGGTGTCCGCTGGACCTCGGTCCTTCGGGCGATACTCCTCGAAAGATGGGGCAGAGGAGACCGACCATGTCCACGCTTGCTGACCGAACCGCCGCGGTGCTGCGTCGACTGACGGCCGAGCATCGTGAGCGCGGCGCATCCCGGTTGCCGACCGAACGAGAGCTCGCCGCCGGCCTCGGGGTGTCGCGAACGACCCTGCGTTCGGCCCTGGACCGACTCGTGCGCGAGGGTGACCTGCGACGCGGAGCCGGACGCAAGGAGGGCATGTTCGTCACTGGGGTGATCGACCGCCCCGAGGACGCGATCGTCGGATCCGCATGTGGGCAGCACACGGTCTGCCGCGACCTGAACACGGTCAAGGGCGTACCGGAGATGCTCAACGAACAAGGCTATGCCGATTCGACCACCGTCTTGTCCGCACGGATCGAACCCGCGCCGCGATCCGCGGCCCGGGCCCTGGGTCTGCCGCCGGGGTCGTCGGTCACGTCACTGCGCCGGGTGCGCTATGCCGACGGCGAACCGCTGTCGCTCGAACAGCTCTACCTCGGGGGACCGCACTGCGAGCGTTACCTGTCCACCCGCCTGGATTCCCTCTACGCCGGACTGCGCACCGACTTCGGTCTGGTGATCACCGCCGCCCGTGAGACCATCACGCTCGCGGTGATCAATGCCAGCGCCGGCTCGTTGCTCCAGCGCACCCCCGGCTCGACGGCCCTTCGGCTGGAACGGGTCGCCTACGACCAGGCCCGACGCCCCGTCGAGTACTCGGTCGATCTCTTCCGCGCGGACCGGACGGAGCTGCGGGTCCACGCCGGCGCCTGACCTCGGCCCTGGGGCGGCTTCGGGAGCGTGGGGCCGCGTGACGGGAACGACACTGCGCATCGACGAGGCGGCCTGGCGTACCTCCCTGGATCGGGTACGCGACGCAACGCCCGGCCTGGTGCCGGTGGCGAAGGGCAACGGCTACGGCTTCGGGCTCCCGCGGCTGGCCGCGGAGGCGACCCGGCTCGGCGCCGACACCATCGCGGTGGGTACGCCGGGCGAGCTCGACGCGGTCGCCGATCGGTTCCCCGGCACGATCGTCGTGCTCACTCCCTGGCCCGGTGCGCCGGCCGACGACGGCGTACGGTCCCTGACGGCCGTGCCGCCCGACGAGCACGACCCGGCCGCCGCGCGGCTGCACCACACGCTGCGCCACCTCGGCTGGAAGCCGCCGAAGGGGATGCCGCGGGTTTCGCGGCGGGCCAGCCGAAGTTCAACTTCTGGCTGCCGCTGAAGGGTCGCAGCGCCGACGACGTGCTGAAGGGCATGAACCAGCTCTGACGGCGCAACATCAAGAAGGCCGCGAAACTCGGTGTCGAGGTCAGCGAGGGCGGCCCGGACGATCTGGGCGAGTTCCACCGGATCTATGTCGAGACCGCCGAGCGCGACGGGTTCACCCCGCGGGCGTTGAGCTATTTCCAGAACATGTGTCCGTCGCCGGAGACGACCCCCATCTCGGCCTGATCCAGTTCAAGGTCGGCACCGGCGGCGAGGCCGTGGAGTACCCGGGCGAGTGGGACTTTCCGATCAACCCGATCCTGCACAAGGCCTTCGACTGGTACATGAACCGCGGGAAGTAGGCCGCGGTACTGACGCGACCGATTCACGACGAGGTCGAGTCATCGAGACGGCGGTGAGTCCAGCGTGGAGAGCACCCTGTCCACCGCGTCGGTGAGCGCGACCGATCGAGAACCAATGGTGTGCAGGAGGGTTACTCCCTCGATGAGTGCGACGATCTCGCCCGCAACGGCGGACGCGTCGGGGTAGCCCGCGTCCACGAGCGCGTCGTTGATGAACTGCTCGTACCGCAGCACGTGTGCGTGGGCCACCGCGTTGACACGGCCTTCGCCGGCGTGCGACGCCGACCGCATCACCAGGCAGCCGTGGAAGTCGGGGGAGCGGTACCAGTCCTCGAGGTCGCTGCACAGCCCTCTGATGCGATCGATACCGGGCGGCCTGTTGCCGGCGCTGCGGATCACTTCGTCGTGGACGGCGTCGCTGCGGTGGGTCGCGACCGCTTCGATGAGGTCTGACTTGGTGGGGAACTCGCGGTACATGCTCGTCTTCGACACGCGTGCAGCCGATGCGATCTCGGTCATTCCGATCGACGGGATGACGTTCGACGCGAACAGCCGGGTCGCCGCCTGCATGATCCGCGGTCGTGGGTTGCGGAACCTCGATTCAGTCATCCGGGCCTCCCTAGGTTTCGTCCAGTGTGGAACCTGCGCTGCCGGTTGTGCCAAACGATACTCCATCGTACTGTTTGTGTATGGGAAGGACATCGGTAGCCGCACTCTGGGTCGCCGTCTTCTGCGGCTACGTCGCGCTCGGTGCCACCATTCAAGTACTCCCCGGCTACGTCACCGGCGCGCTCGGCGGAACGCTGACGGCTGCAGGGCTCGCGGTGGGAATCGCCTTCGCAGCGACAGCGCTGACGAGACCGGTGGCAGGCTGGCTCGCCGACGGCGCCCACTCACGCCCGGTCGTTGCGACGGGCGGCGTCCTGACCGCCCTTGGCGGTGCTGGGCATCTTCTTGCGACGACGATCCCCGAGATCCTGCTCGCGCGCGTGGTGATGGGCGCCGGCGAGGCAGCCCTGTTCTCCGCTGCACTGCCGTGGGTCCTGTCCTCCATCCCGGCGGACAGGAAAGGAGCGATGGCGGGCTGGTTCGGCCTGTCGATGTGGGGCGGCCTCGCTGTGGGTCCCGTGGTCGGCAGCGCAATCAGCGATGCGACCGGATCGGCGAGATCGGTCTGGTGGACGGTCACCGCGCTCGGGATTGTTTCTCTGATCTTCGCCGTGAGCGTGCGGGCTGACCAGACACCGTCTCCTGCGCGTCCTTCGTTCACACTGCGCGGGCTGTTGCCACGGGGCGCGAGCGCCCCAGGGGCCGTGTTCGGTCTGTCCGCCTACGGTTACGGCGCGATCAACGCGATAATCGTGCTCTACCTCGCGAACCTGCGCTCCGGCGCCTCACACTACGTCCTGGGTGTCTTCGCCGCTGCCTTCCTGATCACGCGCTTTTTCGGAAGCCCCCTGGTGACCCGGTGGGGCGGGAAGCGAGTGTGGGGCGCGATGCTCGCGGTAGAGACCGTCGGGTTGGCGATCATCGCGATTCCCTCAGCCGGAGTCGTCGGGATCGTGGCGGGGACGGCGTTGGCCGCAGTCGGAGTGTCACTGATGTTCCCGGCGACCGTCGCCGTGACGCTCGACCGAGCCGGCCCCAAGGCGCCGGGCACCTCGGTGGCGGTCATGGCGTCCTTCTGGGATCTCGGTCTGATGGTGGCGGGCCCGCTCAGCGGCGCGGTCGCGAGCCGCTTCGACTATCCATCGGCCTTCGCTCTCGCTGCGGCAGTGTCGATCGCCGCACTGCTGGCCGCCGCCGCTGTCAGGAGCACAGCCAAACACGAAGTGCACCAGCCGGCTACTCACGAATCGGGGGGTCGACAATGACGGGATTCTCGAAGATCGCCTACACCTCCTCGGTCAGGCAGCAGCAGCACGACCACGGCAGCCGGAACGCGATCGCCAGAACGGAGACCGACGACGTCTTCGCCGGGCTGACCGCTCAGGAGCAGGCTTTCATCGGCGCTCGCGACGAGTTCTACCTCGGCACGATCAACGCCGACGGCTGGCCGTACATCCAATACAAGTCCGGGCCAAAAGGGTTCGTCGAATGCTCCGCCGGCCCCAGCGGCGCCGTGGACACGCTCCGCTACGTCGAGGTGGCGGGTAACCGACAGTACGTGTCGTTCGGCAACCTCGAGGACAATCCCAAGCTCTCCCTGTTCTTCATCGACTACGTTCGGCGAATGAGGCTCAAGATCTTCGGCCTGGGCTCGCTCGAGCAGCACCCTGCAGGGGCGAACGGCCGGATCTCGACGGTGATCAGGATCCGCGTCGAAGCGTCGACCTGGAACTGCCCGAAGTCGATCATCCCGAGGTTCTCCGTGGATGAGCTTGTCGAGCTCGGCGTCCGAGCCCCCGCAGCACCCGGGCGCTGATACCGGCCTGGCGCGGCTTCTACTGCCCCTTGGCCAACGATGAGGCAAGGAGGGTCTCGGCGGCACGACGGGCGTCAGCGCCTGCTGCGCCGTCGCCATCGATCTGGGTGACGACCGTGGCGCCTTCAATCAGCAGCAGAAGCTGGCGGGCCAGTGGTACCGGTTCGGGTACTCCCGCCTCGATCAACAGGCGCTCGAGCAAATCTCGATACCGCGCAAGGTGTCCCCGAGTGACCTCGTGCGCTGACAGGCCGCCACGGCTGTCAGCGGCATAATTGATCACCGCGCACCCGCGGAAACCCTGTTCGGCGAACCAGCGGGTGAGAAGATCGAAAAGTGCCAGTACGCGCGTCGGCCCTGGATCAAGGGGCGCAAGCGACTGCAGCAACCAGGCATGGATCCGGTCGCTGCGCTCGCGGGCAACAGCCGCAGCGAGGCCCTCCTTGGACTCGAAGTACCGGTAGATCGTCAGCTGCGATGCGTTCGACGCCGTTGCGATCTCCCGCATTCCTACCGCGGCCAGGCTGCGGTCGTAGAACAACCGCGCGGCGGCATCAAGCACCCGCGCACGCGTCGCGCGGGGGTCGATCGTCGCCCCTGCCTGCACCGGCATTACATACCTCGCCTCAGTTCGATCGAGACCACTCTCAATCACCCGGGTAGGTCCCACCCAAGCCTAGCCCGGCGCGGTGTGCTAGGCGTCTGGCGCTGTCGAAGTTTCGGCGGCGCGGGCGCTGTGGTCATCTGCGGGCGAGCGCTCCGATCGTCCTGAACCCCATGCCACCAGACTTGCTGCGATCGCGAAGCCGGCGGCGACCGGAAGGATGTAAGCGGGAGATGTCGTGGTGGACAGGATGATCGCGCCGATGACGCTCGATGAGAAGTTCCCCAGGTAGGCCGTGGAGAGGTTGAGCGCCGACACCAAAGGAGCACCACCGGCAGGTGCGTAGGCGGTGATGCGGTGCTGCTGGGGGCCGATCACGGAGAAGCACACGAAACCGCTCAGCGCATGCAGCACTGCGGCCAAGGCGAAGTCGGCACGGGCAGTGAGCATCACAAGAAACACGATGGCAATCCCCGACGTCGCCGCGATGACCACGACCCGCGGACCGAAGCGGTCGGCGAGCCGACCGGATATGAGATTGCCTGCGGTGGCGAAGATTCCGAAGATCATCAGAAGTGCTGCCAACTTGCTCTGATCACCTCCGGTGGCAAGTTCGAAGACCTTGCTCATATAGGTGAACGGCAAGAAGACGCCGACGAAGGCAAGGAGCGTGACAGCAAGGACCTTCAGCACCCGAGGGTCGCCGAGGGGAGCCATGCGCTCGCGGAGGCTGGCTGTCTGGTCGACCTTGATCGGCGGCAGCAACGCGGCGATGGCGACAGCGATGACCGCGGCAATCACCGTGATGAACCAGATCGCGGCTTGCCACCCCCACTGCTTCCCGATCAACGTCCCCAGTGGTGCACCGAGCACGAGCGAGAGGGTCGATCCGGCTGTCACCATGGAGATCGCACTGCCCCGACGCTCCTCGCCGGCAAGAAGGGAGGCGGTGGCGACCGCATTCGCGGCGAACAGGGCCGCGCCCGCGCCGGCAAGTACGCGCGATGCGAGAACGAGTGCGTAGCTCCCAGCCAGCGCGGTCACGGCATTGCCCACGCCGAGCAGGACCAGGCCGGTGACCAACGTCCGCCGTCTCGACCATCTGCCCGTGACGGTGGCGAGTACCGGGGACAGCAACGCGTAAACCAGCGCGAACACGCTGACCAACTGGCCCGTCGCGGCGCTGCTGACATGCAAGGTCGAGCCGATTTCCGGCAGCAGTCCGACGATGACGTAGCCGTCGGTGCCGACCGCGAACGCACCCAGAGCCAAGATCGCCGTTCGCGGCCTCCAGTCCTGGCTGAGATGGGTCTTCGGTTCATCGGACATTTCGAGGTCCCCGTCGCTGGTTGCTGATCCGCGCGCCGCAAGCACACCTGCGCGATCCCTATTACGCACAGTAACGCTCGTTATCATCTAGATCACCGATTCGAGCCGCACTGGGTCGGCCCCCGTCGAGTACTCGGTCGATCTCTTCCGCGCCTCACCTCGTCGCCGGGCGGCTTCGGTAGCGTGGGGCCGCGTGACGGGAACGACACTGCGCATCGACGAGGCGGCCTGGCGTACCTCCCTGGATCGGGTCCGCGACGCAACGCCCGGCCTGGTGCCGGTGGCGAAGGGCAACGGCTACGGCTTCGGGCTTCCGCGGCTGGCCGCGGAGGCGACCCGGCTCGGCGCCGACACCATCGCGGTGGGTACGCCGGGCGAGGTCGACGCGGTCGCCGATCGGTTCCCCGGCACGATCGTCGTGCTCACTCCCTGGCCCGGTGCGCCGGCCGACGACCCGCGGATCGTGCCGACGATCAGCCGCCTCGACGAGTTGCGCCGCCTCGCCGCCTCCGACAACCGGCCCCGCGCCCTGGTCGAGGTCGCGACCTCGATGCGGCGGCACGGCCTCGCGCCGGCCGAACTCGCCGACGCCGCCCCACTGATCGACCGCCTCGACTTCGCCGGCTGGACGATCCACCTGCCGATCGGCGATACCGCCGCCGAGGCCGTCGAGCTTGCGCGCACCGCCACCGCGGCCCGCCCGGCGCCGCTCTGGTTCTCCCATGTCGGTGCCGACCGGGTTGCCCGGATCGGCGCCGAGCTCGGGGTCGAGACCCGCCTGCGGCTGGGCACCGGATTGTGGCTGGCGGACCCGTCCGCCTACCGCGCCACCTCGACCGTGCTCGATGTCCATCGGGTACGCCGGGGCGAGCGCGCGGGCTATCGGCAGCGCAAGGTGCCGGGCGACGGCTGGGTCGTCGTGGTCTCGGGCGGCACGGCGAACGGCATCGGTCTGGAGGCCCCGACCGCCGCGACCACGCTCCGGCAGCGTCTCACCGCGGTGGCCGGGGGCGGCCTGGCGGCGACCGGCCGCGCGCTGTCGCCGTTCGAGCTCGACGGCCGCAAGCGCTGGTTCCTGGAGCCGCCGCACATGCAGTCCTCGCTGATCTTCCTGCCGGCGGGCTCCGCTCCCCCGGCGATCGGCGACGAGGTGCCCGTCACCGTGCGGATGACGACCTACCTGCCGGACGCGACCGCGGCCTGAGCCGATGGCGTTCGAGCAGCACGCGCTGGTACGCGTGAGCGGCCGCGCCGATCACGACCTCGACCCGTCGAGCCATCCCGCGAGGATCCCCGCCGTGGCCCAACTGCTCGCCGAGGGTCTCGACCTGTCCCCCACCGCGACCTTCCTGGTCGGGGAGAACGGCTCCGGCAAGTCCACGCTGATCGAGGCGATCGCGACCGCGTACGGCCTGTCCCCCGAGGGCGGCACCGCCCACGGCCTGCACTCGACGCGGCCGACGGAGTCGCCGCTGTCCGGCGCGCTGCAACTGCACCGCGGGCTCGGCCCGCGCAACGGCTTCTTCCTGCGCGCGGAGACCATGCACGGCTGGTTCAGCTTCATCGAGCAGTACGGCCACCATCCCGACTATCACGCGATGAGCCACGGCGAATCCTTCAGCGCGGTGATCGACTGGGCGATCAACCCGCGCTTCCCCGGTCTGCTGGTGCTCGACGAGCCCGAGGCCGCCTTGTCCTTCTCCTCCACCCTGCGCCTGATCGGAGCGCTCGATCAGGCGACCAGGATCGGGATCCAGGTGCTCTGCGCGACCCACTCGCCGATCCTGGCCTCGCTACCCGGCGCGACGATCATCGAGCTCGACGAGCGGGGGTACGCCCAGACGAGCTGGGATGATCTTGAACTGGTCCAGCACTGGCGTCGCTATCTCGATGCGCCCGGCCGCTATCTGCGCCACCTGCTGGACTGACGCCCGCGGTCGCCGGGGTCCTGTTCGGGTCCGGCACCGATCGGTCGGGCGCTGGCTTCAGGTCGATCGTGTCGCGCAGCGGCTGCTCCACGACGATGATCACCGCCACCAGCGAGGCGGCCGCGACGATCCCGGCGACCAGGAACAACTGGCCGAACGAATCGCCGTAGGCGAAGTGGATCACCTGCCGCACGGCCGGCGGCAGCGCGGACAGGTCAAGGCTCCCGCCACCGCCCCCCGCCAGCGAAGGATCGATGCCCATCGACCGCAGGCCGTCGACCACGCGTTGCTGCACGTGATTGGCCAGCAGCGCCCCGAGCATCGAGACCCCCACGGCGCCGCCGAGCGAACGGAAGAACGCGACCGTCGCCGAGGCCGCACCCATGTCCTTCAGGGCGACCGTGTTCTGCACCGCCAGCACCGTGTTCTGCAGCAGGCCGCCGACCCCGATGCCCATCACGAACATGTACACCGCAACCAGCGGGTACGCAGTCGCATGATCGATGGTGCTGAGCGCGAACAGGCCGATCACCAGCATCACCGCACTGATCACCATGATCGGCTTCCAGCGACCGGTTCGGCTGACGAGCTGCCCGCTGATCGTCGTGGACAGCATCTGCGCGATGATCAACGGAATGGTCATCAGTCCGGCGGTGGTCGGTGCGAAGCCGCCGGCGAGTTGGAAGTACTGGGTCATGAACGTGCCACCGGTGAACATCGCCACCCCGGCGCCGATCGCGGTGATGATCATCAGCGCGGTCGTCCGGTTGCCCAGCACGCGCAGGGGGACCATCGGATCGGGCACCCGGAGCTCGACGAACACGGCGAGCGCGGCGGCCGCCACGGTGCCGCCGAGGAAGGCCGCCGTCTGCCAGGAGAGCCAGGCATAGTCCTGCCCGGCGAAGGTGACCCACAGCATCGGCAACGCCGCGGCGACGGCGAACAGCACGGCGCCGACATAGTCGAAGCGCACCGGCCGGCGGACGTGCGGCAGCCGCAGCGTGCGCTGCAGCACGACCGAGGAGACCAACGCCAGCGGGATCACCACGAAGAAGCACCAGCGCCAGCCGAGATGGTCGGTGATGATTCCGCCGAGCACCGGCCCGGAGACCGTGCTGACGGCCATCACCGCGCCCATGTAGCCGCTGTACCGGCCACGCTCGCGCGGCGAGATGATCGTCGCCATGATCGACTGGGTGAGCGCGGTCAAACCGCCCATCGCCAACCCCTGCACGGCCCGGAACGCCATCATCGGCGCGACGGCGACCGACAGCCCGGCGCCGATCGAGCCGACCACGAACATGATGATCGCGAGCTGAACCAACAGCTTCTTGTCGAACAGATCGGAGAGCTTGCCCCAGATCGGCGTGGAGATGGTCATCGCGAGCAGCGAGGCGGTGATCACCCAGGTGTATTGCCGCTGCGTACCGTCCAGGTCCGCCATGATCGTGGGCAGCGCGGTCGAGACGATGGTCGTGGAGACCAGGGCGGTGCCGAGCACCGACAACAGGCCGGCCATCACCTCGAGCACCTCGCGGTGGCTCAGGCGGCCGGGCGCCGGCGCCGGGTCGGTCCGGCTGTCGGCCGCGGTCATCGGGCCGCCACCTGTGCGGTCGCGATGGGTCCGGCCTGGCCGGTGCGGCCGAACTCGCGTACCGCGTGCTCCAACCGCCCGAGGATCTCGACCGCCGTCGCCGCGTCCGCGTCGTCCCAGTCGTCGAGGTGTTCGCGCAGGAGGGCGGCCGTCCACTCCTCCCGCGCCCGCAGCGCATCCCGGCCGGCGTCGTTCAGCGCGATCCGGTACGCCCGCGCGTCATCGGGATCGGCAGCTCGCTCGACCAGGCCCTCGGCCTCCAGTGCCTGGACCGTTCGGGTGGCGACCGACGCCGCGATGCCGATCCGCGCGGCCAGGTCGCCGAGCCGCAGCGGCCCGGCGTCGCGGACCGCCTTCAGGATGCCGATCCGGGTGTTGGACACCGTGTGCTCGCGATTGCGAGCCAGCGCCTGCAGGCTGCGGCTGAACCCGGACAGTACGCCGAGCAGCTCTCGGGCACGGGCATCGGTGAGGGGCATGGGCGCACTCCACGGGAACGATTATTAGTTGCTTTCGTCAACTATAGATCTGTCTCCGGGGGCCGGCCAAATCCGTCGCCGATCAGTCCAGCAGCTTGGCGCGCAGCCGTTCGGTGTCCGCCGCCGTCCAGCCGAGCCGGCCCAGGGCGGCCTCGATGCTGCCGTACTCGCCGATCAGGTGATCAAGGAAGGCGCGCATCGACTCGGGATTGGTCAGGTGGCTGGACAGCGGCCGCCCCTCGAGATTCGCCCGATAGGTCTCCGAGCTGGCCAGCCGGTCGACGATCTGCTGCATCCGCTCGCTGGAGGCCGCATAGTCGGCGACCACCGCATCCTCGTCCGCGCCGACCAGCATCAGCGCCAGGGCCACGGTGGTGCCGGTCCGGTCCTTGCCCGCGGCGCAGTGCACGAGCACGGTGCCCTCGGCCTCGGCGATCGCGCGCAGCGCGCCGATCACCTGGTCGGGCCGGTCGGCCAGGTAGGACAGGTAGTGGGAGGCGAAGACATTGTCGTGCCCCACGCTCGGGGTCAGTCCGACCCACGGCAGCGCCTGCTCGGCGACCCCCGACCCGGCGGACGCGCCGGAGACGTCGGCCGGGTCGTCGTCCGGCAGCGGCGTGGTGTCGGACTCGGGCAGGTAGGTGAACCGGCGTACCGTCACGTCCGGCTCGCGGGTGATCGGCCCGGGCCCCTCCTGGGCCACCTCGTAGTTGCTGCGCAGGTCGAGCACATCGGTCAGGCCCAGCTCGCGCAACTGGGCGAGATCGGCCTCGGTCAGCTCCTGCAGGTTGTCCGAGCGGAGCAGTACGCCGTCCCGGATCCGGCCGCCGTCGGCGGTCGGCGTACCACCAAGATCACGGGCATTGACGAGGGAGTCGAAGCGCAGCCAAGGCATGTTCTGGAGCCTAGCGGGCACCGCCTGCGGCCAGCGCCGCACCGAGCACGCCGGTGGCGAGCGAGGCGGTCAGCGCGATCGAGCGGATCGCGTTCAGGGCCAGCCAGCGCGATTCGAACGCCTGCCGCGCGGCGGCGAACGTCTGCTCGGTGTTGGCGAGCGCGCTGTTCAGGGGCACATGCCCGGCCACGGTGATCGCGATGCCGATCAGGCTGAGCGCCGCCGACGCGGTGATCAGCCAGCCCGCCGCGCCGCTGCCCCGGTACTGCCATGCGGCGATCGCGGTGAGGATCAGGCCGCCGAGGAAGATCACCAGGAACAGCGGATTCAGGATCGCCTCGTTGACCCGTCGCATGGTGGTGACAAGGGTCTCGTCATCGGTTCGCGCGAGCGCCGGCATCACCCCATAGGAGAACACGGCCATCCCGCCCGCGAACAGGCCGGTCAACGTGAGGCCGATGGTGAGAATCGCGATCCGCACGGTCATGGCACGAGTACAGCGCAGCGCCGGCAGAACTCTCCAGCATCGATCCGCTCGATTCCATGTCTGATCGTCTGACCCGTCAGGCGGTCCGCGGACGCAGGTACGCCCGGGGATCGGCCATCCGGCGACGGGCGATCGCCAGCACCCCGGCCGCGAGCGCCAGCACCAGCCAGAGCAGGCAACCGATGACCCCGTCGCTGACCCCGGGCCCACCGGTGATCACCGCGCGCACCCCGTTCAACGCGGGGGTCAGTGGCGACAGCGGCAGCAGCGCGGCGAACCAGCCCGGCACCGCCGAGAGGATGCCGCCGGCAGCCGTCAGCACCACCATGATCACCGAGATCACCCGACCGGCACCGCCGAACCAGGCGACCAGCGCCTGGTTCACCGCGAGGAAGGATGCCCCGGCGAGCAGGAGGAAGCCGAACACCCCGAGCAGGGTGGGCAGCGCCAGGTTCAGCACGACCTGGCCGACGATGGTCAGCGCGAGCGCCTGGAGGGCGATGACGGCCGCCCCGGGCGCGAGCATCCGGACCGCGAGCCGGGCCGACGACGCGCGCGAGGTGAGCGCCCGGGCCGGCACCGCGGCGAGCGCGAGGAACGTCGCGAGGCCGCCGAGCCACAGCGCCAGCACCATCAGCAGGCTGGTCGCGGTCGACTCGGGCAGCAGGTTCGCATCGGTGCCGTCAACGATCACCGGCTGCGCCGCAGCGGTCTTCAGCGCGATCCGGTCCTGCGAGCTGTAGTTGGGCAGCTCGTCGACGCCGTCGGCCAGGCCGTCGGACAACTCCTTCGCTCCGCCCGCGAGCTGGCCCGATCCGTCCTGCAACCGCGCCATGCCGTCGGCGGCCTGCCGCGACCCGTCGGCGGCCCGGCGTACCCCGTCGACATAGGTACGCGTGCCTGCCGCTGCCTGCTCGGCGCCGTCGGCGAGCTGGTCCGCCCCGTCGGCGGCCTGGCGCAACTGGGGCGGCAGCGCGGCCAGGCCGTCCGCGAGCTGCCTGGTGCCGGCGGCGATCTGGTCGGCGCCCTGCGTCAGCGGGCCCATCCCGTCCGCGAGCTGGCGCGCACCGGGGGCGAGCTGCGCGGCGCCGGCGGCCGACTGCTCCACGCCGCCGGCCACCTGATCGGCCCCACCGGCGAGCTGCCGGGCGCCGGGCGCGAGCCGGCCCAGGCCGTCGGCGAGTTGCCCGGCGCCGGTGTCCAGTTGCCGTCCGCCGGACGCCAGCGCGCCCAGCCCATCGGCGAGCTGGCCGCCGCGGGTGCCGAGCTCGCGGGCCCCAGACGCCGCCTCGGCGAGCGCCGGGTTGAGCTGGCGCAGTCCGTCCGCCGTCGCCCGCGCACCATCGGCGAAGCCGACCGCCCCGTCGGCGAAGGCCTGCACGCCCGGGCCGAGCCGCTCGGCGCCGTCGGCGAGTTGCGAGGCGCCGGAGCGCAGGTCGGCCGAGCCGGCAGTCAGCGCGTCGGCGCTCTCACCCACCCGCGCGGCCGCCGAGCGCAGCTCGGGCAGCCGGCCGGCGAAGTCGTCGAGCTGGTCCGCGGTCGCGCCGACCCCGGTGTCCAGGCGCGACGCGCCCTCGGCCAGCTCGCCCGCCGCGGCGGTCAGCGCGGGTCGCCCCTGCGCTCCGCTGGTCAGCCGCTGTTCGGCGGCCTCGGCCGTGCTGGCGGCGCCGGCCGCCCACGCCTCGCAGAGCCGGTCGCCGCCCTCCTCGTCGGCGTACGGGCAGGACCCGGGCGGGTCCTGGGCCAGCCGCGACAGGTACTGCCGGTACGCCGTGAGCCCCGCGTCCAGGCCCGCCGCGCCCTCGGCGACCTGGCCGGACCCGTCGCGCAGCGCGGCGATCCGATCCGCATCGGGGGCCTCGATGCCACCGATCGCCTCGGTCAGCGGCGCGATCCCTTCGCGGTTCAGCCGGTCGGCCCCGGACGTGTACTCCGCAACCCCGTCGGCGACGCGCCGGGCGCCCGGGGCGAGCGCGTCGGCGCCCTCGCGCAGCCGTGGCGCCGATTCGCTCAACTCGCCGGCGCCGGCGACCAGCCGGTCGGCCCCGGCCGGCAGCTCGGCGGTCGCGGCGGTGAGCCGATCCAGGCCGCCGGCGAGCTCGGTGGTGCCGTTCGCCAACTGCCGGGACCCGTCGGCGGACCGGGTCAGCCCGTCGGCCAGCGGTCCGGTCCCCTCGGCCAGCCGGCGAGCACCGGCGGCGGAGGATTCGAGGCCGTCGGCCACCGGGGCGGCACCGTCGGCCACCTGTCGGGCCCCGGGAGCCAGCCGGCCGAGCCCGTCGGCGAGCTGGCTGCTGCCATCGGCGAGCTGCCGGGCGCCGGGGGCGACCTGGCGCAGGCCGCCGGCGAGCTGACCGGCGCCGTCGGCGAGCTGGCCGGTCTGGCCGGGCAGCTCGGCGGTCCCGTCAGCGGCCCGGTCGAGGCCGCCGGCGAGCTGCCGCGTACCCGCCGCGAGTTGATCACTGCCGGCGACCAGTTGATCACCGCCGGTCGACAGTTGACCCATGCCGTCGGCGAGCTCGTCGATACCGTCGCGGGCCCGGCCCACGCCGGTGTTCAGCTCGCCCGCACCGTCGGACAGGTCGCTCGCCCCGTCGGCCACCCGGCGGAACTGCTTGCCCGACTCGTTGAACCCCAGATAGATCTGATCAAGGTAGTTCTCGGTCAGCTCGCGGCCGGCCCGGTTGGCGGCGACGTCGGCGATCTGTTGACCGATGGCCGAATCCGCGACCCCGGTGGTCCGGGAGGTCTGCACGTCGATCACGGCCTTGCGCGCCTTGTCGGCGTCGGAGAAGCTCGTCGCGTTCTCGGAGAAGTTCTTCGGGATGGTGACCACCGCGACGAAGCGGCCGGTGGCGAGGCCCGCGTCGGCATTCTCCTGATCGGCGAGCACCCAGGTGAAGTTCTCGTCCTGTTCGGTGACCAGCCCGGCCGCGAGCTGGCGCCCGAGCGGGACGAACTGGCCGTTGATCCGGGTGCCGTCGTCGAGGTTGACCACCGCGGCCTGGACCCGGCTCAGGCGATCGGTCGCCTGCCAGGTCGCGGCGAGGAAGCCGCCCGCGACGATCACCGGGATCAGCAGCACCCCGAGCAGGGTGAACCAGCCGGCCGGCCGGGTGCGGGGACGCTCCAGGTCGAGGCTCATCGCAGTGCTCCTTCCCCGGCCAACACCGGTTCGCGGTCGAGTCGGTCCGGCCGGGCCGGGCCGAGTGTCAGCAGGTGGTAGCCGCCGGGCAGCAGGTCGTCGAGCAGCGCCGCGTCCGCCGCGCCGAGGATCAGCGCGCCGGCCGGTTCCGGCCCCGCGCCCATCCGGCGTACCAGCCCGGCGAGCCGAGTCCGCTCGTCGTGGCTGTGCAACGCATCGGCACCGTCGACGATGATCACGCCGGCGTCGCCGCGCGCCGCCCGGTCCAGGGCGCGCGCCACCGAGTCGTCGTGCACGGCGTCGATCAGTTCGGTACGCCGGCGCACCTTCCCCGCCTCGCCGGGCAGCAGACCGCCGGCCACCCGGGCGCGGCCGTCCACCGGCTCCATCCGCCCGGACAGCGCAAGCAACAGCGGGGTACGCGCGGACGGTTCGCCCTCCACCACGAGCACCTCGCCGGGCCGGATCCGCAGATCGACGGGCGGCGCCAGCAACTCGCCGCGCGCTCCGACGGTGAAGTTCTCGGCGTAGGCGGCCCACGGATTCGGGTTGGCCGGCCAGTCCGCATGCCGCAGCACCTCGCCGACCCGTTCGCCCTCGACGTCGAGGGAGGGCAGCAGCTTGTCCAACCAGCGGGGCAGCCACCAGGCGCGGTCGCCGAGCAGCGCCATCACCGCGGGAACCAGCACCATCCGGACCAGGAAGGCATCGGCGAAGATGCCGACCGCCAGGCCGAAGGCGATCGCCTTGATCGCCCCGTCGCCCTCGGGGACGAAGAAGGCGAAGACGAAGAACATGATCAACGCCGCGGCGACCACCACCCGGGCGGAGCCGACGAAGCCGCGTTCGATCGCTCCGCGAGCACTGCGGCCGTGGGCGTACTCCTCCCGCATCCGCGAGACCAGGAAGACCTCATAGTCCATCGCCAGGCCGAACAGGATGCCCATCAACATGATCGGGAAGAACGAGATCACCGGGCCGGGTTGTTCGAGATTGGCGAGCTGACGCAGGTGACCCTCGTTGAAGACCAGGGTGGTCGCGCCCAGCGCCGCGCCGACGCTGAGCAGGAATCCGGCGGCTGCCTTGATCGGCACCACGATCGACCGGAAGACCATGGTCAGCAAGATCAGCGAGAGCCCGACGACGAAGATCCCGAACGGCACCATGGCGGCGCCGAGGCGC
Organism: Naumannella huperziae; assembly: GCF_054073625.1. Lineage (NCBI taxonomy): Bacteria > Bacillati > Actinomycetota > Actinomycetes > Propionibacteriales > Propionibacteriaceae > Naumannella > Naumannella huperziae. The sequence continues at coordinate 654,261 of NZ_JBSXPH010000001.1, read as the reverse complement.
TCGGTGACGTCGATCTGGGCGGCGGTGGTGCCGGTGACGGCGGTCTGCACGTCGTACTCGGCGAGCCAGCGTCCCTCCTGGCCACGCAGCCGCTGGACCAGGTCCGCGGTCGCCGGATCGGACGGCGCGGTCGTCGGGATGATCTGGATGAAGCCGGTGTCGGCATTGCGGTTCGGCGTGGACAGCGGCACGCTGGCGACCCCGGGCACCTTCTCGATGTCGGCCTTCAGGTCGTCCATCAGCGCGACCGGGTCATTGCTGCCGATGATCTCCGCGGTGACGATCAGCGGGCCGTTGTAGCCGACGCCGAAGTGTTCGGTGATCAGGTCATAGGTGATCTTGTCGGGCGCGTCGGAGTTCTTCTGCCCGGAGTCGGGCAGGGCGAGCTGCAGGTTCCCGGCCGGCAGGGACAACGCGCCGAGAACGAGCACCACCAGCGCGATGGTCAGCACGGGGACCTTCGTGACCAGGCGTACCCAGCCGCGGAAGAATCCGCGCGGCGCCTCGTCGCCATGGTCGGCGGCCGCGTCCGTGGTCGCGGGCGCGCCGTTGGTGGCGGGTGCGCCGTTGGTCGCGGGCTCGCCTGCGGCCCGCCGGCTGCGCCCGGAGCGCGGCCGCATCCGCTCGCCGAGGAAGCCCATCAGGGCGGGCAGCAGGGTGAGCGCGATCAGCACGGCGACGACCACCGCGGCGGCGGCGAAGCCACCCATCACGGTGAGGAAGGGCAGGTTGGCCACGGCCAGCCCGCAGAGCGCGATGACGACGGTCAGCCCGGCGAAGACCACCGCCGAGCCGGCGGTCGCGACGGCGCGGGAGACCGATTCCTCCAGGTCCATCCCGCGGGCAAGTTGATCACGGTGCCGGGACAGGATGAACAGCGCATAGTCGATGCCGACGGCGAGCCCGAGCATCACCGCGAGCATCGGGGTGGAGGAATTGACCTGGGTCAACGCGGTCAGCACCAGCAACAGCGTCATCGAGATCGCCACGCCGAGCACCGCGGTGATCAGGGGTACGCCGGCCGCGATCAGCGAGCCCAGGGTGAGCGCGAGGACGACGAGTGCCACAGCGAGGCCGATCAGCTCGACCACGCTGAGGCGGGGCAGCTCGGTCGAATAGACCTCGCCGCCGAGCTCGGCCCGGGCACCGTCGGGCAGGTCGGCGCGGACCGTGCCCAGCGCGCGCTGCAGCGCGGTGTCCTGCTCGTCGGTGAACTCCTCGGCCTCGATCGGCATCTGCGCGCGAACGATCGCGGCCCGGCCGTCGGAGCTGATCAGACCCTCGATGTCGTCGTCATAGGGGTCGGTGACGCTGTCGACGAAGTCGAGGTCCTCGACCGACTCGCGGTAGTCGCCGATCGCGTCGCGGTAGACCCGGTCGCGGATGTCGGCGCCGGGCGCGGCGACCACGACCAAGGTGGCCGAGGTGCCGGAGACCTCGGGAAAGGTCATCTTGAGCTGATCGAGGGCCGCCATCGACTCGGCGCCGGGGATCCGGAACTCGTTGTCGAACGGCCGCATCACGGCCGCGCCGACACCGCCGAGGACGACCAGGGCGAGCAGCCAGCCGAGCAGCACGCGACCGCGGCGGTGGAAGCAGAAACGCCCGAGGGCGTACAGATAGCTCGACATCGCAATCCTTGGCGGTGGGTAGGAAGTCGGGATAGAGTTCCGGATACGAGGCTGTATCCGATACGGAACTGTATCGGACGAGTCTGCCCGACCCAACCCCTGCCCCACAGCCCGGAGGAGTTCCATGCCGCAGGCCGGCGAGTCGCAGATCAGCGTGCGCCGCGAGCAGACCCGCGAGCGGCTGCGCGAGGCTGCGCTGGAGGTCTTCGCCGAGCGCGGCATCCTCGCCGGCAGCGTCGAGGAGATCTCGGAGCGAGCGGGCTTCACGCGCGGGGCGTTCTACTCCAACTACGGCTCCAAGGACGACCTGTGCCTGGAACTGCTCCGGGGGCTGGTGCAGACCCAGGTCGGCACGAGCCTGGATGCCATCGCCCGGATCGGCGCGTCCGCGGTCAGCCTGGACAGTGTCGCCGAGCAGGCCGCCGACGTGTTCGCGCTGCTCCAACCACAGGATCGGACGCGCGCGCTGTTCCTGGCCGAGATCGAGCTGTACGCCGCGCGTACCCCCGAGTTCACCCAGCGCTACCGCGAACACGAGCGCGAGCTCAAGGGCGCCTTCGCCGATGTGATGCGCGCCGCGGTCGACCGGGTGGGGCTGGCCTGGGCGGTTCCGGAGGCGGAGGCTGCCGAGCTGCTGGGCACGGTGCACCACCAGTTCGTGGACACGTGGCTGTTGACCGGCGAGTTCGACAAGCAGGCGCTGGAGCGGTTGCTCCGCCCGCTGCTGCGGGCGCTGCTGGTCAGTCGCTGACGGGGGCTGCTTCGGGCCTAGACTCTGGCCAGGACATCGGACCAATGGAGGACCGCTCATGCCGATTCGGATGCAGCGCCGGCTGCCCAGCCTGGCCGACCTGCGGCCGCTGATGGGCTTCCGCGCCCCGGAGTTGAACCCGCGCCGGCGCCGGCTGGCGAAGGCGCTGACCATCGCGGACCTGCGGCGGATCGCGAAGCGACGCACCCCGCGCGGGGCGTTCGACTACACCGACGGCGCGGCCGAGGGCGAGTTGTCGCTGCGGCGCGCGCGGCAGGCGTTCAAGGATGTGGAGTTCCATCCTCGGGTGCTGCGCGATGTGTCCCGGGTCGACACCGGCTGGGACGTCCTCGGCGCCCGGGTCGCCCAGCCGTTCGGCATCGCACCGACCGGATTCACCCGGATGATGCAGTCCGAGGGAGAACGCGCGGGCGCGACCGCGGCCGAGGCGGCGGGCATCCCGTTCGCGCTGTCGACGATGGGCACGACATCGATCGAGGATGTGGCGCAGGCGGCCCCGGGCGCGCGGCGCTGGTTCCAGCTCTATCTGTGGAACGACCGCGAGGCATCGCTGGAGCTGGTGCGGCGGGCCTGGTCGTCGGGCTATGACACCTTGCTGGTGACGGTGGACACGCCGGTCGCCGGGAACCGGATGCGCGATGTCCGCAACGGGTTCACGGTGCCGCCGAGCCTGACGCCGGCGACCGTGCTGGACGCGGCGTGGCGGCCGGAGTGGTGGATCAACTTCCTGACCACCGAGCCGTTGAGCTTCGCCTCGATCAGCGGCGGCCCGGAGGGCGTGATCAAGCAGATCAACACCATGTTCGATCCGACGATCTCACCGGAGGTGGTGCGCGAGGTACGCGCGCTGTGGCCGGGCAAGCTCGTGATCAAGGGCATCCAGTCCGTGGAGGACGCGCGGGATGCGGTCGGGATGGGCGCCGACGCCGTGCTGTTGTCCAATCACGGCGGTCGGCAGTTGGACCGGGCGCCGGTGCCGTTCCACCTGTTGCCGGATGTGGTGCGCGAGGTCGGCTCGGACGCCGAGGTCCACATCGACACCGGCATCACCGACGGCGCCGACATCGTCGCGGCGATCGCGCACGGCGCGCGGTTCACGCTGGTCGGGCGGGCGTACCTCTATGGCCTGATGGCCGGCGGTCGCGAGGGCGTCGACCGGATGATCGAGATCTTGTCCTCCCAGGTGAAGCGGACCATGCAGTTGCTCGGGGTCGCGTCGCTGGAGGAACTGGAGCCGGGGCATGTCACCCAGCTCGTCCGGATGGCGCCCCGCGCCCGCTGAGCCCCCGCGCCGATCGACACGCGCCGATCGGGCAGGCGTACCCAATCCCTTCGTGAGCTATCGCCCCCTGAGGTCCGCCCCAGGCGGCGATAACTGACGACACGATGGCCGTCAGCTTGCCCACTGGCCGGAGTAGTACATCCAGGCCCACAAGATCATCAGGGCCGGGGAGACGACGGCCCAGCCGATCCGGAACACCCGCTGCAGCACCACCCCGCGCGCGGTGGCCGGCCGGTCCAGCGCCAGGTGGGCGAGCATGATCCACAACGGGAACCAGACCAGAATGGCCCGGTTCACCGACTGCAGCCAGTACGAGGTGGAGAATGCGACCAACTGGATCGCCATATAGCCCGCCTCGGCCCACAGCCGGCGCCGCAGGCACCAGCCGACCACCACGACGCCGGCGACGAAGGACAAGAACTCGAAGGCGAAGACCACCATCAGATACGGCTGATCGACATAGGAACCGCCGGGATCGACCACCCGCAAGGTGTTCAGGATCGATGTCCAGGGCATGGTGAACTCGCGCGGCCAGCCCTTCTGCTGGGCCTCCGACCAGGCGGACCAGCTCCCGGTCAGCAGATACAGATAGACCGTGTACGCCCCGAGCATGATCGCCGTCACGCCCAGCCACAGGCCGCGCCGCAACCGGCCGCGCCAGTCGATGCCGGACCAGGTGAGCACCATGATCACCAGACCGAACAGCAAGAACAGGCCACTGACCCGCACCGTGCAGGCGAGCCCGGCCAGCACCGCCGCCTGCCACCACTTGTCGGCCCGGGCGCGCTGCCAGGCCCAGAACGCGAACGCGCAGAACAGCGATTCCGAGTACGGCATCATCGTGAACACCGCGGTCGGCGCGAAGATCCAGCCGACCGCCGCCCAGCGCCCGCCCATCCGGGTCAGCGCGAGCGCCGCGATCAGCGAGCACAAGGTGGCGATCAGCACGCCCCAGATGTCGAGCGGAATGCCCACGGCGTTGCCGATCGCCAGCACGATCGGCCACCCCGGATAGAACGCGCGATAGGTCATGTCCAGCGGCTCGTAGCCGTACTGCGCGATCGTGAAGAACCGCTCGGTGTCCCAGTGCCAGACGCTGGTCCACAGGCTCTGCCCGGTGATCGCCATCGTCACCACGAGCGCGATGATCAACGAGCCGCGGCCGAGCAGCCACGCCGGGAGCACGACTCGCATCGCGTGTACGCCGCGGCCGGGCACGCCCAGCGGGGCCAGGGGCGGCGTACCCGGCTTCGCATCGCCGTCCCACAGGCGCCCCCACAACACCGGCAGCGGGACCGTCCGGGCGCGCAACCGTTGCACCCAGGCGGCATCGCGCGTCCCCGCCAGCACCCCGGCGCCGGGATCGTCGACGCCGCCGACCCGCACCGGGTCGTGGCCCGGCCGGTACATGTCGCGGATGATCATCGCCGCGACCCAGACCTCCGTGGTGATCCGGAACAAGATCGCCAACTGGTACGCCGGTGAGGACTGCCCGTCCGCGGCGTACAGCGACCCGTCGAGGTAGATCCACACCGCGATCACGTAGTAGACCTGCCCGACGCCGAAGATCGCCCAGTCGCGCCAGTTCGGGCGGGCCCAGACCATCAGCACGGCAAGGATCAGGCCGTACTGCGGCCGGTAGTCCTGATTGGTGACGAACAGCGCCCACATGATCAGGTACGCCACCTGCGCCACCCGCGGGCGCCGCCACGTCGTCCATGCGATCAGGGCGATCAGCACGACGGCGCCGGCGAACAGGACCGTCGACAAGACGTCCACCTCGGGCAGCGTCCGGCCCGACTGTTCCAGCGCGGCCCACACCGAACCGAGCGTGGTGTTCTGGGTCCATGACGCCAGCCACGCATCCGGTGCGGCGATGATCAGCGGCAGATTGACCGCGGCCCAGGCGAGCAGGAAGCCGCCGGCGGCGTTCAGCCACTCCGAGACCCGACGGCCGCGGATGCAGACGATCAGCAAGGCGATCAACAAGAAGCCGGGATAGATCCGCGCACCGGTGGCCAGGCCCAGCAAGACACCGGCGGCGATCGGGCGCTTGGCCGCCCACGCCCAGAGCCCGGCGACGGCCAGGGCGACGGCGAAGAGGTCCCAGTTGATCAAGCCGGTCATCACCACAACGGGCGAGACCGCGACCATCACCGCATCCCAGCCGCGGCGCTGCGCCCGCAGGGTCGCGAACACGACCAGCAGGAAGCACAGGAACAGCACTACGGCGCTCACCCCGAAGAAGATCGCGCTGCCCTGGCTGAGCTCGGGCTCGGCGGCACCGACGGGCGCCCCCAACAGCACCGCCAACTCGCGCACGAACTCGATCAGCGCGCCGGTCAGCACCGGCTGGTCGAGGGTCGCGCCGAGATAGGGCACCTGCCCCTCGGCGAGACCGCTGGTGGCGTAGGTATTGGTGATGTCGGTGTAGCAGAGATTCGCGAACACCTCGGCGCTGCCGGGCAGGCACGCGCCCTGCCGGATCACCGTGACCAGCCAGGTCAGGGTCGCCAGCAACAGCGCCAGTACCGGCAGGTCCAGCCAGGACCGCTCGCCGACGGCGTGCCGCCCCGTGTCCCCGCCCGTGCCGCGGACGACCCGCCGGACGAATCCGGCGGGTCGTGTCGCGCGCTCCTGCAGGCGGGGCAGCAGGCTCACCCAGGCTCCCCCGTGGGTCTGGGGCCGCTGCGTTCGCGCTGGCCCGACGAGCCGGAGCCCGAGTCGTCGTCACCGGAGTCGGAGCCGTTGCCCGACCCGCTGCCGCTGCCGGACCCACCGCCGTTGCCGTTGCCGGACCCGCTGCCGCTGCCCGATCCGCTGCCGGACCCACCACCGTTGCCCGATCCGCCGCTGTCGCCGGTCGGTCGCGACGTCGGGCGGGTGCTCGGGCGATCGGAGCCACCGTCATCGCCCTGGTCGGGGGTCTGCTCCTCGCGCGGCCGGACGGACTCGTCGTCTCGGGGCTGCGGGGTCGAGGACTCCCCGCCCGAGTTGTCGTCGCGCGGCCGGGACCGCTGGTCGCTGTTGTCGTTGTCGTCGCGGGTACGCCGCTGCGGTGGCGGCGTACCGTCGGTCTTCTCCTTGTCGACGAAGGCCGGCTCCGGGAAGTCCTCGACGGGCATCCCCTCGCTGGCCACCGCCATGTAGTCACCCCATGCCTCGGCGGGATAGCTGCCACCGAAGAAGGTCGAGTTGCCGGGCTTGGCGTACGGGTCGAGGTCACCATTGCCGTCGTCGCCCGCGACGAACATCACCGCGGTCGAGATCTGCTTGGTGTAGCCCACGAACCACGACGATGTCACATCATTGCTCTCGCGGCCATCGACCATCCGTCGCACGCCGTTGGTGCCGGTCTTTCCGGCGACCGGTCGGTCGATCGTGGACACGGCGCTGCCGGTGCCGTCGTCGACGACGCGGGACAGCGCGTAGGTCACGTCGGAGTTCAGGTCGGCGTCGAAAGCCCGCTTGCCCTCGTCGGCGTTCTCGTACAGCACCTTGCCGTCGGCGTCGGTCACCTTGGCCACGATGTGCGGGGCATTGCGTACCCCGTCGTTGGCGAAGGTCGCATACGCACCTGCCATGTTGACCGGGCTGACCTCGGCGATGCCCAGGGAGATCACCGGCACCGGCGCCCAGTCCGGCCCGTCGCCCTTGGGTACGCCGGCCGCCTCGGCGGCATCGATCACCTTCTGCGGGCCATTCGGGTTCATCTGCATGGTCATGTCGACGAAGGCGGTGTTGATCGACTTCGCCGTCGCCTCCAGCATGCTGACCGAGCCGTAGGTGTAGCCGTTCTCGTTGCGTACCGGCTTCTCGGCACCCTCGGGGGTGTAGGCGTTGCCCTCGAAGAAGTCGCGCAACCGCAGACCGTCCTTCAGCGCCGCCGCGACGGCGAAGGCCTTGAAGGTCGACCCGGTCGGGCGGCGGGTGGTCGCCCAGTTGCGCTGACTCTCGACATAGTCCGGCCCGCCGTAGACGGCCCGCAGACCGCCGGTCCGGGTGTCCACCGACGCCATGGCCGGGTGCAGGTTCTTGCCCTTGGAATCCTTGGGGTTGTTCGCGGCCGCCTTGCGCCGGATGTCGGTCGCGGCCCGGACCATCGCGGCCTGGCTGTCCTTGTCGATGGTGGTGGTGATCTGCAGGCCGCCGCCCTGGATCTGCGACTCGTCGAAGCCCTTGGCCGCCAGCTCGTCCTCGACCATCTTGAGCAGGAACCCGTTCGGACCGGCCAGCCGGGAGCTCTGCTTGATCTTCGGGAACTCGGGGAGCTGCTGCCCCATCGCCTGGGCGTCCTGCGGCGTGATCATGCCGTTGTCGGCCATCTGGCCCAGGACATACCGATACCGCTCCAGCAGCCGCGCCTCGTTGTTCTCGCCCTCGGCCGGATCGAAGCGACCGGGGCTGTTCAGCACCGCCGCCAGCACGGCGGACTGCTCGACGCTGAGATCCTTCGCGTCGACATCGAAGTACGCCTTCGCGGCTGCCTGGACGCCGTAGGCGCCCCGGCCGAAGTAGATGGTGTTCAGGTAGCTGCCGAGGATGACCTCCTTGGGCACCTCGCGGCCGATCTTGGCGGCCAGCAACAGCTCGGTGAACTTGCGTTCCAGGGTCCGCTCCGGGGAGAGGTAGAGGATCTTGATGTACTGCTGGGTGATCGTCGAGCCGCCCTGGATGTCGCCGCCGGTGGCGATCACGAAGGCCGAGCGGATCATGCCGGTGATCGAGATCCCCGGGTCGGTCCAGAACGTCGAGTTCTCCGCCGCGACCGCGGCGTCCTTCATCGACTGCGGGATCTCCTCGAACGGGATCGACTGCCGGTTCTGGACCTGGAAGTAGCCGAGCTCGCTCTTGCCGTCGGCGAAGTAGACATTGGAGTTGTTGGTCTGGAAGTCGGCATTCGGGTCGGGGATCTCGGTATTCAGGTACGCCGCCGCGATGCCGCCCATGCCGAGCAGCACCAGCGCCAGCCCGCCGATCGTCACGCCCGCCAGCACCCGGCGCAGCCGTCGGCCGCGGCTCGGCGTACCCTTCGGAGACTTCGCCGGGGTCCGCGAGCCGTTCGCACGGGGCGCGGGATTGGCGCGCTTGCCGGACTCAGCCATAGATGTCCTCAACTGTCGGTTGTCGTCGTGGCGGGCGGCGTTTCACGCCGTCGCCCATCAGCCACGAACTCGTCATGAAGTTCCACCCGCAGTCCGTGCAGACCTCCACCGCGCACACCTTGAACTCGCCGAACTCGTGAGCCATCGGCTCCAGCTCGGCGCGTGCCTTGATGCGGCCGGAGTACTGCCCGAGCTGCGACCCGAACACGTAGTGCAGCACCGCCATGGTGCCAGCCGCGCACACGGGGCAGGCCTGCCCGGCCGACTCGCCGTGGTGCAGCGCAGCCCGGATCAGCATGGGGTCGGCATCGCAGGCCTCCGCCCGGCTGTGCGTACCCCGGGACTGCCGCAGCGCGGCCAGAATCCGGCGGCGCTGCAGCGAGAAGTCTAACACCTCGCGCTGCGACCACATGCCAGCCAGACTACGAGCCGATCAAGCGCTGTGCAGCGCCCGTGGGCGGGTTTCGGCCCGCCGGGTCGGCCGGACCGGGTCAGCCGAACCGCTGTTCGATGGTGTCGATCAACTCCATCGTGTCGTCGTAGTCGGCGCGCAGCGCGCTCTGCGGCAGGTCGAAGGCGGAGCCGTTGCGGAACGCGGGCAGCCGGCCGAGCACCGGATCCTTGGCGAGGGCCGCGACGGTCTGGTTCGGGTCGTCGAAGGGGACCACGAAGATCGTGGCCGGGTCGAGCACGACGCCGGCATTCTCCGGCGAGACCTCGAACATGTCTCCACCGGGCGTGTACGGCACGGCGCCGTTGCGCTGCGCCAGCGGGGCCGGCTCGAACCCGAGCTCGGTCAGCAGGGTGATCAGGCCGGCATCGTCCATCAGCACATAGACCTTGCCGCTGCTGGCGCGGCTGATCACGGTCGACGGTTTCGACGGCGGCGTGATCGCGGCGGCGACCTCGGCGACGCGCGCGTCATAGGCGGCCCGCAGTTCGTCGTAGCGCTGCGGGGCAGCGAAGACGTCGCCGGCCAGGAAGCTCAGCTGCTCCTGCCAGGTCTGCAGAGTCTTCGGTACCAGGACGGTGGGCGCGATCGCGGAGAGTTGGTCATAGACCTGCTCGGCCTGCGCGAACGGGAAGCCGAGGCCGCCGGCGATGATCAGGTCGGGCCGTTGGGCGGCGATCGCCTCCAGGTTGAAGCCATCGGCCGGCCAGGGCAGGAAGACCGTTCCGGCGGCCGCGGCTTGGTCGGCCCAGGCCGGCGCCGCGACGCCCTCGGTGTCGGTGAACTCGGGGACGACCGCGGCGACCGGCTGATCGAGCTGGAACAGGTAGCCGGCCAGCGCATGGTTCAGCACGACGATGCGCTGCGGCCGCACCGGAACCTGCACCTCGCCCTTGATCGTCGCGACGGTGCGGGTCGCGTCCGTCCCGGGCGCGAGCGGCGCGGCCGGCGCGACGCCACAGGCGGTCGCCAGGGCCAGCAGGGCGGCAGCGAATGCGGTCGCCGCACCGCGGGCGGAGAAGGAGCGCCGGGCGGCGCTGGTCATGCTGGACATCGACACCTCTTCGATCGGACGGTTAGGTTAACCTAACCTCGTTTCGTGACCGGTACGCCGCCGAAGCTGCCGTCTCCGGCGACGGAGCTGCCATCACCGGTGAAAGGGGAGCAGATGACCACGCCGCTCGCGGCCGCGGTGCCGCGCACGGCCGTTCGTTTTCTCGGGCATGCCACGCACCACCACGACAGTCCCCATCTGGTGCACCTGGTCCGTGGCGCCGCGGAGGTGGTCGCCGACGGGCAGCGCCACGCGCTGGCGGCCGGGGAGACGCTGTGGCTGGCGACCGGCGTACCGCACTCCGTGCAGACGACGCCGGGAGCGATCGTCTTCGGGCCGATGATCACCCGCGAGCCGCCCCGGCGGGTCCGCGCGCTGGGGCACCGGCCCGAGCTCGCGGAACTGATGCTGACGGCGGTGGCGGCAAGCCCGCGGGCCACGGAGATCGTTCCCTTCCGCGAGGCCATCGACAGGCTCCTGGCCGGGATCGACCGGCCCCGGTTCTCACTCGAGCGACCGAGCCACCCGGTCGCCCGGGAGATCGCGGACCGGCTGCTGGCCGGCGATCGCTGGACGCTGGGCGCGACTCTTCCGGAGCTCGCCGAGCGGCATCTGAGCAGCGTGCGGCAGATCCAGCGATGGTTCGGGGACGAGACCGGGCAGGCGTTCGCGCGCTGGCGTACCCGCGCCCGGTTGAATCTCGCCCTGGCCGAGCTCGCCGGCGGCGCGCCCCCGGCCCGCGCCGCACGGGCGGCCGGCTATGCGACCCGGGACGGGCTGCTCCGGGCGCTCGCGCGCGAAACCGGCCGGCCGTACGCAGACATCGCCCGCGACCCGTTGGGGACCTCGGGTGAGCCGGCCGTGGGGTGCTAGGTCAGCCGAGTCTTCGAGGAGGACTTGGCGGTGTTCGCGGGGTCGCGCTCCACGACATCGCCCAGGGCGTCGTCGATCCGGCCCATCAGCTCCGCAGGGATCTCGACGCCGGCGGCCTTGACATTGTCGGTGACCTGCTCGGGCCGCGACGCGCCGACGATGGCGGCGGCCACGTTCTTGTTCTGCAGTACCCAGGCGATGGCGAGCTGGGCCATGGTGAGGCCGAGTTCGTCGGCGATCGGGCGCAGGTCCTGGACCCGCCGCAGCACCTCGTCCTTGGACAACCAGGACTTGATCATGTCCGCGCCGCCCTTGGTGTCGGTCGCGCGGGAGCCCTCGGGCGGCTGCTCGCCCGGCGCGTACTTGCCGGTGAGTACGCCCTGGGCGACCGGCGACCAGACGATCTGGGAGATGCCGAGCTCCTCGCTGGTCGGCACCACCTCGTCCTCGATCACCCGCCACAGCGCGGAGTACTGCGGCTGGTTGGAGATCAACTGGATCTTCAGCTCCTTGGCGAGCGCGTGCCCGCGGCGGAGCTGGTCGGCGGTCCACTCGGAGACGCCGATGTAGAGCACCTTGCCCGAGTGCACGAGGTCGGCGAAGGCGACCATCGTCTCCTCCAGCGGCGTCTCATGATCGAACCGGTGTGCCTGGTAGAGGTCGACGTAGTCGGTCTGCAGCCGCTTCAGCGATGCGTGCAGGGACTCCATGATGTGCTTGCGGGACAGGCCGGTGTCGTTGGGACCCATCGGGCCGGTCGGGAAGTACACCTTGGTGAAGATCTCCAGCGACTCGCGCCGCTCGTCCTTCAGCGCGTCGCCGAGGACCGCCTCGGCCGCGGTGTTGGCGTAGGTGTCGGCGGTGTCGAAGCTGGTGATCCCGGCGTCGAGCGCCGCGCGCACGGAGGCGATCGCCGCGTCCTTCTCCACCTGGGAGCCGTGGGTGAGCCAGTTGCCGAACGTGATCTCGCTGATCTTCAGGCCACTGTTGCCGAGGTAGCGGAAGTCCATGCCCGCGACGTTACTCCGCGGCGAGATGCCCCAATTAGGGGGCGAGCAGATCTGTCACTGACGCCTTGTGCGGGCAGTCGAGGTCGACTGCCGCACGATGAGACTCGGCTCCAGCGCCACCGATTCCGGCTTCGCACCGCCGAGCACGTCCTCCAGAAGCGCGAATGCCGACTTGCCGATCTCGACCATCGGCGAGCGGATAGTCGTCAGGGGCACCGACAGACTCGCGGCCAGTGGCGTGTCGTTGTAGCCGACGACGGCGACATCATCGGGTACGCGGAGACCGCGCTCTCGCAATCCGCCGATCGCTCCTATCGCCGCGAAGTCGTTGGTCGCGAATATGGCGTCCGGTGTCGAGCCAGTGTCGAGCAGTTGCTCGACGCCTTGCCGTCCGGCCGCGGCGTCGAATCCGGTGCGGACAACTCGACTCGGATCCAGGTCCAACCCGGCCTCCTCGAGCCCGCCACGCAGTCCCGCAATCCTCAGGTTGGCCGTCGAGGCGTAGTCGGGGCCCGCGATCACAGCGATGTCGCGGAATCCGGACTCGGCCAGGTGGCGCGCCACCAGTCGACCCCCGTGCCGGTCGTCTGCGAACGCTCCGACAAAGTTCCCCGACGTGCGCGACGTGAGCACGAACGAGACACCCTCTGCCGCCAGCTTCTCCAGCAATGGGTCGTCGGCGCGAGCGTCGGCGAAGATGATTCCGTCCACCCGTCGGTCCAGGAACTTTCGCACCCTTGACTCTCGCTGACCGGGGTCGTCGAGGGAGTTCGTCACGAACGCGGCATAGCCGTGTTCGAACGCGGCCGCGTCGATCCCTTCGAAGATCGTTGCCAGCACGAAGTCCTGTAGCCGTGGAACGAGGACACCGACGTGCTGAGACCGCGAAGTACGCAGGCTCGCTGCGTGAGGATTGCGTCGATAGCCCAGGGCAGCGGCACGGTCCAGGATTCGCTTGACCGTCGCCGGACTCGCCCACCTCTCCCGATGCTCAGGAGCGCTGTTCAGCACTCGCGAAACCGTGGACACATCGACCCCGACGGCCGCCGCGACCGTCTGCAGCGTCGGAGCCTTCTGCTTCGTCACGGAGCTCCGCCCACAATGACGTCCGAGCCGAATGATCGCATGCCATTGACTCTACCCAACCGTTTGGGTACGTTCTTACCCAAACGATTGGGGAGGCGAGCATCATGACTCGACTTGCGGCCCGCTCGGGGACGGCAATTCCACTCGCGGCCGGCCAGGAGTTGGTGATCACGAACACCAGTGGTGAGCAGGTTGTCGACGCCTGGGCGCTCGCCGCCAGCGATTCCCGGCGGTTCACGTCGGCGCCACACACCTGGATGTCGACGGGTCGCCTGGGGCTCCGGCTCGGCGACGACCTGCTCGACAACACGCGGCGCCCGATGTTGCGCCTGGTCGAGGACACCAGCCCTGGCGATCACGATCTGCTGATCCCGAGTTGCGATCTGGCCCGGTATCGGCAACTGGGCGTTGAGGGCTACCACGACAATTGCCGCGACAACTACTTCGAAGCCCTCGCCGCGGCCGCCATCGATGCCCTCCCATTCCTGCCCCAACCGATCAATCTGTTCATGAGGGTCCCGATCGGCCGCGACGGATCGCTGTCGATTCACCCACCGCGGGCCGCGCCCGGCGACCGCGTGCGGCTACGCGCGCTGGACGATGTGGTCGTTGTTCTCTCCGCCTGCCCTCAGGATCTGGCCCCGACCAACGGCATCGGGCGAGCCCCGACCGGCGTGGACGTTGCGGTCGTCGACACCGAGTCACGTCCATGATCATCATCGACACCGACGACGCCCCCAGGATGATCACATGAGTGCGGGCAGGTGCCACACACGCCTCCAGGACGTCCTGCAGGCCGCCGGTTCCGCGCGCGATGTCTTTCTACAGATCACCGCTTCTCGCGCCGAGTCCGAGGCTGCCCACTCGCTGCAGTCTGCCGGCAAGCTGGCGGGGGTTGCGTTCGCGGTGAAGGACGTCTTCGATGTTCGCGGTACTCGCACATCGGGGGGCTCGCAGCTCTTCGACCATCGCCCGCCGGCGATGGCAGACGCCGCGGCGGTCGCTCGCCTTTCGGCAGCCGGCGGGGTGTTGGTCGGCAAGACGACGCTGAGTGAGTTGGCGTACTCCGGCCTGGGGGTCAACGAGCGATTCGGCACGCCGACGATGCGGATCGCCGGAAAGGATCACCTCGTCGGAGGATCTTCCTCCGGCTCGGCCGCCGCGGTACGCGCGGGGATCGTTTCCCTCGCGTTGGCCAGCGACACGTCGGGATCCACCCGGATCCCCGCAGCATGGACCGGCGTGTTCGGATTCCGACCGACCCTCGATCGATATCCCCGCCTTGGGATGATGGCTCTCGCACGATCTCTGGACGCCGTGGGCGTCGTCGCTGCCAGCCTCGCCCTGATCAACACTGCCGACGAGGTTCTCGCTGATGATCACACCGCACTCGACCCGCCCCGATCGCCGCCTCCGTTTGTCGTTCCGGCCCACGACCAGTTGTTGTCGTGCGACCCTCGGGTGACCGGGAGATTCCTCGAGACGATCGAGCACCTGCGGCAGCTCGGTCTGCGGATCCACCAGCGGCCGCTCGCATCCCTTGCCGCCGTCCGATCGATGCACCAGCGACATCTGCCGATAGTCGAGGCCGAGGCGCTGAGAGCGTTCGGGACGTATCTGGCCCTGCACCCCGACCGGCTCGGCCCGGCGGTGCGGAGCCGACTCGAGTCGGCCCGGCGCAACTCCCACCATCGCTCGGCTCGGCCCCTTGTTGCCGCCATGCCGTCGCTACGTGCCCAGTTCCGGCGTGAGCTCGGGCGCTGCCTCCTGCTCATCCCTCCCGTGGAGATTGACCCACCGCAGCTCGCGGAGGCGCAGACCATCGAGGCGCAGACCACCCTCAACCATCGCGCGCTACGACTGCCGATGATCTTCAGCTATCTGGACGCTCCGAGCCTCGTCCTCCCCGTCGGCCAGCAGGGTCCAGGATCCCCCCGGTGCCTCCAGGTGACGGGAGCATCCGGACATGACCGGCGCGTGCTCCACGCCGCTTTGCACCTCCAATCCGCAGTCCCCAGTCACCCGTCACCATCGTTCAAAGGAGAATCGAGATGACCGCGTCACGAATGGCCCCACCCCTCAACCCGAACCTGCGCAAGGTATCGGGGCGCGAGGTTCGGGGTGCAACCACCATCGCGTTCGTCGCCTGGACGATCGCCGTTTACGACTTCATCCTGTTCGGCACACTTCTGCCGCGGATCCAGGAGTCGTTCGGGTGGGACACAAGCTTCGCTCTGCTCGTCTCGACTCTGGTGAGCCTCGGAACGGGTCTGATGGTCCTTGTCGTCGGGCCGTTGATCGACCGTTTCGGGCGTCGCAGGGGCATGATCGTCTCGATCGCCGGAACTGCGATGTCGTCAGCGGCCACGGCCGCCGTTCAGGGCGTCGGCTCGCTGGTCGCGGTCCGGTCGATCAGTGGAGTCGGTCTGGCCGAGTCCTCGATCAACGCCACCTATCTGAACGAGTTGTACTCACAGTCCGAGGACGAGAAGGTGCGCCGGAACAAGGGGTTCGTGTACTCCTTCGTACAGGCTGGATGGCCGGTGGGGGCGCTGGTTGCCGCGGCGTTCGTCGCTGGCGTGACAGCGATCTGGGGCCCGGGGAGCTGGCGCACTGCGTTCCTGCTCGCGACGATACCGGCCGTGCTGACAGCCATCTTGTGCCGGAGGTTACGCGAAAGCCCGCAATACCAGGTCATGTCCACGGCGCGCCGGTTGCGTGCGGCGGGTGAGACCACGCGGTCACGAGATCTGCTGACATCGGCCGGGCTGGCGCCCACGACCCGGACGCCGCTGGTTGAGATCTTTCGTGGGCCGCTCCTGCGAAACACGGTGTTCTTGTCACTGGCGTGGATCTTCAACTACTTCGGCCTGCAGGTCTTCTCCGTTCTCGGTACAACCGTCCTCGAGACCGGTAAGGGGCTGAGCGCCGGCACAACCTTGGCGCTCGTCGTTGCGTCGAACGTGGTCGGCGCCATGGGTTATGTGTTCTTCGGCTGGGCGGGCGACCGCTGGGGCCGGCGCCGCGTCATCTCAACCGGCTGGATCGCGTCCGGGGCCGTGTTCGCCGCACTGTTGCTCGGCCCGAGCGACCCGGTGTTCGTTCTCGCCACCTATATGGCGGGCTTGTTCTTGATGCTTGGCCCGTACTCGGCACTGATGTTCTTCCAGACAGAGTGTTTCGATGCCGCGTGTCGAGGAACCGGAAGCGCATTCGCGTATGCGATGAGCCAACCTGGCGCAGTCATCGGCGGCCTGCTGCTCGCCGCGCTGACCGCGTCCATGCTGCCGTTCTCGATCGCCGCCGCGTTGGTCGGCGCACTCGGGCTGGCGCTGTCCGGACTGTTCATCCTCGGCGCACGACCCGTCCGGCCGAGTGGCGACGACTGGCGGGAAGCCGTGGACGCGCCGGGCTCGGTCCACCGCGGAACGATCTCATGACCGCGCGCTGGCTCGGCGATTGCGCCGCCACGGGGACGATCACGTTCGACGTCGATGCGGAGAGTGCGATCCTCGCCCACGACTTGAAGTACGCCGACCACGCCATGATCATGTCGCACCAGGCATACGGGCCAGATGTTGGCGTACCGCGGCTGCTTGACGTCTTGGATCAGGTCGGGATCCAGGCGACCTTCTTCATGCCGGGCTGGGTGGCGAAGGTACGCCCGCGTCTTGCGTCGACAATCGTCGATCGCGGCCATGAGGTCGCCCATCATTCGTACAGCCACCAATCCCCGACCGATCTCACCGACGCCGCCCAGCATGCAGACTTCGAGCGAGCCTGCGAGGTGTTCGCATCGCAGGGAGTCGAAATCTTCGGTCATCGGGCAGCGATGTGGGAGGCGACGTCGTCGACCCTCGACCTGGTGCGCGAGTTCGGGCTGTCCTACGACTCCTCACTGATGGGCGATGACAAGCCGTATCGGATCTCGGCCGACGGCGTACGCCCTCTCGCCGAACTGCCCGTGCACTGGTCGCTCGATGACTGGGAGCAGTACGCTTTCCTTCCCTCACCCGCGGTGGGCAATGTGATCGAGTCGCCCGCAAAGGTGCTCGAGATGTGGAAACTCGAGATCGACGCCATGCTCGAGTTCGGTTCGCTGTTCAATCTCACCTGCCACCCGTTTCTCAGCGGCCGACCGAGCCGCGCCGTGGCGCTCCGCAGCCTGATCGAGTACGGCCTCGAGCAAGGCATGCGTTTCGCCACCTGTCGAGATGTCGCCGCCGACGTGCTCGCGGACTCCCAGGTCCGAGAGGTTCATCAGCGACACCTCATCACCGGGACCGGGGATTACCCCCAGACGCCCGGGCGGTAGCTCGGCGCAAGGACACGCCGTCGCGCGCCATCGCGTACCGGACCAGGGCAAGCGCGCCGAGCGCCAGCGCGATGCCGACGAGCAGCGGCGCGCGGAAGCCGAGGCCGAGCGCGATCACGGCGCCACCGAGCGCCGGACCGAGCGCGTTGCCGACGTTGAACGCGGCGGTGTTCATGCTGGCCGCCAGGGTGGGCGCCGAGGTCGCGATCTGGAAGACGCGGGCGTTCAGCGCGCCGGCGATCGAGAATCCGGTGGCTCCGACCAGCGCCACCGCGGCGACCGCGGCGGGCCAGACGGGCGCGACCAGCCAGAGCAGCGCGAGGGCTGCGGCCAGTGACACCAGGCTGCCGATCAGGTTGCCGAACAGGTTGCGGTCGGCGAGTCGGCCGCCGACGGTCACGCCGATCAGGGCGCCGACGCCGAATCCGACGAGGACGAGGGGTACGCGGTCCGGCGCCAGCCCGGACACCCGGATCAGCAGGGGCGCGAAGTAGGAGAAGGACGCGAACACCGCGGCCTGGAACAGCGCCGTGGTCGCCAGGGCGACCCAGATCCGGCCGTGTCTGAAGGCCTGCGTCTCCGCGGCGAGCACCTGCCCGACCCGCGGGGCGTCGGCCGGGCGCGGCTCGGCCGGCACGGTGAGCGCGATCAGCACGGCGGCGAGCGCGGTGACCGCCGCTACCCCCCAGAACGTCGCCCGCCAGCCGTACTGCGTACCCACCCAGGCGCCGAGCGGTACGCCGATCAGATTGGCCACGGTCAGCCCGCCAACCAGCGCGGCCAGCGCCCGCCCGGTTGCCTGCGGCGGGGTGACCCGGACGGCGACCACCGCGGCCACCGCCCAGAACCCGCCGCAGGCGACCGCCGCGACGACCCGCGAGAGCGCCAGCAGCGCGTACCCCTGGGCGAGCGCGCCCAGCACGTGCGCCGCGGCGAAGATCACCGCGGTGATGATCAAGGTCGGTTTGCGTGGGAGGCCGAGGGTGAGCAGCGCCATCCCCGGCGCGCCGACGATCATCCCGACGGCGAACGCGGTGATCAACAGGCCGGCCTCGGGGATGGAGACGCCGAGGTCGGCCGCGATCAGCTCCAGGATGCCGGCGATCATGAACTCGCTGGTGCCGAGGCAGAAGATCACGGCGGCGAGCAGGAAGACGACGCCCGGTACGCGGGCGGCGGGTGTGGACGGGCTCATCGGACGGTCCTCTCGGGGTCTTCGGGAAGGAGGTGGCCGTCATTGTCCACGGTCAGTGTTGTGCTTCCGGACGGCGTGCACCAGCCGGTGATCAAGGCATCGATCTGCTCGACGATCTGGGCCTCCGGGGCGATCCGCGCGGTCACCCGCAGGCCGGCCATCGCGGTGTGCAGCAGGCCGGCGCTCACCCGCGGATCGAGCTCGGCCCGCAGGTGGCGCTGGCGCTGGCCGCGCGCGATCAGCTCGGCGTACAGCTCGACCCAGCCCTCCCGGTCGGCGTCGATGATCGTGGCATAGCGCTCGATGCTGCGACCGAGCTCCAGGGCGGTGTTGACGACCAGGCAGCCGCGGCGGTTCTCGTCGGCGTACTGCGCGAGGAGCTGGGAGGTCAGGCGGTGATGCAGCAGGCGGGGCGCGGGCGCGGCGCTGTCGCGGTAGCGCTCGCGCGCGGCGGCGCCGGCGGCCGTGTAGGCCCGCAGGGCCTCGTCGAACAGCGCGTCCTTGTCGCCGAAGCCGTGGTAGAAGCTCGATCGGCCGATGCCGAGGGCGTCGCACAGGGCGACGACGTCGAGTCCGGCGTACCCGTGATCGGTGAACGCGCCGATCGCCGCGCCGACGAGCTCGTCGCGGCTGTGTCGAGGTGGTCGTCCCATGGACCCATGCAAACAGTTTTGGACATCGATGTCCAGAAGTCTCGCGGGCCGAGACGGGCGCGGGCGCGGCACCGGATGGGGGTGCGGATTAGGCTGGGGCAATGACGAACCCGGAGCGAGCGCCGGACGAGGTCAGGCTCAGCGACGAGGCATGCGGCCCGGCGCTGCTGGAGCCGCGCGAGGTCCCGCTCGGCGGCCCGCGGGCCATGACGGTACGCCGCACGCTGCCGCAGCGCGAGCGATCCCTGATCGGCGCGTGGTGCTTCCTTGATCATTACGGGCCGGACGAGGTGGCGGCGACCGGCGGCATGCAGGTGCCGCCGCACCCGCACACCGGCCTGGCGACCGTGAGCTGGCTGTTCACCGGCGAGATCCGGCACCGCGACAGCCTGGGCAACGACGCGCTCGTCCGGCCCGGCGAGCTCAATCTGATGACCGCGGGCCGCGGGATCAGCCACTCGGAGCGTTCCACCGAGCAGACCGACACCTTGCACGGGGCGCAGTTGTGGCTCGCGCTGCCGGAGGCGGCCCGTTCGGTCGAGCCGGCGTTCGAGCACTACGCCCCGCCGGCGATCACCGGCCCCGGGTGGCAGGCGCGGGTGTTCCTGGGCGAGCTGGCCGGGCATGCCTCGCCCGTCGCCACGCACACGCCGCTGGTCGGCGCCGAGTTGATCATGGAGCCCGGCATCGAGGTCGAGTTCGTGGTCCGGAGCGGGTTCGAGCACGGCGTGCTGGTCGACGCGGGTGAGGTTCGCGTCGGCGACCTCGCGGTGCCGACGGGAGCACTGGCGTACCTGCCGCCCGGCGAGGCCAGGCTGCGGATCGCCAACGGCCCCGAGCGCGCGCGGCTGCTGCTGCTCGGCGGCGAGCCGTTCGGCGAGGACGTGGTGATGTGGTGGAACTTCGTCGGGCGCAGCCACGACGAGATCGTGGCGTACCGCGCGGCATGGCAGGCCGAGATCGGCGCCGGGCCCGCGGTGGACGCGCCGGGGGCGAGCTACGGGCTGCCCGCCGGCGATCCGGGCGTACCGCTGCCGGCGCCGGAGCTGCCGAACGCACCGATCAAGCCGCGGCGCAATCCCGCGCCGCCGACCGTTGATGATCGAAAGGAGAGCGCCGATGAGTGATCAACAGGCCGACAATGTCCGGATCGAGCACGCCGAGCGCAAGCACCGCTACGAGGTCTGGGTGGGCGACGACCTGGCCGGCTTCACCCGCTACACGCTGCCGGATGATGATCATGTGGACTTCATCCACACCGAGGTCGGCGACAGGTACGCCGGCCAGGGTCTCGCCGCGCGGCTGGTCCGGGAGGCCCTCGACGACGTGCGCGCGCAGGGCAAGCGGATCATCCCGCACTGCCCCTATGTGGCGAGCTATGTCCGCAAGCACGACGACTGGGCCGACCTGGTCGACTGGCCGTGAGCGGGGCTGCTGATCATGGCTGAGGCGCCGCGACCGTTCGAGGTCTATCGCGAGGGCGTGCTCCTGCACGGCACGAAGGCCAATCTGGCAGTCGGTGACGCGCTGGTGCCCGGGCGCGAGTCCAATTTCGAGAGCGGCCGGGTGATGAACCATGTCTATGTCACCGCGACCCTGGATGCGGCGACCTGGGGCGCGGAGCTGGCGCGCGGCGCGGGTCGCGGTCGGATCTACCTGGTCGAGGCGGACGGCGACCTGGAGGACGATCCGAATGTCACCGACAAGAAGTTCCCGGGCAACCCGACGCGGTCCTACCGCACGCGCGAGCCGGTGCGCGTCGTCGGCGAGCTCACCGACTGGGTCGGGCACTCCCCCGAGCAGGTGCAGGCCATGCGCGACGGGCTGGCCGAGCTGCGGAAACGCGGCGAGGACGTGATCTACGACTGATCATCGAGCAGCGTCCCGATCATGGTGCCGAGTGCGACCGGGTCGTCGACATGGGCGAGGTGGCCCTGGTCCGGGAGCAGCGTGCTGGTCGAGCGCGACAGGCGGGCGGCGACGCGATCGAAGGCCGGGCCGTACGGCTGATGGCCTCGGTTCTGCTCCCCGAGGATCAGTGCGGCGGGCACCCGCTGCCACGCCGGATCGGGCTCGAAGGCGTTCAGCGCAACGAGTTCGGCGGCCAGCGGCTCGGCCAGCCGTCGCAGCTGCGCCCAGGCCGGCCCGGCGCGCAGCGCGGCGACATGCTCGGCGGAGAAGCCCGACACGTCGCGATTGATGATCTCCACCCGGGCGTCGGGGTCCGCGGCGCGCAGGGCCGGTAGCGCGTCCGCCCCGAACGGGCCGAGCACCGGCTCGTAGCCGATCACCCGACGGACGCGATCATCGAGCGCGGCGACTTCGATGGCGATCGTCGCGCCGTAGCTCCAGCCGACCAGGTCGGCCGGCGTGCCGAGTTCGTCCAGCCATGCCCGGAGGTCGGCCACCTCGGTGCTCACGGCGTACCCCTCCCCCAACGGGCCGCTCGGGGCACGCCCGCGCCGGTCGAGGATCAGCACGGGCGCGGTCCGGCCCATCGCGTCGGCGACCGGGACGAAGGCCCGCGCGTCGGCCATCACGCCGGGCACGATGACGATCGGTACGCCCTCGCCCGGCCGCCACAGTCCGTGCAGCCGCACGCCGTCTCGCTCGATCTGCCGTGAATCCATCGCTGCTCGACCTTTCTGGAGCGCCTGCTCCTGATATCGAGGCTAGAGCGAATTCTGGAGCAAGGCAACTAGAATCCGGGCATGGGTACGCGAGGACGGCCGCGCGGCTTCGACCGAGAGGCCGCACTGCTGGCCGCGACGCGGCTGTTCTGGGCGCGCGGCTACGACGGGACATCGCTCGCCGATCTCACGGCGGCGATGGGGATCTCGATGTCCAGCCTCTATGCGGCCTTCGGCGACAAGTTGTCGCTGTTCGCCGAGGCCGTGCAGGCGTACATGCAGCGCTACACCGCGATCTACATCGAGGCCGTCAGGAGCGAAACGGCCCGCGAGGCCGCCGAGCGGATCCTGCGTGATTCGGCCGACGAGTTCACCGACCCGGACCGGCCGATGACCTGTCTGGTGGTCAGTGCCGCGATCCACGGCGGCACCGACACCATCGACGTCCGTAAGACGCTCGATGATCACCAGCGCGCACTGGCCGGCATCCTCACCGAGCGGATCGCCCAGGACCAGGCGGCCGGTCGGCTCGATCCCGGTGTCGATGCGGCGCTGCTCGCCGAGTGGGTGCGTACCGTCTGGGAGGGCCTGTCGAATCAGTCCAATGCCGGTACGCCGCGCGCGGAGCTGCACAAGATCATCGACCTGGCCATGCGGGCCTGGCCGGATCAGGGCGGCAGTTCCGCACTTTCCTGACTCCCGCGACGTCCGGGCCGGGTGCGCAGCGCGCAACGGCGGGGTCGGCGGCGCCGGCCGTCCCGCCGAGAGTCAGGAAAGTGCGACCGATCGGGCCGTGAACAGGCTCACCGCGCAGCGCGCTCGGCCCGACCGGCGGGATCAGTCCGCCAGAACCGCCTTCAGGTGCGCGACGGCCTGGGCGACGGCGGCCTTGGACTGCGGGGTGTCGTGCATCGAGTTCACCATCACGAAATCGTGGATGATCCCGCCGTAGCGAACCTGGGTGACCTCAACCCCGGCCCGGCGAAGCTTCGCGGCGAAGGCCTCGCCCTCGTCGCGAAGCACGTCGGCCTCGGCGGTGATGATCAAGGTGGGCGGGAAGAACGCGAGCTGCTCCTCCGTGGCACGCAGCGGGGATGCGGTGATCTCCGCGCGCTGGTCCTCATCGGTCGTGTACTGGTCCCAGAACCACTTCATCCCGTCGCGGGCGAGGAAGTAGCCCTCGGCGAACTTCTCGTAGGACTCGGTGTCGAAGGCGGCATTCGTCACCGGGTAGAACAACGCCGCGCCGCGGAAGGAGACGTCGCCGCGCTCGTTGGCCATCAGGTTCAGCGCGATGGCCATGTTCCCGCCGACGGAATCCCCGGAGATCGCCACGCGCTCGGGATCAAGATCATGATCCGCCCCGTTGGCGACGATCCACTGGGCGACCGCGTAGGACTGCTCGTTCTGGGACGGATACTTGGCGTCGGGTGCGCGGACGTACTCGGGAAACACCACGGCCGCGCCGGTGCCGACGGCAAGATCACGAACCAGCCGGTCGTGGGTGTGCGCGTCGCCGAAGACCCAGCCGGCGCCGTGGGTGTAAAGGATCACGGGAAGCTTGCCCGTCGCGCCCTTCGGCCGGAGGATCCGCGTCGGCACCTTGCCGGTCGGGCCGCCCTCGACATCGATCCACTCCTCGTCGACCTCGGGCTTGAAGATCTCCTCGTCCTGCACCTCGTCGACGGCCTTGCGGCCCTCCTCCGGCGGGAGCTGATAGAGGAACGGGGGCTCCGAGGTGGCCTCGACGAAGGCCTGGGCCTCCGGCTGCAGGGCGATGTCATGCGGATTGGCGGTCATGATTCTTCCTTTCCTGGTGACGATTCCGGCCGGGCGGGCCTCTCGGTGCCGGCGATGTTTGCGCTGCTCACATCAGCGTAGGAAGCGATGTGAACAGTGTCAACCGCTGCCCGAGGCTGCCGGGGAGAGCACCGCGGCAACCGCCGCGCGTACCCGTTCCTCCACGGCCGACGCCGGCCTCGGAGCGAACTTGCCGTCCAGGTGCAGGAAGGCCAGCCCATGGGCGAGCGACCAGAGCGCCGTGGCGAGCGCGGGCGCATCGGCCTTCGGGAAGCGTTGGCGTACCCCCTCGATGAGGAGCTCGTTCAGCGCGCCGGACGCGCGCACCCGCTCGTCGTTCTCGTCGTCGCACTCGTTACCGAACATCAACCGGAACACTGCCGGCCGGGCCAGGGCAAAGTTCACATACGCCACCGCGAAGCGTGCGACATCGTCGGCCCCCGCGCCGGTCGACAGCCCCGCGAGCTCGCCGTAGAGATCGGTGAAACCCTCCCCGGCCACCGCCGATTCGAGCGCGTCGCGATCGGCGAAGTGCCGGTACGGCGCGGTCGGCGAGACCCCGGCCCGGCGAGCCACGGCGCGCAGCGAGAAGGGTTCGCCGGCCTCCAGGAGCTCGCGTGCGGCCTGGACGAGCGCGGCGCGGAGATCGCCGTGGTGGTAGGCGCCACGCGCCGATGTTGACACTGCTAACTTCGCCTCCTATGCTGATGTGAGCAACGTAAACATACCGCAGTTCACGGAGGTACGCCATGACATCCCCGCTGTTCTCGCCGCTCGATCTGGCCGGCGGCGCCACGCTGCCGAATCGCATCGCGAAGGCGGCGATGGAGGAGAACATGGCCGCGCCCGGGCAGCTCCCGGGGCGCGAGCTGGTCGAGCTCTATCGCCGGTGGAGCGCCGGCGGCGCCGGGCTGTTGATCACCGGGAACGTGATGGTGCACGACGCCGCGATGACCGGCCCGGCCGGTGTCGTGCTCGACGCGCGCTCGCCGCTGGAGCCCTTCGCGCAGTGGGCGCAGGCAGCGAAGAGCGGCGGCTCGCGCGTCTGGATGCAGCTCAACCATCCCGGGCGCCAGGTGCGCGCGAACCTGCCCGGCGTCGCCTGGGCGCCCTCGGCCGTGCGCGTCGACGTGGGGCGCAACAGCCGGCTGTTCGCCGAACCGGTCGCGATGACGGCGGCCCAGATCGCGGAGACCGTCGAGCGATTCGTGATCTCGGCGGTACGCGCGCAGGAGGCCGGCTTCGACGGCGTGGAGATCCATGCCGCGCATGGCTACCTGCTGTCGCAATTCCTGTCCCCGTTGACGAACCGGCGTACCGACGAGTGGGGCGGGACCTTGATCAACCGGGCCCGGCTGCTCACCGACATCGCGCGCAAGATCCGCGCCGCGGTACGCCCGGACTTCGCCGTCGCGGTCAAGCTCAACTCCGCCGACTTCCAGCGCGGTGGCTTCGATGCCGACGATGCCCGCGCCGTGATCGATCTGCTCGCGCCGTTGGGCGTGGACCTGGTCGAGCTTTCCGGCGGCAGTTACGAGAGCCCGGCGATGACGGGCAACTCCGCCGATCAGCGCACGACCGCGCGCGAGGCGTACTTCCTCGAACTCGCGGCCCGCCTCGCCGCGACCTCCCCGCTGCCGCTGATGCTGACCGGCGGGATCGTCCGGCTGCCGGTCGCCGAGCGGGTGCTTGCGGACGGGATCGCCGTCGTCGGGATCGGGTCCGCGCTCGCGGTGGACCCCGACCTGCCCCGCAGGTGGGCGCGCGCCGAGCGACAGGCCGCGGTGGAGCTGGCGCCAGTGAGGATCAAGGACAAGCCGCTCGCATCCGCGGCCGGGATGGCCCGGATCCGCTATCAGTTGCGCCGAGTCGGCGCCGGACGCGGCACCCGGCCGGGCGTCTGCCCCCGGCGCGCTCTCGGGATCGAGCTGGTCCGCCAAGCGCGGGCCGGCCGGCGGTACGCGAGGTGGCTGCGCGCGCGTACCGGGTGACTCCGCTCTCCAACACGTTCTCGACTACCACGCGAACCCGCCCGGAGCGCCGTCACGAATGAGTGGCAGGAGCGCCGTGTCGATGATGGATTCGATCTCGCTGAGGGTGCTCTTGTCGTGGCCGTTGATGCAGTGGTAGGTCAGCATGGCTGGGCCGACGGCGGCGAACGTCTCTGCGTCGAACTGGGGGCTCATGGTGCTGCCGGATGCCGCGAGGTGGCGGTGCAGGAGTTCGGTGATGCGCTCCTGACAGGGCAGCGTGACCCGGGAGCGGAAGACCTCGCGGAGGATCGCCACGTCCGTGCCACTCTCGGCCGCGACCGCCTGGAACGCCGTGCCTTTGGAGTCGAACAGCGTCGAGTTGAAATAGGACAGCAGCTCGATCAGGCCGGCACGGAGCCCGGTGCTCTCGGCGATCTGCGGGGGCTCCGGCAACAGTTCTTGCAGCGCGTCGCGTACCAGTTCATCCTTGCTGTCCCAGCGCCGATAGAGCGCCGCCTTGCCGGTCTCGGCGGCGGCAGCGACACCCTCCATGCTCAGCCGCGCGTACCCGACCTTGCCGAGCTGGTCGAAGACAGCCTCGAAGATCGCGCGACGTAGGTGCTCTCCGCGACGGCGGCTCTGAACCGGTGCGGACATCGTGGCTCCTCCGTCCTTCACACGCCTGCCGCCGGGCAGGTTCTTGGTTGCACACCGCTGGCCCGCTCATTATAGTGAACGGTATCGTTCCTTATCTGGGAACGATCGCATTTGACGGTAGCCCTGCAGGAGGAACCATGTCGAACACGCCAGCCCCCAGCGACACGGAGTCCGAGGCACACGGCACGCGACTGGGGTGGGCGGGGGCGGTGACCCTGGCGGTACTGGTCGGCTGCGAGCTGATGCTGATGCTCGACGGCACCGTGCTGAACATCGCCCTGCCCGCCATTCGGGAGGGCTTGGGCTTCTCTCCCGCGGGCCTGTCCTGGGTTCCCAACGCTTTCCTGCTCGCGTTCGGCGGGCTGCTCCTGCTCGGCGGGCGTGCCGGCGACATCCTCGGTCGACGCCGCGTGTTCGTGGTGGGAACGGTCGTGTTCACGGCCGCGTCCTTGTTGGGTGGCCTGGCGCAGAGCCAGGAATGGCTGATCATCGCGCGTGTTGCGCAGGGCTTGGGGGCCGCGCTCGCCGGCCCGAGCACGCTCGCCCTGATCATCACCAGGTTCCAGGGAGCCGCGCAGACCCGGGCATTGGCGATCTACTCCTCGGTGACCGCGGCGGCGATGACGCTCGGCCTGCTGCTCGGCGGGCTCATCACCACGACGCTGTCCTGGCGATGGACGCTCCTGATCAACGTGCCGATCGGCGTGCTCGTGGTCCTGCTCGCACCCCGACACGTCGTGGAATCGCCCCGCCACCCCGGCAAGTTCGACCTGATGGGCGCGCTCACGTCAGCCCTGGCTGCCACCGGCATCGTGTTCGGGCTCGCCCGCGCCGCCGAGCACGGTTGGACCGACCCGTTCACCCTCGTTTCGCTGGCCGCCGGCGTCGCGGCGGTGATCGCCTTCGTCCTGGTCGAACGCCACGCGGCCCACCCGATCATGCCGCTGACACTGTTCGCCGACCGCTCCCGAGCCGGAGGCTACCTCGGCATCCTGTTGGTGCCGATGGTGACGCTGAGCATGCAGTTCCTGGTCGTGCAGTTCCTCCAGGAGGTCATCGGATTCAACCCGCTGTTCGCCGGACTGGCGTTCCTGCCGATGGCTGCGGGCATGCTGATCACCGCGCAGAACGCGGCCAGGCCACTCCGGAGATTCGGGCCGCGAACCACCGCGGCGATCGGGATCGCCTTGCTCCTGGCCAGCACCTTGTGGCTGACCCAGCTTTCGGCGACGACCACCTTCTGGGCAGGAGTCTTCGGCCCGCTGCTGCTGGCCGGTGCCGGCCTCGGCCTGGTCGTCGTACCCTTCAACGTCACCATCATGTCCACCGTCGACCCGGACATCTCCGGAGCCGCCTCCGGCCTCCTGCAAGCCACCATGATGATCGGCGCCTCCCTCGGCGTCGCCATCCTGACCGCCGTCTACGCAGGCACCGTGGGAACCGGTGAACCGGCCAGCGCCGAACTGATCGCCTCGGGTATGAGCGCCGCATTCTGGACCAGCAGCGCGATCGCCGCACTTGCCCTCCTCGCCACGCTCACCTTGATCCCACCCCACCGTGAGAAGGCACCGGCCTGACGCGCGGCAACCAGCGCCTGTGCAACCAGGCCTTCTTCGGCAAGGTCGACATCGACGAAGACGACGAACTCCACGTCGAGAACAACCGGTCCTTCGATGCTGCGACCCCGGGCGCGCGTCAAGCCCCGTTGGCGAGGCGTCTGTGTTCAGTTGGCCGGTGACCGAACTGGCGTGCGAAAGCGGCGCTGAGAGCGAAGGCGCTGGCGTAGCCCACCTGGCGAGCGACACTCTCGACGGTGTCGTCGGTATCGCGGAGTAGATCGGCTGCGAGGCAGAGACGCCATCCGGTGAGGTACGCGATGGGCGCTTCATTGAGCAGGCCGGCGAATCGGCGCGCGTATGCCGCCCGAGAGACGTTGGCTTCTCGGGCGAGGGTTTCGACCGTCCACGGCGCGGACGGACGGTCGTGAATGGCGCGCAGAGTTGGGCCGACGACTGGATCGCTCATCGCTCGATACCAAGCGGGGGTGTCGGTTTCGGGGAGCGCGAACCAATCACGCAGGGTCGCGACGAGGAGCAGGTCAAGGAGGCGGTCGAGAACTGCTTGTTGTCCTGGCTGGTCTCGGGCGATCTCATCTTCGATCAGCCTCAGCGGCGTGGATCGGCCACTTTGCGGAACCAGGACAAGACGCGGCAACGCGGACAGAACCCGTTCGGCGGCTGCTCCGGTGGTGCGGTAGGTCGCGGCCAGCATCGCGTGTTCGCCATCCAGGCGTGCGCCGCAACTGCGTACGCCCAGCATGAGTTCACCAGGGTCGAGTACTCGGCCGGAGCCGTCAGTGCAGGTGGTGGGATCGTTCAGGACATAGAGCGGTTCGATCCCAGCCTCAGGATCGCTCGTGACGGTGAAGGGTGCGTGACCGCTGATCACGGCGAGGTCACCACGGAGCAAGCGCACAGGCGATCCGTCGTCTCCGGGGCCGACGGTGGCGGGGATGAGCCAGGATTCACCTCGAATCATCGAGATGATCGTGAGTGGTGCAGTGTCTTCGAACCGGATCGCCCACGGTGGTGTGAGGATGTTCGTTCCGACCAGCGCGCCGGAAGAACGCAGGTGATCGAGCATCGAGGTTAACGCGTCCACCCTCACATCGTAGACGATCACGCATCGAAGAGAGTGCTAGAGATATTCATCGTCTCGTCGATTCGCTCTGTAATGGGAGGTATGAACGCAGAATCGATCACCGTACTCGGGGGCACTGGTAAGACCGGGCGCCGCCTCGCCCATCAGCTTGAGGCTAGTGATTACCGGGTGAAGGCAGCCTCGCGGCGTGGGCCTACGCGGTTCGACTGGGCCGACGAGGCGTCTTGGGGTGAAGCATTGTCCGACGCCTCTGCGGTCTATATCGTCCCTGACGAGTCGCCCGGCGGCACTGATCGGCTCGCGTCATTTGCGCTACGTGCTGTCGGGTCGGGGGTGCGGCGACTCGTGTTGCTGTCGGCACGCGAGTGGGCGGACACCGGTTATGCCGAAGGGCTCGCACGCGAGGAGGTCGTGCGCGGCTCAGGGGCCGAATGGACGATCCTGCGCCCGGTCTGGTTCGCGCAGAACTTCAGTGAGGAACCGTTTCTGGCCGATGGCGTCAAGGAGGGGGAACTCGTGTTCGGCACCGGTGACGGCGCGCATCCCTTCATCGACGCGGAAGACATCGCCGCTGTCGCCGCCGCAGCGTTGACGCAGGACCATCATCACGGCAAGGAGTATGAGCTGACCGGGCCCCGAGCGATCACAATCGCCGAAGCTGTCGAGATCATCGCGATCGAGTTGGGGCGTCCGATCCGTGCGTATGCCGCGACAGCCGAGGAGTACCGGGCTTTCCTCACCGAACGGTACTACTCACCGGAAGGCGCCGAGGGCAGTGTCGCGATGAGCGACTTCATCCGTAGCGGCAACGATGCACGAGTCTCCGACGGAGTGCAACGCGCCCTCGGACGGGAGCCCCGCGACTTCACCGAGTACGTCCGCGCCGCGGCCGCATCCGGAGCGTGGGCGGCCCAGTGACCACGCAAACCACCCCACCGGGAGCCGGAATCCGCCAGTGGATGGGGCTGACCGTCCTCGCACTACCGACTCTGGTTCTCGCGCTCGACATGAGCGTGCTCTACCTGGCCGCACCCGCGATGACGGTCGATCTCAGGGCGAGTAGCACCGAGCAACTCTGGATCATCGATATCTACGGCTTCATGATCGCCGGATTCCTCATCACCATGGGAACGCTCGGCGACCGTATCGGCCGCCGCAAACTCCTCATGATCGGCGGGATCGTCTTCGCCCTCGCCTCTCTTGCGGCCGCCTTCGCACCCAGCGCACCCATCCTCATTGCCGCACGCGCCCTGCTGGGGGTCGCCGGGGCGACCCTGATGCCCTCCACGTTGGCGCTGATCACCAACATGTTCACCGTCCCACGCCAACGAACCGCAGCAATATCCATCTGGATCTCCTGCTTCATGTCTGGAATGGCGCTCGGCCCGGTCATCGGCGGGCTACTCCTGGAATCCTTCTGGTGGGGCTCAGTGTTTCTCCTCGCCGTTCCGGTGATGACTCTCATGCTCGCTGCCGCCCCGTTCGTACTCCCCGAGTACCGCGATGAGCGAGCCGGGCGCCTGGATCTGCTTAGCGTCGGACTCTGCCTGGCCACGATCCTTCCCCTCGTTTACGGGTTCAAGCAGGTAGCCAGTCACGGATACGCTCCCGAATCCATCATCGCTTTGGCTGCCGGAGCCGCGGTCGGAGTCGTTTTCGTGCGACGGCAGCTCACGGTCGATGAGCCTCTGATCAACATCAGGCTCTTCCAGAACCGGGCATTCACCACCACGCTGCTCGCGATACTGATCAGCACCGCCGCGGGCGGCGGCCTGTATCTCCTCGCCAGCCAGTACCTCCAACTCGTCCAGGGGCTCTCCCCGCTGCACGCCGGTCTCTGGCTTATCCCGACCGGTATCGCCAGCATCATCGGAGCCCTCGCCGCACCCCGCCTGGCAACCCGGTTTGGTGCCGGCACTGTTGTTGCAGGTGGACTCCTCGTCGCCGTCGCTGGCTACATTCTCCTTGCCCTCGCACGGGCAGATACCGGCATCGCGCTCGTCGCTACCGGCATCGCACTGGTCTTCTTCGGAAGTGGACCCATATCCGCACTCGGCGCAGACATCGTGGTCAACACGGTTCCACCAGAGAAGGCCGGATCAGCAGCATCTATGTCCGAAACCAGCACCGAACTCGGAATCTCCTTTGGCGTCGCGATCCTCGGAAGTCTGAGCAGCATCATCTACCGCCGCCAGATCGTCCTACCAGAACACCTTTCCACTCCAGCACAGCAAACCAGCCGAGAAAGCCTCTCCGGCGCTACCGATACAGCGCAACAGGTTTCAGAAACAACCGCGACAGCACTCATCGAATCAGCCCACAACGCATTCACGGCCGGACTCAACACGACTGCAATCATCGCCGCGATCACGATCGCACTACTGACCGTGGCGATGCCGATCCTGACTCGACAGCGGAAATATCCGCCCAAATTCACTCGATCCAACCCAAGGCACCCGACCCGCAGTGACTAACCCCGGCATTCGCGAAGGTCAGGTCGTCATGCCCGTGGCGCAGATGCACAACCTTCCAACAGAAGGCACCAACACCATGAATGACAAAGTTCCCGAGAAGACCTCGTACAGGCCAGGGCACCACAGCAGCAGCGTGCAACTACCGGAGTTCCACTACGTCTGAAATTGTGGAGCCAAGGGGACTCGAACCCCTAACCCCCTGCTTGCAAAGCAGGTGCGCTACCAATTGCGCCATGGCCCCGGGCGGCCGATCAGGCCGACGGCACAGTCTATGCGAGCACGCGAACCGGCGGCAAAGCCGCGAGCGTCACGCCCCGGCCCGGCCGGCCCACCAGCGCAGCAGCTCCTCACGGGCGGCGTCCTCGCCGATGGGACCGCCCTCGATCCGCAGCTCCAGCAGATACCGGTACGCCTCACCGACCTCGCGCCCCGGCGACAGACCAAGGATCTCCATGATCTGATCACCGTTCAGCTCGGGCCGAAGCGCGTCGAGCTCCTCCTCCTCGGCCAGCCGGTCGATCCGATCCTCAAGATCATCGTAGGAGCGGCGCAGCCGCTCGGCCTTGCGCCGGTTCCGCGTGGTCGAGTCGGCCCGGGTGAGGATGTGCAGCCGTTCGAGTTGATCACCGGCGTCGCGGACATAGCGGCGTACCGCCGAGTCCGTCCACTGTCCGTCACCATAACCATGGAAGCGCAGATGAAGCTCCACCAACGTGCTCACGGCGTCGATCACGTCGCCGGGAAATCGCAACGCCTTCAGCCGCTTGCGTACCAGCTTCGCCCCGACCACGTCGTGATGATGGAAGGTGACCTTGTTCTCGCCGACGAACCGCCGGGTCGCCGGCTTGCCGATGTCGTGCAGCAGCGCGGCGAGCCGGTTCACCAGCTCGGGCTCGTGACCGCGCCTACGTTCAAGATCAATCGCCTGCTCCAGCACCACCAGCGAGTGCTCGAAGACATCCTTGTGCCGATGGTGCTCGTCCAGCTCGAGCCGCATCGCCGGCAGCTCCGGCAACACGTGATCAGCGAGCCCGCTCGCCACCAGCATCGCCAGGCCCGCGCGCGGGGCATCGGTCAGCAACAGCTTGGACAGCTCATCGCGTACCCGCTCTGCCGAAATGATCTCGATCCGGTCGGCCATCGCCGCCATCGCCGCGAGCACCTCCGGTGCCGGCCGCATCCGAAGCTGCGAGGCAAACCGCGCCGCCCGCATCATCCGCAGCGGATCGTCGGAGAAGGACTGCTCGGGCGTACCGGGCGTGCGCAATACCCCCTGGGCAAGATCACCGAGACCGCCGTAGGGGTCCACGAAGCTGTCCTCGCCGATCTTGATCGCCATCGCATTGACCGTGAAGTCGCGCCGGACAAGGTCGCCGTCGAGGGTGTCGCCGAAGGCCACCTCGGGCTTGCGCGACTCGGGCCGATAGACGTCGGAGCGGAACGTGGTGATCTCGATCACCCAGTCCGGCTGGTTCTTGCCGGCGGGTACGCGGGCGCCGATCGTGCCGAACTCCTTGCCGATCGCCCAGACCGCCGCCCCGCGTACCCCGGCGGTGAAGTCGGAGAGGAGGGCCTCGATGTCGTCCGGCCGGGCGTCGGTGGTGAAATCCAGGTCGTTGCCGAGCCGGCCCAGCAGCGCGTCGCGGACGCTGCCGCCGACCAGATAGAGCTCGTGCCCCGCCGCCGCGAACGCTTCGCCCAGCCGGCCCACCACGGGCGCGATCCGGAGCAGCTCGGCCACGGCATTCGCCTGGGCCTCGGACAGGTCTGGCACGACGGGCCACTCTAGCCGCTCATGCCTGCCCCCGCGCTGGGCCGAATCCCGCACCCCAAGCCAATACGCGAACCCAATCGGCAGCCGCGGACGTTACAACACTCGCGCCTGCCGGTTCGGCCACCGCCTGCCGGTTCGGCTCGCGGATCGGGTACGCCCTCGGGAGCCGGTTCGGCCACCGGCTGCCGGTTCGGCTCGCGGATCGGGGGTACGCCCGGCTCGGCTGGCCGGCGGACGGCGTACCGGCTCCTAGGATGGCGGGGTGATCGGACCGACGTCGCCAGCGGCCTGCCCGCCCGCACGCGGTCGAACGACCCCCGCCCCCCGAGCCACCACCGCGCTTCTCGCCGCCCTCGTCCTCGGGATCCTCGCCACACTCGCCGGCCCCCCTCCCCCGGCCGGGGCCCAGGAGCCGCCCCGCCCGATCCGGGTCGACCTCACCTCCTTCGAGCCGGCGGTGCCGAGCCGGGACGGGGAGCTGACGATCAAGGGCACGCTGACCAATACCTCCGACGACCCGATCGCCAACGTCCGGGCCTACCTGTGGCGCAACCAGGCGCCGCTGACCAACCGCACATCGCTCGACGAGGTGCTCGCCGGCGAGGCGACCCCGACCGGCGATCGCGTACCCATCGACGGCGCCTTCCAGAACGTGACCCTCGACCGCGGACCGATGCAGCCCGGCGAGAAGCTCGCCTTCACGGTCACCGCCAAGATCGCCGATCTCGACTTCCCGCGCCGGGGCGGCGTCTATCTCACCGGCGTCGACGTGCTCGGCCAGGTGGACAACGGCCCCACCTCGGTGCCCGGCCGGACCCGCCTGTTCCTCCCGCTGCCGGCCGCCTCCGACGCACCACCGACCCGGACCAAGATCACCTCCATCGTCGCGCTGACCAGCCAGCCGTCGATGCTCACCCCCGGTGTCTTCGCCGACGACCATCTCGCCACCGAACTGGCCCGGGGCGGCCGGCTCACCGCCCTGCTCGCCGCCGCCGGACGCCCCGGGATGAGCTGGGCGATCGACCCGTCGCTGCACGAGGAGCTGTCGGCGATGGCGGCCGGCTACCGGGTACGCGAGGCCGACGGCACGCTGACCGACGGCGGCGGCGCCGAGCTCGCCCGCCGCTGGCTGACCCAGTTCGAACGGCTCGACCGCTCCGCCGGATTCCGGCTGCCCTATGCGACCCTCGACCTGCGGGCCGCCACGCGTACCGACGATCCCTGGCTGATCGACCAGTCCGCGCGCCTCGGCGAGGCCTCCGAGCTCGGCGACCTGCCGCTGCTCGCCTGGGGCGGCGACGGCGAGCTCGACCAGCGCACGCTGGAGGCGGTACGCCCGTTCGGGCCGACGGCCGTTCTCACCTCGAATGCCGACAGCGCCCACCGGCTGCTCGCCGCCCAGCCGGCCTCGCCGGCGCCGCTGGTGCGCTACGACCCGCTCGCCTACACCGGCGGACCGCTGCCGGCCGACGGCGTCCGGCCGCTGCACCAGCGCCAGCGCCTGCTCGGCGAATCGCTGGTCGATGCGATCTCCCAGGTCGGCGGCGGCGGCACGGTCCGCCTGATCACCCAGCCCGACGAGGCCGCCGCCGACGCGGCATCCGACGCGCCGTGGGTCGAGCGGCTCACCCTGACCGGCCTGCTCGACTCCGATCCCCAGGAGTGGAACGGAACCTTCCGCGAGCCCGACGCCCCGACCCTGTCCGACGAGCAGCTCGGCGCCCTGGCCGAACTGCGCGGCGACGTCGGCTCCTATCTCGGGGCCTGGCTCGACCCCGACCGCGCCCGCCCGCAGTTCGACGCCGTCCTGGTCCGCGGCGCGAGCGCGACCTGGCGCGGCGCCGCCGAGGCCCGCGACGGCTATCTCGACCCGATTCGCCGCGAACTGGCCGACTTCTTCGCCGGCCGCTCGCTCAGCCTGCGCGCCCAGTCCCGGGTGACGATGAGCAACCAGCAGGGCCAGTTCCCGGTCACGATCGCCAACGCGCTGCCCGAGTCGCTGCGGGTCTCGGTGGTCTTCGACTCCGAGAACGCCGCCCGCCTCAAGGTGCCGCCGGTCCGCGATGTCGTGGTCGGCGGCGGGGAGTCGACCACCGTCACCCTCTCGCCCGAGGCGGCCGGCAACGGCACCGTCGGCGTCACCGGCCACCTGGTCACCCCCGACGGCCGGCGGATCGGCAACGGCGTCAAGATCGATGTCGAGGCCACCCAGCTCGGCGCGGTCGGCTGGGTCATCGTGGCGATCTCGGGGGTGGTGCTCGCCGTCTCGACGCTGCTCCGCATCCGACAGGTACGCCGGGAGGGCCGCGGCAGCAGGCGCGGCGACCCGGCCACCGGCACCGGCCGCCACCCGGCCGATGCGAGGGTCGGCCCGTGAGTCCGGACACCGCGCGCAATCGGTCGCTCGTCTCCGCCACGGCGGTGATGGCGGCCGGCACCCTGATCTCCCGGATCCTCGGCTTCATCCGGGTGGCGCTGCTGGCGTTCATCTTCGGCAACGGCACCCGGCAGGCGGAGATCTACAACCTCGGCTTCTCGGTCTCCAATGCGATCTACTTCCTGATCGCCGGCGGCGTGCTGAACACCGTGCTGGTGCCGCAGATCGTGCGAGCGATCAAGAACGATGCCGACGGCGGCTCGGGCTTCGTCAGCCGGATGATCACCGCGATCCTGACCGTGCTGGGCGGGGCGACGCTGATCATCACCCTGGCCACCCCGCTGGTGATGATCCCCTACACGGCGCCGGAGTGGCGTACCCCAGAACTCGCCGCAGACTGGCGTTCGATGCTGATCATCGCCTACCTGATCATGCCGCAGATCTTCTTCTACGGGATCTATGTGGTGCTCGGCCAGGTGTTGAACGCGCGGGGCAAGTTCGGCCCGATGATGTGGGCGCCGATCGTCAACAACGTCGTCTCGATCGGCGTGCTGGCGGTCTATCTCGTTGTCTGGGGGCACCCGGCGTCGCCGACCGAGACGTTCAGCACCGCGCAGGCGATCACGCTGGGGCTCGGCGGCCTGGCCGGGGTGGTGCTGCAGGCCGCCGCGATGATCCCCTACGTGCGCGGCACCGGGCTGCGGCTGCGGCCGCGCTTTGACTGGCGCGGCGCGGGCCTCGGCCACGTGTTCCGACTCGCGGTGTGGACGCTGCTCTACATGACCGTCAGCCAGATCGGGCTGATGGTCTCGACCAACATCACCTCGGGCGCGACGACCCTCGGCGGCGAGGGCGCCGGAAACACGGTGTTCCAGAACGCCCGGTTGATCTGGCAGGTGCCGCACTCGATGATCACGGTGTCGCTGGCGACGGCGATGCTGCCGATGGTCTCCCGGCTGGCCGCCGAACACGACCTGGCCGGCGTCGCCGCGGAGGGCATGCGGACCCAGAAGCTGGCCACCACCGTGCTGCTGCCGGCGACGATCGCCTTCGCCGCCCTGGCCTTCCCGATCGCCCGGGTGCTGTTCGGCAACGGCGCCGGCATCCGCGACTTCCAGTTCACCGCCTGGACGCTGCTCGCCGCCTGCGTCGGGATCATTCCGTTCACCATCCAGTACCTCTGCCTGCGCCTGTACTACGCGCTGGAGGACACCCGCACCCCCGCCCTGCAGCAGATCGCGATCATCGCCGTCAACGTGGTCCTCGCGGTCGGCTTCACCTTCACCCCGTGGGCGGGACCGGCCTGGCTGGCGCCCGGGGTGACCCTGGCGTACTCCCTGTCCTACGTCTTCGGTGTGATCATCTCCTGGCACAACCTGCACAAGCGGCTGCCCGGCTTGTCGGCGACCGACCTGATCCGCCACCTGGTCCGGGTCACCGTGTGCGCGCTGCCCGCGGGCGCGGTCGCGTTCGGGATCAGTTGGCTGGCGCGTGATCACTACGACTCGTTCCTCATCGTCGCCGCGACCGTCGTCGGCGGCGGGCTGGCCGGCCTGGCGGTCTTCGTCGGGCTGGCCCGCCTGCTGCACGTGCGCGAGGTGACCGACATCATCGCGACGGTACGCCGCCGCGGCCGCCCGACCCCGGCCACCGCGACCGCGGAGAAGGCGGAGGCCACCGGGGCGGCCGAGCTCGACGCCCAGGACGAGGCGATCACCGAGATCTTCGCGCCGGAGCCGGTGATGGACGACCCGAAGACGGTGCTGATGCCGCGGATCACCGCCGACGTGCCGCCGGTCGACCAGCGCGCCGGCACGGTGCTGCGTCCGGAGCGGCCCCTGCAGCCGGGCAGCTTCGGCGTACCCGATGCCCCGCAGTACGCCGCCGGCCCGCTGGACGACACCGCCGAGGACGAGCATCCGATCACCGCCCATGCGGGCGACGAGCTGGGCGGACGCTACCGGCTGGAGCGCCCGGTGGTACGCCGGGAGCGCTCGCAGACCTGGGAGGCCTGGGACGCCATCCTCGGCCGCCGGGTCGTGGTGCATCTGCTGCCGGCCGGCGAGACGGCGACCGCGCAGGCGCTGCACGCGGCCCGGAGC
This sequence comes from Naumannella huperziae, assembly GCF_054073625.1. Taxonomy (NCBI): domain Bacteria; kingdom Bacillati; phylum Actinomycetota; class Actinomycetes; order Propionibacteriales; family Propionibacteriaceae; genus Naumannella; species Naumannella huperziae. The sequence goes on along the minus strand of NZ_JBSXPH010000001.1, from coordinate 616,386 downwards.
GGCGCGATCGCGACCGACTCCCGGTTCCTGCGGGTCCTGGACATCGTCGAGTCGGCCCCGCTCGGTGACGCCGCGATCGCCTATGTGGTCACCGAGCATGTCGACGGCACGACGCTGCAGGAACTGCTCGTCGACGGGCCGCTGACCGCCGTCGAGGCGGCCTGGTTGTTGCGGGAGTTGGCCGATGCGCTGGCCGGCGTGCACGCGCACGGCATCGGCCACGAGCGGATCAACCCCGACACCGTGATCATCACCCCGACCGGCAACATCAAGATCGCCGGGCTGTTGCTGGAGGCGGGGCTGCAGCCAGAGGATCCGCACACCGAGCCCGACACCGCCGATCTGGATCCGCAGCGGCGCGACGTGCACGATCTGGGCCGGATGCTCTATGCGATGTTGCTGTGCCGCTGGCCGGGCGGGCCGGCCTACGGCCTCGGCCAGGCGCCGTCGGCCGGCGGGCACTGGTTGACCCCGCGCCAGGTCCGCGCCGGCGTCTCCCCCGTGCTGGACCAGCTCACCGACCGGATGCTGAACCCAACGCCGCGCCAGCGGATGATGCCGATCGGCGATGCCGCCACCGTCGCCGCCGAGCTGACCAAGGTGCTCGCCGGCGCCGACGGCGCGCCGGACCTGGAACGGCGGGTACGCCGCGGCGCCTGGCAGCCCGGTCTCGCGCCGGAGGCCGACGAGGGTTACGGACCCCTCGCACCTCCCGGCCCGGAGTTCGGGCCGGCGCCGGCAACCAGCCCGGCTCACCCGAACCCAGCCCACCCGAACCCGGGCCACCGGACCAGCCTGGCCGAGGACGACACCCCGACGATCACCCAGCCGGCCGTCCCCGCCGACCGCGCGCGGTCCAGCGTCGACGCGCCCGCGACACCGGCCGGGACGGGTCGCGGCCGGTGGGCCCGGATCGTGGTCCCGGCGCTGCTCGCGCTGCTCTTCGTGCTGATCATCGCGCTGGCCCGGATTTTCGGCGGCGGCACCGCGCCCCAGTCGGCCGACGGCGGCCCCTCGGCAACCCCCAGCGCCGCCCCGAGCACCCCGCAGGCCGTCGAGATCGTCGCCGTCCGCGACTTCGATCCCCAGGGCGATGACGGCACCGAGAATCCCGATCAGGTGCCCAATGCCATCGACGGCGACCCGGAGACGGCCTGGCGGACGCTGAACTACTACAACAACCCCCGCCTCGGCGGCGCCAAGCGCGGCGTGGGCCTGGTGCTCGATCTGGGCGAACCGCGCACCGTCGCGGAGGTGGCGCTGCGGCTCTCCGACGGCGGCACCGATGTCGAGCTGCGGGTGCCCAAGGCCGAGAACCCCGAAGAACCACCGATGCGCAGCGACGGCGACTGGCGTACCGTGGCCTCCCAGGACGACGCGCCGGCCGCGGCAACGCTGCGCGTCGAACCCGCCGTGACGAGCCGGTACCTGCTCGTCTATCTGACGAAGTTGCCACCCGACGGCGAGAACTTCCGCGGGAGCATCTACGAGGTGGAGGTCACTGGGTGAGCGGTACGCCGAGCGCGAGGCTGCGCCCGGCCGCGCCCCCGGCCGCCACCGACCCGCGCTCCGATGCCGAGCTGCTGGCCGCCCATGTGGCCGGCGAGCACGCCGCGTTCGGGGTGCTCTTCGCCCGCCACCGCGACCGGCTGTGGGCGATCGCGCTGCGGACCATGCGCGACCCGGATGAGGCCGCCGACGCGCTGCAGGAGGCACTGATCTCGGCATTCCGCCGCGCGGACGGCTACCGCGGCGAGGCGCGCGTCACCACCTGGCTGCACCGGATCGTGGTGAACGCCTGCCTGGACCGGATCCGCCGCAACAAGGTACGCCGCGCCGACCCGCTGCCCGACGATCTCGACAAGAATGTCCGGCTCGCCGGCCCGGAGTCCGACGACCCGGCCGGGGGTACCGAACTGCGTACCGTCGTCGTGGACGCCCTGAGCCGGTTGAATCCGGACCAGCGGGCCGCGCTGATCCTGGTCGACATGGAGGGCTACACCGTGGGCGAGGCCGCGACCATCCTGGGCTGCGCCCCGGGCACGGTGAAGAGCCGGTGCGCCCGCGGCCGGGCGCGGCTCGTGCCGCTGCTGGCCCACCTGCGGGCCGAGCCGTGAAGCAGGTGTTGGAGGCCCGCAAGGACCATCGCCCGCCGATCGCGGGGATCGTCATCCTGGCGGCCGTGACGATCGGCGTACTGGCCTACGGTCGGCTGCCCGGTTGGTGGCAGGCGGCGATCGTGGTGGTCGTGCTGGCCGCGCTCTATGCGGCCTTCAAGTGGGTCCAGGCCCGGACGACGGTGACCCTTGACGGTGCGACGATCCGCGTACATTCCCCCGTCGGCGGCAAGGAGGTCGCAGGTGCCGAGATCGTCGCGGTCCGCGAGCTGCCGAACGGACGCAGCCCGAATCATCTGCTGCGGACCGCCGACGGGCGCCGGCTGCTGGTGCCGTCGTCGGAGGTACGCCGGGGGCACTCCGCGCTGTTTCGCTGGCTCGACGAGTACGCCCCGGCCGCCGAGCTCGACAAGCGCTCGACGCGGACCCGTCGGCTGCTCGCCGACCGCGGCCAGCTCGACCCGGCCGGTCCGGGCGGCCCCGAGGACGGGTGAGGGCCGGCTTGGGTCGCGTGTCAGGATGGGAGTTCGGGGAAGCATGGAGGATCGGGGGGAACCGTTGGACCGTCGCCGTGCGTCGCAGGGCCGGTGGCCGGGGTCTGCCCGGTCCGGTGTTTCCCACCCGCCCACCAGTCGGTCGCCAGCAGTCAGCCGTTGGTCAGCCCGTTTTGTGAGGAGCAGTCGTGCCTGAGCCCCGCCCGCAGCCGTCCTCGGACGAGCTCGACGCGGTCGCCGAGCTGCTCGCGGCCGAGGCGGAGCTGCCGATGCCGCGGGAGGTGGCGGACCGGCTGGAGGCGGTCCTGGCCGCCGAGGCGGCAGCCGCGGAGGCCGGCGAGAGCGCCGCGGCCCGGGCGGCGGCGCTGCGGGCGGCGGCGAAGCGTACCGACCTCGGGACCTTCGGCCAGAATCCCGCGAGCGAGCGCAAGGACTTCTCCGCGGAGGCGCGACACCGCGTCGCCGCGCAGAACCGCGCCCGCCACAGCGACTGACTCACGCGGCCGGCGGCGCCGGTGGGGGTACGCCGGCGCGCAGGATGCGGGCCAGCATGGCGACGGGATCCGGCAGGTCCCGGGCGGGTGGCAGTTGTGGCCGCGCCATCTGCATCACCTCCCCGGGGCCGGTTCCTTGCTGAGAGATTCCAGCAGGGCCCGGCGGGTTCCCCGGGGGTCGCTCAGCCCTCGATCGGGAACCGGATCGAACCGCCGTTGCGCGAGCGGTAGACCAGCTCGGTGACCTCGTCGCGGCTCTTCACGAAGACCCAGCCCAGGTAGCAGTCGCCCGGGCCGAGCTCCATCGAGTCCGGCATCAGCGGGATGTCGTTGCCCGGCTGATTCGCGATCGACGCGCCCCGGTCGGGCAGGCCGCTGCCTGCGGGCAGGCGCTCGCCGGAGGCGGTGCCGAAGGAGAAGTCGGAGTAGCCATAGCTCAGCGATCGCTCGTCGGTCGCGCAGACAGTCACGACCGCGTCGGCCACGTCGGACTCGCCGGCGGTCTCGCGCTGGCCGTTGACGAACGCGATCCGGGCCGCGCCGTCGACCGTCGAGAAGTCGAGGTCGTCGAGATCGGTCAGGGCCTGGGGGCCGTAGGCCCAGGAGAACTTGTTGCCGCGGGAGTCGTCGAAGTGCACCGCATGCACCTGGTCGACCTGGGCGTCGAAGGACACCGAACCGGTGGTCACCTCGCCGGGTCGCAGGGTGCGTTCCACGATGCCGAATCCGGACACGGTCCCGACCCCGAGACGATCGGTGGTGTTGACGCTCCAGGAGTCGGCGCTGAGCGTGACGTCCTGGTCGCCGATCGCCTCGATCCGGACGATGATCGTGAACGAGGTCTCGCCGGCCTGCTCGTCCTGGCCCATCTGTTCCATGGTGACCGCGACCTGATCGCCGCGTACCGGCTGCCCGAACGGCGCGTTGTAGCGGGTCACCCCGGCATTGGCGGGCGGGGGCGGCGGCGTTTCGGTGGACCCGGCGTCGTCGGTGGCGCCCGGCGACGGTGCCGGGACCCTGCTCGGGCTGGCGGTCGGCGCGGGCTCGACCGGGGAGGGCGAGGCGCTCGGGGTGGGCGTACCGGAGGGAAGCTGGCCCTCGGTCGGCGCGGGCAACTGGGCCGTCGTGGGCGCCGGCAGCGGGTCGGCGACCGGTGGCTGCCGGGGAAAGGCGAGCACGCCGACGGCCACGCCGATCAGCGCCAGGCAGGCGGCGATCGCCGCCGCGACGGTGATCCGTCGGCGCCTGCGGCGCGCCAGCTCGTCGGCCGCCTCGGCCTCGGCATCGCCGGCGAGGATCGCCGTCAGCATCCGGTCGGCGCCGGGCAGGTCGCGCTCGGGGGGCAACTGCGGCCTCATCCGACACCTCCCAGGAGCTGTGCGATCTCGGTGGTCGCGAGCTTGCTGCGCGCCCTGTTCAGGCGCGATTTGACCGTGCCGACCGGTACGCCGAGCACCTGCGCCACCTCGCTCATCTCCAGCCCGGCCCAGGCGACCAGCTCGATCACGGCGCGCTGGTTGTCGGGGATGCGGCCCAGCACGTCGTTGATGTGGCCCATCTCCTTCTCCTCGGCCAGCCAGCGCTCGGTGTTGTCGGTGCCCTTCGGCGTGACGGACTCGACCCTGTCGACCAGCCGCAGATGGCGTTTGGCCGAACGGAGCGCGTTGCTCGCCTCGTTGCGGGCCATCGACAACAACACCGGCCGCGCCGACTCCAGGTGCAGGTCGTCGACCGTGCCCTCGCACGCGCGCCGCCACAAGGTGGTGAACGTCGCCTGGGTCACGTCCTCGGCCATCGACCAGGACGCCGAGTGCCGGAACGCGAAGTTGTAGACGGCCTTGTTGTGCCGGCCGAACAGCGTCCGGAAGGCGTACTCGTCACCCGCGCGCAGGCGTACCCACAGGTCGGCGTCGGTCGGTTCGGCGCCGGCCGGCGCGTTGGACCCGGCGGTCTCCTCACCCCTCACCGATCAACCCCTCCTGCCCGCGGCGGCGGGCTCTGTCGGTGAGGAGTCCGGGCACGGGCCAGGAGTTCCGCCGGGGCGCCCCGTCCTCAACCACGTTCGGCCCTCAACCACGATCGGCCCTCAACCACGATCGACGCGGGCCCGCTCCAGCAGCCGCAGCCAGATCTCGCTCACGGTCGGGTACGCCGGGACCGCGTGCCACAGGGTCTCCAGCGGCACCTTGCCGACGACGGCGACGGTGGCCGCGTGTAGCAGCTCGGCGATGTCCGGCCCGACGAAGGTGGCGCCGAGGATCGTGTCGGTCGCCCGGTCGATGACCAGCTTCGCGCGGCCGGCGTAGTCGTCGCGGGCCAGCGAGGAACCGGCGACCGCGATGTCGAGCTCGATCTCGGCGATGTCGTGACCGGCCTCGCGGGCGGCCGCCGCGGTCGGCCCGACGCTCGCCACCTCGGGCTCGGTGAAGACGACCTGCGGGATCTGGCCGTGGTCGGCGCTCGCGGCGTACCGGCTGCCCTCGAGCGGGCGGCCCTCGGCGCGGGCGGCGATCACGTCGCCGGCGACCCGGGCCTGGTACTTGCCCATATGCGTGAGCGCGGCGCGACCGTTGACGTCGCCGCAGGCATACAGCCAGTCCTCCGCGCCGCGCACCCGGAGCTGGTCGTCGACCTCGATCCCCGTGCCGGGCGGGAGGCCGGCGGCGTCGAGGCCGAGGTCATCGGTACGCGGCCGCCGGCCGGCGGCGACGACGATCTCGTCGACGATCAGCTCGGTGCCGTCGCTGAGGGTGCAGGTGGCGGGCGCCTCGCGCGGTGCTCCGGGGGCGGGGTCGGCGCCGGCCGGCAGGTCGCGGGTGACCTCGGTCAGTTCGGTGCCGAACCGGATCTGTACGCCGCGGCGGCGCAGCGCCTCGGCGACCCGCTCGCCGGCGAACGGCTCGGCCGCGGGCAGCAGCGAGCGGCCACGGACGACCATGATCACGCCGGCGCCGAGGGTGGCGAGCCAGGTCGCGGCCTCGCAGGCGACGACGCCGCCGCCGAGGACGAGCACGGTCCCGGGGACGGCGCGCAGCGCGGTGGCGTCGCGGTTGGTCCAGGGCCTGGCCGCCCGCAGTCCCGGGATGTCGGGGATGACGGCCTCGGACCCGGTGGCCAGGACGACCGCGTGCCGGGCCCGCAGCGTGCGCTCGCCCACGGTGACCTCGCGCTCGCCGGTGAGCCGGCCGGCGCCGCGGATCACCTCGATGCCCGCATCGGTCGCCCAGGCGACCTGGGAGGCATCGTCCCAGTGCCGGGTGAAGGCATCGCGGCGCTCCAGCACGCCGGCCGGGTCGAGCTCGGTGCCGTCCAGCCCGCCCATCGCGCCGGCACGGTCGGCCAGCGCCCCCGGCAGCAGCAGGGCCTTGCTCGGCATGCACGCCCAGTAGGAGCACTCTCCCCCGACCAATTCCGACTCGATCAGCGCGGCGGTGCGGTCGGAGCCCGCGATGGCGTACTGCGCCGCATTCTCACCGGTCGGTCCGGCGCCGATCACGATCACGTCGAACTCGTCGGTGGCGTCCGACATGGCTCAGCCCTCCTCGCGCCGCTGCCGGAACTGGTCGACCACCTCGTCGTCGGACTCCTCGTCGACCTTGCGGCGCACCCGTCCCATGCCGGGTAACCGGGACAGCATGTCGCTCAACCGCGCGGAGATCAGCAGCAGATCGTGCACATCGTCGCCCACGGACCCGAGCGTCTTCATGATCGGCAAGACGTCGGTGCGCAGGCTGTCGGTGAGCTCGGGAAGCTGGTCGACGAGCCCGACCAGCGCATCGACCTCGCGAACGTCGGTCGTCTCGGCCAGCCGATCGAGCACCGGGAGCAGGCGCGTGATGCTGGGCTCGATCGCCGCCGTCAGCGCATCGGCGCGGTCGACCACGGCGCCGGTCCGGGCCACCAGGGCATCGGCGCCGGCCTGGGTCTGCTCGATCCGGTCGATCACCGCATCGGTACGCCGGATCAGCGCCTCGGCGGAGTCCAGCAGCGCCAGCAGCCGCGGCAGGGCGGTCGCGGCGTCGCCGATGCTCTCCGCGCTCCGGGCCGCCAGTCCGACCACATCGGACGGTGTCGGTATCCGCATGGTCGGAGCCTAGTTCGTCGGGCCGACGGTTCTTCGGCGGGCGCCTGCAAGGATGGGTGTCATGTTCTGGGTGCCCGCAGCGGCCTTCGCCATCGCCGCAATCTGGTCGTGGCGAGTCGACCCCCGGCAGCTCCGGATCGGGGTGTTCGCGGTGTTCGCGGCCGGGTTCGGCGTACTCGCCCTCGCCTCCAGCGATGTCGGGATCGCCAGCGAGGTCGCTGCGGCGCTGGTGCTGGCCGCCGTCCTGGTGCTACCGGTGGCGGTGGTCGCGGCCGCGCTGTTCCTGATCGTGAACGGGTTGATCATGGTACGCAAGGAGCGGCTGACCCTGGGCAATCTGGTGTCGCTCGTCACCGGCGTCGGGATGCTCGTCCTGATCGGCGTGACCCTGGCCATGATCTCCCTGGGTTCGATCACGGCCGCCCTGGCAATCCTGATCATCCTCGTGGTCGGCTATCTGGCCTTCGTCTTCGTCTGCTTCGCGGCCTATTCGTTCATCTATTCGCGGCGAAGCCTGCGCAGCAAGCAGATCGACGCGATAGCGGTGCTGGGTTCGCGGGTGGTGAACGGCCGGGTGCCGCCGCTGCTGGCGGCCCGGTTGGCGCGCGCGGAACAGATCTATCGCGCCCAGCTCGGGGCCGGGCATCCGGCGCCGTTGCTGGTGCCGTCGGGCGGGCAGGGCTCGGACGAGTCCGAGCCGGAGGGCGCGGCGATGGGCAACTACCTGGTCGCGCACGGCGTACCGTCGACCGATGTGGTGCCGGAGACGGCGGCCGCGACGACGGAGCAGAATCTGATCTTCTCGCGGCGACTGGTCGATGAGCTGCGGCCCGGCGGGACGATGGTGGTCGTGACCAATGACTACCACGCCTTCCGCACCGCGCTGCAGGCCCGGCGGCTGCGAATCGACACCCACGCGGTCGGTGCGCCCACCGCCCGCTATTTCCTGCCATCGGCGTATCTTCGCGAGTTCGTCGCGGTGCTGCGGCAGAACTGGTTGTTGCACGCCGTGGTGATCGCCGCGCTGGCGCTGGGTGTCTTCGGGCTGTTGATCATCAGCCTGTCGCCGCTCGGCTTCCAGCCCAATTGATCATGGAGAAGAGCTGATCATGGCGTCGGTCGACGTGCTGGTGATCGGTGCCGGTCAGGCCGGGCTGTCGGTGGCGTACCACCTGGAGCGAAGCGGCATCGGCCACGCGGTGGTCGATGCGGAGGCGGGCCCGGGCGGGGCGTGGCGGCACCGTTGGCCGACGCTGACCATGGCCACCGTGAACGGGATCCGGGAGTTGCCGGGCACCACGCCACCGGCGGCCGATCCGGTGGCGCCGGCGAGCGAGGCGGTGCCGGCATGGTTCGGGGCGTACGAGCAGGAGTTCTCGATCAAGGTCGAACGTCCGGTGACGATCCGCCGGGTGGCCGATGATCATGGGCGGCTGGCAGCCGTCGCGGACGACGGGCGGGTGTGGTCGGCGCGGGCGCTGGCCAATGCCACCGGCACCTGGGGGAAGCCGTTCTGGCCGGCCGTGCCGGGCCGGGAGTCGTTCGCGGGATGGCAGTTGCACACGCACGACTATCCGGGACCACAGGCATTCGCCGGGCTGCGGGTGATCGTGGTCGGCGGCGGGATCTCCGCGGTCCAGCATCTGCTGGAGCTCGCGCCGTTGGCCGCGGCGACGCGCTGGGTGACCCGGCGGCCGCCGATCTTCACCGAGGGCGAGTTCGGCGAGGAGCGGGGCCGGGCGGCGGTGGCGATGGTGGCCGACCGGGTCCGGGCCGGGCTGCCGCCGCGCTCGGTGGTCAGCGTGACCGGTTTGCCGCTGACGCCGGCCGTGCGGGCGGGGATCGCGTCGGGTGTGCTGGAGCGGCTGGCGATGTTCGAGCGTGTGGTGCCGGAGGGGGTGCGCTGGGCGGACGGGCGTACCTGCCGCGCGGATGCGATCATCTGGGCGACCGGCTTCCGGGCGAGCCTGGATCATCTGGCCCCGCTGCACCTGCGCGAGACCGGCGGCGGCATCACGATGGACGGGCGGGGACTCACCCGGGTGGCCCGCGACCACCGGGTCCATCTGGTCGGCTACGGCACCGGCGCCTCGACCATCGGCGCCAATCGCGCCGGCCGTGCCGCGGCCCGCGAGATCGGAGAACTTCTCGGCTGAGGGTCGTCCCCCCTGCCCAGCCATCCGCGAACTCAACCGGCATCCGCGAGCCCAACCGGCACCCGCGAACCCAACCGGCACCCGCGAACCCAACCGGCACCCGCGAACCCAACCGGCACCCGCGAACCCAACCGGCACCCGCGAACGATACTCGGCCCGCACCTGCCGACTCAGCCCGCGGATCCAGGTACGCCCGCCCATCCATGAACCCAACCGGCACCCCCGAGCCCAACCGGCACCCGCGAGGGATCCCGGCCTACTCGTCGTCGGCGATGCGGAGGCTGCCGGCGGGGCTGTCGGCGAGGGGCGGGTCTGGCGCGAGGGTCCCGTCGGGGGCGATGTGTTCGAAGATCTGCGCGACGAGCGTCAGCACGTGCGGGTCGTCGACGGCGTAGAACAGGTGCCGGCCGTCCCGGCTGGCGCTGACGATGCCGGCCAGCCGCAGCTTGCTGAGGTGCTGGCTCGCGGTGGCGATGCTGACCCCGACCCGATCGGCGAGCGTACCCACGTCGTAGCGACCCTCGGCGGCCAGCGCGACCAGGTGCAGCCGCACGGGCGCCGCGAGCAGCGAGAACGTCCGCGCGGCCACCTCCAACTGGGGTTTGGTCGGGTCCAGCGGGCGTAGCCGGACCCCGGAGTCGTCGTCAGTGCCCGGATACCTCACCCGGGCATTGTCCCGCCATCGCGCAGGCACCGACGCCGGGCACCCCGATCAGAGCCTGCGCAACCGCTCCAGCAGCGGTCCCGCGGCCTCGGTCAGGAAGCGTTCCTGCGTACCGCCGCCGATCTGGATCAGCGCGACATCGGTGAATCCGGCATCGAGATAGCCCTGCACGGCTTCGGCGATCGCGTCCAGATCGGGGCCGCACGGGATGGCCGCCGCCACATCCTCCGGCGTCACGAGCCGGGTCGCCGCCGCGAAGCCGGCCGGGGTACGCAGGTCGGCGTTCACCGGCCAGCCGCCCGCGAACCAGCGGAACTGATCATGGGCGCGCGCGATCGCCGCGTCGGCGTCCGGGTCCCAACAGACCGGCAACTGGCCGATCGCCCGCGCCTGCTGCCCGATCTTCGGCGCGCCGTCGACACCGTTCCACTGCTTGATCAACTCGGCGTTCGGCTCGACGGCGATCAGGTGCTCGGCCAGCGGCGCGAACGAGGAGATGCCCAGTTCCCCGGAGATCGCGACGCCGATGGGTACGCCGTCCGCCGGCCGGTCCCACAGCCGGGCGGCGTCCACCCGGAAGTGCTCGCCGACGAAGTCGACCAGGCCACCGTCGAGCAGCGCGCGGATGATGTGCAGCGCCTCCACCAGCATCTCCTGCCGGGCGGGTACGCCGGGCCAGCCCTGTCCGATCACATGCTCGTTGAGGTTCTCGCCGCTGCCGAGCCCGAGGACGAATCGGCCGTCGGCCAGCAACTGGGTCGTGGCGGCCTGTTGCGCGACGACCGCGGGGTGATAACGCATGGTCGGGCAGGTGACGAAGCTGATCAACTCCACCCGCTCGGTCCGGTCGGCGACCGCTCCGAGCACGCTCCAGGCGAACGGCGCGTGCCCCTGTTCGGCGAGCCACGGCGAGTAGTGATCACTGCAGACCTCGAAGTCGAAGCCGGCCCGCTCGGCAGCCACTGCATCGGTGATCAACTGCTTCGGCCCGGCCTGCTCGGTCATCAACGTGTAGCCGAAACGTGCAGACATTCAGTATCCTCCACGCAGAAGTTGAAGTCGATATCTCGACACTACGCTCCGGGAGCGAGGACGCGCCATGCCCCCTGCCGAATCGGTCGACACGGTCCTGCTGGATGTCGACGGCACGCTGGTCGACTCCACCTACCTGCACGCCCTGGCCTGGCAGCGCGCCTTCGCGCGACACGAGCTGGCGCCCGAGTCGTGGCGGGTACACCGGGCGATCGGGATGGGCGGCGACCGGTTGGTCGAGGAGCTGTGCGGGGCCGAGGTCGAGCGGCGCCTCGGCGACGAGCTGCGCGCGGAGTGGGAGGACGAGTATGCCGCCCTGTTGCCGCAGGTACGCCCACTACCGCGCGCGGCGGACCTGGTCCGCCACCTTGCCGGCCTGGGGCTGCGGGTGGCGCTGGCCTCGTCGGGGAAGAAGCGCTTCACCGATGCCGCGATCGACTCCCTCGGCCTCGACGCCGACGATTTCGCCGCCGTCACCAGCTCCGAGGACGCCGAGGAGTCCAAGCCGCAGCCCGACATCCTGGGCGTCGCGCTGGAGCGGGCGGGCGGCCGGCGGGCCGTGGTGGTGGGCGACAGTGTCTGGGACATCGAGTCGGCGGGCCGGCTCGGCGCCGACGCCGTGGCCGTGCGTACCGGCGGATTCTCCGCCGCCGAACTCAACCAGGCTGGCGCCGCGCTCGTGGTCGATGACGTGGCCGCCCTCGTGGACGGCGAGTGGCGCCCCTGAGCGCCCGTCGGTCAGAGCGGGTCGGTGGCCTCGGCCCAGATCTCGGCCTCGACCTCGCGCTGTTCCTGGATCTGACGGCAGCGCAGTACGGCGGCGAGTACCGCGCCGACAACGGTGAGCAGGATCAGGATCTTCTTCATCTCGCCCAGCCTAGTTCGCCGGCTGCCGCGCCGACGCGGCAGATGGCCGAGACCTCGCGTACCGGCCGATAGACTGCGCGCGCCCCGCACCCGAATCGCCCGGAGGAACCAGATGATTCGCGTCCGCATCGGGCTGGCCGTCGCGGCGGCCGGCGTCCTCGCGGTGACCGCGTGTACGCCGCCGGGTCCGCAGCGCCCCACCCCCGCGCCGACATCGGCCGAGCCGACCTCCACCATCGACCCCGCCGACCGCTACGCCCCACCGACCGAGCCCCCCGCCGGCGACGAGTTCGGGCTGGAGGACGCGGCCCGCTACGAGGACGGGGTCCAGTTGCAGTTGGCGTCGATCACCGCGGGCACCGCCTCGGAGTCGATGACCGGGGCCGAGGGCACCGACGGCGAGATCGTCACCGCGGTGATCGAGGTGGTCAACGACGGCAACCGGTCGGTGAACCTGAGCAACTGGGTCGTCCAGGGCTATTACGGCGAGGCCGACGTCGGCGCGCAGCTAGTCGGCGACTCCGAGGGCGCCGTCGGCGACTCCTTCGAGGGTGCGGTCGGGCCCGGGCAGACCGTGACCGGAGCCTTCGCGTTCGCCGTTCCGGCGAGCGAGCTGGGCAATGTCACCGTCGCCGTCGACCGCCGCGACGACGTGAACGATCCCGTGCAGTTCACCGGCGCCGTGGGCTGAGCCTCACGACCGGGCGTCGGGCCGCCGGCGGCGGAGCAGGCGGCGCCGCTCGTCGCGCTGCGCCCGGCGTACCAGTGATCTGACCTGGTCGGTGGTCAGCTCGACCGTCAGCCCCGGTGGTTGCGGCAACTGCCAGCGACGCCAGCGGGCGAGCAGCGTGATCGCGGCGCCGACCACCGTGGCGATGATCATTCCCACTGTCGGGCGGAGCTCGGCGGGGGTGGCCAGCACGGCGAGGGAGGCCAGCAGGGCCGCGGTGGCGTACAGGGTATTGCCGCCGAAGATCGCGGGGACCCGGCCGATCGCGATGTCGCGGAGCATCCCGCCGCCCACCGCGGTGATCAACCCGAGCATGATCGCGGTCAGCGGGCCGTGACCCAGGCCGAGCGCCTTGACGGTGCCGGTGGCGGCCCACGCGCCGAGGCAGACGGCATCCATCGCGGCGAGCGCCCAGCGCCACGGTCGACCCTCGACGTGCAGGACGAAGACGAACGCGGCGCCGGCGAGGGCGGTGATCAGGTACGCCGGATCGATCAGCGCGACGGGCGGCCCGGCGGCGAGCAGGATGTCGCGGAGCATGCCGCCGGCCAGTGCCGACATGATCGCCAGGACGGCGAACCCGACGGGATCGAACTTCAGCGTGCGGGCGATGCTGCCACCGATGATGGCATTGCAGAGCACGCCCAACAGGTCGATGACCCGGAAGACGCTGACCAGCTCCATGCCCGAAGCCTAGGGGCAGAGCTGCGCCTCGATCGCCTCGCGAAGGACGGTCTTGGGCTTGGAGCCCTGGAAGGTGCGGACCGCCTCGCCGCCGGCGAAGATCTGCACGGTGGGCAGGCCGCGGACCTGCTGCTCGGCGGCGCTGATCGGATTCTCCCCGGTGTCGATCTTGACGAACTCCATCCGGTCGCCGTAGCGCGCCTCGAGCTCCTCGATGATCGGCTCGAGCTGGCGGCACGGCGTACACCAGTCGGCCCAGTAGTCGACCAGCACCGGCCGGTCCGAACCCAGCACCTCCGCCTCGAACGTGGCGTCGGTGACCTCACGCAGTCCCATCGGATGTCCTCCCCGTCTCGACGACCAGCCTAGGCGCCCCCGCCGACACCGCCGGATTTCTCATGAGCTGACCCCGGCCGGCGTGCCGCGGCGGCTGCTCAGGCGGTGATGCTGTCGGACAGGACGCCGCGGTCGGCGGCGGCGGGGGCGTCCTGCCCGGCCGCGATGTCGTCCAGGTCGGCGAGGTAGCGCTCGGCGTCGAGGGCCGCGGCGCAGCCGGAGCCGGCCGCGGTGACCGCCTGCTGGTAGGAGTGGTCGACCAGGTCCCCGGCGGCGAACACACCGGGCAGGTTGGTCCGGGTGGTCCGGCCCTCGACCAGGACATAGCCGTTCTCGTCCAGGTGCACCTGCCCCTTGACCAGCTCCGAGCGGGGGTCGTGGCCGATGGCGATGAACAGCCCCTGCGCGTCGAGATCGCGCTCCTCGCCGGTCACCGTGTCCACCAGCGTCACCTTGTCCAGCGACGCGTCGCCGTGCAGATCCTTGACGGCGGAGTTCAGGGCGAAGCTGATCTTGGGATCGTTCTTGGCGCGATTGGCCATGATCTTGGACGCGCGCAGCTCGTCGCGGCGGTGGACCAGGGTCAGCGACTTCGCGAACCGGGTCAGGAACGTCGCCTCCTCCATCGCCGAGTCGCCGCCGCCGACGACCACCAGATCCTTGTCCTTGAAGAAGAATCCGTCACAGGTGGCACACCACGAGACACCCTTGCCGGACAGCTCGTCCTCGCGCTCGATGCCGAGCTTGCGGTACGCCGAGCCCATCGCCAGGATCACCGTGCGCGCGGCATAGGAGTTCCCCGCCGCGTCGGTCACCTTCTTGATCTCGCCGGTCAGGTCGACCGACACGGCGTCGTCGGTGATCAACTCCGCGCCGAACCGCTCGGCCTGCGCCCGCATCTGGTCCATCAGCTCGGGGCCCTGGATGCCCTCGGCGAAGCCCGGATAGTTCTCGACCTCGGTGGTCGTCATCAAGGCGCCTCCGGCGGCCAGCGCCCCCTCCAGCACCAGCGGCCGCAACTCGGCGCGCGCGGCATAGATCGCGGCGGTGTAGCCCGCCGGCCCGCTGCCGATGATGATGAGGTCGCGCACGCGGTCCGGCTCGTCGGCCGCGCCCGGTGCACCCTCGGCGCTGGGAATCTCGATCATGTCGTCCTCTCCGGCAGTCCCCTGCCGATCCGTGCCCTGCCCGGCCCTCGCAATCCCCGGCCGCTCGCGGCGACCGGGGTCGCACCGGTCGATTCTATGCCGGTGACAACCGCCGCCCGGCCGGCATTGTTCCCTCGGCCGGGCGGTCGGTCCCCCGGGTGCGGCCGCCCCGGCGCGGCACGTCCCCCCGCGAGATCGCTCAGGGCGCCGGGATCGGCGGGGCGAGGTCCCGCGGGCCGAACCGGCGCCGCCGGGCGACCGTCCAGATCGCCAGCGCGCCGGCCGCCAGCGCCCAGCCCGCCAGCACCCCCACGCAGAGCCACAGCCGGTCGAGTTGCCCGCCGGAGATCGCGATCCGGTACGCATCGATCAGGTAGGTCATCGGCAGCAGCGGGTGCAACGCCCGGAAGAACGCGGGCAGGATCTCCGGCGGATAGGTACCGCCGGCCGCGGCCAGTTGCACGATCAGGGTGATCAACAACAGGGCCGATCCCGGCGTACCCAAGGCCAGGCGGAGCGCGCTCGCCAGCAGGCTGAACGTGACCGCACCGAGCAGCGTCAGTCCCACGAACGCCAGTGGATGCGCCGGGGCCAGGCCCATGGTCGCCCAGACGATCCCGATCATCGCAAGCCCGCCGACGACCGCGACCGCGCCCACGGGCAGCCATCCGCCGAGCGCCAGCCGGACCGGGTTCGCCCGGCCGGCCAGGGTCCGGGTCGCGATCGGCCGCATCACCAGGAACGCCGAGATCCCGAACACCCACAACGCGATCGAGAAGAACATCGGCGCCAGCCCGCGGCCGTAGTAGTCCGCGGGGTTGTCCACGGTCATCTGCACATCGGCGGGCGCCGACAGCACCTGCGCCGCCTCCTCGGCCTGGGCCTCGCTGATCACCGGCAGCCGCTCCAGTCCCCGGGACAGCCCGTCGTGCAGCCGTTGCGCGCCGTCGTCGAGCTGGGCGATCCCGGCGGAGAGCCGGCCGCTGCTGTTCCGGAGGGTACGCAGACCGCCGGCCAGCTCGCCCGCCCCGGAGTCGAGCTGGGCGGCCCCGTCGTCGAGCCGCCGCGCGCCGGCGGCGAGGCTCGATGCCCCGTCGTCCAGCGCGATCACACCATCGTTCAGCTCGCCCGCGCCGGCGGCCAGCCGGTCCGCGCCGGAGCCGGCGTCGCGCAACGATCCGGCGAGCCGCGCATTGCCGGCGGCGACCTGTTGCGCGCCGTCGTTCAGCCGGACCAGGTTGTTGCGGGCGGCGCCGAGGTTGTCCTCCAGCCCGTCGCTGGCGCGGATCCGGCCGTCGACGGACTTGGCGCCCGTGGCGATCCGGTCGGCCCGCTCGGCGATGCCCGAGGCTCGCTCGCTGGCGGAGTCGACCCGATCGGACAGGCGGCGGTAGGCCGGGTCCTCGCCCAGCTCGGGGTTCTTCTCCGCCAGCGCCTTCAGGTCGGCGTCCATGCCCGCCAGGTCGGTTGCCAGCGAATCGGTACGCCCGGCCAGCCGGCCGCTGACCTCGACGGCGTCGCCGCTGATCGTCTGCGCATCCGAGCGCAGTTCGGGCAGGACCGTGCGCAACGCGTCCAGCGGCGGCAGCACCCGGTCGTTCAACTGCTGGGTGCCGTCGGCGACCTGCCGGGAGCCGTCGGCGAGCTGGTCCGCGCCGTCGGCGGCCTTGCCGAGCCCGCCGGCCAGCTCTCGGGTCCCGCTGGCGAGGCGACCGCTGCCGGCGCGCAGTTTGCCGCTGCCCTCGGCCAGCCGGGCCGACCCGTCGGCCAGTTCGCCGGTCCCGGTGTGCAGCGCGGCGGCGCCGTCGGCGAGCTTGCCGCCCGCGTCGGCGGCCTGTCCCGCGCCGTCCGCGAGCTGCCGCGAGCCGTCGGCCGCGGTACCCAGCCCGTCGGCGAGCTGGCCGGCGCCGTCGTTCGCATCGGACATGCCGGATCTGATCTTGGTCAGATTGGCGAAGACGGCCTTGAAGTAGTTCTCGATGGCGGCCTGGTCGACGGCCTGGGTGATCGAATCCTCCGCCTTGCCCGTGATCGACCCGATCACGAATCCGTTGGCGTCATTGCGCTCGAGGAAGATGTTCGCCCGTCTCGGATCGTCGCCCGCGCCGCTGATCAGGGACTCGGAGAAGTCGGCCGGCACGAACACGGTCAGGTAGTAGTCGCCCTCGCGCAGGCCACGCTGGGCCTCCGCGCGGTCCACCACGTGCCAGCCGAAGTTGTTGTCCTCCACCAGCCCGTCGGTGAAGTCGCGGCCGGCGGCGATCGTCTCGCCGTTGTAGTCGACGGGCCGGTCCTCGTTGACCACGGCGACCGGCAGCCGATCGAGATTGCCGTAGGGATCCCAGTTCGCCGACAGATAGATCGCGCCGTAGAGCAGCGGAACCAGCGCGACGAAGATCAACGCGATCACCGGCAGCGGCCCGCGGAAGCGGCGCAGCTCGAAGCTGCCGAGCCGCAGCGCGCCGCCGCGTTGACGATCACGTTCGGCCATGTGCCGAGCATCGTTCGCCATCATCGTTCCTTCCCGGTCTGCCGGATCGGTGCTACCCCGTTGTGGATCACGTGCGCCTGCTCGGGCGCGACGCTCGCGTCGGTCACCCCGGCAAGCAACAACGTCGGCCCGAGCATCGGCGGTACGCAGTCGCGCAGCCACGCCCGGCCCCGGTCGTCCAGGCCGTCGCCGAGTCCATCGGTGATCAACGCCCGGGCGGGCCGGAGCAGCCCGAGCGCAAGATCGACGAAGGTACGCTCCGCGGGCGCCAGCGCGCCGATGTGGGTGCCGGCATCGAGGCCCACCCCGGCCCGCTCGGTCAGCTCGGTGAAGGCCCGGCGGCCCGCGCGCACCGACAGCCCCTCGAACAGGGCCCGCTCGTCGACGGCGTCGGCGATGGTCAACCGCGGCTCGGTCTCCACCAGGCCGGGGATCCGGGCCACCGCGGTCTCCTCACGGAGCCGACGGGCCCGGACCCGCGCCCGCTCGCCCTCGGTCCCGGCCAGCTCCACCTGACCGCGCTGCGGCCCCGCCCAGCGGCCGGCGCAGGCAAGCAGCAGCGCCGAGCGCACCGGACCGGGCGGGGCCTGCAGCAGCGTGTGGCGAACCAGTGCCAGATCCAAGGGCTCGGATTCAGCGTCGTTGACGGCGACCACCAGCGCGGTCGCCGTCAGCACGGGCGGGCGGGTCATCGCAGCACCTTGCCGATCAGCCATTCCAGCGTCGCGGTGACCTCGTCGGCGGTGATCGCGCCGGCGGCGTACTCCTGGGCGCAGGCCGAGACCTGTCCCATCAACACCACCGCCGCATGCCGGCACTCGGCCTCGCCGGCGAACAGGCCCAGCGATCCGAGCAGGCCCGTCAGGTCGTCGACGTGCTGGCGGCGGATCTCGGCGTACCGCTCCGCGATCGCGGGATCGCGCCGGGCCAGCGCGCGGAACTCGGCCAGGATCGCCTGCCAGCCCGAGGTGTTGCGCACCGGCGCGGCCAGCGCCGCGGCCAGCCGGGCCGGATCGTCGCCGCCCCCGTCGGCGAGGATCTGCCGGGCGGTGCCGAGCGCCGAGCCGGCGCTGGCATCGAAGATCTCGCGCCACACGGCGAGCAGCAGCTCGGGCTTGGAGCCGAAGTTGGAGTAGACGGCCCCCTTGGTGAAGCCGGCCGTGGCGGCGATGTCGTTCAGCGTCGTCGCGGCGTACCCGCCTTCTTCGAAGCGCGCCGCCGCCGTCTCGACGATCCGCTGCCGGACGTCCGCCCGGCGGGGCCGCGCGCCGACCGGGTCGGCCCGCCGGCCGGTGTCGCCCATGACCGAGTTGCCCATCTCGTCCCGCCTTCACACTCGATACCGCCGGTATTCGATACTCACGGTATGCACAGGAGGGGCGCCGGTCAAGCCCGTCGCGTACAGTTGCCGTCGGCCCGGAGCCAGCGGGCCGCCGTCGGTCAGCAGGGCAGGAGTGGAATGTCGCAGGATCCGGGCAAGCGGGCAGCGGGCGTACCCCGCCGTGACACCGCAACCCGCAGCACCACGAACCGCCCCGCCCGCCCGCGCGCGCTGCCCAAGCCCGCGCCCGACGCGCGCTGGCCCTTCATCGTCGCCGGCGCCGCGGTGCTCGCGCTGCTGCTTGCGGTTGCCACCGTCGGATTCCTCAGCCTTCGCCCGGCCGGTACGCCGGTCCCGACCGCGTCGCCCGAGCCCGTCGGCGCACCCGTGCTGCCACAGGAGCTCGGCGAGTTCGTCCGCGACCCGTCCGATGTCGCGAGCACCGACCCGACCGCCGACGAGGGCGCCCAGCAGGTCACCACGGGCCGCTACCTGCGCAACGGCGAGCTGTCCATCGTGGTCAGCGCGGTCCGCCCGGCCACCGATTCGCGAGCGGTGCTCGACTCGCTCGGTGCCACCGCGATCCGCGAGGTCGGCGGCGGGCTGTGCGCGCGCGAGCCGTCGCGCAATCTCGACGTCTGCGCGGCCACCCGCCGCTCGACCACCGTGGTCGTGCTCGGCTGGCGCGGGCAGACCCTGGACGAGCTGGTCGGCAATGCCCAACAGTTCGCCACAGCGCTCGGCTGATCCGGCCCGCCGGACCCCGGTCTGGCCCGCGCCGGGCGCCGCCGAGACCGCGGGCCTACTGAACACCGCCGACCGCTCTCCTAGGCTGGTCCGGTCATGAAGAATCCCGTCCGCTGGATCGTCGAGCCCGGCTATCGCTCCGAGCAGGCCGCCTGGTGGCCGAGCCTCGTCCTGAGCGGAATGGCCGTGCTGGTGACGGCGGTGCCGTGGGCGCTGCTGGCCATCGACCAGCCCCGCAGCCCGGACTCGTTGCGGTACGCCGCTTTGTTCCTCGCGTCGTTGCTGGTCACCGGCGGCTGGGGTCTGCGGCGTCACTATCCGGGGCTGATGCTGGCGATCGGCATCGCTGGCTGCCTGCTGCTGGTGATCCTGCGCACCCCGGTGCCGGCGATCGCCATGGTGCCCTTGATCATCTTCGACTACGGGCGCTGGAGCACGCGCTACAGCCGGCTCGCGGTGGGGGCCGGTCTGGTCGGGGCGGTGCTCGGGCCGATGGCCTGGATGCTGTCGCCGGAGTATGTCCAGGGCGGTGCCACCGATTGGTCGCTGTCGATCTTCCTGGTGCTCGTCTTCGGCTGTGCCGGGATGGTCGTCGCGCCCTATGTGATCGCGCGCTTCCTGCGGGCCAGCGACGCCCGGGTCGAGGAGCGACAGGCGAGCGAGGCGGAGCGGATGCGGCACGCGCTGGCCGAGCGCGAGCACCGCGCGCGGACCGCCGAGGCGAATGCCCGCAACCAGATCGCTCGCGAACTGCACGACATCGTCGCGCACTCGCTGTCGGTGATCGTGGTCCAGGCCGAGGGCGGCCGCGCCCTGGCCGAACGCAAGCCGGACAAGGCCGCCGACGTGCTGAACACCATCGCCGACACCTCCCGGGAGGCCCTGGACGAGATGCGCCGGATCGTCGGCGTGCTTCGGGACGGGCCGGAGGCCGCCAACCAGCCCGACTATCTGCCGGCGCCGACGCTGGCCGAGATCGGCGAGATGGTCGCCCGGGCCGGCGACCGGTTCCGCTACGACGAGCAGGGTACGCCCCCGCGCTACGCCTCCCGGGCGCTGCAGCTCACGGCGTACCGCGTGGTCCAGGAGGCCGTGACCAATGTGTTGAAGCACGGCGGACCGGCGGCGCGTGCGGAGGTGATCGTCACCTATCACAGCGACGCCGTCGAGCTGAGCGTGATCGACGACGGACACGGCGCGGCCGCCGGAAATGATCTTCAGGGACATGGCTTGCAGGGCATGCACGAACGGGTGCATGCGATGGGCGGCCGGCTGGTCGCCCGCCCGCGGGCGGGCGCCGGATTCGCCGTGCACGCCGTCCTGCCGCTGGCCGCGCAGCCGCCACAGCCGTACCGGCGCCCGGTCGCCGCAGCGGAGGCCGTCGAGCCGGGGCCCGCCGGCCTCGATGCGCTGCGGGCGACGATGGCCGATCCGCGACCCCCGGCGTACCCGGGAAACTCACGATGAACACATTCACGACGAACAACAAGGGCGAGCGATGAGTCTGAAGATCTATCTGTGCGACGACCAGGCGCTGGTGCGCGGCGGCTTCCGGATGCTGATCGAGGCCGAAGATGATCTTGAGGTGGTCGGCGAGGCGAGCAACGGTCAGCAGGCCGTGCGCGATCTGACCCGTCGGCCGGCCGATGTGGTGCTGATGGACATCCGGATGCCCGTGATGGACGGCGTCGAGGCGACGCGGGCCCTGGTCGAGGCCGACAACCCGACGAAGGTCCTGGTGCTGACCACCTTCGATCTCGACGAGTACGTCTTCGCCGCGCTGCGCGCCGGTGCCAGCGGCTTCCTGCTCAAGGATGCCCGGCCGGACGACCTGTTGTCGGCGATCCGCGACGTGGCGAGCGGCGAGGCCGTCGTCGCGCCGAGCGCCACCCGCCGGCTGCTTGATCATGTCGTGCAGCACCTGCCGACCGGCACCGGCGAACGGACCGACGACCCGCGGCTCGGCCTGCTCACCGAGCGCGAGCGCGAAGTGCTCGGCGAGGTGGCCAAGGGCGCGACCAATGGCGAGATCTGCCGGACCCTCTACATGGCCGAGGGCACCGTGAAGACCCACATCGGCCGGCTGCTCGCCAAGCTCGAGTGCCGGGATCGGGTGTCGCTGGTGCTGTTCGCCTACGAGACCGGGATCGCCAAGGTCAACTGAGACCGCCGGCGGCCGCCGCGTACCCGTCGAGGAGGGGTGTCGGCGCTCCGAGCCGGGGCGGTAGGGTTCGATACGTGCCCCGACCTCCGGGGCCGCACCAGTGCTCACTGGTGGAGCCACCACCCGAGCGCACTGCGGGTGGGCCTCCGCCGCCGCAACGTCGAGGAGACCGCCGTGCCCACCCATGACTACGAAGCGCTGCTCAACGCCGACGTCTACGACGCCAACGAGGACAAGGTCGGCAGCGTCGGCCAGCTCTTCCTCGATGACCAGACCCAGAATCCGAGTTGGGTGACGGTCGGCGTCGGGCTCTTCGGCGGCAACGAGATCTTCGTCCCGCTCGCCGACGCCCAGTTCGTCGAGGGCCGGATCCGCGTGCCCTACACCAAGGACAAGATCAAGGGCGCGCCCGCCCAGGACGTCGACCAGCACCTCTCCCGCGAGGAGGAGGATCTGCTGTACGCCTATTACGAGGTACGCGGGCAAGGTGGCATGCCGCCCGCCGACGACCGCGCGCAGGCGGGTGCGGTGGGCCAGGCTGGTACGGCGGGCGTCGCCGAGCGGGAGGGGGCCGACCGGGACGTGACCGACCGGGACGTGACCGACCGGGACGTGACCGACCGGGACGCGACCGACCGGGACGCGACCGAGCAGGACGTGACCGAGCAGGCCGAGCAGCAGACCGTGCTTCGCGAGCCCGGCAACGCGGACGCGACGCGTGGTGAGTCGACGGCCGGCCCGGGTCTCGGGGCGGCGGGCGTGGCCGGCGCAGGTCTGGGCGCGGCGGCTGCCGCCGGCGGAGCCGACGACCAGCCCCGAACCGGCGAAGCCGGCGAGGAGTTCACGGGCCAGGGCCGGCGCGGCATCGCCGACGACCGTGCCGGTGACGAGACCGCGACGCCCGGCCGGGACGCCGGGGCGCCGGGCGCTGAGTCGGCATGGGCCGACCCGCGGACCGCCGCCGAACAGGAGCAGGACCGGAGCGCGACCCCGGCCGATGCGGAACCGGGCGACACGGCATCGGGCGATGCGGGACTCGGCGCCACGGTCGGAGGCGCGTCGGTGGGTGACGAGCCGACCGTGGATGCGCCGGCGGCGACCGAGCGCAGCGTCCCGGGACCGCTGACGAGCAACGACGAGGGCGATTACGGCGTACCGGCCGATCGGCGCGATGCCGCCGCAGGCGAGTTCGCGGCGTCCGAGGAGACCGTCGAGGGCGTCACCGTCGAGCAGGTGGCCGTCGAGCCGGATCCGGCGGTCGGCGCCGACGATCCCTACGCCACCTCCCCCGGCGGTGAGGTCACGGACGAGACGACGCTCGAGGACTCCCCCGCCACCGAGACCCGGGACTCCGAGTTCCGGGACTCCAAGTTCCGGGACTCCGAGTTCCAGGAGTCCGAGACGCAGGAGTCCGAGACGCAGGAGTCCGAGACGCAGGACTCCGAGACGCAGGACTCCGAGACCGGGAACTTTGAGAACCGGGGCGCCGATGCAGAGGACGATCCGGTGCCGGGCGCGGCGTACGCGGGCGCGACCGGCGCCGCCGGCGCCATCGGCCTGGCCGGCGCGGTCGCCGCCGATCGAGACGCGGCCGAACGGGACGCGGGCGAACGGGACGCGGGCGAACGAGAAGACGAGCGCACCGCCGACCCGGACCGGGACGAGACCGCCACCGAGGTGGACGAGAGCGCCGAGGACACCCGATCGATCGACACGGACGACCTCGCCGCCGGCGCCGACTCCGGCGACCTGCAGCCGGGCATGGGCAGCATGGTGGACCCCGAGGACCCGTACCAGCCCCACCCCATTCCCGCCGATGCCTTCGCCGGAGCCTCCACCGACGAGACCGACACCCCGGCCGCCGCCGACGAGACCCCGGCCGCCGCCGACGAGGACGACGAGACCGACGAGACCGACGAGACCGACGAGACCGACGAGACGAGCCTCGCGGCCGCGGATGCGGCGGACATCACGGCAGCCGAGGACGAGGACTTCGCCGGTACGTCCGACGCTCCCGACGCCCGTCCCGCCGCCGGGGACGCCTTCCTCGGCGACGGCGGGGCGCAGACCCCCGAGGGCTACGTCGTGGAGGACGTCCGCAGCGACGAGGAACTGATCGTCACCGAGCGCACCGACAGCATCGGCGACGTCTCGGCCAGCACCGGCGACGTTTCGACGGGTACGCCGGTCGACGGCATCGACGGCTCCGATGACGACCTGTTGGGCACCGCCCCGGAGGACCCCGACGCCGCCGACCGGTTCGGACCGGCCGCGGGAGCGCCCGCCGACGGGTCGCCCGGGTTCGGTGCGGCGGCGGGGGCCGCCGGTGCGGCCGGATTCGCCGCAGCCGGCCGGTCGACCGACCCGGGCGCCACCAACCCGGGCACCAGCGACCCGGGCCCGACCGACCCGGGCACCAGCGACCCGGGCCCGACCAACCCCACGGCGGGCCCGACCAGCACCCCGCGAACCGAGCAGCCCCCGCGCGCCGGGCAGCCCCCGCGTACCGGACAGACTGGCGGCCGCGGCGACGGGATGGTCCGCTTCGAGGACGGCCTGGCGAAGGCGCAGGTCGGGCTGACGAAGTTCCTGCGCTATGTGCTCACCGAGGCCGAGCGGCTCGCCGGGCGCGCCAACACCCGCCTCGACGAGATGGAGCGCGAGGGCCGACTGCCGGGCCAGCGGCGCGATCCGCGGTCCGGCGATCCCCGGGGCGGCACCGGCCGCTGAGCTCCGCCCGTCCGGTCAGGCACGCTCGCCCGCGGGCGCCTGACCGGGCGCGGTCTCAGACCCGCAGCTCGCTGCGCCGGGCCGGCTCGACGGGCGGGGCCGGCTGGACCAGCTCCCCCAGCCGGCCGGGCAGCTCGCTCAGCCCGCGCCACCAGCGCACGGTCGCCGACAGCTCCAGCCGGACGATGCGGGGCCGATCGGTGGCCACGAAGCCGAGCTCGGCGAGCAGCCCGCCCGAGACGTCCGGGCAACCCGCGGCGGGCGCGGCCTCCACTGCCGCCACCGGCCGCGGCGCGCGGAGCAGCCGCGCACACGCCCCGCGTACCAACTCCTTCGACACCCGGCGCAGCGACTCGCTCGGCGCCACCCGCAGCGCGGTCAGCACCGCCGCGTCGGGCTCGAACGCCAGCTCCGCCGGTGCGGCCGGCGGCGGGGAGAGCAGCAGCCAGCCGGCACACCGCCCTCCGGCGAAGTACGCCACCCCGGCAAAGCCCCAGACCGAATCCGCGAGCCGGGCGCGCAGCAGGTCCGCTTCCCCGACCGCTCCCCCACCCAGCGGGGGCAGGGCGCCCACTGACGCCGCGCCCACGCGTTGCAGCCGGCTGACGATCATGGGCCCATCGTAGGCCGGTCCGTACACTGAGGCGCATCATGAGGCACCCTTGGAGAATGAGCACGCCCGCCAGGCCGGAATCCGTCGCCGACCCGGGCGACGGTGGCGCCGTGGCCGGCTCGGCGCGGCGTCAGGACACCAGGCTCGATTCCTATGTCGACCGGTACGCCGCGCGTACCCACGGCATGAAGGCATCGGCGGTGCGCGCGCTGTTCGCCGTCGCGAATCGCCCCGAGGTGGTGTCGCTGGCGGGCGGGATGCCCAATATCGCCGACCTCCCCCTGAACGTCGTCGGCGACGCGATGCGCGAGATGATCCTCGACGTCGGCCCGCAGGCCATGCAGTACGGCTCGGGCCAGGGCGAGCCGGAGCTGCGCGAACAGATCTGCGAGGTGATGTCGCTGGAGGGGATCGCCGCGCATCCGGACGATGTGACGGTCACCGTCGGCTCGCAGCAGGCGCTCGACCTGCTGACCCGGATCTTCTGCGACCCCGGCGATGTGGTGCTCGCCGAGGCGCCGAGCTATGTCGGGGCCCTGAACACCTTCGGCGCCTACCAGTCCCGGGTGGTTCATGTCGGCATGGATGATCATGGTCTGGATCCGGCCGCGCTGCGCGAGGCCTGCGCGTCGCTGCAGCGGCACGGGGCGCGCGCGAAGTTCCTCTACACGATCCCGAACTTCCAGAACCCGGCCGGGCTGAGCCAGCCGGTGCAGCGGCGCCGGGAGCTGATCGAGGTGGCGCGCGAGTTCGACCTGTTGATCATCGAGGACAATCCCTACGGGTTGTTGAACCTCGCGGGTGATCCGCTGCCGGCCATGCGATCCATGGACGCCGAGCGCGTGATCTATCTCGGCTCGTTCTCGAAGACGTTCGCGCCCGGTTTCCGGGTCGGCTGGGTGCTCGCGCCACATGCGGTACGCGAGAAGCTGGTGCTGGCCCAGGAGGCGGCGACGCTGTGCCCGCCGGTGTTCTCCCAGTTCGCCGTGTCGAAGTACCTGTCCAGCCATGACTGGCGCGGGCAGATCGAGTCGTTCAAGTCGATGTACGCCGCCCGCCGCGACGCCATGCTGGCCGGCCTCTCCGAGCACATGCCGGCCGGCACCACCTGGACGCGCCCGGACGGCGGCTTCTTCGTCTGGCTCACCCTGCCCGAGGGCCTCGACTCCCAGGCCATGCTGCCCCGCGCGGTGTCCAACCGGGTGGCCTATGTGCCCGGAACGGCCTTCTACGCCGACGGTCTGGGCAGCCGGAACATGCGGCTGTCCTACTGCTATCCCACGCCCGAGCGGATCATCGAGGGCACCAAGCGGCTGGGCGAGGTGCTCGGCCGCGAGCTGGAGCTGCACGAGACCTTCGGGCTGCATGATCAACCGCGGGCCGTGGAGCGCAGCCAGGCGCCGCGCCCGGACCAGCGGTGAACGCGGCCGTGGGCGAACCCACCGTCGTGGTGCTCGCCGGTGGGCTCTCGCACGAGCGCGAGGTCTCGTTGCGGTCCGGCCGGCGGGTTGCCCGGGCGCTGGCGGACGCGGGCCACCGGGTCACCGAGGCCGATCTCGACTCGGCCCTGATCCCGACCCTGGTCGATCTTGCCGATCCCGTCGTCTTTCCGGTGTTGCACGGTGAGACCGGCGAGGACGGCTCGTTGCGCGAGGTGTTGGACCTGCTCCGTGTGCCCTATGTCGGCGCCGGCCCGGCCGCATCCCGAATCGCCTTCGACAAGTCGATCGCGACGACCGTGGTGGCCGACGCCGGGGTCCGCACGCCGCGCCAGGTCGCGCTCCCCCACGAGGTCTTCCGCGAGCTCGGCGCCGCGTCGCTGGTCGGCGCGCTCGGTGATCAACTCGGGTTTCCGATGATGATCAAGCCGGCCCGATCGGGCTCGGCCTTGGGCTGCACCCGGGTCGACGAGCCGGCCCAGGTCGCGCAGGCGATGATCGCGGCGTATGCCTACGGCAATCTGGCGGTGATCGAGACGTTCGTCGCCGGGACCGAGGTCGCCGTCACCGTGCTGGACGTGGGAGACGGTCCGGAATCCCTGCCCGCGGTGGAGATCCGGCCCGATTCGGGGGTCTATGACTATGCGGCTCGCTACACCGCCGGGGCGACGCGGTTCCTGGCGCCGGCGGACATCTCCGATGCCGACGCACGGGCCTGCGCGGAGCTGGCGCTGCGGGTGCACGATGTGCTCGGCCTGCGTGATCTGTCCCGGACGGACATGATCATCGGCGCGGACGGACCCGTCTTCCTGGAGGCGAATGTGGCGCCCGGGATGACCGAGACCTCCAGCGTCCCGCTCGCGATCGAGGCTGCCGGACGGGACCTGGTGGGCGTCTGTTCCGCGGTCGTCGCCGCCGCGCGCCGGCGTACCCGATGATCATGACCGAGGACGAGCCCCGCCAGGTGTCGGCGCGACCGGCCGGGCGAGTAGCGCCGCTGTGGCAGCGAGCGTTGATCATCGCCGCCGGGGTGCTGGCCGCGGCGGTGATGGCGGGGCTCGGGTTGTGGCAGGCGCAGGTCTTCGTGGACGACGGGGTACGCAATGCGGCCGCCCGTGCCGACCTGCCGCCGGCGCCGCTCGACGAGGTCGCGCCGGCCGGAACATCGCCCGTCGACTGGTACGGCCGGACGCTGACGGTCGCCGGGGAGTACCTGCCCGAGACGCAGGTGCTGATCCCCGACGGGCAGCGCTTCCGGGTGTTGACGGCGCTGCGCACCGATCGCGGGAACGTGCTTCCGGTGGTGCGGGGCGTGGTCGAGCGTCCGTCCGCTCCCCCGCCGCCGGCGGGGCGGGTGGAACGCTCGGGGGTGCTGCTGGCGCCGGAGCTGGGCACCGAGGCGGAGCTGCCGCCCGGCCAGATCGGTTCGGTACGCCTGGCCCGGCTTGCCCAGACCTGGCCGCGGCCGCTGGTCTCGGGCTTCGTCACGCTGCCGGCGGAGCAGGCCGCCGCTGAGGGCCTGGCGCCCGATCGGCTTCGGCTTCCCGATGCCGGCGGATCGGCCCGCAATCGCGGCTATTCCGTGCAGTGGTGGATCTTCGGCGCGTTCGCGCTCGGCATCTCGATCAAGATCGCCCACGACGCCGGCCGCGGCCGCGGGGTGTTGTCGCGGCGGCTGGGCTGACCCGCGATTCGGTTTCGACGATCCGGTCAACTACAGTCCGTAGTGTGGACGAGAAGGGCATACGCGGCGCGCTGACCCGCTATCGGGTGATGGCGTGGATCGTCGGGATCCTGCTGGTCGTGCTGGTCTGCGTCGGCGTACCGCTGAAGTATCTGGCCGGCAACGACACCGTGGTGACCTGGACCGGCATCCCGCACGGCTGGCTCTACATGATCTTGCTGATCACCGCCTTCGACCTCGGCCGGCGGGTCAAGTGGCCGCTGTGGCGGCTGCTGGTGATCGCCGCAGCCGGCACGGTGCCGTTCCTGTCCTTCGTCGCCGAGCGGTACGCCACCAAGGACGTCCGCGCCAAGCTCGCCAGCGGCGAGATCGGCCGCCCGGTCCCCGCCACCGACTGACCCGCTCCCCCGGAGCCCCGCCTTCCGTCGCGGCAGCCTCCTGGTCGACCATCTCCTCGTCAGCTATCGCCGCCTGGACGTGCCCGCAGGGGGCGATAACTGACGACACCTCCGGGTGCGGGTCGGGGTCGACCGCTCTGTATCGATTCAGGTGCGCTCGCCCAGCAGGTCGAGGATCCGCTGCAGGTCGTCCTCGCCAGCGAACTCGATGGCGATCCGGCCGCGGTGCCGCGCCCCGATCTTCACCTCGACGCGCGTCTCGAAACGATCCGACAGCCGCTCCCCCAGCTCCTTCGCTCGCGGCGACGGGGCGGCGCTACGCCGTTCGCGTGGCGCCGCGGTCTCGGACTCCCCGAGCGCGACGACCTCTTCCGTCGTGCGCACGCTCAGGCCCTCGGCGACGATGCGTTGCGCGAGCCGTTCCTGGGCCGCGCCGTCGGCGAGTCCGAGCAACGCGCGAGCGTGGCCCGCGGACAGCACACCCGCGGCTACCCGTCGCTGGACCGTCGGTGGGAGGCGAAGCAGGCGGAGCGTGTTGGAGATCTGCGGGCGCGAGCGCTTGATGCGTACCGACAGCTCCTCCTGGCTGCAGTCGAAATCATCGAGCATCTGCTGGTACGCCGCGGCCTCCTCCAGCGGATTGAGCTGGGCCCGATGCAGGTTCTCCAGGAGGGCGTCGCGGAGCAGGTCATGCTCGTCGGTCTCGCGCACGATGGCCGGGACGGTCTCGCGGCGCGCCGCCTTCGACGCGCGGAGCCGCCGCTCCCCCATGACCAGCTCGTATCGATCGCGGCCGAGCGGGCGTACCACCACCGGCTGCAGCACCCCGATCTCGCGCACCGAGTCCGTGAGCTCCGACAGATCGTCCTCGTCGAAGGTGGTGCGCGGCTGCCGGGGGTTGGGGCTGATCGCGGCCACCGGCAGCTCGGCGTAGCGCGAGCCCTCCGGCATCTGCGGCGGTGGCGTGCCGTTGATCACCACCGAGTCCGCGGGGCCCTCGTGGTCGGTCCGCTGGAACAGCTCGCCGAGCCCGCGGCCGAGGCCGCGGTTCTTGCCGGACTTCGGGGTGCTCATGCGTTCTCCTTCGCGCCGCGCCTGGCGATCTCTTCCGAGACCTTGAGGTACGCCTCGGCACCGGCCGAGGCAAGGTGGTAGGTGATCACGGACTGGCCGTAGCTGGGCGCCTCCGAGATGCGTACCGAGCGGGGGATTGCGGTGTCGAGGGTTTGCTCGGGGAAGTGCTGGCGTACCTCGTCGGCGACCTGGGAGGACAGCCGGGTCCGGGCGTCGAACATGGTCAGCACCACGGTGGACAGCCGGAGGTCGTCGTTGAGCTCGCCCTTCACCAGATTGATCGTGTTCATGAGTTGGGACACGCCTTCGAGCGCGTAGTACTCGCACTGGATCGGGATCAGGATCTCGCGCGCGGCGACGAGGGCGTTCAGCGTGAGCAGGCCGAGCGACGGGGGACAGTCGAGCAGGACGTAATCGACCTCGGCCGTTTCCAGATGCTTGGCCACGGCCTTACGCAGCCGCGTCTCGCGCGCCACCGATGACACAAGCTGGACCTCGGCCCCGGCCAGGTTGATGGTCGCCGGGAGTACCGACAGCGTTTCCGCCTCGGGCGACGCGACCGCGTGGTCCGCGATGCTCGCGCCCTCCAGCAGCACCTCGTAGGTGCCAGGAACGTCCTCGTGGTGCTCGACGCCGAGCGCGGTGGAGGCGTTGCCCTGCGGGTCCAGGTCGATGACCAGCACGCGCAGACCGCCGAGTGCAAGGCCGGTCGCGATGTTGACCGTGCTGGTGGTCTTGCCGACACCGCCCTTCTGGTTGGCGACGACGATGATCCGCGGCTCGCTCGGGCGGGGGAGTGCCGTTTCACGTGAAACGGGGGTGTCCAGGTCGTCGGGGCGCTCCACGGGCGGCGTCTCGTCGGCGTCGAAGCGCGCTCGCTTGGCGCTCTTCGCCGCGCCGGCCATCCGGGCCACCGCCGATTCGCCGTCGCGCTCGCCCGCCACCGGCGCCGAACGCTCTCGGTCCTCGGCTCGCTCGATGCGTGTCGATCCGGCCACGGCGGGGCTCCTCGTCTCGTCCGACTCCGGGTCCGTTTCACGTGAAACGCCCGGCCAACCCAACGCTATCGCTTCGCGCGGACGGCCCGGCCAGCCCAGTGCCGACTCGACCTCATCACCCGCTCGCGCCGATCGCTCGACCATGACCACCTCTCAGTCGCGCCGGAGCCGCACGGCGGTCGTCGGCTCCGCGTCTGCATGGGCCCGGACCTCCAGCACCTCGGCCCGCACGCCCAGCCGTTCGAGGGTACGCCGCGCCGCGCGCACCTCGTCGGAGGCCGAACGGCCCTTCAGGGCGAGCACGGAACCGCCGTCGGCCGTCAACGGCACCGACCATTCCGCCAATCGGCCCAGGGGAGCGACGGCACGAGACACCACCGCGTCCCAGCGGCCCGTCACTTCCTCTGCCCGCGCCCGCGACACCGACGCCCGATCGCCGAGAGCAAGGTCGTCCACCGCGCTCTCCAGGAAGTTCGCCCGCCGCAGCAGCGGCTCCAGCAGCGTCACCCGGAGGTCCGGTCGGCCGATCGCCAGCGGGATCCCCGGCAGGCCCGCGCCGCTCCCGACGTCGACCACGCTCGCCCCGGCCGGCACGAGCCCGGCCAGCGCGTACGAGTTCAGCAGGTGCCGCGGCCACAGCCGCGGCACCTCGCGCGGACCGAGCAATCCCCGCTCGACCCCGTCGCTCGCCAAAATGTCGACATATCTCTGAGCGAGTCCAAACCTGTCGCCGAAGACGGCCCGCGCGACCTCGAGCTGCCCGGAACTCTCGGTCACGCCGACGGCAGCACCACGACGTGGCGCCGCGGCTCCTCGCCCTCGGACTCGCTCCGCAGGCCGGCCTCGGCCACCGCGTCGTGCACGATCTTGCGCTCGAACGGGTTCATCGACCCCAGCGCGACCGAGTCCCCGCTGTTGCGTACCTCAAGGATGGCGTCCGCCGCCAACTCCCGCAGCTCCGCCCGACGCCGGTCGCGGTGCCCACCGATGTCCAGCATCAGGCGGCTCCGGCGCCCGGTCTCCGTCATCACCGCCAGCCGCGCCAACTCCTGCAGCGCGTCCAGCACCTCCGCGTCCTTGCCGATCAACACCTCGGCGTCGGTGATGATCGACACCTGCGCTCGGCCACCCTCGGTGTAGCTGTCGATGTCGCCGTCCAGATCGGCGATGTCCAGCAGCTCCTCCAGGTAGTCCGCCGCGACCTCGCACTCCTCGTCCAGCGGGGACAGTTCGGGCTCCTCGGCCGCGGCATCCGCCGCCTCGGCATCCGGGGCCTGGGCCGCAGCCCCGTTCGCCTCGGTCGTCGCGCTCTCCTCGGGCGTCGCGCTCACCTCGGGCGCCTCCGTCGTCGCGGCGGGTACGCCCTCGCCCTGCGTCGCCGTCTCCTGCTCGCTCTGGCTCATCTACTCTCCTCTGATTCCAGGGGTCCCGGGAAACCCGGGACGAGAACGCACGCGGCACGCCGCCGCGCGGTGGGGTCCTACCGGCGACCGCCCTTGCGGTTCGATCGCGACTTCTTGCGTGGTTGCTGGCGCTGGACCTTGGGGGTCTCGTCCTCCGGCTCGGCCTCGGTGGCAGTCGCCGCGGCGCCCTTCGCCGGGGAGGCCGGCTTGCCATTGGCCTTGGCCCGCTCCTCTTCCATCTTCTTGCGCCGCAGGTAGGTGGGGTCCTTCTCCTTCGGATCCCCGCCCTTGGCGATGATCCGGGCCTCCCAGGCGGCATAGGCCGGCGTACCCGGTGTCGGGTTGTTGCGGATGATCCAGGCCTGTTGGCCCATCGTCCACAGGTTGGTGGTGAGCCAGTAGATCAGCACACCGATCGGGAAGTTCACGCCACCGACGGCGAAGATGATCGGAAACAGGTACAGGATCAACTTCTGCTGCTGCGCCATCGGGCCCTCCAGGGCCTCCGGCGGCATGTTCTTCCGGGAAATCTGAAGCTGGGTGTAGAACATCGTGCCGCACATGGCCAAGATCAACACGACGGTGACGATCTGCACCGCGATCAGGTCCGGATTGCCGAAGCTGGGCAGGAATGTCGCCGAGATCGGCGCCCCGAAGATCGTCGCGTTCTGCAGCGACGGGACCAGTTCGGGGTTCTGCACGATCCAATAGCCCGTGGGGATTCCCCGCGACGCGCCGTTCAGCACATTGAACAGCGCGAAGAAGATCGGCATCTGCAAGATCAGCGGAAGACAGGACGCCATCGGGTTGACGCCCTCTTCACGCATCAGCTTCTGCGTCTCGATCGCCATCCGCTCGCGATCACCGGCGTACTTCTTGCGGATCTCCGCCATCCGTGGCTGGACGAGCTGCATGTTCCGCATGGATCGGATCTGCCGGACGAACAGCGGGAAGATCGCGATCCGGATCACCGCGGTCAGGCAGACGATCGACAGCACCCAGCCCCAACCGCTGTCGACGCCGAGCAACTGGCCCCACAGCGAGTGGAAGAGCACGAGCAGACCCGAGACCACCCATTCCAGGGGCCACAGGATCGTGGAGAAGAAGCCTCCGATACTGGCAAACAGATCGTTCATCGGTCAGTCGATTCCTCGCGACGCAGGGGACGAAAACGTGGGGGAGGGGGTACGCCGAAGCTCCGCGAGCTCATCGGCCCAGGCGGCCGCGGCCGGCGTACCCGGAACCGGGTCGTAGCCGCCCCGCGACCACGGATGGCAGCGGCCGATCCGACGGATCGCGAGCCCGCCGCCGCGCCAGGCGCCGTGGGTTTCGACGGCCTCCAACCCGTAGGCGGAGCAGGACGGGTGGAACTTGCACACCTGCCCGTAGAGCGGGCTGACGATCAGCCGGTACGCCTTGAGGAACGCGATCAGCAGCGTCTTCATGCGCCGGCCTCCAGCTTGCGCAGGCAGCCGCGCCAGGCCGAGCCGAGGTCCTCGGACAACTCGGCCGACCGGCCCGCCGCGGGCAGCGCCCGCACGACCAGGTGGGTGCCGGCGGGGGTATCGGCGAGCAGGTCCCGACCGAGGTGCCGCAGCCGGCGCTTCACACGATTGCGGGTGACCGCGTTACCGACGGCCCTGGACACGACAAAACCGACGCGCGTGGGCGCGTCGGTGTGTCGGCCGTGCACGACGACGGTGGGACGGGCCGATCGCACCCCGCCGCGGACCGTGCGGCGAAAGTCGTCGCCAGCGGTCATCCGGGCGGGGGCGGGCAGCACGCGCGAGGGTCGGTCGGTCAGCCGGCCAGGCGGGTACGGCCCTTGCGCCGGCGCGCGGCCAGGATGGCGCGGCCCGCGCGGGTGCGCATCCGCAGGCGGAAGCCGTGCGTACGGCTGCGCCGACGGTTGCTCGGCTGGAACGTGCGCTTGCTCACGAGTCACTCCTCGGGGACGGCCGCAGGCACACCGACGTACGCTTCGCCTGCTGGGATCAAGGAAAAGGTCGCTGACGGCCAGCGACCAGTCAACGGTACGCGGCCCCGCCGCCACGGTCAAACGCCGACGCGACCACAGCGGCGCGTATCTGTCCACGCGACACGCCGCACCGGCGATGATTGGTCCTTGCGCCACTTGCTGCTGCCCCTCCACGTTGGTAGCTTCGTCACTCCGAGCGGACGAGGCCGCCTGGTCCCGGCGGCAGGTATCCGGAGACGGTTCCCACACCTTGTGGATAACTCCTGTGGGTATCTCCTTGCCCGGATGCGGCCGGACCGCTCGCCGATTGGTCTGTCACGCACGATTGCCGGAGCGGAGGGTGTGGAGCTTTGTCCGAGTCCTCCGACGGCCAGTCTCCGTTCGACGGCCACGCCCGTGACGGATCGGGCCACGGTCCGGACTCCAATCCGCTGCCGACCGTCTGGGAGCGCATCGTCTCCGACGCGCCGCGGGAGCAGGGGATCTGGTTGCGCCGCAGCCAACCGCTGACCCTGCACGAGTCAACCGCCGTCGTCGCGGTCGCGAATGACTTCACCCGCGACCGCATCGAGACCCGGATGCGGCAGACCCTCGAGCAAGCCCTCGGGCAACATTTCGGCCAGCCGATCCGGCTTGCGCTGACGGTCGACCCGACCCTGGCGGATCTGCCCGCCGACGACCCGGCCGAGGCGACCGAGCACGATCCCGAGCCGATCGCACCGCTGCCGCCCCCGGCCACCAGCAACGGCGCGGGTATCGACAGCCGACTGAACCCCAAGTACTCCTTCGAGAACTTCGTCATCGGGGCCTCCAACCGGTTCGCGCACGCGGCCGCGGTCGCCGTGGCCGAGACCCCGGGCAAGGCGTACAACCCGCTGATGATCTACGGGGACTCCGGCCTGGGCAAGACCCATCTGCTGCACGCGCTCGGCCACTATGTGCGCAACTACTACGACCGGGCGCGGGTGCGCTACGTGTCGACCGAGGAACTCACCAACGACTTCATCAACGCGATCCAGAACAACCGGCAGGCCGAGTTCCGCCGACGCTACCGCGACGTGGACGTGCTGCTGATCGACGACATCCAGTTCCTGGAGTCGAAGATCCAGACCCAGGAAGAGTTCTTCCACACGTTCAACACGCTGCACAACGCACAGAAGCAGATCGTGATGACCTCCGACCGGCCGCCCAAGCTGCTGGAGGCACTCGAACCCCGCCTGCGCAGCCGCTTCGAGTGGGGACTGATCACCGATGTCCAGGCTCCCGACCTGGAGACCCGGATCGCGATCCTGCGGAAGAAGGCCGCCCAGGAGCGGCTGACCGCCGGCCCGGACGTGCTGGAGTTCATCGCCACCCGGATCCAGACCAACATCCGCGAGCTCGAGGGGGCGCTGGTCCGCGTCACGGCGTACGCCAGCCTGCAGCGCGAGGATGTGGACCTGACGCTGGCCGAACAGGTGCTGAAGGACCTCATCCCCGAAGGCGACGAGGCCGAGATCACCGCCTCGACGATCATCGCCCAGACCGCCGGCTATTTCGGCATCTCCATCGACGATCTCACCGGACAGTCGCGCACCCATGCCCTGGTCAGCGCCCGCCAGATCGCGATGTACCTGTGCCGGGAGCTGACCGAGCTGTCGCTGCCCAAGATCGGCCAGCAGTTCGGTGGCCGCGACCACACCACGGTGATGCACTCGGAGCGGAAGATCCGCACCCAGATGGCCGAGCGCCGAAGCGTCTTCAACCAGGTCACCGAGCTGACCAACCGGATCAAGAGCCAGGCCTCGCGCCGCTCCTGAGCCCGGCCGCCTCCGCGGACCCGGACCGCCCCGCGTCACCCCTCCATCACCCCGAATCCGGGCGTGATCTTCCTTACATTCGTCTCAGTCAACCGTTGGGGAGAACCCTGTGGAGAACTGTGGACAGGGCCGTGGACCGCGATCGGCCGACGGTTCTCGTCGATTGCCCATCCGCATCTCCTCCCCGTGTAATTCCGACCTTCACACACCCCGGTCAACACCCTTGACATGGGGCTGACCAGGCAAAACACCGGATTCTCCACAGCATGCACAACGCCTACGACGACGACCAGAAGACAACCATCTCCCACCTGGTTGAAGTCTGCCGACCACCGAACTGGGGACAACCGTCCGTCCCGCCGAGTCGAGTGGTGCCCGTCACACGTCCTGAACGGTTTATGAAACCGTGACACCGCGGAGCATGGTTGAACGGACAATCTGTGTTCTGATGTCACCCAGTCGCACCCGCGCACACGTGACGTCGGGAGCGGCTCCAATCCCGGGGTGTGGTGGAGTGCAGTGACCCGTCACACCCCGGGTACCCAAGCCCACCCGCGCCCGCTGTGCAGCGGCGCCTCGCCGTGGCTATGATCGCAACGCTTCGTCTGCCCGCCCGCCGCGGCACGCAGGCGTTCCCCAGGATCGCCCGGATGCGGCGGTCCCGCCGACGACATCAGGAGGTGCGGTGAAGGTCCGAGTCGAGCGCGACGTGCTGGCCGAGGCGGTCGCGTGGGCGGCCCGGAGCCTCCCGAATCGCCCGAGTGCGCCGGTCCTCGCCGGGCTGTTGTTGAAGGCCGACGACACGGGCCTGGTCCTGTCCAGCTATGACAACGACACCTCGGCACGCATTTCCATCGCCGCCGAGGTGAGCGATGAGGGCGAGGCGCTGGTGTCGGGTCGACTGCTGGCCGAGATCGCCCGGTCGTTGCCGAACAAGCCGGTCGAGCTGACCGCGGACGACTCGAAGATGGAGTTGGTCTGCGGTTCCTCCCGATTCACCCTGCAGGGGCTCCCGGTGATGGAGTACCCGGCCCTGCCGTCGCTGCCGGAGACGGTCGGTACCGCGCCCAGCGGTGACTTCGCCCAGTCCGTGGCCCAGGTGGTGGTCGCCGCCGGCCGCGACGAGCTGTTGCCGGTGTTCACCGCCGTGCGGATGGAGATCGACGGCGACACGGTTTCTCTGCTGGCCACCGACCGCTATCGGATGGCCCTGAAGGAGTTCACCTGGCATCCCGCCACGAGCCAGGCCTCGGGCGCGGCGCTGGTGCCGGCGCGGGTGTTGTCGGAAACGGCCAAGTCGATGACCGCCGGCGAAGAGATCGCGCTCAGCCTGTCCGCGGGCAGCAGCGGCGACGGCCTGATCGGTTTCGAGGGCGATCTCGGCTCCGGTGGGGTACGCCAGACCACCACC
This sequence comes from Naumannella huperziae, assembly GCF_054073625.1. NCBI lineage: Bacteria > Bacillati > Actinomycetota > Actinomycetes > Propionibacteriales > Propionibacteriaceae > Naumannella > Naumannella huperziae. Next base: position 579,330 of record NZ_JBSXPH010000001.1, on the reverse strand, counting down.
CGGCTGCTGGACGGCGACTTCCCCAAGGTCCGCCACCTGATGAACATCCAGCCGGCGCTCAGCGTGCGGGCCTCGGTCGCCGACCTCACCGCGGCCGCCCGCCGCGTCGCCCTGGTCGCCGAGCGGAACACGCCCCTGCGGATGCTGATCGGCGAGGACACGGTCACCTTGGAGGCGGCAACGGGCGACCAGGCCCAGGCTTCGGAGGCCATCGACGCGGTGGTCGACCTGCACGGCTCGGGCGAGCCGGCGATCACCGCCGCCGGCTTCAATCCCAACTACCTGCTGGACGCCCTCGGCGCGCTCGACGTGCCCTATGTGAACTTCGCGTTCACCGCACCCGGCAAGCCCTGCCTGTTGACCGGCCTGGAGGATCTCGCCGGCGACCCGCAGACCGACTACCGGCACGTGATCATGCTGATGCGGCTGCCGGGCTGAGCCATCGCCGGCTCGCCGAGGACGCCCGGGCCAGCACCGTTCGATCCAGCCAAATTGGAGGATGTCGATCATGAAAATGGGACTCATCGGACTGGGCAAGATGGGCGGCAACATGCGGCAGCGGCTGCGCAACGCCGGCATCGAGGTCGTCGGATACGACCGTGACCCCGCACTCACCGATGCCGCCGATCTTGCCGATCTCGTCGGCCAGCTCGGCGACTCGCCGCGGATCGTCTGGGTGATGCTGCCGATCCAGGCGGTGCCGGAGACGCTGGCGACCCTCAAGGAGCTGCTGGGCGAGGGCGATGTGGTCATCGACGGCGGCAATTCCAAGTGGACACACGATGTGCCGAATGCCGAGCTGCTCGCCGAGAAGGGCATCGGCTATCTGGATGTCGGCGTGTCCGGTGGGGTCTGGGGCCTGGAGAACGGGTACGCCCTGATGGTCGGCGGCTCCAAGGAGAATGTCGCGAAGGCCCTGCCGATCTTCGAGGCGCTGAAGCCCGAGGGCCCCTACGGCTACGTGCATGCGGGCGGCGTCGGGGCCGGCCACTTCGCGAAGATGGTGCACAACGGCATCGAGTACGGAATCATGCAGTCCTACGCCGAGGGCTGGGAGCTGCTGACCGCGGCCAGCGCGGTGGACGACGTGCCGGCGGTGTTCGAGTCCTGGCAGGAGGGCACCGTGATCAAGTCATGGTTGCTCGAGCTCTGTGTCCGGGCCATGCAGGAGGACCCGAACCTCGATCACATCCGGGGGTACGCCGAGGATTCCGGCGAGGGCCGGTGGACGGTCGAGGCCGGGATCGATCTTGCCGTCCCGACGCCGGCGATCACCGCATCGCTGTATGCCAGGTTCGTGTCCCGCCAGGAGGATTCGCCGGCGATGAAGCTGGTCGCGGCGATGCGCAACCAGTTCGGCGGGCACAAGGTGCTGGCCGAGGACGAGAACTCCCGCGACGACGCCAGCGATCGTCTCGGCGAGGGCGCCGCGGGCCGGGCCAAGGCCTGATCCGGGGCATCCCCTGTTCGTCGATCACCTGACTCTCGCCGACTTCCGGTCCTATCCGGCGGTTGATCTTGCGCTCGGCCCGGGGCCGACGACCTTCGTCGGATCCAACGGGCAGGGCAAGACCAATCTGGTGGAGGCGATCGACTACCTCGCCACGCTCGGCTCGCACCGGGTCGCCTCGGACGTGCCGCTGGTGCGGCACGGTGCGGAGCGGGCGCTGGTCCGGGGCCGGGTGCGCGCCGGTGTCGAGGATGACCGGGCCGTGCTGCTGGAGGTGGAGATCAATCCGGGGCGGGCCAACCGGGCGCGGTTGAACCGGTCGCCGGTGCCCAGGCCGCGCGAGCTGCTCGGCATCTTGCGTACCGTCGTCTTCTCCCCGGAGGACCTGGCGATCGTGAAGGGCGACCCGAGCGAGCGGCGGCGGTTCATCGACGAGCTGGTGATCACCCGCTGGCCGAGGCTGGCCGGTGTCCGGGCCGACTACGACAAGGTGTTGCGGCACCGCTCCACGCTGCTGAAGACCCTCGCCGGCCGAGGGCCGGTTCGCGGCGGGGGAGGGCACGGCGATGCCGAACACACCCTTGGCGTCTGGAACGACCAGCTCGCCCGGCACGGCGGCGAGTTGCTCGAGGCGAGGTTGCGTACCCTCGCCGACCTGGTCCCGCATGTCGCCGCCGCGTACGCCGCGATCGCCCCGCGCAACAATGTCGCGACGGCGACCTATCAGCCGGCCATGCCGCTGCCGGCCGAGATCGATCGCACCGCGCTGGCGGCCGCGCTCACCGACCAGATGGCGCAGCGTCGCGACGAGGAACTGCGGCGCGGGGTCACCCTGGTCGGCCCGCATCGCGACGAGATCGCGCTGGCGCTGGGCGAGTTGCCGGCCCGCGGGTACGCCAGTCACGGCGAGTCCTGGTCGTTCGCGCTGGCGCTGCGGCTCGGCGGATTCGATCTGCTGCGAGCCGACGACCTGCAGCCGGTGCTGATCCTGGACGATGTGTTCGCCGAGCTCGACTCCACCCGCCGCGAGCGGCTGGCCGGCCGGGTCGCCGAGGCCGAGCAAGTGCTCGTCACGGCGGCCGTCGGCGGCGATGTGCCGGCGAGGCTGGCGGGGAACCGGTTCGTTGTGGACGATGGAATGGTGACGCCAGCCGAGGACCGACCGTGAGCGAGCCGCCCGGGCCCGGGCAACCCGCCGGGCAGCGGCGACCCGAGCTGCCCGAGCACGACGCCACGGGCCTGGATCTGGCGCGCCAGATCGCCGGGGGAGTGGGCGCCGGCGGTCGCCGGCGCCGCCGGAGGAGCTCCGAGGCAACCGGCCGCCCGGCGGGCCCGCAATTGTCCGGGTCGCGGCCCGACGACCGCGACCCGCAACCACTCGGCACGACGATGGATCGGTTGTTGTCCGACCGCGGCTGGCGCGTGCGGGTGAGCGTCGCGCTGCTGCTGGCCCGGTGGCCCGCGCTGGTCGGCCCGGTCAACGCCGACCACAGCGCACCCGAGTCGTTCGAGGACGGCGACCTCACCGTGCGGGCCGACTCGACGGCCTGGGCGAGCTCGCTGCGGGCGATGGCGCCGCAGGTGGTGGCGAAGCTGAACGCCGAGCTCGGGGACGGAACCGTGCGCCGGATCCTGGTCCGGGGCCCGGATGCGCCGAGCTGGAAGCACGGCCCACGCTCGGTCCGCGGCCGGGGCCCGCGCGACACCTACGGGTGAGTGGCACCCGCGGGCGCGGGCCGCTCTAGACTCCCGCTCGATGGCAGCACTGCGCCTGTTCTGGCACCAGTTCTACGACCTGGCGGTCACCACGGTGACCGTCTGGTGGCGGCTGCTGCCGAAATTGCTGCTGATCCAACTGATCGGCTGGACGGTGTACAACGCGCTGCAGCGGCTCGGCGCGATCAGCGCCGCCCAGTCGACCTGGCCGGCGATCGCGATCTTCGCCGCCGGCCTGCTCTGCCTGCTGATCGCCTACGTCACCTCGCTGCGGCTGGTCGGGCGGGAGCTCGGCATCCGCGATGTGGTGCCCCGCGAGGTGGAGGATGATCGCGACGACTCCCTGACCCGGATGCTCGCGGCGACGCTGCTGCCGTTCCTCGGTATCTACGCCGCGTTCGACTACATCCGCGACGAGTCCGCGGACATGATCGTGCTGGCCGAGATCATGTACGGCGGGGCGTTCGGTCGCGGCATCCTGCAGGAGATCAACCCGAACGCCGGGCCGCGCACCCTGGCGCTGGTGGTCGGCGTGCTGGTCGGCATCTATGTGGTACGCCGGGGCTTCGACCTGCTGCACGAGCGCACCGGGTGGCGGGCCTTCGGGATCGTGGCAGCACTGCTGGAGGCCTTCTTCCTGGTCCTGGTGATCTTCAGCGGTGGACGGCTGCTGGAGTCGTTGCGGCTGTGGTGGGAGGACCGGCAACTGCACGAGTGGCTGGAGACCCTGACCGCCGGGCTCGCCGTCGCCGTGGAACCGCTGCGGATCAACCTGCCCGCGGTGCTCACCGCGCTGGCCCGCGGCCTGGACACGCTCTGGGGCTGGTTCGTCACCGGGATGGCCGAGCCGCTGGCCTGGCTGGCGGTCGCCGCGCTGGTCTTCGGATCCCATGTGCTGTCGCTGGCGGAGATGTGGCGCAAGGGCCAGCCGCTGACCAGCCACGTCCTCCCGCGGACCCGGCTGGCTCGGGCACCCGCCGCCAAGAAGGGCAGCGGGACCACCGGCCGGCGGATCTGGCTGGAGATCCAGGAGCTGTTCTTCGGCGACATCGACGACCGCTACCTGCCGACCCTGCAGTCCATCCGGATCGTGCTGCGACCCGGCCTGACCTTCCTCGCGGCGTACCTGCTCTGGTACGCGCTGCTGGACGGCGCCCGCACGGCCTTCTTCGACCGGATGGTCACCGCCGTCGGCGGCGCCGACATCCCGTTCTGGTTACAGTGGCTGCCGGCGATGGAACTGGTCAGCGACCTGCTCTACCAGCCGCTGTTCATCTGCCTGCTCGGCGTGACATTCCATCGTTGCCTGCTGACCCTGCGCGGTCGGGCCAGCACCGGTCCGGCGCAGCGGCCGAGCCGCGTGGTGCTGGCGCCCGCGCAGCCGGCACGGTCCGCGGAGGGTACGCCGTGAGCCCACCCGTGACGCAAGGCTCGGCGCCGGGCGAATCGGGGCACCTGAGCGCGATCCGCTTCGGTGCCGGTGATGTCGCGCCGCGCGAGCCCCGCCGGCGCCGGGTCCCGGCAATGGGGTTGATCATCCTGCTGGTGGTCGCGACGTTCTCGGGCTGGCTGTCGCAGCTCGGCGCCAGCAACGAGATCACCTATGTCGACCGGGCGTACCCGGTCGGCGCGACCGTGCAGCACAAGGAGGCCGACCTCCGGGTGGACAGCATCGATGCGGCGACGACGGTCAACGAGCAGCCGACCGACGGGCTCTTCCTGATCGTCGGGCTGACGCTCGCCAACACCCGGGGCACCGATGGTGTCAGCATCGGCCACTACGAGTTGGTCACGCCGGACGGGGTCACCTATTCGGCGTCGACGGTGTCGGCGCCCCGGGTGCAGCCGGGCTTCCGGGAGAGCTTCCGGCTCCCGGTCGTCGTCGACCCCGCGCGGCTGGAGGGCCTGCGGCTGCGGCTCTTCGACACCCCGACCTACACCGTGAGCGAGCCGCGGGAGACGGTCGATCTCGGCATCGACGCCGCCGACGCAGAGCGGCTGCGGGCGTCGGCCAATCGTGCGGTCGAGATCGAGACCTCCACACCGGAGGGCATCCGATGAGTACGCCGGTGGCGCCGCGGCGATCCGGGCGTACCCGGGTGTGGCTGCTGGTGATCATCATCGCGAGCATCACCGGGAGCCTGATCGCGGGCTGGGTCTTCTATGTCGGTACGTTCACCTCCGATCGGTTCGGGCAGTTGCCGCCGGGCGCGGCATTCCGCAACAACAACGGCTTCTCGATCCGGGTGCTGAGGCTGACCGCCCGGCCGTCGATTCCGGGCACCATCGAGCCGGACCCGGCCCCGCCCGGGGCCGTTTTCGTGGTTGCCGACCTGGAGGTGACGGCGCCCGATCCGCTGCCCGCCGAGGGCGGCTGCAGCATGGAGCTGGTCGGCCGCGGCGGCCGGACGTGGGAGTCGTCGTTCCAGAGCCTCCCCGACATCCCGTCGGGGTGTTCGGACCTGCTGCCGGGTGAGACCGGCGCGGCCGCGGTCGTCTACACGGTGCCGGCCGCCGAGCTGGGCTCGATCTACGGGCTGGGCTTCGAGAATTTCGACGGCTCGCGGGACATGGTGATCCGGCCCTGACCGGCGATCAGTTGTCGGCGACCACGGTGACGGGCAGATAGAGCTGGTAGCCCTCGCCGTTGGTGCCCCAACTGTCCACGTAGTTGCCCAGATAGGAGTGGTCCTCGTAGGTGAGCTGGGACACGCCCAGCCGGAGGTAGCCCACCGGCCGGTACTGGTACGGGAGGGTGAATTCCACCCGGTAGTCGGTGGCCGGCAGGCCCGGGGTGAAGGTGCTGATGCCGCCCACCCCGTTCTCCCGGGGCGGCCCGACCTCCTGGCTCTCGCCCTCGACCGCCATCCCATTCGTCGGGTCGCCCAGCGCGAACGTGTTGAAGACGATGGGTGCCTGGGCCTGATCGGCGTCGACCAGCCGGCCGGTGCCGTAGGCGGTGACATTCCACTCGGGCTCATCCAACAGGGTGCTGCGGGAGACGGTGATGTGGGTGAAGGCCAGCTCGTAGGGGCCGATCCGCAGCAGCGTACCGGGCGGCACGATCGGCCAGGTCTGCCGCTGGCGGGTGGAGAAGCCGCCGCCGATCAGCACCGCCGCCGACGCCAGGATCAGCACGCCGGCGAGGATGCCGACCAGCAACGCCCGGTTCCGCCGGGCCCGCCGCGGCTCGCGCCAGCGCGGATCCAGCGCTGCCGGATCCCGCCAGACCTGGGTGCTCACGGCCTCACGATAGCCTCGATTGTTTCCGTAGTTATGCCCGCTATGAGCACCGGATGGCGGCATCAGCTACGGGAGGAACTCGCGCGCGGACCGCGACGATCGCTGACGGCGGCTGCTCGGTCGTCGCCCGGCGGCGCGACCCCGGGGTCGCAGGCGGGGGTCGATCCGCTCCTGTCGGGGCGTGAGCGCCGTTGAGCGCGAAAGTGCCCGCGGACCGCGCGCGCTGAGCCGGGGTTTCGCGTGCTGGTCGGGTAACATCGGAGCGTTGCGCCGGAAGCCGGAAACGGCTGCCGACGGCGACCGCCCGGGCAGGCGCGCGGGCGTACCCGAAGCGTAGGAGATTGTCACGTGAGTGCCGCGAGCCCCGCGTTCGAGCCCGACGAGAACGACCAGCCCGACGAGGTGCTGGAGAAGTTGGCCGAGCAGGTGGCCGAGTCCCGGCTCGACGACGCGGCGACGAGCATCAAGGTCGAGGCGGGCAGTTACGACGCGTCGTCGATCTCGGTGCTGGAGGGCCTGGAGGCGGTCCGGATGCGGCCGGGCATGTACATCGGCTCCACCGGCGAACGCGGCCTGCACCACATGGTGCAGGAGGTCGTGGACAACGCCGTCGACGAGGCGATGGCCGGCTACGGCGAGGAGATCAACGTCACCTTGCTGGCCGACGGCGGTGTGCGGGTGCAGGACGAGGCGCGCGGCCTGCCGGTCGGCATTCACCCGACCGAGGGCATCTCCGCTGCGACGGTCGTGCTGACCAAGCTGCACGCGGGCGGCAAGTTCGGCGACGGCGGCTACAAGGTGTCCGGCGGCCTGCACGGCGTCGGCGTCTCCGTGGTCAACGCGCTGAGCGAGCGGCTGCGGGTCGACATCCAGGTCGACGGCTACTGGTGGCACCAGGAGTTCCGTCTCGGCGTACCGGTCGAGGAGCTGAAGCGCGGCGAGCCGACCGACGAGACCGGGACGACCGTCACCTTCTGGGCCAGCCCGGACATCTTCGAGACGACCGAGTACAGCTACGAGACGCTGGCCGGCCGGTTCCGCGAGATGGCCTTCCTGAACAAGGGTCTGCGGATCACGATCACCGACGAGCGGGCCGAGCACGTCGACGAGGAGGGTACGCAACTGCGCGACAGCTTCCGCTACGACGAGGGCCTGGTCGACTACGTGAAGTTCCTCGCCAAGAACGACAGCCCGATCACCTCGGTGATCGACATGGAGGCCGCCGACAACGCCAACGGGCTGAGCGCGGAGATCGCGTTGCAGTGGAACGTGTCCTACACCGCGCGGGTGCACACCTTCGCGAACACGATCAACACCCACGAGGGCGGTACGCACGAGGAGGGCTTCCGCGCCGCCCTGACCAACACGGTGAACAAGTGGGGCACCTCGTGGGGCCTGATCAAGAAGCCCGAGGACCGGATCTCCGGCGACGACGTGCGTGAGGGCCTGACCGCGATCATCTCGGTGAAGCTGACCAACCCGCAGTTCGAGGGCCAGACCAAGACCAAGCTCGGCAACACCGAGGCGCGGTCGTTCGTGCAGCGCGTGGTGAACGACCGGCTGAGCGACTGGATGGAGCAGAACCCGGGCGAGGGCAAGGACATCATCCGCAAGGGCCAGGCCGCCGCGGCCGCGCGGATCGCGGCGCGCAAGGCCCGCGAGATGGCGCGCAGCCGCAAGGGCTTCCTGTCCGGGGCCGGCCTGCCGGGCAAGCTGAAGGACTGCCAGTCGACCAATCCCGCCGAGTGCGAGGTGTTCATCGTCGAGGGCGACTCAGCTGGCGGTTCGGCATCGTCGGGGCGCGATCCGCGTACCCAGGCGATCCTGCCGATCCGCGGCAAGATCCTCAACGTGGAGAAGGCCCGGCTGGACAAGATCCTTGCCAACAAGGAGGTCCAGGCGATCATCAACGCGCTCGGCACCGGCATCGCCGAGGATTTCGATCTTGAGAAGCTGCGCTATCACAAGATCGTGATCATGGCCGACGCCGATGTCGACGGCTCGCACATCCGTACGCTGCTGCTGACGCTGCTGTTCCGCTTCCTGAAGCCGCTGCTGGACGGTGGGTTCGTCTACGTCGCGCAGCCGCCGCTGTTCCGGCTGCGGTGGACGAACGCCCCGCACGAGCTGGCCTACACCGACGCCGAGCGGGACGCCCTGCGCGATGCCGGCCTCGCGGCGGGCAAGAAGCTGCCGAATGTGAACCCGATCCAGCGCTACAAGGGCCTCGGCGAGATGGACGCCGACGACCTGTGGGAGACCACGATGGATCCCGAGAAGCGGATGCTGCTCCAGGTCACCCTCGACGACGCCGCCCGGGCCGACGAGATCTTCTCGATCCTGATGGGCGAAGAGGTCGAGCCGCGGCGGATGTTCATCCAGCGCAACGCGAAGGATGTTCGCTTCCTCGACATCTGAGGGTTTGCGATTGTCGCACGATCGTGCCGGCGGCCCTGACCGCTCGGCGACGTCGGCGATGCTCGGACATGATCAACGTTGTCGAGCGGTCTCCCCGCACCTGGCGGCTCCGAACTATGGCGGCGCCCGCAACGGCCGTGACAGAATCTGCCTAGATGATGAAACCATTTCCGATATATGGGATTCAGACACTCGGGCGAAAGGTTGGTCCATGACCGCAGGCCGCAGACCGGTAGTGCCTGTGAGCCCGGGGGTGATCGCGATCATCCGACTACGGCACATCGCCCCGCCCGAGGAACTGATCGAAGGCCTCGTCGCGGGAGGCGTCCGAATCGTCGAGGTGACCTTGCCGACTCCCGAGAGTCTCTCCACCATCCGCCGCTGGAGCGCTCGCGACGACGTGCTGGTCGGCGCCGGCACGGTTCGGACGCCGGGGGATGTCCACTCGGCAGCCGATGCCGGAGCGCGCTTCATCGTCACGCCGACGACGGTCCCGGCTGTGATCGCCGCGGCTCGCGAGCGCGGCCTTCCGGTGACCTGCGGGGCACTGACCCCGACCGAGATCGACGCGGCTGCGAGCCTCGGTGCGGACTGGATCAAGGTGTTCCCGGTCGAGACGGTTGGCGGCCCCGCCTATGTGTCGGCGGTCGTCGCGCCACTCGACGACATCGCGCTGGTGCCGACCGGTGGTGTCGATGCGCGACTGGCGGAGCGATACGCAGAGCTCGGCTGCGCGGGGGTCGGGGTGGGCTCCTGGCTGGTTGACGAGCGGTCCGTCCACGCCGGCGAGTGGCACGACATCCGGTCCAGGGCGCGCGAGATCACCGATGCGTGGGCGCGTGGGTCGGAGCGGCGATGACTGGCGCGCCCGAAGTGGTGACCATTGGCGAGACGCTCGCCAGCCTCCGGGCAAGTGGCGATCTGCGCGTCGCTACGCCGGTCTCGCTGTCCATCGCGGGCGCCGAGTCGAACGTCGCGATCGGCCTTGCCCGCCTTGGCCACGCGGTTCGGTGGGCCGGAGTCGTCGGCGACGACGCGTTTGGCCGACTGATCACCCGAACCTTGCGCGGGGAGGGCGTGCAGACCTCGAGCCGCACGATCGCGTCGCCGACCGGAATGATCGTCTTCACCGCTCGGCCGCCGACGGCGATCACCGTCGACTATCACCGCCGGGCTTCTGCCGGCTCGGCGCTCGACCTCGCCGACGTCGAGGCAGCGATGGCCGATCCGCCCCGCATCCTGCATCTGACCGGGATCACGCCGGCGCTGTCGCCGAGCGCGCTGGCTGCCGTGCGGGCCGCGATCGATCGTGCGAGCGAGCAGGGTGTCCAGGTTTGCCTGGACGTCAACTACCGATCCCGGCTGTGGTCTCGCGCTGAGGCCCGCGCAACCATCGCGCCCCTCGCGGCGCGGGCCGATCTGATCATCGCCTCCGATGATGAACTCGGGCTCGCAGTCGACGTGCCGAGCACCGACCCGCGTACCGGGATCGACACCCTGCTTGGGCACGCGACCGCGGTCATCGTCAAGCGCGGGTCGCACGGCGCAGCGGCCTACACCCGCGCCGGTGAGGTCCAGGTCGACGCCGTGGCCGTGTCCGCGATCGATCCGGTCGGTGCCGGCGACGCCTTCGTGGCCGGGTTTCTGTCGGGAACACTGGATGGCTTGCCGCTGGTCGAATGCATGCAGCGCGGTGCGCTGTTGGGCGCGTTCGCGGTTGCCAGCATCGGCGATTGGGAAGGCCTGCCGTTGCGTACCGATCTGGGCCGGCTCGACGAGGAGGGTGTCATACGTTGAGGTCGGACCGTCCCGACCCGACGCTCAACCCTTGATGGCCCCGGCCGTCAGACCCTCGGCGATCCGCCGCTGCAGGAGCGCGAACACCACCAGCACGGGGACGACCGTGATCATTATCGCGGCGAACAACGTGACCCAGTTGCTGCTGTAGGTCGCGGCCTGGCTGAGCTGCCACAGGCCTACCGGCAGCGTCATGTTCTCCTTCGTCCGGATCAGCACGAGTGCATAGAAGAATTCGTTCCAGTTGTTCAGGAAGCTGATGATCGTGATCGACGCCACGCCGGGGCCGAGCAGCGGGAGGATGATCCCGAAGAAGGTGCGCGCCGGGCCGGCTCCGTCGATCGCTGCGGCCTCCTCGAGCTGGACCGGCAAGGTACGCATGAAGCCCACCATGACGAAGATATTGAACGGCAGGTTGTAAGTCGCGTACACCAAGATCAGACCGAGCTGGGTGTCCAGCAATCCGATGTCGCGAAGCGTCAGGTACAGCGGGATGAAGGTCACCATCCAAGGGACCATCAGGCCCAGGATGAACACGCTCAACACGATGCCACTGCCGGGGAACCGGACCCGCGCCAGCGGATAGGCCGCAAGGACGGAGAAAAACACCCCGAGCACGGTGGCTGTCACCGCGACGAGGACGCTGTTTCCGAAGAACATGGCCACGCCCCCGGCGTTCCAGGCTTGGCGGTAGTTCTCGAACTCCCACGATCGGGTGAGCGAGAACGGAGGGCTCGTGATGAACTCGACGTTCGTCTTCAACGAAACGTTGATCACCCAGGCGAAGGCCGCAACCGCCGAGAACGCACCCGCCCCCATCAGCAGGTAGAAGAACAGATGGTAGGGGCGAAACCTGGCGCGGTCCGAGACCGCCGGACGCCGGGGTCGCCGACGGATCGGTGGACGTTTGGGGCCCGAGTCGGTGGGCCTGGCGATCGTCTCAGTACTCAATGCTGTCTCGCTTCAAGAGCTTGTTGAGAACCAGTGCCGCAGCCATCAGCAACACCACGACAATCACCCCCATCGCCGCAGCGGAGCCGAAGTCCCCGGTGTCGAAGGCGGTCCGGTACATCACAGTCGCAGGAATGTCGGAGGAGAAGTATGGCCCTCCGTCGGTCATGATGTAGACGAACGCAAATGCCTGCAGGGATTGCACCACCCACAAGATGATCAAGGTCCGGAACAAGTCGCTCATCATCGGCAGCATGATCCGGGTGAAGAGCTTCCACTCGCCGGCGCCGTCCAGACGCCCGGCCTCGAGGACATCGGCGGGCATCCGCGAGAACCCGGCGGAGATCAATAGGATCCAGATGCCGATCCCGTGCCAAACTGCAACCAAGGCGATCGCGGGAAGAGCGGTGCGTGGATCGCCCAACAGGATCGGAATCAGGTCACCGAAGCCGATGGAGGCGAACGCCGGATTGATCAGTCCGAGCGTCGGATGAAAGATGAACTTCCACATGAGCGCGACCACGGCGACAGAGAGCACCACGGGCGCGAAGATCAGGAAGCGAAAGACGCGCTCGCCGTGCAGGCGCTGATTGAACGCCCAGGCGATGGCGATGGCCGGCGGGAAGAGCATGAGGCCGCCGACCATCGCCAACAGCACGGCGTGGCCGAGCGATTGCAGGAAGCGTTCATCGCCGATCACGTCGGCGTACTGGGCCATGCCGACAAAGGAAGCACGCCCGGTGCGGGAGAACTCCTGAGTCGAGAGCTCGACGGTGCGCGCCAAGGGATACAGGAAGAAGACCGTCAGCAGCAGCGACGCCGGCAGCAGGAAAGGGATCACGATGCGTCGTTGCGATCTCGCAAACATCGCTCTCCGCCCTCCTGACGTTGGCGACCTCGGCATGGCGCGGGCGCCGACTGTCGATCAGTTCTTGTGTATCTTCCGTAGCTGCTCGTCCAGACGAGCGAGCGTCTGCGTGGCATCCTGCTCGCCGAACATCAGCCGTGTCACCTCCGCGTAGACCACGTCATAGGCCTCGGTGTCCTTCATCGCGAACTCTCGTGGCACCAGGGCCGATGCATCGGCCATCACCGTATCGATGCCGGTCACGCCGGAAGGGCTGGGGACTCCGACAACACCGGAGAGCTCGCCGAACTTCTCGGCCCGCTCTGCCTGCACTTCCGGGCTGGTCACCCGGCGCACCCACTCCAGGGCGAGCGGAATGTTCTCGCTCTTGGCATTGATCGACATCTGTTGCGGTGCTGCCATGATCGCCTTCTGGTCGCCGGCTCCGCCGGCAACCTCAGGGAAGGGGAGTACGCCGATCTCGAAGTCATCGGGGATCACGTCCTTCATCTCACTGACCAGCCAGCTACCCATCAGGATCATCCCGGTCTTGCCCTGGAAGAACTGCGCCTGTGCGGCGGTGAAGTCGGTTCCCTGGAAGCCCGACATCAGGTAACCACCATCGCGAAGGTCCTGAACCTTCTGCAGCCCGCGGAGGAATCCGGGGTCATCGGTGATCCTGCCCTTGCCGTTCACCAGCACGTCGTTGGCGGTGGTCCATCCGACCTCGCGCAGCCACAGGTTGTCGGACCACATCCCCATGTAGGGCTGATAGAGACCCGTAATGGCGATCGGGTCCACACCGGCCGCCTTGAGGTCGGCCGATGCCTTCATCAGCTCGTCCCACGTGGTGGGCGGCTTGATCCCGCTCTCTGCGAAGATCTTCTTGTTGTAGAACAGCACCTGGGTCGACAACTCACTGGGTACGCCGTACACGCCGCCGTTGTCGGGATTGACCATGAACCCCGAGGCCGCCGGGGTGAATGACTCACCCCAGGTCTTGCCGGTTGTCGGGTCCGGCGCGTCCAGGTAGGGCTTGAGGTCGAGCAGGAAGCCGTCATTGGCCCACACTCGCTGGCTCGGGACGGTGCCGTCGAACATGCCGTAATCGACATCGGGACCGTCGCCGGAACGCCAGCGTTGTTCCAGCGCCGGGCGGGCCTCGGAGTTGGCAAAGGTCAGCGTGATCTTGGTGCCCGGATAGTCGGCTTCGATCTCACGCGCAAGCTTCTCGAGGTAGGCCAGTCCCGGGGTTCCCTCGGCAGGGATCACGCCGACCTCGATCGAGCCGGAGATGTTGTCGCGCCACGTGTTGGGATCCGGGCCTTCGGACGCCGGGGGACCGCCGACAGGCCCACTCGAACAAGCCGCGAGCAAGACGCCGGCCATGGCCAGCGGCAGGCTGAACCTGATGCGCTTGAGTTTCATGTGTGCCCCTTCGGTAGCCCGCGTACCCCGCTGGACGACGCCGTATTCACCCGAGAAGATTCGACGAGATTCAATATATCGAAAATATAACTATGATTTCGTAAATCGTAAGGGACAGGTCAGCCGCTGACAAGGGGTCTACGCGGGTCCTCACTCCTCGTCCTCGATCGGTCCCAGGTACGGCAGGAACTCGGCGAACTCGATCAGGAACCGGTCCACTGCGTCGCGCTCGTGGTCGTCGAGGTCGCGGCGCGGGGCGCGGCAGTGGTCGCTGCGGAAGAGCCCGCGACGGACCGAGATCAACTTCTCCGCGGCGATGATCAGCTCGGTGTCGAGCATCCAGTAGGAGGTGAACGGCAACAGGCGGGCGTGCAGCCGATCGGCGTCATCGAACCGACCGGCCTCGTACAAGCGCCAGATCTCCTGGTAGATCTCGGTGAACGAGCAGCCGGGCTGGGTGCCCACCGCACCCCGGCGAATGGCGTCGGGCAGTTGCACGCCCGCATAGCCCTCGACGGCGGGGATCGGAGGGTCGAGCCTGGAGAGCTCGGTGATGAACGGCCCTGGCGGGCTCGACTCGACCTTGACCAGCGTGAGATTCGGGTGATCGCGAGCGATGGCAGCAAGCCGGGACACGTCGAGCGCGGTGCCGGTCTCGTTCGGGGCGTACTGGAGCACCACGGGCGTGGTCGGCACCTCGGCCAGCACCGCCCGGATGTGCGCCTCGATCATGGGCGCGGGCGGTTTGAGCAAGTGCGGCGGGAGCAGATTGATTGCCTTCGCGCCGACCGACACCGACCACGCCGCCCGCTCGGCGGCCAGTCGTGTCGCGTGATCCTGCACAGCCGCGATCACCACCGTGTCCGGGAAGGCGCGGGCCTCGGACACGAGCACCTCCATCAGGCATGCGCGCTCGGTCTCGGAAAGCTTGTAGAACTCGCCGGCGAAGCCCGGGAACATCACGCTGGCGACGCCGGTGCCGAGGACGTAGCGCACCACGCGGCGAAAACCGGCCAGATCGACATCGCCGGACTCGGTGAACGGCACCTCGAGCACGGGCGACACCCCGCGAATGGCCCGGGCGGCGGCGAGTCCCTCGAGTGGGTCGTTGGCCCCCGGGCGAAGTCTCGTCATCGTCATGGTTGATCCCCTTTTGGCCACGTGGAGGCTGGTTTCGGTGTCGCGCGAGGTCGGACCGAGGTCCGCGACCGGCTGCTCCTCATCCGGATCCGAGACCGAGCAGTGCTGCGATGGTCCCGCCGAGTACGCGAGCTCGCGCGGGTTTGGCAAGCGGCCAGTCGACGACGCGCCGTAGTTCGCCGACGGTGGTGGCGTACGGCAGGTCGGAGGAGAACACAAGGCGCGATGAGCCGATCTGCGGGTCACGCTCGAATTCGCTGAGGACGGTGTCCCAAGGTGCGTAACAGGTGTCACCGTAGAGGTTCGGCGCGAGGCGCAGCGCCGGGGCTGCGTCGATCCAGAAGTCGGTCGCGCCGCTGCGGCCCATCACGAACGCCACTCCCGGGTGTCGACGCGCCAGGGCAGCCGCGGGCAGCGGCAGGTGTCCGGGCGGCGTACCGGTGCGAACGTAGACCGGCCAGTCGTGTGCGTCGGCGAAGTCGATGAGGGGATCGACCAACCCGTCCAGCAGGTCGAAGCCCTGCAAGCTGGAATCGATGGCGAGCGCGCGGGCGCCATGATCACGTGCCCAACCCAACTCGGTCAGGGCGTCCGCGCGGCGCCAAGGATTCGCCACGGCGTACGCCAGCAGCCGCCCGCCCGAGCGCTCCGCGGCGGTGGTCGTGGCAGCGTTGCCGGCGCGGTTGTGGTAGGCGATGTCACCCTCGCTCGGCGCAATCAAGGCTCGGTCGATGCCGTTTCGGTCCATCGTCGCCAGCAGATCATCGACTGCCAGCGCGCAGTCGCGCTGCGCTCCGATGCGGACGTGCGCGTCGATGATCATGACCGCGCCGCCCGTGGATCGGGCAGCGCGAGCGCTTCGAGGGCTTCGGCGTGGATGATCTTCTCGATCACCTCGGCCGGGATCCGCGGCAATCGTGACCCCTCGACGATGTCGTTCACCGCGCGCAGTCCGGCGATGGCTTCGGCCGTGGTGGCGATGGGGAAGTCCGAGCCGAGCAGCAGCTTTCCCGCCGCGCCCCACTCGACGGCATACAGCAACGACTCATAACACACCCACGGGCGCAGGTAGATCGAGGAGACGTCGGCGTACACGTGCGGGTGCTTGCGGATCGTCACGACTGTCTCGCGCGCCCAGGGGTGTCCCATGTGCGCCATCACGATGCGCAGCTCCGGGCAGGCGATCGCGATCTCGTCGGTCACCAGTGGGAACGTGTAGCGCAGCGGAGCGTGCCGGATCGGGGACGCGCCCTGGTGGAACAGGATCGGCAGCCCCTCCCGTTCGCAGTACCGGTAGAACTGCATCGCCGCGTCCCCGAGCGGGTCGAACTCCTGGTAGTTGGCGCCGAGCTTGACTCCGAGCAAACCGAGCGAGCGCGCCTCCTCCACCTGTTCCCAGACGTCGGGCGCCATGGGATTCACCGACATGAAGCCGATCCGCTTGTCGGGTCGCGCTGCGACGTACTCGGCCGTCGCGACGTTCGTCCTCTCCGGCGGGTAGTCCAGGCCGGTCGAGGACACCGGATCGTCGACCGCGATGTTGAACACGATCGCGACATCGGCGGCATCGGCGGCGGCATCGAAGTCGGCCCAGCTGTTGGAGGTGATCACCGCGCGATCGGTACGCCAGGCGTCGTAGCTTCGGAGCTCCGCGTTCGGGACCTCGCGCTCGTGGGTCGGGGTGTGGGTGTGGACGTCGACGATCATCGGGTGCTCTTCTCCAGCAGACGGCGCGGATTGTCCACGAGCATTGCCTGCCGTTGCTCGGGTGTGACACCCCACTCATCGATCTCTCGGATCCGTGCCACGGCGAAGTCCTGGCTTGCCTTGTCCGACAGGCCGGCATCAGTGCCGAACAGCACCTTGTGCGCCGGCGCCCGATCCAAGATCGTCCTGGCTGCGTAGGGCGGTGTGCCGCAGATGCACAGGTAGAGGTTCTCGGTGTCCTGGGTGCAGATCAATGCCTCGCGCCAGAGGTCGTGGAGGCCGCCGTGGCCCAGGATGATCGGCACGTTCGGGTGCCGCCTCGCCAGGGTGGCGATCTGGGTCGGCGTCGCGTAGGGCGGCGTCCCGTCGTGGCAGAGCACCAGACCGTTGTGCGTGGCGACAACCTCCAGGATCGGGTCCAGCGCGACTTCGTGGACGCTGAATCCCTGTAGCCACGGGTGTAGCTTCACCCCGCGAAGCCCCAACTCGGTAAACGTCCGCTCGATTTCCGCGGCCGCGGACGGCTTGCGTGGGCTGTAGGTGCCGAAGCCGATCAGCCGGTCAGGATACTGAGCGACGAATCGGGCCAGATCGTCGTTGGCCTCGGGGGTTGAGTCGAACAGGCCGTCATGGCTGAGCACGACTGCACGATCGATGCCGCAGGTATCCATGAAATCGATGAAGTCATCGGCGCTGAAGGTCGTTCCGCCGAGCCAGGACGTGCCGCGCCAGATCGGGGTGTGCGTGTGGAAGTCGATCATGGCGCCAGGACACCGAACCGGGTCGACAATGCGGTGATCAGATCCCGCCAATAGGTCGCGCCGGCCGCCCGACTGGCGCGGTCCGGATGGTCGCTGTATCCGTCGATCTCGGCCCAGGCCGCGCGGCTGTGAGTCTCCATCCCCGGGCCGGCGACGATCGGGTTGGTGGCTGCGGGCGGGTCCGGGCGATGTGGCGCCCGGCGTACCAGGTCCGGTCGCAGCTCAAGCATGATCGAGGTTTCGAACGCGCCGGCGTGACCGGGCACCGGGGGATCGTCCGGTTCGCCGGACCGGTCGAGGGCGCGCCAGTAATCGATGTGAGTGACACTCAGCTCGCTGCGGGCGGCCGCGGCGCCGGCCGCGGCCTGGCAGATGCCTGAGTTCCCCCCGTGCCCGTTGAGCAGAAGCACCCGTGTGGCGCCTGCCCCGGCGATCGAGGCAAGCAGATCGGTGATCACCGTCAACAGGGTTTCCGCGCGAACCGAGAGGGTTCCGCCGAACGGGAGGTGATGATCGGATGCGCCGATGCAGAGCGGAGGAGCGATCACGAAGCTCCCACCGGACTCGGCGGCGTGATCCGCGGCGGCCCGGGCGAGCGCGCGGGTGATCATGAAGTCGGTTCCGGTGGGCAGGTGAATGCCGTGCTGTTCCACAGCTCCCAGCGGGACGATCACAAGCGCGTTGGGCAGCAGGTCCGCCAGGGTCGCGCGGTCGCAGGCGGCCCACTCCACGACGCTCACGGCTGTTCCACCGCGGGTGTGAGCACGGATCGCTCGGCGAGCAACGCCAGTTGATGGCTGATCGTCAGCGCGCGGCGGCCCTCGGCCAGCCCCGGCTGCGGCTGGTCGGTGACGCCGGTGGCGAGTTCGACGAACCGCGCGAGCTGACGGTCGAAGCAGCGGGCGACGCGATCTCCTGTCGGGGCGTACTCCTCGGAGCCGGCGGCGGTGGTGACGGTCAGGGCGAAGGTTGCACCGTCCAGGCTGGCCAGCCCGTGATCGCCGATCACTGTCAGGGAGGTCGCCGGCAGCGCATCGGTCAGCCATCCGAACTCGACCAGTGCGGGGACGCCGCCGTAGTCGAGCCGACCGCCGATGAGGTTGGGCGCGCCCAGGCCGTCGCGGGTCGGATGTGACCAGGCATCGTGGAGGATCGGCTCGGCGTCAAGGAGATAACTCAGCCAGTCGAAGACGTGGGACCCCTCGTGCACCACGGGGCTGCCGTGCCGGAGGGTGCGCTCGATGAGGGCCGTGTGCGCTCGGTCTCGTGTCCGCGCCTCGTCGTAGATGTGAGCGCGGACCAGCAGCCGGTCACCGAGGACCCCGCTCGTGATCACCTCGCGCAACCGCTGCATGGCCGGATCATGCCGATAGGTCAGTCCGACCTGGACGCGCCGAACCTCGGACGGCGTCAGCTCGTCGTACGCGGCCGCTTCGGCCACGGATGTGGCAACCGGCTTCTCGGCAAGCACATAACGGCCCGCCCGAGCGGCCGCGATCACCAGTGCCGGCGTAACCCACGGAGGCGTCGCGAGGACCACGCCAGCCACGTCGTCGCGGGCGAGCGCTTCGTCGAGGCTCCGGTACGCCTCGACCGGTCCGCCATCGGGACGTGCAGCGGAGTGCTCCGCGGCAACCGCGGCGCGCACCGTCGGCTCGGGCTCCACCACGGCGACCAACTCGACGGCGGGATGGCGGGCGATCGCGGGCAGGTGTGCCGCTCGCGCGATCTGGCCCAGCCCGACGAGGGCGATCCGAAGCATGGATCAACTTTCGTTATTTCGAATTGATTTCCTCAGTATTGAACGTGATGTTAGCGTCGGCGCGAAACGCCGCGCAAGGTCAACCGACCGAGATCTTGCCCGGCTGACCGGGCTGCGACGAGTGGTGCCCGAGCTGGTCGGAGACGATGCGGGCGATCACGCGCAGGCCCGCCACTGCGCGCTCGAAGGGATCGCCGGTGAGGGAGCTCTCGAAGCCGGTGACGCCCACAGATCCCGCCGCCGAGCCCTCGGCGTCGAAGAACGGAACGGCAACGCAGGAAATGCCCGCCTGCTCCTCCTCACGCTCCACGGCGTACCCGAGGTCGCGTACCTCGCTCAACTGGCGGAGGAAGGTTTCCCGCTTTGGCGGCAGCGCCCCGGGCCCGTCGCCCTGGCGCAGCTGTGCCAACAGCGGCTCAAGGCGCTCGGTGTCCAGGTGCGCGGCGATCGCCTTGCCGAGCGCCGTCAGGTTGTATGGCGCCATCTTTCCCGGGTAGGTGTCGAACTGGATGAAGCCCTTCGGCGCCGCCTTGGCGATGTAGACCACGGAGGCGCCACTGAGCACTCCGATGTGCACGGGCATCTCGAGTTCGTCGGCCAGCTGCTGCAACTCGGCCTGCGCAACCGATGCCAGGTCGACATCGCGAACCAGGCGGGTGGCGAGTCCGTACAGCCCGAGGGTCGCCCGCCAGAAGTGACTGCGTCCGACGACCTTGCGCGCGGCGTATCCGCGCATCTCCAGCGTGTACGCGATTGAGGCACAGGTCGCGATCGGGACATCGGCCGCCTTGGCCAGCGCGGTCAGTGTCAGGCCGTCGCCAGCGTGCACGAGCGCCTCGAGGATATTGAGGGTACGAGCCGCTGAAGGGGAGGGGGAATCGGCAACCGACATGGCGAAAGAATAGTTCGTAGGACCCGTTGGGAACCGGCCCAGTTCTGCGGGACCCCCCGCCGGTGAGGCCATCTACCGGACTCCCTGTTCGCTGGACCCGTCTCGCAGCCGCGCAGACAGGTGATCATCGAGTACGACTCCCAGCCCGGGGGCGTCGCCGAGCCTGGCCCGGACGCCGTCCGTGTTGATCCCGATCCGCACGACGTCGCTGTCGTAGTAGGCCGCGCCAATGATGTCCGAAGGGATGGCGCCGAGCGCCTCCAGGGCACAGGCCACGTGGAGCTGCGCGGCCGCACCGACCCCGAGTTCGCCATTGGACCCGATCACGATGTCGACACCCGCGGCGTGCGCGATGCGACCCATGGTGACGGCCCGGCCCGGCCCGCCGCTCTTACCGACGTAGAGGCTGACCACGTCGAGCGCGTCCGCGCGGATGGCGGCCATCAGGTCTTCGGAGCCGAACACGGTCTCGTCACCAACGACGGGGATGCCGAGCCCGCGCAGGTCCCGCATGCCGACCAGGTCGGCCGGAGCCACCGGTTGCTCAAAGAATGCGGGACCGAACTCAAGCAGGCGCTCTCCGGCCCGGCGGGCGTCGGCCCGACTGTAACCCCCGTTGGCATCCAGGCCGATCATTGTGTCGGGGCCGACCAGGGCCCGCAGCTCGGCCATCCGCTCGACGTCGGAATCGACATCGAGCCCGATCTTGATCTTGAACGCGCGAAAACCGGACTCCTGCGCTCGGGCGAGTCCGGTACGCAGCCGTCCACCGTTGCCGCTCAGCGAACACTTGATCGCCACCTCGGTACGCATCGGCCCGCCGAGTGCCACCGCAAGCGGCACGTCGAGCGACTTGGCGTAGGCGTCCCAGAGTGCGATGGAGACACCGGCCTTGGTGAACGGATTGCCGGCCAGGGCGCGATCCATCCGCGCCTCGAGCGCGGCCACCGGCACCAGCGGTTGTCCGATCAGTGCCGGAACCAAGGCGCGGCCGATGACGTGCTCAGCGGTGGTCGAATCCTCTCCGCTCCACAACAGCGTGCCGCTCACCTCGCCGATGCCTTCGATCCCCGCGGTGGTGACGATGCGTACCAGCAGGAAGTCCGAGCGGTCGTGGCTACCGCGAGCTCCCGAGACGAGCAACTCCGGGCGCACCGTGGGGCTGACCCGGGCTGTGTGGATCGCCCGGATCCGATCGGTACGCAGGGTCCTGCTCACCCGAACAGGACCCGACCGGGATCAGAGAAGCCGGAGGCGATCACCTGAGGATCATAGGGATAGATGTAGGCAAACGTCGACGAGGCGTTCCACCAGGCACGGATGTTTCCCGATGAATCGATGTTGATCAGCTCCGCGCGCTGATCATGGTCGAGCTGGGCGAACCGAACCCTGGTCGGGTCAGTGAAGCCGGACGCGATCACGGTGCTCGGATCCTTGAAGGAGTTGGCCACCGTCGCGGTCTGATTGCGCCAGCCGCTGATCGTGCCGTTGCTGTTCACGTTGATCAGGTCGGCGAGTTTGTCACCGTTCAGGTCGGCGAACTGCACGCGGCCCGGGTCGTTGAAACCCCAGCCGACCTCCAGCGGGCCGTGCACGAAGGAGCCGGCGACCGTGTCCGTGGCATTCCACCACGCCCGGATGGTTCCCGAGGTTTCGACGTTGATCAACTCCGCTCGGCCGTCGCCGTCGAGATCGGCGAACCGAACCCGTGCCGGGTCGGCAAAGCCGCTGGCGATGCGTGTCGGCGTACCGACGAATGATTTGGTCACGGTCGCCGAGGCGTTCCACCAGGCGTCGATCGTACCGTCGGAGTTGATCATGATCCGCTCGGTTCGACCGTCGCCGTCGAGATCGGCGAAGCGCAGTCGACGCGGGTCGGTGACCCCCGTAGCGATCTGCAGCGGACTTCCCGTGTAGGAGCTCTCGACGGTCGGTGACCCGTTCAGCCAGGCGCGCGTCGTCCCGTCGGCCGCGACCTGCACCAGTTCTGCCATCGTGTCGCCGTTCAGGGATGCCGTCCCGGGCAGCGCGGTGCCGGATGCCAGCCGGACCAGCTCGTCGCGGGCGGCACGGAGGTTGCCGATGTCGTAGGGCCGGTCGGCGGGGTTGTAGGACGGCGCGACGCGGTCGATCAGTGCCTTCACCGCAGCCGGATCGACCTTGGCGGCGAGTGCCAGCAGTTCGTAGTCCTCGGCGCCGTCGCGTTGCGACTGGGAGCGGATTGTCGCTTTGATCGAAGTGTTCTTCGTGTCCGGATGGACGATGTATTGGTCTCCCTTGAAGGCGTTCGCCGTCCCACCCACGCCGTACTGCGGGTCGGTCATGGTGTCGAAGGACTTGGTGCTGCCGATGCCGGGGGTCCAGAAGTTCCACGCCCAGTGCAGATATCCGGTCACGCCGTACTTGAAGCTTGCCCACGGCAGAACGCGCCCCTCGTAGACCTTGCTGTCCACGAACCGGTTCATCGCGTAGTAGCCGTGGGTGCCCGAGCAGCACATGTTGTACACCCAGGTCTTGACCCCCTTGGACCGCATCGCGTCGTAGGACGACCGGTTGGCCTCATAGGTGTCGACCGTCGGAACCACGACGTTCGCACCCTGGGAGACGGCATAGCTGTGTGCACCGAGACTCCAGCTCGCGTCACCGGCCGGGACGTCGGGCGCGACGGCGCGAAGCTTGCTCATGAAGTAGGCGTACTGCTGCTGGCTGTTGGCGGTGTCCGGCTCGTCCGCGACCTGCTGGTACCACAGCTTGTACCACCCCTTCTGTCGCAGGTGGTCGAACAGGGCGGGCAGGTACTGGTCGATCCAATTGCGACCGGTCGTGGAGTCGACGGGGGACAGCCCGGTGGTCAGGCGTCCGGCGGCGTCGCGCTGCAGCACATAGGTGAGATAGTTGACGCCGGCGTTCTGGGTCGGGTCTGGATGGCCGATGGCAACGCCCTCGAGCACCTTCACCATGTCGCGGTCCAGGTAGTACTGCACGTACTGGTCGAACCTGCTCCAGTTGAAGGTGTACTTGCCGGTCGCCGGGTCGAGGGTGGTGCCGCCGTCGAGCAGCAGCGCGGGACTGTTGATGAAGATGCCGTTGACCCGCGTCTCCTTCATCGTGTCGGCCATCTTCCCCACGATCGTCCACCATTGCGGTGTCCAGCGCTCGTAGCCATAGAACGCGGTGATGGGATCGCTGGCGTGGTTGGTGGCGGTCGTCGTGTTGTACCAGGCTCCGACGATCTGTTGATGGATCAGGGTGGTGTAGGCACTCTTTCCCGGGCTCGGCAGCGTTGCTGCGCCTACCTCGACCGAGTAGGGGATCGTGAGCGCCCCCGCGGTCGTGTTGACGGTCAACTGGCCGCGGTACTGGCCCGGTTCGGCGGCTGCCGGCGCATACACGGTGACCCAGATCGGCCGCGGGGTGTTCGCCTGGAGGCCGATCGAGGCGTCGTTGGACAGCGTTTCGGGGAACCATCCCGGCGCGTTGGCGGCCATCGTCGGATAGCGCCATTCCGAACCATCCCCGACCGCGGTGTTGCTGTTGCTCTCCAGTTGGACGTATTCCACGTAGTTCGTCCGGACGTTGCTTGCCGCGATCTGGTTGGTGCCCGCGGTCAGCGCGGAACTGGTCACCGAGGTGATCGTATTGGCCGCGTCGGACTTGAGGACGACCTGGAACGACTCGTATTCGTTGCGCGCCATGACGAGCGACGCCTTCTGCGAGCGCGCCGGCTCGCTGTAGAAGACGTTCACCGATGAGTCTGCGATCCACCAGGTGAGCGATCCCGCCGCGTTCGCATGCGGCGCGGTGCCGGTGATCAGGATCGTGGCGAGGATTGTTGCTGCGGCAAGGCGGCGTAGGCGCATGATGATCCTTTGAAATATCGAAAATACCTTTGTATTATCGAATGGACCGATCGTAGCGGTAGCGAGTTCGATCGCTCAAGACCTGCCGACCCCGGACGCGCCTCCGGCTGCGCGAGCCAGATCACGGCGGGTGTCCGAGCTCGCAGATCCGCGGTTTGGCGGGCTCAGGCGATATCATGGACCGGATTGCGTACCCGCCCCCGGAGCGCCGTTGAAGTGCCCGGGAGAAACGAGGATCATCGAGCATGACGGACACCCCGATGGGCCCGGACGACCCCGGCAACGAGACCCCCGACGAGGCGACGAACGACGAGATCTCGACGGGCAATCTGACCCAGCGGACCGATCAGATCGACCTCCAGGTCGAGGTGCAGCGCTCCTACCTCGACTACGCGATGAGCGTCATCGTCAGCCGCGCGCTGCCCGACGTGAAGGACGGCCTCAAGCCGGTGCACCGCCGGGTGATCTATGCGATGTACGACGGCGGCTACCGGCCGGACCGCGGCTGGAACAAGTGCTCCCGCGTCGTCGGCGAGGTGATGGGTCTGTACCACCCGCACGGTGACTCGGCGATCTACGACACGTTGGTACGCCTCGCGCAGCACTGGGCCATGCGCGCCCCGCTGGTCAGCGGCCAGGGCAACTTCGGCTCGCCCGGCAACGACAAGGCCGCCGCGATGCGCTACACCGAGTGCAAGATGGCGCCGCTGGCCATGGAGATGGTCCGCGACATCGACGAGGACACCGTCGACTTCAAGCCGAACTACGACAACAAGGACACCGAGCCGGTCGTCCTGCCGGCGCGCTTCCCGAACCTGCTGGTGAACGGCTCGACCGGCATCGCGGTCGGCATGGCGACGAACATCCCGACGCACAACCTGCGCGAGGTCGCCGAGGCGGTGCAGTGGTCGCTCGACCACCCCGACGCCGAGCCCGAGGAGCTGCTCGAGGCGGCGATGGAGCGGGTCAAGGGCCCGGACTTCCCCGGCGGCGCCACCATCGTCGGGCGCTCGGGCATCGAGCAGGCGTACCGCACCGGTCGCGGCTCGGTGATCATGCGCGCGGTGATGGACATCGAGGAGGACAGCAAGGGGCGTCAGCAGATCGTCGCCACCGAGCTGCCCTACATGACCAATCCCGACAATCTGATGCTCAAGATCGCCGAGCTGGTCAACTCGGGCAAGCTCACCGGCCTGGCCGACATCCGCGACGACACCTCCGCGCGCACCGGCACCCGCCTCGTCTTCGTGCTCAAGCGGGACGCGCAGCCGCGGGTGGTGATGAACAACCTCTACAAGCACACCGCCCTGCAGGACACCTTCGGCTGCAACATGTTGGCGCTGGTCGACGACGTGCCCCGGGTGCTGCGGCTCGACCAGTTCATCAGCCTGTGGGTCGCCCACCAGATCGACGTCATCCAGCGGCGCACCCGCTACCGGCTGCGCAAGGCCGAGGAGCAGGCGCACGTCTACCGCGGCCTGGTCAAGGCGCTCGACGCGCTCGACGAGGTGATCGCGCTGATCCGGCGCAGCCCGAACACCGACGAGGCGCGCACCGGGCTGATGGCGCTGCTGGAGATCGACGAGATCCAGGCCACCGCGATCCTCGACATGCAGTTGCGCCGCCTGGCCGCGCTGGAGCGACAGAAGATCGTCGACACGCTCGCCGAGATCGAGGAGCGGATCGCCGACTTCCGGGCCATCCTCGCCTCGGAGGAGCGGCAGCGCGAGATCGTCGGCAACGAGCTGCGCGAGATCGTCGACAAGTACGGCGACGAGCGGCGTACCAAGATCATCGCCGCCAGCGGAGACATGTCGGAGGAGGACTTCATCCCCGACTCCGACGTGATCGTCACGATCACGCACGGCGGGTACGCCAAGCGCACCGCGACCGATGCGTACCGCGTGCAGAAGCGCGGCGGCAAGGGCGTGCGCGGGGCCACCCTGAAGGCCGACGACGAGGTGGCGCACCTGTTCGCCACGTCGAATCACCAGTGGGTGCTGTTCTTCACCAACCTGGGCCGGGTCTACCGGGCGAAGGTGTGGCAACTGCCCGAGGCCTCCCGCGACGCGCGCGGCGGCCACGTCGCCGGGCTGTTGTCCTTCCTGCCGGACGAGCACATCACGCAGGTGCTGACGCTGCGCGGCTACGACGACGCGCAGTACCTGCTGCTCGCCACCCGCAACGGCCTGGTCAAGAAGACCCCGCTGGAGGCGTACGACTCGCCGCGCCAGGCCGGGCTGATCGCGCTCAACTTCCGCGACGAGGGCGACGAGCTGATCGGCGCCGGGCTGGTCAGCGACGACGACGACGTGTTGCTGATCTCGAAGAAGGGCCAGGCGATCCGCTTCGCCGCCGCGGCCGATCAGCTCCGGCCGATGGGGCGGGTGACCTCCGGTGTCACCGGGATGAAGTTCCGCGACGGCGACGAGCTGTTGTCGATGTCGGTGATCGATGCCGACACCCCCGAGGACGATCGCTTCGTGTTCACCGTCACCGATTCCGGGTACGCCAAGCGCACGCCCGTCTCGGCGTACCGCCAGCAGGGTCGCGGCGGCTTGGGGATCAAGGCGATGAAGCTGAACGAGAACCGCGGCGAGCTCGTCGGCGGTCTGGTGGTCCGCGATGCGGACGAGGTGATGGCGATCAAGAACAGCGGACAGATCACCCGCTCGGCGGTGGCCGAGGTGCCGGTCAAGGGCCGGGACACGATGGGCGTGAAGTTCGTCGGGGTACGCGGCGACGACCGCGTCGCCCGGATCGCCGTCAACCCCGAGCAGACCGCGGAGGCCCAGGAGGCCGGGGTGGCCGACACGCCTGCCGCCGACGGGTCCGACGAGGGTGTCGCGGGGGACAATGCTGGTCAGACCGCGGGCGAATCGACGGAATCCGGCGCCGTGACGCATGATGGTGGTTCGGGGACGGGTAGTGTCGCTAGCGATTCGCCCGATGACACCGCAGCAGCGGAGGAGACTGAGCAGTGACCAACGGCAATCAGACGAGCGGCGGGCGCGCCGGTTCCGGCTCGGCGGAGGCGGTCAGCCGCGCCGACCGGATCATGGGACGCTCGGACTCGCCCACGCGCGCCGACGGACAGCCTCCGCGCAACGACGGGACGGCGCCGGGTCAGAACGGCCGGGCGGGCACCGGCACGACGACCACCGCCGAGCGCAAGCCGCAGGGTCGGACGACGCAGAGCTGGCGGCCGCCGAGCAAGCCCACCCAGGGCGCGGCTGGCAACGCGGCCAAGAACGCCGGGAACGACAAGGCCGGTAACGATACGTCCGGATCGGCTCGTCCGGCCGGCGGCAACGGCGGCCCTGTTGCCACTGGTCGCGCCGCCGCGGCGGTGCCGCCGAGCGGCACCGCGGGACGCAACGGGACGGCCTCGCCGCAGCAGGCGCGCGGCAACGGGGCGCTCGCTCCGGCGACCCGACAGCCCGCCACCGACCAGACCACCCGGCTGCCGAGCCAGCGCACGGCGGCTTCGGCCTCCTCGGCCCCGGCCCGTCCGCGCTCGGGCAGCGCCGGCACCGCGAGCAGCGTGACGAGCGCGTCGCAGTTCGGCGCGGCGCGGCGTACCCGCAAGGCGCGCCTGCGGCTCGCCCGGCTCGACCCGTGGTCGGTGATGAAGACCGCGTTCCTGTTCTCGATCGCCGCCGGCATCATGCTGGTCGTGGCGACCGCGGCGGTCTACGGCGTATTGGAGACGTCGGGCCTGTTCGATGCGATCAACACCTCGGTGAGCCAGGTCGTGTCGTCGCCGAACGATCCGAACCAGTTCGACATCAAGCAGGTTCTCGACTTCCGGCGGGTGCTCGGCGCGGCCGCCGTGATCTCGGCGCTGAATGTGGTGATCTTCACCGCCCTGGCGACGCTGTTCTCCTTCCTCTACAACATCTCCGCGACCGTCCTCGGCGGTCTGGAGGTCACTCTCGCCGAGGACTGAGGACGCGCGATCAGTTCGGGGGTACGCTCAACCGGTGAGTGATGACATCACTACCCGCGCCAGGGAGCTCCTCGACGACGAGGGCGGCCGTGCGGAAGAGTTCGCCGAGCTGGCGGTCGACCTCAGCCAACAGCCCGATCTGGGCACCACGCTGGAGGCCGTGACGGCGGCCGCGCAGCGCACCCTGGGCGGCGACGGTGGCGGGATCTTCCTGCACGAGCGCGGGCGGCTGGTCACGGCCTGGGCGACCGACGAGTCCGCGGAGCGCGCCGAGCATCTGCAGAACGAGCTGAACGAGGGGCCCTGCATCGACTCCGCGCTCGAACCGGAGTTCCGGATCAGCGCGGATCTCTGCGACGAGCCTCGCTGGGCGAGCTGGTCGCGGCGGATGGTCGAGCTGGGCTGGCGCTCGGCGCTCTCGGCGCCGCTGCTGGCGCCCGGCGGCGAACCGATCGGGTCGCTCAACCTCTTCTCGCCGTTGCCGAGCGTGTTCTCCGATGACCTGGCCGACCTGGCCGCGGTCTTCGCCCTGCATGCGTCGGTTGCGGTCCTGAATGCCCGCCGCGAGGAGAATCTCAATCGTGCCATCGCGGCCCAGCACCGCGTCGGGGTGGCGCAGGGGATCGTGATGGCGCAGTTCGATGTCGATCCGGGCCGGGCGTTCGAGCTGATCCGGGCGTACTCGCAACGGGCGAACATCAAGCTCGCCGCCGTCGCGAGCTATGTGATCGAGCGCCGGGGCCTGCCCGGCGCCTGACCGGCAGCGATTTGCCCTCGCGGCAGCTATCGTGAGACCAGGTCGGTCCGGTTCAACAGTGCAGCCGGACCGACTCTGCTGCCCCCGGGGCGACCGCGCGACGATTTGGCCGGCCCGGCGCGATGGGCTAGCCTTTTGCGGCGCGCGGGCCTATAGCTCAGACGGTTAGAGCGCTGCCCTGATAAGGCAGAGGTCACTGGTTCAAGTCCAGTTAGGCCCACCACGACGCCCCAGGAAGGACTCACCCGGCAGGGGCGATCAACTCGGGCCGCCCATCAGGTCTCGACCCGGGGGATCACCCGGGCCCGCTCCGTTGTTCACGGCCGCCAGATAGCCTGCCACCAGAGCGTCGGCGACATCGATGATCACGGAGTCTGGCGGCAGGAACCTCGCATCGTGCAGGCCGCCGCCGGCCTCGCCGGTGCCGACGAAGATCATCAACGACGGGACCTCCCGGCCGAAATAGGCGAAGTCGTCCGAGCCGAAGGACCGCCAGCGGCGATCGACATCGCGGCCGGCCGAGGCCAACAGGGCGGCCGCGCCCGATGCCAGCCGCGGGTCGTTGATCAAGGTCGGCTCGGCATCCAGATAGCGCACGGTGCCCCGCGTACCGTGGGCGGCCGCCGATGCGCCGACGATCTCGGTCAGCGCCTTCTCGATCTGCAGCCGGTCCTCCTCGCTCATGAACCGATAGGTACCCATCGCGCGCGCGGTCTCCGGCACCACATTCGGCGCGCTGCCCGCCTCCACCATCGTGATCATCAACACGCTGCCGGAGGTCGGGTCGATCCGGCGGGCACTGATCTGCTGGCTGGCGGTGATCACCGCGGCCAGGGCCAGGACCGGATCGGCCACGGTGTGCGGGTACGCGCTGTGCCCGCCGCGGCCCTCGATCAGCACCTCGAAGTCGCCGACACCGGCGTTCACCGCGCCCGGTGCGACCCCGTACCGGCCGGCCGGCAGTCGCGGCTGCACGTGCGCGCCGATGATCGCGCCGAAGTCCGACCCGAAGCCCTCGTCCAACACATCGCGGGCTCCGGAGCGCAGCGACTCCTCCCGCGGCTGCAGCAGTACCTGCAGGGGCAGCGGGAGGGGCAGGGTCCGCGCGGCCCGCGCCACCGCGACCGTCGCCGCCAGGTGCACATCGTGACCGCACGCGTGCATCGCGCCGTTGGTCGCCGCATAGGGCGCGCCCGTGCGCTCGTCGATCGGCAGCGCGTCGAGCTCGCTGCGCAACACGACCGGGGCACCTCTCGGCGTACCCGCCGTCGGGATCCGCAGCAGCCGGCCGGTGGTCGCGGTCACGACCCCCGGATCGCCGGGGCCCGCGTCGTCGCCCGCGGGCGCCAGCAGCGCCTCGGTCACCAGCTCGGTCGTATCCGCCTCGTCGCCGCTGAGCCGCGGATCGGCGTGCACCCGATGGCGCAGCTCGATCGCCGCCGGCAGCTCCTCGCGGATCCGCTGCCGCCAGTCCTCACCCAGGGTCATGCCCCCGATCCTGCCGTGCCGAGCTCCCGCCGCTGCGCAGGCCCGCCGTTCGGACGCTCGCTCAGGTACCTGCCGGGCTGCGTGTGCCTGCCGGGCCCGCTGGCGAACCGCACCGATCTGACTCGCGCGCGCGTGGCACGGCAGGCGCAGGCCGTGGTGGCGCGACCAGCGATCGGCCGGCCGTTGTCGAGCGCCAGATTGGTGCGGCTCGGGCTGGGTCGACGCGCCGCGATGCGATATTCGGCGCCCCGAGAGCGGCGCAGGCGCGACAATGACCCGGCGCCCGCGCGATGGCCGCGCAGGCCCACCGCCAGGAGAGATCATGACCCACGACACCACCGCTGCGCCGACGCCGCCGCGGCAGATGCGGCGGGTGGCGGCCGCCAGCGCCTTCGGCACCAGCATCGAGCTGTATGACTTCCTGATCTTCGGCCTGGCCGCCGGGCTGGTCTTCCCGCGGCTGTTCTTCCCCGAGTCCGAACCACTGATCGGTACGCTGCAGTCCTTCCTGGTCTTCGGCGCCGGCTTCGCCTCCCGCCCGCTCGGTGCCCTGGCCTTCGGCCACTTCGGCGACCGCTTCTCCCGCCGGACGATGCTGGTGGTCTCGCTCGTCGCCACCGGCGCCTGCACGGTGGCGATGGGGCTGCTGCCGACCTATGCCAGCGTCGGCGTACTCGCCCCGATCCTGCTCGTCGCCCTGCGGATCCTGCAGGGATTCTTCATGGGCGGCGAACAGGGCGGGGCATTCCTGATGGTCACCGAGCACGCCCCGGGCGGCCGCCGGGCCTTCTACGGAGCGTTCGTCACCGCCGGCTCGCCGATCGGGTCCATCCTCGGGATCGGCGCATTCCAGATCGTCTCCGCAGCCACCGGGCCGGCCTTCCTGGACTGGGGCTGGCGGGTCCCGTTCCTGGCCTCGGCGGTGCTGATCGCGGTGGGCATCTACGTGCGGCTCGGGGTCGCCGAAAGCCCGGTGTTCCGCAAGCTGGCGGCCGAATCGCGGGTGCGCCGGGTGCCGATCGCCGGCGTCTTCGCCACCGCCCTGCCGCTGGTGCTCGGCGGCATCCTGGTCAACCTCGGGTTCAACCTGTTCATCTTCATCATCAACTCCTTCACCGTCGCCTATGGCACGCAGCAGCTCGGCATGGGGCGTACCGACATCTTGATGAGCGGTCTGTGGGGCTCGGTCGGGATGATGATCACCGTGTTCGTGGCCGGCGCGCTCGCGGATCGTTTCGGGCTGGTCCGGGTGATGCTGATCGGCGCGATCTTCCAGGTTGCGTGGGCATTCCCGTACTTCTGGTTGATCGACACCCGCAACCTGGGGCTGCTCTATCTGGCGGTGATCATCGGCTACATCGGCCTGAGCTTCGTCTTCGGGCCGATGGCGGCCTACTACGTCAGCCTGTTCCGGCCGGAGTACCGCTACTCCGGGGTCGCCCTCTCCTACAACCTTGGCGCCGTGCTCGGCGGTGGCCTGTCGCCGTCGCTCGCGACCGCACTGCTGGCCGCGTTCGGCGGGGCCAGCGCGGGGATCTCGGTCTACATCGCCCTCGGCGGCGTGCTCTCGGCGATCGGCCTGTTGATCACCGCAAAGCAGGTACGCCGGGCCCGGATCGACGCCTGAGCAACCCGCAGCCGCGAACCGAACCGGCAGGTGCGGGCCGAGTATCGCTCGCGGGTGTCGGTTGGGCCCCGCAGGTGCCGGTTGGGCCCGCAGGTGCCGGTTGGGTTCGCGGATGGGCGGGCGTACCTGGATCCGCGGGCTGAGTCGGCAGGTGCGGGCTGAGTATCGCTCGCGGGTGCCGTTTGGGTTCGCGGGTGCCGGTTGGGTTCGCGGATGGGCGGGCGTACCTGGATCCGCGGGCTGAATCGGCAGGTTCGGGCTGAGTATCGCTCGCGGGTGCCGGTTGGGTTCGCGGGTGCGGGGGTACGCGGCGCCGGTGGCGGGTACGCCGATGCGGGAAGGGCCCGGCCCGAACGACGTCGGACCGGGCCCCTGCTCGGATGATTCACGCACCGATGATCATCAACCGGATTGCCACTCGCAGGATGATCGGCAACCGTTGATCAGTCCTGCACGGTGAACCGGATGGTGTCGGTGAACTGGCGACCGTAGGCGTCGGTGGCAACCACCTTCGCGCTGTGCGTACCCGGCTCGAGGTCGCTGCTCAGCGGCAGCCGCCACAGATGGCCGCTGGCCTGGGTGATGCTGCCCGAGGTGAGCAGGTTGCGGGTCGCGGCGAACGGATCGGAGTACTCCCAGCCCTGGTTCAGCGCCTCGCCCTTCCCCGGCTGGGTGTGCTTCGCCGCCACGGCGTCGCCACCGTCGACCGACACCTCAATCTTCGCCGCGGTCGATCCGGCGTAGAAGTCGGCGGTCAGCCAGGTCTCGTCGAGCTGATCGGCCGGCACCGCTCGCGGGTCGCCGAGGTTGGGCGCGTCGCCCTTCTTGCCGCCGTCGCGCCACGCCTTGGTCTGCTCGGCCCACTCCCGCCAGCGCGGCGAGTTCACGCCGAGCGCGAGCTGCAGGTCGTCTGCCTCACCGCGCACGGTGTAGCGCTCCCGCAGCTCGGTGCCGTCGATGTCGAGCGTCATCACCCCGGGGCGCGCGCCGTCGACCATGAACGCATAGGGCAGGCCCTGTTCGTCGAGGCCGCCCGAGTACCAATCGCCCGACACCGCGCCGGCGATCAACTGGTGCTGCGGCAATTCCTCGATCCCGGCCTCTGCCCACTCGGCGCGGCGATCGCCCGGCAGCAGGCTCTCCAGCGTGTGGGTGTGGCCGCCGATCACGGTGACCTCGCGGTCGCCGAGGACGTCATAGACCTCCTTGGCGTTGTCCAGCACGACCTGCCGGTGATCGACCAGCGGCGCGTGCGTGGCCAGCACCACCTTGCGATCGGCGGGCACCTTGGCCAGATCCTTGGCGAGCCAGTCGAGCTGGCGCTGGTCGACCTTCTCGGCGTACTTGCGGCTGCCGGGGGTCAGCGGGAACTCGATGCTGTCCAGCACGACGAAGTGGGTCTGCCCGACGTCGTAGGAGAAGTACGACGGGCCGATCTTCTCGCGGAACGTGTCCACGCGGTGCGACGGGTCGGGGGCGTCGTAGTCCATGTCGTGATTGCCCATCGCGGCGCGGATCGGGCCGTTGGACTCGCGGTAGATGTCCTTCAGCGCCGGATACAGCGACAGGTCGTCACCGACATTGTCGCCCAGCATCAAGATCCCGCAGCCGCCGTAGTCGCGGCGCTGCGCCAGATCGGCGACAGCGCCGTCGCGGGCGTACCCCACCTGGAGCATGTTGTAGACCTGCGTGTCGGACGCGATCGGACAGCTCTGCTCCGACAGCGCGGTCGCGTCGGACTTGGCCAGCGGGAAGTTCAGCGCCTTCGGGACCGGGCCGGTGGGGGCGATGCCGCCGTACTTCAGCGGGGGCGAGCCCTCGGGCAGGTGGTTGTAGGAGAACTGCGCGAACTGGAACTCGTCCACCGGCACCTGCCAGCCGGCGGGCTGGGTGACGAAGACGGTCATGTTGTCGAACACCGGCAGCGAGTAGCGGCCGTTGCGATCGGTGGTGACGACCTCGCGGCCGTTGGAGACGGTCACTCCGGCGATTCCGGGCTCGTTCGCGTTGCGCCGGGAGTCGAGGTTGGTGTCGTCGAAGACGGTGCCCTTGATCGTGCGCGGGTTTGCCGCGCCGCCGCGTACCACCTCGACCTCGCCGACGTAGGTGTCCGGCTCGACCACGGCCGGATCGGCGGGTGCGGGTGCCGCGTCGGCAGCGGAGGGTACGCCGAGCGCGGGGGACAGCGCCAGCGCCGCGAGCGCGGTGCCGGCAAGCGCTGTTCGGGCGCGCAGCGGCGACGGGTTCGGGTTGGGGGGCATGGTTTTCCTCGTAGTTGTTACTGCGGGTGATTACCGTTTTCGACACTAGGACCGGTGCGTGACGTCGAGGTGACAGCGAGACGAAGTCCGGAGGGCAACCGTCGGCCATGGTCACCCGGGGGAGAACGCGGTATAACCGAGCCATGACGTCGGCACAGCAAACGGTGGTGCGCTTCGACGCGCCGCTGGAGAGCGTGGGTACGCAGACCCTCGCGCGGCTACCGGCCGACGCGAGCGCCGAGCTGCCCTCGCGAGGACAGGTGAGTGTGGCCGGCACGCTCGGCGACCAGGAGTTCCGCACGGTCGTCGAGCCCGATGGCGAGCGCGGGCACTGGCTGCGGATCCCGGCCGAGTTGCAGCGGCGCGCCGGGGTGGGCCCGGGGGACCGGGCAACGTTCGAGCTCGTCCCGACCCGCGACTGGCCGGAACCGGACGTGCCCGGCGATCTCGCCGAGGCGCTGTCGGCGGCATCGCCCAAGGTCGCGGAGAAGTGGCGCGACATCACCTCGATGGCGCGCTGGGAGTGGGTGCGCTGGGTCAACGCCACCGCCAGCGCGAAGACCCGAGCGAGCAGGATCGAGAAGACCGTCGCCAAACTCGACGGCGAGCACCGGCGGCCGTGCTGCTTCAACCTCGCGGCGTGCACCGATCCCGAGGTTTCGCGGAGCGGGCGGCTGATCGGCCCCTGACCGGGCGGCGCGCATTCGTGGCCCGGGTCAGTCGCGCACGGTTCCCGACCCATGGCCCAGGATGCCGTCCAGCAACCAGCCGAGGCTCGTCTCGAAGAGGCGGCGTACCCGTGCGATCGACAGGGGCGCATCGGCATCGGTCCGGACCAGGGCCGCGGTGCCGATCGCGTGGGTGATCAGCGCGAGCCGGGCCTGATCGGGATCGGCGACGCCCGCCCGTGCCAGCAGGGCGTCCATGGCGACACCCAGGCGCACGGCGTTCGGTCCCCGCGATCCCTGCCGGGCAAGGAAGATCGGCACCAGCTCGGGGTGCCGCAGGAGCGTGCCGAAGCTCTGCTTCATGATCGTCGTCAGCCCGGCACGCGGGTCGGCCAACTTCCGCGGCGGCCGGATGCCCGCCAGCGACGCGTCCAGCACGGCGTCGAGCAGATCGTCCTTGTCCCGCACGTGGCTGTAGAGCGCATTGGGCGCGACGCCGAGCTCGCGGGCCACCGCCCGCATCGACACGCCCGGCCCGCCGCGCTCGGTGAGCAATCGCGAGGCCGTGCCGATCACGGCGGCGCGGGTCAGCCCGGCACGTTCGCCGGGTCCGCGAGAACTCGTCTCGGTGATCATGGACTTATTGTACGCCATCCAGTTATACTGGACAACGTACAGCTCATCGAGAGGGGCGAATCCATGGCCGCAACGGGACCACAGATCATCGAGGGCGTGGCGGGGGGCGTACCGTACCTGGCGCTCCCGCCGGCAACGCGCCGGGCGGATGCGCCGGTGGTGATCACCTGGCACCTGATGGATCCGCCGCGCTCGCCGGCCGCGATGGCCGCAGCGCTGCCGCTGGCCGGGCTCGACGCCTGGCGGATCCACCTGGAGCTTCCGATGACCGGTGCGCGGATGCCCGAGGGCGGACCGGAGGCGCTGATGGCGAAGGGCTTCGAGGACGCGGTGCTCAACCTGCAGGGGCCGATCGCCCAGCAGGGCAGCGCCGACCTGGCAGCCGCCTGGCCGGAGCTGGTCGACCAGCTCCGCCTGGGCGCGCCGCCGGTCGCGCTGCTCGGCGGGTCGATGGGTTCGACC
Source organism: Naumannella huperziae (assembly GCF_054073625.1). NCBI lineage: Bacteria > Bacillati > Actinomycetota > Actinomycetes > Propionibacteriales > Propionibacteriaceae > Naumannella > Naumannella huperziae. Next base: position 543,510 of record NZ_JBSXPH010000001.1, on the reverse strand, counting down.
GTGGCGCAGCTTGCGACCGCCGAGACGGCGCCCGGGCTGGGCATCGACCTGCGAGCGCTGGTCCTGGTCTCGCCCGCGGCACAGTTGCGCCCGGTCGTTGCGGCGATGAGCGCGGAGTTCGGGGTGGAGTACGCCTGGTCGCCGGCCTCGGAGGCCGTGGCGGACCGCCTGGACTTCGTCGCCCGGGCGGGAGAACTGGCGGCCGCGGTGCCGGCCGTACTGATCGCGGTGGGCGGCGCCGACCAGCCCGACGGCTTCGTCGCCCCGGCCCATGCGCTCGGAGAGGCGCTGACAGCCGCGGGTGCCGACGCGCGGGTGGTCGAGCTCCCCGGCGTCGCGCACGCGCTGGCCGAGGAGCCGGGGCTGGAGGCCGCGCCGCAGACCGACGCGGCGCGGGCGGTCGAGACCGAGGTCGAGCCCTGGCTGGCGGCGCGCCTTCGCTGATTCTTGGACCTGCGGGCCCGGTCAGGCGGGTGCGTCGCTGGGCGTACCCTCCTCGAACCGGGCCCGCCCGATCCGGTTGGCCGCCAGGGCGAACGCCACCGCGATCACCACAAAGATCCCCGCCAGTGCGACGAACCCCGCGATCGTGTGCCCATCCGCCGGGAACAGCAGCATCGTCAGCACCGCCGAGCCGACGAAGGCCACATTGAAGACCATGTCGTAGAGCACGAAGACGCGCCCCTTGTACTCGTCCTCGACATGGGCCTGGACCAAGGTGTCCACACCGATCTTCAGCGCCTGCGCGGCCAGCCCCAGCCCGAACGCCGCCACCACCAGCGTCGGCTCGGTGATGATCGAACCCGGCGCGAGCTGCAGCACGGCGGAGCTGATCAACATGAACGTGATGGTGTTCCGCAGCCCGATCCGGCGCGCCAGCACCGGCGTGACCGCCGCAGCCAGCAGGAATCCGGCACCGGTCGCGCCGACCCAGACGCCGAGCCCGGCCAGTGCCGGACCGACCTCGTCGACGCGGTGGAACCAGTTGCGGTAGAGCAAGATCACGCTCACGGTGATCATGCCGTACGCCAACCGCTGGGCGAAGATCGTCACCAGGCCAAGCCCGGCCGGCGAGCGCTCCCGCAGGTGCCGCACGGCATCGCCGAGGCCGACCAGCACCAGCCGGGCGCGTCCGGCCCACGAGCCGCTGCCCCGGCGTACCGTCCGATGATCGGGCCCCAGCGCGTCGCGGGGAATCCGCAGCGCCAGCACCACGCTGATCACGAAACCTCCGGTGCCCGCGGCGAAGATCAGCGCGTCGGCCTGCCAGGCCGGCATCGACGCCCCACCGACCAGCCGGATGGCGCCCGCGGTGCCCGCGCCGATCGCCGCGCCCACCGGGCCGACGACCGGCATCACCGAGCTCGCCAGTAGGTACTCGTCCCGATCGACCGTGTGGGTCAGTGCCGCCGACATCCCGGCCATCATGAACCGGTTGATGCTGAGCGCCAGCAGCGCCAGCACGAAGAACCCGGTCAGCGCGGCCGGCGTGCGCCCGCCGAGCAGCACCAGCGCGCACAGGCCGGCCGCGAGCAGGACGCGGATGAGATCGGTGATCACGAAGACCTGCCGCCGGTTCCAGGTGTCGAGCGCACCCGAGACGAACGGACCCACCAGCGAGAAGGGCAACAAGGTGACCGCCAGCACCGCCGCGATCGAGCCGGCATCGGGCTGATTGTTCGGCGAGAACAGCACATAGGTCGCGAGGCCCACCTGGAGCGCGGCGTCGCTGGCCTGGGTGGCGATCCGCAGCGCCAGCAGCCGCCGGAACAGCGGGTGCCGCCACAGCCGGCGCAGCGCGCGGGGGAAGTCCACCGGGCAAGCGTACGGGCGCCGCCGCGGGGGCCGACCACACCGCCGGTTCGGGGGCCCGGTCCGGCGCAACGAATTGGACACTATTCGAAACGACACGACACGGACCGCTGTTGCACGTGGGGCAGATCGCGATAGTGTTCCCGCGTTCCCGGATGGGCTCCCCCCCGAGGTCCATCCGGGAACCCTCACCTTGACGCGGGCTCGATTTCCGGGCCCCCGCAGACATGAACCGGCCCCGTCGCACGATGCGACGGGGCCGGTTTCGGTTCGGGCAGGGAATCAGTGGAAGTGGATCAGGATCTTCCACACGCTGGCGTCGACGGTGGAGCCGGCCGACAGCTTGTAGTTGGCCCGGAAGGTCTCGACGGCCTTCTGCGTGGCCGGGCCGAAGCTGCCGTCCACATCGACGGAGTAACCGTGCGCGTTCAGCTCGGTCTGCAGCGCCTTCACGGCGGCGCCCTTGGCGCCCGGCTTCAGCGTCGGGACCAACTTGGCCCAGGTGGCCGGCCCGACGATCCCGTCGTCGGTCAGGCCGTTGCGGGACTGGAAGGTCTTCACCGCGGCCTTGGTGGCGGGACCGTAGGAGCCGTCGACATCGACCTTGATCCCGGCCTGCTGCAGCGAGTACTGCGCAACCTTGACCCGGGTGGACTTCTCGCCGTAGGCGATCTGCTTCCAGTCATAGCTGACGGGCGTGTCGCCGTCGACCAGGCTCTTGGCCCGCTGCTCGAGCTCGCGCGCCTTCGACTCCGCCTCGTCGTAGCGATCCGGGAAGGCCGAGCGCTGCACGGCCTGGGCGATCCGGCCCGCGGACCAGCTCGGGTTGCTGGCCGCCTTCGGGATCGCCTGCTCGAGGAACTTGTTTGTCGCATAGGTGACGTCGCGGATCTGCTCGGCGGTGCCCCAGCCCTGCGACGGGCGCTGCTGGAAGACGCCGAGGGAGTCCCGGTCGCCGCAGTTCAGGTTGTTGGCGTGCGACTCGACCCACGCCGTCTCGTAGGTGGCCAGCCGCACCTTGGCGGAGGCCTTCTTGGCGTTCAGTGCCTGCTCCACCTTGATCAACACATTGTCGTCGGCCTTGGCGGGCACCGCGCAGCTCACCTCGGCGGGCAGCGGGGCCGCGGGGGCCGGTGCGGCGTACGCGGTGCCGGTCAGCGGCGCCAGCAGCCCCGCGGTGGCGCCCGCGGCCAGGGCGAGGCCCGCGAGTCCGCGTACCGGACGGATGCTCGTGTTCTTCATGATCGTTCTCCTTCGGTCGGTTCTCTTGGGTCGGTTCTTCGGGGGTCGGGTCGGTCTTCGGTGGGGAGTCGGCTACGCCGGGATCAGCCGACGGCGGGCTGCTTGGTGTCGAAGTGCCACGGCTCGGAGGAGACGGTCCACTTGAACCCGTACTTCTGGCCATTGGCGCGCAGCCACTTGTGCGCGGCGCTGCCCCAGCCGCTGTTCTTCACATCGATCGCGAGGCCGTACTCGTGGATCGAGGTGCCCGGCTTGGCGGTGTTCGGCGAGCAGCTCGACGCCGGCATCTGGTAGATGGCGTACTCGCTCGTTCCGCAGTGCTTCTTGCGCAGCGCGATCTGCTCGTCGCGGCTGCGCCAGGAGCTGTTGCTGGACAGCGTCACGCCGTCGCGGGCCGCGGCGTCGACCATCGCGTTGACGCTCGGCACCAGGCAGGAGGCGACGCGGAAGTTGCCCTTGGCGACGCCGGTCCGCTCCTTGCCGATGCCCCCGCTGATCGAGTCCGAGCACTTCTTCCAGTCGCCGACGGCGGCCTTCGCGCCGAACAGGTACGCCCAGGTGGTGGCGTCGACCTTGCCGGTCTGGCTGACGCCGACCTTGGACTGGAAGGCCTTGACGTACTTCTCGGTGGTCGGGCCGAACGATCCGTCGATGTCGAGGGAGTAGCCGACCTTGGACAGCAGCGTCTGCACGGCCTTGGTGGTGTTCTTGTTGGGCGAGTTGGGGAAGCCGGTGGTCGAGGTCAGCGACTTCATCGTCTCCGGCCCGGCGGAGCCGTCGACCTGCAGGCCCTTCTTCTTCTGGTAGGTCGTCACGGACTCGGTGGTCTTCGGGCCGTAGGAGCCGTCGGCGTCGGTGGGTACGCCCCACGCGCTGAGCAGGTACTGCAGGGCGGTGATGTTGGATGCGTCGGACCGGGCGCTGACCGACGGGGTCGGCGCGCTGGCCCGCTGGGTCTGGCCGCTGTCGCTGGTCGAGTCGTCGACGGGCGCGGCGTGGGCGGCCTGGGCGCCCAGGGCGAGCAGGGGAGCGGCGAGCAGTGGGACGGCTGCCGCGGCGGCCTTGCGGAAGGCGTTCATCGGGTTCTCCTGGTGGGTGGTGCCGGGGTGTTGCGTACCGGCCGATGGCTCCACTCCAGCGGCGGCGGGCCGCGTCCGGGAACTGCCGGAACGTCCGGACACCCGTCCGGCGCGGACCGGACGCGTCCGGCTAGGGTGTCCGCGTGCAACCGGCCGAGGTGTTTGCGAAGCGGTTGAAGGGCGCTGTGCGCGGGCACAGCGTGCGTCGCCTGGCGAAGGAATCCGGGTGGGGCCGCTCGACCGTGCACGACTGGCTCTCGGGTACGCGGGTCCCAAGCGCGGAACAGGTCGACGACCTGCTGGAGGCGGCCGAAGTGCCGCCGCAGGCCAGGTCGGAGGTGCACCGGTTGCGCGACGAGGCGAGCAGTCAGGCGGGCTCGCCCGGCAGCGCGGCCGCGGCACCGGCCACGGCCGCCGCGAACGGAGGCCCGGTCCTCTCACATGTTGAGATGCCGGCGCCCGAGGCGACGGCGCCGGACGACGAACCCGCAGCCGGGCTCGCAGTCGCCCCGGGCGCGTCGCCGGCGACGCCCGGCTCGCCCGAGCCGCCGGCGCCCGCGCGATCGGCCGGGCCGAGCGGCCGGCCGGTCCTGCTGGTGGCGGTCGCCCTGCTCGGGGCGCTGCTGATCGCCGGCGCGGCGTTCTGGCTGGGCCAGCGCGTGGGGCGCGGCGGCGTCGATGCGGCCAGCCCGGAGCTGGTGCCGGCCCGGATCGCGAACACCCAGGACCGCGGCGTGGTCGGGCGCGCGCTGCCCACCCGCGAGTCCGACCATCTGGCGTCGTTCTTCAACGACGAAACCGTGTTCGTGGTCTGCCTGCTGCCGAACGGCGAGCCGATCACCGACGACAAGATGGGTCAGACGCGTACCGTCTGGGCCCTGCTCAGCAACGGCGTGTGGATCAACGACCTCTATCTCGATCTGGACCGGAGCTGGGGCCCGCCGGGCGCCCCGCCGCCCCCGCTGCGCTTCTGCCGCTGAGCGCCCCGGCAAGCAGATGCGGCCATGACCGCAACCTGCCAGTTCCGTGGTCCCGACGGCGTCGGCGGCTCGGCTAGCGTCCGTGACTCACGACCTTCGGAAGAAGGCTGTGGACAACCGGGGGAATCGCTTCCAATCGGCATGCGCCGATCTGTTGACTGGCTCTCGTGGTGCACAGCCGAGAGGGAGCCATGACGGTCGACGAACGCAGCCGGACGCCGGCGCGGGCCAGCGCGCCTGCCGAGCAATCGTTCGCGGATCCGTTCCAGGTACGCCCGGCGCAACCCCCGCTGCGGCCCCGGCGCCGGCCCAAGCTGATCGCGGCTGGCGTGCTGGCCGTCTGTCTCGGCGGCCTCGCCGGCGCCGCGATCCACCTGCAGTCGATCGACCAGACGCCGGTGATCATGGTCACCCGGGCGGTGGCGCGGGGCGAGGTGATCGAGGCGGCCGATCTCGGCACCGTCGGCATCGGCGCGGCGCCGGGGCTGGCCACCGTGCCCGCGGCAGAGCTGGAATCCCTGATCGGCCAGACCGCACGGATCGACCTGGCCGCGGGCTCGGTGCTGCCGGCCGGCGCCGTCGGCGCGGACCCGCTGCCGGAGGGCTTCTCCCGGGTCGGGCTGCGGCTACCGGCCGGGCGCCTGCCGACCAGCCCGCTGCCGCCGGGCGAGCCCGTCTCCCTGGTCCCGGTGCAGCCGACCAGCGGCGAGAACGACGACAAGCTCGCCGGGATCGGGCCCGTGGCGGCGACCATCGCCGCCTCGCCCGAGCTGGCGCCGGACCAGTCGGCCTGGCTGGTCGATGTCAGCGTACCGACCGGTGACGCGCGGCTGGTCACCGAACTGGCCGCCACCGACCGGATCGCGTTGGTCCACGAGGCCGGCTGATGGGCATCGTGTTGCTGACCGCCGCCGCCGGCTCGCCCGGCGTGACGACCAGCGCGCTCGGCCTCGCGCTGCTGTGGCCCGGCGACACGGTTCTCGTCGACGTCGATCCGCATCCGAGTCAGGCGGTGCTCGCGGGCTATCTGCAGGGATCCGACGGCGCCGGTCGCGGGATCGCCGCGCTCGCCGGCGCCCAGCGGCAGCCGCAACCGGCGGACCTGCTGGCGCACTGCCTCCCGCTGACCACCGAGACCAGTCCGCAGCGCGTCTTCCTGCCGGGCTTCAGCCGGCCCGGTTCGCAGCACGCCCTGGCGGGGGCGCTGCCGGGGGTCGGCCAGGCGCTGCGCGACATCGACGCCGGCGGCAGTCAGGTGATCATGGATGCCGGCCGGTTCGGCCACGAGGGGCCGCCGCGGGACCTGCTCGGCGTCGCGACGACCGTGCTGGTCCTGACCCGGAGCACCCTGCGCGCGCTGGCCGCGCTGCGGTTGCACCTGAGCATGATCAACCAGCTCGCCGCCCATGCCCGGGTCGGGCTGGTGCTGATCGGCGAGGGACAGCCCTACACCTCGGGCGAGATCGCGGCACAGTTCGCGGTGCCCGTGCTCGGCAGCGTCGTCGATGACGCGGCCGGCGCGGCCGTGCTGTCCGAGGGCGGTCCGGTGCCGCGCCGCTTCGCCCACGGCCGGTACGCCCGATCGCTGCGGGTGCTGGCCGAGCAGCTCGCCGACCGCGATCCGGGCGGCGCGCGGGCCTACCCCTCGGCGGTGGCCGGATGAACCGCCCACTGGACTCCGTCGCCCTCTTCCGCACGCCGACCACGGTGCCCGGGGTGGAGACGGTGTTCGCGCGGGATCGGGTTCCGCGCCCGCCCGGCCGGATCGACTGGGCGCTGGTCGTCGAGCTGCGTCGGCGTGCCGCACAGGAGATCACCGACCGGACCAGGGTCGCCGACGCCGGCGCCGACCGGGCGTTGACCGAGGACGATCGGCGCCAGCTCGGCGCGTCGGTGATCCGCGCGGTGGTCCGCGACCATGCCGAGCAGCGCAGTTATCTCGGCGAGGAGCTGTGGAGCGCGGCCGAGGAGGATGCCTATGTCGCGGCGCTGACCGATGCGATCTTCGGCTACGGCCGGCTGCAGCCGCTGTTCGAGATCCCGGGCGCGGAGAACATCGAGCTGAACGGCGCCGATTCGGTGATGGTGCAGTACGGCGACGGGCGGCGCGAGGCGCTGCCGCCCGTGGCCGACAGCGATGCCGAGCTGGTCGAGGCGATCCGCTTCCTCGGCGAACAGGCCACCCCGAGCCGGCCCTTCGACGACGCCCACCCGACGATGACCCTGGCCCTGGGTGATCGCTTCCGGTTGCACGCCATCGGCTTCGGCCTGGCGTACCGGCCGTCGATCACGATCCGCCAGCACACGCTGACCGAGGTCACGCTGGAGGAGCTGGCGGCCGGCGGGATGATGACGCCACAGGTCGCGGAGTTCCTGCGGCTGGCGGTGCTGGCCCGCAAGTCGATGGTGATCAGCGGTGATCAGGGCGCCGGCAAGACGACCCTGCTGCGGGCGTTGATCAACGCGATCCCGCCGACCGAACGCTTCGGCACGCTGGAGACGGACTACGAGTTGCTCACCCATCTGCGACCGGAGCGGCACAATGTCGTCGCCCTGCAGGCCCGGGTGGGGATCGGCGAACAGCTCGACGGTCGCCGGCTGGGCGAGGTCACGGTCGCGGACCTGATGCCGGAGGCGCTGCGGCAGAACCTGTCGCGGATCGTCGTGGGCGAGGTACGCGGGGCCGAGGCCGGCGCGATGTTCGAGGCGATGACGGCGGGCGCCGGGACATTGAGCACGACCCACTCCCACTCGGCGGCCTCGACCATGGACCGGCTCGCCTCGCGGGTCGCCCAGGGCGGCGTCGTCGGGATCGACGAGGCGTACCGCCAGATCGCCCACAACGTGTCCTTGCTGATCCACGTCCAGTTGATCGACGACACCTGGCGCGGCGGCGCCCGGCACCGGTTCATCTCCGAGATCCGACAGGTCACCGGCGCCATCGACGGCGACCGGCCCGCGACCCACCTGACCTGGCTGGCCCGCGGGACCGGCGCCGACGGGGCCGGCTTCAGCCCGGACCCGTCGCTGCTCGCCGAGCTGGCGCCCTACCGGGGTGGAGGCCCGGCATGAGCGCGGTGCTGGTCGGCGTTTGCGGCGCGTTGGTGGCCGCCGGACTGGTGGCGGTGATCGCCGGTCTGCGGCGTACCCACATCGCACCCCCGGCCCAGCGGCTGAGCCTCGAGCAGCGCTGGGCCCGGGCCACCCGACGTCCGCCCGGGGCCGCGGGCCGACGCCGCGATCGGCTGCTGGGCGCGGGCCTGCTGCTCGGGCTGGTGGTCTTCGCGATCACGGGCTGGGTGCTCGCCGTGCCGCTGATCCCGCTGGTGGTGTTGGTGGTGCCGTACCTGTTGGGTACGCCGGCGCAGCGCGACATCATCATGATGGAGGCCCTCGATCGCTGGGTCCGGACCCTGGCCACGCTGATCCCGACGGGCAAATCGGTGGTCGATGCCGTCCGCGCCGGTCGCCGCCAGGTGCCCGAGGCGATCGCGCCGGAGGTGGAGCGGCTGATCGGCCGGCTCGACGACCGTTGGGCGCCGGAGGCCGCGCTGCGGGCGATGGCCGACGATCTGGACAGCCCGGACGCCGATTCCGTCGTCGCCGCCCTGATGCTGGCGACCCGGCGGGGCGGGACGGGCGCGACCGCCACCCTGAAGGCGCTCTCGGACAGCATCCAGGACCGGCTGCGGGCCCGCCGCGAGATCGAGGCCGAGCGCGCGAAGCCCCGCGTGGTGGTGCGCCAGGTGACCATGATCACGCTGATCGTGTTGGGCGCGTCGCTGTTGTTCGGGCGCGACTTCCTCGCCCCCTATGCCACCCAGATCGGCCAGTTGATCTTCGCCGGACTGGTGGCCGCCTATCTCGGCTCGATGGTGATGTTGCGCCGGCTGACCAATCCGCCGCGTCGCGACCGGATCCTGGTCCGGCGCGGCGCCGACCGCGAGGCGGTGAGCGCACCGTGACGACGACCCTGGGCCTGATCGTGCTCTGCGGCGCCGTGGTCGCAGCGGGTGGCTGGCTGTTGTTGCGCGGCCTGGTCCCGGCCCAGCCGAGGCTCGGTGATGTCCTCGCCCGGCTGGACGATGCCCCGCTCGCCCGCGCGGAGGCACCGGCCTCGGCCGAGGCGGAGAGCCGCTCCGCGCGGCTGGGTGGCTGGTTGCACCGCCGTGGCTGGCTGCCGCTCGGCGAGGGCCAGCGCAGGATGCTGGAGTTGCAGGGCAAGACGATCGCCGAGTACGGGGCAGACAAACTGATCATGGCGGGCCTGGGTCTGGTCACGCCGGTGATCGTCGGCGCGTTGCTGGGCTCGATGCTGGGCTGGGCCGCTCCGGTGCCGGTGGCCGCCGGGATCGTCGGCGCGGTGGTCGGCTGGTTCGTCCCGGATCTGCTGCTGCGGCGTGGGGCGGCGGTCGCCCGGGCGGGTGCCGGTGAGGCCCTGTTCACCTTCTTCGATCTGGTCGTCCTGGAGCGGATGGCCAATCTGTCGGCGACCCAGGCGGTGACGACGGCGGCGGCGGTGTCCGACGCACCGTTGTTCGACCGCGTCCGGACGGCGCTGAGCCGGGCACGGTTGCAGCAGCAGGCACCGTGGGACGAGTTGCGCCGCCTCGCGAACCGGCTGAACCTGCCCGAGCTGGGCGACATCGCCGACGTCATGCAGCTCGACGAGTCCGGTGCGGCCTTGACCGAGACGCTGCGTGCGCGGGTACGCGAGCTGCGCGATGCCCATCTCACCGTGTCCCGGATCGCGGCACACGAAGTGTCGGAGCGGATGACGGTCTACATGGTGCTGCCCGCGATGATCTTCGGCCTGATCTTCCTCACCCCGCCGCTGATGCGGCTCGTCGGGTTGGCGTGAACGATGCCTGCTCCCGCCCGACCCCTGCACCGACCGGTCGATCGCCGCAACGCCCATCACCGGACCATCCACCGCACGAACGACGAAGGGAACCGACATGATCGACAAGACCAGGCAGTTGCTGACGCTGATGCTGGTGCTCTGCACCACCCCGGCGCCCCGGCGAGACGAGCGCGGGCTCTCCCAGTCCACGGAGAATGCCATCCTGCTGGCCGGCGCCGTCACCATCGCCACCCTGGTGATCACCGCGGTCTACGCCTACGTGAACGGCCGGATGCCCAAGTAGCGCAAGGGACTCGGACCTCCGCACCGGAGGATCGACCATGATGCGGGCGCTGCGCGGCCTGGGCTCGGTGCTGCTGCTGGGCGCGCTGCTGGCCGGCGTACCGGCCCTGTTGGTCCAAATCGGGCGCTGGCCCCAGCTCGGTTGGCGAGACCTGCTCCGTCCCGACGACGGCAGCCTGCTGTTGGGCGCCCTGACCGCGGGTGCGTGGGCGGCCTGGCTGGTGATCGCGGTGCTGGTGCTCGTCGAGATCGTCAATGCCGTGGCCGGGTTGCGCATCCGGCTGCCGGGGGTGGCGGGGCCGCAGCGGTGGGTTGCGGGCCTGGTGCTCAGCGTCGCGGCCCTGATCGGGTCCAATCATCCCGCCCAGGCCGCACCCCCGCCGGCGGCGCCGGCCGCTCCCGCGGCACCCGCCGGCGAGGCCGGACAGGCCGCCGACCGCGACGAGCGCGCGGCCCCGCAGACGTCGCGCTGGGCGACCCACCGCGTGCAGCGCGGGGACACCTTGTGGGATCTCGCGGAGCGCTACTACGGCGACGGGATGGCGTGGCAGCGGATCCGCGACGCCAATGCCGACCTGATCGACGACCCCGACGAGCTGGAGATCGGCTGGCGGCTGGTGCTGCCGGGCGTGACCGCCGAGGCGGACGGGAACGACGGCCGACCCGCGGATCGCGGCCAACAGGAAGACGCCGATCGCCGCGGGGCGTCGGGGGAGCGGAGCGAACCCGCGGCCCAACCGCGCCGGCCGATCAGCGATCCCGGTGCCGGGCCCGCGTCCCGGCGAGCGGCGGAGCCCGCCGGGCGGCCGACCCCGGTCGGCGAGCCGGCGGCGGAGGCGGCCCTGGCCGGGGTTCCGGCGCCGGAGCTGGCCCGGGCCGGCGCTCCGGCGGCAGGCGTCGCGGTGGGTGCCTCCGCGCTGTTGGCGGCGGGCGTCGTGGGCACGGTGGCGCTGCGCCGGGCCCGCCAGCTCGCCGAGCGGGCACCCGGCCGTCGACTGGCCGACCCCGGCGCGGCGGCGAGACGGGTGGAGGCGGCCCTCGGTCAGCGGCAGCGGCCGAACCTGCTGCGCCGGGTCGACGCCGCGGTGCGGGAGGCCACCGCGACCCTCGGGGCCGGCTCCCGAGTGGGCCTGGACCGCGTGCTGGTGGCCGGCCCCGCCGCCGCGGAGGATCGGGCGGGTGCGATCACAATGATCTTCGACGCGCCGCCGGGCCCCCCGCCGCCCGGCTGGCTGGCCGACGGGTCGGCCTGGCAGTGCCCCGCCGGGCACGAGCCCAGCCCCGCCCCCCGGCAGCCCACCCGGTGGCCGGCGCTGGCCTGCATCGGCTGGGTTTCCGATGGATCGATGCTCATGGTCGACCTGGAGTCCCGGCCGCTGCTGAACCTGGGCGCGGCCCGCCGTGACGCCTCGGGCGCCGAGGTGGCCGAGGACTTCCGCGCGGCCCTGATGCTCGAGCTGACCTGCGCACCGTGGTCGGAGCAGGCGCGAGTGATCATGATCGGCGGCGACACCGATTTCGTCACCGCGCTGGGGGAGCCGCATGCGGCGGCCGCGTCCGACCTGGCCGAGGTCACGCCCTGGCTGCGCCGGTTGATCATGGAGCGCCGGGCGGCCGGCGGCGGGATCGCCCAGCGCGCCGACCCCGACCGGGCCGATGCCTGGCAGCCGGTCGTGCTGCTCTTCGCCCGGCCGCTGGGCGCCCGCGGCCTCGGTGCGTTGCGAGAGCTGCTCGCCGACGCGCGAGGGCTGGGCGTCAGTGCCGTCTGCCTGGGCGAGCCCGACGAACCGCTGGTCGATGTCGGCGGTCGACCTGCGGACTGGTTCGGCACCGACTTCGCACCGCAGCTCATCGACCGCTCGGTCCGCGCCGGCGTCACCGCGCTGCTGGCGGCGAGTCGGGATCCCGCCGCCGACCGTGCCTGGTGGTGGGCCGACGACACCGCAGCACTCGACCGCCACACCACAGCACCCGACCGCCACGACACCGAGTCGGCGGGCGCCCGGATCACCTGGCTTCGTCCGCCGGGCGACCGGGATCAAGATCATTCCGCCAGCTCCACGCCGAGCCAGGAGGCGTCTGCCGTGAACGACCCGCCCGCGCATTCTTCGTCTCCCGCCGCCCCGGTGGTCGGCCTGCTCGGGCCGGTGCGACTCACGGGGACGACCGGCGTACCGCCGAGCCGGGCGGGGCGCCAGTGCGTCGAGTACGCGGCCTGGTTGCTGGAGCATCCGGGCGCGACCGGGCAGGAGATGGCCGCGGGCCTGCTGGTCGCCGAGGGGACGCGGCGCTCCAACATGAGCCGGCTGCGGCTGTGGCTCGGGCACGATGCGGACGGGCAGGCGTACCTGCCGGAGGCGTACTCCGGGCGCATCGAGCTGCATCCGGATGTCACCTCGGACTGGCTGCGCCTGCAGGCGTTGCTGGTGATCGGCGTCAACCGGGCCGCCGACGGGGCCCTGCGCGCGGCGCTGGAGCTGGTCCGCGGTGCGCCGCTGGCCGATGCGGCCCCCGGTCAGTGGACCTGGGCCGAGGAGCTGCGTACCGACATGTGTTCCATGATCAGGGACGCGGCCCACGTGCTGGCCGAACGCGCGCTGGCCGGCGGCGACCATGCCACCGCGCGCTGGGCGTGCGAGCGCGGACTGCTGGCCGCCGAGGAGGACGAGCGGCTGCTCTGCCTGCGGCTGCAGATCGAGCACGACACCGGCAACGCGCTGGACGCCGAGCGGCTGGCGCTGCGGATGACCCGACACGCCCGCGCGCTGGGCGTCGACCTGTCCGACGACACCGTCGCCGTGATCCAGCGGGTGCTCGAGGGGCGGCCGCGCCGGCGCGCCTGACCGGCGGTCGCGGCTACTCGGCCCGCGCCTGCCGGTCCGTCCCGCGCGTACCCCAGTCCTCGGTCCGGTCGCGGAGGGTGCGGTACGCCGCCAGCACCTCCGGCGTCGGCTCGGCGGTGAAGGTCTGCACGGACGGTTGCGGCCAATCCGGCGGCGCGTCGGTGCCGGCGAGCGCCCAGGCGGCCTGGCGGGCCGCGCCGCGCGCGACGTACTCGCCGTCCTCGGGCAGTGACACCGCGAGTTGCAGGATCGCCGGAGCCAGCTCGCGCACCGCCGGGGAGCGGGTCGCCCCGCCGACCATCAGCACCTCCCGGGTGCTCGATCCCGTCGCCGCGTCCAGCGCGGCCACCGCATCGGCGACCGAGCAGAGCATCGCCTCGATCGCGGCACGCGCCAGGTCCTCACGCGACGAGGCCGAGGTCAACCCCTGCAGGGTGCCGTGCGCGTCGGGGCGGTTCGGCGTCCGCTCGCCGTCCAGATAGGGCAGCAGCGTCAGCCCGTTGGCGCCGGGCGGCGCGGCGAGCGCGAGGCTCGACAGTCCCGCATGATCAACATCGAGCAGCCGGGCCGCGAGCTGCAGGATCCGGGCACAGTTCAGCGTGACCGCGATCGGCAACCAGCGGCCGGTCGCGTCGGCGAACCCGGCGACCATGCCCGACTCGTCGGCCACCGGCCGCTCGGCCACCGTCGTCGCCACGCCCGAGGTGCCGAGCGAGATCAGCACCTGGCCCGGCCGCAGCCCCAGCCCCAGCGCGGCCGCGGCGTTGTCGCCCGCTCCGGCGCCCAGCAGGACCCCGTCGCGGGTCTGTCCGGCGACCGCATTCGGCGCCAGGATCTCCGGCAACCGTGGCTCGTGCCCGAGCGCCATGGTCGCGAGCTCGGGATCCCAGCCGTCCAGGGCGGGCGAGAAGTAGCCGGTGCCCGAGGCGTCCGAACGATCCGTGATCAACTTCTCCGGATCGGACTGCAGCCGCCAGGTCAGGTAGTCGTGCGGCAGCAGCACGGCCGCCGTTCGCTCGGCCGCCTCCGGCTCGTTGTCCCGCAACCAGCGCAGCTTGGTGGAGGTGATGCTCTGCACCAGCACGCTGCCGGTACGCCGGGCGCACTCCGCCGGCCCGCCCAGCTCCTTGATCAACTCAACGGCCTGGGGTGCGGAACGGACGTCGTTCCAGAGCAGCGCCGGGCGCACCACCTCGCCGCGTTGATCAAGGCAGATCATCCCGTGCTGTTGACCACCGACGGCCGCCGCCCGCGCCCCGGCCAGCAGCGGGGCGGCCGCGGTGGCGAATGCCTCGTCCCAGGCGCGGGGATCGACCTCCGTGCCGTCCGGATGCGGCGCCTGCCGCTGCTCCAGCAGGGTGCCGTCGGCGGCATCGAAGAGCAGGGCCTTGGTCGACTGCGTCGATGAGTCCACCCCGAGCACCCGGTCCGCCATGGCCACCGCTCCTTCGTCGCTGCCGCAGTCAACGTGACGAGACAGTACTGGAGGACGCGGCGGGGGTGCCAGCGCCGCCACGGTGTCATCGATGACCCGCCGCGACGGGGCCGGAGTGGGACATCGAGCCCGTCGCCGCAGTTTCTTGACCGCGTCCAGAAAACCCGGCAGGGTTGGGACGTGCCATCCGAGTTCGAAGCGACGCTGCGCTCGGCCGGGTTGCGCGTGACCAAGCCGCGGATGGCCGTGCTGGAGGCCGTCAGCCGGCGACCGCATGCCGACAGCGGCGTGATCGTCGGAGCGGTACGCGAGGAGCTTCCCGCGGTCTCCCGCCAGGCGGTCTTCGACTGCCTGAACACCTTTGCCATGACCGGGATCGTGCGCCGGATCGAGCCCGCCGGCTCGGCCGCCCGCTACGAGCTGCGCGTCGGCGACAACCATCACCACCTGATCTGCCGGATCTGCGGCGCGATCGCCGATGTGGACTGCGCCGTCGGCGAGGCGCCGTGCCTGACCGCCTCCGACGCCCACGGGTTCGAGATCGACGAGGCCGAGGTCGTCTACTGGGGCCGCTGCGCCGATTGCGCCGGTGAGGCCTGAGCCGCCGAGTTTGGCGTACCCCCCACCCAAGGTTTGGCCGGCGACTCCCGTCGGTCGCAGGAAAGGACCGACGATGACCGTTGACGAGACCGACGAGACGACCACCATCGAGGAGATGAACGACGCAGACGCCGGCAACGGCGGCTGCCCGGTGATGCATGACCTGATCAACCCGACCAGCGGAGATGCCAACCAGCAATGGTGGCCCAACCGGCTGAACCTGAAGATCCTCGCCAAGAACCCCGACGTGGCGAATCCGCTGGCTGACGACTTCGACTATGCGACGGCGTTCGAGGCTCTTGATCTTGGTGAGGTGAAGCGCGAGGTCGAGCAGGTGCTGACCACCTCGCAGGACTGGTGGCCGGCCGACTTCGGTCACTACGGGCCGCTGATGATCAGGATGGCGTGGCACAGCGCCGGGACCTACCGGATCGCGGACGGCCGCGGCGGGGCGGGCACCGGCCAGCAGCGGTTCGCGCCGCTGAACAGTTGGCCCGACAACGGCAACCTGGACAAGGCGCGCCGGCTGCTGTGGCCGGTGAAGAAGAAGTACGGCAAGGCGCTGTCCTGGGCCGATCTGTTGATCTTGGCCGGCAACGTTGCGCTGGAGTCGATGGGCTTCGAGACGTTCGGGTACGCCGGGGGCCGCGTCGACGCCTGGGAGCCCGACGACGATGTCTACTGGGGCCCGGAGACGACCTGGCTGGGCGACGAGCGCTACACCGGCGAACGTGATCTTGACAATCCGCTGGCCGCGGTGCAGATGGGCCTGATCTATGTGAACCCCGAGGGCCCGAACGGCAACCCCGATCCGGTCGCGGCGGCCGTCGACATCCGCGAGACCTTCGGCCGGATGGCGATGAACGACGAGGAGACCGTCGCGTTGATCGCCGGCGGGCACACCTTCGGCAAGACCCACGGCGCGGCCGCGCCCGATGGCCACGTCGGCCCGGAGCCGGAGGCCGCGCCGATGGAGGCCAACGGGCTCGGCTGGATCAACAGCTACGGCACCGGCAAGGGCCGCGACGCAATCACCAGCGGCCTGGAGGTGACCTGGACCCAGCAGCCGACGAGGTGGACGAACCTGTTCTTCGACAACCTGTTCGGCTTCGAGTGGGAGCTGACCGCCAGCCCCGCGGGCGCGCACCAGTGGCAGCCCAAGGGGGGCGCCGGCGCGAACACCGTGCCCGATCCCGAGAGCGGCGAGCTGGTCCGCACGCCGACGATGCTGACCACCGACCTCGCGCTGCGGTTCGACCCGAGTTACGAGAAGATCTCGCGCCGGTTCCACGAGAACCCGGCCGAGTTCGCCGACGCGTTCGCGCGTGCCTGGTTCAAGCTGACGCACCGTGACATGGGACCGATCCAGCGCTACCTGGGCTCGGAGGTGCCGGGCGAGGCGCTGATCTGGCAGGACCGCGTACCCGAAGTCGATCATGCCCTCGTCGATCGGGTTGATCTTGCCGACCTGCGCCAGCGGGTGCTCGACGCGGGCCTGACCGGGCAGCAGTTGATCAAGGCAGCATGGGCCTCGGCGTCGACCTTCCGCGGCGGCGACAAGCGCGGCGGCGCCAACGGGGCCCGGGTGCGCCTCGCGCCTCAGAAGGACTGGGAGGTCAACGACCCGGCCGAGCTGGCGGGCACGCTCGCGGGGCTGGAGAGGGTACGCGAGGAGTTCAACGCCTCGCGCACCGACGGCAAGGCGATCTCGCTCGCCGACCTGATCGTCTTCGCGGGCGGCGTCGGCGTCGAGGAGGCGGCCAAGGCCGCCGGGGTGAGCGTCGAGGTGCCGTTCACGCCCGGGCGTACCGATGCGACGGAGGAGCAGACCGACGCCGAGTCCTTCGAGCCGCTGGAGCCGAGGGCGGACGGTTTCCGCAACTACGAGCGGGCCGAGAACCGGCTGCCGGCCGAACACCTGCTGATCGACCGGGCCAACCTGTTGACGCTGAGCGCGCCCGAGATGACCGTGTTGGTCGGCGGGCTACGGGTGTTGGGCGCCAATGCCGGGGACTCGACCGTCGGCGTGCTGACCGATCGCCCCGGGCAACTGACGAACGACTTCTTCGTCAACCTGCTCGACATCGCGACCACCTGGCAGCGCCAGAACGGCACGGACAACTACGTGGCTCGCGGCGCCGCCGGTCAGGAGTGGGTCGGCAGCCGGGCCGACCTGGTGTTCAGCGCGAACGCCGAGCTGCGCGCCGTGGCCGAGGTCTATGCCAGCGACGACGCCGCGCAGAAGTTCGTCAACGACTTCGTCGCCGCCTGGGTGAAGGTGATGGAGCTCGATCGCTACGACGTGAAGCGCTGATCGGGGGGTACGCGAGGCGAATCGGCAGCCGCGAGCGTTACTCCGTTCGCGGCTGCCGGTTCGGCTCGCGTATGGGTGGCTGGCCTCTGCCCGGGCCTTGCGCCGAAAGCGACCGCTCGCCCGGGTTGTGGTCGGCCTCTGCCCGGGACTTGTGCCGATACCGACCGCTCGCTCGGGTATCGGTCGGGGTTCGGTGCTCCGGCTCGCCCTCGCGCCGATACCGACCGCTCGCCCGGGTTTTGGTCGGGGTTCGGTGCTCCGGCTCGCCCTCCCGCCGATATCGACCGCTCGCCCGGGTTGTGGTTGGCCTCTGCCTCGACCTTGCGCCGATATCGACCACTCGCCCGGGTATCGGTCGGGGTTCGGCGCCATTGCCCGCCAGAAGCCGGGCGAGTGGTCGCTATCGGCGGAGCCGGTACGCGGCGAGCACGGGCGTCGCCGTCAGCCCCGGTCCTTCTTGTGCCGGGGCTTCTTCGGGCCGGACTTGGCGCCGGCGCGATCCGGGCGCCGATCGGTACGCTCCCGCCCGGCCGGGCGCCCGCCGCGGTGTTCGCCGCCCTCGGGACGGCCGCGGTCGAGCTCCATGTCGATCAGCCTCCCCGAGATCCGGGTACGCGCGAGCTTGTCCCAGGCCTCGCGGGGCAGCTCGGCGGGCAGCTCGACCAGCGAGTGATCGGGGCGGATGATGATCTTGCCGAAGTCGCGATGGCTCAGCCCGCCCTCGTTGGCGATCGCGCCGACGATCTGGCGCGGCTCCACCTTGTGCCGCTTGCCGACCGCGATCCGGTAGGTGGCGCGCGGGCCGCCCTGCGGTTCGCGATCGGTACGCCCACCGCGCTTGCCCGCCTTCGCCCCGCGCTCCGGCGCCGGCTTGATCTCGTCGCCCGGTTCCAGCAGCAGCGGGGTGTCGCCCTGCATCGCCACGGCGAGCGCGGCGGCCACATCGACCTCCGGCACGTCGTGGTGGCGCACATAGTGCGAAACGATGTCGCGGAACTGCTCCACCTGTGGCGCCTCCAGCGCGGCGGTGATCCGATCGTCGAACCGGGCCAGCCGGGTCGTGTTCACCTCGTCCACGCTGGGCAGCTTCATCTCGGCCAGCGGCTGCCGGGTGGCCTTCTCGATCTGGCGCAGCAGGTAGCGCTCTCGCGGCGTGACGAATGAGATCGCCACCCCGCTGCGGCCCGCGCGCCCGGTCCGCCCGATCCGGTGCACATAGGACTCGGTGTCGGTCGGGATGTCGAAGTTGATCACGTGGCTGACGCGCTCCACGTCGAGCCCGCGCGCGGCGACGTCGGTCGCCACCAGGATGTCCAGATCGCCGCGCTTGAAGCGGTTGACGGTTCGCTCGCGCTGCGCCTGGGCGACATCGCCGTTGATCGCCTCCGCGGAGAATCCCCGCGCGCGCAGCCGCTCGGCCAGCTCCTCGGTCGCATTCTTCGTCCGGACGAAGATGATCATGCCGTCGAAGTTCTCCACCTCGAGCAGCCGGGTGATCGCCTCCAGCTTCTGCGGATAGCTCAGGATCAGGTAGCGCTGCTCGATGTTGTCGGCGGTACGCGTCTTCGCCTCGATCGCGATCTCGACGGGATCGCTCAGATACTTGTCCGCCAGCCGGCGGATCGAGCGCGGCATGGTCGCGGAGAACAGCGCAACCTGCTTGTCGTCGGGGGTGTCGGCGAGGATCGTCTCGACGTCCTCGGCGAAGCCCATGTTCAACATCTCGTCGGCCTCGTCGAGCACCAGGTACTTCAACTGACCAAGATCAAGAGTGCCGCGCTCCAGGTGATCCATGATGCGGCCCGGCGTACCCACCACGACGTGTACGCCGCGGCGCAGCGCGGAGAGCTGCACCCCATAGCCCTGCCCGCCGTAGACCGGGAGCACGTGCACCCCGCGGGTGTGCGCGGCGTACCGCTCGAACGCCTCGCAGACCTGCAGCGCCAGCTCGCGGGTCGGCGCGAGCACCAGGGCCTGCACCGACTTGTCCTTGGGGTCGATCCGGTCGAGGATCGGCAGCGCGAATGCGGCGGTCTTGCCGGTGCCCGTCTGGGCCAGCCCGACCACGTCGTGGCCGGCCAGCAGCTCGGGGATGGTCCGCTCCTGGATGGCCGACGGGGTCTCGTAGCCGACGTCGGACAGCGACTTGAGCACGCCCGTGCCGAGCCCGAGATCGGCGAACGTGGCGGGTTGCTGCTCGGTGTTCACCGCCCCACGGTAGTGCACGATGGCGCGGATGCCTTGCCGCTTCGAGTAGCGTGACGACCGGGCAAGATCATCGCCGTGGACGAAGGAGGGCCGAGATGGGCGTGCTGGACGCGTTCTCGTTGCAGGGCAGGGTCGCCGTGGTGACCGGCGCCAACAAGGGGATCGGGCGGGCGCTGGCGCGTTCGCTCGCCGAGGCCGGGGCGGATGTCGGCCTGCTGGTACGCGATCCGGCGGGCGCCGAGCCGGTGGTTGCCGAGCTCGCCGACCTCGGGGTGCGCACGAGCGTGGCGGCCGCCGATGTCACCGACCGCGACGCGCTGGTGGCCGCGGCCGAGTCGATCACCGAGGAGCTCGGCGTACCCGACGTCCTGGTCAACAATGCCGGCACCTGCATCCACAAGGAAGCATTCGAGGTCACCGACGCCGAATGGGACCAGGTGATCGACATCAACCTGTCGGGCCTGTGGAAGGCAAGTCAGGTCTTCGGCCGGGCGATGGCGCAGCGAAGCGACGGCCGCACCGGCGGGGTGATGGTCAACATCGGCTCGATCTCCTCGATCATCGTCAACCGGCCGCAGTGGCAGGCGGGCTACAACGCCTCCAAGGCGGCCGTGCACCAGCTCACCCGTTCGCTCGCCGCCGAGTGGGCGCCGCTCGGCATCCGGGTGAACGCGCTCGCGCCGGGCTATGTGCGTACCGAGATGGCCCCGGTGGACGACCCCAGGTTCAAGCCGCGCTGGATCGATGACGCCCCGATGCAGCGTGCCGCCGAGCCCGCCGAGCTGGGCCCGACCGTCGTCTGGATGGCCAGCGACGCGTCGTCGTTCATGACCGGTTCGATCATCGTGGTCGACGGCGGGTACACGGTCTACTGAGCCGGACGAGCCGGCGGCGGCTTCGGATGAATCCCGAATCAATCGCCCGCCGGGTGGTCGGCGGCGGCGGTCCGGCCTAGGGTTCGGATGCATCCAGCGAAGGGAGACCGAGCCGTGGCGATTCCGGAACTGTCCGGCGTGGAGTACGCCGTGACCGGCGCGGGCGGCCGGCCGCTGCTCGTCCTCGGGCCATCCCTCGGCACGAGCGCGGCCACCTTGTGGGAGCCCGCCGCGCGGGTGCTCGCCGAGCGGTTCGACGTGGTGGCCTGGGACCTGCCGGGCCACGGCACGTCAAGGCCGGCGACCGGGTTCTCGATGGCAGATCTCGCCGACGGGGTCGAGGCGCTCGCCGCTCGGGCGCGCGAGGTCCGCGGCGATCCGGGCGCGCCGTACTGGTACGCCGGCGACTCCGTCGGCGGCTGCGTCGGCCTGCAGCTCGCGATCACCGGCCGGCTGGCCGGGCTTGCCGCGATCGCCACCGGGGCCAGGGTCGGCGACCCGGCGGGCTGGGCGGACCGGGCGGCCCAGGTGCGCGCGTCGGGTACGGCGTCGATGGTCGAGGGATCGGCCCAGCGCTGGTTCGGGCCCGGCTTCGCGGATCGTGAACCGGGTGTGGCGGACGCGCTGCTGACCGCGCTGCGCGACGTCGACGACGAGTCCTATGCGGCCGTCTGCGAGGCGCTGGGCGGGTTCGACGTGCGGGATCGGCTGAGCGAGATCGACGTGCCGGTGCTCGCCGTGGCGGGTGAGGCGGATGCCGCGGTCGGCGCCGAGCAGCTCGAGTTGATCACCGAGCGGGTACGCCGAGGCACGCTCGCCACCCTGCCCGGCGTCGGCCATCTGCCGCCCGCGGAGGCGCCGGAGCGTACCGCCGAGTTGATCACCCGACTCGTCGCGGGCCGCCCTGGCGCGGATTGAGCCCGATCGAGAACACCCACTCCGGCCGGATCCGGATGCCGGCGCCGTCGAAGTAGGCGCCGGCCTTCCCGGTGATCTGCTCGGCCCGGCCGCGGATCTCCACGCTGCGCGGCGTCCACGGGTCCGTTGACGCCAAGTCGTCGACCACGAACGCGACCCGGTCGTGGCTCGCGACGTTCTTGTACTTGCGGCTGTTCGCCATGTCGCGGCCGAAGATGTCGATCGAGTCGTCGTCGTTCAGCCGGTAGCCGACCGGGCTGTTCTGCAGGGTGCCCGACGGTTGCAGGGTCGCCAACCGGCCGATCGGTTGGCGCGCGAGATAGCCGCGCTCGGGCTCGGTGAATGCCGTCATGCGGCCAGCGTGGCCGCTCATCCGGGGTTGAGGTCAAGCCCCGGCACGCCGGCACAGGTCGATGAACTCGGCGAGTACCGGCGACAGCGGTCGCCGGGCATCGGTGACCACGAACGCCCGCAGGAACAGGCCGCGGCCGTCGGGCCCCACCGTGGCCGGCACGAAGCTGACGCCGGGGATCGCCAGGGTCTGCGCGTGCCCGGCGTAGAACACGGTCCAGCTCGGCGGCCCGATGGCGAGCGCGGCGAATCCCTCGTGCAGCGCGTCGCCGAACTCGCCGGCGATCGTCGGGACGAAACCCGACTCCGCGGCGGCGGCGTACACGGTGTCGTGCAGGTCGGGATTGCGATCGCGGGGCACGATTCGCAGCGGTACGCCCGCCAGCGCACCGAGCGGGATCGCCGCCTCCGCGGCCAGCGGGTGCGCCGAGGGCAGCGCGATCACCAGCTCGTCGGTCCACACCTCGGTGAAGTCGAGCTCGGCGCTCGCCCGGCTGTCCCCGCGTACCACCGCGGCGTCGAGCCGGCCCGCACCGACCGCGGCCAGCCGGTCGTCCGCCGGGGCGTAGCTCAGCTCCAGCCGAATCGGCGGCTCGGCCAGCTGGGCGTGCTCTGCCAGGGCGGCGATGCGCGTGCCGAGGCCGGCGCTGGTGCCGAGCCGCACCACGCGCGACGGCACACGCACGCTGTCCGCGGCGGCGGTCGCCGCGTCGAGGACGGCCCGGGCCCGCGGGGCGAACCGCTGCCCCGCCTCGGTCAGCCGCACCGCGCGATGCGAGCGGTCGAGCAGCGGCGTACCCAGCTCGCGTTCCAACCGCGCCACCTGCTGGCTGACGGCCGAGGGCGCAACGCGCAGCGCTTCGGCCGCCCGCCCGAAGTGCAGCTCACGCGCGACCTCGAGGAAATAGCGCAACTGGCGCAGCTCCACCGCCACCCCCGTCTCGCCGGTTGCTGCGGGCCCCACGGAGCCCGGCGTTCGGCGATCGCGAACGCAGCGTGCACGATATGACACTCGATCGCGCGGGCGGTGCGCGGCCACGATCGAGCCATGAACGACGCACTCCCCACTCCTCCCCCGGCGGGCCCCGGCCTGCTCCTTGTGCACGGCACGGCCGGAGACTCCGCGATCTGGGAACCGATGCTGCCGCAGTGGTCCGACACCCGGACCGTCGTCGCGCCCGATCTGGCCGGCGCCGGCTCCGACGAGGACCCCGGCGAGCTGAGCGTCGCCGGGATCGCCGCGCAGGCCGTGGCCGCCGCCGACGCCGCCGGGCTGACCGAGTTCGACGTCGTCGGGCACTCCCTCGGCGCGGTGGTCGCCGCCGAACTGGCCGCGGCCGCGCCGGGACGCGTCCGGCGCCTGGTGCTGCACGCGGGCTGGGTGCGTACCGATGCCCGCCAGTTCGCCGAGTTCGATCACTGGATCCGGCTGCTGCGTACCGAGGTGGACCTGTTTCTCGGCTACCTGCCGCTGATGGCATTCGGGCCGCGGTTCTGGGCCGCGGCGAACGAGTCGACCACCAAGGAGCTGCTCGAGCTGCTCCGGCCCGGCTTCCGGGTCGCGCCGACGATCCGCCAGATAGAGCTCGACCAGCGCGTCGACCTGACCGACCGGCTGGCCGAGATCAGCGCGCCGACGCTGGTCCTGACCTCGCGGCACGATCGGCTGATCGACTGCGCCAGCCAGCGCGCCCTCGTCTCCGGGATCACCGGCGCGACGCAGGCCGGGCTGGACGCCGGCCACGGGGCGCCCGCGGAGGATCCCGCCGAGTTCGCGGCGGCCGTCACCGCGTTCCTCGAAGAGGCCCGGTGAGTACGCCGGGCGCGGAGTCCGAGCGCCGGCCGTGGGGGCCCGCGGTGCTGCTCTGCGCGACCGTCCTCCTGGTGCCCGTCGGCGCGCCCGGGGCCACGGTGTCCATCCCGGCCCTGGCCACCGACCTGGACGCGCCGGCCGCCGTCACCAACTGGGTGATCAACGCCTTCATGCTGGCCTTCGCCAGCGCGCTCGCCGTCGCGGGCGCGCTGGCCGACCGCTGGGGTCGACGCCGGATGCTGGCGATCGGCCTGTTGATCTTCGTCGCGGGCAACCTGCTGATCGCCGCGGCGCCGGCGATCTGGGCGGTCGTCCTCGGCCGCGCCGTGTCCGGGATCGGGGCCGCGGCGATCACCACCGGCGGCTCGGCCCTGTTGTCGAGCAGCTACCGCGGCGCCCAGCGCGCGACCGTGTTCGCGATCCTCGGCACGAGCCTGGGCCTCGGCCTGGCGTTCGGCCCGACGCTGTCCGGGCTGGCGATCACCGCGGTCGGCAGTTGGCGCGGGCTGTACCTGGTGTACGCCGCGGTCGCCGTGCCCTCCCTGCTGCTCGCTCGGCGCGTGTTGCCCCGCGATCTCGCCGTGTCGCGCCCCGAGCGGTTCGATCTTGCCGGCGCGCTGACCTGGACCGTTGCGCTGGCGGCGTTCATGATCGCGGTCTCGCTCGGCCCGGAGGCCGGCTGGGTGAGCTGGCCGACGGCCGCGGCGTTCGGGGTCAGCGTGCTTGCCGCGATCGCCTTCCTCGCCGCGGAGCGCCGGGCCGACCAGCCGTTGATCGAGCTCGCGCTGTTGCGGGTACGCCAGTTCGGCGCGGTCTGCCTGGCGGTGACGCTGGCGGCCTTCGGGTTCGTCTCGCTGGTGTTCACCCTCGGCGTCTTCCTCAGCGTCGCGCACGGCGCGTCCGCGCTGGGGACCGGGCTGATGCTGCTCGCGCTCACCGCGCCCACGCTGGTGGTGCCGATGCTGATCGGTCGGGTGGCGCACCGGCTCTCGCTGCGTTGGCTGCTGCCCGGGTCGATGCTGGTGATCGCGCTCGGCTGCGTACTTCTCGCGGCGGTCGGCCCCGACGGGCCGATGCTGATCGCCGGCCCCCCGATGGTGATCATCGGCGCCGGGTTCGGGCTCTCGCTGGCCGTGCTGGACGGCGCCGCGCTGGCGGTCGCGCCCGCCGGGCGGGAGGGGATGGCGGCGGGCATGTTCAACACCGTCCGGGTGGGCACGGAGGCGATCGCGGTGGTGGTCGTCACCGCCGTCGTGCACACGGTGACCTCGACCCGCGTGGGCGCCCCCGCGGCCGCCGCGCTGTTGTCGGGCCGGCCCGCTGCCGGTGCGGCCGGGATCGCGGCGTACGCGGCGGGTTGGCAGGTCGCCCTGATGGCGATCGCGGCGCTCTGCGCGGCCGGCGCGTTCGTGATCCGGCGCCAGCTGTGCCCCGAGCGTGACGCCGGCGGTCTCAGGCGGTCGCCGGGGGCGGGGCGAGGCAGCCGCCGCCGGGCGAGCGCGGGGCCAGCAGCGTACGCGCCGCGGTCGTGATGTCGTCCTCACCGAGCAGCACCAGGTTGGCTGCGGCGCCGAGCGGCACATAGCTGTCCCGGCTGGCCACCCGGGCCAGCGCCCCGGCGTACCCCCCGGCGCGCAGCGCCTCGGCCACGCCCTCGCCGACGCCGCCGGACGCGCGGGTCTCGTCGGCGATCAGCACCCGGCCGGTGGCGCGCGCGGCCGCGAGCAGGTCGACGGTCGGCAGCGGGCTCAGCCAGCGCAGGTCGAGCACCTGCGCGCCGATCCCCTCGGCGGCGAGGGTACGCGCGGCGCGCAGGCTCATCCGCAGCCCGTTGCCGAACGTGACGATGGTCAGGTCGGTGCCCTCGCCGTGCCGGCGCGCGGCACCGATCGGCGCCGGTTGATCATGGTCGGTGCCGAGCCAACCCCGGTCGCCGGGCTGGTGGAGGTCCTTCTCGTGGTAGAGCGCGATCGGCTCCACGAGGACGCCGACCCGGCCGTCGCGGGCCGCGACGTCGAGCAGGGCGGCGAGCATCGGCGCCGCGTCCTCCGGCCGGGCGGGTACGCCGACGAGCAGGCCCGGGATGTCGCGCAGGACGGCGAGCGCGTTGTCGTTGTGGAAGTGCCCGCCGAATCCCTTCTGGTAGGCCAGTCCGGCGATCCGCACCACCATCGGATTGCGGTAGCCGTCGTTGGAGAAGAAGCGCAGGCTGGCGGCCTCGCCGCGGAGTTGATCTTCGGCATTGTGCAGGTACGCGAGGTATTGGATCTCCGGCACCCCGAGCAGCCCGCTAACCCCGAGGCCGAGCCCGAGGCCGAGGATCGACTGCTCGTCGAGCAGCGTGTCGAAGACGCGGCGGCGCCCGTGTCTCTCCTGCAGGCCCTTGGTCACCCCGTACACGCCGCCCTTGCGTCCGACGTCCTCGCCGAAGATCAACATCTCCGGGCGGGCGGCGAGCTCGGCGTCGAGCGCGGCGTTGATCGCCTGGGCGAGCGTGCGCCCGGTCGCCGGAGGCGTGGGGGCGGGGGCCGCGCGGCGGGCGGGGGAGGCGGCGCCGAGCGGCGCCATCACCTGGGCGGCGCTGCGCAGCGTCGGCTCGGTGGCGACCTGCCCGGCGAGCTCGGCGATCCGATCGGACAGCTCGGCGTAGCGGTCGGCGGCTCCGTCGATGCCGTGGGCGGCCGCGTGCGCGAGCAGCGGGTCGCGTACCAGTTCGGCCGCGATCTCGGCCGCCGCGCGGTAGCCGGACTCCAGATCGGTGCCCGCGTGCCCGAGGAACCGTACGCAGCGCAGGTGCAGTGTGGCGGGCCGGCGGGTGGCGCGTACGTGCGCGACGGCCTCCGCGGCGGTGCGGGCGAGCGCGTCCGGGTCGTCGCCGTCGGCGCTGAAGTGGGCGAGGCCGGGGCGGGGCAGGGCCGCGGCGACCCACCCGGCGGGGGTCGGCACGGAGATGCCGAGCCCGTTGTCCTCGCAGACGAACAGCAGCGGCAGCGCGACGCCCTGCCAGGCGGTGTGCGCGGCGGCATTCAGCGCGCCCGCGGCGGTGGAGTGGTTCAGGCTGGCGTCGCCGAAGCTGGCGACCGCGATGGCGTCCGCGGGCCAGCGCACGTCCGCGCCGATCCGGTGCCCGCGGGCGATGGCGAAGCCGACGCCGACCGCGCGCGGCAGGTGCGAGGCGATGGTGGAGGTCTGCGGGATGATCGCCAGCTCCGGGTCGCCGAACACCTTGTGCCGCCCGCCGGACGCTGGGTCGGTCGTGGCGCCGAACATGCTCCGCAGGACGGCCAGCAGGCCGTCGTCGATGCTGCGCCCGGCCTGGAGCTGTCGGGCCAGGAAGAATCCGCCGGAGCGGTAGTGCAGCAGCGCCGGGTCGTCGGTACGCAGCGCTGCCGCGACCGCGGCATTCGACTCGTGCCCGGCGGAGCCGATCGTGTAGTAGCCCTGCCCGCGCGCCCGCAGCCGGCGGGCCCAGATGTCCAACAGGCGGCTGCCCGCCATCGCGTCGAAGATCGCGTCGGGTTTGAGCGCGTCGAAGATCGCGTCGGGTTTGAGCGCGTCGAAGATCGCGTCGGGTT
This sequence comes from Naumannella huperziae, assembly GCF_054073625.1. Taxonomy (NCBI): domain Bacteria; kingdom Bacillati; phylum Actinomycetota; class Actinomycetes; order Propionibacteriales; family Propionibacteriaceae; genus Naumannella; species Naumannella huperziae. The sequence goes on along the minus strand of NZ_JBSXPH010000001.1, from coordinate 516,319 downwards.
TGAGCGCGTCGAAGATCGCGTCCGGTTTGAGCGCACCGTCGGCCGGGCGCGGCGCGGCGTCGTCGAGCCGGCGCAGCGCGTCCCGCACGTGCCGGTCAAGGATCTCGTGCGGCGCGGCATCGTCGTTGATCGCCATGGCCCCGATCATGCCCGGGAGCCCGCCGCCGGTCGAGCCGCGGCCCCGCTCCCGCTCCCGGCATGCCGAACTTGCGCATGCGTGGCGGGCACCGCAGGCAACTGCAAGTTCGGCATGCGCCCGGGCTCGCGGCTGCCGGTTGGGTTCGCGCGGGCGAGGCGTACGCCGAGCCGCGGCCCCGCTCCCGCTCCCGGGGCATGCCCAACTTGCGCATGCGTGGCGGGCACCGCAGGCAACTGCAAGTTCGGCATGCGCCCGGGCTCGCGGGGGCGTACGCCGTGGCGCGGGGTCGGGCGGCTGGCGCGAGGTCGGGCGGCAGGCGCGGGGTCGGTCGGCGCCCGCGAGGGAGAGCCTCAGACCAGGTCCTCCAGGGTGGCCCGCGCGCCTCGCTCGTGCAGGGACCGCAGTGCCCACAGATAGGGCTCGGTGAACTCGGGCCGCTCGGCGAGATCGCCGAACAGCGACCGGTTCTTCACGAAGGCGAGCGGGTCGTCTGCCTGGGAGCGGGCCAGCGGCACCAGCTCCTCGGCGAACTGGTCGACGACCTCGATCGGCTCACCGGACTCATCGACGCCCTCGGCATAGCGCGCCCAGGACGCCACGATCGCCGCGGACAACGCCACCGGGCGGCCGGCGGCGAGCTGCTCGTTGATCACCGGCACCAGCCACTTCGGGATCCGGTTGGACGAGTCGGCGGCCAGCCGGGCGACGGTGTCGCGTACCTCCGGATTGCCGAACCGCTCCAGCAGCGTGTCCTTGTACTCGCCAAGATCAACACCCGGCACCGGACGCAGCGTCGGCGTCGCCTCGTCGTCCATGTAGCGCCGCAGGAACCGGGCCAGCAACGGATCGCGCGCAGCATCGTGCACGAGCCGATACCCGAGCAGCCAGCCGAAGTACGCGATCCCCTGGTGGCTGGCGTTCAACAGCCGCAGCTTCATCAGCTCATACGGCTCGACCTCGTCGACGACCTGTACGCCAGCGTCCTGCAGCGGCGGCCGGCCGGCCGGGAAATGATCTTCCAGCACCCACTGGGTGAACGGCTCGGCCACCACCGGCCACGGATCCTCGATCCCCCACCGCTCACGCACCTCGGCGCGGTCGTCGTCGGTGGTCACCGGCGTGATCCGGTCGACCATCGAGTTCGGGAAGGCGACATTTGCCTCCAGCCAGTCGGCCAGTTCGGGATCGGCCGCCCGGGCATAGGCCGCGAACGAACGCCGGGCCATGTCCCCGTTGCCCTGGATGTTGTCGCAGCTCATGATCGTGAACGGCTCGATCCCGCGTTCGCGCCGTCGCCGCAATCCCTCGATGATCAGGCCGAAGGTGGTCGCGGGCGGCGCGTCCCCGCGCAGATCGGCCGCGACCGCCGGATTGTCAAGATCGAACTCTCCGGTCACCGGGTCGAAGTTGTAGCCACCCTCGGTCACCGTCAGCGAGACGATCCTGATCTGCGGCGAGGCGAGCTTCTCCAGCACCGCCTCGGGATCGTCGGGGGCATAGAGATAGTCGATGATCGATCCGATCACCCGCGCCTCCCGCGTACCGTCCGGATGCTTGAGCACCAGCGTGAACAGTCCGTCCGTCGCGCGCAGCGCGTCGCGCATCTGGGCGTCGCGCGGCATCAGCCCGACCCCACAGATGCCCCAGTCCGCCGCCTCGCCGTCGTTCAGCAGCCGGTCCAGATACATCGCCTGGTGCGAGCGGTGGAAGTTCCCCACCCCGAAGTGCGCGATCCCGGCGCGCACCTCCGAGCGGTCGTAGCGGGGGCGCCCGACCTCGGCCGGCAGCCGGTCGAGCGCGTCGTCGGTCAACGAGAGGGCGGCCGCGCCGCCGTTGTCAGATGCCACCAGCACACGGTACGCCCGTGCGCTCCGAAACTGGTCAGTGGCTACGGAACATTCTGGCCTTGTGCGAGAGGCCGCAATGGCGTTCGCTGGCCGGGTGACGATGACCACCGACCACCTGACCACCCTGCACCGCAAGCCCGACCGGGGCCGCACCGACCGCGCCGAGCTGGATGCCGTGCTCGACGCGATGCTGGTCGGCACGCTGGCCACGGTCGTCGACGGGGAGCCCTGGGCGGTGCCGATGCTGTACGCCCGGCACGGCGACCACATCCTGCTGCACGGTTCGACCGGCGCCGGCGCGCTGCGCCACGTCGGCGCCGGCGCGCCCGCGGCGTTCACCGTCGCCCGGATCGACGGGGTGGTGCTCGCCGATCACCTCTTCGACCACTCGGCCAACTACCGTTCGGCGGTGGTCCGCGGAAATCTCGAGGTGGTCGGCGAGGACGAGGAGTGGGACGCGCTGATCGCCCTGTCCGAGCGGCTGGTGCCGGGCCGGCCCGCCGAGGTGGTCGACATGACCCGCAAGGACCGCGCGGCGACCCTCACCCTGCGGCTGCCGGTCCGCGATGGTCGGTGGATCGTCAAGGTACGCGATGCCGGTGCGGGCCCCGCCGGGCGCGATCCGAACGCCTGGCGCGGCGTCGTCCCGCTGGCGGAGGTCTGGGGCGATCCCGTTCCGGAGCCCGATCTGGCCCCCGGTGTCGAGGCGCCCGCCTCGGTCCAGGGCCTGCGCGGCGCCCGCTCCTGACCCTCGCCCTCCCAATCGTGTCGTCGGTTATCGCCCCCTGGGAGCCCTCCCAGGGGGCGATAACCGACGACACGATTGGGACCCACGGGGAGCCTCGCGGGAGTACGCTCACCAGCCGTGGTGACGCAGACGGCAACGGCGCCCGAACCGGCGGGCACCGCCGGGTCGCTGGCGCCCCGGCTGTCCCTCGTCGCGCTCGGCGTACCCATCGTCCTGATCGCCATCGCCGGCGCCCACCGGCGCTGGATGTCCGACGACGGCTACATCAACGCCCGGGTGGTCGAGCAGATCCTCGCGGGCAACGGTCCGGTCTACAACGCCGGCGAGCGGGTCGAGGTCACCACCTCCACGCTGTGGCTGTGGTTGATGGTCGCCGGTCGTGCGCTCACCGGCGGACTCGAGGTGGGGATCAGCGCCGTCTGGCTCGGGGTCGCGCTGACCGTGGCCGGGTTCGTGCTGGTCACCCTCGCCGGGCTCCGGCTGACCCGGCCCGTCGGCGGCATCGCGCTCCCCGCGGGCACCCTGGTGCTTGCGGCATTGCCGCCGATGTGGGACTTCGCCAGCTCGGGCCTGGAGACCGGGCTCGGCTTCTGCTGGATCGGTGCCTGTTGCTGGCTGCTGGCCCGCCGACTCCCGACCGACCCGGCGACAGTGTCGGACCTACCCGCCTGGCGCCCGCTCGGCGTACCGGTCGTGATCGGTCTCGGGCCATTGGTACGCCCGGACTTCGCGCTCTTCTCGCTCGCCTTCGCGATCGCGCTGGTGCTGACCAGCCGCCGCAACGTGCGCGGGGTCCTCGCCGCCGCCGTCGCCGCGCTGGCGCTCCCGCTGGTCTATGAGGTGTTCCGCGCCGGCTATTTCGCCGCGCTGGTCCCGAACACCGCGATCGCCAAGGATGCGAGCGGCAGCGACTGGTCCGCCGGATTTCACTACCTGTCCGATCTGTACGCCACCTACTGGCTGCTCGTGCCGCTGCTGGCGCTGGCCGCGGCGCTGCTGGCCGGCCGGCTGCTCCCGCGCGGGCGGGGCGCGCGCGCGGTCGCCGCGGCGCCGTTCCTGGCCGGGGCGCTGCACACGCTCTACGTGGTCCGGGTGGGCGGCGACTTCATGCACGGCCGGATGCTGCTGCCCGGGTTGTTCGCGATGCTGGCACCGCTGGCGGTGCTGCGGGTGGCGTCGCTGCGTACCCCCGCCGCTGCCGCGGTTGCGGTGATCACCGGCTGGGCGCTGGTCGCGGTGCCCGCGCTCCGGGTCGACTACGGGGGCGCATTCGATCGCCAGGGGCTGGCCGACGAGCGTTCCTTCTGGTCCATGATCAACGGCGTACCCGGCCCCGTCACGTCCGCCGACTGGACCTATGCCGGGCTGCCCGGGGCGGCGGTACGCCGTGATCATGCCGCGGGGATCTCCTACTACAAGCCGGACCCCACAGATCCGGACGCACCGACCTGGCCCGCCGCCCGGCCCGGCGACACCGTGATCGCTCACGCAGCGATCGGGATCATCGGCTACGAGGCCGGCACCGCGCCCGGCGCGCTGGTGGTCGACCGGCTCTCGCTCGCCGACCCGATCACGGCCCGGGTGGACGTCGGCCGCGAGGGCGGGATGGCCCGGCCGGGCCACACCCAGGAGGCGCCGGAGGTCTGGCGGCTGGCCCGCTACGCAGATCTGGACACCGTCGCCGTCTCCGATCCCGGGCTCGCCGCGGCCGAGGCCTCGGCCGCCCTGGGGTGTGGCGAGCTGGGAGAACTCTCCGATGCGGTCACCGAACCCCTGACGTGGCCGCGCTTCTGGCGCAATGTCGCGCTCGCGCCCGCGCTGACCACCCTGTCCATCCCGGGCGATCCCGCGACCGCGCGCGCCGCATTCTGCGGCCCCTGACCTCTTAGGGTGTCCGCGTGATGACGAGTGGGGGTGCGCGACCCGGGCCGGCGCTGCCACCTCCACCGCCGTTCGCGCCGCCGGTCGGCCCGCCGGCGCGGCGCCGCTCGCGCGCCGGGGCGGTGCTGGTGGTGTTGTCGCTGGTGGTCGCGGCTGCCATCTCGGCGACGTCGATCATCCGCCTCCCGGTGCTCAACACGGGCGGCGACGCCGAGGCGTACCTGCCCGAGGGGGAGTCGCTGACCTGGCTCGCCGGCGGCCCGCACCCGGTGAGCGTGCAGACACAGGTACGCACCAGCTCGGCGCCGGCCGCCCTGGGGCCGCCGGAGTTCAAGGACACGACGGGTTTCGAGTCGATGGTCTCCTGGACGGTGACCACGAGCATCGACGAACAGGTGCCGGGCGAGCCGGACCGGACACTCGGCCTGCGGCTGATGGCACGGACCACCGACGACGGCCTGCGCCTGGGCGGCCTGCGCCGATCGCGCGGCCCCGACGTCGCCGGCGACGGCAGCTTCCGCTTCGAGCCCGGGGTGCTCGAACTGCCCGCCGATGTGGTCGCGGGCTCGGCCTGGGTGACGGCCGGCGATGTCTACAGCGGCGAGCGCCCGATCGGGGCGTACCGCCTGGAACGCATCGCCGAACCGGCGCCCGAACTCGGGCAGGGCTGCCTGCGGGTACGCACCACCGGCGACCTGCTGACCGGCGCGGTGCCGTGGCCGATCGTGGCCGAGGGTTGGTGCGCTGGCCGCGGCCGGGTGGAACTCGATGCCGGCGGCGGCCCGCTGCGCGCCGCGCCGCGCCCCGACCTGTCGATGCCCCCGCTGCCCGGTCCGGAGGTCTGGCCCCGGTTGAACCGCCCGCGCGACGTGATCGAGGGCACCGTGGACGAGCTGGCCCCGATCGGCCCCGAAGCTGTGGCCGTGGCGACCGTCGACACGCCGGGCCTGACGGTCCGCCGCCGCAGCGGTGAGGGCTGGTCCACGGCGGGCTGGCTGGGCATCGGACAGGTGGTGTCCCTGGTGCCGGCGGGCGGGTTCGCACTTGCGGCCACCCTGCAGCGCCGGCTGTGGGCGGTCGACGGCTTCGGCCGCCCGTTGTGGGTGGCCGAGCTCCCGGATCTGCCCGCGGACGCGCCGCAGCAGATCGGGAGCGCGATCGTCGTGACCACGCTCGACGGGTCGACCAGCGCGCTCGACCGGGCCACCGGCCGGGAGCTGTGGCGCACCGAGACCCCGGACGCGGTGCGGATGGCTGTCGCCGACGACGTGGTCGCGGTCGCCGCCGGGAATCGGATCGAGGGTTTCGCGCTGGCCGACGGTACGCCGCGCTGGCGCATCGAGCTCGGCGATGACAACCCGTTCTGGCTGATCGGGGCGGGCGATCGGGTGCTGGTCGCCAACCGGGCCGGGGTCTCGGCATTGGATCCGATCACCGGCAATGAGGTCTGGTCGCTGCCGGGCTACCCACGAGCCGGCGCGGCGGCAGCCGGCATCGTGGTGGTCGCCGGGGACGAGCTGGTGACCGCGGTCGCGGCGGCCGACGGCGCCGAGCGCTGGCGGGCGCCGGTGTCCGCCGCGTCCGCGCTGGCAATGGATGCCGACGGCCGGGTCCTCGTCGGTGCGCCAGGGGGAACCAGGCTGATCGCCGACGGCAGCGAGCTGGTCGCCTGGCCCGAGCTGGCGGCGCCGACCCTGATCGCGGGGCCCAGCCCGTATCTGATCATCCAGCGCGCTGCCAAGGAACTGGCGCCGTGAGCGGCCGGCTGATCAATCCCGACACCCGCACCGGTCGGCTGGCCGGCGGGGTGCGCGGCTTCGTCCGTGAGGTCTTCGTGGTTCCGGTACGCCGGGGCAGCCCCAGGCCCAGCGGCTGGCCGCCCGGCCTTCGCGCGATCATGATCGGTACGGCTGTCTGCTATCTGATCGCCATTGCGATGATCTTGGTCTCGGGGCCGATGCGTTCGTCGACCGAGCTGGTGCTGGCCGGTGACCTGATGACCTATCCGCGGGTCGCCGGACCCGTAGTGATCATGATCCTGACGCTGTGTCTCGCCCTGCTGCTGACCGGGCTTTTGCACGTCCATCCCGCCGTCCGGATCCCCGGGCTGTTCGTGGCCACCGCGATTGCCCTGCTCCCCGCGGGCGGGTTCATGGCGGTGCTCGGTTCGCTGCGGCTGGTCATCCTGGTCCCGTTGCTCTTCTTGTTGTTGATCATCCTGGTCCGCTGGCGAGAGAGCTTCCACTGGTTGGAGTTCGTGCTGATCCTGGCGATCGTGGTGTTGGTCTTCACCCTGCCGGTGGCGCTGATCTCCATCGCTGGCAGCGCGCTCGGCTCCGATGTCACGGGTTCGGTGACCACCGTGGTGTTGCTGGGGTTGATCCCGCTGGCCATCCCGGCGGCCTTCGCGGCCGGCAGCGCCTTCGTCGAGCTGGTCGGCAGTGCCGCAATCTGGTCGGTCTCGGAGTTGCGCGGGGAGACCGGTCGGATCGGTGCCGGCCACCTGGCCCGCGCGCGGTTCGGTTCGCAGCGTCGACGGGTTCCCGTGCTGTGGTGGCTGATCTTCGCGGCCTTGGTCGCGGCGTGTGTGGCGTCGTTCGTCAATCGGTACCCGCCGGCCGCGTTGCCGGGTGTGCTGCCCGGCAATCTCGCGGTGCTCGCCGCGCTGATCGCCCTGACCGCGCTGGTGGTGCTTTTCGTCCGGCGGGCACCCGGTCGCGGTCTCGACCCCACTCCGCTGCGGATCCTCGGGAGCGCCGCGGTGCTGGCCCTCCCGGTCGGGACGGTGGTCACCCTGCCCGTCCTGGTCAAGACCGTACTGCTGGCGCTGGGTATCTCGTTGAACGGTGTGTCGGGCACCGGCCTGGGCGATCCGCTGAACGCGCTGGGCGACCGGATCTCGGGTCTGGAGATGGAGCCGATCCGGGCGTTCCTCGCGCTGCCGGCAGCGGTGCTGGCGATCTGGTACGCCCGGCGGGGCAACCTGGTTTCGGCGCTCGTCTGGGTGGGGCTGGTCGGCTGGTCGTTGCTGATGCTCGGCGCGTGGCTGGATCTGCCCCTGCTGGAGCCGGTGTTGCTGGCCGGCTGTGTGCTGATCCTGGTGCTCGCCGCGCTGAGCTGGGCGGTCCGCCGGCAGCTCGGGCCGACCCGGCGGTTCGGGCTGCTGGCGGGTCTTGCGTTCTGTCTGGTGCTGCCCTATCGCGACCAGATCGCCGATCCGGTGGCCTGGCTGCTGGGGGCCAGCGGCATCGCCGCGGTGCTGTTCGGTCTGTTGTGGCGCGTGCTGACCGATGCTGACTTCACCCACGTCGACTCACCCGGTTTCCCTCGCGCCGCACGGGTGCTGTTGTTCGCCGCGAACGCGCTGTTCGCGAGCCTCGCGCTGCTGATGATCGCGATCAGCCGGTACTCCGAATCGGCGATCGACCTGGAGGTGTTCACCGGCGCCGGCAGCCAGCTCGTCGGCAGTGTGGCGGCCGTCGCCGTGGTGGCCGGGTTGTTGATCACCCTTGCCGGCGGCCGCGAGGTCGACCCGGAGGCCGAACGCATGACCGACGTCTCGGTGATCAATCGCTGACTGTCACGTTCGCGGGTGCCGGTTGGGTTCGCGTTTGGTGGGTGGGGTTCTCATCCGCGGGCTGAGTCGGCGGGCGCGGCGTTGATCATCGCGAGTGCGGGACGGGCCGCGGGTGGATGAGGGGCGCCCGGGAGCACAGACGCGCCCGCCACCGGATCGGTGACGGGCGCGCCGGATACTTGATCAGCGCAAGATCACTTGCCGGAGACGGCGCTCTTAAGCTGGGTGGCCGGCTTGAACGCCGGAGCCTTGGAGGCGGCGATCTGGATGGTCTCGCCGGTCTGCGGGTTGCGACCGGAGCGCGCGGAGCGCTCGCGGACCTCGAAGGTACCGAAGCCCGGCACGGCAACCTTGTCACCCTTGGCCAGCGCGCCCGAGATGGCGGACACGACGGCCCCCAGGGCCTTGTCGGCGTCGGCCTGGGTCAGGTCCGCTTCCTTGGCGATCGCGTCAACGAGTTCCTTCTTGGTCATGAGATTCCTTTGCTGATTGGAAGTCGGTCGGCTGACACTTTATCCCCACCGGGCCGCCTGTCACGTCGGCGACGCGCGTACGGGGCCCCCACGTGTCGCGGATCAGGTCGGGCTGATGACTGACGACGAGAATCGCGGCGTCCGGCAGGGCGGCGTCGATGTCGGCGAGCAGGGCACGCGCGGTCGGGCTGTCCAGGTGCTCGGTGGGCTCGTCCAGCAGCAACACGTCCGGGCGCTGCGCGAGCACCCGGGCGAGCGCCAGCCGTCGCCCCTCGCCGCCGGACACCGAACTCCCGTGCTCGCCCACCCGGCGGTCCGGAGGCAGTCCGGGCAGCCCGGCGGCGACCAGAGCGGCGTGCACGGCGACCTCGTCGGCTCCGGGGTCGCCCAGCCGGACGTTCTCGGCGACGGTGGTGTCGAAGATGTGCGCATCCTGGCCCAGGCAGCCGACCAGCCCGCCGGTGGCGATCCGGCCCGACCCGACGGGCAACTGGCCCAGCAGCGTGGCCAACAGGGTGGACTTGCCGACGCCGGAGGGACCGGCGATCACCATCCGGTCCCCGGGCCGCACGCGAAGATCGACCGGCGGCAGCGATCCGCGCTGCAGGACGAGCTGATCGGCGGCGATTCCCGGCTCTCCCAGCGGCTCCGGTGGCGGCGGGTAGGGCAGCTCGGCGGCCTGCTCGATCGTCTGCTCAACCCGCGCGATCGCCGCTGTGGAACGGATTCCGGCCTGCATGGCGGCCGTGTGCTGGGCGTACAACTCGTGCAGCGCCAGCGGGAGGAGCGCGACCGTGGCGATCATGATCGTTGTCCAGGCGCCGCTGGCAGCGGCCTGTTGCGCGGCGATGATCATCAACGGCCAGGCCGCCGCGAGGACGAGCAACTGTCCCGCCGCGGCGAGCGCGCGTGCGGTGGCCGCCCGCCGCTCGCCGGCGACCAGGGCCGCGTCGGCATCGGCCAGCCGGGCGAGCTGACGGGCACCGGCCCCGTGCGTGTGCAGCAGCGGAGCGTGCCGATGGATCAGGAAGGCCTGTTCGGCCAGCGCGCCGCGCAGCGTCCCGAGCCGGCGGTCGGCGCGGGTGGAGATCAGGGCGCCGACCCGGGGCCAGATCCAGCCGGCGAGGACGGCGTACCCCGCGAACAGCGCGGCAACAGGCAGCGACCACCGGGCCAGGAAGGCGACCACGGCGACGCTCACCACCGCGTGGGCGAGCAGGGGCAGCCGGGCGCGCAGCACGAGGTCCTGGGCGGCCGCGACGTCGCCGACCAGGCGGTCGACGAGCTCGCCGTGTCGGCGGGCGGCCGCGGGGGAGTCGGCGAGGGCGGCGAAGGTACGCAGGCGCAACGCCGACTGGTCTCGCAATCCGAGATCGTGGCCGGACAGGCGTTCCGCATAGCGAAACACCCCGCGGCCGAGGCCGAAGAAGCGCACCGCCACCACGGCCACCATCAGGTGCAGGACGGGCGGCTGTTCGGAGGCCTTGGCCAGCAGCCAACCGGAGGTGCCGAGCAGCGCGACGGCGCAGCCGGCCGCCGCGGCCCCGAGCAGCAGCGTCCCGGACCACAGCGCCCGCCGGTGCCAGCCGCCTCGGACCCAGAGCCGGGAGACCAGCCCGTCGCCACCGGATGGGACGGGAGCGGTCCTCGGCTCGGCCGCCCGCGCATCGTCGTCTCGCGGATCCGCCTCGCCGGCCGGGTCCTCGAGCGGTGGCGTCGTGGCGACCGGGCTCGGCGGGAGCGAGATCACCTGCCCGGCGAGGTCCAGGGCGGCGGTGCGGTGGCTGATCACGATCACCGTGACACCAAGATCGGCCAGGCCGCGGACCACCCGGGCCTCGGTTGCCCGGTCCAGCCCGGCGGTGGGCTCGTCGAGCAGCAGAACCTGGGCGCCGCCGCACTCGATCCGGAGCAGGGCCCGGGCGAGCGCGATCCGGCGTACCTCTCCGGCGGACAGGCCCCCGCCGTCGACCCCGAGCTCTCGTTCGGGCGCCAGAGCGTCCGCACCCGCGCGCCGCAGCGCCGCGATCACCCGCCCGGGTGGCGCGCCCGGCGCCCCGAGCGCCACATTCTCGGCGATCGTCCCGGGCAGCAGTCGAGGATCTTGTTCCACCCAGGCGACCTGGCCGAGCAGGTGTTCGCGATCAAGATCGGCAATGGGTACGCCGCCGATCAGGACCCGGCCGGCGACCACATTCCCGTGGCCGAGCAGGGCCCGCAGCAGCGTGGTCTTGCCCGCCCCGCTCGGACCGGCCACCGCCACCACCTCGCCCGGGCCGATCACGAAGGACAGCTCGCGCTGGGCCGCCGGCGCCGCGGCGGCCGGGGCCAGCGCCACCTCGTCGAACTCGATCGCCGCCTCGCGCAGATCGACCCGGGTGCCGCCGGGCGCACGCGACTCCGCGTCGATCAGCGCGAAGGCCTCCTCCGCGGCGGCCATCCCGTCGGCCGCATCGTGGTAGCGGGCGCCGACCTGGCGCAGCGGTAGATACACCTCCGGTGCCAGCACCAGCGCGAACAGACCGAGCAACAAGGTGAACTCCCCGGTCACCACCCGCAGCCCGATGCTGACCGCCACCAACGCCACGGACAGCGTCGCCAGCACCTCCAGCACCAGCGCCGACAAGAACGCGACCCGCAGCACCTGCAGGGTGGCGCCGCGGTGGCGCTCCTCGACCCGGCGCAGCCCGGCCAACTGGCTGCGCGCGCGGCCGAAGACCTGCAGGGTCGGCAGCCCGGCGAGCAGGTCGGCGAAGTGATGGCCGAGCCGGGCATTCGAGCGCCAGCGCGCATCCATCCGGTCCCTGGTCGCGAGCCCGATCAGCACCATGAAGATCGGGATCAGCGGCAGTGTGACGGCGATGATCACCGCCGAGGTCGGGTCGGCGGTGGCGATCGCCACCAGCAGGGTGAGGGGCACGATCGCGGCCAGGACGAGCTGCGGCAGATATCCCGAGTACCACCCGTCGAGCGCCTCGACCCCTTCGGTGACCAGGGTGACCAGCCGGCCGCCGGAGGTGTCGGCGGCGAACGGCCGGTCCAGCCGGGCCCGGAGCAGATCGGCCCGCAGCCGCGACTTCACCGCGGCCGCGGCCCGCTGACCCGCCCACTGCTGCCCGGCCGACAGGGCGGCCCGCACCGCGAAGCCCGCGGCGACGCCGGCGAGCTGGGGGACGAACTCGGGCCACGGCCGGCCGGCGACCATCCCGGAGACAGAGACCGCCAGCAGCCAGGCCTGACCGATCAGGACCACGGCCTGGGCCAACCCGAGGACGATCAGCGCACCGACGAACCGGCGAGTGGGTCGGCTGCGCCGGAGCAGGCGCGGGTCGACCGGGCCTTTGGCCATCGGGCCCTCCTCAGTTGGCAGCGGGCTCGTCGGAGCCTACTGCCGCCTCGGGCATGTGCTGGGTGCCGAGGCGCCGCCGGAAGACCCAATAGGTCCAGGCCTGGTAGCCGATCACGATCGGGGTGAAGATCACCGCGGCGATGGTCATGATCTGCAGCGTGTACGGCGTCGACGACGAGTTCGCGATGGTGAGGTTCCAGGCGGGGTTCAGCGAGGAGACCATCACATTCGGGAAGAGCGTCGCGAAGACCATGCAGGTGAAGGCGAGGATCGCGACCGCGGTGCCGAGGAACGCCCAGCCCTCGCGGCCAGCCGCGATCGCGGCCAGCCCCGCCAGGAAGGCGATCGCCGTCACGCCGCCGAAGACCCAGGTCAGCATGGTGTGGGAGTACGCCAGCGCGGTCCAGGCGATGAAGACAACGGCGACGACCGCCGTCGCCAGCCCGATCCGCACGGCGTACCGGCGAGCCCGCAGGCGAAGATCACCCAGCGTCTTCAGCGCGGTGAAGATCGCACCGTGGGTGAGGAACACCCCGCAGGTCAACAGCCCGCCGAGCAGGGTGTAGGGCGAGATGAGCGAGGCCAGCGAGCCGACGAAGTTCTTCTCCGCATCGATCGGTACGCCCTGCAGCAGGTTGGCGAAGGCCACGCCCCACAACACGCTGGGCACGAAGGACCCGATGATGATGCAGCGTTCCCAGTTCGCCTGCCAGCGCGGGTCATCGCGCTTGTGCCGGTACTCGAAGGCGACGCCGCGGATGATCAGCGCGAGCAGGATCACCAGCAGCGGCAGGTAGAAGCCGCTGAACATCGTGGCGTACCAGTCGGGGAAGGCCGCGAAGGTCGCCCCTCCGGCAACCAGCAGCCAGACCTCGTTGCCGTCCCAGACCGGTCCGATGGTGTTGATCATCACCCGCCGCTCGGTCCGGTTGCGGGCCAGTTTGGCGAGCAGCATCCCGACCCCGAAGTCGAAGCCCTCCAGGACGAGATAGCCGATCCACAAGGTGGCGATGATGCCGAACCAGATGACATTGAGTTCCATGGCGATCCCCGGTCAGTAGGCGAAGGAGAGCGGCTGGTCGTCGTCGGCGATCTCGGGCTGCTGCTCCTCCTGCAGTCCCTTGCCGATGTAGCGCAGCATCAGGCGTACCTCGATCACCGCGAGAATCCCGTAGATCAACGTGAACGCGGTCAACGAGATGGCAACGTCGATCACCGTGGTCGACGGCGAGACCCCGGTCGCGGTCGGCATCAGCCCGAAGACCAGCCACGGTTGTCGGCCGGTCTCGGTGAAGATCCAGCCGAACGAGTTGGCGAACAGTGGCAGCAGCGGCAGGACGACCAGCACCAGCGTGCCGAACCGGGGCAGCCGCAGCAGCCAGCGCGGCACATCGCCCTTGCGGGTGAACCACAACATCGCCGCGCCGATCACCATGGCCGCCAGCCCGAGGCCGATCATCAGCCGGAAGCTCCAGTAGGCGAGCGGGATGTTCGGCGAGTAGGTGCCCGGGCCCCAGGTGGCCTCGTAGGCGGCCTGCAACTGGTTGATCCCCTCCACCGGCGCGGTGAACGAGCCGGTGGACAGGAAGCTCAGCAGGTAGGGCACGCGCAGCGACCACAGCTCCTGGCTGCCGTCGAGCGAGCCGATCGTGAAGATCGAGAACGATGCCGGCTGCGCGGTGTTGTAGAGCGCCTCGGCCGCCGCCATCTTCATCGGCTGGACGTGGGTCATCACCTTGGCCTGGAAGTCGCCGCTGATCAGCACGCCGATGCCGGAGATCAACAAGGTGGCCGCGCCGAGCCGCAACGCGTTGACGAAGGTACGCAGGGTGCGGTCGGGCGTACCCGGATCGGCCCCGTCCCGAGCGCCCGGTCCCTGATCATCCGGGTTCTGATCAGCTCCGGAGGCCCGCAGCTCGCGGGAGCGGCGCAGAACCCAGTAGCCGGCCACCGCCGCGACGAAGGCGCCGGCCACCATGTAGCAGGCGAAGATCTGGTGCGGGAAGGTGACCAGGGTGACCTCATTGGTCAGCACGGCGCCGATGTCGGTCAGTTCGGCGCGGCCGCGTTCGGCGTTGTAGGTGAAGCCGACCGGGTTCTGCATGAACGAGTTCGCGGCGAGGATGAAGTACGCCGAGGCGATGGTGCCGATCGCCACCAGCCAGATGCAGGCCAGGTGCACCTTGCGCGGCAGCCGGTCCCAGCCGAAGATCCACAGGCCGAGGAAGGTCGACTCCATGAAGAAGGCGACCAGACCCTCGAGCGCGAGCGGCGCGCCGAAGATGTCGCCGACGAAGCGGGAGTACTCGCTCCAGTTCATCCCGAACTGGAACTCCTGGACGATGCCGGTGACCACGCCCATCGCGAAGTTGATCAACATCAGCCGGCCGAAGAACTTGGTCAACTGCAGCCACCGGTCGTTGTCGGTGCGCAGCCAGATCGTCTGCATGACGGCCACCAGGCCGCTCAGTCCGATCGTCAGCGGAACGAAGAAGAAGTGGTAGACGGTCGTGATCGCAAACTGCCACCTCGCCAGGGATACGGCGTCCATGCCGGCAACATACTACGGAGCGTCGTACTAGTCCAGGTGGTAGTACTAGGGCCGATAGTAGGAATTCGGTTAGGCTGCACGGTGATGAGCAGGCAGGCGGACAGGTGAGCAAGCGGCGGCAGGCACGACTCGGCGATCTCGAGCGCGTGATCATGGATCACCTGTGGGGTGCCGGCGGCTCGCAGACCGTCCGCGATGTCTACACCGCCCTCGCCGAGCGCCGCGAGATCGCCTACACGACCGTGATGACCGTGCTGGATCGGCTGGCCAAGAAGGAACTGGTGGTACGCGAGCGCGACGGCCGCGCCTGGCGCTACCAGCCGGCCCAGGGCCGTGACGCCCTGGCCGCCGAGATCATGGACACCGCGCTCGGGGTGGACGCGGGCGAGCGCAGCGCCGCACTGGTCGCCTTCGCCGACCGGGTCACGCCCGAGGAGGCCGCGCTGCTGCGCGAGGCGCTGGCCGCGGTCGAGGCCGCCGGCGACAAACCACCAACCAAGCGCTGAGCCCGGCATGCGACCCGAGATCCTGGTCGGGCCGTTGCTCGCGGTATTGGCGCTGATCCTGGTCCTGCCGGGGCCCGCCTGGGTCCGCCGCTGGTCCTTTCTGGATCGCGTACCCCGCGCGGCGATCGTGTTGTGGCAGGCGGGCACCGTCGCGGCGCTGGTCGCCGCCGTCGGCGCCGGCGTGCGGGTCGGGCTGGACCTGTGGCAGCACCGGCCGGCCGAGCTGGTCTGGGTCGCGGCGATGGCGCTGGCGGCGCTGTTCGCCGGCAGCGTGGTGGTGCGGTTGGTGTGGTCGGTGGTCGCGGTGGCCCGGGAGACCGGTCACCGGCGGGCCCGCCACCGCGCCGCGGTCGACATCGTGGCCCGGGCATCGCGCGAGCGCGGCCTGCGGGTGCTCGCCGAGGCCGCGCCGATGGCGTACTGCCTGCCCGGCCTGCGCGATGCCCGCGTCGTGCTCAGCCAGGGCACCCTGGACACCCTGGCGCCGGACGAGGTGGCCGCGGTGCTCGCCCACGAGCGGGCCCACCTGCGCGCGCGGCACGATGTGGTGCTGGACTTCTTCACCGCGCTGCACCGGGCGTTCCCGCATGCGGTACGCAGCGACATCGCGCTCACCGAGTGCCGCGAGCTCGTCGAGATGCTCGCCGACGATGCCGCCCGCCGCCGGGTCGGCCCGGAGAGCCTGGCGCGGGCCCTGGTCAGCATGGCGGGCTCGCCGGTGCCCCGGCACGCGCTCGGTGCCGGTGGCCAGGTGCTGCGGCGGGTACGCCGGCTCCGACACGATCACGCCCACCCGGTGCTCGCCGCCGGCGTCTACGCCCTGGCCGCCGGGCTGGTCGCGCTGCCCGCGGTGATCCTCGCGATCGGATCCTGAACCGGGCGGCGGAGAAAGGGCAGACAGGGCGCGTGCCAGGCTCTAGGCTGCGGGCACCGCGAACGGTCCTCAGGAGTATCCGTGATGCACGCAACGACACCCGGGCGGCACCGGCTGGCCGCAGCCCTCGCCATCCTGCTGCTCGGCCTGGCCGGGGCGCTCACCGCGACCCCCCGTGCCGCCGCCGCGCCGCCGGACCCGATGGCCTTCGCCGAGAACCTCGACCGCGACGCGATCGCGGCCGATCTCGCCGCACTGCAGAAGATCGCCGACGAGAACGGCGGCAATCGCGCGGACGGTACGCCGGGCGGCGACGCCACCGTGGAGTACCTCGCGACCAGGCTGGCCGAGGCCGGCTACGACGTGCAGCGCCAGACCTTCACCACCCGCGCCGGACACGAGTCGGTGAACCTGATCGCCGAGACGCCGACCGGGCGTACCGACAATGTGATCATGCTCGGCGCCCACTGGGACGGCGTCGAGGCAGGCGCCGGGATGAACGACAACGCCTCGGGCACGGCGGCCCTGCTGCAGGTGGCGACCGAGCTGGCCGACTTCGGCGCGCTGAACAATCAGGTCCGGTTCGCCTTCTGGGGCGCCGAGGAGACCGGCCTGGAGGGCTCGCGCCACTATGTCGGCGAGCTTTCCGAGGACGAGGTCGATCAACTCGTCGTCTACTACAACTACGACATGATCGGCTCGCCGAACTACCTGATCGGCGTCGAGAACGGCAAGGCCGAGACCTACAATGACAAGCCCCTGGCCGACGGATCGGCACAGGCGATGGACGTCCAGTCGGGCTATTTCGACGCCATCGGCCAGCCGTGGCAGCCGAGCGAGATGTGCTGCACCGACTACAACGCCTTCCACGACGCGGGCGTGCCCATCGGCGGCCTCTACACCGGCGGCAGAGAGGCCCCGAAGACGGAGGAGGAGGCGGCGAAGTTCGGCGGGACCGCCGGCGAGTTCCCCGACCCGAACTATCACAGCGCCGGTGACGACCTCGCCAACGTCAGCCTGGAAGGCGTGGGAATCAATGCCGGCGTGATGGCCTACGCCGCCGCATCGCTCGGGCTGTCCAGCGAGCCGATCAACGGGGTCGCGCCACCGGCGGCGAAGCTCGACCCGAGCGCGGCCCGGCCCGGCGCCGAGATCACCATCAGCGGCAGCGGCTTCGTGCCGGGCGAGCCGATCGAGATCACGATCGGCGATCAGCCGGTGGCCACGGTCCGTGCCGGCGAGGATGGGGCCCTCGATGCGCGGGCGACGGTCCCCGACGACGCCCCGGCCGGAGCCACCACGGTCACCATCGCCCAGGACCCGCTTGCCCCGATCGAGCTGGACCTCGAGGTCGAGTCGGTGCCGGCGCCGTCGCCGACCGGTTCGCCGTCGAGCACCGCGCCGAGCAGCCCGACCAGCCCGAGTTCCCCGCCGGGCGGCGACGAGACGACCGCTCCGACGGCCTCGGCGGAGCCGACCGCGACCGCCAGCCCGACCGCCGTGCCGAGCCAGACCACGGCCGCTCCGGCGCCGCGCCCGCGCCCGCCCGGCGTACCCCTCGCCTCCACCGGCGGCCCCGCCGTGGGCGCCGCCGCGCTCGGCGTGGCCGCGTTGCTGGCCGGGGCGATGCTGCTGCGCCGGCGTACCTGATCAGTCCGAAGGTCGTCGCGTCCGCGCCGCATCGAGCCCGAGCAGGCGCTGGTTCCGTGATCATTTCGGACGATGGAACGCTCGCCGCCGAAGACTGAGCGTTCGCTATATGCTCCGGGGACATGAGCAATGACGCATCAGCACAACATCCGAAGGTTGCCATCGTCACCGGCGGCGCCCGTGGCATCGGCGCGGGCGTGGCCAAGCGCCTGGCCGCCGACGGCAATGCCGTAGCGATCTTCGATCTGGAGACCGAGGCCGCAGCGCAGACCGTCGCCGAGATCGAGGCCGCCGGCGGGAAGGCGCTCGCTCTGGGCGTCGACGTGTCCGACGAGCAGCAGGTCGGCGACGCGGTGACCAAGGTCGCAGAAGAGCTCGGGCCGCCCGTGATCGTGGTCAACAACGCTGGTCTGCTTCGCGACAATCTGATCTTCAAGATGTCCGTCGACGACTGGGACACGGTGATGAATGTGCACCTGCGCGGAGCGTTCCTGACCACGCGGGCGGCGCAGAAGTACATGGTGGACAACAAGTTCGGCCGGGTGATCAACCTGTCGTCGACCTCGGCGCTGGGCAACCGCGGTCAGGTCAACTATGCGGCCGCCAAGGCGGGTATGCAGGGCTTCACCAAGACTCTGGCCTTCGAGCTGGGCAAGTTCGGGGTGACCGCGAATGCCATTGCCCCGGGCCTGATCGAGACCGATATGACCAGGCAGACGGCGGAGCGCGTCGGCGTACCGTACGACGAGTACGTCGCCGCCGCGGCCAAGGGCATCCCGGTGCAGCGCACGGGCAAGCCCGAGGACATCGCCGCCCTCGCCTCCTTCTTCGCCAGCGACGAGGCCGGCTTCGTCAGCGGCCAGGTCGTCTACGTCGCGGGCGGCCCGAAGGCCTGAACCGACCCGGTGGATGATCAGGCCGCATTCCTGGCGGCGGTCGGCATCGCCGGCGACGCGGGGCTGCCCACGGTGGAGCGGCCCCGTCTTGCCGCGCCCGCGGCACCGGGGCCGCGTACCCGTTGGCTGGCAGAGGTACGCCGGGCGCGGGCGATGGCCAATGCCGCGGCCGTGCGTGCCGCGGAGCACCTAGGCCCGCGGCTGGCCGAGCTGCCCGGTGATCACGGTGGACCGCTGTATCCGGGTGGCGGCGGCGAGGTG
Source organism: Naumannella huperziae (assembly GCF_054073625.1). NCBI lineage: Bacteria > Bacillati > Actinomycetota > Actinomycetes > Propionibacteriales > Propionibacteriaceae > Naumannella > Naumannella huperziae. The sequence continues at coordinate 497,567 of NZ_JBSXPH010000001.1, read as the reverse complement.
ATCGTCGAGAGCGAGGAGTTCGGCGTACCCACCGACGCTCGCTGGCCCGACGACGGGTTGGCCGCCGCGGTCGCGGCACCCATCGATCCGGTGGTGCCCCATCCCGATGCGGTACGCGACACGATCGCCGCCACGCTGTTCCGGCCCGCGGAGCCGCACGGCGCGCTGATCATGGTGCACGGCGGGGGCTGGTGGATGGGCGACGGCCGGGCGCGCGAACGACTCGGCGCGGAGCAGGCGCGGGCGATCGCCGCCGGCTCGGGCTGGGCGGTCCTCGACATCGACGTCCGACTGGCGCCGGAACATCCCTATCCGCTGCCGGTGTTCGACGTGTTGGCGGCCCTCGACCGGGTGGCCGGGCGCGACGATCTCGGCCCGCGCGTCGCGCTGCTGGGCATCTCCTCCGGCGCCCACACGGTCGCCGTCGCCACCCTGATGGCCGCCCATCAGGGGCGTCGGGTGGACGGGCAGGCACTGATCGTGCCCTCGCTGGACCTCGCCACTCTCGGCCCTGCCAACGATGCCGACGACGCCGCGCGGGCGGCCCGGTGGGACCAGTTGCAGGGAGTCTTCGGGTTGCCGACCCCCGAGCAGGCGCGCGAACTCGTCGGCATCTCCCCGCTGGCCTCGCCGGTCCTGATCGATCCGCGACTGGCGCGGGTCGCGCCGCCGACCATGATCGCGACCGGCGAGTACGACGAGGCCGTCGTCGGCGGCGAGGCCTATGCCGCCGAGCTGGCCGGCGCGGGCGTGCCGGTGCTGGCGGGCAGCTATGTCCGCAGTCACACCCTGTCCACTCCCGCAGAGTCCCGCCGCCTGCACACCGACCTGGCGCGCTGGCTCAACACCTTGTGAGGCCGCGTCGGCGGCGACAGCGTCACGCCTCGTGGTTGTACTGGGACAGCCCGGCGTCGGCGGTGACCGTGGTCGCGGTCAGATAGCTCGCGCGATCGCTGAGCAGGAACGCGACCAGCTCGCCGATCTCGTCGGGCTCGCCGACGCGACCGAGCGGAATGGTCGCGTTCGCACGCTCGACATTGCCGGGATCGGCCAGCCACGGCTCGTTCAGCCGGGTCCGGATCGCGCCGGGTGCGACGTTGATCATCCGGATGCCGTGCGGACCGAGTTCGAGTGCGGCATTGCGCGTCAGCATGCGCACGCCACCCTTGGCGATGCAATAGGGGGTGTTGTCCGGCATCGGCCAGTCCTCGTGCACCGACGAGGTGGTGATGATCACGCCTCCGCCGCCCTGCTCGATGAATCGGCGAGCCGCGAGCTGGGCACCGATCACCGGTCCGCGCAGATTCACCGCAAGAACGCGATCAAGATCATCGTCGGTCATCTCGAGCAACGTGCCGGGTCCGGCGATGCCCGCATTGGAGACCCACCCGTCGAGTCGGTGCCAGGTCTCGATCGCGGTGGCCAGCAGGTTCTCCTGGTCGTCGCGACGGCTGACATCGCAGCGCACGGCGACGGCCTCGCCACCGAGCTCGTCGACCTCGGCCAGCAGCCCCTCGGTGGTGTCGTCGAGCAGGTTGTCCCCGATCACGATCCGCGCGCCCTGCCGCGCGCAGGCCCGGACGATGCCGGCCCCGATCCCGGCATTGCCGCCCGTCACCACGATCACGCGTTGGTTCAGTTCCACGAACAAAGTGTGGCAGGCGGTGTCGCCCGGCTGTCGGAACTCAGAGCAGAGGTCGAGCCAGGGGCACCCCGGGCCGATAGGCCAGGTGCAGGTGGTTCGGCGCGTCCAGCACGGTCAGGTACGCGGGGTCGCCGACCCGGATCCGGCCGAGGTCGTCACGACGCAGGGCGAGCGCGCCGCCGCGGGTCGCGGCCCACAGGGCCTCGGTCGGCGTGAGGCCCATCTCGCGTACCGCCATCGCGATCATGAACGGCATCGAGGTCGAATAGCAGGTGCCCGGATTGCAGTCGGTCGCCAGGGCGATCGTGACCCCGGCATCCAGCAGGCGCCGCGCGTCCGGATAGGGCGAGCGGGTGGAGAACTCCACCCCCGGCAGCAGCGTCGCGACCGTGCTCGATCCCGCCAGGGCATCGACATCGGCGTCGTCGAGGAAGGTGCAGTGATCGACGCTGGCGGCGCCCAGCTCGACGGCGAGGCGGACACCGGGCCCCGGGCCGAGCTGGTTGCCGTGCACGCGCAGCTCCAGCCCCGCGTCCCGGCCGGCCGTCAGGATCGCGCGGGACTCCTCGCCGTCGAAGGCGTGCGGGCTGTTCGGCTCGCAGAACACGTCGATCCAGCGGGCATGGGGAGCGGCGCGCTCGAGCATCGGCCCGCGCACCAGATCCAGATAGCCCGCGCGGTCACCGGCGTACTCCGCGGGGACGACGTGCGCGCCGAGGAACGTCGTCTCGGTGGTGAACTCCGCGGCGATCCGTAGCGCGCGGACCTCGTCGGGAGTGTTCAGGCCATAGCCGGACTTGATCTCGATCACCCCGGTGCCCTGCGCCCGCAGCTCGGCGACACGGGCGGCGACGAGCTCGCGCAGGCGGTCGTCATCGGCCGAGCGGGTCGCCTCGACCGTCGTCGCGATACCGCCGCCGTCATAGCGTCTCCCCGTCATCCGCGCGGCGAACTCCGCGGAGCGGTCGCCGTCGAAGACCAGATGGCTGTGCGAATCCACGAAGGCCGGAAGCACCGTCCCGTCGGCGTCGATCCTGGAATCGGCCGGCGGGGCGTCGGCCGCCGGGCCGATCCAGGCCACGATCCCCTCGGAGACGATCAGCGCCGGGTCGGCCGGCGCGGGCTGGTCATTGGTGATCAACTCGGTGATGCCCGTGATCAGGGTTGCGCTCATCGTAGGTCTCCGATCGCGTCGTGCAGCAGCTTGCCGATATCGCCGAGCCGGTGCTCGCCGTTCCCGACGATCGTCTCGCCGAGGCAGACCACCTCGCGCACGTCCGCCGCCGACGCCGACATGATCATCTGTTCGGGCTCCGATCCGGCGGTGCGCGGGCTGGCATCGTCGATGATCACCCGGTCGTCGACTGTTCCCGGATCCCAGCCCAGGGCGCGCCAGCCGTTCGTGGTGCCGATGGTGATCAGCGCGTCGGGGGAGAAGTTGCCGCGCCGGCCCGACGCCAGCCGCTCGTCGAGCTCGACCGCGCGTGCCTCCTCGAACGGATCGATGATCGCGTGCTGGTCGGAACCGACCGCCAGCGCCGCACCGGCGTCGGCCAGCCGCCGGGCCGGCCCGATGCCGTCGGCGAGATCGCGTTCGGTGGTCGGGCAGAATGCGGCGGTTGTGCCGGCCCGCCCGAGCAGCGCGATGTCGTCATCGGTCAGGTGGGTGGCGTGTATCGCGGTCAGCCGCGAGTCGAGCAGCCCGCAGTCGGCGAGCAATCGGGTGGGGGTACGCCCGTAGCGCGCCACGCAGGCGGCATTCTCCGCGGGCTGTTCGGACAGATGCAGATGGATCGGCAGCTCGCGGCCGGCCAGGGTCTCGGCGATCCGGATCAGCGCGGCCTCGGGCACCGCGCGTACCGAATGGATCGCCACCCCCAGCCGGACATGATCACCCCAGTCCGGCCGATCCAGCGCGCGCTCCAGCCAGGCATCGACCGACCCGTCGGAGAAGCGCATCTGATGATCATCGAGCGCGAGGTGTCCGTGCGAGTCCAGGCCGCCGGCCAGATAGCAGGTGTCGAGCAGCGTGAGCCGGATTCCCGCCTCGCCGGCCGCCGCCGCGAGCGCCGCACCCATGGCATTCGGATCGGCATAGCGGCGCCCGCCCGGGCGGTGATGGAGGTAGTGGAACTCGCCGACGCCCGTCCAGCCGGCCAGCACCAGCTCGGCGAAGGTCGCGCGCGCCAGGGTGAAGTAGCGGTCCGGGTCGAGCCGGTCCGCGACGGCGTACATCAGCTTCCGCCAGCTCCAGAAGGTCCCGCCGGCGTCATGGGTACGCCCCCGCAGGGCCCGGTGGAAGGCGTGGCTGTGGGCATTGGCGAAACCGGGGAACGTGATCATCGCGGGCCGCCGGTCAGGGCGCCGACGGCCCGGGCGAGCGCCTCGACGCCGGCCAGGCAGTCGTCGCGTTCGGCGTGCTCGGCCGGCGAGTGGGAGACGCCGGTCGGGTTGCGAACGAAGATCATCGACGTCGGGATCCCGTGCGCGGCGAGGATCCCGGCGTCGTGCCCCGCGCCCGTGCCGAGCACCGGCGCGTCGAGCAGGTCGGCCAGTTCGCCGGTCAGCGCGGTGTCGAACTGGGTGGTCGGCGTCCACGACTCGCGGGTGAGCGTCGCCTCCCGGCGCGCGGCGGCCTCCGCGATCGCGGCGACGCAGGCGGTCACCGCCGCCTCGTCGGCGCCGCGGACATCGAGCCAGCCGGTGACCCGGGACGGGATGGCGTTCACCCCGTTGGGCTCGACCCGGACCTTGCCCATGGTCGCGACCACGCCGTGCCCGGCCGCCACTCGCCGGGCGTCGAGCACCGTCTCGGCGTACCCGAGCATCGCGTCGTGCCGGTCGGCGAGGGCGGTGGTGCCGGCGTGATTCGCCTCGCCCACGAACTCGAGCCGCCATCGGCCGTGTGGCCAGATGTCGCTGCCAATCCCGATCGGTACGCCGTGCTCGACCAGGCCCTTGCCCTGTTCGACGTGCAACTCGACGAACCGGTCGACCAGGCCGAGCAGGTCGGGATCGGCGCCGAGCGCGTCCGGGTTGCGCCCCGCGGTGCGCCAGGCCTCGGCAAGGGTGATCCCGTCGCCATCGCGCAGACCCCGGGCGCGGTCGGCGTCGAGCTGGCCGGTGAGGATCCGCGAGCCCGCGCAGGCGATGCCGAACCGGGCGCCCTCCTCGTCGGCGAAGTTGATCACCGCGATGGGCCGGTCCGGGGTGTGACCGGCCGCGCGCAGCGCGTCGACGGCGGCGAGCGAGCTGACCACGCCGAGCGGGCCGTCGAACGCACCACCGTCCGGCACCGAGTCCAGATGCGAGCCGATCGCCAGCGCGCCGCCGCGGGTCGCGTCGCCCCACCACGCCCACTGGTTCCCGGCGCGGTCCTCGGTGAGGTCGAGCCCGCGGCGCGCGGCCTCGCCGGCGAACCATTCACGCAGGGTGTGGTCCTCCCGCGTCCACGCATAGCGCCGGTAGCCGCCGGTGCCGGCCCGCCCGATCGGGGTGAGGTCGGCCCAGGCGGCATCGAATGCCGCGACCGGATCGCTCATCGCTCCGCCTCGGCCGGCCGGATCAGCTCATCCGGCCAGCGGCGCTGTGCGCGCGCGATCGGCCAGTAGACGAGGCCGGTGATCACCAGACCGACGATCCAGGAGATGTCCGCGCCGCCGAGGGCCGTGGCCACCGGTCCGGTGTAGAGCGCCTGGGACAGGAACGGGATCTGCACGACGATGCCGAGCAGATAGCAACCGAGCGCAGGCCAGTTCACCGCGCCGTACCGCCCGGCGGGGTCGTACAGCGCCGGGATGTCGACCCGCTCGCGCGAGACCAGGTAGTAGTCGACGAGGTTGATCGCGCTCCACGGCGTGAACACCATCAACAACACCAGCACGAAGTTCTTGAACAGGTTGATGAAGTCGCTGCTCGCGCCGATCGCGATGATCACCGAGACGGCGATGAAGCCGACGATGTAGCCCGCGCGCGCCACCGGCGAGATGCGGGCCTCGCGGCGTACCGCGGAGACCGTCGTCAGCATCGTCATCGCGCCGCCGTAGGCGTTCAGCGTGTTCACGGTCAGCTTGCCGACGACGATCACCAGGTAGATGGCCAGCGCGATCAGCCCGCCGCCGGCGATCTCGCCGACGAAGCCGACCTGGTTCTTGGTGAACGCCGAGCCGCCGGCCGCGGCCGGGATCGCGGCGATCAACGCGCCGAGGGTCATCGAGATCATCGAGCCGATCACCGAACCGCCCAGGGTGAACCAGAAAGTGGACCGCGGCGAGGTGTCGCGGGGCAGGTAGCGCGAGTAGTCGGCCACATAGGGCCCGAAGGTGAGCTGCCAGCCCGCGCCGAGCGCGACGGCGAGCAGGAACGTCGACCACTCGAACGGCTTGGTGCCGAGGTAGGCCGCCGCGTTGTGGGCGCCGAGCAGTTGGTACGCCAGCCAGGCCAGCCCGAGCAGGCCGAGCACGGTGGCGACACGACCCAGGCGGTGGATCCAGCGGTAGCCGACGATGGCCGCGACCGCGGTCAGCGCGCCGAAGATCACGATGCCGATCCAGGGCTGCGACACCCCGATGATCAGGTTGATCGCCTGGCCGGTGAGCACCGTGCCGGTGGCGGCAAAGCCCAGGTACATGATCACCACCAGGACCAGCGGCACGATCGCCCCGATCACCCCGAACTGCGCGCGGGAGCTGATCATCTGCGGCAGCCCGAGCCGCGGCCCCTGCGCGGAGTGCAGGGCCATCACCGTGCCGCCGAGCAGGTTGCCGACCAGCAGGCCGGCGATCGCCCAGGCGGGGTCGGCGCCGAAGACCACCGCGAGCGCGCCGTCGACGATCGCGGTGATCTGCAGGTTCGCCCCGCACCACAGCGTGAACTGGCTGAACGGGTGGCCGTGCCGCTCCGAATCCGGAACGACGTCGATGCTTCGCCGCTCGACGATCGCGGTGCTTGCCTGATCGCTCACTGCTACTCCTCGTTCATGGGGACACGGACGCCGCGCTGGTGGGCAACTTCGCGGGCGGCCGGGTAGCCGGCGTCCACGTGTCGGATCACTCCCATGCCGGGATCGTTGCTGAGCACCCGGGCGAGCTTCTCCGCGGCCAGCTCGGTGCCGTCCGCGAGCGATACCTGGCCGGCGTGGATGGACCGGCCGATGCCGACCCCGCCGCCGTGGTGCAGCGACACCCAGGACGCGCCGGAGGCGGTATTGATCATGGCATTGAGCAGCGGCCAGTCGGCGATGGCGTCGGACCCGTCGGCCATCGACTCGGTCTCGCGGTAGGGGCTGGCGACCGATCCGCAGTCGAGATGATCACGCCCGATCACGACCGGCGCGCTGATCTCGCCCGAGGCGACCAACTCGTTGAAGCGCAGCCCCGCCCGGTCGCGCTCGCCGTAGCCCAGCCAGCAGATCCGGGCCGGCAATCCCTGGAAGGCGATCCGCTCCTGCGCGCCACGGATCCATTTGTGCAGCCGGTCGTTGTCGGGAAACAGCTCCAACACTGCGCGGTCGGTCGCGGCGATGTCGGCCGGGTCGCCGGACAGCGCCGCCCAGCGGAAGGGGCCCTTGCCCTCGCAGAACAGCGGCCGGATGTAGGCCGGCACGAACCCGGGGAACTCGAACGCACGCCCGTAGCCGCCCTGGCGCGCCTCGTCGCGGATCGAGTTGCCGTAGTCGAAGACCTCGGCCCCGCGGTCGGCGAAGCCGACCATCGCCTCGACGTGGCGGGCCATCGATTCCCGCGCCCGGTCGGTGAACTCCTCGGGCTTCTTGTCGGCGTAGTCGGCCCAGTCGTCGAGCTCGATCCCCTCGGGCAGGTAGGACAGCGGGTCGTGTGCGGAGGTCTGGTCGGTGACGATGTCGATCTCCACGCCGCGGCGCAACAGCTCGGGGAAGATCTCAGCCGCGTTGCCGACCACGCCGACGGACCAGCCGCGTCGCTCGGTCTTCGCGGCCAGCGCCTTGTCGATTGCGGAGTCGAGATCATCGGCGATCTCGTCCAGATAGCGGTGATCGACCCGCCGCTGCAGCCGGGAGCGGTCGACATCGACGATCAGGCAGGCGCCCTCGTTCAGGGTCACCGCCAACGGCTGGGCCCCGCCCATCCCGCCGCAGCCGCCGGTCAGGGTGAGGGTGCCGGCGAGCGTACCCCCGAACCGCTTCTCGGCGACCGCCGCGAAGGTCTCGTAGGTGCCCTGGACGATGCCCTGGGTGCCGATGTAGATCCACGAGCCGGCCGTCATCTGGCCGTACATGGTCAGGCCGAGCTGTTCCAGCCGGCGGAACTCCGGCCAGTTGGCCCAGTCGGGAACGAGGTTGGAGTTGGCGATCAGCACCCGCGGCGCCCATTCATGGGTACGCATCACGCCGACCGGCCGCCCCGACTGGACCAGCATCGTCTCGTCGGGAGCGAGCGTGGTCAGCGTGCGGACCATCGCGTCGAAGGAGCGCCAGTCGCGGGCCGCGCGGCCGGTGCCGCCGTAGACCACAAGATCATCGGGCCGCTCGGCGACCTCGGGGTCGAGATTGTTCTGCAGCATCCGCAGCGGGGCCTCGGTGGCCCAGGTGCGGGCGGTCAGCGTCGTACCGCGCGCTGCGCGGACCGGGCGGGCCCCCTCCATGGCGGCATCCTTTCGTCGGGTGCCCCCATTTCACGCCCCGCCCGGCCGTCTGCGCAGCCTGCCCGCCGCGACCGATGTCTCGTATCCGAGACCGCCTCAGGCGACCAGGTCGTCGATCTGGTTGATCGCGGCAGTCGAACCCTCGACCACGCCCATGTCGAGCACCTGCTGCAGCGCCTCGGCGCTGGCGTAGGTGCTGACATAGCGCGCCTTCGTGCCCGCCCCGCCCGCGGTGAAGGTGAACACGTTCTTCGAGACGGGCAGGTCGGGATTGGGGTTGAAGTCGGCATCGGCGAAACCGTCGTCGAAGGTGAAGCCGTTCGGCTCGTCGACACCGGTGATGTCCCAGTAGCCGGCGAACTTCTCGCCCTCGGGGCCGGTCATGTAGTAGGTGACCCGGCCGCCCGCGGTGAAGTCGTGATCGACCACGGTGGCGGGGTAGCCCGGCGGGCCCCACACCTTCTCGAGCTGGCGCGGATCGGCGTACACCTGCCAGATCCGCTCGACCGGCGCGGCGAACTCCGCGTCGATCGTCAGCGTGAGTTGATCAAGATCGGGGGTGACATTGGTGACAGGCATCATCGTTCCTTCGGTTCGGGTTTCTCGGTTGGTTCGGTATCGATGGCGATCAGTTCATCGATCCGGGAGATCCGGCCGCGCCACAGCGATTCCAGGTCGCTGAGCATCGCGCCGACGGACCGCACCGCCGCGACATCGCCGCTGGCCAAGGCCTCTCGGCCCTGGCGGCGCTTGGTGATCAACCCGGCGCGTTCCAGCACGGCGACGTGCTTCTGTACCGCGGCGAAGCTCATGTCGTAGCGCGCCGCGAGCGCCGAGACGGAGTGCTCCCCGGCCAGCACCCGGCGCAGGATGTCGCGTCGGGTCCGGTCGGCGAGCGCATGGAACCAGGCATCCGCCCGGTCCTCGTCCTCGCTCACAGAACGAATATACAACTGATCGGTTGTACGTTGTCAAGAGGCACTGGCGAGCCCGACGGGCGCCCTCAGGGGCGACGCCGGAGCAGGAGATACGCCAGCAGCAGCGCGGCCGCCGCCGCGGCGCCCGGAACCATCCCCGGCGCACCGGTGTCGGCAAGTGGCGAGCCCGGGCGAGCCGGCGGCGGAGGTACCGCGGCCGACGGGGTCCCCGGCCGCGGAGAGCCCGGGCCGGGTGTCCCCGGGCCGGAGTCGCCGGGCGTCGGAGACCCGGTGGTGGTCTCGGAGGGGGTGCTGCCGGAGGTCGGCGTACCCGTGGGGACCGGCGTCGCGGTCGGGGACGACGTGCCCGGGGGCGGCGTCGGCGAGTCCGTGACGGTCGGCGTAGCCGAGTTCGTGACGGTCGGCGTAGCCGAGTCCGTGACGGTCGGCGTAGCCGAGTCCGTGACGGTAGGCGTCGGCGTCCCGGGCCCGGGATTGATCGTGAACGCGGCGTCGTTGACGTCGAAGAAGATGTTGTCGACGGCGCTGATCATGATCCGGGCCCGATCCGTGTCGACCGCGGGCCAGACGATCTCCGCCCGGCCGGAGTTCGGCACCGAGTCGGCCAGTACGCGGTCGAAGGTGGCGCCGCCGTCGGTGGACAGGCTGATCCGGACGCGCTCGGCAAGCTCGGGCCGGTCGGTGCCGTTGACCTGCCAGGTGATCGTTCCGGCCTCGCCCGCGCCGACCGTGCCGCCTTGTTGCGAGGTGACCAGGAAGGGTCCGGCGTCGCGCGCCAGCCGCACGGTCGACTCGGCCATCGCGACCCCGCCGGCCGGCATCACATCGTCACGCGCGGTGACCCGGAAGCGCAGGTCCTCGGCGTAGTCCGCCGTCGGGAGGAACTCGGCGAAGCAGGCGACCTGCTCGACCGTCGGCAGCTCACCAGCGGCCGGCTCGGGGCACCGGCCGGTCTCGGCGTTGGTGTTCTGGGCGAGCACCTGGGCAAGATCGGGAACGGTCCTGGTCGGCTGATCGGCCGGCCGATTGCGCCCGGAATAGTACGGCCAGGTGAGCGCATCCTCCTCCGTGCCGAAGATCGAGAACAGCGGGCCGTCGGTCCGTTCGTTGGCGACCAGCGTGCCCTGGCCCGGGTTGCTCTGCTCCCACAGGTAGCTGAGCGCATCGCCATCGGCATCGCTGCCGGTGGCCGTCAGCCGGAAGGGGGTACGCACCGGAATGGTCACGGTCTGCTGCCCGCTGACCTCGGGCGCGGTGTTGTCGGTGTCTGTCACCGATCCCGGTGACCAGTCACCGCCATCGTTGATCGTCAGGGTGAGCGCATCCGGCGCGTCCTCGATGATCAGTTCGGGCAGGTCGGTCCCACCGGGGCCGTAGAGCGCGAAACCGCGCTGGTCCGGCGCCTCCGCGCCGTCGAGCCCACCGATGCCGACCGACTCGCCGACCACGGCGGCGATCGCCTCCGCGATGGCGTCGGCGCCGTAGTCGCTGATCGGCTCGGTGACCGCATCGCCGATCCGGATCCGCAGTGGCCGATCGGTCGTCCCGGCCGGCAGGTACACGAACTGGGTCTCCGACGCAGGCTCTCGGGAGAACGGCGGGTCGATCACCGCATTCATCTCGTCCCGGCTGCCGTGGCCGTAGTAGGGGTCGCGCGTCGACTGCACGGCGTCGGCATTGCAGACATTGGGATAGCTCATCAGCGACATCCCGCCGCCGGGTTCGAGGGCGCTCGACCAGACTCCCTCGCCCACGCAGGCCTCGTCCGTGCTGGCAAAGCTGTGATTGGCTCCGAGCTGATGACCGACCTCGTGTTCGAACACCTCGGTCGCGGGGCTGTCGTCCGCCGGGTCCGCACCGGTGCACCCCGCGGTCCGATCGGTCGCCGAGCCGGCCCCGCCGACCGATGCCATCCCGTTGCCGGCGCCGCCGAGCAGCAGGTGGCCGAGGTCGAAGCTCGCCGGATCGCGCAGCCGGTACGCCGCGGCGATCTTCACCCGGTCGATCGTGTCCTCGGTGCAGGTTTCCAGCTCTGCTGCGTCGAAGCACGGATTACGCGGCCCGCAGGAGTCCGGGCCGGTGGCCTCGGCATCCGTCGCCAGATTCAGCTTGTCGGTTTCCGCGATCAACCGGAAGGTGGTGGCCCGCTCGGTCTCGAAGACATCGTTGGCCTGGTTGATCAGCTTCGCCTTGGCCGCGAGGACGCGGCTGCCGTCGCCGTCGTCGCCGACAGAGCGCGCGTAGAGCGGGTCGGACAGCAGCGCGAGCCGGAACACGCGCAGGCCGACCGGCTTGCCGTTGTATCGGGTGGGGTCGGCCGGCGCCGGGTCCCGCAGCATCCGCTCCGCGGTGACCGCCCGGCCGGCCTCGGGAATCTCGGGTGCCGCACCCGTCGCGCTGCGGTACGCCGCCGCGGGCTCGCCGGCAGAGCCGGGCGCCGGGTTGACGTACCAGAACTGTCCCCCCGAGTTCACATACGCGCTGAACCCGAGCACCGTCTCGGAGATCCTGATCCGCACGCGCGGATCGTCGACGGCACGCCCGGCATAGGTCGCGATGCGCGGATCGGGCCGCTCCAGGACCTGGCTGGGGGCCACCCGGAACGCCACGAGCGTCCCGTCGGGACGCGGCACGGTCACCTCGCCGGCGGCCAGGTCGGCCCGCATCGCCGGCAGGTCCAGGCGCCATGCCGGGTCGGCCCGCCGCTGTGTGGCGGGCGCCGGCTGCCAGAGCCGATCGGCGTCGGCGGGCGCGGCACTCGATCGCACGGGTAGCCCGGCGAGCAGCAGCGCCAGCGCCCCGAAGAACAGGGCCGCGCACAGCGCGCCGCGGCGCAGGGCCGACAGGTGGGAACGGGCAGGCACGTGCGTCATCGCGTCTCATCTCCTCGGGCCGATCGGTCCCGACGAGTCCGGCACCCGCCTCCCGGGTTCCGCGCCGAGCGGTCGGTCTCAGGCGAGCGGCCCGGTCACCGCCTCGGCGGCGCGGACCGCGTCGCCGGAACCGACGAACGCGACGGCCCGCTCGATCTCGGGGGAGAGGAAGCGGTCGGGCCCGGGGCCCGGTACGCCCTCGCGCAGCGCGGCGATCACCGCGGCGGTCGCCGGCCCCGGTCGCAACGGCGCGCGCAGCTCGATGCCCCGCGCCGCGGTCAGCAGCTCGATCGCCAGCACCCGGGTGAGCCCGTCGATCGCCCGGCGCAGCTTGCGGGCCGCCGACCAGCCCATCGACACGTGATCCTCCTGCATCGCGCTGCTCGGGATCGAGTCGACCGACGCCGGCACCGCCAGCCGTTTCAGCTCCGCCACGATGCCCGCCTGCCCGTACTGGGCGATCATCAGGCCCGAGTCCACGCCCGGATCGTCGGCCAGGAACGGCGGCAGCCCGTTGTTGCGCGCCCGATCGAGGAAGCGGTCGGTACGCCGCTCGCTGATGCTCGCCAGGTCGGCGACGGCGATGGCCAGGAAGTCGAGGACATAGGCGATCGGCGCGCCGTGGAAATTGCCGTTGGACTCCACCCGGCCGTCCGGGGTGACCACGGGATTGTCCACCGCCGCGGCCAGTTCCCGGCCGGCGACGGCGGCCGCATGTTCGATGGTGTCGCGGACCGCGCCCGCCACCTGGGGCGAGCAGCGCAATGAATAGGCATCCTGTACGCGGGTGCAGGCGGCCGGATCGCGATGCGATTCCCGGATCGGCGAGCCGGCCAGCAGTGCACGCAGGTTGGCTGCCGACGCTGCCTGGCCGGGCTGCGGGCGCAGCGCCTGCAGGTCTGCCGCGAACACGGCGTCGCTGCCGAGCAGCCCCTCCACGCTCATCGCCGCAGTGATGTCGGCGGTGATCGACAACCGCCGCAGGTCGGCCAGCCCCATGATCAACATGCCCAGCATCCCGTCGGTGCCGTTGATCAGCGCCAGCCCCTCCTTCTCGACCAGCTCCACCGGCACGATGCCGTGTTCGGACAAGGTCGTCGCCGCGTCGACGATCTCGCCACCGGCCACGCGTACCTCACCCTCGCCCATGATCGCCAGCGCGCAGTGGGCGAGCGGGGCAAGATCACCCGAACAGCCCAGCGAGCCGTACTCGCGGACCACCGGGGTGATCTGTGCGTTCAGGAGCGCCGCATAGGCCTGCGCGGTGGCCGGGCGTACCCCGGTCCGGCCCGTGGCCAGCGTCGACAACCGCAGCAGCATCAGCGCGCGGACCACCTCGGCCTCGACCTCGGGGCCGGTGCCGGCGGCGTGGGAACGGATCAGCGAGCGTTGCAACTGGGCTCGCGATTCGACCGGGATGTGCCGGGTCGCCAGCGCCCCGAACCCGGTGGACACCCCGTAGTGGGGCACCGGGTCCTCGGCGAGCCCGGCGATCACGCTCCGCGTCTCGGCGATCGCGTCCACTGCCTCCTCGGTCAGCCGTACGCGCGCCCCGTCGCGGGCAACCGCGACCACCTCGGCGGCGCTCAGCGGGCCGATGCTGATCATGATCTCGCTCATGCCTGCCATTGCAGTCGACCCGAAACGCCGTCCCTGCGCGGCCGGCAGCGTTGCCGTCTCGGATTCGAGACAGTTGCCCTGACGCCGAGTCCGGATAAGCTGCGCCGAAGGCACAGTGCCGTTGCTGCTCGGGGGAGACAGAACATGAGTGAAGCGCGCCGGGCCATGCCCGGACCGCCGGTACCGCCCAGAAGCGGAGGCCGCCGTGCCGTCCTGATCGTCGGCGCCGTCGCGCTGGCGATCCTCGCCGGCTTCGGGGTCGGCCTGGCGGCCCGGCAAATGGGGATCGGCGCCGCGCCCGGCGCGCCCGTCGCGGCCAGCACGCCGGAACAGCACGACCCGGCGTCGCACGAGCCCGCGCCTCCCGGCCAGGAGCCACCCAGCTTGGGGCCGGCCAGCCCGGAGCCGACCAGCGCGTCGTCTCCGTCGGTCTCCGCCCCCAGCGCCGACCAGTTGAGCGCGTGTGTCGCGCGGGTGGCGGCGGGCGATCGGGTGATCAGCGAGGCGCGCACCGGTGTGGGCCACTGGTCGGAGCACGTGCAGGCGCAGACCGACGTCAACTCGGACAAGATCGACACCGATCAGATGGACGCGATCTTCAAGCGCACCCGTGAGGCCGGTCCGGACGACCTGCGGCGCTACGACGATGCGAAGAAGGAGCTCTCCGGCACCGACGGCGACTGCGGCGGGTCCGCCGACGCGTCGGCCGCGGAGACCAAGCGGATGGACCAGTGCCAACAGCGCCTCGACGCCCAGGCGCGGCCGATGCAGCGCGCCGAGGCGGCGATGAAGGACTGGCGCCGCCACCAGGCCGACATGGCCCGCTCGCGGCACGAACACAATCCCGATGCCGCGGAGATCTGGCGCAAGGCGTGGGGCGCGGCCCCGCCGAACATCAACGCCTTCGACGACGCGATCGCGGGCTACGAGAAGGCGCCCGCCTGCAAGTAGCGCCGGTCGAGCCGGCGAGGCGCCAGGCCGAGCGCGGTCGAGACCACGTCTCGAAAGCTCACCCGCGGTGCAGCCGGCGACCCAACCGGGCGGCGGCATCGCGTACCCCGATGATCAACTCCGTGACCTCGTCGGAGGGCGTACCCGGATCGGGATAGGTCAGCGCGAACGCTCCGACCGGGTGGCCGGTGTGGTCGAGCGCCGCGACCGCGACCGACGACAGGCCGGCGGTGACCGAGCCGCGCTCGCAGGCGTACCCGGCGCCGCGCACGTCGATCAGCGCGTGCCGAAGCTGCGTCGGCGTCCGCGGGCCGGCCTCGAGCCGGTGGGTGAACGCGGCCGCAGAGGGGTAGAGCGCGCGGATCTGGCGCGGCCCGAGCGCGGCGAGCAGCGCCATCCCGCTGGCCGTCAGGTGGGCGGGCAGGCGTACGCCCACATCGGTGACCAGCGACGGGCGCCCCGGCGCCCGCTCCTCGATCAGATAGACGACGTCGCCGCCGTGCAGCGCCGCGAAGTGCCCGTTGTGCCCGCTCCGGTCGACCAGCCGGTTCAGCAGCGGGCGGGCGAGCCGCTGCAACGGCGCCTGCCGGGCGTACGCCGAACCCAGCTCGTGCGCAGCGACCCCGAGGCCGTAGCGGCGCTCCTCGGGCAGGTGCACGACGTAGCCGTGATCGACCAGTACGCCGAGCAGGTGGTAGGTGCTGGACCGCGGCAGGCCCAGCTCGGCCGCGATCCTGGTGGCGGGCAGCGGTTCGGGCTGGCGCGCCAGCAGGCTCAACACCCCGAGCGCGTGCCCGGCCGCAGGTGCCCGCTGTTGCATCCGCCCAGTGTGTCAGGCCGCGCCATCCGTTGGTCGAGCTTGGTCGCGCTTGTCGAGACCCCGTTGGTCCAGGTGACTCCTCTGGGATGATCACGGGCATGGACGAGACTTCGCCCGGCGCCGCGCTGGCGCCGACCGGTCCCCTGCGCGCCGTGATCAACCTGGGCAATCCGGTGCTCGCCGGTGGTACGCCCGATGCGCCGAGCGGGGTGACGACGGAGCTCGCCCGAGCGTTGGCCGATGATCTTGGTGTCGACCTGCGGCTGAGCACGGTCGACGGGGCGCGCAAGGCATTCGACGCGCTGGTCGCGGGCGAGGTGGACATCGCCTTCCTCGCCGACGAGCCCGCCCGCGCCGAACAGGTGATCTTCACCGCCCCCTACCTGTTGATCGAGGGCGTGTACGCGGTGCCCGAGGGCAGTGAGCTCGCGGCCGCCGACGAGGTCGACCGCGCCGGCGTACGGATCGCGGTGAAGGAGGGCTCGGCCTACGACCTCTACCTGACGCGAACGCTGGCGGCCGCCGAGGTGGTCCGCGGCGCCGACGGCCCGCAGGTGCTGGCCGACGGGCGCGCGGACGTGCTCGCCGGCATCCGGCCGCCGGTGACCGAGTACGCCCGCGCGCACGGGCTGCGGGTGGTGGAGCCGGCGTTCATGCAGATCCGGCAGGCGGTCGCGGGCCCGCGAGGGCTCGCGCCGGGCGCCGCGGCGTACCTTCGCGGATTCGTCGAGCGGGCCAAGGCGTCCGGGCTGGTCGCCGATGCGCTCGCCCGCGCCGGGCAGGTCGCGACCGTCGCGCCGCCCGCCGACTGAGCGCGACGGCCCGGCCGGCGCGGCCGGGTTGTCGGTGCGCGCTGTGATGCTGGTGGCGTGAGCGAGGCGGGGGCGCCGGGCGGCGACGGGCGGGCGGCGGCGAGCATCCTGCACGCCGACCTGGACGCGTTCTACGCCTCGGTCGAGCAGCGCGACGACCCGCGGCTGCGCGGCCGGCCGGTGATCGTCGGCGGCGGGGTGGTGCTCGCGGCGAGCTATCAGGCGAAGGCCCGCGGCGTGCGCACGGCGATGGGCGGCGCCAGGGCGCGTCGGCTGTGCCCGGAGGCGATCGTCGTGCCGCCCCGGTTCGCGGCCTACACCGAGGCGAGCCGGGCGGTGTTCGCGGTGTTCGACGACACCACGCCGCTGGTGGAGCCGATCTCGATCGACGAGGCATTCCTCGACGTGGCGGGCCTGCGCCGGATCCGCGGCTCGCCGGCCTCGATCGCGGCGCGGCTGCGCGCGCAGGTGCGCGAGCGCGTCGGGCTGCCGATCACCGTCGGCATCGCGACGACGAAGTTCCTGGCGAAGGTGGCGAGCGCGGTCGGCAAGCCCGACGGCCTGCTGGAGGTGCCCGCGGGCGAGGAGCTGGCGTTCCTGCATCCGCTGCCGGTGCGGCGGCTGTGGGGTGTCGGCGAGGCCACCGCGGAGAAGCTGGCTCGGGAGCAGATCGTCACCGTCGGCCAGCTCGCAGCCGAGTCCGAGCGCCGACTGGCCGGGATCGTCGGGCCGGGCGCGGCGCGGCATCTGCACGCGCTGGCGCACGCGCGCGATCCGCGGCGCGTCCGCACCGGGGTACGCCGCCGCTCGATGGGCTCCCAGCGCGCCATCGGCCGCGGCGCGCACAGCGCCGCCGAGCTGGACGCCGCGGTGCTCGGGATCGTCGACGGGCTCGGCAAGCGGTTGCGTGGCGCCGGCCGGCAGGCCCGGACGGTGGTGCTGCGGCTGCGCTTCGACGACTACTCCCGGGTCACCCGTTCGCACACCCTGCCCGGTGCCACGTCGCAGACCGAGCTGATCATGACCGCGGCGCGACGGCTGCTGCGCGACGCCTTGCCGTTGATCATCGAGCGCGGCTGCACGCTGATCGGGATCACGCTCGCCAATCTCGATCAGCCCGGCAGCCTGCAGCCGACCCTGCCGCTGGATCCGCTGCACGACACGGAGCTGGATGCGGCGCTGGACGAGGTCCGGCGGCGCTGGGGCCGGGGCGCGGTGACGCGCGGTGTGCTGGTCGGCCGCGATGCGGGCGCCGAGGTGCCGCTGCTGCCGGACTGATCGACCCTCAGCCGCGCCGGAAGACGAAGTCCGGGACGGCCTCGGCGATGGCGATCAGCGTGGCGGCGCGATCGCGTACCTCCGCGGGATCGGGACGTCCACGACGGAAGCTGATCAGGTGATCACCGATGACCTGGACGGTCAGGTCCTTCGGCAGGTCCTGCAGGAGGGCGATCACGTTGGGTGAGAGCACGGCATGCGCGAGCTGGTCGTCGTCGGCCATCACGTCGCGGGCCGAGTTGAACCGCGCCGACTCGACATCGAGATCGGAACGCTCGATCCGGCCGCCCTTGACGATGTTGATCGTCGGCAGGGCGGCGGGCAGTTGGACGGCGACCAGGCTGTAGGAGAGCCCGCTGATGGTGAGCCGGGTCTCGATGCGGATGTTCCCACCGCCCCGGCTGGTCGCCCAGCCGCGACCGTCGGTGCGGGCCGCGGTCAGATTTCGCCCGGCTTGGGACCAGGTGGTGATCCCCGAGGCGTTCCGCACCAGGCCGGCCAGCCCGAGCCGCCTCAGCAGGGCGGCGGATTCGGGCCCGGAGTGCCCGTCCCGCTCCCGCTGCCGGATGATTCTTCGGTGCAGCAGGCCGATCCCGATCAACAGCGCGGCCGAGAGCAGGAGCGCGCCGCCGATGATCAACGCCGTCGGCAGGTCCATCCGCCGATGATCGCACGGGCGCCGGTCAGGGGTGGGGCCGCACGACGGGGCTGACGGCACCACCGGCCGGTTTGTCTGACCGGCCCCGGCTCGGGTAGATAGATCGACTATGTCGGCCGATCTCATCTATCTGGTGTTGGGTCTCGCCCTGCTGCTCGCGGTCGTCCTGCCGATCGCGCTGTCGCGTTGTGCCGTCTCGGCGCCCATCGTCCTCGTCGGTGTGGGCGCGGTGATCGGGCTGTTGCCGTTCGACAAGTACGGCCTCGACCCGGTCAGCCAGCAGGCCTTCACCGAGCACCTGGCCGAGCTGACCGTGATCGTCGCCCTGATGGGCGTCGGGTTGGCGCTGGATCGCCCGCTCAGCCTGCTCCGCCCGCGGAGCTGGCGGGGCTGGTCGCTGACCTGGCGGTTGCTGCTGATCGCGATGCCGCTGAGCATCGCCGGCGTCGCCCTGCTCGGTTGGTGGGTGATGGGCCTGGCCCCGGCGGCCGCGCTGCTGCTCGGGGCGGCCCTGGCCCCGACCGATCCGGTGCTGGCCTCCGATGTCCAGGTCGAGGGACCATCGGTCACCGATGATCATGACGAGATCGAGGAATCCGATCATGTGCGGTTCGCGCTGACCTCGGAGGCGGGCCTGAACGACGGGCTGGCCTTTCCCTTCGTCTATGCGGCGATCCTGCTGGCCACGGCGGGTCCGGTCGCGGAGTGGGGCCTGAAGTGGGTCGGTTGGTATGTGATCGCGAAGATCGCCATCGGCGTGATCATCGGTGTGGTCGGCGGCTGGTTGCTGGGCAAGATCGCGTTCCGGTCCGCTCGCGAGTCGCTGGCCGTGGCCCGCCGGGGTGAACCGTTGCTGGCACTGGGCGCGCTGCTGGCGGTCTACGGCCTCGCGGAGGTCGCCCAGGGCTACGGATTCCTGGCCGTGTTCGCGGCGGCGATGACCCTGCGCTCCCAGGAACGCGGCCACGAGTACCACGAGACGATGCATTCGATGATCGAACGCCTGGAACAGATCCTCACGCTGATGGTGCTGTTGCTGCTCGGGATCGCACTGACCAACGGGCTGCTGGCGGCGCTGACCTGGCCGGGTGTGCTGGTCGGGCTCGCGCTGGTCTTCGTCGTCCGGCCGCTGGCCGGCTGGGTCGCGCTGCGGGTGGGGCACCGGTCGGAGCCGATCGGTGTGGCCGAGCGGTGGGCGATCGCCCTGTTCGGGGTACGCGGGGTCGGCTCGGTCTACTACCTGGCCTATGCCGAGGGTCAGGCGGTCTTCCCCGAGCTCCGCGAGCTCTGGTCGACCATGGCCTTCACCATCATCGTGTCGGTGCTGGTGCACGGGATCTTCGCGACCCCGGTGATGCGCCGCCTGGAACGGATCCGGGCCGCGGCGGCCTGATCAGCCGTCGAGGGTGCGGTGGAACAGCTCGCGAACCTGATCGGGCAGCTCGGGCTCGGGGAGCTGGACATCGAGCGGCACCGTGCGACACGCGACCCGGTAGGTGTAGCGATCCGGCTCCGGCGCGTCGGAGCGGCTCCACGTGGTCAGCTCGGGGCCGCCGAGCAACTGTCGCCAGGAGTCGGCATCGGGCGGCGACAGCTCGCCCAGCCGGAACTCCCGCGACCGGCTCATCCCGGTGAAGCCGCCCGAGCGGCCGAGGTAGAGCTCGGCGTCATCGCCGATTCGGTCGTCCGGCGCCCCAGGTTCACTCGACGGTGCTGGTTCACTCGACGGTGCTGGTTCACTCGCCGGTGCGGGGGCGGGCCGCTGCTCGGCGTCCGGCGCCTCGTCGACCGGTAGGCCGACCTCGGCCCAGGCCCGGCGTACCGCCTCGGCCTCGGTCTCGCCGATCGCCGCCGCGGCCTGGCTGGTGAGTCGGGCGAAGGTCGCGAAGTCGCAGTCGGCGCTGATCTGGTCGCCGGTCAGGGCGGCGTACCAGATCGCGCCGGCGCGCTCCCACGCATTGCCGCCGAGGGCGGTCGCGGCGAGCTGGAAGGCCTTGTTCGGGATGCCGGAATTGATGTGTACGCCGCCGTTGTCGTCGGTGGTGGTGACGAAACCGTCCATGTGGCCGGGCTGGGGATCCTTGCCGAGCACCGGGTCGTCGTAGGCGCTGCCGGGTTCGATCATGGAACGCAGCGCGACCCCGCGCACCTTGTCGGTGAACAGCTCGGCACCGATCAGCCAGTCCGCCTGGTCCGCGGTCTGGCCGAGTTGGTGCTGCTTGACCAGGGCGCCGAAGACATCGGCGACGGATTCGTTGAGCGCGCCGGACTGGTCGGCATAGCGCAGGCCGGCGGTGAACTCGATGACCCCGTGGCTGAGCTCGTGACCGATCACGTCCAGGCTCGCGGTGAACCGGTTGAACAGCTCGCCGTCCCCGTCGCCGAAGACCATCTGTTTGCCGTCCCAGAAGGCGTTGGCGTAGTCGGTGCCGTAGTGCACGGTGCCGAGCATCGGCATCCCGCGCCCGTCGAGGGAGTCGCGGGAGTAGGCGTCGAAGAACAGTTGCCAGGTGGCGCCGAGGCCGTCGTAGGCCTCATCGACCGCGGGATCGCCGGTGGCCGGCGCGCCCTCGGCGCGGGCCTCGTCGCCCGGCAACTGCTCGGTGTTGTTGGCCGAGAAGATCGTCCGGTTGGGTTGGCCGGGGGTGGCGCCCGGAGCGGGTGTCGGCGGCGCCGGGGACGTCGTCGAGCGGGCGCTACGGATCTCGGCGTCGCGGCGCAGCGTGGCGCGGGCGCGCTCGGCGGCGGGCTCGGGCCCGCGCTCGGCGATCGCCTCGAGGAGATAGGGCGGCAACAGCATCGGGATGCTCATGGCTCCAGTGTGCTCCTGGGTGCCGACAAGCAGACGTCCGGGCGATCAATCCGCCGGGTACGCCATGGCCTCCCCGACGAGCCGAATCCGGACCGATTCCCCGGGCGTCGGCAACGCATGCGCGGGCCAGCGCGCGCTGATGGCGGTGCCGTCGCCGAGCTCGAGCCGCACCAGGCCGTCCGGGCCGGCGTAGCGCAGCCCGAGCACGCGGGCGGCCGCCCCCTCGGGATCGGGCACCACCTGCTCCGGCCGCACGAACGCGAGCACCCGCGGGCCCGCTGGCCGGGCCGGCGCGGCGACCGGCACGGCCCCGGCCGCGGTGCGTACCAGCGGCCCGTCGAGCTCGCCGCCGAGCAGCACCGCCTCGCCGACGAAGCGCGCGACCCAGGGGTCGACCGGGCGCGCATAGACCTCCCGCGGGGCCCCGTGCTGGACGATCCGCCCGTCGCGCATCACCGCAACCGCGTCGGCCATCATCAGCGCCTCGGTCTGATCGTGGGTGACCAGGAGTGCGGTCGCGCCGATTCGCCGCAGCAGGGCGGCCACCTCGGCCCGCAGCTCCGCGCGCAGCGCGGCGTCCAGCGCGCTGAACGGTTCGTCCAGCAAGACGACGCCCGGCTGCGGCGCGAGCGCCCGGGCCAGCGCCACCCGCTGTTGCTGGCCGCCGGACAGCTCGTCCACACCGCGCGCGTCGAGGCCCCCGAGGCCGACCAGCTCCAGCATCGCGGAGACCCGCTCGGCGCGCTCGGGCCGGGCCAGGCGCCGCAGGCCGAAGCCCACATTGCCCGCCACGGTCAGGTGCGGGAACAGTGCGCCCTCCTGCGGCACCAGGCCGACCCCGCGTCGCTCGGGCGGCAGGTGCACCCGCGGTCCGTCCAAGGTCTGCCCGCCGAGGACGATCGTGCCCGCGTCGGGCCGCGCGATCCCGGCGATCGCCCGCAGCAGCGTTGTCTTCCCGCAGCCGGACGGGCCGAGGACCGCCAGCAGCCGACCCGACGGCACCTCAAGATCGACACCGTCCAGTGCCGGCACATCGCCGAATCGGCGCGCGGCGCCGCGCACCTCCAGGTCGCTCACGCCCGCTCCCGCCGTTCGCCGAACAACGCCAGCACCGCCGTCGGCACCGCCGCGACCAGCACCACGGCGATCGCATAGGGGGCGGCAGCCGCGTACGAGGCAGCGCTGATCCTGCCCCAGAGCTCGGTGGCCAGCGTCTCCATGCCGGTCGGGCGCAGGAACAGGGTCGCGGGCAGTTCCTTCATCACCGTCAGGAAGACCAGCGCGCCGGCCATCGCCAGCCCGGGTGCCGCGAGGCGGCCGGTGATCGACAACCGAGCCCGCCGGGGGCTGTGGCCGAGGGTGCGCGCGACATCCTCGAGCGCCGGCGGCGCCTGCGCGACCGCCGCCTGTGTCACGCCCAGCGCCAGCGACAAGAACAAGATCACGTACGCCATGATCAACAGGGGCAGCTCCTGGTAGACGGGACGCGCGAACCTGATCCCGAAGAACACGACGGCCAACCCGACGACCACGCCGGGCAGCGCGTGGCCGGCGTAGGCCGCCAGCTCGGCGGCCCGGGCGAGCCGACCGGGCCAGCGTACGGCCAGCACCGCGAGCGGGAACGCGATCGCCACCACACAGGCTGCGCCGAGCGCGGCGACCACCACGGTCGAACCGAGCGCCACCGCGGTCCGCTGGATCTCGAATGCCACGGCCCCGCGGCCCAGCCACTCCGCCATGCCGATCCCCGGCACGATCAGCGCCACCGCCAGCACCCCCGCGGGGGCGAGCGGCGCGACCCACCGCCAGGGACCGAGCGGCACGATCGGTTGCCGCCGCGGCACCCGCGCCGCCAGGCGCGCGCGGCCGCGTCGGGTGAGCTGCTCGATCACCACCACCAGCAACGCCAATCCGGCCAGCAGGCAACCCAGCACGGCCGCGGGGGTGATGTCGAACAGCGATCGGTAGGAGCGGAAGATGCTCGTCGTCAACACCTCCAGCCGCATCGTCGCGACCGCACCGAAGTCGCTCAGTGCGTACAGCCCGACCAGCAGGGCCCCGCCCGCCAGCGCGGGCCGTAGCTGCGGCATCACGATCCGCGCCCAGGTCGCCGCCTGACCGAGGCCGAGCGTTCGGGCGACCGCCTCGGCGTCCGGATCGGTACGCCGCAGCGCCGCCATCGCGGGCAGATAGACATACGGATAGGAGATGGAGGTCAACACCAGCCATGAGCCGGCGAACCCGGCCAGCGCCGGATTCACGGCGATCCAGCTCCACGCGGCCACATAGGATGGCAACGCCAGCGGCAGTCCGCACGCAACCTGCCAGAACCTGCGGCCCGGAAGGTCGGTGCGGGTGATCAGCCACGCGAGTCCGGTCCCGATCACGAGACAGCTCGCGGTCACGGCGACGGCAAGACCGATCGAGACGGCCAACAGCTCAACGGTCCGCCATCGCAGGATCAGCGAGGCAGCCCCGGCAGCCCCGCCGTCGAGCGCCCGGAGCACCAGATAGGCCAGGGGCAGCACCGCCAGTGCGATGGCGAGGACGGCCGCCGCGGCCAGGCCGAGCGGCGGCCGCCCGACGCGGCTCATGGGGCGCCGGTCACGAGAGATAGCCCTCGCGGGTCAGCATCGCCTGCGTCTGCTCCAGGGAGTCCAGGTCGGTCAGGTCGATCTTCGGGCCGCCGAGCTCGGCGAGCGGCGGGATGTCGGCGGGACCTTCGATGCCGGGCACCACCGGGTACTCCCAGGTCTCGTCCACGAATGCCTGCTGGCCGGTCTCCGAGAGCAGGTAGTCGATCAGTTGCACGGCTGCGGGGTTGGTCTCGCCCTTCTTGGTCACGCCGGCTGCGGTCGCGTTGACGAGGCCACCCGGGTCGTCGCTGGTCGGGAAGACGATCTTCGTCCGGTCGCGCTCGGCCGGCTCCTGCCGCGCCCAGTAGTAGTGATTGATCAGCCCGATCGCCTGGTCGCCGCGACCGACGGCCTCCAACAGGTCGCCGTTGGACTCATAGCCGGTGTTGACCCCGTTCGCCTTCATGTCGCGCAGCCATTGCTCCGCGGCGGGCTCGCCGCGAGAGACCCGAAAGCCGGTCATCGCGGCCTGGAATCCGGCATTGCCGGGCACGAGCCCGACGAGATCGCGGTACGCGGGATCGGTCAGCCCCTCCATCCCGGTCGGGGCCGGGGCGTCGCCCAGTGCGCCCTCGTTGTAGACGAGCACCCGCGAGCGGGCCGTCACGCCGACCCAGGCGCGGTCGGCGGCCGGGCGGAACTGCGGCGCGACCCGGTCGATGGTCGCCTGCGGCAGTTGGCCCATCAGGTCGCGGCGGGCGAGGGCACCGACGGCCCCGACCTCTTGGGAGTAGAAGACGTCCGCCGGGGTCGCCTCGCCCTCCTCGGCGAGCTGGGCCGCCATCTCGGCCGAGTTGCCGTAGCGGACCTCGACGTTCACGCCGGTCTCGGCACGGAAGCGGTCGATGATCGGGCCGACGAGCTTCTCGTCGCGGCCGCTGTACAGCGTCACCGTGCCCGGCTCAGTGGTGCTCGTCCCGGCCGTATCCGGCGCGGAGCCGGCCTGGCCCTGTCCGCAGGCACCGAGCAGCAGGGCCAGCGGAAGGGCGAGTGTGGCGAGCGCGCCCATGGATCGACGCATGTCGTTCTCCCGTTCTTTGGTCAGAAAGTAAGATTAGGCGAACCTTAGCTGCTGGTGCTCGTCGTTGCCGAACCGGGCCGCGCGACCGGTGCGGTTGGCGGCGCTGGGTGGGATCGACATACCGTGCTCGCGTGAGCGAGCCACCCTCCGAGATCGTCCGGCTGGCCCGCGAGGCGCGTCGCGTCACCGTGCTGACCGGTGCGGGGATGAGCGCGGAGAGTGGCGTGCCCACCTTCCGCGACGCGCAGACCGGGCTGTGGGCCCGATACGACCCGATGACGCTGGCCACGCCGGAGGCCTTCGAGACCGATCCGGAGCTGGTCTGGGCCTGGTACGCCTGGCGCCGCCGGCTGATGCAGCAGGTGCAGCCGAATGCCGGGCACCGCGCGCTGGCCGAGTGGGGCCGCCGCGACGGCGTGCAGGTGCGGATCGCCACCCAGAACGTCGACGACCTGCACGAGCGGGCGGGTAGCGAGGTGCTCGCCCATCTGCACGGCAGCCTGTTCGAGCTGCGTTGCTTCGACTGCGACCGCCGCTACACCGGGGCGGTCGAGATCCCCGACGAACAGGTCGAGCGGTTGGAGCCGCCGGTCTGCGGAGCGTGCGCCGGGCCGGTACGCCCGGGCATCGTCTGGTTCGGCGAGCTGTTGCCGCAGCGCGACCTCGCCCGCGCGGAGCAGGCGGCGACCGAGGCCGACCTGGTGCTCGTGGTGGGCAGCTCGGGACTCGTCCACCCGGCGGCCGGGCTGCCGCTGCAGGCGCTCGCGGCCGGCGTACCCACCATCGAGGTGAACCCCGCGGAGTCGGCCTTCAGCCCCTACGCCGACTTCGCCTGGCGTACCACCGCGGGTACGGGGCTGCCCGCTCTCGTCGCCGCGCTCGACTGATCCCCGGGCACTGGCGCGTCGCGGCGGGGCGGTCCTAGCGTCGGGTCCATGACCTCGAACTCCGCGGATGCCGCCGCCTTCGACCCGAGCGAGCTGGAGCGGCTCGGCCTTGCCGATTGGACCTATGCCGGGGGTGTGCTGAAGGCGCGCTACGACACGGGGGACTTCCGCACGGCGGTACGCCTGCTCGACGCCGTCGCCGACGCGGCGGATGCCGCCGACCACCATCCCGATGTGACCCTCGGCTACGGCCGGATCGACTTCGCCCTGCACAGCCATGATCAGGGCGCGGTGACCGAGCGCGATACCGCCCTGGCCGCAACGATCTCCGGGCTCGCGGCCGAGCAGGGCGTCAGCCGCGAGGGCGGATCGCTGAGCTTCCGGGCGGGGGAGGCGGTGCCGTCGGCGGCCGTGCCGTTCTGGCTCGCCGTGCTGCGTGGCCCGAACCCGCCGGCCGGGGAGGAGCTGGTGATCGGCGATGATCACGAGGTCGTCAAGATCACGGGGGACGATGGCCAGGGTCGCTTCCGGGTGAATGTCACCGTCGATGCAGGTGACGCACCGGGTGATCTTGTCCGGGCCACACTGGAGGCGCGCGGATCTCTGGTCAGCGACGAGTACGCGCCGAACTGGTGGCTGGTGGCCGATCCGGTCGGCAATCAGGCCCGGATCTGCGGCCAGACCGAGGGATTGCCGCCGCTGGCGCAGGACGGCCCGCTCGCGCGCTGAGCGCAATCACTGTCAGGCAAGGGATCGCGGGTGGGGAAAGAGAAGGCGGGAGACGTCTGACACGTCTCCCGCCTGCTCCGGGATTTGCGCCAGCCCGCCCCCCAGCAAGGCTGGTTCCTACTCCCGGCACCAAGTGTTGCCCCGAATGGGGTCGCTAGCAAGTGTTTCGCCGGATGGACGCCAAGCTGTCTCACCCTGTGATCCGGTGTCGGTAGCACCAGCGCCAGGACTCTCCCGGCTCGAAGCTGCGCATCACGGGGTGCCCGGTCTCCTCGAAGTGCCGGGTCGCGTGCCGCCCGACAGAGGAATCGCAGCAGCCGACGTGACCGCAGGTCAGGCAGATCCGTAGCTGGACGGGATTGGTGCCGTCGCGTTCGCAGTCCGGGCAGGTCTCGGGATGGTCGGGCGCGACGGTGTGCGGGGCGGCGCGCAACTCGGCGCAGTCCCCGCCCGGTGGCTCGGTCTCCAACTCGCGCGAGCGGCGGGCATGGCGTACCTGTGCCACCTCGAGGGCGGTCTCTTCGAGGTCGAGCCCGGCGAGCACATTCTTCACGGCCTCCTGGTCGGTGCCGTCGGTCGTCCGCAGCCGGAGCAGTTCCTCGCGTTCGGCGTCGAGCATCTTCATCCGGACGCGGCGGTACGCCTCACTCGGCGTCTCGTACTCGCCGTCCGGATCGGCCAACTGCTCCCAGGCGATGTGCGAGCGGCGCTCGGCCAGGTTGCGCAGGTTCTGGCGGATCTCGTCGTCGATGTCATCGGTGGCATCGAGGGCGGCGATGCCCCGGTCGGTGGCGTGCTGGGTCAGGATCGCCTCCTGCAGGGCATCCTCCCGCGGGTCGGGACCGCGTACCCCCAGCCGGCGGGCGAGCGCGGGCAGGGTCAGGCTCTGCAGTCCGAGCGTGCCCGCGGTGACGACCATCGCGGTCAAGATCAACACCTCGCGCAGCGGGGTGTCGGCGGGCAGCGTGAGCGCGGCGGCCAGGGTGACCACGCCCCGCATCCCGGCCCACGAAGTGATCACCAGATAGGACATCGGGATGCGTTCGCCGCGGGTGAGCAACGGCCAGCCGATCAGGTTCCAGATCGGCCGGAGCACGAACACCGCGACCAGTGCGATCAGCGCGAACTCGATGGCGCCGACCGTCGAGGTCGGCGAAACGATCACCGCGTCGATGATCCAACGCGCCTGCAGGCCGATCAGCAGGAAGACCGCATTCTCCAGCAGGAACTGGATCGTGGCCCAGTTCACCCGAGTGCTGGTCCGCGCGGCGGCGCTCTGCACCCGGGGCGCCTGGTGCGCGACGATCACGCCGGTGACCACGACCGCGACCACACCCGAGGCCTCGACCGCCTCCGCGGGCAGATAGGCCAGATAGGGGGTGATCAGCGTGATCGCCGTGGTCGAGACCGGGTCGCGCACGACGCGCAGCACGCGATTGATCACGATCGCGAGCAGTACGCCGATGGCGACGCCGCCCCCGGCGGCGATCACGAAGTCGAGGGCGACCTCGCCCGGGCTGACGGTGGTGCTGAGGGCGACGATGGCGGTCCGCAGGGCGACCAGCGCGGTCGCATCGTTGAACAGCGACTCGCCCTCCAACCAGGTGACGACGCGGCGCGGCAGGCCGATCCGGCGGCCGATCGCCGAGGCGGCGACGGCATCGGGCGGCGCGACGATCGCGCCGAGGGCCAGCCCCGCCGGCAGCGGGATGGGCAGCAACCACCAGGCGAGCAGGCCGATACCGATGGTGGTGAACAGGGTCATCCCGACCGAGAGGAAGGCGATCTTCCAGCGCTCGTTCTTCAGCTCGATCAGCGAGGACTGCCGGGCGGCGGCATACAACAGCGGCGGCAGGAGCCCGACCAGGACGAGCTCGGCGTCCAGCGGCTCCTGCGGGATGAACGGGACGTAGGAGGCGATCACGCCGACCGCCACCAGCAGCAGCGGCGCGGGCAGCGCGATCGCCCGCGCCAGCCGGGCCGTGACGAGCACCGCGACCACCACGGCGATCAGGTAGGGCAGGTTCTCCACCCGGCAATGATCTCCCAGGTGCCGGCTGGTCTCAGTTCGGCGGTTCGAAGATGTCGTCGACGCGGATGAACCGGGTCGACAGGCGGCCGACCGCGTCCAGCCCCGCCAGGTCGACGTGCAGGCGCTCGTCGATCAGGTCGTCGCGGACGTGCAGCGCGAGCACCCGGAGCAGGTTCAGCGTGTACGCACCGACCTCGATCCGGCGGGTACGCGTGACCTCCAGCGCGGCCGGCGCATCGGCCACCCGCAGCGCCGCCACCCGATCGCCGGGCTCGGTCGGCAGGCCGGCCGCGGCGTACTCGTCGACCTCCGGCTCGTGCGTCAGGCTGGAATGCCACATCTGCTCGAACTGCGGATAGGAGACGAGACTGATCGTCGCCCCCGGATCATGATCGAGATTGGTCAGGGAGTCCTTGTCGCGGCCGTCCGGCCGGTTGGTGATGCTGACCATCACCGTCGGCGGATCGTTGGAGACGACATTGAAGAAGCTGAACGGCGCGAGATTCGGTACGCCGTCCGCAGACATCGTGCCCAGCCAGGCGATCGGTCGTGGCACGACGAGCGCGCTGAGCAGCTTGTACGTCCGCGACGGGCCAAGGGCGGCCGGGTCGAGAGTCGTCATGGTCGACAATCGTAGGCCCTCAGATGCCGAGCGAGCGGCCGATGATCTCCTTCATGATCTCGGTGGTTCCGCCGTAGATCGTGTGTACGCGGGTGTCGGTGTACATCCGGGAGATCTCGTACTCGCTCATGTAGCCGTAGCCGCCGTGCAACTGCACCGCCGCGTTGATGATCTTCTGGGTCAGTTCGGTCGTCCACCACTTCGCCTTCGCTGCCCCGACCGCGTCGAGCGTTCCCTCGACCATCCGGGCGATGCAGTGATCGACATAGGTACGCATCACGTCGACCTCGGTCGCCAGCTCCGCCAGCACGAACCGGTTGTGCTGGAACGCGCCGATCGGCCGGCCGAAGGCCTGTCGGGTCCGTGCATGCTCCAATGCCAGCGCGAACGCCTTCTCGGCGGCGGATGCCGCCGCCACGGCGATCGCGAGCCGCTCCGACGGCAGGTTCTCCATCAGGTGCGCGAAGCCGCGGTTCGGCGTACCCAGCAGATTCGCTTTCGGCACCACGACGTCGGTGAAGAACAGCTCGGCGGTGTCCTGGGCGTGCTGGCCCATCTTGGCCAGATTGCGTCCGCGCTCGAAGCCCGACATGCCGCGCTCGACGACCAGCAGCGAGATGCCCTTGTGCCCGGCATCGGGATCGGTACGGGCGACGACGATGATCAGATCGGACAAGATGCCGTTGCTGATGAAGGTCTTCTGCCCGTTCAGCAGCCAGTGATCGCCCCGGTCCTCGGCGCGGGTGGCGATGCCGTTCAGGTCCGAGCCGGCGCCCGGCTCGGTCATCGCGATCGCGGTGATCAACTCGCCGCTGCAGAAGCCGGGCAGCCAGCGCCGCTTCTGCTCGTCGTCGGCCAGCCGCACCAGGTAGGGCCCGATCACGTCGTTGTGCAGGGACAGCGCGACGCCGGAGCCGCCAAGGCGGGTGAGTTCCTCGGTCAGCACGGCGTTGTAGCGAAAATCGTCCCCCACCCCGCCGCCGCCGTACTCCTCGGCGACGAACCAGCCCAGCAGTCCCTGTTGCCCGGCGGCGCGCCAGACCTCGCGGGAGACGATGCCGTCGGCATCCCACTGCTCGGCATGCGGCGCGATCTCGCGCGCGACGAACTCGGCCACGATCTTGCGGAAGTCCTCGTGCTCGGTGTCGAAGATCGCCCTGGGACGGCCCATCGCCAGCCTCCTTGCCGGTGCTCGGACGGCCCATCCTGCCAAGGCGGCCGGGTGGGGAGCGGGTGGGGTCGGCGCGGGCGGCTCGGCACGCGGCGGATGTCGGCGGCGCGCGGCAGAATGCCGCCATGCTGCTGAACGAGGTCGCCGAGACCTCGGCGGCGCTCGCCGCCACCCGCTCACGCAATGCCAAGCGCGATCTGCTCGCCGACCTGCTCCGGCGTGCCGAGCCCGCGGACCTGCCCGTGCTGACCAGCTACCTGGCCGGCGAGCTGCGGCAGCGGCGGACGGGCGTCGGGTGGGCCTCGCTCGGCAAACTGCCCGGGCCCGCCGAGCGACCGACATTGACGCTGGCGGAGGTCGATGCGGCGTTCGAGCGGATCGCCGCGCTGTCCGGCCCGGGCTCCCAGGGGGCGCGGGCGTTCGCGTTGGCGGAGCTGTTCGGTGCGGCGACCGCGCCCGAGCAGCGGCTGCTCCGCGGGCTGGTCTCGGGCGAGCTGCGCCAGGGCGCGCTGGATGCCGCCATCGTCGATGCCGTCGCCGCCGCGTCCGGCGTACCGTTGGCCGACCTGCGGCGGGCCGTGATGCTGAGCGGCGCGACCGCACCGGTCGCCGAGGCGGCGATGGCCGGGGGCGCCGAGGCGGTGCGCGCGTTCACGCTCGAGGTCGGTCGGCCGGTACGCCCGATGCTCGCCGGCTCCGCACCCGATGTCGCCGCCGCCTTCGCCAAGCTCTCCGGCCCGGTCGCGGTGGACACCAAGCTCGACGGGATCCGCATCCAGGCGCACAAGTCCGGTGACCGGGTGCGGCTGTTCACCCGCAGCCTGGACGAGGTGACCGAGCGGCTGGGCGATGTGGCGGAGGTGATCGCCGCGCTGCCGGCCGAGGAGTTGATCATCGATGCCGAGGTGCTGGCCAGCGACGACCGAGGGCGCCCGCGGCCGTTCCAGGAGACCGCCGCCAGGACCGCCACCCAAGAGGTGCCGGCCGGCGCGGGGCACCGGCTGGTGCCGGCGATCTTCGACGTGCTGGCGATCGACGGCGAGGCGCTGATCGACCAGCCGCTGGAGGTACGCCAGCGCCGGCTCGACCAACTGGTGCCGCAGGAGTACCGGATCCGGCGCCTCGATCGCCCCGATGCCGACGCCGCCCGGGCCTTCTTCGATGCCGTGATCGCCGACGGGCACGAAGGCGTGGTGATCAAGGACCTGGCGGCCCCCTACAGCGCCGGGCGCCGCGGATCCGGCTGGATCAAGGTCAAGCCGCGACACACTCTCGATCTTGTCGTGCTGGCCGTCGAGCGGGGGAGCGGTCGTCGGCGCGGGATGCTGTCGAACATCCATCTCGGCGCGCGTGACCCCGGGACCGGCGAGTTCGTGATGTTGGGCAAGACCTTCAAGGGAATGACCGACGAGATGCTCGCCTGGCAGACCCGGCGGTTCACCGAGCTGGCCGACGGGCCGGTCGGCGACGACGACTGGGTGATCAAGCTCCGCCCCGAGCAGGTCGTCGAGATCGCCTTCGACGGGGTGCAGCGCTCGACCCGCTATCCCGGCGGCGTCGCGCTGCGCTTCGCCCGCGTGCTGCGCTACCGCGACGACAAGCGCGCCGATGAGGCGGACACCATCGATCAGGTACGCGCGCTCGGCGCGGGCTGATCAGCCGACCCGCACCGCGGCGCGGGCCAGCAGGTCGCGCGCGGGCAGCGCGCGCCGGGCCATGGCCAGCCGGGCCATGACCGACGACGCGCGCTGGACCCCGGTGGCGGCGCGGCGGCGGTCGCGGTCGTAGGCGGCGAGGGCCTCGGGGACGGGCAGGCCGGCCAGGTGGTCGGCGAGCGCGCCCGCGTCGAGGATCGTCTCGCACGCGCCCCGGCCGAGATTGGGCGCCATCGCGTGTGCGGCATCGCCGATCAGGGCGATCCGCCCGGATGCGTACCGGCGCAGCGGCGGCGCCAGCAGGGCCTCGTGCCGCAGCACGGTGTCGTCGGCGATCGCATCGATCACCGCGCGCACCGGCGGGTGCCAGTCGCGGAAGAGGCGTGGCAGCTCGGCGGGCGCGTCGGCCGGCGGCGTGGCGATCGTGGCGTACCAGTTGGTCGACCCGCCGGGTCGCGGCGTCATCCCGAACAGCGCGCCGGGCGCCCAGGTCTCGATCAGCTCGGTGCACGGCGTGCGCGCCACCCCGCGCCAGATGGTGATCCCCGGGCGTCGTACGCCGGCGTCGGTCAGGGCCGCCCGGGTCGGGCTGTGTACGCCGTCGGCGCCGACCACCAGATCGGCGCCGGCCGCCGATCCCGGGTCGTCGATCGGTGAGCCGAAGTTGATCTTGCCGCTCGCGTCGGCGACGGCCGCCAGCAGCTCGGGCCGGTTGATCAACCAGGCCCCGGGTTCGCGGTCGACTCGCGCGATGGTCGACCCGTCCGGTCGGCAGAGGCGACCGCGGGACTGCAGTGTCGCCGCCGCGCGCAGCCGCTCGCCGATCCCGAGTCGGTCGAGCACCGCCATCGCGTCCGGCCAGATGCCGAGGGTGGTGCCGCTGGCCGGCAGCGCGGAGGCACGCTCGTGCACCGTCACTTCCCACCCGCCCGCACGCCGCAACAGCCCCGCCAGCACGAGGCCGCCGATCCCGCCGCCGATGATCACCGCCGTCCGCATGAGGCAATACTACAAATGTAGTGTCGGGTCGCGCAATCGCCGTGTCGGAGGCGGTCGGTAGCTTCGTGCCATGGCGCGACGAGAGCTGGTCGTCGACACCGCGATCGATGTGCTCGGCCGGTCCGGCATGCGCGGGCTGACCCACCGGGTGGTGGACCGCACGGCCGGCCTGCCGGAGGGCTCGACGTCGAACCTCTTCCGCACCCGGGAGGCGCTGCTGGGGGCCGTGGCGAGCCGGGTCGCCGAGCGCGACCGCGAGCTGTGGCGCGCCGTCGCGCCCGGCCGGCTCACCGGACGCGCCGACCTGATCGACGCGCTGGCCGCCTGGCTGGATCGCGCGCTGACCGCCGAGCGGAACCTCACGGCCGCGCGCTATGCCCTGTTCCTCGCGGCGGCCGACAACCCGACGCTGCGGGGCGCGCTGGAGCAGTCGCGGAGCGGGATCGAGGCCTGGGCGGGCGGCGAGCTCGCCGCGGCCGGGCTGGCCGCCGACGCGCTGGCCACGATCCTCGATCAGCTCGACGGCCTGCTCCTGCACCAACTGTGCTTCCCCCGTGCAGGCTTCGATCCGCGGCCGAGCATCGAGCGCATCGTGCCGGGCTGATCGGGCAGTTCCCGCCCACGGTCGTGCGCCGGGGCGCGTGGGTCGGACCGTGGTCCTGATCGCGCCAGCGGGGTTTGGTCGGGGCGCCCGGCGACCTACCGTCGAAGACTCCGTCACCCAACTCGACCCTGGCAGGCGCATGTCCACCGAAGAATCCGAAGCACCCCGCTCCACCTCCCGCAGGCTCGTCGGCGACCTGTCCTTCCTCCAGGTCATCGGCAGCGCGCTCGCGGCGATCACCTCCGCCGTCGCGGCCTCCCGGCTCGGCGTGGCCGGCACGGTCGTCGGCGCCGCGCTCGGCAGCGTCATTGCCACCGTGGGCGGGACCCTCTACAGCAATTCGTTGAGGTTGAACGCCGAGAAGCTCGCCGCGCTGCGCGGCCGCGGACGCGGGGGTACGCCCCAGGCGGCGGATCCGGAGGCGACGCGGGTGCTTCCGCGTACCGCCGCCCGGACCGAGGCCGCCGCCCGGACCGAGGACCCGCCCACCGAGCCGGTTGCGGCGGTCGGGGCGGATGCGGAAGCCGCGCCCTACCCAACCGAGCCAACCGGCCCAACCGGCCCAACCGAGCCAACCGAACCAACCGAGTCACCGGGTCGCCGGCGCCGGATCCGGTGGGGCATCGTCGTCGGCGCCGCCGGGCTGATCGCGGTCGCGGCGATGGCCGTGATTACCGGCGTCGAGGCGGTCCTCGGGCACCCGCTGTCCGACCCGCGGGGCAGCGGCACCACCGTCACCGCGCTGCAGCGCGGCGACCGGCCGAACGGCGGCGGCACCGAACCGGCCGACGGGCCCACCGAACGCCCCGGGTCCGGCTCCGAGCGCGAGCCGACCGGGCGTACCCCCGAACCGCGCGCCAGCGCCGAACCCAGCGTGCGGCCCACCCCGGACGCCGAGGGCTCCACCCCGAGTGCCGATCCCGGGAGCCGGCCGACGAGCGAGGCGGGCGGGTCCGGTGAATCGGGCGGGTCGGGTGGATCCGGCGGGTCCGGCTCGAACTCCGACGCGGACTCCGGGTCGAACTCGGGCTCGGGCAACGGTTCGGGATCGGGCGACGGGGGCACGGATTCGGGGTCGAATGCGGGCACCGGCTCGGGCGCCCGCAGCGGCGCCGAACCCGAGCCGGGGTCAACCGGCTCGTGACTCGTTACCCGCCGGTCACATAGGCCAGCCATCATGATTGACTCAAAGGTGTTCGACGGGGGTGCTGGCGGGCGAAGGCGAGGTGGTGCGGATGCGGGTGGCGTTGCTGTCGTACCGCTCGAAGCCGCATTCCGGCGGGCAGGGCACCTACGTACGCCAGCTCAGCCGTGGCCTGGTCGACATCGGGCACCGCGTCGAGGTCTTCTCCGGGCCGCCCTATCCCGAGCTTGATCCGCGCGTCCGCCTGACGCGGGTCCCGAGCCTCGACCTCTACCGCGAGCCGGATCCGTTCCGGGTGCCCAGGCTGGCGGAGTTCCGGGACGCGGTCGATGTGGCGGAGTTCGCGCTGATGTGCAGCGCCGGGTTCCCCGAGCCGTGGACCTTCTCGGTGCGCGTGGCGCGGCTGCTCGCCGAGCGGCACGGCGACTTCGACGTGATCCACGACAACCAGTCGCTCGGCAGCGGCCTGCTCGCGCTGCGTCGACAGGGCTGGCCGCTGGTCGCCACCATCCACCACCCGATCAGCCGCGACCGCCGACTCGATCTCGCGCGGGCGCGGGGCTGGCGGCGGATCACGGTGCGCCGCTGGTACGGCTTCTTGCGGATGCAGCGCCGGGTCGCCCGGCGGCTCCCGCACCTGATCACTGTGTCCGCGAGCTCTGCCGCCGACATCGTCGCCGACTTCGGCGTCTCGCCCAAGCAGATCACCACCGTGCCGCTCGGCGTGGACACCGCGCTGTTCGCGCCCGGCCGCGAGCGCGTGCCCGGTCGGATCGTCTGCATCGCGAGCGCCGACATGCCGCTCAAGGGCGTACCGGTTCTGCTGGAGGCGTTGGCCGCGCTGCGCGCCGATCGCGAGGTCGAGCTGGAGTTGATCACCCCGCCGGGCGGCAGCGCCGAGCGGCAGGTGCGCCGGCTCGGGCTCGCCGGGGCAGTGCGGATCCGTTCGGGGCTGTCGGAGGAGGAGCTGGCCGAGGCGATCGGCACCGCGCAGGTGGCGTGCGTGCCGTCGCTCTACGAGGGATTCTCGCTGCCGGCGGTGGAGGCGATGGCCAGCGGTACGCCGCTGGTGGCGACCCGCGCCGGCGCCATCCCCGAGGTGGTCGGCCAGGCGGCGATGCTGGTGCCGCCCGGCGACGCGGGTGAGTTGCGGCTGGCGCTCGCCAAGGTGCTCGACGACGCGCAACTGCGCGAGGCGATGGCGCGCCGCGGGCGCGAGCGGGTGCTGCAGCGCTACGGCTGGGTCGCCGCCGCGCGCGCCACCGCGCAGGTCTACACCCGGGCCATCGAGGAGTCCGGGGCCGCATACCGGAAGGGAGCATAGGTGCTCACATTCGACTTCGACCGGCTCGGCGTGGGCCCCGGCACTCGGGCGATCGACATCGGCGCCGGCCTCGGTCGGCACTCCTTCGAGCTCTACCGGCGCGGTGCCGAGGTGATCGCCTTCGACCAGGCCGTCGATGATCTTGCCCAGGTCAAGGAGCTGTTCGTGGCGATGGAACTCGAAGGGCAGGTGCCCGCCGGTGCGACCGCGGAGGTGGTCACCGGCGATGCCGCGCACCTGCCGTGGCCGGACGGCCACTTCGACCTGGTGATCTTGTCCGAGATCCTTGAGCACGTGCCCGGTGATCTTGCGGTGATCCGGGAGGCGGTGCGGGTCACCCGTCCCGGCGGGCGGGTCGCCGTGTCGGTGCCGCGGGCCTGGCCGGAGCGGATCTGCTGGGCCCTGTCGACCGAGTACCACACCGTGCCGGGCGGACACGTGCGGATCTACACCGAGACCGAGCTGATCGCGAAGTTGACCGCCGCCGGGCTGCGGCTGGACGGCCGCGGCGGGGCGCATGCCCTGCATGCGCCGTACTGGTGGTTGCGCGCCGGGCTCGGCGAAGATCATCCGCTGGCCCGGGCCTGGCACGCGATGCTGGTCTGGGACCTGATGAAGGCCCCCTGGCCGACGCGGGCCGCCGAGCGGCTGCTCGACCCGGTGCTCGGCAAGTCGATCAACCTCTACCTGACCCGACCATGACCGCGATCACCTCCCGCGCGGTGCCGGTGCTGCCCGGAGTGCTGTCGGCCGCGGAGGTACGCGCCACCGGCGCGGGGATCGCGGCGATGCAGCACCCGAGCGGAGCCATCCCGTGGTTCACCGGCGGGCACATCGACCCCTGGGACCATGTCGAGGCCGCGATGGGGCTGGCCGTCGCGGGATTCGTCGACGAGGCCGAACGGGCGTACCGGTGGAGTGCCGCGACCCAGCGCCCGGACGGGAGCTGGCCGATCAAGATCAACGCCGACGAGACGGTCGCCGACGACGGCACCGATGCCAACTTCATCAGCTACCTGGCCGTCGGGGTCTGGCACCAGTGGCTGGTCACCGGCGATGATCGTTTTCTGGCCGAGCTGTGGCCGATCGTGCGGGCCGCCGTGGACAAGGTGTGCGGGATGCGTACCACCGACGGCATGATCGCCTGGGCCGAGGACGCACGCGGGAATCGGTTCGACGAGGCGCTGGTCTCCGGCAGCGCCAGCGTGCACCACTCGCTGACCGCGGCGCTGGCGCTGGCCGAGGCCGTCGGGGAGCGGCGTCCGGACTGGGCAGAGCTGCGGGCCCGGATCGCCGATGATCTCGGCCGGCACCCCGAGCGGTTCGCCGACCGCCGTCGGTGGTCGATGGACTGGTACTACCCGGTGCTCGGCGGCGCGATCACGGGCGAGGCGGCCCGGGCCCGGCTGTCGGGCCGCTGGGAGGAGTTCGTGGTGCCGGGGTTCGGCATCCGATGTGTTGCCGACCGGCCCTGGGTGACCGGCGCGGAGACCTGTGAGCTGGCGATCTGTCTGGCGGGGCTGGGGGATCGCGACGGCGCGGAACGGCTGCTGGCGGACATGCAGCACCTGCGCGAGGCGGACGGCAATTACTGGACCGGGCTGGTCTTCAGCGACGGGCTGCGCTGGCCGGAGGAGTTGTCATCCTGGACGGCCGCCGCGATGCTGCTCGCCGCGGACGCGATCACCGTGGCGACCCCGGGGCATCGGGTGCACCGCCCGGCTCGCTGACGATCGTGTTGTCGCCGTAGTCGGCCAGGCAGCCGTCGCCGACCCTGCCCGGGTTCAGGTGCTTGTCCGCGCCGGTTGTCCGTTCGGCTGTGGCGCGCGCGGTCCGGGCGGGACGGCACGGCCCGCCCGCTTCAGCGATCGCAGGGCGATCGCGACATCGGCATGTTGCAGTCCCGGCAGGCCGCCGATCGTCCGGGAGATGAAGGTGTAGAGCTCGGACTCCGAGGCCACCGCGATCTCGCCGCACAGGTTCCGGTCGCCGGTGGTCGCCGCGATCATCAAGACCGCGGGATGCTCGGCGAGAACCGCCCCGGCCTTGCCGAGCTGGGTCGGGTTCACGTTCAGCCAGACGAACGCGTTCACAGCCAGGCCGATGGCCTCCGGTTCGACGACGGTTCGGGTACGCAGGGTGCCGCTCGCCATCATCTGCTCCACGTGATGCCGAGCGGTCACGGCGCTGATGCCGCAGCGCCGGGCGATCATGCGCCAGGACTGCCGGGCGTCGTCCTGCATGGCACCGGCGACCAGGGCCGCGACCGGGGGCAGATCCGCGCGATCGGGCGGGGAGGACTCCAGCCAGCGGTCGATACGCAATGCGCGCAGGGCTGCCACGGCGGCGTCGGGGAGCAGCGGCGGCATCCACCGATGCGGGGTGGAGTAGCGACGGATCACCTGATTGCTCCAGATCGCCTGCACTCCGTTCAGGGCGGGCAGTTGCTCGAGGGTGAGGTCGAGCAGATGGTCCTGGCTGGTGTAGCTGATCTCGGCGACCGCGTCGACGCTGCCGGTCACCAGCTTGACCGAACCGCACTCGGGCCACGATGCCAACCGCTCGACCGTGGACAAGACATTGCCGGGCGTACAGCGCAGCCGCACGAACAGCGACCGCGACCGGTTCGTGGCGCGGCTGTCGACGACGCCGGTGACCCACACGGTGCCGTCGGCGACGAGCCGGCTGACCCGGCGGGAGACGGTCGCCGGAGAGGTATGGGCCGCGTCGGCGAGCTGCGCATTGGTCGCCCGCGGATGGGCAAGCAGCCCGCCGATGACTCTCCGGTCAACCGCATCCATCTGAGGCGTCATTTGATTCACTTCCTCAGTCTTGGATCATCGTTCATTGCAAAAGGAGCGGGTGTTGCGACCGAATGGTACAGCTGGGATACGTTGCGGACAGGAACCGAGCGTGCGCCGACGCACCCGTGTTGCACGCTCCCCGCGATCCGAGGAGGCTGCACATGTCCCGTTTCCTGCATCGCTCGGCGGTGGCCGTCGCGGCCGCGTCCGTGCTGGTCCTTGCCGCCTGCTCCGGCGCCGGCGGTGACGCCGGGGAGTCTGACTCCGTCACCTTCTTGACGCCCCAGACATCACCCGAGCGGCTGGCTGCCCAGCAGGCGATCGCCGCCGCCTTCGAGCAGGAGTCCGGCATCAAGGTCGACGTGGTGCCGATGGCCGCTGCCGACCAGGACCAGGCTCTGGTCACGGGTGCCGCCTCCGGCGACGTGCCCGATGTGATCCTCGCATCGGCGACCCAGACCAGCGCCTGGAACGCCCAGGGCCTGCTCGACACAGATGCGGCAGCGGCCACGGTGGAGGCGCTCGGGCCGGGCACCTTCAACGAGCGCGCGCTGCAGGCGCTCACCCCGGAGAGCCAGGCCGCCGCAGTGCCGAGCGACGGGTGGACCCATGTCATCGCGTACCGGAAGGATCTGCTGGAGAAGGCAGGGGTCGAACCACCCACCAGCCTGGCGGAACTGGCCGCCGCCGCGACGACGATCAAGGAGAAGCTGGGCATCACCGGGCTGGCCTTCGGCACTCAGGCCGGCACCGCGTCGGCCACCGAAGGGATCCAGTCGCTCTTCCAGACCGCCGGCTGTGAGCTGGTGACCGACGGCATGGTGACCATCGACTCCCCGGAGTGCACCGCCGCAGCCGAGCAGTTCATGACCCTGCGGAACTCCTCGACCTCCGGTGACTTCGATGTCAGCAGCGCCCGGGCGGCGTACCTGAACGGCGATGCGGGCATGCTCTTGTTCTCCACCCACCTGTTGGACGAGCTCGCCGGGCTGGATGATGCCAACCCGCCGACCTGTGAGCAGTGCGCCGACGACCCGGCCTTCCTGGCCAAGCAGAGCGAGTTCCTGACCGTACTCAACCCGGACAACCCGCGGCAGTACGGCACCGTGCTTGGGTACAACATTCCGCAGGGTGCCAACGCCGAGGCCGCCCAGCGCTATGTCGAGTACGTCATGAGCACCGGCTATGTGGACACGCTCGCAGTCGCCACCGAGGGGCGGATCCCGCTGCGCAATGGCACCCAGGAGAACCCGACCGAGTATCTCGACGCCTGGGGCAGACTCGGGATCGGTGCCGGCGCCAAGGCGAGCGCGGGCGACCTGTACGGCGAGGAGTTCGTCGACAGCATGTCCACCGGCATCAACTCGGTCTACCAGTGGGGCATGGGTACGCCCGATGCCGAGCTCGCCGGAGTGGTGTTCAACCAAGGGGTACTGGCCGCGGAGATCGAGCAGTTGTACAGCGGCCGGCCAGCGGCCGAGGTCACCGCAGCCATGAAGAGCGCCGTCGAGGGAGTCCAGGCAGGGTTGTGACGGGCAGGGCTGTGACGGAACGTGTCCTGACCCGGCCGCGGCGGGGACAGTTGGCGCGGCGGGAGAGCCGACAGGGGCAACTGTTGACCCTCCCGACCCTGCTGGTGATCACCTTCGCCTCGATCCTGCCCCTGGTGCTGGTCTTCGTCTTCGCCTTCTCCGAGATCCGGCTGGTCGACATCCCCCGGATCGGCACCGAGCCGATCGAGTGGTCGCTGGCGAACTTCGAGCGCGCTTTCGGCAACCCGACCTTCTGGAATGCGCTCGGCACCACACTGCTCTATGCCACATTGACCATGATCGGATCGGTTGGCTGCGGGCTGGTGCTGGCGCTGTGCCTGCGCAGGCCGTTCCCCGGACGGGGTGTCGTGCGGGCGCTGCTGCTGGTGCCCTATGTCCTGCCGATCATCGCGGCGGTGACGATCTGGCAGACGATGCTGAATCCCCAGTACGGCATCGTCAACGCGATCGGCCGGGAGTTCCTCGGCTGGTCGGCCCCGGTGGCTTTCCTGAACACCACCACGGTGGAGGCGTGGGGGATTCCGATCCCGCTGTCGCTGCTGGTCGTGGTGGTTTTCGAGATCTGGAGCTCCGCGCCGCTGTCCTTCCTGTTCATCACCGCCCGGCTGCAGAGCGTGCCCGTCGAGCTGGAGGAGGCGGCGGCGCTCGACGGCGCCTCCCGCTGGCAGACATTGACGCAGATCGTCCTGCCGCAGCTACGGGGGGTCATCCTGCTGCTCTGCCTGCTGCGATTCATCTGGACCTTCCAGAGCTTCAACGAGGTCTATCTGCTGACCGAGGGGGCGGGGGGCACCCAGGTGATGGCGCTGAAGGTCTACACCGAGCTGATCACTCGCGCCGATATCGGCAGTGCCGCCGCCTACGGCCTGCTGATGTCGGCCGTGCTGACCGTGCTGCTGGCCGCGTACGTGATCATCGGACGCCGCAAGGAGGCCATGTGAGCTCTCGCTCCTCGTTGCGTAGCCCGCTCCCGCTGCGGATCCTCCGGGGCGTGATCATCGCCGCTGCGCTGGTCGCCGCACTGGGCCCCGTGCTCTACGGCGTACTGCTCACCCTGCGACCGGCGTCGTCGGTGATCCGGGAGCCGCTGCGGCTGATCCCCGGCCCGGACGAGATCGATCTGTCCGCCTATGCCACCGCGATGCTGAACGAGTCGGCCGGCGGATTCGGGCTGGGGCGCTTCGTCCTGAACTCCCTGCTGGTGGCGCTGTGCACGGTCGTGTTGTCGATCCTGGTGTCGGTGCTCGGCGCCTATGCTGCCGCCCGCCTGCGCTATGCCGGTCGAGGCGTGGTGAACGCGATCATCCTCGCGGTCTATCTGTTCCCCGGGATCGTCTTGTCCGTACCGCTGTTCGTACTGCTCGCCCGGGTTGGGCTCACCGGTTCGCTGGCCGGGTTGTTCCTGGTCTATGTGGCGAGCACCGTGCCGGTCGCGCTCTACATGATGCGCAACTACTTCATCGCCTTGCCGATCAGCATCGAGGAGGCGGCCACGGTCGACGGCGCCTCGCTGCCCAGGATGCTGTGGAACATCATCTTGCCGGTGGCGATCCCCGGTGTCGTCTCGACGGCAATCTATACGTTCATGATCGCCTGGAACGAGTACTTCTACGCCCTGCTTTTCCTGGTCCAGCGCCGGGAGCAGTGGACCGCACCGCTCGGTATCGCGCAGTTGAGCGATTTCGACGTGCCCGTGACCGTCCTGCTGGCCGGATCGATCACCGTGACGGTGCCGGTGATCATCCTGTTCTCGGTCGTCCAGCGATTCCTGATCGACGGGCTCACCTCCGGGGCCGAGAAGTGACCGCGGACTCGCGGGAGGGGGCGACCGGTGGGCGCGGCCGAGGCGTGCTGCGGGCTCAACCGGGCCGGACCGGGCTGCCGGTGGCCAGCGACTCGTAGGCGGCCAGGGCGATCGCCATGCTGCGCCGACCGCTACGCCCGTCGGGCTGCGGCGCGACCCCGGTGCGGATGCCGTCGAGGAAGGCCGCGAGCATCGCGGCGTTCGCATCCTCGCCGTAGTCGCGCCGCAGCGGCCTTCCCTGTTCACCGGAGAATCCGGAGATCTGTTGGGAGTCGAAGGCGTCCATGTCGGCCAGACCGCCGGTGCCGAGCACCTGCAGGGTGAGGCCGCCCCAGACCAGGTCGCTGTCCGGGCGCGACCAACTGCAATCGATCGTGCCGATCACGCCGTTGGCATACTCGATCGAGACCAGGCCGCCGGTCTCGGCTCGCGCGCGGTCGGAGTTGATCATGGTGTTGGCCGCCGCCAGCACCGAGGTCGCCTCGGTGTCGGGCAGCAGGACCGTCAGCAGGTCGGCGATGTGCACCGTATGGTCCATGATCGCGCCGCCGCCGGATTCGGCCGGCTCGGAGAACCAGGCCCGTTCGGAGGGGAGCTTGCCGTTGTTCGTGCCGGCATAACTGACCAGTTCCCCGAGCTGCCCGGACTCCAGCGTGGCCTGCAGGGCGGCGAACGGTCGGGAGAAGCGCACCGGATAGGCCGTCATCAGGTGCACCCCGGCCGCGGCGCACGCCTCGATCATGGCATCGGCATCCGTCAGCGAGGTCGCCAGCGGTTTCTCGCAGAGCACGTGGATACCGGCGCCGGCGATCTTCTCGGTCGCCTCGCGGTGCCGGCTCGTCTCGGTGCAGACGATCACTCCGTCGGGATGCCAGGACAGCAGTTGATCGAGATCGTCGAAGTACCGGGCGCCGTAGGCGGCGGCGGCCTCCGGGCCGCGTGGTGACCCCTCGAGGGGCGGCGTGTCCACCAGCCCGACCTCCACCCCGGGACGCTCGGCCAGGACCCGCAGATAGCTGTACCCGTGGGTGTGGGCGAGGGAGTGGATGCCGATCCTCATGCGCTGCGCTCCTCGGGCTGCGTGCTGGTCCATGCGTCGCCGAGCCGGACCGGACGCCCGGCCCGTGCCGATTCCGACGCGGCGGTGGCGATCGTGACCGCTTGCACCCCGTCGAACGCCGATACCCGGGTGGGGGCGCCGTCGCGGATCGCGGACAAGAACTCGCCGAGCTGATCATGGAACGGGCTCCGGCCGAGGTTGCGCGGGAGCAGGCCGCCGCGGGGTTGACCCGGCGCCGGGGCGTCCACGCGTACCGGTCGGTTGTCGGCGGAATCGTGGCGCAGATAGCCCGCGGTGCCGGCCACGGAGAAGGCGGTTCGAAAGCTGGTGCCGGCGCTCGCCCAGGCGCCGAAGGCGCTGCTGATCGCCCCTGATGCGTGCCGCATCACCACCTGGGCGGCGGTCACCTCACCCGTGTCGGCCGCGCGGGTGACGGAACGGGCGAAGACCTCGGTCACCTCACCGGCCAGCCAGCGGGCCATGTCCAGGTCATGGATCATCTGGTCGAGGATGATGCCGCCGGCGAGCGCCGGTTGATGGAACCACTCGCGCTTCGGGCGCTCGGCGATCCGGGTGAACCGCAGCACGGCCGGCGTACCGACGATGCCGGCGGCCACCTGCTGCTGCAGCGCCCGGTATTCGGGGAAGAAGCGGACGACCTGGGCCGGGAACAGCGAGACACCGGCTGCGGCGCAGGCGGACATGATCTCTCGCGCCTGTTCCGGATCCAATCCGAGCGGCTTCTCACAGATCACCGGGCGGCGGGCCGCGACGGCCTGCAACACCAGATCGCGATGGGTGTAGGTCGGGCTGCAGATGTCGACGATGTCGGCGCGCTCCAACAGCTCCGCCAGGCTGGTCACGGCCTCACCGGCGCCATGCCGCTCGATCAGCCCGGCGGCGCCCTCGTCGACGGAGTACACCAGTACGCGGACACCGAGGTCGCGCCATGCCGGTAGATGCGCATTGGCGATCCCGCCGGCGCCGATGATGCCGACGGTGATCAATTCGCTGTCGGCCGGTTCTCCCATTGCCGCCCTTCCCTGGCTGCGTGCTGTGCTCGCGCCGGACGCTAGCAGCCGCGGTGCCTGCGGAGATCGGACTTCGAGCGGCCTGAAGGAGGCAGGTCCGAAGTCGGGCGCGACTGAACGAAAGTTGTTTCAGAACTGCACTCGATGAGAAGTACAAGCATGTTGCGGAGATTTGTTGATCGGAAGCGGCGAACGTATCGGGCACTCGTGCACGAAGGGTTGCCGCGCGCTGCGAGGCCGCTGAAGAATCAGGGCCGTGAGCGACACCGAACCC
This sequence comes from Naumannella huperziae, assembly GCF_054073625.1. Taxonomy (NCBI): domain Bacteria; kingdom Bacillati; phylum Actinomycetota; class Actinomycetes; order Propionibacteriales; family Propionibacteriaceae; genus Naumannella; species Naumannella huperziae. Next base: position 453,189 of record NZ_JBSXPH010000001.1, on the reverse strand, counting down.
GGCATCGATCTTTCCGACCGGAGCGCCCTCTCCCGCCGCGCCGCGCTGCGTGGCGGCGCGGCGGTGCTGGTGGGCGCGGCCGCCGCGTCGACGCGGTCCCCGCGCGCCGCGGCTCAGCCAGGCACGCCGGAGTCTCGGCGTACCGTCGCGTTCCTGACCGATACCCACGTCGATCCGGAGAATGCCCGGCATCTGACCAACCTGCGGGCCGTGTTCGCCGCGATCGAGGCCGATCGGCCGGACCTGGTGCTGCACGGGGGTGACGTGACGGAATACGGGAGCGCGGCGGAGTACCAGGCCTATCTCGACCTGGTGCCGGCATCGCTGCGAGACATCGTCTGGCATGTGCCGGGCAACCACGAGATCCGCTGGGACGTGACGGCCGCGGAGCTGTACGAGCGGTACCTTGATCAACGCAATGTGGAGGTGCACCTGGCGGGAATCCAGTTCTTGTTGCTGGATCCGACAATCTGGCAACAAGAGGTTGGCTACTACACCGACCAGGACCTCGCCTGGCTGCGGCGCAAGCTGCAGAACAAGTCGGCGAAGACCCCCACGGTGTTGGTCACGCACTATCCGATGGCCGAGGGCCACTACTACGTTGTCAATACCGATGACCTGCTGCGAACGATCGAGGGCCGCAATGTGCAACTCGTGCTCGCCGGGCACACCCACCGACAACTGATCGACCTGTTCAACGGCCTCACCCAGTTGGAGGGAGCGGCCGTCAAGAACGCCGCCCAGTACTACCGGCTGACAGTCGTCGGCGAGGCCCGGCGACCGTCGCGGTTGCTGGTGGAACACGTCGGCATCGACAACCCGGAGCGCCCCGAGGACCGCCGTATCACCGAGGTGGTCGCCCTGCAGCTCGATGATCATCGCGGCCATCGCGAACGGCAACGCCGTCGGCAACCCGATCGTCTGCGGGTGCGGGTACGCGGGGACGAGCTGCTGATCACCGCCGTGACGAGCCAGCCGTCCGAAGGTCTGACGGCCCGGTGCGGGATCTACCAGCAACAGCTCTACGCCGGATCGATCGCGGAGAAGTGGACCCAGCTCACCCGCCGCGGCCGCAGCATCGAGGGGAGCCTGGACATCTCCGGCCTGCCGCCGGGTGAGCACCGCGTGAATGTCGAGTTCGTCGACGGCGACTCGCGCTGGCGGGTGATCGAGACGTTCCGCATCGATTCCGACGCGTACCGACCCGTCGACGATGTCGCGCTCGGCGCGATCATCACCGGTGGCACGGTTCGGGTCGGAAACCGAGTGGTGGTTCCGGGCGCGGTCAACGGCGTGACCGCGCTGCAGGTCGGCCGGCGGCTGACGCGCGCCTGGGAGGCCGATACCGGGCCGGTGCTGACGAACCTGGCGGTCAGCGAGGATGAATCTCTGCTGGTGGCGGGATCGGCTGACGGCTATCTGATCGGTCTGGAAGCAGACAGCGGTAAGCAGCTCTGGCGCACGGGCCTGGGTGGGCCGGTGATGGCCGACCCGGCGATCTTCAAAGCGTCCGGGCGGCAACGGGTCGCGGTGATGGTCGGCGCCGAGCTGGTGTTGCTGGACGCCTCCGGCGAGGTGATCTGGTCCCGTCCGCAGCCCGGCATCAGCGCCGGCCGGGTCGCCGCCGATGACGAACTGATCTTCCTCGGCACCGGCGACGGCAAGGCGCGGGCGGTCAGGATCGAGGACGGCTCGCCGGTCTGGGAGGTGCTGCTGGCCGATCGTCCGGACGCCTACCGGAGGCTGATCTACGGTCCATGGACGACCCAGGCGACGGTGATCGACGATCGCGCGGTCTTCGTGGCGACGGTCTCCGGCGGGTACGCGCTGGACCGGGCGAGTGGCGAACAGGTCTGGGCGATCGAGCAGTCCTATCTGTATTCGGCGGCCCGGCCGCTGGCCGGCGGGGACCTGTTGCTGATTGACGAGTGGGGTGCGGCCAGCCGGGTCGAGGCGGCTACCGGCAATGTGCGGTGGACCACCGACCGGATGGTCTCCCGCTCGCTGGATGCGGCGCCGGTGATCGACGGCGAGACGGCCTATGTGATCGGCACCATGGGTGATCTCGCCGTGCTCGATCTGGCCACCGGGGAGTACCGGAAGGTGCGCCAGCTTTCCGCCTCGCCGGTGATCTCCTCACCGACGCTGATCGACTCGATGCTGATCAGCGCCCATCTCGACGGACGGGTACTCCTGACTCGGCTCGATTAGCGGTATTCATCCCCGGCGGAGCACGCGCAACGAGCCCCGGGCGCCGATCTCGGTGAAGGCGCCCGACTCCAGCGCCTGACGATAGATCTCGTACGGCGGCCGGCCGCCGTCGGCCGGGTCCGGGAACACGTCGTGGATGATCAACAACCCGCCGGCCTCGATCCACGGCGCCCAGCCGTCGAGATCGCGCCGGGCCGCCTCCAACGTGTGACTGCCGTCGATGAACACGGCGCGCACGGGCGTACGCCACCAGCGCGCGATCTCCTCCGAACGGCCGACCATGATCGTCACGTGCTCCTCGATCCCGGGCACGGCCACGGCTGCCCGGTTCAGGGTGTCCCGTAGCCGGGGGAGGGTGTCGATGCTTCCAGTGGCCGGGTCGACCAGGCCGGGGTCGTGGTACGCCCAGCCCGGCTGGTGCTCCTCGGAGCCGCGATGATGATCAATCGTCACCACCTGGCCGCCGGTGATCATCGCCGCCGCGGCCAGGAACAGCGTCGAGCGGCCGCAGTAGCTGCCGATCTCGATCAACACGCCGTCACCCAGCCCGGCGAGCGCCGCCGCGTGCAGCGCCTCGCCCTCGTCGGTCGGCATGAAGCCGTCGGTGCGGTCGATCACGGCGCGCAGCGGGTCGGGCAGGGTCATGGCGGCATTCTCCCGCTCCCCGGCCCGTGATTGACTTCGGGTCCATGAGCGACGAAGCGGCCGTGATCTGCGAGCTCGGCGACGACGCGATCGCGCGGGTACGCCTGAACCGCCCGGACAAGCACAACGGGCTGAACGACGCGATGCTCGCCGGCCTGATCGCCACCGCGCACCGGCTGCGCCGCGATCGCGAGCTGCGCGGCGTGCTCCTGTCCGGGGCCGGCCCGAGCTTCTGCGCGGGGCTGGACTTCAAGGGGGTCTCGTTCGCGCCTCGCGATTTCCTGCCGAGGTTCGTGCCGAACCCGTGGCGCGGCACGAACACGTTCCAGGAGGCCTGCTGGGCGTGGCGGCGGATCCCGGTGCCGGTCGTCGCCGCGGTTCACGGCAACTGCCTGGGCGGCGGGCTGCAGCTTGCGCTCGCGGCCGACATCCGGATCGGTACGCCGGATGCGCGCTGGTCGGTGATGGAGGCGAAGTGGGGGCTGGTGCCGGACATGACCGGCGTGCGTACCCTCGCCCAGCTCGTCGGGATCGACGTCGCCAAGCGGCTGGCGATGACCGCGGAGGTGATCGACGGCGCCGCGGCCCACCAGCTCGGGCTGGTCACCGAGCTGGCCGACGATCCCGAGGGGATTGCGACGGAGCTGCTGGCCTCGATCGCCGGACGTTCCCCGGATGCCATCGCGACGATCAAGCGGTTGTTCGACCGGGCCTGGCCGGGCAGCGACCGGCGTACCTTCGCACTCGAACGCGCCGCCCAGCTCCCGCTGCTGTTCGGTGCCAACTTCGCCATTGCCCGCAAGGCCGGGCTGGCCGGCGAGCGTCCGGTGTTTCGTCCCCGCCGCTGAGGACCGAACAGACGGCCTACCAGGCCAGCTCGTCGCACCCCTGGTGGTTGGCGGGCTCGACCTGCAGAGTTGCGTGCTCGATCGCGAACCTGGTCCGCATCACCTCGCGTGCCGCATCGAGCACGCTGTGCGCGTCGGCGCCGTCGTCGGTGACCAGGTGGGCGGTGGCGACGTTCATTCCCGAGGTCAGGGTCCACAGGTGCAGGTCGTGCACGCTCTGCACGCCGGGGCAGGATTCCAGAGCCGTCGTCACCTCGCCGACATCGATGCCGTCCGGCGTACCCTGCGAAAGGACGTGCAGCACCTCGCGGCCGAGCATGATCGCCCGCACGGCGACGAAGATCGCGATGGCGAGACCGATCAAGGTGTCCCACAGCGCCTGACCCGTCGCCTGGACCAACACACCGGCGACGATCACGCCGACCGAGCCGAGCGTGTCGGCCATCACCTCGAGGTAGGCGCCCTTGACGTTCAGGGATTCCTTCGATCCGCCGCGCAGCAACAACAGGGCGATGATGTTGATCAGCAGACCGATGCCACCCACGACGAACATGATCATCGTGTTGACCTCGACCTCGGGCTTGCCGATCCGGTCGACGGCCCCGTAGCCGATGGAGATGGAGACGATCAACATCAACAACACGGCGAGGCCGGAGGCGAAGATCTCGGCGCGATACCACCCGTAGGTCCGCTTGCCCGTCTCGTCGCGGGTGCTCGCGAGTTTGGTGGCGACGAGCGCGGCACCCAGCGCCACCACATCCGCGGCCATGTGTCCGGCATCGGAGATCAGGGCCAGCGAGTTGGAGATGATGCCGAAGACCAGCTCCACCACGAAGAACGTCAGGACCAGGCCGAACGAGAGCTGGAGCCGCCAGCGATTGCGGCCGCCGGCGTGCCCGGCGGGGGCGTGGGAGTGTCCGGAACCCATCAGGCGGTCTCCTTCTTGGAATCGGTCGCGGAGCCCGCGTGGGAGACGTGTTCGCGGGTCAGATCGAGCAGCATTCGCACGTGGGCGTCGGCCAGCCGGTAGAAGACGAGCCGGCCCTCGCGCCGGGCGGTGACAACCCCCGACATGCGGAGCAACCGCAGCGCGTGGGAGGCGGTCGCCTCCTGGACGCCCGTCGCCGCGGCGAGATCGCAGACGCAGAGCTCGCCGGCCTCGAGCAGCGCGTAGAGCAGTCGGGTCCGGGTGGGATCGCCGAGCAGCTTGAACAGCGTCGCCGTGGCGGCCAGCTCCGGCTCGCTCAGCGCAGCGGATCGCACCATCGCGACCTTCTCGGGGTCGACATGATCGGTCGCACAGCCGCCGACCGTCGTAATCTCGACATCTGATCGCATGTGCAGATGTTTACACGGTCCGGCGTCCGGTGGCAATCCCGCCGTCCCCCACGGCCGCGATTCAGGGGGTACGCAGATGCGCGCGGGCGGCGGAGCGTACCGCCGTGGTGAGCCGGTCCAGCAGGTCCGAGGCCAGCCGCCAGCGCTGCCAGTGCAGGGCGATGTCGACGTGGCGGCGGCCGAGCCGCAACAGGCGCCCGGATTTCAGGTCGCCGCCCAACTGGTGCTCGGGTACCAGACCCCAGCCCAGTCCCGCGCGGACCGCGACGGCGAAGTCGGCGGAACTGGGGACGAGGTGGACCGGCGTACCCGGTTCGGCACCGAGCCTGCGCAGCAGCCCGTGTTGGAGGTCGTCCTTGGCGTTGAACCGGATCAGCGGTAGCCGCGACCAGATCGTTCCGCGCGAGGTCACCGCTCCGGTGCGTTCGATCAGCTCCGGGGTCGCCACGGGCAGATATCGCATCGCGCCGAGCGGTTCGATCGAACAGCCCTGGACCGGTTGCGGATCGGAGGTGACGGCGGCCAGTGTCTCGCCGGAGCGCAGCAGGTCCGCGGAATGATCCTGGTCCTCGATCCGGAGGCGCAGTGCGACGCCCGGCCAGGTGCCGATCTCGGCCAGTACCGGCGTGAACCACGAGCCGACGGAGTCGGCATTGATCGCGAGCGGGAGCTGGGTGGTGACGGTGCCCGGACCCTCGAGCCGCGCCGCCGTCTCGTCCTCCAGCAGCGCGAGCTGGCGCGCCAGGCGGAGCAGTTCCGCACCGGCGGGGGTGGTTCGGCACGGCTTGGTACGCCGCAGCACGAGCTGTCCGACGCTGCGCTCCAGCGCCCGGATGCGCTGGCTGAAGGCCGACGGGGTGATGTGCAGGGCGCGGGCCGCCGCGTCGAAGGTCTCGTGGTCGACCGCGGCCGCCAGCGCCTCCAGTTGGGCGCGATCCCAGCCTCGGGTGTCGCTCATGGGTGTCCAGCCTAGATGAAGCTTTGCTACAGGTAATGCAGAATTACGCGATGGCCTTCAGCGGGTGGGGCGCCTAGGGTCGGCCCGTGATCATCCCCATGCTGACGGGCCTGTTGACCGGGCTGACGCTGATCATCGCGATCGGCGCGCAGAACGCTTTCGTGCTGCGGCAAGGACTCGCCCGTTCCCACGTCGGGTTGGTGGTGGCGATCTGCGCCGCCTCCGATGCGGTGTTGATCACCGCGGGCGTCGCCGGCCTCGGCGCGTTGGTCACCGCGCAGCCGGCGCTGCTGACGGTGATCCGCTGGGCCGGGGCGGCGTTCCTGATCGGCTACGGCGCGTTGGCGATACGCCGTGCGTTGCGCCCGGGGAGGCTGGTGGCCGCCGGGGAGACCGCGGGCAGCGCCTGGTCGGTGGCGGCCAAGGTGATGGCCCTGACCTGGCTGAACCCGCACGTCTATCTGGACACCGTGCTGCTGCTCGGTTCGATCGCCAGCCAGCAGGGCGATCCCGGTCGCTGGTGGTTCGCCGGCGGTGCCGTCGTCGCGAGCATCGGCTGGTTCACCGCCCTCGGCTTCGGTGCCCGAGCGCTGCGACCGCTGCTGGCGACCCCGGCCGCCTGGCGGGTGCTGGACGTGGTCATCGGCGCGATCATGATCGGCATCGCGATCAAGCTCCTGCTCGGCGGTTGACGTTCACCGGTACGTGGCTGACGATGGGTACGCCGACGCCGACCCGCGGCGCATGCGGGCGATGGGGGGCGAGATGGCGTGGACCATGCCCGACGAGGGCGAGCCGCACACGCGTACCTGGCTGGCGCTCGGCGCGACCGAGACGATCTGGGGCGACGACCTGATCGATGAGGTTTGGGAGAACCTCGCCGATCTCGCCGGAACCATCGCCGAGTTCGAGGAGGTCAGCGTCCTGGTCCGGCCGAGCGACGTCGCGGAGGCACGCGAGCTGCTGGCCCCGACGGTGCGGATCGTCGAACATGAGATCGACGATCTCTGGGTACGCGACACCGGCCCCGTCTTCGTGCGTGGCGACGGCCTCGCCGGTGTCGACTTCAACTTCAACGGCTGGGGTGGCAAGCAGGATCACGCGGCCGATGCCACGGTTGCCGCGGCCGTGATCGCGCAGGCCGGCGCCACCGCGCTGGGCACCGAGCTGGTCCTGGAGGGCGGCGCGCTGGAGGTCGATGGCAAGGGGACGGCGATCATCACGCGCAGTTGCGTGCTCAACGACAACCGCAACCCCGGCTGGTCCCAACAAGACGTCGAGGCCGAGTTGGCCCGGCTGCTCGGCATCCGCAAGGTGATCTGGCTGCCCGGTATCGCCGGCCGCGACATCACCGACGGGCACACCGACTTCTATGCCCGCTTCGTCCGACCCGGCGTGGTGGTGGCGGCGTTGGACGAGGATCCGCAGTCGTTCGATCATGAAGTCACCCGCGAGCACCTGGCGCTGCTGAACGAGGCGACCGATGCCGACGGCGGCCCGCTGGAGGTCGTGACGCTGACGGCGCCGTGGGCGATTCGCGAGGACTTCCTGACCGACGATTTCGCCGCGGGCTATGTGAACTACTACGTCTGCAACGGGGCGGTGATCATGCCCGAGTTCGGCGATCGCCGCGCAGACACGGCGGCGGCGGCGAAGCTGCGCCAGCTCTTCCCCGAGCGCGAGATCGTGCCGGTGGCGATCGACGGCATCGCCGCCGGTGGCGGGGGCATCCACTGCGCCACCCAGCAACAGCCGGCGTCGTGAGCCGCGCCGCCGAAGATCCTCGCCCCCGCCCCCGCCCCACCCCCGAATTGTTTCCGTAGTTATGCCCGCCATTCGAGCCGAATGGCGGGCATAACTACGGAAACAATTCGGGGAGAGGGGTGGGTGGAGTCGGGGTGGTGGATGGAGAGAGGGGTGAGTGGAGCGGGGGTGGATGGAGCTGCCGGGGAGAGGCGGGATGTGTGTGGCCAGCGGGGCGCGGGCTCAGCGCACGTCGTCGTCCACCCAGTCGAAGGTCTTGGTGACGGCCTTCTTCCACTGTCGCAGCAGCCGGTCGCGCTCGGCCGGGTCGAGTTGCGGCTCCCAGCGCTTGTCCTCCTGCCAGTTCTTCACCAGCTCGTCGGTGGAGGACCAGAAGCCAACCGCCAGCCCGGCGGCGTACGCGGCACCGAGTGCGGTGGTCTCGATCACCTTGGGCCGGATCACCGGGATGCCGAGGATGTCGGCCTGGAACTGCATCAGCGCGTCGTTGGCGGTCATCCCGCCGTCGACCTTCAGTTCGGTCATCCGGACCCCGGCATCGCTGTCGGCGGCGTCCAGCACCTCGGCGGTCTGGAACGCCGTTGCCTCCAGTGCCGCACGGGCGATGTGGCCCTTGTTGGCGAACCGGGTCAGGCCGACGATCGCGCCCCGGGCATCGCCACGCCAGTACGGCGCGAACAGGCCCGAGAACGCCGGCACGAAGTAGACCCCGCCGTTGTCCTCGACCGATTCGGCGAGCTGCTCGACCTCGGGTGCGGCGGAGATGATCCCGAGTTGATCACGCAGCCACTGGATAGCCGAACCGGTGACGGCGATCGATCCCTCCAGCGCATAGACCGGTTCGGCATCGCCGATCCGGTAGCAGACCGTGGTCAGCAGGCCGTTCTCGGAGCGGACGATCTCGGTGCCGGTGTTGACGATCAGGAAGTTGCCGGTGCCGTAGGTGTTCTTCGCATCGCCGCGCTCGAATGCGACCTGGCCGAAGGTCGCCGCCTGTTGATCGCCGAGGATGCCGGCGACCGGCGTCTCGCGGAGCAGTTGTGACGCGGCGACGGTTCCGTAGACCTCGGAGGAGGACTTGATCTCTGGAAGCATGGATTTCGGTACGCCGAAGGCGGCCAGGATGTCGTCATCCCAGGCGAGCGTCTTCAGGTCCATGAACATCGTCCGCGACGCGTTGGTGACGTCGGTGATGTGCACGCCGCCGTCGGTGCCGCCGGTGAGATTCCAGACCAACCAGGAGTCGGTGGTGCCGAAGAGCAGATCGCCGGCCTCGGCCTTCTCCCGCGCGCCGTCGACATTGTCCAGGATCCACTTGATCTTGGTCCCGGAGAAATAGGTGGCCAGCGGTAGGCCGACGGTGTCCTTGAACCGTTCGACGCCGCCGTCGGCGGCCAGCTCGTCGACGATCTTCTGGGTCCGGGTGTCCTGCCAGACGATCGCGTTGTAGACCGGCTCGCCGGTGTTCTTGTCCCAGACCACCGCGGTCTCGCGCTGGTTGGTGATGCCGACGGCGGCGATGTCGTGCCGGGTCAGATTGGCCCGGGACAACGCCTGCCCGATCACCTCACGGGTATTGGCCCAGATCTCGGTCGGGTCGTGTTCCACCCAGCCGGCGCGGGGCAGGATCTGCTCGTGCTCCTTCTGGCCGGACGAGACGATCGAGCCCGCGGAGTCGAAGACGATGGCGCGGCTGCTGGTCGTGCCCTGATCGATGGCAATCACGTAGTCGGCCATGGTGGCACCTCCTTGTGCGGTGGGTTCGGGTTCAGGCTGTCAGAAGAGCGCCGCGGCGGCCACCCCGGCGAGCGCACCGCCGATCAGCGGGCCGACGACCGGGATCCAGGCGTACCCCCAGTCGCTGGAGCCCTTGTGCTTGATCGGGAGCAGCGCGTGGGCGATCCGCGGCCCGAGGTCGCGGGCGGGATTGATGGCGTACCCGGTCGGTCCGCCGATGGCGATGCCGATGCCGAGCACCAGCAACGCGACCGGCAGCGGGCCGAGCTCGTTCGGCGTACCGGCCAAACTCATGATCACGAAGACCAGCACGAAGGTCGCGATGATCTCGGTGATCAGGTTCCACAGCGGGCTGCGCAACTGTGGCCCGGTGGAGAAGACGCCGAGCACATTGGCCGGGTCCTCCTCGGCGTCGAAATGCATCCGGTACGCCAACCAGACGACGACGGCCCCGATGATCGCACCGAGCATCTGGGCGGCGAAGTAGGCGAATGCCGTGCCGACCGAGGCCGGTACGCCGTCGGCGAAGTCGTCACCCTTGAGCAGCAGGCCGAGGGTGACGGCCGGGTTCAGGTGGGCACCGGACTTCGCGGCGACGAAGACACCGCAGAAGACGCCGAGCGCCCAGCCCCACGAGATCATCAGCCAGCCGCCGCCGTTGCCCTTGGACTTCGCGAGGATGGCATTGGCGACCACGCCGCAGCCGAAGATCAACAAGATCGCCGTGCCGAAGGTCTCGGCGACGAATATCTGGGGGGTCATCGTTGCTCCTCATCGATGGGGACGCCCCGACGTTAGCGCGGCTCGGCCGCCACGGCAGGCGATCGGGGCGATCGCATAGGCAAGCCTGCCCGCCGTGGCGAACGACACGCCAGTGTGGGCAGGCTGGTGGGATGAGTACCACCCATCCGGGCGAGCCGCACGTCTCGGGCTGGTCGTCGCGGCTGAACTGGCTACGGGCCGGGGTGCTCGGCGCCAACGACGGGATCGTGTCGGTGGCGGGCATCGTGATGGCCGCCGCGGGCGCGACGACCGATACCGCGCCGATCGCCATCGCGGGCGGGGCGGGGTTGGTGGCCGGTGCGTTGAGCATGGCGGTCGGCGAGTACGTGTCGGTCAGCACGCAGCGCGACAGCGAACGGGCCCTGTTGCGCAAGGAGCGCCGTGAGCTGGCCGAGCTGCCGGAGGCGGAGCTCGACGAGCTGGCCGCGATCTACCGGGACAAGGGGCTGAGCGAGAAGCTGGCGCGGGAGGTCGCGGTGCAACTCACCGCACACGATGCGCTCGGCGCGCACGCCGAGGCCGAGCTCGGGATCGATCCCGACGAGCTGGCGCGCCCCTGGCAGGCGGCCTTCGCGTCCTTGATCAGCTTCACCGTCGGCGCGCTGCTGCCGCTGCTGGCGATCTTGCTGCCGCCGCCGAGCTGGCGGATCGCGGTCACGGTCGGCTCGGTCGTGCTGGCGCTGCTGCTCACCGGCTGGATCAGCGCCCGGCTCGGCCAGGCGCCGCGCGCCCGCGCGATCGCACGCAATATCGGCGGTGGCTGCCTGGCGATGGCGATCAGCTACGGCGTCGGCACGCTGATCGGTCACGCGATCTGAGACGGCCGGGAATGATCAGGCGTCGATCCGCTCCGCATCCAATTGGTACGCGCCGTCGACCAGGAACTCCTTGCGCGGCCCGACCTCGTTGCCCATCAGCATCTCGAAGGTGGTCTCGGCCGCGGCGCCGTCGTCGACGGTGATCCGGCGCAGCGTCCGCTGCCGCGGATCCATCGTGGTCTCGGCGAGCTGGTCGGCATTCATCTCGCCGAGGCCCTTGTAGCGCTGCGGATCGTCGAACCGGACCCCCTTCTTGGTCAGCTCGGCGAGCTTGCGCTGGTACTCGTGCTCGGTGAACGTGTAGAGGTACTTCTCCTGGCCCTTGCGCGGGTTCTTCAGCTCGAAGCGGTGCAGCGGAGGCACGGCGGTGTAGACCCGCCCGGCGTCCAGCAGCGGTCGCATGTAGCGGAAGAACAGCGTGGCCAGCAGGCACCGGATGTGCGCGCCGTCGGCGTCGGCGTCGGCCATGAAGATGATCTTGCCGTAGCGGGCGGCGTCAAGATCGAAGGTACGCCCGGAGCCGGCCCCCACCACCTGGATCAGTTGCGCGCACTCGGCGTTCTTGAGCATCTCGCCGATCGAGGCGCGCTGGGTGTTCAGGATCTTGCCCTTGATCGGGAACAGCGCCTGGAACTCGCTGCGCCGCGCGGCCTGGGCGGTGCCCATCGCGGACTCGCCCTCGACGATGAACAGCTCGGTCCGGTCCACGTCGGAGGAGCGGCAGTCGCGCAGCTTGGACGGCAGGGACGACGACTCGAGCGCGGTCTTGCGGCGCTGCGCCTCCTTCTGCGCGCGGGCGGCCACCCGGGTCCGCATGGCGGCGGTGACCTTCTCGAGCACCGTCCGCGACTGCTGCTTGTCCGCGGCCCTGGTCGAGGTCAGGAAGGACCCGAGCTCGGCCTCGACCACCTTGGCCACCAGCCGCGAGACGGCCGGCGTACCGAGCACCTCCTTGGTCTGCCCCTCGAACTGCGGCTCCGCGAGCCGCACGGTGACCACCGAGGTCAACCCCTCCAGCGCGTCGTCCTTGGTGATCTCCTCGCCGTTCTTCAGCAGGCGGGTGCCGTCCAGCGTCTTGGCGATGATCTTGGTCAGTGCGCGCTCGTAGCCGGCGACGTGGGTGCCGCCCTTGGGGGTGGCGATGATGTTGACGAACGAACGGGTGACCGTGTCGTAGCCGGTCCCCCAGCGCAGCGCGATGTCGATCTCCACGTCGCGCTCGACGTCGGTCGGGACCATGGCCCCGGTGGCATCGTCCAGCATCGGTACCGTCTCGGTGAAGGTGTCCTCCCCGCGCAGCCGCAGCACCTCGGTCACGCCCTGGTCCGGGGCCAGGAACTCGCAGAACTCCGAGATCCCGCCGTCGTGCCGGAAGGACTCGGCAACCGGCTCGGGGCCCCGCGCGTCGGTGATGTCGAGCTGCAGGCCCGGCACCAGGAAACTGGTCTGCCGCGCGCGGTTGACCAACTCATCCGGCGCCAACTTCATCTCCGCACCGAAGATCAGCGGGTCCGGCCACCAGGTGATCCGGGACCCGGTGAGCCCCTTCTTGGCGCGCCGGAGCTTGCTCAGCCCCCCGCCGGGGGTGAACTTCGCGTCCGGCCCCTCGCCGGCGAAGGTGCCCGGCGTACCCCGGGAGAACGACATCCCCCAGGTCGCGGAATTGCGGTCCACCTCGACATCGAGGCGCACCGACAGCGCATTCACCACCGAGGCGCCGACGCCGTGCAGGCCGCCCGCGGCGTTGTAGGAGCCGCTGCCGAACTTGCCGCCGGCATGCAGCTTGGTGAAGATCACCTCGACGCCGGACAGGCCGGTGCGCGGCTCGATGTCGACCGGCATGCCGCGCGCGGTGTCGGCGACCGTGAGGGAGCCGTTCGCGTTCAGCGAAACCGTGATCTTGTCGCCGAAGCCCATCAGCGCCTCGTCCACGGCGTTGTCGATGATCTCCCACAGGCAGTGCATCAGGCCGCGCGTGTCGGTCGAACCGATGTACATCGCCGGGCGCTTGCGCACCGCCTCCAGACCCTCCAGCACCAGCAGGTGACGGGCCTCGTAGTCGCGGCCGCCGTCGACCTGCTTGGTCGCGGCGCTGCGCGGGCGCGCCGCCGCGGAGGTGCGGGCGGAGGGCTTCTTCGATGCGGGCTTGCTGGGCACCCGCCGAGGCTACCCGCGGGGGCCGCCGCGACGGCGTACCCACGCGGTGGGCTCACCGCGCCCCCCGACGTCCGACGTGAGATACGCCACACACCGGCTCGTGGATGTCGGTGGAATTGCCCGCAACGCCGAGTACCCTCGAATCACGACAGCCAGGCATGGGCGCCGACCGGAATAGCGCCGGTCGCGAGGGCGTTGGACTGGCGAGAGTGAAGGAGGGCCACAAGTGAGCAACACGATCGTCGACGACGCCCTGACCGCTGCTGACCGCTGCGACCGTTGCGGCGCTCAGGCATATGTCCGCGTCACCCTGGAGGGTGGCGCCGAGCTGCTGTTCTGCGCACACCACAACAAGGCCCACGAGGCCAAGCTCAAGCAGGTAGCGCTCAAGATCCAGGACGAGACCGCGCGGCTGCACGCCTGAGAGCAGTCCCACAGACCTACGGCGAGGGCCGGCACCCCGATCGGGGTGCCGGCCCTCGTCATGTCGGTACGCCCGGTCAACCGGCGGCGGGGTCAGCCGACGGCGGGCGCCGAGACCAGGGCCCCGAGCGCACGTCCGGCGTCGGCGATCTCGGCGGTGTCGCCGAGGGCCGTGGCCGGGTCGACCAGCCGCCCGTCCGGGCCGTAGGCGTCGCGGGCGAGCGTGATCGCCACATCGTCGTCGGTCAGCCGCAGGCCGATGAACTCGAGCACCGCGCGCAGTTGCGCAGCCCCGGCACCGCCGCCGCGGCCGCCGTAGCTGATGATCAGTGCGGGCTTGCCCTGCCATTCGGCGTACAGGTAGTCGATGGCGTTCTTCAGCCCGCCGGGGTAGCCGAAGTTGTACTGCGGCGTCAGGAAGACGATCGCCGCGGCGTCGCGCACGATCCGGCTCCACTCGCGGGTGTGGGCGTTGGCGTAGTCGTCGGTAGCGGCGGCCATCACCGGCTCGTCGAGCAGCGGCAGTGCCAGGTCGGTCAGGTCGACCGTGCGTACCTCCAGGCCGGTCGTCTCGGCCAGCACGGGCGCGATCTGCGCGGCGAGCTGGTCGCCGACCCGGACCGGGCGGGTGCTGCCGACCACCAACACGATGTGCGGCCGGTTCTCCGTGTTCTGTGTCATGGGATCTCCTTCGCGATCGCCCTCTGCAACGCATAACCCCCCGGAGGTATTTCCCGAGGTTGGCCGATGGCGTACGCCGACCCGGCCCCGATAACGGTTCGCGGGAACGCGCGCGGCTTGGCAGGATCGGCCGACGTGGGACACGTGGACCTGTCCGGGATCGGCCATGACCTGCCGGACGGCCGGCGGCTGCTGGACGACGTGAGCTTCCGTGTCGGCGAGGGGGCCAAGGTCGCGCTCGTGGGTGCGAACGGCGCCGGCAAGTCCACCCTGCTGCGAATGATCGCCGGCGAGCTGGACCCGCACCGGGGCACGATCTCGCGTTCGGGCGGGCTCGGCATCATGCGCCAGGCCGTGGGCAAGGGCTCCGACGACGTGCGCGAGTTGCTGTTGTCGGTCGCACCGCCGCGGGTACGCGCGGCCGCCGCCGACGTGGACCGGCTCGAACTCGCGCTGATGGAGGCCGACGACGAACCCACCCAGTTGCGGTACGCCGCGGCACTGGCGGAGTACGCCGATGCGGGCGGCTACGAGCTGGAGGTCGTCTGGGACGCCTGCTGCACCGCCGCGCTCGGGGTCGGTTTCGACCGGGTCCGCTGGCGCGAGCTGACCACGCTGTCGGGCGGGGAGCAGAAGCGGCTGGTCCTGGAGGCACTGCTGCGTGGACCCGACGAGGTGCTGATCCTGGACGAGCCCGACAACTACCTCGACGTGCCGGCCAAGGAATGGCTGGAGGGTCGGCTGGCCGAGTCGCCGAAGACGGTGCTCTTCGTCAGCCACGACCGCGAGCTGATGGCGCGGACCGCCACCCGGGTGGTCACCCTGGAGCTCGGTGCCGCGGGCAACACGGCCTGGGTCCATCCGGCCGGCTTCGGCAGCTATCACGCGGCGCGCCGCGAGCGGTTCGCGCGGCTGGAGGAGCTGCGCCGGCGCTGGGACGAGGAACATCACAAGCTGCGCGAGCTGATGTTGATGTACAAGAACAAGGCCGCCTACAACGCCGACATGGCCTCGCGCTACCGCGCGGCGCAGACCCGGCTGAAGCGGTTCGTCGACGCCGGGCCGCCGCAGGCCATCCCGCGCGAGCAGCAGGTCCGGATGCGGCTGCGCGGCGGGCGTACCGCCAAGCGGGCGGTGATCATCGAAGATCTGGAACTGACCGGCCTGATGCGCCCGTTCGACCTCGAGGTCTGGTACGGCGAACGCGTGGCCGTGCTGGGATCCAACGGCTCGGGCAAGTCGCACTTCCTGCGGCTGCTGGCGGCCGGCGGTTCCGACCCCGACACCGAACACCGGCCGGTCGGCGAGTTGATCATCGAACCGGTAGGTCACACCGGCCGCGCCCGGCTCGGCGCCCGCGTCCGGCCCGGCTGGTTCGTCCAGACCCATGATCATCCGGAGCTGATCGGGCGTACCCTGCTGGAGATCTTGCACCGCGGTGATGATCACCGCACGGGCCTGCCGCGGGAGGAGGCCTCCCGCAAGCTCGATCGCTACGAGCTCGCCGGCAGTGCGGAGCAGCCGTTCGAGTCGCTGTCCGGCGGGCAGCAGGCGCGGTTCCAGATCCTGTTGCTGGAGCTGTCCGGCGCCACGCTGCTGTTGCTCGACGAGCCGACCGACAATCTCGACGTGGAATCGGCGGAGGCGCTGGAGGAGGGACTGGCCGGCTTCGACGGGACGGTGCTGGCGGTCACCCACGACCGCTGGTTCGCCCGCGATTTCGACCGCTTCCTGGTCTTCGGTGGCGACGGGGAGGTCCGCGAGTCGGCGGAACCGGTCTGGGCCGCCGAGCGCGTGCGTCGCGCCCGATGAGGCCCGTGTTCGGCCTTGAGCTCAAGCGCGGTTGAGCGGCTAGCGTCGACGACATGCACGCACAGGTGATCGGCCACTCCTCGACAGAACTGTGGCCCAGTGGCTGCCTCGGCGTCAGCCTCTCCGGGCCAGATGCGGCCGACCCTCCCGCCTGGCTGGCCCAGCTCCCCGGGCTCGGCTACTCCACCATCTGGCTCGCCGGCGGGGCCCTGGCGACCCTCGATCCCGTCCAGCGGGTGCTCGCCGCCACCCACGAGATCGGCGTCGGCACGGCGGTCGCGCCCATGAGCGTGCACCCCGCCGATGAGCTGGTACGCCGATTCCGGGTGCTGGACGAGGCATACCCCGACCGGTTGATCATCGGCACGGGCGACGCCGGCTTCGGGCTCGCCGCCACCGAGCGCTACCTCGGCGAGCTGATTCCGGGCGTACCGCGGGAGCGGACGATGCTCGCCGCCCTCGGCCCGCGCAAGCTCGCGCTCGCCGCCCGCGCGACGGCCGGCGCGCTCCAGCTCCTGGTCACGCCCGGCCAGGTCGCCGCGACGCGCACCGTGCTCGGGTCGGACGCGTTGCTGATCGTCCACCAGGTCGCGGCGCTCGCGCCCGATCGCGCGCGGACCCGTGAGCAGATCGACGCGACGGTCGGCTTCCTCGCGCGCCTGCCCGGGTACGCCGCCAGCCTGCGTCGGGCGGGCCTGTCGCAGGCCGCGATCGACGGGCTCGGCGACGAGCTGATCGACGCGGTGACCGCCTGGGGCGGCGCGGACGACATTGCGGCCCGCGTCACCGAGCTCAGGGCCGCCGGCGCCGATCAGATCGTGTTGGACGCCTCCCTCGGCCGCGACGCCCTCGCCGCGATCGCCGAGGCGCTGGACGACACCGATCAGCCCAGCTCGGTCCGCATCCAGAACACGTCGTAGTCGTCCCACTGCGACATCGTCCAGTACAGCGGCCCGCCGGCCAGGCACCACGGATGGATGAAACCCCCGTACAGCCCCGGGTACGCCGCGGCGTCCGCGACCGGCTCGCCGTCGGTCCAGGGCCCGGTCGGTTCCGGCGCGCGGCGCACCAGGATCGCCGCCCGTCGCTCGTCCAGGTGCATCGCGAGCCAGCCGTGTTGATCATGACGGGCCACCGACAGCTCGCCGACATTGCCCGGCAGCACCGGCGCCGCGCGGTGCGCACCGCGTACCCAGTTCCGCCCGTCGAAATAGCGGTACGCCCGCCGCTGGCCGATGTCAGCCGGCCGGGTCCGGGCCACGAAGGCCGGGCCGAACCGTCCGTTGGTCGTGCCGTAGAGGTAGATCCACTCGTCGTCGCGGGCGAAGCAGCCGACCTGGAAGCGCTCGCGACCGGTCGGGTTCCACCAGCGCGCGAGCTTGCGCCAGCTCAGCCCGTCGTCGACCGAGACGGCGATCCCCGCATGGCTGGTACGCCAACGACCGGGCCCGAGCCACCTGAGGATCGACATCCAGTGCACGTAGTGCACCCCGCCGACCGTGATCCCCGAGCACGGAATGACGGTGTGCTCGATCCAGCGGGGGAGGGATCTGATCACCTGGGCGGCGATCCCGCGTTCGGGCCAGCTGACGGCGGCGTCCAACCGCAGCCCCGAACCAAGATCACGATCGGTCGAGACGGCGAGCGTGTTCTTGCGCCACTGCGCTGTTGCCGGTCCCGCGCCCGGCCCGGCCCAGCCCTCACCGTAGGTGTCGCCGAACATCACGAACACCCGCGGGTCGCCTCCGGCGCCGGGCCCGGCATCCCAGATGAAGCCCAGGTCGGTGCCGTGGATCCCGAATCGGGTGGCGGTGTCGTTGGGCTCGCCCACCCCGGTCACGCGCGACAGCCGGGTCGTCTCGACGATCTGCACGCGCCGCAGCCTATAGGTCGGCGCGCAGCACCGGCTTGATCACCAACTGCTGCAACTGGGCCGGCGACCGTGGGTTCATGCTCACGGAGCAGCGCAGCACCCCGCGCCCGGCGGGCAGGTCCCAGGACCGCTTCGACGGGTCGTCGCTGGCCGCGCCGACCGGTTCGCCGCCGAGCAGGCCTCCGAGGAAGTCGATCGCCGAGACGAGCTCGGCCTGCCGCTCGGCGAGGGTGCCGTCCTGGACCAGATTCGGCGACAGCGCGTCGCGGTCGACGGCCAGTGCGCCGAGATCGCCCGCCCCGATCGCCGCGATCACGCGGTCGGCCGCCGCCAGCGTCTCCGGCCAGGGGACGACCTCCGGCGCGTCCGGAACCACGGCCGCCAGGGCCTCGGCGCAGAACCGCGCCGGGCTGGCGTACCTGGCATTGCCGAAGCCGACGATGCCGAGCCCCGAGGCCGGGTCCCAGCGCAGGTGCGAACCGAAGCCGGGGTAGCCGCCCGAGTGGGACACCGTCCGCCCGCGCCCGGACTCCTCGATCACCAGCCCGTAGCCGTATCCCTTTCCCCACAGGTGTTCCTCGTAGGGCTCCGGCGGGTACGCCCGGACGATCTGTTGCATCTCCCGGCGGGTGGCGGCCGACAGCGGCGCGTCGTCGTCGAACCGGTCCGGGCGCCAGGCGGCGGTCAGCCAGCCCGCCCAGGCGGCAAGATCGACAACGGTGGAGAACAGGCCGCCGATCGGGGAGAACGCGCCGGGCGCGGTGTGCGGCTGCGGTTCCCACTGCCGCCCGGTCCGGGCGTACCCGGTCGCGATCGGATCGCCCATCCGCACGTCGAAACCGGTCCGGTCCAGCCCCAGCGGGTCGATGATCAGTTCGCGCACCATGGCAGTGAACGGCCGGCCGGCCGCGGCCTCGATGACCTGCCCGACCAGGGCGTAGCCGAGATTGGAGTACGCATAGCGCGTCCCCGGCCAGGCGCCGAACCGGACGCCGCTGTTGATCATGGCCCGGAACTCGTCGTCGCCGAGCGCCTCCAACCGGTCGGCCCACGGATCGTCCTTGGTCAGGCCGCCCGACATCGACAGCAGCATCCGGACGGTCGGTGGTGCGGCGCCGTCGGGAACGTCGAGGCCGACCAGCCAGTCGAGCAGGTCGGTGATCGGGGCGTCGAGGTCGAGCTGGCCGCGATCGCGCAGGGCGAGCGCGGTGGCGGCGGTGAAGGACTTGGTGATCGAGGCGATCCGGAACGCGGTGTGCTCGGTCGGCGGAGCGCCGTCGGCGCCCGCGTGCCCGAGCATTCCGGTGCCGATCAGCTTGCCGTCGCGGAACAACCCCCAGGCAAAACCCGGGGCGGAGCCGCCGGCGAACCATCGGTCAGCATGATCGGAGACGGTGGCGAGCAGGTCGGCATCGGGCCGAGCAGGATCGGACATGGCGCCCAGATTGCCATCGCGCGCCTCAGCGGTCGCGCCAGCCCTCCCCGGTGATCGCGGGGTCGAGTCCGAGCTCGGCGAACAGCGCCTGCGCGCGAGACCAGTGGGCGGCGGGCACGCTGAGCGCGATCCGCGCCCGCTCGCCGTAGTCGACCCCGTCCACGCTCAGCCCGAGCGTGGGGGCGCGGGTCCGCAAGTCGTTGTCCAGCCGGCCGATCCGGTCGAGGGCGACGCTCGCCTCGGCGTGCCGGACGAGTTCGCGTTCGCGACCACCCGCCGCGGCCAGGCCGGCGGCGGCCGCCTCGCCGTAGGCCCGCGCCAGGCCGCCCGTGCCGAGCTTGATCCCGCCGAACCAGCGGCTCACCACGACCACGACATCGCTCAGCCCGCGGGCCCGGATCGCCTCCAGGATGGGCATTCCGGCGGTTCCCGCGGGTTCGCCGTCGTCGGAGCTGCGCGTGATCTCTGCCTGCACCCCGAGCGCGAACGCCGAGCAGTGGTGCCCGGCATCGCGGTGGGTACGCCGGCACTCCTCGATCACCCGGCGGGCCGCATCCTCCTCCCCGACCCGGCGTACCGTCGCCAGGAAACGGGACTTCCGTTCGATCAGCTCCGCCGAGGCGTCGGCGCCGATGATCGAATAGCTGGTGGGCATCATGGGCGAGGTGTGTCTGTCAGTGCGAGGCGAGGTCGATGCAATGGCGCTGAACGCGTTGTGCAAAGCCAGGGCATCCCGCAGCCCGCAGCTTTGCCGAGAGCGTTGAAGAGTCGCCCGACGACCTGAAGTGCGCGAGCTGACGGCCGGTCACCGCCATCACATGCGCTGGCATGGAGTCATCGACAAGCAGGAAGAACTCGTCCGGAGAATAGATCTCATACCGCAGTGCGTCCTTCTCGCTCTCGGGCAGGCCCAGGAATCCTGTGTCG
This sequence comes from Naumannella huperziae, assembly GCF_054073625.1. Taxonomy (NCBI): domain Bacteria; kingdom Bacillati; phylum Actinomycetota; class Actinomycetes; order Propionibacteriales; family Propionibacteriaceae; genus Naumannella; species Naumannella huperziae. Next base: position 432,779 of record NZ_JBSXPH010000001.1, on the reverse strand, counting down.
CTGGTGATGACGGCGTCGATGGCACCGGCGACGGCGGCCGCGTGGACGTGCCGGTCGAATGGATCCTTCACGGGAGCGTCTGTCCCGGCTGAGTACTGATCAATGCGCTCGTCCATCAAGGTAACGATCTTGTCGTGGATGCCGGTGATCTGGTCGCCGGTGAGGTCAGGGCGCGCCCTGCGGATGCCCTTGATCGTCTCGGCGAGGATGTCCACGGTGTAGCACAGGCGAAACGCTCGCCCGCCCGTCTCGTCATTCAGCAGGAACAGCCAGTCACGGAGGACTCTGCCGTGGAGCACGTTGGCGTCCGGCAGGGTCCGCGTGACAGCCATGTCACGACCTTATCGAGCGTTGCCTTCCGCCCGCGGTCACAGCCCGAGTGAGTCCTCCAGCTCGATCAGTTCCTGCAGCGCTTCGCGCTTGCGCTGCAGGCGGCGATCGCGAGCGGCGAAGACGTCATCGGTGCGCAACCGGGTGTGCGAGCCGACCTTCACGTGCGGCAGCTCGCCATCGCGAACCATCCGCATGACGGTGCTCCGGGACACGCCAATGACGTCGGCGGCCACCGTGGTCGACAGGAGTTCCGGGAACGAACTCAACACGACGCTCCCACCGTCGGCGACGGTGCGCAGCGCGCGCAGGAGCAGATTGGCGAGCTCGGGCCCGAGGTCCAGGTCGCCCGAGACCGACCTGTTCGGCTGCCGGTGCTGCTCAATCCAGGCAGCGAACTGGTCTGCCTGTGCCCGATCCTCGAAGGTCGCGAGCAGCGATTGACGGCTGGTGGTGGTCATGTCCGGGTCCTTGTCAGGCTCGCTTCCAGGATCTCGCGATGATCAACTGTAACTGCTCGCCCTGTCACCTACAAGTGACCACAAGTGACCAGACGGCTCAGTCGAGGTAGTCCCGGAGCACCTGCGAGCGCGACGGGTGCCGCAGCTTGCTCATGGTCTTGGACTCGATCTGGCGGATCCGCTCGCGGGTGACGCCGTAGACCTTGCCGATCTCATCGAGCGTCTTCGGCTGGCCGTCGGTCAGGCCGAAACGCATCGAGACCACGCCCGCCTCGCGCTCGCTCAGCGTGTCCAAGACGTCGTGCAACTGCTCCTGCAGCAGCGTGAAGCTGACGGCGTCGGCCGGCACGACCGCCTCGGAGTCCTCGATCAGGTCGCCGAACTCCGAGTCGCCGTCCTCGCCCAGCGGGGTGTGCAGCGAGATCGGCTCGCGGCCGTACTTCTGCACCTCGACGACCTTCTCCGCCGTCATGTCCAACTGCTCGGCCAACTCGTCCGGGGTGGGCTCGCGGCCGAGGTCCTGCAGCATCTGCCGCTGCACGCGGGCCAGCTTGTTGATCACCTCGACCATGTGCACCGGGATGCGGATGGTGCGCGCCTGGTCGGCCATCGCACGGGTGATCGCCTGCTTGATCCACCAGGTCGCATACGTCGAGAACTTGTAGCCCTTGGTGTAGTCGAACTTCTCCACGGCCCGGATCAGGCCCAGGTTGCCCTCCTGGATCAGGTCCAGGAACAACATCCCGCGGCCGGTGTAGCGCTTGGCCAGCGAGACCACCAGGCGCAGGTTGGCCTCGAGCAGGTGGTTCTTCGCGCGGCGGCCGTCGTCGGCGATCCAGGAGTACTCCTCGACGTCGTTCGCCTTGACCTTCTTGGAGTCGTCGGCGAGCCGCTCGTCGGCGAACAGGCCGGCCTCGATCCGCTTGGCGAGCTCGACCTCCTGCTCGGCGTTCAGCAGCGCGACCTTGCCGATCTGCTTCAGGTAGTCCTTGACCGGGTCGGCGGTGGCGCCCGCGACCATCACCTGCTGCTCGGGCTCGTCGGCATCGTCGGCATCGGAGAGGCTGAAGCCCTGGTCCTCGGTGAGCTCCTTCTCGTCCTTGGCCTCCTTGGCCTGGTCGAAGCTCGCATCGTCGACATCGTCCAGGCCGGCCTTCTTGCCGACCCGCAGCACCACCTCGTCGCCGTCGATCTCGACCTGCACGTCCGGCGTACCGATCTTGTTCACCAGATCGCCCTTGGTCGTCGCGGGGCTCGTCCCGTTGGATTCCGCCTCGCCGGCGGCCTTCTTCGCCGGGGCCTTCTTGGTGCTCGCCTTCTTGGCCGGGGCCTTCTTGGCGGCCGCCTTCTTCGCCGGCGCCTTCTTCGCCGGGGCGCCCTTGGCCTGGGCCGACTTGGCGGCAGGCTTCGCCGCGGTCGTCTTCTTCGACGCCGACCCGGACTCGCCCGACTTCGCCGCCGCGGTCTTGCGCGTGGTCCCGGACTTCGCCGCGGTGCCTGTCTTCTTGGCGGTACGCGATCCCGACGCGGGAGCCGAGACCTTGGCTGACCGGGCCGCCGCGGCCGCGACCGGGGTCGCGTCGCTGGTGGGCTGTTCGCTGGGGGCGGGTGTCACAGAGAACCTCTCGAAAAATGCTCGACTCGTGCTGTTCGATTTTCGGGCGCACACCACCAGCCGGAAGTCAATGGTGCTCCGCTGCGCCATTCTGGCACGCGCGGAGCGACTACCCAAACGAGAAGCCAGGGGTCGGAGGTCTGGCTCCTCCATGTCGACAATCAGGTCCCCGGGCGCCCGGAGGTCAGTCGCCCTTCACCGCGAGCACGGGTACGCCGGCATCGAGCAGCACCCGCTGGGCGTGCATGCCCAGCAACAGCTTGCCCGTGGGGGAGCGTCGGCGCAGGCCGATCACGATCAGCTCGGCGCCCTCGGCATCGGCGATCTCCATCAGGTTCTCCGCGATGGCGCCCTCGGGCGAGGACGGCCGGGTCTCCCACGCCACTCCGGCCCCCTCGAACTCGGCGGCATGCGCGCCCGGGTCGTCGGCGTCGGTGTTCGGGACGACGAGCACCGATGTGGAGCGCAGCCGTGCCTCCGCGATGGCGGCCGTCAGCGCGGCCTGTCCCTCGGGTTTCGTCGAATATCCCACTACCACCGACATCAGACCGGTTCCTCCTCACTTGCCGGGAATACCGGCCAGGTGTGCACGGGCTGGTTGCGATGCATCCGCAGGAGGTACGCACGGACCATGCCTGCCAGCGCCTCGTCGCGACTCATGCCAGCGTCCTCGCGGGCAGCTACCTCGGCAGTCTGCCATGCCGCGCCGTTCTGCCCGGTCGCGCACCTGCCCTCGATCACCCCGAGGTAGTGCGCGATGTTCTCCGCATCCACGCCATAGGCCGCCAGCCCCGCGGCCGCGCGCGGCAACAGCACCTCCGGAACCAGCTCGCGCGCCGGCCGTTCGCCCACCCCCGGCCAGCTCAGGGTGGCGTCAATGCCGTCGCGTACCCCCGCCTCGAAGTTGCGGCGCGCCCAGTCGAACGGCTCGTCCGGCCACAGTTCCGCGGCCCGCTCGGCCAGCTCGCGGGTCAGCCCGGCATAGAGCGCGACATTGGCCATCATGTCGACCGCGGTCGGGCCGGCCGGCAGGACCCGGTTCTCGATCCGCAGATGTGGGCCGGGCGGGGTGTGGTCGTAGACGGGCCGATTCCAGCGGTAGATGGTGCCGTTGTGCAGCGTCAGTTCCGCTAGATCCGGCACCTCGCCGGCGGCGCGGGCGGCCCGCGGATCCTGCGCGGAGACCTCCGGCAGCAGCGGCGAGTAGCGCATGTTCGCCCGGAACAGGTCCATCGGCGACCCGATCCAGTCGTCGCCGAAGAACACCCGCGGGGTGACGTCGGCGGCGCGCTCGTCCGGCGTCCGGGTGTCGGTCGCCTGCCCGAACAGCGGGATCCGCGACTCGGCGTACCAGCGATGTCCGAAGACGTAGGGCGAGTTCGCGCCCAGCGCGAGTTGCACGCCGGCGATCGCCTGGCTGGCGTTCCAGTAGCCGGGAAAGTCGGCGGGGGAGACCTGCAGATGGATCTGCATCGACGTGCACAGCGCCTCCGGGGCGATCGAGTCGCTGCTCACCCGCAGCGGCTCCGGCCCGTCGATCACGATCTCGAACGGCGCGCCGCGCAGCCACCGCATGTAGGTGTCGAGCATGGCGTAGCGCGGATTGGGCGTCAGCGTCTCGCTGGTCACGTCGGCGGGGGTCGCCGTGGGCAGTACGCCGATCGCGGCCAGCCCGACATCGAGCGGCTCGGCCCGCGCCGCCGCATCGTTCAGCGACGACCGGACGACATGCTCGAAGGTCAGGATGCCGCCCGGCCCGAGGTGGCGCGGGGTCAGATTGAGTTCGATGTTGAACCGGCACAGCTCGGAGACGAAGGCCTTGTCGTCGATCGCCGCGAGCACGTCGACATTCGACATCGACGGCCGGCCGTCGGCGCCGACGAGATAGATCTCGACCTCCATCCCGGCGCGCGGATGGGCGTGCTCGAAGGTGTCGGTGGCGAGCATCTCGTCCAGCACCCCGAGACAGTCCTCGACCCGTTCGGTGAACCGGGCGCGGTCCTCGTCGGTGTAGTCGGCCCCTTCGACCTCCGAACCCATGTCTCATCCTCCCCCATCACTGGCCAGCAGGGTGGTGATTCTCTCGATCGTGCGCGCGGTGGCCGCGGCGTCGCCGTCCGGCGTGGCCGGGTCGGTGAACAGGTGGCCGGAGCCCGGCAGCACATGATCGGCGAACGAGGCGCCGGAGTCGGTGACCGCTCGACCGAGGGCCGCCACGTCGGCCGGGGCGATCCAACTGTCATCGGCGTACCGGTGCACCTGGACGGGTTGTCCGGGCCATCGCCCGCGCGGCGCGGCGGCGTAGTGCAACAAGATCACCGCCGCGGCCCCGGGCCGTTCGGTGGCCAGCCGCTGGGCGAACGCGGCGCCCAGGGAGAAACCGGCGAGGACGGTGTCGGGCGGCAGATCTGCCAGCGTCGGGCGTACCCGCTCGAAGAGCTCGCGCCCGCCCACCTGGTCGCGGTAGCCGATCCCGCCCGCGGTGTCGTCGAAGACCTGGCCGTCGTAGAAATCGGGGGTGATCACCTCGTGACCGGCTCCGCGGAGCGCGTCCGCGAAGTCGCCGACGGCGGGACGCAGCCCCAGCGCAGAGTGCAACAGCAGCACGGTGCTCATGCGCTCAGCTTGGCACGCCGACATGTCGTTACGTGCGCGGTACGCGCCGTCGATCACCCGAGGACTAGCGTGATCGCCGTGAGTCCTGTGGCCATCCGCGAGGCGACCGCGGCCGATGCGGCGGCCTGCCGCGAGATCTATGCGCATTACGTCACCGACACGGTGATCACGTTCGAGTACGAGGTGCCGACCAGCGACGAGATGGCGGCCCGGATCGAGGCGGCGCACGCCTGGCTGGTGGCCGAGCGCGATGATCGCGTCGTCGGGTACGCCTACGCCGGCCCGCACAAGGCCCGCGCGGCCTATGACTGGTCGTGCGAGGTGAGCGTCTACCTCGCGCCCGGGCTGCGGCGCACCGGCGCGGGCCGGGCGCTGTACGAGGCGCTGTTCGCGGTGCTCCGCGAGCGCGGGTACGCGATGACCGTCGCCGGGATCACCCTGCCGAACCCCGCCAGCGAGGGCCTGCACGCCGCCCTCGGGTTCGAGCCCGTCGGGGTGTTTCGCCGGATCGGGTGGAAGTTCGACGCCTGGCACGACGTGTACTGGTGCCAGCGGGCGCTGTGAGCGTGCACCCGCCGCTCCCCAAGCGTGTCGTCAGTTGTCGCCGCCCGCCGGCCCCGGCGGGCGGCGATAACTGACGACACGTTTCGGGAGCGGGTCAGGAGCGGGGGCGGTCGCCGAAGGCCCAGCCGCGCTCGGCGAGGGCGGCGGCGAGGATCCGGATGGCCTTCGGGCCGACGCCGTGCAGGGCGAGCAGGTCGCGTTCGGTCCAGCCGCGGACGGCATCGAGGGTCCAGATGCCCTGCTGGCGCAGCGCGCGGGTGGCCGGGGCGCCGATCCGCGGCATCGGCGTACCCTCCGGCGGCGCCGCCCGACCTGCCCGCGGTCCGCCGGCCTCGTGGTCGACGACCGCGATCCCGCGCGGCGACAGTCGATAGCCGATGTCGAGCGACTCGGTCAGCCCGAGCTCCTTCAGCTTGCGGACATCGATCTTGAAATCGGCGGTCTCCCGGCCGAGGTCGGCGGCCAGGTCGGGCGCGCGGACGGTCGGCCGGGCATCGATGATCGCCAGCGTCGCCCGGGTCCAGGGCCCGATCGGGGAGGCGGCATCCAGCCGGTCCAGCCGGGCGATGATCGTCGCGATCTCGGCCGCGTCGGGCAGCGTGGAGCGCAGGGCCTCGCGCGGGTCCGGCCCGGCGTGGCGCAGCTCGATCCGCCAGACCGGGCGCTCGGGATGGTGGTCGAGCTGCGCGCGCAGCTCGGCCAGGGAGCCCGCTCCCGCGCGGCGCGCCTCCGCGGCGGTGATCCGGGAGGCGGGAACGCGGTCCACCGCCACCACCTCGACCAGGCCGACGGCGGTCCGCAGCCGCGTCCCGGCGTTCACCCGCGGTCGGTCCCAGCGCCGGAAGGCAAGATCCACGCGGCCGTCGCGGATGGCGGCGAGCGTGTCCGGCCGGATCATCATGGTCGCAAGTTAGCGCGGCGGGCATCATGGGTGGATGCGGAACTTCGTAATCGGCACCGTCACCAGTGCCCTCGCGCTGTGGGTCACGGTGGCACTGCTGCCGGGGGTCGCGCTGATTCCCTACGCCTCCGGGACCCTCCCGGCCGTCCTGACCTATCTCGCCGTCGCGCTGATCTTCGGGCTGGTCAACGGGATCATCGCGCCGGTGATCAAGTTCGTGACGTTCCTGTTCTATGTGATCACGCTCGGCCTGTTCGGCCTGCTGGTGAACGGATTCCTGTTCTGGCTGGTGTCGGTGATCTCCGACCAGCTCGGCTTCGGGCTGCGCGTCGACGGGTTCTGGTGGGGCGTCGGCGGGGCGATCGTGATGGGTATCGCGGCGGCGCTGATCGGGCTGATCACGGGTCCGTTGCGCAAGCGCGAGACCGCGCGCTGATCGCACGAAGCCGGGTACGCCGCAAGCCGCGGCCCCCGCTAGCCTGATCGGACCAGACGCAGGGAGGCATCATGGCGCGACGGTACCCGGACGAGGCGCGAGCGGCGGCGCGCACGGCGTACACCCGGATCGAACCGCTGCACGTGGTCGCCTATTTCAATCCCGAGGCCCAGGCCGCCTCGGAGGGCGTCCAGGCCGATCCGCGTGCGTGGTACTTCGGGGTTCGCGCCCAGCCGATGGGCGAGGCGGCGCCGGCCGTGGTCGCGGCCGCCTTCCACAGCTTCAACCCGGTGATGGTGGACCGGGTCTGGCCGCGGGTGCTCAAGGTGGGTCTGGAGACTCTGGCCGGGGCCCGCACCGAGATGCTGGATCGCGCGCTGCGCACGGCATTCGGCGAGCTCGTCGACTCCCCGGACCTGCCCGCGCTGGTCGACGCGATCAGCGACCTGAACGCCACGCTGCCGCTCGGCGGCCGGCCGCTCGGTGCGGCCTGGGCGGAGGCGCCGGCGACCGGGATCGATCATGTCGACCTGTGGCAGGAGCTGACGATCCTGCGGGAGTGGCGAGGCGACGGACACATCGCGGTGCTGAACCATGCCGGGCTGGGGCGCGTCGAGGCGATCGCCCTGCACCTCGCGGAGCATCCCGACCCGCCGAAGGGCCATGTCGGCGGCCCGCCGCGCGAGCAGGCGCTGAAGCTGCGCGACTGGTCGGAGAGCGATTGGCAAGATGCCGTCGCGGCGCTGGTCGAGCGTGGCCTGATCGAACCCGCGGGCGGCCGGCTCAGCGAGGCCGGGGTGGAGCTGATCGACGAGCTGGAGGCGGCCACCGACGACGCCGCGGCGTACCCGTGGCGCGAGGCGGAGGCCCGCGAGTTGCTGGAGCGGCTCCGGCCCTTCACCAAGGCCGTGCTTGCCTCGGGCTTCCTGCCCTGGGTGGCGGCGCGCGGCGGATCCTGATCAGTCGGTCCGCGCAGTCGGCTGCTCCGGGTTGCGGATGGTGAACCACGACACCACCCCGCCGGCGGCCAGCAGGGCGGCGCTCCACAGCATCGCCGCGCGGTAGCCGCGGTCGAAGACCACCGGGTCGGCGTAGTCGCCGCCGGACAGACCGACCATCAGCGGCAGCGCGGCTACCGCCAGCAGCGAGCCGGCGCGCGCGACGGCATTGTTGATCCCCGAGGCGATGCCGGCATGGTGATCCGGCGCGGCGGCCAGGACGGTGGCCGTCAGCGGGGCGACCAGGGTGGCCAGCCCGAGGCCGAAGATGGTCAGCGGCGCCGCGACGTCGAGCCAGTAGTTGACCTGCGGGCCGACCCGGGCCAGCAGCAGCGTACCCACCGCGCAGAGCAGGGGTCCGATCGTCATCGGCAGCCGCGGGCCGATCTTCGCGGCCAGCGCCCCGCCCCGGCCGGCCAGCAGGATCATCATGATCGTCACCGGCAGGGTGGACAGTCCGGCCGCCAGCGCGTCGAATCCCGACACCACCTGGAGTTGCAGGACCAGGAAGAACATCACCGCGCCGAGCGCGGCATAGGTGAGCAGCGTCATCGCGTTGGCGGCGGAGAACTGGCGCGAGGCGAACAAGCCGGTGGGCATCATCGGGTTTCGCGAGCGGCGCTCGTTGATCACGAACGCGAGCCCGGCGAGTAGACCGATGATCAGCGCGGGCACCGCGATCGAGGGCAGTGCGGTCCACTCGATCAGCGCGTAGGTGATGCCCGCCAGCCCCAGGCTGCCGAGGATCGCGCCCGGGATGTCGAAGCCCTTGACCGCCTCGGGGTCCCGGGTCTCCGGCACGTGCCGGGCGGCGTACAGCGTGATCGCCGCGATCGGCAGATTGATCAGGAACACCCAGCGCCAGCTCGCGTACTGCACCAGCCAACCGCCGAGAAACGGGCCGATCGCGGTGGCGACGCTGCCCAGGCCCGACCAGGTGCCGATCGCCCGGGCGCGGTCGCGCTGCGCGAAGGCGCCCTGGATCATGGCCAGGCTGCCCGGGGTGAGCAGCGCCGCGGCGACGCCCTGGGCGATCCGGGCGATGATCAACACAGCAGGGGTCGGGGCGAGCCCACAGGCCAGCGAGGCGATGGCGAAGCCCGCGACCCCGATCACGAAGATCCGCCGCCGACCGAAGTGGTCGCCGAGGGATCCGCCGAGCAGGATCAGGGAGGCGAGGCTGAGCAGGTAGCCGTTCGAGATCCACTGCAGGTCCGACAGACTGGCGCCGAGGTCCTCACCGATCCGGCGCAGGGCGACATTGACGACCGTGCTGTCCAGCAACGCCATCCCCGAGCCCAGCGTGGCGGCGGCGAGCACCCAGCGCCCGGTCGAGGACTTGAGGGAGACGCTCGCCGACAGCTGGCTCATCGCCACAGCATCGCACGGGTGGCGTGGTCCGTCACCGGCTCGCCCGGCCGCGACGGTTCGCGAGCAGCTTGCCCCGTGCTGCATGCTTGTCCCAGACAGTACGGAGGACGCATGGGCACGCATCAGCACGGCTACATCGGCGACAAGGACGACTACCTCAAGCGGTTGCGCCGGATCGAGGGGCAGGTCCGCGGCCTGCATCGGATGGTCGACGAGGAGCAGTACTGCATCGACATCCTGACCCAGGTCAGCGCCGTGACGAAGGCCCTGCAGGCGGTCTCGTTGGGCCTGTTGGAGGAGCACATGGGTCACTGCGTGGTGAATGCCGCCCGCGAGAGCGACGAGGCGGCGGACGCGAAGGTACGCGAGGCCGCCGACGCCATCGCCAGGTTGGTGCGCTCGTGATCACCGAGTACACCGTGAGCGGGATGACCTGCGAGCACTGCGTGCGCGCCGTCACCGACGAGGTCACCGAGCTGCCGGGTGTGACCGGCGTCGACGTCGAGCTGGAGACCGGGCGACTGCTCGTCACCTCCGATGCCGAGCTGGACGTCGATGCGGTACGCGAGGCCGTCGACGAGGCGGGCGGATATCGCCTCGCCTGAGCCGCGGCGTACCCGCTGAGATCCTGCGGGGCAGCGGGCGCCCTTCTCGCCACCTCCCCGGGATGCTGACCCAACACCTGTTCGCTCACCCAACAGCTATAGGCGTTGGGTGAGCGAACAGGTGTTGGGTCAGCGTCGTGGGAGGGGGTCGGGGCGGCGAACGGCTGGCGGGTCCGATTACCCCGCGGGGGTATCATGACGGTCATGAACGAGCAGGGCATGAGCGAGCAGGGCCACGGCTACATCGGCGACAAGGATGCCTACCTGAAGCGGCTGCGCCGGATCGAGGGGCAGGCGCGTGGCTTGCAGCGGATGGTGGAGAACGACGAGTACTGCATCGACATCCTGACCCAGGTCAGCGCCATGACCAAGGCGCTGCAGGCGGTCTCCCTCGGACTGCTCGACGACCATCTTCGGCACTGCGTGGTGGACGCAGCCAAGGAGGGTGACGAGGCGGCCGAGGCCAAGGTGCGCGAGGCCTCCGACGCCATCGCCCGGCTGGTCCGCTCCTGACTCAGGCCTCCTCGGGCAGCCCCGCCAGCGCCTCGGCGATCGGGACGTCGCCGTCGTTGAACCGGATGGTACGCCGGATGGTCCCCCGATCGCCCAGCGCGGCGACGATCACCCGGGCCACATTGCCGCGCGAGACCTCGCCCGCCGCGTCCCCCAGCTCGATCCGGCCGGTCGGCTCCTGGGTGGTCAGCCGGCTCGGCCCGAGCACCGTCCAGTCCAGCCCGCTGGCCCGCAGGTGATTGTCGGCGCGGGCCTTGGCCTCGGCATAGAAGCTGAACGGATTGTCGGCCGGAATGTCGTCTATCCCGGAGCCGAAATAGGACACCATCACATAACGCAGCGCGCCCGCCGCCTCCGCGGCGTCCATCGACCGCTCCGCGGCATCCTGGTCGATCGCGATGGTGCGCTTCGGGTCACCGCCACCCGCGCCCGCGGACCAGACGACCGCATCCTGGCCGTCCAGCAGCGTGGTCAGTCCTGCGGTGTCCAGCGTCTCGATGTCGGCGACCTCGGGCGCCGCGCCGGTCGCCGCCACCGCCTCGGCCTGGTCGGGATTGCGGATCACCGCGGTGACCCGGTAGCCGGCCTCGACCAGCAGCGGCGCCGCCAGTAGGGCGACCTTGCCGTGGCCGCCGATGATCATCACATTCGTCATCGCGCTTCTCCTGTCGATCCTGGGTCGGTCTCGATCCGTCCGGTCAGTGCGGTGCGCAGCCCGGCGATCATGCTCTGCCGGAAGTCGATCATGGTGGGCGCGTTGGGCACGAAGTCATCGGCGCCGTGGTACATCCCGGCCTCGATGATCAACTCCACCGGCACGCCGGCGTCCTGGAGGCGGCGGGCATAGTCGACGTCCTCGTCGAAGAACAGGTCCAGGTCGCCGACGCCGATCCAGGCCGGCGGCAGCCCGGTCAGATCGGTACGCCGGGCCGCCGCGGCATACTCCGGGGCCTCGTCGGCTCGCGGTGGCCGGCCCAGATAGCTGGTCCAGGCGTAGGCGTTCGAGGTCGGGGTCCAGACGAAATTGCCGCGCCCGGAGTGATCATCGACCAGCACGGTGCGGTCGTCGATCATCGGGTAGATCAGGGCCTGGTAGGCGATCGGTGGCCCGCCGGCATCGTGGGCGCGCTGGGCCAGCGCGGCCGCCAACCCGCCCCCGGCGCTTTCTCCGCCGACCGCGATCCGGTCCGGATCGATGCCAAGGGAGTCGGCATTGGTGTGCAGCCACTGCAGCGTCGCGAAGCAGTCGTCGAGCCCCGCGGGGAACGGGTGGTCCGGTGCGAGCCGATAGTCGGGCGCGACGACCAGCGCCCCGACCTCGGCGGCGATCCGCTCACAGATCGGCGCCGACTGCTCCGGCGTACCCATGATCGTGCCGCCGCCGTGCAGCCACAGCACCGCGGGGGACCGGCGGTCCCGTTCGGCCGGCTCGAAGGCCACCAGCTCGATCGGCGACCCGCCGTCGGATCGCGGGGCCGTCCGACGGTCGCGGCGAACGCCGAGGTCCGGCCCGGCCGGGCGGGGCAGCGGCAGGTTCCGCAGCAGGGTCAGGGTGGCGCGGTCGCCGACGGCGAGCGGCGGCCACAGGCCGGGCCCGCGCAGCTCGGGGTCGACGGCGTCGATCTCGCGGCGACGGCGGCTGGCGTAACGGCCGATCGCCCCGGCCGCGAGGCCGAGCGCGAGCAGGGCGGTGGGCTTCATCCGATGACCTCCGGGACGGGTGTGCGGTCGGTGCGTTCCCACGGTATCCGCCCCGAGGAACGCCCGGATCGGGCGGTCAGCGCCTACACTGCGAACACTTGATCACCAGAGCCTGGCGTCCTGACCCGAGTCGACCGAAGGAGTTCCCGAGATGATCTTCATCACCGCACGATTCCCGGTGCAGCCCAAGTACGCCGACGACTGGCCCGACCTGTCGCGCGCCTTCACCGAGGCCACCCGCGCCGAGGATGGCTGTCTGTGGTTCTTCTGGTCGCGCGAGGTCGACGATCCGCACTCCTATGTGCTGGTCGAGGCGTTCCGGGACGGCGATGCCGGCGCCGCGCACGTCAACTCCGAACACTTCAGGCGGGCCACCGAGGACCTGCCACGCTACCTCGCCGCGACGCCCAAGATCATCAACGCCGAGGTCGACGGCACGGACTGGTCCGAGCTCGGCGAGCTGGCCGTCCGCGACTGACTCAGCCGCCGAGGATCTTGTTGTCCAGCCGGAACGGGTTGACGTCGAGCAGCTTGCGATCCCACTTGGCCAGCGTCGCCTCGGCCTGATAGCTGGTGTTCAGGAAGGCGAGCAGCGCGGCGTCGGGGTCGGCGCTGCGGCGTACCTCGTCATAGGGCAGGATCCACTCCCCGAGTTGATCATCGAAGTAGCCGGGCGCCACCGCGGCCTCGGCGTACCCGTCCGGCGTCGGATAGGAGTAGGCATAGAAGGAGCCCTCCGCCGACCCGCCCGGCCAGAAACCGGCGGCCGCATTCTCCCGCGACTCGGCCTCGGCCATCACCCACGGCGGGCAGTTCGGCGGGCCGGGCGAGGTGTGCGGCGGTGCGGTACGCCCGGAGTAGCGCGTGCAGGAGAGATCCATCGAGCCCCAGAACACCTGCACCGGGCTGTCCTTGCCGGCGAACCCGGCCCGCCACAGGCTGAACACCCGGTCCGCGGCGAGCAGTTGCCGCCACCACAGGTTGACCGCCTGTGCGTCGTAGCTGTGGTGCTCGGTGTCCTGGGCAAACGGGATCGCCGGGCTCACTTCGTTCGGGCGCGGGTCGATGTCGCAGCCGATGCCGAGGTCGCCCATCGCCTGCTGCACCTCGGCGAAGAACTGTGCCACCGACTTCGGCTCGAGCTTGATCGAACGCTGCCCACCGCTGGTGTCCCGGATGATCAACTGGTGGTCCACGAAGTCGAACTCGGTGTCGAAGTCCTGGCCGGGCCCGCGCGCGATCCGGGTCCGCAGCCCGCGCGCCGACACCTCGAAGGTGACATTCCACCAGTGGTTGATCAACGGGGTGGAGACCATCTGCACCTTGCCGATGATCTGTAGCCACATGTGCAGCGTCTCGCGGGTGTCGGTCCAGTCGTCCACCCGCAGTGCGGGCCAGGATGTCGGGCTCATCGGTGCCTCCTCGCGTGCCGTGGCCCAGCCTTGCACGCGCCCGGCGGTCCGACTAGCCCCGGTCGGTGGCGAGCAGCCCGTAGACGAACGTGTCGGTCCACTCGCCCTTGGCGAACCAGTCGTGGCGCAGATGCGCCTCGCGGGTCATCCCGAGCCGCTTGCACAGCCGCGCCGACGCGGCGTTGCGCGCGTCCATCTGGGCCACCACCCGGAGCAGGCCGAGGTCGTCGAAGGCGTGGTCGAGCACGGCCCGGGCCGCCTCCGTGGCGTACCCGCGGCCGGCGAATCGTGGGTTGAACGCCCAGCCGATCTCCGCCTTGCGCCGGGTGTCGTCGGTCAGCCAGAGCGCGATGTCGCCGACCACCGTGCCGTCGGTCTCCGCGACCAGCGCCAGTGCCGTCCCGTCGTCGGCGAACCCGGTGCGTTCGACCCGCTGGGCCACCTTCTTCGGCGCGGTGCGCACGGTCCAGGGGCCCTCGAGCAGGTAGCGAGCGACCCCCGGCTCGCCGTAGTAGGCGAGCAGCGCGTCGGTGTCGCTCAGCCGGTGCAGCCGCAGCCGCAGTCGGGCCGTGTGCAGTTCGGTCGCCACCGGCCCAGCCTCGCATGCCGGGCCGACACTCGCCCGCGGACTCTCGGCCGCCCTATCGTCGGCCGGGTGAGCAGCGACGCAGAGTCCCGTGCCCGGCTGGCCGCCGCCGCCCGGGCGCGGGAGGCCGAGCGCGCGCAACAGTTGATCGACGCGTTCGTGGCGCGACTGCGCGCCGCCACGATTGCGCCGGAGCCCCTGCGGGCTCGGCTGCTGGACGGTACGCGGGTGCGTACCGACGCGCGTGGCTGGTACCTGAAGACCGACGAATCGCTGGCCATCGGCGCCGGCGGACAGTTCTACGTGCTGACCGTGCCGGGCGGGTGGCGCGAACGGCTGCGCGGGGTACGCCTGCTGCCGACCGACCCGCCGCTGGTCATCTCGGCCGGTGCCCGCGACGGCCAGACCGGCGACCTGACGGGATTCCTGCAGCGGGCGCTGGACCGGTACGCCGAACCACCGCCCGCCCGCGACCGCTGAGCGCCATCGGGCAGACTGGGGCGTGCGGGCCGGGCCGGTCCGCAGGCGCGAGGAGGTGGCCGTGGATCCATTCGCACTGTCCGGTGTCGGGCTGATCATCATCATCGTGCTGGTGGCGTTGATCTTGCTCCGGGCAACGGCATTCTTCACCGTGCGCACCCAGGAGAACGTGATCGTCGAACGGTTCGGCAAGTTCGTCCGGGTCGCCCGGCCGGGCCTGAACTTCAAGGTCCCCTTCATCGAGTCGACCACCAAGCCGATCTCGCTGCGGGTGCAACAGCTCGAGGTCAACATCGAGTCCAAGACCAAGGACAATGTGTTCGTCACGGTGCCGGTCGCGGTGCAGTACGTCATCCCCGAGTCGAACGTGCGCGATGCGTACTACCGGCTGTCCGATCCGACCGCGCAGATCCGGTCCTATGTCTTCGATGTCGTCCGCTCGGCGCTGTCCGGGCTGAATCTCGATCAGGCCTTCGAGTCCAAGGACGACATCGCGACATCGGTCGAGCGGACCCTGTCGGCGCAGATGCGCGAGTACGGCTTCGAGATCGCCAACACCCTGGTCACCGACATCTCGCCCGATCAGCGGGTGCGCGACTCGATGAACTCGATCAACGCGGCGCAGCGCGACCGGGTCGCGGCGCAGTCGCTGGCGGAGGCGGACAAGATCAAGCGGGTCACCCAGGCCGAGGCCGAGGCGGAGGCCAAGCGGCTGCAGGGCGTCGGTGTCGCCGCGCAGCGCAAGGCGATCGCCGAGGGCATCGCCGAGCAGTACGAGATGCTGCGCCGCGTCGGCATCGAGGCGACCGCGGAGCAGTTGTTGTTGATGACGCAGTACTTCGACACCATGCAGGACGTCGCCCGCAACGGCCGGTCGAATGTGCTCTATCTTCCGTCCAATCCGGGTGCGGTCGGCGGCATGTTCGAGGAGATCCGCAACGCGCTGCTGCAGTCCAAGGGCGCGGAGCCGGCCTTCGAGGATGCGGTACGCGAGGGACGCCGCCCGGACGAGGGGCCCGAGGGTGGTAGTACCGCCGTCGGGCGGCCCGCGCCCCCGCCGCCACCGCGGCCCGCCCCGCGCCCCCAGCTCCCGGACGCCCCGCGGCACGCCCAGCCGGCGCTGAGCGAGGAGCAACAGCAGCTCTTCGACCGGGCCCGCGGCATCGCCGAGCGGTTCACCGGCCGCCGCGGGCGCGACGACGAGTCCTGACGCCGCGGGCGTGCGCAACTGACCTGTCGGGGCGGTTGGGTACGGGTTCGGCCTTGGGTCCTCCCCGGCGCACGCGCATTCTTGGAGGATGATCCCTTCCAGCCGGGCTCCGGCCGACCTGGTGCTCCTCGGCGGCGTACCCGGTGCCGGGAAGTCGACCGCGTTGCGGGCGCTCGCCGCGCGGCGCGGTGATCTGCGGATCCTCGACAGCGAGCAGACCCGCGCCCGGTTGGCGGCCGGGCTCCCGCACGGCCTGGCGTACCGCTACTACCGGCCGCTGGTGCATCTGTTGCACCACCTGGCGGTGCTGGCCCGGGTGCTGATCGGACCCCGCGCGCGGCTCGTCGTGCACGATCCGGGTACGCGCGGATGGACCCGGCGGTTGCTGCTGCGGGTCGCCCGGTGGCGGGGCTGGACACCGTCGGTGGTGTTCATCGACGTGGCGCGCTCCGACGCGCTGGCGGGCCAGGTGGCGCGGCAGCGGATGGTCCGGGCGGGCGCATTCGATCGACACTGGGCGACCTGGTCCGGGCTGCGGGTCGGCGCGGTCGCGGGGGTCCTGGCCGATGAGCCGTGGCGGGCGGTGCGCGTGGTGGATCGTCGCGGGGCGGTGCGCGCGCTGCTGGGCGAGTTCGGGTTGACCGGTGCCGGTGCGGGGCCGGTCGTCCCGGCGCTCGCAGCCTGATTCTCAGCGGGTACGCGAGGCGCAGGCGACACAGCGGGTCGCCGCCGGGCGGGCGCGCAGCCGGTCGCGGGGGATGGGCTCGCCGCAACCGGCGCAGATCCCGTAGCTGCCGTCGGCGAGCCGGGCCAGCGCGGCATCGACCTCCGCGATCTCGCGGAGTTCCTTGCGCTGCAGGCCGTCCAGAAGTTGCCAGCCGGCGGACAGGGTGGAGCCCTCGGGATCGTGCTCGTCGTCATACTCGGCGTCGCGGTCGGAGCGGATCCGCTCGGTCTCGTCGGCATGCGATTCCAGCAGTGCCCGTAGCGCGGCTCGCCGCTCGGCCAGCGCGGCGCGGATCTCGTCGTCGAAGGTCGTCGCCGGCATCTGTTCAGCCTAGTCCGGGCCGCGTCCGACCGGTGAGCGTCGACACTGTCAGGATGGTGGTCACAGCGCCGATCGGCCGGGAGGACGCCCATGACCGAGATCAGGATTCCGGAGCCCGTCGCCTCGTTCGTCGAGGTGGTCAACCGCCACGACCCGGATGCGTTCCTCGACGCGTTCACCGAGACCGGCTACGTCGACGACTGGGGTCGGACATTCGCCGGGCGCGAGGCGATCCGGGGCTGGAGTGATGTGGAGTTCATCGGCGCCCGCGGCACGATGACCCCGCAGCGCGTCGATGTCGACGGTGACACCGTCACCGTGATCGCCGACTGGCGCAGCAGCCACGCCAACGGCCTGTCGAGCTTCGCGTTCGTGACCGACGGCGACAAGATCGTCTCGATGACGATCCGCGAAGGCTAGGACGCGAATTGTCCTACGTTGAACTCGCGACGGCCGGGCAACGCGCTTTCGCGGCCACAGGTGCCCAGGAGCTGGGCCTGGTGGTGCCGTGGACTCCGATGTGGACCACCCGCGACGTGCTCTCGCACCTGGTCGACAACGCGGAACGCGCGATCTCAGGCGTGACGGGACCGCCGAGTGCGGATGAGGCCAATGAAGCCGTCGAGGCTTTGCAGGATGCCTCCGTGGCTCAGCTCGTCCAGCGGTGGCGAGACGTCACCCACGCGGTGCCCTCGGCGCCGGCCGGACCGTCCCCGGAATGGGATCTGGCCGTGCACCTTGCGGATGTCTTCGAGGTATGGGGCCGGCCGGCCCTCGGTGCCGCCCTGTGGGCGCCGACGTTGATCTCGGCGCTGACCTTTCTCGAGCGGGCGGGGCGACTTCAGTGCACGGTGGTCGGTGAGTCGGGGTCGTTCGGTGACGGCGCCGAGTTGGCCGCGGTGAGCGACTACGAACTGTTTCGCGCGCTGTTCGGGCGGCGCCACGATGTCATCGACTCCGTGGTGGCCCGTGGCGACCCTGCTGTGCTGCGTTCGCTCGCCTTCTTCGGGTGACTGCGGCTCAGCGCTGCAGCGGCGTACAGATGCAGGAGCGGTTGCCGTCGGCGTCGGCGACCACCCAGTACGCGGGGGCGGCCGCGTCGCTGACCAGCGTCCCGCCCGCGTCCAGCACCGCCTGCAGGCGCCGCTCGCCGTCGTCGTGCGGGACCCAGACGTCGAGATGCCAGCGCTGTTCGTGATCGTGGTCGGGCAGCTCGGGCCCGCCGGCGTCGGCCGGCTGGAACCAGATCGCCGGCGACTGCCCGCTCGGGTCGAACGGCTCGCCGTCGCGTACCTCGCCCCGCAACAGCGCTGCGTAGAACGGCGCCAACCGCTCGCCGTCGGCGGTGTCCAGGCCGGGCTCGAACTGGCTCAGGCCGCTGGTGTCTGCCTCGATCCCCACCTCGGCGGCAAAGCCGCTGATCGTGCGGGCCAGGTCGATGTCGCGGGAGGTGATCGCGCCGACATCGTGGCTGACCAGCGTGACGATCACCTCGGGATAGGTCAGCGAGATGTCCGGGTGATGATCGGCCGCCTCGGCCGCCGCACCGATCCGGTCCACCAGCGCCAGGCCGGTCGCGAAATCGCCGGTCCGGAACCGGGCGCGCAACACGTTGAGCACCTGGCGCCAATCCGGCAGGTCCGCAGCCAGCACGTCGTCGTGGGAGAGTCGCTGCTTCGGGTCGGTCATGGCCCCACTGTGTCACCCGGCACCGACCGGGCCCGGGTGTCCGGTCGATCTCCCGCACCTTTCTGGCTGGGACCTCTGCGTCCTTACCGCAGAATCCCGCCGGCAAGCGGTTCTGGAATCGGGACCGAGTGCTCCCGGCCGGGAAAGTGCGGATCCAGGGGTCGCGATCATTGATCGGCGCCGCGCGGTACGCGGAAGGTCACCCAGCAGTCGGGCGGCAGGTCAGGTTTTCCGGGCACTCGCCTGCGCTCCAGCGAGTGGTGTGGATCGTAGGCCGACGCAACCTTGGTCCAGAATCTCGCCGCGGCCGCGTTGGCATCCTGGTAGGCAACCGACCAGGTTCCCGGATCCGCGGTGACCACGCCGCGCAGGAGGGCGGTTCCGGCACCGGCTCGGCGCGCCGGGACGACGACGAAGAAGCTGGTCACGATACGTACCGGCGTGTCCATGGCGCGGGTCAGGCAGAACCCGATCGGGTGATCGCCGGCCGTGAGCAGCCACGCCGCCCATGACGGAGAGCTCAGTGACAGCAGAAGTCGTTCGGAACGGTAGGAGCCGTCAGGATCGGGTAGCGCTCCGGTCCACCGGGACATCTCGTGCCGAAAGATCAGCCACAGTCGCTCCAGCGGGACTCGATCGCCCTCGCGGGCCGGACGGACGATCAGGGGATGCTGTCCTTGCCATTGGTGTGTCATGACAAGAGTCTCGGCCGCTGTCGCGGGCCGAGACTCTGCTCACAGTATTCCACATTCCACGAGTCCGCCGCTCGGGCCGACGCGACCGGGCAGCTCGCCCGGCTCAGTGCTGCATGTCCACGAACCGGGAGTAATGCCCCTGGAAGGCGGTGACGACGGTCTTGGTCGGGCCGTTGCGGTGCTTGGCGACGATGAAGTCCGCCTCGCCGAGGCGGGGGGACTCCTTGTCGTAGATGTCGTCGCGATGGAGCAGGATCACCATGTCGGCATCCTGCTCGAGCGAACCGGATTCGCGAAGATCGGAAAGCATCGGCTTCTTGTCGGTACGCTGCTCCGGGCCACGGTTGAGCTGGGACATCGCGACCACGGGGACCTCGAGCTCCTTGGCCAGCAGCTTGATCTGGCGGGAGAACTCCGAGACCTCCAACTGGCGGGACTCGACCTTCTTGCCCGAGGTCATCAACTGCATGTAGTCGATGATGATCAACTTCAGGTCGTGGCGCTGCTTCAGCCGGCGCGCCTTGGCCCGGATCTCCATCATGGTCAGGTTCGGCGAATCGTCGATGAACAGCGGCGCCCCCGACACCTCGCTCATCTTGGCCGCCATCCGGTCCCAGTCGTCATTGCTCATCGTGCCCTTGCGGATGTGATTGAGCGGGATCTGGGCCTCGGCGCTGAGCAGGCGCATCGTGATCTCGGTCTTGCTCATCTCCAGGCTGAAGATCGCCGACGTCAGCCCGTTCTTGATCGAGCACGCGCGGGCGAAGTCAAGCCCCAGGGTCGACTTCCCGACGGCGGGCCTGGCGGCCAGGATCACCATCTGCCCTGGGTGCAGCCCGTTGGTCAGCTCGTCGAGCTCGATGAAACCGGTGGGTACGCCGGCCATCTCGCCGGTGCGGTTGGCAATCGACTCGATCTCGTCGAGGGTGGACTCCATCAACGCGCTGAGCGGCTCGTAGTCCTCGCTCGTCTTCCCGTCGGCCACCGCGTAGACGGTCGCCTGGGCCTCGTCGACCAGGTCGGCGACGTCGCCCGCACCGGCGTACCCCATCTGGGCGATCTTCATCGACGCCTCGATCAGCCGGCGCAGGATCGCCTTGTCCCGCACGATCTGGGCGTAGTAGCCGGCATTCGCCGCGATCGAGACGGCGGCGACCAGGTCGTGCAGGTAGGGGTGGCCGCCGATCTTGCCGAGCGTGCCGCGCTTGGTCAGCTCGGCGGCGACGGTGATCGCATCCGCCGGCTCACCCCGCCCGTACAGGTCGAGGATCGCCTCGTAGACGAACTCGTGCGCCGGCCGGTAGAAGTCCGTGCCCCTGACGATCTCGACCACGTCGGCAATCGCATCCTTGGACAGCATCATCGCGCCGAGAACGCTCTGCTCGGCGGCCAGATCCTGCGGCGGGGTGCGGTCGGGTGGCGGTGGCGGTGCATCGATCGATCGGACCTCGGCAACGCTCACGCCACGACCTCCCCTCCCGCCGGCTCCCGCCGACGCCTTCCTGTCCGCCTGGTTCGTACGCTAAACGCCGCCTCCGACAGGGGCCGGCGCAACTCGCCGCGAGGCGCGGCGGCCGCCGGCACGCGAGGCGACGCCCGGCCAACGGTAGGGCCGCGGGGCTCCCCGGCAAAGCGCGTTGTCCACAGCCCCTGTGGACAACGCCGGATTTGGTGTGGAGACACTCCGGCGCGCTGTGCACCGCCTGTTCATGAACCTGGGGACAACCCTCGCCACGACGACCCGAAATGCCCCCTGACCTGCGCAAACGCTCCTCCCCGAGGTGTGGGAAGAAGTTTTTCTGAGGCTGGGCGAGGCCCGCGGTCGCCGGCTTGACAGGCGCGCTGTCGACGTGGGATGTGGGGCGTTGCGCAAGGTTTTCCCCAACGCTTGTGGATGTCGACGAAGCCGCGCGGGGAGCGGCCGTCGGCCCAGGGGTTGGCGGTCGATCGGCCGGCGTACCGGCACGTCGCGAGTGGGCACCTGCCTACCTGCCGCGGGGCCGCCCTCAGGATTCTCAGGTTTCGTTTGGAATCGTCCGGGGCGGCCGTTACGATGCTGAGGTCGCCCATGGTCGGGCGGCCGCCCGGCCCGCCGCACGCGGACCGGCACCCACGGCAACATTCCGGCTCGGCAAGACCTCTGGTGGAGAAAGATGCGCAAGATCGTTCCGATGTCCATCGCGGCAGGCGTGCTCGCGGCGAGCGGCGGCGTCTTCGGCGCGTGGACGGCGACGGCCAAGACCGTCGACCTGACCGTCGACGGCGTACCGACGACGCTGACCACCCACGACGCGACCGTCGCCGATGTCCTGGCCGAGCGCGGCATCAGCTACGGCGCCCGCGACGAGGTCGCGCCGGCGCCCCAGACGCCCGTGACCAGCGGCACCCAGATCGTCGTCCGCTACTCCCGCAATGTCACGCTGAACATCGCCGGTGGCGACCAGAAGGTCGTGCCGACCACCGCGCTCACCGTCGGTGACCTGCTCGACGCCCTGCGTTACCGCGAGGAGTCGCGGGTCAGCGCGTCGCGCTCCACCCCGATCGGCCGCCAGGGCCTGAGCCTGGACATCGCCCCGGCCCGCGACGTCCCGGTCTCGGTCGGCGGCAAGCCCGCCACCACGGTCGTCACCACCGGCCTCACCGTCTCCGACGCGCTCACCGAGGCCAAGATCAAGTTCGACGGCGACGACGAGATCCTGCCCGCCAAGGACGCCAAGCTGGACGATCTCGACGCCAAGGGCATCACCGTCAACGTCGTCGAGTACAAGGAGTCGGAGAAGAAGTCCGACATCGACTTCGAGACCGAGCGTCGCCGGACCAGCGAGCTGGACGAGGGCGAGACGAAGGTCAAGACCGAGGGCAAGAAGGGCGTTCGGGTCGAGACGATCCGCGAGAAGTTCGTCAACGGCAAGAGCGTGGAGAAGAAGCCGAAGGGCAAGGCGAAGACGGAGAAGGAGCCGGTGAACAAGATCGTTCTCGTCGGCACCGGCGACTCCGATTCCGACTCCTCGAGTTCGGGCGGCTCCGGTTCGGGCGGTTCGGGCTCCGGCGGCTCCGGCGGCTCGGGTTCGGGCGGCTCGGGTGACTCGGAAGAGGCCGATACCTCCCAGAGCCCGGCCAGCGGCAACTCCTGCAAGGCCTCCTACTACTGGGAGCCCCAGCCGACCGCGTCCGGCGAGCGGTTCAACCCGAACGCGATGACGGCCGCGCACAAGACCCTGCCGCTCGGCACCCGGATCAAGGTCACCAATCCGAGCAACGGCAAGACCGTCGTGGTCCGGATCAACGACCGTGGCCCCTACGTCTCGGGCCGCTGCCTCGACCTGTCGAAGGCCGCCATGGAGGCGATCGGCGGCACCAGCGCGGGCGTGATCACGGTCAAGTGGGACAAGCTCTGAGCTGACCGGCGCGGCCCGACCCCGGCGCGGGCGCTCGGACCGGTCCCTCTAGGGTCCGGACCATGCGCCAGTTGTACCCCGAACCGGCCGATCTCGGCCCTCTCGATGCCTACGCCCTGCCCGCCGGGCGGGACTGGCTGCGGTCCAACATGGTGACCAGCATCGACGGCGCCGCCCAGATCGACGGCCGGGTCGGCGGCCTGACCGGCGACGCCGACCAGGCCGTGCTGACCGCCCTGCGGGCGCTCGCCGATGTCGTCCTGGTCGGGGCGCAGACGGTACGCGTGGAGGGCTACGGGCCGCTGGCCCTGCCACCCCGGCTCGCCGAGTTGCGAACCGCGGCGGGCCGGCCGGCCGAGCCGCCGCTGGCGATCATCACCCGCACCGCGCGCCTGGACCCCGGCTCGCCGATCTTCACCGACGCCGCCACCAGGCCGATCCTGATCATCCCCGGTGGCGCGGCCGTGCCGACGGCCATCCGGGACAGCGCCGACATCCTGGTCGCCGGCGACGGCGAGCTCGATCTCGCCGACGCCGTCCGCGGCCTGCGGGAGCTGGGCCTGCGGCAGATCCTCAGCGAGGGCGGGCCCAGCACGCTCGGCCGGCTGCTCGCCGCCGATCTGGTCGACGAGGTCTGCGTCACCACCACACCACAGATCGTGGCCGGCGACGGGGCCCGCCTGACGTCCGGCGTACCCGTCTCGGACCGGCGCTTCGAGCTGGCCAGGCTGCTGCTCGCCGACGATCAGCTCTTCGCCCGCTGGCAGCGCGCCCGCTGAGCCGGTACGCCGGACTCAGATCAACCGCATCAGCCGGGCCCGGCGTACCGCCTCATCGCGACCGGTGACGTCCAGCTTGCGATAGATCCGCTTCAGATGCGTCTTCAGGGTGTTCGGGGAGATGAACAACCGCTCCGCGGCGCGGGTCAGCGTCTCGCCGTCGGCCAGATTGGCCAGTACGTGGGTCTCGGCGGGCGTCAGCCGGATCCGGTGGGTGAAGCTGGTGACCGCGCGATGCCGGCCGGGCGCGGCCTCCAGCCCGAGCTGCTCGGCGAGCTGTTGGGCCCGGTCGAAGGTGTCCACCGCCAATCGGTAGTCCTGCATCGCGTCGGCCGACTGCACCAGCGCCGAGAGCAGCCACAGCGCCAGCTTGTCCTTCGCCGGCGCAGCGATCTCCGCGGCCCGCAGGAAGATCGCGTGCGCCTGCTCGACCTCGCCCCGCAACATCAACAGCCCGGCCGCCAGTCCGTCCACCGACATGGCCTCCGGCTCCGGGTCGAGCTCGCGCAGCGTCTCCAGCTCGCGATCGGCGCGGTCCAGATCGCCCGCACCGGCCGCGGCCAGCAGCGCGGTCATCGCCAGCCGGGCGCGCTGATAGGCGGTCGCGCGCCCCAGCCCGGCAGTGCGGGCCTCGTCGATCAGCGTCAGCGCCGTATCCAGTCGCCCGTCGATCATCTCGACCCAGCCCGCGATGTGTGCACGGTTGGCGGGATCCTCGCGCAGCTCGAGGCGCTCGGCCCGGGCCAGCCAGTGCCGCGCCTCCGTGGCGTCCAGGCGGTCGATCGCCAGCAGCGCGCGCGCGCCGTGGGCCGGTGCCAGCAGCTCGCGCAACACGGGATCCGCGCCGGCCGCCTGTTCGGCCCGCTCGGCCGTCACCCGGGCGGCATTGCTGCCGAACCGCACCGCGTCCACCCAGGCCAGCGACGCCGTCGCCCGCACCACCGCCCACGGCAGCGACTCCAGCCGCGCCGTGGTCACCGCCAGCCGCAGCATGCCGCGTGCCGCCCGCAGCCGGCCGACCGCGGTCAGGAACGCGCCGTACTCCAGTTGCAGGAAGGCCAGGTGCTCCGGGCGTATCCCCTCCTCGCGCAACAGCCGCGTCGTCTGGTCCTCCAACTCGACCGTCGACCCGTCGTCGCCGTAGCCGGTGCGGCGCAGCAGCAGCCAGCGCAGCGCCACGAGCAGCGGCTCCCACGCGGCATCGACGCCGTGCCGCTCGATGGTGCGGCGCAGCGCGTCCGGGTCGACCGGCCGCCGCCGCGCGAGCACCAGCGAGCGGAGCAGCGTGGCCTCACCGGCCGACATCACCCCGGAGCCCTCGAGGCGTTCCAGCATCGGCGAGTGCTCCGCGCCCAGCCGGTACAACTGGCGGACCGATGCCGAGCGCATCAGATCGGCCGCCAACTCGTGCTCGCCGGCGTCGATCGCCATCCCGACTGCCGCCTCCGGGCGGCGCAACTTGGCCAGCCGGCGCGCGGAGCGCCGCTGCAGCTCGGCCAGCCGCTCCGGTTCCTCGGCCGCCAGGCGTCGCCGCAGCGCGGCCAGCACGACCGGCGCGACGCGCAGGGCGCCGGAGGCCTCGATGGTGATCGGTACGCCGTGCCTCGGCAGCGTCGACAAGATCGCGAACGCCGCCGGATCCTCGGTGAAGGCACGGGCCACATCCGGCGACACCTCGTCCAGCGTGCACACCGCGGTCAGCGTCCGGTCCACGTCGGCGGGCAGTCCGGCCAGCACCTCGCTGTGCACGAAGTCGTCGAACAGCGCGTGCAACTGGCTGCGGGAGTCCCAGTGCCGGTGGCCGCGGACGATGCCGAGCAGCCCCGGCCAGCCGAAGGTGTGCGCCCACAGCCCCGCAACCGCCTCGTCGGCGATCTCCGGGTTCGGTCCGCGCAGCAGCTCGCCCGCCTCGGCCAGGGTCAGCGCCAGCTCCCCGGCGCCGATCTCGATCGCGTCGTTGCGCACCACCAGCGTGCCGAGATCGAGCTGCGGGCGCCCGCGCAAGGTAATCAGCAGCTGCCCGCCGCCGTCCGCGACCGCCGCGATCAGGCCGGCGATCTCGTCGGGGTCCGGGCCGATCGTGCCATCGGCGACGACCAGCGGCGGCGGGCGGTCGCCGTTGCCGACTGCCGCTGCGCCGGCCCGCAGTTCGGCGCCGCGCTCCCACCGCACGACCCGCTCCGCGACCTCGGGACGGGCTGCCAACCATCCCTCGATCATGGCGGTCTTGCCGAAGGCGGCCGGAGCAATGACCATGATCAACTGTCGCGAACCGGCCGCGTCGAGTGTCTCGTTCAGGCGGGTACGTGCCGAAGTCTGCGTCAATGCGGCTCCTCTGCTGGACCGTGCTGTGCCGGCTTCCCAGCACCTTAGGCCGGAGTCGGGCCAGCTACCGGTGAGAATCACCCAACGGCGTGGATTTTGTCACCCCGCGACGCTGCCTTCCCCGCGACGTTTCTGCGAGTCTGAGGTCTGATTGCTCCGTGAATTACGGGGGGGAGCGATCGCATCGCGGCCCGGTCCTCCGCCGCAGTCATTGCGGCGGTTCACCGGGCCGCGCGCGTCCCCCCACCGGTCTGGCACGCTTGCCCCGTGAGCAGTGGGGATGCGTTGTTCGGCGGCCGCGACTTTGCCGCCGTGATCTTCGACATGGACGGTACGCTGATCGACTCGACTCCCGCGGTGAACCGCTCGTGGACGACGTG
Organism: Naumannella huperziae; assembly: GCF_054073625.1. Lineage (NCBI taxonomy): Bacteria > Bacillati > Actinomycetota > Actinomycetes > Propionibacteriales > Propionibacteriaceae > Naumannella > Naumannella huperziae. The sequence continues at coordinate 406,666 of NZ_JBSXPH010000001.1, read as the reverse complement.
GGCCACCGAGTTCGGGGTCACCCGCGAACAGCTCGACGGCAATCACGGCGTACCGGCGGCCGCGATCGCCGCGAAGGTGCTTCCGGCCGACCGGGTGGCCGAGGCGGTCGCCCGCATCGCGGCCCTGGAACTGGCCGATGTGGAAGGCGTGGTCCCGCTGCCGGGCGCCGTGCGGGCGATGGCGGAGCTGGCGGGCGTACCGCATGCGATCGCCACCTCCAGCACCGCGCCCCTGGCGGCCGCCCGGCTGGCGGCCAGTGAGCTCGCCCCGCCCGACGTGCTGGTCACCGCCGACGATGTCGAGCGCGGCAAGCCCGCGCCCGACCCCTTCCTGCTGGCCGCGCGGCGCCTCGGCGTCGATCCCGGCGACTGCCTCGTCGTCGAGGACGCCCCGCAGGGCCTGGTCGCCGCCCGCGCCGCCGGCTGCACCACCCTTGCCGTGATCACCACCACCGCGCGCGACGAGCTCTCCGCCGATGCGATCGTGCCGGATCTCGGCGCGGTGCGCTGGCAGCCCCGCGACGGGGGCCGGGTCGCGCTGGCGGCCGTGGATCAGCCCGAGTAGGGCGAGCCCTGGTCGCCGGGCCGGTCCGGGCGGGCGTACCCGCCGCCGAAGGAGGTCGGGCTGCCCGAGCCGGCGCCGAGCGAGTCCGCCGCGCTCGGCGAGGTGTCGTCATCGGAGTTCGCCGGGTTCGGCTCCGGCTCGCGGGCAACCACCGAGGGCGCCGCGCTGCCGTCGTCCTCGGCCTCGTCGACCTCGGTGCGTACCGCGGTGCCGTACGCCACGACCTCGTCCGGCCCGGTGTCGAAGCGGAGCCCGATCACGCCGTCGGCGCCCGCGGCCTGCGCCATCGTGGCCATCGCCGAGACAGCCTGCTGGCGGGCCCGCGCATGGGCGGTCGGGTCGCCGCCGGTCGGGCGTAGCGCGACGCCGATCACCTCGCCGAGGGCCTCGGTGACGAAGAGCAACGGCTCGTCGTCGAGGGTGTGCACGGGTACGGCATGGCTGGCGATCGGCAGTTCCGAGGTCCCGCGCTGCTCGGCAGGCGGCTGGTGCGGTCCGCGCGGAGCGGCCGGCGGCTGGCCGTAACCCGGCGGCGGGCCCCCCGGGCCAGGACCGAACCCGCCCTGACCCGGGCCGCCCTGACCCGGGCCGCCCTGACCCGGGCCGCCCTGGTTCGGGCCGGGGCCGAAGCCGCCGGGCCGCCCATAGGGGTCCTGGGCCGGCGGCTGGCCGTAGGGCTGCTGCCCGTAGGGCGGCTGCCCATACGGATGGGGGCCCGGCTGGTTGGGGCCGGGCTGCTGGCCCGGGGGGTTGTGCCCGTAGGGGTTCTGGCCGTAGCTCATGGGCTCAGCGTAGGGCGCGGCCCGCTGCGGCGGGCGGCGGGCGGCCCGGCCGCTAGGGTTGGTCGGGTGAGTGATGCCCGTCCCCCGTCCGCGGCAGAACCCGTGGCGGCCGAGACCGATCTCCCCGAGCAGCTCCGGATCCGGGCGGACAAGCGCGAGCGGCTGCTGGCCGACGGTGCCGAGGCCTATCCGGTCGACATCTCGCGTACCCACGCCCTGCGAGAGGTACGCCAGAAGTGGGGCCACCTGGCCGCCGGGGAGGAGACCGACGACGAGGTGACCGTCGCCGGCCGGGTGGTGTTCATCCGCAATACCGGCAAGCTGTGCTTCGGCACGCTGCAGGACGGTTTCGACGCCGAGTATCCGGCCGAGCGGCTGCAGGTGATGTTGTCGCTGGCCGAGGTCGGGCAGGAAAGCCTCGACGCCTGGAAGAGCCTGGTCGATCTCGGTGATCATGTCGCGGTGACGGGCCGGGTGATCAGTTCCCGGCGCGGCGAGTTGTCGGTGATGGCGCGCAGTTGGCAGATGGCGTCGAAGGCGCTGCGACCGATGCCGGTGCTGCACAAGGAGCTCTCCGAGGAGACGCGGGTCCGGCAGCGTTATGTTGATCTTGCGGTACGCGATACGGCGCGCGAGCTGTTGCAGACTCGGGCGGCGATCACCCGCAGCGTCCGGGAGACGCTGCATGCCGAGCGCTTCCTGGAGATCGAAACGCCCGTATTGCAGGCGATCCACGGAGGCGCGGCCGCCCGGCCGTTCCGTACCCATCTGAACGCCTTCGACGTGCCGATGACCTTGCGGATCGCGCTGGAGCTCTATCTCAAGCGGGCGATGGTCGGCGGGGCGGACCGGGTCTATGAGATCGGCCGGATCTTCCGCAACGAGGGCGTCGATTCCACTCACGCGCCGGAGTTCACGATGCTCGAGGCCTATCAGGCCTGGGGTGATCAGACGAGCATCGCCGAACTCACGAAGAAGATCATTCTCGACGCCGCCGATGTGGTCGGCCGGCGACAGATCGAGACCGCCGACGGTGTGATCGATCTTGACGGGGAGTGGCGCTGGCTGGGCGTCTACCCCGGGCTGTCGGAGCGGGTCGGGGTGGAGATCACCCCCGACACCACGGCCGAGGAGCTGCGCCGGATCGCCGATGATCATGACGTCGAGGTGGATCCGGCATGGGGCGCGGAGAAGCTGGTGGTGGAACTGTTCGGCGAGCTGGTCGAGCCCGATCTGGTGCAGCCGACCTTCGTGCACGACTATCCGCCGTCCGCGCAGCCGCTGGCCCGGCCGCACCGCACCGACGACCGCCTGATCGAGGCGTGGGACCTGATCATCGGCGGCACCGAACGCGCGGGCGGCTTCTCCGAGCTGATCGACCCGGTGATCCAGCGCCAGCGGCTGACCGAGCAGTCGCTGGCCGCGGCCGCCGGCGACCCCGAAGCCATGCAGCTCGACGAGGACTTCCTCGCCGCGCTGGAGTTCGGCGCCCCGCCGATGGGCGGGGTGGGCGTCGGCATCGACCGGCTGGTGATGCTGTTCACCGGCGTCGGGATCCGCGAGACGATCCTCTTCCCGCTGCTCAAGCCCCAGCAGTAGGCAGCCGGGCGTGGTTCCGGCCACGGTCCCGGGGGTAGCGTGGTGCCGCGGGCCGCGCGCCCGCCAGATCCGTGAACCCGGGAGGGCCGATGGACGACCGATGGGTGCGATGCTGGCTGACCGACATGGACGGGGTGCTGGTGCACGAGCAGCACGCCATCCCCGGCGCGGCCGAGTTCATCGGCGAGCTGCAGCGCTGCGAGCGCGAGTACATGGTGCTGACCAACAACTCGATCTATTCCCCGCGCGACCTGCGCGCACGGTTGCACGCCTCCGGGATCGACCTGCCCGAGGACCGGATCTGGACCTCGGCGCTGGCCACCGCCCAGTTCCTGGCCGAGCAGTCGCGGTCCGCGGCCGATCGGGGCAGCGCGACCCGTGGCTCGGTCTATGTGATCGGCGAGTTCGGCCTCACCTCCGCGCTGCACGAGGCGGGCTTCGTCCTCGCCGAGCGTGACCCCGACTATGTGGTGCTGGGCGAGACGCGTACCTATTCGTTCAACACCATCACCCACGCGATCCGGCTGGTCGACGCGGGCGCCCGGTTCATCGCCACCAATCCCGACGCGACCGGGCCGAGCAAGGACGGACCGCTGCCCGCGACGGGGTCGGTCGCGGCGCTGATCACCCGCGCGACGGGTGTGGAACCCTATTACGTCGGCAAACCCAATCCGCTGATGATGCGTTCGGCAATGAACACGATCGATGCCCATTCGGAGAGCACGGTGATGATCGGGGACCGGATGGACACCGACATCCTGTCCGGAATCGAGGCGGGGCTGCGCAGCATCCTGGTGCTCACCGGATCGACCCGCCGGGACCAGATCGAGCGCTACCCCTACCAGCCCACCCGGGTGGTCGATTCGATCGCCGAGGTGGTGCCGCTGATCGAGCAGTTGATGGCGCCCGATCCGGGCGAGCTGGACGCGAACTGAGCGGGGTCAGCTCACTTCCGCTGCGCGGCGATTCACTTCCACTGCGTGGCGATGCCCAGCGAGACCGCCATCAGGCCGATCCCGATCAGGTAGTTCCAGTTGCCCAGGTCCCGCATGAACGGGATGTAGTCCCGCGCCAGGTTGAACACCACGATCCACGCCACACCGAGCAGGCCGGTCGCGATGAAGGTGGGCGGCACCCACCGTCGGCCGGCGCCGGGCGCCTTGGCCTGCCGGTCCTTGCGCGCGGCGACCGTCTTCTTGTTCTCCGCGACCTTCTTCTTCTCCGCCGCGGCCTTGCGTACCTTGGGTTCGGGCAACGCTCCTCCTTGTGCTGCGCTGTAGCGTAGTTGAACACTGCTTCGCGGTCACACCGCGAGCGATCGACGCCGGCCCGCACGCGGGGAGCCCACGCCGAGGAAACAGGAGGCCGCCGTGGCAGCGCAGGACTGGAGCGGCCCGGGCCCGGACCCGGCCGTTCCGCGCTCCCGGCGCGCGGTGGCGGTCACGGCGGTGGTCTTCGCGGTCTGCGGGCTGATGATCTCGGTATCGGCGGTGAATGCCCGGGGCACGGATCTGCGGCCCGACCGGCAGACCGACCTGATCGGCCTGATCACCGAGCAGTCGGCGCGCAACGACGAACTGCGCAGCCGGGTCGCCGCCACCCGCGCGGAGGTCGACCAGCTCGCCGCCCGCAGCGGGGAGGATCCCGCGCGCGGCGAGCGGCTGGCCGCGCTGGAGTTGGCGGCGGCGATGACGCCGGTCGAGGGCCCCGCGGTGACGGTCACGCTGACCGATGCTCCGCGCGAGCTCAAGCCGCCCGGGGTCTCCGACGACGCGCTGGTCGTCCACCAACAAGACATCCAGGCGGTCGCGAACGCGCTGTGGTCCGGCGGCGCTGAGGCGATGACCATCCAGGGAGTACGCGTCATCTCCACCACCGGGATCAAATGCGTCGGCAATACCGTCGTCCTGCACGGACGGCCCTATGCGCCGCCGTATGTGATCACCGCCATCGGCGATCCCGAGCGCCTGCGGGCGGCGCTGGCCGACAGCGACGCGATCCGGATCTATCGGCAGTACGTGGATGCGTACCAACTGGGCTACGCCGAGCGCACCGACGGCCAGGTCCGGATGCCCGGCCACGAGGGCTCGGCCGACCTGGCCTACGCCCGCCAGCCCCGCTGACCGACGGACGCAGTGGCAGGATTGGCCCATGCCCGCCCGCATCCTCGTCGTGGACAACTATGACTCGTTCGTCTACAACCTCGTCCAGTACCTCGGCCAGCTCGGCGCCCGGGCCACGGTCTGGCGCAATGACGACGAGCGGTTGGCCGGTGACCTCGCGGCGGAGTTCGACGGGATCCTGCTCTCGCCCGGGCCCGGTACGCCCGAGCGGGCCGGCGCGTCCATCGAGTTGATCAAGGGCTGGGGCGACCGGCTGCCGATCTTCGGGGTCTGCCTCGGCCTGCAGGCGATCGCGGTGGCCCACGGCGGCACCGTCGACCGGGCGCCCGAGCTGCTGCACGGCAAGACGTCGGTGATCAATCACGACGGACGCGGGGTGTTCGCCGGGCTGCCGCAGGGTCTGACGGTGACGCGTTATCACTCGTTGGCGCTGCTGCCGCCGACCCTGCCGCCGGTGCTGGAGGTCAGCGCGCGTACCGACTCCGGCGTGATCATGGCGATCCGCCACCGCGAGTTGCCCGTCGAGGCCGTGCAGTACCACCCCGAGTCGGTGCTCACCGAGGGCGGCTACCAGGTGCTCGCCAACTGGCTGGCGGCCTGCGGCGACCCCGGCGCGCCCGAGCGGGCCCGCGATCTGCGGCCGCTGATCGCCGCCGGCTGAATCGCGGCCGACGGCGATCAGCCCTGCGCGAAGGCCCGGCCGGCGGCCAGCGCCTCGCCGAGCACGCCGCCGCCCGGGGCATGGGCGACCTCCCAGTGATAGCCCGCCGGATCGACGAAATAGCCCGAGTAGCCGCCCCAGTCCCGGCGCTGTCCGGGCTGCACCGTCAGGGCACCGGCGGCCCGGGCGCGGTCGAGCACGGCATCCACCTCGGCGTCGCTGCTGACATTGTGGGCGAGCGTGATCGGCGCGAGGCCGCGGGCGGGTTCGCCGACCTCGGCGACGAAGGACTCCCGGTCCCACAGCGACAGCACGAGCGACGGCCCGACGCGCAGGAAGAGGACATCCTCCACGTCCAGGGCCGCCGCCCAGCCGAGCCCGTCGACGAAGAATCGGCGCATCGCCGCGCGATCCTCGACCGCGAGGGTGATCACGGTGATGTATTGCTCCATGCCCGTCAGCTTCGCACCCGGTGCCGACATGCGGGTGCCGCGTCCCCCTCCAGCCGCGAGCCGAACCGGCACCCGCGAGGTCAATCGGCACCCGCGAGGTCAGTCGGCACCCGCAAGCTGAACCGGCAGCCGCGGGCGTTACTTGGTTCGCGGGTGCCGGTTGCGTTCGCGGATTGGGGTGGCTGGGTTCAGCCGCGGGCTGAATCGGCAGCCGCGGGCGTTACTTGGTTCGCGGGTGCCGGTTGGGTTCGCGGATTGGGCGGCGCCGGGAGCCGGGTCGGCTCAACCGGCGGCGCCGGGATCGGTGAATATCTGCTCGATGGGTCGGGCGAAGACGCGGCTGATGGCGAAAGCGAGCGGCAGGCTGGGGTCATAGCGGCCCTTCTCCAGGGAGTTGACCGTCTGCCGCGAGACGCCGAGGGCGGCGGCCAGATCGGCCTGGGTCCAGCCGCGTTCGGCCCGCAGGTCCTTGATCGAATTTTCCATCGTGGCGGCCTAGTAGCGCCGGCCAGCGACGAACCGACCGATCAGCCAGCCAGCGGCATAGACCGGCCAGACGAGAAGCCACGAGACCTGCGGGGCTCCGGCGATCTGCAACAACCCGTAGCCGAAGGTGACCAGCGATCCGATCGCGAACCCGATCGCCATCCCCTCCACCGCGATCCGGCCCTGAAGTTCGTCGGCCTCGCGGATCCAACGGATGACAGCCCAGGCGACGGCGACCAGCGCCGGCAGCGGGAGCAGCATCACGACCCAGCGCAGGACGCCGGAGGTCTGGCCGAGCAGCGCCATCGCCGTTGCCAGCAGGACGGCATAGGCCAGCAGGCCCAGGACCAGATGCCGAACGTAGCGCCGTGTCATGATCGCCGAGGCTACCGGCTCAGGACAGCGCCAACGCCAGCGTCGGCAGACCCAGGCCGAGGATGTCCAGCAACCAGTGCGCGATGATCAACGGCCACACCCGGCGCCGCCACAACAGCAGGCCCCCGAACAGCAGGCCGGCGCCGAAGGTGGCGATCAACTTCGACGCGACCGCGTCCGCGCCGCCGCCCAGCACGAGCGGAGCATGCTGCAGGGCGAAGAAGGCCGCCACGACGATCAGCGCGGCCGGCGTACCGAATCGACGCGTGAGCTGGTCCTGACCGATTCCATAGGTCAGGCGCTCGGCGGTGGCGATGGTCAGCGGCGCGATCATGGCGCCGATTCCGACCCACAGCGGGACCTGGGGCAGCCCGCCGGTCGGTGCGGGCGGTGCTCCGCCGTAGACGATCAGGTTGCCGGCGAAGGTTGCCGCGAGGAAGCCCGCCAACATGATCAGCCCGAGCAGCAGGCCCCAACCCAGATCGGCTGGCCGGAACCGGCCGAGTACCTCGCGGATCGACCCGCCGCGCCGGTGCAGCAGGTACGCCACCGCGCCGATGGTCACCAGGTCCGGAATGATCAACAGCGCGTTCAGGTAGATCTGGCTGCCCGGCCAGGCCTGCGGCAGTGCCGCGAACAGGCCGACGTCGAGGAGCAGGAAGAGTGCCGTACGCACGAACAGCAGCGCGGCAATCAGGCCGAGCGGCCACAGGGGCAAGTGGTCCAGCGCCGAGAGGGGGCCGGCGTGCCGGGCGGTGGTGCGAGGACCGATGGAAAGGCTGCTTGACATACGGCTAACGTAAAGCGTCCTTGTCTTAGTGTCAAGCAACTTTGACAACCGGACGCACAGCCGCGAGGTGAACCGGCAGCCGCGAAGGTTACTCGGTTCGCGGGTGCCGATTGGGTTCGCGGATCAGGGTTCCTCGGGGCAGCCGCGAGGTGAACCGGCAGCCGCGGGCGTTGCTCCGCTCGCGGGTGCCAGTTGGGTTCGCGGTTGGGGGTGGGTCAGGGCGATTGGGGGTAGGTCAGGGCACCGGACGGGAATCCGCTTCCGGCGTACCCCTCCCGACGCACCTTTCCCCGGCCTATCCCCTGCCGGCTATTCGCTCCGACTACTCGGTCGGCTCGGAGGTGGGCGGGCCGGCGGAACCGGTCGGTTGCGGCTCGCTCGGTTCGTCGGACTCGCTGGGCGAGGGGTCCGGGGCCTGGTCGGTCGGCTGGGTCGGCTGCGGCGCCTCGGCCCGCCAGACGGTGACGGTGTCCCCGCGCTTGGCGGACTTGCCCGCCCCGGGGTCGCTGCGGGTGACCAGGCCCGGGGGCTGATCACTCGTCGTCTCCGTCTGCCAATCGATCCGCAGGTCGAGATCGCGAGCATCGGCCTCGACCCGCTCGCGCGTGCTGCCCACCCAGTTCGGGATCTCGACCGAGCCGCTGGAGTAGCGCAGCGTGACCGAGTCCGAGACCGGTACCGACTGGCCGGAGGCCGGGGAGACGCTGAGCACCTCGTTCTCCGGGGCATCGCTGGAGTCGTCGGCCTCCTCGCTGATGTTGCTGAAACCGGCGTCCTCCAGCGCCTTGCGGGCCTCGTCGCGGCTGGAGCCGACCAGGCCGGCAGGGATCTCGGCCTTCTCCGGGCCCTCGTTCACGGTCAGCGTGACGGTGCTGCCCGGGTTCACCATCGTGCCCTCGGGCGGATCCTGGCCGATCACCCGGCCGACGGTGTTGTCATCGGCCCCTCGTTCGGTCTCGATCCGCGAGTTCAGGCCGACATTGCGCAGTTGGGCCTCCGCGGCCTGCGGGGTGAAGTCGTTCAGCGCGGGCACTTCGACCTGGGCCGGAGCCGGCGCCGGCCGCAGCAGGAAATAGCCAGCGACCAGCCCGGCCAGGACCAGGGCGGCGAGGATGCCGATGATGATCGGCACCCGGCGCGACTTCTTCGGCTCCTCCTCGTCCTCCACGGTCTCGGTCTCGACAACCGCCGGGTTCAGTCGGGTCGCGTCGGCGTCGGGGGCCGGGCTCGGCGCCGGCAGCACTGCCGTCGCACCCTCCCCGGCCAGCACCCGGCTGATGTCGTCGCGCATCTCCCGCGCGTCCTGGTAGCGGTCCGCCGGGTCCTTCGACAGCGCCTTCAGCGTGATCGTGTCCACATCGGGGGTCACCAGCGGATCGAACTGGCTCGGCGGCACCGGCTGCTCCCGCACGTGCTGGTACGCCACGGAGACCGGCGAGTCACCGATGAACGGCGGCCGCCCGGTCAACAACTCGTACAGCACGCAGCCGGCCGAGTAGATGTCGGAGCGGTTGTCGACGGTCTCGCCGCGCGCCTGCTCCGGCGACAGGTACTGCGCCGTGCCGATCACCGCCGCGGTCTGCGTCATCGTCGCCGAGGTGTCGGCGACCGCCCGCGCGATGCCGAAGTCCATCACCTTGACCTGGCCGGTCGGCGTCAGCATCACATTGGCCGGCTTGATGTCGCGGTGCACGATCCCGTTCTTGTGGGAGTACGCCAAGGCATCCAGCACGCCCTGGGTGATCTCCAGCGCGCGCTCGGGCAAGATCTTGCGGTCGTCGCGCAGGATGTCGCGCAGGGTCTGTCCCTCGACCAGCTCCATCACGATGTAGGGCACGGCGACGCCGTCGGCGTTCAGCTCCTCCCCGGTGTCGTAGACCGACACGATGTTGGGGTGGTTGAGCCCGGCCGCCGACTGCGCCTCGCGCCGGAACCGCGCCTGGAAGGTCGGGTCCGTGGCGAGATCGCTGCGCAACTGCTTCACCGCCACCGGCCGGCCGAGGCGGGTGTCGTAGGCCTGGCGTACCTCCGCCATGCCTCCGCGACCGAGCAACCCGCCGACCTCGTAGCGACCCCCGAGCAGCGGGCCGGAGGCGGCGGCCCGGCGCGGGGTCGTCGCATCGTCCGGGCCCGTGCCGCCGATCGGGCGGGTCGGTTGCTCGTCGAAATTGTTCGTCTCGTCCATGTTCACTCCACTGAGTCCGCACAGCCGGGGGACATCGCCGGGGATGGGCCCATCGCCCGGGAAAGCTTCGAGGTCATCGCAGTACCGCCTCCATCACGTCCTTCGCGATCGGCGCCGCCAGGCGTCCGCCGGCGATGTCATTGCGCGGGATGTCGGCCTCCTCGATGAAGACCGTCACGGCAACGGTCGGGTTGTCGGCGGGTGCGAAGGCGGTGAACCAGGCATACGGCGGCCGCTCCGGCGTGGTCTGCGCCGTACCGGTCTTGCCGCCCACGCCGATCCCGCTGATCTGCGCATTGGAGCCCGTGCCGTCCTCCACGACATTGACCATCATCTCGCGCAGGGCCCGGGCATTGTCCTCGCTCATCGCGGTGGACCGCACGCTCGGCCGCTTCTGACTGATCACCGACAGGTCCTCACCGCGGACGGTGCTGACCAGATAGGGGTCCATCACCTTGCCGCCGTTCGCGATGCCGGCGGTGACCATCGTCATCTGCAGCGGGCTGGCCGCCACATCGCCCTGCCCGATCGCGCTGAGCGCGGTCTGCGGCGCATTCGGGTCGTCGGGGTAGCGGCTCGCCGCCGCCGCCAGCTCGGGCAGCGGCCGGGAGCCGAAGCCGAACCGGCTGGCCTGGTCGCGCAGTTTGTCGTCGCCGAGCTGCAGCCCGAGATTGGCGAACGCGGTATTGCACGAGACCCGCAGCGCCTGGTCGATGGTGATCCTGGTGCCGCCGCAGTTGGTGTCGTTGCCGAGCTGGGTGTTGGTCTGCGGCAGCGTCAGCTTGTCGGGGGAGTCGACCTGCGTGTCGGGGTTCATCCCGTCCTCCAGGGCGGCGGCCGCGGTGACCAGCTTGAACGTCGAGCCGGGCGGGTAGATCTCCCGGGCCCCGCGATTGGCCAGCGGACGGTCGGGATCGTCGTTCAGCCGGGTCCAGGCCGCGTTGGCGTCGGCGATGTCATGACTGGCGATCTCGTTCGGGTCATAACTCGGCGAGGAAACCATCGCCAGCACCTCCCCGGTCTGCGGATTCATCGCCACGACGGCGCCCTTGCGGCCGTCCAGGCCCTCCCACGCGGCCCGCTGGGCGGCCGGGTTGATCGTGGTCTCCACGGTGGCGCCGGTCGGCTTCTGCCCGGTGATGGTGTCCATCAGCCGACGGATGAACAGCGAGTCGTCGGTGCCGGCCAGCTCGGTGTTGTAGGAGTTCTCCAGGGCGGTGCGGGCATGGTCGTAGGAGTAGTAGCCGGTGACCGGCGCGTAGATCTCGGGGTCGTCGGGATAGACCCGCTGGTAGCCGTACTGGTCGTCGACCGGCTCGGTGATCGCGAGCTCGGTCGGGCCGACAGCGAGGATCGGTCCGCGGTCCTGGCCGAACTCGGAGTCGCGGGCCCGTCGATTCGCCGGGTCGGCATTCAGCGTGCCCTCGCGGACCAGCACGGTGTAGGTGGCATTGGCCAGCAGCAGCGCGAACATGATCATCGCGACGACGGAGACGCGGCGGATCGGGCGGTTCATCGCTCACCACCACCGGACACGACCTGGGTGCGCTCCTCGTCGGGGATCGCCGGACGGGCCACGACGGGACGGCGTACCTGGTTGGAGATGATCAGCAGCAGGCCGGCGACGGTCCAGTTGGCGAGCAGCGAGGAGCCGCCCTGCGACATGAACGGCGTGGTCAGACCGGTCAGCGGCAACAGCCGCGTCACCCCGCCGATGATCGCGAACACCTGCAGCGCCAGCACGAAGGAAAGGCCGGCGGCCAACAGCTTGCCGAACGGATCCCGGGAGGCGAGGGCGGTACGCAAACCGCGCGCCACCAGCAGCGCATAGATCATGATCACGGCCATCAGGCCGGCGGTACCCAGCTCCTCGCCGATGCTGGCGGAGATGAAGTCCGACTTCGCCAGCGGGGTACGCCAGGGCTGCCCCTCGCCGAGACCGGTGCCCGACAGCCCGCCCCACGCCATCCCGAACTGGCCCTGGATGATCTGGAAGTTGCGATCGAAGTTGGCGAACGGGTCGAGCCAGGCCTGCACCCGCACCCGCACGTGGCTGAACGCGAAGTAGCCGCCGATCGCGCCGCCCACGAACAGCAGGGTGCCGAGGATCGGCCAGCCCGGCCGTTCGGTGGCGACGTAGAGCATCATCACGAACAGCCCGAAGAACAGCAGCGAGGTGCCGAGATCGCGCTGGAAGACCAAGATCGCCATCGCGACGCCCCAGACGATCATGATCGGGCCGAGGTCGCGCGGCCGGGGCAGGTCGATGCCGAGCACCCGGGCGCCGGCCAGGGCGAGCACATCGCGCTTCTCGACCAGATAGCCGGCAAAGGCGATCGACAGCGCGATCTTGGCGATCTCCGAGGGCTGGAAGGAGAACGGCCCGACCCCGATCCAGATCCGGGCCCCGTTGATCTCCCGGCCGATGCCGGGAAGCATCGGTAACAGCAACAACACGATGCTGGCCAGGCCGAGCGTATAGGTGAACCGCTGCAGCGGCCGATAGTCGCGGACCACGATCATGCCGAAGATCAACACCGCGACGGCGAGCACGCTCCACATCAGTTGGGTGGTGGCGTCATCGGTCGGCCGGTCGCTGAACCGGGTGGCGAGGTCCAGGCGGTGGATCATCACCAGTCCGAGCCCGTTCAGCGCGACGACACAGGGCAGGATCAGCGGGTCGGCATAGGGCAGCCGCCAGCGGATCACGGCATGGGCGGCGAGCGCCAGCCCGACCCAGATGCCGGCGACCACCGGCAGGTTCGGCGGTGCCTCCTCGAGCAGGTTCACCGAGGTGATCCAGTAGCCGGCGATGCCGATCCCGCAGGCCAGCAGCAGCATCGCGAGTTCGACATTGCGGCGCTTGTGGTAGACGACGGTGGTGCCCGCCTCGGCGGTCGCGGCGCTCATCCGCATTCCTGCGTGACGCCCGGGGTCGGGCTGGTGGTGGTCGGACTCGGGTTGGCGCTGCCCGTGTCCCGGGGGGCCGGCGTCGCGCCGGCGCTCGGCGATGCGCCCGGCGCCACCGACTCGCCGGTCCCGGGCGTCGGGCCGGGCGGCGCGGTCGGGGTCGGTTGCGGATTGAGCGGTGGTTCGGTGTTGCGCTGGGCGATGCACAGTTCGGCGGCCGCGCGCAGCTCCGCGACCGTGTTCCGGGCACCGGGCAGGTCGCTCGCGCGGATGTTCTCCGCGACCCGGTCGCGGAAGTAGCGGGGCAGGTCACTGACCCGGGTCTCGGTCACCTCCGAGACCTGGGACAGCGGTACGCCGGCCACGTCATCGGGCAGGCCGCGGTAGATGGCGACGTTCTCGCCGGCCACCCCGACGTAGTACTGCGTACCGATCCAGGCATTGCCGGCCAGCGCGCCGATGCCGAGCAGGACGACCGCGGCGAGCACGCCGAGGGCGATCCGCAGCCAGCGCCGCCGCGGGGGGCTGGTCGGTGCATAGCGCTCGTGTTCGTCGTCGCGCTCGGACTCGACCAGCAACTGTTCGTCGGACTCGGCAGCCGCGCGCTCGGCCGCCGTGCGGTGCCGGACGGCCGGGATCGCGCGCTCGGTCGCCGCGCCGAGCACGATCGGTTCGAGCGCCTCGGCGGGCGCGTCGGAGCCGGCGCCCACGGCGGGGGGCGTGCGGACCAGGGTGTCCTCGGTGCCGTCGTCATTGGTCACGGGCTCGCCCAGCGGCGCTACCGCGGCCTCGCCGGTGCCGGTCGCCGCTGGCCGCTCCTCATCGCCCTGGACGTCGGCGAGCACGATGGTGATGTTGTCGATGCCGCCGCCGGCGTGGGCGAGGTCGATCAGCTCGTCCAGCGCGTCGGTCAGCTCCGGCCGGCGCATCGCGCGGGTGATCGACTCGTCATCGGTCAGCCCGGACAGCCCGTCGGAGCAGATCAGCAACCGGTCCCCGGGCTCGATGTCGACCAACTCCAGGTCGGGCTCGGTCGCGGCCTGGCCGTTCAGCACCTTCAGCAACAGATTCCGGTGCGGATGGGTGGCCGCCTCCTCCTCGGTGATCTTGCCCTCGTCGATCAGCGACTGCACCCAGGAATGATCATGAGTGGTACGCCGCAGCTCGCCGTCGCGCATCAGATAGGCGCGGGAGTCGCCGATGTGGGCGAGCGCCAGCCGGTCGCCGTCGAAGAGGTACGCCGAGACGGTCGTGCCCATCCCTTCGAGCTCGGGGTCGTCGGCGACCAGATCGGCGATCTTGTCGTTGGCGCGGGTGATCGCGCCCGCCAGCAGCGCCAACATGTCCTCGCCGCGCAGGGTGTGATCACGATCGGCGGCGGCACGCTCGTCCACCCGGCGGAACTGGTCGATGGCGACCGCGGAGGCAAGATCACCCGCCGCCGCGCCGCCCATCCCGTCGGCCACCACCAGCAGCCGCGGTGAGGCGTACCCCGAGTCCTGGTTGTTCTTGCGGACTGGGCCCGTCTCGGAGTGCGCGATGAAACTGAGCTTCATCAGCTGTCCAGCTTCAGTTGGGTACGCCCGATCCGCAAGGTGTCGGCGGGGGTGAGCTGCGTCGGCTGGGTGATCCGCTGCCCGTTGACATAGGTGCCATTGGTGGAGCCGAGGTCCTCGGCGACGATGATGCCGTCCGGGCGTACCGTCACCTGGCCGTGCCGGGTCGAGACGTAGTCGTCGTCGAGGATCAGTTGGCAGTCCGAGCTGCGGCCGATGCGTACCACGCCGCCCGCGAGGTCGGCCTCGATGCCCGCCTGCGGGCCGTTGGTGATCACCACCCGGCGCGGTGCACCGCGCTGGCGGCGCCGGCCGCGGCGGGGCTCGTCGAGGTCGGCGTGCGGCAGGTCAGCGGTGGCGACCTTGCGGCCGAAGATGTCGGTCCGGATGATCGATGCGCAGATCAGGATGAAGATCCACAGCAGCGCGAGGAAGGCCACCTTGATCACGGTGACGGCGATCGCCGAACCCATCTACTGCCCCGAGGGCGCGTGAACGAGCATCCGGGTGTTGCCGATCTCGATCCGGGTGCCGTCGCGTAGCTCCGCGGAGCGCACCCGTTCGCCGTTCACGCTGATGCCGTTGGTCGAACCGAGGTCGGTGATCGTGTAGGTCAGGTCCAGCCCGGAGCCGCCGACCTGGACCCGCGCATGGCGGCGCGAGATGCCCGGGTCGTTGATCCGCAGGTCGGCATCCGAGCCGCGGCCGATCGTGAAGCCGGGCGGGTTCAGCGGGTGCCGCATGCCGTTCACCTCGAGCACCAGCCGGGTGCGGCGCAGACTGCCGGTGGTCACCGGCTCGGCCGCGACACCGGCATTGCCGTCCACCTCGGCCACGGCCTCGGAGGAGACGTTGAACCGGCCCGTCGGCAGGTCCTCGTCGAGATCGAAGTGCAACATGATCGGGCCGTTGAACTCATAGCCCATGTTGCCGGCGTGGCCGCGCAACTCCGGGATGATCTCCGCGGTCAGCTTCTTGCCGTAGGGGGTGAGCCGGTCGTAGTCGTGCTGGGACAGTTCGATGACGAACTCGTTGGGCACGAGCCGGCGGTGGCGGGAGAGGATCTGGGCCTTGGAGTCGAGTTCTTTCTGCAGGCGGGCGGCGATCTCGACGGGCTGCACGTCGCCCTTGAAGGCGCGCGCGAAGACGCCGTTGACCGCTCCCTCGATCCGCTTCTCGAAGCGGTCGAACACGCTCATCTCTCCTCCTCTCCTTCTCGATGGCTGCGGAAAACCCCCGGGTCGGCCGCGCTACGGCCGGCCGGCGCGACGCGCGGACACCCGACGAGCGTACCCACCGGCGTCGATACTAATGGGGCCGCAGTGAACGGCACAGTTGCCGCTACCCGCGCGGCGGATCAGGCGCCGGGTTCGGGCGCTCGGCGGCCGAGCAGGTAGTAGCGCGTGGTCGTCTCGCCGGCCTGCGGGCCGCGCAGGTACCACTCGATGTCGGTCAGCCCGGCCGCCTCGGCCGCGGCGCGGACGGAATCCGGCGGGTGCAGGACGAAGTCCAGGTCGATGGCGTGGCCGAACCAGCGGTCGAGGCCGATCACCTCCGCGCCCGCGTGCAGGGCGACCAGCAGCCAACCGCCCGGCCGCAGCGGGCGGGCCAGCGCGGCGATCGCGGGCGCGAGCTCGGAGCCGGCGAGGTGGATCAGGGAGTACCAGGCGAGTACCGCGCCCCAGCCGTCCGCGCCGGTCGGGCGGAGCAGTTGGCGCAGGTCACCGACGGCATAGTCGCCCTCGGGGTGGCGCTCCCGGGCCTGTTCGACCATCTCCTCGGTCAGGTCGATGCCGGTCGCGTGCGCGCCGCGGCGATTCAGGTACGCCGTGACGTGGCCCGGTCCGCAGCCGGCGTCGGCGATCGGCGCGTCGCCGGCCAGGGCCGCGATCCGGTCCAGCAGCCAACGCTCGAACGGCAGGCTCTGCTCGCCGTCGGCGAGCTCGTCGTCGAAGTTGTCGGCATAGGAACGGGCTACCGTGCCGTAGGCGGCCCGGACCCGGTCATCGCGGGCCGGCCCGCCGGCGGCGAGCACGGTGTCCAGGTCGGCCGCGGGCTCGGCCGGGGCGGCGCCGTCGGCGTGCTCGACCGGCCCGAGCAGGTGGATCCAGCGGGGGTCGTGCTGCCCGGCCTGGCGTGGCAGTTGGCGTACCAGCGGCTGCTCGGCGGCGGCCATCGCGGCGAGCTCGGTCTCGACGGCGGCGCGGTCGTCGAAGGCGTACAGGCGCTCGGTGCGGGTCTTCAGCGCGCCTGCCGGCTGCGGGCCGCGGAGCAACAGCACGGTCAGCAGCGCCCGCTGGGCCGGCGTCCAGCCAGCACGGTGGGCGATGGTCTGGGCGAACTTCACCGCCCGCTGGCCGGCGCCGGCCCAGGTGGTGGTGACGAGGTCGGCATCGCGCAGCCGCTTCAGGGTCTCGTTGACGGTGCGCTCGTCGTAGTCGGTGACGGGTTCGCGGCTGGAGGTCTGGTTGGCGGCGGTACGCACGGCGTTCAGCGTCAGCGGGTAGGAGCCCGGGACCGTGAGCTCCTTCTCCAACAGGCTGCCGAGGATGCGCTGTTCCGCCGCGTCGAGCTGGGGCAGTTCGGTCACCGGATCATTGTGGCCCACCATCATCGTGGGCCAGTCGGGATCGTGGCCCAGTCGGGATGATGGCTCAGGCGGGCGCGTAGCGGCGCAGCTCCTGGCCGGCCGCCAGGCCCGCGCGCATCTCCTCCAGGGTCGCCGGCGCGGCGCCGTGGGCGCGGGCCTGGACGAGCACATTGCCGAGCGCGGTCGCCTCGGTCGGGCCCGCCACCACCTCCCGGCCGGTCGCCGCGGCGGTGAGCCGGCACAGCGCCTCGTTCTGGGCGCCCCCGCCGACCACGTGCACGGTCGCGACGCGGCGCCCGGACAGCGCCGAGGCCTGCTCGATGGTCCGGGCATAGGCCCCGGCGAGGGAGTCGAGGATCACCCGCACCGTCTCGGCCCGCGTGCGGGGCTCGGGCCAACCATCGCGTCGCAGCGCCGCGGCGATCCGCTCGGGCATCTCGCCCGGCGCGATGAACTCCGCGTCGTCGACGTCGATCACCCCGCCGCCCGTGGGCAGCGCCCCGGCCTCGGCGAGCAGCGCGGCCGGCGTACCCGAGACGCCCCACGCGCGCAGGCATTCCTGCAGCAGCCACAACCCGCCGACATTGCGCAGGTAGCGGATCCGATCGTCCACGCCGCGCTCGTTGGTGAAGTTGGCAGCGCGGCTGGCCTCGTCCAGCACCGGCGCGTCCAACTCGACACCCACCAGCGACCAGGTACCGGACGACACGAAGGCGATATCGTGATCCGCGGCCGGTACGCCCACGACGGCCGAGGCCGTGTCGTGGGAGCCGACGGTGGTCACCGCGGCGCCCAGACCCAGCCGGCGGGCCAGCTCCGGGCGCAACCGCCCGCGCACTGTGCCGGGCTGCTCGATCGCCGGCAGCAATCCCGGATCGATCCCGAGCGCGGCGAGCAGTTCGCCCGACCAGTCGCCGGTGCGCACGTCGACCAGGCCGGTGGTGGAGGCGTTCGTGGCCTCCGTGGACAGCGCCCCGGTCAGGTGGTGGGCGATCAGATCGGGCAGCAGGACGATGTGCGCGGCGCGGTCCCACAGCGGCCCGTCACGTTCGGCATCGAGTTGGTAGAGGGTGGTGAACGGCAGGTGCTGCAGGCCGTTGATCGCGTACTGGCGGGCCCGGTCCACGGCGGCATCGACGCGCGGCACGGCGGTCGCCGTGCGCTCGTCGCGATAGGCGATCGGATCGGCCAGCGGCCGGCCCGCCGCGTCCAGCAGCCCGTAGTCGACGGCCCAGGTGTCGATCCCGATCGACTCGGTCTGCGGGAAGTCGCGGGCCAGCGCAGCCAATCCGCGCTCGACCTCGGTGAGCAGGCGGCCGAGCTCCCAGCGCAGGTGGCCGTCGCGGCGTACCGCCCCGTTGGCGAAGCGGTGCACCGCGACGAGCTCGACCCGCCGGGCGTCGACGATCCCCGCCATCACGCGGCCGCCGGAGGCCCCGATGTCGATCGCGCCGAAGACCCGGGGATTGATCACCACAGGCTCCGATCAGCGCAGGAAGGCCGCGGCGACGCCGGCGTCGACCGGCACGTGCAGGCCCGTGGTGTGGCTGAACTCGTCGGAGGTGAGCGCGGCCGCGGCATTGGCCACGTGCTCGGGCAACACCTCTCGCTTGAGCAACGTGCGCTGGGCATAGAACGCGCCGAGCTCGTCCTCGGGTACGCCGTAGACGGCCGCGCGCTGGGCGCCCCACCCCCCGGCGAAGATGCCCGAACCGCGGACGACGCCATCGGGGTTGATCCCGTTGACGCGGATGCCGTGCTCGCCGAGCTCGGCGGCGAGCAGGCGTACCTGATGGGCCTGGTCGGCCTTGACGGCGCTGTAGGCGATGTTGTTCGGGCCGGCGAAGACCGAGTTCTTCGACGAGATGTAGACGAGGTCGCCGCCGAGGCGCTGTTCGATCATGGCCCGGGCCGCGGCCTGAGAGACCAGGAAGGCGCCCTTGGCCATCACCTCGTGCTGGATGTCCCAGTCGGACTCGGTGGTCTCCAGCAGCGGCTTGGAGATCGACAGGCCGGCGTTGTTGATCACCAGGTCGAGCCCACCGAAGGCGAGCAGTGCGGTGTTGACCGCGGCGCGGACGGCCTCGGCGTCGGCCACGTCGGCGGCCACGCCGACGGCGGTGTCGGGGCCGCCCAGCTCGGCAGCGGCCTCGCGCGCCTGCGCGGGATCGAGGTCGGCGATCACGACACATGCGCCCTCGGCGGCGAGCCGGGCGGCGATCGCCTTGCCGATCCCGGACGCGGCTCCGGTGACCAGGGCGATCCGGCCGGCATGGCTGCGCGGCTTCGGCATCCGCGCGAGCTTGGCCTCCTCCAGTGCCCAGTACTCGATCCGGAACTTCTCCGCCTCGTCGATCGGCGCGTAGGTCGAGACCGACTCGGCGCCGCGCATCACGTTGATCGCGTTGACATAGAACTCGCCGGCCACCCGCGCGGTCTGCTTGTCCTTGCCGTAGGAGAACATGCCGACGCCGGGGACGAGGATGATCGCCGGATCGGCGCCGCGCATGGCCGGGGAGTCCGCCGTCGCGTGCCGCTCGTAGTAGGCGCGGTAGTCGGCCCGGTACGCCTCGTGCAGCTCCGCCAGGCGCGCCACGCATTCCTCGATCGGCGCATCGGCGGGCAGGTCGAGGACGAGCGGTTTGATCTTGGTCCGCAGGAAATGGTCGGGGCAGGAGGTGCCGAGCTCGGCCAGCGCCCCGAGCTTCTCCCCGGCGAGGAAGTCCAACACCTCGGGGCTGTCGGTGAAGTGGCCGACCATCCGCCGATCGGCGGACGCGACCGCGCGCAGGTGGGGAGCCAGGGCCGCGGCCTTGGCCCGGCGGCGATCCTCGGGCAGGGCGCCGAACCCGTCGCGGGGGGCGCCGAAGGGCTGATCGGAGCCGTTCTCGTCGAGATAGGCCTGGGCGGTGCGGATGATCCACAGGGAGTTCGCCTCGGCCTCGGCGGAGGTGTCTCCCCAGGCGGTGATCCCGTGGCCGCCGAGGATCACGCCGACCGCCTGGGGATTCTCGGACTTGATCTTGGCGATGTCCAGCCCCAGTTGGAATCCCGGCCGCCGCCACGGCACCCACGCCACCTTGTCGCCGAAGATCTCGGCGGTCAGCCGCTCACCGTCGGCGGCCGTGGCGATCGCGATGCCGGCATCGGGGTGCAGGTGATCGACATGGGCCGCGTCCACCAGCCCGTGCATGGCCGTGTCGATCGACGGCGCCGCGCCGCCCCTGCCGTGCAGGCAGTAGTCGAAGGCGGCGACCATCTCGTCCTCGCGCTCGACGCCGGAGTAGACGCCGGTCAGGGCCCGGAGCCGGTCCAGGCGCAGCACCGCCAGGCCGGGCTCGGTGAGCGTACCCAGGTCGCCGCCGGAGCCCTTCACCCACATCAGTTCGACGTCGGCGCCGGTGGCGGGATCGGTCTCGGTGCCCTTGGCCGACGCGTTCCCGCCGGCATAGTTGGTGTTGCGCGGGTCGGAGCCGAGCCGGTTGGAGCGCGCGAGCAGGTCGGTGACGGCCTGGTTGGTCATGGTCGGGTGGGTCCTTCCGGATCGGTTCGGTGGGAGGAATCGGTGGGTACGCCGGGCGCTCAGGCGCCCCAGCCGGCCTGGGTGCCGCCGGTGCGTTCGGCCGCGATCTTGGCGAGGTGGCCGGACTCGGCGAAGGCCCGCATGGGGTCGGCGGGCAGCCCGCGGTCGGTGCGCCAGTCGGCGAGCAGTCCCCGCACATCGGCGTTGTAGGCGTCCATCAGTACGGCATTGGCGCCCAGCACGTCGCCGTCGCGCTGTGCGGCGGCGAGCGCGGCGGCGTCGACCAGGAGCGCCTTCGCCGTGGCCTCCTGCACGTTCAGCACGGACCGGATCTGCCCGGGGATCTTGTCCTCGATGTTGTGGCACTCGTCGAGCATGAAGTTGATCATCGAGCCCGGCGCCAGGGCCCCGGCGCGGGCGAGCTCGTGCATGATCCGGAACAACTGGAACGGGTCGGCGGCTCCGGCCATCAGGTCGTCGTCGGCGTAGAAGCGGGAGTTGAAGTCGAAGGCGCCGAGGCGGTCGACCCGCAGCAACTGGGCGACGATGAACTCGATATTGGTGCCGGGGGCGTGGTGGCCGGTGTCGAGCACGACCTTCGCGCGCTCGCCGAGCGCGCTGCAGTGCAGCAGGGCGGTGCCCCAGTCCGGGATGTCGGTGGCATAGAAGGCCGGCTCGAAGAATTTGTACTCAAGGATCAGCCGCATCCCGTCGTCCAGCCCGGCATAGATCTCGGCGAGGCCCTCGGCGAGACGGTCCTGGCGCTGACGAAGATCATCCTGGCCCGGGTAGTTGAGCCCGTCGGCGAGCCAGATCTTCAGGTCGGTCGAGCCGGTGGCCCGCATCACCTCGATGCAGCGCAGGTGGTGATCGACGGCCTTGCGGCGTACCCGGGCCGACGGATTGCACAGCGAACCCAGCTTGTAGTCATCGTCTTGGAAGACATTGGAGTTGATCGCACCGATCGCGACGCCGTGCTCGGTCGCGTGTGCGGCGAGCGCGCCGAAGTCGTCGACCAGGTCCCACGGGATGTGCAGGGAGACCCGCGGCGCGATCCCGGTGTGGGCGTGCACCTGGCCGGCGTCGGCGATCTTCTCGAACGGGTCGCGCGGCGTGCCGGGGCTGGTGAAGACCTTGAACCGCGTACCGGAATTGCCGAACGCCCACGAGGGCAGCTCGATGGTCTGGGCGTCCAGCGCGGCCCGCGCGGCGCGGTCCAGGTCGGCGAGCTCCGGGGCGGCGTATGCCATGACGGCTCCTTCGTCGTCCTCGGTGGGGCGTGGCCCACTTGGTGTGAAACGATTCAATCAGATTTGATTGGGCCCCGCAAGATCCGGAGCGGAGGGTGATGGGCGACGCGACGAAGGCACGTATCGGTGACGTGGCGCGCGTTGCCGGCGTCTCGGTCGGCACGGTCTCCAATGTGCTCAACCGGCCCGAGATCGTCTCCGCCGGAACGCGGGAGCGGGTGCACGAGGCGATCGTCGAGCTCGGCTTCGTGCCGAATGCGTCGGCCCGACAACTGCGCGAGGGAGCGTCGAGGACGGCCGGCATGCTCGTACTGGACATCGCGAACCCCTTCTTCACCGAGATGGCTCGGGGCGTGGAGGACCGGTTGATCGAGGCCGGACTGACGATGGCGCTGAGCTCCTCCGATGCCGATCCCGATCGCGAGCGCCGGGTCCTGGAGCAGTTCGCGCAGCAGCGCCTGCGGGGCGTACTGGTCACGCCGTCGCGCGGCACCGGTGACAATCTGGGCATCCTGCTCGACCAGGGGACGCGGGTTGTCCTCCTTGATCATCGGCCGTCCGGTCTGGGCCTGGACGCGGTCGCCTCCGACGACGTCGCGGGCGGGCGTATCGCGCTGGATCACCTGCTGGGGCTCGGGCATCGGCGGATCGGCTTCCTCAACGGCTCGCTCGACATCAAGCAGTGCCGCGATCGCCACGACGGCGCGCGGGAGGCGATCGCGGCGGCCGGCGGCGACCCTGATGCCGACCTGGTCGAGATCGAGGTGGCCGCGATGGATGCCGCCAACGGCTACGGCGCGATGCTCCAGTTGTTCGATGATCATCCCGAGCTGACCGCCGTGTTCTGTGTCAACGACCTGCTCGCGTTGGGCGTGATGCGAGCCGCCCGCGAGCGGGCGGTGTCCGTTCCCGCGGACCTCTCGGTGGTCGGCTACGACGACGTCGCCTTCGCCGGCGAGCTCGCCGTGCCGCTCACCTCGGTACGCCAACCGACTTACCGGATGGGAGCCGAGGCGGCCGGCCTGTTGCTGGAGCGCGGGCGTCCCCGGCAGATCCTGTTCACCCCCGAGCTCGTGGTGCGCGCCTCGGCCGCACCGCCCGGCTGAGGGGTCTCACCACCGCCGCGGACGGCGGCTCCGGATCGCCTATTGAAACGACTCAATATTTCCGTTAGCGTCGGCGCATCCGAGGGAGGGAGGCTGCGATGACGCGGTCCTGGACCGTGGCGAACGCGCGGACGGCCGTCTCGTCGGAGACCGCTCGGGGGCGGGCCTGCCTGCTGTTGCGGATCCGCCCGGAGGCCATCGAGGACTACGTCGCCGAGCACCAACGGGTCTGGCCGGAGATGCTCGAGGCGCTCAGCGCGGCCGGCTGGCGCAACTACTCGTTGTTCATCCGCGAGGCCGACGGTCTCGTCGTCGGCTACTTCGAGGCCGACGACGCCGAGGCCGCGGTCGCGGCGATGGCCGGCTCACAGATCAATGCCCGATGGCAGGAGTCGATGGGTAGGTACTTCGTGCCGGGCACCGGTCCCGAGTTCTTGCCGATCTACTTCCACCTCGCCTGAATCAGCCCCAACACCAGAACCTCTGGTCGAAACACAAGGACGTGTCGAGATGAGCACAAACCAACCTGCGAAGGCCAGGCTGCGCGGCTGGCGCGCGACGATCGCGGTCGCGATGTCGAACTACATCGAGGCCGGTTCGATCATCGCGTTGGCGACCAGCCTGACCTTCTGGCAGGAGTACTTCGGCTTCGACAACCTCGCGGTGGGATTCATCGCGGCGATCAGCGCGAACGCGTTCGGTTCGGCGATCGGCGCGCTGATCGGCGGGCCGCTCGGCGATCGGTTCGGACGTAAGTTCATCTACACCTATGATCTTGTGCTCTACATGATCGGCACGGCCTTTGTGATCTTCGCGGTTGCGCCATGGATGCTGATCGTCGGCGTGCTGCTGACCGGCATCGCGGTCGGCGCCGGCGTACCGGTCGCGTGGACCTACATCGCCGAGGAAGCGCCGGCCGAGCAGCGCGCTCGTCATGTCGGGATGGCCCAGCTCGCCTGGTCGCTCGGACCGTTCCTGGTCTTCGCCATCGCGACCGTGCTGGTTCCGCTCGGTCTGTTCGGCAGCCGGTTGATCTTCGCGCACCTGTTCGTGGTCGCGTTCATCACCTGGTGGGTGCGCCGCGGGCTTGCGGAATCGCGGATCTGGTCCGAGAGCCGCCGGCCCGGCGTGTCCATGTCGCCGCTCGCCGGCCTGAAGGCGCTGCTCAGCCGCAAACAGAACATCACCGCGTTGATCTTCCTGTTCGGCGTGTACGCCATCTGGGGCGCGGTGGCGGGCCAGATGGGCATCTTCATGCCTCGGGTCTACGAGACCGCGGGAGTGGAGAGCCCCACCACCCAGAATCTGTTGCAGGTGCTGCTGTGGGGCTGCACCGTCGCCGCGACCTACTTCGGCTTCATGCTGCTCGCCGACCGGATGAGCCGCCGCCTGCTCTACGGCATCGGCGCGGCACTCGGTGTTGCGGCCTGGTTGATCCTCGTCTTCGCCCACGTCACCGGCCCGATGCTGATCGCCTTCGCCGTGCTCTGGGGCGTCTCCGCGGGCATCGGCGCGCAGGCGTTCTACGGCCTGTGGACGGCCGAGCTGTTCGCCACCCGCTACCGGGCCAGCGCGCAGGGCGTGCTGTTCTGCCTGGCCCGCATCGTGGTCGGCCTGTTGAGCTACTGGTTCCCGACGCTGCTCGCCACCCGCGGCGTACCGTTCGTCGGTGTGATCATGATCGCGCTGCTCGTCGTGGCGTTGCTGATCGGCGTGCTGTTCGCGCCGAACACTCAAGGCAAGAGCCTGGAGCAGATCGAGTTCGAACGGTACGGGGAGAATCTCGAGGCTCGGGGCAACACCGCGGGTGCGGCCCGATGACGGCCACCGAGCGGCTCGACGTGCCGGAATCGGGCGATCCGCTGGTACGCCGCCGCGACTTCCCGCAGCCGGTGATCGGCATCGTCGGCGGCGGGCTCGGGGCGTACTGGCCGCAGTTCCCGGAGTTGCTGCCCGAGCTGCAGCGTGCCCAGACCGAGATCGTCCGCCGGTTCACCGAGGCCGATGCCCGCGTCGTGGACGCGGGGTTCATCTCCGACGCGACCGAGGGCCGGGCGGCGGCCGCGCGCCTGCGGGCCGCGGACTGCGATCTGGTGGTGATCAATCTCGCCACCTACCTGACCAGCGACATGGTCCTGCCGATCGCGCAGCAGGCGGGCGCGCCGGTGTTGATCATCGACCTGCAGCCCGGGCCGCGGATGGATCACGCGCGGTTCGGCACGGGGGAGTGGCTGGCCTACTGCGGTCAGTGCTCGGTGCCCGAGGTGGCGAGCGTCTTCCGGCGGGCCGGCATCGACTTCCGCTCGGTCACCGGCCACCTCGGGTCGGATCGGGCGTGGGCCCGGATCGACGCCTGGCTGCGGGCAGCGAAGGCGCGCGCCGCGCTGCGCCGGGCCCGGCACGGCCTGATGGGGCACCTGTATCCGGGGATGCTCGACGTGTCGACCGATCTGACCCGGCTCCCGGCGACCTTCGGCAGCCATGTCGAGGTGCTGGAGTTCGACGACCTACGCGAACGGGTCGCGGAGGTCGACGACGCGGCCGCCGCCGAGCGGGTTGCCGCGGCCTCGTCGATCTTCGAGCTGGACGGCTCGGTCGACCCGGGCGATCTGGACTGGGCGGCGCGTGTCTCGCTGGGCCTCGACCGGCTGGTCGACGACTTCTCGCTGGACTCGCTGGCCTACTACCACCGCGGCCTGGCCGGCGAGCTGCACGAGCGGCTCGGGGCGGGGATGATTCTTGGTGCATCGCTGCTCACCGCGCGCGGCGTACCGGCAGCGGGGGAGTACGAACTGCGGACCAGCGTCGCCATGCTGATCGCCGAGGCTCTCGGCGCCGGTGGCTCCTTCACCGAGCTGCAGGCGCTGAACTTCGACGACGATGTCGTCGAGATGGGCCACGACGGTCCGGCACACCTGCGGGTCGCCTCGCGGCAGCCGCTGCTGCGCGGGCTCGGCGTCTACCACGGCAAGCGCGGCTACGGGGTCTCGGTCGAGTTCGACGTGACGGCCGGGCCCGTGACCACCTTCTCCCTCGGCCAGGAGCGCGACGGCTCGCTGACCTTCATTGCGGCGCAGGGCGAGGTGGTTCCCGGGCCGCTGATGCGGATCGGCAACACCACCTCGCGGGTCCACTTCGGCCGCGACCCGGGTGAGTGGGTCGACGACTGGTCGGCCACGGGCACGGGACACCACTGGGTGCTGACCACCGGGCACCACGCGGCAACGCTGCGCGCGGCCGCCGAACTGCTCGGCTGCGCCTACCGCGGGGTGTGAGATCCCCGGCGAGAATTGGGGAGGCGCGCGCGGTCTGCTAACGTGTGTCCTCGCTCAGGGATGAGCACGCGCGAGTGGCGGAACGGCAGACGCGCTGTCTTCAGGTGGCAGTGTCCGAAAGGGCGTGGAGGTTCAAATCCTCTCTCGCGCACAAACAAACAAGCAGACAAAGAAGCAACAACGGGGCTTCAGTCACTCCCGACCGGGAACGATCCGGTCGGGAGTTTTGCGTTCTGTCTCCGGCCGCTCTGGCATCCTGACGCAGGGGCTCGAATCGGAATCGATTGGGGCGATTGATGGAGTGGCTGACCGCGGTGACGTCCGTGTTCGCGCTCGGCGCGGCCTTCTGGGCGGCGTTGACGGCGCGCGGTGTCTACCGGATCGAGCAGGCCCGGGATGACAAGGCCAGGGAGCAGGCCGAGCGCGCGCAGGCCACCCGTGTCTTCGGCTGGGTGGCCGTTGCGGTGGATCCCGCCTCCGGGGAGGTGGTCGGCCGCGGGATGGTCATCGTCAACCTGTCCGATGCCCCGGTCTACTCGGTGGAGATTTTCGCCACGCGTCAGGACGGACAGCCCGAACCGCGGTTGCGCCTGACGATCCTGCCTCCGGGCACCTTCTACGTGGAGCGCCGCGAAGCCGACCGCTATCACTGGGGATTTCCCGATGACATCGAGCAGTTGCGACAGGACTGGCTCATCCGCCCGATCATGAAGAAGCCCACCTGGCAGGTGTCTGCGATGACCTACACCGACGCGAGCGAGCGGCAGTGGCGTCGCGACGGGCGGGGCGTCCTGCTGCGGGCCGGGGTGGAGCTCCCCGGGCATCCCGGCGGCGCCTGAGATGCTCCACTCGGCGCGGACCGGCCGGTCCGCGCCGCGCGATTGCGCCGTCGGCCGCGGAACGGGCCCTCCCGAGTGGAACATCAGGCGCCACGGCCGCGAGGCTCCGATGCGCCGCCCTGCGGGGACCCCAGCATTTCCCAGACCCGGGCCCGCTCGGCGGCGAGGTCCACCGGTCGCCCGGCCAACTCGTTCGCCAGCGCGCCGAGCCCCCACTCGGCCAGGTGCCCGTAGCGCGCGGAGTAGAGCCCGAGCCGCCGGATCGCGTAGGCATCGGAGTGATCGAACAGCGCGTACCCCAGCAGTTGATACAGGTCCGCCGCGCTCAGCCGGTCGTGGCGCTGCCCGCTCCTGCGGTCCGGTACGCCAAGCCGCGTCTTGATCTCGAGCAGCAGGTCGCCGCTGATCAGGTCGGCATCGGCGGGGCAGTACGCCGACCCGTCGAAGGTCGGGCCAACCGCCACCCGCCCGGACAGCTGCGGCAGCAGTTCCTGCCCGGCGACCTCACCGAGCCTCGCCTGCTGCCGCAGCGCTCCCGGCGGCGCCAGCTCCAGCAGGACCTCGGGGGTGAACCGGCCGCCCGCGATCACCCGCTCCAGCACCGACCCGCGCCGCAGCCCCGACCGGTACACCTCCACGCACAGCGCCAGCGCCCAGGTCGCGCGGCTCAGCAGCTCCTCATCGCCCGAGCGCGCGGCGGCGGCCGCGTCGGCCACCTCGCCGATCACCTCGACGGCCGCGGCGCTGCGCTGGAAGGCCTGCATCGCCTGGACCGGCACCTGATCGGGCGCCAGCACGAAGCGCAGCCGCAGGTCGAATGCCGCGCCGAGCGTTGCGGGGTCGACGCCCGGCGTACCGTCCACGAGCAATGGGCCCGAGGATTCCCGGTACGCCCGCTGCACCGGCGCCACATGCGGGAACTCCGCGTCCAGATACTGGCGCAGGGGCGAGGACCGGTCGGCGATCGCCGACGTCAGGTTCTGGTACCGGTACGCCACCCTCCCAGACTCGCACGGGCGGCACCGGTCTCACGATCCGGTGTTCGACGCGCGGACCGCCCGGCGCAACGCGGCCTGCATGGTTTCCAACGTGATCCGGAAGTGCTCGGTCGCGCAGCGATCGGCCGCATCGGCGTCGCCGGCGCTGATCAGCTCCACCAGCCGCACGTGATCGGCCAGCGCCCGGTCGAAGAACCCCTGCTCGTAGGGTTCCGCGCCGAATCCAAGGGTCACGCGGGCCGTCAGTCGGGCGCTGAGGTCGGTCAGGTGCTCATTGCGCGCCGCGGCGGTGATCGCGCCGTGCAGTCGGCGGTCCAGGGTGCGCGCGGTGATCATCGAATCCGACGCGCGGAACTCTGCCAACAGTCGATTGATCTTGGTCAGGTCGCGGGCCGTGCGCCGCTGCGCCGCGGCCCGGGCGATGGTGCCCTCGATCAGGCAACGGAAGTCGAACAGTTGCCGCATCGTCGGCAACTCGTTCTCCAGGGTGTGTTTGGCGACCTGGGGTGCGATCGTGGCCCAGTCGAGCATCGTCACATAGGTGCCGCCCGCGCGACCCCGGCGTACCTCGACCAGCCCGAGCGCCGCGACCTCGCGCAACGCCTGGCGCAGGGTGTCCCGGGCGATCCCCAGCCGCTGGGCGAACTCCCGCTCGGCCGGCAACCGCTCGCCCGGCGAGTAGGCGCCCACGCTGATCGCCGTGATCAACCGGCGCGCGATCTCGCCCGACACGGCCGGCTTCCCGAGCTCCATCACGCGGTGACTCTAGTCGCTCTTCTCAAAATGGCCCAGATGCCATACCTTTACGCGCAATAGGACTACTTGGCAGACCATTTTCGATGGAGGCGGAATGAGCAGGAACGGCTCCGAACTGGCCGAGTTCGGCTATCGACAGGAACTGAACCGCACGCTGTCGACCGCGGACCTGATCGTCTACGGCCTCGTCTTCATGGTGCCGATCGCGCCGTGGGCCATCTTCGGCGTCGTCTTCAACGAGTCCAGGGGCATGGTCCCGCTGGTCTATCTGATCGGCCTGGCGGCGATGATCTTCACCGCGATCTCGTACGCCCAGATGTCTCGGGCCTTCCCGATCGCCGGCTCCGTCTACTCCTATGTCGGCCGCGGCCTCGACCCACGGCTGGGATTCCTGGCCGGCTGGACGATCCTGCTCGACTACCTGCTGGTGCCGACCCTGCTCTACGTCTTCGCCGCCGAGTCGATGTCGGGCATCTTCCCGGCAGTGCCCAAGCCGCTGTGGATCGTCGTCTTCCTGGGCATCAACACCGTGATCAACTATCTCGGCATCTCGTTCACCGCCGTGGTGAACCGGATCTTCCTCGCCGCCGAACTGATCTTCGTGGTGATCTTCGTCGTGATGGCCGTCGCCGCCATCTCTCGCGGCGTCAACGGGGCCAGCTTCACCACCACCCCGCTGTTCAACCCGGCCGAGTTCAGCCCGGCGCTCGCCGCGGCCGCACTGTCCATCGCCGTCCTCAGTTTCCTCGGCTTCGACGGGATCGCCACCCTCTCCGAGGAGGCCAAGGGCGGGCGCCGCTCCGCCGGCATCGCCATGATCAGCGGCCTGATCCTCGTCGCGACCTTCTTCGTCACCCAGACCTGGCTGGCGGCGCTTCTGGTGCCCGGGCGTACCCAGTTCAGCGAGGACGAGACCAACAACGCGTTCTTCGGCATCGTCGGGTCCATCTCCAGCCCCGGCTGGGAGATCGCCTTCCTGGCCATGAACGCGCTCGCGGTCGGCATCGCCAACTGCATCGCCGCCCAGAGCGCGACCTCGCGACTGCTGTTCTCGATGGCCCGCGACGGCCAGCTCCCCTCCGGCCTGGCCAAGGTGAACCCGCGTACCAAGGTGCCCCAACGAGCGATTTTCCTGATCGCCGGGATCACCCTGGTGGCCGGGTTGTTCTTCGTCGGCCAGATCGACCTGATCTCCGCGCTGGTCAACTTCGGCGCGCTGACCGCCTTCTTGCTGCTGCACGTCTCGGTGATCGCCTACTACGGCGTGCGGAAGCACTCGCGCAACGTCGTGTTGCACTGGTTGGTGCCGATCGTCGGCTTCTGCATCATCGGGTTCGTGTTGATCAACGCCGATCCGATGGCCAAGATCGGCGGCCTGGTCTGGCTCGCGATCGGCGTCGTCGTGATGTTCTACTACCGTCGCAACGGAACCTCGATCCTGCCCGAGCACGCCGCAACCACGGAGGACTCCAGTGCCTGACCTGTTGATCACCCGCGACCGTTCCTACCCCGGCTTCCGCGCCGACCGCGAACCGGTGCTGACCGTGGCGCCCGGGACCGGCGAGACCGTCACCTTCGAGACCGATGATGCGGCATATGCCCAGATGGAGGAGCGTCGCGACCTCGCCGCGGTCGACGCGCCGCTGAATCCGGTGACCGGCCCCGTGTTCGTGACCGGTGCCGAGCCCGGCGACGTGCTGGCCGTGAAGATCGAGGAGATCACCTTCGGTGAATACGGCTGGTCGATCTACATCCCGGGGGTGGGCGCCCTGGCCGGCCCGATGGGCGAGGAGTGGATGGTACGCCGGGTGCCGCTCGTCGACGGCCGGGTCCAACTGACCGACGCGGTGGCCTGTGAGTTCGCGCCGATGATCGGCTGCATCGGCGTGGCGCCGGCCGATGGCGAGATGTCGACGGTGATGCCGAGCTACCCGTCCGGGGGCAACATGGACCTCACCGACGCCCGCCCGGGCTCGACGGTCTACCTGCCGGTGCAGGTGCCGGGCGCGCTGCTGTCGATCGGCGACCTGCACGCGGTGATGAGCAGGGGCGAGTCGTCCTTCATCGCCATCGAGGCCGCCGGCCGGGCCAGCGTGACGATCGACCTGATCAAGGACGGGGCCGGTCTCGCTCCGCTCCGCGCGGCCCGGGTGGACACCGGCGACGAGATCGTCTGCGTTGGCCTGGGCGATCCGGTCCAGGACTCGATCACGATGGCCTATGAGTCGCTGTTCGACGTGCTGACCACCGAGCACGGGCTCGACCGGAACGACGCCTACGTGATCATGAGCGCGCTCGCCCACACCGAGCTCGGGGGTCCGACCGGGTCCGCCGACCCGGATCCGCTGCACCCGTTGCGCGCGGTCGGCGCCGTCACCCTGGCCCGCATCGCGAAGCGGCACCTGCCCCGCTGATTCCGGGCCCTATTCTTGCCCCCGTGGCGCAACCGGAATCGTCGAGGATCGGCATCATCGGCGGCGGCATCGTCGGCCTGAGCACCGCCCGGGCCCTCGCCGACCGCGGCCATCGCGTGGTGCTCGTGGAGAAGGAGGACGGCTGGGCCCGGCACCAGACCGGCCACAACTCCGGGGTCATCCACAGCGGCCTGTACTACCGACCCGGCAGCCTGAAGGCCCGCTTCGCGACCGAGGCCGCGCAGACACTGCTCGAGCTCTGCGCCGAGCTCGGGGTGACCGCCCGGCGTACCGGCAAGCTCGTCGTCGCCACCCGCCCGGACGAGCTGCCCCGGATGCGCGCATTGGCCGAACGCGGGCGAGCCAACGGCGTACCCGTCCGCGAGATCACCCCGGGCGAGGCCCGGGAGCGAGAACCCCACCTGGTCTGCGTCGGTGCACTGCTGGTCGACTCCACCGGCGTCGCCGACTTCGCCGGCCTGGCCCGCGCCTTCGCCGCCGAACTGACCGATCGCGGCGCGACCCTGCGCCTCGGTGAAACCGTCACCGGCCTGCTGGAGACCGACCGCGGCGTGATGCTGCAGACCACCCGCGGCGAGATCGCCGTCGATCACGTGATCAACTGCTCCGGCCTGTACAGCGACCGCCTGCTGCCCGACGACGAGCGCCGCCGGCTGCGGATCGTGCCGTTCCGGGGCGAGTACTGGACGCTGCGCCGGCCAGAACTCGTCAACGGCCTCGTCTATCCGGTGCCCGATCCGGATCTGCCGTTCCTCGGCATCCACCTGACCCGCGGCTTCGACGGGCACGTCCACGTCGGTCCGAACGCCGTGCTCGCCCTGGCCCGCGAGGGCTATCGCCGGCGTGATCTGGCGCCGCGCGAGCTCGCCGACACGTTGCGCTTCCCCGGGTTCTGGCGGCTCGCCCGCCGGCACCTGCGCTACGGCATCGCCGAGACCACCCGCTCGCTGGTCCCGCCCGCGTTCCTGGCCGGGGTACGCCGAATGCTGCCCGAGGTCGCGCCGGGGGACCTCGTTCGCAGCCCGGCCGGGGTCCGGGCACAGCTCGTGCTGCGCGACGGTACGCCGAGCGATGACTTCGTGATCATCTCCCGCCCCCGGATCACCCACGTCGTCAATGCCCCCTCGCCCGCGGCCACCGCGAGCGTGCAGATCGGCCGGCACCTCGCTGGACTGGTCGCCGGGCGGGCGTGAGCTCTAGCCGACCAGCCCCGCCTGGTAGGCAATGATCACCATCTGGGCCCGGTCGCGCGCGCCGAGCTTGATCATGGCCCGGCTGACATGCGTGCGGGCCGTCGCCTTGCTGATCACGAGCCGTTCGGCGATCTCGTCGTTGTTGCAGCCCTCGCCGATCAGTCCGAGCACCTCCCGCTCGCGATCGGTCAGTTCGGCGAGCTGAGGACTCCGCGCGACCGGCGCGCTCGGCCGGCCCGCGAAGGTGGCGATCACCCGGCGGGTCACCGACGGCGAGAGCAGCGACTCGCCCGCGGCGACCGTGCGTACCGCGCGCAGCAGTTCCTCGGGATCGTCGTCCTTGATGCAGAATCCCGCGGCCCCGGCCTGCAGGGCGGCGAAGACGTACTCGTCCAGCTCGAAGGTGGTCAGGATGATCACCCGGGTGGTGGCCAGCGCGGGGTCGGCCGTGATCTCGCGGAGCGCGGCGAGACCGTCCATCCCGGGCATCCGGATGTCCATCAAGATCACATCCGGGCGTACCCGGCGGACGACTTCCAGTGCCGCGCGGCCGTCCCCGGCCTCGCCGGCGAGTGCCAGGTCGTCCTCGCTGTCGATCAGTACCCGCAGGCCCATCCGGATCAGCGGCTGATCATCGACCACCACGATCTGGATCATGGGGCCTCCCCGATCGGCAGCCGCGCGGAGACCACCCAGCCGCCGCGCTCGCCGCGGCGCGCCGCGAACGTCCCGCCGGCGCCCTCGGCGCGCTCGCGCATCCCGTGCAGGCCGCCGCCCGGCGTCGGTTCGGCGGCCAACGGCGGCCCGTCATCGGCCACCTCGACAAGCAGTTCGTCGCCGGTACGCCGCAGCAGCACCGCCGCCCCGGCCCGGTCGGTGTGCCGGACCACATTGGTCAGCGACTCCTGCACGATCCGGAAGGCGGCCAGTTCGATGCTGGCAGGCAGCGGACCGAGTGGGTCCGGCCACCGCTCGACGGTCACCTCGCGGCCGGCGGCCCGCAGCGCGGCGGCCAGCTCGTCCACCCGGTCCAGGCCGGGCGGCGGCGCGGTCGGCCCGCGGCCGGGGTCGTCGCGGAAGGCGGCGATCGTCTGCCGCAGCTCGGTCAGCGCGCTGGTGCTGGATCCGCGGATGGCGCGCAGCGCCGCGGCCGCCTCGTCGGGCCGGCGCTCCAGCACTCGCAGCGCGACGCCCGCCTGCAGCGAGATCACCGACAGGCTGTGCCCGACGATGTCGTGCACCTCGCGGGCGACTCGCAGCCGCTCGCCGAGGGCCGCCTGGCGAAGCTCCTCGCGGCGCTCGCGGTCGTGCGCATCGCGTCGCGCTCGCCGGAGCAGCGCCAGCATCGTCGCGCTGGCGAGCACGGCGGCGGTGATCAACAACACCCCGTACGGACCGGGCTCGGTGAGCCCGACCGCCGCCTCCTGCCACCAGCCGGCGACTGCCAGCGGCAGCACCAGCACCCCGATCGGCAGCCAACGCAGCAACGGCTCGCGCCCCGCGACGGCGTACCCGCACAGCGCCAGCGGGATCAAGGTCACCGGGAACGGGGCGCCGGCGGCGACATAGCCGATCGCGCCGACCAGCGCACCGGCGAACGCGGCACGCGGGTACGCCCGGCGCAGCGCCACGGCCAGCAGGATCACCACCGCGGCGATCAACGCGGGCCAGGGCACCCCGGGCGGCGGTTGGCCCATGCCCTCGGCCCAGCGCGGCCAGTCGTGGCCAGCCTCGTTGCCGGTGGGACCCGGCCCTGTCTGGTCTGGCCCGTGGCGCCGCCCGGGCGCGAGCTGTCCGGACCAGTGGGCCACCTGGGCGGCGGCGCCGAGGATCCAGCCGATGACCAGCGCGAGCGCGACATCGACGAGGACGGCCCGGTTCTCGCGCGGCCCGGCCGGGGCGGACATGGCCGCTGGGTCGCTGTGCACGTCGCCGAGCCTATTTCGCCACGCCGGGCCGCGCGTCGGAGCAGGGGCGTAGCCGCGGCTACGTCACCGGACGTAGCGCAGGTGTCGTCGCCGGGCTGACGATTCCTCGCCCGCGCCGCGCGACGCTTCTGGCATGCGACACACACCGCACGGTTTCGACGGCCTGGGTCACTTTCCCGGCCCGCCCATCTTTCCCATCGTTGGAGGACTCATGTTCTGTCTGCTGCTGATCGCCGCCGCGCTGGTGATCTTCTTCCTGGCCCGCAACGGCAAGCTCGGGGCGCCGCCCTGGGCCGCCCGCCCGGAGGCCGATGCCCGCACCATCCTCGCCGAGCGGTTCGCCCGCGGCGACATCTCGTCCGACGAGTTCCTGGAGCGCGCCAGCGTGCTCAACTGGAATCCTGGCGCCGACGACGGCCGTCGCCGGGGCGGCGCGAATCGCTGACCGAGCACGGCGCCGGGTCGGTGTTTCGATCATGGACCCGGCGTCGGCCCGGTCGGCTCGCTATCGTTCCGGGCATGGCTGAGCCGGGGATCGAGCGGCGCGGATTGCGCGATGCGGTGCACGAGCGTCTGCTGACGATGCTGCTGGAGACCCGGTTGGCGCCCGGTATGCGACTGAGCATCGACGGCCTGGCGCGAGACCTCGACGTCTCGCAGACACCGGTCCGCGAGGCCCTCGTGCTGCTGGAGCGGACGGGGCTCGTCGAGCGCGTCGCGCTGAAGGGCTATCGCGTCGCGGAGCAACTGACCCGCGCCCAGATGGACGAACTGCTGGAGATGCGCGAGCTGCTGGAGGTGGCCGCGGCTGAGCGGGCCGCGCGCGGAGCCGTCGATCTCGCCCCAGCCCTGCGCGAGGTCCACGAGCAGCACGCGGCGCTGCTCGCCGAACCGGTCGCGGATGATCATTCCGGTCATCGCAAGATCTTCGAGGCCGATTGGGCATTCCACCGGGTGATTCTCGATCATGCGGCCAACCGGTTCCTCTCCCAGATGGCCGACGATCTGGGTGCCCACGTACACCGGATGCGGCAGACGATCATCACCGAGCACTACGACCTCGCCGAGGCGCTTGCCGAGCACGCCGCGATCCTGGCGGCATTCGAGGCCGGTGGCGATGGCGCCGCCGACGCGATGCGTGCACACATGGAAGGGGTACGCCGGCGGGCGCGGCGGGAGAGCGACTGAGTCGGCGGATCGGGATCACGGCCTCTTGACAATCACAGATCCTATAGGAAATATGCTCGGTGTATTCCGACGAAGGGACCAACGCGATGCCGAAGACGCCACCGTGGCCACTGGCCGCCTGCTCGCTCGGGCTCGCGACCGTCGACGGGCACGGCCGCCCGGTCGCCGATGCGGGCCCCGACTTCTGGCTCGCCGAGCTGGCCAAGGTCCGCGGTCTCGGCTTCGACCACCTCGAACTCGGCGACATCTGGTTGCCGATCGGCGACCTCGACCCCGCTGCGGTCACGGCGCTCGGCCAAGCGGTCAAGGAGGCTCATCTCGACGCCTGCGCGGTGCACATCCAGCGTCGCAGCGTCATCGATCCCGAGAGCTCGGCCGACAATCTCGCCTACCACCACCGCGCGATCGACGCGGCGGCCGCGCTCGGGGTGCCGATCTACTCCACCGGCCTGCACCGCCCGCTGACCCCCGCGCAGCAGCGCGCCCTGTGGTTCTGGACCGCTCCGGGACCGGTGGACCCGACCGACCCGCAGACCCGGGCGCTCGCCGTGCGGCGGCTGCGCGAGCTGGCCGATCACTGCGTCGAGCTGGGGATGAAACTCGCGCTCGAGCTGTACGAGGACACCCTGCTCGGCACCGCCGAGGACGCGGTACGCCTGATCGAGGATCTGGACCACGACGGGATCGGCCTGAATCCCGATGTCGGCAACCTGATCCGGCTGCACCGGCCGGTGGAGGACTGGCGGGAGGCCTACCGGCGTACCCTGCCGCACGCCGTCTACTGGCACGCCAAGAACTACCAGCGCGACGAGGCCGGTGACGGCTCGTGGGCCACCTCGATGCCCAGCACCCTGCGCGACGGCCTGATCAACTACCGCGACGTGATCGCGATGGCCGACGCGGCCGGCTACCGAGGGCCGATCGCCTGCGAACACTACGGCGGCGACAGCCTCGGCGTCGCGGCCGCCAATCGCGAATACCTGGCATCCCTGATCGCCACGTTGCCCACGACCCGGGAGGACGCATGACCACCACCAAGCCGCGCATCGCGCTGATCCTCGGCGACCCCGCCGGCGTCGGCCCCGAACTGGTCGCCAAGGCGCTCGCCGACGAGCGGGTCCGGGGCGCCGCCGACCATCTGCTGGTCTCCGACGAGGCCGAGCTTGCCCAGGCCCAGGCCGACGCCGGTGTCGAGTTCCCGTGGTCGCGTTCACCGCAGCCCGGGGTCCCACTGCTCATCGACAACGGCGCGTCCCGTCCCGAGCAGGGGTTTCCCCGGGCGCAGGCGAGCCGGGAGGGTGGCGAGTGGGTGCTCGCCAACTTCCGTCGTGCCTTCGAGCTCGTCCGGGAGGGTCTCGCGGATGCCGTGGTCTTCGCGCCGCTGAACAAGACCTCGCTGCACCTGGCCGAGATGCCCGGCCGCGACGAGATGGACTGGTTCGAGACCGTTCTCGACGACGGCACGCGCGCGACCGAGCTGAACATCCTGCCCGAGCTGACCACCGCCCGGGTCACCTCGCACATCCCGCTCTCGAAGGTGGCCGCCGCGATCACCGAGCAGTTGATCATCGAGCGGGCCACGCTGCTGCGTGACGTCCTGGTCGCGGACGGCACCGCGGACCCGCGGATCGGCGTGTGCGCCCTGAACCCGCACGCCGGCGACAACGGCAACTACGGTAGCGAGGAGGGCGACCTGATCGCGCCCGCCGTCGCCGCGCTGCGAGAGGCCGGAATCCGTGTCGAAGGGCCCATCCCGAGCGACACCATCTTCATCCGGGCCCTGCAGCACCGCGAGTTCGACGGTGTCCTGACCATGTATCACGATCAGGGCCAGATCGCGATGAAGCTGACCGGCTTCGACCGCGGTGTGACCATGGCCGGCGGGCTCAGCGTCCCGGTCTGCACCCCCGCGCACGGCACGGCGTTCAACATCGTCGGTCGCGGCGAGGCGAACCCCGGCGCCTACCTGCGGGCCCTTGAGGTCGCCCGCGCGGTTGCCAGCCGCCCCCGCGCCGCCGCCCGCACCTGACCCACACCTCCGCAGAAGCCTCAGGGAGACAACGATGTCCACCATCGCACGACGTCTGGCGGTCGCGGCCGCGGCAGCACTGACGACCATCGCGCTGGCCGCCTGCAGCGGCAGCGCCGGCGGCGCCACCGGCCGCTTCATACCCGGCGGACCGGTGACCATGCTCGTCCCCTTCGGCGCGGGCGGCGGCAGCGACGCGTCCGGCCGCGCGATCGCCTCCGGACTGGAGGAGATCACCGGCTCGACGATCACCGTCGAGAATCGCGAGGGCGGCTCCGGCGCGGTCGGGTACTCCTATTTCCTCGGCAAGCGCGGAAACGGCAATGTCCTGCTACCCGCGGAGACCGCGCTGCTGGCGCTGCCGCTGACCCAGGACGTGCAGTTCGACTACACCAAGTTCACACCGATCATGAAGCTCGGCGATGACTACACCCTTCTCGTCGTCCCCGCCGATGCGCCGTACCAGACCTGTCCGGACGTGATCGATGCGGTACGCCAGCGGGACATGTTCGCCGGTGTCTCGGGCGCGACCAGCCACGACGAGGTGATCTTCCGGCTGATCGAACAGGACCAGGGTGTCACGTTCGACCGGGTGCCGTTCGAGTCCGGCGGCGAGCTGATCGCGGCGCTGCTCGGCGGCCAGATCCAGATCGCCAATCTCAGCCCCAGCGAGGTGATCGGACAACTCGAGTCCGGCGACCTGAAGGCGCTCTGCGCGACCTCGGAGGAGCGCTACACCGACGACCGGCTGAAGGACGTGCCGACCGCGAAGGAGCAGGGCATCGACGTGGCATTCGCCCAGTTCCGCAGCGTGATCGCTCCCGGCGGCATCTCCGAGGAGGCCCGCACCTACTGGATCGACGCGGCACGCAAGTACGAACAGACCCCGGGCTACCGGGCCTACATCGACGAGAACCTGATGCAGCCGAATGTCTCCTACGGCGACGACTTCCGCGCCTTCCTCGACGATTCCAACGCCACGCTGAGCGAGGTGTTGGCCCGATGAACGCGATCCAGCACCGCGCCCGCGGCGCGGTGACCGCACTGCTGGTGATCATCGGCGGGTACGCAGTGATCGCCGGGCTCGGTTACGGCCTGACCGACGACGAGGGGCGCGTGGGTCCCGGCCTGCTGCCGGCGCTCGCCGGCGCCCTGGTGGCCGTGCTCGCCGTCGCCGACTTCGTCGTCACGAGCCGCGCCGGCGCCGCGGCCGGCGGCGGCGTACCCGACATCGACTCCGAAGGGCGCAGCCAGGCCCGACGCAACCGCCAGCTCGCCGCGGTCGTCGGACTGCTCTTCGGCACGGTGATCGTCGGCTACTTCATCGGTTTCATGATCGCCTTCACGCTGTTCATCTTCGCCGTACTGCTGCTCGTCGAGCGGCGTCGCTGGTGGCAGGCAGCGCTGGTCGCCGTCGTGGTGATGGCCGCCGTCTGGGCGGTCTTCGAGAAGTTCCTCGGGGTGCCGTTCCCGACCGGAATCTTGTGGGGGAGCTGAGATGCTCGACAATCTGATGTTGGGCCTGTCGACGGCCCTGACGCCGCAGAATCTGCTCTGGTGCGTGATCGGTGTCTTGTTGGGCACCGTGATCGGCCTGCTGCCGGGACTCGGCTCCTCGACCGGTGTCGCCGTGTTGTTGCCGCTCACCTTCGCGCTCGACCCGGTGACCGCACTGATCATGCTCGCCGGCATCTACTACGGTGCCCAGTACGGCGGCACGATCACCTCGGTGTTGATCTCCACCCCGGGCGAGGCATCCAGTGTGGTGACGACGATCGACGGGTACCAGATGGCCCGCCAGGGCCGCGCCGGCCCGGCACTGGCGATCGCCGCGATCGGCAGCTTCTTCGCCGCCATCGTCTCGCTGCTCGCCCTGCTCACCGTCGCGCCGGCGCTGGCCAAGGCCGCGCTGAACTTCGGGCCCGTTGAGAATCTCGCGATCATGCTGCTCGGTCTGGTGATCGTCGTGACCTTCCAGGGCGGAGCGTTCCTGCGCGGCGCGGCGATGGCGATCCTCGGCGTGCTGATCTCCACGGTGGGCGTCGCCTCCGGATTCAGTACCGCCCGCTTCACCTTCGGCTCGGTCGATCTGCTCGGCGGCATCCCGTTCGTGGAGGTGATGATCGGCCTCTTCGCCGTCGGCGAGGTGCTCCGGCAACTGCGGATCGGCGCGGCCGAACCGATCCGCGCGCGCTTCCGCGACATGATGATCTCCCGCAAGGACCTGCTCTCCTCGGGCCCGGCCATCGCGCGCGGAACGGGAATCGGCTTCGCGCTCGGTACGCTGCCCGGCGCCGGATCCACTCTCGCCTCCTTCATGGCCTACGGGTTGGAGTCCAAGATCAACCCGAATCGCCGGCAGTTCGGCAAGGGGGCGATCCAGGGCGTCGCGGCCCCCGAGTCGGCGAACAATGCCGCCGCGAATGCGAACTTCATCCCGACGCTGGCGCTCGGCATCCCCGGCGGCGCCACGACCGCGGTGCTGTTGGGCGCCTTCACCATCTACGGTCTGCAGCCGGGACCGCTGCTCTTCGAGCAGCAGCCCGATCTGGTTTGGGGCCTGCTGGTGTCGTTCTTCATCGGCAACCTGGTCCTGTTGGTGCTGAACCTGCCGCTCGCGCCGGTCTTCGCCCAGATGCTGCGGATTCCCTACCGCTACCTGTATCCCATCATCCTGATCACCTCGCTCGTCGGCGCCTACTCGATCAGCAACAACATCTTCAGCGTCTGGATCGTGCTGGTCTTCGGCCTGATCGGCCTGGTGATGAAGGAGCTCGACCTGCCCATCGCGCCGCTCGTGCTGGGCCTGGTGCTCGGGCCGTTGCTGGAGCGCGCGATGGTGCAGACCTCGGCGCTCGGGCAGGGTAACTTCGGGATCGTGCTGGGCTCGCCGATCGCGACGGGGGTCCTCGTCGTCGCGGCACTGCTCGCGCTGCTGCCGGCGCTGCGGCACCTGCTGCCGCGGCGCGGCACCCGGGCACCGGCCGAGGACCCCGAACGCGACAAGGTGGGACAACCGTGAGTCAACTGCTGAACGATCCGGCGGACTTCGCCGCGCAGGCCGTTGCCGGCTTCGCCGACGCGCACCCGCACCTGGTGCGCCCGGTGCCGGGCGGCGTGGTCCGCTGTGGTGCCACGCCGCCCGGCCAGGTCGCCGTGATCACCGGCGGCGGCAGCGGCCACTATCCGGCCTTCGCCGGGTGGGTCGGCCCCGGCCTGGCCCACGGTGCGGTCTGCGGCAACATCTTCGCCTCACCGTCTGCCGAAGAGGTCGCCGACGTGGTCCGTGCCGCCGACTCCGGCGCCGGCGCCCTGCTCTGCTTCGGCAACTACGCCGGCGATGTGTTGAACTTCGGCCTGGCCGGCGAGCTGCTGCGCGCGGAGGGCAGCGACACGGCGATCGTCGCCGTCACCGACGACATCGCCTCGGCGCCACCCGCGGAGGAGGCACGCCGCCGCGGGATCGCGGGCGACCTGGCCGTGATCAAGATCGCCGCTGCGGCGGCGGCAGCCGGTGCCGATCTCGATGGCGTCGCCGCTGC
Source organism: Naumannella huperziae (assembly GCF_054073625.1). Lineage (NCBI taxonomy): Bacteria > Bacillati > Actinomycetota > Actinomycetes > Propionibacteriales > Propionibacteriaceae > Naumannella > Naumannella huperziae. The sequence continues at coordinate 365,530 of NZ_JBSXPH010000001.1, read as the reverse complement.
CGCCCGCGCGGCGAATGCGCGCACCTTCACGATCGGTGCCGCCTTCTCCGGGTGCACCCTGCCGGGCGCCGCCGAACCGCTCTTCACCGTTGCCGACGGCACGGTCGCGCTCGGGCTCGGCATCCACGGCGAACCCGGGTTGGAGGAGCTGCCCACGCCGAGCGCCGACGAGCTGGTCGCGCTGATGTGGGACCGACTCGCCGCCGAGCGGCCCGCCGACGCCGACGGCCGCGTGGTGATCATGGTCAACGGGCTCGGTGCCACGACGCACGAGGAACTGTTCGTCGCGGCGCGCGCGCTCGGCTCGCCGCTGGCCGCGGCCGGCCTCACCGTCCGCGACCTGGTGGTGGGTGAGCAGTGCACCTCGCTCGACATGAGCGGGTTCTCGATCACCGTGCTCTGGCTGGACGACGAGCTCGAGGCCGGTTGGTTCGCCCCCTGCACCAGTGCCGCGTTCACCCGTTCCGGCGAATCCCATCCCGACCACCGGCCCTCCGCCCGTCGGGTCCCGACCCGCCCCGCCATCGAGCGCGGCGGGCAGGAGTCGCGGGCCCTGGCCGCGCGGCTGCTGGACGCGCTGCGCGACGCCGAGCGCGCGCTCGCGGACGCCGAATCCCGGCTGGGCGAGCTCGACGCCGTCGCGGGCGACGGGGACCACGGCATCGGGATGCGGCGCGGCGTGCGGGCCGCCCTCACTGCCGCCGAGGACGCCGCGGACGCCGGGGCCGGCGCGCAAACGCTGGCGCGGCTCGCCGCCGCCGGGTGGGCCAGGGAGGCCGGCGGGACGTCGGGCGCGCTCTGGGGCGCGATGCTCGGCGCCGCCGCAGCGCGGCTCGACGACGAGGTCGGCGCGGATCCCGGGGCGCTCGACGCCGCGGTCGCGGCCGCGGCCGACGCGCTCGGGCGGATCGGTGGTGCGCGACCCGGCGACAAGACCATGCTCGACGCCGTGGTCCCGTTCGCCGAGGCCTTCGCCGCAGCCACGGGTACGCCACGCGGGCGCTGGAACGTCGCCGCGGACGCGGCCCGGGACGCGGCAGTCGCCACCTCCGATCTGGTCGCCCGGCGCGGGCGATCGCGTACCCACGGCGAACGCTCGGTCGGCACCCCCGACCCCGGCGCCGTCTCCTTCGCCCTGGTGGTGGCGACACTGGCGCCGCACCTGCCGGGCGAGCCGACCAGCAGCGACGACAGCGAGGAGCAACAGTGAAGATCATCATCGGAGCCGACGATGCCGGCGTACGCTACCGCGACCGGCTGGCCGAGGACCTGCGCGCGGATGATCGGGTGGACGAGGTCGTCGTGCTCGGGCCGCAGGATGGCCGGGCCGAGGACTACCCGGGCGTCGCCGCACAGGCCGCGACCATGATCAGCGACGGCGAGGCCGACCGCGCCATCCTGGTCTGCGGTACCGGTCTGGGGATGGCCATCGCCGCGAACAAGATCAAGGGCATCCGGGCAGCGACCGCACATGACTCCTTCTCCGTGGAGCGATCGGTGCTGTCCAATGACGCGCAGGTGCTCGCGATGGGCGAGCGCGTGATCGGCCTCGAACTGGCCCGGCGTCTGGCCAAGGAGTGGCTCGGCTACACCTTCGACCCGACGTCGCGTTCGGCGCCGAAGGTCGAGGCGATCAAGAAGCTGGAGGACTGAGCGGCCCGTGTCCGGACCCACGCGCCGCTGGGTCGGCACCTCGTGGAAGATGACCAAGTCCCGGGCGGAGGCCGAGGCCTGGGCCCGGCGGGTCGGCCCGGTCGAGCCGCCAGTCGGGGTGGTCCCCTTCGTGATGCCGGGCTTCACGATGCTCGACCTGGTTCGCGACGCCCTGGGGACCGGTACCGCGGTACGCCTCGGCGCCCAGAACGGGCACTGGGCCGATGCCGGTCCGTGGACCGGTGAGGTCGCGATGCCCATGCTTGTCGAGGCGGGCGTGTCGATGGTCGAGATCGGCCACGCCGAGCGCCGGGCATGGTTCGGCGAGACCGATCACACGGTGGCGTTGAAGGTGACGAGTGCGCAGCGGCACGGCCTGATCCCGGTGATCTGCGTGGGCGAGCCCGCCGAGGTGCGCGCGGCGGGCCGGTCGACCGATTTCGTCATCGACCAGATCGCCGCGGCCCTCGCCGATGCGCCCACACCGGCCGAGGCGGTGATCGCCTATGAGCCGGTGTGGGCCATCGGTGCCGAGGGCCGGAGGCCGGAACCGGGCGAGCTGGTCGACGTGTTCGATGCCGTGGCACGCCGGTGGCCGGTCGGCGAGGCGATCGCCGGCGTGCTCTACGGAGGCTCGGTCGACGTCGACAATGCCGCCGAACTCCTCGGCGTACCCGGCTGCGACGGACTGTTCGTCGGTCGAGGCGCGGCGCGTGCCGAGGACTTCGAACGGCTTGTCGAGATCGCCGGCCGGGCCTAGCGATCGAGGTCGGCGACCGCCTCGTCGATCAGGTCGGCGATCTCGCTCGGGTGGGAGGCGAGGGAGGCGTGGCTGGCGTCCAGCTCGATCGTCTTCCGCGGGCCCATCCGCTCGGCCATCCGGCGTTCGTTGTCCGGGTTGATCATGCGGTCGGCGGTCGAGACCTGGTACCAGCTCGGCTTGTACTTCCAGGCCGGATCGGTGATCGGGTCGCCGAAGGTCGAGGCCAACGGCGCCTTCTGCGTCACGGCCATCACGAGCTGCTGGTCGGCGGGCAGGTCCTGGGCGAAGCTCTCCCCGAACTTGTCGGCCTTCACCCACAGGTAGCCGTCGGAATCCGGCTCCAGGTTGGGGAAGGCCTCCGGCGGTGCCTGCTCGCTGATCGCGCCCGGGCTCTCGCCGGCATCCGGCGCGAAGGCCGCCACATAGACCAGCCCGACGACATTGTCCTCATTGCCGGCCTCGGTGATCACTGCGCCGCCGTAGGAGTGTCCGACGAGCAGCACCGGGCCGTCCACCTGCTTGATCATCTTGCGGGTACGCTCCGCGTCGTCGGCCAGCGACGTGAGTGGATTCTCCACCGCCTTGATCGAGTCGTAGCCACGCTTGTCCAGCTCGGTGATCACGCCGGCCCAGTGGGCCGCGCCACCCCAGAAGCCGTGTACCAGGATCACGGTCGGTTTCGCCATGGTCGGGTTCCTTCCCTCGAACGGGCGCCGCGGACCCGCGACGCGCAATCACGCTACTGCGCCGAACCCGGCCCCGCACTGGGGGGATCCCCAGTCCTGGCCGCCGGTCACTCCGGCGCGGGACGCTTGCGGTTCTCGCGACGCAACTGTCGCTTGGCCTCGACGAAATTGCGGACCGAGGTCGACGACAGTGCCAGCAGCGCGAGGATCGCGAACGACAGCGTGCTGAGGTCACCGAAGCTCAACGACCGGCCGGGCTGGCCGAAGCCCATCGCCGGCCCGGCGAAGGCGATCGCGATGATCAAACCGCTGAGCAGCAACAGCGTGATCGTGCGGGTCCACACCACCCCGGCCGCGGTGGCAATCGCCAGCACGGTGAGCAGGGCCACGACCAGGACGACGAAGCCGATCGACACCGCGCGAGCGACGCCGGCCTCCGATTCGCCCAGTTCGGGGACGTCGGCGAACAGGTCCGGCCGCAGCAGGTTGAGCACCGTCGTGGCGGTCGGGAAGATGCTCATCAGCAGGATCAGGACGCAGCCGAGGATCAGCGAGGACGGGCGCCGCGGCTTCTTCGGCACCGGCTGCGATCCGGAGGTCGGCACGACGGACACGTCGACGATCGGCAGGTCGCCGTCGGTCTGGATCACGTCGCCGCCGCCGTTGCGGCTGTGATAGCCCGTGGAGAAGTCCTCGATGATGCCGACCGGCACCTCCGGATGATGGTGCTCGATCGTGGACACGATGTAGTTGCGTTCGATGTCGATGTTCGCGTCGATCTTGTGGGTGACCTGCAACGTGAACAGGGAGAGGCCGACCGACCGGTCATAGGTGCCGGCGGCCAACCAGTCGGCCCGATGCCCACCGGGCAGCAGCCAGCCTTCCGGTGTCTTCCAGAACCGCACATGGTGGCGCTTGTGCGGATTCCCGTCGACCTCTTGCTGATAGGCGAAATCCTGCTGGTGGCCGAACAGGAACAGCGGGCTGACCGGGGCCTGCGGATAGGACCGCTTGAACAACGACGAGACGATCATCTTCCATGCGGTACGCGCGGTGATCGGCTGCGCCAGCGTCCAGCCGGAGTCCTCCATCACCTGGTGCAACTGTTTCTCACGGCCGAGGAAGCCGAGATTGACCGGGTCGCCGAGCAGGCCGTCGCTGGTCCGGGTCCGCCCGATGAAGTAGTCCGGCACATAGATCCAGGTCAGCACCCGGTGCAGCCGCGGCAGCGCGAGGTAGGCGAGCACGCCCCAGAACGGGATCCAGTACCACAGGCGGTCGACGTTCAACCCGTCGGCCGCCAGGATCCAGGCCAGATACAGCGAGGCGATGCCGGCGAGGACGAAGAAGCCGATGTCCAGCATCGTGGAGAAGTAGCGCGGGCGTACCTGGTCGGAGGTGACCTTGGTCGGCGGGTGCTGGTAGACCGGCAGTTCCTTGTGCGGAGGTGCCTTTGGCAGCGGCGGGTGCGGCTGGCGCTGCGCCTGCTGCGGGGCCGGCTCTCCGATCACCATCGTCCCATCATGGCCGATCGGCCCCGGACCGACCACCGCGCGAGCCGGCTCAGCTCAGAACGGCCACTGGAGGCGTTGCCACGCGGCGTCCCAGAACATCCACTCATAGCGCGCGGCCATCGCGAAGTGCCGCTCGCAGGCAGCGAACTCTGCAGGGCTGACCTGCAGGGTGTCGGTGAGCGCGAGCACCTGGTCCACGACGGCGTCGAACTCGTCCCCGCCGTAGGTCGCGATCCAGCGCGCATACAGCTCGTCGGGGCTGCCGTCGCGGACCAGCACCCGGCCGACCTCGCGATAGATCCAGTAACACGGCAGGACGGCGGCCACGCCCTCGGCGAACGATCCGCTCGCGGTGGTCGCGAGTAGGTAGGACATGTACGCCGTGGTGGTCGGGCCGGGGCCTATCCGGTCGAGATCGGCGGGGGTCAGCCCGAGGTCACCGAGCAGGCTCTCGTGCAGGGCCCGCTCGACGTCGATCGCCTCGGCCGAGTGCAGCGCGAACATCCGCACCGCATCCTCGGTGGGAGCCCGGGCGGACAGCGTCGACAGCGCGCGCGAGTAGGCCCGCAGATAGTGGGCATCCTGCACGATGTAGTGGGCGAACTGTTCGCGCGGCAGGCTGCCGTCGGCCAGCCCGATGAGGAACGGATGCTGCAGGATCCGCGCGTAGGCGTGCTCGCCCGAGCGCCACAGCCGCGCGCTCAGCGGCTCGGCCGAGCTCACTGCGCGGGGGTGGCGTAGCGCCCGGTGAGCGTACCCCGGCCGAGGACGTGTCCGAGCATCTTGAAGTGCACCACCGCCGGCGACGCCGAGGCATCGACGCCGAGGTCGTCGGTGTCCAGCGCGTTGACCGCAAAGATGTAGCGGTGGGGCCGGTCGCCGGGCGGCGGGGCGGCGCCGGCGAAACTGTCGCTGCCGGCGTCATTGCGTACCGCGAAGGCCCCGTCCGGCAGCGCCCCGCCCTCGGGCAGTTCGGTGACGGTTGCGGGTACGCCGACCACGGTCCAGTGCCAGAACCCGCTCGGGGTCGGGGCATCGGGATCGAAGCAACTGACCACATACGACGCCGTTCCCTCGGGCGCGCCGGACCAGGCCAGTTGCGGCGCAACACTGCCGCCCGCGGCGGTCTGCTCGGCGGCGAGGGTGTCGCCGTCGGCGAAGGTCGAGCTGGTTACCTCGAAGGCGGGGACCTGCGGCAGCAGCTCGTAGGGATCCGGTGCGGTCGGTCGTTCGAGATTCATGACCCCGACGATAACGACCGGGTCAGCGCTCCTTGACGTCGGTTCCAGGTACGCCGGTGTCCTCGACGTACTGCGTGTGCAGGCGGACCGGCTCGGGCTGCTGGTTGCGGCGCTTCTCCTGCCGGGACCGGTAGATCAGGTTGAGCACCTCCACGGCGATGGCGAAGGCGATCGGGCCGTAGATCATTGCCTTCTCGACATGGACGTTGAAGCCCTCGGCGAGCAGGGTGGCGCCGATCAGCACCAAGAAGGTGAGCGCCAGCATCTTCACCGTCGGGTGCTTGTTGACGAAGGCGCTGATCGGGCCGGAGAAGATCATCATCAGGCCGATCGACAACACGACCGCGGCGATCATCACCGGCAGGTTGTTGGTCATGCCGACGGCCGTGATCACCGAATCCAGGGAGAAGACCATGTCGACCAGCACGATCTGCACCAGCACGGCGCCGAAGGACGACGTCTTGCCCTTGCCGGCATCGCGCTCGCCGTCGTGGCCCTCGAGCTTGTGGTGGATCTCGGTGACGGCCTTGTAGATCAGGAATGCGCCGCCGGCTATCAGGATCAGGTCTCGGCCGCTGAACTGCAACGCCTCCCAGGTGCCGATCGAGAACAGCGGTTGGGTCAGGCTGACGATCCAGGCCGCGAAGAACAGCAGGATGATCCGCAGCACCATCGCCAGCGCGAGCCCGATGATCCGGGCGCGGGTGCGCTGCTCGGCCGGAAGTCGGCCGGCCAGGATCGAGATGAAGATGACGTTGTCGATGCCGAGGACGAGTTCGAGGACGAACAGCGTCAGGAACACGACGATCAGGTCGGGGGTGAATTCCACAGGCGAATCCTGCCCGAAATCGGGTCCAGGCCCAAGCGATAGGGCGATATCGCGGGTACGCCGCTGCGCCCGGGGTCGGGTTGCCGATGGCGGCCGGCGGGCCCGTGGTCGGGGTGCCCGCAGACCCCGAGCGGATGGTGAGCCCGGGGTCTGCGCGGCACGGTTGGCACATGATGAACCTACTGATCACCGCCGGCAGCATTCTCGGAGTCGCGATCATCGCGCTGATGGCCGTCGTGCCCGGCATCGCGAGCATCGACCGGCGCTGACCCGCGTGCCGGGCGGCGGCTCGGGCGGGCAGAATGAGCGCATGTCGGGTGTGCTGGACCACGTGGTGGTACGCAGCCCGGGCCCGCTGCCGCTGGCCTTCTTCTGGGCGCGGCTGCTGGGCGGACGGATCGCCGAGCCCGCTGCCGATCGCGCGATGGTGCTGGCACCCGGCGGTCAGCGGCTGGCCTTCGAGTCCGGCCCCGGAGCCTCCTCGCGCCTGGCTCTTCGCGTACCGTCCGTCGAGCGGGGCGCGGATCATGTGCTGCGGCTCGGCGGCCACCTGATCGGCGAGGGGGTGGCCGATCCGGACGGCAACGAGATCGCGCTCCTGGTCGACCCGACGGTCGAACTGCCGGGGCCCGATGCCCCGAGGTTTCGCCGCTATGTCGCGATCGGGGACTCCAGCACGGAGGGTCTCGTCGATGGCGACGGCACGGGCGGTTGGCGCGGCTGGGCGGACCGGTTCGCCGCCCACCTGGCGAGCAACGGTTCGCCCGGACTGGAGTACGCCAATCTCGCCGTCAGCGGGCTGCGGCTGGCCGACATCCGGGCACGGCAGTTCGACGCGGCACTTGCGCTGCGCCCCGATGTGATGACGATCGTGGGCGGGATCAACGATGTGATCGGCCTGCGACCCGATTTCGGCGCCATCGCCGACGACCTGAACGACATGTTCGCGCGCTCCCGGGCCGCCGGCATCCGCGTGCTGACCTTCACCAATCCGGACCTGGCCCGCGCCAACCCGCTCGCCACCGTGGTCCGCGAGCGGTTGCTGGCGCTGAACCGGATCGTCCGGGAGGCCGCCTTGTTGCACGACGTCTCCATGATCGACTTCGAGTATGTCGCGATGGCATCGGATCCCCGCCTGTGGGGCGAGGACCGGTTGCACATCAACACCCTCGGCCACACGCTGGTCGGGGCGGCGCTCGCCTGGCTGGTCGGGCTGCCGGGCAGCGACCGGGACTGGGCGACGGACCTGGACCTGCGACTGGCCGCGCATCCCCGGCCCCGGATCGGTGATCATCTGCACTGGACGATGCGGCACCTCGGCCCCTGGGTGGTCTCGGGGATCCGCGGCCCGCAGTATCGGCAGGGGCGCGAGCCGAAGCGGCCCGATCCGGTGCCGGTGAACCTGGAGCGGGAGCGGCACGCGACCTAGCGGCCGGGCTCGGTGAGGCGCACGCAACTCGGGCACGGAATGCCGGGCGGGCGAGGAAGCCGGGGCAGCGCGCGACTGGTGTGCCACTCGATCGGGCGCGTCGGGCACCTGACCCCGCGGCGCCGCGGTTCGGCCGCGGGTGCGGTGACTTGAGTGGAACCTGACGCGCAAAAGCCCCCGCACCCGAGGTGGGTGCGGGGGCTTTTGTCGTTGCAGGTCAGCCCCGGCGACGCCGGGTCAGCAGACCGGCTCCGGCGAGCGCGGCCAGCGCCGCGGCGCCGACGGCCAGCGGGCCGACCTGGCCACCGGTGTCAGCCAGCGGCGTGTTCGGGCTGCTCGGCGTGTCAGGACCGGTCGGCGTGTCGGGCGTGTCGCTCGGCGCCGGAGGCTGCGGCACACAGGGCGATTCCGACGGGCCGGGACCCTGGCTCGGCGAGCCACTCGGGCCGGTCGGCGGGACGCACGGGGTCTCCGACGGGCTCGGGGTGGGCGTCTCCGACGGGGTGGGAGAAGGCGTCGCCGTCTCCGACGGGGTCGGGGTGGGGGTCTCCGACGGGGTCGGGGTGGGGGTCTCCGACGGGGTGGGGGTAGGCGTCTCCGACGGGGTGGGGGTCTCCGACGGGGTGGGGGTAGGCGTCTCCGACGGGGTCGGCGTCTCCGACGGGGTCGGGGTGGGGGTCTCCGACGGGCTGGGGGTAGGCGTCTCCGACGGGGTCGGCGTCGGCGGGAGGTCGCCGGAGCCGTCGCCGCCGGCGTCGACCTTGCGTACCCGCGTGGTGACCTCGACGTCATCGATGCCGGCGGTGTTGCTGAACTCGGTGCCGACCGGGACGCCGGTCGAGTCCATCCGATACTGGATCAGGTAGGTTGCGCCGGCCAGTCCGGCGTTGGCGAAGGTCACCGTGAAGCTGTTGTCGGGGCCCTCGGTGAGGACGTAGTCGACGTTGGGCTCGAGGCTACGACCACCGGCCTCCCAGTCGGGACCGCTCTCGTTCCAGGCGCCTTCGGGGAACTCCGCGACGTTGAACTCGTCGGGCAGGAACTTGAGCCGCGAGTCATATTGGTCGGTCACCCGGGTCCCGGCCTGGATGTAGCTGGCGGGCACGGCGATCCGGTACTCGACGAGGTCACCGTTCTCCAGGACCTGCCAGCCGGCCTTCTGCGGCTCGGTCGGTCGCGGCCAGGGCTCGCCGATCACACCGCCGCTGCCCGGCAGTTGGATGGTGACCTCGTGATCACCGGACGTCCACACCGTCTCCGAACCGTCGTAGGCCTTGGTCGCCCGCGCGGTGAACCACAAGGTGCCCTCGACATTGTCGTGGCTCTCGACGAAATCGGTCAGGGTGCAGACGATCTCCTTCGGGGTCGCGGCGCAATTGCCGACCGTTTGCCCGTCCGCCGTCTTCAGCGGGAAATCCTTGGCGAAGAGTTGGATCTCCGGGCCGCCCTCGGGGATCGTCAAGCGGAAGGTGTCCCCGGCCTTGGCCGTGCTGTCCACCGCCCAGTTGGCTCGAACGTCGAAGTTCTCCCACTGGCGAAGTGGTCCGTCGAACCCGCTGGTCCGCTCGGTCGTCACCTGCGTGATGGCGCCGGAGATCTCGTCGGCCTTGGCGGTGCCGGGGCTCGTCAGGACGAGCGCGCCCAGCGCGAGCAGAGCTGTGGTGAGTGCGGCCAAAACAGCGCGCACGGAAGACCGTGTCTTCATCAATATCCCCCGATATCGAGTTTCTCGATTGTGATCCCACACCCGGCGTCAAAGCGCGGGGCGTGCAGACCCTCGGCACCATACACAAGTCAGTGGCGCTGCGCGAACGCATCTGGGGAAAAAGTGACCGCCCGCGTCGCCTGTCACCCGCGGCGTCGGCGCAGCAGCCCGGCTCCGGCGGCCGCGTCGCATGCATTCACCGTGGGCCCGGCAACCCGAGAGTTCCCGGCCGCCTGTCGATCAGGATCGGGGTACGCCCGATGTCGGCGTCGGGCTCGCGCCCGGCCGGGAAGTCGGGCAGTGGCGCCGCGAACTCGGTCTCCAGCCAGCTCTCGTGCACCCGATACCGCTCGGATTCGGCGAAGGCGGGCTGGTCGAGCACGGCGCGATGGAACGACAACACGGTGGGTACGCCGGCCACATCGAACTCGCCGAGCGCACGCCGGGCCCGGGCCAGCGCGGCCGGCCGATCCGGGCCCCAGACGGTCAGCGTGGCGAGCAGCGGGTCGAACCCGCCGGGGACGGCCGACCCGGCCTCGATCCCGGAGTCGAGCCGGACGCCGGGCCCGCCGGCCGGCGCCACCCCCCGGACGACACCGGCGGCGGGGAGGAACCCTCGTCCCGGGTCCTCGGCGCTGATCCGGAAGGCGATGGCGTGCCCGCGCGGTCGCTGCTCGGCCAGTGCGGGGTCGAGCCGCGCTCCGGAGCCCACCCGCAATCCGGCCACGACCAGATCGATGTCCGTGGTCTCCTCGGTCGCGGCGTGCGCCGGCGTCAGCCGGAAGCTGACGTCGAGCAGGGACGGCGTACCGTCCGCGTCCAGCCGGAACGCGACGCTCGCCCCGTTGATCAAACCCGGGCCGCTCAGGCCCCGGCCGACCGGGCCGCGGGCGGTGTACGCCGCGACGGCGGCGGCCCGCAGCTCGCGCTCCAGCTCCGCGCCGAGCGCGGGAGCCGGCGCCTCGTCGATCAGCGACCCGCCGCGACGCTGCACCGAAGCGTCCCGGGTGCCGAGCGCGACGACCGTGCCGTAGGCGTCGGCGAGCACGGGCACCTCGATCCGGCGCGACCGCGGCGATCCGCGGCCGGGCGTCGGTGCGCGGTCGACGAACTCCGGGGGGCGGCCGAGCCAGGTGAACCCCGCGGCCCGCACGGCGCGGGCGAAGTCCGCGCTGTCGGCCAGGCCGCCCGACCCCGGATGCACGGCATCGGCGCGTGCGGCACCTGCCGCGGCGATGATCCCGTCCCCGGACAGGTAGCTCCGGGCGGGGGTCGCGCCCGGCACGGCGTACGCCTCGTCGGCGAGCCGGACGTGCCGGGCGTCGAAGTCGGCATCGGCGTACACCGCGATCGAGGTGAGACCGGAGTCGGCGCAGGCGCGAGCGATCCGGGCCGCGATCGGGCCCCGGTCGGCGATCAGGACTCGTCGCACCCGATCATCCTTCCCGGTCGGACAGCCGGAACCGCAGCTCGGTCCCCGGTGGCGCCTGGCCGAGCGCGCCCAGCGCGGTGGAGTCGACGACCGCGATCACCGGGTATCCGCCGGTGATCGGGTGGTCGGCGAGGAACAGGATCGGCTCGCCCGACGGGGGCACCTGCAGCGATCCGGTGGCCACGCCCTCGCTCGGCAGCTCGCGTTGCTCGGTACGCACGAGCGGGCGTCCGCCGCCGAGCCGGAGCCCGACTCGGTCGGAGCGCTCGGTCACCAGCCACGGCTCGGTGACCAGCCGCTGCACGGAATCGGCGTCGAACCAGTCGTCGCGCGGGCCGAGCATGATCGGCACCTCGAGCGATCCCGAGGGCTCGTCCGGCCACGGCACCGGGTCGCCGACCGCGCGGGCCGGGGGCACGATGTCTCGCAGACCCAGTACCTGCCCGGCGCGCAGCGGAGGCGGGCCGATCCCGCCCAGGGTGTCGGTGGAACGGCTGCCCAGCACGGCATCGACGGCGAATCCGCCGCGCGCGGCGAGCATCGCCCGGACACCGCCGGCCGGAACGCCCAGCGCCAGCTCGTCGCCGTCGTCCAGCGCCAACGGGCGTTGATCATCGACGACGACCTGTTCGCCGCCCGACCGGGTGATGATCACACCGACGCGGGCCCCGGTGACGGCGACGACGCAGCGACCGCGCGCCCGCAACGTCAACGCGCCGTAGGGAATCTCCAGGATCGCCTCGTCGGGGACGTTCCCGACCAGTCCGTTCGCCAGTCGCATCGCCCGGATGTCCAACGCGCCGGAAACGGCGACGCCCATCGCCAGGTTGCCCGGCCGTCCCGCATCCTGCAGCGTGCTCTGCAACCCGGGGATGATCACCTCGAGGCCCCGGTCATGATCGGGTTCGGCGGCCGGATCCGGAGCCGGGGCTGTCGTCGCGAGCTGCGCGACCGCCCGGAAGCGGACCCGGGTGCCGGGTGCGAGCAGCGCCGGCGGGTCGCGGTCGGCCTCCCACATGGTGGCCGCGGTACGCCCGATCAATTGCCAGCCGCCCGGGCTCTCCCGCGGGTAGACGCCGGAGAAACGGCCGGCGAGTCCGACCGAGCCGGCGGGGATGCGGGTCCGCGGCGAGGACCGGCGCGGGACGTCGAAGATCGGGTCTCCGCCGGCCAGGTAGGCGAATCCCGGCGCGAAACCGGCGAAGGCCGCCACCCATTCGCCGCCGGTGTGCCGGGCGATCAAGTCGTCACGAGTCAGACCGAGCAGCCCGGCGACCTCGTCGAGATCCTCGCCGTCGTAGACGACATCGATCTCGATCGGCGGGCCGTCGCCGGCCGGCCGCGGCTCATCCGACAGTGCGGCCAGCTCGGTGATCAACTCGGCGCGAGTGATCACCTCGGGACAGAAATCGATCATGATGGTCCGGGCCGCGGGCAGCGGCTCGCCCAGCCCCGGGATGGGATCGACGCGCTGGCGTTGCCGGAGGCTCGCGAGCAGCCCGAGGGTGTGTTCGAGGTCGACCAGCTCGACCAGTACGGCCCGGTCCCCGGCGGACAGGTGGCGCCGCTCGCTCATCGGCCGACGAACGGCCGCACCGAGATATCGTCCGTGAGCAGTCGATCGCGGACCGCGCGGGCCATCTCGACCGCGCCCGCGCTGTCGCCGTGCACGCAGATCGAATCGGCGCGCAGCCGCACCGGCGTACCCTCCACGGAGATCAACTCGCCCTCCGCGACCAGCCGCGCCATCCGCTCGGCCACCTCCGCCGGATCGTGCAACACCGCGTCGGGCTCGCGGCGCGAGACCAGCGTGCCGTCGGCGTGGTACGCACGGTCGGCGAAGGCCTCGCTCGCCGTCGTCAGTCCCGCCTCCTCGGCGATCCGCAGCACGACGCTGCCGGCCAGTCCGAGCAGCACCAGCGAGTCGTCGGCCTCGCGGATCGCCGCGACCGCGTCGCGCGCCTGTCGCTCGTCGACCGCGATGGTGTTGTAGAGCGCGCCGTGCGGTTTCACATAGCTCACCCGCCCGCCCGCCGCGCCGGCCAGCGCGGACAGCGCACCGATCTGGTAGATGATCTCCGGGACCAGGTCCTCGCTCGCCACATCCATCGCGCGGCGGCCGAAACCCGCCAGATCGCGATAGGCGACATGTGCGCCGATCGCGACGTCGTTGTCGACGGCGATCCGGCAGGTCTTCGCCATCACGCGCGGGTCGCCGGCATGGAAGCCGCAGGCGATGTTGGCGCTGGAGACGATGCCGAGGACGGCCTCGTCGTCGCCGAGGTTCCATCGGCCGAAGCCCTCGCCGATGTCGCTGTTCAGATCGATCGCGGTCATCGGACCTCCTGCTGCAGGGGCGGTTCGAGGTAGGCGGAGTCGGGGGTGTCGGTGATCAGCATGTGACCGGGGGAGTGGGTGATCGCGAACGCCGGGCGGCTGGCCAGCACCGCCGCCTGCGGCGTCACCCCGCAGCCCCAGAACACCGGAACGTCCCCGGGCTCGAGGATCGGGGCATCGCCGAAATCGGGATGATCCAGGTCGGCGATGCCGAGCGCCCCCGGGTCGCCGACATGCATCGGGGCGCCGTGCACCGCCGGATAGCGGCCGCTGATCGCGATCGCGTCATCGACCCGATCGGCCGGGATGCCGCGCAGCGAAACCACCAGCGGGCCGTGGAACCGGCCGGCCGGTCTGCAGGGCACGGTCGTCGCATACATCGGCACGTTCCGGCCCGCGGTGATGTGTCGGACGGGTACGCCGGCCGCCAGCAGCGCGAACTCGAAGGTGAACGAGCAGCCGATCAGGAAAGCGACAAGATCATCGCGTTCCGACCACGCCGCGCTGGCGTCGCCCATCTCGGCCACCAGCTCGCCGTCGCGCCAGATCCGATAGCCGGGCAGGTCGGTGCGCAGGTCGAGATCATCACCCGCCAGGGCGCTGGTCACGGCCCCGGGCGCGGTCTCGTCGAGCAGCGGGCACGGCCGGGGATTGGCCCGGGCGAAGGCGCGGAAGTCATCGGCCTGGTCCGCGGGCAGGGCGATCAGGTTGGCCTGGGCGTACCCGCGGGCGATGCCGGCGGTCGGTGCGACCAGGCCGGCGCGGTACGCCGACCGGGCGCGGGCCGGAGTGCTGTCGGCGTCGGGAATGATCACGATCCCGACACCATGGCGAAGATCGGGCCGATCGACACCGCGCCCATGTAGTAGCTCAGGGCCGTGGCCGCGGTGCCGACGACCAGCAGCCACCGGGGATAGCGGTAGTCGCCGAGCAGGCCGGGCCGGAACCAGCCGATGATCATGAAGATGGTCAGGCCGATCGGCAGCACCAGGCCGTTGAATCCGCCGACGAAGACGAGGATCGCCGCGGGGGCCGCGCCCCAGAGCAGGAACAGCACCAGCGAGACCGCGATGAAGCCGATCGTGATGAAGCTGCGGGTGCGCTGGGTGAGCCGGTCGCTGAATGCGGAGAAGAACGAGCTCGAGGTGTACGCGGCGCCGATCACCGACGAGATTGCCGCCGCCCAGAACACCACGCCGAAGACCTTGAAACCGACCTCGCCGGCGGCGGCCTGGAAGGCCTGTGCGCCGGGATTGCCCGAGGTGTCGAGCACGACGCCGCTGGCCACCACGCCGAGGATGGCCAGGAAGAGCACGTAGCGCATCACGCCGGTGACCAGGATGCCGTTGACGGCCGCCCGGTTCACCTCCTTGACGTGCTCGGGGCCGGTGGTGCCGGAGTCGAGCAGCTTGTGCGCGCCGGAGTAGGTGATGTAGCCGCCGACGGTGCCGCCGACGATGGTGGTGATCGCGGCGAAGTTGAGCGTATCCGGCAGCACCGTCTGGCGCAGGGCGTCGGCGACGGGTGGGCCCGAGACCACGGCGACATAGACCGTCAGCGCGATCATCACCAGCCCGAGCACGATCAGCACCCGATCGACCGCGGCCAACGCGCGCCGGGAGAGGAAGATCGCGATCGCGATGGCGGCGCTGATCGCACCGCCGATCTTGGGGTCGAGCCCGAACAGCACCTTCAGGCCCAGGCCTGCGCCGGCGATGTTGCCGATGTTGAAGGCCAGGCCGCCGATGATGATCAACACGGCGAGCAGGTACCCCGACCCGGGGATCGCCCGGTTCGCCAGTTGCGGTGCGAACATCCCGGACACGGTGACCATTCGCCAGACGTTCAACTGGATCGCGAAGTCGATCAGGATCGACAACAAGATGCCAAAGGCGAACGCTGCGCCGAGCTGGGCGGTGAAGGTGGCCGTCTGGGTGATGAAGCCGGGTCCGATGGCGCTGGTCGCCATCATGAAGATCGCCCCGATCAGCGAGATCCGGCGGGCCGATGCGAAGGACTTCGCCTGTTCGGCGGTGGATTCCTCACCAGTGGCTGCCATCGCGCACGCTCCTCGGGCCCGGGCGGCGCAACGCGCCGACGAATGGGCGTCACCCTAGAAGTTGTTGAACAAAATGACCAGATCGTTGAGGAAACTGGCCGGATCCGGCCGCGGCCGCCCCTACGATGAGTCGGTGCGGACCAATGACGCGCCGAGCCGGGTGCCCGGTGCGCGACTAGATCTGGCCGAGCGCACCGCCGCCGAGCTGCGTTCGATGATCATCGATGGTGCGCTCGCGCCGGGCCAGCAGTTGCACGAGGCGGCGCTCGCCCAGAGCCTGGGGGTCTCGCGCAACTCGCTGCGGGAGGCGTACCGGATCGGAATCCACGACGGCCTGCTGGAGCGGCACAACCATCGCGGCGTCTTCGTCCGGGTGCCGAGCCTCGCCTCGCTGCTCGACATCTACCGGGTGCGGCGGATGATCGAGGAACAGGCGGTACGCCATGCCGTGCCCCGGCACCCCGCGCTCGGCGCCGTCCGCGAGGCGGTCGCCGCCGCGCAGGAGCATCGCCGCGCGGGCCGCTGGCGCCAGGTCGGGTCGATGAACATGGCCTTCCACGCGGGCCTGGTCGCCCTGGCCGACAGCGAGCGGCTCGACCAGTGGTTCGCGCGCCTGGCCGCTGAGCTGCGGCTGGCGTTTCGCACGATTGCCGATGCCGAGTACCTGCACGCGCCCTTCGTGGACGCCAATGCATCGATTGCCGCGCTGCTCGCCGAGGGGCGGATGGCCGAGGCGGCCGATGCCCTCGATGCCTACTTCACCCGCTCCGAGCGGACATTGGTCGCGGCCTACGCCCGAGGCTGATCGGCCGGTCAGGCGAGCAGGGTCTCGCCGAGCCAGCCGCCCTCGTTGACCCCGGGCAGCACGGCCCACAGGCCGGAGCCGGTGTGGCGCAGGTACTCCTGCAGTGCATCCCGGCTCGCCAGCCGGGTCTGCATCGGGATGAAGTGGGTCCGCGGGTCGGTCACGAAGGCGAGGAAGAACAGCCCGGCATCGAGTCGGCCGAGCCGCGTGCTGCCGTCCACGAAGTTGTAGCCGCGGCGCAGCAACTGCACGCCGTCATTGGCATCGGGGTGGGCGAGCGCGACATGGCTTCGCGGATCGATCAGCGGGAGCCCGCCGCGACCCGCGGCCGCGAAGTCCGGCGCCGCGAATTCGTCGCCGCCGCTGAGCGGTGCCCCTTCGGCCTTGCTGCGGCCGATCACCCGCTCCTGTTCGGCGAGCGAGGTCCGGTCCCAGGTCTCGATCGTCATGTTGATCCGGCGCGCCACGAGGTAGCTGCCGCCGACCAGCCAGTCCTCCCGGGGATCGCGGCCGGCGGGCACCCAGACGTGCCGGTCGAGCAGGTCGGGCTCCTCTGCCTTCAGGTTGGCGGTGCCGTCCTTGAAGCCGAACATGTTCCGCGGGGTCGGCTGCGCCGTCGACGTGGAGGAGGTACGCCCGAAGCCGAGCTGGCTCCAGCGTACCGACACCGTGCCCATGCCGATCCGGGCGAGATTGCGGATCGCGTGCACGGCGACCTGCGGGTCGTCCGCGCAGGCCTGGACGCACAGCTCGCCGTCGGAGCGATCGGGATCGAGGGCGTCGCCGGGAAACGCGGGCAGCGGCGTCAGCGCCTCCGGTCGCCGCTGTCCCAGGCCGAACCGGTCGAACAGCGCCGGTCCGACGCCGAAGGTCAGCGTCAGGCCCGACGGGGGCAGGCCGATGGCCTCGCCGGTGTCATCCGGCGGGGCCTGGTAGGAACCACCGGTCGGGCCCTGTTCGCCGGCTGCCAGGCCCTGGGTGAGCCGGGCGGCCGCGGTGGTCCAGGCGCGCAGCAGCCGCGCCAGCTTGGCCCGGTCGTCGGTCAGCACGTCGAAGGCGGCGAAGTGCAGTCGATCCTGGGCGGGCGTGGCGATGCCCGCCTGGTGGGCGCCGTGGAACGGATACGTCCGGGCAAGCGGGTCGGGCGGCGGCTCGGCGGTGCGACCGAGCGCCAGGCCGCCCGCCAGGCCGGCGGCGCCCACGGCCGCAGCGCCCCCGGCGGCGCCGATCAGGCCGCGCCGCGACAGGGTCATGCCGGTGCGCCCGTCGTGCTCGATGTCATGTCGTCCCCGGGTCAGGACAAGACGGCCGCGGTCAGCCGGGAGAGCGGCTCGCCGAGCGCATTGACCCGGTCGGAGAGGGCCTTGATGTCGTCCTCGGTGAGCTTGTCGTAGCTCTTCCAGCCGTCCCCGCTGCGGTGGGAGTCCAGCTCGGCCTGGGTGGCGGCGAACTCTTCTTCCAAGGTGGCGTCCAGATCGGGATCCTTCTTCTGCAGGATCGGCCGCAGCCCCTGCCAGGCGATCCGCGCGCCCTCGAGATTGCCCTGGAAGTCCCACAGGTCGGTGCGCGACCAGTACTCCTCCTCGCCGGTGACCTTGCCCGAGGCCACCTCCTCCATCAGCCCGGTCGCACCGTTGCCGATCTGGTCGGTGCTGAAGGTCAGGTCGCGGGTGCGGTTGTAGAGGTCCTCGGTGTTGGCGACCAGGTCGTCGGCGTACCGCTTGCGCTCCTGCGTGGTCAGCGCGGTGTAGTTCTCGGCCCGCTGCGGCCACAGGTCCTTCTCCATCACGTGCCAGCCGGTCCACTCCTCGCCTGGCTGCAGGTCGGCCTCGCGCGCGTCCATCTTCGGGTCGAGGTCGCCGAAGGACTCCGCGACCGGCTCGATCCGCTCCCAGTGCATCCGGGCGCGGGGGTAGAGCCGGCGGGCCTCGTCGTCGGAGCCCGCGGTGTAGGCCTCGGCGAAGGCGCGGGTCTGTGCGAGAAGCTGCTCGGTCTGGTCCTTGACGTAGGAGCCGTACTGCTGGTCGGCCTGCTCGGCGAGCTGCTGATCATCGGCCGAGACCGCCGGTTGATCATCGGACGGCGCGACCGAGAACGGGTTGCGGATGCCGTCGCCGATCATGCCCGGCTTGCAGGCGGTGAAGTAGTCGCCGGCCGGCGCGTTGACGACCAGGTCACGGGACAGGCCGGGCCCGATGTTCTCCACCTCGCCGAGGATCCGCAACCCGTCGGATCCGAGCAGGTAGAACTCGGTCACCTGGCTGCCGCCGTTGGTCACCGAGAAGGTCAGGGTGCCGGCCGGTGCGCCGCCGCCGGAGACCGTGCAGGCGTCGTCGGTGGACTGCACGGTCAGCGCGCGCGGATCGCCCGGCGCGGCGCCGGAGGTGTTGTCGGTGCAGCCGGCGAGCGCGACGGCGAGAGCCGCGACGAGGCAGGCAGCTCCCGCGCAGCGGTGGGACTTGATCATGCAGGTTCTCCGGTAGGGACGGGCGCGGCCGCGGCGGAGGTACGCCGAAGCGCGCGCAGGAACAGGAAACCGACGATGAGCAGATAGGCCCACCAGGCGGCGAACTCCAGCCAGGTCGTGGCGGGAGAGAAGTTGAAGATGCCCTTCAGCAGCGTGCCGTACCACGATGCCGGCGGGATGATCGCGCTGACGTCGAAGGCCAGCGAGTGCAGGCCGGGCAGGATGCCTGCCTCCTGCAGATCGTGCACCCCGTAGGCCAGCACGCCCGCGGCGACGATGATCAGGAACGCCCCGGTGATCGCGAAGAACTTGCCGAGGTCGATTCGCAGGGCGCCTGAGTAGAACAAGAAGCCGAGCACGATTGCGGTGGCGATGCCGAGCACGGCGCCGAGCAGCGGGATCGCGCCGCTGCCGCCAGTGGCGCCCTGGGTCGCCGCCCACAGGATCAACGCGGTCTCCAGCCCCTCGCGACCGACCGCCAACATCGCGATCACCACGAGCGACCAGCCGCCGCCGGACCGGTCGACCTTCTCGCGCAGCACCCGCCCGAGCGACTTGGCAGCGGTGGCCATCCACAAGATCATCCAGGTGACGAAGCCGACCGCGATGATCGACAGGGCGCCGCCGATGGCCTCCTGGGCCTCGAAGGTCAGGCCGCGCGGGCCAAAGGTCAGTACGGCGCCGAAGGCGAGCGAGATGACGACGGCGATGCCCACGCCGAGCCAGATCCGGGACAGCAGTTCGCGCCGGCCGGTCTTGACCAGGTAGGCGATCAGGATGCTGACGATCAGGCAGGCCTCCAGGCCCTCGCGCAGACCGATCAGGTAGTTGGCGAGCATGAACCGCTTTCTAGGTTAAGGACAACCTAACCTAAACCGGAATCCGCGCCGCTGTCGAGTTGGCCAGCGCGTCAGCTCGGGATCGCGCGGCGGGCGACCAGCTCCTGCTTGGCGAACAGACCGGTCGCGCGCGTCTCCCAGCCGTCGACCGCGGCACCGACCCCGCCGCCGAGCACCGGCACCCGCTTGGTGAACATCAGCGCCGCCTGCTTGCCCGTCACCCGGGTGCTCAGGTGGCCGACGACGAGCGTGGCGATCTTGCGGTCGAGGCGCGGGTCGAAGACCGGGGCGGTCGCAACGATCATCGGGCGCCGAGGGATCGACTCCTCGGCCCGCTCCAGGCTGTCGGCACCGAGCAGACACATCAGCAGCGCCGTGCGTACCTGTCCCTTCTCCAGGTCGTACCCACGCAGGTGCGCGACACCGGCAACCATTCGCGTCTGCAGCACGGCAAGGCCGGTGAGATTGGTCGGGATGGAGATCGGCAGGGTCAGCATGCCGCCGACATTGGTGGCGAAGCCCTGGGCGCCGGCGAGCGCGACGTGCTGGGAGATCACCCCGTCGATCGCGCCCTCGGCCTGGCCGACCCGCTCGAGGTGGCGGCCGGCGGCGGTGCGCGCCCCCGGGAGCACGCCGATGCCGTCGATCGCCAGTTCGAGGACGCGCCGCAGCGCTCCTCCGGCGACCTCGGTGGTCCGCTCGGCGGTCAGGTTCTGCGCGAGCGTGCGGCCCACTGATGCCATGTCTCCTCCTGGCTCTGCGCGAGGGGTTCGGTGGTCAGCTTACGCGCGGCGACGGCACACCCGGCCGGCGCGCGACCCGGGGCGGACCCTGAGGTCCGGGCGTGTCGGAGCGGGTACGCACAATGGTCTGGTGGGCGTCTTTCTGCACCCGAGCTCCTGGCCCGACCAGGATCTCGTCTCCTTCTCCACCGGCCTCGACGAGTCGCTGGTCGTGGAGGGCTATGCCACGGGCGCCTTTCCGATGCCGCTCGGCGGGGTGGGTCCGCACGACGGCGAGCCGTTGATCGCCTGGTACTCGCCCGTCCGCCGCGGCATCCTGCCGCTGGACGGGATGCGGGTCACCCGCTCCTTGCGCAAGAGCGCGAAGCGGTACGCCATCACCACCGACACCGCCTTCGAGCAGGTGCTGGACGGCTGCGCCGACGAGCGCCGCGAGGGGGGCTGGATCGACGACGACATCCGGCGGACCTACCGCGCCCTGTTCCGGCGCGGGCTGGCGCACTCGGTCGAGGCCTGGGGGCCGGGCGGCCGGCTGGTCGGGGGGCTGTACGGCGTCGGGCTCGGCGGCCTGTTCGCCGGCGAGTCGATGTTCCACGACCCCGAGCACGGCCGGGACGCATCGAAGGCAGCGCTGCTGGCGCTGGTCGGGATCCTCGGCGGCGACGGCCGGCCCCGGTTGCTCGACGTGCAATGGCGTACCGATCACCTGGGCAGCCTCGGGGTGATCGAGATCCCCCGGGCGGAGTATCTGCAGCGGCTGGCCGTCGCCCTCGAACTGCCGGCCCCCGCCTGGCCCTGACGGCGACCCCGGCCGGGGATCGCGCCGACTAGCATGGGGCCCGCACTGGGAGGTGTGACATGCCGGAGCTGCCCGAGGTGGAGTCGCTGCGCGGCTTCCTGGCCGAGAAGACCGCCGGCCGTTCGATCGCGCGCCTCGACCTCGCCGCATTCTCGGCGCTGAAGACCTATGACCCGCCGCCGGCGGCGCTGCAGGGTCTGGCGATCTCCGGGGTCAGCCGGCACGGCAAATGGCTCGACCTCGACGCCCAGGGCGTACACCTGATCTTCCACCTCGCCCGCGCGGGCTGGCTGCGCTGGTCCGACGAGCTGCCCGCCGCGCCGCCCAAGCCGGGCAAGGGGCCGCTGGCCGCGCGGGTCCGGCTCGACGACGACTCCGGCTTCGACCTGACCGAGGCCGGTACCCAGCGCAAGCTCGCCATCCACGTGGTGACCGACCCGCAACAGGTGCCCGGGATCGCCACGCTCGGCCCCGATCCGCTGGCCGACGACTTCGGGCCCGATCGCCTGCGCGAGATTCTCGACGCGGCCGGCCGCGCCCAGCTCAAGGGCGTGCTGCGCGACCAGCGCCAGCTCGCCGGCGTCGGCAATGCCTATTCCGACGAGATCCTGCACGCGGCGAGGCTGTCGCCGTTCAAGGCGGCGAGCGCGCTCACCGACGACGAGCACGATCGGCTGTACGCCGCCCTGCGTGGCGAGCTCGCCGAGGCGGTACGCCGGTCGGCCGGCCTCGCCGCCAAGGACCTGAAGGGCGAGAAGAAGTCGGGCATGCGGGTGCACGGGCGTACCGGGCAGGCGTGTGCGACCTGCGGTGACACGATCGCCGAGGTGAGCTTCGCCGACTCCTCGCTGCAGTACTGCCCGACCTGTCAGACCGGCGGCAAACCCCTGGCCGATCGGCGGATGTCACGTCTGCTGAAGTGATCATGGTCGACCCGATCATGATCGTCCGATCCCGTACACACCGATCCCTTACTCACCGATCATGGAATCGAAAGGACCCCCGATGAACCACACCGAGATCCCCGGCACCGACCCGGCCGGCGCGCAGCGGCTGATCGACGAGGGCTACCAGTTGCTCGATGTGCGTACCCAGGAGGAGTGGGACGAGGCCCACGTCGACGGCGCCACGCACATCCCGCTCGATCAGTTGGTCGAGCGCGCCGACGAGGTCGGCGACCGGGTGGTCGCGATGTGCAAGGGCGGCGGCCGGTCGGCGCGCGCCACGGCGTACCTGCGATCCGCGGGCCGCGACGTGATCAATCTCGAGGGTGGGATCACCGGCTGGGTCGAGCAGGGCCGGCCCGTTGTCGGCGCCGGCTGAGCCGGCTCAGGAATTGGCCTCGATCTCGGTCACCTGGCCGTCCCCGTCGAGGTGCACGTCGACATTGCCGCGGCCGTCGGAGATGCGTACCCCCGCCGGACCCCACTCGCCCCGCCAGGCGGGCATGCGGTTCAACAGGCTCCGGATCGCGCGCGGCGCGTCGGTGATCTGACCGGCCATCAGCCCCTCCGGGAGCGCCGCCATCAGGTCGCCGATCTCCGGCCGCGGCAGCGCAGGGCCGCCCTGCAGCAGCGTCACCACCTTCGTCTCGCCCGCCTGGGCGATGAACCACGGCACCTCGCCGATCACCTGACTGGCGATCATGGCGACCTGCCCGGCGACGGAATCCGTCTCGTCCGATCCCTCCGGGCTCGGCGAGAACTCGTCGAAGCCCACCTCGGCCCTGGTCAACGGCTCGACCCCCTGGCTCTGGCCGAAGTCGCGCAGGCGCCGGGCGAGCGCCGCCGCGGGCAGCTCGGCGAGCTCGGGCAGCGCCCAGGCCCACCGGACCGTGCGCGGCCCGGGCGCGACGGAGGCGATCAGGTGCGGGACGGCCTCGATGCTGGCGCCGTCCCCGCTGATGGTCAGCTTCGGGGCGGCAAGATCAACGTCGTGCTCCCGACGGTCGCCGAGCCGTCCGGCAATCTCGGTGCTCAGGCTGTGTTGGGCCAGCAGCCCCCACAGCGCGCCGTCATTGACGATCTGATCCAAGGTCAGCCCGGCCATCGCGATCCCCTCTCTGCGGAACCACCGCTCGCCCAACAGGCTAGCGGCTCGACGGGCGGACAGGTTGGAACGCGGCTCGCCGCGTAGTAGCGTCCACCCCAAACCCCGGGAGCTCGCGCCGATGTGGCGGGCTGAGAGGGCGGAGTGGCGGGAGATGATCACCGCCCGGTCCGCCGACCGGATGAACCTGATCGGATAATGCCGGCGCAGGAAGGACATCATGTCGAAGCTTGCCCAAGGTGGTTCTGCCACCAGTTCTCCCGTCACGCGGGCCGCGGAGGCCCCGCTCGTCCTCACTACCGAACCACCTCGCCCGCTCGGCCTGTGGAGCCAGCTCGCGATGTGGGGCAACCTCGGGGTGTCGCTCTTCGGTCCGCTCACCGGCGCCCTGGTCGCGATGACCGTCGGGTCGCTGTGGGGCGCCGTCGGCGCGATCATCGTCGGCTGCCTGATCGGGGGACTGCTGCTCGCGGGATCTGCCTGTTTCGGCGCCGTCACGGGCGCCCCGTCGATGGTCTCGCTGCGTGGCCTGCTCGGTCGCCGCGCCTCCACCGTGCCCACGGCCCTGAACATCTTCCAGAACATCGGCTGGGCCACGATGGAGATCATCGTGATCGCCACCACCGCGGCCTACATCCTCGGGCCGCAGTGGCGGTTGCCGTTCGTGATCATCGGCGGAGTGCTGGCGACGCTGATGGCGATCCGCCCGCTCGGCACCGTGCGGCTGCTGCGCAAGATCATGATCTGGTTGGTGCTGGCCTGTTCGGTCTATCTGTTCGTGCAGGTGCTGATGCAGCCGGCGACACCGATCGATGCCAGTGCCGCCTCCGGATTCTGGCCCGGTGTCGATCTTGCCGTCGCGGGCGTCGTCTCGTTCGCCCCGCTCGCCGCCGACTATGCGCGGCACTCCAGGACCAGGCTGGCCGCCGCCGGTGGGGCGGGCATCGGCTACGGGCTGGCGGCGATCGGCTACTACACGCTCGGGGTGTTCGCGGTGGTGCACCTGCCGGGTGCGGCCGACGGCGACCGGTTGATCGGCGCGCTGGTGGCCCTGCCGGCGGGCGGGATCGCGTTGGCAATCTTGATGATCGACGAGGTCGACGAGGCCTTCGCCAACATCTACTCGACCACCATGTCGGTGCAGAACCTGGTCGGCCGGGCGGACCGGCGCGTCGTCGCCGTCGGTGTCGGGCTGTTGGCGATGCTGCTGGCCGCACTGCTCGACTTCGGGCAGTACCAGTCGTTCCTCTATCTGATCGGCTCGGTCTTCGTGCCGCTGTTCTCGGTGGCGGCCGCGGACTTCTTCTGGATCAGTCGGCAGCGCTGGGACGTCTCCGACCGGGCGCCGTTCCGGTTGGCGCCGGTGCTGGCCTGGGCGTGCGGCTTCGTGGCGTACCAGTTGATCTACCCGGGCGACGTGCCCGGCTGGTCGGCACTGTGGACGAGCGTGCGGGACGCCATCGGCTTCACCGCGCCGAGCTGGCTCGGCTCCTCGGTGGGCGCCATCGTCGTCAGTATCGGGGCGATGGTGATCCTCGGCTCCCTGTCCCGGGCGCTGGCGCGCAGGTAACCGCACTTCTCCGGTCGGCGTGGGATGTTCCACCCGACCCGCGCGGGTCGGGGCCTCGCCCCGTGCTGGCGCGGCGCGCGCGGTGCGGGACGGCGCCGAGTGGAACCTGACCCGCGCTTGCCCAGCCCGCCCCGTCAGACGGGTTCGCGCTCGATCGGGCAGGACATGCACCGGGGTCCGCCGCGACCGGAACCGAGCTCGGAGCCGGCGATGGCGACGACCTCGATGCCAGACTTCTCCAGCCGGGCATTGGTTTCGGTATTGCGCTCGTACGCCACGGCGACCCGCGGCTCCAGGGCCAGGGTGTTGTTGCCGTCGTCCCACTGTTCCCGCTCGGCGGTCACCGGGTCCAGGCCGGTGTCGATCACCCGCACCTGATCGATCCCCATCGCATCGGCCGCCACCTCCAGGAACGGCCGGCGCTCACCGATCACCAGATCGTCGCCGTCGCGGGTGACCTTGAACGCCGCCAGCCGGTCGGCAACATTCGGATACATCACCACGGCATCCACGTCGACCATCGTGCAGACGGTGTCCAGATGCATGGTCGCCCGCTGCTGGTCGATCGGCACGGCGACCACGGTGTGCGCCAGCCCGGCGCCGAGCACCGTCCGGGCCAACCGCTCCGCACCCGCCGGCGTGGTCCGCTCGCCGATCCCGATCGCCAGCACGCCGTCGGCCAGCGCCAACACATCGCCGCCCTCCACATGCTCGCGATCCCAGCCGTACAAGGTCTCGTTGCCCACGAACCGCGGATGATGGTCATAGATCAACTCGGTGAGCTGGGTCTCGCGCGACCGGGCCGGCATGGCCAGCGAGGTGACCGCGGGGTTGTCGCCGATCCACACCGACGAGTCGCGGGTGAACAACAGGTTCGGCAGCGGGTCGATCAGGAAGTCATCGGGCGCCATCAGCGAGGTGACCAGCGTCCGCGTCGGGAACTCGTCATTGCGCAGGCCCGTGGTCAGCAGATGCGTCAGGTCGTCCGGGTGCTGCTCGGCCAGGTGAGCGCGCAGCAGGGTACGCAGTTGATCACCCAGTCGAAGATCGTTCAGCGTCAGGTCGATCGCCCGGGACCGGGCCAGCTCGTCGCCGAGCGTTTCGGCCAGCAGGTTCGCCAGGTACAACACCTCGACCCCGCGGTCCCGCAGCACCTGCGCGAAGGCGT
This sequence comes from Naumannella huperziae, assembly GCF_054073625.1. Taxonomy (NCBI): domain Bacteria; kingdom Bacillati; phylum Actinomycetota; class Actinomycetes; order Propionibacteriales; family Propionibacteriaceae; genus Naumannella; species Naumannella huperziae. Next base: position 339,442 of record NZ_JBSXPH010000001.1, on the reverse strand, counting down.
CGTGCTCGGCCTGCGCCCGGTCCACCCACGGGATCGCGTCGAACAGCAGTTGGTCGTTGTTGCGCGGGGTCAGCCGCCGCAGCTCGTCGCCCGGTCGGTGCAGCAACACCGTGCGCAGCTTCCCGGTCTCGGTGCGTACGCCCAAACCCTGCCGGCCCAGACCCTGCTGGCCCGGACCCTGTTCGCCCGGGCCCGCCGCGTCGCCGGGTGCCGCAACGCCGTCGGAGGTGGAAGCTTCAGCCATGTGCCGACCATAGTGCGCCGCGCCCGACCCGGCACCGACGGCGACCGACAGCCCGGCGCCGTTCGAACGATCCGCATCGCGTCCGGCCCGCGCCGGGGTCGACTAATCTTGCCCCGATTTGCCGACCCGTCGGTGCCGCGCGATGCCCGCCGCCGAGAGATGCCGAGAGGAGGTGCCGTGGTCCACCCACGCCCGCCGGTGCCGAGCCCGGCAGCACCGCGCCCGGTCCCTCGGCCACTCGCGCTGTTGGACTGGTTCAGCGCCCCGACCAGCCCGGATCGCGCCGATCGCGGCGGCGCCGCATCGTGGACGACCAGCCCCCGGATCGCGCTGGCCGCGCTGCTGCTCGCACCGGCGATCTATCTGTGTGTCGGCTTCCTCGGCCCCTCGGTGGTGACGCTCGACCTCGGCCCGCGCAACGGCAGCCTGTTGCCGCCCTGGCACATCGCTGCCCCCGCGCCGTGGCGCAACGAGTGGCTCGTCACCGGCGCGCTGTGGGCGTCCATCGCGATCGGCGGCGGCGGGATGTGGATCGGCCTGCGGGCGCTGGCGCGCGGCTGGCTGCCGCGGCTGCGCCGCTGCTTCGGCCTCGGCGTCGCCCTGTGTCTGATCACGATCGGCGTCCCGCCGCTGACCTCGGCCGATGTGTTGATGTATGCGGCCTACGGCCGGATCGCGGTGCTCGGGATGAGCCCGTACGCCGTCACGCCGGCCGGGCTGTTCCGCACCCAGTACGACCCGATCCTCGTCTACACCGAGCGGCCCTGGCAGGACACCCCGAGCGTCTACGGCCCCATCCTGAACTGGATCCAGATCGGCGCCAACCGGCTGGGCGGCGAGACGGTGCACGACGTGGTTTTCTGGTTGCAGCTCGTCTGCATGATCTTCATGGTGATCGCCTGCACGCTCGCGGTCGGGCTGGCCCGCGGCGACCGGCGCCTGCAGGCCCGGGTGATCTGGCTGACGATCCTCAACCCGGTGATGATCTGGGCGGTGGTGGTGAGCGCGCACAACGAGGCGATCGCCATCTCCTTCGGCGTCGCCGCGTTCTGGTTCCTGCGTCGGCGGCCGTTCGTGGCCGGCGTGCTGATCGGCATCGGCTGTTCGGTCAAGGCGACGCTCGGCCTCTACGGGATCGCGATGGTCTGGGCGTACCGACGCGATCTGCCCGCGATGCTGCGGGCGATCATCGGCGCCGGCATCCCGTCCTCGATCGCCTATTTCGTCCTCGAGCCGGAGGCGCTCGGCCAGGCCGCCCGCAACAGCGGCTATCTGTCCGAGGTGAGCTGGCTCGCGCCGGTGCAGAAGCTGCTGGTCACCTTCGTCGCGGGCGAGACCAGCTACGACCTGGTCTCGCTGCTCGGCTGGCTGGGGATGATCACGCTCGCCTGGATGCTGTCCCGGGTGCTGCCGCGCCGGCGCCTGTTCGGGCTCTCCGGTGAGCTCGACCCGCGGCGCGATCCTTTGAGCGATGCGGTACGCACCGCCGTGGTGCTCACCGTCGCCTGGCTGTGCACCGCGCCCTACTCGCTGCCCTGGTACGACCTCGCGGCGTGGGTGCCGATCGCGCTCTACGGCGCCAGCCGGCTGGACGTGATCATGCTCGCCCGCGGGCTCGTGCTGAACCTGGCGTTCAATCCCGGGCGGGTGGTCGGGCAGAGCGCGCTGCTGGAGGAGGTCGTCGCCCGCGTCCGGCAGGTCGGCACGACCACCGCGATGCTCGGCGTGGTGTCGGCGATCGTCATCTGGTGGTACTACGCCTGCCGCCGGGCGGGCAGCCTGATCAGCACCCGCACCGATCCTGCGCCGCCGGCCGGCACGGCAGGCGCGGGCGAGCTCACGGCAGCTGCTGGCGAGATTCCCGGCGCAGCGGCTAGCGTCGCCACGAAGACCCGAACGGGGGAGTGATCGATGTCGACGCCGTATCGCCAGCCGGCCCGCGCCGCCGACCCGACCGGTCCCGAAACCCCCGCGTCTCCTGCCCGTGACGGCGGGAATGTCGGCTGGTACCACGACCCCCGCGGGCTCACCGGCACCTACCGCTGGTGGGACGGTGCGGAGTGGACCGACTGGCTCACCACCGAACCGGAATCCCCGCCACCGGGGCCCGCCCGGCGGACCGTGCGGCCGGACCCGCTGCTCGGGCCTCGCGCCCGGCGCGCGCTGATCGTCGGCGGGGCGGTTCTCGCGGCACTGGTGATCGGCCTCGCCGTGCTGACGGTACGCGGGGTGCAGGCGGTGCTGAACCAGCCGCCGGCGGCCGTGGCCCCGGCGGACCTCGGCGTACCCCGCATCGACGCGCCCGAGGTCGTCGCCGACTACAGCGAAATCTCCATCCACGGGATCTGGGGCGCGTCGCTGCCGTCATTCCCGTTCAACAGCGAGGGCGACTCGACCAAGGCCCGGCCGATCCCGCCGCTGATCGCGGCCGGAGCGTCCGGGATCACCTCGTCGGACTCGGCGGACAAGTACGGCGGCAGCTTCCAGGTCGGCCTGGTCGATCCGTCGGTTCCCGGCGACGACGGCGAGGAGCTCGGCCGTGCGGTCGCCGCCGCCCGGCACCAGCGGACCGTCGATGCCGCCGAACGCGTGGTGAGCACCGCCGAGCCCGTCGTCCGGCCGGGCCAGCGGGCGGGCAGCACCCTGGTCGAACAGCGCGCGGTGATGCGGTTCGCCGGGATCGAGGGCGAGTTCGAGACGGCCCAGATCGTGCAGGCCGAGGTGTGGCCGGACGGCACCCGGATCGTCTGGACGGCCACCACCATCGTGCGTATCGACCTGACCGAGGACCCGGGATTCCTCGAGATCCGCACCGCGCTCGACGAGTCGCTGGCCAGCACCCGCTGATCGGCCCGCGATACCCAGCGGGCGCGCCCGCGCGGCCCGGCTAGCCTGTCGCGGTGGCGATCGGCTATCTCGGTCCCGAGGGGACCTTCACCCACCAGGCATTGCTGACCATCCGGGACATCAGCGACCCGCAGCCCTTCGCGACCGTCGCCGAAACCATCGCGGCCGTCCGCGAGAACAGGGTCGACAGCGCGCTGGTGCCGATCGAGAACTCGGTCGAGGGCGGCGTCACCGCCACGCTGGACAACCTCGCCCGCGACAACGGCCTGGTCATCGTCGGCGAGGTCGTCCTGCCGGTCCGGTTCGGTATCTACGCCCGGCCGGGCACCGAGTTGCCGGCGGTACGCCGGGTGCTCACCCATCCCCATGCCTACGCGCAGTGCCGCGACTGGCTGGTGGCCAACCTGCCGGAGGCGGTGGTCACCGAGGGCGGCTCGACCGCCGCGGCGGCCGCCGAGGTCGCCGACCCCGACTCGGTCTTCGACGCGGCGATCTGTGCGCCGATCGCCGGCGAACGGCACGGGCTGGTCGCGCTGGCCGGCGACATCGCCGACAACCCCGATGCGGTCACCCGGTTCGTGCGGGTCGCGCCGGCCGGCGCGCTGCCCGAGCCGACCGGCGCGGACAAGACGACGCTGGTCGCCTACATGTTCGAGAACCATCCGGGCGCGCTGCTGGACATCTTGGAGCAGTTCGCCTCCCGCGGCGTCAGCCTGACCCGGCTGGAGTCGAGGCCGACCAAGCGGACCCTGGGTGACTACTGCTTCTCGATCGACGCCGAGGGTCATATCCGCGACGCCCGCCTGGGCGAGGCGATGATGGGCCTGCACCGGGTCTGCCAGCGGGTCGTCTTCCTCGGCTCCTACCCGCGCGCGGACGGGCGTACCCCCGACGTGCCGCGCGGCTCCGCCGACGGCGACTACGCCGCGGCCCGGGAGTGGCTGGACTCGCTCGACTGATCAGCCCGGTACGCGAACCGTCAACGCGCCCGGCCGGGTCCGCGCCGAGAGCCGGCGGCAGTGCCCGATGGTGTCGCCGTCGAGCTGGTACGGCTCGGGCTCTTCGGTGATCACCTCGACCGATCGGCCCCGCAGGCGGGTCAACTGGGCGTCCTCGCCTCCGCTGCGCACGACCAGCTTCGTGGCCAGCCGGGCCCAGTCGCCCAGGCTGCGCGGTGAGGCGACCAGCACCTCCAGCAGCCCGTCGTCCGGGACGGCCTCGGGGAACAGTCGGATGCCGCCCTGCAGCTCACCGACATTGCCGATCACCACCAGGCTGATCCGGCGGCGCAGCGCCAGGTGGTCGTCGATCGACACCTTGGCCTGGAACGGTTCGTTGCCGGCGGCGCGGGCGGCCGTCACGAAGTACGCCGCGGAGCCGACCGCCCGCTTCAGCTCGTCGGCCGTCTGGTCGAAGATCAACGCGTCGAAACCCATCCCCGCCATCACCGAGAACGACAGGCTCTCGGGTTGATCATCCGGGCGGACCTGCACCAGATCGATCACCCGGTTGCGCCCGTCGAAGGCGACATCGATGGCGGCGCGCTCGTCGAGCGGGATGCCGAGATTGCGCGCCAACAGATTGCCGGTGCCCGCCGGGACGATTCCCAACGGGATGCCGCTGTCGGCCAGCCCCTGGCAGACCGAACGGACGGTGCCGTCCCCGCCGGCGACGACGACCAGATCGACCTCCTTGCCGACGGCGATCTTGGCCATCCCGTGCCCCGGATCGTCGACGCTGGTCTCCAGCCACAGCGTGCGCTGGAAGTCGTGGCGCTGCAACTCGTAGCTGACATGGCGGCGGAAGGTCGCCTCGTCGGCGATCTTGCTCGGGTTGACGATCACCGCGCAGCGCCGGTGTGGGTGCGCTGGGCTGGTCACGTGCTGGCGGGGTTGGGCGAGCGCGGCCAACCCGGCGCGGGGCAGCACGCGTACCCCGGCGATCATCAGCGAGAAGGCCGCGACGGTCGCACCGAGCAGCAGGCCGCCGACCAGGTCGGAGACCCAGTTGGCCCGGACCAGCCAGCGGCTGGCGGCCATGATCAGCACCGCAGCGACACCGGCGATCTGCCAGGCGCGGACCACCGACCGGCGCTGCCGGGTGACCACGGCGGTAACGGCGACCATGATCGCCACCGTGGTCAGGGTGGCGATGTGTTCGGACGGGTAGGCGGGTCCGATCTCGGTGATCTGTGGCAGGTGCTCGTCCGGCCGCGGGCGCGAGCCGACCAGCTTCATCAGCCAGGCCAGGGCCGAGCCCGGCAGCGCGGCGACCGCCAGGGCGATGGCGACATTGCGCAGTCGTCTGCGCTGTGCCCACCACGCCAGCCCGAGCAGCAGCGCGATGAACCCGCCGGGCCAGAAGACCACCCCGAGCGCGGCCGCCACCTGTACCGCAGGGTTGGCCGGGTCCGGCACCGGAGCCAGCGTGGCCTGGTCGAGCGTCGCGACGAATCCGCCGAGGGCGACCAGCGCGGTCCAGGCGACCAACAGCGCCACGGCGATCCCGGAGAAGCAGATCGCATACATCGAGGGGCGGCCGAGGGGACGCCGCCTCGGGCGGTCGGGGATAGCCATGACAAGTCGATTCTGGCACGCGACCCGGCGGCTAGGCTGTTCGCCGTGATCGATCCCAGACTGCTCCGCACCGACCCCGAGGCCGTCCGCGAGTCGCAGCGGCGGCGGGGCTCCTCTGTCGAGGTGGTCGACGAGCTGCTTGCCGCGGACGCGGCCCGACGGTCGGCGATCGCGGCCTTCGAGGAGCTGCGGGCCGAGCAGAAGTCGCTCGGCAAGGAGGTTGCCCGCGCCGACGGCGAGCGCAAGCAGCAACTGCTCGACCGGACCAGGGAACTTGCCACCGAGGTCAAACAGCGCCAGGCCGACAGCGAGGCCGCCTCGGCCCGCTTCGACGCGCTGCTCGCGGGCGTGGGCAATATCGTCGCCGACGGGGTGCCCGAGGGCGGTGAGGACGACTATGTCGTCCTGGAGTCGGTGGGTACGCCGCGCGACTTCGCCGCCGAAGGCTTCGAGCCGCGCGACCACCTGGAGCTGGGCGAGTTGCTGGGCGCGATCGACATCGAGCGCGGGTCGAAGGTCTCGGGATCGCGGTTCTACTTCCTCACCGGCGTCGGCGCCCAGCTCGAACTGGCGTTGATCAATCTGGCCATGAACAAGGCCCTGGAGTGGGGCTTCACGCCGATCCTGCCGCCCGCGCTGGTCAAGCCCGCGGCGATGGAGGGCACGGGCTTCCTCGGTCAGGCGGCCGACGACGTCTACCACCTGGAGCGCGACGACCTCTATCTGGTCGGCACCGCCGAGGTGCCGCTGGCGGCCTATCACTCCGAGGAGATCCTCGACCCGGAGACGCTGCCGCGCCGCTACGCGGGCTACAGCCCGAGCTTTCGGCGCGAGGCCGGCTCCTACGGCAAGGACACCAGGGGAATCTTCCGGGTGCACTGGTTCGACAAGGTCGAGATGTTCGTGCACACCGATCCGGCCGACGCCGATGCCGAGCATCGGCGGTTGCTGGGGTATGAGAAGGAGTTCATCGAGCTGCTCGAGCTGCCCTACCAGACGCTCGAGCTGGCCGGCGGTGATCTTGGTCTGAGCGCGGCGCGCAAGTTCGACTGCTACGCCTGGCTGCCCAGCCAGGACCGCTACCGGGAGATCACCTCGACCTCGAACTGCACCGACTTCCAGGCCCGCCGGCTGGGCATCCGCGGCCGGTTCGCCGACGGCATCGCGCCCGTCGCGACGCTGAACGGCACCCTGGTCGCCGTGCCGCGGGTGATCATCGCCCTGCTCGAGAACCACCAGCAGGCCGATGGTTCCGTCCGGGTGCCCGCGGCACTGCGCCCCTATCTCGGCGGCCGCGACCTGTTGACCCCCGTCCGGTGATGGTGCAGTCGCGGGCCGAGGATGCGGCGTGGCGCCCGAAGCTAGTGGCGCTGGACATCGATGGAACACTCGTCGATCACGAGGGTGTGCTGCCGCCGGACGTCCACGCCGCCGTCCGTCGGGTGGTCGACGCGGGCGTGCCGGTCGTGCTGGCCACCGGACGTAGCTGGCACAGCACACAGCCGATCTTCGACGCGCTGGGTCTGCCGGACGGGTACGCCGTCTGCTCCAACGGCGCGGTCGTGGTCTCCTATCCGCCGGCCGAGATCATCCGGCAGGTCACCTTCGATCCGGCGCGGGTGATCGACAAGGTCTCCGAACTCGCGCCCGGCGCGCTGATCGCCGCCGAGGTGATCGGCCGCGGATACCGGGTGAGCGCGGACTTCCCCGACGGGGACCTGCACGGCGAGATGATCCCGGCGAGCATCGCCGAACTGCGCGGCGAGCCGGTGACCCGGGTGATCATCCGCGACCCCTACGCCGATGATCAACAGTTCATCGCGCTGGCCGAGCGGCTCGGCCTGCACGGGGTGTCCTATTTCATCGGGTACAGCGCGTGGCTGGACATCGCCCCCGAGGGGGTGGACAAGGCCAGCGGTCTCACCGACGTCTGCCACCGGCTCGGCGTCGATCCCGCCGATGTGCTCGCCCTCGGCGACGGCCGCAACGACATCGAGATGCTCGAGTGGGCCGGCCGAGGGGTCGCGATGGCCGAGGCCCCCGAAGAGGTCCGGACCGCTGCCGACGCCGTCACCGGAGGATTCGCCGACGGCGGCACCCCCGCGGAGCTGGGCCGCTGGTTCTGATCCGGCGGTTCAGGCGGCGCCGATGCCGGCATGCCGCGGCGTGCTCGCCGCCTGCAGCACCTCACCGCGGGTCGGGACGGTCTGCTTCGGCTTCAGGTCCTGGCCGCGCCGATGGCGGCGCAGGTGGCGCTTCACGGTCGACAGCGAGCAGTCGAGTCGACGCGCCAGCATCTCCAGCGATTCGTGCGGATTGGCCTGGCGCAGGCGTACCACCTCGTCGTGGTCGATCCGGCGGCCGCTGCGGAAGACGCCCGCCATCGTGTCCAGATCCTCGGCCTCGACGGTGACGTCCAACTGGCGGCGGATCATCCGTCGCTCCATCTCGGTGGTGCCGGCGACGAAGCCCGCCACATCGTGCTTGACGACGGCGTCATAGAGGCAGTCCCGGCGGAGCGGGCAGGCGGCGCAGACGGCGCGGGCCTCGTTCACCAGCACCGAGTACTCGCGACGTACCGACTGCGGAGCGCTGCTGGTCGGCGGCTCCTCCACGAGCGGGTGCTGGAAAAGCTCCGGGCGCGAGGCGCAACCCTGCGGGTGGCGGCCCGCGCCGAGGTCGTCCGGATCGGCGATCGGTGCGGTACGAAACGTGTTCACGAGGTTTCCCCCCAACGTGATTCCATGCGGTCATGGCATGCGACGCGACGGCTACGGGGAACGGTTCCCGAACCACCGGAATCGGCCTGGGGGGCGCCGACCTGCCGGGAACCTAGCCGAACGGACCGATCAGCCGCCAGCACAGCGGCAGAAGATTTGTTGAGAATTTGCCGAGCCGGAGCGCGCCCGGCCGTGCTACCTCAGAGATACATGCCGTCGGTGCCGCCGGCCGGCCGCTGCGGCGCCTGCGGCTGGCCGGGCTGCGGTCCGCCCGGCAGGGTCCGGCGCATCTGCTCCAATTGCGCCCGGGCCGCCATCTGCTGGGCGACCAACGCGGTCTGGATGCCCTGGAACAGCCCCTCCAGCCAACCGACGAGCTGGGCCTTGGCGATCCGCAACTCGTCGTTGGACGGCGTCTCGTCGGCGGTGAAGGGCTCGGTGATCCGCTCCAGCTCGGCGGCCAGATCCTCCGACAGCCCCGACTTGAGCTCGTCGATGCTGGCGCCGTAGACCTCGCGCAGCCGCTCCCGGCTCGGGTCGTCGAGCGGCGTGGAGCGTACCTCCTCCAGCAGCGCGCGGATCATGTTGCCGATCCGCATCACCTTCGCGGGCTCCTCGACCTGATCGGTCACCGACGGCTCCTCGCCCTCGGTCCCGGGAGCCCGCTCCACGGCCATCCCCTGCGGGCCGACGATGAAGCCGCGACCGTCGCCGGTCGCACCGGCGATGACCTGCGGTTGGCCCTCGCCGGCGGCGCCACCGGCGGGCTGCTGGTCGGCCTGGGGCTGCTGCGGATCCGGCTGCTGGGTCATGACGCCACCATACGACGATGTCGGATCGGGCCGGCCGGGCGCCGGTTCACACGGTGAGAACGATCTTGCCGGTATTCGCCCCCGACTCGAGCAGTTCGTGCGCGCGGGCGGCCTCCGGCATGGGGATCCGGGTCTCGTTGGGTACGCGGATGGCGCCGTCGGCATACAGCGGCCAGACGTCGTCGGCGACCGCGGCGCAGATCGCGGACTTCTGGTCCACCGGCCGCGAACGCAACGAGGCCGCGATCACCGCTCCGCGCTTGCGGAGCAGGGCATTCAGGTCCAGCTCGGCCTTCGACCCGCCCTGCAGCCCGATGATCGCGATCCGCCCGTCGTGGGCCATCGCCCCGAGATTGGCCGACAGGTACTTCGCGCCGATCACGTCCAGGATCACGTCGGCGCCGTCGCCTCCGGTGGCCTCGGCCACCCCGGCGACCCAGTCGTCGTGATAGTCCAGCGCGTGAGTGGCGCCGAGCTCGCGGCAGTACGCGAGTTTGTCGGCATTGCCGGCCGTGGTGATCACCTCGGTGCCGACCGCGCGGCCGTACTGGATCGCGAACGAGCCGATGCCACCCGCACCGCCGTGCACGAGGAAGACGTCGCCGCTGTCCAGCCCGGCGAGCTCGGTCATCGACAGCACGGTCGCGGCCACCTCGATCAGACCACCGGCGCTGACCGGGTCGACGCCCTCGGGCGGGGCCACCACCTGGCCCTGCGGGACGGCGACGTACTCGGCGTACCCGCCGCCGGCGAGCAGCGCGACACACGGGTCGCCGACCTCCCACTCGTCGGCGTCCGGGCCGAGCGCGGCGATCTCACCGGCGCATTCCAGGCCGAGGATGTCCGGCGCGCCGGGCGGCGGCGGATAGGCGCCCTGACGCTGCAGCAGGTCGGCGCGGTTCACCCCGGCCGAGCGGATCTTGATCAACACCTCGTCACCGGTGGGCTCGGGTGTCGGCACCTGCGACCAGGTGAGAACCGACGGGGGACCGGGCTCGGACTGCGTCACCGCGTACATGTCCGCCAGCCTAGGCCCCGCTAGGATGATGGCGCCCTCGGGGAATCCCGGGGCCGGGCGAGGTCGCATAGTGGACTAGTGCAGCCGCCTTGAAAGCGGCCGAGCGGGAGACCGTTCCGTGGGTTCGAATCCCACCCTCGCCGCCGCCCTCGACCAGGAGCCAGCCCGTGACCGATGCGCCGCAGCGCCCGCCCGCCGATTCCGGTGAGCGCCGTCCGCCGACCGAGCATGTGCTCACCTCGCCGCCGCCGACCCGGGCCTATGCCATCGCCGCGGGCTGTGCCGTGCTCGGCGCCGTGCTGCTGGTCGCCGGCAGTTCGGGGGGATGGCCGATCGGGGTGGTCGCCCTCGGCGGTGTCGTGCTGGCGTTCGGCATCGTCCTGGCGCTCGCCGCGCTGATCCTGGTACGCCGGTCCCGCGCGAGTTTCGCCTTCGATGCCGACGGTTACCGGATCACCGGACCGGGCGGGACGGTGGCGGGCCGCTGGGACCGGACGCGGCAGGTCACGATGTCCGCGGGCGGGCACCGGATCGGCCTGCTCGGCGAGCCGGATCGGCATGTGTTGTCACCGGCGCCGGCCAGCGACCCCCGGGCCCGCGCGATGCTCGCCGACCTGAAGGAGCGCCTGGACGCCGACCGCGGCTATCGCCCGCTGGCCTGAGCGCGCCTCAGCGGCCGGTCGTGTAGTAGGGCTGCGACTCCGCGGCCGCCTTCGGGTCGAACTCGCAGCTCGAGGCGAGATCCTGGCTGCGCTCCTTGGGCGCCGCGCTGGGCTGCCCGCCTCCGTCGCCGCCGTCCGTGGACGGCGCGGTCGACGGCTCCTCGGACTCCTCGGGCTGCGGTTCGGTGGTGCCGCCTCCGCCGGGCGGCGCGGGCTCGCCGCCCGGCGGGGCCGGCTCCTGCTTCTTGGGCGCGGCCTGCTCGGTTTCCTTGATCGACTCCTGGACGCGCTGGCGCAGCGCATCGAAGTCGGGATCGGCGGTGCTCAGGGAGTCGTCGCCGTCGAAGGCGGCGAGGCTGCGTACCTTCGCGTCCTTCACCCGCAGCGACAGGTCGACCATCGCGGGCAGCATCTCCTGGGGGATGTCGGTCTCGACCATGCTCGCCGACGCGCTCGCGATCGCCTCGTAGCGCTGCAGGACGTTGATCGGATTCGCCTGCTGGATGATCGCATTCACCGAGCAGCGCTGCCGGATGTTGCGCTGGTAGTCGTCCTGACCGTAACGGCCGCGGGCGAACCAGAGCGCCTGGAAACCGTCCAGATGCTGGTTGGGACCGGGATTGAGCTGGTCCTCCGGCGGGATGCCACGGTCGGTGTTGCCGCCGATCGGGACGTGCCGGTTGATATTGACCGTGATCCCGCCGAGCGAATCGATCAGCTTGCGATAGCCCCGGAAGTTGACCATCACGTAGTAGTCGACCGGAAGGCCGGTCGCCTCGCCGATGCCGAGCTTGAGGACATCGGCACCAAGATCATCGGTCTTGCCCAGGATGTCGGCCGGCACCTCCTGTGGCACGTTGTAGTAGATCGCGTTGGCCATCCCCTCGGCCTCGTCGTAGCTGCTGGTGTAGCCGTCGGGGTAGTACCGCGCGAGTGGGGAATCGGCCGGGAACGGGATGTGCATCGTCTGCCGCGGGATGCTGACCAGGACCGTGTCGCCCGTGCGGGTGTCGATGCTGGCGAGCATCATCGTGTCGGTGCGGATGTTGCCCTTGTCGCCGCCGTAGGCATCGTCGGCGCCGATCAACAACACATTGACCCGGGGCTTGTCCTGGAAGGGATTGTCGCCACCGAGATCGGGTCGCGTCCCGGACTGGGAATCGTCGGTCGTGCGGAAGACCTGGCTGACCAGACCGAACTGGTCGTAGGAGTAGCGGCCGGCGACCGCCAGCGGCGCCGCCACGGCGAAGGCCAGCCCGCCGACGAGTACCGAACTGATCACCCGCTGGAGCGTGGTCAACACCGCGGGCCGGGTGTCGAGATGGGTACGCACGATCACCGCGACCCAGACCAGGGCCACCAGCGGCAGACCGATCGCCGCGATGATCAACGGCGCCGGCCGGACCGCGAGCTGCAGCAGGCTGCGGCGATCGACGGCGGCCCAGATCAGCAGCGAGGCGATCCCGATGGCGAACAGGGCGAGCAGGGCGATGCCCAGCCTGCGGTGACGGCGACCGGCGATCAGTCCCGAACCGGGCAGCAGGCTGCCGACAACGGTCCAGAACGTGCTCTGCCCGAAACCGAACCGACGCCCGCGCTGACCGACCGGGCGCGCGCGCTGGGGTCGCGGGGTGCTCGCGTTGGTCATCTCGTCCTGTTCGTGGTCGGGTGCGTCGGCGTGGCGGCTCGCCAAGGGCCTCGGTCATGATATGCGGCCGCCGGGGCGTAGAGATCGGCCCGTGGTAGCACCTCGGCTGAGGCGCTGGTCACATCCGATCGCCGGAGCCAGTGGTCGGGTCCGCCTGCGAATCGCCCGCCGGCCGGGCCCGGTCGGTCCGGCGCCGGACCAGCACGACGGCGCCGGTCCCGACCAGGGCGAGCAGGATCGCGCCGGCGAGCGGCACCTCCGGCCGCTGCCAGAACGGAACGGCCCGGTGCACGCTCGGCGCCCAGCCGCGGACGGCGTCGACCGTCGGCCGGACCGCGGGCTCCAGCAGCTCGGCATAGCCGAGGTGGATCGGCTGGGCCCGGTCCACCTCGTCCTGCAGCGGCGCCTGGGCGAAGACGATCCGGCCGAGGCCCGGGCCGGAGTCGCAGATCAGGTCGCCTGCCCGGCAGACCTGGGTGATCCGCCCGGCGATCACCGGATCGATCGCCAGCCCGCGGCTGCGCAGCACCCGCTCGGCCAGGGCCGCGTCGAGCGGGCCCTCGGACAACTCGACCACCGCCCGCAGGGCGCCGCCGAGACCGCCTGCGTCGTCGGGTTGGCGCGCACCGGCGATCCGTGCCCGGATGTAGTGCAGGCTCGTTGACAGCCCCATCGCGTCCGGGCGTGCGTCGCCGGCCAGGTTCGTGCCCTGGGAGGCGGGGCCGTTGGCCGGGTTGCCGAGCAACACGGCGCCCAGCAGGCGGTCGTCGGCGTCCTCGCGTACCGCACGATCGGCGAGCGCCTCGGTCACCACCTGCGCGCCCTGGGAGAATCCCGCGATCACCCAGCGCTCGCCCGGGCAGCGCCGGCCGGAGTCGGCGAGCAGGTCGATCAGGTCGCCGCGGCCCGCGCGCACCGAGTCGAAGAACTGCGTCGGGGGCATCTCGGGATCGAACAGCAGCCGGTCGGCGCCGGTCGCGCCGAGGGTCTCCGGGGAGACCGCGGGATAGTCGAGGAAGACCTCGCGGACCAGCAGCGAGGCATCGCCCGGGGCATCGGAGGTACGCCGGGCCAGCTCGTCGCGGACGGCGGTCACGGTCGGTCCGTAGGGCGCCGGCTCCGCCGACCCGCGTACCCCGACGAAGAGCAGGTCGGCGCAGGCCTGGGCGGTGGCGGTGCTGGCGGCGATCGGCGGCCCGGACCAGGTCATCGTGGCGCGCGCCGGGGAGGCGAGCACGGGCAGCGTGCAGAGCGCGAGCGCCAGCGAGGCGAGGAGGCGGCGGGCCGGCCGGATGATCACGTGCCCCGACGATATATCGGTGCCGGGCACCGGGAGCCGCGGTGGGCCCGGGCATCGGGGCCCGGAAGACGAAAACCCGCCCCGGTCGGCCCGGGGCGGGTCTGCGCGGAGGCGGCGGGATTTGAACCCGCGAGAGGGTTGAAGCCCTCAACCCGCTTAGCAGGCGGGCGCCATAGACCGGACTAGGCGACGCCTCCAACGCGCGTACCGCGTCAAGCGAACCCTACCGATTCCGGCGGCGGCTCGCCAAAACGCGGCCCGGGTCATTCCGTGGGGGAACGACCCGGGCCGCGTCGGCGATGCGTGCTCAGGAGAGCTGGCTGCGCAGCTTGTCCAGCTCGCCGCGGATCGGCGCCGGGACGCGCTCGAGGAAGTCGAACCACTCCTCGATCAGGGGCAGCTCGGCCTTCCATTCCTCGACATCGACCTTGGTCGCCGCCGCGACCTGTTCCTCGCCGACCGACAGGCCCTCGACGTCGAGGCCGTCCGGGGTGGGCACCGCGCCGGCGGGGGTGTCGATCGCGTCGGCCTTGCCCTCCAGGCGCTCGGTGATCCACTTCAGCACGCGGGAGTTCTCGCCGAAGCCCGGCCAGATGAACTTGCCGTTGTCGTCCTTGCGGAACCAGTTGACGTAGAAGATCGCGGGCAACTTGGGGTCGTCGTGCTGCTCGCCGATGGTCAGCCAGTGGTTCAGGTAGTCGGCGGCGTGGTAGCCCATGAACGGCAGCATCGCCATCGGGTCGCGGCGGACCACGCCGACCTTGCCGGTGGCCGCGGCGGTCGTCTCCGACGAGCAGGTCGCGCCCATGAACACGCCGTGCGTCCAGTCGCGGGCCTGGGCGACCAGCGGCACGGTGCTGGCGCGGCGGCCGCCGAACAGGATCGCGTCGATCGGTACGCCGTCGGGGGTGTTGTACTCCGGCGCCAGCGTCGGGGTCTGCTCGATCGGGGTGCAGAACCGGCTGTTCGGGTGGGCGGCCGGCGTCTCGGAATCCGGGGTCCAGGAATTGCCCCGCCAGTCGGTCAGGTGGTCCGGCCGGTGCTCGGTCATTCCCTCCCACCAGATGTCGCCGTGATCGGTCAGCGCGACATTGGTGAAGATCGTGTTGCCCTTCTCCAGGGTGCGCATGGCATTCGGGTTGGTCTTCCAGCCGGTGCCGGGCGCGACGCCGAAGAAGCCGAACTCGGGGTTCGTGGCATACAGGCGACCGTCGGCACCGAAGCGCATCCAGGCGATGTCATCGCCCAGCGTCTCCACCTTCCAGCCCGGCAGGCTCGGCTCCAGCATCGCGAGATTGGTCTTGCCGGTGGCGCTCGGGAAGGCGCCGGCGATGTGGAAGACTTTGCCCTCGGGGTTGGTCAGCTTGATGATCAACATGTGCTCGGCCATCCAGCCCTCGTCGCGGGCCATCGCCGAGGCGATCCGCAGCGAGTAGCACTTCTTGCCCAGCAGCGAGTTCCCGCCGTAGCCCGATCCGTAGCTCCAGATTGCGCGCTCCTCGGGGAAGTGGACGATGTACTTGGTGGTGTTGCACGGCCACTCGACGTCTTCCTGGCCGGGCTCGAGCGGGGCGCCGACGGAGTGCAGGCAGGGCACGAAGTCGCGCTCGGTGCCGCCCTCGGTCAGCGCGGCCAGCGGGCCGGCGCCCATCCGCGTCATCACGCCCATGGACAACACGACGTAGGGGGAGTCGGTGATCTCGACGCCGAACTTCGGGTCCTCGGCGTCCAGCGGGCCCATGCAGAACGGGACGACGTACATGGTGCGTCCGCGCATCGAGCCGTCGAACAACTCGGTCAGCTCGGCCTTCATCTCGGCGGGTTCGCGCCAGTTGTTGGTCGGGCCGGCATCCTCCTCGCGGGCCGAGCAGATGAAGGTCCGATCCTCGACCCGGGCGACATCGTCGGGGTCGGTGCGGGCGTAGAAGGAGTTCGGGCGGGTCTCCTCGGACAGGCGTACCAGCGTGCCGGCCTCGACCATCTGGGCGGTCAGGCGGGCAAACTCCTCCGCGCTGCCGTCGCACCACACCACGGCGTCCGGCTTGGTCAGCTCGGCCACCTCGCGCACCCAGGCCAGTAGGCCCTTGTGAGTGGTCGGCGCGGGGGTGGTCGGCGCGGCTTCCGTCAGCGGGTCGGCGGTCGCTGTCATATCGGCTCCTCCAGGGCTTCGGCCCGTCATTGGGGTGGGTGAACGATGTCGGGGGTGGTCCGTCGGCAACCTTGTGTGTGTACCAGTGGACAAGTGGCATTGAGGGTAGCCCACCACACTCACTGGTATTACACATTTCAGACCACATTTCTGCTGTGAAGATCGTCACGTGGCCCACGTCACTCCCGCAGTTACGCGGAAAATCGGATGTCTGGAGCACTTCGATGCGCGGGCCTGGGTGCGGGCGCATCGTGCGTCAACTGGTACGAACCAGTGAGGGAATCGGGGCTGCTCGGATCGCCCGCCTGATTTGGCGGGCCGCGGGCGCGCCGGTACAGTGTCTTCCCGGTCGTCGACCGATCCTGCGCTCGTAGCTTAATGGATAGAGCATCTGACTACGGATCAGAAGGTTGGGGGTTCGAGTCCCTCCGAGCGCGCAGCAGAACCCCGAGCCCACCCGGCCCGGGGTTCGTTGCGTTTCCGGGGCGGCATCCTGGGCGCGCGCGCCGAGTTGCCATCTGACTGATCAGTCGCAAAGGTCTGTATGTACCCCGAGCGATACGCAGCGCGACAGCCGCGCGAACCAGCAGAGAGCGATGAGATGAGCATCCGAACAGACTCCGAAGAAACAGCACCGACCGAGACCGGTACGCCGGCGGGCCCGAGCGGCGACCGGATCCGCGAAGAGGTCGTCCCGAAGGGCAACCGGCCGTACTGGCCGGTCTTCATCCCGGCGGCGGTGATCATCGGACTGTTCGTGATCATCGCCGCGGTCGGCGGCGGTCCGTTCAGCGAGTGGATCACCAACCTGAACAGCTATGTCACCAATGGCATCGGCTGGTACTACGTGTTGATCGTCACCTGCTTCGTGATCTTCTCCGTCGTGGTGGCGGTGTCCCCGCTCGGCCGGATCAAGCTCGGCAAGGACGACGAGGAGCCGGCGTACGGCACGCTCAGTTGGATCGCCATGCTGTTCGCTGCCGGGATGGGCATCGGCCTGGTCTTCTGGGGCGCGGCCGAACCGTTGAATCACCTCGCCTCCCCGCGACCCGACCTGGCCGGGGCGGCGCCGGGGGCCCTGGCGCAGCAGGCGCTCACCCAGACCTTCCTGCACTGGGGTGTGCATGCGTGGGCCATCTATGCGGTGGTCGGCCTCGGTGTCGCGTACGCCGTGCACCGGCGCGGCCGTCCGGTCTCGATCCGCTGGGCGCTCGAGCCGCTGCTCGGTACCCGGGTGGTGAAGGGATTCTGGGGCCACGTGATTGACGTCGCCGCCATCGTCGGCACGCTGTTCGGCGTCGCCAGCTCGCTGGGTCTCGGCGTGGCGCAGATCGCCGCCGGCCTCGCCCACATCGGCCTGCTGCCCGACAGCGAGATCGTGCAGCTCGTGCTGGTTGTCGGGATCACCGCGCTCGCGACGCTGTCGGTGCTGTCCGGGCTGGACAAGGGCATCAAGTGGCTGTCCAACATCAACATGGTCCTGGCCGCGGCGCTCGTGCTCGTCGTGCTGGCCGTCGGCCCGACGCTGTTCGTGCTGCGCGAGATGGTGCAGACGATCGGGCTCTACATCCAGCAGTTCATCGGGCTGTCCTTCGCGACGCTGCCCTACCAGGGCACGAACGGCGAGGAGTGGCTCGGCGGTTGGACCACCTACTACTGGGGCTGGTGGATGGCCTGGGCACCGTTCGTCGGCGTGTTCATCGCGCGCATCTCGCGGGGGCGTACCGTCCGCCAGTTCGTGGTCGGCGTGCTGCTCGTGCCGACCCTGATGACCGCGCTGTGGTTCTCGGTGATCGGTGGCACCGCGCTCTGGCAGGAGGTCGCCGGCGGCGGCGGGCTGATCATCGACGGCGCGGTCTCCACCAACACCGCACTGTTCGACATGCTGTCCCGACTGCCCGGCGGGGCGCTGCTCAGCGGCCTCGCGATCTTGCTGGTGATGATCTTCTTCGTCACCAGCTCCGACTCCGGATCGTTCGTGGTGGACATGATCAGCCACGGCGGCGACGAGAACCCGCCGGTCTGGTCGCGGGTGTTCTGGGCGGCCATGGAAGGCGCGATCGCGCTGGTGCTGCTGTGGGCCGGCTACCGCGCCGGTACCGAGGGCCTGGGGCTGTCCTCGCTGCAGGCGATGACGATCATCGCGGCCGCGCCGTTCTCGGTGGTGATGATCGGCATCTGCATCAGCCTGTGGAAGGCGCTCAGTCGTGATCTTGCCCAGCGTCGCCGGATCGAGGAGAACGTCTTCCGCCGCGAGGTGACGCTTGAGGTTGCCGAGGCGCTCGCCGAGGATGACGCCGATCCCGCACCGACCCGGACCGGGTCGCGCGCCGTGCCGCGGAACGGCTGACCGGCAGACCGTCGGGAGATCAGGCGCCCGGCGGCGGGATCTTCGTCGCCGGGTCGCCGTCGATCGCCGCAACCAGTTGCGGTGTGAGGCGCTGCAGCACGTACGGGATGCTCAGTGGGGTGACGAAGCTGAACGCGATGTCGTAGTCGGCCGGCTTCGGCTCGATGAAGAGCCCGCGGCCCTGCTTGGCGGTGTCGGTTTTGGCCCACACGCCGCCCGTCTGCTGCGCCACCTGGTCCGGCGTCGCGGTCCAGATCGCAACGTCCACGCCGTTCAGGTCCGTGGTCCGCTCCGGGCTCAGCGCCCAGCCGAACCGATCGGACTTGCCCTGCAGCAGCTTCTCGGGGAACGCGAAGCCGAGCTCCCGCAACATCTGGGAGCGGGGATCGTCGGGGCCGTAGACATACATGCCCTCCCAGGCCGACAAGACGGCCCCGGACCTGCCGGCGAACCCGTTCGCCGCGGCCGCCTCGGCGAGCTGCCGCTTGACGCCGTCCACCAGCTCGCGCGCCGCCGCCTCCTTGCCGATCGCCCGGCCGATGGTGATCGCCGCGACGTCCCAGGGGGCCCCGTAGTCGGGGACGTTTCCGGGCTGCACCACCGTCGGTGCGAGCGCCGAGAGCTTCTCGTAGTCGGCCTGCTGAACGCCGGCGTACTGGCCGAGGATCAGATCCGGGGCGAGCGAGGCGATCCGCTCGAACTCGATCTCCTCGCCGCTCAGCACCTCCGGCAGGGGCGCGTCGCCCAGCTTGTCCAGCGCCCACGGGTAGATCCGCCCCGGGGTGTCGTCTGCGTACCAGTCGGTCACCGCGACCGGCACCTTGCCCAGGGCGAGCATGGTGTCCTGGTCGGTCAGCCCGACCAGCACCACCCGCTGCGGCTCCCGCTCGATCGTCGTCGAGCCGAACTTGTGCTCGATCGTGACCGGGAAGCCCGCGCCCGCGGGACCGGCCGCGGGCTGTTGGTCCGCCGGGGCCCCGCCGGTGGAGCAGGCCGCGAGCGCCGGTGCGGCGGCGAGCACGGACAGTCCGGTCAGGAAGGTGCGGCGGGTGGTCGGCATGCAGGCTCCTCGTAGAGAACGTTCGGTGGGGTCGCAACACGGCCGGCGCGCGCGATGAAGGAGAGCCTAACCTAGATCAGTCCGGAAGCAATTCGAGATCGGGGTCGTCCTCGGCGAAGGTACGCACCGGGCCGGGGCCGGTCAGCGCGGTTTCGAACCGGACGGTGACCCGCCCCAGCCCCGCTCCCCAGACCCAGCCGTCGCCGTGCTCACGGTGCCGGACGTCGGCACCCGGGCGCAGGCTCGGCGCGCGGCGCGGTTCCGGGTCGGCCCAGTCGGTCTGCTGCGTCGCCTCCGGCTCGGCGCCCGCGGTCGGCGTACCGAGGTCGAAAAGCTCCTCCTGCGCGGACTCGGAGAATCCACTGACGCCCACCCCGAGCAGCCGCACGCCGTCGGCCAGATCGAGCCCGTCGAGCAGCGCGTGCGCCTGGCCGATGATCACCTCCGCACGGTCGGTCGCGCCCCGCAGGGTACGCGCGCGGGTCACGGTGGAGAAGTCGGGGCGGCGTACCTTGATCGCCACCGTGCGGGCGAACAACCCCTGCTCGCCCACCCGGCGGGCGACCAGCCGGGCATGTCGCTCGGCGATCCGGCGCAGCTCGGCCCGGTCGGCGATGTCGGTCTCGAAGGTGTCCTCGACCGAGATCGACTTCGACTCGCGTTCGGGATCGACCGCGCGATCGTCGCGGGCGAAGGCGAGGTGGTGCAGGCCGGTGCCGTGGGCCTGGCCGAGCTCACGGTTCAGCTCGGCGAGGGATCGCTGCTGGAGATCGGCGACCGTGAGTACGCCCAGGCGCGCCAGCTTGTCGCGGGTCACCGGGCCGACGCCGGGAATCACGCCGACGGCGAGCGGCGCGATGGTCTCGACCTCGGTTCCGGGCTCGACCAGATGGCACCCGTCGGGCTTGCCGAGCTCGGTGGCGAGCTTGGCGATGAATCTGGAGCTGCCGATCCCGAGCGAGGCGACGATGCCGCCCGTGGCCTCGCGGACCCGCTGTTTGAGTTCGATGCCGAATCTCGTCAGCGCCGGCGGGGCGAACTCCGGCGGGTCGGCGCCGGCGGCGAGATCGACGAAGGCCTCGTCCAGCGACAGCGGCTCGACCAGCGGCGAGATCTCGCGCAGGATGCCCATCACGATCGCGCTGGTCGCGCGGTACTTGCCGAAGCGGCCCGACAGGAATGCCGCATTGGGCGCGAGCCGGCGGGCCTCGTGCATCGGCATTGCCGAGTGCACGCCGAAGACCCGGGCCTCATACGACGCCGTCGACACCACGCCGCGCCGGCCCAGCCCGCCGACGATCACCGGCTTGCCGCGCAGCGACGGCTTGTCGCGCTGCTCGACCGAGGCGAAGAAGGCATCAAGATCAAGGTGCATGATCGAGGCCTCCGAACGCATGTTCCCATCCTGCACCCTCGCCGCCGCCACGGGCGGGCGGCGGTAGCGTGGCGCGGGTGAACGATGCGCAGGGACGGCAGAATCTCGACGAAGCGGCGTGGCGGAAGGTCGAGGGATTCGACTTCACCGACATCACCTACCACCGGGCGGTCGACGTCCCGGCCGTGCGGATCGCATTCGATCGTCCGGAGGTGCGCAACGCGTTCCGCCCGCACACCGTGGACGAGCTCTACCGCGCACTTGATCATGCTCGGATGAGCTCCGATGTCGGCTGCGTGCTGCTCACCGGCAACGGGCCGTCGCCGCGGGACCAGGGCTGGGCGTTCTGCAGCGGCGGTGATCAACGGATCCGCGGTCGGTCGGGATACCAGTACGCCGACGGCCAGACCGCGGACACGGTCGACGCCGGTCGGCTCGGGCGGTTGCACATCCTGGAGGTGCAGCGGTTGATCAGGTTCATGCCGAAGCCCGTGATCGCGCTGGTCAATGGTTGGGCCGCCGGCGGCGGGCACAGCCTGCATGTGGTGTGCGATCTCACCCTGGCCAGCCGGGAACACGCGCGCTTCAAGCAGACCGATGCCGACGTCGGCTCCTTCGATGCGGGGTTCGGGTCGGCGTACCTCGCCCGGCAGGTGGGGCAGAAGTTCGCCCGGGAGATCTTCTTCCTCGGCGATGTCTACGATGCCGACGCCGCGCACCGGATGGGCATGGTGAACGCGGTGGTCGACCATGATCAACTCGAGGCGACCGGGCTGGACTGGGCGCGCAAGATCTGCGGCAAGAGCCCGACCGCCCAGCGGATGCTGAAGTTCGCCTTCAACGCCATCGATGACGGGCTGATCGGCCAGCAGGTGTTCGCCGGGGAGACGACGCGGTTGGCGTACATGACCGACGAGGCCGTCGAGGGGCGCGACGCCTTCCTGGAGAAGCGCGACCCCGACTGGTCGAGATTCCCCTGGTACTACTGATCCGACGCGTTGAGATCGTCCGGCGCGCCGGACCACGGCCTGCCGGGCCCGAGGTGTTCAGACCAGGCGCCGGACGGACCGCACCGTGCCGTCGTCGTGGAGCGTGTGGGCCAGCCACCCCGCGTCCGGATCGCCCGACGCGGCGGTCATGTCGGGGCGGACCAGGATCGGCCCGGCGAGGCTCGGCGCCGTGACCTGCGCGATTCCGTCGCCGGACCACGCCAGATACTTGTGCGTGTGCCCGGCCGCGACGAGGGCAACGTTGGCGTCCCGGATCAGCGCGGCGAGCCGGTGCCCGGGCGCCGTCGGCACGCTCAGCCAGGAGTCGTTCCCGGTGTCCTCCGGCCGGGGCCCGAGCGACTCGTGCAGGAACACCAGCTTCGGGCGCGGGTCGCCCGCGGCCAGCGCCGTCCGCTCCAGCCAGTCCCACTGCTCGGCCTCGCGCGGGGTGCCGCTGCCCAGCACCTGGGCGTTGATCCCGATGATCGTCCACGAGCCGAGCTGCAGGCTCCGGAACGACGGCCCCCAGCGCGCCTCCCACGCGGCGACCCGCTCGGCGGTGACGAGCTTGCCGTGCCAATCGGCGGGCAGGCCCCGCCGCAGCTGATGATCACCGACATCGTGGTTGCCCGGCAGGACCAGCGTGGGTACGCCCAGGCTCGCCACCGCCGCGGCTGCCTCTGCTTGGTCGGCCTCGTCGTCGGGATCGTCGACGACGATGTCGCCGCTGACCACCACCAGCGCGGGCGGGTCGGCGCTGACCTGCTCGGCGAAGGCGGCCCAGTGCCGGCGTCCCAGCTCGGCGCGCTCCGGGCCACCGGAGGCGCCGAGGTGGGGATCGGAAACCTGCAGGATCGTCGTGCTCACTGTGCCCCTCGAAGGGTCGGCAGCAGGTGCTCGGTCAGGAACCGGGCCACTCCGTCCTCGTCGTTGCCGGCGGTGACGCTGCGGGCCGCGGCCTTGACGTGATCGGCCGCATTGCCCATCGCCACCCCGAGCCCGGCGGCGGTGAGCAGCGGTAGATCGTTGTGCTCGTCGCCGAAGGCCACGACATCGGCGAGCCCCAGGCCGATCGACTTGGCCCACAGCGCCGCCGCGGTCGCCTTGCTGACCCCGGCCGGCGCGACCTCGGTGACGCCACCGAGGGAGTCGGTCACGTCGTAGGCCCCGCCGAGCACGGCGGCGGCCGGGGCCAGCAGCTCGGCCGGCTTGATCCCGGCCACGGACATCACGAGCTGGTGTGCCGTGCCGGCGGGCTCCGGCGTGACGCGGTCGGGGTGGGCGTCGCGCAGGATCGGCTCGGTCCGGGTCAGCTCGAGGAAGGCCGCGTCGCAGCCGAACTCGGTGCCCGACTCCCAGCCGAACCCGGCTCCGGGCCACTGCGCGCGCAGCCGTTCGATCGCCGTCCTGGTGTGCTCGGGGGACAGCGCCTGCTCGGCGAGCAGCGTCCCGGTGGCGGCGTCGAGCACCGCCGCGCCGTTCGACACGATCAGCGCGGTGAAGAGCTTGATCACCTCCGGACCGAGCACGGCCTCGATCAGGCGGAGGGGTCGGGCCGAGGCGACGGCGAGCGTCAGCCCCGCGTCCCGGGCCGCGGCCAGGCCGGCCACGGTCGCGTCGGTGACGGTACGCCGCGAGGTGAGCAGCGTGCCGTCCAGGTCGGTGACCAGCAGGCGGGGTCGGCTGGGGGAGAGAGCTTCAGGTGGCACGTCGGGCTCCGGTTTCGGTGTCGAAGGTGTGGACCTGGTCGCGCGACGCGACCAGGGTGATCTCGTCGCCGATCGGCGCGTCGGCATCGACCCGTGCGCGCCAGAGGATCTCCCCGGCCCGCACGTGCAGAATCCGATCGGCGCCGAGCAGCTCGCAGCGCTCGAGCCGGCCGCTGACGACGAAGTCGTCCTCGGCGGCCGGGCGGGTCCCGGCCAGCCCGAAGTGCTCGGGCCGGATGCCGACCGTTTCGGCGTACCCGCCAGCACGCTCGACATCCGGTGCCGGATTGAGGTTCATGTTGCCGAGGAACTCGGCCACATAGGTGCTCGCCGGCCGTGCGAACACCTTGTCCGGCGGTCCCGCCTGCTCGATCCGCCCGCCCCGCATCACCACGACCGTGTCGGACATGGTCATCGCCTCGGTCTGGTCGTGGGTGACGTAGAGGATGGTCGAGCCGATGGCGCGCTGCAGGGCGACGATCTCGGTACGCAGCTCGTTGCGCAGCTTGGGATCCAGCGCGGACAGCGGCTCGTCCATCAGGAGCAGCCGCGGCCGGCGTACCAGCGCCCGACAGATGCCGACCCGCTGCCGCTGCCCACCAGACAGCTCGGCGGGCAGGCGGTTCATCAGGTGCTCGATGTGCATGATCGCGGCGACCTCGGCGGCGCGGGTACGCCGCTCCGCGGGGGCCACCTTGGCCATCTTCAGCGGGAACTCGATGTTCTTCGCCACGGTCTTGGCCGGATAGAGCCCGAAGGTCTGGAAGACCATCGCGACATCCCGGTCGACCGGGGCCAGCCGGGTGACATCGCGATCGGCGATCAGCAGCCGGCCGGAGCTGGGCTCCTCCAGGCCGGCGACGATGCGCAGCAAGGTGGTCTTGCCGCAACCGGACTCGCCGAGGATGGTGGTGATCCGGCCCGCGTCGGCGGTCAGCGTGATGTCATCGAGGATGCGGGGCTCGCCGGGACGAAAGGTCTTCGTCACCGATTGCACGGTCAGCGCGGCGCTCATGATCACTGCGCAGCGAGCAGGTCGGCCGTGGCCGCCTGCAACGAAGTGACGGCCTCTGCGGCGGGGGTCTCCCGACGCAGCACGCGGAGCTGGCTGTCCACGTAGGCCTTGCTGTACTCGGCGTGCGCGCCGCCCGGCAGCGACACCCAGGGGGTGGTCTGCTGCTCGCGCACCGCGACCCAGTCGGGGTTCTTCTCGTAGACATCCGCGAGGTACGCGGGGTCGTCGGCGACCGACGGCAGCAACGGGATGGTGGCCGTGGCAGCTACCGTCCTGGTCACGGCCTCGGGGCTGAGCAGCGTCTGCAGCGCGTCGCAGACTGCCCGCTGACGCGCGGGATCCTTGGTGGTGATCACGAAGCCGTTGGTGGAGCTGACCGCGACCTGCTTGCCCCCGTCCATCGTCGGCACCGGGGCGAGCCGGATCGAGACCTTGCCGCTGGCCTTCAGCGCCGGGTAGCCCGAGGCCGAGGTGATGATCATGCCCAGCTTGCCGGCCGCGAAGGCCTCGTTGGCCTCGGCGAAGAAGTTGGAGTAGACGGGGCTGCTGCCGTCGCCCGCCATGGTGGCGAACAGGTCAAAGGCCGCCGTGCCGCCGGGGCTGTCGATCCCGAGCGCCTTGGTCTGCGGGTCATACACCCGGCCGCCGAGCGAGGCGACATAGCCCTGGAAGTTGTAGTCGTTGCCGAAGTACGCCGTGCCGCCGGCGGCGCCGGTGGCCGCTATCGCCTTGGCGGCCTCGTGGAACTCGCTCATCGTCGTCGGCGGCTTGTCCGGATCGAGGCCGGCCTTGACGAAGAGGTCGTCGTTGTAGAACAGGGCATTCGGCGTGACGTACCACGGCACCTGGTAGCTGGTGCCGTCGACCGCGATGCCGTCGAGGACGCGGCGGTCGAGCTCGGCGCCGGACTCGGTGAGGCAGGCATCGGCGGGCTGCGCGGCGCCCGCGTCGATCATGGTCTGGTAGGTGGCATTGGTGACCCGGACGGCGTCTGGGCCCTTGCCGGAGGCGAGGTTGACCAGGGCCTTCTGTGCGGTGTCGACATCGGTGTCGGCCGACATCTGCAAGGTGACGGGCGCCGCGGCGTTCGCGGCGTTGTAGTCGTCGAAGAGCTGCTGCAGCAGCTCACCGTTCTGGGCCGACTGGCCGGAGACGATGATCACCGGGCTGTCGGTCGTCGAGGCCGTGCTGTCGGGGGAGGCGCAACTGGTCAGCACCAGAGCCGCGATGGTCGAGGAGGCGAGCAGGGCGAGGGCAGGGATACGGACGGAACGATTCATGATGATCTTCCTTGTGCTGAGCGTTCGGGGGCAGGGCGAGGAGCTCGAACGGCGCTGGCCGAGCGAGTGGGGTGAGTGGTCGTCGGGGCTGGTCAGCCGGTCTGGCCCTTGAGGGCGAGGCCGCGGATGAACTGACGCTGGGCGATCAGGAACGCCGCGAGCAGCGGAAGTACGGACAGGGTGGCCATCGCCATCTGGGGGCCGTAGTCGGTCACGGCATCGGAGTTGACGAAGCTGATCACGCCGAACGGGATGGTCGCCGAGGACTGGTCGGTGAGAACGAAGGATGGCCAGAAGTAGGCGTTCCAGGCGGCGGTGATGGTGAACACCCCGAGCGAGGTGATCGCGGGGCGGCTCGATGGCACGACGATCTCCAGCAGCACGGCGAGCGTACCGGCCCCGTCGATCCTGGCGGCGTCGAACATCGACTGCGGCAGCGAGACGAAGTACTGGCGGAGCAGGAAGATCGCGAAGGCGTTGCCGACGAAGGGCAGGATCAACGCGGGCAGGGTGTCGATCAGGCCGACATTGCGGAAGACCAGGTAGATCGGGATCGCGATCACCTGGAAAGGCAACAGGATGAGCAGGCCGAGCAGCCAGACCCCGACCGTCCGGCCGGCGAAGCGCAGCCGGGCGAGGGCATAGGCCGCCGGGACACAGACCACCACCTGCAGCAGGAATGTGGCGAGGCAGACGATGATCGAGTTGCGGTAGTACAGGGCCAGTGGGACCCGCTCGGCGACCTCGACGAAGTTGCCGAGGGTGAGGTTGGCCAGATAGCGGCCGGCCAGGATGTCGTCGGTCGGGGTGAACGCGCTGAGCAGCATCAGCGCGATCGGTCCCAGGACATAGACCGCGCCGAGGGCGAGCAGGCCATGACGGGCGAGTTGCGGAATGATCTTCATCGGACGGCCCCGGCTTCCAGGCGGCGGGCGTACCCCGTGCGTTGGACGGCGGTGACCAGGATCGACAGGGCCAGCAGCGCGAGCGACAGGACCGCGGCCCGGCCGATGTCGAAGAAGTGCACGCCGCGTGACCAGATGGCATAGGTCAGGGTGGTGGTGGAGTTCAGCGGGCCGCCCGCGGTCATCGCCGCGATCACGTCGTAGGCCTGCAGCGCCGAGCTGGCCGTGACCGCGAAGGCGAACACCGTGGTCGGGCCGAGCGCCGGCCAGGTCACGTGCCAGAACCGGCTCCAGTCGCGCGCGCCGTCGATGGCGGCGCTGTCGTACTGATCGCCCGGGACCGTGCCGAGGGCTGCGAGGTAGAGGACGGTGATCAGCCCGAACTGGTGCCAGATGCCGACGATCGCGATCGCGCCCATCGCCAGATTCGGGTCGCCGAGCCAGTCGCGAAGGCCGAACAGCGGGCCGAGGACGGTGTCGACGACCCCGGTGTCGGGCCGGAACATCCAGCGCCAGACCGCGCTCATCGCGACGAGCGTGGTAGCCGCCGGGAGGAAGTAGACGCTGCGCCAGAAGCCCTGCCCGCGGGTGAGGCCGTTGATCGCCAGCGCGACGATCAGGCCGAGCGCGAGGGAGGGCAGGACGGTGAGCAGGCCGTAGGTGACCGTGTTGCGGATGCTGGTGACGAACTCCGGGTGCTGGAGCTCCGTGACGAAGTTGTCCAGCCCGGCGAAGGTCATCGTGCCGCCGATCAGGTTCACCCGGAACAGGCTGAGCGCCAACACGATGATCAGCGGGGCGATCACGAACACGATGATGCCGAGCGCTGCCGGGCCGATGAGCAGCATCGGCACCACTCGATTGCGGGCGTCGCTCACAGCCCACCGCCTTCGACGAGTTCCTGGATGCGGGCCAGCGACGCGCGATGTTGTCCCGGGTTCATGTTGATCACCGAGAGCACCAGCGCGTCGGCCACCGCCAGGAAGGACAACCGCGACGCCCAGGCCTCGACCCCGGCCCCGACGACGCCGGCGCCGACAACGAGCGCATGATCGGCGTGCTCGGCGAGCGGCGTACGCACGAACGAGGTGACGCCGACGATGGTGGCGCCGGTCGCCGCCGCGTCGTGCAGCAGGTCGATGACCGGCTGGTAGGTCCCGCCGTGCAGGAAGACCAGGCAGACATCGGCCGGCCCGAGCCGCGCCGCCCGGATCCGCTGGATCTGGCTGTCGGCCGGCGCGTCTGCGGAGATGCCGAGGTGGTTCAGGCGGTAGGCGACGTCCAGGGCGACCGGCGCACTGAGCGCCGCCCCGATGGCGAGGACGTGGCGCGCCTCGGCGATCGCGGAGACCGCGGCGGACAGCGCGGCGGGGTCGACGGACTCGGCCGTCTTCCGCAGCGACTGGGAGCCGATCGTCGCGATCTTGCGCAGGGTCTCGATCGGGGTGTCGGCCGACTCGAGCGGCGTTGCGGATTCCAGGGTCGGTTCGGTGATGGCCAGCGCGATGGCGAGCTGCTGGTAGCCGGCGAAGCCGACACTGCGGGCGAAGCGGATGACGGTGGTCGCGGAGGTGTCGGCCCGGGCGGCGAGCTGTGCCGCCGTGGAGCCGATGACTGCGCGGGGGTCGGCCAGGACGATCTCGGCAACGCGCCGCTCGCTCGCCACCAACGAGCCGAGCGCCGCCTGGATGCGGGCGATGGCGGTGGGCTGTTTCGTCACGAGAGGAACGCTAGGGGCCCCGGGCGACTCATGTATGGCCATAACATGAACGATTCATGTTATGTATTCTCATGACATGAACTAGTCGGCGACACCGTAGAGACGGTCGCCGGCATCGCCCAGGCCGGGCACGATGAAGCCCTGTTCGTTGAGCCGCTCGTCCACCGCCGCCACCACGAGCGTCGTGGGCACCTCCAGCTCGGCCAGCAGTTCGCGCATCCGGTCGATCCCCTCGGGGGCGGCAAGCAGGCAGATGCAGGTGATGTGGTCGGCCCCGCGATCAACCAGGAACCGCACCGCGGTGGCGAGCGAACCGCCGGTGGCGAGCATCGGGTCCAGCACATAGCACTGGCGCCCGGAGAGATCGGTCGGCAGCCGCTCGGCATAGGTCACCGGCTGCAGCGTCTCCTCGTTGCGGACCATCCCGACGAAGCCGACCTCGGCGGTCGGCATCAGCCGCGACATCCCCTCCAGCATCCCGAGCCCGGCGCGCAGGATCGGCACCACCATCGGCCGGGGCTCGCGCAGGCGTACCCCGGGAGCGGCCGCCACCGGTGTCGGCACGGTGGTCGGCTCCACGCGTACCTCGCGGGTGGCCTCGTAGGCCAGCAGGGTGACCAGCTCCTCGGTCAGCCGGCGAAAGGTCGGCGAGTCGGTGTCGCGGTCGCGGAGCAGGGTCAGCTTGTGTGCCACCAGCGGGTGGTCGACGACGCGGAGTTCCACAGGTGGCACTTTGGCAGACGGCCGGAGAGGTCTGAGCGAACCTGCCGCATTTGCCGGTGCCGCTGGCGGTCACGATCTGTCACCATGGGGCGGTGAACGGGAGGCGGAGATGAGCGATTACGACGTCGACGACTACGAGTCGTTCGATCTGGGCCGTGCCGGTGGGTCCGGTACGCCGTCGCGCCGCGAGACCGATGCCGCGGCCGAGGACTCCGACTTCGACGAAGACGACGACGAACTGGACGACGAGCCCGAGGATGCCGAGGACGACGAGATCGATCTCGTCCTCGCGGTCTACCGGGAGGACGGCGTCGCGGTCGCCCGCGCGCTGCCGAAGGAGCTGGCCAACGATCTGGAGGAGCTGATCGTCCAGCTCCGCCGGCTGCCGGGCGATGCCGGCGCGATCGGATTCGTCTCGCTGGTGGGCGAGGTCTTCGTGATCGTGCGGGTCCGGGGGCGCATGGTGCAGACGCTCGTCTCCGACGCCGCGTCCGCGACGGAATGGCCGATCGCGCGCGACATCGCCGACTACCTGGGCGAGTCCGACATCGACGAGGACGAGGCCGAGCCGCTCGGTGATCTTGGTCTGCTCGCCGATGTGGGGATCAGCGAACTCGATCTCGAGGGCTTCGTCGCCGAACTGGACGATGACGCCGACTCCGACGAGGTCGTTCTCGACATCGCCGACAAGCTCGGCGTCGGGCGCGAGGTGCGCCGGGTGGTCGACGCCGAGTTCGCCTGATCGTCGATGGCGTCGCGCTGGGATGCCGCGATGGCGCAGGCGCTGGATCGGGCGCGGGCCGCGGCCGATCATGGTGACATTCCGGTCGGCGCGGTCGTGCTGGATGCCGACGGCGCGCTGATCGCCGGTGCCGGGAACGAGCGGGAGCTGACCGGTGACCCGACCGCGCATGCCGAGGTGCTGGCGCTGCGCCGGGCCGCGGCGCGGCTCGGGGAGTGGCGGCTGTCCGGCTGCACGCTCGTGGTCACGCTGGAGCCGTGCACGATGTGTGCGGGTGCGTCGGTGCTGTCCCGGGTGGCGCGGTTGGTCTTCGGGGCCTATGACCCGAAGGCGGGCGCGGTCGCATCGCTGTTCGACGTGGTACGCGACCCGCGGCTGAATCACCGGCCCGAGGTGATCGGCGGCGTACGGGCCCAAGAATCCGACGCCCTGCTCACCGCGTTCTTCGCCGGGCGGCGCTGACGCCGCGGATGCGGGCGCGAGCGGGGCACAGGCCCGCATATCGTGTGCAATCATGCTCGACATGACGCAACTGCGGATCGCTGATGTCGCGCGCCTGCTGGCCGTCAGCGACGACACCGTACGCCGCTGGGTCGCCTCCGGCGCGCTGTCGGCCGGCACCGACGGCGCCAACCGCAAGGTGATCGACGGTCGCGAGCTGGCCCGGTTCGCCGGGGAGCGGGCGCCCGGCGTACCCGAACCGGTCGGGCTGACCAGTTCGGCGCGCAACCGCTTCGTCGGCCTGGTCACCAAGGTCACCCGCGACACCGTGATGGCCCAGGTCGAGCTGCAGTGCGGGCCCTACCGGGTGGTCTCCCTGATGAGCAGCGAGGCCGCGGACGAGCTCGGGCTCGAACCCGGTGTGGTCGCCACGGCGAGCATCAAGTCGACCAATGTCGTCATCGAGGTGCCGGAGGAGAAGTCATGATCATCGCGACGCGACGCGGGGTGGCGCTGCTGGTCGCGGGGGCAATCGCATCGCTGGCCGCCTGCGGCGGCAACACCGGGCAGCCCACGACCGGCGAGGCTGGCGGGCGTACCCTCACCGTGTTCGCGGCCGCCTCGTTGAAGACCACCTTCACCACGATCGCCGACGACTTCGAGCAGGCCAATCCCGGCACCACCGTCGCGCTGAACTTCGACGGTTCGGCCAACCTGGTCCAGCAGATCCAGCAGGGCGCGCCGGCGGATGTGTTCGCCTCCGCCAACACCGCGAACATGACCAAGCTGACCGACGCCGGTCTCACGGCCGCCGAGCCGGTCGACTTCGCGAGCAACACGCTCCAGATCGCGGTCGCACCCGGCAATCCCTTGCAGGTCAAGGGATTGGCCGATCTGGCCGATCGGGAGATCGTGACCGTGCTCTGCGCGCCGCAGGTGCCGTGTGGCGCTGCGTCGGTTACGGTCGAGGAGGCCGCCGGCATCGACATCGCACCGGTCAGTGAGGAGCAATCGGTCACCGATGTGCTGAACAAGGTCGCCAGCGGCGAGGCCGACGCCGGGCTGGTCTACCGCACCGATGTCAGCGCGGCGTCCGACCGGGTCGCCGGTGTGGAGTTCCCCGAGTCCTCCGCCGCCGTGAACGTGTATCCGATCGCCCGGGTCGGCACGAGCGGCCAGCCCGACCTGGCCGACGCGTTCATTGCCCACGTCACCGGCCCCGACGGCCAGCGGGTGCTGGCCGACGCCGGTTTCGCACGGCCGTGACGGAGGCGGTGGCGAGGCGGCGCGCGTCGAGGCGGTCCCGGGGCGACGCGGTCCGGGTGCCGCGCTGGCTGCTGGCTCCGGCCGCGATCGGCGCCGGCTTCGTGTTGCTGCCGCTGGCGGCGATGCTGATCAAGGTCGACTGGGCGCGGTTCCCCGCCCTGATCACCAGTGAATCATCGCGGGCCGCGCTGCTGCTGAGCGTGCAGACATCGGCGGCGAGCATGATCATCTGCGTGCTGCTCGGCGTACCGCTCGCCGTGGTACTCGCCCGAACGAGCTTCCCCGGACAGTCCCTGCTGCGATCGCTGGTGCTGCTGCCGCTCGTCCTGCCGCCGGTCGTCGGCGGCATCGCCCTGCTCTACACCTACGGCCGGCTCGGGCTGCTCGGGGCGTACCTGCAGATCGCCGGGATCAACATCTCCTTCACCAGCACCGCCGTGGTGCTGGCCCAGGCGTTCGTCTCGATGCCCTATCTGGTGGTCAGTCTGGAGGGTACGCTGCGCAGCTCCGGTGAGCGCTACGAGCGGGTCGCGATGTCGCTCGGCGCCGGGCCGAGCGCCACGCTGTGGCGGATCACGCTGCCGCTGGTGCTGCCCGGCCTGGTCTCGGCGGCGATCCTGGCGTTCGCGCGCTCGCTCGGCGAGTTCGGGGCCACGATCACCTTCGCCGGCAGCCTGCAGGGGGTGACGCGGACCCTGCCGCTGGAGATCTACCTGCAACGCGAGACCGACCCCGACGCGGCGGTGGCCCTGTCACTGCTGCTGGTGGTGCTGGCCGTCGCCGTGATCTGGCTGGTCCGCGGCTGGCAGGACGACCGGGGTGCGGGTCGGTGAGTGCGGGTACGCCGTCGCCGCCCGGCCTTCGGCTTCGCGCGGGAGTGGCCGATCGCGGGTTCGATCTCGAGCTCGAGGTGGACGCGGGCGAGTGTCTGGCCGTGCTCGGTCCGAACGGGGCGGGCAAGTCGACGCTGTTGTCGGTGATCGCGGGGTGGCTGCGGCCCGATCACGGCCGCGGCATGATCGGCGACCGGGCGATCTTCGATCTCGACACGGGCCTCTGGCTGCCGCCCCATCGCCGCGAGGTCGGCCTGCTCGCCCAGGCAGCGCTGCTGTTCCCGCATCTCACGGTGGCCGAGAATGTCGCCTTCGGGCCGCGCAGTGCGGGCGCGGGGCGAACCGAGGCCGCCGCCCGCGCGCGACACTGGCTGTCCGAGGTCGACGCGGTCGAGTTCGCCGGTCGTCGACCGGGGGCACTGTCCGGCGGGCAGGCGCAGCGGGTGGCGATCGCGCGCGCCCTGGCGGCCGAGCCGCGGGTACTGCTGTTGGACGAGCCGCTGTCCGCGCTGGACGTCGACATCGCCGTCGGGATTCGGCAGTTGCTGCGGCGAGTGCTGGCCGAGCGTACCGTCGTGATCGTCACCCACGACGTGCTCGACGCGTTGCTGCTCGCCGACCGGGTGGTGGTGTTGGAGGGCGGGCGGATCGCGGAGTCCGGGCCGACCGCGGAGGTGCTGGCGCGACCGCGCAGCCGGTTCGGGGCGCGGTTCGCCGGCCTGAACCTGCTGTCCGGTGTCCGCGCGGGTGATCATCTACGCGCTCCGGACGACACGGTGATCATCGGGCACGTGATCGACGAGGAGCGCCTCGGCACGGGTGCGGCCGTGGCGGTGTTCTCGCCCAGCGCGGTGGTGGTCTCGACGGATCGGCCCGTTGGGGTGAGCACCCGCAACGCCTTCGAGGCGATGATCACGGAGTTGGAGCCGCTGGGCGAGAGGATCCGCGTACACACCGATCGGTTCGCCGCCGACGTGACCGCGGCGGCCGTGGCCGAGCTCGGGCTCGCGCCCGGCCGGCCGGTCGTGTTGTCGGTCAAGGCCAGCGAGGTCGAGATCTACGCGGCATGACACGACGAGGGCCCCGCGCGATCGCGGGGCCCTCGCGTCTGGTTGCGGTGCCGGTCAGCCCTGGGCTTGGGCCTGCAGCTCCTTGGCCTTGGCCTCGGCCTCGTCATAGCGATCCGGGTACGCCGAGCGCTGGACCGACTGGGCAAGCTGGCCCGCGGTGTAGCCCGGGTTGTTCGCGTCGTTCGGGATCGCCTGGTCGAGGTAGGCATTGGTGGCGTACTCGACATTCGTCACCTGCTCGGGCGTACCCCAGCCGGCGGACGGGCGCTGCTGGAAGACGCCGAGCGAGTCGCTGTCGCCACAGTTGAGGTTATTGGCGTGGGACTCGACCCAGGCGGCCTCGTAGGCCGACAGGCGCACCTTGGCCGACGCATCGCGCTCGTCGAGCTCGCGCTCGATGATCGTCAGGACCTCGGGATCGGCGTTCGCCGGGACCTCGCAGGACGCGGTGTCGGTCGCCGACACGTGGGTGCCCTCGTTCGGGGCCGCGACGGCGGTGCCCGCGAGCGGACCGAGCAGGCCGAAGGTGGCGCCGGCGGCGACGGCCAGGCCGGCAAGACCGCGGACGGCGGGGGTGTGGGTACGCGTGGTCATTTCAGTTCTCCTTGTGTTTCTGTGTTTCCGGATTGTTGAAATTGTCGAAAGGGGGTCGTGCTCAATTGATGGTGATGTATTGGAGCGTGAAGTCGGTGCCCGATGTGTCGCGCTGCTTTTCCGCGACCTGCGAGTCGGCCTTGGGTCCGGAGGTGTTGCCCTCGATGGTCGTCACCGTGCCGTCGCCGATGGACTTCACGATTCCGATGTGGTCCCAGACGCCGTTCTTGTCCCAGTCGTAGACGATGAAGTCCCCGGTCTTCGGTTCGGTGGTCAGGGACAGGCCGTTGTTGGCCTCGGCCAGGTCGACATAGGCCTCGACCCCGACCTCGTTGTGCGGCTGGAGACCGAGCTGGTCCTGGGTGACCCAGGAGGTGAAGCCCGCGCACCACGCGTCATCGCTGGTGTTGAGGTAGTCCCACTCGCCGTAGAAGTACTTGTCCGCATCGGGGCCGGCGACGGTGCCGACCTGACTTTCTGCGGTCTCGACGATCTTTTGCCGCTCGGGATCGGTGGGTGCGGCATCCGCCGGTGCAGCGCCCGGCGCGCCTGCCATCAGCCCGACCGCGGTCAGCGGTATCGCCGCGATGGTCAGTTTCCGGAACATGGGGTGGTTCACTCCTTGAATTCGGACTCTGATGTGGCTCTTTGTCTGTTCCGTTTCGGATCGGTGGCGGTTGCCGGTCGATCCACCCACCACGTAATCGGAGTTCGCGGTCCGGGTGCAATGGCCCGACCGGTCGCATCGCCGATATCGCCGATGATGATCATGGGCAGGCGGCGTCCCGGCGGCATCAGCGCGTATCTCGATCTGATTACGAAACGTTCCACATCGTGAGATGGAGCGATCATCTCCGCCGCAGTTGATCATGGCGCCCGGCGCGCTCGCGCGGCCGACATGCAAACGGGCCCCGCGATCGCGGGGCCCGGCTGGCGGTGACGGTGGGATTTGAACCCACGGTAGGTCTCCCTACACTCGCTTTCGAGGCGAGCTCTTTCGGCCGCTCAGACACGTCACCGCCGGTCAGGATACCGGCAGTTCACCCGCGATTTCCAATCGCGACCACACCGCGCGCAGCGGCGCGGATCGGCCGCGGGCCCCAGGGGTGATGCGAGAGACTGTGGCCCAGGTGGGGAGGTGAGCGCGATGGTCGAGCTGTCGATTGCGGTGCTCGCCGGGTCCTTGGTCGTCGTGGTGGCCATCCTCGCCACCCGGTTCGGCTCGCGGTTCGGCCTCCCGTCGCTGTTGATCTTCCTGGCGATCGGCGCCGCGATCGGCGACTCCGGACTCGGTGTCCGATTCGACAACTTCGAGCTCGCCAATGTGATCGGCTTCACCGCGTTGGTGCTGATCCTGGCCGAGGGCGGTCTGACCACCCGATGGACCGAGATCCGTGGCGCCATCGGGATCGGTGCGCTGCTCGCCACCGTGGGCATCGTCGTCTCCATCGCCGTGGTTGCCGTGATCACCCACTTCGCCCTCGGCCTGGACTGGTGGATCGCGGTGCTGCTCGGGGCCGTCTGTTCGCCGACCGACTCGGCGGCGGTCTTCTCGGTGCTGCGTCGGCTCCCGCTGCCCCAACGCCTGCGATCCGTGCTCGAGGCCGAGTCGGGCTTGAACGACGCGCCGACCGTGCTCGTGGTCAGCATGGTCTCGTTGATCGCCGCGGGCAGCGCCACCCTCGAGAGCTCGGGCGGCGTGCTCGGCACCATCGCGCTCGGCGTCTTCGAGCTGGTCGTCGGCGTCGCCTGCGGGGGCCTGGTCGGCTGGCTGGGGATACGCCTGCTGCGCTGGGTGAACCTGCCCTCCTCGGGGCTGCAGTCGATCGCGACCCTCGCCCTGCCCTGCCTCGCGTTCGGCGTCGCCTCGGTGTTGCACACCTCCGGCTTCGCGGCCGTGTACGCCGCGGCGGTGCTGATCGGCAATGCGCGGCTGCCCTTCCGGACGGCCACCCGCTCGTTCGTGGAAGGGGTCGGCTGGATCGCCCAGATCGGCCTGTTCGTGATGCTCGGGCTGTTGGCCAGTCCGGCTCGGATCACCCCGCACGTGATCATGATCGCGCTGGTCGCCGGCGCCGCGCTGACCTTCCTGGCCCGCCCGCTGTCCGTCCTCGTCTGCACGATCTGGTTCCGGCTCGGTTGGCGCGAGGACATCTTCTTGTCCTGGGCCGGCCTGCGCGGCGCGGTCCCGATCATCCTGGCCACCGTGCCGCTGGTCGAGGGCGTGCCCAATGCGCTGTTGCTGTTCGACGTGGTCTTCGTCTTCGTGATCATCTTCACCCTGTTGCAGGCGCCGACCCTGCCCTGGCTCGCCCGACGGCTCGGCCTCGCCGACACCGAGCCCGACGAGGTGGACCTCGAGGTCTCCAGCCTGGACGAGATCTCCGCCGACCTGCTGCAACTCCGGGTCGCGCCCGACTCGCGCCTCGCGGGAGTGGAGGTCGGCGAGCTGCGGCTGCCGCGCAATGTGGCCATCTCGCTGGTGATCCGCGGCGACGCGATGTTCGCTCCCGGCGCCGCCGAGGTGATCCGGGCCGGAGACACGCTGCTGATCGTCAGCCCGGCCGCCCTGCGGGGCGCGGTGGAGAATCGGCTCCGGCTGGTCAGCCGGCACGGCCGGCTGGCCGGATGGCGGCGGGCCGCCCGGCGTACCCTCCGCGGAGACGGTACGCCGTGACGGTGCGCCTCAGTTGGCGGTACCGGGCTGGATGAGCTGGGGCAGGCAGATCTGCGGCTCGGCGTAGTCGATCCGATTGGCGGCATCGTCGACGAATCCCGGGTACTTCTCGCCGACCCGGATCTCGACCGAGCGATCCGCCCGGCCGTCGCCGACGATCTCGGCATCACGGAAGAATCCGGCCACCAGCTGCACCTCGGGATTGTCGGGCGCGGCGCCGACGATCATCGTCCCGGCCGGCCGGCCGGCGTCGTCGCCCTCGTAGTTCGAGGTGCTGGCCACGACGAAGCCCTTGTCCTGCAGTGCCTTGGTCACCTCGGCGGCCAGGCCGCGGCGCCCGCCCGCGTTGAACACGCGCACCGTGACCTGCTCGGCCTTCAACTGACCGTCGGTCACCGGCTGCGGTTCGCACGGCTCGACCTCCGGCGGTGGCGGCGGCGCGGTCAGCCAGTCATAGCCGACGCGGAACCCGACGAACAGCAGCGCCAGCAGCGCGAGCAGGGTCAGCGGGGTCTTCAGGCCCCGCAGTACGCGTATCGCGGTGTCCGAGGTCGGTTCGTCCACCGCTACTTGAGCTCCAGGACGCGCGCATGCATGGTCTGGCGCTGCTGCAGGGCTGCCCGCAGCGCCCGGTGCAGCCCGTCTTCGAGGTAGAGGTCTCCCTGCCAGAACACGACATGGGCGAACAGGTCGCCGTAGAACGTCGAGTCCTCCTCGAGCAGTGCCTCGAGATCAAGATTGCGCTTGGTGGTGACCAACTGATCAAGGCGTACCTGATGCGGCGGGATCGCTGCCCACTGCTTCTGGACATAGCCGTGGTCCGGATACGGCCTGCCGTCGCCCACGCGCTTGAAGATCACGCCCGACACTGTAGCCAACGCCTCCAGCGGTCCCGCGCGGTCCAGGTCACGATTTGGCGTCCATTGCCTGATGCTTTGCCAAGAGATTGCTGGGGAGATTGCCTGCTGGGCCGCCGGGGGAGTGTGCCAACCTATGGCCATGACCGAGCCTGCCGCCCAGCAACCCGAGGCCACCGAGAAGGCGCCGGAGCGCTCCGGTGATGCCGAACGCATCACCCAGATCACCGAGGGCTATACCTTCGACGAACCCGCGATCGACCTCGGCGTGCTCGTCGAGGCCGACGAGCCGGTCCCGGCCGCCCGGGTACGCATCCCGCTGGCCATGATGAACCGGCACGGGCTGGTCGCCGGAGCCACGGGTACCGGCAAGACGAAGACCCTTCAGGTGCTCGCCGAGCAGTTGTCCGAGGCCGGCGTACCGGTATTCGCGGCCGACATCAAGGGCGACCTGTCGGGCATCTCGGCGCCGGGTCAGCCCTCGGACAAGCTGACCGCGCGCGCCGCGAAGATCGGCCAGGACTGGCAGCCGACGGGTTTCCCGGTCGAGTTCTATGCGCTCGGCACGGACGGCACGGGCACGCCGTTGCGCGCCACCGTCTCCAGCTTCGGGCCCGTGCTGTTGTCGAAGGTGCTCGATCTGAACGAGGTCCAGGAGTCCTCGCTGGGGCTGGTCTTCTCCTATGCCGACCGGGCCGGCCTCGCGCTGCTCGACCTGTCCGACCTGCAGGCCGTGCTGACCTTCCTGACCAGCGACGAGGGCAAGGACGAGCTCGGCTCCATCGGTGGCCTGTCCAAGGCCACGGTCGGCGTGATCTTGCGCAGCCTGACCAATCTCGCCGATCAGGGCGGCGACGAGTTCTTCGGCGAGCCGGAGTTCGACACCGAGGACCTGCTGCGGGTCGGGCCCGACGGCTTGGGCGTGATCTCGCTGCTGGAGCTGCCGAATGTGCAGAACCGGCCCGCGCTGTTCTCGACCTTCCTGATGTGGCTGCTGGCCGACCTGTTCGCGACGCTGCCGGAGGTCGGGGACGCCGACAAGCCGAAGCTGGTGTTCTTCTTCGACGAGGCGCACCTGTTGTTCAAGGATGCGTCGAAGGCGTTCCTGGAGGCGATCGGCCAGACGGTACGCCTGATCCGCTCCAAGGGGGTCGGCGTGTTCTTCGTCACCCAGACGCCGAAGGACGTGCCCGAGGACGTGCTGGCCCAGCTCGGCTCGCGCGTCCAGCACCAGTTGCGCGCGCACACGCCGAACGACGCGAAGGCGCTGAAGCAGACGGTCGCGACCTTCCCGACCAGTTCCTACGACCTCGGTGAGGTGCTGCAGACGCTCGGCATCGGCGAGGCCGTGGTCACCGTGATGGACCCCGACGGCGCGCCGACCCCGGTGGCGTGGACCCGGATGCTGGCGCCGCGGTCGCTGATGGCGCCGGCGCCGGCGCAGGACGTGAGCGCCGCGGTGCAGGGTTCGCCGCAGTTCGCGAAGTACGGCCAGGCCGTCGATCGCGAGTCCGCCCGGGAGAAGCTGGCCGCGCGGCTGACCGCGGGCGCGCAGGCCGCGGCCCCGCCCGCTGCTCCGGCACCGGCGCCCGGCCCGGACGCGCCGCCGGAGCCGCCGCGCGAGCGCCACACGAAGGCGGAGCCGGGGCTGTTGGAGCAGCTGTCGAAGAACACGATGGTCCGCCAGATCGGGCGTACCGCCGCGCGGGAGATCTTCCGCAGCATCTTCGGTAATGCGCGGAGGCGCTGACCCGACTCGACATTTTGCTTAGGCTCACCTAACCTCGCTTGCGGCCCCACCCGCAGCGAGAAAGCAGGCCCATGTCGAAGCCGTACCGGATCTTCCGCACCGAGGTGCTGCGCGCGCAGCGGATCAGCCCGAGCTTCGTCCGGGTGACCCTGGCGGGCCCCGAGCTCGCTTTCTGCGGCGCCACCCTGCTCGACCAGCGAGTGAAGTTGATCTTCAGCACCGATCCGGAGACGCTGGCCGGCGCCGACGACTGGTACGCCGCGTGGCGCGAGCTCCCGGACGAGCGTCGGCCACCGATGCGCACCTACACGCTGCGCGATGTCCGCCCGGAGGCGGGCGAGGTGGACATCGACTTCGCCTGTCACGGCGACGCGGGGCCGGCGTCGCGCTTCGCGCTGACCGCCGCGCCGGGTCAGCAGGTGTTACTGGTTGGGCCGGACGCCCGGGTGCCCGGCCACGACGCTTCGGGCGTCGCCTGGCAGCCCGGGCGGGCGCGTGAGCTGCTGCTCGTCGGCGACGAGACCGCCGCGCCGGCGATCTGCAATATCTTGTCGGTGCTGCCGGCCGAGGCGACCGGCCTGGCCGTGATCGAGGTGCCCCATGCCGACGACGCGCAGCCGGTCGAGGCGCCGGACGGCGTCGAGGTGCGCTGGGTCGCCCGAACCGGCGAGCGGGTCGGCGACGACGCCACCCCGCATGTGCTCGAGTGGGCGCGGCAGCGTACCTCCGGCGTGCCGGGCGAGGGTGTCGAGGAGACCGACCGCGAGCGCGACGGGCTGCTGATCTGGGAAGAGGCGTCGGCCGACGAGGACCGGTACGCCTGGCTGGCCGGCGAGGCCGGCTGGGTGACGGGCCTGCGCCGCAGCCTCGTCAACGAACTTGGTCTGCCGCGCAAGCAGTTGTCCTTCATGGGCTACTGGAAGGACGGCGTCGTCGCGGTCGGTTGATGATCAGGAGTCGCGCAGCGGACCGTCGATGATGACCTTGATCATCGGCGCGGGATCGATCTGATTCGGGCTGAGGTCCAGCGCGACGGTGTTCGCATCGATCAGGGTGAGGCGCTTGCCAGGCTGATCATGGAGCCGCGGACGGTGCCGACGACGGAATGATCACCTGGGTACGCCCGCGCGACGCGTCGTGTCCGACGTGCCGCGCGGGCGTACCGGCTCAGCGGGTGCGGCGGCGGCGCTGACGCAGTGCCGAGCGGCGCTCGTAGCTACGGGCCGCCTCGCGGCTGAGCTGGGACTGGCTCTTGGCCAGGGCGTGCTGGGCGCTGATGCTCAGCGCCGCATAGGGGCTCTTCACAATCCAGGGTGTAGTTGGGGCCTGAATCCACCGGCCTCGAGGAGGGCTCGGGCGATGTAGTTGGTGAGGTTGCGGAAGCCGAGGGCGGAGCCGCGCAGGTGCTCGAGTCGGCCGTTCACGGCTTCGGTGGGGCCGTTGCTGGTGCGGGGTCGGTCGAAGTAGGCCAGGACGTCCTCGGCCCGCTTGCCCAAGGTGCGACCGAGCTTGCGCAGCTCGACCAACGCCTTGGGCACGCCGTTTGCGAGGGCGTTGATCACGGAGCTCATCTCGACGCGGCCAGCGTGGCCCCTCGATCAGGTGTTGGATGCCGTGGTCAGGCGACTGCCCCACTCTGCGGCATGGGTGATCGCTTCTGCGGGTCCGTGGATGGTGAATGGGGCGTGGAGTGCGGCGAGGGCGAAGGTGGCCCAGTCGAGGTCGCTGGTAGGGATCCGGACAGCGCAGGCGTTCTCACTGATCGGCGTCGCTTCACCCCATCCACCGAGCTTCTCCTGCACATCTTCGGCGGATGCCTGCACGGTCGCGGTGACCTCGTAGATCGTCCATGCGTCGTAGAGCCGGCTACGGACATACTCGGCCGGGTCTTCCACGGGCAGGGGTTTCGGGGTGAAGGTTTGCCGGGTTCGTTGCGGGTTGCTGGCGCGGTCGATGCGGAAGATGCGCCAGTCGGCCCGGTCCAGGTCATGGGCGATGAGGTAGAGCCGCTGGTCCAGGGACACGACGTGGTGGGGCTGGATGCGCCTGCTCGTCGATGCGCCCTTGGCGTCGGTGTAGTCGAAGGTGAGCGTTTCGTGGTCACGGGCCGCTAGGGCGAAGGTCGTCAGCACGGTCGTGTCTACCGCGGCGGGGCTGCCGTAGGGACCGGGCAGGGTCGCCACTCGTTGCAGGGAGTCGATCCGGCGTCGGATCTTGGCGGGGAGTACCTGCACGATCTTGGCGAGCGCAGTGACGGCGGCACTCGCTTCTGTCGGGTGACTTCCGGTTGCGGCGTCCTTCAGTGCGATGACGACGGCGGCCGCTTCGTCTTCGTTGAGGACCAGTGGGGGTAGGGAGCCGCCGGGGGCGAGTTGGTAGCCGCCTCCGATGCCGCGGGTGGTGGTGATCGGGTAGCCGAGGTCTTGCAGGCTCTCGACGTCGCGGCGCAGGGTGCGGGGGCTGACCTCCAGGCGGCGTGCGAGTCCTTCGCCGCTCCAGTGCCGTCGGCTTTGCAGGAGCGTCAGGAGTTCCAGGACGCGGGCGCTGATCGTGGACATGTCATCACCCTACGATTCCTTCCGGTCATATTCTGACCACAATGGCGGGTTTGCTGGAGTCATGGTTCACGACACACAGGACATGATCGAGGTGGACGCGCTGCGGCGGGTCTACCCGGGCCCGGACAAGCAGGACGTGGTCGCCGTCGATGACATCTCGATGCGCGTGCCCCACGGCCAGACGCTCGCGATTCTCGGCCCCAACGGGGCTGGCAAGACCACGCTGATGAAGATGCTCACCACCCTGCTGCCGCCCACGTCGGGCACAGCGTGCGTGGCGGGCATGGACGTGACCCGCGAGGCCCGCAAGGTGCGGTCGCTGATCGGTTACGTCGGTCAGGGCAACAGTGCAGGACACACACAGCGCGCCCGCGACGAGGTCATCTCCCAGGCGCGCATCTATGGCGCGGATCGGGCCACCGCGGCCCGTCGGGCGACCGAGTTGTTCAAGACGTTCGGCCTGGAGGGGATGGAGCGGCGACGGACCCAGGAGATGTCCGGCGGTCAG
Source organism: Naumannella huperziae (assembly GCF_054073625.1). Lineage (NCBI taxonomy): Bacteria > Bacillati > Actinomycetota > Actinomycetes > Propionibacteriales > Propionibacteriaceae > Naumannella > Naumannella huperziae. The sequence goes on along the minus strand of NZ_JBSXPH010000001.1, from coordinate 297,044 downwards.
CGTCGCCGTCTCGATCTCGCGATGGGGCTGTTACATCACCCGAGCCTGCTGTTCCTCGACGAACCCACCACCGGGCTCGACCCGCAGAACCGAGCAAACCTGTGGGATCACATCCGTCAGATCCGCGACGAGACCGGCATGACCGTCGTGGTCACCACGCACTACCTCGACGAGGCCGATGCCATAGCCGAACGCATCCTCATCGTCGACCACGGTCGCATCCTCGCCGACGGCACCGCCAGCGAACTCAAGCAGACCCATGTCGGCAGCCACGTCAACCTGGAGACCACCGGCGAATCCACCGCCCGCAACCTGGCGGCACAGCTCGAGGGGCACCCCGACGCCCTCGACGTGACCACCGAGGCGAGCAGCATCCGCATCCGCGTACGGGATGCGCGGTCCGCGCTGCCCGGACTGATCGGCCACGCATCCCAGCAGGGCATCTCGATCACCAGCGCACATGCCCACGCGCCCACCCTCGACGACGTCTTCCTCATCCTCACCGGCCGCAGCCTCCGCGACGCCGCCACGACCGCCCAGGAGTCTCAGTGACCACAACGCCTATCAAGCGAAGCCTCATCCACGACAGCGTGCTGATGACCGCACGCGAGCTGAAGCCAGCTCTGACTGACCCCTTCTACCTGATATTCGGGCTCGTCCAGCCGATCTTCTTCCTCCTGCTGTTCGGACCCTTGGTGCACGCCGAAGCGGGCACGTCCCTGGCATGGTTCGTCCCCGGAATACTGGTCATGATCGCACTGTTCGGCACCGCGGGGGCGGGGTCGGGGCTGCACGCCGACATGATCGACGGGAGCTTCGAGCGCATCCTTGTCACACCCCTGAGCCGATCCGCGCTATTTCTGGGCAAGTCGCTCAAGGAGTTCTTCCCCATCGTCATCCAGGCCGTCGTCATCACCGTCGCCACTGTGCTCTTCGGTTTTCGCCCGAACCCACTCGGTCTGCTCCTCGGCATGGTCCTGCTGGGCATCATCGGAATGGGTATCGGCGCTTTCAGCTACACCCTCGCCCTGGCCACCCGTAAACACGACTGGATGTTTTGGATCGTGCAACAGACACTGCTCTTCCCTCTCATGATCCTCTCCGGCATCCTCCTCCCGCTGGACGGGGCACCTGCATGGATGCGTGTTCTCTCCACCGCCAACCCCCTCACCCACGTCGTCAATGCCGAACGCGACTTGTTCGCCGGCCAGCTAGCAACCGGCAACGTCGGCTGGGGATTCCTCGCCGCCCTCCTCACCGCCAGCCTCGGAATCTTCGCTGGTCTCCGCGCGCTGCGCAGCACCAGCCGCTAACCCGAACCTCGATCACCAACCTCAACCACAGGAGCAACATCATGCGTACTCTCATCACCGGAGCCACAGGCCTGGTCGGACAGCACCTCGTCCACGCCCTCGCAGACCAGACCGACGTCGTCGCCCTCTCACGAAACCCCGACCGCGCACGCGACCTCCTCGGCAACCGCGCAACCGTACGCACCGGCGATCTCGCCGCTCCGCAGACGCTCGCAGACGCCTTCACCGACATCGACTCACTCTTCTTGTTTTGCGTGCCAGAAACCGCATCCGAAGTCGTCCGCCAAGCCCGAGAAGTCGGCGTCCAGCACATCGTCGTCCTCTCCGCGGCAGCAGTCACTCTCGGCTTTGACTACGGGCACCACTCGGCCGTCGAAGCAGCAGTCAAGGACAGCGGGCTCGCGTGGACCATGGTCCGGCCCGGCGAGTTCATGGCCAACATGCTGCCCATCTGGGGACCCATGATCCGAAAAGACCGCCGCGTGCGGTACCCCTTCGCCGACGACATCGTCGGAGCCCCAATCCACGAAGCAGACATCGCCGACATCGCCGCCATCTCCCTCCTCGATCCCCCGAAGCACGCGGGGCAGGAATACACCATCACGGGGCCCCGCGCCTACACGATCCGCGAACAAATCGCAGCCATCAGCCGCGCACTCGGCGCAGAGATCGCATTTGAAGAAGTCACACGTGAACAAGCCCGCGTCATCCTCCACGAGCTGGGCGGCCAGGCCGCGGAGACCGCAGACCTACTCCTCGGATTCACCGACTACGACGGCGCGGCTCCCGACGACGGGGAATACTCCGAACAGGACTACTCCGAACTCATGAAACCCTCGCCCACATACCGTGACCTCATCGGCCACGACGGACGCGACTACGAACGGTGGGCCGGAGACCACCGCAACGACTTTCGCTGAACCACCCCAACGGGCCGCCCCGCCGCAGAGAGCGGCAGGGCGGCCCACCACCACAGAAGCCCACAGCAGTCGGACTAGTTCGACACCGCAATCCGGCTTGTATGACTTGGAGGGCCTCCCGGTGAGCGGGTGGTGGTCGCTACGGTGATCGTGGGAGAAGGCTCCGGGTCTCGCCGGTATCCGGGCTCTTCCCAGATGAGGGTGTAGGCGACGCAGCAGCCGTGGTGGGAGGGCGCGGCGCGTCGGTGCCCGGATAGTGGTCGAGGCCTTCCGAGGATGGAAGTTCTCACACTGCCCATCCAGGAAGACCTCGACGTGCCTGACGCTACCTTCGCGACCCCTGATGTGACGACTTTCTGCCGCCTCGACGAGCTCGGTCTCGTGGTCGTGGGCCAGCAGGTGGAGCCGGACCGCGCGGTGCTCCTGTGCCGCGTCGAAGAGGACGATGCGGCGCGCTGGTGCCGGCGCTGCGGCTGCGAGGGGAGGGCGCGGGACACCGTCACCAGGGAGCTGGCCCACGAACCGCTGGGGTGGCGGCCGACCACGCTGTTGCTCACGGTCCGCCGCTACAAGTGCACCGGCTGCGGGCACGTCTGGCGGCAAGACACCACCCGTGCCGCCGAGCCCCGAGCGAAGCTGTCCCGGACCGCGCTGCGGTGGGCGCTGGTCGGACTCGTCTGCCAACACCTCACCGTTGCTCGCCTCGCCGAGGCTCTCGCCGTCTCCTGGGACACAGCCAACGCCGCTGTGCTGGCCGAAGGCCAGCGGCTCCTGCTGGACGACCCGACCCGATTCGATGACGTGAAGGTGATCGGCGTCGACGAACACGTCTGGCGTCACACCCACCGCGGCGACAAGTTCGTCACCGTCGTCATCGACCTCACCCCGGTCCGCGACAAGACCGGGCCATCGCGGCTGCTGGCCATGGTGGAGGGCCGCTCCAAGGAAGTGTTCAAGACATGGCTCGCTGCCCGGCCCAAGGCCTGGCGCGACGGCCTCGAAGTCGTCGCCATGGACGGGTTCACCGGCTTCAAGACCGCCACCACCGAAGAGCTTCCGCAGGCCGTCGCCGTCATGGATCCCTTCCACGTCGTCCGCCTCGCCGGCGACGCCCTCGACCGCTGCCGGCGCCGGGTCCAGCAAGAACTGCACGGCCACCGCGGCCGCAACACCGACCCGCTCTACAGATCCCGACGCACCCTGCACACCGGCGCCGACCTGCTCACCGACCGCCAGACCCAACGCCTCACCGCCCTCTTCGGGGACGACGACCACGTCCAGGTCGAAGCCACCTGGGGCATCTACCAGCGCATGATCGCCGCCTACCGACACCCCGACCGCACCGCAGGCCGACAGGCCATGAGCAACCTCATCACCAGCCTGACCTCCGGCGTCCCCGCCGCGCTCACCGAGCTCGTCACCCTCGGCCGCACTCTGTCCAAGCGGGCAGAGGACGTCCTGGCCTACTTCGACCGACCCGGCACCAGCAACGGCCCCACCGAAGCCACGAACGGCCGACTCGAACACCTCCGCGGCTCCGCCCTGGGCTTCCGCAACCTCACCAACTACATCGCCAGAAGCCTGCTCGAGACAGGCGGATTCAGACCCCAACTACACCCTCGATTGGGATGAGCCCGCATAGGGGGACAGGGGATCGAGATGTCGCATGAGAGGTCCTTGCTGCGTTGACGTTTCGGGCGGCTGGGCCCGTGGGCCCGGGTGATCGTTCCGGGCGGCGCGACGGGAAGGTCAGCGCAAGGACCCGGAACAGGCGAAGACGGCGGCGACGCCGGCGGTCGTATTGTTGATCATCGTCTTCCTCCCTTCCGTTGGTGACTGACGATCACGCTACGCAGTCGGAGCCGGTGCGGCAATCGATTATTCGGTGTCCGCGGAGTGATCATGCCGCACCCCGGACGATCGGTGTGTTGTCATCGAGGTGCGACTGGTTTCTCCGGGCGGCGCGCCGGCCGGGGACAGTGCGCGGGCGGTGCGAGCCGTCCGGGCGCGAGAGGGAACCCGGTGGGAATCCGGGACTGTCCCGCAGCGGTGAATGGGAACGACCGCCGTCATCGGCACTGGGTGCGAGCCCGGGAAGCGACGGCCAGTAGGAATCCTGCCCATGGCAGGGACGCCCGTGAGTCCGAAGACCTGCCAGCCGTGCCGGGTCCCGAGCGACCCGGCGGCCGACCGCCTCGTGGACCGGGCGTGCGCCGACCAGAACGGCCGTTGCCGAGACGTGCGCCGGCCGCCGCTGGCGTGCGCCCGCGACGAGGCGGCATGACAGCGACGACCGGAGACATCGATGACCGACAACCACAAGATTGGCGCCTTTCGCGCGACCGTCGCCGGGCTGCCCCGGATCGGGCCGCGCCGCGAACTGAAGCGGGCGCTGGAGGCCTACTGGGCGGGCAAGGCCGACGCCGACCTGCTCGCCGGAGTTTCCCGCGATCTGCGCCGCGCCGCCTGGCGCGGGTTGCTGGACGGCGGAGTGGATGCGCTGCCCACGAACACGTTCTCCTACTACGACCAGATGCTCGACACCGCGGCGCTGCTGGGGGCGTTGCCGCGACGGTACGCCGCGATCGATGATGATCGCGATCGCTACTTCGCCGCCGCCCGGGGCACTGACCGGCTGGCGCCGCTGGAGATGACCAAGTGGTTCGACACCAACTACCACTACCTGGTGCCCGAGATCGCCGACGACACCGATTTCGCGCTGCATCCCGAGGCGGTGCTGGACGATCTGGCACTCGCGCGCACCGTCGCCGGGGACCGGTCCGGCGTGTCGCTGCGTCCCGTGATCATCGGTCCGGCGACCTTCCTGTCGCTGGCCAAGCCCGCCCCGGGATCGGCCGACCCGTGGACGCGCCTGGCAGAGCTGGTCGACCTCCATGCCGAGCTGTTGCCCAAGCTGGCCGCCGCCGGCGCGTCCTGGGTGCAGTTCGACGAACCGGTCCTCGCGACCGATCTGAGCGCGGGAAGGATCGACGAGATCACGGCCGCGTACCGCCGGCTCGCGGCCGTTGCCGACCGTCCCGCGATCATGGTCCAGAGCTATTTCGGCGACCCCGGTCCCGCGCTCGGGCCGCTTGCCGCGAGCGGCATCGACGGGGTCGGGCTGGACCTGGTCGCGGGCGGCGTACCCGATGGTGTCGATCTGTCCGGGTTGACCGTGGCGGCGGGCGTGATCGACGGCCGCAATGTCTGGCGCACGGACCTGGATGCCGCCATCGCCACGCTGCACGAGCTGGCGGCACGATCCGGCTCGCTCGCCGTCTCCACCTCCTGTTCGCTGCTGCACGTGCCCTACGGCCTCGACGGTGAGGACGCGCTCGACCCCGCCGTGCGGGAGTGGCTCGCCTTCGGCGCCGAGAAGATCGACGAGGTCGGAACCCTCGCGCGGGCGCTGGCCGACGGCCCGCACGCGGTCGCGCCCCGGTTGGCCGAAGCCCGGCGCGCTGCGGAGCGCCGGTCGGCCGATCCGCGGGTCCGGCGCCCGGAGGTGCGCGAGCGCGTCGCCGCCGCCCGCGCGGGCCGCACCGGACGCAGCGATGCCGCCGAACGCGCGCGCGTCCAGGCCGAACGGCTCGACCTTCCCGCGCTGCCCACCACGACGATCGGGTCCTTCCCGCAGACGCCGCAGATCCGGCGCGCGCGGGCCGAGTACCGCGCCGGGCGGCTCGATCACGACGCCTATGCCCGGGTGATGCGCGGGCACATCGCCGAGGTGATCGAGCTGCAGTCCGGGCTCGGGCTCGACGTGCTGGTGCACGGCGAACCGGAGCGCAACGACATGGTGCAGTACTTCGGCGAGCTGCTCGACGGCTTCGCCATCACGGCGAACGGCTGGGTGCAGTCCTACGGCAGCCGTTGCGTGCGACCGCCGATCCTGTGGGGCGACGTGTCGCGGCCGGCACCGATGACGGTGGAGTGGATCGGGTACGCCCAGTCGCTCACCGACCGGCCCGTCAAGGGCATGCTGACGGGCCCGGTGACGATCCTTGCCTGGTCGTTCGTCCGCGATGATCAACTCCTCGCCGAGGTCGCCGACCAGGTCGCGGTGGCGATCCGCGAGGAGTGCGCGGACCTGGAGGCCGCCGGCACGGTGATCATCCAGGTCGACGAGCCGGCACTGCGCGAGCTGTTGCCGCTGCGCCGGTCCGAGCAGCCGGCCTACCTCGACTGGGCGGTCGGGGCGTTCCGGCTGGCGACCTCCGGGGTGGCCGATGCGACCCAGATCCACACCCATCTGTGCTACTCGGAGTTCGGCGAGGTGATCGAGGCGATCGACGGCCTCGATGCCGACGTGACCTCCGTCGAAGCGGCGCGCTCGGGCATGGAGGTGCTCGGGGATCTGGCCGGTTCGGGCTTCGGGCGGGCGGTCGGGCCGGGCGTCTACGACATCCACTCGCCCCGCGTACCGGAGACGGCCGAGATGACCACGCTGCTGCACCGCGCGTTGGACGTCCTGCCCGCCGAGCGGTTGTGGGTGAACCCGGATTGCGGGCTGAAGACCCGTGGCGAGGCGGAGGTACGCCGCGCGCTGACGAATCTGGTCGCGGCGGCCCGGGAGGTCCGGGCGCGGTGACCGGGCATCGCGAGGCGTTGACCGCGGCCCCGCGGGAGCGGATCGGCCGCATCTGGCGGAGGATAGGGGATTCGAACCCCTGAGGGCGTTAACCCAACCCGCTTTCCAAGCGAGCGCCATAGGCCACTAGGCGAATCCTCCGCCGGGCAGGATAGCCGAGGCGGCCCGGCGGACGCGAACCCGAGGCGGGGAGGCCGAGCCCCGGGCGTTCCCGGATGCCGATGAGCCCGCGGCACGGCAGGATCGCAGACAGCCAGCCGATCGCCGCCCCAGGAGAGCCGATGTCCCGACCGCCCGCCGCCGCGGGGCCCGCCCGTTCGACGCCCGTCGCCGAGCGCGCACTCGCGCCGGACCTGGCCCGCGGGGCGATGCTGCTGCTGATCGCGCTGGCGAACACGCCGTGGTTCCTCTACGCGACGCGGCCGGGCGCCGTTCAGATGCATCCGACACCGGGCAGTGTCGCGGACTCGATCGTCCAGGCGGTGATCATCACGACGACCGACGGCCGGGCGTACCCGATGTTCGCGTTCCTGTTCGCCTACGGCATCGGCCAGCTCTACGCCCGGCAGACCGCCTCCGGCACGCCGCCGAAGCAGGCCCGCCGCCTGCTGCGCGTCCGGCACCTGTGGATGATCGTCATCGGCGCGGCGCACGCCCTCCTGCTCTGGGCGGGCGACATCATCGGCGTCTACGGCCTCGTCGGGCTGGTCCTGGTGCCGCTGTTCTTCGGGCGCAAGGACGCCACGATCAAGGTCTGGTTGATCATCTTGTTCGTCTTCGGCGCGATCATGAGCGTGCTGTCGCTGCTCAGTGGGGCATTCGCCCCGGCCGGGGCCGGGCCCTCGGGCAATCCGATGGCCGAGGCGCGGATCGGGATCAGCGACCCGGACTATCTCAGCTCGGCGCTCGCTCGGATCACGGGCTATGTGTTCACCCTCCCGATGATGGGCTTCTTGTTGTTGTCGATCCCGACCGCGTTCCTGTGCGGGATCCTCGCCTCCCGGCACCGGATCCTGGACGAGCCCGGGCGGCACCTGCCGCTGCTGCGCCGGGTCGCCGTGATCGGGGTCGGCGTCGGCTGGCTCGGCGGCGCCGCGACGGCGGCCGAGCACCTCGGCGGTCCGAGCGTGGCGCATGGCTGGGCATACTTCGTGCCGCAGTTCTACACGGGCGTCTTCGCCGGAATCGGGTACGCCGCGGCGTTCGGGCTGGCCGCCCACGCGATCGCCCGGCGCCGCCGGCCCGCAGGCGCTCCCGTCGTGGCAATGGTGGCGCTCGGCCGACGCTCACTCAGCGGCTACCTCGCCCAGTCGATCATGTTCGCACCGCTGCTCTCGGCCTGGGGTCTCGGCCTCGGCGCGCGCCTCTCCAGTTGGTCGATGGCGTTCGTCGCCATCGCCGGCTGGCTGGTCACGCTGGGGCTGGCGTACCTGACGGAGCGAGCCGGGCTGCGCGGCCCGGCCGAAGTCGGGCTCCGGCGGCTCGTCTATCGGCCGCGGCGCCGAGTGGAAGCCGGCGCACCGAGCGCCTAGACTGCTCCGAAGGTCCCCCGTGTGGCGTCACCTCGCCCAATCCCCCAGGGCCGGAAGGCAGCAAGGGTCAGTGAGCTCTGTCGGGTGCGCGGGGGGCCCCTTATTTTTCCGACCTCCCGCCGCGGCCTGACCGGGGCCGCGCGGATGTAACCCCGTCGTCGCCGGGAGTTTCCCTGTCAAAGGTTCGATGGCTTCAGCCGTCGTCCCACCTGCCAAGGAGGCCCCCCATGTCCGATGACATTCTCCCGCCCGGTTCCCCGCTCACCGTCGGCCGCCGCGGCCTGCTCGTCGCCGGTGGTCTCGGCGCCCTCGGCGCGGCCGCCATCGCCGGCGCCACGCCGGCCGAGGCCGCACCGGTCGATCTCGGTCCCTCGACCACTCGTGCCGGCAAGAAGCTCCAGTTCTCCGGTGGCAAGTTCAAGATCATCCAGTTCAACGACACCCAGGATGATCATCTGACCGACAAGCGCACCGTGCAGACGATGGAGCGCATCATCGACGATGAGCATCCCGACTTCGTGGTGATCAACGGTGATGTGATCACCGGCGGCCCGCGCTCGCTCTACCAGGTCAAGCAGGCCTTGAACAATGTCGTGCTGCCGATGGAGTCCCGGCGGATTCCCTGGGCCGTCACCTTCGGTAACCACGACGAGGACTCCTTCAGCGCATCCGGTGTCGACGAGGCGGAGATGCTCGACTTCTACCGCAGCTATGACTACAACCTGAACGGCCCGAACATCGACGGCCTCACCGGTACCTCGAACACGCATCTGATCATCGAATCCGGTCAGGGTGGTGCACCGGCGTACGGCATCTGGTTGATCGATTCCGGCCGCTACGCGCCGGGTCGGATCGCCGGGCAGGACTTCACCGGCTACCCGACCTGGGACTGGGTCCGGATGGATCAGGTGGCCTGGTACCGCGACGAGTCCACGCGGGTGGAGCAAGAGCTCGGCCGCAAGCTCCGCGGCCTGCTCTTCCAGCACATCGCGCTCTGGGAGCACCGCTTCATGTGGTGGGGCGGCGTGGACACCCGCGGATCCGGCGCCGCCGCGCGCGGCAAGTCGCGGCACGGCATCGTCGGCGAGCGCAACGAGGACGAGTGCCCGGGCCCGTTCAACTCCGGCCTGTTCAGCGCCATCCTGGAGCGCGGCGACGTGGACGGCGTCTTCGTCGGCCATGATCACGTCAACAGCTACCTCGGCAACTACTACGGGGTACGCCTCGGCTACTCGCCGGGCACCGGCTTCGGCACCTACGGCCTGTCCGGCTCCGACCGGAACCGCCTGCGCGGCGGCCGCGTCTTCGACATCACCGAGGACGACGGGGACACCTCCTGGACGTCCGAGGTGCGCTTCGCGAGCGAGTTCGGCATCGACCTGACCGCCAACGACCAGCCGATGCCGGCATTCCTGCTGCCCGAGGAGATCGGTTCGGGCAAGGTCGGCGTCCAGGTGCGGCTGGCCCGGCCCGAGGCCCGCCCGGGGGACAAGGTGACCGTGCGCTCCCTGATCACCGGAGCCGGCAACAACGCGACCGGCTGGGTCGTGGTGTTCGTGGACGGCGTTCCGCAGACTCGGATCGACCTGGCCAAGGGCCGCGCGGATCTCGAGATCACCGTGCCCGACGATGCCAGCGGTGAGCTGGGGATCGAGGTCGCCTACGGCGGCGACAAGGCCAGTGCCGCCACGACCGGCACGGCGCGGCTGCGGGTGCGCTGAGGCGCCGGGTGGGGGTGCGTCTCGGCGTACCCCCGTCCGGTCCGGCCGGTCGGGCGGATCGGTGGTCGGTGTCGGTGGCGCCGACTAGGGTTGCCGGGTGAGCGAGGACGAGTTCGACGAGGGCCGTTTCGGCGAGGATCCGCCCGCGTCCTTCGAACAGGCGCCCTTCGAGCAGGCGCCCTTCGAGCAGGAGGAGGCGCTCTGGGGCGATGCGCCCGCGGCACCCGCTCCGGCGGCCGCCGGTCAGCAGGCGAGCGAACCGCCGCCGGATGCGCCGCTCGCGCTCTACCGGCGGTATCGCCCGGACACCTTCGCCGAGGTGATCGGTCAGGACCATGTCACCGCACCGCTGCAGCGCGCGCTGGCCAACAACCGGGTCAACCACGCCTACCTGTTCTCCGGGCCGCGCGGCTGCGGCAAGACCACCTCGGCCCGGATTCTCGCCCGCGCCCTGAACTGCGAGAAGGGCCCCGCGCCGGAGCCGTGCGGGGTGTGTCGATCGTGCCGGGACCTGGCCCGCGGCGGGCCGGGCTCGATCGATGTGATCGAGATCGACGCGGCGAGCCACGGCGGCGTCGACGACGCCCGCGACCTGCGCGAGCGGGCGTTCTTCGCGCCGGTGCAGAGCCGCTACAAGATCTACATCGTCGACGAGGCCCACATGGTCACCACGGCGGGTTTCAATGCCTTGCTGAAGCTGGTCGAGGAGCCGCCGCCGCACGTCAAGTTCATCTTCGCCACGACCGAGCCGGACAAGGTGATCGGGACGATCCGTTCGCGTACCCATCACTATCCGTTCCGGCTGGTGCCGCCCAAGACGCTGAGCGCCTATCTGGCGAGGCTGTGCGAGGCCGAGGGAATCGCCGTCGACAGCACCGTGTTGCCGCTGGTGGTGCGCGCGGGCGCCGGATCCGTGCGCGACTCGCTCTCGGTTCTTGATCAACTTCTGGGCGGCGCGGAGGATTCCGGAGTCTCGTACGCCCAGGCGACCGCGCTGCTCGGGTACACGCCGGATTCGCTCCTGGACGAGATCGTCGACGCCTTCGCCGCCGGCGACGGCGGGGCGGTCTTCGCCGGGGTGGACAAGATCATCGAGGTCGGCCAGGACCCGCGCCGGTTCGCCGAGGACCTGCTCCGCCGGCTGCGCGACCTGCTGGTGGTGGCGCAGGTGCCCGACGCGGTGGCCAGCGGGCTGATCGATGTCGCCGGCGACCAGGCCGAGCGGCTGCGGTCCCAGGCCGCCGCCCTCGGGCCGGGAGAGCTGACCCGCGGTGCCGAGGTGATCGCCCGCGGACTGACCGACATGCGTGGGACGACCGCGCCGCGCCTGCACCTGGAGCTGATGTGCTCGCGGATCCTGCTCCCCGGGGCCGATGTCGACGACCGCGGCCTGCATGCCCGCCTGGACCGCCTGGAGCGCCGGATCGGGATGGACGCGGGACGCAGGAGCGAGCCGCAGACCGCGGCGCCGTCGGGTGCCGAGAATGCCCGTCCGGCCGGCGCGCCCGAGCCCGGCTCCGTCGAGACCCCGCCGACCGAGGACGCCGGCCGGGTCAACGAGGCGTCACCGCCCCCGGCCGAGGCCCCGGCGCCGCGCGCGGCGGAGCCCCCGGCCGAGACCCCGGCACCGCCCGCGGCGAAGACCCCCGAGCCGCCCCCGGCCGAAGAGACACCACCGGCACAGCCGGGCGCGCTGAACACGGCGGAGGTACGCCGGTTGTGGCCGGACGTGCTCGAAGAGGTCAAGCGCCTGCATCGGTTCACCTGGATCCTGGTCAGCCAGAACGCGCAGGTGGCGGAGGTGCTGGACGGCACCCTGACCCTGGCGATGCCGAATGCCGGCGCCCGGGAGAGCTTCGGGCGCGGCCGCGGCGAGGACGTGCTCCGGGAGGCGCTGGTCGCCGCGCTCGGCGTCGACCTGCGGATCACCACCATGGTCGACTCGTCCGCGGCCCCGGCCAAGGGCGGCGCGTCGCGCCCCGCATCGCGGCCGGCCCCGCCCGAGCGGCCGGCGCCGTCGGCCGACCAGGCCCCGCCCCCGCGGCAACCCTCCGCCCGCGAGTCCAGCGCCCCGCCCGGCGGCGGTTGGCAGGGCCCGCCGCCCCAGGGCGAGCCCCCGCCGCCCGACGACGACCCCTGGCGAGCCGCCCCGCCGACCAGCGATCGCTCCGCCGCGGCCCGGGAGCGGATCCGCCCCACCCGCGCGGGCGGCGTAGCGTCGGCCGACCAGCCCGAGGAGGAGCCCGAGCCGGGCGAATCCGATCCGGTCGAGGACGCGGGCGCCTCGCACAGCGAGCTGTTGTCCAAGCACCTCGGCGCCGAGCTGATCGCGGAGGAGCCCGTCGAGCGCTGACCGGCGTACCCGATGCGTTCCCGCGAGAACGCGCCGGGCGCTGGCTACGCTGGCCCGGTACGCACACCCGGGGACGCCGACAAGGTTCCCGATCCGAGAGGACTGAGATGTTCGGAGAAGGCGCAGACATGCAGGGCCTGCTGGCCCAGGCCCAGGCGATGCAACAACAGCTCGCGCAGGCGCAGGAGGAGCTGGCGAGCGCCGAGGTCACCGGGTCCGCGGGTGGCGATCTCGTCACCGTCACCCTGACCGGCACCGGAGAGATGACCGCGATCGACATCAAGCCCGAGGCCGCCGATCCCGAGGACACCGAGTCGCTCGGCGACCTGATCATCGCCGCCTATCGCGACGCGCAGGCCAAGACCCAGCAGCTTGCCGAGGAGAAGCTCGGCCCGGTGGCCGGCGGTCTCGGCGGGGGCCCCGCCGGCGGCGGACCAGCCGGCGGCGGGCCGTTCGGTGGCGGCCTGCCCGGCCTGCCCGGCTGAGCCCGCCAGTCCGGGTCGCGCGCGGCGTACCGGCAGTGTTGGTCGCCGCGGCTAGGCTGAGCCGGCGGCGAAGGGAGGCACTGCGTTGTACGAGGGACCCGTTCAGGACCTGATCGACGAGCTCGGGCGGCTGCCCGGCGTCGGGCCGAAGAGCGCCCAGCGGATCGCCTTCCATATCCTCGCCGCCGACCCCGACGACATCGCCCGGCTGGCCGACACCCTGAACAAGGTGCGCAGCAGCGTCCGCTACTGCGAGGTCTGCTTCAACGTCGCCGAGGGCGAGCGTTGCCGGGTCTGCCGTGATCCGAAGCGCGACCGCACGGTGATCTGCGTGGTCGAGGAGTCCAAGGACGTCGTCGCGATCGAGCGGACCCGGGAGTTCCGCGGCACCTACCACGTGCTCGGCGGCGCGATCTCGCCGATCGACGGCATCGGCCCCGGCGACCTGCACGTCCGCGAGCTCTGCCAGCGCCTCGCCGACGGCACCGTCACCGAGGTCATCCTCGCCACCGACCCGAATCTCGAGGGCGAGGCCACCGCCAGCTATCTCAGCCGGCTGCTGCTGCCGATGGGCGTGCAGGTCGCCCGACTGGCCAGCGGGCTTCCCGTGGGCGGCGATCTGGAGTACGCCGACGAGGTCACCCTCGGGCGGGCCTTCGAGGGCCGCCGCTACGTCGAGGTCTGATCGGTAGCCGCCCGCCGGTCGGGAAATTCCCACTAGAGTCACCCGGGACGCCCTGGGAGGACTGATGGCACGACGTGGTGAGACCTCGACCCTGAAGACGATCGGCCGCTGGTCGGCCACGCTGACCCCGGTGATCGTGCTGATCGCCGCCGGCATCGGCCTGGCCTCGCCGGCCACCTTCTCCGGCTGGTCGCCGGCCATCCCGTGGCTGCTCGCGCTGATCATGCTCGGCATGGGCATGACCTTGCGCGGCTCCGATTTCGCCATCGTCGCCAAGCGCCCCTGGGCGCTCGCCGTCGGGGTGGTCGCCCAGTATGTGATCATGCCCGGCGTCGCCTGGTTGATCACGGTGGTGCTGCGGCTCGATCCGATGCTGGCGATCGGCGTCATCCTGGTCGGCTGCTGCCCGGGCGGAACGGCGTCCAACGTGATCACCTACCTCGCCAAGGGCGATGTCGCGCTGTCGGTCGCGATGACCACGTTCTCCACGCTGCTCGCCCCGATCCTGACCCCGCTGCTGGTGCTGCTGCTCGGCGGCAGCTATCTCCCGGTCAATGCGCCCGCGCTGCTGATCTCGATCGTCCAGGTCGTGCTCGTGCCGGTGCTGCTCGGCCTGGTGCTGCGCCGGCTGCTACCGGGGGTGGTCGACGCGATCGCCCCGATCCTGCCGCTGATCTCGGTGCTCGGCATCGCGACCGCGGTGCTGATCATCGTCGCCGGCTCGGCGTCGCGGATCCTCACCGTGGCCGGCGTGGTGCTGATCGCGGTGATCGTGCACAACCTGCTCGGCTACCTGCTGGGCTACGGCGCGGCCAAGATCACCGGCCTGGATGTGGCGGCCCGGCGTACCGTCGCGATCGAGGTGGGCCTGCAGAACTCCGGCCTCGCCGTCACCCTGGCCGCGCAGCACTTCAACCCGATCGCGGCCCTGCCCGGCGCGATCTTCTCCGTCTGGCACAACCTGTCCGGCTCGGCGCTCGCCGCCTACTGGTCGCGGCGGCCGACCGGGGATCCGGAGCCGGCGAAGTCCGCGGCGGGCACGTAGACCCGCGGCTCCTCGGCGTACCACTCGTCGAAGCGGGCCAGCGCCGTCGCGCTCGGCCCGTCGGCCGGCGTCATCGGGGTGAACCGGACGCCGGGCGCGCCGTCGAGCCACATCCCACCGAACTTCAGCCGCAGCACGCCCGCCCGCGGGTGATCGATGGTCTTGGTGTGCGGTCCGTTGCGCATCACATCGCGCAACGACCACAGCTCGCGGAACTCGGCGGACTCCCGGCCGAGCCGGCCGATCAGTTCCTGCCAGAGCGGGTCCTCCAGGTGCTTGGCCTGGCTGGAGCGCAGTCGGCTCGCGACGCGGCGGCGTACCTGGTGAATCTCTGCACCGTAGGCGGCCGCCCATTCGGGATCCAGGAAACAGTGCACGAGGCAGTTCGACTCGCCCGACGCGGCGAAGTCGCCGATCAGGAACCGGTAGCTGCGGTTGTAGGCGAGCACGTCGAAGCGCGCGGTCTGGAAGCACGCGGGAAACGGCAGCAACTGGTCCAGCAGCGCGAGATGCTCGGCGGTGATGGTCTCGGACAACTGCGAGGCCGGCGGGGCCGGAATCCCGGCCAGGGTGAACAGATGCCGGGTCTCGTCCGGATTCAGCAGCAGCGACTGCGCGATCGCGCCGAGCACCTGAGCCGAGGGATTGATGTCGCGCCCCTGCTCCAGCCACGTGTACCAGGTCACGCCCACCCCGGCGAGCTGCGCGACCTCCTCCCGGCGCAGCCCCGGCGTGCGCCGCCGCCCACCCGCCGGTAGCTTCACATCGGTCGGCTGCAGCCGTTCGCGGCGGCTGCGCAGGAACGATCCGAGCTCGTGATGGCGCGTCAGCGTGGGCATGGGCCCATCCTGCCTTCCGGCGCGGGGTCGAGTCTGGTGGTCTCAATACCAGGATGAACGCCGTCTGGTAACTGGATACCGCCGGGAGGATGCTCGAATACATGACCGAACAGGGTGTGACGGAGCGGGTGGACAATCGGCGGGTGAGGATCAGTAGCGGCGACGGGCTGCGCCCGTGGGGGATCGCGGCGATCCTGATCGGCATCTTCTCCTCGACCTATGTGTTCAGCTCGATGAACGTCGCCCTCCCCCAACTGGCCGCGGAGCTGGGCGCCGATCCCGGTCAACTGAAACTGATCATGGGCGGGTACGCCACGGCGCTCGCGGTCTTCGTGATCCCGGCGGGGCGACTCGGCGACCGCTACGGGCGGCGCCGGCTGGTGATCATCGGGTACGCCGCGACACTGCTGGTGGCGATCCTGGCGGGCCTCGCCCCCGGGCCGTGGACGTTGATCGGGCTGCGCATCCTGCTCGGCGCGACGGTCGCCCTGTACCTGCCGCAACTGCTCAGCATCATCCAGGTGTCGACTAACGGCGTCGCGCGGGTGCGGCTGGTGTCGGCCTATGCCGGCGCCGGCGGCCTCGGTACCGCCGCCGGCCAGGTGCTCGGCGGGGCCTTGCTGCAGGCGAACCTGTTCGGCACGAGCTGGCGCCCACTGCTCTGGGTCCTCGGGCTGCTCGGGGCGATCGCGCTGTTCGGCGCGATCACGCTGCCGAGCTCGCGCTCGCCGCAGGCGGCCGCCAATGATCACCCCGGCACGATCGCCCTGGGTCTGCTGATCGCCTGCTTCCTGGTCCCGGTGAGCCTCGGCCCGACCGCCGGCTGGCCGATCTGGATGATCATTGCGCTGATCGCCGTGCTTCCCCTCGGAGCGATGTTCTGGCGCCTGGAACGCCGGCTCGAGCGACGAGGCGGCGTACCGCTGGTGCCGCCGAGCGTGCTCGCCGAACCCGCCGTCGCCCGCGGACTGGTCATCGCATTGCTGTTCTTCGGGGCGTTCTCGGCGTTCATGTACGAGTACGCGCTGATCAGCCAGGGGCAGTGGCATGCCAGCCCGATGCGGTCCGGCCTCTCGCTGGTGCCGTTCGCGCTGGCCTTCGTGGTGGGCTCGCTGGTCGTCGGGCGGGTCCGGATCTGGCTCGGCAGCAACCCGAACGTGATGATCGTCGGCACCATCGCCCAGATCGTCGCGCTGCTGGCCCTGATCGTTCTGATCGGTGGCTCCGCGGCCGAGCCGAGCCCGTGGCTGCTGCAGCCGCTCCTGGTGCTGCTCGGCCTGGCGCAGGCCTGGCAGTACGGCCCGCTGGTGGCGACGGTGATGGATGGCGTACCGCTGGCGGTGGCGGGCCTGACCGGCGGGCTCTTCGCGACCGCGCAGCAGGCTGCCCTGGGCCTCGGGGTGGCGGTCTACGGTGCCCTCCTGACCGGATTGCAGACCGCCGGTCTCACCCCGGCGCAGGCGATGGCCGGCTGTCTGGCCGTCAACGTGGTGAGCGCGCTGGTGGTGCTCGGGATCGTTCGCTCCCTGCGTCGGGTCGCGCCGGCCTGAGCCCGGCGCCTGCCGGCGCGCCCGGGCTTGCGTGATCGTCTAGACTCGCCTGCGTCGCACGGCGCGGATGGGGCCATCACCCCGGAGCTGCCGGAAGAACCGCCGCCCCGATCCGGGGGCGAGCCAACTAGACCCGGCCGCGGCACGAAGCAAGAGGGCGGCGTACGCCGTCAAGAAGGGTGGTACCGCGGCCCGGACACACGTCCCGGCGTCGTCCCTTCACCAGGTTGACGACCGAGGACCACCCGATGACCGCCGCCGCGCAGCCCTCCCGTAGCTATGCCGCCGTGCCCGCCCAGATCGACCTCCCGGCGATGGAGCACGAGATCTTGGAGCTGTGGGATTCCCAGGACACGTTCGCGAAGTCGCTGGAGCGTACCCGCGACGGCGAGCACTGGACGTTCTACGAGGGGCCGCCGACGGCGAACGGGATGCCGGGTACGCACCACATCGAGGCGCGGGTCTTCAAGGACGTGTTCCCGCGATTCCGGACCATGCAGGGATTCCGGGTCGATCGCAAGGCCGGCTGGGACTGCCACGGGCTGCCCGTCGAGCTGGCCGTGGAGCGCGAGCTCGGCCTGAACGGCAAGCCCGACATCGAGGCCTTCGGGGTCGAGGCGTTCAACGAGCGCTGCCGGGCATCGGTCCAGCGCCACGTCGACGCCTTCGCCGAGCTCACCGAGCGGATGGGCTACTGGGTCAACATGGACGACGCGTACTGGACGATGGACCCGTCCTATGTGCAGTCGGTGTGGTGGGCGCTGAAGCAGATCTTCGAGGCCGGGCTGCTCACCGAGGACTTCCGGGTGACGCCCTACTGTCCGCGCTGCGGTACCGGGCTCAGTGATCATGAGCTGGCGCAGGGCTACGAGACGATCATCGACCCGTCGGTCTATGTCCGGCTGCCGCTGACCTCCGGCCCGTATGCCGGGGAGGCCGACCTGCTGATCTGGACCACCACCCCGTGGACGCTGCCGTCGAATGCGCTGGTCGCGGTCAAGGACGACGTCACCTACACCGTCGCGAGCAAGGACGGTGAGAAGCCGGTCGTGGTCGCGGAATCCCTGCTGGGGCAGGCGTTGGGGGAGGGGTGGAGTGCCGGACCGACGTTCACGGGGGCGGAGATGGTCGGTTGGGACTACCAGCGCCCGTTCGACATCGTCGAGTGGACCGGCAAGGGTCACTTCGTCGTCACCGAGGACTACGTCACCACCGACGACGGCACCGGACTGGTGCACCAGGCCACCGTCTTCGGCGCCGACGACATGGAGTCGGTACGCCGCAACGGCGTCGAGTTGATCAACCCGATCGACGAGCGCGGCCGCTTCCTGGACGGTATCCCGCTGGTCGGCGGGACCTACTTCCGGCAGGCCAACCAGCCGTTGATGGACGACCTCGGCTCGCGTGGGTTGCTGTTCCGGCATCTGGAGTACGAGCACTCCTACCCGCACTGCTGGCGCTGCCACAGCGCGCTGATGTACTACGCGCTGCCGTCGTGGTACATCCGGACGACCAAGATCAAGGATGAGTTGCTCCGGGAGAACGAGGCGACCAACTGGCACCCGGAGAACGTCAAGTGGGGCCGCTACGGCGACTGGCTGCGCGGCAATGTCGACTGGGCCCTGTCGCGGCGGCGTTACTGGGGTACGCCGCTGCCGATCTGGCGCAATGACGCCGATCCGACGAAGATCATCGCCGTCGGGTCGCTGGCCGAGTTGGGCGAGCTGGCCGGTCGTGATCTTGACGAGCTGGATCCGCACCGGCCGTTCGTGGACGACATCACCTTCACCCGGCCGGGCGAGGAGGGCACCTATCGCCGCGTACCGGAAGTGATCGATGCCTGGTTCGACTCCGGCTCGATGCCCTTTGCCCAGTGGGGATTCCCGCATGCGGAGGGTTCGGAGCAGGAGTTCGACGGCCACTACCCGGCCGACTTCATCTCCGAGGCGATCGACCAGACCCGCGGCTGGTTCTACACGCTGATGGCGGTCGGCACGCTGGTCTTCGACCGCAACAGCTACCGCAACGTGGTGTGCCTGGGCCACATCCTGGCCGAGGACGGGCGGAAGATGTCGAAGCATCTCGGCAACATCCTGGAGCCGATCCCGCTGATGGACCGGCACGGCGCAGACGCGGTGCGCTGGTTCATGGCGGCCGCCGGGTCGCCGTGGTTGGCGCGGCGGGTGGGCGACAAGACGATCACCGAGACCGTCCGCAAGGTGTTGCTGACCTACTGGAACACCGTCGCCTTCCAGGCCCTGTACGCCCGAGCTGCGGGCTGGTCCCCGGCGGAGGGGGATTCCGGCGACAGTGATCACGTGCTCGACCGCTGGCTGCGTTCGGCGACCAACGTGTTGGTGCGCGAGGTGACCGCGGCGTACGAGAGCTTCGACACCCAGCGGATCGGGCAGTTGTTGACGCAGTTCGTCGACGAGCTGTCGAACTGGTACGTGCGGCGCTCCCGGCGTCGGTTCTGGGAGGGCAATCCCGCCGCGCTGCAGACGCTGCACGACACGCTGCACGTGCTGACCCGGTTGATGGCACCGCTGGTGCCGTTCATCACCGAGCGGGTGTGGCAGGACCTCTTCCGGGCCTCGGATCCGGACGGCCCGGAGTCGGTGCATCTGGCCGACTGGCCGCTGCTCGATGCCGAGCTGGTCGACGACGATCTCGACTCGGCGATGGATCTCACCCGGCGGCTGGTCGAGCTGGGCCGGGCCGCGCGCGCGGATGCGCAGGTCAAGATCAGGCAGCCGCTGCGCCGCGCGCTGGTGCCCAGCCGGGCGTACGCCACCCTGACCGACGAGCTGCGCGCCGAGATCGCCGCGGAACTCAATCTCGGCACCGTCGAGCCGTTCTCGGGCGCCGGCGATCTTGTCGATCACGAGGCCAAGGGCAATTTCCGGGCGCTGGGCAAGCGGTTCGGCAAGCAGACCCCGCAGGTCGCCGCGGCGATCGCGGCCGCCGACGCGGCGGCGCTGGCCGATGCGCTGGCGGCCGGCGGCAAGGCGGTGATCGACTTCGGTGGGGAGAGCGTCGAGGTCGGGCCGGACGAGGTGATCATCGCCGAGCGGCCGCGCGAGGGCTGGTCGGTGGTCAACGAGCAGGGCGAGACGATCGCGCTCGACCTAGCGCTGACCCCGGAGCTGATCCGGGCGGGCCGGGCGCGCGATGTGGTCCGGTTCGTCCAGGAGTCGCGCAAGAACGCCGGCCTGGATGTCTCCGACCGGATCGCGCTGACCTGGTCGACGCAGGACGCCGAGCTGGCCGAGGCGGTACGCGAGCACGCCGCCTTGATCGCCGACGAGGTGCTGGCGGTCGAGATGACCGAGGCCGATCCGGGCGCCGCCGCCGTCCGCGACGCCGATCTGGGACTCGCGGTCGGCATCGCCAAGGCCTGATCGGGTTCGGCTCCTCGGGGAACCGCGCCCGGCCCGGGTCCGCTCTGCTGCCGTGCCTCCCTTGCCGCTCACCCAACACCTGCTCGCTCACCCAACACCTGCTCGGTGCCCCAACACCTATAGCTGTTGGGTGGGCGAGCAGGTGTTGGGTGGTGGGCCAGTAGCTGTTGGGTGGCTGGTCAGTGTTGGGTGGCTGGTGGGTAGGTGTTGGGTGGCTGGTGGGTAGGTGTTGGGTGGCTGGTGGGTAGGTGTTGGGTGGCTGGTGGGTAGGTGTTGGGTGGCTGGTGGGTAGGTGTTGGTGGCTGGCGAGTAGGTGTTGGGTGGGCGCGGGCGGGCAGGGCCAGGCACGGGTCACGGGGTGAGGCGCCACGGCGAGCAGCGGGTGCGACCGTTGGGCGGGGTTGGCGTGGCAGGCGCTGTCGGCCCCGGGTGGCGCACCGTCCTGACTCTCGCAGTTCCCGCCACGCCGACGGATCGCGTGGTGACGCGGCGAAATACGACACCGGCGTCGCCGAGAGTCACGCAGGTGCGGCGGCGCCTCGACTCAGCGCCGCATCGACGGCGTACCGGGTCCTTCGGGCCAGGGTCTCCGGGAGCCGTGCACGCCCCGCGCCGGCTCTGCGGCGGTGCCTCCCTCGCCGCTGACCCAACACCTGCGCGGTGACCCAACACCTATAGCTGTTGGGTGAGCGAGTAGGTGTTGGGTGGTGCGCCAGTAGCTGTTGGGTGAGCGAGCAAGTGTTGGGTGGTGGGCCGGTAGGTGTGGGGTGGGCGAGTAGGTGTTGGGTGGTGCGCCAGTAGCTGTGGGGTGGGCCAGTAGGTGTGGGGTGGGGGCGCGCAGGGCGAACCACCTCGGATCAGGTCGGGATCTCGGTGGCCTCGGCGAACTCGAGACCGATCTGGTCGGCGGCCTGCTGAAGGATCGCCATCACGGCGACGGTGTCGGACAGCGGCATCAGCTCGGATTCGGTACGCCCGGCGCGCACCGCCTCGGTGACCTCGATCAGCTCGTGGGCATACCCGGCGCCGGTGCGCGGCGCGACGAACTCCTCCGGCTCGGCGCCCTTGCGGTGCAAGATCACCCGGTCGGGGTGATGGAACCGCGGCGGCACCTCGATCCAGCCGTCGCTGCCGAGCAGCATCGCCCGGCCGGGGCCGGCGTTCTCGATGGAGCAGTACAAGGACGCGAGGCGGCCGTCGGCGTACCCCAATTGGACCGTCGCGGAGCTGTCCGCGCCGTTGTCGTAGCGGGCTCCCATCGCCTCGACCCGGTCCGGATCGCCGAGAAAGTGCTGGGCGAATGACACGGGATAGACGCCGAGGTCGAGCAGGGCCCCGCCGCCCGTCTCGGGCTCGAACAGGCGGTTGCCCGCCTCGAACGACCGGCCGATGCACAGGTCGGCCTGCACGCCGCCGAGTCGCCCGATCGCACCGTCGGCGACCAGCTCGCGAGCCTTGGCGATGGCCGGCTGGAACCGGGTCCACATCGCCTCCATCGCGAACCGTCCGGTCTCGCGCGCAACCTCGACCAGCCGCTGCGTACCGGCCAGGGTTGCCGTGAAGGACTTCTCGACCAGTACGCCCTTGCCGGCCCGCAGCGCCGCCTCGGCGATCGCCAGATGCTGCGGATGCGGGGTCGCGACATAGATCACGTCGACGTCCGGGTCGTCGATCAGCTCGCGATAGCTGCCGTACGCCCGGGCAGTGCCGTGTTCGTCGGCGAACCTGCGGGCTCGCTCCGCCGACCGGGATGCGACCGCGACCAGCTCGGCATGCGGGGTGTGCGGGAAGTCGGCGGCGAGCGAGTTGGCGATGTTGCCGGGACCGGCGATGCCCCAGCGGACGATGTCGGGGGTGCTCATGCCGGCGAGCCTAGCCCGATGGAGTCCCCACCCGCTCGCCGCGCCGCTGTCGCATCCACGGCGACAAGGTGATCAGCGTGGCCCCGGTCATGGCTGCCGGCTCGGCCCCGCGTCTTGGCTCGCGCGCTCGACCCAGGCGGGGCCGTCCGCGGTCTCGGTGATCAATTGCGGAGCTCCCTCGGGGAAGTGGGCGGTGAGCACCGGCCAGCGCCGCTCGGCAGCCAGGCCGAGCCAGGCCCGGCGGCTTGCCGCGGCGGCTTCCGGGTCGCCGTCTCCCACATGTACCAGCTCCGGATGATCAAGCTGCAACGGGTGATGGAGGAGATCGCCGCCGATCAGCGCACCCGACCCGTCGGCTGCCTCGACGGTCACCACGCAGTGTCCGGGCGAGTGGCCCGGCGCCGGTTCCAGGCGTACCCGGGTGCCATCGTGGTCCGCGATCGGGTGGGGTGCGTCGACCACCTGGATCTGCCGCGCCAACGGCCGCACGCTGTCTTCGCGCATCCGCGCCAGGTCCGACTCGACGGTGCCGGCCCCGGGCTCGCCGAGCCGGTCCAGCCAGTGCTGATCGGCGCGGACGATCAGGTACTGCGCGTTGCCGAAGGTCGGAATCCACCCTCCGTCGCGCAGCACGGTGTTGCCGCCGCAATGATCGGGATGCAGGTGCGTCGTGGCGACCACGTCGATGCTGTCGGGTGGGAAGCCGCTGGCGCGGAGGCGGTCGGGCTGTCCCGCCGCAAACCCGTGATGGGCCGCCAGCACCGGTCTCGGCTTGTGATCCCCATTGCCGGCATCGACCACGATTCGGAGATTGCCGAGTTCGATCACATGGGTGTGGATCGACAGCACAAGCTCACCCGTCGTCGCGTCGTACGCCTCGGGGAACCGGCGAGCCGCCTGTGCTGCGTGTTCGGCGGTCCAGTCGGGAAAGGCCTCCTCGGGCGGAAACGGCCAGTGGGCGGTCTCGGTGACGCGGTGGATTCGGGCACTCCCGACCGGCCACATCATCGCCCGGCCCCCGCGATGTCCAGCGTGATGTCGATCAACAGGTCCTCCTGACCGCCGACGTAGCCCGGCAATCCTCCTCCTTCAGTTCTTCGTTGTGCCATTGACAATGCAGGAGACGGACTTGATCATCAATGGATGAGTCCCACTCATCGGAACACGAGCGAGGTCTCGGTGATGGGTCGTTCGGTACAGATCCTGCGAGCCTTCCTCCAGCCGGCAACACGGATGACCGTCGAGGAGCTCACCCGACGCACCGAACTGCCGAAGACCACGGTGCACCGGTTGGTCGCTGAGCTGGTGCGTCTGGGGCTGGTCGAGCGAACGGCGAACGGGTTGCAGTTGGGCACCTTCGTGTTCGAACTCGGGCAGGCGGCGCCGCGCGCGCGGACGCTTCGTGACGCGGCGAGGCCGACCCTGACCGACCTCAGCCGGGCTACCAACCTCAACGTCGGGCTTGCCGTGCTGGACGGTCCGGAGGTCGTCTATCTGGACACCTATTGCGGGCGGGACGCACCCCGGCTGCCGCAGCGCAGCGGGACGCGCTGGCCCGCGCACGCGAGTTGCTCGGGGAAGGCGATCCTGGCCTTCTCGCCCGCCGAGATTGTCGAGCGTACGCTCGGTGAGCCGTTGCGCCGATTGACCCCGGCCACCATCACCGAGCCGGATGCACTCCGGACGGAGCTGGCGGAGATTCGCAAGCGCGGTGTCGCGTTCGACCGGCGGGAATCGTTCAACACCGTCGCTGCCGTCGCCGTGCCGATCTTCGATGCCGACGACGTGATCGCGGCGGTTTCCATCTCCGGCGTGGCCGGCCGCATCAGCCTGCCCCGATTCGACATGGCGGCCAGGGCGGCGGCCATCACCATCGCGCGGGCACTGCATAACCCGCGGGCCCGGGGGGCGCGCTAGGCGTGAGGCCGGCGACGGCGTACCAGTCCGAGTACGCCGACGACGATGGCCCAGACGAGCCAGGGATTCACCATCAGCCGTTCGACCCCGCCGCGACCAAGGCCAAGATCGGTGCCGAAGACGGTCTGGGCCAGCACCGCGAACAGGCCCACCGCGGCGGCCACGAAGGAACCGGCCGCCAGCAGCGGCCCGCGGCGGGCGACGATGCCCACGCACAGCACGGTCAGATTGCCGCCCAGGATGGCCAGCATCGCCCCGGTCCCGTGCAGGAGGGGATCGCTTCCGAGGTCCTCGACGACCGATCCCGGGAAGATCCCGACCATCGCCATCCCGATTGCCGTGATCGACCCGAGGATGATCACCAGCCAACGCCCGGGGCTCCGCAGCCGGGGACCCAGCGTGGCCACCGCGACCGCGACCAGCACGGCCTGGAACAGGAACGACGCGTTCATCAGCGCGTGCAACGGCGAGCACACCGCACGGTCGGCGAATGTCGCACACCGGGGGGCGCCGAGATCGGAGATGTAGTTGTTGACGTAGCTGTACGCCGGATCGATCCATGCTCCGGCGACGATGGCCTCGATGACGAAGTACTGGATCGTGATCGTCAGTGCGGTCAGGCCGACGATGCGGAGTCGGCCGCCGCGCCGGGTGCGGTCAGTGCTGATCGCGGTCGCCACCGGGCAGCTCCCCTCGCCGGTCCCGCTCGCGGTCTCGGGGCCGGCGGTCGCCGTGGTTCAGTCCGAACGCGGCGGCGATCGCGCCGCTGCCGAAGATCGGGATCAGGATCGGCCACCAGACGCCGAACGCGATCATCGCGATGATCGCGGCTGGCCAGAGCAGCGCGACGATGACCTGGCCGACCCGCTTGAGGGTGTCGTCGCGCGGAGCGGGCACCGGCGGCTCGGCCGGCGCGGAGGGGACGACCTGTTGGTCGGGGCGGGCACCGGGCAGATCGGCGAACAGCGGATCCAGATCGCCCATCGTCCTGGCCGACAGAGCCCGGGACATCCGATCGTCGAACTCGGCCGAATCGATCCGCCCCGCCGACATGTGTTCGGTGAGCAACCGGACCGCCTCGTCGCGCTCGGAGTCTCCGATCCGCTTCGCCGGGAGCCGCGCCGGGTCCGTCATTGCCATCTCCGTTCTCGGGCGCGCACCCTCTCGCGTCCGCGCGCCAACTACAGTAGCCCCGGACCAGACGAGGAGAAGGGACACCCGTGGCCCGCGTGGTACAGAAGTTCGGCGGCTCATCCGTGGCCGACGCGGCAAGCATCAAGCGCGTCGCGAAGCGGGTGGTTGCCACCAAACAGGCGGGCAACGACGTCGTGGTGGTGATCTCGGCGATGGGCGACACCACCGACGAACTGCTCGACCTGGCCAACGAGGTCTCCCCGCAGCCGCCGGAGCGCGAGCTGGACATGTTGCTCACCGCCGGCGAGCGGATGAGCGCGGCGCTGCTGGCGATGGCGATCCACGACCAGGGCCTGCGGGCGCGGTCGTTCACCGGCTCCCAGGCCGGGGTGATCACCACGGGCGTGCACGGCAACGCGCGGATCCTGAAGATCACGCCGGGGCGGATCGAGTCCGCGGTGGGCGAGGGCGACATCGTGATCGTCGCCGGCTTCCAGGGGGTCAGCCAGGACACCAAGGACGTGACCACGATCGGCCGCGGCGGTTCCGACACCACCGCCGTCGCGCTGGCGGCCGCGCTCGGTGCGGACGTCTGCGAGATCTACACCGATGTCGACGGGGTCTTCACCGCCGATCCGCGCATCGCGCCGGCCGCCCGGCGGATCCCGAGGATCAGCTACGAGGAAATGCTCGAGATGGCCGCCTGCGGCGCGAAGATCCTGCATCTGCGCTGTGTGGAGTACGCCCGACGCGAGAACGTGCCCGTGCACGTCCGCTCCTCCTTCAACAATCTCGACGGCACCTGGGTGACCGAACTCGACGAAGGGACCAATCCCGTGGAACAGGCGATCATCTCCGGCATTGCCCACGACCGGAACGAGGCGAAGATCACCATCGTCGGCGTACCCGACCGGATCGGCGAGGCGTCGAAGATCTTCTCGGCGGTCGCCGAGGCCGAGATCAATATCGACATGATCGTGCAGAACGTCTCGGAGGTGAACACCTCCCGGACCGACATCTCCTTCACCCTGCCGACCGCGGACGGGAAGAAGGGCGTCGATGCCCTGAACGCGATCAAGGACGATGTGGGCTTCGAGAACGTGCTCTACGACGACCAGATCGGCAAGGTTTCCGTGGTCGGCGTCGGGATGCGCTCGCATCCGGGGGTGACCGCGAAGTTCTTCACCGCGCTCGCCGAGGCGGGCGTCAACATCGGAATGATCTCCACCTCGGAGATCCGGATCTCGGTGGTGGTCGACGAGGCCGAGGTCGATCAGGCGGTACGTGCCGCGCACACCGCCTTCGGGCTGGACAGCGACCAGGAGGCCACGGTCTACGCCGGCACCGGGCGGTGACCCGCGCGCGGCCTAGCCTGCGCGGGTGACGAATGTTCTGTCGGCCGTGTTGTTCCGGCTGCCCGAGGTCATCGTGCTGGTCGTGGGGCTGGTGCTGATCGGTACCCGGGCGACGGGCCCGCGCCGCAGCCTTGGTCTGATCGGCTGCGCCTCGCTACTGGTTTCCACCGTCCTGGGCACGGCATATGCGTACCTGCTGCCGTATGTGGTCACGACGCTGGATCTGCCCCTGGCGAGCCCGGTCGTGTCGCTGCTGGCGCTGCCCGGGGTGGTGACCGGCGTGGTCGGGGTGGCCCTGCTGATCGCCGCCGTCTGCGTACGGGCACCGCAGCCGATCCCGGCGGGCCCGCCGCCCGCCCGCGCGCGCTGATCCCGCGGCTGCCGGTTCGGCCCGCGGCTGATGGGGTGAGCCCGCAGCCGCGAGCGCAACCGGCAGGCGCGAACGTCGCAACACCCGCGGCTGCCGGTTCGGCTCGCGGATGGAGGTGACAGGTCCCTCGCGCTGCCGTCGGTTGGGCCGCGCCGCGTCAGTCGGCCAGCTCGGGTTCGGTCTTGGCGCGAATCTCGTCGGCGGTCACACCCGGGGCCAGCTCGACCAGCTTCAGCCCGGCCTCGGTGACGTCGATCACCCCGAGGTCGGTGATGATCCGCTGCACGACGCCCCTGCCGGTATAGGGCAGCGAGCACTCGTTGACGATCTTGAACGATCCGTCCTTCGCGACGTGTTCCATCAGCACGATCACCCGCTTGGCGCCGTGCACGAGATCCATCGCGCCGCCCATCCCCTTGACCATCTTGCCGGGGATCATCCAGTTGGCGATGTCGCCATCCTTGGACACCTGCATCGCCCCGAGGATCGCCGCATCGATCTTGCCGCCGCGGATCATCCCGAACGAGGTCGCCGAGTCGAAGGTCGACGCGCCCCGGCGCAGGGTGACGGTCTCCTTGCCGGCGTTGATCAGGTCGGGGTCCTCCTCGCCTTCATAGGGGTACGCCCCGACGCCGAGCAGCCCGTTCTCGGACTGCAGCACCAGCTCGGTCTCGTCATCGACATAGTTCGGCACCAGAGTCGGCAGCCCGATGCCGAGGTTCACATAGGATCCGTCGGTCAGCTCCCGGGCCGCCCGGGCGGCCATCTCCTCGCGTGTCCACGGCATCAGACGTCGCCCTCCTTCTCGATCTTGTCGCCGGGGTCGCCGCCGCGCGGGCGTACCGTCCTCTTCTCGATCGGCTTGTCCGCGGCCTGTTCCGGGGTCAGCGCGACCACGCGCTGGACAAAGACGCCCGGGGTATGGATCGAGTCGGGATCAAGATCACCGGGCTCGACCAACTCCTCGACCTCGGCGATGGTGACCCGCCCGGCCATCGCGGCGAGCGGATTGAAGTTGCGCGAGGACTCCCGATAGATCAGGTTCCCGTGCCGGTCGCCCTTCCATGCCCGGACCAGGCCGAAGTCCGGCGTGAGAGCAGTTTCGAGCACGAACTCCTGTTCGTTGCCGTCGGCATTGGTGAAGGTACGCGTCTCCTTCGGCGGCGACGCCTTGATCACGTTCCCCTCGGCGTCGTAGCGCCACGGCAGCCCGCCCTCGGCCACCTGCGTACCCGTTCCGGTCGCGGTGTAGAACGCGGGAATCCCGGAACCGCCGGCCCGCAGCCGCTCGGCCAGGGTGCCCTGCGGGGTGAGCTCGAGCTCGAGCTCACCGGAGAGGTACTGCCGCGCGAACTCCTTGTTCTCGCCGACATAGGAGGCGACCACCCGCGCGACGCGCTTGTCCATCAGCAGCCGGCCGAGTCCGAGCTGGTCGACGCCGCAGTTGTTCGACATCACTTCAAGATCGGTGACGCCGGCGTCGTGCAGCGCCTGGATCAATACCTCCGGCACGCCGCTGAGTCCGAACCCACCGACCGCCAGCGATGCCTTGTCCCCGATGTCTGCGACGGCCTCCGCCGCGGACGAGACCACCTTGTCCATGCACTCCTCCTACGTCCCCGGTGATCCTAGCCGCCGGGACGCGGTGGTCCGGTTGCCGGGTCAGGCGCCCACCGTGAGCCCGCCGTGTTTGCGCGCCAGCGCGGCCAGCTTGGCGGGCTTGTTGGTGATGATGCCGTCGACGCGGGCGTCGATCAGACGGCGCATGTCGGTGGTGCCGTTCACCGTCCAGACGTTGATCGACAAGCCGCACTCGTGGGCGGCGTCGACCAGCGCCCGGTCGGTGGCACCGAGCCGGGGGTTGAGCTGGTCGGCCCACTCGGAGATCGCGCGCACCTGACGTGAGCTGGGGCGGGCGAGGCAGAGCGCGCCGAGCGGTACGCCGTCGCCGAGGGGCGCGTAGGCGTGGCGCAGCCAGTCATGATCGAAGGACTGGACCACGAGGCGGCCGTCGTGCAGCGCGCGGCGGGCCCACTGGCTGGCCCGCAGGGTCTCGGCAAGATCGTTCTCGATGCCGGGCTTGCGGTCGGGATGCTTGACCTCGATCAACATTCCGGCGCGGGTGCCGATCGCGTCGATCCACTCCCGCAGGGTGGGTACGCGCTGCCCGGCGAACTCGGCGCCGAACCAGGCGCCGGCGTCGAGTCGGCGTACCTGATCAAGCGTGAGATCGGCCACGTTCCACGGTTTGCGGCGAGGGAAGACCGAGCCGGCGTCGGTGGTGCGGGCGAGCGTCGCATCGTGCAGGACCACGAGCTCGCCGTCGGCGGTGCGTTGCACATCGCATTCGACCACGGCGGAGCCGTCGTCGATGGCGCGCTCGACCGCGGCAAGGGTGTTCTCGGGGGCGTCGGCGGAGGCGCCGCGGTGCGCGATGACGCGGGTGGTGGTTGAGGTCCAGGGGTGGGCAGGAGTGGAACCGGTTGCGGTCACGGTGATCCCAGCTCTCGGGGTCGGTGGACAGTCCCGAAGCTAGGGATGGGCGGTCAACAAACGGTTAACAACACGCGAACGGGTGCTGAGGGTCCGGCGCCGAGCAGGTGCCGATCATGATCAAAAAGTCGGGGTGACAGGATTTGAACCTGCGACCTCTTCGTCCCGAACGAAGCACGCTACCAAGCTGCGCCACACCCCGTGTGCCCAAGCGGGCACCGGGAGAGTGTAGCCCACCCGCGGCGCGGTCAGCCAATCGTTCGGTGGGGCAGCAGGGTCAGCGGGGCAGCAGGGTGAGCAGGGTGGCCTCGGGCGGGCAGGCGAACCGGTAGGGCGCGAATGGCGACATGCCGAGGCCCGCGGAGACGTGCAGGAGCGAGGTCCAGCCATCGGCCGAGTGGGTCGACAGGCCCTTCACCCGGGCCCGGTCGATGTCGCAATTGGTGATGACGGCGCCGAAACCGGGTACGCAGACCTGGCCCCCGTGCGTGTGCCCGCTGAGGATCAGGTCGACGTGGTCGCGCGCCATCTCGTCGAGGATCCGGCGATAGGGCGCGTGCGCGAGGCCGATGCTCAGGGCGGCGGGGTCCGCCGGACCCGCCACCGCCGCGTAGTCATCGAGCTCGATGTGCGGATCGTCGACGCCGCGGAGCGCGAGGCGTACCCCCTTCACCTCCAGCTCACCGCGGGCATTGGTCAGGTCGACCCAGCCCGCGTCCCGGAAGGCGTCGCGCATCGGGCGCCAGGGCAGGTGCCGTTCGGGCGAGACCGGCTTCTGCGGGTGGGTGGCGCTGGAGCCGCCGAGATAGCGCAGCGGATTCTTGGCGACCGGGGCGAGGTAGTCGTTGGAACCGAACACGAACGCGCCCGGCCGGCCCAACAGCCCGGCGTACGCCTCGAGCACGCGTTCTGGGAACGGGCCCGACAGGTTGTCGCCGGTGTTGATCACCAGATCCGGATCCAGCTCGGCGAGCCCGGCGACCCAGTCGATCTTGTGCCGCTGGCCCGCCGCAAGGTGCAGGTCGGACACGTGCAGCAGCCGCAACGACGGCGAGCCGGGCGGCAGGCACCGGGCGGTCGCCTCGCGCAGCCGGAACGCCCGGGACTCGATGAATGCGCCGTAGGCAAGACAGGCACCGCCGGCCCCGAGAACGAGGCCGGCGGTGGTCAGGACGTTGCTCCGGGCGCGGGGCAGCTCAGCCACCGCCCGAATCGCTCGGGGTCTGCGGCTTGTCCGCTGGCTTCTCGTCCTTCTTCTCCGGCTTCTTGTCGTCCTTCTTCTCCGGCTCCTTCTTCGGCGCCGGGGCCGGGGCGGGTTTCGGCCGCGGCCCCTTCGAATACATCAGGTAGATCGTCTGGCCCGCCTTCGCGCTGCCATTTGCCGAGGTCCCGAGGTAGCTGCCGGACGGCTGGCTGGAGTACACGCTTTGCCGCGCCACGTTGAAGCCCGCGCCCTCCAGGGTCTCCCGCGCCTGCGAGGCGCTCATCCCGCTGGTGGACGGGACGTCGACATTCTTGCCCTGGGTGAACTTCGACGACGCCTGCTTGAATCCGGTACGCGGCTTGCCCTCGAGCGCCTTCTCCATCGCCGGGGCGTAGATACCGCGGCCGGCGTCGCCACCGCCCGAACCGGCGAGGTAGGTGCCGCTCTCCGGCAGGCGCATCCCCTTGAGGCTCTTACGGCGGTTGTCCCAGTAGTCGTTCGTCTTGTCGACGGCGATCATCGCCGCACCGGCGACCTCCGGGGTGTAGCCCGCGAACCACACCGCGCTGTTGGAGTCGATGGTGCCCGTCTTGCCCGCCTGCGGGTAGCCCCCGGGGATCCGGGCCGGCGCGCCGGTGCCGTTCATCACGCCGCGCAGCAGCTCGGTCGTGGCGTCGGCGACTCCCTGGTCCATGACCTGCTTGCAGTCGGCGCTCGGCACCTTGACGTCCTTGCCGTTGGAGTCCTTCATCGCCTTGATGATGATCGGCTTGCAGTGCTTGCCGCGCGCGGCGAAGGTCGCGTACGCCTCCGCGACGGACAGCGGTGTGACATCGGCGATACCCAGGGTCAACGACGTGTAGTTATCGTAGCCCATCGGATCCTTCTCGTTGGCGGTCGGCCCAGGATCAACGAGCGTGCCGCCCTGGGAGAGCTGCAGGCCCGCCTTGTCGGCCATCTGCGCCACTCGGCAGTTGCCTGCGGCGAGCTGCAACTGGACGAAGTAGGTGTTCACCGAGTACGCCGTCGCCTGGCGCATGTTGAAGGTGCCGCTGCGGGTCGAGTTCTTCGGGTCGTACTGATTGGACTTCACCGGTCCGTTGCAGGTTTGCATTGTGCGTCCCTTGAACTCCATTCCGGAAGGTGACGCGTACGTCTGCGAGAGCGGGATGCCCTTCTCGATCGCCGCGGCGGCGGTGAAGGCCTTGAAGGTGGAGCCCATCTGGTAGCCCTCGGCGCCGCCCATCTCCCGCGACACGGCGTAGTTGTAGAACGTCTGGCCGGGTTTGTTGCCCATCTCCGGGCGGCTCTGGGCCATCGCGATGATGAGGCCGGTGCCGGGCTGGATCTGGCTCATCACGCCCAGGGCCGGGTCCTTCGGCGAGATCATGTCGGCGACGGCCTTCTCCGCGGCGTCCTGGGCCTTGGGGTCGATCTCGGTCTGGATCTCAAGCCCGCCGCGCAGCAGCAAGTTCTCCCGATCCTCCGGGGTCTCGCCGTACATCGGGTTGGTGGTGATCGTCTTCTTGACGTAGTCGCAGAGGAAGGGATAGCGCGAGTTGGCGCAGTTGTTGGTCGGCCGCTCGATCTTCTTCGGGTCGAACTTCTCTTCCTTGGCCTTCGCCGCCTCGTCGCGGGTGACGAGCTGCAGCTCGGCCATCCGGTTCAGCACCACATTGCGGCGCTCCAGGGCGGCGTCGGGGTTGTCCGCCGGGTCGGTCCGGGTCGGGTTCTGCACCAGGCCGGCCAGGAAGGCCGACTCGGCCAGATCGAGATCCTTCGCCGACTTGTCGAAGTAGACCTGCGCGGCGGCCTCGACGCCGTAGACCGACGGACCGTACATCGCGATGTTCAGGTATCGCTCGATGATGTCGTCCTTGCTGAGCTGCTTCTCCAGCGCGATCGCGTAGCGCAACTCCTGGATCTTGCGCTGGATCGTGCTCTCCTGCGCCCGAGCGATCCCGGCCTGGTCGTTGTTGCGCTTGGCGATGTCGATCTGCGCCATCTTCACGTACTGCTGGGTGATCGACGAGCCGCCCTGGGTGTCGCCGCCGCCGACATTGGTGACCAGGGCGCGCAGCGTACCGGTCAGGTCGAGCGGTCCGTGCTCGTAGAAGCGGTGATCCTCGATCGCGAGCTGCGCCGAGACCATCGTCGGCGAGATGTCGTCGAGCGGCTTGTAGATCCGGTAGTCCTCGTAGAAGTTGGTCAACAGCTTGCCGTCGGCCATGTAGACCGAGGTCCGCTGGGACTGCGGCGGGATCACCAGATCCTCCGGCAGGTCCTCCACGGTGGAGGCGCCGGCCTTCGCGCCGGCGGTCGCCAGCGCGGCATAGGGCACCATCAGGCCAGCGACGAGGATGCCGCAGATCACGCTGACGACACCGAACATGGCCAAGGAGTACAGCAGCGTCGCGCCGCGCTCGGAGCTGTTGGGCATGGCGACAGGGTACGCGACGGCCCGGGCAATCCGAACTTCTCGCGGGTCACGTACCGCAGAAGTCGGAGGTTACAGGTTCGTGAACGAACCGCTAAGTTGGTCGCCAGCGTCCTAGAGTCTGGCCCTCACCCAGGGCCCGGCGATGGGGGCGGAACCCAATGAAGTGTGCTGCCGAACCGCAAGGGGGAGCCAATGGCCCAGCTTGTCGCCGAGTGGACCCTGCAGGCCAAGTGTGCCGGGTCGAAGGACGCCCTGTTCGTCGAGGGCGCCAGGCAACGCGACGCGCGCCAGGTCTGTGCCGGTTGTGACGTCCGCCGGGAGTGCCTCGCCGAGGCCCTGGACAACCGGATCGAGTGGGGAATCTGGGGCGGGATGACCGAGCGGGAGCGCCGGCATCTGCTGCGCTCGCGTACCGATGTCGAATCCTGGAAGGCGATGCTCGCGGGGGATTGATCCGCCGGCCAGCGGTCGACTTCTCTCAACCTGTCAGTTCGGGCCAGCTGCGGCGCAGCTCGGTGGCAAACCCGCGCAGTCCGATCCGTTCGAAGTGCTCAATCAGTTCCAGCAGCGTCAGGCGCGGCCGCGCGGTAGCCGCGGACTGTCGCTGCAGCGACCGGCGGACGAGTTGCGGATAGAGCTCCAGTTGATCCAGCAGGAACGCATCTGGGTGAACCGCGACAAGGTCGTGGGGCGCGAGGGAGTCGTCAGGAAAGCCGCCCGTGTTGAAGGTGACGATCACCTGGCAGTCGGAGTGGACTGCAGCGGCCAGAACATGCCTGTCCTTGGGGTCGTGGGTCATCCCA
Organism: Naumannella huperziae; assembly: GCF_054073625.1. Taxonomy (NCBI): domain Bacteria; kingdom Bacillati; phylum Actinomycetota; class Actinomycetes; order Propionibacteriales; family Propionibacteriaceae; genus Naumannella; species Naumannella huperziae. Next base: position 263,031 of record NZ_JBSXPH010000001.1, on the reverse strand, counting down.
TCGACCAAGCTTTCGTAGCCGGTGACCATGGCTTCGGGGAAGGCGGCCTCCATCGCGAGTGCGCGCTTGGCTGCATTCTCCCGGGGCAGGCGCTTGCCCAGGTTTCGAACCAACTCGGCCATGACATCGGCCGACCAGTGTGGTCGGATCACGTCGACTTCCGCCAACCTCATGAGGGTGTCGGCAAGCGAGACCGGTTAGATGACGTTCGTGTCGAGGAAGACAGGAAAACGCACAACTCACCGCATCTTGGGTGGGGGGCCGTCGAGCAGCTCGTAGAGGTCATCGTCCTCTGCGTCTCGTGCCATCTGGTCCAGGTTCTCGGATCGTCTGGTGCGCAACTGCTCGACGTACTCGATCAAGTCGTCGATGCGCACGTATCGATGGCGACCGGGCTTGATGAACGGGATGGCTCCCGACTCGAGGAGCTTCACCAGGGTGGGGCGTGAGATGCCGAGGTAGTTGGCCGCCTCCTGGGTGGTGAGCTGGGCGTTCAGGGGCGCCACATGGATGGCGAGACCGCGCTTCATTGCCTCATAGACCTGCGCCAGCACCTCGAAGGCTTCCGGGGGCAGCGGAATCAGCTCATTGTGGGGGCCGATCAGCGCGGGGCGATCGGCACTGGCCTCGGTCAGCGCCTCGAGTTGTGCGGCGAACTTCTCGATGGCGGATTCCGACTCGGGGGAAGGGACATAGGTCTTGGGGCCGCGGACGGTTGTGGAGCGTCGTGGGGTAGGAGTGCCCATGCACCGAATGTAATCGAAAAAATCGAAATCAGGGTCAACCGGCCCATTCGGCGAAGCGGATCGCGCGCAGGTCGTCGGTGCTGGTCACGTCGCTGCCCTGGTCGGGCACATAGGCCATCGGTACGCCGGCGGCGACGGCCCGGAACCGGTCCAGCAGGCGGCGCTCGGTGTCGATCTCGGTCATCCGGGCGGCGTGCCGGCGCAGCGCATGGATCTGCGCCTGGTGGGTCGCCGGATCGAGATCCTCGGCGATCGCCTCGGCCCGCCCGGCCGACAGATCGAGTTCGGAGGAGTGCACTCGATTGATCACCACCCCGGCGAGTGGCATCCGTTCCTCGCGCAGACGTTCGACGAAATAGGTCGCCTCGCGCAGCGCGTCGCGGGTCGGGCTGGCCACCACCAGGAACGACGTCTGCGGCCCGGCCAGGGCCGCGCGGGTACGCCGGGCGCGCTCGCCGAACCCGCCGAACAGCGTCTCGAAGGCAGCCACGAAGGTCTGCACGTCGGCCAACACCTGCGCACCGAGGATCTTGGACAGCGCGTTCGTGACCATGCTCATCCCGACGCCCATCAGCCGGAACGGGCCCTTGGCCGGCGCCAGCAGCAGCTTCAGGATCCGCCCGTCGAGCAGCCGGCTCAGGTGTTCCGGCGCGTCGAGGAAGTCCAGGGCGGAACGTGCCGGTGGCGTGTCGACGACGATCAGGTCCCAGCGACCGCCGGAGCGGGCCTCGGCATGCAACTGGCCGAGCTTCTCCATGGCCATGTACTCCTGCGTACCCGAGAAGCTCGTCGACAGCGCCTCGTAGAACGGATTCGCCAGGATCTGCTGGGCCTTCTCCGGCGTGGAGTGGGCGAGCACCACCTCGTCGAAGGTGCGCTTCATGTCGAGCATCATCGCGTCCAGCGAACCGCCCGCGCTCGTGTCGATCCCGGTCACCGGGCGCGGGGTGTTGTCCAGCTCGCCGAGCCCCAACGACTGCGCCAGCCGGCGCGCCGGGTCGATGGTCAGGCAGACCACCCGGCGGCCCCGCTCGGCGGCCCGCAATGCGAGCGCAGCCGAGGTCGTCGTCTTGCCGACGCCGCCGGAGCCGCAACAGATCAGCACCTCGATGCCGCGGTCGGCGATCACCGCGTCCAGGTCGAGCCGATCGGGAGGGTTCATGCCGCTGCTCCCAGCTTCTCGCGCAGCCGGTCGGCGATGGTGATCACCGCGCCGCGGTCGATGCCACCCGGAATCGTCGGCACGGTGACCAACGGCAGGCCGAGGGAGAGCAGCCGCTCGTAGCGCTCCCGCTCGTCAATGATCAACCCGGCGTCCTCGGCGAACTCGGCCCGCAGTGCCGTGTCCTGCGCTTCGCTCAGCCCGGGCACGGCCAGGTCGAGCGTTCCGGCGGCCGCCGCGGCAAGATCATCGTCGCTCATCGGGGTGGCCCGGATCCGGTTGCCGATCACCGACCCGACCCGGATCCCGGTCGGGGCAAGATCATCGACCGCCTCGATCGTCTCCGTCACTGGCATGTCCTCCAGCAGCGTCACCAGATGCACCGCCGTCGCCGGGGAGCGCATCAACGACACGATCGAGTCGGCCTGGTTGCGGATCGGGCCGACCTTGGCCAGCCCGGAGATCGCCGAGTGCACATTGAGGAAGGACCCGATCCGCCCCGTCGGCGGTGCGTCCAGCACGACGGCGTCATAGCTGTTCGGGCGCCCGCGCGCGCGACGGCGTACCGCCTCGTAGACCTTGCCGGTCAGCAACACGTCCCGCAGTCCCGGCGCGATCGAGGTGGCGAAGTCGAACAGCCCGAACCGATCCATCGCCCGCGCGGCGATCCCGAGCCGGTAGAACGTCGCCAGGTACTCCGCCAGCGCGTCCTCGGCATCCACGTTCAGCCCGAACACCTCGCCGCCGTCCGGCAACAGCGCCAGCCGCGGTTCCTCGCTCGCCTTCAACGGCGGTACGCCGAACGCCTCGGCCAGCCCCTGGCGGCCCTCCACCTCACACACCAGCACCCGCCGACCGCCCGCCGCCAGCGCGCAGGCCAGCCCCGCCGCGACGGTCGTCTTGCCGGTCCCGCCCTTGCCGCTGATCACGTGCAAAGCGGGCGCGAGCAGCGGCGGGAGGCTCATGGGCCACAACGCTACCGGGCGCGCGCGGGGTCTAGGGTGACGCCATGACCAAGTGGGAGTACGCAACCGTGCCCGTCCTGGTGCACGCCACCAAGCAGATTCTGGACAACTGGGGTGCCGACGGCTGGGAGCTGGTGCAGGTCGTGCCCGGCCCCAATCCCGAGAACCTGGTCGCCTACTTCAAGCGACCGCTCGGCTGAGGGCGGAACATCATGGGTACGCCCGCGCAACGCCTCGCCGAGCTGGGCATCGAGCTGCCACCGGTGGTCGCCCCGATCGCCGCCTACACACCCGCCGTGGTGGTGGGCAATCAGCTCTACACCTCCGGTCAGGTGCCGATGGTCGACGGCGCGCTCGCCGCGACCGGGAAGCTCGGCGCCGGGATCGGCGTCGAGCAGGGTCAACGGCTGGCCCGGATCTGCGCGCTCAACGCCCTGGCGGCTCTCGCCGAAGCCGCCGGCGGGATCGACAATGTCGCCCGGATCTTCAAGCTCACGGTCTTCGTGGCCAGCGACCCGTCCTTCGGGGACCAGGCCAAGGTGGGCAACGGTGCGAGCGAACTGGTCGGCGAGGTGTTCGGCGAGCAGGGTCGGCACGCCCGCAGCGCCGTCGGCGTCACCGTGCTCCCGCTGGATGCGCCGGTCGAGGTCGAGATGATCGGACTGCTCGCCTGAGCGGTGCTGGCGATGGCGTCCTCGCGTGATGTGCTGAGCCGGCTGCGGCGAACGCGGCTGCCGGCAGAACCGGTGCTGCCGGATCCCGCCGCGCGCGCCGACCCGTCGGCCAGCGTCTTGCTGGTGCGGCCCGGGGAGGCTGACGGGCTGGAGGTGTGGTTGATGCGTCGGCACGCCCGGATGGCCTTCGCGGCCGGCATGGCCGTGTTCCCCGGCGGCCGGCAGGAGCCGGCCGATGTCGCCGGGCCGGACCCGCTGCGCGCCTGCGCGGTCCGCGAGCTGGCCGAGGAGACGACAGTGGAGGTGGCGCCGGGCGACCTGTTCCCGTGGGCGCGTTGGATCACCCCGCGTACCGAGCCGCGTCGCTATGACACCTGGTTCTATCTGGCGGTGCTGCCGCCGGGCGCCCGGGCCGAGGACGTGTCGGGGGAGGCCGACGCGGCATTCTGGTGCCGACCCGCCGAAGCGCTGGCCCGCGCCGACGCCGGCGAGCTGGCGCTGATGCCGCCGACCCGGGCGTCGCTGCTGGAGCTGGCCGATCATCACGACCTGGCATCCCTGCTCGCGGCCGCCCGCACGCGCGTGGTGGAGCCGGTACGCCCGGAGGTGGTCCGCGACGGCGACGGGTGGCTGTTGGCGTACCCGCCACCGGATGATCATGACGAGGAGTTGCGATGATCGATCGCGTGCTCGCTCCGAATCCGGGGCCGATGACGCTCGACGGCACGAACACCTGGCTGCTCGGCGATCCCGCCGGACCGCGGGTGGTGGTCGATCCGGGCCCCGACGACGACGCGCATCTGGACGCGATCGCCTCGGCCGCCCCCGGCGGGATCGCCGAGATCTGGCTGACCCACCATCACCATGATCATCTCGACGCGGTGCCGGAGCTCGCCGACCTGACGGGCGCGCTGGTCCGCTCCTGGTGGGATCCGGACCGGTTGGAGGTGACCCTGGACCGCTGGGAGAGGCTCGCCGACGGGCAGCGGCTCGCCGCCGGCGGCCTCGCCGCCACCGTGCTGCACATCCCGGGCCACACCTCGGACTCGGTCGGCTTCCTGGTCGCGGGCGAGGAGCCGGTGCTGCTCACCGGCGACATGGTGCTCGGCCGCGGCACGACCGTGATCATGCACCCGGACGGTGACCTTGGCGCCTACCTCGGCTCGCTCGCCCGGATGCGCGCCGCCGTCGATGATCATGCGATCCGGTCGCTGCTGCCCGGGCACGGGCCGGTCGTGGACGAACCCGCCGGCGTGCTTGATCATTACCGGCGACACCGCGAACAGCGGCTCGACCAGGTACGCGCCGCGCTCGCCGGCGGTGCGGAGACGGCCGAGCAGGTCGTCGACACCGTCTACGCCGACACCGACCCGGCTGTCCGCGAGGCGGCGCTGTCGTCGGTGCGGGCGCAGTTGGCGTACCTGCGCGAGATCAGTTGATCTTGCGCAGATCGGTGATCGTGGTGACCACCGGCAGGTGGTCCGACGCCGGGGTGTCGATCACCGTGGAGTCGGTGAAGGAGCGCGGGCCGCGGGTCAGCACATAGTCGATGCGCCGGTTCGGGGCATCGGCGGGGTAGGTGAACGCATCGGTTCCCGCGAAGACATCGCGGAACGCGTCGTCGGTCAGCATCCGGATCTCCGGCGCCTCGGGGACGGCGTTCAGGTCGCCGACCAGGATGGCCGGACGCTGCGTACCGGCGGTCAGCTCGAGGATCTCCCTGACCTGGGAGGCTCGCTGCTCCGAGCGTTGGTGATCAAGGTGGGTGTTGTAGAAGTCGATCTTCACGCCGCGCACGTTGATCCGCGCGGCCAGCAGGCCGCGCTGCTCGGTCGGCCGCTCCGGATACGGGATCGAGGTGAGCGCGTGATTGGTCGCCGACTGGATCGGGTAGCGGCTGAGCACCGCGGTGCCGTACTGGCGACGCTCGGTGCGGCCCGGTTCGGGATCCCGATCGAGATTGGCGCCGTAGGCGTAGTGCAGGCCGAGCCGGCGCGCCAGCCATTGCGCCTGGTCGACGTAGTCGGAGCGGGCGCTCCAGTGCCGGTCGACCTCCTGCAGGCCGATCACGTCCGCGCCCGAGGTCTCGATCACCCGCGCCGTCCGCTCCAGGTCGAGCCGGCCGTCGTCGCCGATCCCGGCGTGCATGTTGTAGCTCATCACCCGCAGCTCGCGCGCCGGCGGGGCGGCGATCGCGGAGGTGGGGGCGATGCCGGCGGTGGTGAACAGTGCGAGCATCAGGCCGATGACGATCCGGCCGATGCCGCGGAGGTCCGGGGCTGCTGACATGACGGGGCTCCTCGCGACGGCGGGTGGGGCGCCAGCCTTTCGGGCCGAGGTTACGAACGCGGTGCCTGCGGGTGAACCCTGTTCGACCGGTTCAGCGGACGCGGCCGTGCAGACGCTCGCGGTCCAGGATGACCACCGAGCGGGGCTCAAGCCGCAACCAGCCCCGCGCGGCGAAGTCCGCCAGGGCCTTGTTGACGGTCTCGCGGGAGGCGCCGACGAGCTGGGCCAGCTCCTCCTGGGTCAGGCCGTGGTGCACGACGATCTCGGTGTCGCGCTCCTCGCCGAACCGGTCGGCGAGGTCCAGTAGCTGCTTGGCGACGCGGCCGGGAACATCGGAGAAGACGAGATCGGAGACGACATCGTTCGCGCGGCGCAACCGGGCGGCGAGCTGGCCGAGCAGGGCGCGCGACACCTCGGGGCGCCCGGTCAGCCAGGTGATCAGCTCGTCATGCTCGAGGACGCGTACCTCCGAGTCCACCACCGCGCTCGCGGTGGTGGACCGGGGACCGGGATCGAATGCCGACAGCTCGCCGAACATCTGTCCGGGCGCCAGCACGGCCAGCAGATTCTCCCGGCCGCTGCTGCCCTGCCGGCCGAGCTTGAGCTTGCCCGAGACCAATACATAGAGCTGGTCACCCGGCACGCCCTCGTGGAAGAGCACCTCCCCGCGGGCCAGCCGGACCGTCGTCATGGCGGCCGCCAGCGCGTCCACGGCCTCGTCATCGAGCCCCTTGAACAAGGGCGCCTGCCGCAAGACCTCCGGCTCCACCGACGTCCTCCTTGATCGTTGGCCCGGGACGCCTGCCGCCCGGGCAGCGCCAGCGTACCCGTTGGAGGCGGTACGCCGGGAGAGAGCGAGGTGGGTGTCGGTACGCGGGGCTAGGGTGGCCGACGTGCCGACCATCGACCGTGCCGCCGCGCCGAGGCCCGACGTGGCGCTGGTCCGCCGCGCGCGGAAGATGAACCGGATCCTGGGCGACCTGTATCCCGACGCGCATGCCGAGCTCGACTTCGGCAATGCGTTCGAGTTGCTGGTGGCCACGATCTTGTCGGCGCAGTCGACCGACAAGCGGGTCAACCTGGTCACCCCGACGGTCTTCGCCCGCTTCCCGGATGCCGCGGCGATGGCGACCGCGGACCCGGCCGAGCTGGAGGAGCTGGTCAAGCCGACCGGATTCTTCCGCAACAAGACCTCGGCGCTGATCCGGATGAGCCGCGCGCTCGTCGACGACTTCGGCGGCGAGGTGCCCGGTACGCTCGACGCCCTCGTCACGCTGCCCGGCGTCGGGCGCAAGACCGCCAATGTGGTGCTCGGCAATGCCTTCGGCGTGCCCGGGATCACCGTCGACACCCACTTCGCGCGGCTGGTCCGGCGGTTCGGCTGGACCTCGGCGACCGATCCCGATCGGGTCGAGGCCGAGGTCGGCGCATTGTTCCCGCGCAAGGACTGGACCCAGCTCTCCCACAACGTGATCTGGCACGGCCGCCGCCGCTGCCACGCCCGCCGCCCGGCCTGCGGTGCCTGTCCGCTGGCCGGGCTGTGTCCCTCCTACGGTGAGGGGCCGACCGATCCGGCGGTCGCGGCGAAGCTGGTCCGGGAGCCGCGCGGATGAGCCGCCGGGTTCTGCTGCTGGCGCTCGGGCCGGTGCTCGTGCTGGTGGTGATCGCCGGCGTCGCGATCGCCATCGCGCGCTCCGAGCCGCCGGGCGCCCCGACCGGCGAGGCGACCGCACCGGCCCCCGCACCCGTCGATCTGGTCGCGGCGCGCCGCGACGCCGGGATCGCGGAATGCCCGACGATCGATCCCGGGGCCAGCGCCCGTCCCGACGGGCTGCCCGATGTCACCTTGCCGTGCATCGACGGGACGGGGGAGGTGCGCCTGTCCGCCCTGCGCGGCAAGCCGATGATCGTCAACCTGTGGGCGACCTGGTGCGGCCCGTGCCGCGAGGAGGCGCCGCATCTCGCGGCGTTCGCCACCGTGGCCGGGGACGAGGTCCAGCTCATCGGTATCGATGTCGACGACCCTGATCCGGCGGGCGCGATCCGTTTCGCCCAGGCGAGCCAGTGGACCTGGCCGCAGCTCGCCGACCGCCGCGGCGCGCTGCGTGGCGATCTCGGGCAGGCGATCCCACAGACGCTCTTCGTCACCGGCGATGGCCGGGTGGTCCACCGCAAGCTCGGCGCGTTCGCCTCGCTGGACGAGTTGCGGGCACTGAGCGCCGAGTATCTCGGGGTGCGCTGATGCCGGACCCCCTCGGGCGGCTGGCCGCCGGGCTCGGCGCCGCGACGCCCGGCGAGGCGCTGGCCCGGCTGCGCCGACACCCGGCGGTGGACGGTCGCGCGGCGGCGGTGCTCGCCCTGTTCACCGACGATCCGGATCCGCTGATCGTGCTTGCCGAGCGTGCCGCCACGATGCGCAGCCATGCCGGTCAGGTCGCCTTCCCCGGCGGTGCGGCGGAGGCAGGCGATGCCGGCCCGGTCGCCACCGCGCTGCGCGAGTCCCGCGAGGAGGTCGCGCTGCGGCCCGAGACCGTCGAGGTGATCGGCGAGTTGCCCGCGGTGCACGTGGCCGTCAGTGGCTTCGACGTGACGACGATCGTCGGGCGGTGGGCGGCGCCGCACCCGCTGCGGGCCGCGGATTCGGCCGAGGTGGCGAGCGTGCACCGCGTACCGGTATCCGTGCTCACCGATCCGGCGACCCGCTGCACCGCCGTCCACCCGCGCGGTTTCCGCGGCCCCGCCTTCGTCTTCGACTCCGACGGCCAGGAGCTGTTCGTCTGGGGCCTGACCGCCGCGATTCTGGACGGGCTGCTCGCCCTGGGCGGCTGGGCGCGCCCATGGGAGGTGGCGCGCGAGCTGCCGGTGCCCGGCGCGCGCGGCTGACCGGAGTTTCCCAGCCGTCGCCGCGGGGTGATAGGGATGGAGCGGTACGCCGGAGCGGCGCTGGACCCGGAGCGGCGCTGGACAAGGAGCACGATGACGACCCGACTGGACGGGCGGAGCCGGACCGCGGCCCTGCAGGAGCTGCGCGCCGCCGAACCGCTCGATGTCCTGGTGATCGGCGGCGGAGTGACCGGTGCCGGCACGGCGCTCGATGCGGCGACGCGCGGGCTGCGGACCGGCATCATCGAGATGCAGGACTGGGCATCGGGCACCTCCTCGCGGTCGAGCAAGCTGGTGCACGGTGGGCTGCGCTATCTGTACAACCTCGACTTCGCGCTCGTGGCGGAGGCGCTGCGCGAGCGGGGATTGCTGCTGGAGACGATCGCGCCGCACCTGGTCAAGGCGCAGCCGTTCCTGTGGCCGCTGAAGACGCCCGTGATCGAACGGTCCTACAGCGCGGTCGGCGTCGGGCTGTACGACACGTTGTCCATCCTGACCAACCAGGGCGTCACCGTTCCGGTGCAGAAGCACTACTCGAAGACCGATGCGCTGCGCGTGTTCCCCGACATCAAAGATGATCAGATCGTCGGGGCGATCGGGTTCTTCGACGCCCGGGTGGACGATGCGCGGCTGGTGATCGACCTGGTCCGCACCGCTGCCCATCACGGCGCGCTGGCCGCCAGCCGGGTGCAGGCGACGGGCATGATCAAGGACTCCGACGGGCGCGTGATCGGCGTCGATGCGGTCGACCTGGAATCCGGCGAGACGCTGCGGATCCCCGCCCGGCGGGTGATCAACGCGACCGGCGTGTGGACCGAGGACTCCGAGGCGATGTCGGATGTGCCCCAGACGCTGAAGGTCCTTGCCTCCAAGGGAATCCACCTGATCTTCGACCGGTCGCGGATCAACGGCAGCACCGGGCTGTTCCTGCGTACCGAGAAGTCGGTGCTGTTCATCATTCCCTGGCAGCGTTACTGGATCATCGGCACCACCGACACCCCGTGGGCGCAGGAGCGACTGCATCCGGTGCCGACCAGCGAGGACATCGACTATGTGCTGGAACACGCCAATGCGGTGCTCGACTCCGATCTGACCCGCGACGACATCATCGGCACCTACGCCGGTCTGCGCCCGCTGCTGCAGCCCGTTGATCATGAGCGTTCCTCCACGAAGGTGTCGCGCGAGCACACCGTCGCCGAGCTCGCGCCGGGCCTGGTCGCCATCGCCGGTGGGAAGCTGACGACCTACCGCAAGATGGCGCAGGACGTGGTCGACTTCGCGCTCGGGGAGGAGGAGGCCGAGCGGCTGCCGTCGGTCACCGACAAGACACCGCTGCTCGGGGCCATTGACCTCACCTCGGTGACCCGCCGGATGCCGCACCTGAGCCGCCCGTTCGGCTGGAGCGCCGGCCGCCAGGAGCACCTGCTGGACCGCTACGGCGACGAGGTGGTCGAGCTGATCGAGTTGGTCAAGGAGGATCCGTCACTGGCCCGACCGCTGCGGTCGGCGCCTGCCTATCTCGGCGCGGAGGTGGTCTTCGCGGTCACCCACGAGGGGGCCCTGCACCTGGAGGACATCCTCACCCACCGGGTACGCCTGGACTACGAAACCCCCGACCGGGGCGTCGGCGCCCTGCCCGAGATCGCCGGGCTGGTCGCGCCGCGACTGGGCTGGGATGCCGACCGGGTCGCCGCGGAGATCGCCAACTACACGGCATCGGCACAGGCGACCCTGGCGGCCCAGCGGACCACAGATGACGCCGACGCCGCACGGGTCCGGGAGAATGCGCCGGATCTGGTGCCGCTCGCCGTGCCGGAGTAGCATCACCTCCAGGGGTCGGTTGTTGATCAATCGAGCATGGAGGTCGGGATGTCACAGGAAACGTTCGGACTCGCAGACATCGGCGCCGAGGTCGCGCGCCGGGTGCGTAGCTTCTTCCTGATCAGTTCCGTGATCGGACTGGTGCTGGGCATTGTGTTGTTGATCTGGCCGGACAAGACGTTGCAGGTCGCCGCAACGGTGCTCACGGTGGTCCTGAGCATTTTCTTCATCGTGCTCGGCATCGCCCGGCTCGCCGTCGGGGTGATCGGCGGGCCGATCAGCGGTTGGATGCGTGTGTTCTTCGTCCTGATCGGCATCTTGTTGATCATCTGCGGTGCGATCGGTCTGCGAAACCTGTCGGCCACCGAGGTGGTCTACACGCTGTTCGCGATCACGCTGGTCGCGGTCGGCTGGATCATCGAGGGCATCGTCAGCCTGGTCGAGGCCCGGCGCACCCCCGCGACCGGATGGTCGATCTTCTACGGGATCATCTCGATCGCGGGCGGCGTCAGCTTGCTGATGTTCCCGCTGGAGGGCGCCGTCACGCTGATCTGGGTGAGCGGCATCTTCCTGGTCGCCGGGGGCATCGTCGGGATCATCCGCGCCGTCCAGCTCGGCAAGGTCGACGGCGGGCGGCCCGTCACCTCGGATCAGCGGTAGCCGTAGGTCTCCGGGTCTTCGCTGAAGTTCTTCGCGGCGAGCTCGTGGGTCCTGGCGTTCGCCACGCCGCGCGAGATCGCCTGCTGGACCGACTCGGTGGCCCGCGTCATGGCGGCCACGGTCTTCTCCGGCCCCTTGATCTTCTTCACCTGACCGAAGTAGCCGGCCGCGCCGAGGATGCCGGCGATCACCAGCAGCAGTACGCCCATGATCGCGAAACCCGCAGCGATCACCAAGAACCGCGCGCCGAACAGTCGGGCGATGGCGAAGGCTCCCGCCACGAAGAGCAGGGTGAGCGCATTCAGCGCGAAGAACGCCGCGGCCCCGAAGAGCCCGGCGGCGACGCCCGCGTGCTTGGCCGCCGGCTTCAACTCCGCCTGGCCGAGCGCGAGGACATCGTTCAGCAGCGTCCGGATCAGGGTGACGATATTGGTGACCAGCGCGCCGATCCCGCGCGGGCGGCCGAGGGTGGCGGCATCCGGCCCGTCCGCATCGGCCCAGGCGCCGGGCGCATCGGTGCGCGTGGTGTCGGGATCACTCATCGACTGCTCCTCCGGTTGGCATGGCGTGCGTTGCATGCCGAGCCTAGTGCCCGTCGTCGCGATGGCGTACCAGCACGGCCCGGAGGGTACGCGGAATGCCTCAATCGTCGGTGAGTTCGCCGTCCCTGGCGCGGCGCCGGACGAGGATCCGCAGGAAGACAGCCGCCACCACGGCGGCCGTCGCCGACGCGAACAGCACCGATGCCTTCGCCTCGTCCACGAGCACGGGTTCGCCGGCAAAGGTCAGCTCACTGATGAAGATCGCCACCGTGAATCCGACGCCGGCGAGCACGGAGGCAGCGAGCACCTCCGACCAGCGCAGATCCGGCGCCAGGGACGCATTGGTCAATCGGGTGGTCAGGTACGCCCCGCCGAAGACGCCGATCACCTTGCCGACGATCAGGCCGGCGGCAATGCCCAGTGCCATCGGCCGGGTCACCATGTCGGCGAGCAGCTCCGGCGGCAGCAACACACCCGCCGAGAACAGCGCGAAGATCGGCACGGCGAAGCCCGCGCTGATCGGGTGCCAGAAGTGCTGCCAGCGATCGACCGGATCGTGCGGGTCGTCGGGCGTGGAGCGCGAGAGCAGGCCGAGCGCGACCCCGGCGATCGTGGCGTGCACGCCCGAGGCGTACATGCAGTACCAGGTGATGATCGCGAGCGGCACGTAGAGGTACCAGCCCGTGATGTGCTTGCGCTGCAGCAGCCACCAGAGCAGCAGGCAGACCCCGGCGCCGGCCAGCCAGAGCAGGTTCAGGTCGCTGGTGAAGACGACGGCGATCACGATGATCGCACCGAGGTCGTCGACGATGGCCAGGGTCAGCAAGAAGGCGCGCAGGCTGTTCGGCAGACGCGAGCCCACCGCGGCCAGGATGGCCATCGCGAAGGCGATGTCGGTCGCCATCGGGATGGCCCAGCCGCGCGGGTCGCCCCCGGGGGCCGTGGAGTTGATCGCCAGGTAGATCAGCGCGGGGACGATCATGCCGCAGACCGCGGCAACGATCGGCACCAGCGCCTGGGCGGGTTTGGCCAGCGACCCGGAGGTGAGCTCGCGCTTCAGCTCCAGTCCGGCGACGAAGAAGAAGATCGTCAGCAGGCCCGAGGAGGCCCAGTGCGCGATGTCCATCGGGCCGAGGTAGGTGCTGCGCAGGCCCTCGTAGATCTCCGTGCCGAAGTTGGCCCAGATCAGCGCCACGACCGTGGCAGCGAGCATCAGCGCCCCGCCCGTGGTCTCGTGGCGCAGGATGTCGGATACGGCCCTGGTGTCCTCATTGTCGCTGGAGCGAAACAGCACAATCGGTCGGCGCGGCTTGTCGGTCATGTTCACCTCGGCTCAAGAACTTCGGAGCTGCGCGCGCGGACATCGCGCACCCAACGCCGACCAGACTTCCCGGCACACCAGCGTTGACCCTATCAAGGGGGCGAGGGATCGCCGTTCGCATCTTGCGGTGCCCCCTCCCGATGCTTGCCGAACTTGCAGTTGCATGTCGTGCCCGACATGCAACTGCAAGTTCGGCATGCAGACGGGTGACGAGCTGAAGAGGATGTCGGCGCGCCAGGTGTCTGGAGCATCCCGAAGTTGTCCACAGATGTCGGCTCGGGTGGTGATCCTCGCCCGGTTCCTTGCTGGGATCGGTGGGTGATCCAGTTGACACGAAAGCTGCTCCTCGCCGGCGTCACCCACCGGGACCTGGCGATGATGAAGCGCGGGGGTGCACTGTCATCGGTTCGCCGGGGCGCTTATGCCGAAGAACTGGCGACCGACTGGACGTCTCGGCACAGGCAACTGATCGAGGGGACCCTGCCGCAGCTCCGTGCGCCGGCCGTGGTCAGTCACGAGTCCGCCGCCGTGCTGCACGGGCTTCCGTTGATCACGGTGCTGCCGGGGCAACGGCGTACCGGTACAGACCTGACAAAGGTCACCGTGTCGCGTCCGCGGGCCCGCGGCGGCGGTCAATCGTCTCGTCACCTGAGGGTCCACATGGCAGATGTCGACCCGCGCGACATCGTGGAGATCGGCGGACACCGGACGACATCGCTTGCCCGAACCGTGGTTGATCTGGCTCGGCAAGTCCTCCCGGAGCAGGGCGTGGCGCTCGTGGATGCGGCGCTGCGCGCTGGCCTGGAGCGCGCCGAGCTCGAGCGGATCTGCGCAGACGACGGTCCCCGGCCCGGCATCGGCCGGGCGCGACGGGTGGTTGAGTTCGGTCAGGCCGGTGCCGAGAGCCCCGGCGAGTCAGTCGTTCGCTGGCTGATGGAGGTCGCGGGCTTTCCGCCGCCCCAACTGCAGTACGAGGTGTGGGTGCGGGGCTCACTGCTCGGGCGCGCCGACTTTGCCTGGCCCGACCTGGGCATCCTGGGGGAGTTCGACGGCATGACGAAATATGGCTCGCTGCCGGGTGGGCCCGATGCGGCCACTGCGATCGCGCTCGAGAAGGAACGAGAACGCAGACTGATCCGGGCCGGGTGGGAGATCCTGCGCTGGATCTGGGCCGACCTGACCGAGCTGGAGTTCTGTGGGGTTCACCTCGATGACTTCCGGGCGGCCCGGCTGCGCAACCGCCCGCAAGGGTGACCCCCTCCAGATGCATGCCGAACTTGCAGTTGCATGTCGGGCCCGACATGCAACTGCAAGTTCGGCATGCAGAGACGAGTCAGTCCTCCGAGGAGGCCGACATCCCGCCCTTGATCTGGTCCATCACCGAGGAGTCCTGCAGGGTGGTGACGTCGCCCATCTCGCGGTTCTCGGCGACATCGCGCAGGAGCCGCCTCATGATCTTGCCCGAGCGGGTCTTCGGCAGCTCGGCGACGACCATGATCGAGCGCGGCTTGGCGATCGCGCCGATTTCCTGGGCGACGTGGTTGCGCAGCTCCTGGACGATCTCGGGGCCGCCGTCGCCGGCCTCGCCCCGCAGGATCACGAAGGCCACGATCGCCTGCCCGGTGGTCTCGTCGGTCGCGCCCACCACGGCCGCCTCGGCCACCTTCGGGTGCGACACCAGGGCGGACTCGATCTCCGTGGTCGACATCCGGTGCCCGGACACGTTCATCACGTCGTCGACCCGCCCGAGCAGCCAGATGTCGCCGTCGTCGTCACGCTTGGCGCCGTCGCCGGCGAAGTACATCCCGGGGAACCGCGACCAATACGTCTCGACGTAGCGCTCGTCCTCGTTCCACAGCGTCCGCAGCATCGCAGGCCAAGGCTTGGTCACCACGAGATAGCCGCCCTTGCCGTTGCCCACCGGCTGGCCCTCGTCGTTCACCACCTCGACGCTGATTCCCGGCACCGCCCGCATCGCCGCGCCCGGCTTGCCGTCGGCCACCCCGGGCATCGGGGAGATCATGTGCATTCCGGTCTCGGTCTGCCACCAGGTGTCGGCGACGGGCGTACGGTCACCGCCGATGTAGTGCCGGTACCAGACATACGCCTCGGGGTTGATCGGCTCGCCGACCGAGCCGAGCACCCGCAGCGAGGACAGGTCGTACTTCTCGGGGATCTCGTGTCCCCACTTCATGAACGTCCGGATCGCGGTCGGCGCGCAGTACAAGATCGTCACGCCGTACTTGTCGATGATCTCCCACCACCGGCCCTGGTGCGGGGTGTCCGGCGTGCCTTCATACATCACCGAGGTCGCCCCGTTGGCGAGCGGCCCGTAGACCAGATAGCTGTGCCCGGTCACCCAGCCGATGTCGGCCGCGGTCCAGAACACATCCGATTCCGGCTTGAGATCGAACGTCGCCCAATGCGTGTACGCCGTCCCGACCAGATAGCCGCCCGTGGTGTGCAGGATGCCCTTCGGCTTGCCGGTCGAGCCCGACGTGTACATCACATAGAGCGGGTGCTCGGCCGGGAACGCCTGCGGGGTGTGCTCGGTGGACTGCCTGCCGACGATGTCGTCCCACCAGACATCGCGGCCCTCGGTCATCGGCGTTTCCTCGCCGGTACGCCTGATCACGATCACCGACCGCACGCCGGGGGTGGACTCGAGCGCCTTGTCCACCGCGGGCTTCAACGCGGCCGGCTTGCCGCGCCGGTAGCCACCGTCGGCGGTGATCACGACCTCGCAGCCGCAGTCGTTGATCCGGGCGGCGAGCGCGTCGGCGGAGAAGCCGCCGAAGACCACGGTGTGCGGTGCGCCGATCCGGGCACAGGCCAGCATCGCCACCACGGCCTCGGGGATCATCGGCAGGTAGATCGCCACCCGATCCCCGGCCTGCACCCCGAGCTCGGTCAGGGCATTCGCCGCCTGCGACACCTCGTCCTTCAACTGCGCGTAGGTGATGTCGCGCTGGTCGCCCGGCTCGCCCTCGAAGTGGAACGCCACCCGGTCGCCGTTGCCGGCCTCGACATGTCGGTCGACGCAGTTGTACGCCGCATTCAGCTCGCCGTCGGCGTACCACTTCGCGAACGGAGCGTTCGACCAGTCGACCACCTCGGTGGGCTCCTTGGCCCAGGAGAGCCGCTTGGCCTGTTCGGCCCAGAACGCCTCGTCGTCGGCCGCCGCCTGCGCATAGGTGTCCTCGGTGACATTGGCCTGCGCGACCAGTTCCGGCGGCGGCGGGAAGGTCCGCTCCTCGGTGAGCAGGTTGTCCAGTGCGTCGTTGCCGGCCTCAGCGTTCACCGCAGTCTCCTTCGACGATTCTCGGGCGGCGCGCACCAGCGCGGCCGCGTCGGCTACTCGCCAGCCTAGTCATCGCGGCGTCGCCGGCGCGGGTTGCCCCTCGTTGCGTCCTATGCTGTCCGACGGCTCGGGAGAGGAGACCTCATGCGGCGCGCCGTACACCCCACTCGGGTGGTCCCCGCGGCGTTCGCGGTGGTGATCGCGATCGGTACGCTGCTGCTCGCCCTGCCCGTCTCCTCCCGGGGCCGGGACACCTCGCTGCTGGATGCGGCGTTCACCGCCGTCTCCGCGGTCTGCGTGACCGGCCTGACGGTGCTGGACAACGAACTGCACTGGAGCACCTTCGGCCAGGTCGTGATCTTGGCACTGATCCAGGTCGGCGGTTTCGGGATCATGACCCTGGCCACGCTGCTCAGCCTGTTCGTGATCGGCCGGCTGAACCTGCAGACGACGTTGATCACGCGCACCGAGTCGCACACCAACGACATCGCCGACGTGCGCAAGGTGCCGATCCGGATCGCGGCGATGATGTTCGGCATCGAGGCCGTGGTGGCGATCATCCTGACGCTCCGCTTCCGGATCGCCTACACCGACGACTGGGGATCGGCGTTGTGGCAGGGGATCTACCTGGCGATCTCGTCGTTCAACAACGCAGGCTTCGCGCCGTACTCGGACAATCTGATGGGCTTTGTCGACGACGGTTGGATCACGTTGCCACTGTGCGGCTCGGTGATTCTCGGTGGGATCGGCTTTCCGGTGTTGTTCGAGCTGGGCCGACGGATCCCGGTCCGCCACTGGTCCATCCATGTGCGCATCACCGTCGGCGGTACGCTGCTGCTGCTGGCGGCCGGGATCGCCAGCTTCGCCTGGTTCGAGTGGAGCAATCCGGGGACGCTCGGGCCGTTGTCCACGGCGGGCAAGATCATCGGGTCGATCAGTGGCGGCGTGATGCCGCGTACCGCCGGATTCAACAGCGTCGACTACGGGGCGCTGGACCAGGAGACCTACGCGATCCAGTACGTGTTGATGTTCATCGGCGGGGGCAGCGCCGGCACCGCCGGCGGGATCAAGATCACCACCTTCTTCCTGCTGGCCTTCGTGATCTGGTCGGAGCTGCGCGGTGAACAGGAGACGGTGATCGGCCACCGTCGGATCGGGCCTGCCACCCAGCGCCAGGCCCTGACCGTGGCCCTGCTCGGCGTCGCGGCGGTGGTGCTCGGCACCCTGATCATCCTCAATGACGGGGACCATCCGTTGCAGGCCGTCGCGTTCGAGTCGATCTCCGCGTTCGCCACGGTCGGCCTGTCCACCGGTATCACGCCGAGTCTCGATCCGATCGGGAAGATCACCTTGATGGTGCTGATGTTCATCGGTCGGGTCGGCACCATCACGGTCGGTTCGGCGATCGCGCTGAACGACCGGCACCGGTACTACCGTGTGCCCGAGGAACGTCCCATCGTCGGCTGAGGCGCGAGGTGAGTGCAGTGTGGGGTGGCAGGAAGAAGGTGGCGCCGGGTGCGGTGCTGGTGATCGGTCTCGGTCGGTTCGGCTCCGCGGTGGCCGGTGAGTTGGTCCGCCAGGGAGTCGAGGTGATGGCGGTCGACGAGGACGCCGAGCTGGTCGAGCGCTGGGCCGACGAACTCACCTACACCGCGCAGGTCGACGCCACCGACGAGCAGGCGCTGAAGCAGCTCGGGCTGGCCGACTTCGAGCAGGTGGTCGTGGGCATCGGTGCCGACATCGAGGCGAGCGTGATCACGACGCTGACGGTGTCCGAGGCGGGCGTACCCCAGATCTGGGCCAAGGCGCTGACCCGCAAGCACGGCCAGATCCTGGAACGGGTCGGTGCCAATCACGTCGTCTATCCCGAGCGCGACACCGGCCAGCGGGTCGCCTTCACCATCGCCGGCACTATGAAGGACTGGATGGAGTTCGACGACGGGATGGCGATCGCACGCACCGCCGCCCCGGAGTTCACCTGGGATCGGCCGCTGGCCGAGTCGGCGCCGCGGACCCGCTATCACGTGACGGTGATCGCGGTGAAGCCCGCGCACGGCGACATCGAGTACGCCGTGCCGGACACGATCATCCGTCGCGGTGACGACATCCTGGTGGCCGGGATGGCCGCCGACGTGAAGAACTTCGCCCTGCTGCGCTGAGTGCGCCCGCCCGCCGGCGATGATCAGTGCGCGCCGATCGCTGCATTCTGCGCAGTGATCGGTACGCCCGCGCCCGGCTCGGCGTACAAATCGATCAATACCGGCGTTGCAGGAACCTGACTGGCAGGAATCGTCCTAGTTGATCTTCTGACCGCGGGGATGATCCGTTGTTGACTGACGCCCAGCCAACTGAACCCCCCATCAGGAGGAAACATGAAGGGCAGGATGAAGGCAGTGTTCGTCGGTGCGGCCGCCGTCGCCAGTTCGCTGGCGCTCGCCGCTCCGATCGCGCAGGCCGAGGACACCGATGTCCCCACGTTCCGCGAGTTCCGGGCGAGCACCTACCAGGACGTCGACGGCGCCTATGTCGTGAACGGCGACGAGTCCATCCGCAACCTCGGCGAGCTGAAGCGCTACTACGACCGGATGGTCGCCGAGGGCGAGGGCGGCGAGCCGGGTGACCTGGTGATCAACACCGTCAACGGCGTGGACGACAAGTGGAGCAGCACGCAGGTCGGCAACCTGACCTACTGCGTCAGCGACCGCTTCGGGACCAACAAGTCGAAGGCAGTCGCCGCAGCCGCAGCCGGCGCAGCGATGTGGGAGAACGCCTCCTCCGCGATCGACTTCCGCTACGTCTCCTCCCAGGACGGCAACTGCACCACCGCGAACTCCAACGTGGTGTTCTCGATCGAGCCGGTGCAGACCAACCAGTACCTGGCCCGGGCGTTCTTCCCCAGCTCGCCGAAGTCGCAGCGCAACGTGCTGGTCGCGTCCGACACCTTCCGCTCCACCGTGCCCTCGCCGGGCAACATCCTCGGCCACGAGTTCGGCCACATCCTCGGCTTCCGGCATGAGCACACCCGCCCGGAGTCCGGCGTGTGCTTCGAGGACAACAACTGGCGCCCGCTGACGCCGTACGACTCGGACTCGGTGATGCACTACCCGCAGTGCAACGGCACCAGCAACACCTTGTCGTTCACCAGCCTCGACGGCCAGGGCGTGCGCGCGGTCTACGGTTCCTGAGCAGCTCACCGCACGAACCGGCGGGCCCGGCCACCTGGTGGCCGGGCCCGCCGGCGTTCGGCTCACCGATCCGTGGCGTCGGTCGGCTCGCCTACGCTGGGCGCCGTGGCGCAGCGGTGGAGTGTGGACCGGGTGGTCGCCGCCGCGCCGGATTCCGCCTCCGAGGTCGCCGGTCGACGGCTCGCCAGCCCGGGACCTTGGCAGGGCGTGGGCGTCGACGAGGACCTGCTCTGGGGTGAGTGCCGCGGCTCCGGGCGTACCCCGTATCGGGTGAGCGTGGACACCGCCGGGCCGCGCTACAAGTGCAGTTGCCCGTCGCGGAAGTTCCCCTGCAAGCACGCGCTCGGGCTGTTGTTCCTGTGGGCGCAGGGTCAGGTGAATCCCGACGGATCGGTACGCCCGCCCGCCGGCGCGGGATTCGCCGAACGAGCCACGGGCCCGGAAGCCGAGGCGTCCGGGCGTACCCCGGAACAACTCGCCGCGGCCCGGCAGCGCGCCGAGCGCCGCGCCGACCGCGTCACCGGCGGGCTGATCGAGCTCGACCGCTGGCTCGCCGACCAGATTCGCGGCGGACTCGCCCGCGCGGCGACCGACCCCTATGGCTGGGCCGAACCCGTCGCCGCGCGGATGATCGACGCCCAGGCCAGCGGCGTCGCCAACTGGCTGCGCCGGCTGCCCGGGGTGATCGCCTCCGGCCCCGGCTGGCCCGAGCGCCTGCTCGGCGAGCTGGCCGGTCTGCACCTGCTGGCCCGCGCCTGGGCCCGGATCGACGAGCTGCCCGACGATCTTGCCGCCACCGTCCGCGCCCGGATCGGGTTCACCGTGCCGCGCGCCGACGTGCTCGCCACCGAGCCGGTCCGCGATCGCTGGGTCGCGCTCGGCGTGCGCGATCTCGAGGAGGAACAGGTCTCCACCCGCCGGGTCTGGCTGCGCGGCCAGCGCACCGATCGCTGGGCAGTGGTGCTGCTGTTCTCCGCCAACGGCGCCCCGTGGGAGATGCCGCTGCTGCCCGGCACCGCGCTCGACGCCGACCTGCACTTCTATCCGGGCCGACCGCCGCTGCGGGCGCTGCTCGGCGAATCGCACGGCAGCGCCGAGCCGGTGCAGGGCTGGCGGATCGGCGGCGACGACGCGGCCGGCGCCGCCCGCGCCTACGCCGACGCGCTTGCCGCCGACCCGTGGACCCGGCAGCACCCGGCGCTGGTCACCGGCCTGGTCGGCGTCGAGGATCGCCGCTTCGCGCTCGTGGACGAGACCGGGGCGGCGGTGCCGCTGACCGGGCCGGAGGAGGTGCTGTGGCGGCTGCTGGCGCTCGCGCCCGGCGTCGGGGTCACGCTCTTCGGCGAATGGTCCGATGCGGGGCTGGCGCCGGGCAGCATCGTCGACGGCCGGGTGCGTCCGCTGTGACGGGCGGCACCGTGACGGGGTACGCCGACCTGGCCGCCGCGGCGACGCTGGGTGTCGCCGCCCGCGATCCGGGTCTGGACGACCTTCCCGAGGAGGTACGCCCCGGCACCGGCGAGGTGGCCGAGCGGCTGCTCGATGCCGCGGCGATGTTGGACACCGCGCGCAGGGCGGCGCCGGTGACCGCGCGGGTGACGCCGCCGGCACCGCCCGCGGCCGAGACGCGGCCGGTGATTCCGCCCGCCGCCGATCAGGCCCTGCAGCGGGTCGCCGACGACCGTGGCCTGCTGCTGATCGCGCTCGCGGCCGTGGCCCGCAGCGGGCGCGTGCTGCCCTCGGTGCGCGTACCGGACCTGCTGGAGCGGGCGCGGACGCCGCGCGCCGGGGCGCCGGATGCCGAGCTCGCCGCGGCGCTCGAACCGGTCCTCGGCGAGGGCGGTCGGTGGCTGGCCCGGCAGCATCCGGACTGGCGCCGGCTCGTCGCGCCGCTCGCCGACGGGTGGCCCGACGGCGCCCAGCCGGCCGAGGCGCTGGCCTGGTTCGCCCGTCGCCGAGCAGCGGACCCCGCCGCGGCCCGCGAACTGCTGGCGGCCAGCCTGGCGGACTTCTCGCCGCGGCACCGCGCCGGCCTGATCGACGCGCTCGCCGACGGGCTGGGGCCGGGCGATCGCGAGCTGCTGCAGGCCGCCGCGCAGGACCGCAGCCGGGCTGTCGCCGAAGGCGCGCGCGAGCTGCTCGCCCGGCTCGAACCCGGCCATGCCGAGCGCGCGGCCGCAGCGGCCCGCGCGGAACTGGCCGCCGAGACGCCGCGGGCCAACACGCTGCCCGAGACCTGGCCGCTGTGGCGCTTCCTGCCCGAGGACGAGCGCGCCGACCGGGTGCTCCGGGCGCTCGCCACGCTGCCGGCGGCCCAGGCGCTGGAGGCGCTCGCCGACTGGCCCGCGTGGTGGCCGGGCGACCTGTCCCGCCGGGTCGCGGCCTGGCTCGCCGAGCGCTCCCGCGGCAGCCGGCCGGTGCCCGCCGCGGCCTGGGAGTTGTGGGCGCTGCGGCTGCCGGGCGAGGACATCGGCCAGGCGGCCGATTTCGCCCGCGGCCAGTCCTTCGACGCGCCCGGGCCGGCCGGCCGCAGCGCGTGGGGTCGCGCCGCCGAGCGGCTCACCCTGCGCGGCACGATCGAGCGCCAGCTCGCGCGGCCCGATCCCACGACATCGTTCGAGCAACCCCAGCCACCCGGAGGGAACCCGTGACCGACATCCTGCGGCCGCATGCCGAGCAGGCCTACGCCGACGAGCTCGCCGCCCTCGCCGGCGCCGACGACCGGGAACGGCCCGCCGGGTGGCGGCTGTCCCCGTGGGCGGTGGTCGACTACCTGATGGGCACCGAGCTGGCTGACGGCACGGTGATCACGCCCAAGTACGTCGGCTCGCGCCGGCTGATGGAGATCGCCGTGGCGACCCTCGCCACCGACCGCGCGCTGCTGCTGCTCGGCGTACCGGGCACCGCCAAGTCCTGGGTGTCCGAACACCTGGCCGCCGCGATCAGCGGCGACTCGACCCTGCTGGTGCAGGGCACGGCGGGCACCGCGGAGGAGGCGATCCGCTACGGCTGGAACTATGCGCGGCTGCTCGCCGAGGGCCCGACCGAGCAGGCGATGGTCGCCTCGCCGATCATGACGGGGATGCGCGAGGGGCGGCTGGCGCGGGTGGAGGAACTGACCCGGATCCCGTCCGATGTGCAGGACGCGCTGATCACCGTGCTCAGCGAGAAGACGCTGCCCGTGCCCGAGCTGGGCACCGAGGTCCAGGCGGTACAGGGATTCAACGTGATCGCCACCGCCAACGACCGCGACCGCGGCGTGAACGAGCTGTCCTCCGCGCTGCGCCGCCGGTTCAACACCGTCGTGTTGCCGCTCCCGTCCGATGCCGAGTCCGAGGTGGGCATCGTGGCGCGCCGGGTGGCCGATCTCGGCCGGACGCTGGACCTGCCGCAGACCGATGCCAGCGAGGAGATCGCCCGCGTGGTGACGGTCTTCCGCGAGCTGCGCGGCGGCCTGACCGAGGACGGCCGGACCAGCCTGAAGGTGCCGTCGGGCGGGCTGTCCACCGCCGAGGCGATCTCGGTGATCACCAACGGCCTCGCGCTGGCCGCGCACTTCGGCGACGGTCGGCTGGGCCCGGCGGATGTCGCGGGCGGCATCGTCGGCGCGGTGATCAAGGACCCGGTCGCCGATGCGGTGGCCTGGTCGGAATACCTGGAGACGGTGGTCAGGTACCGTCAGGGCTGGAAGGACTTCTACTGGGCCTGCCGCGAGGTGGGCTGATGGCCGAGTCCGGTCCGCGGATCCGGGTCCTGGGGGTACGCCACCACGGGCCCGGGTCCGCGCGCGCCGTGCGGGCCGCCCTGGCGGAGCTGCAGCCCCGGGTGGTGCTGATCGAGGGCCCGCCGGAGGCCGATGCGCTGGTCCGGTTCGTCGCCGATGAGGAGCTGCGGCCGCCGGTGGCGCTGCTCGGCTACCGCAATGACGACCCGTCGAAGGCGGCGTTCTGGCCGTTGGCGGTCTTCTCCCCGGAGTGGCAGGCCCTGTCCTGGGCGGTCCGCAACGGCGCCGGTGTGCGGTTCATGGACCTGCCCGCCGCAAACGTGCTGGCCGATCCCGCGCCGGGACCGGAAGCGTTGCCCGTTGATGATCAACCCAGCGATGATCAACCCGGTGATGATCATGGCGTGGATGATCATCGGCGCAGCGGTTGGCGTACCGACCCGATCGCGGTGCTCGCCCGGGCCGGCGGCTACGACGATCCCGAACGCTGGTGGGACGACGTGATCGAGTCCCGCGCCGACGGCGACCCGTTCGATGCGGTGGCCGAGGCGATGGCCGCGGTCCGGGAGGCAGCGCCACCGGAGCGCGATCCCGAGGACCAGCTCACCGAGGACCGCCGCGAGGCGCACATGCGCAAGGTGTTGCGTGCGGTGATCAAGGAGGGGCACGACCCGATCGCGGTGGTCTGCGGGGCCTGGCACGCGCCGGCGCTGAGCGGGAAGCTGCCGCCGGCCACCCGCGACAACCAACTGCTGCGCGGGATGCCGAAGGCCAAGGTCACGTTGGCCTGGGTGCCGTGGACCCATTCGCGTCTCGGCCTGTACTCCGGTTACGGCGCCGGGGTGGAGTCGCCGGGCTGGTACCACCACCTGTTCACCGCCCCCGACCGGGTCGTTGAGCGGTGGATGACCCGCGCGGCCGGCGTACTGCGTGATCATGACCTGCCCACCTCCAGCGCGCACGTGATCGAGGCGGTACGCCTGGCCGACTCGCTCGCCGCCCTGCGCGGCCGGCCGCTGGCGGGGCTCGCCGAGGTCGGCGACGCGGTCCGCTCGGTGCTCTGCGAGGGCAGCGAGGTGGCGGCCGGGATCGTGCTTCGCGAGGCGGTGATCGGCGAACAGCTCGGAACGGTGCCCGACGGGGCGCCGACGGTGCCGCTGGAGGCCGATTTCCGGGCCGCCGCGCGCGCCGCCCGGCTGAAGCCGGCCGCGGAGGAGCGCGAGATCGTGCTCGACCTGCGCGGCGACCTCGACCGGCGCCGCTCGGTGCTGCTGCACCGCCTGGTGGTGCTCGGCATCGACTGGGGCGAGCCGATCGCGACCGGGGGCCTCGGCACCTTCAAGGAGGGTTGGCTGATCGCCTGGCGGCCCGAGCTGTCCGTACGGCTGGTCGAGGCGTCGCTGTGGGGGACGACCGTGGCCGGTGCGGCCGGCGCGCGGCTGCTGCGGCGGACCGACACCCTCGCGTCGATCACCGGCGCCATCGCGGCGGCGCTGACGGCCGAGCTGCCCGAGGTGTTGCCGCCCCTGCTGCGCGAGCTGGACGCGCGCGCCGCGCAGACCAACGACGTGGCCGACCTGCTGGACGCGGTGGTCCCCCTCGCCGAGGCGCAGCGCTACGGGACGGTCCGCGGCACCGACACCGCCGAGCTGGCGCGGGTGGCGCGCGCGCTGCTGTCGCGGGCGTGCGCGGGCCTGGGCGCCGCGCTCGCCGGCCTGGCCGAGGACGCGGCCGCCGACGCCCGGGAACGTATCGACCGGGTGCATCGCGTCGTCGCGCTGCTGCCCGGCGCGGACGTCGAGTGGTACGCCGCCCTGGCCGCCCTGCTCGGCCGCGCCGACCTGCCCGCCGGGATCGCGGGGCGGGTGGTGCGGATGCTGCTGGACGGCGGGCGGATCGACGGCGAGGAGGCGGCGAGGCGGCTGCACGCGGCGCTGTCGATCGGTACGCCGGCGGCCGAGAAGGCGTTGTGGGCCGAGGGTTTCCTGGCCGGCGGGCCGCTGTTGCTGATCCACGACGAGCGGCTGTTGCGGGTGCTGGATGCGTGGCTGGCCGAGCTGGGCGAGGACGACTTCGTCGAGACCCTGCCGATGCTTCGGCGTACCTTCGGGCGGTTCGCGCCGGCCGAGCGGCGCGAGCTGAACCGCGTCGCGGACCGGCTGGCCGAGCCGGCCGCGGCTCGCGCCGACACGGAGGTCGACCCTGATCATGCCGGAGGCGTGTTGGCAACGGTGAAGATGATCATCGGGGGTGGGCCGTGAGCGACGCCGATGCCGAGCGGCGGCGCCGCTGGCGACTGGTGACCGGGGGCGACGGTGAGCTGGCGGGTGCCGACGGCGGGCTCGACGCCGCGCTCGGGCAGCTCTACGACGCGCGCGAGCCGGGGGAGGCGGGTCAGCGGCGCCAGGCCGGTCTGGGGTCGTCGGCACCGCGGGTCGCGCGCTGGCTGGGCGACGTCCGCGGCTACTTCCCGAACACCGTCGTGCAGGTGCTGCAACGCGATGCGATCGAGCGGTTGAACCTGCGCCGGCTGCTGCTGGAGCCCGAGATGCTGGACTCGATCACGCCCGACGTGAACCTGGTCGCCACGCTGGTCTCGCTGTCGGACGCGCTGCCGGAGGAGTCGCGGGCGACCGCGCGGCAGGTGGTACGCCGGGTCGTCGAGGAGGTGGAGAAGCGGCTCGGGGAGCGGACCCGGGCGGCGGTACGCGGCTCGCTGGACCGCTCCTCGCGTACCAGGCGGCCGCGGCACGCCGACATCGACTGGAATCGCACGGTCCGGGCGAACCTGCGCCACTACCAGCCGGAGCACGCGACGATCATCCCCGAGCGGTTGATCGGCTACGGGCGGCGCTCGCTCGCGGTGCAGCGGGAGGTGGTGTTGGCCATCGACCAGTCGGGATCGATGGCCGAATCGGTCGTCCATGCGTCGATCCTCGGCTCCGTGCTCGCCTCGATCCGCTCGGTGCGGACCTCGGTGGTCGCCTTCGACACCGAGATCGTCGACCTGACCGAGCTGCTGGACGATCCGGTGGACGTGCTGTTCGGTACCCAGCTCGGCGGCGGCACGGACATCAACCGCGCCGTCGCGTACTGCTCGGAGTTGATCACCAACCCGCGCGGCGCGATCTTCGTGCTGATCAGCGATCTGTTCGAGGGCGGCAACGAGGCCCAGTTGCTGGCCCGGATGCGCGAGCTGCGGGATTCGGGCGTGCAGTGCGTGGCCCTGCTGGCGCTCGCGGATTCCGGCGCGCCCGCCTATGATCATGATTTCGCCGCGGAGCTGGCCGCGCTCGGCGTACCGGCATTCGCGTGTACGCCCGACGCCTTCCCCGATCTGCTCGCCGCGGCCATCCGCGGCGCCGATCTGACCGGCTGGGCCGACCGCTACCGCGCCGACCGTCGGGGCTGATCGACCGCTCGGTCACCCCAACCCGGTGAGCCGTGTCGGCGACGAGACGCCACACGGGGATCGGTTGCCGCGATAATGCTGGACGTGGACAAGTTGCTACTGGGCGTCGACATGGGCACGGCGAGCACCAAGGGGGTGCTCACCACTCCCGACGGCGAGATCGTGGCGACGGCGTCCCGGCGGCACGCGATGCAGCTCCCGCGGCCCGGCTGGGCCGAGGTCGATGCGGAGACCGTCTGGTGGGGTGATCTGGTCGAGGTGTGCCGCGAGCTCGTCGCCGGCGTGGACCCGGCCCGGATCGCCGGCATGTGCGTCTCGGGCGTCGGGCCGTGCCTGCTGCTGACCGATGCCGACGATCGCCCGGTCCGGCCGGCGATCCTCTACGGCATCGACATGCGCGCGACCGCCGAGATCGAGGAACTGACCGAGCGGTTCGGTGCCGACGCGATCGTCGAGCGCGCCGGCAAGGCGCTCAGCACCCAGGCCGTCGGGCCCAAGATCGCCTGGGTCGCACGGCACGAGCCGGAGACGTTCGCCCGGGCCCGGCGCTGGTACAACTCCTCCAGTTGGGCCGCGGCCAGGCTGACCGGCGCCTACGTGCTCGATCACCACACCGCCAGCCAGAACGATCCGCTCTACGACCTGGCCGCGCATGCCTGGGCCGACGACTGGTCCGCAGAGATCATCGGCCACCTGACCCCGCCGCGACTGGTCTGGCCGCACGAGGTCGTCGGCACGGTCACCGACGAGGCGGCGCGGGCGACCGGGGTTCCCGCCGGCGTGCCCGTCTCCGCCGGGACCATCGACGCCTGGTCCGAGGCATTCTCGGTGGGGGTACGCCATCCCGGCGACCTGATGTTGATGTACGGCTCGACGATGTTCTTCGTGCAGGTGCTGCCCGAACGATCGGTGCACCCGATGTTGTGGACGACCGCTGGCGTGGACCCGGGCCAGTACACCCTGGCCGCGGGCATGGCCACGTCCGGCTCGCTCACCGGCTGGCTCGCCGAGCTGACCGGTGGCGTGCCGTTCGAACAGCTCGTCGCGGAGGCGGCCGCCGTCCCGCCCGGCGCCGACGGATTGATCATGCTCCCCTACTTCGCGGGCGAGCGGACGCCGATCTTCGACTCCCGTGCCCGCGGGGTGATCGCGGGGCTCACCCTGCGGCACACCCGCGGACATCTCTTTCGCGCCGCCTACGAGGGGATCGCCTACGGGATCCGTCAGATCGTCGACTTCCTCGACGACCCGGTACGCCCGATCGGGCGGCTGGTCGCCGTCGGCGGAGGCACCCAGGGCGGGCTGTGGACGCAGATCGTCAGCGATGTGCTCGGCCGGCCGCAGGAGCTTCCGGAGCAGACGATCGGCGCGAGCTATGGCGACGCGCTGCTGGCGGCTATCGGGACGCAGATCGTGCCGCCGGAGACCGACTGGACCCGGATCGGCTCGCTGATCGAACCCGATCCGGCCAATCGGGAGACCTACGCCGAGCTGTTCGACATCTACACCGAGCTCTATCCCGCGACCCGCGACCTGGTGCACGTGTTGGCCCGCCACCAGGAGTCGGCCTTCGACGACTGATCGGCGACGTCAGTCCGGTTCGGGGCACGAGCCGAGCAGCGCATTGGCGGTGTCGACGTCGGTGACGAGGGTGTTGAAGTAGCCCGCCCGGGCCGCCGCCCGGATGCTGGTGATCTTGTTCTCGCCGATCGCGATGGCGATGGTGTGCTGGATCTTGGTCAACGCTGCCAGGTCCATCGCGATCAGTCGATCCGAACCGGGGAAGGGGATCGGGGTGCCTTGGGCGTCGTAGGGGCGTACGCAGATGTCACCGACGGCATTGCGCAGGGTGACGGGATCGGTCGGCAGCACGGAGGGCAGCGAGGTGCGGGTCAGCGGCGGCGCCCCGACGCCCAACAATGCGCACTTGGCCGTCTTCCACAGCCGGAGCACCTGGCGTACCTGCGGGTCCTTGATCAACCATTCCCGTAGCTCCGGGCCGGGCAGCGCGGGCGCGTGCAGCAGCACCGGTGTGCCGCCGATCTTGACCGCGACCCGTCGCGTGATCTCGTTGGTCTGGTAGGAGGAGTCGATCTCGTTCTGGCCGCCGACGGTGGGTGCGACGAGTACGCCCGGCAGGTTCGGCAGGGCCTCCTGGGAGACGCCGTGGACGGTCGAGCCGGAGGAGACGAGCAGGGCGTCGCCGCGACCGAGGCCGGCATCGCGCAGCGCCTCCCCGACGGCGCCGGCGAGTACGCGGCCCGCGGGCAGGCCCTTGCCGGGCGGGGTGATCCGGACCGAGCGGATGCCGAGGCAGCGGGTCAGCTCGCGGGCGAGCGCGCTGAGGCCGGTGGCACTCGGCTTGCGGATCTCGATGTGCACGATGCCGGCCTCCCTGGCCTCGGCCAGCAGGCGGCTCACCGTCGGGCGGCTGGTGCCGAGCGCCTCGGCGATCTCGGCCTGGGTCGCGTCCTCGTTCCAGTACAGCCGGGCCGCCTCGTAGAGCTGCGACGGCGAGAAGCGCGTCGGCTGCCGCTCGGTGGGGACGTGCCGCGCATGGGGCTTGTGACGCTGCGCCATGGGCGGAGCGTACCGCTCGGTGTGAACATCCGTTCCGCCGGCAAGATTGTCTGAACCAATGTTCTGGACATTGGTGCAGGAGTCTGGCTACGGTCTGATCAACCCACCCAGCGTCGAGGGAGTTCTCGGATGGACAACGGAGTCAGCGCGCAGGAGCAGCAGACGGCGACCCTGCCGAAGACCATGCAGGCGGTCGTCTGCTACGGGCCGGAGGACTACCGGCTGGAGGAGATCGAGGTCCCGACCCGCGGACCGGGCGAGCTCCTGGTCAAGGTGGAAGCAGTCGGCATCTGCGCCTCGGACCTGAAGTGCTACCACGGCGCCGCGAAGTTCTGGGGCGACGCCAACCGCGAGCAGTGGATCGTCACCCCGGTCGTTCCCGGCCACGAGTTCACCGGGACCGTCGTCGAGCTGGACGATGCCGCGCGCGAGCACTGGGGGGTCGAGGTCGGCGACCGCGTCGTCGGCGAGCAGATCGTCCCCTGCTGGGAGTGCCGCTACTGCACGACGGGCAACTACCACATGTGCCAGGTGCACGACATGTTCGGATTCCGCCACTTCAACGGCGCCATGGCCGAGTACATGGTCTACCCGCAGCGGTCGATCGTGCACAAGATCAGCTCCGATCTGCCGGCGGCGCATGCCGCCTTCACCGAACCACTCTCCTGCGCCCTGCACGCGGTGGAGCGGGCCCAGATCACCTTCGACGACGTGGTGGTGGTTGCCGGCGCCGGCCCGATCGGCCTGGGCATGATCGCCGGTGCCGCCGCGAAGTTCCCGGCGGAGATCATCGCCCTGGACATGGACGAGCGCAAGCTCGAGCTGGCGAAGCGTACCGGTGCGACGATGACGATCAACATCGCCGAGGAGGACGCCGTCGCGAAGATCAAGGAGCTGACCGACGGCTACGGCGCCGACGTCTATCTGGAGGGCACCGGACACCCGTCGGCGGTGCCGCAGGGCCTGAACCTGCTGCGCAAGCTCGGCCGATTCGTCGAGTACTCGGTGTTCAAGGACGACGTCAGCGTCGACTGGTCGATCATCTCCGACGACAAGGAGCTCGACGTTCTCGGCGCCCATCTCGGTCCGCGCTGCTGGCCCGCGGCGATCCGGATGGTGGAGCAGGGCCGACTGCCGCTGGACGACATCGTCACCCACCAGTTGCCGATCACCGAGTTCAAGCGCGGCATCGACCTGGTCGACTCCGGACGCGAGTCGATCAAGGTCAGCCTGATCCCGGGCGGTCAGCCGTGACCATCACCCGCCGCAATGTGCTGCGGGCCGCGGGGCTCGCCGGGATGGGGGCGGCGCTGCCCGGCGCGCTCGCCGGCTGCGGCATCGGCGGTAGCGTCGACCATCCCAACGGCGCCGCCGCCGTCACCGGCGGATTCGACTGGAAGAAGGTCAGCGGCCAGACCATCCGCCTGCTGCAGACCCCGCACCCCTACCAGCAGGCCTTCCAGCCGCTGCTCGCGGAGTTCACCGAGCTGACCGGCATCGAGGTCGAGGTCACGTTGGTGCCCGAGTCGGCGTACTTCACCAAACTGAACACCGCCCTCGCCGGCGGCGCCGGCAACCCCGACGTGTTCATGCTGGGTGCCTACTTCATCTGGCAGTACGGGCCGCCGGGGTGGCTGGAGGATCTGCGCCCGTGGATCGACAACAGCGCCGCGACCAGCGCGGAGTACGACTTCGAAGACATCTACGAGGGACTGCGCCGCGCCACGTCGTGGGACTTCCGGCTCGGCTCACCGCTCGGCACGGGCGGCCAGTGGGCCATCCCGTGGGGCTTCGAGAACAATGTGATCTGCTACAACAAGGCCTTCTTCGACTCCCGCGGGATCAAGCCTGCCGACGACTGGGACAACTTCCGGCAGCTCGCGGTCGACCTGACCGATCGGGCCAACGGCCACTACGGGGTCTCGTTCCGCGGCTCGAAGTCGTGGGCGACCATCCACCCGGGTTTCATGACCCAGTACTCGCGGATGGGCGCCAAGGACT
Source organism: Naumannella huperziae (assembly GCF_054073625.1). Lineage (NCBI taxonomy): Bacteria > Bacillati > Actinomycetota > Actinomycetes > Propionibacteriales > Propionibacteriaceae > Naumannella > Naumannella huperziae. The sequence goes on along the minus strand of NZ_JBSXPH010000001.1, from coordinate 231,765 downwards.
ACGAGGTGGTCGACGGCACGCTGCGGCCCGGGATGGCGACGCCCGAGGCGATCGAGTTCCAGAAGCAGTGGGTCGAGCTGGCCCAGCTCGCCGGGCCCGTGTCCTGGACGACCTATGAGTACCCCGACTGCACCCGCGACCTCGGCAACGGCAGCGCCATGATGGTCTACGACGCCGACAGCGCGACCTATCCGCAGAACCTGCCCGGCGCGAGCGCCGAGGCGGGCAACCTGGCCTGGCACCCGGGGCCGGCCGGCCCCGGCGGCAGCTACGCCACCAACCTGTGGACCTGGTCGCTGGCGATGAACTCGGCCTCGCCGAACAAGCTGGCCTCCTGGTTGTTCATCCAGTGGGCCACCGGGAAGGAGGCGATGTCGGCCGCCACCCGCTCCGCCTTCGCCGACCCGACCCGGGCCTCGGTCTTCGACGGCGCCTTCAAGCAGACCCTCGGCGCGTTCCCCGGCTATCTGGAGGCGTTCGAGACCGTGATCGACTCCTCGACCATCCAGTTCACCCCGCAGACCAAGTTCTTCGAGACCACCCAGGGCTGGGCGGTCGCCCTCCAGGACATCTACTCCGGCAGCGATCCGGTCGAACGGCTGGAGTCGTTCGCCCGGACCGCCGCCTCCAAGGTCAACGTCTGAGCGGCCGCGCGCCGACCCAACCATGGAAGGGAGTCGACGATGACTGCCCCCGCGGGCGAAAAGCCCGACACCGGATCGCCCGATGATCATCGGGCCGGATCCGGCCGTGCCGGCGATTCCGGTACGCCGGTCCCCGGCTGGCGCCGCCGGATGCGGCCCTACCTGCTGTCCGTGCCGGCCGTGCTGGTCGTCATCGGCATCCTCTACCCGTTCGTGCTCGGGGCCATCTATGCGTTCCTGAACTACTCGGCGGCCAACCCCGACCCACGGTTCGTCGGATTCGCCAACTTCGTCTCCGTGCTCGGCGACACCGACTTCTGGGCGTCGGTCCGGATCACCCTGACCTACGCGGTGGTGGCCACCGTCGTCGAGACCGTGCTCGGCGTGATCATCGCGCTGCTGCTGAACCGGTCCTCGCTGGTCGGGCGGATCTTCGAGCGGGTGCTGATCCTGCCGCTGATGATCGCCCCGGTGATCGCCGGCGTGATCTGGAAGCTGATGTTCAACCCGCAGTTCGGCGTCCTGAACTACGTGCTGGGGCTCGGTTCGTCCTTCGACTGGTTGAGCCGCGACATGGCCCTGTGGTCCTCGATCATCGTCGATGTCTGGATCTTCACGCCGTTCGTCGCGATCCTCGTGCTGGCTGGGATCCGGTCGCTGCCACGCGAACCGTTCGAGGCCTCGGACGTGGACGGTGCGGGCTGGTGGTACTCCTTCCGCCGGCTCATGCTGCCGATGATGTGGCCCTACATCCTGGTCGCCGTGATCTTCCGCTTCATGGACTGCCTGAAGGTCTTCGACCACATCTACGTCCTCACCGCGGGCGGCCCGGGCATCGCCACGCGTACCCTGCAGATCGGGGCCTATGAGGACTCGATCATCTTCCAGAACTACTCCCGCGGCAGCACCTACATGCTGTTGTTGTGGGTGATCGTCTTCATCACCGCGCGCTACCTGGTGTCGGTGCTCGGCAAGGCCCAGCGCCGCGCGGCCGGGGCGGAGGAGTGATCATGGCAACCCGAGAGCTCAAACCCGGCCAGCGTCGGATCACCGGCGGCGGGATCGTCGCCGACCTGGCGATCATCGCCTGGTTCGTCTTCGCGCTGTTCCCGATCCTGTGGATGATCTTGCTGGCGCTGAAGACGCCCGCGGAACAGACGTCGACCTACTTCGTGTTCTCCCCGACGCTCGAGAACTTCGTCACCGTGCTCACCGACCGCGGCACCGAACTGACCAGCGTCGACTTCAAGACCGCGATCCTGACCAGCCTGCTGAACTGCGGCGGCGCGGTGCTGGTGTCGCTGTTGATCGGCATCCCGGCGGCCTATGCGGCCGGGCGCTGGAAGTTCCGCGGCAGCGACGACCTGATGTTCACGATGTTGTCCTTCCGGTTCGCGCCCGAGCTGATGGTGATCGTGCCGCTGTTCGTGATCTACAACCAGATCGGGCTGTTCGACACCTCGGTCGGCATGATCTGGGTGCTGCAGCTCGTCACCATGCCGCTGGTGGTGTGGATCCTGCGGTCCTACTTCGCTGACCTGCCCGAGGACCTGGAGCAGGCGGCCCTGCTGGACGGCTACACCCGGCGGCGGGCGTTCTGGATGATCGCGCTGCCGATGGTGCGGCCCGGCATCGCCGCCGCGGCGCTGCTGGCCTTCATCTTCGCCTGGAACAACTACATGTTCCCGCTGATCCTCGCCGACTCCGCCGCATCGACGGTCACCGTGGCCATCACCAGCTATCTCGGCGGCGGCGGTCAGGCGTACTACAACCTCACGGCGGCCGCGGCCCTGCTCGGGGCGCTCCCGCCGCTGATCCTCGCACTGACGATCCAGCGCTACCTGGTTCGCGGACTCTCCTTCGGGGCGGTGAAGAGCTGATGGCAACCTTGCAGGTGCGCGGACTGCGCAAGCACTACGGAAAGACGGCCGCGGTGGACGGGGTGGACTTCTCCGTCGGCGACGGCGAGTTCTTCGTCATCCTGGGGCCCTCCGGGGCGGGCAAGACGACGACCCTGAAGGGCATCGCCGGGCTCGTCGAGACCGACGAGGGCACGGTCGAGATCGCGGGCCGGGACATGACCGGGATCGAGCCCTACCACCGCAATGTGGCGATGGCGTTCGAGTCCTATGCCCTCTACCCGCAGCGAACCGTGGCGCAGAACCTCGCCTCGCCGCTGCGCTCCGGGCGTACCGGTCGCTATTCCGAATCCGAGCAGCGCGACCGGATCGCCGCGGTGACCCAGACCCTGGGCATCGATCACCTGCTGGAACGGTTGCCGCGCGAGCTGTCCAACGGTCAGCGGCAGCGCACGGCGCTCGGCCGGGTGCTGGTCCGGCCGGCCGACATCTATCTGCTGGACGAGCCGCTGTCCCACCTGGACGCCAAGCTGCGGGCCGCGATGCGGGCCGAGCTGAAGTCGCTCGGCCAGATGTCCGACACCACCACCTTGTATGTCACCCACGACTACCAGGAGGCGCTGGCGCTCGGGGACCGGATCGCGGTGCTGCGGTCGGGACGGCTGGTACAGATCGGCAGCCCGGCCGAGGTCTGGCGTACGCCGGCGGACACCTTCGTCGCCAAGGCCCTCGGCCAGCCGGAGATCAACATCGTCGACGCAGAGGTGAGCGACGGTCGGATATCGACCCTGGGTTCGAGCTTCACGCCCGGTGCCGATCTTGATCTCGGCCGGGGTGATCGGGTGCGGCTCGGGCTCCGTCCGAGCGAGATCCAGGTCGATCATGGCGAGCAGGGCCCTGGCGAGGCGCTCGAGCTGACCGGTCGGGTACGCCTGGCCGAGCGGCTCGGCCGGCAGATCGAACTGACCGTCGATGTCGCGGGTACCGACCTGATTGTCGTCGACGCCGCGGAGTTGCGGCCCGCCGAGGGAGATCAGGTACGCCTGCGCGTCCCGCTGCACCAGGTACACGTCTTCGCCGCCGGCGGGGACGGCGAGGAGACCGAGCGGCTGGGGGCGGCGGCGCCGCGACCGGCGAAGGAGGCACGATGAGCACGGCGGTCACGTCGCGGGCGACCGGATCGGGTGTCGCGCCGCAGCGGCTGGTGCTGAACAAGCTGCGCAAGATCTATGCCAGCCGCGGTCGCGAGTCGTTCGAGGCCGTCAAGTCGATCGATCTGGAGATCGCGCCGGGCGAGCTGATCGCCCTGCTCGGCCCGTCCGGCTGCGGAAAGACCACCACGCTGCGGATGATCGCCGGGCTGGAGACGGTGACGTCGGGCGAGATCCTGATCGGCGAGCGTTCGGTCGGTGACCTGCCACCGGGGAAGCGCAATGTCGGCGTGGGATTCGAGAGCTACGCGCTGTATCCGCCCCTGACGGTGCGGGAGAATCTCGCCTACGGGCTCCGGGCGCGCAAGGTCGCCGATGCCGATGCGCGGGTCGACGAGATCGCGAAGCGGCTGGACATGACCGAGTTGCTCGACCAACGCCCGGCCGGGCTGTCCAGCGGGCAGAAGCAGCGGGTCGCGCTGGCCCGGGCGCTGATCCGCAAGCCCCCGGTGCTGCTGCTCGACGAGCCGCTCGGGCACCTCGATGCCTCGGCCCGGCAGCGGGTGCGGCGAGAGCTGAAGCTCCTGCAGCGGGAGTTCGGCTACACGACGATCGTCGTCACCCATGATCAGTTGGAGGCGCTGAGCCTGGCCGACCGGATGGCGGTGATGGACGCGGGCGTGATCCAGCAGTTCGGTACGCCGGACGAGGTCTTCGACGACCCCGCCAACCGTTTCGTCGCCGAGTTCGTCGGCGAGCCGGCGATCAACATGTTCGCCGGCGAGGTGGTCAGGGCAGACGGCGGGCTCGCCGTCCGGGTCGGCGACGGGGTGCTGGAGACCGCGGCGGTCGATGCCCGGCTCGGCGACACCGTGATGGTCGGCCTGCGTCCCCAGGACACCCAGGTCCTCGGCGACGACGCCACGGGCGGCCTCGGCGGTGCCGTGATCAACTTCGAGGACCTGCTCGAGTTCGGTCAGGCGTCGGTCCGGGTCAGGGGAGTGGAACAGCCGCTGCTGGTACAGACCCCGCCGGAGGTCGACTGGCGGCCCGGGGACACCGTGCGCTTCGGGGCGCGCCCGGACCGCGTACACCTCTTCGATTCCCGGTCCGGAGACCGGATCCGCTGAGTCCGTCCCGGCCCGGCGGGCCGGGACGGCGCGGGACGGTCAGTGCTTGACGGCCTTCTCGGCACCGGCGCCGGTGAGAGAGCGCACCGACAGCTCGGCGTAACCCTCCTCGCTGGCGGACTCCTTGCCGAGCATCGTGCCGATGAAACCGAGCAGGAAGCCCGCGGGGATCGACACCAGACCCGGGTTGTTCAACGGGAACCAGGCGAAGTCGGCCCACGGGATCAGCGACTTCTCCGAGCCCGAGACGACCGGGGAGAAGATCACCAGGCCGACGGTGATGATCAACCCGCCGTAGATGCTGCACACCGCGCCGAGCGTGTTGAACCGCTTCCAGAACAGGTTGTAGAGCAGGGCGGGCAGGTTCGCCGACGCGGCGACCGCGAAGGCCAACGCCACCAGGAAGGCGATGTTCAGGCCCTGGGCGAGCAGCGCCAGACCGATCGCGATCGCGCCGATCACAATGGCGGCGATCCGCGCCACGCGTACCTCCTGGCCCTCGCTGACCCGGCCCTTCTTGATCACCGTCGCGTACAGGTCGTGAGCGACCGAGGTCGCCGAGGTCAGCGTCAGGCCGGCCACGACCGCCAGGATGGTCGCGAAGGCGACCGCGGAGATCAGGGCCAGCAGCACCGCGCCGCCGATGCTGCCGGGGCCACCGCCGACGGCCTCGGCGAGCAGCGGGGATGCCACATTGCCGCTGGACTTGCGTACCGCCGATCCGTCACCGGTGTCGAGCAGCGCGGCGGCGCCGAAGCCGAGCACCAGGGTCATCAGGTAGAAGGCCCCGATCAGACCGATCGCCCACAACACCGATTTGCGCGCCGCGGCTGCCGTCGGCGTGGTGTAGAAGCGGATCAGGATGTGCGGCAGGCCGGCGGTGCCGAGCACCAGGGCCAGGCCGAGCGACAAGAAGTCGAACTGTCCGACCAGGTCCTTGCCATAGAGCTGGCCGGGCTGCAGGAAGGCCTCGCCCTTGCCGGCATTCTCCGCGCCGGCGGCGAGCAGGTCGGAGATGTTGAACCGGAACATCGCCAGCACCAGGATCGTGATCAACAAAGAGCCGATCATCAGCAGCACGGCCTTGACGATCTGCACCCAGGTGGTGCCCTTCATCCCGCCGAAGGTGACATAGATGATCATCAGTGCGCCGACGATCACGATCACGATGTTCTGCAGGAGTTGGTTGCCGGTCACCCCGAGCAGCAGGGCGACGAGCGATCCGGCGCCGACCATCTGGGCCAGCAAATAGAAGATCGACACCACGATCGTGGAGGCGGAGGCGGCGGTACGCACCGGCACCTGCCGCATCCGGTAGGCGAGCTGGTCACCCATCGTGTAGCGCCCGGAGTTGCGCAACAGCTCGGCGATCAGCAGCAGCGCCACCAGCCAGGCAACCAGGAAGCCGATCGAGTAGAGGAAGCCGTCGTAGCCGTAGAGCGCGATCGCGCCGGAGATGCCCAGGAACGACGCCGCGGACATGTAGTCGCCGCCAATGGCCAGGCCGTTCTGGAATCCGGAGAAGCCGCGACCGCCGGCGTAGTAGTCCGCAGCGCCCTTGGTGTTGCGCGAGGCCCAGATCGTGATCCCGATGGTCAGGGCGACGACGGCGAGGAACAGCCCGATCGTCAGCATGCTGCTGGTGTTCACCGCTCGACCTCCCGCTCGAAGCCCTCGCGCAGCTCGGTGGCGAGCGGATCGAGCTTCTTCTTGGTGTAGTTGGCGTACAGCGCCGCGATCGCGAAGGTCGAGACGAACTGCAGCAGGCCCCAGACCACCGCGACGTTGATGTGACCGATCACCGGCGTGTTCATGAAGCCGCGGGCCCAGTTGTTGCAGATCACGTAGAGGATGTACCAGGCCATGAACACCACCGTGGCCGGTACGACGAAGGACAGATATCGCTTGCGCAGAGTGGCAAACTCCGCGCTCTCGGCGATGCGTTGGTACGCCTGATGCTCGCGCGGGCTCTCCGCCTCGTATGCCGGATCAGTCATCGTCGACCCTCCTGTCGGCCCCGGGGAAGCCCTGTCGGCCCCGGGCAGCATCGCATGCCCCGATCGGCGGTCGGTATGTCGGCTCGCGGGTTCGTTGTGATTCCGTTACCTGGGTCGCGTACCCGCCGTCGCCGAGCCGCTCAGTGGTCGATCCGGATCTGCACGCTCTCGGTGACGTGGCTGAGATCCAGCCGCGAATGGTCGACGGTGGCCGCCCAGGCGACGGTCTGGAAGGGGAGTAGGAGGGGATCGGGTACGCGGGCGCTGCTGTCGTAGAGCGCCGCGATCTCGCCGAGCACGCGGTCCCGCTCGGCCTCGGGCTGGCGCTGCACCGTCGGCCGGCTGGCGACCATGTCCAGCAGGCCGCCGCGGTCGATCGGCACCCAGTTGCGCCAGGTCCGGTGCTCGGCCGGGGCGAAATGCTCGCTGCGTTCGATGGCCTCGATCGCGTCCGTGCCGTAGTCGCCGCGCATCGCGGTGGAGTCGAGTTGCTGGACCAGTCGCGCGAGGCGCTTCACCCAGGGCACGGTGTCGTCGCGGCTGTTCAGCGCCAGCACGACCCGGCCGCCGGCGCGCAGCACCCGGGCGATCTCCGGCAGCGCGCGGGCGCGGGAACGGCCGGCGGCGAAGCCCTCGCCGATCAGCACCCGGTCGAAGGTGTGGGGGGCGAAGGGCAGGTCCTCGTCGCTGGCCCGGACCGCCCCGCCGTTCACCCGTCCGGCCATCCGCTGGGCCTCGGCGGCGGTCCCCTCGAGCGCGGTGACCAGGCAACCGGCAGCCGACGCGAGCTCCGCCAGGCCGCCGAGCCGGCCCAGCGCGAGCACCCGCATCCCCTCGTGCGGAAGGGCCCAACGGACGCTGTCGGCTCCGAAGGGGGTAGGCCGGGTGCTCATGCCGAAACCCTAGTCGTCCGCCGACCCCCGAGGCGGGCTGGCAGACTCGGCGCGATGGCTCACACCGATGGCCCGAGGCCCGACGACCCGCTCGGGCGGCTCGCGCGCGCGGAGGGCGTACCGTCCGCGGTCGCGTCCGCCCGCGACGCCGCCGACGCCGTGTTGCGGGACCGCGGCCTGCGCGCGATCTCGCCGGAGGTCTCGGCGCGCGCGCTGTTGGCTGCCGCCCGCGCGTCGGCCGCGATCGAGGCCGACGACGGCCGCGACTGGACCGCGGGATCGGTCCGGTTGAGCACGGAACTGGTCGGGCTGGCCGCGGAGTTTCGCGGCGAGCCCGGCCGGGTGCTGGCACGGCTGCACACCCTCGCCGCGCGTGGGGTGCTGGACGACGATGCTCTCGGGCGGCTGCAACGCCCCGCGGCGGGCCGGATGGCCGACCTGTACGCGCTGATCGCCGGGCGCACCGCCGCCCCCGCCCTGGTGCTCGGCGCGGTGGTCCACGCCGAGATCGCCAGCACGCGCGCGTTCGGGCCGGGCAGCGGCCTGGTGGCGCGCGCCGCCGAGCGGCTGGTGCAGATCGGATCGGGCCTCGACCCCGCGGGGGTGCTGGTCCCCGAGGCCGGGCATCTGGCCGCGGGCGCGAGCTACCACGCGGCACTGGCCGGCTATGCGGCCGGCGGGACCGGGGTACGCGCGTGGATCCTGCACTGCGCGGACGCGTTCGCCCACGGGGTCGAAGTGTCGCCGGTACGCCAGAACTGACTCACCGGAGCTGATTCATCGGTACGCCGGAGCTGGCGTGTCACGGGAGGTCAAGCCGGGCTCGCGCAAGAAACGGCGCCCGTCTCACGACGGGCGCCGCCCTGCACATGGGAACCGAGGTGACCATGCGTGCAGTTCATCAATGCTGGCCGAGGCAAGCCTCGGAACTCAGCAACCCATGGATGGTTCTGGTCGCCGCGTGGGTACCTGTTCCGTTGTGAAGGCCTTGCACCAGTTGTACCCCTCCGCCGCCCGGAAGGGAAGACCCCGATCGCTGTGAATTGTCCACAGGCAACGGATTGCGCCGAATTGTCCACAGATCGGGCGGCGGGTCTGGTGCCCGGTTGACGGGCGCCGCAGCGTGGTCACATGGGTGTTGCCGAGGCCGATCCGCTGGTGATCACCGCCGATCCGCTGTTGCTTGATCAAGTCCTGGCGTCCGCGGCCGTGGCCGGTGTCGAGCCGGCCGTCGTCGACGAGCCGGGCGCGGCGCGGCGCCTGTGGCACGCCAGCCCGTCGGTGCTGGTGGGGCTGGACCAGGCGCGCGGGGTGACCGAGCAGTTGCTGCCCCGGCGGCCCGGCGTGGTGTTGCTCGGCCACGAGGCGGATCGCGCCGCACTGTGCGGGTGGTCACAGCCTCTGGGAGCCACCACGCTGGCCCTGCCCGCGGGGGTGGAGTGGCTGAGCTCGGTGCTCGCCGGAGACGGCGTCGTCGAGTCCGGCGGCGCCTCGGTGCTCGCCATCGCGGGCGGCTCCGGCGGGGTCGGCGCGTCCACCTTGGCCGTCGGGCTGGCGCAGGGTCTGGCCGCGCGCGGATCGGTGATCGTGATCGACGCCGACCCGGACGGTGGCGGTCTTGATCTTGTCCTCGGTGTGGAGCAGGAGCCCGGCTGGCGCTGGGACCGGCTTGCGACGGCGCGCGGCTTCGTTGCCGATCTTGGTCGGGAGCTGCCGCGCCGTGAGGGCGTCGGTGTGCTGGCCGCCAGTCGGTCGGGCGCGGGCGAGCCCGACGGCGCGGCGGTTTCCGCGGTCCTGCGCTCCGCCGCTCGCGGACACGACGCGGTGATCGTCGATCTTGGTCGCGGGGGCGGGCCGCTGGCCGAGCAGGTGTTGCGTCACGCGGGAGAGGTGTGGCTGCTGGCCGGCTGCGATGTCTGGTCCGTCGCCGCGGCGCGGCGCGCCGGCGAGCGGCTCGGGCGATCGGCCGCGGTGCGTGTGATCACCCGTGAGCGGCCGTGGAGCGATCTCGGGGGTCGCCAGGTGGCCGAACTGCTGGGTGCGCCGTGGCTGGGGTCGGTGCCGGAGGACCGTCAGCTCGGGCCGGGGATCGAGCACGGCGCCGGGCCGCTCGGCGCTGCCGGGCGGCGCTGGCGGCGGCGGGTCGAGCAACTCGCCGCCGGTATCGGGGCGGTCCCGTGAGCGCCGTTGATCTTGATCGACTCCGGCCCGATCTGGCCACGCTGGGGCGTGCCCCCACGGCCGCCGACGTCGCCTCGGCGATGCGGCGCTGCGGGATGGCGGTCACCGACAGCGCGGTGCTGGAGACCGTCGCCGAGCTGCGCCGCGACACCCTCGGTGCCGGCCCGCTCGATGCCCTGCTCCGCGAGCCGGGCGTGACCGATGTGCTGGTCAACGGTCCGGATCAGGTGTTCGTCGACCGCGGATCGGGGCTGGAGCAGACCGCCATCCGGTTCGGTTCCGATGCCGACGTCCGGCGCCTGGCGGCCCGTCTCGCCGCCTCCGCGGGGCGCCGGCTCGACGACGCGAGCCCGTACGTGGACGCGCGGATGAACGACGGGGTCCGGGTGCACGCCGTGCTCGGTTCGCTCGCCGCGCCGGGCACCTGTCTGTCCCTGCGCGTGCCGTCCCGGATCCACCTGTCCCTCGACGAGTGGGTCGAGCGCGGCTCGCTGCATCCCGTGGCGGCCGATGTCTTGCGGCAGGTCGTCGCGGTGCGTGTGGCGTACCTGGTCAGCGGCGGCACCGGTACGGGGAAGACGACCCTCCTCGCCGCACTGCTCGGACTGGTGCCGCACCGCGAGCGGTTGCTGATCGTCGAGGACTCCCGCGAGCTGGCCCCCGACCATCCCCACTGTGTGCGGCTCGAGGCTCGGCCACCGAACGGCGAGGGGATCGGTGCCGTCGAGCTCGCCGTCCTGGTCCGCCAGGCGCTGCGGATGCGGCCCGACCGGGTTGTGCTCGGGGAGGCCCGCGGTGCCGAGATCTGCGATCTGCTGACCGCCCTGAACACCGGCCACGAGGGCGGTTGTGGCACCGTGCACGCCAACTCCGCCGACGACGTGCCGGCCCGGATCGAGGCGCTGGCCGCCCTGGGCGGCCTGGACCGCAATGCGGTGCACGCGCAGCTGGCCTCCGCGGTCGAGGTGTTCGTGCACATCCGCCGCGGGCCGAGCGGACACCGGCAGGTGGCCCAGATCAGCGTGGCGCGGCGAGACGGCGAGTTCGTCCGCGCCGAGCCGGCGCTGCTGTTCGACGACACCGGCGCGCGGCGCGGCCCGGGTTGCGCCCGGCTGGAGCGGGTGCTCGGCCGATGAGCCCGGTGCTGGTCGGTCTCGCGGCGCTCGCGGCCGCGCTCGCAGCCATCGGCTGGTGCGGCGCGCGGGCGCCGACCGATCGGCTCACGGCACCGCTGCCGGGCCGCGTGCGGCGAGCGGGCCGCTGGCGATGGTTGGGGATCGCAGCACCCGTGATCATGGTCGCCGGGTATGCCGCCGCCGGCCCCGGCGCGGTGCTGCTGTCGCTGTCGGCGGTGCTGGTGGTGGCGGCGGTCGTGCTGGTGGCGCGCGCTCAGTTTCGTGCCCGGCGTGCCGCCGCCCGTCGCGACCAGGTGGCGGAGGCCTGTCAGGTGATCGCGCAGCATCTGCGCAGCGGCGCCATGCCCGGCAGCGCACTGGAGGACGCCGCGGCGGAGTACGCGGTGCTCGGGCCCGCCGCGGCCACCGCGCGGCTCGGCGGCGATCCGGTTCGGGTGCTGTTCGCGGCGGCCCGCGCGCCGGGGGCGGCCGGGCTGGCCGATCTGGCACGCGCGTGGTCGCTGATCACGAGCCTGGGTGCGCCCGCCGGGCCGTTGTTGGAGCGGATCGCGGAGAACGTCCGGCAGGCGCGAGACCTCGACCGGTCCGTTCGCTCGGAGCTGGCCGCGCCCCGGCTGACCGGCCGGCTGCTGGCGGTGCTTCCGGCGGCCGGGTTGGCCATCGGCTTCGCGGTCGGTGGCGACCCGCTCGGCTTTCTGACCGGGACGCTGGCCGGCCAGGCGTGCCTGCTCGGCGGGGTGGTCCTCGCCGTGGCGGGTGTGCTGTGGAGCGAGCGGATTGCCGGCACCGGGGAGGACGGGGCCCCGACAGGTGGAGGCGAGGACAGATGAGTGCGAGCTGGTTGGTCGCCGCCGCTGCCGTCGGTGCGTTCTTGTGGCTCGGCGTGCCGGCCCCCGACCGGGCACGCGGTCGGCTCCGACCGGCGGTCTCGGATGCCACGGCGGACGGCGGGCCGCGGATCGCCCTGCCGACCAGGCTGGCGGCGGGTGTCGGCGCGGGCACGGTCGCGGCATGGCTCGCGTCGGGCCTCGGCGCGGCTCCCGGAGTGGCGGTCGGCGGGCTGGTGGCCGTCGCCGTCATCGTCGCCCTCGGTCGCCTCGAACCGGCCGCCCTGGCGCGCGAGCGCCATCGCATCGTGCTGGAGTTGCCCGTCGCGCTCGACCTGCTCGCGAGCTGCCTGGCGGCCGGGCTGCCGCTGCGCCGCGCCTTGCCGAAGGTGACGGCGATGCTGCCGGGGCCGCTGGGTCGCGAGCTCGGCCGAGTCACCGCCCGGCTGGAGCTGGGCGAGGGCGACGCCGCCGCCTGGCGCGCGCTGGTCGACCATGATCAGCTCGGGCGGTTGGCCCGCGATGCCGCTCGTTCGGCCGAATCCGGCGCACCTCTCGCCGAGTTGTTCGGCCAGCACGCCCACGATGCCCGCGCCGATCGCCGGGCGGCGCTCGAGGAGCGGGCACGCACGGCCGGCGTGCGCGCGGTCCTGCCCGTGGCGCTGTGCTTCCTGCCGGCGTTCTTCCTGATCGGCGTCGTGCCCATCGTGGCCGGTGCCGTGATGATGCTGCTGCCCGCCTGATCGGCGGCGCCCGAGATGGCCGCCCCGGCGTTGCGGCCGTGCGGATGATCACCCGCTCCCGTCAGCCACCGGTTGCGATGTCCGCGCCGACCGCGGCGTTGTCCACAGCTCGGCAACCGCCCCCGGTCATCCACAGATTCAGCCGTCGGCGACAAAACACTCCGCCCGGATCCGACTGTCTGAACGACCCGATCGGGTCAGGCGTCGGGCGCGGCGATGGCGCCCGGGGTCCGGGGACATCAGGGAAGGAAGATCATGATCAACGAAGCGGAGAAGATCAACCGCGGGGCCGACGGCGTCGCCGACGCCGTCGGTGAGCGTCCCGCGGCCGGAGGGGAGCTGGTGGCCGTTCACCCGCGCCCGGGGCGCGACGAGCGTGGCATGAGCACGGCGGAGTACGCGGTGGGCACGGTGGCGGCGGTCTCGTTCGCCGGGGTGCTGTTGAAGGTGCTCACCGATCCCAATGTGCAGCGGATGCTCGTCGAGTTCATCATCTGGCTGATCGGGCTCTTCACGGGCCTCGATCCGTTCGGCACGGGTGCGCCGCCGACGACCCGCCCCTGAGCGAGCGAAGCCGCGGGGCGCCGACGACGGCGACCCCGCGGCAACTCGTCGCGGCGCCCACACCGGCACGCGCGACCTCCCACCACGACGGAAGGCAGCGAGATGATCCCGCACCGAGGCAACGCGACACCGCTCGCGCCCACGCGACGCCCGCCCGACCGCCGCGAGCGGGGCATGGTCACCGCGGAGATCGCGCTGGGCACGCTCGCGGTGATCATGGTCGCGGTCGCCATCGCCTGGCTGATCGGCGGTCTCACCCAGCAGGTGCGCTGTGCGGACGTGGCCTCGGAGGTGGCCCGGCAGGAGGCCCGCGGCGACCGCGCCGCCGCCGACCGGGCGCGCGGCCGGGCGCCGCGCGGGGCCAGCGTGGAGACGGTGCGCGAGGGGGGTCAGGTGGTCACCACGGTGCGCCTGGACTACCGGCCGCTGGAAGCGGCGCCGCCAGTCTCGTTGCGGGCGCGTTCGGTCGTGTTGCTGGAGCCGGGCGAATGAGGCGCGGGCCGGGGCGCCCGGGCGACGAGCGCGGCTCCGGGACGATGCTGCTGCTGGCGGCCATGATCGTCGCGCTGATGCTCGCCGCGGCCCTCGCCGTCGCGACGGGCTACCGCATCCCGCAGGCGCACGCCCGGGCCGCCGCGGACGCGGTCGCGCTGTCCGGTGCCATCGCCGTCCGATCCGGCGGCGACGCCTGCGCGGCCGCCCAGCGGGCGGCGAGCGCCAATGCCGTTCGACTGCTCGACTGCTCGATGGCCGGCGACTCGATCGACCACGTCGTCTCGGTGCGGGTCGCGGTCGCGGTCCGCGCACCGTTCGCCGGCCTGCCGCGAGAGGTCGTCGCCACCGCCCACGCCGGCCGGCTGGAGACCGCCTCCGCGCCACCTTGACGGCACGCGGCGGCCCGGCTTGTGGCCGGCCGCGCCATGCGCCAGACTGCGTGCCTGCCGCCGCGTGACCTCGGTCACAGCGGCGGCAGGCTGTGACTCCTATACTCCGGACCAGTCATTGGGGGCCAGGAGACAGCTCAACACCAACGCCGGCAACGTGGCCGGCCAGGGGAGGTCGACGTGGAGCCGGGAATCGCAGTCCTCGAGGGCGCCAACCTGACCATCGTGGTCGTCGTGGCGGTGATCGCCTGTATCGCCATCGCGATGGCCCTGGTGTTCCGCGGGCAGGTGCTTCGCGCCCCCGACGGCACACCGGGCATGCGCGCCATCGCCACCGCGGTGCAGGAGGGCGCGGCGGCGTACCTGGCCCGGCAGTTCCGCACCCTCGGCGTCTTCGCGGTGGTGGCATTCGTACTGCTGCTGGCGCTGCCCGCCGAGGCCGAGGATCCGGGGATGCAGTGGGTGTTGCGGATCTCGCGCTCCGCGGCCTTCCTGGTCGGCGGTTTCGCCTCGGCCATGATCGGCTACCTCGGCATGTGGCTCGCCGTCAGGGCCAACGTCCGGGTCGCCGAGGCCGCGCGTACCGACAAGCCGGCCGACGCCATGCGGGTCGCCTTCCGCACCGGAGCCTGCGTCGGGATGGCGACCGTCGGCTTCGGCCTGCTCGGGGCCGCGCTCGTCGTGTTGATCTTCCGGGGCGATGCGCCGATCGTGCTCGAGGGCTTCGGCTTCGGCGCGGCGCTGGTCGCGATGTTCATGCGCGTCGGCGGCGGTATCTTCACCAAGGCCGCCGATGTCGGCGCCGACCTGGTCGGCAAGGTCGAGCAGAACATCCCCGAGGACGACCCGCGCAATGCCGCGACCATCGCCGACAATGTCGGCGACAACGTCGGCGACTGTGCGGGCATGGCGGCCGACCTGTTCGAGTCCTATGCCGTGACCCTGGTCGCCTCGCTGATCCTCGGCCGGGCGGCCTTCGGCTCCGAGGGTCTGGTCTTCCCGCTGATCATCCCGGCGATCGGCGTGATCACCGCGCTGATCGGCGTCTTCCTGACCCGGCCGCGGCAGGGAGTCAGCGGCCTGACCACCATCAACCGCGCCTTCTACCTCTCGGCGCTGGTCTCGGCCGCCCTCACCGCGATCGCCTGTTGGACCTATCTGCCGGCGCGCTTCGCCGATCTCGGCGTCACCGAGTTCGCCGGGCCGATCGACGACCCGCGGGTCGTCGCCTTCGGCGCCGTGCTGATCGGGATCTTGCTGGCCGTGGTGATTCTGGCGCTGACCGGCTACTACACCGGCACCGACAAGCGCCCGGTCCGTGACGTCGGCAAGACCTCGCTCACCGGCGCCGCCACGGTCGTGCTGTCCGGCATCTCGCTCGGGCTGTCGTCGGCCGTCTACACCGCGCTGGTGATCGCGGCCGGCGTGCTCGGCGCGTTCCTGCTCGGCGGGGTCGGGGTGACGGGCCTGTTCACCATCGCCCTCGCCGGCTGTGGCCTGCTGACCACCGTCGGCGTGATCGTCGCGATGGACACCTTCGGGCCGGTCAGCGACAACGCCCAGGGCATCGCCGAGATGTCCGGTGAGGTCGACGGCGCCGGCGCGCAGACCCTGACCGACCTGGACGCCGTCGGCAACACCACCAAGGCGATCACCAAGGGCATCGCCATCGCCACCGCCGTGTTGGCCGCGACCGCGCTGTTCGGCTCCTACACCGACTCCATCGGCAAGGTGCTCGGTGATCGTTATGCCGCCTTCGTCGAGAGCGCCGCGGTGTACGTGCCGTCCACCCTCGTCGGCATCATCGTCGGCGCATCGGTGGTCTTCTTGTTCTCCGGCCTGGCGATCAGCGCCGTCGGTCGGGCGGCCGGCGCGGTCGTGATGGAGGTACGCCGCCAGTTCCGCGAGATCCCGGGGATCATGGAGGGCACCGGCAAGCCCGAATACGGGCGCGTCGTCGACATCGTGACCCGGGACTCGCTGCGCGAGCTGGCCACCCCGGGCCTGTTGGCGATCTTCGCCCCGATCGCGGTGGGCTTCGGCCTGGGGGCACCGGCGCTGGCCGGCTACCTGGCCGGCACCATCGCCTGCGGCACGTTGATGGCGGTCTTCCTCGCCAACTCCGGCGGTGCCTGGGACAACGCCAAGAAGCTGGTCGAGGACGGCTATCACGGCGGCAAGGGCAGCCCCGCCCACGAGGCCACCGTGATCGGCGACACCGTCGGCGACCCCTTCAAGGACACCGCTGGCCCGGCGATCAACCCGTTGATCAAGGTGATGAACCTGGTGGCGCTGCTGATCGCCCCCGCCGTGGTCGGGCTCTCGGCGCTCGCCGGTCAGGACAATCCGATCCGGTACGCCATCGCCCTCGCGGCGCTGGCCGTGATCATCGTCGCCGTCGTGATCTCCAGCCGCCGCGATATCGCGATCGCCGACGACTCCGATCAGGGATCGCCGCCGGTCGGCCCGGGCGGCGGAGCCGGCGAGGGTGCGGTCGCCGAGGTCGACGTGGTCGAGGTCGATGTCGAGATCGACTACGAGACCCCGGCCCGCCGGTTGGACTGACACCCGGCCGGACGCCCGGACCGGGCCGGGCGAGAGGAGCGTACCGATGGGCTATCGCGAGGAGTTCGACCAGAGCCTGGCCGATCCCCGGGGCTACTGGGGCGAGCAGGCCCGAGCGATCGACTGGTTCCGGCCGCCCGAGCAGGTGCTGACCGACGAGGAGCCGGTGCCGCGCTGGTTCGCCGACGGGATCCTGAACACCTGCTACAACGCCCTCGACCGACACGTGATCAACGGCCGCGCCGATGCGCCGGCGCTGATCCAGCATTCGACGATGACCGGTGCCCGGCGTACCTATACCTACGCCGAACTGCTCGAGCACACCGCCAAGCTCGCCGGGGTGCTGCGCGCGCTCGGCGTGGAGCGGGGTGACCGGGTGATCATCTACCAGCCGATGATCCCCGAGGCCGTGATGTCGATGCTCGCCTGCGCGCGGATCGGGGCGATCCACTCGGTGGTCTTCGGCGGGTTCGCGCCGAGCGAGCTGGCCGCCCGGATCGACGGCGCCGAGCCGAAGGTGATCATCTCCGCCTCCTGCGGGCTGGAGCCCGGCCGCGTCGTCGAGTACCACCCCATTCTGGAGAAGGCGCTCGAACGGGCCGACCATGCGCCCGAGCACTGCATCGTGGTGCAGCGCGAACAGGCGCCCGCCGAGCTCAAGGAGGGTCGCGATCTCGACTTCGCCCAGTTGATGCGCTCCACCGCGATCAAGCCCGCTCCGGCGGCCGACGTCGCCGCGACCGATCCGCTCTACATCCTCTACACCTCCGGCACCACCGGGAAGCCGAAGGGGATCGTCCGCGACAACGGCGGACACGCGGTCGCCCTGGCCTACGCGATGCGCACCATCTACGACATCGGGCCGGGCGAGGTGATGTTCACCGCCAGCGACGTCGGCTGGGTCGTCGGGCATTCGTTCATCGTCTACGGCCCGCTGATCGCCGGTGCGACGACAGTGCTGTACGAGGGCAAGCCGGTCGGTACGCCCGACGCGGGCGCCTTCTGGAAGGTGGTCGCCGAACACGGCGTCAAGGCGCTGTTCACCGCACCGACGGCGATCCGGGCGATCCGCAAGGTCGATCCCGACGCCGAACTGGTGGCCGCGCACGACATGTCGAGCCTGCAGACGCTGTTCCTGGCGGGTGAGCGGACGGATCCCGACACGCTGACCTGGGCGGGGGAGAAGCTCGGCGTACCCGTGGTGGACAACTGGTGGCAGACCGAGACCGGTTGGCCGATCGCGGCGAACCTGCGCGGGCTGGAGCCGATGCCGATCAAGCCGGGCTCGCCGTCGGTCCCGGTGCCGGGCTACGACGTCGCGGTCCTCGGTCCCGATGGCGAGCGGGTGGGCCCGGACACCGAGGGCGCGATCGCGATCAGGCTCCCGCTGCCACCGGGCACGCTGGCCGGGGTGTGGCGCGACCCGCAACGCATGATCGATTCCTATTTGAAGGCCTATCCCGGCTACTACTCCACCGGCGACGGCGGCGTGATCGACGCGGACGGCTACCTGACCATCCTCGGCCGCACCGATGACGTGATCAATGTTGCCGGGCACCGCCTGTCCACGGGGGCGATGGAGGCGGTGCTCGCCACCCATCCCGCGGTGGCCGAGTGTGCGGTGATCGGTGTCGCCGACGAGCTGAAGGGTCAGGTGCCGCGCGGGTTCGTGGTGTTGAAGGAGGGGCAGTCGGTCGAGCCTGATCAACTCGCCGCCGAACTGGTCCAGCTCGTCCGGGACGAGATCGGCGCCGTGGCCGCGCTGCGCCGGGTCGATGTGGTCGCGGCCCTGCCGAAGACCCGCTCGGGCAAGATCTTGCGCAAGACGATGCGGGAGATCGCCGACGGCAAGGACGCCGTCGTGCCCTCCACCATCGAGGATCCCGCCGTCGTCGACGACCTGCGCGACGTACTCACCTCCTGATCGCACCCGACCACTCGTCGGGGTTGTGGCCGGCCGGGCTCGGCTTGTCCGCGCCGAAAGCGACCACTCGCCCCGGTTGTGGCGGGCGGGTTGGGCGTATTCGCGCCGGAAGTGACCGCCCGCCCGGGTTGTGGCGACTGGGCTGTGGCCGGCGGCCGGACTCGGCCTACTGCGCCGGAAGCGACCGCTCGCCGGGGTTGTGGCGGGCGGGTTGGGCGTATTCGCGCCGGAAGTGACCACTCGCCGGGGTTGTGGCGGGCGGGTTGGGTGTGTTCGCGCCGGAAGTGACCACTCGCCCGGGTTGTGGCGGCGGGCCTGGGACTGGCGGCGCGCTGGCACCCCCGCCGGAAGCGACCACTCGCCGGAGTTTGTGCTGTCGCTCTGGCCCGATCCTCGCCATTACCCGTGCGAGTGGTCGGTTTCGGCGAGGTTGCCGTCCGCTCGGCCGATGACAGATCCCGGGCGCGAGCCGACCCGGCAGGCGCGAGTCCACCCGGGAGGCGCGAGCCGACCCGCCACCTCCACCGCCGCCCGCTTGCCCGACCGGCGCGCATCCGCTTCGGTTGGCGCATGGACTTTCCCGCGAAGCGGCTCCGGGAGGCCTTCGAGGCCGCCGGCTACACCGTCGACGGCGTGCTGCGGCGGATCGGCGAGGCCGGACAGGCCGGCCTCGGGCGCAACCAGACGATGCCCGCCCGGCGCGCGCTCGGCGAGGCCGGCGACCCGCTCGCCACGCTGATCCGGCTGTTCCTGCTGCAGCAGCCGGCACCGGCCGAGCACGTCGACCGGGCGCTGCCCGGTCTGACGGACACCCTGCTCGCTCTCGACATCGTCCGCTGCGCCCCCGACGGCCTCCGCGCCGCGATCGACCTGCGGCCATATGCCACCGACGACGAGCAGCCGCGCTGGATCGTCTCCGATCTCACCCCGGGTCTCGACGGACCGGCCGGCCCGATGCGTCCGGACTACGTGCTCGGCGTCTCCTCGGCCTCCACCACGCTGGCACAGCTCACCATCCGGCGCCCGATCGGCCGGGCCCTCGATCTGGGCACCGGCTGCGGCGTGCAGTCCCTGCACCTCGCCGCGCACGCCGACGAGATCATCGCCACCGATCTCAATCCGCGCGCGATCCGGCTGGCCGCCTGGACCGCCGCGCTCAACCAGGTGGCGGTGGATCTGCGCGAGGGCGATCTGTACGAACCGGTCGCCGGCGAGACCTTCGACCTGATCATCACCAACCCGCCCTATGTGATCGCCCCGCCGGCCGACGACGACCGCCGCCTCACCTACCGCGAGGCCACCCGCACCGGGGACGAGCTGGTCCGCGAGGTGATCACCGCCGGGCTGGAGCACCTGGCCCCGGGCGGCACCCTGCAGATCCTCGGCAACTGGGCGCACCAGCGTGACGGCGACTGGGCCGGCCGGCTCCGCGACTGGCTGCCCGCCGCCGGCGTCCGGGCGCTGATCATCGAGCGGGAGCTGCTGGACCCCTTTGAGTATGTCGAGCTCTGGCTCACCGATGCCGGCCTGTTCGGTACGCCGGGCTATGCCGATGCCTATGCCCGCTGGCTCGACTACTTCGCCGAGCTCGGCATCACCGCCGTCGGGATGGGCTGGATCACGATCCGCCGGATCGACGACGCCACGCCCTCCGACATCGCGATCGAATCCTGGCCGCATGCGGTCCAGCAGCCCGTCGGCGGTGCGTTGGCCGAATGGCTGGACGCGGCGCCGGTGGCCCAGCTCGGCGAGGCCGAGCTGTTCGGGCGTACCTTCACCATCGCACCCGATGTCGATGCCGAGACCATCGGCCGGCCCGGGGCCGCCGATCCCGAGCATCTGCTGCTGCGCCGCAGGGCCGGGCTGCGCCGCGCGGTGCGGACCGACACGGCGCTCGCCGCGGTCGCGGGTGCCTGCGACGGCGACCTGCCGCTCGGGGTGATCGTCGATGCCGTCGCCGGGCTGCTCGACGCCGACGCGGGCGACCTGCGTACCGACCTCACCCCGCGGCTGCGCGGCCTGATCGCCGACGGCTTCCTGCGCGGCTGAGGCATCCGACGGGCTTGGCCCGCTGGACGCCTCCGGTACGCTTCGGCGGTGCGGCCCCGCCGCTGGGGTGCGCGATCGGAGAGGAAGACGTGGCTAACGGAGCGACCAGGACCCTCGTGATCGTTGAGTCGCCGACCAAGGCGACCAAGATCGCGGGCTTTCTCGGCGATGAGTACATCGTCGAGTCGAGCCGGGGTCACATCTCCGATCTGCCGACCAATGCGTCGTCGCTCCCGGCGAAGTACAAGGGTCAGCCGTGGGCGCGGCTCGGCGTCGACGTGGACCACGACTTCGAGGCGATCTACGTCGTCCCGGCCGACAAGAAGTCCACCATCACCGCTCTGCGCAATGCGCTTGCCGATGCCGACGAGTTGCTGCTCGCCACCGACGGTGACCGCGAGGGCGAGGCGATCGCCTGGCACCTGCAGCGCCAGCTCAAGCCGAAGGTGCCGACCCGGCGGATGGTCTTCCACGAGATCACCGAGTCCGCGATCCGGGAGGCGCTGACCCAGCTCCGCGATCTCGACATGGACCTGGTCGACGCCCAGGAGACCCGCCGGATCCTGGACCGGCTCTACGGCTTCGAGGTCTCCCCGGTGCTGTGGCGCAAGATGACCAAGAACCTGTCCGCCGGCCGCGTGCAGTCGGTGGCGACCCGGCTGGTCGTCGACCGCGAGCGCGAGCGGATCGCGTTCCGGACCGCGTCCTACTGGGATCTCGACGCGCTGCTGGACGCCGGCGCCGACGCGGAGCCGCGGCAGTTCACCGCCCGGGTCACCGAGCTCGGCGGTCGCCGGATCGCCCGCGGCGGCGATTTCGACGCGAGCGGCCGGCTGACCGGCGCCCAGTTGCTGCAACTGGACGAGAATTCGGCCACTGCCGCCGCGGCGGCCCTGCGTACCGCCCCGCATTCGGTGCGAAGCGTGGAGGCCAAGCCCTACACCCGCCGGCCCTATGCGCCGTTCCGCACCACGACCATGCAGCAGGAGGCCGGCCGCAAGCTCGGCTTCTCCGCCCAGCGCGCGATGTCGGTCGCCCAGGATCTGTACGAGGGTGGCTACATCACCTACATGCGTACCGACTCGGTGAATCTGTCCAACAGCGCGATCGGCGCGGCGCGCGACCAGGTCCGCCAGCTCTTCGGGCAGCAGTATCTGCCCGACAAGCCGCGGATCTACTCCTCGAAGGTGAAGAACGCCCAGGAGGCGCACGAGGCGATCCGACCGGCCGGCGACAGCTTCCGCACCCCCGCGCAGACCGGTCTGTCCGGCGATGCGTTCCGTCTCTACGAGCTGATCTGGATGCGCACCATCGCCTCCCAGATGGCCGATGCGCGCGGCGAGACGATCAGTGTGCGGATCCGCGCCGACCTTGATCAGCCGGTACGCCTGGAGCTGGCGACGGGTGATCGCCACGACGCGCCCGACGCGCTGCTCACCGCATCCGGCCGGACGATCACCTTCCACGGATTCCTGAAGGCCTATGTGGAATCCGTCGACGACGGCGCCTCGGACGATCAGCAGAGCCGGCTGCCGCAACTGGTCGCCGAACAGGTGGTCGAACCGGTCGAGGTGACCCCGGCCGGTCACGAGACGCGGCCCCCGGCCCGCTACAACGAGCCGTCGCTGGTCGCGAAGTTGGAGGAGCTGGAGATCGGCCGGCCGTCGACGTATGCCTCGATCATCCGGACGATCACGGCACGCGACTACGTGTTCAAGCGCGGCTCGGCGCTGGTGCCGACCTGGCTGGCCTTCGCGGTCACCCGGCTGCTCGAGGAGCACTTCACCCAGCTCGTCGACTACGACTTCACCGCGGAGCTCGAGGACACCCTCGACGAGGTGGCCAAGGGTGACGCGCACCGGGTCGCGGTGTTGTCGGAGTTCTACTTCGGTGGCGGCGATGCGGTGGGGCTGAAGGCGCTGACCACCGAGCTCGGCGACATCGATGCGCGCAAGATCAGCACCTTCGGCATCGGTGATCTTGACTCGGGGCTCAGCGTGCGGGTCGGCCGCTACGGGACGATGGTCGAGGACGCCGAGGGCAACCGCGCCGCAGTTCCCGATGATCTTCCGCCCGACGAGCTGACGGTCGAGAAGGCGCGCGAGCTGCTGGCGCGGCCGATGGGGGAGGAGCGCGAGCTGGGCCTGGACCCGGAGACGCACACCCCGATCGTGGCGCGCAACGGACGGTTCGGCCCCTACGTCACCGAGGTGTTCGGCGAGGATGCCCCGAAGGGGGTCAAGCCGCGTACCGGTTCGCTGTTCGCGTCGATGGAGATCGACACGATCGATCTGGAGACGGCGCTGA
Source organism: Naumannella huperziae (assembly GCF_054073625.1). NCBI lineage: Bacteria > Bacillati > Actinomycetota > Actinomycetes > Propionibacteriales > Propionibacteriaceae > Naumannella > Naumannella huperziae. The sequence goes on along the minus strand of NZ_JBSXPH010000001.1, from coordinate 208,911 downwards.
AGCTGCTGTCCCTGCCGCGGGTCGTCGGCGAGATCGACGGGGAGACGGTGACCGCGCAGAACGGGCGTTACGGTCCCTATCTGAAGAAGGGCAGCGATTCCCGCTCCCTCGACACCGAGCAGCAGATCTTCACGATCACGCTGCCGGAGGCCAAGGAGCTGTACGCCCAGCCGAAGCGCCGCGGCCGGGCCGCCGCCAAGCCGCCCCTGAAGGAGCTCGGCGCCGACCCGAACACGGGCCGGCCGATGGTGATCAAGGATGGCCGCTTCGGGCCCTATGTCACCGACGGCGAGTACAACGCGACACTGCGCCGGGGCGATGACGTGGGCACGATCACCGCCGAGCGGGCCGTCGAACTGCTCGCCGAGAAGCGTGCCAAGGGTCCCGCCAAGAAGGCCGCGAAGAAGGCGCCGGCCAAGAAGGCCGCCGCCAAGAAGTCGACCGCCAAGAAGTCGACGGCCAAGAAGTCCACGGCCAAGAAGGCGACAGCCAAGAAGTCGACGGCCAAGAAGAGCCCGGGCCGGTCCGGATCGTCGGCCGGCGGGAGCTGAGCATGACCACCCCGGCGCCGGCCGCGGTGAAACTGCGGGTCGAGCTGCCGTTCACCGCCCGCGCGCCGCGGTTGATCAACCCCGAGCTCGGCATCGACCGGGTGCTGGTGCTGCGCGGCGCCGGGCGGCGCTCGACGACTCAGTTGACCGTGCTGGACACCCCCGATCATCGGCTGCTGCGCGCCGGAGTGCTGCTCGCCCACCGCGTCGCCGATGGGCGCGGCGACTGGTTCCTCGCCGCACCCGATTGGGCGCCCTGGCTGCCGGGGGAGCGGGTCGAGCCGATGGCCGACGGCGACCTACCGACCGAGCTCGCCGCGCTGGTCCGACCGTTCCGCCGCTCGGCCGCCCTCGGCCCGGTCGCCGCGCTGGAGTACGACCGGTGGACCTATGCGCTGCACGGTGCCGGCCAGGACGGCGAGACCCGACTCGGTGTCCTACATGATCAACTGGTCACGGTACGCACCGCGGGCGTGATCACCTCGCGCTACCGCGAGGGCACCCTGACCGGTGACGGGATCGATGCTGCCCAGCGGGACTGGGTGAGCGAGATGCTCGCCTTCGCCGGCGGCACCGTGGTGGAGGAGTTCCCGAGCATCGCCCAGCGGATCGGCTCCCCCGCGACCGGCCACACCGACTTCCCCGCGCCGACGGCTTGGCAGCGCGATTGTCCCGCCGAGGCGGCGATCACGGCGATCCTGGCCGGCCGGCTGCGGATGATCATGACCGCCGATCTGGCGCTGCGCGGCGGCTCCGGGGCCGCCCGTGACCTGGCCGAACAGCTCCGCGCCCTGGCCGTCGAGCTGCGTGGCCTCGGCCCGCTGCTTGTCCATGATCAGGCCGGCGTCGCCGAGTGGCGATCGCTGGCCGATCGGCTCGACGACGCCGCGGAGCTGGATGCGATCGCGCTGATCAACAGCGGGCGCTATCTCGGGTTGCTGGACGCGCTGGTCCGCGAGGTACGCGCCCCCCGGGTGGTGGGCGGGATCGACACCTCGGGAGCGTTGTCGGCCGGCGACGCATTCGGCGCGCTGCTGGAGCGGGTGGTGGCCGACTTCGTCGAGGCCTGCGACGTCTTCGGTGCCGACGGGCCGGACGCTACCTGGCGCGCGGCACTGCTCGCCGGTGATCAACTCATCCACAGCTCGACGATCACGGAGCTGGTACGCCCGAAGCGGGCCGCGCGGCTGCGGCGGCGTACCGAACGGCTGATGGCCGATCTCGAACAGTGCGTCGGCGAGCCGCCGGCGATCACCGATCGGGTCGAGGAGCTGAGCCCGGCGGAGGCCTTCGAGGCCGGCCGGGCCCACGAGCGGGCGCGCATCGTCGTCCGTCATGCCCGCCACGAGTTCCTGCGGAAATGGGGCCGGGCGCGGGAGCGGTTCGCGTGAGCGGGGTGTTCGTCGTCTTCGAGGGCGGCGACGGCGTCGGCAAGTCGACGCAGCAGAAGCTGCTCGCGCAGCGCCTGGCGGCTGCCGGCGTACCGCACGTGGTCACTCGCCAGCCCGGCGGCACCGCCGCGGGCCAGCGGATCCGCGAGTTGCTGCTCGACCCGACGACGGGCGATCTCGATCCGCGCGCGGAGGCGCTGCTCTACGCCGCCGACAAGGCCCAGCACGTCGGTGAGGTGATCCGGCCGGCGCTGGAGCGCGGCGAGGTCGTGGTCAGCGATCGCTACGTCGATTCGTTGCTGGCCTACCAGGGCGCCGGCCGGGTGCTGCGCGCCGAGGAGGTGGCCGCGGTCGCGGCCTGGGCGACCGACGGGCTGCGCGCCGACCTGACGGTGCTGCTCGACCTGGAGCCGGGCGCAGGCGTCGGCGCGAAGGCCGACAAGGACCGGATCGAGGCCGCCGGCGATGCCTTCCACGAGCGGGTACGCGAGGGCTTCCTCGCCCTCGCCGCCGCGCACCCGGCGCACTATCTGGTGCTGCCCGCGCGGCACTCGCGCGAGCAGATCGCCGAGCAGGTGTGGCGGCGGCTGGCAGAGCTGTTGTCCGAGCCGGCGGGCAGACTGGACCCGTGAGCGCTCCCAGCACGGACACCGGCGTCGCGCGGGCCGAGCCGTTGACCGGGGTCTGGTCCGACCTGGTCGGTCAGCAGGCCGCCGTGTCGGTGCTCCGTCGCGCCGTCGCCGGGGGCCCGCACGCGATGTCGCACGCCTGGCTGATCACGGGCCCGCCCGGTTCGGGCCGGTCGAATGTTGCCCGGTCCTTCGCCGCGGCGCTGCAGTGCGAGCGCACCCCGGCCGGGTGCGGCGAGTGCCGGGCCTGTCGCACGGCGCTGAGCGGCGCGCATCCCGATGTCACGCTGGTCCGCACGGAGCTGTTGTCGATCGGCGTCGATGAGATCCGCGACCTGGTCCGGCGCGCATCGATGAGCCCGTCCGTCGGGCGCCACCAGGTGATCGTGATCGAGGATTCGGACCGGATCACCGAGCGCGGCGCCGACGCGCTGCTGAAGAGCATCGAGGAGCCCGCGCCGCGCACGGTCTGGCTGCTCTGCGCGCCGACGGCCGAGGATGTGGTGGCCACCGTCCGGTCCCGGTCGCGGCTGCTGCACCTGACCACCCCGACCCCGGCGGCGGTCGCCGACCTGTTGCAGCGCCGCGACGGCATCGATGCCGAGACCGCCACCCGGGCCGCCCGGGCCGCCCAGGGCCACATCGGCCGGGCGCGGGTGCTGGCGCGCAGTACCGACGCCTGGCAGCGGCGCAGCGCCGTGCTGCAGATCCCGGGCCGGCTGCGGGGGCTCGGCGCGTGCCTGGAGGCGGCGGAGGCGCTGGTGAAGTCGTCTGCGGAGGAGGCCGCCCAGATCACCGGCGAGCTCGACGGCAAGGAGCGCGCCGAGCTGGAGCAGGCGCTCGGGATGGGCACCAAGGGGGTACGCAATCGCTCGGCGACGGCGGCCCTGCGCGAGCTGGAGGAGCAGCAGAAGGCGCGTGGCAAACGGCTGCAGCGCGACGCGCTCGACCGGGCCCTGACCGAGCTTACGGCGTACTACCGCGACGTGTTGAGCGTGCAGACGGGTTCGGGGGTCGAGCTGATCAACCCCGAGCTGGCGGCAGAGATCGGGGCGCTCGCCCGGCGTACCCGCCCGGAGGCGACCCTGCGCCGGATCGACGCGCTGCTGGCCTGTCGGGAGGCGCTGGAGACCAACGTGCCGCCGCTGCTGGCCACGGAGGCCATGCTGGTGGCGATCGTCGAGGCCGACGGCGAGGGTTGAGTCCGGCGGGCCGAAACGCCGTGTCGATACGCCGTCACGGGGGTTGGCGGTGCGAGAATCCCGTGTGACACAGGTGAAGGGAGAGGCTCGTGGCCACCAGGTCCGATGACGCGAACGATCGCGGTGACTCCGGCGACGAGCGCGCGCCCGAGGAACCGTCGCGGTCGGGCTCGTCCGCGATGCGCCGATCGAGCCACGCCGACGACAACCAGGCGAAGCCTGCGTCCCAGGCGCCGGGGCCGGCCGCTGCCGATGAGCAGGCGACCGAACTCGTCGACCGGCCCGGCAAGGACAGGTCCGGGCACGCCAAGGACACGACTGTCGGCGCCAAGGACACAACCGCCGGCGCCAAGGACACAACCGCCGGCGCCAAGGACACAACCGCCGGCGCCAAGGACACGACTGCGGACGACAGGACCGACGAATCCACCGAGACCCGGCCCGCCGGGTCCGCACAGGACGGGGAGGCGACCGAGGTGACTTCCAATGATCCCGCCGACGGCGAGCGCACCGAGTTGCTCACCGAGCAGCGGCCCGACGACCGCAGGCCCCTCTACCGCGACGAGGCGGGACGCGATGCCGACTCCGAGCCGACCGAGACCATGGCGGCATTCCGCGACCGCGAGTCCGAAGGCACCCAGGTGATGCCGCTCGCCGCCGGCACTGCGGCCGGGGAGACCGACTGGGAGGAGCGCCGCCGCGCCCGCGACGAGGCGCTGGGCAAGCGCACACCGCCCCCGGTCGTCGTCGGCGACGAAGCGGTGGCGCCCGCCGCCGGCGCCGGTCGCTCGGCCCGCACGACGGACAGATTCCTCGCTTCGCTGGGTCTGTTCCTGCTGCGGCTGGTCGTCGCGGCGATCATGGGGCTGCACGGCGTCGCCAAGCTGATGGCGATCACCGACGTGCAGACGATGCTGGCGGGCACGGTCATCCCGTACCCGGAGATCATGGCCCTGGTGCTGGCGATCAGCGAGGTGCTGATCGCGCTGTCGCTGCTGTTCGGCCTGCTGGTCCGGCTGTCCGGCCTCGGCGTGGCGCTGATCGGTATCGGCGCGCTGGTGTTCGTGAAGTGGACGACCTTCCCGTTCAGCAATGGCTACGAACTGGCGGGCGAGTTGGAGCTCCTGCTCGGAGCGGTGGGCATCCTGTTCCTCTGCGTGGGCGGCGGTCGCTGGGGCATCGACGGCGGATTCCGCGCCCGCCGGCGCCGGGCCAAGGAGAATGCCGCCGACGAGCGGTGAGCCGGGCGCGCGGTGATGCGTGCGGCGCGCCGCGGTTGTCCCGGTCGATAGATTTGGCCGGGTGAGCGCCGCGTCCGAATCCACGCCCCGCCGTTCGCCACTGTTCCGGGCGGTCGTCGCGGCGGTAGCCGTGACCGCCGCGGTGGTGCTGGTGGTCGGGACGGCACTGAGCGGCGTGGTGTTCGTGCAGAGCTCGGCGTCCACGCCGCCGCGTACCAATCAGATCAATCCCGACGGCCGCCCCCTGCAGCCGGTGCCGGACGTCACCCCGCCGGGGATGGTGCCGCGGCCCCAGGAGCTGGCCGGCGGAGCTTGGCAGACCCAGCGGCCCGCCTGGCAGACCTGCGAGGGCGGGCAGTGCGCGACCGTGCTGGCGCCGCTGGACTGGGGCAGCCCCGACGGCCCCACGGCGATCACCCTGAGCCTGCTCAAGGTGCCGGCCAGCCAGTCGCCGCGGCTGGGCACGATCTTCGTCAACCCGGGCGGGCCGGGCGGCGACGGGACGGATTATGCGACGAGCTTCTCCCGCGAGGGGCTCGAGCAGTACGACATCGTCGGTTGGGATCCTCGCGGCGTCGGTGACTCCACGCCGGTTCGCTGTGATGATGCGGCGTTGCAGATGTTGATCAACCAGGATGCCTCCCCCGACGACCAGGGCGAGCGGACCGATCTGATGCAGGCCGAGGTGAACCTCGGCGCGTCCTGCCTGGCGCAGTCGGGCGCGCTGCTGCAACACATCTCGACCGAGGACACCGTTCGTGATCTTGACATGTTGCGCGGCATCGTGGGCGACCAGCGGTTGAACTACTTCGGCGCCTCCTACGGCACGCAGGTCGGCGCCCGCTACGCCGAGCTGTTCCCCGAGCGGTCGGGCCGGCTCGTGCTGGACGGCGCCGTCGACGTGACCGGCGAGGAGGAGGTCAGCCAGGCCCAGGGCTTCGAGCGGGCCCTCGGCAATTTCGTCGACTGGTGCGTCGGTCAGCAGCAGCTTTGTCAGCTCGGCGCCAATCCCGACCAGGTGCGAGCCACGATCACCGAGCTCACGGAGCAGGCGGATGCCCGCCCGATCCGAGCCGGCTCGCGCGAGCTGACCCAGACCGGTCTGGTCACCGGGATCTCCGCGGTGCTGTATGCCGATGAGACCGCGTTTCCCTATCTCGCGCAGGGCATCGCCGATGCGCGCAGCGGCAACGGCGAGCTGATGCTCGCATTCGCCGACGGCTACTACCAGCGCGAGGAGGACGGGTCCTTCGGGTCGCTGATGAAGGCCTTCCCGGCGATCCGCTGCCTGGACGAGGCCGATGAGGGGTACGCGGGAGCCGACGCGAAGGCGGCCGAGGCCGCGGCGGCGGCGCCCTGGGCGGGCAGGTTCATGGGCCCGGACTACGCGTGCCCGTCGTGGCCGGTGCCGGCCGTGCCCGCGCCCGGGCCGCTGGAGCCCGCCACGGGCGCTCGCCCGATCCTGGTCGTCGGTACGACCGGCGACCCGGCCACGCCGTACGAGAACGCCGTGACGATGGCCAAGCAGCTCGGGGTCGGCAGGTTGGTCACCTTCGAGGGGGCGGGGCACGTCGCCTACGGCCGCAGCTCGTGCGTCGGGCGTACCGTCGTCAACTACTTCCGCGACCGCATCCCCGAGGGGGAGACGGTCTGCAAGGAGTGACGGCGCCGTCTGTACGACGTTTGCGTCATATCTGACGCAAACGTCGGTACGCACGCCCGCCGATTCGTGGCGGGCGCGCCCGAGCCGCTATAGTCATGCACCGGCCGCAGGTCGCGCCACCTTAGCTCAGTCGGTAGAGCGACGCTCTCGTAAAGCGTAGGTCACCGGTTCGATTCCGGTAGGTGGCTCCAGCGTGCACACCGCCTCTCCCGGCTAGCCTTCTGCCGTGCGGCACAGCTACGACGTCGAGGTGGAGTGGACGGGCAACCGGGGTGCGGGCACGACCGGGCATCGCGACTACGGGCGCGAGCACATCGTTCGGGTCGACGGGCTGCCCGACATCGCCGGCACGGCGGATCCGGCGTTCCGCGGTGATCGCGAGCGGCACAATCCGGAACAGCTGCTGGTCGCGGCGCTCGCGCAGTGCCACATGCTGAGCTATTTCCATCGCGCGGTGCTGACCGGCGTCGTGGTGACGGCCTATGCCGACCGGGCCCACGGGGAGATGACCCAAGAAGGGTCCGGCGGGCGCTTCGCGCGGGTCGTGCTGCACCCGGTGGTCACCGTCCCCGACGCCTCCATGGTGGATGCTGCCATCGCGGCCCACGGCCCCGCCTCGGCCGACTGCTTCATCGCCAACAGCGTCAACTTCCCCGTCGATCATGAGGTGACGATCTTGGTCGAGGGGCAGGACGGCTGAGTCCGGCCGCGCCTTCGAAGGACTTCGCCTCACGCGCGTCGGAGGTCAGCAAGCGGTCATGGCACCAGCCTGACACCGCTCACGCTTGATCGTGAGCGCCGCAGCGACCATGATCAAAGTGCCCGCACCGCACGGTTCGGGTGAAGGGTGCGATCATGCGTCGGTTTGCCGTCCATTGGGCGATCGGCTCGCTCTCAGCGACTACCCCCGGGTTGTTGATCTTCGCGGGCGGTCACCCACCGGATGCCCGCCGACTCATGGTCGCGCTCTACTTCGTCGGTGCCTCGCTGGCGATCGGCGTGCTGCTCACCGCCGCGATCCGGCGATGGTCCCGTCGATCGGAGCATCGCCGTACGGGCACCGTGATCGCGCTCGTCACCTGGTTGCTGACCGCGCTGCTGGCCGTCCCGACCGGCGCACTCGCCGCCGGCGATCCGGGCGCCTTGGCCTCGGCCTGGCGCTGGTACCTGCCGTTCTTCCTCGGATCGTCGGTACTGATCGCGCTGCTGGGCGGCCACGTCGTGGCGAGGCCGTTCGACTCGGTACGCCGGTCCGGGTTGCTTGCCCCGCGGCGCTGACGCCGCCCGGATCCCGCCCCAACGGTTGCTTTATCGTCTCATCCGCGGGACGCTCGATTCAGTGAGTCGACCTGAATCGCAGCGGGGTGATCGTCTTGACAGATGTCCGCAACGATCGTGGGGCGAGTGCGCGCGCAGCACGAACCGGCCGGCGCGCCAGGGGCCTCGGGGCGGTCGCGGCGCTCGCCGCCCTCAGCTTCAGCCTCGGCGCGTGCGCCGGTGACGGCGGCCCGCCGACCCTGACCTGGTACATCAATCCCGACGACGGCGGCCAGGCCGCGCTCGCGGAGAAGTGCACGGCCGAGGCCGGCGGGGCGTACCGGATCGAGACCTCGCTGCTGCCCAACGACGCGGCCAGCCAGCGCGAACAGCTCGCCCGCCGACTCGCCGCGGGCGATCCGAGCATGGACATCATGAGCCTGGACCCGCCCTACATTCCGGAGCTGGCCGAGCCGGGGTTCCTCGCGCCGGTCCCGCCCGACGTCGCCGAGCGCACCAGCCGCGGCGTCGTGCAGGGCGCACTCGACGGCGCGACCTGGAACGATCGGCTGGTCACCGTCCCGTTCTGGGCCAACACCCAGATCCTGTGGTACCGCAAGTCGGTCGCGGAGGCGGCCGGGCTCGATCTGGGCCAGCCGGTGACCTGGGACCAGTTGATCCAGGCAGCGCAGACCCAGGACAAGGAGCTCGCGGTGCAGGGCGCGCGGGCCGAGTCGATGACGGTCTGGGTGAATGCGCTGATCGCCTCCGGCGGCGGCGAGATCATCGTCAATCCCGACGCCAACGCCCGCGACATCCAGCTCGGCCTGGACAGCCCGGCCGGTGTCGATGCCGCGCGGATCGTCAGCACCATCGGCCGCGAGGGGCTCGGCGGTCCGGGCCTGCCGACGATGGACGAGAACCAGTCGATGAGCCTGTTCCAGTCCGACCGCGGTTCGTTCATGGTCAACTACAACTTCGTCTGGCCGGCGATGCAGGGGTCGGTCGAGGACGGTTCGCTCGACCAGGCCGTCGTCGACGACATCGGCTGGGCGCTCTACCCGCGGGTCTCGCCCGATCGCGAGACCGCTCCACCGCTCGGCGGGATCAACCTCGGGGTCGGTGCCCGCAGCACGCATCCCGACCTTGCCTACCGGGCAATCGAGTGCATCGTCTCGCCGGAGAACCAGGCGGAGTACTTCGTCACCAACGGCAATCCGCCGTCCGCCCTCGCCGCGTTCGACGATCCGCAGGTACGCCAGAAGTTCCCGATGGCCCCGACGATCCGCGACTCCCTCGACATCGCGGTGCCGCGGCCGCAGACGCCCTACTACAACGAGGTGTCCACGGGCATCCAGCAGACCTGGACCCCGCCGGCCGATGTCGACCCGGCGACGACACCGCGCGATTCCCAGGAGTTCATCACGGCCGTCCTGCGAGGGGAGCGATTGCTGTGAGCAGCCAGGCGGCGACAGGCAAGCCGGCGATGAGCGAGCGGGCGCGGGCCGAGGCCCGCCTGGGCTGGCTGCTCGCCGGACCGGCATTCGTGATCATGCTGCTGGTCACGGCGTACCCTATCCTGCAGGCGATCTATGAATCGCTGTTCCGGTTCCGGCTGACCGCGCCCGACGAGCGCCAGTTCGTCGGCCTGGCCAACTACGCGGTGATCCTGTCGGACTGGGTGTGGTGGCGCGACCTGTTGGTCACGCTGCTGATCACGGTGATCACCGTGGCCGTCGAGCTGGTGCTCGGCTTCGCCCTGGCGCTGGTCATGCACGGCGCGATCAAGCAGCTCCGCGGCCTGTTGCGCACGGCAATCCTGGTGCCTTATGGCATCATCACCGTGGTCAGCGCCTTTGCCTGGTTCTACGCCTTCGACATCAACTCAGGCTTCGTCAACCAGTGGTTCGCCTGGGTGCCGGGGATCTCGCCGGACCTGAACTGGTTCGCCGAGTTCGGCACGTCGATCTTCGTGATCATCGCCTCCGAGATCTGGAAGACGACCCCGTTCATCTCGCTGCTGCTGTTGGCGGGCCTGGCCCAGGTGCCGGGCGAGCTGACCGAGGCGGCCAAGGTGGACGGCGCGACCCGCTGGGAGCTGTTCCGCAAGGTGACCCTGCCGAACATGAAGGCGGCGATCATGGTCGCGGTGCTGTTCCGGGCGCTCGATGCCTTCCGGATCTTCGACAATGTGTTCATCATGACCAACGGGGCCAACAACACAGAGGTCTTGTCGCTGTTGGCGTACCGGACCTCGATCGGTCGACTGGAGATAGGCATGGGTTCGGCGATCTCCGTGCTGCTCTTCTTGTGCGTACTGCTGATCGCCTTTCTGGCGATCAAGGTCTTCAAGGTCGATCTGGCCGGAAGCAGGGGAGGGAACTGATGCCTACCCGGGTCAAGATCGGCTGGGCCGTGATCACCGTCCTGGTGCTGGTCTACGCGCTGGGGCCGGTGGCCTCGATCCTCGCCACCTCGTTCAAGTCCTCGGGCGACCTGACCACGCCGGGCTTCCTGCCGGCCAGTGGCGGCACGCTGGACAACTACGAGCTGATCCTGGTCGGCGATGCGCAGAGCCTGTTCCTCACCGCGCTGCGCAACTCGATCGGCATCACGCTGTTGTCGACGCTGATCGCGGTCGTGTTGGCCACCCTCTGCGCGTACGCCATCGCCCGGCTCGACTTCCCCGGCAAGCGGATCATCCTGACCACCGCGCTCGCCGTGTCGATCTTTCCCGTGATCTCCATCGTCACGCCGCTGTTCAACCTGTGGCGCAGCATCGGGCTCTACGACACCTGGCCCGGGTTGATCATTCCCTACCTGTCGCTGACGTTGCCGATCTCGATCTGGACGCTGGCGGCGTTCTTCCGGCAGATCCCGTGGGAGCTGGAGCAGGCCGCCCAGGTCGACGGCGCGACGACCTGGCAGGCCTTCCGGAAGGCAATCGTTCCGCTCGCCGCACCCGGCGTGTTCACCACCGCGATCATCGCCTTCTTCATCGCCTGGAACGACTTCGTGTACGGCATCTCGCTGACCTCGACCGAGGCCGCCCGGCCGGTACCGGCGGCGCTGGCCTTCTTCACCGGGGCGTCGCAGTTCGAGGAACCGACCGGCGCCATCTCGGCCGCCGCGATCATCGTCACCATCCCGGTGGTGATTCTCGTGCTGCTCTTCCAGCGGCAGATCATCTCGGGTCTCACCCAGGGCGCCGTCAAGGGCTAGGAAGGAATGCCATCGTGTCATCGATCGAGCTGAACAATCTCGTCAAGAAGTACGGGGACGGCTTTCCCGCGATCAACGACGTCAGCATCGACATCCCCGACGGGGAGTTCATCATCCTGGTCGGGCCGTCCGGTTCGGGGAAGTCGACGTTGTTGCGGATGATCGTCGGCCTGGAGGACATCACGTCCGGCGATCTGATGATCAACGGCCAGCGGGTGAACGAGAAGGCGCCGCGGGATCGCAACCTGGCCATGGTGTTCCAGAACTACGCGCTGTACCCGCACCTGACGGTCTTCGAGAACATCGCGTTCCCGCTGCGACTGAACAAGCACAAGCTGTCCGAGGACGAGATCCGCGACCGGGTCAACCGCGCGGCGGCGACGCTGGAGCTGACCGAGCATCTCGACCGCAAGCCCGGCAATCTGTCCGGCGGCCAGCGGCAGCGGGTGGCGATGGGCCGGGCGATCGTCCGGCAGGCGGATGCCTTCTTGTTCGACGAGCCGCTGTCGAACCTGGACGCCAAGCTGCGCGGGCAGATGCGTACCGAGATCGCCCAGATGCAGCGCCGGCTGGGCATCACCAGCGTCTACGTGACCCATGATCAGACCGAGGCGATGACGCTCGGTGACCGGGTGGCCGTGCTGAAGCGCGGGGTGTTGCAGCAGGTGGCGTCGCCGCGCGAGCTGTACGAGCAGCCGGTGAATCTCTTCGTCGCCGGCTTCATCGGCTCGCCGTCGATGAACTTCCTGCCGGCCGAGATCGACGGCACCGTCGCGCGTACCCCCTTGGGGGACTGGGAGATTCCGGCCGAGAAGGCCGAGAAGGGGCGCGGACGCGGCGTCGTGATGTTGGGGGTACGCCCGGAGGCGTTCGAGGATGCCGCCTTCGCCGATGCGGCGCTCAAACAGCACGGGTCGGAGTTCTCCGCGGAGCTGACGCACACCGAATGGCTCGGCAACGAGCAGTACGGGTACCTGACCTTCGAGCCCGAGGAGGGGGTACGCAAGGTGCTCGACGAGCTCGCGAAGGACCTCGACGCCGACGAGCTGAACGTACAGGTGGTCGTGTCGCTGGATGCGAACAGCCGGCTCAAGGGTGGGAAGACCGGCACGATCTGGGTCGACACCCGGCGGGTGCACCTGTTCGATCCCGAGACCGGTGAGAACCTGACCCGCGACGCCGAGGAAGGCGCCCGGCTGACCCAGGAGGCCGCCGAGGACCGCGCCGAGGAGATCGCGCAGGCCAAGGAGCGCGACGCCAAGGCGGCGCAGGCCGTCGGGTAGGTCGCGCCGGCCGGTGGGTGACGCCGCTCAGGCGTTGCGCTGATCGCGCCAGGCGATCCAGCGCTCGAGGCCGCCGAGGTCGTAGTCCGGGCCTCCGACACCCATCGTGAACAGCCGCGCGCCCGCATCGTGCAACGCATCGGCCTTCTCGTCCGGTGGGCCGATCGGCTGGCCGTCGCGGCCGCGCGCGTTCACGCCGACCGAGATCTCGATCTCCGACCGATCGCGGCCGACCGCCGCGCAGTGCTCGTCGAGCACGCCGAGCTTGTGCCGCAGCGACTGAAGATCGGCGAAGCTGTGCCAGATGTCGGCGTGCTTCGCCACCAGCCGCAGGGTCTTCTTCTCGCCCTGGCCACCGATCAGCATCGGGATCTTCCGGGTCGGCCGGGGATTCAACCCCTCGAATCGCCGCTCGATCCGGGGCAGCGCCTCGGCAAGGTCGTCGAGGCGGCTGCCGCGCGTACCGAACTCATAGCCGTATTCCTCGTAGTCGCGCCCGGCCCAGCCCGACCCGATCCCGAGCACCAGCCGCCCGTCGCTGATGTGATCGACCGTGCGGGCCATGTCGGCCAGCAGGTCGGGATTGCGATAGGAATTGCAGGTCACCAGCGCGGCGATCTCGGCCCGCGAGGTCTGCTCGGCCCACGCCCCGAGCACCGTCCAACACTCGAAGTGCTTGCCGTCCGGGTCGCCGGTCAGCGGGAAGAAGTGGTCCCAGGTGAAGATGATGTCGACGCCGGCGTCCTCGGCCCGCGCCACGGCATCGCGGATCTGGGGATAGTCGGCGTGCTGGGGCTGTAGCTGGATTCCGATCCGGGTGGGCCGTTCGCTCATGCACCGACCCTAACCCGCGATTGTTTCCGCAGTTATGCCCGCTCTGGACGTATCAGAGCGGGCATAACTACGGAAACAATCGCGAGTCAGGAGGAGGAAGAGAGCGCGGCGCGTACGCGGGCGGCGACGGCCGACCCGTCGGCCCGGCCCTGCGCCTTGGCATTCACGCCCTTGATCACCTGGCCCATCTGCTTCATGGTCGGCCGCTCGCCGAGCTGTTCGGTGACCGCGGCGATCTCGGCCTCGACCAGCGCGGCGAGCTCGTCGTCGGTCAGCGGGGCCGGCAGGTACGCCGAGAGCAGCTCGGCCTCGGCGAGCTCGGCCGCCGCCTGCTCCTCGCGCCCGCCGGAGGCGAATCCCTCCGCCGCCTCCTTGCGCTTGCGTACCTCACGATTAACGATCGCCAGCTCGGCCTCGGCGGTCAGCTCGTGCGCGGCCTCGCCGGAGACCTCCTCGGTGCCGATCGCCGTCAGCACCGACCGCAGCACGGTCGTCATCTGCTTGTCGCGCTGCTTCATCGCCGCCGTCAGGTCGGCGCGGATCCGGTCCTTGAGCTCAGCCATGCCCTCATCCTTGCAGACCTGCCCCCGCCGACCCGATCAGAATTCTCCGGCCAGCTCGGCGGCGAGATTGTCCCGGGCCGCCGCCTCCCAGCGCTCGCGCCCGGCCGGCGTACCGAACAACACCGGCCGCTCCAACAGGCCCGCGACCACGGCCCGCCTCCCCTCGGCGAACACCTCCGGGGTGAGCTGGTGATACTCGGCGCGGACGCCGGCCAGATAGCCCGCATAGCGATCCGCCGGCGCGGCGAGGATGCTCAGGTCGGCATCGTTCAGCGTCACCCCGGCCCGGTCGCCCGGCTCCGGGTCGTGGCCCGCCGTCAACCGGACCAGCCGCGCCACCTCGGCCACCTCGTCCTCGCCCACCACACCCGCCAGCCGCCGCTCGGCGAGCAGCGCGGAGGCCTCCTCGTCCGAACCGGGAATGCCGAGATAGACGGCATCGTGGAACCACACCGCCAGCCCGAGCGTCCGCGGATGCCCCGGCCACAGCTCATCGACCGCGGCCAGGCACTCGGCCAGGTGTTGCTGGTCGTGATAGCGCCGCCGCGGCTCGGCCCACCGGTCGATCAGCTCGCCGCCCAGCGCGGCCCGGTCCGGCAGCAGCCGCCGCCACTGCTCGGACAACCGGGTACGCCGCTGCTGCGCCTGCGCCCGATGCCGCCGCTTCGTCACCCGCAACCCCGACGCCCGCAGCCGGGCCGCCAGCTCACCGCCCGCGACGGGCACCGCCCCCGCCGCGACCAGCTCGGCATGACGATGCTCGGCAACGTCGTAGTGGTCGCGGTCGAACGCCCGGGCCGGCACCCGGGCATGGTGGGCGAAGCGGTGCAACTCCGCCAGCGAGGCGTCGGAGACGAGGTGGGAGAACAGCGTCCCGTGCGCGGGCCAGATCGGCCGGTCGATCAGTACGGCCACGACATGCTCAGGTGAAGCGCTGCCGAAGCTCGCCGATGCCCTCGATGGTGCTGACCAGGGTCTGGCCGGGCTGGATCCAGCGCCGCGGATCGCGGCCGAGGCCGACCCCGGACGGCGTACCGGTGAAGATCAGATCGCCCGGGTAGAGGGTGATGATCTTCGACAGCCCGGCGATCAACCCGGGCACCGAGACGATCAACTCGCGGGTACGCGCGTCCTGGACCACCTCCTCGTCCAGCTCGGCCCGCAGGGCAAGATCATCGCGGTCGGGCAGCTCGTCGGGGGTGACCAGCCACGGCCCGGTCGGGGCGAAGCCGGGATAGGACTTGCCGAGGCCGAACTGCGGCGCGGGACCGGCGAGCTGGATCACCCGCTCCGACAGGTCCTGGCCGACGGTCAGGCCGGCGACATGGTCCCACGCCTGTTCCTCGGACACCGCCGAGGCCTCGGTCCCGATGATCGCCACCAGCTCGACCTCCCAATCGGTATTGCCGCCCTCCGGCAGCGCCACCTCGGTGACCGGACCCGACAGCGCGCTGAGGAACTTCGGGAAGACCGGCGGCAGGCCGGTGGGGGAGTCGAAGCCGGATTCGGTGGCATGCTCGGCGTAGTTCAGCCCGATGGCGAGGATCTGCCGCGGCTGCGGCGACGGCGGGCCCAGCTCGGCCGGATCGAACTCCACGGCCTGGTCATCGCGGCCGGCGCCGATCTCGCGCGTCCAGTCGACGAATTCCGGCCACGCGTCGTAGATGCCGGCCGGCTCGGGACCGAACCGCCCGTCGCTCGCCGCGTGCACGTCCAGGGCTCGGCCGGCGCCGGTGATCAGCGCGGCGCGTCCGCCGAGGTTGGCCAGTTTCACGATTCCATCTCTCCTAGGTCGGGTCCGGCTGGGTCAGGTCCGGCGCGGTCGCAGGCCTGAGGCTACGCCTTCGGCCGGTACGCCGGTACGCCCGGATCATCCCGGCGGCAGGATGTCGCCGAGCTCGAAGCGCAGCGGGCGCTCGAGCTGGTCGAAGGTGCAGGACGCGGGGTCGCGGTCGGGCCGCCAGCGGACGAACTGCGCGGTGTGCCGAAAACGCGTGCCCTCCATGTAGTCATAGCGCGCCTCGACCACCAGATCCGGCGACAGGGGCGTGAAGCTCAGATCCTTGCCGGCATTCCACCGGCTGCCCTCGGACTTGCGCGGCGAGCGGGCGCCGGAATCGGTCGTCATCAGTTCGGCGGCCCAGTTCCAGGGATGATCCTCGATCTTGGTCACCAGCGGCTGCAGCTCGGCGTACAGCTCGCGCCGCCGGGCCATCGGGAACGCGCCGATCACGCCGACGCTGGACAGGCTCCCGGTGTCGTCGTAGAGGCCGAGCAGCAGCGAGCCGATCGCCTCCGGATCGCTCTTGTGGGTGCGATATCCGGCGACCACGCAGTCGGCCGTGCGCTCGTGTTTGATCTTGGTCATCACGCGCTTGTCGGGTTGGTACGCCCTGCCCGGCGACTTGGCGATCAGGCCGTCCAGGCCGGCGCCCTCGAAGCGGTCGAACCAGTCCCGGGCCCGTTCGACATCATCGGTCGCCGGGGTCACCCAGATCGGCGGCCGGGCGTCGGCGAGACACTGCTCCAACAGGTCCCGACGGGTGCTGAACGGCTCGCCCATCAGGTCGCGATCGCCCAGCGCCAACAGGTCGAAGGCAACGAAGCCGGCCGGCGTGCGCTCGGCCAGCAGCCGCACCCGGGACTCGGCCGGGTGGATCCGCTGCTGCAACGCCTCGAAGTCCAGGCCGTCGCGGTCGGGGTCGATGATCACGATCTCGCCGTCGATCACCGCGCGCTCGGGAAAGTTGCGGCGTACCGCTTCGACGACCTCGGGAAAGTAGCGGGTCATCGGCCGCTCGTTGCGCGAGCCGATCTCCACCTCGTCGCCGTCGCGGAAGATGATCGACCGGAAGCCGTCCCACTTCGGCTCGTAGGCCATGCCGGCCGGGATCGTCTTCTGCGGCTTGGCCAGCATCGGCTTCACCGGCGGCATCACGGGCAGGTCCATGTGACCACGGTAGTGAACGGTGCCGGCGAGTGGGCCGAATCGACCGGCTCAGGACTCCAGCCGGGCCACGTGGGCCTCGCGGTGGCGGTGCCCGATCACCTCGTCGCCGACGATCACCACGACCGGCGCGAGCGTCAGGATGGCCAGCCCGACGGTGAACGGTACGCCCGCAGCGACGATCGCCACCGCCGCCGCGATCACCACGAGCGCGCCGACCAGCATCCAGGCGTAGGGGCCCGAGGACCCCGAAAGCATCCGGTAGAACCAGAACAGCACGATCAGATAGATCCCCAGCGGCACCGCGACGGTGAGGATCGACTCGATCGGTCCGATCACGTTCTTGCCCTCGATCTCGTACGCGCCGACGTCCAGCCCGGCGCCGACCGCGGCGATCGGGGCGAAGATCGCAAAATGGCCGTACGCCCACCGGATCGCCGCGCCGCGCCGCCGCTCCAGGGTCTCGGCGTGCGGCACGATGAAGTAGATCCACCACATGCCGAACGTCAGACCGACCCCGGCGAAGGTGACCAGCGCGGCATCGAGCGTCCAGCCCTGCTCGCCGACCGCCGCGCTCACCGCGGCGATCGTGCCGACGACGCACTCGCCGAGCATGATGATCGTCAGCAGCCCGAAGCGTTCCGCCAGGTGATGGGCGTGCCACGGGGTGGCCTGGCGCCGCTCGGCGAGCGCCGGGCCGCCCAGCTCGACGGCGTACAGGACCGCGATCAGCGCAAGGAGCGCCGGCAGCGGAAGCGGCAGGATCGCGGTCAGGATCCAGCCGGCCTGCGCGATCACGATGGTCGCGATGTGGGTGTGCGCGACCCGCCGGTAGGGCCCGCGGCTGACCCGCAGCCATTGCAGCGCCATCGCGATGCGCATGATCACGTAGCCGAGCACCAGGACCCGGTTGTCGACGACCTGGCCGGCGTCGAGGGAGCTGAACACGGGCGGTACGCCGAGCGCCAGCACCACCACGCCGCACATCTGCAGCATGGTCAACAACCGGTACAGCCAGTCGTCGGTGTCGAAGGCCGACGCGAATGTCGTCCAGCCGAACCACGCCCAGACGATCGCGTACATCACGAACGCGAAGGCGAGGATCGCCGAGGCCCAGTGTGCCTCGCCGAGCGAGTGCGCGAATGTCGACGACGCGATCCCCACCGCGACCACGAAGACGAGGTCGAAGAGCAGCTCCAACGGGGTCGCGGCGCGATGCGGCTCCTCGGGATCGCGCCCGCGCATCGGTACCAGCCGGTGCGACAGGCCCCGCGTACCGGATGTCTCGGTCATCGGGTCCCCCTCGATCGTGTGCGGTATGCCGTCAGTCGCGGGCGGCGAACCGGCGGGCGACGGCGTAGGCCAGGTCCTCGTAGGCGGCGGCCGTCTCCGGGGAGAGTCGATCCCAGGCGAACAGGCCGCCGACGTGCAGCGACGGGTCGTAGGGGACGAAGATCACCTCACCGACCCGGCCGGCGAATCGCTCGGTCAGCTCGGCCTCGCGCTGACGCTGTCGGCGGATGAACGCGGCGCGCAGCTCGGCGATCCGCTCGGCGGGCATCTGCTCGGCGGGCGGCAGCGAGAACGGCTCGATCTGGGTGATCGCCACGATCGCATTCCGGACCAGGGCCGGATCGGCGTGCTCCTCCCACCAGTCCAGGGTTTCCCAGGCCAGGTCGGCGCCGTCATGGGCCGTCGTCGCCGGTACCACCAGGGTGTCGGTATTGCCGTAGACCTCCGACATCAGCGGCAGGGTCAGGTCGGTGCCGGTATCGGTCATGATCACGCTGCGGAAGGTCTTGGCGATGTCCAGGACGGTGGCGTACTCCTCGGCGGAGAAGCCCTGCGCCTCGGCCGGGTTGGGCTCGGACGCCAGCACCTCGAAGCGGCTCGCGGCCTGGGAGGTGAACCGCCGGAAGTCCTTGGCGGTACGCACATCCTCGGCGTCGGCGACAAGATCACGAACGGTCAGTCCGGTTTCCTCGCCGAGCCGGCGGGCGAGCGTACCGCGATGGGCATTGCCGTCGATCGCCAGCACCAGATCGCGCCGGTGCAGGGCCAGCGCGGTGCCGATGGCGAGCACGATGGTGGTCTTGGTGATGCCACCCTTGAGCGACGACACGGTGATCAGGTGATGATCGACCGGGGTGTCGATCACCCGCCGACGCTCCTCCCGGGCGGCCGCGGCCTCGGCCTCGCGCCGGCGCTGCTCGGCGGCGCGCTGGTCGGCGAGGGCGCGGGCCTGGGCCTCTTCCTCCTCGCGCCGGCGACGCCCCCCGCCGAAGGCATCGGCGATCCGGTCGAACAATCCGCGGCGCGCGGCCGGCTCGGCGGTCGGTCGTTGCGGCTGGCGGGAGGGCGGGCCGAACGGCGAGGGCGGCGGCGGATCGGGCTCACCGACCGGCGTGGTGGGCGCCTGGTCGAAGCCGTGCCGCGGCGACGGGGTCGGCGACGGGTCCGGCGGCGAGGGCTGCCGGTGCGGGACCGGGCCCGGCGCGACGTGCCGGGGTTGCTGGGGCCCCGGTTGCCACGACGCACCCTGGCGGGGCGGCGCCGGCTGCTGGGGCTGTTGTTGCGGGCCGGGCGGCCAGGCGTGCGAGCGGGGCGAGCGATCCTCCGGCGCCCGCGACGGCGTGTCCTGCGAACGCGGCTGGTCGTCGGGGCGCGGCGGCTGTGCCGGGTCCTGGAGGGCGCGCCGACCAGCCGCCGGTCCGTCATCGCCCCAGGGCGTCTGGGGCCAGGGCGAGTTCGGCTGATTCGGCTGGGTCATCTGGTTGGGCCTCCCGCTTCCGTGCGTACCGGTCCGAGTGCTTCGCCAACCGTAATGCCTGCGCGCACCCGGGCCGCGCAACGGTGCATCCGGCGGGAAAGAAGGGGGCGGGAAGGAGGGGGAAGGAAGGAAAGGGGTGGGGCCCGCCCGAGTGACGTCCCGATCCTTCGGGCGGGCCCCGCAAGGGGTGTCGGAGTGGGGGACTCCGACGGAGGGGATTCCTTGCTTGGAATAACGAACGGGGAGGATGGTTGTTCCCGACATGGGCGAACTTTCTCCGGCACTGTCCGTTCTCGACCTGGTCCCGGTCCGGCAGGGCCAGAGCAGCGGCCAGGCGGTCGCTGCCAGCACCGAGCTGGCGCGCGTCGCCGACCGGCTCGGCTACCGGCGCTACTGGGTGGCCGAGCACCACAACATGCCGGCGGTCGCCGCCACCAACCCGCCCGTGCTGATCTCGCTGATCGCCGCGCGTACCGAACGGATCCGCGTCGGGTCGGGCGGCGTGATGCTGCCCAACCACACGCCCCTCGTCGTCGCCGAGCAGTTCGCGCTGCTGGAGGCCGCCTACCCCGGGCGGATCGACCTCGGCATCGGGCGGGCGCCGGGCAGCGACCCGGTGACCAGCTACGCGCTGCGGCAGGGGCGCAGTGACGAGGCCGTCGCCGAGTTCGACTCCTATGTCAACGACGTCATCGCCTGGCTGCAGCCGGGCGGGGTGAGCCTGGACCTCGCCGGGCGGGCGTACCACCTGAGCGCCACGCCCAGCGCCAGCACCGCCCCGCCGGTCTGGCTGCTCGGGTCGTCGGACTACTCCGCGCGGCTGGCCGCCAAGCTCGGCCTGCCCTATGTGTTCGCCCACCACTTCGCGGGCCGCGGCACCGGGGAGGCGCTCGATCTCTACCGCTCGCTGTTCACCCCGGGCGAGGTGGCGGAGCCGCAGACGTTCCTGACGGTGAATGCGGTCGTCGCGGAGACCGAGGAGGAGGCGGTACGCCTGGCTCGGCCGCAGTTGCTGTCGATGATCGCCCTGCGGACCAATCAGCCGCTGCGCGCGCAACTGAGCGTGGAGGAGGCGCTGCTGACGGCGATCCCGTCGGCGCACACGCCGCTCGCGGAGTCGATGGCGCAGTCGTGGCTGATCGGTACGCCGGAGCAGGTCCGGGCCCGGATCGCCGACCTCGCCGAGCGCTACGGGGTGGACGAGGTGATGATCAACCCGATTGCCGGGGCGAGCGCGGAAGCGCCCGCCGATCGGGTGCCCGATCGCGAGCGGACCCTGGAGCTGCTGGCCGGCGCGTGATCAGCCGATCCGGACACCGGTCAGCCGGGCGGAGTCGAGCCCGGCCCAATCGGCGTCGGTGTCGAGGGTGGCCAGCGTCGCCGTCGGGTAGCGGCTGTCGATCGCCCCGAGGGCGGTCGGGTCCGAGCCGGGGCCGGCCAACTGGTGGGCCAGTCCGGGGATGCCCGGCGCGTGCCCGATGACGAGCAGCGAGCCCGGCGGCATGGCGGCGATCTCGGCCAGCAGCTCGTCGGGTGAGGCCTGGTAGACGGCGTCGCTGAACTCGACCGGCGCGCCGAGACCCAGTCCGGCCAGCGTCTCGCGGGTGCGCGTGGCGGTCGAGCAGAGCACCTGATCGATCCGGATCCCAGAGTCGCGCAGGTACTCGCCGAGCGCCGCGGCCTGCGCGTGGCCGCGCTCGGTCAGCGGCCGCTGATGGTCGGTGCGGCCCGGCGAGAACTCCGCGGCCTTGGCATGGCGGAGCAGGTGCAGTCGTGCCATGGCCCGAGCCTATGTGGGCCCGATCGGGCGCGTGCGACGGGCGGGTCAGGCCTTGCGCGCCACCAGCACGTCGCGCCGGATCGAGGCGTCCACCCGATGGGCGAGGCGCCGCCAGGGGCCGTGGTCCTGCGGTTCGAGACCGGCGGCGGCGACCAGGCCGGCCAGGTCCTCGCGCCGCAACCCGTGGGTGTTCCACGAGATGCCCAGCGCGCCGCCGGCCCGCAACTGTCCCGCCCAGACCCCGACGGCCTCGCCCAGCAGGGTGGCCGGCGAGCGTTCCCGGTCGCGGCCCGTGCTCGACCCGTGCACGACGCCGTAGGGAGCATCCACCACCACCGCGTCGAACCGCCGCTTGCCGAACAGCGCCGCCGAGTCGCGGGTGTCACCGGTGAACACCGTCAGCGACAGCTCCCGCGTGCCCTCGGGCCGCACCGTCGCCTCCAGCTTCTTGCCCAGCGACCGGCCTTCCCGGCGTACCGGAACCTGCTCGACCCGGTGCTTGAGCCGCTTGCGCCGCAGCCAGGTACGCAGGAAGGCCGAGAACTGCTCCACGGACTTCGGGTCCGCCTCCACCCCGGCCGCATCGTGACCGGCCCGCCAGGCCGTCGTCAGCGTGGTGCCGCGCCCGCACATGGGGTCCAGCACGCTGCGCGGGCCGGGCGGTCGGTCGACGGCGGCCAGGGTGACGTCGAGCAGCAGCCGGGTGAACTGCTCGTTGGTCTTGCCCTGGTACTTCGGGATCGTCACCAGGTCCTCGTCGAGTACGCCGTCTCGCTCCAGCGTCACCGGGCGCAACAGATCGTCCGGCAGCAGGGCGAACATGGCGAAGGTCCCCGACAGCCGGGTCGGCACGTCCTCCAGATCGAAGATCAGATAGTCCACCCCGCCGATCGCCCGGGTGTGCACCTCGCGTGCCTCGGGCCGGCAGATCTCCAGCTCGGCCGCGGCCAGCTCGGCGACGGATTCGCCGTAGGCCCGGTTCGCCGAGGGGGAGAGCAGCATCGCGTACCGCATCAGAAGATGATCACCGCCAGCCCCATGCCGACCAGCGCCGCCAGCCAGCCGCCGACCAGGTTCAGCGCGATGTTGATCAACGCGAGTCGGTGGCGCCCGCTGCGCAGCAACCGCGCGCTGTCCAGCGAGAACGTCGACCACGTGGTCAGCGCCGCGCAGAAACCGCTGGTCAGCAGGTAGTAGCCGTTCAGGTCCGAGATCCCGGCCGCTGCGCCGAAGATCAGACTCCCCAGCAGGTTGGCGATCAGGATTCCGCGGGGGAGTACGCCGGGATCATCGCTCGCGAAGCGCGCGTCCAGCATCGCCCGGCAGATCGCGCCGAATGCGCCGCACACGGCCAGCAGGATCCAGAACGCCATCAACGCCCCCGACCGCGCAGTCGCAACCCGGCCTCCAGCCCGCCCCAGGCCGCGATCACACCGAGAACCACCTGGCCGATGATCAACAGCAGCAACCAGGGGTCGGGGCGGGCCGCGAACAGGCCGGTCATGCCCGAGAGGGTGGTGAAGGCGCCGAGGAAGCCGGTGCCGGCGAGCGGCAGCGCCCACGCCGCAGCCCGGTGATCACGCAGCGCGCCGACCAGCAGACCGAGCCCGAAGGCGCCGACCACATTGATCGCGGCGACCACCAGGGTCGGGTCGCCGAGCGTGCTCAGTGCCTGCCGGGCGACCACGCCCGCGGCGCCGCCGATCCCGACGAGGGCCAGCGTCCGGACGGGCAGGCCCGGCCGGTCACCGGACCCGGCCGAGCCGGAGCCGTCCACCGCAGCGCCGCTCAGTAGTGGTTGACGTGCTTGTGCTCGAAGGACGTGCCCTTGGCCCGCTCGACGCTGTTGCGGATCTCACCCTCGGCGGACTCGCGGTTCTCCCAGTGCGCGCCCTCGACCGACTTGCCGGGCTCGAGGTCCTTGTAGACCGTGAAGAAGTGCTCGATCTCCAGCCGGGCCAGCTCCGGGATGTCGTCGAGATCGCGCAGGTGGTTGCGGCGGATGTCGGCGGTCGGCACGCACAGCACCTTGTCGTCGCCGCCCGCCTCGTCCTTCATCCGGAACATGCCGATGGCGCGGCACTCGATCAGGCAGCCGGGGAAGGTCGGCTCGGGCACCAGCACCAGCGCGTCGAGCGGGTCGCCGTCCTCGCCGAGGGTCCCTTCGATGAATCCGTAGTCCGAGGGGTACTGGGTCGAGGTGAACAGCGTCCGGTCGAGCCGGATCCGGCCGGTCTGGTGATCCAGCTCGTACTTGTTCTTGGTGCCCTTGGGAATCTCGATGGTCACATCGAAGGTCATCGCCGTCGGCGGAGCCTGCTGCTCGTCGGACTCGCTGGACTCGTATTCTTCGGTCACCCGTAACCTTTCTCTACCATTCTGGTCTCCGGCTCGAGAGTAGCGGGCCGACTGTGCTATCGCAGAATGGCGGCCGCGGTGATCAGTCCCGCGCCCGCCCGTCGCGCCGCACCCGAGAGGACCGCCGTGCCCGATCCCGCCACCCGATCCGCCGGGCGCTGGGCCCTGCGCGCCGCGTCGCTCGCCGCCGCCTCGGTGCTCGCGATCGCGCTGCTGGTCGGTTTCGCGACCGGTGCGCTGCCGGCCGGCATCCAGGGCGCAGCGCGCGCCGCCGGCCTGGTCGCCCCGCGGGGTGCGCCGACCGTGGCGCCGACGCTCTTCGACGAGGCGGCGCCCGGCCCGTCCGCGGCGGCCACCCCGGATCCGGTGCTGCCGGCCGTCACCCCCGCGGGGCCGCCCGACGCCGATCGGGTACGCGAGCGGCTGGCGGCCGCCGGGCGTACCGGAGGCCAGACCGGCGCGGTGGTGATCGATGCCGGCTCGGGCGAGCAGGTGTATGCCGCCGACGGCGACCGGCCGATGATCCCGGCGTCCACCCTGAAGTTGCTGACCACCGCGGCCGTGCTCGGCGCGCTCGGGCCCGAGCACCGGTTCGCCACGTCGGTGGTGCTGGGCGACGGCGCCGAGCCGGCCGCCGATGCCACTCCCGGCGCAACGCCCGCACCGCCGCGCCGGATCGTGCTGGTCGGCGGGGGAGACCCCTATCTCGCCGGCGGCGACCCGCGCACCGACCGCGGCAGCATCGGCGAGCTCGCCGGTGAGACCGCCGAGGCGCTCAAGGCGGCGGGGGCGACGAAGGTCGACCTGGACTTCGACACGTCGCTGTTCGCGGGGCCGGCGTGGAACGAGACCTGGCCGGACGGCTATCGCGACCAGGTCACTCCGATCAGCGCGCTGTGGCTGGACGGCGGTGTGCGGTCGGACGGTACGCGGCCCGGCGATCCCGCGAAGGAGGCCGCCGACGCGTTCGCGAAGGCCCTGCGCGGCAGCGGGATCGAGGTGGGCAAGGTCGCCGCCGGCGCCGCCCCCGATGGGGCCGAGGCGATCGCCCGGGTCGAGTCGATGCCGCTGGCGCTGATCGTCGAACGGGTGATCAGCACCTCCGACAACAATGCCGCGGAGATCCTGCTCCGCCAGGTCTCCGTCGCGGGCGGGGGAGACGGCTCGTTCGCCGACGGGGAGGCCGCGGCGGCCCGGGTGCTGCGCCCGCTCGGCGCCTGGTCCGATGCCGTGCGGATGCGCGACGGATCCGGGCTGTCGCGGGAGAACCGGCTGCCGACCGAGGTGCTCACCCGCGCGCTCGGGCTGGGCGTCTCCGGCGACCCGAAGTTCCGCAGCCTGCTGACCGGGATGAGCGTGGCCGGCGCCGAGGGCACGCTGCGCCAGCGTTTCGTCGAGGACGGCACGAGCGCCGGACGGGGCGAGGTGCGTGCCAAGACCGGCACGCTGCGTCAGGTGCACACGCTGGCCGGCTATGTGGTGGCCCGCGACGGGACCCTGCTGGTCTTCGCGTTCATGGTCAACAACGACGCCGTGCAGAACGACTACGCCAACCGGACCTGGCTGGAGAAGATGTCCGCCGCGCTGGCCGGTTGCGGCTGTCGCTAGGTTGGCCGGGGGTACGCCTCGGCGTACCCCGTTCTTGCCCGGCCCGCGGAACCGCACGCGGGCGGACTGCGCCGAACGGAGCACGGATGGACATCGCCGGGGCGATCGACTACGACGCGGCGCTGGCGACGGCGCTGCGGCTCGTTCCACCGGGACCGGCACTCGGTGCCGCGGAGGCGCGGGCCGTGGTCGCCGAGCTGCGCGACGCGGCCGGGCGGGCCGGCGCGCACGTCGGCGAGACCACCGGCCTGCGGGTGCCGGCCGGCGATCCGCCGGTGGTGGTGATCGACCGGCCGGGCTGGTTGCGGGCGAATCTGGCGACGCTGCGCGGTCTGCTCGGCGAGGGCGACGGCGAGCCCGGCGGCCTGGTGGCGAAGCTGTCGGCCGTCGAGGTCGGCGCGATGCTGGCCTGGCTGTCCACGCGGGTGCTCGGACAGTTCGACCCGTTCGGCAGTCCGCGCCGGCTGATGCTGATCGCCCCGAATGTCGTGCACGTCGAGCGCCGGCTCGAGGTCGATCCGGCGGACTTCCGGCTCTGGGTTTGCCTGCACGAGGAGACCCACCGGGTGCAGTTCGCCCACGCGCCGTGGCTCGCCGATCACCTGCGCGGGCTGCTGCGCTCCTTCCTCGACGGGATCGACGTCGACGCGTCCATGATCGCCATGATCATGGAACGGGTACGCCGCGGCGCCGGCGCGACCGGTTCCCTGTTGGATCTGGTCACCGACGAGCGCCAGCAGCGCCAACTCGACCAGATCATCGCGGTGATGTCGCTGGTCGAGGGCCATGCCGACGTGATCATGGACGAGGTCGGTCCGGCGGTGGTCCCCTCCGTCGCGACCATCCGGCGCCGTTTCGACGCGCGTCGCAGCGCCGGCGGTTGGTCCGGGCTGGCCCGACGACTGCTCGGCATGGAGGCGAAGATGCGCCAGTACGCCGAGGGCGCGGCCTTCTGCCGAGCGGTGCTGGCCGAGGTCGGCATGGCCGGGCTGAATCACGTCTGGACGTCGCCGAACACCCTGCCGGGCGCGGCCGAGATCGCCGATCCGAAGCTGTGGCTGGATCGGATGCGGCACTTGCCGCGTGCCTGATCAGTCGGCCGCGCGGTCGGCGAGGGCGCCGATTCCGGCGATGATCAACTCCAGGCCGAACCCGAACGGCCCGTGCTCGCCCAGGTCGAAGTCGCCGAGCAGCTCGGCGAGCCCGGGCGCCGCCTCGGAGATCAACTCGCTGGCCTGTGCCGCCGGATCGCCGCCGCGTTGGCGGAACTCCCACTGCTCGTAGGCGTCGGCGGTCACATACAGCGAGAGCCGTTCGATGGCGGCCGCCGCGATGCCGCTCGGCAGGCCGGCGTCGACGAGCATGCGGATGGTCTGCTCGAAGGCCGCCAGGGAACGCTCCGTGGTGATGATCGAGCCGAACTGCACCGACGCGATGTCGCCGTGGGCGACCAGCACCCGGTGCATCCGCCGGTAGTAGTCCTCGAGATCGCCCCGCCAGTCGCCCGTGCCCCGGAATGGGCCGACCTCGGCCATCACGACCGCATGCGCGAGTCCGAGGATCTCGTCGCGACCGGTGACGTGGGCGTACAGGCTGGGGGCCTGGATGCCGAGCTCGCCGGCGACCCGCCGCATGGTCACGGCGCGGGTGCCCTCGGCGTCGATCACCGCCAGGGCGACGCGGCCGATGCGGTCGCGCGTCACCGGTTCGCGGGTCTCTCGGGCCATGACCGACATCGTACTTGCCTCCTAACGCTGTTAGGTGCATAGTGATGAGCGTCAACCTAACAGCGTTAGGAAACATCGACCCGGAGAATCCCATGAACGCATCCGACACCACAGATTCCCTGACCAACGACGAGCTTCCCGGCCGAGCGGCACCGCCGGCCCCCGAAGCCACGTCGGCCAGGAGCGCCGGGCTCGGCGCCGTGTTCTGGCTCGCCTTCGCAGGCATCCTGCTCGGCGAGATCCTCGACCTCCTCGACACCCTCGTCACCACCGTCGCCGGGCCGCCGATCCTGCGCGACCTCGGCGGGACGCCCGCCGGGCTGCAGTGGCTGTCCGCGGGCTACACCCTCGCCCTGGCCGGCGGCGTGCTGATCGGTGGCCGGCTCGGCGACCGGTTCGGACGCAAGCGGCTGTTCCTGATCGGCATGGCGGGCTTCGTCGCCGCCTCGCTGATTGCGGCGCTCTCGCCCAGTCTCGACGTGCTGCTCGGCGCCCGCTGCGTGCAGGGGCTGCTCGGCGCGCTGATGTTGCCGCAGAGCTTCGGGCTGATCCGCGATGTCGTCCCCCGCGAGCGCCTGGGCGCGGCATTCGGGGCGTTCGGCGTGACCATGGCGCTGTCGGCACTGGCCGGGCCGCTGCTGGCCGGCGCCCTGGTCAGCGCCGACCTGTTCGGCCTCGGCTGGCGCGCGATCTTCGCGATCAACATCCCGCTCGGCATCGCCGGCCTGCTGATCGGTACGCGCTTCCTGCCCGCGTCCCGGCCCGACCGCACGCTCGGCATCGACTACCTCGGCTGCGCCCTCGGCGTGCTCGCCATGGTCTGCCTCGTCTTCCCCCTGGTCGAGGGGCCCGAGCTCGGCTGGCCGTGGTGGTGCTTCGCCCTGTTCGGCGCCGCCGCGCTGGCCGTGGTGATCTTCGTGGTCCAGCAGCGCGGGCGCTCCGCGGCCGGGCGCGATCCGCTGGTCCTGCCGTCGCTGTTCGGCAAGATCGCCTTCACCGGCGGCCTGGGGATCAGCATGTTCTTCTTCACCGCCTTCATGGCCTCGTCGTTCGTCCTGGCGGTGCTGTTCCAGATCGGGCTCGGGCTGACCCCGCTGTTCTCGGCGCTCGCCATGCTGCCGCAGGCCGTCGGCATGATCGTCGGGCTCAAGGGCTCGGGCAAGCTGGTCTCCGGCCGCTCCCGGCTGCTCGCCGGGTTCGCCGTGGCGGGTCTCGGCCAGGCGACCCTGGCCGCCACCCTGCTGCTCGGCGGCGCGGCCCTGCAGGCATGGTGGCTCGCGCCCGGCCTGTTGATCACCGGCATCGGTTCCGGAGCCGCGATGGGCCCGATCTTCGATGTGATCATCGGCGGCGTGGACGAGGCCGAGACCGGCTCGGCCTCCGGCGTACTCAACGCCACCCAGCAGATCGGCGGCGCCACCGGGGTGGCCGTGCTGGGCACCGTGCTGTTCGCGGTTTCGGGCCTCGCCGGCTACGCCGCGGGGGCCGCCGCGGCGTATGGGGTCAGCCTGGTGCTGGTGCTCGCGGCGCTGGCGCTGGCATCCCGCATCCTGCCGCGCGATCCGGTCGGCCGGGACTGAGGCGAGGCCGGGGCGGCACAATGGTCGGCATGGCTCGCCGGGCGCTCGGACCGAACGCGCTGGCGGTCGTGCAGGCGGTCCGCGCGGGGCTGGACGGCGAGCCCGGCCCGGTCACCGTCGGCTGCTCCGGCGGCCCCGATTCGCTCGCGCTGGCCGCGGCCGCCGCGCATGCGGTCCGCGAGCTGCGGGTGCTGATCGTCGACCACGGCCTGCAGCCGGGCTCGGACGCCGTCGCGGAGGCGGTACGCCGACAGCTCCGCGCCTGGCAGGCCGACGGGCCGCTGGCCGACGCCCCCGGCGGGCCCCCGCGGCTGGAGATCCTGCTCGCCCGGGTCACCGGCACCGGCGGACGGGGCGGGCCGGAGGCCGCGGCGCGACGGGCCCGCTACCGTGTCTTCGAGGACTCGCTCGCGCTGAGCGGTGGCGTACTGCTGCTCGGCCACACCCTCGACGATCAGGCCGAACAGGTCCTGCTCGGCCTCGCCCGCGGCTCGGGGACGCGCTCGCTCGCCGGCATGCCCGCGGCCCGCGGGCCCTACCGCCGCCCGCTGCTCGGCCTGCGGCGCGCGCAGACCGAGGCCGCCTGCGCCGAGTTCGGGCTCGAGCCGTGGCACGACCCGCACAACGCCGACCCGAGCTTTGCCCGGGTGCGGGTGCGTACCCGCGTCCTGCCCGTCCTGGAGGCCGAGCTCGGGCCCGGGGTGGCCGAGGCGCTCGCGCGTACCGCCGATCAGCTCGCCCAGGACGAGGACCTGCTCGGCGGCCGGGCGGGCGAGCTCGCCGAGATCGAGGTGCTGCCCGTCGCGCTGCTCGCCGGCGAGCACCCCGCGATCCGGCGGCGGATGCTGCGGGCCTGGCTGCTGCGCCGGGGCGCGGCGGACCTGTCCGCGACCAACATCGCGGCCGTCGACCGGCTCGTCACCGACTGGTCCGGGCAGCGTTTCGTCGAGGTCCCGGGGCTGCGGATCGGGCGCAGTGCCGGAATGCTGCAGGTTGTGCCAGAGTGAGCCTTCGTGGACATCTCCGACATCTCCGGTGACATCGAACACGTGCTCTACACCCCCGAGCAGATCCAGGAGCGGCTGCGCGAACTCGCCGAGCAGGTCGACTCCGACTACGCCGACTCCGACCCGCTGCTGGTCGGCGTGCTGACCGGAGCCGTGATGGTGATGGCCGACCTGTCGCGCGCGCTGCGTACCCACTGCACGATGGACTGGATGGCGATCTCCTCCTACGGGTCGGGTACGCAGAGCTCCGGCGTCGTGCGCATCCTGAAGGACCTGAACACCGACATCTCCGGGCGCGACGTGCTGGTCGTCGAGGACATCATCGACACCGGCCTGACGCTGTCCTACCTGGTCTCGAACCTGCGCTCGCGCGAGCCGAACAGCCTCGAGATCATGACCATGTTCCGCAAGCCGGAGGCGCTGCAGAACAGCGTCGACGTGAAGTACGTCGGCTTCGACATCCCCAACGAGTTCGTCGTCGGCTACGGGCTGGACTACGACGGTCGCTACCGCAACTACACCGGCCTCGGCACGCTGAAGCCCGAGGTCTACTCCTGACCCGGGCCGGATCGCCCGCCGCGGCTCTTGTCAGCCGTGGGCGAAGCGATGCGGGTCGGGCCCGCGCGGCCGGGTAGTCTCGTGGTGCTCACCCGTCACCGTCAAGGCTGCCCATGAATCTTTCCAAGCTGTTCCGGGGTCCCATCCTGTGGATCCTGCTCGCCCTGCTGGCGCTGGTCATCGTGTTCGATCTGGCCGGCCGGGCCACCGGGTTCGAGGAACAGCCGACCTCCCAGGTCGTGCAGATCATCAATTCGCCCGAGCCGCTCGCCGAGGTGGAGCTCATCAACGGTGAGCAGGAGATCCGGGTGACCACGGCCGGGCCGGAGCCGCGCAAGATCAAGACGAACTGGGTCGGCGGGCAGGCCGACCAGATCGTGCAGCGGCTGGAGCAGCGGGTCAGCGACGGTACGCTGCAGACCTGGCGGGTGACCAACCCGCAGCCCAACTTCTTCACCGCCGTGCTGCCGTGGTTGCTGCCGCTGCTGATCATCGGCGTGCTGTTCTTCTTCCTGATCAACTCCGTGCAGGGCGGCGGCAGCCGGGTGATGCAGTTCGGCAAGTCCAAGGCCAAGGTCGCGAACAAGGACACCCCGAAGAACACCTTCTCCGACGTGGCGGGCGCCGACGAGGCGATCGAGGAGCTGCAGGAGATCCGGGAGTTCTTGTCCGAGCCGGCGAAGTTCCAGGCCGTCGGCGCCAAGATCCCCAAGGGCGTGCTGCTCTACGGGCCGCCCGGGACGGGCAAGACGCTGCTCGCCCGCGCCGTGGCCGGCGAGGCGAAGGTCCCGTTCTTCTCGATCTCCGGATCCGACTTCGTCGAGATGTTCGTCGGTGTCGGCGCCTCCCGGGTGCGCGACCTGTTCGAGCAGGCCAAGGAGAACGCGCCGGCGATCATCTTCATCGACGAGATCGACGCCGTCGGCCGGCACCGCGGTGCGGGCATGGGCGGCGGCCACGACGAGCGCGAGCAGACCCTGAACCAGTTGCTGGTCGAGATGGACGGCTTCGACGTGCGCGGCGGCGTGATCCTGATCGCGGCGACCAACCGGCCCGACGTGCTCGACCCGGCGCTGCTGCGGCCGGGCCGCTTCGACCGGCAGATCGCCGTCGAGGCGCCGGACCTGGCCGGGCGTACCCGGATCCTGCAGGTGCATTCCCAGGGCAAGCCGATCGAGGACGCGGTCGATCTTGCGTCGGTGGCCCGGCGTACCCCCGGATTCACCGGTGCTGATCTTGCCAATGTGCTGAACGAGGCGGCGCTGCTGGCCGCGCGGTCCAACCGACAGATGATCACCAACGAGTTCCTGGACGAGGCCATTGACCGGGTGATCGCCGGCCCGCAGAAGCGCAGCCGGCTGATGAACGACCGGGAGAAGTTGATCACGGCCTATCACGAGGCCGGCCACGCGCTGGTCGCCGCCGCGATGCCCGGCACCGACCCCGTGCAGAAGGTGACGATCCTGCCGCGCGGGCGGGCGCTGGGCTACACGATGGTGATGCCGGACAACGACAAGTACTCCAACACCCGCAACGAGCTCCTTGATCAACTCGCCTACATGATGGGCGGCCGCGCCGCGGAGGAGCTGGTCTTCCACGACCCGACCACCGGCGCGTCCAATGACATCGAGAAGGCCACCAAGGTGGCCCGGGCGATGGTCACGGAGTACGGGATGACCGAGCGGCTCGGCGCGATCCGTCTCGGCTCGGGCGAACACGAGCCCTTCCTCGGCCGCGAGATGGGCGGCGGCGGGGGCCGCGACTACTCCGAGCAGATCGCGGCGATCGTCGACGCCGAGGTCGCCAACCTGGTCTCGACCGCGCACAACGAGGCGTTCCGGGTGCTGGAGGCCAATCGCGATGTGCTGGACGAGCTGGTCCGCCAGCTCTTCGAGAAGGAGACCCTGGACAAGGCCCAGGTCGCCGCGGTGTTCGAGCGGCTGCGGCGCTGGCCCACCCGGCCCGCCTGGACCGGTTCGGAGGACCGGCAGCCGAGCGACATCCCGCCGGTGCAGCCGCCGCCGCGGCCGGTGCAGCCCGAGATCGAGCACGTGCCGGCCGGCGCCCCGCTGCCGCCCGGCCACGGGATCGGTGGCGGAGCGCCGGGTGGCGACCACCCGGGGCCGAGCTACCCGGGTCCCTATCCCGGTCCGCAGCCGGGCCCGCCCGGCCCGCCCGGCAGCGGCGGCCCGCAGGGCCCGACCGGCGTGAACTGATGGGGCAGGTCGATCACGAGCGGGTCGTCGCCGCGGTCCGCGAGATCCTGATCGGCATCGGCGAGGACCCCGACCGCGAGGGCCTGCGAGAGACCCCGGGGCGGGTCGCCCGGGCCTATGTCGAGATGTTCGCCGGGATCGGCGCCGAGCCGGAGGAGGCGCTGAGCACCACCTTCGACCTCGGCCACGACGAGTTGGTGCTGGTCACCGACATCGAGTTGTGGAGCGTCTGCGAGCATCACCTGCTGCCGTTCACCGGGGTGGCGCATGTCGGCTACGTGCCGGCCCCGGACGGCCGGATCACCGGATTGTCGAAGCTGGCCCGCCTGGTGGACCTGTACGCCAAGCGGCCGCAGGTGCAGGAGCGGCTGACCACCCAGATCGCCGACGCGCTCGTCGAGGGGCTGCAGCCGCGGGGCGTGATCGTGGTGATCGAGGCCGAGCACCTGTGCATGACCATGCGCGGCGTCCGCAAGCCCGGAGCCAAGACGATCACCAGCGCGGTGCGCGGCCAGTTGCGCGATGCCACCACCCGCGCCGAGGCGCTCGCGCTGATCCACGGCCGACGCTAGTCCGGGCGTACCCCGGTCGCGGGAACCGTCGGCTACTGCAGCGGTTCGAGCCAGCTCCGGTCGCCGCGGGCGCCGTTCACCTCGCGCCCGCACAGGGTCGCGATGGCTCCGTCCAGCAGGCCCAGGACGCGGGCCCAGGCCGGGTCGGCGAGGGTCGCGTCGACATCGCTGACGACCTCGCGGCCGGTGTCGACGGCGCCGAACCGGAGCAGGAAGTTCCGGGGGCCCGGGTCCGCCGGGGGTGTCGGGAACCGCGTGGCGGCCATCGCCTGCTCGAACTGCGCGCCCCAGGCCGGGGCGAGCTGACCGTCCCAGGTCTGGGCGGCGTCGCGGGTCTGCCAGCGCGCGGACACGTCGCCGTTGGTGAACCGCCACTGCAGGATGTACTGCCGGTCCGGTCCGTCGGCGAAGGCGTAGGTGCCGAGTTCGGTCTCCGGTACGCCGGCCAGCCGCTCGGGCTCGAATGCCGCCCGGCGTACATGATCGGCCCAACGCTCCGGGCGGCCCAGCTCGGCGTGCGGCCCGGCGCCGCCGAAGACGAGGATCAGATCGGGGGCGGGGCGGCCGAGGGTGGCGGCGCGCTCGGCCAGCGGGGTGACCTGGCGGGCCACGGCCAGCACGTCGTCGGTGACATCGGGCTCGGTCATCCGCTCCCGCGCCGCGGCCCAGGTGCTGACCAGCCGGTCGGCCGCCGCGGCCGGCAGCACGGTCGCGACGCCGGTGGGTGCGCGGCGCAGATCCAGGCCGGGCAATCCGGCGAGCTCCATCAACGACTCCAGCCGGAGGTCGGCCGGTACGCCGCCGCGCGCGAGCTGCCGGTCGAAGTCGGGCAGCCACGATCGGTTGTACGGGCCGGTCGCCCCGGCGGCCCAGGCCGTGGCGGCGATCACCGTCTCGAGCGCACGCCAGCGCGGCGTCGGGTCCTCGCCGGCCTCGAGGCGCTCGCCGGACAGCAGCTCGTCGAGCACGCCCGGCGCGACATCGTCGTCCAGGTGTGGCCGGACCGTTGCGGCGAGCCGCTCCGCGATGGCCTTGCTCTCGCCGGCCCGCAGCACCAGCGAGCGCACCTCCGCCGCCGATGCGGCATACACCCGGAGCATCTCGCCCATGGCGACACCGTAGGGCACCGCCGGGCGAACGGTTCGCAGAACCGGTGCCCATCCGCACGACGCCGCGGCGCGCCCCGGCTCGACCGGCGTCCGGACTCGGGACACAATGCCCGGGTGCCGAGCCTCGATCCGCTGCTGACCCCGGGCCCGACCCGGGTGATGGGCATCGTCAACGTCACGCCGGACTCGTTCTCCGACGGCGGCATGTGGTTCGACCACCCGCGGGCGATCGAGCGCGGGCTGCGCCTGGCCGCCGACGGGGCCGACCTGGTCGACGTGGGCGGCGAGTCCACCCGCCCGGGCGCCACCCGCGCGGATCCGGCCGAGGAGCTGCGCCGGGTCCTGCCGGTGATCCGCGAGCTGTCCGCGGCCGGCGTACCGATCTCGATCGACACCATGCGCGCCGAGGTGGCGCGGGCCGCCGTCGCCGCCGGCGCGCGGATCGTCAACGATGTCTCCGGCGGCCTCGCCGATCCGGCGATGCTGCCGACGGTCGCCGATCTCGGCGTACCGCTGATCTGCATGCACTGGCGGGGACACTCGGCGACGATGGCCGATCTGGCCGACTACGACGACGTCGTTGCCCGGGTACGCGACGAGCTCGCCCGCCGCCGCGACGCGGCTCTCGCCGCCGACATCCCCGGTGAGTTGATCATCCTCGATCCCGGGCTCGGATTCGCCAAGACCGCCGAACACAACTGGCAACTCCTCACCCACCTCGACGCCCTTGCCGATCTTGGTCACCCGCTACTGGTCGGCGCCTCCCGGAAACGCTTCCTGGGTACGCTGCTCGCCGACCGCGCCGGCGACCGGCCGCCGGCCGAGCGCGATGCCGCCACCGCCGCGATCACCGCACTGCTCGCCGAACGCGGCATCTGGGGGGTGCGGACGCACACGGTCGCGGAGCACCGCGACGCCGTGGCGGTCGGGCAGGCGTGGCGAACGGCCGCCTCGGGCCGTGGCGGCGGGCTCCGCTAGGGTCGGGGACGCCCGGCCGACCAGGAGGTGATCAGTGACCGGTTTCGTCGCCGACCCGGCGCTCACCGACCGGATCGAGCTGCGCGGGATCACCGGTTTCGGCCGCCACGGCGTCCATCCGCACGAACGCCGCGACGGGCAGCGATTTGTCGCCGATGTGACCTGCTGGCTGGACTTTTCGCCGGCCGCCGCGAGCGATGATCTTGCCGACACGATCGACTACGCTGGCTTGGCGCAGGCCGTGGTGGCAGACATCGAAGGCGAGCCGCTCGACCTGCTGGAAGCTCTCGGCGCGCGGATTGCGGCGAGTTGTCTTGCCGATTCCCGGGTACGCCGGGTCTCGGTGACCGTCCACAAACCGGATGTCGACATGCCGGTGCCGGTGACCGACGTCGCCGTCACGATTCAGAGGAGTGCCGATCGATGACCAGCCCCAATCCCTTCGCGATCGACGCCGACACGTTGAGCGGGATGAAGCCCATCCGACAGGTGGTGTTCTCGCTGGGTTCCAGCCTGGGGGACCGGCAGGCGACTCTTTCCGGCGCGGTGCAGGCGCTGGAGGACACGCCCGACCTGCGGGTGGTCGACATATCGTCGGTCTATGAGACGACGCCGGTCGGCGGCGGGGAGGGCGATCCCGACTTCTACAACATCGTGGTGATCGCCGACACCACGATGGAGCCGCGCACGCTGCTGGAACGCGCCAACGCGATCGAGGACGC
The DNA here is from genome assembly GCF_054073625.1 of Naumannella huperziae. Lineage (NCBI taxonomy): Bacteria > Bacillati > Actinomycetota > Actinomycetes > Propionibacteriales > Propionibacteriaceae > Naumannella > Naumannella huperziae. Next base: position 173,143 of record NZ_JBSXPH010000001.1, on the reverse strand, counting down.
GTTCGGCCGGTCCCGCGAGGACGAGCAGAACGCGCCGCGCACCCTCGACGTGGATCTGATCATGGTCGGCAAGGACCGGGTGGACGACGACACGCTGACCCTGCCGCACCCGCGCGCGCACGAGCGCGCCTTCGTCCTGGTGCCGTGGGCCGAGATCGAGCCGGCGGGCGAGCTGCCCGGTCACGGTGCGATCGCCGAACTCCTGACGTCGCTGGACGCCTCCGGGGTACGCCGGCTCGACGACGTGGAGCTGGATCGCTGAGATGACGGACCCGGGCTCGGCACCGGGCGGGCCCGAGCCGGGCCCGGAGGGCGGCCGGCTGCAGCCCACGTCCACGCGGGTGCTGATCATCGCCGCGGTGCTGGGCGGGGCGGGAGCGTTCGCGCTGGGCAAGCTCGCCGAGCTGATCACCGGCGTACCCCTGCAACTGTCGTGGGCCGGCCCGGTCGCGCTGCTGGCGATCGCCGGCTGTGTCGCGGCCATCGCCATCGGCGCGTGGCGGCGGCTGCGGACCGATCGGCGGCCGGTCGAGCCCGAGCGTGCCGTCGCCCTGCTGGCGCTGGGCAAGTCCGCCGCCCTCGCCGGGGCGCTGCTGGCGGGCGGCTATCTCGTGTTCGCGCTGCTGTCGCTGGGCGCCATTGCCGCACCGGCCCCGCGACTTCGGGTGATCACCTCGCTGGTCGCCGTGGTCGGGGGAGTGGGAATCATGATCGCCGGGCTGGTGCTGGAGCGGGCCTGCCGCGTACCCGATGACGACTCAGCGAACAATCAGGAAAATTGAGCCCGCGCGAGGCCGAGTCGCGCTGTCGTTCGGTGAATCACGTGACACAATGCACTCGTGAGCACACCACGCAACAGTGCCCCCGCAGCCATCCGATGGACGGCGCTGGTCGTCCTTGCCGCCGGCGCGATCCTGGCCGCCGTCGCCGCGATCGGGGAGGTCTGGGTGGTCCGGGCCGGAGTCGCGATCGCGATCATCGCCGGTGCCGCCGCCCTCTGGCTCGCTGCCCGGCAGGCCCGCGCGGCCCTGAAGCGTTCGGCCGACGCGAGTCGCGAGGCGATCCGGACCGAGGTCGCCGCCCGCAGCGCCGAGCGCAAGGATGCTCGCGAGGTGCTCGACACCATGTCGGCCTACAACGACGAGCTGGCGGCGAGCAATGACCGCCTTGAGGACCAGCGTCGCCGGGCGCACCAGGAGATCACCGGGTTGAAGCGCCGGATCGGCAGCCTGCAGTCGGAGGTCTCCGGCCTGCGCGGCAACAACACGGCGCTGAAGATCGAGCTCGCCGACCGCATCGCCAACCTCGAGGCGCTGCAGGACGCGCTCGTCGCCAAGGAGGCCGAGCTCGCCGAAATGCGCGGTGAGGAGCCCGGGCCGGCCGGTGCCGTGCTGGCCATCGCGGCCGCGCCGGCGACGGACGAGGACGGGGACGAGGAGCATCCGACCGTTGCCAATATGGCGGCGGTGAAGGATGCCGAGCGCGAAGCGGCGCAGCAGCCGCGGGCCCGCGAAGCCTGAGCCCGTCGACCCAATTCAGCAATAGCTCCCGCCCACAACGGGCGGGAGTTTTTGCGTACCTTCCGATTTGTGGTGGTTCGGATGACGCGTGTTATGTTTGCCGCGGACAAACGATCTCGGGGGGCTCCGAGATGGGGAGGAAAAGATGGCTCAGCGTGTGCAGGTAATCCTCGAAGACGACATCGACGGCGGCGAGGCCGCCGAGACCTTGCGATTCGGTCTCGATGGCGTCGATTACGAGATTGATCTTTCGGAGAAGAATGCTGGCAAGCTGCGCGACGCTTTGGCGCCGTGGGTTGCCCATGGTCGGCGGACCGGCGGGCGTCGCCGCACCGGCCGCTCGACGGCATCGTCCGGCTCGCGGAATTCGCGGGCCGGCGAGATCCGCGAATGGGCCCAGGCCCAGGGCATGAAGGTCTCGGCCCGCGGGCGGATCTCCGCCGAGATCCAGGAGGCCTACGACCGCGCGCACTGAGGCGGCGCACAGTCTTTGGCAGTTGGAGCTCTTGAGCAGTTGGTACGCCACGGCGGCCGGTCCCGGACAGGGGCCGGCCGTTTGGCGTACCGACCGCCCGCGGGCGCGCCCGGTCGCGATTGCGCCAAGGGCGAACGGCTCCGGCATCCGGGAACACTTCGGCGGACCGGAGCGCTCACTAGACTGTTCGTACGCTGCCGGGACCGGGCCGCCGCCGAGTGGGGCGGGCCGGAAGTCCCCCGGCAACCGATGAGGAGACCAGATGTTCGAGCGATTTACCGACCGGGCGCGACGGGTCGTCGTGCTGGCTCAAGACGAAGCTCGCATGCTCAATCACAACTACATCGGAACAGAACACATCCTGTTGGGTCTCATCCACGAGGGCGAGGGTGTTGCCGCGAAGGCGCTCGAGTCACTCGGGATTTCGCTGGAGGCGGTCCGGGAGAAGGTCGAGGAGATTATCGGCCACGGACAGCAGAGCCCGACCGGCCACATTCCCTTCACGCCGCGCGCCAAGAAGGTGCTCGAATACAGCTTGCGTGAGGCGTTGCAGCTCAATCACACCTACATCGGGACCGAACACATCTTGTTGGGCCTGATCCGCGAGGGCGAGGGCGTCGCCGCGCAGGTGTTGGTCAAGCTCGGCGCCGACCTCAACCGCGTCCGCAACCAGGTGCTGCAGCTCCTGTCGGGCTTCCAGGGCGGCAAGGCCGAGGGCGGCGGCCCGGTGGGTGCCGGCGTCGGCGCCGAGTCCGGCTCGACCCCCTCCAGCTCGACGGTGCTCGACCAGTTCGGCCGCAACCTGACCCAGGCCGCGCGCGAGGCCAAGCTCGACCCGGTGATCGGCCGGGAGACCGAGATCGAGCGCGTGATGACGGTGCTGTCCCGGCGTACCAAGAACAACCCGGTGTTGATCGGCGAGCCCGGCGTCGGCAAGACCGCCGTGGTCGAGGGCCTGTCCCAGGCGATCGTCCGCGGCGACGTGCCGGAGACGCTGCGCGACAAGCAGATCTACACGCTCGACCTGGGCGCGCTGGTGGCCGGGTCGCGCTACCGCGGCGACTTCGAGGAGCGCCTGAAGAAGGTGCTCAAGGAGATCAAGACCCGCGGCGACATCGTGTTGTTCATCGACGAGATCCACACGCTGGTCGGCGCGGGCGCGGCCGAGGGCGCGATCGATGCGGCCTCGATCCTGAAGCCGATGCTGGCCCGCGGTGAGCTGCAGACGATCGGCGCGACGACGCTCGACGAGTACCGCAAGCACATCGAGAAGGACGCCGCGCTGGAGCGCCGGTTCCAGCCGATCCAGGTCGCCGAGCCGTCGATCGGGCACACGATCGACATCCTGCGCGGCCTGCGCGACCGCTACGAGGCGCACCACCGGGTGACGATCACCGACGAGGCGCTGGCCGCGGCGGCCAACATGGCCGACCGCTACATCCAGGACCGGTTCCTGCCGGACAAGGCGATCGACCTGATCGACGAGGCCGGTGCCCGGCTGCGGATCCGTCGGATGACGGCGCCGCCGGACCTGCGCGAGTACGACGAGAAGATCGCGACGGTACGCCTGGAGAAGGAGGCGGCGATCGACGCGCAGGACTTCGAGAAGGCCGCGTCGCTGCGCGATGACGAGAAGAAGCTGATCGGCGTGCGCGAGGAGAAGGAGCGCGCCTGGCGCAGCGGCGACATGGATGTGGTCGCCGAGGTCGACGAGGAGACCATCGCCGAGGTGCTGTCCAGCGCCACCGGCATCCCGGTCTTCAAGCTGACCGAGGAGGAGTCCAGCCGGCTGCTGCACATGGAGGAGGAGCTCGGCAAGCGCTACATCGGCCAGCACGACGCCGTCAAGGCGCTGAGCCGGTCGATCCGGCGTACCCGTGCCGGGTTGAAGGACCCGAAGCGGCCGAGCGGCTCGTTCATCTTCGCCGGACCCTCGGGCGTCGGCAAGACCGAGCTGACCAAGGCGCTGACCGAGTTCTTGTTCGGCGACGAGGACGCGCTGATCACGCTCGACATGTCCGAGTACTCCGAGAAGCACACCGCCTCGCGGCTGTTCGGCTCCCCGCCCGGCTACGTCGGGTACGAGGAGGGCGGCCAGTTGACCGAGAAGGTGCGGCGCAAGCCGTTCTCGGTGGTGCTCTTCGACGAGATCGAGAAGGCACACCCGGACATCTTCAACTCGCTACTGCAGATCCTCGACGAGGGGCGGCTGACGGATGCGCAGGGCCGCGCGGTGGACTTCAAGAACACCGTGATCGTGATGACCACGAACCTCGGCACCCGCGACATCTCCAAGGCGGTCAACCTCGGGTTCTCCCGCGCGGGGGACGAGGAGTCCAGCTACGAGAAGATGAAGGCCAAGGTCGCCGACGAGCTGAAGACCCACTTCCGTCCCGAGTTCCTGAACCGGATCGACGAGATCGTCGTCTTCCACCAGCTCACGCCCGCCGACATCGAGCGGATCGTGGACTTGATGGTCGCCGAGATCGAGACCCGGTTGAAGGACAAGGACATGGGCATCGAGCTCACCCAGGCCGCGAAGGAGCTGGTCGCCAAGCGCGGCTTCGACCCGGTGTTGGGTGCACGCCCGCTGCGCCGCGCGCTGCAGCGCGACGTCGAGGACGTGCTGGCCGAGAAGATCTTGTTCGGCGAGCTGAAGTCGGGCGAGATCGTCGTGGTCGATGTCGACGACCCGCAGTCGGACCAGCCGTTCACCTTCACGGGCAATCCGCGCAGCGAGCTGCCGGACAGCCCCCCGGTGGAGCTGGAGGGCTCCGGCGGCGACGAGGGCGAGCAGTCGGCCTGATCACCGAGCGCGAGGAGGGCCCCGCGGAGCAGCAGCTCCGCGGGGCCCTTTCTCGTCCGTGGATTGGGAAGTGTTTGTACCGACGTTTGCGTCAATAGTGACGCAAACGTCGGTACAACCCTCAGGAAGCGGTCGCGGACTTTGCTGCCTCGGCGGCCGCCCAGGCGCTGGCGACCATGTCATCGAGGGTGTGGCGCATCTTCCAGCCCAGATCGCGGGCGGCGAGCTGGCCGCTGGCGACGATCCGGGCCGGGTCGCCCGGGCGTCGCGGCGCGATCTCGGGCGTGAAGTCGATGCCGGTGCCCCGGGCCATCGCGGTCATGATCTCGCGCACCGACGAGCCGGTGCCGCTGCCCAGGTTGTAGACCGGCTCGAGCTGATCACCGGCCGCCAGCCGCTGGGCCGCCACCACGTGGGCCTGCGCCAGATCGGCGACGTGTAGGTAGTCGCGGACCGCGGTGCCGTCGGGGGTGGGGTAGTCGTCGCCGTTGATCATGGGGGTACGCCCGGCGAGCAGCGCCTCGAACACCTTGGGAAAGAGGTTGTGCGGGGAGGCGTCGTGGATCTCCGGCGTACCCGATCCGACGACGTTGAAGTAGCGCAACGAGGTGTGCTGCAACCCCGTCGCCCGCGCCGCGTCGGCCAGCAGCCATTCACCGATCAGCTTCGACTCGCCGTAGGGCGATTCGGGCCGGGTCGGCGTCTGCTCGGTGACCAGATCGGGGTCGGGGGTGCCGTAGGTGGCCGCCGAGGAGGAGAAGACGATCTTGTCGACACCCTCGTCGGCCATCGCCTGGAGCAGGCTGACCGTGCCGGTCACGTTCTGGGTGTAGGTGTGCAGCGGCCGCTCGACCGACACGCCCGCGTACTTGTAACCCGCGATGTGGATCACGCCGGCCACGTCGTGCTCGCGCAGCGTGTCGCGGACCAGATCGGTGTCGGTGATGCTGCCGCGGACGAGCGGTACGCCGTCGGGCACGAACGCCGCGAACCCGCTCGACAGGTCATCGAGCACCACCACGCCGAGGCCGGCGTCACGCATCGCGCGGACGACATGCGCGCCGATGTAGCCGGCGCCGCCGGTGATCAGCCAGGTGTGGTTCGGATCGGGGGTCATCGGGGTCCTCTCGGCCGTTCGGGTACGCCGGTCAGCCTACGGCCCGGGCGACTGTCGATCGGAGATTGAGGGTCGCTGGGGTAGAATCGCCGGGATTTCGGATCGGGGATCAACCACGGGGAGGGCCGTGACGGAGGAGACGAGGGACGAGGCGGACGAGATCCTCGACCGGCTCGCCAACCCTGACGTCCTGGCACGCGGTTCGGGATGGAAGATCGCGCTGGGTCTTCTCGCGCTGGTCGCCTATGCCGCGGCCTGCGGGTGGCTGGTCGGTCCTTGGTTCGCGTTGCTGATGCTCGCCATCATCCCGCTCGGGCTCGGCATCTTCACCTGGGCGCGCCGTGCCGCGAAGGGTGGACGACGTCCGGGCCCCGTGCAGGTCGGCCTGATCGGCGTGGGGCTCGCGATGCTCGTCGCCAGTTCGGCCCTCGGCCTCGGTCTCGGCCAGGCGGCGCCGATCCCGGCGGTCGTCGCGACGCCGTCCCCGCGACCGACCCCCAGCGAGACGCCGACGCCGAGCGAATCCCCGACTCCCACCCCGACCCCCAGCCCGACTCCGAGCCCCAGCCAGACCTCGGACAACTCGGGCGGGGGCGACGACGAGGCCGATGCCGATTCCGGCACGGGCTCCGGCGGCCAGGGCGACTACGGCGAGCCCGCGCCGCGGCCGCGGCAGCCGGACTCCCAGCGGCCCGACAACGGTGGCGGCGACCGCAACTCCGATGACGACAAGGGCAGCGGCGGTTCGGGCAACGGTGACGGCGGCTCGGGGAACGGCGGCGGCTCGGGCAACGGCGACGGTGGCTCCGGCAATGGTGACGGCGGCTCCGGTTCCGGCAACGGCGACGGCGGTTCGGGCAATGGCGGCGGCTCCGGTGATGGCAGCGGCGCCCCGGACCCGGGCGGCGGCGATCCCGGTCCCGGCGATGGCGGCGGGGATCCGGACCCGGGCGACGGCGGCGACCCCGGCACCGGTGAGACCGGCGGGGCTGGCCCGGGCGAGCCCGGGGCCACGGACGAGATGGTGGCGCCGACTCCCTGAACCCGGGTCAGCGCGTCAGGGCATCCAACTGGTCGGTCAGGTCGCGGTAGACGTCCTCGGTGTAGTGGAACGGCGCGAGGCCCCACTGGTGTCCCGGGCGGGCGCGGACCCGGTCCCGCGGACGGATCATCGTCAGTTCCGGCGCGGCGTCCATGATCGCGCGCTGATAGCGAAACGTCGCGGCATTCGCCGCCTCCGCCGACAGCCCGAAGCTGACCGGGGTGGGATGGTCCTCCGTGGTGATCGCGGCCCACGGCACCTGCAGGAAGACGGTCCGCCCGAGCAGATCGCGGTCGGCCAGGGCGCCGATCCAACGAGGCAGCGCGCGTGACCAGGCCGCGAAGTGCTCATCGGTCCCGTAGGCGACATGCGGCAGTCCGGCCGGGTAGAAGTCGGCGCCGATGCCCTCGATGGTCCGGGTGAACCACCCGTCCCCCGCACGATGGGCGCCGAGCCGCTCGTCGGTGAGGTCCCACAGCACCAGGTCGACGGTGCTCGCGGCGTCCAGTTGATCAATGGCATTCCCGGCCAGGTCACCGGCGAGCATCCGGCGCTGGAAGGCGCTGTCCAGTTCGGCGTACGGCAGCGTCGAATCGGGCACCGGGCGGCCCACACTGACCAGCGACTGGCGGGCGACGTAACCGGCCAGGCGAAACCGCTCCGGCAGGTGTTCGAATGTGTCCCGGGACACGCACGAGCCCATGATGAAGGTGCGCGTCACGCCTCGATCTCCTGCTCGGCCGCGAACTGCGCCCGGGCATCGGCGAGCAGTTTGTCGGCCACCTCCGGCTTGTCCTGGGCGATGTTGTGCGCCCACCAGCGGTACTTTCGCGCGGTCTCGCGCGCCGGCCCGTCCGCGATCATCTCGCCGTTGTGCAACCAGATCGCGCGGGTGCAGGTGTCCTCGACCGTCTTCGCCGCGTGCGAGACGAGGAAGATCGTTCCGGCGCTCTCCCGGAGCCGCTCGATCACCTTCTGGCTGCGGTTCGCGAATGCCGCGTCGCCGGTGCCGAGGGCCTCGTCGATCAACAGGATGTGCGGGTTGTACGCCGCCGCGATCGCGAACCGCAGCCGCGCCGCCATGCCGGAGGAGTAGGTGCCCATCGGGCGCTTCAACGCGGGGCCGATGCCCGCGAGGTCGGCCACCGCCGGCATCAGAGCCTGGACCTGCGGCGGCGACATGCCCAGCGACAACAGCCCGAGCCGGATGTTGCCCTCTCCGCTCAGCGAGTTGATCAACGCGGCGTTCACCCCCAGCAACACCGGAGTCGAGGTCGAACGAACCTCACCGCTCGTCGGCGGCTCCACGCCCGCGATGATGCGCAGCAGGGTGCTCTTCCCGGAGCCGTTCTGGCCCATGATCCCGACCTGCTCGCCCTCGTGCACGGCGAACGAAACCCCCTTGACGGCGTGCACCTGGGTGGTGGGTGAGATGCCGAACGTCCGACCGATCCGGGCCCGGATCCGGTGGCGCTTGGCCACCTGGGAAAGCGAGGTGGTCCGGCTGCTGTAGGTGACCTTGACGTTGTCCACCTCGACGGTGCGGTGCAGGCGTACGTCACGCTCGGCCATAGTTCACCTCGCCCCGCCAGAAGTAGACGAAGCCGATCAGGAACAAGACGACCGACCACGCCGCCAGGATGATCCACGACCGCGGCTCGGGCATCGTGTCGTAGATCAACAACTTGCGCGAGATGTCGAGCACCTGGAAGGCGGGATTGATGTTCAGGATGATCTCGCCGTAAGGAAGTCGCAGCACGCGCTCGGGCCCGAACATGACGCAGGAGACGAACAACCACAGCCGGGTCACGAAGCCGATGATCTTGCGCAGGTCCGGTATCGCGTCGGTGATCCGGGCAACGATGAAGCTCAGACCGAGGTTGAACACGGTCTGGATGGCGATCACCGCCGGGTCCAGGTCTGCGGCCCGAGCGAGTCGATCACCCGCGTGCTGGCCGCGGTGTCCAGGAACTCGTCCTCGGCGAATGACCAGGCCAGGCCGAGCGGCAGCGCGGTGATCACGTCCGGCATCTCTCCGGCCAGTGCGGCGGAGGCCAGCAACTGGCCGACCTGGGCGTCCTCGACCGGCACGAGATCGACGCTGATGCCGGTCCGTTCGGTGAACCGCGCAAAGACCCGCTCGGTCGCCTCGATCCGGTCGGGCTGGACCTCCATCGACCAGACCAGCAGCGTGTTGTCGTCCGGATTTCGCGCCCCGCGGGTGCCGCAGGCGGTCGCAACGAGGGCACAGACCAGCGCGATCGCGGCCACCCGCATCATCCGCATGTCGAGCCCCCTCCGTCCGTCGCGCCACACTGCGCGGGACCGGCGAGCGAACTATACCTATATCGACTTCGATCGGCCAGAGAATCGGGTGGCGCCGATGCTTGCGGCCACGACGCAGGCGATGGCGACCCACTCGATCACGCCGAGCACCTCGCCCAGCAGCGCCAGCGCGAACACGGCCGCGGCCGCCGGCTCGAGGCTCATCAGGATGCCGAAGACCTTGGGTGGCATGGTCCGCAGCGCGGTGATCTCCAACGAGTAGGGGATCACCGAGGAGAGGATGCCGATCGCGATGCCGATGCCGACGACCCACAGTTGCAGCTCGGTCAGCTCGCCCCGGACGGTCACCAGCACGGTCATCCCGAGCGCGGCGAAGGCGCTCGCCACCGTCAGCCCGGACAGCCCCGACCAGCCGCGGCCGAGGCGGGCGCCGAGCAGGATGTAGCCCGCCCAGCACGCGCCGGCGAGTGCGGCGTACCCCACCCCGATCGGGTCGAGCCGGACCGGGCCGAAGCCGAGCAGCACGACGCCGATCGCGGCCAGCACGACCCAGGTCACGTCCCGCAGCCGTCGCGAGCCGATCAGGGCGACCCCGAGCGGTCCGAGGAACTCGATGGTCACCGCCAGCCCGAGCGGGATTCGGGCGAAGCTCTGGTAGATCGCCCAGTTCATCGTGCCGAGGCAGGCGCCGAAGGCCAGCACGAGCAGCCAGTCCCGACCGGTACGCCGAGAGAGCCCGGGGCGGGCGATGAGCAGCAGCAGCGTCGCGGAGGTCGCCAGCCGGAGCCAGACGATCACATCCGGGCTGGTCACCCCGAACAGGCCCTTGCCGAGCGCGGCGCCGAGCTGCACCGAGCAGATCCCGGCGATCACCAGCCAGGTCGCGGGTATGCGCCGCAGGGCGGCGAATCGGGACACCCGGACAGCCTCGCAGACGGCGCCGGTCCTCCGGTGGTCAGTCCATCTGGTCGGCATAGGCCGACTCGGCCAGCCGGACCAGCCCGTCCCGGATCACCCGGGCCCGCTGCTCGCCGATGCCCTCGACGGCCAACAGGTCGTTGATCGTCGCGGCGAACAGCTCCTGCAGGCTGCCGAAGTGATCGATCAGTCGGCTCGCGAAAGAGGTCGGCAGGCGGTTGATCTGGGCGAGCTGGCGGTAGCCGTGCGTGCTCACCCGGGTGTCGAGATGATCATTCCCGCCGAAGCCGAGCGCGCGGGCGGCCTGCACGGGTTCCAGCAGGTCGGCCGCGGACAGCTCGGTGAGGCCGTCCAGGTGGATGCGGTGCTCCGGATCGGAATAGTCGAGCTCGAGCAGGTCTCCCAGCTCGTCGAGGCGACCGGTCAACTCCTGGCGTTGCATCTCCAGCAGCCGGCCGAGCGTACCGAGCTCGATCACGTAGGCCGCGGTCTCGGCGTCGAGGCGGCGCACCATCTCCAGCCGCTGGGTGACGAAGGTCACGTCCTTGACCGTGACCTGGTCCTGCACCTCCAGCGAGGACAGCTTGTTGGTCTGCTCGAACAGCCTGGCGCGGTAGCGCTCCATCGTCTGCAGGGCGAGATTGGCCCGGGCGAGCAGCACCTCGCTGCGCTCCAGCACCCGGGTGGTTCCGCGCAGGAAGAGCGTGATCGTCGACATCGCCGCCGAGACCGTGATCACCGGCTTGCCGGTCTGCTGGGAGACCCGGTCGGCGGTGCGATGCCGGGTCCCGGTCTCCTCGGTCGGGTAGGAGGCGTCGGGCATCAGGTGCACGCCGGCGGTGACGATCCGCTCGGCCTCCCCGGACAACACGATCGCGCCGTCCATCTTGGCCAGCTCGCGCAGCTTGGTCGGGGTGAAGGACACATCGATGCTGAACCCGCCCGTCGAGACCTGGTCCACCGCGCGGTTGTGGCCGAGCACGATGAGTGCGCCGGTGCGGCCCTTGAGGATCCGTTCGATGCCGTCGCGCAGCGGCGTACCCGGCGCGAGCATCGCCAGATATCGATGCAGCGTCTCGGGGTCGGGGGTCTCCACGCGATCGAACGTAGCAGCGGATCAGGTCCGCCCCGGACGGAATCGGCGACCGGCCGGTCTGACCTGTCTGACCTGTCAGATATGTGATAGGTTCACGGCGTGACGAAGGTGTTGTTCGAGGCCGTCCAGGACCAGCTCCTGGAGCTGATCGCCGACGAGCGGCTGCGGGCCGGTGACGCGCTCCCGCCGGAGGGCGAGCTGGCGGTCCGGCTCGGCGTCAGCCGAGGGTCGCTGCGCGAGGCGACCAGGAGCCTGCAGTCGATGGGCGTGCTGGAGGCCCGCGCGGGAAAGGGCCTGTTCGTGCAGGCCTTCTCGCTGCATCCGGTGATCCGGATGCTGCCCTACCGGGCCATCGCCTCGGGAGCAGAGCTCAAGGAACTACTGGAGCTGCGAGCGGCCCTCGAGCGCGGGCTGATCGACCGGGTCGCCGCCGAGCTGACCGACGACAAACTGGCCGAGCTGGACGCGATCGTCGACGAGATGGATGCCCTCGAGCGGGCCGGCCGTGCCTTCCCCGAGCAGGACCGCCGCTTTCACCGGGCGCTCTATGTGGTCGTCGGCAACCGATTGGTGCTGGACGTGCTCGACACCTTCTGGGAGCTCAGCACCCGGATGCGCCGAGAGCTCCCGCCGCTGCGCTATGACGATCTCGCCGAGCGGCACCGCGCGATCGTCCGCGCGCTCCGGGGCGACGGAGACCCGGTCCGGGCAATGGACGAGCACTTCACCGACATCCAGGCCCGGGTGACCGAGATGACGTCGGGGGAGGACGCCTCGTGAGCGCTCCGGCCCCGCTGGATCGCGCCAAGGGCATCGTTCCGGCGCTGCCGACGCCGTACGCCGCGGACGGTGCGCCCGACCTGCGCGTGTTGGCTGCGCTGACCCGCGACCTGCTGGACGCCGGCGTCGACGGCTTCTACGTCGGGGGCAGCACCGGCGACGGCATCATGCAGACCCACGACGAGCGCGTCGCCTGCATCGCGGCGGTGGCCGCCGAATGCGGGGGTCAGGTGCCGGTCATCGCCCATGTCGGTACGCCGGACACGGCCTCGACGATTCGACTCGCCGAGGCCGCCGCTGACGCGGGCGCGAGCGCCGTGTCCGCGATCGCACCGCCGATCCCGTTGGAGCGCGCCGAACTTCTCGGCTACTTCACCACTGTGGCCGACGCGGCGCCGGTGCCGTTCATCCCCTACTACTTCCCCAAGCGGTCCGGGGTCGAGTTCGACCTGGCGTTCCTCGCCGAAATGGTCGCTCCGGCGTCGGTGGCCGGCGTCAAGTTCACCTCACTGGACCTCTACACGCTGAATCGGCTGACCCGGCTGCGCGGCGGCTCGCTGATCGTCTGGAACGGCCACGACGAGGTCTTGTTGGGCGGCCTGGTGGCCGGCGCCGCCGGCGCGATCGGCTCGACGTTCGGCGTCGCCCCCGGGCTGTACACCGAGCTGCTCCGGGCGTACCGCGCCGGAGATCTGTCCACCGCCCGGGCCCTGCAGGGCCGTGTCACCGACCTGGTCGCCGCGCTCGTCGGCGTCGGAGTGATGCCCGGCCTGCGGGAACTGCTCCGCCTCAGCGGGTACGCCATGGGCGAGCCCCGTCCTCCGCACCGCGGCCTCGGTGCACCCCAACGCGAACAGGTCGCCGACCTGTGGCGCGCACTGCGCGCCTGATCACCACGCCAACCGAAGGAGTCTGACGTGAACCCGATGCCGTTGTCTGCCATGTCTCGACGCACCCTGCTCGCCGCCACCCTCGGCGCTGCCGCCGCGGGCGCACTCGGTGCCTGCGCGCCGCGGGGCGGAAGCGCCCCGGCGCCCGCCGGCGAGGGCGATGGCTCGCTGACCTTCTGGCACTACTACGGCGGCGGGGCGACCGCGCCGCTGGAGAAGCTGTTGGCGCGCTACAGCGAGGAGACCGGGGTGCAGGTCACGCCCCGGCTGATCCCGTTCGGTGACTTCAACCGGACGCTGCTGCAGGCGGCCACGGCCGCCGGGCTGCCGGACATCGCCCTGGTCAATGCCTTCGACACCGCACTGTTCGCCCAGTCGGAGATGATCACCGACCTGTCCTCCCGGGTGAACACATGGGGGCAGAGCGACCAGTACTTCAGTGGCCCGTGGGCCACGACCCAGGTCGGTGGGGCGACCTACGCCGTCCCGCACGTGGCCGACACCTATTCGCTGTGGATCAACAACGAGCTGCTGCCGGATGCGGGCGTCGAGACCTGGGCCGACGTCGAGCGCGCCGCCGGCTCGGTCGCCAAGGACGGCGTGAGCGGGCTCGCGTTCAGCGGGATCGAGGGTGTCGAGGGCTCGACCGCGTTCATCCTGCGTTTCCTGGCCGCGGGTGGCGACATCCGCAAGCTCGACTCCGAGGCCGGACTGGCGGCGTTGGAGTCGCTGCGCGGCATGGTCGAGTCCGGGGCGGTGAGCGAGGGCGTGCTGACCTGGATCGAGGACGATGTCACGACCCAGTTCCAGAACGGCACGGCGGCGATGATGATCAACAGCGCGTCCTACCTGTCGGGACTGCGCGAAGCCGGCGTCGACCTGCGGGTGGCTCCGATGCCGGCCGATCGGGAGCAGGTGTCCTTCCTCTCCGCGGAGAATCTGACGATCACCCGCGACTCGGGCAATCCCGACGCCGCCTGGGAGTTGATCACCTGGTTGCAGCGACCGGAGGTGATGAACGAATACCTGCCGGAACGCAACAAGCTGCCGGTGCGTTCGGACACTGCCGAGGACCCGCAGTGGTCCGACCCGACGATCCGGGTCTTCGTGGATCAGTTGGATGTCGCCTGGGCGCCGGACGAGGAGACCGCGCCGGCATCCGCCGAGATCTTCACCGCGGCCCAGGGCGCCTTGCAGGCGGCCCTTTCCGGTAGCAGTTCCCCGGCGGATGCGCTCGCGCGGGCGCAGGCGACCGTGGACAAGGCGCTGGCCTGAGGTCTGCGGTGACCAGCACAGCGCCGGCAGTGCCCGAGCGCCGCAGGCGGCCGCGAACGCGCGGGCTCGGCCGCTATCTCTATCTGGCGCCGGCGGTGCTGTTCGTCGCCGCCACCACGATCTACCCGCTCTACTACAACGTCAGCCTGAGCCTCTACGACGCGACGATGCAGAACTTCGTCGCGGGTCGGCTCTCCTACATCGGCGCCGCCAACTACGCCACGGTGCTGGCCGACGGCAGCCTGTGGGTCGGGCTGCGGACATCGCTGATCTACACCCTGGGCACCATCGTCTTGATGTTGATCATCGGGATGGCACTGGCGTTGTTGCTGCAGCGCCCCTATCCGGGCCGCAACCTGATCCGAGCCATGCTGTTCCTGCCGTATGTGCTGCCGTCGGTGGTCGGCGCCAATGTCTGGCGATGGCTGCTCGACGGCTCCTACGGCCTGTTCAACGAGCTCTTGCTGCGGATCGGGATCATCCGCGCCCCCGTGTTCTGGCTGGGCAACCCCGACACCGCGCTGCTCGCGGTGATCATCGCCACGGCCTGGACGATGGCGCCCTTCGCGATGCTGCTGCTGGTGGCCGGGCTGCAGGGCATCCCGGCGAGCCTGCACGAGGCAGCCGCGCTGGACGGCGCCGGGGCGATCCGGCGGTTCTTCGCCGTGACGCTGCCGCTGCTGCGCCCGGTGACCCTGGTGGTCGCGCTGCTCGGCTTCATCTACACCTTCCGGACCTTCGACACGATCTTCATCATGACCCGCGGTGGCCCGGGCGATGCCACGACGGTGCTGCCGATCATGGCGTACCAGCAAGCGTTCGTGAGCTTCGATCTCGGCAGCGGCGCCGCGATCAACACGCTGATGCTGATCATCCCGACGGTGCTCGCGCTGCTCTACTTCCGCGCCACCCGTAGCGAGGACGTCCGATGATGCGCGCCCGCGTGGTGCAGGTCGTCGGACTGCTGGTCGCGCTGGTGTACCTGGTGCCGGTCTACTGGATGGTCGCCACGTCGCTCAAACGCAGCGAGGACGTGTTCGCCATCCCGCCGGCCCTGGTGCCGAACCCCCCGACGACCCAGGCCTACGTCGATGCGGTACTGGACAACGAGGCGGTGCTCCAGGGGATCCGGTCCTCCATCGCGATCACCGTGCCGACCCTGGTGCTGACCCTGCTGCTGGCCGTGCCCGCCGCCTATGGCCTGGCCCGTTTCAGGTTGCGCGCCGCCGGGGCGGTGATCTTGTTGATGCTGCTGGCGCAGATGTTGCCGACGATCAGCCTCGCGCTGCCGATGTTCGCGATCTTCAGCGAATGGGGGCTCGTCGACAGTTACGCCGGACTGGTGATCGCGAACACCTCCCTGGCGCTGCCGTTCGCGGTGATCATGCTGCGGCCCTACATGCTGGGCATTCCGCAGGATCTGATCGAGGCCGGGATGCTGGACGGCTGCACCGGGTGGCGGGCATTCCTGCAGATCGGGCTGCCGCTGGTCCGGCCGGGGTTGATCATGGTCGCGACGCTGACCTTCGTGATGACCTGGGGTGAGTTCGTCTTCGGCCTGACCCTGGCCACCAGCGACGCCACCCAGCCGGTCACGGTGGTACTGAACCGCTTCATCGCACAGTTCGGCACCCAGTGGACGAATCTGATGGCGGTGTCGACCGTGATCGCCCTGCCGATCGTGATCGGGTTCATCGTGCTGCAGCGCTTCGTCGTGGCGGGGATCTCCGAGGGCGCCATCAAGGACTGACGCGGCGCCCGGCGCGCCGAGCGGCCGGCGATGTCGGTGGCACGACCTAGGGTGCAACCCATGGCGAAGGCAGCGGCGAAACCGGGTTTCAGGTGCAGCGAGTGCGGGTGGGCCACCGTGCGCTGGGTCGGTCGGTGCGGGGAGTGCCAGGCGTGGGGGAGCGTGCAGGAGGTCGGCGCACCGAAGCTGCGTGAGGTGCGCGCCCAGGCGCCCACCTCGGGCGCGGTGCCGATCGCCCGGGTGCCGAGCGAGGGGTCGGCCCGGGCGCTGACCGGCGTCGGCGAACTGGACCGGGTGCTCGGTGGCGGCCTGGTGCCGGGGGCGGTCGTGCTGCTCGCGGGAGAGCCCGGCGTCGGAAAGTCGACGCTGGTGCTGGAGGTTGCGGCGCGCTGGGCGCGCGCCGGGCGGCGCACCCTCTATGTCTCGGGCGAGGAATCGGCGGCGCAGGTGCGCCTGCGCGCGGGGCGTACCGATGCCCTCGCCGACGAGCTGTATCTGGCCGCGGAGACCGATCTCGGCACGGTGCTCGGCCACATCGAGCAGACCGACCCGAGCCTGCTGGTGGTCGACTCGGTGCAGACGATCGGTACGCCGGATGCCGACGGCTCGCCCGGCGGCGTGACCCAGGTCCGCGAGGTGACGGGCGCGCTGGTGCGGATCGCCAAGTCGCGCGGGATGGCGGTGCTGATCATCGGTCACGTCACCAAGGACGGCAGTATCGCCGGTCCGCGGCTGCTGGAGCACCTGGTCGACGTCGTGTTGGCGTTCGAGGGCGACCGGCACTCGGGCTTCCGGATGGTGCGGGCCTCGAAGAACCGTTTCGGGCCGGCCGACGAGGTCGGCTGTTTCGAGCTCGTCGACGCCGGGATCGCCGAGGTGCCCGATCCCTCGGGCCTGTTCGTCTCGCAGTCGGTGGCGGTGCCCGGCACGGCGATCACGGTGACCATGGAGGGCCGCCGGCCGCTGCTGGCGGAGGTCCAGGCGCTGGTCACCCCGACCCCGCAGCAGAATCCCAGCCGGGTCAGTGCCGGCCTGGACCGGCAGCGCCTGGCGATGGTGTTGGCGGTGCTGCAGAAGCGCTGCCGGATGCCGCTGCACAACCAGGACTGCCACGCCTCGTCGGTCGGCGGGGCGCGGGTCACCGAGCCGAGCGCCGACCTCGCGCTCGCGGTCTCCATCGCCTCCAGCTACGTCGACGCCGCGCCGGTCGGGGTCGGCCGGGTGGTCGCGCTGGGCGAGATCGGGCTGGCCGGCGAGCTGCGCCGGGTGCCCGGGCTCGAGCGGCGGATCGCCGAGGCCGGCCGGCTCGGCTTCGACACCGCGATCGTGCCCGCCAGCCTCGACCTGCCGCCCGGCCGCGGTCACCGCGACGAGCGCCTCGGCATCACGATCAAGCCGGTCGCCACCGTGATGGAGGCGATGGAGGAGCTCGGCTTCCCGGGGCGGCGACGCGCGTCATGACCCGCTGGCCCCGATGCGATTCATCTTCTGATTGTGTTCTGAAGTAAGGTGATGCCATGTCCGGTCGCCGCAAGATGTTCCAGTCGTCTGAGTTGTCCCGTCATCCCGCGCCCGTGTTCGACGCGGCCGAAGACGCGCCCGTGGAGGTGACCCGTCGCGATGGGCGACCGCTGGTGCTGATGTCTGCCGACGAGTCCGACGAGCGCGATGAGTTGCTCGCCCTGGCCGGGCAGATCATCGCGATCACCACCCGCGCCGGCGAAGATTCGCTCGGGGATCGGTTCGCCGAGCGCTTCGACTGGATGCTCGCCCTCGATGCGGACGATCGGGAGCGGTGCGCCGGAGCTCTGGTCGAGGCGTCCAGGGCGGCGTTCGCGACGGGACGCGCGCATCTGGCCGTAGCCGAGCTGGCCTCGTGGCGATCCACCGCGATTGCCCTGGCCGAAGGCCTGCGCGCCACGGAACTCGACTGGCTCGCCGAGCCCTTGCCGGTCGAGCGGCCCTGAGCAGGGGCCGACGTGGGAAGGAAGGGCGCGGTCCCCAGGCCGGTTCGGACCACCGAGTACGCCATCGTGTTCGGCACGCGGCAGGCCGAGCGCGGGTGGCAGGCGCTGCTGGCCAACCAGCGCAACAGGTTGGCGGAAGCCTGGGATGACCTGGTCCGGGACCCGAACGCGATCACGCCCACGATGCACCCGCTGAGGGGTGCGCTGGCCGACATCGAGCGGGACGGCCGGGCACACCAACGCAGACAATATGAGCTCTCCGGAGGTGCGCGGATCTGGTACTTCGTGACCGAGCGCACCGTCGTGCTCGAGAACGTGCACACTCGGCATCCCAACCAGACCAAGTAGCGATACCGGCCGTGCTCGTCTCGCCCGGTCAGCGCGGCAGCGTGCGGGCCACCTCGACGGCGAGCCGGTTGGCCTCGGGCTCGCCGACCGTGATCCGGATGCCGTCGAACGCATCGCCGGCGAGGTAGCTGCGGACCATGATCCCGGCGGCGGTGAACGTCTCGCCCCACTCGGCGGTCCGCTCACCCGCGGGCAGCCAGACGAAATTGCCCTGGCTGTCCGGGACCTCGAAGCCCGCATCGCGCAGGCCGGCGCCGAGCGTTTCCCGCTCCGCGACGATCGCCGTCACCCGCTCCAACAACTCCGCCTTCGCGGCCAGCGATGCCGCCGCGGCGACCTGGGCCGGCAGGGACACCGAGAAGGCCGGGGTCAGCGCCCGCGCCGCCGCGGCGACTTCCGGCGTACCCACACAGAATCCGACCCGCAGGCCGGCCAGGCCGTATGCCTTGGAGAACGTCCGCAGCACGACCACATTCGGGTAGCGCTCGGCCAGCTCCAGCCCGCGCGCCGCTTTCGGGTCCGTGACGAACTCGACATAGGCTTCGTCGATCATGATCAACACGTGATCGGGGACATCCGCGATGAACGCCTCCAACTCGGCCTGCGGCACCGTCGGACCCGTCGGGTTGTTCGGCGTGCAGATCATGATCACCCTGGTCCGGTCGGTGATCGCCTCGCGCATTCGGTCAAGATCATGCACGGCTCCCGGGCCGAGCGGCGCCTGCACGGGCACCGCGCCGTGACTCAGCACCGTGATCGGATACGCCTCGAACGACCGCCACGCGAAGATCACCTCGTCGCCCGGTTCGCACACCGCGCCGACCAGGTGTCCGATCACCGACACCGACCCCGTGCCGAGCGCCAACTGGTCCGGCGCGACGCGAAGATCCTCGGCGAGCGCCGCCGTCAGGTCGACATTCGCCATGTCCGGGTAGCGGTTCATCCGCTCCAGCGCGGCATGCGCCTCGGTGAGCACTCCCGGCAGCGGCGGATAGGGATTCTCGTTGCTGGACAACTTCCACGACACCCCGCCCGGCCCGAGCGGGGCGGGCTTGCCCGGGCGGTAGGGCGGCAGCGCGGCGATCGCCGGCCGGATCCGGACTCCGCTCACAGCCGGACCGGCCCGGCAGGGGTCTCGAAGTGCGCGGCCAGGATCCCGGGCTGCCCGTTCGGCGCGACCCAGTCGATCTCCAGATCGGCCATCAACGAGTCGACCGGGCCGCCCATCCAGTCCTCCAGCCGCGCCCGATCGCCGGCGATGTCGAGCTTGATCAGCTTCACCTCGCTGTGCAGCGCGCTCGGCAGCACCGAGGCCTCGCTCAACCAGCTCAGGAAGAACGGCAACTGCGGGTCGGCCTGGGTGCCCTTGACGCCGATCTGGCGCCACTCCAGCTTGCGGCCGTCCGGCAGGTGGCGGCTGCCCGGCACGGACTCACGGCCGAGCCGGTCCTCGAAGGGGGAGAGATCGTCGACCGAGACCACCCAGCCGATCCAGCCGCCGCCGAGCTCGGAGCGGGCGCGGACGATCTGGCCGTAGGGCGCCTTCTCCGCCGCCGGATGATCAAGGACCTCCACGACCTCGACGTAGCGGGAGTCGGTCAGCGGGATGAGCCGGTTCCGGGTGCCGAACCGCGGGTGGAAACCACCGTCTCGGGAGTCGGTGCCGAGTGTCTTGCTGAGCTGATCCGCCGTGGCCTGGAGACCGTCCGGACCGGCGGCAAAGGAAAGATGGTCCACACGCATGACCGTCATTGTGGCCGGGAACGTTTCGGCCAGATTTCCGGGGTCGCTTCGAGCCGGCGGAGCGATGTGATACGCGCCACGTTCTCGCGGCGCCCGACGGTGCCCGCCGGCCGGGCCGATCAGCGGCGCCGGACGGTGGCCGGATGGCGCATCCCGGCACCGCGGGCGGCCTCGAAGCGCTCGCAGTGCCCGACCAGTTCGGCGTACCCCTGCGAACCCATCAGCTCGGTCAGCTCGTCGGCATTGGCCAGATAGACCGGCTCCTTGCCGCCGTGCGCCTCGGTGTTCGAGGTGCAGTACCAGTCCAGGTCGTGGCCGCCGGGACCCCAGCCCTCGCGGACGTACTCACCGATCGAGACCTCGGTGTAGGAGGTTCCGTCATTGCGCTCGACCTCGCGGAACTGCCGGCGGATCGGCAGTTGCCAGCAGACGTCCGGCTTCGTCTCGACGAAGCTGCGGCCCTCCTCGATCGCGAGCAGGTGCAGCGCACAGCCCGAGCCCGCCGGGAAACCCGGGCGGTTGTGGAAGATGCAGGCGCCGTCCACCACCCGCGTCTTGCGCTCGACCGAGCCGTCGTCGGAGGCCTCCTCCTCGACCCAGCCGCCGCGCCTGCCCTCCTTGCGGAACTGCCACAGCTCCGGTGTCAGCCGCTTCACCGCCTTCGCCACCCGCCGCTCGTCGTCGCGGTCGGCGAAATGCGCGCCGAGCGTGCAACACCCGACATCGGGCGCGTCGGCATAGATCCCGGGACAGCCCTGCCCGAAGATGCAGTTCCAGCGCGAGGTCAGCCAGGTCAGGTCGCACCGGAACACCTGCTCGTCATCGGCCGGGTCGGCGAACTCGACGAAGGCGCGGGGGAAGTTGGACGACACCTCGGGCATGCCGGCCAGCGTAACGGTGCCCAGCCCCGTCGCCGATGATCAACGCTAGGGTGAGCGGCCATGCGGCTCGGCGTACTCGATGTCGGTTCCAACACCGTGCATCTTCTTGTGGTGGACGCGCGCCACGGCGGTGCGCCCGCCCCGGCGGCCTCCGACAAGTGGGTGCTGCGGTTGTCCGAGCACATCGATGACGACAACCGGATCGCCCCGGCCGCCGTCGACGCCCTCGTCGCCACGATCGAGCAGGCCCAGCGACGCGCGGAGGACTCCGGCTGCGCCGACCTGCTCGCGTTCTGCACCTCGGCGATCCGGGAGGCGACCAATGGCGAGCAGGTGCTCGAGGCGGTACGCCGTCGCACCGGGCTCGACCTGGAGGTGATGACCGGCCGGGACGAGGCGCGGGTGACGTTTCTCGCGGTACGCCGGTGGTTCGGCTGGTCGGCCGGACGGCTCGCCGTCTTCGACATCGGCGGCGGCTCGCTGGAGATCGCCGGCGGCCCCGACGAGGATCCCGAGATCGCCCTCTCGGTGCCGCTCGGTGCCGGCCGGCTGACCCGGGAGTTCGGCACCGACCTGGCCGGGATGCGCCGCCACGTGCGGGCCGGGATCGGGGCGGTGATCGGCGATCTGTCGCGGCGCGGCCCCTACGACCGTGCGGTCGGCACGTCGAAGACCTTCCGAACCCTCGGGCGGCTGACCGGAGCGGCGCCGAGCAGCGAAGGGCCGTTCGTGCCGCGGTTCCTGGATCGCGCCGAACTCGCCGAGTGGTTGCCCAGGCTCGCCGAGATGAAGCCGGCCGAGCGGGCCAAGCTGCCCGGCGTCTCCGCCGGCCGGGCGGGCCAACTGCTGGCCGGCGCGGTCGTGGCCGACGCCGTGATGGACCTCGCCGGCGTGGATCGGCTCGAGCTGTGCCCGTGGGCGCTGCGCGAGGGCGTACTGCTGCGGCACATGGATCACCTGACCAACGGCGCGGGCTAGTCTGGACCGGTGAGCCACAGCTACGGCCCGGACAGCGCCGGCGACACCGCGGCAACCCCGGACGGTGCGGCACCGGCCACGGCCACGGCCGCGGGCAACGGTTCGGTTCCCCGGCGCCGGCCGAATCCGGTCGGGCTCTCCAATTCCTCGGTCTACCCCGAGGGCACCGCGACGGCATTCGAGCTGGCGGGCCGGCTCGGCTACGACGGCGTGGAGATCATGGTCGGCATCGACGCCGCGTCGGTGAGCGAGGACGAGGTCGAGCGGCTGCGCGACTACCACCAGGTGCCGATCTTGTCGATCCATGCGCCCTGTCTGATCTTCACCGTCCGCACCTGGGGCACCGATTCGTGGGAGAAGCTGCGCCGATCCGCGCGCGCCGCGCAGCGGTTCGGCACCGACGTGGTCGTGGTGCATCCGCCGTTTCGCTGGCAGCGGGGGTACGCCGAGACGTTCGTTCGTGGGGTTCGGGAGCTGCACGAGGAGACCGGCGTGAAGTTCTGCGTCGAGAACATGTACCCGTGGCGGGCGCCGAAACAGGGGCTGCACGGCGGCCGCAAGTTCAAGGCCTACAAGCCCGGTTTCGATCCGACCCACCACGATTTCGATCACCTGACACTCGACCTGTCGCACGCCTCGACCGCCCATCAGAGCTCGGTCGAGCTGGCCCGCGCCTGGGGCCCGCGGCTGCAGCACGTGCACCTGACCGACGGCCGCGGATCGATCAAGGACGAGCACCTGCTGCCCGGGCACGGCGACCAGCAGGCCGACCGGGTGTTGCAACTGCTGGCCGCGGAGGGGTACGCCGGGCAGGTGGTGCTGGAGGTGAACACCCGCCGCAGCGGCAGCCGCGAGCAGCGCGAGAATGACCTCGGCGAGGCGCTGGCGTTCACGCGTACCCATCTCGCGGCGGGTGCACCCCCGAAGGTTCCCGCCGCGCGCTAGCATCCGCCGGTCGGCGCGTGGCCGAGTACGACACAGGCCGCGGGCCCGGCCGGGAAGGACTGAGGTGGCCAACCAGTTTCTGATCATGTTGTCCCGGGCGAAGGGTGTGCGCGATATCGCCACCCGGCTGCCGATGACCCGGTCCGTGGTGGATCGATTCGTGGCCGGCGAGACGACACCGCAGATGGTGGAGGTGTGTCGGCGGCTGACCGACGACGGGCTGCTGGGCACCGTGGACTACCTGGGCGAGGACACCGCCGATCTGGGGCAGGCCGCGGCGGTCACCTGGGAGTATGTCGGCGCGCTGGCCGCCCTGGCCGAGGCGGGCATCGCCGATCGGGTCGAGGTGTCGCTGAAGCTGTCGGCCATCGGACAGTTCCTCGGTCGGGACGGCGAGAAGGTCGCGCTCGACAACGCCCGCCAGATCTGTCAGGCCGCCCGCGAGGCGGGCACGACGGTGACCCTGGACATGGAGGACCACACCACCACCGACTCGACGCTGGGCATCCTGCGCGAGTTGCGCGCCGACTTTCCCGACACCGGGGCGGTGATCCAGGCGTACCTGCGGCGCAGCGAGGCCGACTGCCGCGACCTGACCCACGCCGGCTCGCGGGTACGCCTGTGCAAGGGCGCCTATGCCGAGCCGGAGTCCGTGGCCTACCCCGATGAACGCGATGTCGAGCTGTCCTATGTGCGCTGCCTGAAGGTGCTGATGTACGGCGAGGGCTATCCGATGGTCGCCACCCACTCGCCGCGGCTGATCGCGGTCGCCCAGGACATCGCGCAGCGCGCCGGTCGCGGCAATGACGACTTCGAGTTCCAGATGCTGCGCGGGGTACGCCCGAATGCCCAGGCCAAGCTGGCGGGGCTCGGCCACCGGATGCGGATCTATGTGCCCTACGGCACGGACTGGTACGGCTATCTGGTCCGCCGGATGGCCGAGAAGCCCGCCAATCTCGGGCTCTTCGTGCGGGGCCTCGTTGACCGCAACTGACGATCGCGCCACCCGCGGTTTCGGCATCGAGATCGCGATCGTCCTGGCGCTGTCGCTCGGGCGCTCGGCGACCTATGCCGTCCTGAACCTGATCGAGCGCCTGACCCGGCCGGAGGCGTTGTCGGAGCAGACGACGTCGATGAACCAGGCGATCACTCCGGACCGGCCGTGGCTCGATCTTGCCTATCAGCTCGCCCAGATCATCTTCGCGCTGGCGCCGGTGGCGCTGGTGCTCTATCTGTTGGTATTCCGTGCCGGACCGATGGTCTGGGGCATGACTCCGCGCCGCGCGCTGGGATTTGATCTTCGTCGGCCCGGCTTCGATCTCAGTCGTGGCGTGTTGATCTTCGCCGCGATCGGCATCCCCGGACTGGGGTTCTATCTCGCGGCGCGCCAGCTCGGCTTGAACACCACCATCGCCGCAGCGAACCTGTCCGATGCCTGGTGGTCGATTCCGGTGCTGGTACTGGCCGCGGCCCAGAACGGCGTACTCGAGCAGGTCGTGATGATCGGCTACCTGCTGATCCGGGCCCGCCAGCTCGGCTGGGCGTGGTGGCAGATGTGGCTGCTGGCCGCGGTGATCCGCGGCGGGTACCACCTCTATCAGGGATTCGGGCAGGGCGTCGCGAACTTCCTGATGGCGTTGATCTTCGGGCTGCTCTACTACCGCTGGAAGCGGATCGGCCCGCTCGTCGTCGCGCACACCCTGCTCGACATCGCCTCCTTCGTCGGGTACGCCCTCGCCGCGCCGCACCTCGACTGGCTGTGACCCCGGCGTCGAACGATCACGATCGCGGGGATCAGATCCGACGCCCGTTGATCGGGTATTCGAGAACCTCGGGCCACGCGCCGCGGATGATGGCGTGGAAGGTCTCCCACTCGGCACGCTGCTTCGTCGGCACGGACAACAGGGTGCGGATGATTCGACGCGAATTGATCGGGATGACGGTGTCGAAGGCGACGTCGGACTCGATCAGCATGTTCTGCATCCAGCCGCCCAGGCGGGTCTCCCAGTAGAACATGTCCTGCACCGCGTACTCCTCGGGCACGGCGGCGTAGTCGGAGAAGTGCAACTGGTCGGAGTAGTCGGCGATGATGGAGGCGTCGACCGACCGTCCCTTGAGCAAGCGGGTCGCCATCCATTCCGCGATCGGTGCGTCGATCGGGAACGCGCCGTAGTAGAAACGGCCGAGCTCGTAGAGGTTCGATCGCACGTGGATCGCGTCCAGCGGGAACGTCGCCGCGTACTTCACCGACACCTGTCGGCCGTGTTGGCGATGCGTGTTTCTCGCGAAGATGGCCGCTTGCGCCTTCGTCGGCCAGGAGTCGGACAGGTCCAGGACCCGATGGTCGAGCCCGAATCGCGCCGCCAGCTCGGTCGCCACGGTCACGTCACGGTCCACGTCGGCCTGCATGGTGGGCCGCTCGAGCTGGTAGGTGAACCACGACATCCGCTCCGCCGTGCGTCTGGTCAGTGCCAAGGTGACCCGACTGTCGAACCCCGCCGTGAGCGAGGCGACGATCGGCCGTTCCGTGCGGCACAGTTGATCAAGGAACCGGCCCGCTTCGTCCCGCACCTTGTCGGCGGCGTCGTCGACCGTGGATGGCGTGTGGGGCACGGGGCCGACCCGCCTCGCCGTGCGGCCGCGGAGCTCCAGTTCCACGTTCGGGCCGAGGCGCCAGACATTCAGCATCTGGGTGCGCCGTCCCGGCGTGGTCCACACCTTGGGTGAGGTCTCCCGCTGGCCGTAGTAGGAGGGCCGCACGTCATCGACGGCTTCGGCGACCAATCGCGAGTTGCCGCCGGCGACGGGTTCGTGTGCGTGCCAGTAGATCCCGCGCATGGCGACCGCATCCGACTGGAGCCAGAAGCCGTCTGCGTTCCAGTACGCACAGACACAGCGGCCATTGAGCCGGTCGAGATGATCATCGAGGCTGCCCGCGCGCCAGGCCGCCGACAGGCGGTCGATCAGGTCGGTCTGATCGGTGAGGTCGGGATCGATGGCCAGTCCGAGCAGTGCCATCCCGCGGTCGTGATCTCCTGCGACCCGGACCTCGAGGCACGGATCGTGCCACAAGGCGGCGGGGCCGAGCGCCCGCTGGACCCAGAACGAGCCGATCGACTTGGACAAGATCGCGGGAGGCCCGAGCGAGAGAACCCAGCTTCGGGCGAAGGGCACCACCCCGCCATGTGCTCCCGCCACGACTGAGCGGCGTTCAAGCGCATCGTCGTCGCCCACGGGCAGGATGCTATGCCAGCCCGATCGTTCAGCACATCGTCGCCACGCGGGATAGCTCCGCGTTTCCCGTGGGCCTCGACGGCGTTGTCCGACTCCGTGATCAGCAGGCGATCGGGTGGACCCGGCGCCGGCCCGTCCCGGCTCTACGCACCGCCTGCGGCCAGCCGCTCCGCGGCGTCCACACAGTTCTTGAACAACATGGCGATGGTGGTCGGGCCGACGCCGCCGATCCGGGGGGTGATCGCGCCGGCCACCTCGGCGACGGACTCGTCCACGTCGGGCAGCAGTTTGCGACCGGCGTACCGCACTCCGCCGCTGACGACCACCGCACCCGGCCGCACGTGCTCGGGCCGGACGATCCCCGGCACGCCGACGGCGGCGATCACGATGTCGGCCCGGCGGGTGTGCTCGGCCCAGTCCGGTACGCCGGTGTGCACCACGGTCACCGCCGCATTCGCCGTCGGCCGCTTCTGCGACAACAGCAGGGCGAGCGGCCGGCCGAGCGTCGTGCCGCGGCCGAGGATGCAGACATCGCGTCCGGAGACCTCGATCCCGTGGTGGGCGAGCAGGCGCTCGATCCCCGCCGGCGTACACGCGACCATGCCGGGCATGCCGAGCGCGAGCCGGCCCATGTTCACCGGGTGCAGGCCGTCGACGTCCTTGTCCGGGTCGACGCGCAGCATGGCGGCCTCGAAGTCGATCTGCGGCGGGGTCGGATGTTGGACGAGTACGCCGGTCACCTCGGGGTCCTGGTTCAGCGCGCGTACCGCATCCTCGACCTCGGCCTGGCTCGCGTCGTCGCCGAGGTGGATGTGCGGGGCGGTCATGCCCAGCTCCTCGGCCTTGTCGATCTTCATCCGGATGTAGCCGGCCGAGGCGTCGTCCGAACCGACGAGCAGGGTGCCCAGCCCGACCGGATGACCGGCCTCGCGCAGGGCGGCAATGCGGGGGCGGATCTCGGCGAAGACGGCATCGGCGACGGGGCGGCCGGAAAGCAACTGAGCAGGCATCGCGGGCAGGATATCGGGGCCTCGGCGCCCCGGCTCCGCACCATCCTGACTCTCGCGGACCGGCCGGTCGGTCGATCCCGCGCCACCGCGCGGTCGCAGGCCGCGGGAAGGCGCGCGAGCGCCAGATTGGTGCGCCGCGACCGCGACGACCGACCCCGCATCGCGGACCCGTTCGCCCCGCGCCGGCCCGGGCGCCTACGATCCGAGCGGCCCGCCGATCCGGACGCCGGGCGCACGAGACGAACAAGACGCACGAGACGAAGGGCACGGGCATGGCAGGGGAGACCGCGGGCGCCGAGCAGGTCGACCACGCGCGGCTGGTCGTCTCCGGCGACGACCGGGCGGGCATCGTCGCGGCCGTCTCCGGCCTGATCACCGAGCTGGGCGGCAACATCGTCGCGCTGCACCAGGCGAGCTCGGACCGCTCGGGCGGCCGGTTCTTCCAGCGGACGGTGTTCTACCTGCCCGAACTTGCCCGGCGCCGCGACGAGGTGGCCGACGCGATCGAGCGGCGCATCGTCGGCGGCCTCGGCATGCAGGCACGGCTCGTCGATGCCGGCGAACGCAAGCGCGTGGCGATCTTCGCCTCGAAGTCCGATCATTGCCTGCTGGACCTGCTCTGGCGCCAGCGCCGCGGCGAGATCGAGATGACCGTCCCGCTGGTGATCTCCAACCACCCCGATCTCGGCGACGACGTCCGCGGCTTCGGCATCCCCTTCGTGCATGTCCCGGTGGGCGGCGACAAGGCGGCCGCCGAGGCCGAACACCTCCGGCTGCTCGACGGCCAGGTGGACCTCGTGGTGCTGGCCCGCTACATGCAGATCCTGTCCGGCGACTTCCTGGAGCGCGTCGGCGTACCCGTGATCAACATCCACCACTCCTTCCTGCCGGCGTTCGTCGGCGCCAATCCCTACCAACGGGCCAAGGAACGCGGCGTGAAGTTGATCGGCGCCACGGCGCACTACGTCACCGAGGACCTCGACGAGGGCCCGATCATCGAGCAGGACGTGGTACGCGCCTCGCACGAGGACACGGTTGCCGACCTGCGGCGCAAGGGCGCCGGCGTGGAGCGCTCCGTGCTGTCCCGCGCGGTCACCTGGCACTGCCAGGACCGGGTGTTCCGCGACGGCAACAGCACCGTCGTGCTCTGATCCACGCCGCCGGGTCTCGGCCGCCGAACGAGGAGGCGCCGCGCCCGCCCAGCACGTAGGCTCGTGCCCATGCGTGTTGGAGTCTTCGGTGCCACCGGTCAGGTCGGCGGGGTGATGCGTACGCTGCTCGCGGAGCGCGACTTCCCCGTCGACGAGATCCGCTACTTCGCCTCGGCGCGATCGGCGGGCACGCCGCTGCCGTTCGGCGACCGCGAGGTGCTCGTCGAGGACACCGCGACCGCCGACTTCACCGGCCTCGACCTGGCGTTGTTCTCCGCGGGCAAGACGATGAGCCTGGAGTACGCCCCCAAGGTCGCCGCCGCCGGCGCGACCGTGATCGACAACTCCTCGGCCTGGCGCGGCGATCCCGAGGTGCCGCTGGTGGTCGCCGAGGTCAACGGCGCCGACATCGACGTCGCTCCGAAGGGCATCATCGCCAACCCCAACTGCACCACGATGGCCGCGATGCCGGTGCTCAAGCCGCTGCACGACGCGGCCGGGCTGCGCCGGCTGGTCGTTGCCACCTACCAGGCGGTCTCCGGCTCCGGCGGCGCCGGTGTCGCCGAGCTGGCGACCCAGCTCGCGGCCGCGCCCGATCCGACGCCGCTCGCCTTCGACGGCTCGGCGATCGACTTCCCGGCGCCGGAGAAGTACGCCCGGACGATCGCCCACGACGTGCTGCCGCTGGCCGGATCGCTCGTGGACGACGGGTCCGGCGAGACCGACGAGGAGCAGAAGCTGCGCAACGAGTCGCGCAAGATCCTGCACATCCCGGACCTGCCGGTCGCCGGCACCTGCGTTCGCGTACCGGTCTTCACCGGGCACAGCCTCGCCATCCACGCCGAGTTCGCCGACGCGATCGACCCGGCCCGGGCGACCGAGCTGCTGGCGAGCGCGCCCGGCGTCGAGCTGTCCGACATCCCGACGCCGCTGCAGGCCGCGGGCGCCGACCCGGTCTATGTCGGCCGGATCCGCACCGACGCGTCCGCCCCCGAGGGCCGCGGGCTGGTGCTCTTCGTGTCCAACGACAACCTCCGCAAGGGTGCCGCGCTGAATGCGGTGCAGATCGCGGAGCTGATCGCCGCCCGGGTCTCGGCGTGACCGATCGCCTGCTCGTCGTCGGCGGCGGCGTGATGGGGGAGACGCTGATCTCGGGCCTGCTGCGCGCTGGCTGGCCGACCGAGCGGATCCTGGCCAGCGAACGCAGCCCCGAACGACGCGCCGAGCTGGCCGAGCGGCACGGGATCGAGGCGCTCGCCGGCCTCGACGCCGCCGGACAGGCCGAGACCGTGGTGTTGGTGGTCAAGCCGCAGGACGCCGACGCCGTGCTCGCCGAGCTGGCCGGCCGGATCCGCCCCGGCGCGATGCTGGTCTCGCTGTGCGCGGGCGTACCCACCGCCCGGCTGGAGGCGGGCCTGCCCGATGGTCAGCCGGTGGTGCGGGTGATGCCGAACACGCCCGCGCAGGTCGACGAGGGCATGGCGGCCATCTCCGCGGGTCGGTACGCCGATGCCGCGCATGTCGCCCGCGTCGAGGAGCTGCTGAATGCCATCGGCCGCAGCGTCACGGTCCCGGAGTCCTATCAGGACGCGGTGACGGCGATCTCGGGCTCGGGACCGGCGTACCTCTTCTTCGTCGTGGAGGCGATGATCGAGGCCGGTGTGCACCTCGGCCTGCCGCGGGTGACCGCGACGGAGCTGGTCGTGCAGACGATGCTCGGTTCGGCGAAGCTGTTGCGCGAGTCCGGCGGGCACCCGACGGTGCTGCGCGAGCAGGTCACCTCGCCCGGCGGAACGACCGCGGCGGCGATCCGCCAGCTCGAGGACCACAAGGTACGCGCGGCCTTCATCACCGCGATCGAGGCCGCCCGCGACCGCAGCCGCGAGCTCGGCCGCACCGAACCGGGATCCTGATCATGGTCGCCCGGCTGATCCACTCCCCGGATCTGGAGCGCTACCACTTCGGTCCGGACCATCCGATGGGGCCGGGCCGGGTCCAGCTCACCCTGGCGCTCGCCCGCGAGCTCGGCATCCTTGATCAACTCCAGGTGGCGCCGGAGCCGGCCGCGAACGAGGATCTGTTGCGTGCGGTGCACGACGAGCTCTACATCGCCGCGGTGAAGGCGGATCGGACCTCGACGATCTTCGGGATAGGTACGCCGGACAACCCGCTCGTGGTCGGGATGCACGACATCGCCGCCGGGATCAGCGCTGCGACCACCGAGGCGGCGCGTGCGGTCTGGAGCGGCGAGGTCGCGCGCGGGATCAACATCGCGGGCGGACATCACCACGCGATGCCGATGGGCACCAGCGGGTTCTGCGTCTACAACGACATCGCCGTGGCGATCCGCTGGCTGCAGTCGGCCGGTGCGAAGAAGATCGCCTATGTCGACGTCGACGCCCACCACGGCGACGGGGTGCAGGCGATCTTCTACGACGACCCGAGTGTGCTGACCGTCAGCCTGCACGAGTCCCCGGCGTACCTCTTCCCCGGCACGGGCTACCCGACCGAGACCGGCGGTCCGGGCGCCGAGGGGTCGGCGGTGAACGTGGCGCTCCCGCCGGGGGTGGGCGATGCCGGTTGGCTGCGGGCCTTCGAGGCGGTCGTGCCGCCGGTGCTGGAGGCCTTCGCGCCCGACATCCTGATCACCCAGCACGGCTGCGACTCCCACGCCGCCGATCCGCTGACCGATCTGCAGCTCACCCTGGGCGGCCAGGTGGCCAGCTATCGGCGGCTGGCCGAACTGGCCGAGCGGTACGCCCACGGAAGGTGGGTGATCACCGGCGGCGGCGGGTACGCGATGCCGTGGGTGCTGCCGCAGGCCTGGGCCCAACTGCTCGGGGTGGCCGCCGACGTCGAGGTGGACCCGGCGACGCCGCTGCCGAGCGGCTGGCTGCCCGAGGATTGGCGCGAGCGCTCCGGCCCGCCGCCGGCGACCGTCGGCGATCCGGCGCCGGAGTTCACCCCGATCACCGAGGGGCTGGACCCGTCGAGCCGGGTCGATCAGGCGATCCTGGCGACCCGCCGAGCGGTCTTCCCGGAGCTCGGCCTGGACCCGGACGTCTTCTGAATCGCGCAGACACGCCGGTTCGTGACGAATCTGTGATCTTTCCTCTTCCATCTGTTCACACGGGCCACTAGGCTCACGCCTGCAGACCGAGTCGTTCCGGCTCTGCCCGCCTTGCACGACGAGCATGCAATCCGGACCACGCACCCAGGGGGAGCCGATGACTGACCGTGAGCCCGTGAGTGGCATCAATGCCAAGTTCCTCACGGTGGCCGAGGTCGCATCGCTGATGCGGGTCTCGAAGATGTCGGTCTACCGGATGATCCACGCGGGCGAGCTCGAGGCGGTCCGCTTCGGCCGCAACTTCCGGGTCCCCGAGACGGCGGTCGACGCCTACCTGCGCGGCGCGTACTACGACGTCGGCTGAACGTCGACCGGAGTCTCGCGCGCCCGCGGTTCCGCGAGGCGGACCAGCAACACGCCCACGATGATCACGACCCCGCCCGCGAGCTGGGTCGGGCGCAGCGACTGACCGAGTAGCAACCACGCCCACGCCGCCGCGAACAGCACCTCCGTCAGCCCGACGAACGAAGCCAGCCGCGAGCCGAGATGCCGGGTGGCGATGATCCCGGTCAGGTACGCCAGCGCCGTCGCGAGCAGGCCGAGCCCGAGCACCGACACGGGGGCCGGAACGGTGGTGTCTGCGATCGT
This sequence comes from Naumannella huperziae, assembly GCF_054073625.1. Classification (NCBI taxonomy): domain Bacteria; kingdom Bacillati; phylum Actinomycetota; class Actinomycetes; order Propionibacteriales; family Propionibacteriaceae; genus Naumannella; species Naumannella huperziae. The sequence goes on along the minus strand of NZ_JBSXPH010000001.1, from coordinate 141,213 downwards.
CACCGGGTCCAGTGAGGCACGCATCGGCAGCAGCCCGAGCGCGCCGACGAGGCCGACGCCGGCGGCGCCGACGAGCAGCCCACCCGCGGCCAGCGTCAGCGGAGGCAGCTCGACCGGGCTGTCGGCCGAGATCACGAAGTAGGCGCCCAGGCAGGCCGCCGCGCCGAGCCCGAAGAGCACCCCGAGCGGGTCCACGCGTACCTCACCGAACACGTCGATCACTCCGAGCAGGCCGGCGATCGCGAGCAGCGTGCCCACGCCGACCAGCACGCCCGGCCGGACCCGCGTCGTCGCCCAGGTCCACCCGACGACCAGCACCGGTGCCAGGTACTCGATCAGCAGCGCGATGCCCACGGGCAGCCGGGTGATCGCCAGGAAGAACAGCAACTGGGTGCCGGCACAGGCGATCAGGCCGAAGGCGGCGATCGTCCGCCAGTGCCGGGTCAGGGTGGCGTACCGGCCGCGCAGCTGCCAGGCCGCGATCGGAGCCAGCAGCAGGCCGCCGAGCGCCAGCCGGACGGTCGTCGTGGCGGCGGGCGTCCAGCCGGCCTCCATCAGCGCGGAGGCGAAGCTGCCCGCGGTGCCGAAGCCGGCCGCCGAGACCAGGGCCACGACCAGCCAGGTCGCGGGGTGTGGGGACGCCGCACGCATGGTCACCTCGTCTCGTTCGGGGCCGGATGTCAGGAGCAAAACCGCTGTTGACTGCTAACGCTAGGCGGCCGCCGGTCATGAGTCAATGGGCGGGTTGCCCCTGTCGCCGGGTACGCTGGGGCGGCGAGGAGGACCGATGACATTCGCCCACGACACGATGCTCGCGCTGCGGGCCGGCGCGGCGCTGGTCAACTCCGCCGAACCGCCGGACACGCTGACCGACCTCGACGACCTGGACGCCTTTCTGGCCCAGCACCCGTTCACCGGTCGGCGCGACGCCACCGACGCCGAACTGCGCGAGGTCCGCGCGCTGCGACCCGTGCTGCGCGGATTCTGGGTCGACGACGAGGAGCTGCTGGTCGAGCGGGTCAACGCCGTGCTGGCCGAGTACGCCGCGCTCCCGCAACTGACCCGCCACGACGGATTCGGCTGGCACATCCACGCCACCGCCGCCGATCGCCCCCTGGCCGCCCGGATCGCCGTGGAACTTGCCATGGCAATGACCGATGTGTTGCGTGCCGGCGAGCGGGACCGGCTCGGATTCTGCGCCGCCGATGACTGCTCCGGCGTGGTCGCCGACCTGTCCCGCAACCGGTCGCGACGCTACTGCGAGAGCGGTTGCGGCAACCGGGTCAATGTCGCCGCCTATCGCGCGCGACGCTCCGCCGCGGCCGGCTGAGAGCGGCCCGCGATTGGGCGATCCGCGCCGGGCGCGGGTACGCTTGCGCATCGGCCGGTCGGCGCCGACGCCCGGGGCACCCCGGCGCGAGGCACCGGCAGCCGACACCGACCCTGCGGCGCGCGCCGATCCCGGCGTACCCCGCACATCGAAGATACGAAAGAGGCTCCACGTGGGTTCTGTGATCAAGAAGCGCCGCAAGCGGATGGCGAAGAAGAAGCACCGCAAGCTGCTCAAGCGCACCCGCATCCAGCGCCGCCGCGCCGGCAAGTAACTCCCCCTCGCGGGCGGCCATGTCGCGGGTAGTCCTGGTCACCGGAGTCGCGCGTCCCGCCGCGCTGGCCTGCGCGCGCGCCCTGTCGCGGCTGCCCGATGTCGAGGTGATCGGCGCCGATCTGGCCGCACCCGCGGGCCCTGCCCGGGAGATCCGGACGATTCGCGTCGACATCCGCAGCCCCGCCATGCGGCGGGTGCTGGCCGCCAACGACGTCGACACCCTGGTGCACCTGGCCACGGCCGACGGCTCGACGGGCCACGGCCATGTCGGCGGCGGCCAGCGCGCGGCCGTCAAGGAGGCCAATGTCATCGGCGCGATGCAGTTGCTCGCCGCCGCGCACCGCGCGCCGAGCATCCGGCGCGTCGTGCTGGCCTCGAGCCCCGAGGTGTACCCGGCCGGGCCGCTCGCCCCGGCCGTCTTCACCGAGAACCTCGCCGGGGCAGCCGGCGCCCGCTCGGGTGGGATGCCGATCCCGTCGGCCCGAGTACGCCTGAGCGCACACGGGCGCGATGCGTTGGAGATCGAGTCCTATGCCCGTGATCTTGCTCAGCGGCGCAGCGATGTGGCGCTGACCATCCTGCGTCCCGCGCCCCTGATCGGGGCCGGCGTGCGTACGGCGCTGACCGACCATCTGACCCAGGCCACGGTGCCGAGCGTGGCGGGATTCGAGCCGAGGCTGCAGTTCCTCCATCCGGTCGACGCGCAGCGGGCTTTTGATCTTGCCGTGCGCGGCGAGCTGGACGGCGTCTACAACGTGGCACCCGACGACGTGATCACGCTCGGCCAGGCGTTGATCATTCTCGGCCGGCGGGATCTTGCCCTGCCCGGGCCGCTGGCCCCACTGGCGGCCGGGATCGGACGCCGGCTCGGGTTGACCTGCAGCACCGCGGCCCAGGTGCAGGCGCTCGCCAGCCCCGCGGTGCTGGACTCGGCCGCGATCCGGGCGGCCGGTTGGCGACCGCGCTACAGCTCCCGCGAGGCCGTCGCCGATTTCGCCCGGGCGGCGGGGCGGACGCGCCGGCCGGGCGCGTGGAACGATGGGGGCCATGGCTGAGCGCGACGGCACCCGGCCGGTCGACGAACCGGGCGACCTCGGAGAGCTGGTGGTCGATCTGGTCCGTGCGGGGCAGCGGCTCGCCGAACACGTCGCCGACCATCCGCCGGCCGAGTTGGCCCGGCTGGGCGACGACCCGCTCGGGGTGGTCGCCGCGATCGCCACGCAGCTCGGCGTGCAGTGGGAGCGGTCGCGGGAGGACCTGCTGGCCTTCGCGCGTACCCGGATGTCCGGCGACTATTCGGTCGACACCTTCGGTTTCGACCCGGAGTTCACCGAGCAGTTCTTCTTGCCCATGCTGCGGCCGCTGGTCGAGAAGTGGTTCCGGGTCGAGGTGCGCGGGCTGGACCGGTTGCCGCGCGACGGCTCCGCGCTGCTGGTCGCCAATCACGCCGGAGCGCTGCCGCTGGACGCGCTCGTGCTGCATTCGGTGGTGCACGACGCGATCGGGCGACATCCGCGGGTGCTGGCCGCTGACCTGGTGTTCAGCACCCCGTTCAGCCACGACTTCGCCCGTCGGATCGGCGCGACCGTGGCCTGCCAGCCCGATGCCACCCGGTTGCTCGAGACGGGCGAGCTGGTCAGCGTCTTCCCGGAGGGATTCAAGGGACTCGGCAAGCCGTACGCCGATCGCTACCGGCTGCGGCGGTTCGGGCGCGGCGGGTTCGTGGCGACGGCCATGCGTACCCGCTCACCGATCGTGCCCGTCTCGATCGTCGGCTCCGAGGAGGTCTATCCGATGATCACCGGCGCGCCGGCCCTGGCGCGGGCCTTCGGGTTGCCCTATCTGCCGGTCACCCCGTTCTTCCCGTGGCTCGGGGTGCTCGGGATGATCCCGTTGCCGTCGAAGTGGATCATCGAGTTCGGCGAACCGCTCCCGGGCGATGCCTTCGATCCGGCCGACGCCGACGACCCGTCGACCGTGTTCGAGACCACCGATCGGGTGCGGGAGCTGGTGCAGAGCCGGCTGCACGTCCTGCTCGCCGAACGCGGGAACCCCTTCACCTGACCGGCGGCGCCCGGCGTACCCTCGCGAAACGTGAGCGAGGCACCCCGGGTCGAGATCTTCACGCGCGTCGGCTGTCACCTGTGCGAGGACGCCCTGGCGATCGTCCGGGACGTGTGCGCCGAGCTGGGGGAGCGGTACGCAGAGACCGACATCGACGCCGACCCCGAGCTCGCGGACCGCTTCACCGATCTGGTCCCGGTGACCTTCGTCGACGGGACCCAGCACGACTACTGGCGGGTCGACCCCGCCCGCCTGCGCGCCGCACTGGCTCCCTGACGACGCGGGCTGAACCGGCAGCCGCGGTCTCAATCGGCAGCCGCGGGTGGTGCAACGTTCGCATCTGCCGGTTCGGTTCGCGGTTGCGGCGGGAGGACAGGGCGCCCTGCTTTGTTCCCGCGTTCACAAGGTCATAACATGGCAAGCGGCCCGGTGCCCATGACCCGGGTGACGTCAGCAGGTCGAGGAGGCGCCGGGTGAGCGAGCCGGATGCGCACATCCCGGATGCCACGGTCGCCCGACTCGCGGCCTATCTCGGGGTGCTGACCCGGCTGTCCGACCAGGGCGTCACCACCGTCTCCAGCAATGAGCTCGCCGAGGCGGCCGGCGCCAACCCGGCGCAGTTGCGCAAGGACCTCTCCCATCTCGGCTCCTACGGGGTCCGGGGGGTGGGCTACGACGTGGCGTACCTGCTGGTCCAGCTCGACCAGCATCTCGGCGCCGGCCCGGATGTCCCGGTGATCATCGTCGGCGTCGGCAATCTCGGCCGCGCGCTGGTCAACCACGCGGGCTTCTCGTCCCGGGGCTTCCGGGTGGTCGGCCTGGTGGACTCGGATCCGGCGCTGGCGGGCGAGCGGGTCGAGGGGCTGCCGATCGCGCCCGAGTCCGCGCTCGAGGAGCTGATCGCCCAGACCGGGGCGAGCATCGCCGTGATCACGACGCCGGGGCAGGCGGCCCAGTCGGTCACCGACCGGCTGGTCGCGAGCGGCATCACGGGCATCCTGAACTTCGCGCCGGCGGCGCTGTCCGTTCCCGATTCCGTGACGGTACGCAAGGTCGACCTCGGCTCCGAGCTGCAGATCCTCGCCTACCACCATCGGCGCGGCCCCGCCTCGCGTACCGCCGTCGAACCGATCACCGCCAGCCTGCCACCGGTCGCGGCGAGCCAGGTCGAACCGAGCCAGAACGTGAGCGTGCCGAAGCCATGAGCGTCCTCGTCCTCAGCGCCTCCCATCACACCGCGTCGGTGGAGCTGCTCTCCGCGCTCACCCTCGACGCGCCCGCCCGCGGCAAGCTCGCCACCGAGGTGTATGCCAGCGAGTTCGTGGACGAGGTGCTGGTCCTGTCCACCTGCAACCGCACGGAGATCTATGCGGCGGTGTCGAAGTTCCACGGCGGCCTCGAGGAGGTGACGACCGCGCTCGCGACCGTCTCCGGCGTACCCCTGCACCGCCTGCAGGACGCCTGCGCGGTCTCCTACGACGAGCGTGCCGTGCAACACGCGTTCTCCGTCGCCTCCGGGATGGCGTCGATGGTCCGCGGCGAGCAGCAGATCCTCGGCCAGGTACGGGCCGCGCTCACCGAGTCCCAGCAAGCCGGAACGGTCGGCACCGCCTTGAACGCCCTGTTCCAGCAGGCCCTGCGCGTCGGCAAGCGGGTCCAGCACGAGACGTCGGCCGGTTCGGCCGGCCGATCGTTGATCACGGCTGCGCTCGACCGGGTACCGACCGTCGCCGGCCGTCGGGTCCTGATCGTCGGCGCCGGTGCGATGGCCTCCCTTGCCGCTCGCACCGCCTACGCCCGCGGCGCCGAGATCGGGTTGGTCAACCGCACCCGCAGCAAGGCCGAGAACCTTGCGGGATCCGTTGCCGGCAAGGTGTTCGCGCTCTCCGAGCTGCGCACCGCCGTCGCACAGGCGGACGTGCTGATCAGTTGCACCGGGGGCCGCGACCCGCTGTTGCGCCCCGATGATCTTGCCGGCAGCGCCGTCCGCCATGCGATCGACCTCGGCCTGCCGGCCGACATCGACCCGGCAGTCGCGCAGTTGCCCGGGGTCGAGTTGATCAACCTGGAGAGCCTGGCCCACGGCGGCTTCGACACCGCCTCCGATGCCGAGCTCGCCGACGCGGAGCGCCTGGTTGCCGACGAGGTCAGCGACTTCCTCGCCGCCCGCCATGCGGCCGCGGTGACGCCGACCGTGGTCGCGCTCCGCACCATGGCGGGCGAGATCCTCGACACCGAGCTGGCCCGCCTCGACGCGCGGACCCGTGGTCTCGGCGAGACCGAGCGCGCCGAGGTCGCCCAGGCGATGCGCCGGGTGGTGGAGAAGCTGCTGCACCAGCCGACGGTCAGGGTCCGCCAGCTCGCCACCGACACCGCGGAGATGGACTACGCGGGCGCGCTGCGTGAGTTGTTCGCACTGGATGCGGACGCGGTACGCGCCGTCAGCGACGCAGAACCCCCGCCGCGATGACCGACCGGACGCTGCGGATCGGCGCCCGCCGCTCCCCGCTCGCCGTGGCCCAGGCCCGCTGGGTCGCCGACCGGCTCGCCGACCGCGGGATCGCCACCGAGCTGGTCGGGATCACCACCCACGGTGACACCGACCCACGCGAACTCACCCAGATCGGCGGCACCGGCGTCTTCGCCGGGGCGGTACGCCGGGCCCTTCGCGACGGTGAGATCGACCTCGCCGTGCATTCCGCCAAGGACCTGCCGACGGTCCCCGAGCCCGGACTCGAGGTGGTGGCCCACCCGGCCCGCGAGGACCCGCGCGATGTCCTGGTCGGCGCCCGGCTGGAGGAGCTGCGCGACGGGGATCGGATCGGCACGGGATCGCCGCGCCGCGCCGCACAGCTCGCCGCCTGGGCGGCCGGGCGCGGCATCACCCTCGAGATCGTGCCGATCCGCGGCAATGTCGACACCCGGATCGGCAAGGTCCGCGACGGCGAGCTCGCGGCGACCCTGCTCGCGGCCGCCGGCCTGCGCCGCCTGGACCGCTTGGACCTGGCAGAGGGTGAGGACGGGGCGCAGGTGTCCGGCGTACCCGCCGAGATCTTGTCGCCGCAGGTGATGCTGCCCGCCGCGGCCCAGGGCGCGCTCGCGGTCGAGGCGGTGCCCGGCACCGCCGCCGCCACGGCCGCCGCCGGACTGGACGATGCCGAGACCCGCGCCCGGGTCGGCGCCGAACGCGCGCTGCTGGCGACGCTGGAGGCGGGATGCACGGCACCGGTGGGGGTGCTCGCGAGTCTCATCAGGCGGCGTGATAGTGGGCCCGATTTGACTCTCGCCGCCGTAATTGGGAGAACGTATCCGAGCACGTTCGACGAGGCGGCCCCGGCCGATCCGCTCCTGCGGGTCGACGGCACCGCGCCGGCGGGCGAGGCAACCGCCCTGGGGGCAACACTTGCGGGCGAATTGCTGGCTCGACTCGACCGGCCAACTCCGTGATCCGGCGCGAGGTCTGAGACCTCCCGGCGGGCGAAAGGAAGCGTGACCTGAAGTGACCAGCACGGCCCGCAAGGCGGCTTCGAACGGTTCCCGGTCCGCGGCGCGCAAGCAGACGAGGAGTTCCTCGACCGCGAACGGCCGTAACGGTACGCCGTCGCGCGGCAAGGCCAAGGCCGGCACCGACCATGCCGCGCTGGCCCCGCCGGCCCGCGGCCGGGTGATCTTCGTCGGCACCGGTCCCGGCGACCCCGACCTGCTGACGCTCGGCGCGGTCGCCGCGATCGCCGATGCCGATGCCGTCGTGCTCGATCACGACGATCTGCGCGCGATCCTCGACCACCCCTCCGTGACGGTCGCCGACGACATCGCCGTCACCGTTGTCGGCCGTCAGCCCTCGGGCAAGCTCCAGCCGCCGTCCGCGCGGGCCCGGACCGTGCTCAAGCTGGCCACCGGCGGCAAGCGGGTGATCCGGCTGGTCGCCGGGGACCCCTTCCTGGACGGCGGTATCGCCGACGAGGCGGCCGCGTGTGTCCGCGGGGGCATCGACTTCGAGGTGGTCCCGGGCGTGTCCAGCCTGACCGCCGTGCCGGAGTACGCCGGCATCGCCATGCAGCACGCCGGCGGCATCCACTTCGCCTCCGCCCCGGACAAGATCACCAAGACCCAGGCCGCGCAGTGGTCGACGACCGGCACGATGGTCGTCTCCACCGTCGCCGGGTTGGTCGCCGAACTGGCGGAATCGGCGCTGGCCGCCGGGCGACCCGGCGAGGACGCCGTGCTGGTCACCTTCGACGGCGGCTCGACGAAGCAGAACTCGATCACCAGCGTGCTCTCCGAGCTCGCCGAGGACATCACGGCCGCGATCGCCGACGCCGGGACCGATCCCGAAGATCCGGTGCATGTGATGGTCGGGCCGGCGGTCAGCCTGCGCGAGGACCTGTCCTGGTACGAGACCAAGCCGCTGTTCGGCTGGCGGGTGCTGGTTCCGCGGACCAAGGACCAGGCCGGCCCGATGACCACCCGGCTGCGCACCTACGGCGCGCACAGCGAGGAGGTGCCGACGATCTCGGTCGAGCCGCCGCGCAGCCCGCTGCAGATGGACAAGGCGGTACGCGGGCTGGTCGAGGGCCGCTACGAGTGGATCGTGTTCACCTCCGCCAATGCCGTCCGGGCGGTTCGCGAGCGCTTCGAGTCCTACGGCCTGGATGCCCGCGCCTTCTCCGGCCTGAAGGTCGCCGTCGTCGGCAACACCACCGGTGCCGCGCTGCAGGCCTGGGGAATCGAGCCCGATCTGGTGCCGGCCGGCGAGCAGTCGGCGGCCGGGCTGGCCGCGGAGTTCCCGCCCTATGACGAGGTGCTCGACCCGATCAACCGCGTCTTCCTGCCGCGCGCCGACATCGCCACCGAGACACTGACCGCCGGGCTGACCCGGCTCGGCTGGGCCGTGGAGGACATCACGGCCTACCGCACCGTCCGGGCCGCGCCGCCCGCGCCGGAGGTCCGCGAGGCGATCAAGACCGGCCGGTTCGATGCGGTCGTCTTCACCTCGTCCTCGACGGTACGCAATCTCGTCGGCATCGCCGGCAAGCCGCATCCGTCGACCGTGATCGCCGCGATCGGCCCGGCCACCGCGCAGACCTGTGAGGAGCACGGGCTGGCCGTCGACGTGATGGCGGGCAAGCCGTCGGCGATCGAACTGGCCGATGCCCTGGCCAATTTCGCGGCGGAGCGGCGCGACGCGCTGGTGGCCGACGGCGAGCCGGTGTTGCGGCCGTCGGAGGTCCGCAGCAGCCGCCAGCGCCGCCGTTGATCATGGACGAGTCGCTGATCATGGAAGGCGCGATCCGGCCGCGCCGGCTGCGGACCAGCCGGGCGCTGCGGGGGCTGGTCTCCGAGACCGCGGTGCGGCCCGAGCAGTTGATCCTGCCGGCTTTCGTCGCCGAGGGTGCGGCCGAACCGCGTCCGATCTCGTCCATGCCCGGCGTCGTCCAGCACACGATGGCGAGCCTGCGGGCGCAGGCCCGGCGCTGCGTCGAGGCCGGCCTGGGCGGGATGATGATCTTCGGCGTACCCGAACACAAGGACGCCACCGGATCCGGTGCGCTGGCCCCGGACGGCGTGCTGAATGTCGCGTTGCGCGAGGTACGCGAGGAGGTCGGCGACGACCTGTTGGTGATGAGCGACGTCTGTCTCGACGAGTTCACCGACCACGGCCACTGTGGGGTGCTCGATGATCACGGCCGGGTCGACAACGACGCGACCGTCGAGCTCTATGCGCAGATGGCGGTCCGGCATGCCGATGCGGGTGCCCATGTGGTCGGCCCGAGCGGGATGATGGACGGCCAGGTCGGCGCCATCCGGGCGGCGCTGGATGCCGCCGGTCATCTCGACACGGTGATCCTCGCGTACTCGGCGAAGTACGCCAGCGCGTTCTACGGCCCCTTCCGCGAGGCCGTCGACTCCTCGCTGACCGGCGACCGGTTGGCCTACCAGCAGGATCCGGCGAATGCCCGGGAGGCGCTGCGCGAGGTCGACCTCGATCTCGAACAGGGTGCCGACATCGTCATGATCAAGCCGGCGCTGGCGTACCTGGATGTGATCCGCGCGGTCCGCGACCACGTCGACGTGCCCGTCGCGGCGTACAACATCTCCGGCGAGTACGCCATGATCGAGGCGGCCGCCGCGAACGGCTGGCTGGATCGCGAACGCGCGATCGACGAGACGCTGTTGTCGATCCGGCGGTCCGGCGCCTCGATCATCCTGACCTATTGGGCGCTGGAATATGCCCTGCGGAATCGCCCCTGAGCGGACCCCCGCGCGCCTAGTGTGTTCGTGTCGTTCCACGCAATCTGGAGGAATCGGTGAGTCAGCAGTTCGACCCCTACGGGCAACAGCCCGGCCAACAGGGCTACCAGCAGCAGCCGGCCTACCCGGCCCAGCCCGCCTACCCGCCGTCCGGCTACGGGATGTCGGCCCCCTTCAAGCCGGAGGGCGATCCGGGCACCCGTGACCTCCCTTGGTACGGGATCGGTCCCGTGGACGCGGTCAAGCGCTACTACGGCAACTACGTGAACTTCAACGGGCGCGCCAGTCAGAGCGAGTTCTGGTGGGTGATGCTCTTCATCGGCGTCGTGATGACCGTCTTGTATGTCGTGGCGATGATCGGGTTGGCGGTGGGCGCCGCCAACAGCAGCAGCTCCGACGACATGCCGGTCGGGGCCGTGCTCGGCTTCGGGTTGCTCATCCTCTTCGCCCTGGCGAACGTGTTGCCCAGCATCGGGCTCACCATCCGGCGCCTGCACGACGCGAACCAGTCCGGCTGGCTGTACCTGCTGGCCCTGATTCCCTATGTCGGCGGCATCGCCCCGATCGTCTTCGGCCTGCTGCCGACCCATCCCGCCGGTACGCGGTTCGATCCGGTCGGCGCGACCCGGGCGATCTCGCAGTATGGCGGCGATCCCTACGCCCAGCAGGGGTACGCCCAGTCCGGCTACGACCAGCAGCCGGGTTACGGGCAGCAGCCCGACTACGGGCAGACCGGTTACGGGCAGCAGCAGGACTACGGGCAGTCGGGCTACGGCCAGTACGGCTCGGGCCAGTCCGGCTACGGGCAGTCGGGGCCGACGGACTACAACCAGCCCGGTTACGGGCAGTACGGCTCGGGCCAGTCCGGCTACGGGCAGTCGGGGCAGGGCGAGCCCGGACAAGGTGATCCGGGCCGCGGTCCCGAGACCTGGCGCTGACGCCCGGCGCCGGTGACCCCGGCGCGCTCTACCGTTGTCCAGACGTCCCGACAATCAAGGAGAAACAAACCATGAGCCAGGCATACGGCGGCTACACCGGCGGCGACGTGCCCGCCACCACCGGCGATCCGGGCAACCTCGCTCTCCCGTGGTACGGCATCGGCTTCGGTGCCGCCATCAAGCGCTTCTTCGCCAAGTACGCCGTGTTCACCGGGCGCGCCAGCCGCGGAGAGTACTGGTGGGTGTTCCTCGCGATCCTCCTCCTCGGGATCCTCTTCAACATTCTGCTCACCGCGACCGGGGCGACCAACGCCGAGGCGATGTCGAACGGAGCGATGCCCGCGGCCGCGGTTGCCGTTTCCGGAATCTTCGGTTTGATCTACCTCGCCATCCTGATCCCGAATCTCTCCGTGACCGTGCGCCGGCTGCACGACACGGACAAGTCGGGCTGGTTCATCCTGATCGGCCTGATCCCCTTCGTCGGCGGCATCATCTTGCTGATCCTGCTGGCCATGGGCTCCAACCCGGCCGGGGCGCGCTTCGACCGCTGAGCCGCTGACCTGAGCGTTTCGCACACCGCGCCCGGCGCGGGCCCGCTAGCGTGGGCCCCGCCGGGCGCGGCGCGTCTCCGCCCGGCGCGGCCGCGACGGGGAGGCAACGATGGAGTTCAGCCAGCACGGGCATGCGGGGGAGCTCACGGCGTACCGTTGGCACAACGGCGACGAACCGACCTGGATCGCGGTCCTGGTGCACGGTTACGGCGAGCACCTGGGCCGCTACCAATGGGTCGCCGGGCGGCTGGCCGAACACGGCGCCGCCGTCTACGGGGTCGACCACCAGGGCCACGGCAAGTCCTCCGGGGATCGGGCCGTGATCGATGACTTCGACGCCGTCGTGGGCGATGTCCGCAGCCTGGTCCAGACCGCCCGCGCCGAGCACCCCGGGCTGCCGGTGGTGCTGATCGGCCACTCGATGGGAGGCATGATCGCGGCCCGCTACCTGCAGTTGCATCCCGACGACATCGCCGCCGCCGCGCTGACCGGGCCGGTGCTCGGCTCCTGGCCGGTGCTGGACCAGCTGCGCGGGGTCGACGACATCCCCGACCTTCCGATCGATCCGGACACCCTGTCGCGCGACCCCGAGATCGGTCGGGCCTATGCCGAGGATCCGCTCGTCTACCACGGCCCGTTCAAGCGGCCGATGCTCGACGCGCTGCAGACCTCGCTGGACCGGATCAACGACGGCGGCCGCCTGCGCGTCCCCACCATCTGGCTGCACGGATCCGACGACCAGCTCGTCCCGATCGAGGCCACCCGGGCCGGCTGGGAGCAGATCGCGCCGGACGACTCCGAGTCCCGGACCTATCCCGACGCTCGGCACGAGATCCTCAACGAGACCAATCGCGACGAGGTCCTCGCCGACCTGCTGGCCTTCACCGACGCGCATCGCTGAAGCCGATGCCCGGTGTCATTGCCGGGTTTGGCGTTTTCCACTACAGCGCGTAGAAATGGGGACCATGACCGCGCGCTCCGCAGCCCTCTTCGATGCTGCGCGCCGGGTCATCCCCGGCGGCGTGAACTCGCCGGTCCGGGCCTTCAACTCCGTGGGCGGTACGCCGCGCTTCATCACCTCGGCCAGCGGGGCGTACCTGACCGATGCCGACGGCAACGAACTGGTCGACCTGATCTGCTCCTGGGGGCCGATGCTGCTCGGCCACGCCCACCCCGAGGTGGTCGCGGCGATCACCGAGGCCGCCGCCCGCGGCACCAGCTACGGTGCGCCGACGCCGGCCGAGATCGACCTGGTCGCCGAGATCGTCGACCGGACGCCGGTCGAGCAGGCCCGGCTGGTCAACTCCGGCACCGAGGCCACGATGAGCGTGCTGCGACTGGCCCGCGGGATCACCGGCCGGGACAAGATCGTCAAGTTCGCCGGCTGCTACCACGGGCATGCCGATTCGCTGCTGGCCGCCGCGGGGTCGGGCCTGGCCACCCTGGGCATCCCGGGTACGCCGGGCGTCACCGCGGGCACCACCGCCGACACCATCGTGCTGCCCTACAACGATCGCGCGGCCGTCACCGCCGCCTTCGCCGAGCACGGGCCCGAGATCGCGGCGCTGATCACCGAGGCCAGCCCGGGCAACATGGGCGTGGTCCCGCCCGCCGAGGGCTTCAACGCCTTCCTCGCCGAGACCGCCCGCGCGCACGGCGCCCTGTTCGTCTCCGACGAGGTGATGACGGGGTTTCGGGTCTCCCGCTCGGGGCAGTTCGGGCTGGACGGTGTCGCGCCCGACCTGATGACCTTCGGCAAGGTGATGGGCGGCGGCTTCCCGTGCGCCGCATTCGGCGGCCGGGCCGAGCTGATGGGCCACCTCGCGCCGGTCGGCGAGGTCTACCAGGCCGGTACGCTGAGCGGCAATCCCGTGGCGGCCGCCGCCGGCCTGACCACGCTGCGGCTGGCCACCGACGAGGTCTATGCGGGCCTCGGGGCCCGGGCCGACCAGCTCCGCGCGGCGGTCTCCGAGGCGCTGCGCGGCGCCGGCGTACCTCACCTGGTGCAGTCCGCCGGCAGCATGTTCAGCTTCTTCTTCACCGACGCCGACGAGGTCGTCGACTATGCCGGCGCCAGCGGTCAGGACACCGCCGCCTTCGCGGCGTTCTTCCACGCCATGCTCGACGCGGGGGTCCACCTCCCGCCGAGCGCCTTCGAGGCGTGGTTCCTGTCGGCCGCGCACGACGACGCGGCCATCGACAAGGTGATCACGGCCCTGCCGGAGGCCGCCCGGGCCGCCGCCCGGGCCGCCGAGGACCCCCAGCCGAAGCAAGGAAATGATCATGACTGATGCCGGCGATCGCGTCGTCGTCCACCTCGTCCGGCACGGCGAGGTGGACAATCCCGACGGCGTTCTCTACGGCCGGCTGCCGGACTACCACCTGTCCGGGCGGGGCCGGGAGATGGCCGAGCGGGTCGCCGAGCACACCGCCGACTGGCCGATCACCCATCTGCGCAGCTCGCCGCTGGAGCGGGCCCAGGAGACCATGGCGCCGATCGCCGCCCTGCGCCCCGACCTGCGGGTGGTCACCGACGACCGGGTGATCGAGGCGGCCAACCGACTCGAGGGTCGCGTGTTCTCCGCCGGCGCCAGCGCGCTGCGCGATCCGCGAGTGTGGTGGCACCTGCGCAACCCGCTGCGCCCGTCCTGGGGCGAGGCGTACCGCTCGATCGTCGCCCGGATGCGGACGGCGATCCGCGATGCCGCGGAAGCCGCCGGGCCCGGCGGGCAGGCGTTGATCGTCTCCCACCAGTTGCCGATCTGGATGGCCCGCAGCGCGGCCGAGGGCCGCCGGCTGGTGCATGACCCGCGCCGCCGCGAGACCAGCCTGGCCTCGATCACGTCGTTCGTGCTGCGCGACGGCCGGATCGCCGCGGTCAGCTATGCCGAGCCGGCCGCCGATCTGTTGCCGGTGAAGCGTTCCCGGCGGAAGTTCGTCGCGGGAGCCTGATGAGCGCGATCGTTTCCCGCGCCGCCGCATTCGCCGTCGCCGCCGCCCTGCTGCTGGTCGGCTGTTCGTCGGGTTCCGGTACGACCGGCTTCGTCTCCGCCGAACCCGGCCTGACCCGCGTGCCGCCGGGCGAGCGGGAGCCGGCGCCCGTGGTGAGCGGCACCACGCTCGACGGCAAGCCGATCTCCACCGCGGACTATCCCGGCAAGATCATCGTGATCAACGTCTGGGGCTCGTGGTGTGCGCCGTGCCGCAAGGAGGCGCCGGAGCTGGTCGAGGCAGCCGCAGCGACCAAGGACCGGGCGCAGTTCATCGGGATCAATACGCGCGACCCGGCCCCGCAGGCCGCCCTTGCCTTCCAACGCGCGTTCGGGCTGAACTACCCGTCGATCTTCGACGGCGACGGCGTCGCGGTGGTCAGCTTCGCCGGAACCCTGCCGCCGAACGGCATCCCGAGCACCCTGGTGATCGATGCCGAGGGCAGGATCGCCGCCCGGGTGCTGGGTCCGACCACCAAGGCGACCCTGGTCGGACTGATCGACGACACCGCGGCGGGGCGCTGATCATGGAGCTCGGCGCCATCGCCCAGGAGCTCGCGCAGGGCAGCCTGCTGGTCGCCGTGCCGATCGCGCTGCTTGCCGGGGTGGTCTCCTTCTTCTCGCCGTGCGTGCTGCCGTTGTTGCCCGGCTATCTGTCCTATGCCTCCGGCATGTCGGCGAGCGAGGTGGTCCGCGGAGAGGCGCCGCGCGGTCGCATCCTGGTCGGTACCGTGCTCTTCGTCGCGGGCTTCGCCTTCGTCTTCGTCAGCGCCGGGGCCGCCTTCGGCGGGGTCGGGCTGGCGCTGCAGCGCTTCGCCGATCCGCTCACCCGCGTACTCGGAGTGGTGATGATCATCGTCGGGCTGATCTTCGCCGGATTCGTCTCGTTCGGGCAGCGCGACCTGCGGCTGAGCCGGGTGCCCGCGATCGGGCTGGCCTCCGCGCCGTTGCTCGGGGTGCTCTTCGGGCTCGGCTGGACCCCGTGCATCGGGCCGACCCTGGCGGTGGTGCTGACGCTGGCCTACACGGAAGCCTCGGCGGTACGCGGGGCCGCCCTGTCGGCGATCTACGCACTCGGGCTGGGCGTACCGTTCGTGATCGCCGGCCTCGCCTTCGCCAGGTTCAACCGCTCTGTCGCCTGGCTGCGCCTACACAGCGGGCTGATCCAGCGGATCGGCGGTGTGGCCATGATCGCGATCGGGCTGTTGATGGTGAGCGGCGTCTGGGGCTGGCTGCTCGGCCTGGTCCGGCAATGGGTCGGCGCGTTCGGGATGACGGTGATCTGATGGTCGTCGACGCACCGGAACGGGTCGGCAGCGCGCCGACCGGCCCGAAGTTCGGGCTGGTGGACTGGGTGCGCTGGATCTGGCGCCAACTGACCGCCATGCGGACCGCGCTGGCCCTGCTCTTCCTCGGCGCGCTCGCCGCGATCCCCGGTTCGTTCGTGCCGCAGCGCTCGATCCGCCCGTTCGAGGTGGACCAGTTCATCGCCGACAATCCGCAGCTCGGGGCGTTCTACGACGCGATCGGGATGTTCTCGGTCTACACCTCGCCGTGGTTCTCCGCGATCTATCTGCTGCTGCTGATCTCGCTGGTCGGCTGCATCGTGCCGCGGATCGGCACCTACGCCCGCGCGCTGCGCGCCGAGCCGCCGCGTGCCCCGCGCAATCTGAACCGCCTGCCCGGGCATCTGGCGGGCACCGTGACCGATGCCCCGCAGGCGCTCGAGCGCGCGGAGGCGTACCTGCGGAAGAAGCGGTTCCGCGTGCTGCGGCGCGGTGACGAGCTGAGCGCCGAACGCGGCTATCTGCGCGAGGCCGGCAATCTGGTCTTCCACGTCGCGCTGGTGCTGATCCTGGTCACGGTCGCGATCAGCGTGCTGTGGGGTTTTCGCGGCACCTCGGCGACGCTGATCGGCCGCGGCTTCTCCAACAACCTGAGCTTCTACGACGATGTCAGCGCCGGCGCGCTGTTCCGCACCGACCAGTTGCCGCCGTTCACCGTGCGCGTCGACGGCTTCGACGTCAGGTACGGGCTGGACCCCGCGACCGCCGGCCGCCCACTGTCCTTCCGCGCGGACACCACGGTGATCGAGGGGCCGGGGGAACCGCCCCGGCAGGCCTCGATCGAGGTGAACAAGCCGCTGTCCATCGACGGTATCGATGTCCACCTGCTCGGCTACGGGTACGCCCCGATCGTCACCGTCACCGATGCCCGGGGCAATGTCGGCTACTCCGGCCCGGTGATCTTCCTGCCCCAGGACGGCAACTTCACCTCGGCCGGGGTGATCAAGGTCCCCGATGCCCGCCCGCAGCGGCTGGCCTTCCAGGGGTTCTTCCTGCCGACGGCGACGGTGGACGAGGCGGGCCCGCGCTCGGTCTTCCCGGACGCCTACTCACCCGAACTGTTCCTGAACGCGTGGTCCGGGCCCCCGGTCGTGGAGACCGGCATCCCGGAGAACGTCTACCAGCTCAACCCGACCGGCCTGGAACAGTTCCGCAGCGCCGACGGCGAACCGCTGCGGCTGCGGTTGAAGCCCGGCGAGTTCTACGACCTGCCGAACGGCGCGGGCCGGATCTCCTTCGACGGCTGGACGCGCTGGGTGCGGCTGCAGTATTCGCGTACCCCCGCCGCCGTGGGGATGCTGGGGGCGATCGGGCTGGCCGTGACGGGATTGTGCGTGTCGCTGTTCGTCCGGCCGCGGCGGATCTGGGTCCGCGCCCGGGCGGGCGGGGACGGGCCCGCCGAGGTCGAGGTCGCGGGCCTGGACCGCGTCGGTGGTCGGGCCGACATTGATGACGAACTGGCGGCCGTGCGGGCCGCACTGCAGGATGAGGGCGGGAAGGAAGAACGATGATCGCGGAGTATTCCTATCTGGCGACGATCACTGCCGCGGTGGTGTTCTTGTTCGCTGCCATGCTGCACGCCGTCGAGTGGGCGTCGGCGGGGGTACGCCGGCAGCGCCGCGCCGCCGCCCTGCGGGAGCCGGCGCTGGTCGCGGCCGGAGGCGGGGCGGGCGAGACGGTCTCCGCGCCGGGTGCTGAGGCGGACAGCGGCGACGACCCGGGTCCGGACCCGGCCGGTGCGGAGGAGCGGACCGGCCGGTTCGGTCGGATGGGCCTCGCGCTCAGCCTGGTCGCGACCGCGCTGGTGCTGGCCGGGGTGATCACCCGCGGGGTGGCCGCGCAGCGGCTGCCGCTGTCCAACATGTATGAGTTCTGCTCGATGGCGATGCTCGTTGTCGCGGTGTTCTACCTGGTGTTGAACCTGCGCTACAAGATGACCTTCCTCGGGCTGCCGGTGACGCTGCTGCTCACCCTGGGGCTGGGCGCGACGGTGACCTGGTTCTACGTCGACATCGTCCCGCTGATTCCGGCGTTGCAGTCGGTCTGGTTCGAGTTCCACATCAGCGCGGCGGCGATCTGTGCCGCGGCATTCAACATCGCCGCGATCACCTCGATCCTCTACCTGCTCCGCCGGCGCGCGGACGCCAAGGGCGGGGCCAAGGGCTATCTGTCGCGGCTGCCATCGGCGGAGAAGCTGGACCGGATCTCTTATTGGTGCCTGGCCTTCGCCTTCCCGCTGTGGACGTTCACGATCACCGCCGGGGCGATCTGGGCGCAGTACGCCTGGGCCCGATTCTGGGGCTGGGATCCGAAGGAGACCTGGGCGTTGGTGACCTGGGTGATCTATGCCTGCTATCTGCACGCTCGGCTGACCGCCGGTTGGCGGACGGTGGTGCCCGCCGTGATCGCGATCATCGGCGCGATCTCCTTCTGGTTCAACTTCGTCGGGATCAACCTCCTGGTGTCGGGACTCCACTCCTACGCCATGTGACGGTCGCCATCTGACCGCGCGGGCGTACCTGGATCCGCGGGCTGAATCGGCAGGTGCGGGCTGAGTATCGCTCGCGGGTGCCGGTTGGGTTCGCGGATGCGGGCGTACCTGGATCCGCGGGCTGAATCGGCAGGTGCGGGCCGAGTAACGTTCGCGGGTGCCGGTTGGGTTCGCGGATGGCCGGGCGTACCGCTATCCGTGGCAGGTGGGTGCGTCCGGGTTCAGTACCGGATCACCCGCTGGGAGACCGGCAGGACGAGTCGGCTCGGCAGCCGCTTGGCCAGGTTGGCCATGATCGAGTTGGCGGCGCCGTCGATCACGCTCGGGGCACCGCGGCGCAGTGCGCGGAAGGTGCTCTGCACGACCTGTTCGGGGGTACGCCTGCGCGACATCAGCGAGTCGTCGCCGGCGGCGGCGAAGAAGCCGGTCTCGGTGGGTCCCGGGCAGACGGCGATCGCGCGTACCCCGGAACCGCGCAGTTCGGACCACAGGGCCTCGGTGAGACTGAGTACGTAGGCCTTGGTGGCGGCGTAGACGGCCATCGTCGGGATCGGCTGGTACGCCGCGGTGCTGGCGATGTTGATCACCGCCCCGGCGCGGCGGTCGATCATCGCCGGCAGCAGGGCACGGGTGAGCAGGGTCAGCGTGACGCAGTTCAGCGTGATCTCGTCGGCCATCCGGGCCGGGTCGACATCGGCGAACTCACCGACCGTGGCGAAGCCCGCGTTGTTCACCAGGGTGTGCACATGGCCGAGCTCGGCGGCCCGTGCGACCAGATGCTCGCGTCCCTCCGCGGTGGCGAGGTCGACCGCGACGGGCTCGACGCGTACGCCGTGCGCGGTTGCCAGCTCCTCGGCCAGCTCGCCCAGCCGCTCGGCGCTGCGGGCCGCGATGATCAGGTTGTTGCCCCGGCGGGCGAGATAGCGCGCATAGTGTTCGCCGAGGCCGCCACTGGCGCCGGTCACGAGAGCGAAGTCCATGCGCGCAGCCTAGGGCAGCGGCACGCTCACTCCCCGGTGTGGGCGGCGCGGAGCTGGTCGCGCAACCCGAGGGCAACCTGGCCAGGTTCTTGTTCACCGATCCGATCGCCCGGCCCCCCGACGACCGGCGGCTGCGCGAGCTCATCGCCGAGCGGCTGGTGGTGCTGCACCCGGGGCGGTCCGCGGTGGCGCGAGATCAGGTACGCATCCTGACCTCGCTCGCGGCATCGCGCACGCCTGTCGCGCGGACCGCCCCGTGACCGGGCTCAGTCGCTCGTGTTGCCGGAGGACTTGGCCGCCTCCTCTTCCTCCAGCGCCTTGCGTTCGATGTCCATCGCGGCCTCGTGGGCCTCGACGTCGCGCCGCGCCCGCGATGGCCGCCATCGGCCGTTCATCACGAAGATGAACGGGATGAACACGACCTGGCAGAGCACGGAGATCCACCACCAGCGCTGCCACTGGCCGGGGCTGTCCTTGGCCGCCTGGGTGACCTCGGCTGCGTTCTCGCCGAAGTAGGTGAGCTCCTCGGTCGCCTCCTCCACGGTGGAGGCCAGCGGCTGCCCGGTCTTCGGGTCGGGCACGGTCATCAGGTCGTCGATCGCCGCGGCGGCGGCCTCCTTGTCGGCCGGGTTGGCGGCGAGCTCGGCCAGGGTCTCCGGGGCGATCACCTCGGCGATCTCTGCCACCCGGGTGCCCTTGTCCATCAGGGTCGTGGTCGCCGGCAGCGCAAAGCCGAACGCGATCAAGGTGATCGTGATGGTGGTCCGGATGATCCAGCCGTAGACCGCCAGGCCAGTCGCGGTGGCGGCCGGGTTGTGCCGCTCCACGGTCTCGGTGAAGGACGCGATCCACCCGCAGAACGCGACGCCGGCGAAGAAGGCGGTGACGATGAACAGGATCCGGAAGGTGTCGTAGGAGGTCGACAGGTCGGTCGACCGCATCGCGAAGATCGACAACGTGACGATGCTGCCGATGGCGCCGACCAGCATGAACGGCTTGCGTACCAACAACTTGTCCGAGATCACGCCGGCCAACAAGATGCCGACCGCGTTCGCGATCCAGTACCAGTTGGCGAGGCTGTTCGCCTGGGACTCCGAGTAGCCGAAGATCGAGGCGAAGTAGACGACCAGGAAGCCGACCGCGATGTAGTAGAAGACCAGGAACAGGCTGACGGCAATCGCCGCGCCGATGATGTCCAACCGCAGCATCTGCCGCCAGGTGTTGCGGTGCAGCTTCGTCTCGTCCAGGTTGCGCGCCCGCGCCTCGAGCACGGCGCGGTCGCGGAGGCTGACCATCAACTGGTCGCGCAGGGCCGGCGACAGCTCGCGCAGGGTGAACGCCGCGATCACCGCGACGACCAGACCGATGATGCCGCACAGGTAGAACTGGGTCTGCCAGCTCGGCAGGACGCCCAGCGTGCTGCTGGTGATCATGGTCACCGCGAGACTGCCGAGCACCGGGCCCATCGTCCAGAACGCCATCGCGCTGGCCCGCCCGAGCTGCGGCGAGAAGTCGCGGATCAGCGCCGGAGTGGCCACCAGCATGACACCCTCGACGATGCTCAGCACCGCGAACCAGAAGGTGTAGACGACCGCGCTGCCCGCATGCGGCAACGCGAACAGGACGATCGCGGCGGTGATGAACAGCCCGACCACCACCAGGTTGGCGCGCCCCCAGCGGTCGGCGAGCCCGGCGCCGAGCGATCCGAACGCGCCGACGAAGTTGCCGATCACGGAGACATAGACGAACTGCATGAACGACATCCCGAAGGCCGTGATCACCTGCGTCGCGACCGCGCCCTGGATGTAGAGCTCGTAGTACAAGATGATCGTGGCGAGAACCGTCACGCCCAGATAGAGGTAGCGCCGGCCGTTCGACGGATAGTGCGGGAGTTGGCGCTTCCACAGCGCGGACAGCGGCGAGCTGGGCGTCGCCGCGTCGTGCGATGCCCGCTCGGCGGACGGTGCAGCGGTCATGTCTTGTCGGCTCCTTTGCCAAGCGGGCGGGCGCCCGCACACTGATACGACGGGTCACTGTGACATGCGCCACGAACACCGTCGACAGCTCGCGGATCACCAGATGAATCGCTCGACAGGAAACTTTCGGCGGCCCTGGGCGCAGATGCCGAAGCGTCGGCCGATCCGTCGGCCGGAGCGCCCAAATGTCCACGCAGGCGGCCCCGGATCGTTGAACAGTGGGGCCATGAGCGACAACACGACAGCGAACAATCGAGTACGCGCGACCGGCATCGTGGCGAACCTGCCGACGAGCGACCCGGCCCGATCACGAGCCTTCTATGCCGACTTCCTCGGCCTCGACGTTGACGCCTTCGACCTGGGCTGGGTGGTGAACCTGCAGACCCCCGACGGCCGCGCGTCGGTGCAACTGGTCAGCCGCGACGCCACAGCCACGGAGGACTCGGTGATCTCGGTCCACGTGGGGGACAAGATCGATCTGGCCTGGGAGGAGGCGGGCCGGCTCGGCCTGGAGATCGTCCACCCACTGACCACCGAGGAGTGGGGGGTACGCCGGTTCTTCGTCCGGGATCCGGACGGGAACGTGATCAACATCGTCAGCCACGTCGACGAGTGATCACCTCGCGGCGCGCTCAGGACCGGCCGCCGACCCAGCTCCAGGCATAGACCCCGTCGTCCGCGGCGGCGCCGCCCTCGCCCAGCTCCAGCGGGCGGAAGGTGTCGACCATCACGGCCAGCTCGTCGAACTCGGTGACGCCGATCGACTTCTCGTACGCCCCCGGCTGCGGCCCGTGCGGGTGGCCGCCGGGATGCACGGAGATCGAGCCCTTGCCGATCCCGGAGCCCTTGCGCGCCTCGTAGTCGCCGTCGACGTAGAACATGATCTCGTCGGAGTCGACGTTGGAGTGGTAGTAGGGCACCGGGATCGACAGTGGGTGGTAGTCGACCTTGCGCGGCACGAAGTTGCAGATCACGAAGTTCTGCCCCTCGAAGACCTGGTGTACCGGCGGCGGCTGGTGCACGCGCCCGGTGATCGGCTCGAAGTCGGCGACATTGAAGGCGTACGGATAGAGGCAGCCGTCCCAGCCGACGACGTCCAGCGGATGCTGCGGCAGGGTGTGGATCGACCCGACGATGCCGGACGGGCCGTTGCCGCGGTGCTTGACGTGGACCTCGGTCGGTTCGGCCGGGTCGGCGCCGATGTCCTCGGCGAGCAGCGGGCCGGCCGGTTGCCGAAGATCACGCTCGCAGTAGGGGGCGTGCTCGAGAAGCTGGCCGAACCGGCTGAGATAGCGCTTCGGCGGCGTGATGTGGGAGTTGGCCTCGATGGCGTACACCCGCAGGGGCTCGGCGTACCCGTCGGATTCCGGGGTACGCGGGAGCCAGCGATGGGTGGTTGCGCGCGGGATGATCAAGTAGTCGCCGGGGCCGAGCTCGAATGCGCCGAAGATCGTTTCCACCCGGGCGTGACCGCGCTCGACGAAGAGGCACTCGTCGCCGATGGCATTGCGGTACCACGGGCTGGGCCGGTTCGCCACCACATAGGAGATCCGGACATCGGCATTGCCGAGCACCAGCCGCCGGCCGGTGACCACGTCATGATCATCGGCCGGTCCGTCGTCGCCGACCTCGAACAGGTCGTGCAGGCGCAGGTGGCGCGGTTTGAGCGGGTGGTTCGGGGTGGTGGCGAGGGAGTCGCCGAGGTCCCATGCGGCGACCTCGGCCAGGGCGGAGGGGATCGCCCGGTGGTAGAGCAGCGAGGAGTCCGAGGAGAAGCCCTCCTCGCCCATCAGCTCCTCGAAGTAGAGGGCACCGTCTGGCGTGCGGTGCTGGGTGTGTCGCTTCGGCGGCACGGCTCCCTGGGTCAGGTAGTGGGCCACGGCGCCCTCCTCGGGTGATCGCCCGGTCCCGGCGGATGTCCGGTAATCGGACGAAGCTGTAATGATTTCGCGGTCAGGATGCAGTAGCGTGAGCGCCATGTCAACGCCGGACGACGTCCTCTTCGCGAGGCTGCTGGACGATGCCGCGGTGTTCCCGCCCGGCAATCATCCCGGGCCCGAGGCGGTACGAGCGTGGCTGGCCCGGCAGGGCACGGCGGACGCGGCGCTGGTCGGGCCGTTGCTGCTTCCGCCGGCGTTGGTCGCCGACGCCCTCGCCGCCCCCGAACCACTGGCGATCGGCGTGATCGGGCGGCCCGGTTCCGACCTGGATGAAGTGCTGGGCGCCGCCCGCGCGGCGGCCGGCTCGCCCGTGCACACCCTGGCGGGCATCGAGCTGGCAGCGGACTCGGAGTGGCGGCGTGGCCTCGACCTCGGCGTACCGCTTGCCGTCGAGATCGCCGCCGAGGACCTGCAGCACGTGCCGGCGCTGGCCGCGGCCGGCGCCAGGGCGAAGTTGCGACTCGGCGCCACCCCCGCGTACGCGGTTCCCCCGGCGAGCGAGGTTGCCCGGTTCCTGGTCGCGACCGTCGGCAGCGGCGCGACGGTGAAGTTCACCGGCGGGCTGCACCACCCGGCGTACCGCCGGCTGCCGGACGGCACCCACGAGTTCGGTTTCCTGAATCTGATCTTGGCGGTTGACGCCGCGCTGACCGGCGGCGATGTGGCCGAGGCGCTCGTCGGCGAGGACGCCCGCGCGCTGGCCGCGGAGGTGGCCGGCCTGGGCGCCGAGCGTGCCGGCGCGGTGCGCGCGCGATTCACCTCCTACGGCTGCTGCGAGGTGGCCGACCCGATCGGCGCGCTGCGTCGGCTCGACCTGATCCCCACCCCTGAGGAGCTTTCGTGAAGACCTGGCTCGACCTGCCCGCCGACGATCTCTTCGGCGTCGACAACCTGCCCTACGGGGTGTTCCGCGCGCCGGGGCAGGAGCCCCGGGTCGGGGTGCGGATCGGCGATCGGGTGCTCGATGCCTCCCGGGCGGCGGAGGGTACGCCGTTCGCGCAGGCCTGGGCGTACCCCAGCCTGAATGCCTTCCTGGCCGCCGATCCCGAGACCTGGCGGGCGGCGCGCGCGTGGTTGATCACCGCGTTCGCCGACGAGTCGCGGCGCGCGGAGATCGAGCCGCACCTGCTCGACCTGGCCGAGGTCGAGTTGATCTTGCCGATCGAGGTCGGCGACTACGTCGACTTCTATGCCAGCGAGGCCCATGCCACGAATGTCGGCTCGATCTTCCGGCCGGATGCCGACGCGCTGACGCCGAACTGGAAGCACCTGCCGATCGGCTACCACGGCCGGTCAGGCACCGTCGTGGTCAGCGGCACCGAGATCGCCCGGCCGGTCGGTCAGCGCAAGGCGCCGAGCGACCCGGCGCCGGTCTTCGGCCCGAGCGTCCGGCTCGACATCGAGGCCGAGCTGGGCTTCGTGGTGGGTGGGCGCACCGAGCTGGGCTCGCGGGTCGGCGTGGCCGCCGCCGAAGATCATCTGTTCGGGGTGGCACTGTTCAACGACTGGTCGGCGCGCGACATCCAGGCCTGGGAGTATGTGCCGCTCGGGCCATTTCTCGGCAAGTCGTTCGCCAGCTCGATCAGCCCGTGGGTGACGCCGCTGGAGGCGCTGCGCTACGCCCGGGTGCCGCTGCCGGCACAGGAGCCTGAACCCCTGGACTACCTGCGGGGCGAGGGGCTGTTCGGCCTCGACCTGCGGCTGGAGGTCAGGATCAACGACACGGTGGTCAGCCGGCCGCCGTACGCCGAGATGTACTGGTCGCCGGCGCAGATGCTCGCCCATCTGACCGTGAACGGCGCCTCGATCCGGCCCGGCGACCTGTTCGCCTCAGGCACGATCTCCGGCGGCCGGCCGGGCGAGCGCGGCAGCCTGCTCGAGTTGGCCTGGAACGGCACCGAGCCGATCGAGCTGGGTGGCGGCGAGACCCGCAGCTTCCTCGCCGACGGCGACACCGTCACCATCACCGGCTGGGCGCCCGGCCCCGACGGCGCGCGGATCGGCCTCGGCGAGGTCAGCGGGACGATCCTGCCGGCCCGCTGAGACGGGCGGGAGGCTCGGAGGGTGCGGGCGCCGGGCGAGCGTACCTCCGGGTGAGCGCCGCGGCGGCGATCCCCTAGGTTGGGCCGGTGCCAATCGAACACATCGTCCTGATCGCGCTGGCCGGGCTGTGGGCCGGCGCGATCAACACCGTCGTCGGTTCGGGCACCCTGGTCACCTTCCCCGCGCTGGTGGCGCTCGGCTATCCGCCGGTGACCGCGACCACCTCCAACGCGATCGGGCTGATCAGCGGCTCGATGACCGGTGCCTGGGGCTATCGGCACGAGCTGACCGGGATGCGCTCCCGGATCATCCGCTTCGGCGTGGCGTCCTTCCTCGGCGCGATCTGCGGCGCCGCCCTGCTGTTGCTGCTGCCGCACACCTGGTTCGAGGCGATCGTGCCGTTCCTGATCGGCTTCTCGGTGCTGCTGGTGGCCGTGCAGCCGCTGATCTCGCGCTGGACCAAGAAGCGGCAGGGCGAGGCGGCTGCGCCGGGGCGTACCTCTCCGATCGTGTACTTCCTGATCTTCCTGATCGGCATCTACGGCGGCTACTTCACCGCCGCCCAGGGGATCATGTTGATCGGTGCGCTCGGCCTGTTCCTGAGCGAGCCACTGCAGCGGCTGAACGGGATCAAGAACGTGCTCTCGGCGATCGTCAATCTGGTCGCCGGCGTGATCTATGCCTTCGTCGCGCCGGTCGACTGGCGTGTCGTGGCGATCATCGCGGTGAGTTCGATCGTCGGCGGGTTGCTCGGCGCGAAGTTCGGACGCAAGCTTCCCCCGCTGGCGCTGCGGATCCTGATCGTGATCATCGGCATTGCCGCGATCGTCTATCTGGTGATCACCTGACGCGCAACACCAGTGGGGTACGCCTCACAGATTGCCGCGGCGCTCCTGCTCGCGCTCGATCGCCTCGAACAGCGCCTTGAAGTTGCCCTTGCCGAAGCCGAGCGAGCCGTGCCGCTCGATCAGTTCGAAGAACACGGTCGGCCGGTCGCCGAGCGGCTTGGTGAAGATCTGCAGCAGGTAGCCGTCCTCGTCGCGGTCGACCAGGATGCCGCGCGACTGCAGCTCCTCGATCGGTACGCGTACCTCACCGATCCGGGCGCGCAGCTCGGGGTCGGAGTAGTAGGAGTCCGGGGTGTCGAGGAACTCCACGCCGTTCGCGCGCAGCGCGTCGACCGTGGCGAGGATGTCGTTGGTGGCGACGGCCAGATGCTGGGCGCCGGGGCCTCGGTAGAACTCCAGGTACTCATCGATCTGCGACTTGTGCTTGGAGACGGCCGGCTCGTTGAGCGGGAACTTCACCCGGTGGTTGCCATTGGCGACGACCTTGCTCATCAGCGCGGAGTAGTCGGTGGCGATGTCGTCGCCGACGAACTCCGCCATGTTCACGAAGCCCATCACCTTGTTGTAGAAGCCGACCCACTCGTCCATCCTGCCGAGCTCGACATTGCCGACAATGTGATCAAGGGCCTGGAAGAGTCGCTTCGGCTCGCCTGGCCGGCGTACCCGGCTCGACTCGGCCGGCCGGTAGCCCGGCAGATACGGGCCGTCGTAGCGGCTCCGGTCGACCAGGGTGTGCCGGGTCTCGCCGTAGGTGGCGATCGCGGCGGTACGCACGGTGCCGTGCTCGTCGGAGGCGTCGTGCGGCTCGACCAGCACCGTGGCTCCCGCGCGGCGGGCCTGCTCGATGCACTTGTCGACGTCGGGAACCTCGAGCGCGATGTCGATCACTCCGTCGCCGTGCCGGCGATGATGATCGGCGAGGACCGAGTCCGGATCGACGGCGCCGTTGATCACGAACCGGATCGAGCCGGACTTCAGGACGAAGGACTTGTGGTCACGCTGACCGGTCTCGGGCCCCGCATAGGCGACGAGGTCCATGCCCCAGACCAGTTGGTAGTAGTTCGCGGTCATGGTGGCATTGCCGACATCGAAGACGATCGCGTCCCAGCCGGTCACCGGGAAGCGGTCCGTCGCGGCGTCGTACTCGACCAGGCCGACGAGCTGCTTGAGCTGGTTCAGGTCGAGCTCGGCGTCGCGCTCGTCCGGGGTGAGGTTCAGCGTGTCAGTCATGGCACAAACTGTCGCGGTGTCCGTGTCACTGGGCAACCACTCGGAATCGATGTGATCACGGTGCGCAAAATGCTAGGCACAAAGGCGCTGCGTCTATACACTTTGCGGTCATGAAACGCGGCATCGACGAGCTGGACAGCCGGCTGATCACCCTCTTCTGCGAACGACCGCAGATCGGTGTGCTCGGCGCCTCGCGGACCCTCGGGGTGGCGCGGGCGACGGTGCAGTCGCGGCTCGACCGGCTGATGGAGCGCGGTGTGATCGCCAGCCTCGCACCGACGATCTCGCCGGCCGCCCTGGGCTACCGGGTGATGGCATTCTGCACGCTCGCCATCTCCCAGCGCGACGGGCACGACCGGGTGACCCGGCATCTGGCCGGGATTCCGGAGGTGCTGGAGGTGCACACCATCACCGGTGACGGAGACGTCTTCGCCCGGGTGGTGGCCCGCGACAATGCCGACCTGCAGCGCGTCATCGACCAGGTCGTCTCGGACGGTCTGGTGGTGCGGACCTCCACCGTGATCGCGCTAGCCGAGTTGTTGGGTACGCGGACGCTGCCGCTCGTCCATGCCGCCGTCGAACGTTCCTGACCCGGTCTTGCGCCGTCGGGACCTCGCGCCGAAAGCGACCACTGGTCGGGGTTTCGGCGGGTTTGGGGTTGAGGTGGTGGCCAGAACTGGGGCGAGAGGTCGGTATTGGCGGCTGGCGTGGGCTGACCCGGTGGGCCTGCGTTGGTCGGGCAAGCGTTGGTCGGGCAAGCGTTGGTCGGGCAAGCGAGGAAGGAGCGCCGGCGCCCCTCGCGCGCCCGAGACCTCGACCCCCTAGACCTCGCGCCTCCTAGACCTTGCGTCGCCGGCCTTGCGTCGTCGAGATCTCGTGCCGAAAGCGACCACTGGTCGGGGTTTCGGCGGGTTTGAGGGTGCGGTGGCGGCCAGAACTGGGGCGAGTGGTCGGTATCGGCGATAGGAGTGGACTCGACGGGCTCGATCGGCCGGGGACCCCGACGGGCTCGACCGGCCGGGGGTCTCGACGGGCTGGACAGGCGGTGACTCGACGGGCTCAAACCGGCGGATCGGCTCAGCCCGCGGCGCGGCGGAGGTCGTCGGCTGCGCGGAGGACGCGCGCGGCGTACTCCGGGCGATCCAGCTCGGTGAGCGCCACGACGCCGACGGACGCCTCGATCCCGGGCAGGCCGAGGACGGGGGCGGCGAGTCCGTGCGCGCCCGGCTGCAGTTCCCCGCTGGTCCGCACGGGTTCCGGCTGCGGCTCGGACCACCCGGCCTCCCGGCCCGCGATGATCGCGCGGCCGGCGGCGCCGGCGTCCAGCGGATGCCGCGTCCCCACCCGGTAGCCCACATGCAGGTCGGCGACCCGGGGCTCGACGACCGCGAGGGCGTACGCGGCATCGTGCTCGGCGACGGTCAGATGCGCGGTCACGCCCAGGTCGTCGGCCAGTGCGCGCAGCACCGGCATGGCAGTCGCGCGCAGCACCGGCAGCACGGCGCCCGCGATCCGGCCGGCGCCCAGGCCGAGGCGGATCCTGCCGTCCTCGCCCCGGGCCGCGAGCTCGTGCGCGCCCAACGAGGCCACCAGCCGGTAGATCACCGGCCGCCCGACCCCCAGCTCGGCCGCCAGCTCGGTGACCGTCCACCCGCCGGTGCGGTCGGCGCGGGCCAGCAGCTCCAGCACCGCGAGCCCGCGGTCGAGGGTCTGCGAGGTCTCGCCGCCAACCGAGCGCGCCGTCATGGCCCGACCCTATCCGGGACCCACGCCGCACCCGGGATCATGACGACGGCACCAGATCCTGGGTGCCCGGCACGCGCAACAGCGCGCGGCGAGCCGGGCGACCCCTCCGCGCCACACGCCCGGTACGCGTCGCCTCCGGTCCGCCGCCAACCCCACCAGGCGCGGGCGCGCCGCGCGGCGACCGTGCGCGGCAGGCGTTGATCGGGCATGGAACGATGGGGCCCATGCTCGGGCCGCGCGACCACTATGACCTGGCGATCATCGGATCGGGGTCGGGAAATACGATCGTCGACGAAGCGTTCGCGGACCGGACGGTCGCCCTGGTCGAGCGGAACCCGGTCTTCGGCGGGACGTGCCTCAACGTCGGCTGTATCCCGACGAAGATGTTCGTGTTGCCCGCCGATCTCGCGGCCTCGCCGGCGACCGCCGCGCGACTGGGCGTCGACCTGCGTCGCGAAGGGGTCGATTTCGGCGAGATCCGGGACCGGATCTTCGGCCGGATCGATCCGATCTCGGCCGGCGGCAGGCAGTGGCGCCAGCAGGCCGACAACCTGACGCTGTTCGACGGCGAGGCGCGATTCGTCGGGCCGAAGCGGCTGCGCGTCGGCGACCAGGAGTTCGGTGCCGACGAGATCGTGCTGGCCACCGGCAGCAGCCCCGTGCTGCCCGATGTGCCCGGGATGGACCTGCCCGGCGTACACACGTCCGACACGGTGATGCGGATCCCCGACCTGCCCGGCAGCGTGGTGATCATCGGCGGCGGGTTCGTCGCCGCCGAGTTCGCCCACATCTTCTCCGCCTTCGGTGCCAAGGTCACCCAGATCAGCCGGTCCGACGCGCTGCTGCGCGCCGAGGACATCACGATCTCGCGCCGATTCACCGAGCTGGCGGCCGAGCGGGTCACCCTGCGGCTGAATCAGGAGATCGTCGCCTGCGAGGAGGGGGCGGACGGGCGTACCGCCGTGATCACCCGCGACGCGGACGGCGTGGACTACACCTATCAGGCCGACATCGTGCTGGTCGCGACGGGTCGCGCGCCGAATTCGGCGCAGCTCGATCCCGCCGCCGGCGGTGTCAACGTCGACGATGCGGGCTATGTGATCGTCGACGACTACCAGCGCACGACCGCCGAGGGTGTGTACGCGCTCGGCGACGTCTGCTCGCCGTGGCAGCTCAAGCATGTGGCCAATGCCGAGGCCCGCGTGGTGAAGCACAACCTGCTGCATCCGGATGACCTGATCAAATCCGATCATCGATTCATCCCGCACGCGATCTTCACCGATCCGCAGATCGCCTCGGTCGGGCTCACCGAACAGGACGCGGTCGGCGGCGGCGTACCGCACGTGATCGCGATCCAGGACTACGGTGCCGTCGCTTACGGATGGGCGCTGGAGGACACCGATCACCTGGTGAAGCTGATCGCCGATCCCGATGGCGGCCAGTTGCTCGGCTGTCACATCATGGGCCCGCAGGCATCGACTCTGATCCAGCCCCTGGTGCAGGCGATGACCTTCGGCCTGCCGGCCCGCGAGATGGCCCGCGGGCAGTACTGGATCCACCCGGCCCTCACCGAGGTGGTCGAGAACGCGCTGTTGGCGCTGCCCCTCGGCGGTGGCCGATGATCAACACCACGCGGTTGCTCGCCGCAGGTCTCGCGGGTGCGGCGCTGTTCACCGCCTGTACGCCCCCTCCGCCCGCCCCGGGCCCGCAGCCGTCGGTGCCGACGACACCGAGTTTCGCCCCGAGCACCCCGACCGAGCCGCTGTGCGTGGACCTGGTCGACGCGATGGGCCGCAACGAGCAGATCGCCCAGTTGTTCATGGTCGGCGTCGACATCGGCAGCGGCAAGATCGATCCGGCGACGGCGAACCTGCTCGACGACACCGGGGTCGGGAATGTCTTGCTGCTCGGCAATTCCGAGGCCGGGGTCGCCGGCGTGAGCGAGATCGCTTCCTCCCTGCGCGGGGACTCGCGTCAGCCCGGCGGCGTCGAGTTGATGATCGCGGCCGACCAGGAGGGTGGCCGGGTGCAACGCCTGCAGGGCGAGGGATTCCCGGAGATGCCGTCGGCCAGCGCGCAGGCCGCGATGTCGGACGATGAGCTCACCGTCAACGCCCGGCAGTGGGGCGAGGCGCTGCGCCAGGCGGGTATCGACTACGACCTGGCGCCCGTTGCCGATGTGGTGCCGGCGGACAACAAGGACACCAATACGCCGATCGGTGCGCTGGATCGCGACTATGGTTCCGATCCCGCGCAGGTACGCCAGAAGGCGCAGGCGTTCATCAACGGGATGGACGAGGCCGAGATTGCGACCGCCACCAAGCACTTCCCGGGACTGGGACGGGTGGTCGGGAATACGGATCTGCAGGGGGAGGTGGTGGATTCCACCACCACCGAGGAGGATCTGCGCGACTTCGTCGGATACGAGAATCTCGACTCGGTGATGGTGTCGTCGGCGGTCTATGAGAACCTCGATCCCGGCACCCCGGCGGTCTACTCGCGCAAGATCATCACTGGCATGCTGCGGATCCAGCTCGACTGGTCGGGCGTGATCGTCTCCGATGATCTTGGAGTGGCCAAGGCAGCCGCGACCGAGCCCGTGGTGGAGCGCGGGGCGGCCTTCCTGGGCGCCGGCGGCGACCTGGTGATCACCGCCGACCCCGACACTCTGGCGGCGATGATGGAGGGGGTACGCCAGCGCGCCGTCTCCGACGAAGCCTTCGCCAATCAGTTGCCCGACAAGGCCGCCCGGGTGCTGGAGCTCAAGTCCGAGGTCGGCCGGGCCAACTGCCGTCCGGGACGTCCGTTGCCGACCCCGCCCGCCGCCGGGAACTGAGCCCGTGGCTCAGTCGACGCGCAACTGCTCCATCGTCTGCCGCGCCGGTTCCAGCAGCTCCGGTGAGGTGTCGGGGATCGAGGCGTAGTACAGCGCCGAGGTCGTGTCGGTGGTCTTCACGATCAACACGATCAACCGCTCGCCCTTGGTCTTCAGGTTGGGGATGTCGAAGCTGAGCTGGGACTCCACCAGCCACGCGTCGCGGCCGTCCACCGTCCGTGCCTCGTTGACCTGGTCGTCGCGGGTCACCTCGGCATCGCCGTAGAACGATCCGACGATGCAGTTGACCACGATCTCCGAACCCTGCTCCGGGGAGAAGAAGCCGTCACCGGCTGCCAGCTCCGCGATCAGCACGGACGCGACCCAACTGCTCATCCCGTCGTAGTTGGCCTCGATCGTCACCGACTGGTACTGGGTGTCGCGACCGAACGGGACCCGGTTGTCCGGCGCCGGCGACGACCAGGGGGAGCCGAGCGTCGGGTAGGACATGTTGCCGGCATGGACGCGACCGTCGTTGGGCTGCGGGGCCTGGGTCGGCGCCTCGCTGGGGAACGGCGGGCAGACGCTGGTCGGCGTGGGGATATCCGGCTCGGGACCGCCGGGCAGCCCCGGCTGTTCGCGGAAGCCGAACAGGCCCGGCAGGATGAACGCCCCGGCGATGATCAACACCAGGATCAGTCCGCCGCCGAGCACCCACCACAACACCCCGGAACGCGGGCGTTGGACGGGGTACGCCGTGGGCGCCCGGCCCGGCATCGGCTGGCCGGGTTGGGGCTGGCCGGGTTGGGGCTGGCCGGGTTGGGGCTGGCCAGGCTGTTGCTGGCCGGGGAACGCGCCGCGCTGGGCCGGCGGGGGACCGGCAGGGGCGCCTCGGCCGGGCGGCGGCGCACCCGGGTCCGGCGACAGCTCGTGGGACCATGCGGAGCCGTTCCAGTATCGGAACATGCCGCGCTGACCCCCGGGATCGGGATACCACCCTGCCTGGCCACTCACGCGGTTCAGTGTAGGTGGCCCGGGGGCGTACCCGGATCGAGCCGAACGTCCGCGTGCCGCGGTCTTGCCGGTGAATCCGCGGGCTCAATCGGCAGACGCGGGTGTTGCACCGCTCGCGGGTGCCGGTTCGGTTCGCGGATGTGGGGGTGTCGGTGGATCCGCGGGCTGGTTCGGCAGACGCGGGTGTTGTACCGCTCGCGGGTGCCGGTTCGGTTCGCGGATGTGGGGGAGTTGGTGGATCCGCGGCCTCAGTCGGCAGGGTGCACGCAAACACGCCCGCCGGAGACCGACGGGCGTGTGCGTGCGAAGGGACGGTGCCGGCTCAGCCGAACTTGCCGGTGATGTAGTCCTCAGTGGCCTGCTCCTCGGGCTTGGAGAAGATCTTCTCCGTCGGTCCGACCTCGATCAGGCGGCCGGGCTTGCCCTGGGCGGCGAGGTTGAAGAACGCCGTCTGGTCGCTGACCCGCGACGCCTGCTGCATGTTGTGGGTCACGATCACCACGGTGTACTTCTCCTTCAACTCGCCGATCAGGTCCTCGATGGCGAGAGTGGAGATCGGGTCGAGCGCGGAGCAGGGCTCGTCCATCAGGATCACCTCGGGCTGCACGGCGATCGCACGCGCGATGCACAGGCGCTGCTGCTGGCCACCCGACAGGCCCGAGCCGGGCAGGTTCAGCCGGTCCTTGACCTCGTTCCACAGGTTCGCGTGCCTCAGCGACCGCTCGACGAGCTCGTCGGTCGCCTTGCCCGACATCCGCGCACCGTTCAGCTTCACCCCGGCCAGCACGTTCTCCTTGATCGACATCGTCGGGAACGGGTTCGGTCGCTGGAAGACCATGCCGACCTGGCGGCGGACCTGCACGGGATCGATCTTGGGCCCGTACAGATTGTGATCATCGAGCAGCACCTTGCCCTCGACGTAGGCGCCGGGGATCACCTCGTGCATCCGGTTCAGGGTACGCAGGAAGGTCGACTTGCCACAGCCCGAAGGCCCGATGAAGGCGGTCACGGTACGCGCCTCGATCTTCAGGTTGACGTCCTCGACGGCCTTGAACTTGCCGTAGTAGACGTTCAGGTCCTCGACATAGATGCGCTTGCTCAACGAACTTTCCTTTCACCCAGGGGGATGGCGGGCATGATCAGCGGCCCTTCGGCGCGAAGCGCGCGGCAATCGCCCGGCCCGCGAGGTTCAACAACATGACGATCAGGATCAGCGTCAGCGCGCCGGTCCAGGCCCGCTCCAGGTACGCCGCGGCATCGCTGCCCTGGTCGACATAGGAGCGGTAGACGAACACCGGCAGCGTCATCATCGGGCCGTCCAGCGGGTCGTTGTTCAGCGACTGGGTGAAGCCCGCGGCCACCAGCAGCGGCGCGGTCTCACCGATCACCCGGGCAATGGCGAGCATCACGCCGGTGACCAGGCCGGCCAGCGCCGTCGGCAGGACGACCCGCAGCACCGTCCGCCACTTCGGTACGCCGAGCGCATACGACGCCTCGCGCAGCTCGTTCGGCACGAGCCGCAGCAGCTCCTCCGTGGCCCGGACCACGACCGGGATCATCAGCACCGACAGCGCCACCGAGCCCGCGATGGCGGTCTTGGTGCCCGGATCGAGGAAGATCACGAACAGCGAGTACGCGAAGAGGCCGGCGACGATCGAGGGGATGCCGGTCATCACGTCGACGAAGAAGGTGATCGCCCGGGCCAGGTTGCCGCGCCCGTACTCGACGAGGTAGATCGCGGTGAGCAGGCCGATCGGCACCGAGATCAGGGTGGCGATCCCGGTCACCCACAGCGTGCCGACGATTGCATGCACGGCGCCGCCGCCGGCGCCGACCACGCTGCGCATCGAATAGGTGAAGAACTCCGCGTCGAAGCGCGCCAGGCCGTTGGTCAGGGTCGCGACGACCAGCGAGATCAGCGGCACCAGCGCCAGCACGAAGGCCGAGCTGACCAGCACGGTGGCCAACCGGTCCTTGGCCTTGCGGCCGCCCTCGACGACGCTGGAGGCGACCACCGTGCCGATGGCGAACAGCAGCCACGCGACGATGATCGTGCGGACCGGGCTGAGGCTGCCGGCCGCGGCCCAGATGCCGGCGGACAGGACGAGGCTGGCGATCCCGATGCCGACCAGCACGGGCCAGCGCAACTGGTTGCCGGTCAGGCTGGGCGCCTGCGAGGGGTCGGAGGAGGGGGGTGCGGTGGTGACGGCCATCAGTTGGCTCCCGAGAAGTCCTTGCGCCGGCTGACGATCCAGCGCGCGATCATGTTGACGGCCAGGGTGATCACGAACAGCACCAGGCCGCTGGCGATGAGCTGGTTGACGCCGAGCCCGTAGGACTCGGGGAAGCTCAGGGCGATGTTCGCGGCGATGGTGTTCGGGTTGGTCGGCTGCAGCAGCGCGAACGAGATCAGCAGCGCCGGCGAGAGCACCATGGCGACGGCCATCGTCTCGCCGAGCGCCCGGCCGAGACCGAGCATGGCGGCCGAGACCAGACCGGGCCGGGCATAGGGCAGCACGGCGGTACGGATCATCTCCCACCGGGTGGCCCCCAACGCCAGCGCCGCTTCCTCGTGCAGGCGTGGCGTCTGCAGGAACAGCTCGCGGCTCAGGGCGGTGACGATGGGCAGGATCATCACCGCCAGCACCACGGCGGCGGTGAAGATCGTGCGCCCGGTGCCGGACGCCGGCGGGGCGAAGAGTGGGATGAAGCCCAGGTTGTCGGCGAGCCAGGAGTAGGCCGGCTGGAGCGCGGGGGCGAGCACGCTGATCCCCCACAGGCCGAAGACCACCGACGGCACCGCGGCCAGCAGGTCGATCACGTAGCCGAGTCCGGCGGCCAGCCGGCGGGGAGCGTAGTGGCTGATGAACAGCGCGATCCCGATCGACACCGGGACGGCCATCACCAGCGCCAGGAACGCCGCCCAGACGGTGCCGAAGACGAGCGGCCCGACCCAGGGCCAGAACGACCCGTAGGGCAGCTCCTCCGCCGGGGCGATCAGCGCCGGGGCGCCCTGCCAGAGCAGGAACGCCGCGACCAGCGCGAGCACGACCAGGATGATGATGCCGGACCAGGTGGCCAGGCCGCTGAAGACGGTGTCGCCCAGTCGGCTGACCGGCTTGCTGCTGGTGGGAGGTGTGACGGTGCCGGGTTCCATGGGGTCCTTCGGGGCCGGATCTGCGGCTGCGCGCGCGGCCGGTGTCACCTTGCTCATTGTTCTCCTACAAGACGGACAGTCGGTCGGGCCCGATCCACGGCCGTGCTGGGGACGGGGAGTGCATGCGGGCGCCTCGCGCACCCGGGAATGGTACGCGAGGCGCCCGCGATGCTCACTTGATGGCCTGCAGCGAGGTGGCGACGGCCTGGGAGGTCTCGTCGGACAGCGGCGCGATGCCGGCCGACTTCACCGCCTCCTGCTGACCCTCGGGCGAGGCGATGTAGGACAGGTACGCCTTGACCAGCTCGGCGGTCTTCGGGTCCTTGTACTGGTCGCACGCGATCGCGTACGAGACCAGCACGATCGGGTAGACGTCACCCTCGGCGTTCCGGTCGATCTCGATCGACTGGTCGTTCGGCGACAGGCCCGGATCCTCGACCTTCGGGGACTCGGTGACGATCGCCGAGGCGGCCTCCGGCGAGTACTCCAGGTACTTGTCGCCGACCTTCACCTTGACCACGCCGAGGTCACCGGCGCGAGACGCATCGGCGTACCCGATGGTGCCCGTGCCGTTGGTGACGGCATCGACCATGCCGGAGGTCTGCGGTGCGGCCTCGCCACCCTTGTAGGGCCACTCACCGTCCGGCTCCGCGTCCCACACCTTGGGGGCGGCGGCGTTCAGGTAGTCGGTGAAGTTCTCGGTGGTGCCCGAGTCGTCCGCGCGGTGCACCGCGGTGATCTGCAGATCGGGCAGCGTCGTGCCCGGGTTCTGGTCGGCGATCGCCTTGTCGTTCCACTTGGTGATCTCACCCTTGAAGATCTTCGCGATGGTCGGAGCGTCCAACTGCAGGCTGTCGACGCCCTCGATGTTGTAGATCAGCGCGATCGGGGAGATGTAGACCGGCAGGTTCATCGCCGAGCTGCCCTCGGCGCAACGCGAGCTGGCGAGCGCCTCCGGAGCCACCTCCTCGGGCTTCATCGCGCGGTCCGAACCGGCCCAGTCGACGCCGCCACCGGTGAACGCCTCACGACCCGCGCCCGAACCGTCCGGGGAGTAGTTGACCGTGACGTCCGGGTTGGCGGTCTGGAACTGGGCGACCCAGGCCTCCTGGGCCGACGCCATCGAGGAGGCGCCCGCGGCGGCCAGGGTGCCGGAGAGGGCGCTGCCGCCCCCCGCGTCCCCACCCGGCGTACCGCCGCCTTCGTTCGCGGCGCAGGCCGACAGCAGGAGTGCCGCCGAGGCAAGCGCGGCGGCGCCCACACGCATCTTCATAAGTGGTATCCCTTCGGATTCATGGCTCAGCCGGCGGCTGACTTCCGATTCGGACGCTAAGCGCCCGCCGTGACGCGACCGTGCGCCTTGGGTGAACCGCGGGTTAACGGCCGATACCGGAGGGATCACGCTCCGCGGGCCCGCTGGACGCGGGGTCGGCGGACAGATTCCGGGTACGCAGCTCGCCCGGGACGAGGGCCGCCTCCGGCAGCCCCGCCGCGCGCAACATGTCGGGCAGCACGGGCCGGTGGCCGCACAGCACCACCGCCCGGCCGGTGCGGGCCGCCTCCCGGGCGGCGTCGGCCACGATCCGGCGTACCTGTGCCGGATCTCGCTCCCCGCAGGGTTCGGTGAGACCGGCGGGAAGCGCGATCCGGAGCCCGTGGCGGCTGGCATAGGGGCGTACCGTCGCCACGCAGCGCTCCGCGGGCGAACTGATCACGGTGCGCACCCCGTAGGCGGCCAACACGTCCGCCAGCGTGTCGGCCTGGCGCTGCCCGGCCGGGGCCAGCGGGCGGGCCAGGTCCGTGCCGTCCCAAGCCTTGCGGGCCAGCGCCTTGCCGTGCCGCAGCACGATCAGGGCCGGGCCGGGGCCGGCCGCCAGCGCCGCGGCCAGGGTCTGCCGGTCCGAGTCGTGGGTCAGTTCGCGGGCCGCCTCTGCCGGGCTCAGCCACCACGCGCGGTCGACCTCGTCGTCGGGGGTACGCGGCCTCTGCTCGAGCAGCCTCGCCCGCCACCAGTCGACCGACTTCGGTCCGGCGGGCGTCGGATAGTGCACCGTCGGCAGTTGGGCCTCCAGTGCGACGATCGCGCCGGTCTCCTCGGCGACCTCGCGGACGGCCGCGACGGCCGGATGCTCGCCGCGCTCCAGCTTGCCCTTGGGCAGCGTGATGTCGGCATGACCGGGGCGATGGACCACCAGGACGCGGCCCGAGCTGTCGAAGACGGCGGCGCCCGCGGCCAGGATCTTCCGGCCCGATCCGGACAACCTCAGCCGTCCTTGACGCGGCGCCGCGCGACCTGCTCGATCAGGTGCTCCTGCAGGTCGAGCAGCGGTTCGCCGGCGTCGTCGTGGGTGCGTTCGGTCCACTCCTCGTCCACCAGCCGCCACGCCGCGGTGCCGTCGTCGAAGGCGAGGGTGAACAGCTCCTCGATCCGGCGCACGTGGGCGGAGTTGTTCAGCGACACGACCGTCTCCACGCGGCGGTCGAGATTGCGGTGCATCAGGTCGGCCGAGCCGATCCCGACCCGCGGGCGCCCGCCGGCGGCGAACCAGAAGATCCGGCTGTGCTCCAGGAACCGGCCAAGCACCGAACGGACCCGGATGGTCTCGCTCAGCCCGGGCACGCCGGGGCGGATCGTGCAGATGCCGCGTACCCACAGATCAACGGGTACGCCGGCCTGCGACGCGCGGTAGAGCGCATCGGTGATCGCCTCGTCGACCAAGGAGTTCACCTTGAACCGGATGCCCGCGGGCAGCCCCGCGCGATGGTTGGCGATTTCGTCCTCGATCTGGGCGAGTAGCCCCTGCCGGATGCCGTGCGGGGCGACCAGCAGCCGGCGGTAGTTGACCTCCTGGGTCATCCCCGACAGGTGGTTGAACAGCCGTGCCACGTCCTCGGTGATGATCGGATTTGCGGTGAGCAGGCCCATGTCCTCATACATCCGCGCGGTCTTGGGGTTGTAGTTGCCGGTGCCGATGTGGGCGTAGCGCCGCAGCCCCTCCGGCTCCTCGCGTACCACCATCGACAGCTTGCAGTGCGTCTTCAGGCCCATCAGGCCATAGATCACGTGGCAGCCGGCCTGTTCCAACTTGCGGGCCCACGCGATGTTGGCCTGCTCGTCGAAGCGGGCCTTGATCTCGACCACCGCGAGCACCTGCTTGCCGGCCTGGGCCGCCTCGATCAGCGCGTCCACGATGGGCGAGTCGCCGGAGGTGCGGTAGAGGGTCTGCTTGATCGCCAGCACGTGCGGGTCGGCGGCGGCCTGTTCGATGAACCGCTGCACGCTGGTCGCGAAGCTGTCGTAGGGGTGGTGCAGCAGCACGTCGCGGCGCTTCAGCGCGCTGAACAGGTCGGCCGGCTGGGCGGTCTCGACCTCGGCCAGGTCGGGGTGGGTGGAGGGCAGGAAGGCCGGGTACTTGAGCTCCTCGCGATCCAACCCGCCGAGCCCGAACAGCCCGGTCAGGTCGAGCGGCCCCGGCACCGAGAAGACCTCCTCGGGGGAGATGTCGAGCTCGCCCATCAGCAGCTCGAGCATCTTCGGGTCCATGTCGTCCTCGACCTCCAGCCGCACGGGCGGCCGGCCGATCTTGCGCCGCAGCAGCTCCTTCTCCAGCGCGAAGAGCAGGTTCTCGGCGTCGTCCTCCTCCACCTCGAGATCTTCGTTGCGGGTCACCCGGAACATGTGATGCTGCAGCACCTGCATCCCGGAGAAGAGCTGGTCCAGGTGCCGGGCGATGACGTCCTCCAGCGGGACGAACCGGCCGTCGCCGAGGGCCACCAGCCGCGGCAGGATGTTCGGCACCTTGACCCGGGCGAACTGGCGCGCGCCGGTGGTCGGGTGCTTGAGCAGCACGGCCAGGTTGAGCGACAGCCCGGAGATGTAGGGGAAGGGGTGCGACGGGTCGACCGCGAGCGGGGTCAGGACGGGGAAGATCCGCTCGGCGAACAGGGTCCGCATCCGGTCCTTCTCCGGCGCCCGGAGCTGGTCCCAGCGCAGAATCTCGATGCCGTGGCCGGCGAGCTCCGGGCGTACCTGCTCGACGAATACCCGCGACTGCTCGCCGACCAGCTCGCGGGTGCGTTCGAGGATCGCTCGGTGCAGGTCGCGGGGGAGTACGCCGGACACGCCCGGCACCGCGACCCCGGCGGCCATCCGGCGTTTCAGGCCGGCCACCCGGACCATGAAGAACTCGTCCAGATTGGCCGAGAAGATCGCCAGGAACTTCGCTCGCTCCAGCAGCGGGATCCGCGCGCGGTCGCGGGCCAGGTCGAGGACCCGGTTGTTGAACGCCAGCCAGGACAGTTCCCGATCGGCGAAGCGATCATCGGGCAGGAAGGTGCCCGCTTCCGACTCTTCGGTGCGCGGCTCCAGACCGGCTGCCACCTCGACTCCCTTCAACTGTGTCGACATTTCCGGGGCGTCTCTGCCTGCCGTTGGTGTCGTGATCAAAGGTAGCCGACCGAGCGCGGCCGGGGCCGGTCCGATCAGGGCGCGGATGGCTCCGGTGCCGCGAGAACCACATCGCGGTGGGCGACCACGAAACCCGCCCGGCGATAAATGTCGACAACGCGCGGTTGATCATTCTCCACATAGAGGATGACGCGCCGCAGGCCGAGGCCGGCCAGATGCGCGAGGCCGGCGCCCAGCAGGGCCCGGCCGACGCCGCCGGACGAGGCGTCGGGGTCGACCGCGAGCACGTAGACCTCGCCGAGTTCGGCGTCGTGGCGCTTGGTCCAGTGGAAGCCGATCATCCGCTCGTCGCGGGTGGCGACGAGCAGATCCTCGTCGCGGTACCAGGGCTCGGCCATCCGCGAGGCGAGATCGGCGGCATCCATCGCGCCCTGTTCGGGGTGATGGGCGAACGCGCGGGCGTTGATGTCGATCACGGCGTCGGCGTCCGCGGGCCGATAACCGCGCAGGCTGACCCCGGCCGGCACTTCCGGCGCGTCCGGCGGGGGATCGGTGAGCGAGCGCTCCATGATCAACAACTCCCGCTCGGTGATCAGCCCGGCCCGCTGCGCCCACGCCCGCGCCGCGGGTTGATCACCGAAGGACCAGTAGCGCAGCTCGCGCGGATCGCGATCACCGGCGAGGGCACGGAGCAGGGCGGTGCCGTGACCGCGCCGACGCGCGCGGGGGTGCACGACGAGCTGGACATGATCATCGGCGAGCTGGCCGTAGCCGAGCAACTCGTCGCCGTCGGTCAGGGTGGCATGTCGCTCGCCGTCCGGGTGGGTCAGCGCGCGCAGCGCCGCCTCGTTCAGCGGCGGGGTGCCGTCGGTGGCTGTGGCCGCGGCCACGAGTCGGCGTACCGCCTCCGGATCCGGGGGGCGCACGGTCGCGACGGGCTGCTCGGTCACCGGGCAAGACTAGTCTGTGCTGCGATGTCGAACGCGCAATCACAGCCCGACCCCGTCCGGTCGGTTCCCGAGCAGCCGGCGGTCGAGCCGGGCCAGGCCGAGCGCAATCGCCGAGCGACGCTGGTCGGACTGGTGCTGGCCGTCGGGTCGGTGATCGCCGCGCTGGTCGCGCCGCTGTTCTCGGCCGCGGGCTACTCCTTCTCGTGGCCGTGGCTGGCAATCGCGGCGACGGTCGCCATGACGGCGATCGTCGGGCTGCAGTTCAGGTTGTGGGGGCGGGTGCGACGCGGCGTCGACGGGGTGTGGTCGTGGCGTACCGCCTCGTGGGCGGCGCACCTGCTGTCCTATCTGGTGGCGCTGCTCGGGCTGTTCGCGCTGCTGGTGTCGATGAACACCGACGGTCCCGTGTGGTTCGGCTTCTGGCTGTGGCTGCTGGCGGCGCTGGGGCTGCTCGCCGCCCAGGCATCGGGGGCGGTGCAGTATCTGCGGGAGGCGGGACCGCCCGGCACGCTGCCGGCCCATCTCCGACGGCTGCTCGACGGGTCGGCGCGGCTCGGGCGCTAGCGGATCGCCAGCCGGTAGCCGACATTGCGGACGGTGACGATCATCTGTTCGTACTCCGGCCCGAGCTTGGCCCGCAGGCGGCGCACGTGCACATCGACGGTCCGGGTGCCGCCGTAGTAGTCATAGCCCCACACGTCCGACAGCAACTGCTCGCGGCTGAACACGCGTCCGGGGTGTTGGACCAGGTACTTGAGCAGTTCGAACTCGGTGTAGGTCAGGTCGAGCGCGCGACCGTTCAGGCGTGCTGCATAGGCGGACTCGTCGATCTCGATCCCGCCGGAGGAGATCACCTCGTCCGCGGTGCTCGCCGACAGGCTGAGCCGAACCCGCGCGTCGAGCTCGGCCGGGCTGATGTCGGCCAGCACGAAGTCGTCGAAGCCCCAGTCGCCCGCCAGCGTGGCGAGGCCGCCCTCGGTCATGATCACCAGTACGGGCGCCTGATTGGTGCCCGACAGCAGCTTGCACATGGCGCGGGCGTTGACCAGGTCGCTGCGCGCGTCCAGCAGGATCAGATCGGCCGAGGGGAGTTCGGCGAGCTGGGAGGCGTCGGAGGGAATGACGCGGATCTGGTGGGAGAGCAGGCCGAGCGCCGGCAAGATGTCGACGGAGTTCGCGTCGCGGAGGTGCTTCGCGAGCAGCAGGATCTGCGCCACCGCACCTCCTCAGTTGGCATCGACCGGCGACCGTGGCACAGGATAATGGCATGTATCAGGTGACGATCCGGTTCTGGGCCGCAGCGCGGGCGGCCGCGGGCACGCCCGAGATCGCGGTCGGTGCGCGTTCGGTCGCCGAGGCGCTGGCCGGGCTGGACCGCGGGCCCGAGCTGGACCGGATCGTTGGCCTGAGCTCGATCCTGGTCGACGGGCGCCGGTCGGCCGATCTGGATGCCGAACTGACCGGCCCCGTCGTCGCCGAGGTGCTTCCCCCCTTCGCGGGCGGCTGAGCGCACTTTTCTGACGGGGAGCGCTGACGCTGTCGGGCGGGGCCGCGCCGTGTTGCCCGGAGCGACACTCCAGTGGCTGCTCGCGGTCAGGAAAGTGCGGCCACGATCTGCTCGACGACCAGATCGGGCTGGCCGGTCAGCGTCGCCCAGGTGAAGCGCAGGACCGTCCACCCTGCGAGCACCAAGGCGTTCTGGCGGGTCCGATCGCGCTCGAATGCCTCCCACGAGCGGTGGTGCTCCCACCCGTCTATCTCCACGACCACCCGGCGCTTACGGAAGACGATGTCGCCGTAGTAGCGCGAACCGCCGGCTTCGATCCCGGCGTTGGCGGTCCAGCCGGTGATGCCGGCGGCGTGCAGGATCGCGTGGGCGACCCGTTCGGCTCGCGACCATGGCTCGGCACGGGACGCTCGGAGCACGGCGCGGCGTACGGGATCGCCGTGCCGACGCCCGCATGTCTCGAAGGCGAGCCACATCTGGGTCAAGGTGGCACGTCGCATCCGCAGGACCTGGTCGATCGCGTCGCCCCCGTCGCCGGCAGCCAGGTCGACAGCGGTGAGTGCGGGCACGGTGCACGCCGGGCCCCCGCCGCGGGCGGTGAGCTCCGGAGGTACCTGTCGACGGGTGAATCGGGCGATGGCGTTAGACACGTGGTGCCGGGGCGCCGCCACGGCAAGAGGCAAGGTCGGCGCGTCTTGTCGCAGGATCGCCAATGCTGTGGCGCCGGTGAGTACGGCATCGGGATCGAATCGATGCAGGGCCGAAGCGCACAACGCCCAGTGGAGAGTGCCGGGCGGGGCCCAGATGCCCGGCAGGAGGCGCTGCAGTGCTCCCGCTCGGCTGGCGCGTTTGATCACATCGCGCAGGTCCGGATGATCGGCGATGGCGAGAAAGCCGTGGTCGGCAAGGGCGTCGTTCAGTAATGGGTGCATGCCCATACATGGGCTTCACGGGCGCGGTTCTGTGACTCGGGCGGGGATCTGTGGACAGATCACGGGGTCGGATTGCCCTGTGGATCCGCACTTTTCTGGGCAGAAGCTTGGCACCTTGAGGCGGATATCGCATGGCGGCGGGCCTCGGCTGGGACGGACCGGAACCCCTGGCCAGGAAAGTGCGGTCAGCCGTCCAGAACCAGGGTCACGGGCCCGTCGTTGACCAGCTCGACGGCCATCTCGGCGCCGAATCGCCCGGTCTCGACCGTGGCGCCGAGCCGTCGCAACTCGGCGACGAACTCCGCCACCAGCGGCTCGGCCACCGAGCCCGGGGCCGCTGCCGACCACGACGGGCGGCGGCCCTTGGCGGTGTCGGCGTAGAGCGTGAACTGCGAG
The DNA here is from genome assembly GCF_054073625.1 of Naumannella huperziae. Lineage (NCBI taxonomy): Bacteria > Bacillati > Actinomycetota > Actinomycetes > Propionibacteriales > Propionibacteriaceae > Naumannella > Naumannella huperziae. The sequence goes on along the minus strand of NZ_JBSXPH010000001.1, from coordinate 97,033 downwards.
ATCACCAGCAGCGGCGCGCCCGCCTGTTCGGCAGAGGTCTCCTGGCGCAGGATCCGGAGCCGCCAGACCTTCGCGGCGAGGGCCCGCGCGGTGGCCGCGTCGTCGGTGTGGGTGACCCCGACCAGCACCACCAGCCCCGGTCCGTTCAGCTCGCCGACCACCTCCGCGCCCACCCGCACGCTCGCCCGGCTCGCCCGCTGCACCACCACCCGCACACTCGCGAGGCTAGCGCCGCGCGGGCTGGCTACAGTGGGGTGATGCCAACTGCGCCCGTGGTTCACGCCTGGCTCCTGGCCGGGGCGGCCGGCGCGGTGGCGATCATCATCCTGGTGGTGCTGGTCCGCCTCCTGATCGGGGCCTTCCGCACACCGACCGAGAGCGACGAGTGAGGAAGGCCGACCCGTGCCCTTCGAGATTCCCGACAACCTCAATCCCGACCTGATGCCGCTGGCCTGGCTGATCGGCCGTTGGGAGGGCACCGGCAAGGGCACCTGGCCCGGCACCGGAGACTTCGAGTACGGCCAACAGGTCGACATCTCCCACAACGGCGGCGACTACCTGCACTACCTGTCCCAGACCTTCGAGACCGACGACGAGGGCAAGGCGGTCCGGCCGCTGTCGATGGAGACCGGGTTCTGGCTGCCGGGCGGCGACGGCAATGTCGATCTGGTCCTCGCCCATCCGCAGGGGTACGCCGAGATCTGGTACGGCCACGTCGACGGCGCCAAGATCGAACTCGCCACGGATGCGGTGATGCGCACCAAGGACGCCGAGCCCGTCACCGGCGGCAGCCGGCTCTACGGCAATGTCGAGAACGACCTGCTGTGGACCTGGGACAAGGCCACCACCGAGGTGCCGCTGCAGGCCTACATGTGGGCGCGGCTGCAGCGCCGGAGCAACTGATGGGCGCGGTGATCGCCGAGGACGGCCCCGACGCCGGGGTGCCGTGGCACTACGGCGACCCGGGTGCCGAACAGCGCCTGCTGGAATCCGGCAGCGGCATCGTCGACCTCTCCCACCGCGGCGTGCTGACCATCGCCGGCCCCGACCGGCTGAGCTGGCTGCACTCGCTCAGCACCCAGCACCTCGAGGGGCTGCAGCCGGGCGAGTCCAGCACCGCGCTGTTGCTCGGGCCGACCGGGCACATCGAGCACGTGCTCCAGCTCGTCGATGACGGCGAGACCGTCTGGGCCCAGACCGAGCCCGGCCGGGTCGGTGATCTGGTCGCCTTCCTCGAATCGATGAGGTTCATGCTGCGCGTCGAGGTGACCGACCGCACCGAACAGCTCGGCATCGTCTGGCAGCCGGGTACGCCGCCCGCGGGCCGGATCACCCGATCGGGCGAGGACTCGCTCGGCGGCTATGAGTCGTTCGTCCCGCGTGATCATCTGTCCGACTACCTGGATCAGCCCGAGCAGCGGGCCGGCACCTGGGCCTACGAGGCACGGCGGATCGCCGCCGGCGTACCCCGCGTCTTCGTCGACACCGATCACCGCACCATCCCGAACGAGATCGGACTGCTCGGCACCCACCTGGAGAAGGGCTGCTACCGCGGGCAGGAGACCGTCGCGCGGGTGCACACGCTCGGCCGCCCTCCCCGACGACTGGTGCTGCTGCATCTGGACGGCAGCGTCGATGCGCTCCCGGAGCGGGGCGCGGAACTGACCCTGGGCGACAAGACGGTCGGCTTCGTCGGTTCATCGGTACGCCATCACGAGCTCGGGCCGATCGGGCTCGGACTGATCAAGCGCAATGTGCCGGTGGAGGCGACGCTCGCCGCCGGCGAGATCAGCGCTGCCCAGCAGGTCCTGGTCGACCCCGAGGTCGGCCTGCACGTGCGGGCGCGGCTCTGATCGGTGATGCGTTACCTTCGCCGGATGCGAAGTGAGTCTGACCCGGTCGTCGTCCAGGTGGTCCGAAACGATCTTGTCGAGAGCGAGCATCGTGCGCGGGTGGTGATCACCGCGCCCGGCGGTGCGGTCGAATGGTCGGCCGGCCCGGTCGCCGAGCCGATGTACCCGCGCAGCAGCAGCAAGCCGATGCAGGCCGTCGGGATGCTGCGCAGCCGGCTTGATCTCGACGGCGAGCTGCTGGCCCTGGCCGGGGCATCGCACTCGGGTGAGGACTTCCATCGGGAGGGTGCGCGGCAGATCCTGGCCGGCGTCGGCCTGGGGCCGGAGGTGCTGCAGAACATCCCGGACTGGCCGGTCGACGACGACGCCAGGATCGAATGGATCCGGGCGGGCCACGGCCCTGAGGTGATCGCGATGAACTGCTCGGGCAAGCACGCGGCCATGATCAGGACCTGCGTGATCAACGACTGGCCGATCGAGAACTACCGCGATCCGGCACATCCGTTGCAGGTGGCGATCGCCTCCGCGATCGCGGAGCTGGCCCGAGAACCGGTCGGGCCGGCGGCCGTGGACGGCTGCGGTGCCCCGCTGTTCGCGATCTCGCTGACCGGCCTGGCCCGCGCCTTCGGTCGGATCGCCGCGGCCGCCGACGGCCCGGAACGCAAGCTCGCCGAGGCGTTCCGGGCGTACCCGGAGTGGGCCTCTGGCACCCGCCGCGACGAGGCCGCCCTGCACCGGGCGATCCCCGGGTTGGTCGGCAAGGCCGGCGCCGAGGCCGTCTATGCGGTCGGGCTGCCCGACGGTCGGGGGGTGGCGCTCAAGATCGACGACGGATCCTTCCGCGGCCGGGCGCCGCTGATGGCGGCGACCCTGCGCAAGCTGGGGTACGCCAATGCCACCCTCGACGCCCAGCTCGCCGTGCCCGTGCTGGGGCATGGCGAGCCGGTCGGCGAGCTGCGGGTGCGGTTGTAGCCGCCCCGATCGGGCAGGGTCAGCGCGCGTCAACCGGGTCGGGCCTGCGGCGGGTGGTGAGGGCGGCGTACCCGCGGGCCCACAGCCACTCCAGCGGACCCCGCTCGAAGCGCCGCAGCCACAGATGGGCGAGGGCGCAGATGATCACCGAGATCGCCAGCCAGGCGACGACGGTCACCGGCAACCGCCAGGTCGGCGGCATCGAGTTGAGGCCGAAACCCCAGCCGTAGAACGCGACGGAGGCGATCACGTTCTGCAGCACGTAGCCGCTGAGCGCCACCCGACCGAGGTCGGCAAGGCGTCGCCCGATCCAGCCGGGGGACCGCCCGGTGGTCAGCTCGGCGATCAGGCCGAGCAGCCCGACGGCGGCGATCGGCGCCAGCACCCAGCGGGTCAGCGGCAGCCACCCGGTGCCCGTCATCCCGAGGGTCAGGTCGGCCACCAGAGCGATCGCTCCGATGATCATGCAGCGCCGACGCAGGGATCCGCGTTCGGGGTCGAACATGCCCGCCCGATACAGCTTGGCGCCGATCAGGAACAGCGCGATGCTGCCGAAGCCGATCAACACCGGCTCGAACCGGAAGATCACGGCATTGTCGATCCGCAACGCCACCAGATCCCACCAATTGCCGTCGCGGTAGGGGTTCGGGTCGATCGGTGCGGCCGAGCCGAAGGAGGCGACCCCCGACACGAAGGCGGCTGTCAGCCAGCCGATCAACAGCAGGTGCAGGCCGCCCATGATCAGGATCCAGGTACGCTGCCTGCGCGGGCTGGTCGCCAACAGGTACGCCACGATCGCCCCGGTCACGGCGTACCCCATCAACACGTCGAACTCGATCACCAGCAGATAGTTGAGCACCCCGTCGAGGAACAGCAGCGCCGCCCGCCACGGATAGCTGCCGGGCCAGCGCCGACCGTGGCGGGCGGCGGCGTCGGCCTGGATCGCGAGGCCGATCCCGAACATCAGGGTCAGCAGGCCGAGGAACTTCCCGTTGGCCACTTGCTGCATCGCCCGCTCCGCGCTCGCCTGCCAGGCCGGGGCGCCCGGTGTGGTGGGCGAGCCGAGGTAGCCGAGCATCCCGGCCGGGTGGCTGAAGATCCAGATGTTGGTGCCCAGCGTGCCGAGAATGGCAATCCCGCGGGCGATGTCGAGCCCGTGGATCCGGTCAGCCATGGGGTCTCCTTCTCAGCGTTATTTATCACAGATGAGATAGAAGGCAACGTAGCACAGGCGTGACACAATAAGCAGATGCCGAAGATCGTCGACGCGGACGAGCGACTTGCCACGATCCACGAGGCGGTGTTCCGGCTGGTGGAGCGGGGTGGCGTACCCGCCGCCTCGCTGCGCAATGTGGCCGACGAGGCCGGCCTGAACGTCGGTTCCGTGCGGCACTACGTGGGCAGCCACACCGAGCTGCTGCGGGGCGCGGTCGGCCGTCTCCAGGAGCGGGTGACGGCCCGGCTGCTTCGGCATGCGGACGGCCTCCGTGCCGACGTCGCGGCGACACGGCGCGGGGAGATCGCCATCGACATGCTCGAGGAATTGGTCCCGCTCGATGCCGAGCGGCGCCAGGAGGCCGCGCTGTGGCAGGCCTTCCTGGAGCATGCGCGGGTGCACGACGACATCGGCGGGCTCGCGACCGAGATGGCGGGCGGCATCCGCGAGTTCACCGGGCGCCTGCTCGCCGCGGCCGGGGTGAGTGCCACCGCCGTGCCCGCGGAGGCGCTCGCCTGCGTGCTCGATGGGCTGGCCGTCGCGACGCTGCACGACCCGGCCGCCTACGACCGCCGGCGCGTGCGCGCGATCCTGCGCTGGCAGCTCACCCGCACCCTGACCTGAGCTCAGCGGCGCCCGCGCCTCCCCGAGCGCTTGCGTTCGGCGCGCTCGCGCTCCAGCTCCGCGGCGCGCCGCCGTCGGCGCCGGGCCGCGACCAGGCCACCGATCACCGCGCCGATCGCCATGATCGCCAGCACGGCAGGGATCAGTCCGGTCCACGGCCCGCACTGGTAGGACACCGCCCCGTCGGGCGTGGCGACGTATCGGCACAAGAACACGTCCCGCAGCGGGAGCTGCGCGACCAGCGCCACGACGAACCCCGCCACGGCGCCGATGATGGCGCCGAACGCAACCCAGTCCCACAGCGGGGTGAGCCCCCGGCGTCGCCGCATCGCACCTCCCGAGCCGTCGCGAGCATCCGCACCCGAACCTAGCCCTGCCCGGCAAGCGCGCGTCGGAGGTTCCTTTCGGCTCGGCGTCGCGCGCGCCGAACCGCGCCGTTGCGGGATCGGGTCGGCACCGCGTCTCGCCGAGTGGAACATCCCCGGCGCCGGTGGCGCGGCGATCCGGCCCGCGCCCCTAGGGTGGGTCCATGACCGAGCACTCGTTCAATCTCGACGATGTCGACGCCGTGCTGTTCGATCTTGACGGGGTGATCACGCCGACCGCGGTGGTGCACATGCGGGCGTGGGACAAGATGTTCAACGAGTTCCTCGCCACCCGCCCGGGCCAGGCGCCCTACACCGAGCAGGACTACTACGACTACGTCGACGGCAAGCCCCGCTACGAGGGGGTTCGCTCCTTCCTGCAGGCCCGGGGCATCGAGCTGCCCGACGGCAGCCCCGAGGACCCGCCGGAGGCCGACACCATCGGCGGCCTCGGCAACCGCAAGAACGCGCTGTTCACCAAGGTGCTCGCCGACGAGGGGATCGAGGCCTATCCGGGCTCGGTGCGCTACCTGGACGAGCTGGCCAAGAAGGGTACGCGGACCGCGATCGTCTCCTCGTCCAAGAATGCCCGCGACGTGCTCGCCACCGCCGGGCTGTTGGACCGCTTCGAGGTGATCGTCGACGGGATCGTGGCCGCCGAGCGCGGTCTGCCGGGCAAGCCCGAGCCCGACACCTTCGCCGATGCGGCGCGCCAGCTCGGCGTACCCAACTCCCGTGCGGCGGTCTTCGAGGACGCGATCTCCGGGGTCCGCGCGGGCCGTGCCGGCGGCTTCGCCCACGTCGTCGGGGTGGACCGCGGTGCCGGGCCTCAGGCGCTGGCCGATGCCGGGGCCGATGTCGTCGTCGCCGACCTCGCCGAACTCCTGCCCCGACAGTGAACCGGGCGGCTTGACAGCGGGGCTACGCTCGCCCGGGCAGCACCGCCGGGCCGCCACCATCGACTTCCCGCCAACCCACCACCGCGAAAGAACCCGCGATGCACAAGTACCCCTCCCCACACACGCCGCCCCCGGCGCTCGACCCGATGGACCGGACCCGGTTCCCGGTCGATGAGTGGGGGCTGGTCGAGGACTACTACAGCGGCGAGGACCTCGGCGTGACCGAGACGTTGTTCGCCGTCGGCAACGGCTATCTCGGGATGCGGGGTACGCCGGTCGAGGGCCGCGACACCTATGCCCACGGCACCTTCATCAACGGCTTCCACGAGACCTGGCGGATCGAGCACGCCGAGGATGCCTTCGGCCTGGCGCGGGTCGGGCAGACGATCGTGAACGTGCCGGACACCAAGGTGATGAAGATCTACGTCGACGACGAGCCGCTGCTGCTCGCCGACGCCGATCTCGAGGAGTATTCCCGCGTCCTCAGCTTCCGCGACGGCATGCTCACCCGCGAGCTGATCTGGCGTACCGGTTCGGGCAAGCGGGTACGCATCCGGACCCGGCGGATGGTCTCCTTCGCCGAGCGCCATGTCGCGCTGATGACCATGACCGTCGAGCTGCTGGACGGGGACGCGCCGATCGTGATCTCCAGCCAGGTGCTGAACCGCCAGGACGGCAAGGACGAGTACCACGTCCGGTCGGCGGCGATGGGTGAGGGCACGGACCCGCGCAAGGCCGAGAGCTTCGACCGTCGGGTGCTGGAGCCGCAGTTCAAGGAGGTCGTCAACGAGACCCGGCTGCTGCTCGGCTACCGGACCGCGGAATCGAAGATGACCCTGGCCGTCGGCGCCGAGCACCTGATCCGCACCGAGAACAGCTACAAGATCTTTTCCGAGGCCGAGGACGATTCGGCCAAGTCGGTGTTCCGGGTCGATGCGCGCGAGGGCGTACCGATCGAGCTGGACAAGGTGGTCACCTACCACACTTCGCGCGGCGTTCCGGTGCGCGAGCTGGTCGACCGCTGCCGGCGGACACTGGACCGGGTACGCGTGGACGGTGTGGAGAGCCTGTTCGAGCGGCAGCGCGAGCTGCTGGACGGCTTCTGGGAGCGCTCCGATGTGATCATCCACGGCCAGCCCGAGGTGCAGCAGGCCGTGCGCTGGAACCTGTTCCAGCTCGCGCAGGCGGGGCTGCGGGCCGAGACCCAGGGCGTACCGGCCAAGGGCATGACCGGCTCCGGTTACGGCGGGCACTACTTCTGGGACACCGAGGTCTATGTGCTGCCGTTCTTCACCTACACGACGCCGCGGGTGACCCGGAATGCGCTGCGCTTCCGCTACCGAATGCTGGAGGCCGCGCGGAAGCGGGCGGGTGAGCTGGCCCAGCTCGGCGCGCTGTATCCGTGGCGGACGATCAACGGCGAGGAGGCGTCGGCCTTCTTCGCCGCGGGGACCGCGCAGTACCACATCGACGCCGACGTGAGTTATGCGCTGATGCGCTACTTCGCCGCCACCCAGGACTGGGACTTCATGATCAGGGAGGGCGCGGAGATCCTGGTCGAGACCGCCCGGCTGTGGGAGGACCTCGGCTTCTGGCGCGCCAACGGCGACAAGTCCTTCCACATCCACAGCGTCACCGGCCCGGACGAGTACACCACCGTGGTGAACGACAACCTGTTCACCAATGTGATGGCGATGTTCAACCTGGACGCGGCGGCGAAGGTGCTGGCCGCCATCCATGAGCGCGATCCGGAGGCCTACGAGCGGATCGCCCGGCAGCTCAACCTGTCCGATGCCGAGGTGGATTCCTGGCGCCGGGCCGCGGACGCGATGTTCGTCCCGTTCGATCCCGAGCTCGGCGTACATCCCCAGGACCTGCACTTCCTGGAGCGCGAGGTCTGGGATCTTGATCACACGCCCGATGATCAACGCCCGTTGATGTTGCACTATCACCCGCTGGTGATCTACCGCTTCCAGGTGCTCAAGCAGGCCGATGTGGTGCTGGCCATGTACCTGCGCGGTGACTACTTCTCCGAGGCGGAGAAGCGGGCGAACTTCGAGTACTACGACCCGATCACCACCGGCGACTCGACCCTGTCGGCGGTCGTCCAGTCGATCGTGGCGGCCGAGGTCGGCTATCACGAACTGGCGCTGCGCTATTTCTATGCCGGGCTGTTCGTCGATCTGGATGATCGGCACGGCAATGCCAGCGACGGCGTGCACGTGGCATCGGCGGGCGGCATCTGGTCCTGCCTGGTCGCGGGCTTCGGCGGGATGCGCGATTTCGGGGGCGACCTGACCTTCGACCCGCGGCTGCCGAGCGAGTGGGAGGGGCTCACCTTCCGGCTGCGCTGGCACGACTCGCGGATCCTGGTCGAGCTCTCCCAGGACAAGATCGTTTTCACCGTCACCGACGGCGAGCCGGTACGCCTGGCCGTGCGCGGCGAGAAGATCACCGTCGAGCCCGGCGAGCCCCGCGAGGTCGCCCTCGACGGGCAGGGCAACCGGATCGGCGGCAATGTCGGCACCCTGCCGATGGTGGCCGGCAAGCGCGAGGACGGCAGCACGATCACCTCGACCGTGCCGCGTACCCGGCTGGATCTCGGCGCCTCGGGGCCGGCCGCGACCTGAGGATTGCTAGCTGGGCCCCTTGAAAGTGCTAGCTACAGCTAGCAGGATGGGGCCATGTCTGCGCGGCCGAAGGTGAGCGAGCAACTGGGGGAGCATGTCAGCTCCCTCGGGGAGTTCATCGCGGCGCAACGCAGGTCGGCGGAGCTGTCCCTGCGGCAGCTCGCCGAACAGGCCGGGGTCTCCAATCCCTACCTGAGCCAGATCGAGCGCGGACTGCGCAAGCCCTCGGCCGAGGTCTTGGCCCAGCTCGCCAAAGCGCTCCGCGTGTCCGCGGAGTCGCTGTATGTACGTGCCGGAATCCTCGACCCCGACGATGCCGCTGCTCCGCTGGACGTGGTGACGGTGATCGCGTCGGACCAGCAGCTCAACCCACGCCAGAAGCAGGCGTTGGTCGAGGTCTACTCCGCGTTCGTGCAGCTCAACGCCTCCGGCCGACCGGCCGAGGGCCAACCAGCATCTGTCCCGCAGACCGAGCAAGGGAGTTGATCATGACCTCAGATCCGAACCAGGAGCACACCAGCGAGCCGACCGGGCCGTATGAGTCCGGACCGCAGCACGCCGCCGGCGACATTCCGGCCACCGATCAGGCGAGCACCGATTACGCGAGCACCGACCCGACGGGCGGCGGTGCGGCGGCCGACACGGGCAGCCCGAGCGAGGACGTCAAGGAGGACCTGAAGGCCACCTCGGCGCAGATCGCCGACGCCGGTGTGAAGAGCCTCTACGCCCTCGCGGGTCTCGCCGATGCGGTCGCCGAGCAGATCCGCAAGCAGGCCGAGGCGGCGGGCGAGGCCCGCCAGCAGCGCGCCTCGGAGCGGGAGAACAAGCGCCAGGAGGAGGCCGACCGGCTGCGCAAGGCGCTGAACGACGCCCCGGAGCAGATCAAGGCGCTGCCGGACACCCTGCGCGAGCAGTTGGAGAAGTTCATGGAGGCCTTCGACGAGCTGGCCGGCCGCGGGCGCGAGCGGATCGACCAGGTCCGCGAGCAGGTCGCCACCAGCGTCCGCGAGGGCGCCAAGGAGGGCAAGGCCGAGGCCGAGCAGCGTGCCGAGACCGCCGATGCCGACGCGCGGCAGGCGGCCGACGAGGCCGCCGAGCGCGCCGAGAAGCTGGCCGACGAGATCGACCCGAACACCGACACCGGCAACCGCCAGGCCTGATCGATGGGCGATCCGGCCGAGAGCTTCCTGTTCGTCCATCTGCACGACCTGGGCCGCCAGCTCGGCAGCTACGGTGCGGTCGGCGCACGGAGCCCTCGGCTGGATCGCCTTGCCGCGCAGGGCATCCGCTGGACCGATGCCCATTCCACGGCCCCGCTCTGCTCGCCCGCCCGCGCGTCGTTGTTCACCGGGCGCTATCCGCACGAGGTCGGCATGGACGGCCTGGCCCACCACGGCTTCGGCTACCCGCCCGGCGTGCGCACCATGCCGGCGATCCTCGGGGAGCACGGGTACGCCACGGCACTGTTCGGGATGCAACACGAGAGTCTTGACCCCGCCACGCTCGGCTTCGCCGCGTGGGACACCGGCGACGACCGCTGCGACTGGGTCGCCGATCACGCCGGCGCCTGGCTCGATGATCATGCCGACCGCGCGCCCGATCAGCCGTTCCTGCTGGTCGCGGGCATGTTCGAGACGCACCGGCCCTGGGACGACTACGAGCCGGTCGATCCGGACACCATCCGCCCGCCCGGCTTCCTGCCCGACGTGCCGGCGGTGCGAGGCGACCTGGCCGGGATGTACGGGGCGCTGGAGCGCGCGGACGCCGCGATCGGTTGCCTGCTGGACCGGCTGGCCGCCTCCGGTCTGGCCGACCACACCTGGGTGATCATCACCACCGACCACGGGATTGCCTTCCCCGGCGCCAAATCCACCCTGGCTGGCGCCGGCACCGAGATCGCGTTGATCATCCGCCCGCCGGGAGCCTCCGGCATCGCGCCGGCCGTCCGCGAAGACTTGTTCTCCGGGGTCGACCTGCTGCCGACGATGCTCGGCCTGGCCGGCGTACCCATCCCCGACGAGGTCAGCGGGGTCTCCCACGCCGACCGGATCCGCGACCCGCGGCACGCGCCGCCGCCGCGCGAGTCGATCTTCACCGAGCGCACCTATCACGACGACTACGACCCGATGCGGGCCGTGCGGACCGGTGACTGGGCGTACCGGGAGAGCTATGCCGACCGGCCTCGGATCGCGCTCCCGCTGGACATCGCCGAGAGCCCGAGCGCGACCGCGCTGGACGAGTCGGCCCGCGCGCCCCGCCCACGCCGCGAGCTCTACCGCCTCGCCGACGACCCCTACGAGACAACGAATCTCGCCGAGGACGAGCGGTACGCCCGGATCCGCGACGAACTCGCCGAACGCCTGGCGTACTGGCGTGCCGACACCGGCGACGAGTTGCCCGACGAGGCCGCCGGCAACGCCCGGGCCGCGGAGTTCATGGCCCGCTGGGTCGGCGGCTGACCCGCCCCGTCACGCCCGGACCGCGCGGCGGCGCAGCAGGTGCACCGCGCCGGTCGCGGCGAGGCCGGCCAGCGTCAGGCCGATCACCACGGCGATCGCGGTCGGCATCCCGGGCAGCAGCCGGCCGGGTGCAGCCGCCGCGCCCGCGCCGGAGCTGGCGACGATCGCGGTGACCACCGCGATCATCACCGCGCCGCCGACCTGGATGAACGTGTTCAGCAGCCCCGAGGCCAGCCCTTGCTCGGCGCTGGCGACCCCGGCCGTCGCCTGGGAGTTGATCGCCGGGAACAGTACCGCGAAGCCCGCGCCGAGCAGCAGGATCGTCGGGAACAGGAAGTTCCAGTAGCTCATCCCGGGCTCGGTGCGCAGGAAGAGCAGGTACGCCGCGGAGAAGAATGCCAGCCCGAGCGTGATCAACACCACGGTCGGTACGCGGCCCAGCACCTTGTCCATCTTGGTCGCCGACGCCACCACCAGGATCCCGGCCGGCAGGAAGCCCAGCGCCATCGCCATCGGCGACCAGCCGAGCGCCTCCTGGACATAGAGCGTGACCAGGAACTGGAACGCGGCGTAGCCGCCGAACATCACGAAGCCGGTCAGATTGGCGTGCACCAGCAGCACCGAGCGCAGGATGCCCAGCCGGACCAGCGGGTGCGGGTGGCGCAGCTCGATGATCACGAAGGCGACGGCCAGCAGCGCCGCGCCGGCGAGCATGGCGATGGTGGACGGCGCGGCCCAGCCGGCGTGCGGCGCGTTGACGACGGCGTAGACCAGGAGCAGCAGCGACCCGGTCGAGGTGAGCGCCCCGAGCAGGTCGAAGTGCGCGAGGCGGAAGGCGCTCGACGCGGCCCGCGGGATGACCAGCAGACCGAGCACGGTGAGCACGATCGCCACCGGACCCGGGAAGAGCAGCGTGGCACGCCAGTCGACCTCGGTGAGCAGCCCGCCGAAGACCAGACCCAGCGAGAACCCGCTCGCCCCGCAGACCGTGTAGATCGAGAACGCGCGGTTGCGGGCCGGTCCCTCGGCGAAGGTGGTAGTGATGATCGACAACCCGGCCGGCACCGTGAACGCGGCCGCCACGCCCTTGATGAAGCGCAGCGCGATGATCAACTCCGCCGAGGAGACCAGCCCGCTGATCACCGAGGCGATGCCGACACGGCGACGGCGACCAGGAAGGTACGCCGCCGGCCCAGCAGGTCGGCTGCCCGCCCGCCGAGCAGCAGCAGGCCTCCGTACCCGAGCACATAGCCCGAGACCAGCCACTGCAGGGTCGAGGGGTCGAGTCCGAGGGCGGCCCGGATGGAGGGCAGGGCGACGCCGACCATGGAGATGTCGAGGCCGTCGAGGAAAAGCGCGCCGCACAGAACGACCAGCAGCAGCCAGGTTCGTGAGGTCCAGCCGGCGGAGCTGGTGATGGCGAAGGTGTTCGAGGTGTCCGGATCGGTTGCCGGGATCGACGGCGGCGTGGCGTCGACGGAGCACGTCCTGGGAGCAGTCATGAGGAACACTCTATGCATGTGCATTAGATGCGCAAGTAACAAATGCGTGAACAAATATCTGGCGGGACCGTGGTAGCATCGCCGGCATGTCGACTGATGCCGCCGCCGGACGGGTCGTCGACGCCCGCTGTGAGGACGATGACGAGCTGGCTACCATCTGGCACGACCTGATGGCGAAGTACCACCGGGTCGCCTGCGCGCTCGATCGCGCCCTGGCCGAGCACGGGCTGAGCGGCAGCGAGTTCGACGCGCTGGAGCAGTTGGCGGGCGCCGACGGCGGCCAGTTGCGGATCGGTCAGCTCGCGGAGAACGGCCACCTCACCCAGAGCGCCCTGTCCCGCCTGGTCGCGCGGCTGGAGCGCGACGGGCTGGTCGAGCGCATGATGTGCGCGCAGGACCGGCGCAGCATCTTCGTCAAGATCACCGCCGCCGGGCGGGCCCGCTACCGCAAGGCCCGGCCGGCCCAGCGCGCCGCCCTGCGCGCCGAGACCAGCCGCTGCGGCTGGGCCTGATCAGCCGCGGGCGCGGTTGCGCGCCTTCGACCGATCGTTCGCCGCGAGCAGCGTCTTGCGGATCCGCACCCCGTCCGGGGTGACCTCCAGGCACTCGTCGCCGCGGCAGAACTCCAGCGCCTGCTCCATGTTCAGCAACCGCGCCGGAATCAGCCGCTCCAGCTCCTCGCCGGTGGAGGAGCGCACGTTGGTGAGCTTCTTCTCCTTGGTCGGGTTGACATCCATGTCGTCGGCCCGCGAGTTCTCCCCGACGATCATGCCCTCATAGACCTCGGCCCCGGGCGCGACGAACATCGTCCCGCGCTCCTGCAGGTTGAACAGCGCGTACGCCGTGACCACCCCGGAACGGTCGGCCACCAGCGAGCCCGTGGGCCGCGTGCGCAACTCGCCGAACCACGGCTGGTACTCCTCGAACACATGGTGCATCAGGCCCGTGCCGCGGGTCTCGGTGAGGAACTCGGTGCGGAAGCCGATCAGCCCGCGCGCCGGCACGAGGTACTCCAGGCGTACCCAACCGGTGCCGTGGTTGATCATCTGCTCCAGTCGGCCGCGGCGGGTGCCGAGCAACTGGGTGACCGTGCCCATGTGCTCCTCGGGCACGTCGATGGTCAGCCGCTCGACCGGCTCGTGCAGCTTCCCATCGATCTCGCGGGTCACCACCTCGGGCTTGCCGATGGTCAGCTCGAAACCCTCGCGTCGCATCGTCTCCACCAGCACCGCGAGCTGCAGCTCGCCGCGGCCCTGGACCTCCCAGGTGTCGGGACGCTCGGTCGGGTTCACCCGGATCGAGACATTGCCGATCAGCTCCTGATCAAGCCGGGCCTTCACCAGCCGCGCGGTCAGGTTCTTGCCCGACTTGCCGGCCAGCGGCGAGGTGTTGATGCCGATGGTCATCGAGATCGACGGCTCGTCGACGGTGATCAACGGCAGCGGCTGCGGATTCTCCGGGTCCGACAGCGTCTCGCCGATGGTGATCTCGTCGATGCCCGCGATCGCGACGATGTCGCCCGGGCCGGCATGGTCGGCCGGCTCGCGGGTCAGCGCCTTGGTGATCAACAACTCGCTCAGCTTGACGTTGCGTACGCTGCCGTCGGCCCGGCACCAGGCGACGAGCTGGTTGCGGTTCAGCTCGCCCGCGACCACCCGGCACAGCGCCAGCCGGCCGAGATAGGGCGAGGCGTCCAGGTTCGTCACGTGCGCCTGCAGCGGCGCGCCCTCGACATAGGACGGCGCCGGGATGTGATCGAGGATCGTCGCGAACAGCGGCCCGAGATCGTCGCTGTCCGGCATATCGCCGTCGCCCGGCTGGGTCAGCGACGCCCGCCCCGCCTTCGCCGACGCGAACACCACCGGGAAGTCCAGCGCATCGTCGGCGGCGTCGTCGTCCAGCAGGTCCATGAACAGGTCGTAGGTCTCCTCGACCACCGCCGAGATCCGCGCATCGGGCCGGTCGACCTTGTTCACCACCACGATGATCGGCAGCTTCTTCGCCAGCGCCTTGCGCAGCACGAACCGGGTCTGCGGCAGCGGGCCCTCCGAGGCGTCGACCAGCAGCACCACACCGTCGACCATCTCCAGCCCGCGCTCCACCTCGCCGCCGAAGTCGGCGTGGCCCGGGGTGTCGATGATGTTGATAGTCACGGAATCGCCCGCCGGCGTGCGGTGCTCGACCGCCGTGTTCTTGGCGAGGATGGTGATGCCCTTCTCCCGCTCCAGGTCCCCGGAGTCCATCACCCGGTCGTCGACGGACTGGTTGTCGCGGAAGGCGCCGGACTGCCACAGCATCGCGTCGACCAGGGTGGTCTTGCCGTGGTCGACGTGCGCGACGATTGCGACATTGCGCAGATCGTCACGGCTGCGGCGTACCTCGGAAGGCGCGGTGGACAGGTCGTTGGGCATGCGGGCTCCGTCGGAAGTGGGGCGGATGACCGGGCGAGTCTACCGGTGCCGCGGGCTCGCCCGGTTCCGCGCCGCGCAGCGCCGCCGCCAGCACGGAGGCCAGCACGACCAGCAGCAGCGGTACGCCGAGATCGCGCGCCCCGGAGCTGACGATCCCGTCGAAGCTGGTCGTGTTCCCGGTGCTCGTGGTGAGCGTGGTGGCCGCGACCAGCAGCACCGCCACCAGCAGATTCGCCAGCACCAGGGTGATCCGGGAGGAACGGGGGAAGCGAGGGGAGTCGCCGTTGGCGAGATCGCCCGAGGTCAGCACCGTCCAGAACAGCGCCAGCACCGCGACCACCCCGCCGACCGACTGCAGCACCGTCCCGACCGGGTCGGCCAACAGCTCGAGATTCGCGATCGCCACCGTGATCAGCAGCGCCGTCAGGTACGCCTCGGCGACCGGGCCGGTGAGCCGGCCGCGCGCGGCGGTGATGATCAACATCGCCGCCACGACGAGCCCGGCCAGCAGCCCGACCGCAGCCGGCTCGATCCGGAACGAGGAGACCTCACCGAACTGCAGCAGACCCTGTACGACGCCTACGGCGAACAACAGCTCGGCCGGACCGCGTACCCCGCGCACCGCCAGGCGCAGGCCGAGGCCGATGCAGATCACCGCCGCCGCCACCGCGCCGATCGAGCCGACCAGGGTCGGGTTGGCGGAGACGGCCGTGAGGATCTCGGCCACCGCGTCGCTGAACGGGACGGCCGCCCAGGTGACTTGCCAGGTCGCCAACATCACCACCGGCAGGATCAGCACCGCCGACACCGCGCCGAGCGCGACCGCGGCCGGCCACGCCACGGTGGGCAGGTGGTCGATCAGCTCCCCGACGCCGGTGGAGGCGGGGGAGCGCTCGTCGGCAAGCGCGTCCAGCAGCGCCCAACCGATCGCGATGGCGAGCAGTACCGCCGCGGCCGAGGCCAGGCCGGTCGCGGCGTCGAGCCAGCCCAGCGACCCGGCCACGAGCTGCCAGCCGGCACCGCCCACGGCCGCCACCGCCACCACGGCGGTGGCCACGACCAGGCCGCGCGGCACCCGGCCGGGCCGGCCCGCCGCCCGCGCTCGCGCGGTGCCCAGCTCCACCACCCACAGGCACAGCGAACACGCGACCGCGGCCAGCGATGCCCCCGCCAGCAGGGCGGCCGGCACCGCGGCGGAGGCGGCGGCCAGCGCGAGGATCTGCACCGATCCCGCCGACGGACGCGCCTGACCGTCGGCGATCCGGGCCGCCGCGAGCGCCAGCGGCAGATAGGTCGTGACGAGGACCAGCGCCCAGACCGCCGCGAACTCCCACCAACGCGGCGCGGCCCGACGGCGCAGCACGGCCAGGCCGCCCAACACCAGCCAGGTCACCGGCCCGGCGGCCGAGACCGGATCGGGCCAGACGTGACCGGGCAGCGCCGCGATCACCGTCAGTGCGGCCCCGACGAAGCCCCACAGGGCCAGCGCCAGGGGCAGCGGGGCGTGCAGGGCCGTCGTCTGCGCCAGCGCCAGCACCACGGTCAGCGCGAACAGCACCAACTGCGGGCCCAGCGGCACGGCCAACCCGGACGCCGAGCCGCGCAGGGGCAGCAGCTCCGTCTCGGCCAGCGACACCGCGGCCAGCGCGGCGACGATGATCATCGCGACCAGCAGCCCGATCGCGCGCATCCCCGGCGCCCAGTCGCGGACCCGCGGCGCGCCCTGGCGTACCGGCTCGACGAAGACGCGATCGACCAGGGCGACCACCAGCCCGCCGACGCCTGTGCGCCGCGGGCTCACCGGATCCACCACAGCTCCCGGGTGTCGTCCTCGCGCGTGGACCCGGTCACCAGCAGCCCGTCCGGGCCGCTGCCGAAGGTCATCGCCTGGCTGGGGGTGGTGTCGTTCGGCAGCGCGAGGTCGCGCACCGGCGCGCCGGCATCGTCCAGCACCAGCACCCGGCCGTCGGTGGCCAGCGCGGTCCAGCCGGGGCCGGCGGCGATGCCGAGTACGCCGGGTTGCTGCCAGGCGGTCGATCCGTCGCCGCGCAGCGCCACCGTGGCGTCCGGGCCGCCCAGCACGGCCAGGTCGCCCCCGCCGGCGACGGTCTGCGGGGGCTCCGGCAGCGACTGCGACCAGAGCAGGGAGCGGTCCGCGCCGAGGCCGAGGACGGTGCCGTCGCCGGCGGCCGCCACGGTGACCCCGCCCGGCAACAGGGCCGCGCCGATGATGGTGCGATCGCGCACGGTCCACAGTTGCTCGCCGTCCGCCGCCGACAACAGCACGAGCGTGCCGTTGTCCAGCACGGCGATGCGGGTGTCGTCGACCACCGGTGCGGCGTCGAGCCGGCCGGTCGCGGTCCGCCAGCGGGTTGCCCCGGTGGCCGCATCGATCAGCTCGACGCCGCCGCGGGCCCCGGTGGCCAGCAGTGCGTCCCCGCTCGGCTGCAGCTCGCTGATCGGCGAGTCGGTCCGCCGCGACCAGACCGGTTCCCCGGCGAGCGTGCGGGCCGACAGCTCCCCGCGGTCGGTCGCCGTCACGACCAGGCCGGCGGTCCGGGCCGCCGCCGTGACCCAGCCGCCCGGGGTGACGAAGTCGGTGACCAGGCGGTCGCCGTCGGTCGCCCGGGTGGCCGCGGCGGGCATCGGGTCGGCGACGATCAGCTCGCGGGGCCCGACGAGCAGCCAACGGTTTCCGACCGGCGCCAGC
Organism: Naumannella huperziae; assembly: GCF_054073625.1. NCBI lineage: Bacteria > Bacillati > Actinomycetota > Actinomycetes > Propionibacteriales > Propionibacteriaceae > Naumannella > Naumannella huperziae. The sequence continues at coordinate 79,392 of NZ_JBSXPH010000001.1, read as the reverse complement.
GGACGGCGGACGTCCGGAACGATCTGTCCAAACTCGGCCGCGGCGCGGTACCAGACCACCTCCGCCGCGCTGCCCGTCCCCGCGGCGGGGGCCCAGTCCGGCAGTGCCGCAGCATCTCGCCCCCCGATCGAGACCGCCGGTCGAGGGCCCGCGGCCGCGACCCACCCGGTCACCTCGTCGGCGCCGCCGTACTCGATCCCGACCAGGCCCGCGCCGCCCGGGCTGTCCCGCGGGCAGAACGTGTAGCGCTGGTCGTCGCCGCCCTCCGGGGTCAGCACCGCGCTCGTGCACCCGGGCCGGCCGGGCGCCGGCTCGTTGCGTACCCGCAGGTCGGCCGCGGCGGGTTCGAGCTCGGTCCTCAGCTCGGTGCGGGCGGTGACGGTCTCGCCGCGCCGGGTGGCCGCGGTGAACAGCGGCACGCTCGGCGCATAGGCCACCCGCCCGACCGGGGCGCTCAGGTAGAGCAGGCGTACCTCCTCGCCGAAGGAGAACCCGAGCTCGGTCGGCCCGTCGGCCCCGGGCGCGGTGAACCGGGCCACCAGCAGCCGGTCGCCCCGGTCCGGCGCGCTCAACCCGTCGAGCAGCGCCGGCGCCAGGGTGTTGCCGAGCTCGTACCAATTGGTCGGCCGGGTCTGGGTGAGCACCGCGGTGTCGCCGCTGCCGTTCGCCGCGACGACGGGGGTGGTGGCCCCGTCGGCGGCCAGGAACTCCTCGAACGGGCCCGCCGCCGGTCGCGGCGCGAGCCAGCCGACCGACACCGCGACGGCGGCTGCGGTCAGGCCGGCCAGCAGCGCGATCGCCAACGCCTCGGTCCGACGACGGGCGGGCTGCCCGGTCGGCGCCGCGGGCGGCGGTGCGAGGGCGGTCGGCGACACGAGCCGAAGTTTGCGCGAGGCACGGCTGATCGGCAACCGGCCGCGCGTGATTGGAGGCGCGGCGTGCCGCGCGTGGTTGGATGAATGGGTGTCAGTGGCAACTCCGGAATATCTCACCGATCGTTCCCCCGGCCGGGGCGGGCTGCCGCCGCGCGCCCGGGTGCACAGCGATGCGCAATCCACCAGCCTGAACGGGGCCTGGCGATTCCGGTACGCCCCCCGCGCCGACGGGCCGACCGGCTTCGCCGAGCCCGACTTCGACGACACCGCCTGGGACAGCCTGCCGGTGCCCGCGCACTGGGTGCTGCACGGCGATGGCCGCTACGGCCACCCCGCCTACACCAATGTGGCGTTCCCGTTCCCGGTCGACCCGCCGCACGTGCCGGACGAGAACCCGACCGGCGACTACCGGCTGCGCTTCGATCGGCCCGACTGGGTCGGCTCGGGCCGCGCGATCCTGCGCTTCGACGGGGTCGAGTCCGCGTTCCGGGTCTGGCTGAACGGGATCGAGATCGGCGTCGGCAAGGGCAGCCGGCTGCCGGTCGAGTTCGACGTCACCGAGGCGCTGGTCGCCGGCGGCCGGACCGACGTGCTCGCCGTGCGGGTGCACCAGTGGTCCGACGGCAGCTACCTGGAGGACCAGGACCAGTGGTGGCTGCCGGGGATCTTCCGCGATGTGACGCTGCTGCAGCGCCCGGTGGGCGGCATCGACGACGTCTTCCTGCGCGCCGACTTCGATCATCGAACCGGGATGGGCCTGCTCACCGGCGAGGTGTCGGCGCCGGCCCAGGCGTACCCGATCACGGTCGAGATCGCCGAGCTGGGCCTGCGCCAGGAGCTCGCCGGTCCCGGTGAGCCGATCGACCTGGCGGCGCCGGCGCAACCCTGGAGCGCGGAGGAGCCACGGCTGTATCAGGTGATCATCTCCGCGGCCGGCGAGACGCTGACCGAACGGGTCGGCTTCCGCACGGTACGCATCGACGGCGATCGGCTGTCGGTGAACGGGCGACAGGTGATCTTCCGCGGCGTCAACCGGCACGAGGTGCTGGCCGATCGCGGCCGGGTGTTCGATCCCGACGCCGCCCGCGCGGACCTGATCATGATGAAGCGACACAATGTGAACGCCATCCGGACCTCACACTACCCGCCGCACCCGGACCTGCTGGACCTGTGCGACGAGCTGGGCTTCTGGGTGATCGACGAATGCGATCTGGAGACCCACGGCTTCGAGCTGCTGGGCTGGCGGGACAACCCCTGCGACGACGGCCGCTGGCGCGGCGCGCTGCTGGACCGGATCGCGCGCACCGTCGAGCGGGACAAGAACCACCCGTCGGTGATCATCTGGTCGCTCGGCAACGAGTCGGGCACCGGCGAGAACCTCGCGGCGATGGCCAACTGGGCCCGCGGCCGCGACGGCGGCCGGCCGATCCACTACGAGGGCGACCGCACCGGCGCCTACACCGACCTCTACTCGCGGATGTATGCCAGCCCCGGGCAGGTGGAGGTGATCTTCGGCGCCGGACCGCTGCCCGGCTGCACCGCCGGCGAGGCGGCACGGGTGCGCGCGATGCCCTTCCTGCAGTGCGAGTACGCCCACGCGATGGGCACCGGCCCCGGCGCGCTGGATGTCTACGACGAGCTGGTCGAGGCGTACCCGGGTTATCACGGCGGCTTCGTCTGGGAGTGGCGTGATCATGGTCTGCGGCGACGCGACGAACGGGGCGAGTGGTACGCCTACGGCGGCGACTTCGGCGAGGAGCTGCACGACGGGAACTTCGTCCTGGACGGGCTGGTCCGCTCCGACGGCGTACCGTCGCCGGGTCTGGCCGAGTTCGCCGCGGTCAACGCGCCCGTCTCGCTGACCGTCGCCGACGGGGTGCTCACCGTCCGCAACCGGCAGCACACCCGCGGGCTTGATCATCTCCGGTTCGTGGCGTGCAGCGAGCTGGACGGTGAGGACTCCGTCGAGGCCGAGGTGGCCGTGCCCGCGGCGGGGCCGGGCGAATCCGTGTCCGTGACGCTCCCGGAGGCGGTGCTCGCGCCGCGGTCCGGCGGCGAGTGCTGGCTGCGGGTACGCGCCGAGCTGGCCGCCGACGAGCCGTGGGCGGGCGCCGGACACCCGGTGGCGGAGGGCCAGTGGCCGCTGACGGTGCCGGCGCGCGAGGCGCCACGCCCGGCGCAGTTCGACCCGACCTCGGCCGAGCACGCGCCGCTCGGGGCCGCCGAGTTCGACCCGGCCACCGGGCTGCTCACGGCCCTGGGCGAGCTGGCCGTCACCGGGCCGATTCTCGAGCTGTGGCGCGCGCCGACCGACAACGACCGGGGCGCCATCTTCGGCTCCTTCGAGCTGGCCGACCCGGCCACCACCGGCGGTGACGGCGTACCCGGCCCGTCATCGGCGCAGCGCTGGGCCGAGCGCGGGCTGGACCGGCTGAAGCACCGACTGGTCGAGTTCCGGGCCGCGGCCCACGGGATCGTGGCCACCTATCGCGTCGGCGCCGCGGCGACCCGCGCCTATGCGGACCTGACCTGTCGCTGGTGGTGGGCCGACGACCGGCTGATGCTGCGCGCCGAGGTGACGCCGTCCAGCGACTGGGACTGCACCTGGCCGCGGATCGGGCTGCGGTTCGGGCTGCCGGCGGAGCTGGACGAGGCGGCATGGTTCGGCACCGGGCCGGGCGAATCGTGGCCGGACAGCCGCCGCGCCGTGCGGGTCGGTCGGTTCGCCGCGGGCATCGACGAACTCAACTTCGCCCCGACCCGCCCGCAGGAGAGCGGGCACCGCGCCGGGCTGCGCGAGCTGACGCTCAGCGGCCCCGGGCGGGCGCTGACCGTGGAGGCGTACGCCGAGGCCGGCCGGCTGCCCGGCTTCACGATCGCCCGGCACACGCCGCAGCAGGTGGCTGCCGCGGCGCACCGTCACGAACTGCCGACGCCCGAGCGGACCTGGCTGTTCGTCGATGCCGACGTGCACGGACTCGGCTCGCGCTCGTGCGGGCCGGACGTGCTGCCCGAGGCACAGTTGTGGCCCCGCGCGGAGGCGATCACCCTGGCCCTTCGGGCGGAGGGCAACACCCGGCCCGTGCAGGGTGGCGCGGGGCTGTCGGACTGACCGGGTGGCGCCGCCCGCGGCTCCCCGGTGACGGTTCGCGCCTGCCCCAGCCTGCGGCGCGCGAACCAAGTCGCAGCGCGGCGTCAACAATCGGCAGGACGACTCCGTCAAAGGTCTGGTTGTGTGCCTGCCACAGTGCGTCGCGGCTCGAGAAGGTGCCGAGATCACGGATGACCCACGCGCTCAGATCTCCGGTGGCGCTGCCGGTGCCGGGTTTCGTCCAGCTCACCTGGCGGTTTCGGATCGCTTCAAACAGTGTCTCTGGGCCGGAATTGGTGAAAGCTTGCGCCTCGCAGGCGTTCCCTGGCCCACAGAAGATCTCACCACACGTCACCCACTGATCATCAATGCAGAAATCTGGCCAGCAGAGCAGCACCTCGCGCGGCATCAGCACGCGAGGCACCCGGAAACGTGGTCGCCAGAACTCGCCGCGGACAACAAATCCCCGTGCCCGTGTCGGAATCCCTGCCGACCTTGCCACGGCTTCGAGGACGGCCAGTCGCTGACTGCACGACCCGAAGCCGCGCCCGATCACTCTGGATGCGGGAAGTTCTTCGTTCACGGAGTAGACGGGGCGGATCGACTCCGCAATGACCTTGTGAGCCGCGCCCAGGAACTTCGTCGGTGGAGGCGTGGAAGCGCTCTCGAGGGCTCGACGGGCAAGCTTCGCAACATTCTCATGAGTGAAATCGAGAATTGGTGTCGGTGAAACATTGGACGACGACGCCACGTGTTTGTCCGCTTTGGCTTCCCGGAGAGAGGAGTAGCGAGGCGCTCGGTTGATCCGCGCCGGCTCACCGCCCGGCCGCATAGCCCTGCATCCCGCGGGGATTGGCCGCCGCGCGCAGTAGCCCCGTCGCGGCGTCGCGGGACACGGCGCTGAGCCGGCCCTCCGACCACGCCGGGCCCACGGTCACGTCGTGACCACGCGCCCGCAGCCCCGCGACCAGCTCGGCGTCGGCATTCGCCTCGACGACGAGCGAGCCCGGCCGGTAGCCGCGCGGCCAGAACGAGGCGATCAGCGCATCCGTGTGCCAGTTCGGGGCGTCGATCGCGCCCTGCAGATCCAGCGCGGAGGTACGCGCCTGCGTCGCGGCGACCCGCAGGAAGAAGCTGGTGCTCCACTGGTCCTGCTGGTCGCCGCCCGGCGTACCGAAGGCGAGGGTGGGCTCGCCGTGCAGGCTGGCCAGGCTGGGCGAGAGGGTGGTCCGCGGGCGCCGGCGCGGGGTCAGCGAATTCGGCAGGCCGGCATCCAGCCAGCACATCTGCAACCGGGTGCCCAGCGGGAAACCCAGCTCCGGGATCACCGGGCTGGACTGCAGCCACCCGCCGCTCGGGGTGGCCGCGATCATGTTGCCCCAGCGGTCGACGACGTCGATGTGGCAGGTGTCCCCGGTCTGCCCGGCCGCGTCGGCGCGTGGCGCGGCGTGGCTCTGCACGGTGGGCTCGCCCGCGCCCCCCGCGGCGGACGAGCGCACCTCGCCCGCGACGACGCGGCGGATGTGCTCGGCCAGCACGGGCTCGCGGCCGTCCGGCGTACCCGGCCGGAACTCCCGGCTGGCGGCATCGGTGATCAACATCCGCCGCTGCTGGGCATAGCCCGGCGCGAGCAACCCGGCGAGGTCGACCTCGGCGGCATCGCCGTACCAGGCGTCGCGGTCGGCGAACGCCAGCTTGGCGCCCTCCACGATCCGGTGCACGACGGCGGCATCGAATGCGCCGAGATCGGCCGGCTCGCAGTCGCCGAGCAGCCGCAACTGCTGCAACATCGACGGGCCCTGGGACCAGGCCGCGCACTTGTGCACCGTCCATGGCCCGTAGTCGACGGCGGCGGGTCGCTCCCAGACCGCCTGGGGTCGGGCAAGATCATCGCCGGTCAGCACGCCGGCGTGCGGCGTACCCGTCGAATCCATGACCGGGGTACGCGCGGTCCGCACCATCGCCTCGGCGACGAAGCCCTCCTTCCAGACCCGCAGCGCGGCGTCGAGCTGGGCCTCGCGGTCCGCCGATGCCGCTTCGGCCTCGGTGATCAGCCGCTGCCAGGTCCGGGCCAGCGCCGGGTTGCGGAGCAGGGCGCCGTTCCGCGGGCTGTCCCCGCCCGGCAGCCAGACCTCGGCCGAGGTGGGCCAGTGCTGGGTGAACAGGTCGCGTACCGATTCCACGGTCGCGCCGACGGCGGGCACCGGGCTGTGTCCGTCGCTGGCCAGGGCGATCGCGTGGTCGAGAACATCCCGCAGGGACCAGGTGCCCCGATCGCGCAGCAACACCAGCCAGGCCTCGACGGCCCCCGGCACCGCGGCGGCGAGCGGACCGGTGCCGGGCACCAGATCCAGGCCGAGCTCGTCGCGATAGTGGGCGATGGTCGCGCCGTCCGGCGCCACGCCCTGACCGCACAGCACCTCGGGGGCGCCCCCGCGCTCGCTGATGATCAACGGGGCGTCGCCGCCCGGCCCGTTCAGGTGCGGCTCGACCACGTGCAGCACGAAGGCGCCGGCCGTGGCGGCGTCGAACGCGTTGCCGCCGCGCTCCAGCACGGACATCGCCGTGGCGGTGGCCAGCCAGTGGGTGCTGGTGGCCATGCCGAACGTGCCCTCCAGCGTGGGGCGGGTGGTGAACTCCACGGGCGTCTCCTCGACAGATCGGGTGGGGGGACAGATCGGGTGGGGGGACAGATCGGGTGGGGGGAGCGTCTCACGTGACGCGGGCCGGCGTGAGCGCGACCGGCGCCGCACCGTCGGTCACCAGATGGCAGCGCACGAACCGCCCCGGCGCAACCTCGCGCAGCTCCGGCACCTCGGTCGCGCACCGTGCCACGGCGATCGGGCAGCGGGTGCGGAATCGGCAACCGCTCGGGGGATCGGCCGGGTCGGGCAGGTCGGCGGAGATCTCGATCCGTTCGCGGGAACGCTGCTCGACCGGGTCGGGTACGGGGGCGGCGGCGGTCAGGGCCTGGCTGTAGGGATGCAGCGGGTCGGCGGTCAGCTCGGCCGTCGGGCCGACCTCGACGAGCTGGCCGAGATACATCACGGCGACCCGGTCGGCCAGGTACTCGACCACGCCGAGGTCGTGGGTGATGAACAGCGCGGCGAAGCCGAGCTCGCGCTGCAGCTCCTTGAGCAGGTTCAGCACGGACGCCTGTACGGACACGTCGAGCGCGCTGGTCGGTTCGTCGGCGACGATCAGGTCCGGATCGAGGATCAGCGCCCGGGCGAGCGACAGGCGTTGCCGCTGCCCGCCGGAGAGCTCGTGCGGGTAGCGATCCAGCAGGTCCTCGCGCAGGCCGACGCGCCCACACAGCTCGGCGGCCCGGGCCCGGCGCTCCGCGCGCGTCCCGATGCCGTGGTGCCGCAGCGGCTCGGTGACGATCGTCGCGCAGGTCTGGCGGGGATCGAGGGAGGAGGCGGGGTCCTGGAAGACCAGGTGGAAGCGTCGCCGCAGGGCGCGCAGCCGCCCACCGCGCAGGCCGGTCAGCTCGGTCCCCAGCACCCGGACCGTGCCCGCGCTCGGCCGGTCCAGCGCCACGGCCAGCCGCCCCACCGTCGACTTGCCGGACCCGGACTCGCCGACCAGCCCGAGGATCTCCCCCTCGGCGACCACCAGGTCGATGCCGTCCACGGCGCGGACCGCGCCGAAGTGGCGGGTCAGCCCGGACAGCTCCAGCGCGGGGGAACCGGTCATCGCTGCGCTCCCGCGGTCGCGTTCGTCATCGGGTGCCAGCAGGCGACCAGATGCTCGCCCGGGCCGGCGAGCGCGGGTCGGGCGGCCCGGCAGTCGTCGGCGGCGCGCGGGCAACGATCCGCGAAGGTGCACGCGTCGGGCTGCACCGCCAACGCGGGCACCGTGCCGGGGATCTCGGCCAGCCGGTCGGCCACCGATCCGGGCCGCGGGACGGCACCGAGCAGGCCGTTCGTGTACGGGTGCTCGGGGTTGGCGAACAGCTCCGCCACGGGCGCGGTCTCCACGCCGCGACCGGCGTACATCACCAGCACCCGGTCCGCGATGTCGGCGACCACGCCGAGATCGTGGGTGATCAACACGATCGCCATGCCCAGCTCGGCGCGCAGCCGGTCCAGCAGCGTCAGGATGCCGGCCTGCACGGTCACGTCGAGCGCCGTCGTCGGCTCATCGGCGATCAGCACCTCGGGATCGCAGGCGATGGCGATGGCGATCATCACCCGCTGCCGCATGCCGCCCGAGAGCTGGTGGGGGTAGAGGTCGATCCGCTGCCGCGGTGCCGGGATGCCGACCAGCCCCAGCAGCTCGATCGCGCGCTCGCGGGCCCGCGTACCGGACAGGCCGCGATGGCGCCGGAGCACCTCGGTGAGCTGGCGCCGCACCGTCAGCACGGGATTGAGCGACGACAACGGCTCCTGGAAGATCATCGAGACCCGATCGCCGCGGATGTCGCGGAGCGTCGCCGTGGACGCGCCGACCAGTTCGACCTCGCCCAGGCGTACCGATCCGGTGACGGTCGCGGTACGCGGTTGCAGGCCGAGCACCGACAGGGCGCTGATCGACTTGCCGCAGCCGGACTCGCCGACCACCGCCAAGACCTCGCCCGGCGCGAGGTCGTAGCCGAGCCCCTGGACCGCGTGCACGGTGCGGCCTTCGCTGCGGAAGGTGATGTCGAGGTCGCGCACGCGTAGCACCGGGCCGGTCATCGGCCGTCTCCTTTCGGGTCGAGCGCATCCCGCACCCCGTCGCCGAGCACATTGAACGCCAGCGTGAGCGCGACGATCGCCAGACCGGGGAAGACCGCCATCCACGGCGCTGGGTAGAGGAAGGACTGCGCGGCGGAGAGCATGGTGCCGAGCGACGGGGTCGGCGGTTGTACGCCGAGACCGAGAAAGCTCAGCACGGCCTCGGCGAGGATCGCGCCGGGAATGGCGATGGTGGTCTGCACGATCAGGGCCGACGCGGCATTGGGCAGGACGTGTTGGGCGAGTGCGGTGACCGGCCGCGAGCCGCTGGCGATGGCGGCCTGCACATACTCCCCGCCGCGCAGCCGCAGCGCCTCGCCGCGGGCCACCCGGAAGAACGCGGGAACCAGCGAGATCGCGACCGCGAGGGTGGCATTGGTCAGCGAGGGGCCGAGGATCGCCGCCAACCCGACCGCGAGGATCAGGAACGGGAATGCCAGCAGTGCATCGGTGAGCCGCGAGGCGATCATGTCGATCACGCCGCCGTAGTAGCCCGCGAGCATGCCCGTCGCGATGCCGATCACCGCGGCGCCGATCACCGCCAGCAGCCCGACCTGCAGCGAGGCACGGAGGCCGAACAGGATCCGGGAGAGCTGGTCGCGGCCGAGATCGTCGGTGCCGAGCCAGTGGGCGAGCGAGGGTTGCGCGAGGACGGCGTCGAAATCGGGGGCGATCGGGGAATAGGGGGCGAGCAGCGGCGCGGCCAGTGCGGCGAGCACGAAGACACCGACCGCGACGGCGCCGGCGACCGCGAGCGGGTTGGCGCGCAGACGGCTCAGGGCGCGCGATCGGCGGCGGGCCGGCGTGACGATGCCGCTCACGACACACCACCGACCCGGATCCGCGGATCGAGCAGGGTGTAGCAGACGTCCACCAGCAGGTTGATCACCACATAGGCGACCGAGGTGATCAACACCACCGCCTGGATCAGCGGGTAGTCGCGGGTGAAGACCGCATCGAGGGTCAGCTTGCCGAAGCCGGGCAGCGTGAACACCTGCTCGGTGACCACCGCCCCGCTGATCAACTGCCCGAGATTGAGGCCGAGCACGGTGACCACCGTGATCAGGCTGTTCCGCAGCGCATGGTCCAGCACCACTGCGCGGCCTGTGAGCCCCTTGGCGCGCGCGGTACGCACATAGTCGGCGGACAGCGCCTCCAGCATGCCCGAGCGGGTCTGGCGCATCACGACGGCCGCCAGACCGCTGCCGAGCACGAAGGCCGGCATGATCATCCGGGCGAGATTCTCCAGCGGGTCGATGGTGAACGGGACGAACCCGGATGCCGGCAACCAGCGCAGCCCGACCGCGAAGATCAGCACCAGCAGGATGCCGAGCCAGAAGTTCGGGATGGACAGGCCGAGCAGGGCGGCGCCGTTGGCCAGCCACTCGCCGGGGCGGCCGCGCTCGACGGCCGCAACGACGCCGGCGGCGACGCCGATCGCGGTGGCGAAGAGCATGCTGAGCAGCGCGAGCTCCAGGGTCACCGGCAGCGCCGCGAGGATCGCCTCGATCACCGGCTCGCCGGTGCGGACCGATGTGCCGAAGTCGCCGCGGATCGCGTGGGAGAGCCAGTTCAGGTACTGGATCGGCAGCGGATCGTCCAGGCCGTACCGCTCGCGGATCGCGGCGATGGCCTCGGGGGATGAGTCCTCGCCCGCCAGCACCAGGGCCGGGTCGCCCGGGATCGCCCGGATGCCCGCGAAGACGGCGATGCTGACCAGGAAGATCGTCACCAGCGCCTGGCCGGCGCGACCGGCGAGATGGCGCAGCGCGCGGCCGCGCGGGGCGTTCGGCCGGGTCGCCGACGGCTGGGTGGCAGGCGGTGCGGTGACGGTCATGTCGCATACCCCGCGTCCCGCAGCCGGATCAGGCCGTCGGCATAGACCCGCAGGCCGGCCAGCCGGTTGCTGGCGAGCACCAGACTGGAGGGGCGGAACAGGTAGATGATCGGCAGGTCCTCGGCCAGTTTCTCCTGCAGTGCCCGGTACGCCGCGCGCCGCTTTCCGACATCGCTGATGGTGAGGGCCTCGGCGAGCTGGGCATCGACCTCGTCATTGGCGTACCCGCCGTAGTTGTTGGGTGCGCCGGAGCGGAGGAAGGAGGCCATGTTGCCATTGGGGTCGACGCGCCCGGACCAGCCGGAGAGCAACATCTCGAAGTCCCCGTTCTTGCCCGCTTCGAGCAGGCTGGTGAACTCCATCGCGCGCAGCCGGACGTCGAAGCCGGCCTCGTTCGCCATCGCCTGGATGATCTGCCCGGTGCGCAGATCGTTGGCGGTGTTGGGAATGCTGAGTTCGACCGGCACCGGCGTCGGCAGACCCGATTCGGCGACCAGCCGGCGGGCCCGCTCGAGGTCGCGACCGGGGCAGACCAGGTCGGGGTCGGCGTAGGCGCTGGCGAGCGGCACCGGCCCGCAGGCCGGGGCGTACATGTCCTGGAAGGCGATCTTGTTGATCAGCGCCCGATCGAGCGACAGCGCGAACGCGGTGCGCAGCTCCGGGCGGGTGGCGAGCGGGGTGTCGACCACCGCGCCGGGCGCCGGCCCGCCCGAGGTGCGGGTATTGACGGTCAGGCCGTAGTAGCCGAACGACGGGCTCCGGAAGAGCTGCAGCTCGCCGTCGCCGCTCGTCGAGAGCACGTCGACCGGCGCCATCTGGTCCCCGACCACCACATCGCGCGAGCGGAGATTGGCCAACCGCACGGAGGAGTCGGTCATCACCCGGTAGATCACCTCGTCCAGGGCGATCTCGTCGGCGGCGTAGTAGTTGGGATCGCGGCGCAGCACGATCCGGTCGCCGATCGCTCGACTGACGAAGGCGAACGGACCGACGCAGACGGGTTCGGTACCGAAGTCCTCGCCGAGCCGATCGAGCGCCTGGGGAGACATGATCATCCCCGCGCGGTCGGCCAGCACGCTCGGCAGGGACGCATCCGGTTGGCTCAGCGAGAGCACGACCGTGCCTGGGTCGCGGACGGTCACCTCCTCGACGCTCGCCAGTTCCGCGGTGCGGCTGGAGGACTCCAGTTGCAGGTGCCGGTCGAGCGACTTCTTGACCGCGGCCGCGTCCAGCGGCGTGCCGTCGGCGAACCGCGCGTCGCGGCGCACGGACACCGTGAGTTGGCGCCCGTCGGGCGAGGTCTGCGGCAACTCGGTCGCGAGCTGCGGCACGATCGTCATCGACTCGTCGTAGTCGTAGAGCTTCTCGCACATCGAGGCGAAGACCTGACGGGCGACCAGGGTCGAGGACTGCGTCGGGTCGAGCAGGTCGGGTTCGCTGGCCAGTGCGACCTGCGCGCTGCCGCCCCGGCCGGGGGTGCGGGCGTCGACGGAGCGTTCGCCGAACTCGGTGCCGGTGGTCGGACCCATCGGGGCACAGCCGGCCAGCAGCACCGCCGCCGCGGCCAGTGCGCCCAGCAGTCCGCGGCTTCGCCCGCCGATCGTGCGAACCGCCATGGGGTGACGGTATCCAGAATCCCGTGGGCGTGAGGGGGGTTCTTCGCAGCGAGATGTGCTCGTCACCTGCGGTCAGCGGTCCGTGATCTGCCAGCCGTCGGCCGACCAGGCCGGATCGGACTCATCGATCGGCCGCGCGGAGGCGCCCGCGCCGATCCGGACATCGTCGACGAACACGCCGCGACCGGCCGCACTGGCATCGAAGGTCTGGCGCCAGCGGACCGCGGTGGTGCCCGCGGGCAGCGAGGCCCGCCCCGCGCGCCAGGTGCGCCCGGTGGACGCGGTCAGTTCGCCGTCGATCTCGTCGTCGCCGAGCCGGTACGCCAGCGGTTGCCACGTCGAGCCGTCGCGGCTGGTCTCCATGATCAACGGGTCGGTCGGCTCGAGGTCGACCAGGCTCTGCCAGCGCAGTTCCGTGCTGCCCGCCGGCACCGCGAGGCGCAGCGAGGTCTCCGCGTTGTTCGGCCGGGTGGAGACCCAGGCGCGCTTGCCGGCGACCGGGCGCACCGCCAGGGCATCGGCGAGCCCGCGGGCTGCGGCGGTGCGCGCGGGGTTGACGCTGCCCCATTCGCGGGACGGATGGACCCGGTTGGTCAGCAAGAGCACGAACGACCGGCTGTCGAAGTCGATCACCAGCGAGGTTCCGGTGTAGCCGGTGTGTCCGGCGGTACGCGGGCCCGACAGCCCGTCCATGTACCAGTGCTGGTTCAGCTCGAAGCCCAGCCCATGATCGTCTCCCGGGAACCCGGTGTTCTCGTTGGTGATCATCGCCTCGACGGTTTCGGGCTGCATGATCCGCCGGCCGTCCAGGACGCCGCCGTTCAGCATGGCCTGGGCCAGCCGGGCGAGGTCGGCCGAGGTGGAGAAGACGCCCGCGTGCCCGGCGACGCCACCGAGGCTCCAGGCGTTCTCGTCGTGCACCTCGCCCCACACGACGCCGCGGTCCGGGGCGCGCTGTTCCTCGGTGGCCGCGATCCGCGGACGCAGCGACGGGTCGGGGTTGTATCCGGTGTCGGTCATCCGCAGCGGGCCCGTGATGTCGTCGGCGACGAGTCGATCAAGGGTCTTGCCGCTCACCCGGTGCACCAGCTCGCCGAGTGCGATCAGGTTCAGATCGCTGTAGGTGTAGGTGCTGCCGGGTGGGTTGCTCAGCTTGGCGGTCAGGGCGGCTCGAAGCCGGCTGTCCGGATCGGGTTGATCACGCCACAGCGGCAGGAAGGGAGGCAGCCCCGAGGTGTGGGTGAGCAGTTGGCGTACCGTGATCGAGGCCTTGCCATCGGGATCGTCCGGGCCGTTCGCGGCGAACTCGGGCAGATAGTCGGCGACCGCGGCGTCCAGGTCGACGCGGCCGCGCTCCACCTGCTGCAGCACCACGATCGAGGTGAACAGCTTCGAGATCGAGGCCAGGTCATAGATGGTGTCGGTCCGGGTGGCGATCCGCTGGTCGGCCGGCAGCACCGTCTGGCCGGGCCCGTAGCGCACCGCCTCGCCGAACGCCTCGGAGAAGACGATCTTGCCCTGATAGCCGTAGGTGAGCACGCCGCCGGGGTAGCGCGGACGGCCGTCCGGCTGCGCCTCGGCATAGGACTGCACCTGTCGCCAGGCCTCCGCGATCGGTGCCGGGTCGAGCCGCATCCGCTGCGGGGTGCTCTCGCCCAGCGAGGTGGTGGGCCGCGCGAAGCCGTCCTGCGGGCGATCGAAGCGCCCTCGGGCCGCACCGTCGGCGGCACTCGCCGGGCTGCTCGGAACCATGATCAGGACCATAGCGAGGGCGGCGAGCACGCCCAGCCGGCGGCTCATTCGCCGCTCCCGAACTCGTAGATGATCTCGTCCGGGTCGTCGGCCGACGGGATGTCGACCGGCAGCCGACCGGACGGGTCGACCTGCCCGGTGAGCACCCGGGCGACGGAGCGCAGGGCGACATCATTGCGCGAATAGCTCGCCAGATAGCTCTCGGTGTCGAGGTAGGCGATGTCGTAGGGCACGCCGACTGCGACCACCACGACCGGTACGCCGGCCGAGTTCAGCGCGTCGACCAGCGCGGCCTGACCGGTGTTCGCCCGGGCGTTGTTGGTGATCACCACGGCCCGGTCGGCGGTGCGGGCGCGCTCGACGGCGGCGGTGATCGCGGCGGCATCGGGGTTGGTCGCGGTCGCGTGGGCCTCGGCGTCCGCGCCGCCGTCGCGCAGCGCCCGGGTGAGGGAATCGACCGGGGCCGTTCCGGCGCCCGTGACGAGCGTGCGCCCGGCGCCGAGCGGCACCAGGTCGGCGGCGTCCGTGAGTTGGGTGATGCTGCGGTCGGCGATCTCCTGGGCGGTGGCGAGATTGCGGGCGGTGCCGACCACGCGATCACGCAGGTTCGGGTTGGTCTGCCACATCGCGACGGCCCCGCGCTCGAACTTCATGGCGAGGATCCGCCGGACGCTCTGATCGATCCGCTCCTCGGTGAGCCGGCCGGAGCGGACGGCATCGATCACCGCCCGGTACTGGACGTCGGGCGAGTTCGCGTCGAGCAGCACGTCCACGCCCGCCTCGATGGCCCGCACCGCCACCTCGGCGTCGGGATAGTTCTGGCGTACCGCATCCATCCGGAGGGAATCGGTGACGACCACTCCGTCGTAGCCGAGTTGATCACGCAGGATGCCGGTGACGATCGGCTCGGACAAGGTGGCCGGGTCGCCGCTGGGATCGAGTGCCGGCACCGAGATGTGGGCGGTCATGATCATGTCGGCATCGGCCTCGATCGCGGCCCGGAAGGGCGGCGCGTCGATGGTCTCCCACTCCTCGCGAGTGTGGTTGATCACCGGGAATCCCGTGTGGGAGTCGACATTGGTGTCGCCGTGGCCGGGGAAGTGCTTGGCGGCGGCGCTGACCTTGGCGTTCTGCAGGCCGGCGATCGCCTGCGGGACGTGCTCGGCGACCAGGTCGGGGCGGGAGCCGAAGGAGCGTACGCCGATCACCGGGTTCGCCGGGTTGACGTTGACATCGGCGTCGGGGGCGTAGTCGGCATTGATGCCGAAGGCGCGCAGCTCGCGGCCGGTGATCGCGTATGTGGTGCGGGTGGCCTCGGGATCGCGGGTGGCACCGAGCGCCATCGCACCGGGGAACTCGGTCGCCGGTGGTCCGATCCGGGCCACCAGCCCGGTCTCCTGGTCGGTACTGATGGTCAGCGGGATGTCGGTACGCGGGCTGGCGTCGCGGGCTGCGCGCTGCAGGCCGTTGCTCAGGCCGGCGATCTTGGACTGGTCGGCGACATTGTCGGACCAGGCGAAGTAGATCACGCCGCCGAGGCGGTACTTGGCGACGACCTCGGCGGGGGTGGCGACGCCGTAGCGCTCCGTATTGCGGCTGTCGGCGGCGTCGGCGCTCGCGCCGTAGACATAGTTGACGAAGAGCTGGCCGACCTTCTCCTCCAGGCTCATCCGGCGCAGGGTCGCGTCGGCCCAGCGGGTCGCCGGATCGGCGGCCCGGGCCGGGGTGGCGGCCGTGGCGAGGGCGAGCGCCCCGGCCAGGACAGCGGCCGCGAACAGGCGGGCGGGACGGGTCAAGGTGGTCATCGTCGACCGACCTCCTTCTGGGGGAGCGCCCGGATCGGGCCGTTCTGCGAAGCTAGCCAGCGGGCATCTCGGGGTCAACCCTCGGTAGCGTGATCGCATGGGTCAGGCGATCGAGCTGGCGGCGGGCGGGCGTACCGTCCGGATCAGCAATCCGGAGCGGGTCTACTTCGACGAGCTCGGGCTGACCAAGCTGGATCTCGCCAACTACTACCTGTCGATCGGCGACGGGATCGTGAACGCGTTGCGCGAGCGGCCGACGATGCTGCACCGCTTCCCGAAGGGGTTGTCGGGGCCGAAGGTGCACCAGAAGCGGTTGCCGCAGGGCGCGCCGGACTGGGTGGACACGGTCGAGCTGTTCTTCCCGCGCTTCGGGCGGACGGCCGATGAGTTGTGCGTGACGGAGATTGCGCAGGTGATCTGGGCGGTACAGATGTCGACGGTGGAGTTCCATCCGTGGAACTCGCGCCGCGCCGATGTCGAGCGCCCGGATGAGTGGCGGATCGATCTTGACCCCGGGCCGGAGTGCCCGTGGTCGCGGGTGCTGCGGGCGGCCGAGGTGACGCACGAGGTGCTGGACGAGCTGGGAGCGGTCGGCTGGCCGAAGACCTCGGGAGGCCACGGGATGCACGTCTATGTGCGGATCGATCCCGATCATGGTTTTGCCGAGGTACGCCGGGCCGCGCTCGCGTTCGCCCGCGAGGTCGAGCGGCGGCTGCCCGAGGAGGTGACGACGACGTGGTGGCGCAAGGATCGCGATCCGGCGAAGCTGTTCGTGGACTACAACCAGAACACCCGCGACCACACGATCGCCTCGGCCTACTCCGTGCGTGGGAACCAGCGCGCGACCGTCTCGGCGCCGCTGACCTGGGACGAGGTCGGCGATGCCGAGCCGGACGATTTCACGGTGCTCACGATGCCGGGGCGCTTCGCCGAGCTCGGCGATCTGCATGCGGGCATCGATGATCATCCGTTCGCCATCGAGCCGTTGCTCGAGTGGGCCGATCGGGACGGGTTGCCGGAGAAGTAGGGGTTGCCGGAGAAGTAGGGGTTGCCGGACAAGCAGGGGTCGCCGGGGTCGATCAGCCGCTGTCCGGCGGTGGCCGCTCGGGTGGGCGCCGGGCGGGCCGCGTACCGGTGCGGTCGCGGACGATGGTCCACCCGTTCGGGCTGGTCCACAGGTAGCCGCCGCCGGGCAGGCGGCGGTAGCGCCAACCCGCGAGCGTCTTCAGGCGGTGATGGCGGCGACACAGCGGCGCCAGGTTGTCGGTGTGCGTCGGGCCGTGCGGCCAGGGCGTGATGTGGTCGATGTCGGCGCGCAGGCTGTTCTTCGCACACCACGGGAACACGCAGGTCGGGTCGCGCAGGATGACCTGCTCGCGGATGGGATCGGGGATCGCGTAGCGCGGTGACGTCCGCGGCCGGTTCAGGTCGATCACCGGCTTCACCACGACGGTCGTGCCCGGCGCGGCGCACCAGCCGCGGACCTGATCGGGCGTGATCGGGGAGTCGGTGTTGCCCAGCCGACCGACCGGCCCGAACGGCGCCCGCGCGCCGTCGGCGCTCAGATGGGCGTACAACACGATCGTGCGCCCCGCCGGTCGGGCGCCGTCCGGATCCGCCGGTCGAGCCTGGTCCAGGTCGCCGGCCGGGTCGGAATGGGAGGGATCAAGCAGGGGCTGGTGGCGGGCAAGGTCGCCGAGGGCGCGGGCGCGGCGGGCGTGCAGCGGGGCGTCGGATCCCCAGGCCCGCTGGGCCTCGGCGCCCGCGCTGAGCGCGGCGGCCAGGTCGAGGCCGTCCGGAAGCTCGAGCGTCCCCGACAGGTACGCCCGGCCGTCGACGCCCGTGACATCGCACTCGACCTCCACGAACAGGTCGTCGTCGCGGCCGCGGGCGTCGTCCGGGTCACCGCCGGCCGGATCCTCGGTGGCCGCGACGAACTGCGCCGTCGCGGCGGCGACCAGCCGGGCGAGCTGGGCATGGCCGATCCTGCCGGCGACCGCGGTGACCTGTCGGTCGACGTAGGCGGTCGCGGCCGGGGGCAGCGCGCGGGTCGCCTCGGCCACCGTGCGGGCGCGCCAGGCCGGCACCCGTAGCGCCTGCACGTCGGCCCAGAGCAGCGGCAGCCTGTGGCGGAGCTCCAGCGCGTCGCCGATCAGTCGCTGCCCGGACTCGGTCGTGACGCCGAGGACCGCCGCGAACTCGGCAACGCACGCGGGGTCGACCCCGGGGGCGCCGGCGCCGGCCAGCGGGATCAGCGTGTCCTCGCCGCGCGACCACAGGGTCGCCGGTTGATCATCGAGGTCGGGGTGCAGCACGGCCCACTCGGCGGCCGCGTCGAGGATATCGGCCTCGGCGCGAAGTTGATCATGGCGCAGGTCGGCGACCGCGCCGAGCAGCGCGCCCGCCGTGCTCATCGCCCCCCGATTCATGAAACCAACTCTAGGGAGGAGGTCTGACAATCTCCCGCGCAACGAATCGCGTTGTTCACAGCAAGTGCTTCGCGGCTGCTCGCGGCGTCGACGCCGCGAACCGACTGACAGTTCGAGTGCCCACAGATGTCCCGGTCGCACCAGCAGGACCATGCAACGGGTCGTTGATTGGACTGGGACTAGCTGTCGGTTTCCTCGCTGTCGCCTGACCCGGACTCGAGCTCCCTCGTCGCGCCCGACTCCAATGCCTTGAGCATTACTGGCTCGGCGCTCGCAAGGATTCTGTCGGCAGTCCATGACCCAGCCGCGACGGCGCTCGCGAGGCCAGCGGCCGCGACCGGGTCAATCAGGACCGTGATTCCGACAATGACCGTTCCTACTACGCGGGACAACACACCAACGGCCTGTGGGTAACGGATGAGGAAGATCTGGAGATCGCCCAAGAACGTCGCGGCAACATCCTTCAGGCGGAATACGCTTTTCTGGGGATCATCGATCTCATGCAGGAGGCGATCGATCAAGTCGATGAGCCGCGAGCCGGCAGACTCCTCAACCTCCCCGTCGTTGACTGCCTGGACAACGATCCTGCGAGCCGTGGTAAGGGCATCCCTGAGCTTCTGTGCCGCCGTGCGGAGCTCGACGCTCTGCGCCTCGACGATGTCGGCCATGGACTCGAGGTGATCGAGCGGGTCGTCCCGATCGCGGACCGTCTCTGACCACCCGGCTGGCTCGACGAGGGCATCCCACCAAATCCACAGCCGTGACTCATAGCGGCTCTTGGCGGGCTCGTCCAAGGTGTCGAGTTCGGCAAGCATCTCGCTGAACAGGCCAGTTGCTCGTATGTGGCGCCTGACAAACTCCGGCGATCCGTGCTCTACCCCGAGCGCTCCTGACCAAGCCTTCACTACAGAGTGTCCGCCCTGCATGGCTTCGGCCCGAACAGTACGGAGTAGGTCGTGCAGTGCACGGGTGGAACTCAGGGGCTTTTCCTTCTCAGCGCCTCCGGAAGTCATGTCTGCAAGATAGCGGGACCGTATGACCAAGCCGCGCTGTTCAGCAGGGTTGCCAAGAACGCAAGAAACGCGCGGCTACTCCCGCCTGATCTTGGGCATCCGCTTGCCCAACTCGCCGAGGAAGACCTCGCGTACGGCATCGGAATCGACGACCCCGCCGATCATCGGCAGATTCCCGGACGCGGCCCGCTGGCAGACCACCAGCCAGGCCTGTCCCATGGCAAAGGTGAAGGTGGACGCGACGCCCGCGCCGATCGCCCCGCCGGCGATCGTGCCGGCCCCGGGGATGAACTTCAACAGCCCGGTCACCGCCGCCCGGCCACCGGTGGTCGCGGCCGCGGTCGAGGCGACCGCCAGCATGGCCGCGCGGTCGAACCGCAGCTTGTGGATGATCGCGAGCCGGCCCATCATCGCCAACTGGATGGGCACCAGCACCGCCGCATCCGAGAACGGGATCGGCGTCGCCGCGGCCGCCGCCGCGCCGGCCGCTGCCGCCCCTATCGTCTTGTGCGACTCGCGCGCCTTCGACGCAAGGTCCACCTGCTGTTCGGCGACGAGGGCTGCATGTGCTGCCTCCGGCACAATGCGAAAGGTCGCCTGGACGAGGTCGATCAAGCCGAAGGCCGGCTGACCCGTGAACGGATCCCTCATGGCGTTGGTGAACACGGGCCGCTCGCCGAAGATCGGCAACCGGAGCTGCTCGATCCGGCGCGCCAGCTCGATCACGTCCGGATGCACCACCCCGTCGCGTGACGGCACCTGGGTGAACACCAAGATCACGCCCAGTCCGTGATCAACGAGATTGCGGATGAACTGCGCCTCGGACTCCTCGAATCGTCGATCCATCGGTCGTACGCAGTACCACGCCGCATGCACCTGCTCGTTGATCGGCTTGCGTCGATACTCCTTCACGAACTTCGACAGATCGGCCGCCAGTGCCTTGTCGTCGCGGCCGATCTCCAGCCCGCGAGTGTCCACGATGCCGAGGCGCCCACGCCGATCAAGATAAAGATGTGAGTCCTTCGTCACCGGCTCGCCGATGCCGGTCGCGGCCACCGGCTCACCGAAGACCGCATTGATCAGCGTGGACTTGCCCACCCCGGTCTTGCCGAACACCGCCAGATTGAACCGGCCGATCTCGTCGGACTGCTTGTCATACTCGGCCCGGAACGCGTCGGTGAACCACTGCGACACCTCACTCGCCCCCGACCCGGCTGGTGCCGGGCTCCAGTCGCGCTCCGGCCTCCACCTCCGCGCCCGCGGGCACAGTCGTGTCCGCGCCGACCAGGGTGATCTCGTCGTCATCCGGGCTGTCGGGCCGACTCGGCTCGCCGCCGATCCGGGCGTGCTCGCCGACGCGTACCCCGGTGTCCATGATCGTTGCCTCGACCACCGCATCCGGCCCGATCTCGCAGTCGGCGAAGATCACCGAATCTCGCACGCTCGCGCCCGCCGCGACGCGCACGCGCGGCCCGAGCACGCTCCCGCGTACCTCACCGTCCACCTGGCAACCGCCGCTGATCAGCGACTCGTCGACCCGGGCGCCGCCGGACAACCGGGCCGGGGCCGCCGGGATCTGTCGCGTCAGCAGCGGCCAGTCGGTGCGATTCAGCACGCCATGATCATCGCGCGCCAGATCCCGGTGCGCTGTCAGATAGGTCGACGGCCGACCAAGATCACGCCAGTAGCCGCCGATGCGGTGCTCGTACGCCCGGCCCTGCTCGACCAGCCGCGGCACCAGATGTTCGCCGAAGTCGCCCAGACCCGAGTCGTCCTCGTCCTCCTGCCGACCATCGAGCTCGCGGTGCAGGTCCCCGAGCGTGTCCACCAGCACCTGGGTGTCGTAGACGAACACCTCGGTGGCGACCACCCCGGTGCTCGGCCGTTCCGGCTTGTAGGCGAAGTCGGTCACCCGGCCGAGCCGGTTCGACTCGACGGTCGCGTGGTTGCTCGCCTCCTCGATGCCGAGGTCGG
Organism: Naumannella huperziae; assembly: GCF_054073625.1. Classification (NCBI taxonomy): domain Bacteria; kingdom Bacillati; phylum Actinomycetota; class Actinomycetes; order Propionibacteriales; family Propionibacteriaceae; genus Naumannella; species Naumannella huperziae. The sequence goes on along the minus strand of NZ_JBSXPH010000001.1, from coordinate 58,279 downwards.
CGCCCAGGTCGTAGGTGACGATCGTGCACCCGGCGCCCTTGCGGCGGTGGGTCGCCAGGGCGTCGGCATAGTCGGTCAGGTACACATGGTCCGCGCTCAGCACGATCACCTCCTCCGCGCCGTGCGCCGTGATCTCGCTGCGCAGCCGGAACAACTGATCGGCATTGCCAGTCGCGAAACCGTCCTCGACCGCCGAATCGCCCTCCTGGGGAGGCAGCAGCCGGAATCCGCCGCGCGTCCGGTCCAGATCCCACGGCCGGCCATTGCCGACCGAATCGTCGAGCGAGCGCGCCTGGTACTGCACCGCCAGCCACACGTCGTCAATGCCGCTGTGGTGCAGGTTCGACATCGCCACGTCGATCAACTGGAAGCTGCCGGCCAGCGGCAGGGCAGGTTTCGCCCGTTCCCGGGTCAAGACGTCCATCCGGCTGCCCTGACCGCCGGCGAGGACGAGCGCAAGCGTCCGTACTCGAGCCATGCGGCCATGCTAGCGAGCGCCCGGCGCACCGCCGGGCGCCCGTCTCGGCGTCAGCCCAGCAGCTCCGCACACAGCCGGCCGACCTCGGCCAGCGGCTCCTTGCGGGTTTCGGCGTCCGCCGAATCGGCGTTCGTCAGGCAACTGATCACGATCGGTACGCCCGCCGGCGTCCAGGCGATCCCGACGTCATTGCGCGTGCCGTACGCCCCGCTGCCGGTCTTGTCACCGAGCCGCCAGCCCGCCGGCAGGCCCTTGCGAAGATCGTCCGCTCCGGTCCGGTTCGCCAACAGCCAACCGGTCAGCCGGCGCCGGGCGGCCCCCCCGAGAGCCCGCCCGGCGACCAACTGCCCGTAGTTCTCGCCCATCGCGCGCGGAGTCGTGGTGTCGCGCAGGTCGCCGGGTGCCCACTCGTTGAGCGCCGGCTCCCACCGCGTCAGTTCCGTCACCCGATCGCCGAGGTCACGCGCCAGCGCCGTGATCGCACCCGGCCCGCCGATCAGTTGCAACAGCAGGTTTCCGGCCGCGTTGTCCGAATCGGCGACGGCCGCCTCGCACACCTCGGCAGTCGTCGGCACGTGTCCTTGTTCCAGCCAGGCCGCCATCACCGCGGCGTACCCGGCTCCGTCCACCAGCGACGGCGGGAAGTGCTGGCGCCGGTCCATGATCAGGCGATCGCGGAAGATCAACCGGTTGTCCAGCACCGCTGCCGCGGCGAGCGTCTTGAAGGTCGAGCACATGGCAAACCGCTCGTCGGCACGATGATCGACGGTGGCACCGGTGCGCAGATTCTGTGCGTACAGGCCGATCCTGCGGTCGTAGCGCTCCTCGATCCGAGCAATCTGTTCCATGATCAGCCCAGCTCTCGTACCACGAGGCGCATGATGTCGACCAGCGGCGCGTCCAGGGTCTCGGCATCGATGTCGGAAGAACTGGTCATCGCGCTGATCACGATCGGTACGCCGGTGCCGGTCCAGGCTATGCCGATGTTGTTCCTGGTCGCGTAGTCCCCGCCGGAGCCGGTCTTGTCCGCCAATCGCCAGTCGGCCGGAAGCTCCTTGCGGAAGGTGTTGTCTGAGGTCAGATTGCCGAGCAACCATTCGGTGAGCTGATCGCGGATCCGCCGCCGCAGGGTACGCCCGAGCAGCAGCTCGCGGTAGTTGTTGCCCATCGCTCGCGGGGTGCTGGTGTCGCGTATCGATGACGGATCCCAGTCGCTCATCTCCGGCTCCCAGCGCTCCAGCACGCTGACCCGGTCACCGAGATCGCGGTACAGCCGGGTCACCGCGCCGGGGCCGCCGATGTATTGCTGCAGCAGGTTCGCCGCTCCGTTGTCGGATTCGCGGGTGCACGCCTCGCAGATCTCGGCCATCGTCGGGGCATAGCCACGCTCCAGCCACTCCCGCGTCCGCGGCGCCCACAGGCCGTCCGGAACCAGCGACGGCGGGTAGTACGCCCGGCGCTGCAGGAACTTCGGGTCCGGGCTGACCAGGCGCCCGTCCAGCGCCGCGGCGACGGCGAACGGCTTGAACGTCGAGCACATCGCGAAGCGCTCGTCCGGCCGATGAGCGATCCGACGCCCGGTGCGCAGGTTCTCGGCGTACAGGCCGATCCGGCGGTCGTAGCGGCCCTCCAGCTCCGCGATCGGGGAGCCCGCGGCGACGGCCGCCGGTGCGCCTGCGCCGCCGACCGCGGCGGCAGCGGCGGCTGCCGCAGCGCCGGCGAGCACCGTCCGGCGCGCGATCTGGGTGGATCGGACTGGGCTGGTTTCGTTCGGTTCCATGATCGACAGCGTGGCCGGAGGGTGCGCGGGTACGCCAAGACAGCCACCCCGCCATTCATGCGCGAACCGTATTGTTGCCCGCATGGACCTGCTGGAATCGCTGCGCAGCTTCTGCGCGGTGGCCGCCGAGCGCAGCTTCACCCGTGGCGCCGAGCGCTGCGGTCAGCCGCAGCCGGTCGCCAGCCGGCGGATCGCGGGGCTGGAGGAGCGCCTCGGCGTACCGCTGCTGATCCGCACGTCGCGGCGCGTCGAGCTGACGCCCGACGGGGAGCGGCTGCAGCCGCTGGCCCAGGAATTACTGGCCCGGGCCGACCGGATCGAGCGGCTGTTCGCCGACGACGGGCCGGTGCTGGTGCTCGGCGTCCCGCCGGGCGTCACCGCCCGGGCCCGGGCCGCGATCCGGCGCGGGTTCGCCGGACGCGAGGTCGTCTTCGTGGCCGATGATCCGGCCGGTCGGGCGGAGCTGCTGCAGGCGGGCTCGGCGCACCTGGCGCTGGTCCCGGTGGCGCCGGACGGTGCCGAGATCTGCGTACCACTCGGCATCGCGCAGCACAGCCCGGCCGGCACCCCGCGCGCGTTCTTCCTCGACCAGTTGCGTCGGCCGGTACGCGAGCGCGCCCACCCGCCACGGGCGCTGCACCTGCTCGCCGAGGACGACGTCCCGGCGGTCCGCGACCGGCTGCGCGATGCCGTCTTCGCCGCCGGTCTCCGCGCCGACCAGTTGATCATCTCCACACCCGCCGCGGAGGCCTGGACCCGCGTGCACGAGCGCGGCGACGTGGTGGTGGCGAGCGCCGCCGAGGCCGACCGCGAGGAGCTCGCCTGGTCGCCGCCCGGGCGCCTCGACCTCGCCCGTGGCTACCGGTTGGCAGGCCCGGCCGAGCTGACCGCCGGCGACCGGGCCGCCCTGCTGGGCCGGCTCGCGTCCGGGCTCGGCGGACGGGTCAGGGGGCGCGATGCTGCGTGAGCACGCCGCCCTGATCGCCGACATCGAGCGGGACTGGGCGGCAGCGGGGCTCAGCGGGTCGTTGCTCGCCCGCAATCTCGACACCGGCGCGGAGCTCGGCTTCGGTGCTGGGATCGCCTGGCCGCTGGCCTCGGTGATCAAGCTGCCGTTGGCGGTGGTGGTGCACGACGCGTTCGAGCGGGGCGAGCTCGACCCGGCCGAGCCGTTCGAGCTCGACCCCGATCGGGCGACCAGCGGCCCGACCGGCGTCTCGCTGTTCCGGCACCCGAGCCGGGTGGCCGCGGAGGACCTGATGCAGTTGGCGCTCGCCGTCAGCGACAATGCGGCGACCGACGCCCTGCTGGAACGTATCGGGATCGAGACGGTGACCGAGCGGTTGGCCGGGTTCGGATTCGCCGAGATCGTCCTGCGCCACCCGATGCGGGCGATCTATGGCATGTCGGGCGCCGTGGCCGAGGTCGGGCTCGGCCTCGCCGCGGGAGCCACCACCCCGGGCGGCGGTCACCTGATCGGCGAGCTCGACCCGCACCGCGCCAATGTCGGCACCGCCCGCGCTCTGCTGGATCTGCTCGACCGGCTGTGGACCGACCGGATCTCCACCCCGGCGGCCTGCGCGCGGCTCCGCGCCGCTCTCGGCCACCAGCTCACCCGACACCGCCTGGCCGTCGAGCTGGCCAGCGACGAGGTGCGCGTGCTGTCCAAGACGGGCACCTTCCTGGATCTGCGGCACGAGGCCGGGGTGGTCGAGGCCGGACCGGACCGGGTAGCCGTGGTTGCCCTGACCCGGTCGAGCATCCCGGCCTCGGTGCAACTCGAGGCGGAGTTCGCCATCGGCCACGCCGGCCGGCTGGCCGTCGATGCACTCCGCGGCTGACCCATCCCGCCGCGGTATTGGACGCCGAACACCCGGCGGCGTTGACTGTGCGCTCGTGAGGATCCCCGTTGTTCCCCCGCGGCTCGTCCCTGTGCGGCGCGCGCCCGCAGTGCTGGCGGGTCTCGTCGCGCTGCTACTGGCGGTCGCGGGATGCAGCGCGCCGGAGCCCGAGAGCGATCCGCGGCAGGTCGCCGCCCAGTTGGCGAGCTATCTGTCCGCCGGACATGTCTGGGGCGAGGTGCCGCTCACCGCCGAGTCCGAGCCAGCAGCCCTGGCGTACCCCGAACTCGTGATGAGCGCCGCGGGCGCCTTCCCGACCGTGACTGTCGGCCAGATCGATCCCTATGGCGCGTTCAGCACCCGGACCGCGGTGCGACTGGACTGGTCGTGGGATGTGGTGCCCGGCGCGCAGCCGTGGACCTACTCGACACGGGCCGACCTGATCCAGGACGGCAAAATGTGGCGGGCCAACCTCCAGATGCCCCAGTTCCATCCCGAACTGACCGCGACCTCCGACCGGTTCGAGGTACGCCGGTCCGCCGCCGAGCGCGCCCCCATCGTCGACCGCGCCGGCACCGAGCTGATCACCAGGCGGACCGTGCAGCGGATCGGGATCGACAAGCCGAGCGTGGACGCAGACGCCCAGGAGGACTCCGCGCGCGCCCTCGCGCGGGCCGTCGACGTGGACCCCGACACCTTCGTCAAGAAGCTGCGCGCCGCCGGCCCGAAGGCCTTCGTCGAGGCGATCGTGCTGCGCGAGGAGGATGTGTCCGACGCCCTCGCGGCCCGGATCGAGAAGATCCGCGGCGGGCGGATCGAGCTCGACGATGCCTATCTCGCCCCGACCCGGGAGTTCGCCCGGCCCCTCCTGGGCACCGTTGGGCCGGCCACCGACGAGATCGTCGCCGAGTCGAAGGGCCGGATCGATGCCGGCGACATCGTCGGGCTCTCCGGGTTGTCGCGCCGCTACGACGAACGTCTGCGGGGTGTTCCCGAGACCTCGTTGCGGATCGCCGACGGGCCGGAGCTGTGGACCGCCGAGGCGGCGCGCGGAAAGCCGCTCAAGGTGACCCTGGATGCCGACCTGCAGGCCAGGGCCGAGCGACTGCTGGCCGAGACCGACAGCGCATCCGCGATCGTCGCGATCCGGCCGTCGGACCAACAGATCCTGGTGGCCGCCTCCGGCCCGGGCGGCGACGGAGAGTCGACCGCCACGATGGGCCGCTACCCGCCCGGGTCGACCTTCAAGATCGTCACGGTGTTGGCCCTGCTCCGCGCCGGGCTGAGCCCGGACAGTCCGGTCGAGTGCACACGGCAGGCGAGCATCGACGGCCGAAAGATCGGCAACTATTCCGACTACCCCGAGTCGGCGCTCGGCACGATCACCCTGCGCGAGGCGTTCGCCCAGTCCTGCAACACCGCGCTGATCAACGCCTCGGCCAAGATCAGCTCGGACGATCTGCGGGCGGCCGCAGAGGCGCTCGGACTCAATCACGATGCCGACCTCGGCTACCCGTTCTGGCTCGGCGAGGCGCCGCCGACCGGGCCCGGGCTCGATCAGGCAGTGGCCATGATCGGCCAGGGTGAGGTCTTGGCCACGCCGCTCGGGATGGCGTCGGTGGCAGCGTCGGTCGCGGCCGGTGAGCGGGTCACCCCGCGGCTGATCGCCGACGCCGAGGTGCCGCCGCTGGGCGAGCCCGCGCGGCCGCTGACCGCGAAGGAGGCCGACACCCTGCGCGGCCTGATGCGCTCGGTGGTGACGGACGGCAGCGCCCGGATGCTGGATGACCTGCCGGGCGAGGTCGGCGCGAAGACCGGCACCGCCGAGTACGGCGCGGATCCGGTCGGTACGCACGCCTGGCTGGTCGCCACCCGCGACGACCTGGCGGTCGCGGTCTTCGTCGCCGACGGCCGATCCGGCGCCCGCGATGCCGGACCGCTGATGCGGGACTTCCTGTCCGACTGACCCGCGCCCCGTGCGGTGGTGCTGGGGACATGTGGTCAAATGGCTCGGTCGGCCAGCGCAGGTACCGAGAGGACACATCGATGTTGATCAAGAACCCCGCGAAGCAGCTCGACTCCGGGTACCTGGATCGGACGCCGTGGTTCCAGTTCTTGTTGTTGTCGATGCTGTTCCCGATGTGGGGCGCCGCCGCCGGCCTGAACGACATCCTGATCGCGCAGTTCAAGCACGTCTTCTCGCTGACGGATGCCGCGAGCGCCTTCGTCCAGTCGGCGTTCTACGGCGGTTACTTCCTGATCGCGATCCCGGCCTCCCGGATCATCCGCAAGACCTCCTACAAGGTCGGGGTGCTGATCGGGCTTGGCGTCTACATCATCGGTTGCGGGCTGTTCTTCCCGGCGAGCACGCTCGCCACCTACGGGATGTTCCTGTTCTGCATCTTCGCGATCGCCGTCGGGCTGAGCTTCCTGGAGACCAGCGCCAACACCTACTCCTCGATGCTCGGGCCGAAGGAGTCCTCAACCCTGCGGCTCAACATCTCCCAGACGTTCACCCCGGTGGGCAACCTGCTCGGCGTGCTGCTCGGCAAGTACCTGATCTTCAGCTCGGGTGACTCGATCGAGGCGCAACTGGAAGCCGCCGGATCACCGCAGGAGCGGCAAGCGCTCGGCGAGGCGCTGTTGCAGAACACTCTGCTGCCCTACAAGTACATCCTCGTCGTGCTGGTCTGCCTGCTGATCCTGTTCCTGATCACCTCCTACCCGAAGGCGAAGCCGCGCGACGACGCCGCGGCCCGCGACCAGGCCGGCCTCGGCGCCACGCTGCGCTACCTGGCCGGCAAGCCGTCGTACTGGAAGGGCATCGCCGCCCAGTTCCTCTATGTGGGCCTGCAGACGGCGGTGTGGTCGTTCACGATCCGGCTGGCGTTGGTGCTCAATCCCGGGATGAACGAGCGGGACGCGACCAACTTCATGATCATCGGGTTCATCTGCTTCCTGGTCGGCAAGTTGCCCGCCAACTTCCTGATGGCACGATTCTCGGCATCCCGGGTGCTGGTGATCTACTGCCTGATCGGTGCAGTGATCCTGCTGATCGCCGCCTTCGGGCCGGCATCGATCGCGATCTGGTTCGTCGTCGGGTCGAATCTGTTGATGGGGCCCGGCTGGCCGACGATCTTCGGCAAGACCCTGGACACGATCACCGACAAGCGCTACCAGGAGACCGGCGGCGCGATCTTGGTGATGGCCATCGTGGGCGGCGCGGTGATCCCAGTCGTCCAGGGTGCGGTCTCCGACGCCCTCGGCTCGCTGCAGATGTCCTTCGTCGTCTCCGCGGCCTGCTTCGTCGGGATCATGCTCTACTTCCTCGGCCAGGTACGCTCACACACCGACGACCGGCCCCAGCACGCCGAGGTCCACACCGGGCAGTGACTCAGCTCGCCGAGGCGATGAACTTCTCCAGTTGATCATGAGCCACATCGTCCGGTAGCTGGATCGGCGGCGACTTCATGAATGCTGAGGCCGCCGCATCGATCGGGCCGCCGAGCCCGGCATCACGGGCGAGCTTGGCCAGGCGTACCGCGTCGATCACGATGCCCGCCGAGTTCGGCGAGTCCCAGACCTCCAGCTTGTACTCCAGGCTGACCGGCGCATTGCCGAACCCGCGACCCTCCAGCCGGACGAAGGCGAACTTGCGATCGGTCAGCCACGGCACATGATCACTCGGGCCGACGTGCACATCGTCGGCCGGCAGGTCGATGTCGATATTGCTGGTCACGGCCCGGGTCTTGGACAGCTTCTTCGACTCCAGCCGCTCACGCTCCAACATGTTCTTGAAGTCCATGTTGCCGCCGACGTTGAGCTGATAGGTCCGGTCGATCCGGATCCCGCGGGTCTCGAACAGCCGCGCCAGCACCCGGTGGGTGATCGTCGCGCCGAGCTGGGACTTGATGTCGTCACCGATGATCGGTACGCCGGCCTCGCGGAATCGGTTGGCCCACGCCGGATCGCTCGCGATGAACACCGGGATCGCGTTGATGAATGCCACCCCCGCGTCGAGCGCGGCCTCGGCATAGCTCTTGGTCGCCTCCTCCGAGCCGACCGGCAGGTAGCTGATCAACACGTCCGCGCCGGTCTCGCGCAGCACCCGCGCCACGTCGACCGACTCGCCGCGCGCCTCCTCGACGGTGCCCTGGTAGTAGTGGCCGAGCCCGTCCAGCGTCGGCCCGCGCAGCACCTCCACCCCGAGCGGCGGCACCTCGGCGAAGCGCAGGGTGTCGTTCGGCGACGCCCAGATCGCCTCGGCCGCGTCGGCGCCGACCTTGCCCTGCACGACGTCGAACGCCGCGACCAGCTCGATGTCGCGGACCCGCCACGGGCCGAGCCGCGTGTGCATCAGGCCCGGCACGAAGTCCTCGTCGCGGGCGTCGGCGTAGTAGCTCAGCCCCTGGATCAGGGCGTTGGCGCAGTTTCCGACGCCGGCGATTGCCAGACGAATGCTCAATGGTCCTCCAGCCTGTGCGCGTCCCGTCGGGGCCTGCACATGTTAGCCGCCCGGTCGCGTTAGCCTGCGTTCGTGACCGAAACGGCAGCGATGACGGCGGCGGCGGAAGCCATCGCGGCCGCGCTGGCGGGCCTGGAGCTGGAGTCCGGGCGTACCGAGAGCGGCTTCACCGTCACGCTGCCCGGGACCCGGAAGCTGAAGACCGAGGTCGCGCTGGTCGTCGGCCGGCATTCGATGCAGGCGCGCGCGTTCGTCGCCCGTCGCCCCGACGAGAACCTGGCCGGCACCTATGGCTGGCTGCTGCAGCGCAATCTGCGGTTGCGCGGGATCGCGTTCGCGACCGACCGGCTGGGCGACATCCACCTGATCGGCAGCCTGCCGCTCGCGATGGTCACCCCCGAGGCAGTGGACGCGTTGCTCGGCGAGCTGGCCGAGACCGCCGACGACTCGTTCAACACCATCCTCGAGCTCGGCTTCGCCGAGTCCATCCGCAAGGAGTGGCGCTGGCGGCTCGACCGCGGCGAGCCCACCTTCAACCTCGCCGCATTCGAGCATCTGAGGCCCAAGGACTGACCCCGCCCGCGGGCGCGGTGGGCCCGGGGACCCCATGCTGGGCCCAATTCCGGCCCAATTCCGTTGCTGGCCCTGTCCCGTACCCGCGGCCGTGCCCTATCTTCGGCGAGGGCGATGCGTCTCGGGAGGGGTGTGGTGGCGAGAATGATCAAGGATCGCAACCACACGGCGTCGTCTCGTGCCGATTCCGGCGCGGCGAGCCTGGAGGCGGTCGGCATGGTGGCCGCCTCCGGGCTCGTGGTCGTCTTGTTGCTGACCATGATCGGTGGCCCGAGCAACGCGCTCGCCGGCCTCTACTGCCGCGCCACCGGCGCCATGGCGCAGGCCGCCGGCGGCGAGCCGCCCACCTGCGCGCCCGACTCCTCAGTGGCCCCGCCGCCGTCCGGTGAGCCCCCGGGCGCCCAGCCGCCCGATGATCGGGACCGGCCCCGCGACCGGCGTCCGGACGGCAACAGCCCGCCGATGGATCCGCCGAAGGTCGTCCCGCCGCGCAGCCCGGTCTGCCGGCCCGCGGAGGGCTCCACCAGGCCCGGCCTGCCGCCGGGTGAGGTCAAGCTGACGCCGAAGCCGGCCAGGCGCGGACCGATCAAGGACTCCACGTCGATCACGGTGAAGATCGATCCGGCCAAGGTGGAGGGCGACGCCACCAACTCGCAGAAGATGTCGATCGTGCTGGAGGGGCAGCGCGGCGTGAGCGCGGAGAAGGCCGCGGAGCTGGGCAAGGTCGGGGTCAAGCTCGACTTCAACACCGGCCGGCGTACCACCTACGGATACTCGGGTCCGACCGATTCGACCCCGAACCTGACCGACGGGATCCCGCCGAACCCGTTCGATCCCGACAACATCCCGCCGGGCGGCACGGTCAATCTGGACGGTGAGTTCTACACCTCCGTCGGCGCAACCGCCGCCTACCGCGGTCTGGTCGCGAACGAGACCGACGGCTCCGGCTCGGGCGCCACGGTGGCGGTGACCAAGCTGCCGCCGAGCAAGCCGGGGGAGAACAAGGTCCGAGTGATGGTCGGCAGCACCGACTTCGTCGAGCAGGCCGTCTCCCTGGGCTTCGGTACGCCGAGCTACAACCTCGGGCTGTTCGACAGCCGCAAGGTCACCGACAAGGCGATGCGGCAGGCCGAGTTCGACCTCGGCACCCCCGAGGGGCGCCGGGCCTACAACGCAGCCGTCTTCGGCGGCAAGCTGCCGACGAGCGACGAGCCGGGCGTCAGCAACATTGCGCAGGTGATGGGGTCGGAGTACGCGCGCCGCAACGGCGTCCAGGTCAAGGCGGGGGATCAGGGCGCCAAGTCGACCACCGACGGTGAGGACCACTCGGTGCTGGTGACCGTGTACTCCGACGGGCGCCAGGTCGACGAGGTGACCCGCCGCGTCGGGCCCGACACCTACTCCCAGGTCCAGGAGTACGACGCCAGCGGCGCCCGCGTACCCGAGAAGTCCCGGTTCCAGTTCCGCCAGACCGGGCTGTCTGCCGACGAGGTGGAGAACTACAACTTTGCCTACGGCGACGACCGCGCCGAGATCCCGCCGGGCTCCTACAACGCGGTCCTCAGCCTGAACGCCGGCGAGCTGCAGCAGGTTCGGATCGACGCCGCGACCATCCTGGCCGCGTCGCTGAAGAAGCGCGGCATCGACCGGCCAGAACTCGGCAGCAACCCCCGGCTCGCCGACTTCCAGCGGGTGCTCAAGGACAACCCACGGTGGCTGGACGAGACCTTCAACGAGCCCGCCGAGGCCGAGGCCCTGCGGATCCTCAGGTATCCCAACGACGCCGAGCTGGCGAACATGATCTGGCGCTCCGGCGGCTGGACCGAGACCTCGAATCTCGACTGGTTCAACCAGTGGCGCAACTACTACATCAAGGTCACCGGCGACGACCTGCCGACCAAGGTCGGCGACATGGTCTGCCGACGCCAGCAGTGAGGCCTCAGCTCACCCGGTAGACCTTGTGCTGGGCGGCCTGCGCGCGCGGGCGTACCACCATCCGATCGATGTTCACGTGCCTCGGCCGGGTGGCGATCCAGGCGATGCACTCGGCCAGATCCTCGGCGACGAGCGGTCCGGGTACGCCCGCATAGACCTTGTCGGCCTTCTCCTGATCGCCGCCGTAGCGGGTCAGCGAGAACTCCTCGGTCTTCACCATGCCCGGCACCAGCTCGCAGATCCGGACCGGCTGGTCGTACAGCTCCAGCCGCATCGACTGCGCCATCGAGCGCTCGGCGGCCTTGGCGCCGCAGTAGCCCGCGCCGCCCTCGTAGCCGGCGTCGGCGGCCACCGAGGTGACGAAGATGATCTCGCCCTCGGCGCGCAGCAGCGCCGGCAGGAGCGCCTTGGTCACCCGCGCGGTGCCCAACACATTGGTCGCATACATCGTCTGCCAGGCGTCGAGGTCGGCCTCGGCGACGGGCTCCTGGCCGAGCGCGCCGCCGGCGTTGTTGACCAGCAGGTCGAGGCGCTCGCCGACGGCCTCGGCAAGCCGCTCGACGTCACCGTCGGACGTCACATCGCACTCGACCGCGAGGCCGCCGATCTCCTCGGCCAGCTTCGCGATCCGATCGGTACGCCGGGCCGCACAGATCACCCGGAAGCCCAGGGCCGCGAGCGACCGCGCGGATGCCTCGCCGATCCCGCTGCTCGCCCCGGTGACCACGGCCAGTCGTTGTTCGTCCATGGCCACATCATGGCAACCGCGGCCCGGCGTCAGCTCCGAGCCCCCACCAACTCGATCGCGGCCCGGGCGGCGTCGTCGAAGGTGCCGGGCGCGTCGAGAATGGTGGAGAGCGTCTGGACGCCCTCGTACAGCAGATGCACCGACTCGGCCAGCCGGTCGTCGCCGAGCAGTTGCCGCAACAGCCGGCGCATCCAGCGCTTCTCCTCCCGGATCACCGCCAGGGCCTGATGCTCCGGGCTGGCCGAGATCTCGGCCCACGCATTGACGAAGGCACAGCCGCGGGGGTTGTCGCGGGCCCACGCGGCCGCGGTGGCGAACACGGTGCGTACCGCGACGGCCGGATCGTCGGCGGTGCCCAGCTCCGACAGCAGATGGGTCTGCCAGCGGTGCCGTCGCCGGTCCAGATAGGCGGTCACCAGCCCGTCCTTGGATCCGAAGCGCTGGTAGAGCGTGCGCTTGGTGACGCCCGCGGTGTCGGCGATCAGGTCGACCCCGACGCGGTTGATCCCGACCCGGTAGAACAGGTCGCCGGCGGTGGCGAGCACGCGCTCGCCGGCGGGCGTGCTGTCCGCGACGGGTGGGGGCGCGAGCGCGACGGCGTCGATCATGGGGTGCCTCCGGTGGCGTGGGTGCACTGCGAGTATACAGACCGGTATGGTTACCTCCGACCGTGAAGCGCATCTGTCTCGCCGCCGCGTTCGTCGTCTGCTGGAGCTCGGGGTTCGTGGGTGCGGCGTGGTCGGCCGGTCTCGCGCCGCCCGCGGGTCTGTTGGCCTGGCGCTATCTGATCACCGCCGCGCTGCTGGTCGCCATCGTGGCGCCGCGCGCCGTGCGCGTGCGCCCGTCCGAACTCGTGCAGCAGGGTGTGCTCGGCCTGCTCGCGCACGTGATCTTCCTCGGCGCGGTCTTCGGCGCCTCCTCGGCCGGGGTGGATGCGGGCACCGTCGCGCTGGTCTGCGCGCTGCAGCCGATGCTGGTGGCGGTGATCGGCGCCGTCGCCTTCCGCGACCGGCTGGGCCCGCGGATGATCATCGGCCTGGGGCTCGGTCTGGTCGCGGTCGCCATCACCGTCGGCGGGGTCGGCGGGCCCGGCTGGCTGCTGGCGCTGCCCGTGGTCGCTCTGGCGGGCCTGTCGGGTGCGGCGCTGCTGGAGCGGCGCTGGCGGCCGCGTACCGATCTGCTCACCGGGCTGTGCATCCAGGTGGTGCTGTCGGCCGGCGTCTTCACCGCCTACGCCCTCGCGGCCGGCGAGTTCGCGCTCGAACCCGGTCCGCGGCTGGCCGGCGCGCTGGCCTGGCTGGTGATCATCTCCGGGATCGGCGGGTACGCCACCTTCCTCGCCTGCCTGCGCCGGCTGGGCGCCACGGTGACCAGCACGCTGCTCTACCTGACACCGCCGGTGACCGTGCTGTGGGCCTGGTTGATGCTGGGTCAGCGGCCCGACCTACCGCAGTTCGCCGGCCTCGGCATCGCCCTGGTCGCGGTCGCGATCGCCGTCCCGCGGGGCGAACAACCAGATGCCGGCGCAGACCGCGGTCTCGCTAGGCTCCGTCCATGACCGCGAAGCTGATCCTGCTGCGCCACGGCGAGAGCGAATGGAACGCCAAGAACCTGTTCACCGGCTGGGTGGACGTCGACGTCAACGACAAGGGCCGGGCGGAGGCGATCCGCGCCGGCGAGCTGCTGGCCGAGAATGATCTGCTGCCCGATGTCGTGCACACGTCGGTGCTGAAGCGGGCGATCACCACCGCGAACGCCGCCCTCGCCACCGCCGACCGCAGTTGGATCCCCACCAAGCGGTCCTGGCGGCTCAACGAGCGGCACTACGGCGCGCTGCAGGGCCTGGACAAGTCGGCGACCCGGGAGAAGTACGGCGAGGAGCAGTTCATGATCTGGCGCCGCTCCTACGACACCCCGCCGCCGCCGATCGAGCCCGATGCGCAGTTCTCCCAGTTCGACGATCCGAGGTACGCCGGGCTGCCGCCGGAGGCCCGGCCGCTGACCGAGTGCCTGGCCGATGTGGTGGTCCGGATGCTGCCCTACTGGTACGACGAGATCGTGCCCGACCTGCGCACGAAGACCGTGCTGGTGGCCGCGCACGGCAACTCGCTGCGCGCGCTGGTCAAGCACCTGGACCGGATCAGCGATGCCGACATCCCGCAGCTCAACATCCCGACCGGCATCCCGCTGCTCTACGAGCTCGACGACGACATGCGGCCGGTCACCGAGGGTGGGCGCTATCTCGATCCCGAGGCCGCGGCGGAATCCATCACGGCCGTCGCGAACCAGGGAAAGAAGTAGTAGGTCAGGACCAGATCTCTTCGCTGGAGAGCTCGCCGTCGACGATGTAGATGACCTCGCGGCCCATCGTCACCGCGTGGTCGGCGATCCGCTCGAAGTAGCGGCCGAGCAGTGCCACGTCGACGGCGGCCTCCACGCCGTGCTCCCAGTTGTCGGCCAGCATCAACCGGAACTGGCTGGAGCGCAGGTCGTCCATCTCCTCGTCGCGGGCGGCCATCCGGCGCGCCTCCTCGGTGTCGCGATTGCGCAGCGCATCGCTGGCCTCGTGGATCATCTTGATCGCGACATCGGCCATCCGGGAGAAGTTCGGCTCCAGGTCCGCCGGCACCGCGTGCTCCGGGTAGCGCAGCCGGGCGATCTTCGCCACGTGCGCCGCGAGGTCGCCCATCCGCGTCAGGTCCGCCAGCAGGCGCAGGGCGACGACCACCGTCCGCAGTTCGCCGGCCACCGGCGCCTGCAATGCCAGCAGGGCGAAGCAGCGCTGCTCGAGATCGGCGGCGAGGTTGTCGATCTGGGCGTCGTCGGAGATCACCTGCTCGGCGAGCTGGATGTCGGCCTGCAGCAGCGCGCGGCTCGAGTTGCGGGTCGCCGTGGAGACCATCTGCGACAGCTTCACCAGATCATTCACAACTGCGTCGAGCTGCTCGCGATAGGTGTCGCGCATGGGGTTTCCTCCTGGGTCGCGTTCTTCGGGCGCACGGGGCGCAGACCAGCAAAGGTAGGGGAGCGCAGTGACAGCGACAACGCAGCAGACCAACACGCGGTGAACTGTCGCTGAACGGCTGGTGCCGAGGCGCCCCGAAGTCTAGCCCGGAGCCTCCGGGCCGCCCGGTCGGCCTACCATCGTCTCGTGCTGTATGTCCTCGTCGGCGGTGCCTGTCTCCTCATCGGCGCCGTCATCGGCTGGTACGTCAGCCGTCGGCTGGCGGCGATCGAGGCCATCGAGACGCCGCCGGCGCTGCTCGAATCCCCCGAGCCGGAGGTGCCCGACGGTGTCTCGGAGGTGCTGAGCATCCTGCGGTCGGCGGCCGTCGTCGTGGGCCCGCACGACGAGGTGCTGCGCTCCAGTGCGTTGGCCCGCACGCTAGGCCTGGTCCGCGGCAGCCGGGTGGCGGTGCCCCAGTTGTTGGAGCAGGTACGCGAGGTACGCGCCACGCGCGCGATCCGGGCCATCGACCTGGAGCTGAGCCGGGGCCGGGGCGCCCCGTCACAGTTCTTGTCGGTACGCACGGCGCCGCTCGGCGCGGAGCTGGTGGTGATCCTCGCCGAGGACCGCACGGCGGCCCGCCGGGTGGAGGAGACCCGCCGCGACTTCGTCGCGAACATCAGTCATGAGCTGAAGACCCCGATCGGCGCCATCGCCTTGTTGTCCGAGGCTGTCGCCGATGCCGCGGACGATCCCGAGGCGGTCGCCAACTTCGCCCGCCGGATGCAGCGGGAGAGCCAGCGCCTCGGCGAGCTCGTCTCGCAGATCATCGAACTGTCCCGGCTGCAGGCCGACGATCCGCTGCTCGCCGCGGACGAGGTCGAGGTCGACGACGTGCTGGCCAGTGCGGTCGACTCCTGTCGCGTCGACGCCGATCGCCGCGATGTCGCGCTGACGGTCACCGGTCGGCGCGGGCTGGTGGTGCTGGGCGACCGGGTCCAGTTGACCACCGCCATCCGCAACCTGGTGCAGAACGCCGTCAGCTACTCCGATCCCGGCGCCCGGGTCACGGTCGGCGCCCGGCAGGCGCTCGACGGCGACGACGACGTCGTGGACCTGACCGTCAGCGACAACGGGATCGGCATCGCGCCGGGCGAGGCGCAACGGATCTTCGAGCGCTTCTACCGGGTCGACTACGCCCGCAGCCGCGACAACGGCGGCACGGGCCTCGGCCTGTCGATCGTCAAGCACATCGCGGCCGCCCACGGTGGGCAGGTGACGGTGTGGAGCAAGGTCGGCCAGGGGTCGACCTTCACGGTGCGGATCCCCGCGATCACCGATTCCGGTGTGGCGTCGGCGGAGTCCGCACCGCGAGCCGACGAGGCGCCGGCCGGCACGCCGCCGAGCGGCGAGATCCGCCAGTCCGACGAGGAGCCCGCCGCACCCCGCCCGCTCGTCGACAGCACCAACCAGGAGGCCAACCGATGACCCGAGTGCTCGTCGTGGAGGACGAGGAGTCCTACCGCGAGACGATCGCCTTCATGCTTCGCAAGGAGGGCTTCGAGGTCGCGGAGGCCGCCGACGGGGCGGAGGGTCTGGCCGAGTACGCCCGCGGCGGTGCCGACATCGTGCTGTTGGACCTGATGATGCCGGGGCTGCCCGGCACCGAGGTCTGTCGTCAGCTCCGGCAGCGCGGATCGGTCCCGGTGATCATGGTGACGGCGCGCGACTCGGAGGTGGACAAGGTCGTCGGCCTGGAGATCGGGGCCGATGACTATGTCACCAAACCCTTCAGCCATCGCGAGCTGGTCGCCCGGATCCGGGCGGTGCTGCGGCGCGGCCAGGAGGTCGAGCTGGTGCCCGATGTGGTCGAGTCGAGCGGCGTCCGGATGGACATCGAGCGGCACACCGTGTCGGTGGACGGCGCACAGGTCCGGCTGGCGTTGAAGGAGTTCGAGCTGCTGGAGATGTTGCTGCGCAATGCCGGACGGGTGATGACCCGCGGCCAGTTGATCGACCGGATCTGGGGTGCGGACTATGTCGGGGACACCAAGACGCTCGATGTGCACATCAAGCGGCTGCGTTCCAAGATCGAACCGGACCCGGCGAACCCGCGTTACCTGATCACCGTCCGCGGCCTGGGCTACAAGTTCGAGGGCTAGGCTGACGCGGGTGACCGACGAGATCACCGTATTCAGCGCAAGCGCCCATCCCGAGTTCGCCGAGCGGATGTGCGAACTGCTCGGAGTCGAGCTGTCGCCGACCCGGATCACCCGCTTCAGCAACGACTGCCTACGGGTCCAGCTCGGTGCGAACTGCCGCCGCAAGGATGTCTACATCGTCCAACCGCTGGTGCCGCCGGTGCAGGAGCACCTGGTCGAGCTGTTGTTGATGCTGGACGCGGCCCGTGGTGCCTCGGCCAACCACATCACCGCGGTGATCCCGCACTTCGCGTATGCCCGCTCGGACAAGAAGGACGACTCGCGGATCTCGATCGGCGCGCGCCTGGTCGCCGACATGCTGCACGCCGCGGGCGCGACCCGGGTGATCACGATGACGCTGCACTCGGAGCAGGTGCACGGCTTCTTCTCGGTGCCGGTCGATCACCTGACCGCGATCCGCGAACTCGCCTCGGCATTCCGCGACAAGGACCTGTCGGACACCGTGGTCGTCTCGCCGGACTTCGGGTACGCCAAGGTGGCCAGCGAATTCGCCCGATTGCTGGATCTCCCGGTCGCCGCGGGCTCGAAGCGCCGGCTCGGTGACGACACGGTCGTGATCGACCGGATCGTCGGTGACGTCGAGGGCAAACGGGTGATCATCATCGACGACGAGATCGCGACCGCCGGCTCCATGATCGAACTGATCGGCAAGCTGCGCGAGGAGGGGGTGCGCGAGATCTCGATCGCGACCACCCACGGCCTGTTCACCGGCAAGGCCGTCGCCCGCCTCGATGCCGAGCCCGACATCGGCCGCATCGTCAGCACCGACACGGTGCCGCTGACGGGGGAGCGTACCCCGCAACGCCTGGAGGTGTGCTCGGTGGCGCCGCTGTTCGCCGAGGCGGTACGCCGCCACAACCGCGGCGAATCGGTCAGCTCGCTGTTCTCCGACGATCCCGAGTACGGCTGAGGGGCCGACTCAGGACGTCGGGGTCGCCTCCGGCGCTTCGGATGTGGTCGCCTCCGGCGTCTCCGATGTGGTCGCCTCCGGGGTGCCGGAGGCGCTCGGATCCGGGGCGACGGTGCGGTAGTCGGCGTTGTTGCCGTCGATGATCGGCACATCGGCGGTGATCGGGCCCGCGGTGGCGAAGTTGAGGGTGACGCGCATGGTCAGCCCGGGCGGCAGGTCGCCGGAGACCGTGAACGCATCGGGCCCGCCGAGCTGGGTCAGGGCGGTGGGGGCCACCTCGATCGGTCCGCCGGTGAAGGGGAGCGGAGCCGGGGCCGGGTTGTTGTCGGCGTCGATCAGTTGGCCGCTGACGCTGGTCAGCTCGTCGGGCTGGGTTCCGGTCACCGCGCCGTCGAGGAGTCCCTGCTCGCCGTCGCGGGTGACGATCAACAGGTTGCGCACCTTCACGGCGCCATCGGCGCCGACGTTGAGATTGACGCCGCCGCCGAGGGTCGGGGGCTTGCGGCTGGGGTCGCTGGTGCACGCGGCGACGCCGGTGGAGAGCAGGACGGCGAGCGCGGCGGCGGCCACCCCGCGGGCGATCGGGGAGCGCGAGGAGATCACCGGCGCAGCCTAGCGCAGGCACACCCGGCTCGTCGTGTCAACCCTCGCCGGACCGCCCGAATGCCTTCTGGCTAGCGCAAACGCCGGAGTCGGGTCGGATGACGCGTGCTAGAATGGCGGTCGGGAAAGGGGTACAAGAGAACATGACCTTCAACGTCGGTGAGACGGTTGTCTATCCCAATCATGGGGCGGCCGTCATCGAAGATATCGAGACCCGCCAGATCAAGGGAGAGGACAAGCTCTATCTCGTCCTGCGCATCGTAGGACAAACTGACCTGGTTGTCCGGGTCCCCGCCTGCAATCTTGACCTCGTCGGAGTTCGTGACGTCGTCGATGCCGATGGTCTGGAGCGTGTGTTCTCCGTCCTGCGCGCACCCCATGTGGAGGAGCCGACCAACTGGTCGCGCCGCTACAAGGCCAACCTCGAGAAGCTGCACTCGGGCAATGTGATGAAGGTCGCCGAGGTCGTTCGCGACCTGTGGCGCCGCGAGAAGGATCGCGGCCTGTCCGCCGGTGAGAAGCAGATGCTGGCCAAGGCTCGTCGCATCCTCGTCTCCGAGCTTGCCCTGGCCGAGAAGGTCGAGGAGGACCGCGCGGAGACCATGCTCGACGAGGTCCTCGCCTCCTGATCCGGTTGTCCGATCGATCCAGTTCCGGACCGGCCGTCGCCCTCGTGGTGGCGGCCGGTTCTGGCGTCCGGTTCGGGGCCGACCGACCGAAGGCGCTGGTCGAGCTCGCCGGTCGGCCGCTGGTCGCCCATGCCGTCGCCGCGCTCGCGGCGGGCGGGGTGGTGCGGGCCGTGGTCACGGTTCCGGCCGGGCGGGAGGAGGCTTTCGCGGAGGCGCTGCGCGATGCCCCGGTGCCGGTGGACCTGGTGGTCGGCGGCGCCGAGCGGCAGGATTCGGTACGCCTCGGCCTGGCCCGCCTGGCCGATGCCCGCGGGCCGATCCTGGTCCACGACGCCGCGCGGCCGCTGGTGCCGCCCGCGGTGGTGGCGGCCGTGATCGACGCCGTGCGTGCCGGGGCGGATGCCGTGGTGCCCGCCGTGCCGGTCGCCGACAGCATCCGCCGGATCGCCGGGCGGACCAGCGCCGTGGTGGACCGGGCGAGCCTGCGCGCGGTCCAGACCCCTCAGGGATTCGCACCGCAGGCGCTGCGGGCCGGTCACCAACATGTGCTCGATGCCGGTCTGGTGGTCACCGACGATGCCGCGGCCTGCGAGGCTGCCGGCCACCCGGTGAGCCTGGTCGAGGGATCTGCCGACTCGCTCAAGATCACCACGCCGGCGGACCTGATCATGGCCGAGGCGATCCTCGTCGCACGCGGCTGATCGCCGCTCTCAGTCCCGGCGGGTGACCAGGCAGGTCGCGATCGCGGCGATGCCCTCGCCGCGTCCGGTCAACCCGAGCCCGTCGGTCGTGGTCGCGGACACCGAGACCGGTACGCCGCCGAGCGCCGCGCTCATCGCCGCCTCGGCCTCGGACCGTCGGGCGCCGATCCGCGGCCGGTTGCCGATCACCTGGACCGCGACATTGCTGATCGCGAAGCCGGCAGCGGTCGCCCGGCGCGCGGTCTCGGCCAGGAAGGCTCGCCCGGCCGCGCCGGACCAGGCCGGGTCGTCGGTGCCGTAGTTGCTGCCGAGGTCGCCCAGCCCGCACGCCGAGAGCACCGCGTCACAGGCTGCGTGCGCGGCGACATCGCCGTCGGAGTGACCCTCCGGGCCACTGGCCTCACCGGCGAAGTCCAGGCACGCGATGATCATCGGGCGCCCCGGGACCAGGCGGTGCACATCGGTGCCGATGCCGCTGCGGATGATCATCGTGCGCCGAACTCAGTTGGTCAGGCGCTCGTCGCTGACGTTGTAGGTGCTGCACTTGCCGATCTCGGTCGTGGACAGCCCCGTCTGCACCCAGTAGCGGCGGGCCTCGCCGCGCGGGTGGGTGCTGAGGATGTCCGGATCTCCGGTGAGATTGTCCGAACCGAGCTGCTCGGCGAGGTTCAGGAAGTTGTCGAAGTCTTCCTGGGTGTAGGGCGTGGACTGCGCCGCCGAGGCGAGATAGAGACCCGCATAGCAATCGGCCTGGGTCTCGATCCGGCGACTCATCAGCAACTGGTCCTCCTTCGAGGCGTCCTGCATCAAGATGGTGGCCGCGGCGAACTGACCGGTTCGTCCCTGTAGCGCATGGCCGAACTCGTGCGCCATCACCAGATCCATCGCGGTCGGATTGCTCGCCTCCTGCTCGATGCCCGGTTGATTCGGCAGGTCGCTGGCGTAGTAGAGCTGCTGGTTCGCCGCGCAGTACGCCGCGTTCCGTTGCGGCATCTCGCCGCACGGGGTCTGGATCGGGGTGTCGTAGATCGTCACCGGCGGCCGGAAGAGTTGCCAGCCGGCGGACTCCAGGGTCCGGTCCCAGGTGGTCATCTCGCAGCCCATCAGGGCATTGAAGTGGCCCTCCAGCTCCGGGTCGGACGCGGTGCGCGTATCGACGCGGTTGATCTCACACCGGATCGGCGAGGCGACGCGTTCGGCATTGACCGGGTTGGCGTAGAGGAACTCGTCGAGCTGTTCGTAGGTCTCCGGGACCGGGATGTCGTCGGGCTGCTCGACCGGCGGCGGCGTGTAGTCCTCGTTGGCGTACGGCACGGTCGACGCCTGCCCGAACAGCGAGTTCGCGATCAGTACGCCGAGGCCGATCATGCCGAGCACCAGGGCCGCGCCGAGGACCACGCCCCAGGGGCCCCGGCGCCGTGGGCGCGGCGCCTGGGGGGCGGGGAAGCCCGGCGGTGCGTACCCGCCGGGCCGCGGGCCGGTCGGCGGCCCCCACGGCGAGCCGCCATAGGCCGGATTCGCCCCGCGCGCGGCGACGGGCGCAGGTCGCGGATAACCGGGGTACTGGCTCACGCTGTCACCCTAGACCGCGGTGGGTCACCGCGCGACGGGTACGCCCGGCGCACCCGGGTGACTCTCGCCCGCATCTCGCGGCGCGGGCGCCGCGCCGGCGCGCGATTCGCCGGCGCTCCGGGACGCGCGAGCGTCAGAATGGTGCGGCGCCCGGCGACCGCCGGGTGTCGTAGGGTGACCCGAAAGCTCTCGCGGCCGTGCTCGGCGGCCGCCGGCCCGACCCGGAGGATGACGTGATCGCGAAGCGTGCCCGACGTGCCCGGCTGTTGATCCCGCTGGCGCTGCTCGCCTGGTTCGTGGCGCTGCTGCCCGCCCAGGCGGCACCGGGAGATGTGGCGACGATGGACGTCCAGGCGCGGCTGGAGCCCAGCGGGCTGCTGTACGTCGAGCAGACCCTGACCTTCGACGGCTCGCCGCCCGCCGAGCTGACCCAGCGGATCGCGACCCGGGAGAGCACCGTCGGCGATGCCGACTACGTGTACACGATCAGCGATGTCACCGCCCGGGCCGGCGACCGCGACCTTGCGCCGCGGGTCAACCCGGTGGGCGATGCGGTCGAGATCGTCGTGCCGACCGAGGGCGTCACGGGTCCGGTGACCATGTCCTACCGGGTCGCCGGCGCGGTGCAGGGCCGCATCGACGGCGAGCAACTGACCTGGCGGATGCTGCAGGGCCTGTCCGTCCCGGTGGGCCAGATCACCGGCGAGGTCCGGGTGCCCGGGCTGTTCCGCTCGCTGGACTGCAAGGCCGGCCCGCCCAATGCGACCGCGAGCTGCCGGTCGTTCTCCGGTGGCACCGGCGCCGATCCGGTGCCGACGTTCACCGACGGCCCGCGCGGCGCGGGCGAGGTGGTCACGGTGCAGGTGCTGTTCCCGCCGGGGGCGGTCGAGGTGAACGAGCAACTGGACTACCGGTGGACGCTAGGCCGGGCGTTCAGCGCCGGGCCGCTGCAGCTCGGCCTGGCCGCCGCGCTGCTCGCCCTCGGCGGGATCGCCGTCTATCTGCTGCACCGGCGCACGGGCGTCGACCGGGCCGGCGGGACCAAGGTCATCGCGGTCGCCGAGTTCGTGCCGGTCGGCAAGGGCGAGGCCGACTTCCGGGTGACCAGCGATGTGCGGCCGGGCGAGGTCGGCTCGCTCGTCGACGAACGGGTGGACCCGATCGATGTGGTCGCGACCGTGGTCGACCTGGCGGTCCGCGGCCACCTGTTGATCACCGAGCTGCCGGCCCGGTCGGCCTATGCCGCCGCCGACTGGTCGTTCACCCGCCGCGACGATGCCGATGACGACTCGTTGCAGCCCTATGAGCGTCGGCTGCTGGACGCCGTCGCTCCGGCCGACGGAACCGAGGTGTTGGTCTCCAACGTCGGGTCGCGGGTCAACGACGCGATCGCCGAGGTGCAGTCGGAGCTCTACGGCGAGATGGTCGCCAATGGCTGGTACGAGCGCCGACCGGACTCGACCCGCAATGTCTGGCACCGCGGCGCCCTGATCTTCCTGGTCGGCGCGGTGGCGCTGACGGCGGTGCTCGCCGCGTTCACGACGTTCGGCCTGGTCGGCCTGGCGGCGATCCTGCTAGGCCTGGGCCTGCTGTTCGTCGCCCAGGAGATGCCGGCCCGCACGCCGAAGGGCACGGCCACCCTGCGCGGCCTCGAGGTGCTGGCGGGGGAGCTGCAGACGCGGCCCACCGACGAGGCGCCGAAGGGCAAGGAGTTGGCGACGATCTCCAAGCTGTTGCCCTATGCCGTGGTTCTCGGCGGCGCCGAGCGCTGGGTCGATGCGATGGTCGCCGCCGACGACGATCCCGACGAGCCGGATCCGACCGATCTGTCGTGGTACCACGCCCCCGACACCTGGTACCTGCGGGACCTGCCGGATTCGTTGCGGAACTTCCTGGTCAGCCTGGCGGGCCAGCTCTTCTCCCGCTGACCCGCCTCGTGCCCCGAGCTCCAGTGGCCTGGAGCTCCAGCGTCTAGAGCTCCAGGCCCGGGTAGAGCGGGTGCCGATCCAGCAACTCGGCCGACCGGGCGTGGGTACGCTCGGCGACCCCGTCGGCCAGGTCGTACTTCGCCTTGCCGGGCTTGCCCGTGCTGGCCGTCACCGGCGTCGTGTTGGCCAGCACGTCCATGATCATCTCGGCGGTGACGTCGAACTCGTCCGCGCCGAATCCGCGGGAGGTGAGCGCGGGCGTACCCAACCGGACGCCGGAGGTGTACCAAGCGCCGTTCGGGTCGTTCGGCACCGCGTTGCGGTTGGTGACGATGCCCGCATCGAGCAGCGCCGACTCGGCCTGCCGACCGGTCAGCCCCAGCCCGCTCACGTCGAGCAGCACCAGGTGGTTGTCGGTGCCGCCGGTGACCAGCGTCGCCCCGCGCCTGATCAACGACTCGGCGAAGGACTGCGCGTTGTCGGCGACGGCGTGCGCGTAGTCGCGGAAGGCCTGGCTGCGGGCCTCGGCCAGCGCGACCGCCTTGGCCGCCATCATGTTCGACAGCGGGCCGCCGAGCACCAGCGGGCAGCCGCGATCCACGCTCGGGGCGTACTCCTCGGTGGCCAGCACCAGGCCGCCGCGCGGCCCGCGCAGGGACTTGTGGGTCGTCGTGGTGACGACGTGTGCGTGCGGCACCGGGTCCTCGTCGCCGGTGAACACCTTGCCCGCGACCAGCCCCGCGAAGTGCGCCATGTCGACCATGAACGTCGCGCCGACCTCGTCGGCGATCTCGCGCATCCTGGCGAAATCGATCCGCCGCGGGTACGCCGAATAGCCCGCGATCAGCACCAGCGGCCGGAACTCCCGGGCCAGCCGGGCGACCTCGTCGTAGTCGACGAGCTGAGTCTGCGGGTTCGTCCCGTAGGAACGCTGGTGGAACATCTTGCCGGAGATGTTGGGCCGGAAACCGTGGGTGAGGTGGCCGCCGGCGTCCAGGCTCATCCCGAGCATCCGCTGCTCGCCGAACTGCTTGCGCAGCGCCTCCCAGGCGCCCTCGTCGAGCTCGTTGACGTTCTTGGCGCCCTGCTCGGCGAGCGCCGGCTGCTCGACGCGGTGGGCGAGGATCGCCCAGAACGCGGTCAGGTTGGCGTCGATGCCGGAGTGCGGCTGCGCATAGGCGTACTCCGCCCCGAACAGCTCCCGCGCATGCTCGGCGGCGGTCGCCTCGACGGTGTCGACGTTCTGGCAGCCGGCGTAGAAGCGGTGACCGATGGTGCCCTCGGCGTACTTGTCGGACAGCCAGTTGCCCATCGTCAGCAGCGTCGGCAGCGACGCGTAGTTCTCGCTGGCGATCAGCTTCAGCGAGCCGCGCTGGTCGGTCAGCTCCGCTCGGATGGCGTCGGCGATCCGCGGCTCGACGGCGCCGATCACCGACAGCATGGCGCGGTAGGCCTCGCCGGCCTTGGCGACGTCGACCTCGGGCAGCGCGTCCGCGGTGGAATTGAGGGCCTCGGCGATGTTCGTCACGCCCGCAAATCTAGCTCACGCGCTGATGCTCGCCCGGAGTCTCGCGCGGCCACAGCCACGGGTACGCCGCGACCGCCGCCAGCGCCCCGAGGGTCAGCCCCAACAGCCCCGAGCCGAGCGGGTACGCCACCCGCGCGGTCTCCTGGAAGCCCTCGGAGGTCAGCGTCATCACGATGATCCCGGTGCCGACGGCCAGCACCCGGCGCGAGCCCGCCACGCCGAGCAGGGTGATGCCGGACAGGTAGTACCAGCCGCGCATCGCCGGGCCGGCCAGCGTGAACGCGAGCATCCCGCTCTGCATGAGCATGATCGGCGAGCGGCGATAGCGCCGGACGAGCAACGCCAAAGCGATCAGCAACACCACCCGGACCGGCCAGACCAGCCGCTGGCGCAGGTCGTCCGGCACCTCGATCTCGACCGCCGCGCCGACCTGCTGGATCAGCGCGGCGAGTTGGTCGGCCGGGGTGAAGGTGACCACCGACCCGGGCACCGACAGCGTGCCAAGCCAGCCGTTGCCCAGGCCGCACAGCGCGCTGACGGCGAGGAAGGCGAGCGCGGCGATGGCGATCGCGCCGGCGACCAGGCCGGCGCCGGCCAGCCAGCGCCGGCGGCGGTCGGGGAGGTCCAGGCGCTGCAGCATGATCAGCGCCACCGCGACGGCGAACAGGAGGCCGGGCTGCTTGAGGGCGCCGGCCACCCCGGCCAGGGCCGCGGCCGCGACGAACGAGCCGGCGGTTCCCCGGTACGCGACCAGCAGGGCCAGCGCCGCGACCGCCACCATCGGGCCGTCGTTGTGGGCGCCGCCGACCAGGTGGACCATCGTCAACGGGTTGAGCACGGCCCACCACACCGCCCGGGCCGGGGAGGTGCCGACGCGGCGGGCGAGGGCGGCACAGATCGGGGCGAGCGCGACCGTGGCGGCGAGCGCGGGCACCCGCATCCCGACGACGCTGGCGTAGCCGTCCGCGCCGGCGATGGTCACCACGAGCTGCTGGATGCGCAGGGTGAGTGGCGGGTAGACGGCGGTCGTGCCGACCCAGTGCTGCACCATCGCGGCGGTCGGGCCGCCCTGCCCGAGGCCCGTCGTGTACGGATTCGCCCCGGTGAGCAGTTGCCAGCCCTGCTCGACGTAGAGGTAGGCGTCGCGGCTGAGCACGGGCGGGCCGAAGATCATCGGCAAGGCCCAGATCGTCAGGATCAGCATCGTCTCGCGGATCGCCGGCCGGACCCGGCCGAGCCAGAGCCAGGCGGCGGTCAGCGCCAGGATGCCGCAGAACGCGAATCCGAAGTTGAGGCCGGACCCGGTCAGCCGGGCGAGGGCCCGACCGAGCGGGTAGCGAAGCCACAGATCGGCATCGGCGAGATAGCCGTACATCGACACCGACAGCGCGGCGGTGGCTGCCGCGCCCAGCGCCGTCGCGGCGATCAGTTCGACTCGGCGGCGGCCGACCGGGGCGGCCGCCGGCTCGTTCACCGGTGGCGGCCGATCTCGTAGAGGGCGATGCCGGCCGCGACGCCGGCGTTCAGGCTCTCCACATCGGTGGTGATCGGGATCGAGGCGAGCGTGTCGCAGTGCTCGCGGACCAGCCGGGCGAGGCCGTCGCCCTCGCTGCCGACCACCAGCACCACCGGCCCGTCCAGCCCGGGCACCTCGGCGATGTCGGTCGCGCCGTCCTCGCCGGCCAGGCCGACGACGGTGAACCCGGCCTTGGCGAAGGCGGCGAGGGTGCGGTTCAGGTTGGTGGCTCGGGCGATCGGCAGCCGGGCCGCCGCGCCGGCCGAGGTCTTCCAGGCCGCGGCCGTGAGCTGGGCGGACCGGCGCTCGGGGATGATCACGCCGCTCGCGCCGAAGGCGGCCGCCGAGCGGACGATGGCGCCGAGGTTGCGCGGGTCGGTGATCGAGTCCAGCGCGACTACCAGGCCGGGTGACTCGGCGGTGATCGCGGCATCGAGCAGGTCGTCGGGGTGGGCGTAGCGGTACTCCGGCAGCTTCAGCGCCACCCCCTGGTGCACGCCGCCCCCGGTCATCTTGTCCAGCTCGGCGCGGGTCACCTGCAGCAGCGAGATCCCATGATCGGCGGTGAACCGGAAGATGTCGGCCAGCCGGTCGTCGCGCTCGACCCCCTCGGCGACGTATCCGGCCTGGACGGGTACGCCGGCCTCCAGCGCCTCCAGCACCGGGTTCCGACCGAAGATCCACTCGGCGCCCGTGGCCTTCGGACTACGCCGGGCCGGCGCGGCCTTCTTCGCGGCGAGCTTCGCCTTGTGCGCCTTGTGATAGACGCGATCCTCGGCCTTCGGGGTCGGGCCCTTGCCGGCCAGGCCGCGGCGGACCCGTCCGCCCGAACCGGCCGTATTTCCCTTGCCCTTCTTCCGCACCGCGCCGCGGCGCGCCGAATTGCCGGCCATGATCACCCCTCCTTCGCCAGCGACCAGGCGGTCCCGTCGCGGGTATCGGTGAGCTCGACGCCGAGCCCGGTGAGCCGGTCGCGGATCGCGTCGGCGGTGGCGAAGTCCTTGTCCGCCTTGGCCCTGGCACGCTCGGTGATCAACTGGTTGATCAACTCGTCCACGATCGTGCCGAGCCGATCGTCGGCCGGCGCGATGCTGCCGGCCCAGGCCGGATCCGCCGGGTCGAGCCCGAAGACCTCCAGCATGGCGCGCACCTCGCCGGCGCGGGCGCTCGCCGCGTCGTCGTCGCCGGCATTCAGGGCCGCATTGCCCTGGCGTACCGTCTCATAGAGCACGGCGAACGCCTTCGGCGTACCAAGATCATCGTCCATCGCCGCGACGAACGCCTCCGGCAGCTCTGCCGCGGGCGCAACCTCCCCGGCCCGGTCCAGGAAGGAGTCGATGCGCTCCAGCGCGGCCGTTGCCTCGGCGAGCGAGTCGTCGGAGAACTCGACCGCGGAGCGGTAGTGCGGCTGCGCCAGGTACATCCGGACCGCGCGCGGGGGGTAGCGCTTGACCACCTCGCTGACCAGCGCGCCGTTGCCGAGGGACTTGCTCATCTTCTCCCCGGCCGCGGTGAGCCAGCCGTTGTGCATCCAGTAGCGCGCGAACTCGCGCCCGGCGGCGCGGGACTGCGCGAGCTCGTTCTCGTGGTGGGGGAAGCGCAGGTCCAGCCCGCCGCCGTGGATGTCGAACGCATCGCCGAGGTATTTCCCGGCCATCGCCGAGCACTCCAGGTGCCAGCCCGGCCGGCCCCGGCCCCACGGCGACGGCCACGACGCGGTCTGCGGCTCGGGCTCCTTGTGCCCCTTCCACAGGGCGAAATCGCGCGGGTCGCGCTTGCCGCGCGGGTCGGCATCGGCGGCGGGCTCCATCTCGTCCAGCCGCTGCCGCGAGAGCTCGCCGTAGGCGGGCCAGGACCGGACGTCGAAGTAGACATCGCCCGAGCCGTCGGGTGCGACATAGGCGTGGCCGCGCTCCAGCAGCGTGCCGACCAGTTCGATCATCTCGGGAATGTGCCCGGTGGCGCGGGGCTCATAGGTGGGCGGGATGCAGCCGAGCGCCGCATACGCGTCGTGCAGCTCGCGCTCGAAGCGGTACGCATGGGCCCACCACGGCACGCCGGCCTGCGCGGACTTGGCGAGGATCTTGTCGTCGATGTCGGTGACGTTCGCGATCACGGTGACGTCATTGCCCTGGCGGGTGAGCCAGCGCCGCAGCACGTCGAAGACGACCTCCTTGCGGATGTGGCCGAGGTGCGGCGCCGACTGCACGGTCAGCCCGCAATGGTAGATCGACACCTTGCCCGGTTCGAGCGGCACGAAGTCACGGACCTCGCGGGTCGCGGTGTCGTAGAGGCGAAACGTCACCGGCCCAGCCTATCGACGCGGCCGCGGCCCGGGGCGCGGATTACTGTGGCGGGCGTGCTGCAGGGTTGGTGTCACCGATGAGCGGGCGGGTGGTCCGGGTCGGCCGGGCCGCCGTCAAGGGGACGCGGCACGAGTCGCTGCCGGCGGCCGGGATCGGCTCGGCCGGCGTCCTCGGTGACCGCGCCCTGGCGTTCTGTGACCCCGAGCGCGGGCGCGTGTTGCGGACCGTGGAGAATCCCGGCCTGGTCGCGGTCCGTGCGCGCTGGGACGATCCGGTGCTGGAGCTCGACCTCCCCGGAGGTCGCCGGGTGCGCGACGAGCTCGTCGAGACGGGGGAGCTGGTCGCCGACTACTGGGGTCGGGCGGCGCGGCTGCAGACCGTCGGGTCCGCTCACGCCGCGGCGGTAGAGGCGTTGCTGGACCGGCCGGTGGTGCTGGCGCGGGCCGAGCCGGGCGACATCGTCTATTCCGGCGCCGTCACCCTCGTCACCACCTCGGCGCTCGCCGAGCTGTCGGGGCGGATCGGCGGACCGGTCGCCGACGAGCGATTCCGCGCGAACCTGACCGTCGACGATGCCGCCGGCCCGGAGCTGGAGGCGCTACCGGCAGGTGCCCGGCTCGCGGTCGGCTCGGCGGAGTTGATCATCCGCGGGCCGGTGCCGCGCTGTGCGGTGATCGACATCGGCGAGCGCGGCCGACCCGAGGGGACCCTGATGCGGGCGCTGGCGGGCTACCGGCGCCGCGGGCCGGAGGTGTACTTCGGCCTGGACTGCGCGGTGGCCCGGCCCGGGCGGGTGGCCGTCGGCGACGCGGTGCGCGTGCGGGAGCCGCTTGTTGGCAAGGCTTCTCGGTTCCATTTCGGATAGGAACCGGGGCGCGGGCGGGGGCGTTGCTGACGTTGGAGAGGAGTCCCCCGATGTCGAAGCCCAGAGCCCCCCTGCCCCGCAATGCGCGCCGCCGAGCCGCGGCCGAGCTGGAACGCCGGAAGCGTCAGGCCGCCATTCAACGCAACATCATCATCTCGCTGTCCCTGCTCGTCACCACCGCGGTCGTGATCGGGATCGTGGTGGTGGTCGGCGGCGCGATCCGTGACCGCCAGGCCGCGGAGGCCGGACCGGCCGAGCTGGTCCGGCCGAACAGCGTCTACCTGAACCGGCCGCCCGAGGCCAAGGTGACCGTGGTGGAGTTCCTGGACTTCGAGTGCGAGGCGTGCGGTGCGCTGTACCCGACGATGGAGCAGGCCCGGCAGACCTACGGCGACCGGGTCAACTTCGTCGCGCGTTACTTCCCGGTGCCGAGCCACTTCAACGCCATGCGCGCCGCACGGGCGGTCGAGGCCGCCGGCCAGCAGGGCAAGTGGGAGCAGATGTATCAGAAGATGTACCAGACCCAGACCGAGTGGGCCGAGCAGCAGGTCCCGGCCGACGACACCTTCCGCGGGTTCGCGCGCGACCTCGGGCTGGACATGGCCGCATGGGAGGCGGCCTACAACGACCCGGCAACCGAGCAGCGGATCGCCGCCGACGCCGCCGACGGGGAGGCGCTCGGGGTGCAGGGCACGCCGACGATCTTCATCGACGGCCGCCAGGTCGAGCTGCAGAGCTTCGCCGAGCTGCCGGCCGCGATCGACCGCGCGCTGGCCGCGGCGTGAGCGAGAGGTCCGAGCAGGGTCTCGGCGGGCGTACCGGCGGCGTCATGCTGGCCGTGCTCGGCGCGATCGCCTGGCTGGCCGCGCTGGTGCTGATGATCGAGAAGGTGCAGAGCCTGGCCGACCCGGCGTACCGCCCGAGCTGCAGCATCAACCCGGTGCTGTCCTGCGGGTCGGTCATGAACTCGGCGCAGGGCTCCGCGTTCGGCTTCCCCAACCCGTTGATCGGGATCGCGGCCTTTGCGGTGGTGATCACGCTCGGCGTGCTGCTGGCCGCCGGGCTGGAGCTGCCGCAATGGATCTGGTGGGGACTGCAGGCCGGAGTGATCTTCGGCATCGGTTTCGTGGCCTGGCTGATGGCGCAGAGTCTGTACGTGATCGGCGCGCTGTGCCCGTACTGCATGGTGGTCTGGGCGGCGATGATCCCGATCTTCGTCCTCGTCACCGTCGACAACCTGATCAAGGAGCGGATCCCGTCGCCGGCCGGGCTGCGGCGGGTGCTCGCGGCAGCGGGCGCGGTTCCGGTCGTGGTGTTGTACGCAACGGTGGCCGTGTTGATCCTGCTGCGCTTCTGGGACTTCTGGACGGCGTGAACCGGGCCCGCGCTCGGGGGACGGCCGCTCAGGGGATGGTGACGACCTGCCCCGCGTAGGCGACGCCGCCGCCGAAGGCGAAGAGCAGCGCCTTCGATCCCGGCTTCAGCGGGTCGGCGGAGTCCTGCAGCTTGGACAGCGCGAGCGGGATCGAGGCGGCGGAGGTGTTGCCGGACTCGACGACGTCGGTGGCCACCCTGGCCTGTGGGGCGCCGATCTTGCGGGCCAGTGGCTCGATGATCCGCAGATTCGCCTGGTGCAGCACGATCGCGTCCAGCTGGGTCGGCTCGAGGCCGGCCTTGGCGATGATCTGCTGCGCGATCTCGGGCAGCGCGCGGGTGGTCCAGCGGTAGACCGCGTTACCGTTCTGGGCGAACTTGAAGCCCTCGGCCGCCTCGATGCGTACCGCATCCGACAGCGGCGGTGCCGAGCCCCAGACGACCGGCGACATCTCGTCCGTCTCGGAGGCGGTGAGCAGGAAGGCGCCCGCCCCGTCGGCCGTCAGCACCATCGTCGAGCGGTCGGTGAAGTCGGTGAAGTCGGTCAGCTTCTCCGCCCCGATCACCAGCGCGTTCTCCGCCGAGCCGGTGGCGATGGCCTGCTGGGCCAGCGCCACGGCGTGCGGGAAACCCGAGCAGGCGACGTTGACGTCGATGGTCGCCGGGGCGTGCTCCATGCCGAGCCGGTTGGCCACCCGTGCCGCGGTATTGGGCGAGCGGTCGGTCGCGGTGCACGTCGCCACCACGATCATGTCGATCCGCGTCACGTCGAAGGGGTGCTTGTCGAGCAGGTCCTGCGCGGCCGCGAACGCCATGTCGGCAACCGTCTCCTCGGGCGCCGCCCAGCGACGCTCGCGGATCCCGACGCGCTGTGTGATCCATTCGTCCGTCGTCTCGACCATCGTCTCCAGCTCGGCGTTCGTGACGACCCGAGCGGGCTGGTAGTGCCCGATGGCGGCAATGCGTGTACCCGGCATCCAGCCATTCTCCCACGTTCTGGCGGTACGCGCCCCGGGCCTGTCGGTACCGCCGCTAGCGCTTGATCGCCGCCACCACGAGCTGGGCCAACTGCCCGTAGGCCTCCGAATCGGTCAGCCCGGTGGCCTCCTGGATGCTGCCGGTGCCGATCCGCGTCATGGTCGCCGAGACCACCTCGGAGACGAAGCCCGCGTCGGTGTCGTTGCGGAAGCTGCCCTTCGTGGTGCCCTCCAGGATCAGCTCGCGCACCCGCATCGTCGCCCAGCTCGTGTTGGCGCGGTAGACCTCGCGGGTCGGCGGGAAGGCGGCGACATCGGCGAGGAACTCCCGCGACGCCGGTTTCAGCGCCTCCGCGACCGCCGTCAGGTACGCGATCAGCCGCCGTTCGGGCGCACGGGAGCGGGCCACCCGTGACTCCACGTGTTCGGTGGCCTGCTTGAAGAACAGCCGGACAATGCTGGTGGCGAGCTGCTCCTTGGAGTCCGCGAGGGCGTACAGCGTGCGCTTGGAGCAGCCGAGCCGGGTGGTCAGGTCGTCCATCGTGAAGTGCGCGAAGCCTTCGGACAGCAGCAGCGTCAACAGTTGATCGCGGAGCTGGGCCTGCCGACCCGTGAGCCGCACCCGGGGGAACTGGATTCGCGCCATGGGGGCACATCCTAGGTCGCCACGGCCGATCCCGCGGCGGGCGACGCCCGCTGGACTCGTCCTGGGAGCGGTACTCCAGTAGCATTTTCAGTACCGGTCCGATCGCGCCAGGAGGGACACGATGCGAGCGATGGTGCAGCGGCTGCTGCCGGGCGAGGAGGCCCGCGAGATTGTCGGCATGGTGGGCGAATTCGCCCGCGCGGAGCTGGAGCCGGCCGCGGCCGGTGCCGAGGAGCGCGCGGAGTTTCCCCGCAAGGCCTTCCGGCAGCTCGGCGAGCTCGGGATGCTCGGGATGCCTTATCCCGTCGAGCTCGGTGGTGCCGGGCAGCCCTACGAGACCTACCTGCAGGCACTGGAGGAGGTCGCCGCCGCCTGGTTCAGCGTCGGCGTCGGGGTCTCGGTGCACATCATGTCGGCCTGGCCGCTGGCCCACCGGGGCAGCGCCGGGCAGCGCACCGGGCTGCTGCCGGGCGTGATCGGCGGCGAGACGCTCGGCGGGTACGCCCTGAGCGAGCCGCAGGCGGGCTCCGACATCTCCCGGATCGCCACCCGGGCCGAGCGGATCGACGGCGGCTGGCGGCTGAACGGCACCAAGGCCTGGATCACCCACGGCGGGTACGCCGATCACTACACGCTGTTCGCCCGCACCGGCGACGAGGGCAGTCGCGGACTGTCCTGTTTCCTGGTCCAGGGGGATGCGCCCGGCCTGAGCGCGGCGCCGCCGGAGAAGAAGATGGGGATGACCGCCTCGCCGACGGCGATGATCAGCCTCGACGACGTCATCGTCGGCGAGGAGATGATCATCGGCGAGCCGGGCGACGGCGCGAAGATCGCGCTCGGGGCACTGGATTCGGGTCGGCTCGGGATCGCTGCCTGTGCGACCGGTCTGGCGCAGGCCGCGCTCGATCATGCGAGCGCCCATGCGTTGGAGCGTGATCAGTTCGGCCGACCTATCGCCGACTTCCAGGGCCTGCGCTTCCTGCTCGCGGAGATGGCGGCGGGAGTCGACGCGGCGCGGGCGGCGTACCTGCATGCGGCCCGCAAACGCGACGCGGGAATGGACTTCACTCGCGATGCCGCAGTCGCGAAGCTGACCTGTACCGACACGGCGATGCGGGTCACCACCGATGCCGTGCAGGTGCTCGGCGGCTACGGCTACACCCGTGATTTTCCGGTGGAGCGGTTCATGCGCGAGGCGAAGGTTGCGCAGATCTTCGAGGGCACGAATCAGATCCAGCGGCTGGTGATCGCCCGCCAGTTGCTCGGACCCGAGGGCCGCCGCTGAGCCCGCGGCTCAGCCCTTGGCCCGCGCCCGCAGGGCGTCGATGTCGAGATAGTCGTGCGCGGGGGTGGCGGCCGGTTCCTCGGTGCCGTCCTCCCAGGGGTCATAGGGCCGGTCGTCGTCGTTCTCGTCGACATAGCCCTGCGACGGGTCGAACGGGTTGACCAGCCGGCGGCCGTGCTGCTCGATCGGCAGCACCGAATCCGGTGACATCGCCTCGTCCGGCAGCTCGCGCAACACGGTGTCGGTGTAGTCCTTCGCCGCATCCAGGATGGGCACCTCGTGGCCCGCCTGTTCCGACATGTACCAGCGGTGATCAAGCACCTCGTGGAAGATCTGGGCGGGCTCGCGCTTGCTGCGCAGGTCGTCGGGCACGGCATCCAGCACCGGCTCGAACACCCGCGTCAGCCACTGGTGAGCGATCACGGCCTCGTCGGCGCTCTGCTGGTCGGTGCGGACCCGGTAGGTGTCGAGGTCGTTCAGCAGCCGGCGGGCCTGGTTCTCCTCCGTGTCCAGGCCCGTCAGCCGGATCAGCCGCCGCGAGTGGTGCCCCGCGTCCACCACCTTCGGCTGGATCCGCACCGTCGAGCCGTCGAGGTCGGTGGTGATGTCCAGCTCGGCCACGTCGAAGCCGAGCGCATTGAGCCGGCGTACCCGCGAATCGATGCGGTGCATCTCCGAGCCGTCGAACTCCTCGATGCCGGTCAGCTCGTTCCACAGCTCGCGGTAGCGGTGCTCGATCGTCTCGACCAGGAACTCCGGCTTCAGCGCCTCGTCCAGCATCCCGCCCGCCTCCAGGTCGCTGAACTCTCCGAACAGATTGATCTTGGCGATCATCAGGTCGTGTTCGCGCTGGCCGTCGGTGAGTTGATCATGCAGCTCGCCGGTCTCGGCATCGACGAGGTACGCCGCGAATTCTCCCGCGTCGCGGCGGAACAAGATGTTGGACAGCGACACATCGCCCCACAACACCCCGGCCAGGTGCAGCTTGGCCAGCAGCACCACCATCGCATCGAGCAGCCGGCCGACGGTCTCCGAGCGCACGCCGGGGGTGAACAGCGCGCGGTAGGGCAGCGAGAACTGCAGATGCCGGGTGAGCAGGATCGGGTCCAGCGGCTCGCCGTTGGCGTCGACCCGGCCGGTCACCACGCCGACCGGTTCGACCGACGGCGTACCCAGCCGGTTCAGGTCGTGCAGCAGGCGGTACTCGTGCACGGCGAGGTGCTCGATGACCTCCTTGGCGGCATAGGTCTCGTCGCCGACGCGGATGAACCGCACGACGTGCCGGGAGATGCCGCGGGGCAGCGCGACGAGCTTGTCCACCGGCCAGTCGGCGAGCGGCACCTCCCACGGGAGCTGGATCAGTCGGGCATCCGGCTTGGTCGACACGAACCGGGGCATCTGGTCATTCTGGCACGTGGTGTCGCCCGGATCGCCGAGTCGCGGCGACGATTCACCAATCCGGATCCCCGTCCGCTCCGAACCACGGGTGTGAATCGAGCGATCGCTGGCCGGACTCTGGCCGCGGCGACCGGTGTCGTGGCGGCAGCATTCGCCGTGGCCGCCGGCCAGTTGACGGCCGCGCTGGTACGCCCGGGCGCCGGGCCGCTGACCGTGGTCGGGGCCACCCTGATCGACGCCGCCCCGACGCCGGCCAAGGAGTTCGCGGTCCGCACGCTCGGCACCGCCGACAAGCCGGTCCTGATCGCCGCCGTGTTCGTGGTGCTGCTCGGGGCCGCGTTCGCGATCGGGCTGGCCGGCCCGCGGCACCCGCGCGGCGCCGCGGCCGCCGTCGCGGCGCTCGGCGCGATCCCGCTGGTCCTGGCGCTGGCGCGGCCGGGTGCCACGGGCTGGGACGCGGTGCCGTCGCTGGTCACGCTCGTCGTGGGCGTGGCCGGATTCTCGCTGCTGCTGCGCCGGCTCCGGCGGAGTGCGGGCGATGACCGCGCGGTTGCGGCGCTCGGCCGGGAGCGGCGAACAATGCTGGTGGCGCTGGGTGTGGGCGGGGTGTTGGCGGCCGGGGGGCTGGCCGGGTCGGGGGCGATCGGGT
The DNA here is from genome assembly GCF_054073625.1 of Naumannella huperziae. Taxonomy (NCBI): domain Bacteria; kingdom Bacillati; phylum Actinomycetota; class Actinomycetes; order Propionibacteriales; family Propionibacteriaceae; genus Naumannella; species Naumannella huperziae. The sequence goes on along the minus strand of NZ_JBSXPH010000001.1, from coordinate 22,403 downwards.
CGCGGGCCCGCGGGTCCGGGCCCGGCCGGGGGCCACTGCCGACACCCACGGAGCCCGCCCCGGCGCCACCTCCCGGCGCGCAACTGCCGGGCATGACGCCGTTTCGCACCTCGATCGAGGACTTCTACCGCGTCGACATCGCGTTGGTCACGCCGAGCCGCGACCCCGGGGACTGGCAGTTGACGATCGACGGCATGGTGGACCGGCCGCTCACCCTGAGTTATGACGACCTGCTGCGGTTGCCGATGATCGAGCGCGACATCACCCTGACCTGCGTGTCCAACGAGGTGGGCGGGCCCTATGTCGGCACGGCGCGCTGGCTGGGCGTACCGTTCACCGAGATCATCGAGCGGGTCGGCGTACAGCCCGGCGTGGACCAGGTATTCAGCCACTCCTTCGACAACGGCTACACCTGCTCCACGCCGTACGCCGCGGTCAGCGACGGCCGCGACGCGATGATCGTCGTCGGGATGAACGGCGAGGTGCTGCCCGACAAGAACGGCTTCCCCGCCCGGATGCTGGTGCCGGGCCTGTTCGGCTACGTGTCGGCCACCAAGTGGCTGGAACGGATCGAGTTCACCCGCTACGACCGCGCCACCGCGTACTGGACGGAACGCGGTTGGGCCACCGAGGCGCCGATCCTGACCCAGAGCCGGATCGATGTTCCGCGCTCGCTCGGCAAGCTCGACCCCACTGCGCCCGTGCTGGCCGGGGTGGCCTGGGCCCAGCACCGGGGGATCGCGCGGGTGGAGGTGCAGATCGACGACGGGCCGTGGCGCCCGGCCCGGCTCGCCGACGACGCCGGGATCGACCTGTGGCGCCAGTGGTACCTGCCCTTCGACGGAGCGCCCGGGCGTCACCGGGCGCGGGTCCGCGCCACCGACGGGACCGGCCGGACCCAACCCGAGGAGCGCACCGGGGTGTTCCCCGACGGCGCCCGCGGCTGGCACGAGATCCAGTTCGTGATGCCGGAATGATCATCGGCGAAAGATCATCGCGAATCGACCAATCCGGATCCCGACCCGCTCCGAACCATGATCAGGAAACCTGGAAAGGGAAACTCATCATGATCAAGTCTTCGATTGCCCTGCGTCGCGGTCTGCTCGGACTCGGCGCCGCCGCCGTCCTCGTCGCCGGCGCGGCCTGCGGCAACATGAACGCCGCCGGTCCGACACAGACCGGCGCCCCCAGCGCCAGCTCGCAGCCGGAGGCGACCACCGGGTCGTCGCCGTCGTCGGCGCAGACCGGAGCGGCGGCCGCCGAGCCGTTCGGCCCGGCGTGCTCGGCCATCCCGAAGAGCGGCGCGGGATCCTTCGACGGCATGTCGACCGCACCGGTCGCCACCGCCGCCAGCAACAACCCGGAGCTGTCCACCCTGGTCAGCGCCGTCAAGGAGGCGAAGCTCGTCGACACCTTGAACAATGCCGAGGACATCACGGTGTTCGCGCCGGCCAACTCGGCCTTCGAGAAGCTCGACAAGAAGACGCTGGACAAGGCGATGGGCGATCCGAGCGGGCTGCTCACCAATGTGTTGACCATGCACGTGGTGCAGGGCCGGCTCACGCCCGACGAGCTGGCCGGCGAGCACGAGACGCTCAACCCGGAGCAGAAGGTGAAGGTCGAGGGGAGCGGCGAGAGCTTCACGGTGAACGGCGCGAAGGTCGTCTGCGGCAACGTGCAGACCGCGAACGCGACCGTCTACATCATCGACGGCGTACTGCTGCCGCAGTGATCACGTCGTGCGAGGCTTGAGGCCATGACGGACGGATCGGCCGGCCGGGAGACCATCTCGGCCGGCCGGCACCTGCGATCGGTGCCGGACGAAGGGGCGGATCTGCCCGAGCTGCTGGACCGCGCCGCGCGCGGCCAGCAGGAGGCGTTCGCGACGCTGTACGACCGGACCAGTCCGCGAATCTTCGGGCTCGTGCAGCGGATCGTCCGCTCGCCGGAGCAGGCCGCCGAGGTGACCCAGGAGGTCTATCTCGAAGCATGGCGGCTCTCGGCCCGCTACGACCCCGCGCGGGGCAGCGTGGCGGCCTGGCTGACCACGATCGCCCATCGACGGGCGGTCGATCGGGTACGCGCGGCGCAGGCGGCCACCGTCCGCGACGACGCCGACGCCCGGGCCGCCACCGCGGCCCGGGACACGCGCCCCGACCAGGTCTGGGACCACGTCGACGCGCGGCTCGACGCCGAGCGGGTACGCCGGGCCATGGGGTCGCTGACCGAACTGCAGCGCGAGGCGCTGGTGTTGACCTACTTCGGCGGTTACACCCAGCGGGAGGTCGCCACGATGCTGAAGCTGCCGCTCGGGACGGCGAAGACCCGGATTCGCGATGCCCTGATCGGCATGCGCGACGCGTTGGAGGTGCAGGGGTGATGGACAGCAGGCAGACGAGTGACGCCGAGCCCGCGATCTGCGGGCTGGTCGGGGCGTACGCCGTGGACGCGCTCGAGCCGGCCGACCAGGCCAGGTTCGAGCGGCACCTCGATGAGTGCGAGGACTGCCGACGCGAGCTCGGCGAGTTCCGCGAGCTACTGGCCGACAGCACCGCGGCGGTCGCCGAGCCGCCGCCGGCCCAGGTCCGGGAGCGGGTGCTGGAGGGCATCGAGCAGATCCGGCCGCTGCCCCCCGTGGGGCCTCCGCCGACCGCGCCGACGCCCGTCGTCTCCGGCGACGGGGCGCGGGCCGATCGGTTCCGTCGGCGGCGCTGGCTGCGCCCGCTCGCTGCCGCGGCGGCCATCCTCGTCGCGTTCGGTGCGGGAGTTGCGGGCGGCCTTGCGCTGGAGCGGCAGACCGCGGTCGTTGCCGCGCGGCAGGACGAGGCGCTGACCGCGCCGGACAGCCGCATCCTCGCGGTGCAACTGCCCGGCGGGGGCCGGGGCGCCTTCGTCGTCTCGCGCCAGCAGGGCCAGGCGCTGTTCGTCGGCTCGGATCTGCCGGACCCGGGCGCCGGGCGTACCTATCAGTTGTGGACGATCGATCGCGCGGGCCGCCCGATCCCGGACGCCCTGGTCGCGGGCGGGAACTCGCGGGTGGTGATGAACGCCCCCGTCGATGCGGGGACGACCGCGCTCGCGGTCACCGTCGAACCGGCCGGCGGCTCCCCGGCCCCGACCACCGAACCGGTGGTCGCCGCGCTCTGAACGCCGTCCGGAATCACCGTCGCCGGTCGGGCGCCGCCGGTCCCGGCGACGCTCGACCGGACGCGGTTCTCAGGCGGAGAGGCGATCCCCGCTCTGCTGGGAGAACACGTGCACCTGCGCCGGGTCGACCCCGAGGCGGATGGTGCTGCCGCGCTCCGGCGGGCGCCGCGAGGAGATCCGGGCCACCACCTGCGGGGCGGTGAGCTGCTTCTCGGCCGAGAGCCCGGCCGGCGTGCCGTACAGGTAGGCGTCCGCGCCCAACTCCTCCACGACGGCGACGTCGAGAGCGATGCCCTGATCGGCGACGGCGAAGTTCTCGGGGCGGATGCCGAGGACGAGATTCTCCTCGCCGCCGGCCCGGTCCAGCACCTCGCGGGACACGGGGACGACGTAGTCGCCGACCTCGACGCCGCCCTCGGTGACCCGGCCCTCGAGCAGGTTCATCGCGGGGGAGCCGATGAAGCCCGCCACGAACAGGTTCTTCGGCTTGTCGTAGAGCGCGAGCGGGCTGTCCACCTGCTGCAGCAGGCCGTCCTTGAGCACCGCGACCCGGTCGCCCATCGTCATGGCCTCGACCTGGTCGTGGGTGACGTAGACGGTGGTGACGCCGAGCCGGGACTGCAGCGCGGCGATCTGGGTACGCGTGGAGACGCGCAGCTTGGCGTCCAGGTTGGACAGCGGCTCGTCCATCAAGAAGACCTGCGGCTGGCGGACGATCGCGCGGCCCATGGCGACGCGCTGGCGCTGACCGCCGGACAGGGCCTTGGGCTTGCGGGCCAGGAAGTCCTCCAGGCCGAGCAGCTTGGCGGCCTCGAGCACGCGCTTGTCGCGCTCGGCCTTGGGCACGTTCTGCATCTTCAGGGCGAAGCCCATGTTGTCCGCGACGGTCATGTGCGGATACAGCGCGTAGTTCTGGAACACCATCGCGATGTCCCGGTCCTTCGGCGGGAGGTCGGTGACGTCGCGGTCGCCGATCGAGATGGTGCCCGCGTTCACCTCCTCCAGGCCGGCGAGCATCCGCAGCGCGGTCGACTTGCCGGAACCCGACGGGCCCACGAGCACCATGAACTCGCCGTCGCCGATGTCCAGGCTGAACTTGTCGACGGCGGGGGTGTCCGAACCCGGGTAGACGCGCGTGGCGTCATCGAAACTGACTGTGGCCATTGCCGAAACATTCCTTCCACGGGCAGGTACGTGCCCGACGATCCTTGGTGGCAGGGGGGGGTGTGCCGGACGTCCTCGTTGACGTGCACAGCTACCGATGTCCGGCATTCTGCCCGGCCGACTCAGGGTACGCCTGCCGGCCCGTCAGGTTGTGACCAACCTGTGATCCAGGCCACGTTCAGCACTCGACGATGTTCACGGCGAGCCCGCCGCGCGCCGTCTCCTTGTACTTCACCTTCATGTCCGCACCCGTCTGCATCATCGTCTTGATCACCTTGTCCAGGCTGACGGTGTGCGCCCCGTCGCCGTGCAGGGCCAGCCGCGCGGCCGTGATCGCCTTGACCGAGGCCACGGCATTGCGTTCGATGCACGGGATCTGGACCAGGCCGCCGACCGGATCGCAGGTCAACCCGAGATGGTGCTCCATGCCGATTTCCGCGGCGTTCTCCACCTGCTCGGGGCTGCCGCCGAGGATCTCGGCCAGGGCGCCCGCCGCCATCGAACACGCCGTGCCGACCTCGCCCTGGCAGCCCACCTCGGCGCCGGAGATCGAGGCGGTCTGCTGGTAGATCGAGCCCAGCGCCCCGGCGACCAGCAGGAATCTGATGATCGACTCGTCATCGGTCCCGGGCACGAACCGGTCCACATAGTGCAGCACCGCCGGGATGATGCCCGCGGCGCCATTGGTGGGGGCGGTCACCACCCGGCCGCCGGAGGCGTTCTCCTCGTTCACCGCCAGCGCCCACAGGGTCACCCAGTCCATGGCCGCCAGCGGGTCGGCGCCCTCGCCGCCGTCGGCCAGCCGCCGGTGCAGTTCCGCGGCGCGGCGGCGTACCCGAAGGCCACCGGGGAGCACACCCGGCGTACCGCAGCCCTTGTCGACACAGCCGCGCATCACCGCCCAGATCCGCAACAGCCCGGCGCGCACCTGCTCCTGCGGCCGGCGGGCGCATTCGTTGGCGAGGGCGAGCTCGCTGATCGACAGGCCGTGCTCGGTGCACAGCGCGAGCAGTTCGGTGCCGGTCCGGAACGGGTAGGGGATCGGCGTCGGGTCGGGCGCGAGCGTGGGCTGTCCGGAGCCGTCGTCGTCGAGGACGAAGCCGCCGCCGATCGAGTAGTAGGTGCGCTCGGCGACCACCTCCTCGCCCGCGCGGGCGGTGAACGTCATCCCGTTCGGGTGGAACGGCAGCGAGCGACGCCGGTGCAGGATCAGGTCCTGATCGGCGTCGAAGGCGATCGGGTGGGTGCCGGCGAGCGTCAACTTGCCGGTCTCGCGGATCTCGGCGGTACGCCCGGGCGCCGCGTCGGTGTCAACGGTCTCGGGCTGTTCGCCGGTCAGGCCGAGCAGCACGGCGGGCTCGGAGCCGTGTCCGTGGCCGGTGGCGCCGAGGCTGCCGAACAGCTCGGCGCGGACCCGGGTGACCCGGTCGAGGTGACCGTCCGCGGCCAGGGATTCGGCGAACCGGGCGGCCGCCCGCATCGGCCCGACGGTGTGCGAGCTCGACGGTCCGATGCCGATCTTGAACAGGTCGAACACGCTGACGCTCATTGCTCCAGTGTGCCCGAGTCGAGAACCGCGTTCCCCCTGATCTCCTCGGTGGTCTTGCGGTCGATCCCGGCGTACAGGCGATGGTAGACGGACCCGGTCAGCCGCGCGAAGATGTCGGGGAGCCAGGCGTCCATGCCGATCAGGATCCGGGCTCGGCCCTGGCGCACCCCGCGCAGGATGATCCGGGCGGCGTCCTCGGCGGTGGTCGGCGCGAGCTGCTCGTCGAACAGGGCGGCGGCTCTGGCCTGGTCGATGCCCGCGGCGACGGTGGCATTGCGCGCGATGGCGGTCTGGATGCCGCCGGGAAAGACGCAGGAGACCTTGACATGTGGGTGGTTGGCGAGCATCTCGATCCGCAGCGACTCGGTGAAGCCGCGGACGGCGAACTTTGCCGCGCTGTAGGCGCTCTGGCCGCCGGCGGCGATCAGTCCGAACGACGACGAGGTGTTCACGATATGCGCGTCGCGGGCGGCGATCAGGTGCGGCAGGAAGGCCTTGGTTCCGCTCACCACGCCCCAGAAGTCCACGTCCATCAGCCGGTCGTAGACGGCGAGGTCGGTCTGCTCGACCGGCCCGTGGTGGGCGATGCCGGCATTGTTGAACACCAGGTTGACCGCGCCGTGCTCCGCGACGACATCGGCTGCGAAGGCCCGTACCTCGTCGCGCTCGGCCACGTTCACGACCGCATGGTGCGTCTGCGCGCCGATCGCCAGGGCCAGCCGTGCGGTCTCGGCCAGGCCGGCCGGGTCGCGGTCGCACAACGAGAGTGCGGCCCCGCGGCGGGCGAGCTCGAGCGCCAGCGCGCGGCCCATCCCCGACCCGGCGCCGGTCACCACGGCGACGCGTCCGGCGTACTCCTGCCGGGCGGGTTTGCCAGACCCCGTCGCCGCGCTGCCCGGCGTCTCGGGTGGCCGGGACGGGTGGGACCAACCCTGCGCGGCGATGATCTTGTCCGCGGCTGCGACGAAGGCCTCGGAGTCGACGTAGCCATGGTGGCGCGGGGAGTCGGTGAAGCGCAGACCACCGGTCAGGTCCGGGCGTTCGGTTGCAATCCGATGCCGGAAGCGTGCCGCCGCGGCCGGGGCCCGATCCTCGTCGAGCAAGTGGCTCGCGATCATGGCCGCGGCGGTGTCGAAGAGGAAGAACCCCGCCGAATTGCTCTCTCCGAGTCCTAGCAGGAACAGGCCTCGGAACCGGCGGGAGAAGGTACCCAGATACAGCTCGTCGTCGCCGATCCCGCCGAAATATGCCTCGGCGTAGGGCACGCGGGGCTCGTAGCCGGTCGCTGCGATGATCGTGTCGAACTGCGCCCGGCTGGCGTCGACGAACTCGACGCTGGTGCCGTCGATCCGGGCCAGGTCGGGCTTGGCGATCACATTGCCGTGGGCGAGTGCATCGATGATCTGGGTACCGATGATCGGGTGGGAGTCGAGCAGATGGTGGTCGGGCTTCTGCAGCCCGAAGCGCCGCACGTCGCCGACGCTGAGACGCAGCGCGAGCTCGGCGAAGGCACGCCGGACCCTGCGCGGCAGCCGAGCGAAGGCGCCGTCGGCGATGTCGGTGGGTACGCCGGCGATGTGCTTGGGCACCACCCAGTAGCCGCGGCGCGCACTCAGTACACAGCCGGGGCTCACCCGACCGATGTCGGCGGCGATGTCACAACCGGAATTGCCCGCCCCGATCACCAGGGTTCGCCGACCAGCGAACTCGGTCGGGTTGCGGAAGCGCTGGGCCGGCATCACCTCGCCCGCGAAGTCGTCGAGGATGCCGGGCAGCCGCGGATGCCACTGGGCGCCGCTGGCACAGACCAGTGCACGGAACCGGTATGTCGTGGTGGTCCCGGGGTTCCCGACCGGTGCGGTGGTGACCAGCCAGTGGCCGTCGGCGTCCTGCTCGACCCGGTGCACCGCGACGCCGAAGGAGATGTCGGCGGTCAGGGCGTAGCGCCGTGCAAAGGAGTCGAGGTAGGCGAGGACCTGCCGGTGGCCCGGGTAGTCGGGATAGGTGCTCGGCATCGGGTGACGCAGGAAGGCCGAGGTGTCCCGGCTGGAGATGAAGTGGGCCGAGTCGTACATCGGTCCGTCGGCGCGTTCGATGTCCCAGATGCCACCGATGCGATGGTGGCGCTCGAACTGGGCGTAGGGAATGCCGCGCTCGGCCAGGGCGCGGGCCATCGCCAGCCCGGCCGGGCCGGCGCCGACGATGCCGACGGTGTCGCGACGGTCGACCACGCCCGGATCGCCCCCCGATACGGGCTCGCCCCGGACCTTCGCGGCCGTCGCGGTCACTCGTTCGCTCTCGACCGGTGGTGTGGTCATTGCTCGCCCTCCGTCGGCCCATGTCGTCGCCGACCCTTGTTCGGCCTGGTCACCCAAGGTCTGACTGATCTCTCACGCTACGCAGTGGTGGTCGCGTTCGTGAGGACAGCTGCGGCCGTCCAGCGGACCACAGCGGCCACAGGTCTGAGCGACGGTTACCCATTCGGGTCTAGGTTTGGCTCAGTGAGTGCCCGCATCGTCGATCCCGACATCGTCCGGCTGACCGACCAGGTGGGCGCGGCGCACGGGTTCGACCTGGGCCCGGCGCTCGCCGGCGCGGGCCTGTCGCATCCGCTGCTGGCGCTGCCGGACCTGCGACTGACCGCGGCGCAGGCGTGCGCCTTCCTGGCCGGCGCACGCGACATCTCCGGCCGCGCGGATCTCGGGCTGATCGTCGGTGCCGGCCAGACCGTCACCAGTTGGGGCGTTCTCGGGCTGGCGATGCTGTCGGCGAGTTCGCTGGAGCTGGCCGTGCGAACCGGGATGACATACCGCGCGCTGGCCGGCGCGCTGACGGACATCGAGACGCGGGTCGGCGCCAGCGGGCTGTCGCTCGTCGTTCGGCCCTACCCGGAATTGGCGCCGGTCGAGCGGTTCGTGGTCGAGGAGTTGTTCGCCAGCGTGGTCGGGCTGCTGCGGGTGGCGCTCGGTCCGGCAATCGCGGTGCGGGCCGAGTTTGCCTTTGCCGCGCCGCAGGATCCGGCGCTGGCCCGCGAACTGTTCGGCGACGGGGTCCGGCACGACCGTGAGGTGTCCTCGCTCATCTTGTCGCGCCGGCTGCTCGATCGCCCGCTGCCGACCACCGACCCGCTGTGCCACCGGCGGATGACGGAGTTGCTCGATGCCCAACTCGCGGCGCGGCGTGGCGTGCACGGTCTGGTCGGTCAGGTCGAGGACCACGTCCGAGGGCGGCTGGCCATGGTTCCGACGATGGCGAGAACCGCGGCCGTGCTGCACCTCAGCGAGCGGACCCTGCGGCGGCGGCTCGCCGAGGCAGGCACCACCTTCCAGGGGATCGTCGATGCCGTGCGGCGCGAACGCGCGTACGTGATGTTGATCAACTCCGACGCCTCGCTGCCGGCGATCGCGCGGGCCTGCGGTCTCGGCGACGAGCGGAGCCTGCGCCGGGCGGTGCAGCGCTGGTTCGGGCGGTCGGCGTCTGCGCTGCGCACGCCGGATGCGGTCTAATGGGCACATCGCGACGGTGAGGAGGACGGCGATGGCCGAGGTGGAGGAACGGGTTCGCCACTACTACCCGACGGTCGATTCCGGCGATGCGGAGGCGGTGGCGGCGCTGTTCGCCGAGGACGCCGTCTACGCCCGCCCGGGATATCAGCCGCTGCGCGGTCGCGCGGCGATCCTGGCCTTCTACACCGGCGACCGGGTGATCGCGGAGGGGCGGCACACCGTCGATCGGGTCCTGGTCGCGGGCGGTCGCGCCGCGGTACAGGGCCGCTTCGACGGCGTGCTCAAGGACGGCAGCGAGGTCGCGGTCGAGTTTGCCGACTTCTTCGACGTCGACGACGCGGGCGCGTTCACCGAGCGGACCACCTACTTCTACGCGCCGCTGGTCTGATCAGGCGGCAACCAGTGCCGGCTGCTGGGCGCGGAGCAGCTCGGCGTACCGGCCGTCGCGGTTGATCAACTCATCGTGCGTGCCGAGCTCGACGACCTTCCCATGATCAAGAACCATGATCAGGTCGGCATCGCGGATCGTGGACAGCCGGTGCGCGATGGTGATCGTGGTACGCCCGTGCGAGAGCTCGTCCAGCGCCGCCTGCACGGCCCGCTCGGTGGTGTTGTCCAGGGCGGAGGTCGCCTCGTCCAGCACCAGCACGGCGGGATCGCGCAGGATGGTCCGGGCCAGCGCGATCCGCTGCTTCTCTCCGCCGGAGAACCGGTAGCCGCGGGCGCCGACGATGGTGTGATAGCCCTTCGGCAGTTCCATGATCATCTCGTGCACCTGGGCCGCCCGAGCGGCCCCGACGAGCTCGTCGTCGGTGGCGTCCGGTCGCGCATGGCGCAGGTTGTCGGCGATCGAGGCGTGCAGCAGATAGGTGTCCTGGGACACGACGCCGACCAGCTCGGCGACATTCTCCAGGGTCAGCTCGCGAAGATCGACACCGTCGATCCGCACGCCGCCGGTGGTCGGGTCGTGCAGGCGGGAGACCAGCCCGGCCAGCGTCGACTTGCCCGAACCGGTCGAGCCGACCACCGCCAGGGTCGAGCCGGCCGGGATGGTCAGGTCGATCCCGGTGAGGGCCTCGCCGTCGGCGTCCGGATAGGCGTACGACACGTCGTCGAAGGTCACTTCGCCGCGGGCGTGGCGCGGATCGAGGTGCTTCGGTTCGTCCGGGTCGGTGATCGTCACGGGCAGGTCGAGGTACTCGAAGATCCGCGAGAACAGGGCGAGCGAGGAGTTCACCTGGACGGTGACGCTGAGCACCCCCATCAGCGGGCGGAACAGGCCGGCCTGCAGGGCGGTGAACGCGACCAGCGTACCGATCGAGATGCCGGCGCCGGTCGCCGGCAGACCGGCGATCAGATAGATCAGCGCGGGGATCGCGGCAAAGATCACCGACAGGGTGGCCATCCGCCAGCGGCCGGCGAGCTGGGAGCGCAGTTCCAGCTCGGTCAGGGTTTCGGACGACTCGGCGAACCGTCGGGAGAGCTGGTTGCCCGATCCCAGGGTCTTGGACAACTGCACCCCGGAGACCGACAGCGACTCCTCGATCTGGGTCTGCAGGTCGGCGAGCTTGCGCTGTGCCTGCATCGTCACCTCGCGCCGCATCTGCGACACCTTGCGGGTGAACCAGACGGCCGGCGGCAGCACGATCAGGCTGAGCAGCGAGAGCTGCCAGGACAGGGCGAGCATCGCGATCGCGGTGCCGATCACGGTGGTGACATTGGTGGCGATCGAGGTTGCCGTGGTGGTGACCACCGATTGCATGCCGTTGATGTCGTTGGTCAGCCGCGACTGGACCTCGCCGCCGCGAGTGCGGGTGAAGAAGTCCAGCGGCAGCCGCTGCAGATGCGCGAAGACCCTGGTCCGAAGGCCATGCATGACCCGCTGGCCGACGATGGTCGACTGCCAGGTCTGGATCACGCCGAAGATCGCATTGATCACCGCGACGCCGAGCATCGCGCCGACCAGTCCCAGCAGCAGCGGCACGTCGTGCTCGGGGAGGGCCCGATCGAAGAGGGCCCGGGTGAGGAACGGGGTGGCCAGTCCGACGACGGACGAGGCAATGATCAGAACGGTGACGATCCCGAGGCGGGCCCGGTGCGGCCCGAAGAGGGCCGCGACGCGGCGCAGGCTCACGGGGTGTTCGTCGAGCTGGCGCCGGTCGGCCTCGCTCAGTCGGCGGCCGGGGCCGCCGCCGGGGCCGTCCGGCCGGTGCGGGTGGGTGTCGGGGGCTGCCATGGGCGTACCTCCCTTCCGTGGGAAAGATCCGGCCTTCCGGGGGAGGAAGATCCGGGCGAAGACATGATGAGGTTACCTCACTATCTGGTAACCACACCAATCGCTAGGATATTCCCGTGTCCCGAACCGATGAGCGTGGCGACGACGAGCCGTCGCTCGGCCGGCTGGTGATGCTCGCCGCCCGCCGAGTGCGCGAGGCGCGGGTGGCGGCGTTCGAGCCCTACGGCCTGGCGGCCCACCAGGCGCGCGCCTTCCTGGTCGTGCTGCGCTGGAGCGCCGGCGAACTGCGGCTGTCCCGGCTGGCCGAGCGGCTGCACATCGCGCCGCGCTCGGTGACCGAGGTCGTCGATGCGCTGGAGGAGAAGGGGCTGGTACGCCGATCTCCCAGCCCCACCGACCGCCGGGCCACCGTCGTCGAGCCGACCGAGGCCGGCCGCGAGCTCGGTCACAAGTTGAAGCGCGGCGAGCTGACCGGCGGCGACTCGACGGTGTTCGCGGCCCTCACCGAGACCGAGCGGGGTACCCTCACCCGCCTGCTGGCCAAGGTGGTTGATGCCTGAGCCTGCCCCTCCGTGTGGGTTGGACGTAGCGCTGGAGCCAGAAGGCAGTTGCGACCGTGGCCTGCGGCTCCCCATTAAGGTGGTGCGGCTGCAAGGACGAGCGAGAGGGGCGCGATGAAGGCGCTGGTGAAGCGCGGCCCCGAGCCGGGCCTGGAGCTGGCCGAGGTGCCGGAGCCGGTGATCGGACCGTCCGATGTGTTGGTCCGGGTCGCCGCGACCGGCATCTGTGGCACCGATCTGCACATCGAGGCCTGGGACGACTGGGCCGCCGGCGCGGTACGCGCGCCGCTCGTGGTGGGGCACGAGTTCGCCGGCGACGTCGTCGAGGTGGGCTCGGCGGTCACGGAGGTACGCGTCGGCGACTTCGTCTCCGGGGAGGGGCATCTGGTCTGCGGACGCTGCCGCAACTGCCGCGCCGGGCGCCGCCAGCTCTGCCAGAACACACGCGGCATCGGCGTACACGTCGACGGGGCGTTCGCCGAGTACGTCGCGATCCCGGCCGGCAACGCCTGGGTGCACAAGATCGAGATCGATCCCGGCGTCGCCGCGATCTTCGACCCCTTCGGCAATGCCGTGCACACCGCGCTCGCCTTTCCCTGTCTCGGCGAGGACGTGCTGGTCACCGGCGCGGGCCCGATCGGCATCCTCGCGGCGATGGTCGCCAGACACGCCGGCGCCCGACATGTGGCGATCACCGATCTGTCCGAGGCCAGGCTCGATCTTGCCCGGCGGCTCGGGGTGAGCAGGGCGGTGCGGGCAGAGCCGGGAGCCGTCCGCGGGCTGTTCGCCGAGCTGGAGATGGCCGAGGGATTCGACGTCGGGCTGGAGATGTCGGGCAGCGGCGCGGCACTGCGGGAGATGATCGACGCGATGACCCACGGTGGCCGGATCGCGATGCTCGGCCTGCCGAGCCGCGAGATCAGCATCGACTTTGCTGAGATCGTCCTGAAGATGTTGACGCTCAAGGGCATCTACGGCCGGGAGATGTTCGAGACCTGGTACGCCATGAGCGTGCTGCTGCAGAGCGGGTTGGACATCTCCGGCGTGATCACCGATCGGGTGCCCTACGCCGACTGGCCGACCGCCTTCGCAGCCGCCAGGGACGGGGATTCCGGCAAGGTGATCATGACCTGGCGCTGACCCCGGACCGCCGCGGGATTTCGTCGTCTGGTGTTCACCTCGCGTTCGCCGGGCCGCCGCCCGGGGGCGGGAGCGTTGCTGTGTACCGGAACTCATTTTTAATAAGGAGAACCTAAGAACATGGCCACGCCGACCCGTCGAAAACTGCTCCCGCTCTTCACGTCCGAGGCGCACGGCGGGCGCCGCTCGTCGCTGACCTGCAAGATGCGCTGCGGGGATGCCTGCTTCCACGAGGTGCCCAACAAGTCCGACAACCCCTACCTGGGCGACATCATCGGTTCGATGTCGCGGCGCGGCCTGCTCAAGGCGGGCATGGTGGTCGGCGGCGCAGCGGCGCTGGGCGTTGCCTTCGACGCGACGGTGCGCCCGCGTACCGCACTCGCCGATGCGCGGCCCGGAATCGCCTGGGATGCGATCTCGCCGTCGACCGCCGATGCGGTGGTCGTGCCCGAGGGCTATGAGCAGCGGGTCGTCATCGCCTGGGGCGACAAGCTGTTCAGCTCGGCGCCGGACTTCGACCCGGCCAACCAGACCGCGGCGGCGCAGGTCGAACAGTTCGGCTACAACAGCGATTTCCTGGGCTTCCTCGAGATCGACGAGGAGACCGACCTGTTGGTGAACAACCACGAGTACACCGACGAATACATCATGTTCCCGGGTTACGACCCGGAGAACCCGACCGAGGAGCAGGTCAAGATCGCCTGGGCCGCGCACGGCCTGTCGATCGTCGCGGTACGCCGTCCCGAGGGCGACACCGGCCCCCTGGAGCCGGTCGTCGACCACCAGCTCAACCGCCGCCTGCACACCGGAACCGAGTTCGAGCTGACCGGCGCGGCCGCGGGCCACGAGTTGCTGCAGACCTCGATCGACCCGAGCGGCACCCGGGTCAACGGCACCCTGAACAATTGCTCGGGCGGCCTGACCCCTTGGGGTACGTGGCTGACCGCGGAGGAGAACTTCAACCAGTACTTCGCCAATGCCGAGCAGATCACCGATGAGGTGACCGCGGAGCGGCTCGCCCGCTACGGCATCTCGGGCGGCGCGACCGAGCGCAAGTGGGAGCGCTACGACGACCGCTTCGATCTGACCAAGGAGCCGAACGAGGTCAACAAGTTCGGCTGGGTCGTCGAGATCGACCCGTTCGATCCCGACAGCACGCCGAAGAAGCGGACCGGCCTCGGCCGGTTCAAGCACGAGGCGGCAACCATCCGGATCACCGAGGACGGTCGCGCGGCCGCCTACACCGGTGACGACGAGCGCTTCGACTACTTCTACAAGTTCATCTCCGCGGGTCAGGCCGGCGTCGGCTGCCTCGAGGAGGGCGACCTCTACGTGGCGCGGTTCACCGGCAACTCGCCGGAGAGCGAGATCGACGGCTCGGGCGAGCTGCCCGCGGACGGCAAGTTCGACGGCACGGGCGAGTGGCTGCCGCTGGTGGTGGGTGGCGAGTCCAAGGTCGAGGGGATGAGCGTCGAGGAGGTGTTGATCTTCACCCGGCTCGCCGCCGACAAGGTCGGTGCGACGAAGATGGACCGCCCCGAGGACGCCGAGCCGAACCCGGTCACCGGTCACGTGTTCATCGCCCTGACCAACAACAGCCGCCGCGAGGGCGACCAGGTCGACGAGGCGAACCCGCGCCCGGAGAACAAGGACGGCCACGTCCTGGAGCTGATAGAGGACGGCAACGACTCGGGCGCCCTGACCTTCGCCTGGAACCTGTTCCTGGTCTGTGGCGTGCCCGACGATCCGACGAGCTACTTCGCCGGGTTCGACAAGTCGCAGGTCTCGCCGATCTCCTGCCCGGACAATGTCACCTTCGACAGCTTCGGCAACCTGTGGATCTCCACCGACGGGCAGCCGTCGTCGCTGGGCCACAACGACGGGCTGTTCGCGGTGCCCACCGAGGGTCCGGATCGCGGCAAGGTGCAGCAGTTCCTGTCGGTGCCGGTGGCGGCCGAAACCTGTGGGCCGTGGGTCGTCGGCGACGGCAGCGGCCGCATCTGCGTGGCCGTGCAGCACCCGGGTGAGAGCGACGATGCGAGCTTCGAGCAGCCGTCGTCGAACTGGCCCGACGGTGGCGACTCGGTGCCGCGGCCCGCCGTGGTCGCGGTCTGGCCGACGGTTCGGCCGACCCCGAGCGCCTCGCCGACCGCGTCGCCGAGTGGCACCGCCTCGCCGAGCGCGAGCGGTTCGCCGACGGCCTCGCCGAGTGCTTCCGGATCCCCGAGTGCTTCCGGATCCCCGAGTGATTCGGGTACGCCGAGTGCTTCGGGTACGCCGGGCGCGCCCGGGCCCGCGGCGCCGGGCGGGAACGGCACCGGCGCCCGCCCGCCGCTGGCCGACACCGGTGGCGAGACCGGCGGTGCCGTGCTCGCCGGCCTGGCGGCGATCGCGGGCGGCATCGCCGCCCTGCGCAACCGCGGCCGCGGGGGCGAGTGATCTCTGCGACGGGCTGAATCCGGGCCGCGGGGACACCACTCCGCGGTGCCGGGTTCAGCCCGTCGCTTCTTCGTGACGCCCGATTCCGGGCCGTCCGGTTCTTCTCGGAGTTGGTACGCCGCAGCGCCTCGCCCGGCGCCCCGCCGACATCTCTGATGATCATCGTCGCCCGTCACCGTACCGGTGGGTACGGGCTCGCCCGAGCGCCGGCGGTCGCCGCGGTACCGGTTGAAGATGATCATGGATTGGTGATCTTGGTCGCGGCGCGCCGGCCGCCTTCCTCACCGCTGGCCGAACGGCCCATCCCGCTGGCTGCGGACGACCCGGTGCGGTCGGACCCGCTCGTTCCGGATCCGCCGTCAATCATCCGACGATTGCTGCCTGCACGACGAAAGCGACGCCGTCGATCCGGCGATCGATCCGGCACGGCTATATCCGATACCTCGTCGGTACCGATCGGTGCACCCGGCTCTCGGTGCCCGGCAGGTACCCCGGCTCTGCACACTGACCGGGACATGTCGCTACGACGGACGAGAGAGCGAAGAGATGCGTACCGAGATCAACCTGATGGGTCGGCTGACCGTCCAACGCAACGGGAATGTTCACCACCTGTCGTCACCTCAGGCCCGGGTGGCATTTGCCCGGCTGGCCCTTGCCGGTCCGAATGGCGTTCTACGAGACGAGCTGGGCGAAACGATCTGGCCCTTCGAACTGCCCGCGACCTGGGCCTCCGCGCTCAGATCGCTGATCAGCCGACTGCGCACCTTCGTAGGAAGCTGGCGCCCCGAGATCGCGGAGCCCATCGTGCTCAGTTG
Source organism: Naumannella huperziae (assembly GCF_054073625.1). Classification (NCBI taxonomy): domain Bacteria; kingdom Bacillati; phylum Actinomycetota; class Actinomycetes; order Propionibacteriales; family Propionibacteriaceae; genus Naumannella; species Naumannella huperziae. The sequence goes on along the minus strand of NZ_JBSXPH010000001.1, from coordinate 5,847 downwards.
TGGCCGCTACGTTCTCGACCTCGGCCCGGCGGCCGATGAGGAGATCGTCGTCGACGTTCGACGCGCACACCACCTGGTCGCGGCGGCACGGACCGCTCTCGCCGACGAAGCGAACGCCGAGGCCGCCGCGTTCGTCGACGAATCGCTGCGCTGCTTGAGGTTCCAGTTCATGGCCGAGCACGACGGCGAATGGGTGGGCGAGCAGCGCGACGTCCTGACCGCCCTGCGCATCGCGGCAATGGAGCTCGGCTATCGGGCCGCGATGGCCGAACATGATCATCCCCGCGCGGTCCGAATCGCGAAGGAGACGATCGCGGTTGCCCCGGATCGGGAAAGCGCGTACCGCGACCTGATGTCCGCGCACAAGGCGGTCGGGAACCGGGCCGAGGCGCTGCACGAGTACCGGCGTCTACAGACCATCCTGTCCGAGGAGTTGGGCGTCGATCCCTCCCCCGAGACCGAACTCGTCTACCTCGACCTGCTGGGGCGGGCCGCCCGGCCGACGGGGTCGGACTCGTCCCCCGCCGACAGCCGGTCGAACGGGCGGTCCGCTCCGCTGGGCTCGAGTTCGCGTGGCGCTGGCGGCCGGGCGGCCGCCTCGTCGCAGCGGAGCCGTCGAACGGTGGTCACGGCACGAAGCGCGCCGGGCCGGACGGGGGCGCCGCGGGTCTCCCACGCCGAGGTCCTGGGCGCCGTCAGCGTTCTTCTCCGCGCGGGTGCGCTGCAGCCGATCCGGACATCGAGCGCCGGGCGCGGAGAGCGCCACCCGGGCCTGCTGTTGCATGACGCCGTCGCCAAGGACGCCATGCGCAGCCACCCCGATCTGTACTGGGCCGACGGTTCCGCGCTCCGGCAACCGGCAGCCGATCGACGTATTCAGGCCCCCGGGGTGGGCCTGAAGCGATGACATCGGCCGTCGCGGACGCCGGTCGGCCCTCGGCCGAGCAACGCCGGCGGCTGTCGGGTCCGCGCAGCGTCGGCGCGGCATCCCTGTTCGACCGGATCCTTCCGGACGCGGTGGTGACGGCGGCCGCCACTGCCGATGATCCGACGCCCGAGGTCTCGCTGGGACCGGGACCCGAACCCGGCTGGTTGGCCCGAGCCGTCCCGAGCCGGCGCGCCGAGTTCGCAACCACGAGGCGTTGCGCCCAACGTGCGCTGTCGGCTTTCGGGCTGGGACACGCGACCGTCGGGCGTGGATCGCGGGGCGAACCGCTGTGGCCCGAGGGCTTTGTTGGTTCGCTCACGCACTGCCACGGATACCGTGCGGCCGCGGTCGCCCGGGCGCGGTCGGCCGCCGGCATCGGGATCGATGTCGAACCGCACAGTCAATTGCCCACGGGCGTTGCGCGGTTGACCGCCAGCGACGCCGAGTGTCGGCAATTGGACAGGCGGTGCGCGACGGACCCGCAGATTCACTGGAGGACCGTGTTCTTCAGTGCGAAGGAGGCGATATTCAAGGCCTGGTACCCGCTCACGCGGTGTGAGCTGCGATTCCGGGAGGTGGTCTTGTCGGTGGCCGCGGACGGCACGTTCAGCGGGCGTATCCTCCATCCCGCCGCCGACGTCATGCCAACGGGCGATGTGATCTCCGGGACCTGGCTGGTGATGGATGAGCTGATCTGCACAGCAGTCGTCGTGGAGCCGCAGTCCACGGCGGGTAGCGGAGTCGGGCCGCCGCCGGCGATCGGTCCGCCCGTCGTCAGCGGCCGGTTGTCCTTGTCGTCGGACGAGCCGAAAAGTGGGCCGGTGGCGCTGTAGCGTGACCGTGCGAAGGCCGCTCACAAGGCGACCTGGAACGGCACCCGAGGCCCTGTCCTGTGCTCCGAATCTCCGTCGGAGAAGGGACTCCCCGGATTTGCCGTGTCGTGACGGGGACCGAGGAGAGGGGGTGGACTCCGTGGTGGAACCCCCGAAGGTCGTGCGGCGCCGGTTGGTGGATGAGATCCGCAGATTCCGGCGCTCCGTGCTCATCGAAGCGGGCGGTGGGCTCGGCAAGACCCAATTGCTCGAGCAGTTGATCGCAGCCGACGGTGGCGTGCTGATTCGGCTGGCCCGCGACCAGCCGGCCGATCACGCGACGCTGGTCGCGGAACTCAAGGCCACCACGGGAAGCCGATCTGCGTTGGCGGACATCGCAACGGCTCGTCAGTGCCTCACCAAATCTGTCGGGTGCGGCATGCTCGCGGTGGACAACGTCGAGATGCTCACCGACGATGCCGCCGAGTGGCTCGCCGAGCTCACCCGCTGCGGCGGTTCGCTCCGGGTCCTGATCAGCAGCCGAGTACTGCCGGATCCATTGGCCGCGTTGGAGTTCCAGGGGGATGCGGAGCGATTCAACACCCAGGATCTGCTGTTCGACGAGATGGAGTCCGACACCTTGGCTCGGCTTCAACTCGGTGACGAGGACGGCCAGCGGCTCGGCCCGATGCTGCACTCGTTGTCCGGGGGTTGGGTCGCCCTGCTGCAGATCATGGTCCGACGGCTCATGCGGTCAGCCGATCGGATGGCGTCGGCGACGATGCTCGTCCAGAACTCCGACCTGATCCGCCAATTGATCGACCACTATGCCGCTGACCTGGATCATCGCGATCGGCTCCTGATGGCCCAGGTTGCCGCCTTCCCCCAGGTGAATGACCGCCTGATGGCGCACCTGGGCGAGCCAGGTCTGCTGCGCCGGCTGTTGGGGGCCGGAATCCCGTTCGCGGTGGGTGCCGACGGGTGGTCGCGGCTGTGCCAGGAGGCCAGGAACTCGCTGACGGCCACCGCCCCCCTGGACCCCGATCTGGCGCGACGCGGGGCGCCCCTACTGGTCTCGCACCGCGCCGAGGCCGCGGCTGCGACGCTCCTGGTCGAGAGCGGCCTGGCCGAGGATGCGGCCGAGCTTCTCGGGAGTCTGCCGACGTCTGGGATCAACCGGATTCCGCCGGCTGAGTTCGTCAGCCTGGTGGCGAGCCTCGGACGGGTGGCCGAGAGCTCCCCGCGGGTGTTGATGCACCTGGCCAGGGCGCATCGCAATCTGGGCCAGCTCGCCGAGGAGCGGGAAGTGATCGATTGGGCATTCCGGGTCACCCGCCGGCACAGCGATGAGCTGGCGTTGGAGGTCGAGGGCGAGCTGCTCATCCAGCGGGCGAGGCTACGCGACTCCGAAGGACTCTCCCGGGTCGTGGAGCTTCTCGACTCCGGGGTGCCCGAAGGTAGCCGTGCGCATGCCAGCCTGCTCGAGGCGCTCGGCATGTTCCTCGCGCTGACTCCGGACGGCGGAACCCTGCGGCGGGCCGAGGATGCCATGCGACAGGCGGCGATCACCTGGGGCAAGCTGGCGGAGGCGGCCCGCGCCACGGAGGCTCGGCGGAATCTCGCCACCCACGTCCTGGCTGCGTCCGGTCGGACCAAACAGGGCGCGGCGTTGTTGAACCGGCTGGCGCTCTCCAGCGAGACCGAGATCGACCGGATGCTCTGTCTGGTGGCGGAGGCACGGCTGCAGGCGCTGAGTGGCGAATCCGACCGCTCGCTCGAGATGCTCGAGGAAGCCACCTCGCTCGCGGATCTGCTCGGCATCGACTGGGTCCCGGGACATGCGGCATGGACGCGGATGATCATCGCGGCCAACCGTGGCGACGGCTCGATGACCCTGCGTGAGCTCGCCATCGCGACTGCCCACCTGGGGCAACTGATCAACGACGGCGGCGGGTTGCTGTTCCTCTGCGAGGCAGCCGATGCCTGCGCCATGGTGGGTGCCCAGGGGTCGTCCAACCGGTTGCTGGAGGAGGCACGTGATCATCGGGTCGAGGATCCGACGCTCGTGACGATGACCGAGGCCTTCCTCGGAGCACGACAGGGCGAGCCGCAGGCCGGCGCGGCCCTGCAGCAGATGCTCGAGGCAGGGGACATTCCGCCGGGCGCCCGGTGGAAGGCCGAACTGCTGACGGGCTACGTGCACGACGTGGCGGGTCGCACCGCAAGTGCCGGTGCCTCGCTGGTGGCCGCCTTCGACAGGTCGGCCGGACTGGGCGTGCCCGATCTTCCCGAGCGTCGCGAGAAGCGGCTGGTCGATGTGCTCCGGGCGGGATTGCCGCACGGGCCGGTGACGACCGGGAGTGCTTCTGGCGATCAGTTCGAGGTGCGCGTGCTCGGTGAGTTCCGCATAGCTCGTGGCCGGTCGGCTCTGGTCGGTCCCGGCCGCGCCGAGCAGTTGGTGAAGTACCTCGTCCTGACCGGCGGTTCGGCCAGGGACGAGTTCATGGCCGAGCAGATGTGGCCGGGGGCGGCTCGAGGCGTCGGCCAGCGCCGGCTGAAGAACGTATTGACCCGGGTACGCCAGAGCTATCCCGGGCTGGTGGTTCGCAGCGGCTCCACGCTGAGCCTGGCCTCCTGTGTCGTCGACCTGCACCAGTTCGACGAACTTGCCCAGGCCGCAGTCACCGCACGCGGGGACGACGAGCTTCGATCGGCTCGGGCGGCGCTGGACGCCTTCGCCGGTCCGCTACTGCCAGACGATGTCGACGACGAGTTCGTCGATGTGAGGCGGGAGGCCGTTCGGCGCCGGTCGCTCGGCCTGATCGACGTCGTACTCGTCGCCGCCCTGCGCGATGGTGATCTTGGGGAGGCCGTCCGTCTCCTGGAGCGGTCGATGGCGCTGGATCCCTACGACCAGGAGCGCCCGCTGCGAGTCGCCCAGGCGTTGATCGCCGACGGCCGACTCTCCGAGGCAGGCGCACTCGCCTCCCGCGTCCTGGCGGCGGCGGAGGAGCTGGGCGTACCGCCCGCCGTGGAGTGGCAGGGGCTGTCGGCCGATCATCCGGCGCTCGGGTCGGTCGCGCCGTCAGGACAGCTTGCCGCCGGCTACGCCGACGAGCTCGTCCACGGTTCGACACCACGAGGACAGATCGGCCGCCTGCAGTAGGCCGGTCCCAACCAGGAGCCCGCGATAGCCGGCGCGTAGCAACCGGGCGGCATCGTCGGCGCTGTCGATGCCGCTGGCGCTGACCGGGCAGCGGCTGCCCGTCGCCCTGATCTGCGACAGCAGTCGCAGGCTTCGCTCACGGTCGGGTTCGCCGCGTTCCCGCTTCCTGATGTCCTTGTTGTTCACGGCGACGATGCAACCCTCGGCGTCGGGAAGCGCCGCGATCTCGGCCTCGTCGGCGACCTCGATGAACGGGGTGAGGCCAAGGTCATGTGCCTTCTCGACCAGCCGCGCCATTGCTCGGTCCGGCAGGAGGGTTGCGGTCAGCAGCACCGCGGACGCCCCGGCGTCGCGTGAGGCAACGAGCTGGGAGGAATTCGTGAAGAAGTCCTTGTGCAGGATTGGGAGATCGGTGCAGGAGACCACCTCGTCCAGCAGATCTCGATCCCCGCCGAACCACCGGCCGGTCACGACGGACAGACACGGGGCCCCGGCGTCGGTGTAGGCGGCGACGATCTGTGCCGAGGTCCGGCCCCGGAACAGTTCCTCGCCGTCGGCCGAGCGTCGTTTCAGCTCCATGATCACCGGTCGTCGTGCGTTCAGTACGGCAGTCAGGAAACGACTGTCCATCGATCATCCCTCCTCGCCGGCCCGGATGAACCGGCGTGCGTGCTCACGGCGCGTGCACAGGTGTCAGTTGCCCGCGCCCGTTGCGCGGCGGCCGGGTCCCGCAACGGCTGACGCCAGTGCCGACACGGTCCCGGCCACCGCGTGCCCACGCCGTGCGAGCGGGTCGAGCGGTTCAGTTGGTCCCGACGGGTGCCGGCCGGTTCACGAGGGCGTCGATGGCGTCGACGCTGCGGAAGTTGTCCGGGTCCAGGGCCGCCTCGTCGACGGTCACGTCGAACTCGGTCTCGACCCAGGCGATGAGCTTGAGCAGG